>NZ_FOMK01000013.1 GCF_900112615.1 Chitinophaga sp. CF118 | reverse complement strand
CACGACACCCTTGCTTTTGGCTAACCCTCCTTACTGCAAAGCGGGTTCGGGACTTCCACCCTATAGCTGATCGCCATGCCTGGCGCACTAAAAAGGGGGTGCATCAAAAGTATGATACACCCCCTTTAATTTGAGATTATTTTACTTCCAGCCGCCTCCCAGATTCCTGTATATATTAACTACAGCATTCAGCTCCTGCTTTTTGGTTTCTATCAGTTCGAGTTTAGATTCCAGTGCATCACGTTGAGTCATCAGCACTTCAAAGTAATCTGCCCTGGCCGACTTGAACAAGTCATTGGAAACCTCGATTGACCTTGTCAGTGCATCTACTTGTTTCGACTTCAGATCATAACTCTTTTCCAGGTTACTGATGTTCGAAAGTTGATTAGAAACTTCGAAGTATGCATTTAGAATGGTACGCTCATAGTTATACATAGCCTGCAGTTGTCTTGAACTGGCACTGTTAAACTCTGCTTTGATCGCATTCCGGTTAATAAGTGGCGCTGCTATATCTCCTGCCAGGGAGTATAACAATGACTCCGGAGTTTTGAACAGGTAGGATGGCTTAAAAGCCTGGAATCCTGCCGCTGCTGAAATCCCGAGTGAAGGATAAAATTCTGCACGGGCAACTTTTACATCCAGCTTCGCAGCAGCTAAATCCAGTTCAGCCTTTTTGATATCCGGACGATTAGCCAATAATTGCGAAGGAATACCGGAATTAACCGCCGGAGGCAGCAAATCTAAAAAGTTGCTTTTATCCCTGGTTATTTCCTGCGGATACCGGCCTAATAAGAAGTTGATCTTATTTTCCGTTTCCTTTATATTCTGAAGAATTTCAAACTCCATGCTTTGAGACTTCAGCACTTCGGCCTCAAATTTCTTAACCGCCAATTCGGTTTCCCTGGCGGCTTCTTTCTGAACTTTTACTATCTCCAGCGCATTTTTCTGCAGTTCGATATTTTGTTTTACAATCACCAGCTGGTTATCAAAGGACCGCAATTCGTAATAAGAATTAGCCACCTCGGCCACCAGGTTAGTCACTACAAAATTCTTGCCTTCAACCGTTGATAAATACCTGGTAATCGCAGCTTTTTTAGCATTATGCAGCTTTTTCCAGATATCCACTTCCCAGTTCGCATAGGCAGCAATGGTAAGATCCGTTAGCGGATCCGGCATCTCCTTTCCGGGAGTGATCTCCGTAGATGCGTCGCCAGCACCCTGACTGGTATATCGCCCTACTTTTTCAACGCCAGCACCTGCCCTTACACCAACTGTTGGAAGTAACGCCCCTTGTCTGAACCGGATATCATTCTTTGCGATTTCAATTTCCTGCAAGGTGATCATCAGCTCCTGATTATTTTTCAGTGCTGTATCGATCAGGCTTATCAGGTTCTGGTCTGTAAAGAACTTCCGCCACTCAATGTCTGAAGTATTGGTCGTATCCCGATTGTTGCCGTAGGAATCAGGAACGGACCTGTTTTCCTTCGTTGATATGATTGCCGGGACCTTACAGCTTGCAATAGCCAGACAAATGCTCAGCAGGCCAATCCCTCCATTTATTCTGAATTTATACATTGTGATCAATTTCTTCGGTTAAAGGATTTTCTTCTTCATCTTTAACGAGAAGATTTTTTTCTGCAATTTTTCCGAATATGTAGTACAATCCTGGTATTACCAGTACTCCGAAAATAGTTCCGAAAAGCATACCTCCGGCAGCAGCTGTACCGATTGTTCTGTTACCGATTTTACCAGGACCAGAAGCAAAAACCAATGGGATCAAACCCGCGATAAATGCGAATGAAGTCATAAGGATGGGACGGAACCTCACCTTCGAACCTTCCATTGCAGCACTTAATACGGATGCTCCTCCTCTGTGTTTCTGAACGGCAAACTCCACGATCAATACGGCATTTTTACCCAACAAACCTATCAGCATAACCATTGCCACCTGTGCATAAATGTTATTCTCCAATCCTAATAATTTCAGCAACAGGAATGCTCCGAAAATACCAGCAGGTAGTGAAAGAATTACTGCCAGCGGTAGTACAAAACTTTCATATTGCGCAGACAGAATCAGGTATACGAAGCCAAGACAAATGAGGAAGATATAAATGGCCTGATTACCCTGGCCCACCTCATCTTTGGAGATACCTGCCCAGTCGATCCCATATCCTCTTGGTAAAGTTTTCTTTGCAACTTCTTCGATAACCTTAATGGCAGCACCACTACTATACCCCGGTGCGGCAGATCCGCTTATTTCCGATGCATTGGCCATGTTATGCCTGGTGATTTCTGATAACCCATACACCTTTTCCATTTTCATGAAAGCAGAGAAGGGAACCATCTCATCACGATCATTCTTCACATACAGTTTCAGGATGTCTTCGGGTAATGCTCTGTACTCCGGCGATGCCTGTATTATCACTTTGTACTGGCGATCGTATTTAATGAAGCTGATCTCGTAGTTACTACCCACAAGGGTAGAAAGTGTATTCATGGCATTGTCGATAGACACTCCTTTTTGCTGGGCAATGTCATTATCAACTCTCAACATATACTGCGGGAAACTGGCGCTGTAAAAGCTGAATACCGATGCTAACTCAGGACGTTTATTCAGTGCCGCCACAAAGTCATTACTCACCGTTTCCATTTTTTTATAATCACCAGATCCTAATTTATCCAGCAAGCGCAATTCGAAACCACCGGCCGCTCCATACCCTGGCACAGCAGGTGGCATGAAGTATTCAATGGTAGCACCTGTAATGTCTTTGGATTTCTCTTCCAGTTCATGCATTACTTCCTGCGCAGAATGTTTCCGGTCTTCCCAGCTTTTCAGGTTAATCAAACATGTTCCCGAATTCGATCCGGTTCCTTCCGTAAGTATCTCATAACCTGCCAGGGAAGAAACGGATTTCACTCCTTCAATATCTTCGGCTAGTTTTTGCACTCTTTCGGCTACCTCATTTGTCCTTTCCAGAGATGATCCCGGAGGTGTTTGGATGATAGCATAGAACATACCCTGATCTTCATTGGGAATAAACCCTGAAGGCAGATTGTTATTCACAAAATATGTTCCGGCGCAGAAAGCGAGCAGCATGATAAAGGTGACTGATCTTCTGTTAACGATGGAGCCCAGCACTTTCTGGTATCTTCCTGAAAGGCGGTTGAATGAGTTGTTAAAGCCATCCAGGAATTTGTCCAGTATATTTTTCTTTTTAGGTTTTCCATGATTATTTTTCAGGATCATGGCGCAAAGAGCCGGTGTAAGGGTAAGCGCCACCACACCTGAGAGAACGATAGCCGTTGCCATGGTGATGGAAAACTGTCTGTAGAATATTCCCACCGGACCAGACATAAATGCCACCGGAATAAATACCGCTGTCATTAAAAAAGTGATCGCAATAATAGCTCCACTGATTTCATGCATCGCCTTTTTAGTAGCCTTTAGCGGCGAAAGATGTTCCTCTTCCATTTTGGCATGGACCGCTTCAATTACCACAATGGCATCATCCACAACAACACCTATCGCCAGCACTAATGCGAACAAAGTGATAAGGTTCAGCGTAATGCCGAAGAATTGCATGAATACAAATGTTCCGATAAGGGATACCGGTACAGCCATTGCGGGGATCAGCGTTGAGCGCCAATCGCCCAGAAACAGGAATACCACCAAACCTACCAGGATGAAGGCTTCCACCAGTGTGTGAATTACTTTTTCAATAGAGGCATCCAGGAATTTGGAAACATCATAACTGATTTCATAATCCATTCCCTGAGGGAAAGAATTAGCTTTGATCTCCTCCATCTTAGCCTTTACATCCTTGATTACCTGGCTGGCATTACTTCCGTACGATTGCTTCAATACAATTGCAGCAGAAGGTTTACCATTCAGGTTGGAGTAAATATCATACATCGAGCTGCCGAATTCCACTTGCGCAACATCTTTCAGACGAAGTATTTCACCATCTGCACTGGCTCTTAAAACAACATTTTCGTATCCTTCTTTAGTACTGAACCTTCCGGGATATTTCAATAC
Organism: Chitinophaga sp. CF118; assembly: GCF_900112615.1. Lineage (GTDB taxonomy): Bacteria > Bacteroidota > Bacteroidia > Chitinophagales > Chitinophagaceae > Chitinophaga. The sequence goes on along the minus strand of NZ_FOMK01000013.1, from coordinate 196,473 downwards.
ATATTCAAACGTCTGCGATCTTTTACCAGAACTTTCACCGGTTTTACCTGGCGATGCTTCCAGACTTTGTTCATCCAGCGCTTTCATCACTTCATCGGCAGAGATCTTATAAGCCAGCATACGGTCGGGTTTCAGCCAGATTCTCATGGCATACTCCCTGTTCCCAAGAATGTCAGCAAATCCAACACCATCTACTCTTTTCAGTTCGGACAATACGTTAATATCCGCGTAGTTGAAAAGGAATTTCTCATCTGCCTTAGGATCCTTACTATAAAGGTTAATGTACAGGAGCATGTTAGATTCCTCGCGGGTGATCTTTACACCTTCACGTACTACCAGCGGCGGCAGTTTATTTACTACTGATGCTACCCTGTTTTGAACATTCAACGATGCCTGGTTAGGATCGGTTCCCAGGTTAAATACTACCTGTATATTGGCCTCTCCATCATTACCTGCAGATGAAGCCATATATTTCATTCCCGGAATACCGTTGATGGCCCTTTCCAGGGGAATTACAACCGATTTGATCATTAATTCACCGTTGGCTCCGGGGTATTCTGCAGTAACATTCACCTTTGGCGGCGATATGGAAGGAAACTGCGTTACCGGCAATGAAGTCATAGCCAGTATCCCCAGGAAAACGATGATGAGCGATATAACTATTGACAGTACCGGTCTCTGTATAAATTTATTAAACATTGAACTATGCTATTAGAGATTAAACTACTATTCTGCTTTTAATCGCAGATGGGAAATAACTTCCTGAGGTACCTGAAATTCATAGTTGATCTTATCATCATCTTTTACCTTCTGAACACCTTCGAGCAGGATCTTATCATTTTCTGAAATGCCACTTTCTACAACATACAGATCGGGCATACGACCATTGATGGTAATATTCTTTGATCTTACCACATTGTTCTTGTCTACCACAAAAACATAGATCTTATCCTGAATTTCGTAAGTTGTTTTCTGCGGAATAACCAATGCATTTTTAAGTGGCATGGTCATCAGCACCTTACCCGTTTCTCCATGTTTTAAAAGTTTATCGGGATTCGGGAATCTTGCCCTGAAAGCAATATTTCCTGTTTCATTATCGAACTCGCTTTCAATGGTTTCCACATCTCCTTTATATTTCAGGGGAGTGTTGTTTGCTAAAAGCAGTCCTACTTTGTTGTTTCCGCGGCCCTTTGTATTGGTTTCATAGTCCAGGTATTCCGGCTCAGATACATTGAAATAGGCGAACATCTGACTGTTGTCCGAAAGGCTGGTCAGTAAAGCACCTTCGTCGATAAGACTACCTAATTTCAATGGGATACGGTCAACCGTTCCATCAAATGGAGCCCTGATTTCTGTGAATGACAGGTGGAGTTTTGCAAGTGTCATCTCGGCTTTTGCCTGATTAAGCTTGGCCTGAGCCATAGCCTGCTCATTCTTTGAGATAACATTTTTGTCCACCAGGGTTTTTGCGTTCTGCAATTCTATCTCTGCAGTTTCGGCTTCAGCCTGCGCTTTCAGTAACTCAGCCTCATATATTTTCGGCATGATCTTAAACAACAGCTGACCGGCTTTCACAAACTGGCCTTCATCAACATAGATGTTTTGCAGATAGCCCTTTTCCTGAGCCCTGATTTCAATGTTCCTGACAGATTTTATCTGCGAAACATATTCCTTGGTAAATGAAGTATCAATTCGTAAAGGACTGGTAGCGGTATACTTACTGGCTTCTTCCTTTTCTTCTGTTTTTGGTTTACAACCTGTCTGATACAACAGCACAGACAGACTTGCGAACATGACAATTCTTTTCATGATATTAAATGGATATTATGCGTTTAATGGTTGGAAGTCAGAGATTCCGTTGAATATAAAGGGACATCAGTTGCCAGGTGGAACCTGAACTGTCATGCAGGAGGAAGTAATGCTAATAATACATCTACCAGGTTTACATGCTCACACCTTTGGTAACTGATGTATTGATCAGATCCTTAAAGTTTTTTGGGTAATATATTTGTAAGATAAAGGACTACAAAAGATCAGAGGGGCTTTGGAGCAGCTATAGAGATAACGTAAAATGAATAAATAAGAGAATATGAAATAGTACTTGCCCAGTAATTTATATTTTCTGGCAAATAAACTATCCTCATCTTCAACTTCATCGCTGAAAAAATATTCCTCTTCTTTATCCGAGCCTGCATCCTTAATTACTGCATAATCCTGACTGGTATGCGTTTTTTCAATATTCTGAGCGGGAATGATATTATGATGACTACCTGCATACATATAATCATACCCCCTCAACAGAAGGATGCATAGGCATATGAAAAATACAGCTACTCTCATTTCGAGGCCAAAAATAGTAAAACTTTGAGTGAGGAAGAAAAAATTCATGCCACTCAAATTGTAAAAAAATTGTTAAGTTTTATATTCTTATCGACAGAGTTACTTATTGTTACTTATTGTTATTTTTTATTACACATGTGGGAAATGGAGAGGGTTTTCGAGTGTTTGTTGAATGTTGTTGAATTTGTATTTTAGAGTGATGTGCTCATGTCTTGTCACAAAACAAACCCATTTTTGATGAAAATTTGTAACAAAACAAACCCATTTAACATTCCTTAGACGGTTCTAACATAAAAAATGCACAATAACAAACGATATTTTACTGTGCATTTTTATGTGTAAATGAAGGTAAAGTAGGATCAACTGTTATCAATGGCTTGATATCGAACTGAACAAATCCGTCCGCCACGGATAATTCCTACTTGCATTTGTCCACCTTCATATAAGATCCAGATCTAAAAAAAAGAAAGGGAATATTACAATTAGCTATAGTATTTTAAGCCCAAAGTCAACTGTAGCTCAAACATCTACAAAAGGAGTGTTTATTTATTTAAGTTTTATTAATAATCATTTCTTTAGTCCTAAAAGACGAGATTTGTGATACTTTAAATTATTGGTACGATCATGTACAATCTATATATAGATGAAAGTTGCCATTTAGAGCATGACGGAATGCCTGTCATGTGTATTGGCTATATAAAAATAAATGGTGAACAATATTCGGCTATAAAAGAGCATATAAAACAAATAAAGCTTGATTACAAAAATCCCACCGAAATAAAGTGGAATAATGTTTCTGTTTCACGGATGCCCTTATACAAAGCTCTTGTAGATTATTTTTTTGAGACTGAAATTTATTTTCGTTGTATACTCGTTAAGTATAAAGACAAGTTAGATCATGAACAGTTTAATCAGGGTAACCACGATAATTTTTATTACAAATTAATTTATTTTTTACTACAGTCCGCCACCAATCCTACGGCAAATAAATACAAGGTTTTCTTAGATATAAAAGATACAAGAGGAAAGGAAAGGTTAAAAAAAATAGAAGAAGTCCTAAATAACAAGTATAATGGCAACTCTCCTTTTAAAGATTTCCAACACATTCATTCCAATGAAAATGTGCTATTGCAATTAACTGACCTTTTTATTGGGTCAATTACTTTTAAGGCAAGAGGATTAGAAAAAGTGACTAATGCTAATAAGGCCAAGGTCGAATTGTTACAATACATAGAAACCAAATCCGGCTATTCATTAGATGAAGGAACCGAACCTTGGGAAAGTAAATTCAACATTTTTGACCATCAGCCTAAAAAGTCACTATAGGAAATGTCATTAGACGAATTAGAAATACTGTTTGATGAGGACGACTTGGATATAGATGCTCCAACTCGTGAACAGCTATATAGTATGTATGGTCATTTCCTAAATGACTTTCATAAAACACCACTTATTCATAAAGGAAGGAAGGTTATATTTAATAAAAACCTTTCTCGCTCCCCTCTTTTTAAAGGTAAGTTTGAAGGCTTTGTTCATGCAGTTACAAGGAAAAGCCAATACACCAATAAAAGACAGTATGACCGGGACAGAGCAAACAGGATTCATTGGATTAAACCAATATTAGATAATTGGGAAAGTTCTTGGGTTTCTTATTTTGAAAGGCTAAATGACGAGGGGCAGCTACAATATTTTTATTGGGTTCAGTCACTTAATTTTCTTGTCATCTTACGAGAACTTACACCTGATTTATTACTAGTAACATCGTACTGCACTGATGCCCACAATATTGGACAATTTCGCAGGTATTTAAATGAATATAGAGCGCGTAAATAAAGGGCAAAAAAAACCCCACTTCGTAAGTGAGGAACGCAACTTTAGGCATTGCGGTTGAGTGGACAAGCCACTTGCCAGTGCCTTTACTCTTTGAGTAATGCAATACAAATATAGCAGTTATTTTAAATAAAAACAAACTAGTTCCACTCCTAAAATGCAATTTGTATTGACAATCAATACAAATTAATTGTAATAATACTAAATCTTAATCGTTTTCTCCTGTCAAAAAAGGCCATAATAAAATAACCATTCAAATGTTATACCACTTAATAAACACTTCTAAATAAGTTTATTATGAGTTTTATTTTATATCAATATAACATATATCCGCTTCTCCAGATTAAAGTATCCATCAATACACTCCTGATCAAAGCGCTAGAATCAGTAATCTTCATCATTTTAAAATATGATGTAAAACTGTTTTTAGTATATTGGGTAATTACCTAATTCCTGCTTGCAAATTCTCCGAAAATCTCCCACCCAATAGTTCAACACTTGTCCGGTCTGTTGTAACAGGTAACAGATAAAATAAGATTTGCTTAAATTTATTGTACAAACATTATCTGACGTATGAACACCTATAAAAGAAAAACTCCCGAAGATCTGAATTGTGGAATTACACTGTTTACGAAAGTACTTGGGGGGAAATGGAAACCCTGCATTGTGGATTTAATACATAATGGTTATCAAAGGCCGAGTGAAATACACCGGCAACTCTCATCTGCCACTCCAAGAGTTGTAGATATACAGTTGAGTGAACTTGAAGAGTATGGTATAGTGTCAAAAAAAGTACAAGATGGCTTTCCACTACGTGTAGATTATTCCCTTACTGAAATGGGACTGAGTATACTGCCCATAATTTACGCAATGGATCGATGGGGAGTAGCCAGGGCAGAGCAGATCAAAGAAGTGCATTCCAAAAGAGAATTGACAGCGAATAATTTTTCCCTTACCGAATAATTTTTCGGTTATTGACTTTAGCCCTCTCCTTACTGAATTTTGTGTTCAAATAATCATTGAACATGAAACCTTTATTTGCTGTAAAATCCTTCGGGCTGGCTGATATATTCCTATTATTGCTTTGGATAGGCATTGCAACACTTACCTGGCATTTTATGCATGGTGCCGACCATTTCCTGGAACTCACCCGGGAAGCACTGGGTAAATATTTTAAAGTACGATGGCTCCTGATTCTGCACATTACTGCCGGTGGCGGGGCGCTGATACTAGGCCCTTTTCTGTTCTGGGAGAGGTTCCGGACTAACTACTGGAAATTACATAGAAGAGTAGGAACATTATATCTGCTTGCTATCCTTGCAAGTGGCTTATCTGCGGTGGTTCTGGCTTTCACAACCGCCTATGAGTTAAATTGGCACTATGCCTTTTCCCTACAGGTATGGGTAATTGTTTGGATCGCATCATCTTTCATCGCCTACTGGACTGCCATCAAAAAAAGATTCAAACTTCATAAAGAATGGATGACAAGAAGTTATATTGTCACGGTGGCTTTTGTTATCTCGGGATCTTTGGTGAAGATGCCCTTTATTCAGCGGTTGGGTGATTTCTCCGAAATTTTAACCACTTTCATTTGGTTCGGCTGGTCTGTTCCTTTATATCTGTATGATGTTATTCTGGCGTTTCGGAAGAAAGGTTAATGCTATCTTATAATTGCTCCAACATTTCCTTGTTTTTCGTCGCTTGAGAGTAAATTCTCATACTTTAGAGCACTTTTATGTAATTTGAAAGTTTAACTTTCAGATTACACGATTTAGGGGTACTTTTCTTGTAATTTGAAAGTTAAACTTTCAAATTACAAGGTTTTGGAGTACTTTTATTGTAATCTGAAAGTTAAATATTTATAATACAAGGATGATAATACGTGATCTCGAACAGAAGCTGACAAACGCACTTGCAAATATGCCTGTTGTTACCCTATTAGGGCCAAGACAGGTAGGTAAGACAACACTTGCACTAAAGATAGCTGAACGTGGGCTTGATAAAAAATCAGTTTACCTTGATCTGGAACTGGATACCGACCTTGCCAAACTGAGTGATCCGGAAAGTTATTTAAGGCGATTTGAAAAGCAGTTACTAATCATTGATGAAGTGCAGCGGAAACCGGATTTATTCCGAATTCTACGGGGGCTCGTTGATATTCGAAAAAGGGCTGGTGAAAAGGCCGGACAATTCCTATTATTGGGATCGGCATCCCGCGATTTATTACAGCAATCATCAGAAACCCTTGCAGGAAGAATCAGATATCTGGAATTAAGTCCATTTTCTGCATTGGAGGTTTATAAAACTGATCCAGAGGGCTTTAATCCGCAAAAACTGTGGTTCAGAGGAGGATTCCCTGATAGCTATCTGGCAGAAACGGATAATGAAAGTTGGGAATGGCGCAATGATTTTATTTCTTCATACATAGAACGCGATATCCCTTTAATGGGGCCACAAATCCAGGCAACCAGAATGAAAAAATTCTGGACGATGCTGGCTCACTATCATGGCCAACAAGTGATTTTATCTGAGCTGGGTAAAAGCCTCGAAGTCAGCCATACAACAATACGATCATATTTAGATATTCTGACCGATTTTTACATGGTTAGACAAATTCAACCCTGGGCAGGAAATACCCAAAAACGACTTGTCAAATCACCTAAAATATATTTACGGGATACAGGTATCCTACATAAGCTTTTAAATATTTCAGACTTTGAAAGCTTGCTTGGAAATCCTATTGTAGGGGCTAGCTGGGAAGGTTTTGTTGCAGAAAATATAATCGCTGGATTATCGAGTAAATGGCAATACAGTTATTATAGAACAACCGCGCAAACAGAAATTGATCTTGTTCTGGAAGGACCGAACAATCAGGTATGGGCTGTCGAAATCAAACGATCAGCCGCACCTACTCTGGGAAAAGGATTTCATACTGCCAGTGAAGATATAAAAGCAACTCATAAATTCGTGGTGTACTCAGGAACAGAACGGTTCCCCATGTCCGGAGGAGATACAGAAGCTATAGGACTTATTGAATTCTTAAAACTCCTTGAAGATAAATAATACTACAAAGCAGGTATTAATCAGTTAAACATTGCCTTGGGTCTGGTATACACTTTACATCAATCAGCCTAATGAATTCCGGATCAACTTCAATGCGAGCTCCGGAAAAATAATTTCTAAGGTTACGATGTGTTAAAAGAAAAATTAATCTATTTTTGTAGTGAATGACACAAAAGCCATAGTTTAAACTAATATGAAAGGCAGACCTACCATTTATGATAACAAGGATGTTGTGGAAAGAGCGCAGAAAGTCTTTTGGACAAAAGGATTTACAGCAACTTCTTTAGACGACCTTCTTGATGCTATGGGTATAGGTAGCGGAAGTTTTTACAATGCCTTTAAGGGTGGGAAAAAGGAATTGTTCAGAAAAGCAATTAACCAGCGCAGGGAAGCATTTAACCAGTTTAAAGAAGCGATTAGTCAAAGTGAAACACCCATTGACCTGATCAAAGACTTTTTCCGTTCCATTGCAAAGGCCGATCGACAAACTCATATACAGGGTTGTATCATTGTTAACACCGTTGTAGAAATGGCCTCCCTTGATAAAGATCTTGAAAATGAGGCAGTAGAAATCTTAAAGGAAGTGGAGCAGCTTTATACCGCAACGATCAAAAAGGCACAAAAAAACGGAACACTAAAAAACCAGACTGACCCGGCAATTCTGGGCCGTTACCTGATTACTCTCTATAATGGTATAAATGTTACCAGACGTATGTATCCAGATAATAAAGTGCTTATCAAACAGATCGAAATGCAACTCGAAATTATCAGTTAAATTTTTTTGCCCATTTCTGTAGTGATCAATACAAAAGTTAACAGCTCAATCAGAATAACAAACATTTATGGATTTACAATTGAAATCAAAGACCGCTTTTGTGAGCGGATCAACCCAGGGCATTGGCTTCGCCATTGCAAGACTATTACTCATTGAAGGTGCATCAGTTATCATCAATGGAAGAACACAAGAGAAAATAGATATTGCAGTGAAGAGGTTAAAAGAGGAAATACCATCTGCAGAAGTTTCAGGAATAGCTGCAGACTTTGCCAATGTAGATGAAGTGAATAAATTACTAACTGCACTTCCAGAAATCGATATTTTAATAAACAATGTAGGGATCTTCGATCTCAGAGAATTTGCCGATATTAAAGACGAAGACTGGACAAAATTCTTTGAAGTGAATGTATTAAGTGCTGTCCGGTTGTCAAGGTTTTTGTTTGATAAAATGATAGCGAAGAACTGGGGCAGAATTATTTTTATCAGTAGTGAATCAGGTATAAACATTCCAGGAAATATGATCCATTATGGGATGACTAAAACCGCTATGTTATCTATTAGTCGGGGCCTGGCAGAGCTCACCAAAAATACGGAGGTTACTGTAAATTCTATTTTGGGTGGACCTACCTACTCTGAAGGTGTGGCTGGTGCTGTTGAACAAATTGCAGCGGCACAAAACCAGAGCGTTGAACAGTTAAAAACCGACTTGTTTAAGGCTTTAAATCCAACATCATTATTACAACGATTTATTGAACCTTCTGAAATCGCAAATCTGGTTGCATATCTTTCCAGTCCTTTGTCCATCGCTACAAACGGGGCCGCTCTTCGCGCAGATGGAGGAGTGCTTAATACTATTATATAAGGATTATTTCTCTCTCTTTATTAGCCTTGTAAATCAAAAATTTACAAGGCTTTTCTTTGAGGCTTTACATTATCTGGTATTGGGAGGTAAAGGCATAGCAATAATCAATATGAATAAACGAATGTCAATTCTTTTTGTTAGTTATAAATATGACAATTCAAGTAATTAAAATTCAACCAATTATGGGGAAATATATTTGAAGGATAATAAAAACTTCGTAACTTAGTTTTGTAAGTTTAAATATATGAGCGATAAAGATTTTAATAATCTAATGGAACTGGCTGATGAGCTCCTTCAGCAAAAAGTTTCTGACGAAGAAGCACTTCAGTCGTTTATCGACGCTGGTATTCTTGATGAATCAGGAAACCTAACCAAGAATTATGAACTTCTCGCTACAAATCCCATCTCTTAGATTTCTTTAGTATGTATGATGTTAAGCCCAATTTGATCATTGGCTTTCACGGTTGTGAAGCTGAGGTTAGAGACATTCTTTTACAGCATCCCAATGATTATAAAATTAGTCAACAGCCATTTGACTGGCTAGGTCATGGCTTATACTTCTGGGAAAACAATTATGACAGGGCAGTTCAGTGGGCCAATGAAAAAAAGGACAGAGGCAGCATAAAACACCCTGCCGTTATTGGAGCTGTTCTTCATTTGGGATATTGTTGCGACTTTTTAGATAAACGGCATATTACATTATTAGCAAAATATTTTGCAGTAATGCAAGGATGGTATAAACAACGAGGAAAAGTACTTCCGGAAAATAAAAATCTCCCCCACGATCCTCATAAGGATCACCTACTAAGAAATCTGGATTGTGCTGCCATTGAATTTATGCATTCGAGAATACTTTCCAGGGCTGAAGAAGATTTAAAAACTAAAGGATTCACTCAATATAAAATATTCGATTCAACCCGGGGTGTTTTTACAGAAGGTGGCCCTGCCTTTAAAGGCGCTGGACTATTTGAAAAAAGCCATATTCAGATTTGCGTTCGCAATCCCAATTGCATTAAAGGTTTCTTTATGCCAAGAGAAGAAACTGATTTTATAGAATGGTTAAATAAACAAAAACAACCATCGGAACTAACCTCTATTCTTAATTAAATAAATGCAGAATAGATACTTAAGAAAAGTATTGTATGCAGTTTTCTAACATTGGAAAACGTCTTGTTAAATCACCCACGGTTTATGTTCGGTATGTTTAACATATGATTTATTAAATCGTATAAGACAGGGATGGTGTTTTAGGACGTTCGATTGCAGTTGCCAGTTGAGAAGGTTTTGTTATTGAAAACCTGCTATCTTGTGTCTCTCTGAAAGTATTTATTTATTAAATATGTCACAGAATTAGGGTAGATTATTCAGTTTCTTGTCACAGAATTAGGGTAGATTATTCAGTTTCTTGTCACAGAATTAGGGTAGATTATTCAGTTTCTTGTAACAGAATTAGGGTAGATTATTGAGTTTCTTGTAACAGAATTAGGGTAACTGAATTCTTTATTATATCACAATAAATTTTTCCTTATCATTCTGATAGTGAATTTCACCAGATTCATTAAGTGAAAATAGCTCTATCTTTACATAAGAACATTGAAAACAAGCTTATTAAGATAAAAAAGGAAGATAGGTGGATTTGGATCTGGAGGCAATTCCGCAATTCTTCGCTACTTCCTTAGATAGTAAAAGGAACTTCAATCTGAGGTTCCTTTTTTTCTAAAAAACTTCAGTCGATTTAATTTGTAGCCCCCAGCACTCATTTATTCCGTGATTGATTGCAATTTCGTTTTGGCGATAAATGCATCTACAACAGCCAGAACATGGGCTACATCCCCCTGAGATAATTTATTAAGTTTGGTTAACAACGGAACGAATTGTTCCGGCATATATTTATTATCAATTTCAACTGTGGGAACTTTATCCCGCACCAAATAATCCAGAGAATTTTCCAGTGCATCTGCAATCCTTGCAGCTACTTCTATCGATGGTTTTATATCATCTCGCTCATATCTCCCAATCAGATCACGGGATGTACCTACTACATCGGCCAATTCGGTTTGAGTCCAATTCTTGTTCTTTCTTGCCATTGAAACTTTTTCGCCAAACGTCATCTTAATTGATTTAGTAATTAAATGTAAAATAGATCAATGATTGAAACCAGCGAACAAGTAGTATTGATTATGTTTCACAAAATGACATATAAATGACATAAAATAGAGGATTAATCTCTTTTAAAGTTACTTATTCATAACTTTATTTAGTAAATTTGTTACAAATAAACCACATGAAAACAATTAAGAAAATCAGAACCGCTAAATTTCAAAGCATAGTATATAACGGAAAATGGGGGTTCAGTAGTTCAGTCCCATGGTTAAGATTATCAGGAAAATGGATTGAAGATGCAGGCTTCAAAATCGATGAAACCTGTCAAATCAAAGTATCCAAAAACAAGCTGGTAATAACGAAGATTAAATCAACGATAAATACAAATCAAAATGATACAACAAACAATAATGCTCCCGGTAAAAAAAATGAAGCAAAAAGTATTTCTGGATCGTGAAATACCTAAACTATTACTTTCCGGTAATTGGCTGTCTGAAGCTGGTTTCAAACCTGATGATTCCGCAAGGGTAGCAGTTTATAAGAACACATTGGTAGTTCGTAATGTTAAAAATGATAAAGAGGATGATAACATAAAAAACTAATAAACACTTGTAGTTTGTTAACCAGCTACCCTATTACCTCTTCTCAATATTCATACTCTCCATTATTTACTGAAATATCATCTAAACTCTTATGGGGTAATGGATATACGTTTGTTAACAACAACCAGTTTCTGTTTTAATAGCATTTAAACCAAAAAATCAAACATCGGCGGTAATGAAGTAATATGATTACCGCCGATGTACTGATTTTTATTTAGTGAAAAATTGCTACTCCAGACGGAAACTGCCGGTATAAATACTATTGGTACATATAGTTCCATGTTCTTTAATAAATGAAAGGTATGTTTCAACGGCTATCCCCTCACCCCAATTATCACCTGCCAAAATCAACTCATCTGTACCTGTGCTTCTTTTTGCACCACATAGTTTATAAACCGCTTCATTTAACCCGGGTGCATATGCCAGCAACATAACGCAGTCAGTGCTGTGTACATAACTGAAATCCGGCGTCCAGGTAAAAATCAGTTTTTTATCCTCCATCCTTGCCACAGCATTGATACCCTGAGTATCCATTGGTCCTTCAGTAACCCTTACCTTTGAATAATCTATTGTAATATCAGGATATTCCCCGGTAATGGCATTTTTAAGCTGCCAACCTACTGCTGCTTCATGCGGATTATATATTTTATTTTTGGCAGAGTAAGTAAATCCTATTCTTACAAATTCTATAAATGCTCCTAAAAACCTTTTCACGACTCTCATTCTCATTCTGCAGGCCAACTGTTTTTGAGTAGGTGGTTTGCTGCTTTTTGCACGACGCGTGCGAAGAATTAACCGTCCATTAAGCATATACCCTTCAATATTACCGATTGTCCCTGTAATATCTCCAAGGAGGCCATTTTTTATACGTGCCATTGTGATGTATTTAATGTTTAATAAAACCCTGCTCTAACGGGAACCCGGTATCCGCAGGAATAACGAATTACTAAATAATACCCGTTATGTACCAACCCTGATTAATACATAACGGGCATATACTGACTTACAACAGCGTAATGCTGCCAGCGTATAAGCTATCACTTACACGGCCTTCAATATCTGCAAAGGCCATATAGCAATGCACTTTATCTCCCGAAAAATCATGCGGCAATTGCAGTGTATAAGTCAGATCACTACGCAATGCAGCGCTGACCTCTGTTGCAAATTCATTTTTAGCAGGATTGTATACTAAAATCTGCAACTGGTCAGTCGGGTTGGTTAATTTAAGCGCGGCAGGATTCGCCAACCAGGTAAATTTAATATTGGCGCCTGCAAGTGCCTGGATTGCACTGTTTTTGGGACCAATTAATTTACCGCGGCTAAAAGACAACTCGGGGTAATTAATACTAAAGTTGGGCGATACTCCTGTTACTGCATATTTCAAATTGTAAGCTACAGCAGCATTCATAGCAGATCCTGGTATTTTATGTGTTTGAAAACCGATCTCTATCAAATCACCGAAGTAGCCGAGAAATCCGGTAACCATACCAAATTTGACGCGCTGGTTTAATTGCGCTTCCGTGGCAGGTCTGTTGCTTTTTGTGTGCAAACTGGTAATGATGTTCCGGCCCTTAACAATTGAGCCAATAATACTACCAACTTTGCCGATGAACGGACCTAATGGTCCTTTTAATTGCGTACCCATAATGTTTGTTTTTTTTAATTATTGAAATAGGTAATTCTGCCTGGCATCAGGGTGCCAGTTCAGCCCTACCAAGGCTGCACGATTGGGATTGGATCACGGGTTGCCCCCAGCTTGAGCACTGGTTGAACAGCTGTTCGTGTTCAAAGGGCGTTCAAGGAGTGTTCCAGGTGTGTTGCAGGTGTGTTACAACTACGAACTCACTATTAACTTGCTATCAACTTTCCTTCAAGATGGACATTTGTCTTCCCTATAATTTCTGAAAGGCTTTGTATGAATTTATTATTCTGGGTCTTTTTCATAATACCGGGTTTTAAAATGAATGAATGAAATCCTGTCCCACATTGACTCTCATCGTTGTTACAATATTAGTTACTAATTCAATTCACATTTTGGAAAACTACATGAGCATCAGGGAAAATCTGCACGAACACCCTAAAAAACAGCACGAACGTTTTTTCACCTATATATTTTCAGGCGGTTAAACAATTTTTCCCTGTACTGTTTTCCGAATGGGATATCTCCATTATCCAGGTGGATCAGATTATTATCTATGTGGATAATATGGGGGATCTGCACGATGTAGGCCCGATGTACCCGGCAGAAAAGATCTGCCGGTAAATCAGCTTCTAATTGCGCTAAACCGGTATTTATGATATAACTGGTATTAACAATAGCCATTTTGGAGTAATGACCATGGGACTCTATGAAAGAAATGTCCTTACTGTTGATCTTTATTGCGAAGTTGTGTCTAATGAAAATGAAGAACTCTGGGTACATTGGAGAAATGGGTTTAGTAAATAATGGTTTCCGAAAATACCTGATGGGCTGAGAATAAAGGTAGGTATGTGTGATCTCTATTCTGGTTAATTTCGTCTTTGACAATAAGATTGCTGCCGGGAAAACACTTTTTTCTACAGTACCTGGTAAGTGAGTTCTAAAGCTGCTTAGTGGGGATCCTCCCAGCCCGTCCACAATGGATTATTAGTTCATTCATAACTTGATAGGTTCAATACAATTTAAGATTTTTAAGGGGATCTCAATTCCGAAAATTTTGTTAATTATTACCCTTTTTTAAGAGAAAAATATATCTTAGAGAATGAAAAATATAGCCGTAGTTGTAATGTGCTTCTTATATGCTTGTAACTCAAAGCCTATAGAAGATTGTAACATCCCCTACTCCATTGATATCTGGAATTTAAACGCTTCCATGGCCTACAGCATTTCCTATCAGGTAAACAATGACAGTCTGATTGTTAGTTTTATTGATGTAGTTAAAGGTACCAGTAATAAAGTCCACGCAAAAGCACTTACACAAACCGAAAGAAACCGCTTTTGTAATTACTTAACCTCCTTTAATATCGATACGTTAAAAGAACAATACATTAACCCCTCCGTTGATGATGGCAATCAGGAAATAGTAATTTTAAAACTTGAGAATAAAAAGAAGAAGATTGAAATCTCTAATATTCATCAGGAGAATATCGCGGGACTCTTCAAGATAGTGAATGATGTAATGGGAGATGAAAAATATAAGATTAAGTATCAGTAACGGGAAATGCTATTTTAAGAATACCAGGTATCTGCAAAACTGCACCAAGATCTCATGCCAGAATTACCGCTGGGCATAGGTAACTCCCCCAAAACGCGACACTACAGCCGTGGGCAGGACGAAAGAACCTCAGATTAAAATGAAAACAAACCTTATTCTCCTATGAATTAGAAATTCCACAGACGATATTTACATCAGCAATTAAAACATAAGCATTAGCAAACTAAAGGGACTGTTTAACCATACTATAAAAGTGAACTGTTAAAAATTACCACCATGATTAAACATATTATAACCCGTAATTTCTTAATAATATAATAAAAATCAAACCGTCCTTCCTGTCCAGGCGGGACATTCATCACGCTTTATTTAAGGTTTGTTTTACCCAATAATTTCACATAATGACGAAAAGAGCAATTATCATCGGCGCCGGGCCGGCGGGTCTTACTGCTGCCTACGAGCTGTTAACCAGAACGGATATTCTACCCATTATTCTTGAAAAGAGTGGTGACATCGGAGGGATTTCCAAAACGGTAAACTATAAAGGAAACCGCATGGATATTGGTGGACACCGCTTCTTTTCGAAGTCAGACCGTGTGATGAAATGGTGGCTAAACATTCTGCCATTAGTTGAATCGGCAGATCAAAGCTTTACAATACAATATCAGAACAAATCACAAGTAGTTAATAAACAAAATGGCACCGCAGCCGATCCGGATAAAGTAATGCTTATTCGCAAACGCTTATCAAGGATTTATTTTCTGCGGCAGTTCTTTACCTACCCCATATCCTTATCTCTAGATACCTTGCGAAAGCTAGGTGTAGGAAGAACTGCTGCTATCCTTGCTTCTTATATAAATGCCCAGGCATTTCCAAGGAAGCCGGAAAAGAACCTGGAAGACTTTATGATCAACCGTTTCGGAAAAACGCTTTACGAGCTGTTTTTCAGAGATTATACCGAAAAGGTATGGGGAGTACCCTGTAAGGAAATTCCGGCAGAATGGGGCGCGCAACGCATCAAGGGAGTGAGTATCCGGAAAGCCATAGAACATGCAATCAAGGAAGTATCAAAATCACGTAGTTCCGATATCGCTCAGAAAGATGTAGAAACAAGCCTGATAGAACAATTCCTATATCCTAAATACGGCCCGGGGCAGTTGTGGGAGGAAGTCGCCAGGCAGGTGCAGGCGATGGGCGGAATCATACACATGAATTATGACGTTCAACATATAGAAGTCTCCGCTAACAAGGTTAATATTCTACATGCAGTCAATAGCATTTCCGGAGATGTTATGTCGTTAGAAGGTGATTACTTCTTCAGCACCATGCCGGTGAAAGAACTGATCGCAAATATGGTGGGCCCCATTCCCCCCAATGTACATGAAGTAGCTGCAGGTTTACAGTACAGAGATTTTATTACAGTAGGGATCTTGCTAAGTCGCATGTCCTCCCTGGATAAAAAGACTGACGAATGGAAAGCACTGGAACTGAAAGATAACTGGATCTATATACAAGATAATAACGTGAAAGTAGGTCGGCTACAAATATTCAATAACTGGAGTCCTTATATGGTCGCTGATCCTAAGAACATTTGGGTGGGAATGGAGTTCTTCTGCAATACAACGGACGCCTTCTGGCAATTACCCGATAAGCAGATTTCTGCCCTGGCAGTGCGCGAATTAGAGCGGATCGGACTCGCAAGTGCTGCTAACGTTTTAGATAGTACCGTATTAAGAGTAGAGAAAACATACCCGGCTTACTTTGGAGCTTATGAGCGGTTTGGTGAAGTACGGACGTTTACGGATCGGTTGAAGAATTTGTTTTTAGTTGGCCGTAATGGGATGCATAAATACAATAATGCGGATCATTCCATGTTGACCGCGATGGTGGCGGTGGATAATATTGCTGCGGGGATTACGACGAAGGAGAATATATGGGAGATTAATACGGAGCAGGAGTATCATGAGGAGAAGAAGGTGGCGGAGGCTGTTCATCAGCAAGCCAAAACCATACCGTCCATAACCTGAAATATGTAGAGAGAATAAAGATGAAAGTCAAAGTAGGTCAACAAGAATAAAGATGTTACGTAACATAGGTCAGTTGTAATTGCAAGGAAAACTGGTCAATAACATGGGTAAGCCGAAAACCATTTTAAAGAGTAGGCAAAATTTGTTAAACCAAAGTTTAGCTTTTTGATTCAAAAAGCAACAATTATTATGAAAAGAGCAAAAATTATGTTAGCTGCTATTGGTATATTTGCAGTAATTGGTGGTAGTTTAGCACTTAAAGCTAATACAGCAAGGGTTCTACACACGTTTTATTATGCTCCTGTTGCTGGTGCTTCTTGCAGCGTTTCGACCACTGGCTTTTTAGACCTTACTACTGTACCACAACCAAATCAAATTTCAACTTACTATAGCACTACATTCACTACTACTTGTCTTAAATTTTATACCATCGCAGGTATATAAGGCAAATAAATTCAATAATGAAATGATAACTATTTTACAAAAATAGCCATCATTTCAAAAAGGGATTAACCTTAAAAGTTAGTCCCTTTTAATATTATTTGTAATAGATTCTATAATTGAAATGCATTTAGAAAACGCTTGAAATAAATTCTCATAATACAAAGTTTAACATCCAATCTAATACCATTATGAAGAAAGCAAAAATCATGTTAGCTACCATCGGCGTATTTGCAGGAATTAGTACTACATTGGCACTTAGATATAACATAGCAAAAGGTGTTTATACACATTATTATACCCCTGTTGTGGGGGCAAGTTGCTCTATTACTGTTGTTGGACTCTTCCAACTTACTACCGTACCACAACCAAATCAAATTCCAACTTACTATAGCAGTATAGCCACTAATACTTGTCTTAAATTTCATACCGTGATGGCCTTATAAGAACAAATAACCATCACATGTTTGCCATAATTAGTGTTATGTTGAATTATATGACCTGACAAGTCTTTAATGCAGGAATTTTTATAGTCTCTCTTTCTAATGATTAATTAATTCTCTTTCGGGTATTTCGGGTAATGCAGGTCATATTAGTAGCTAAGACTTTCATTTCCTTAATATTGCAATTACACTTTGAAAAGGGTTATCTTAAATTTCACAATGCTTAAAATGCTCAAAAGGGGAAATCTTCATCATCGGAATTCACACTATGACTTTCCAAATATTTGTTGAAATTTTCCATTAATCTCAGTGAATCCTTATCTCTTTTCGTATTGTTGGATAAATACAAATGTATTAATTCATCTTGAAACATTTTTATTATTTGCTCTTTAGAGTAGGCAACAATAAAAATTCCAAATTCTTCGGATTCAGCGTGATATAAGTTTTGGCTATCAATGTAATACCAAAACTTAATTTGGTTCTTGAATTTAAGTCTATGCCCTAAACTTATAGCATAATTCAAAGGATACTCAACCTTCTCTAATTCTTGAGAAAATAAAAGGCCCGTCTGTAGGGCTTTCCCTTTAATTTTAGTAAAATCCTCTCCTTCCGTGGCTTCAATAACAATACTATATAATTTTTTCTTTTCAAATGTTTCCTCTTCAATCTTCGGAGGTAAAAGAATGTCTTGCTTCTCTTTTGATATTTTTCCGACAAATGATCTTTTAAATCTATGTTTTTGGTCAGTAACAGTTAAGTGATAATCTTTGTCATTTAAAATCTCTATAATTGGCGAAAAAATTTTACGCCGTGCCTCTTCACTATAATTTTTATTAATATTTCTTAATTCTTCTTCAGAATTATAATTAACATCAATAACTTCGTTCCTATACTTATCTAGGATGCTTTTTTGCCATTCCTTATATGAGCTTACTTGATCTAAAGTTTTTATAGAATCAGTACTGAGACCAACTTTAAAGCTACTATACTGTAAATAAACGACTCTGGGCTCAAGAATCTCTTTAAATTGAGAAATAATCTTCTTTAATCTGCTGAAATCAGTAATAGTTTCTCTATATGTCTTAAAGAAGTCTTCCTCCATGAAATTTAAAAAAGAGTTAGAAATTTTCTTCAAAAAACCAGAAGCAGAAATTGCACTTACTGTCGTTGAAAATGTAGGTAAATTAGGTTCTAAGGTAAAATAAAGAGCCTTTTCTTTTAATAGTTCTAAGTAAGAATTTTCATGACGATCTTCGGATAATTGTAAATAGAGATTTGGAATAGGAAGGGTATAAAAACTATCTTCTTCGGGAATATAAGCTAATGGTAGATCTTCAATATCTATTGCTATTACATTATTAAACTCCAATTTTCTATCTAAATCAGCTGAAAATATAAAATCCTTATTGGGCTCACACATCAGCTCTTTCAAACTAACGTGGCCTTTTAGGTACTCTATCAATTTCTTAAATGAGACTTTCCATATTAGCCATCTATTATAATCTCCGTCAAAGTCAACCCAATAATATAAATAGTTCCTATTGCTCTTATCTACAAAATGAGATAATATTGGCCCTTCATGCTCAAGAAAATCTGACACTTTCCTAAGTCCACTAATTGGAAGATATGAAATGATATGTCCTTTTAAGTTCTCCATTAGCTCAATTCAACGGCGTAATTATTTGAAATTTTAATTTAAGTTCAATCCCTTCGTACTCAAACACGTCAAGATGCCCATTTTTTATATCACTAATTATTCCATCCGCTTCAACAATTTCACCTTCTGCAATATGAGTATACCCCAACATTAATTTAACTCTTGATGTAAATCCGCTAAACTTTTCTCTGGCCTTTTCTAATGAGTCAAACATTGACAGTGCACAACAACTACATTTAATGAAATCGTCTTGTGAATTACCTCTTGGAGGAGTATTCATCAATTTATCATATATATTTTTAGGCAAGAAATTATGAGCTGAATTTATTGGATTATAAGACCATCTGTAAGCCTTTAACCTGGCTTCTTTACAGCCATCATAAGGGCAATTGTTTTGTAGCTGATTTTCCTCTATTAGAGACTGGTACTTTAATTTTTTAGCCATGGGATTCTAACTATTGGGGCTATTTTTAAAATTCCCTGTTAATATATGATAAAAACACCTAACTACAAGCTATGCACATATATTTGCCAATTAAAGTCCCTCATATCTAATGCATTTCATTTAATCTGAATATCTACAGATACTGGCCTTCATTAACATTGCATTAACTTTATTGTCCAATTGATATACTATTTTAATGTTTTTCTAAACAGGAGGAGTTGTATAAAAACTTCTCTTACTTCTAATCCCCTTATAATCTCAACAAACATGAAAGCAGAAGAATGTAAATTGTCCTCCGTGTTCGCAGACAGCAAAACCTATGAAATACCCAATTATCAAAGACCATATTCCTGGCTTGAATCACATACCCAAGACTTGATTAATGATACTATTGAAGCATTCGAAAATTCTGAGAAGGAATATTTTATTGGATCAGTAATTACTATCGAAAAAGAAAAAGATCATAGGTTTGAAATAACAGATGGTCAGCAAAGACTTACTACATTGATAATTATTCTAGCTAAATTGCGTGATTTAATTACCGCTGCCGATGCAAAACTTGCACTTCAAGGTAGAATTATGCCGATTAATGCATTAACAGGTGCATCAGAAAAACCAAGGTTACATGTGCGCGAGCAAGATAGAATCTTTTTTATAGAGCATATTTTGGCTGGCAACCCTGTTACTGATTTAATCGACATGTCTGTAACACAGCGTAGATTCTTAACCAATTCTAAAACTGCGGAAGGTCTTTTTGAAAAATTTAATGAAAGAACACTATGCTTATATGCTAATTTTTTGTTAGAAAATGTATATGTGGTTTTTGTTAAAACAGAGAATTTTCAATCTGCCTATCGCTTATTTAATGTATTAAATGCTCGTGGAATGTCTTTATCAAATGCAGATCTTATAAAAAATAAGCTTTTTGACATCACTGCTGAAGACACCAATCACGATATTATTAAAGATAGATGGAATGATTTAGAGGAATTAATTTCAATTCCTAGTATGGATGCATATTTTAGCCATTATAGGACATCGATAAAAGGCGAAAAGCAACAATTCGATCTTAATAAGGAATATGAACGCTACCTTGATAATTTTGAGGGAAATTCCATAGAGTTCTTGGATCAACTTATTAGTTCTGCCAGGAAGTACAATAGAATTATAAAAACGGACTTTGATGATCCATATATAAAAAGAGTTCTTTCGTCCTTACATAAGGTAAGTCATGATGAATGGATACCTCCGTTGCTTTGTTTTATGAATAGAAATACTAATAATAATGACTTAAAGGTTTTTATAAAATATTTGGACAAAATAACATACCAAAATTGGATCAGAAGATTAGGTAAAACGCAAAGGAATACTGTTTATTATAATGTCATTGGCCTAATTAATAAGGGAAGTAGTGTAGTAGATATAATAGCAAAAATAAAAGAATACAAAAACAATGAGGAATTTACAAACTTTATCTCCGGAGATATCTATGGAGCTCAATATGCCAGTGCAGTATTGCTCAGAATAGAACAGGAACTTCAGGATATTTCAGTTACAAAATCCTATAATGGAAATATTTCAATAGAACATGTTCTTCCTCAGAAACTTTCAGACATATACTGGAAAGAAAGATTTACGGATACAGACCATAAAAATCTTATTCATAAACTAGGTAATCTTACTCTTTTAAGTGGCCGAAAAAATTCGGCCGCACAAAACTATGACTTTGACAGGAAAAGGGATATTTACAATAGCAAGAATAAGAAAGTGTCCTTTGATCTTACTAAAGAGGTGTGTGATACGTTAGACTGGACCAAAGATGTGGTTGAGGCAAGACATATAAAACTTGTCAATATAGCAACCGAAATATGGAATATTAATTGATTTGATTCATTTTATTGGACTATAAAATTTCTTGCTAATCGGTTATTAGGTCGTATAATCTGAATGAAGTTAATTAAGTATAGACAAAGGTTACCATTTGCGGATCTCTCACACTACCATATGTCTTGCGTGTATGGTAGTTTCTTTAAAGTAGTTACGATGTAGTGCTTTATAATTCTGACTCCAGGTTGGAAAAGTCTTGATGAGCGAACCTTTCATTGGTCATCACATTATTAACTGCAGGGCTGTTGGATGATTGCCACCAGCCCTTTTCTTTTTTAGCAGTGATCTAACATTGATACTCAGATATCCTAATTGTCGCAAGAACCTCATTATCCCTCCCCGATTCCATTTCGTCAATTGTCTGATCTTGTATTTAGTCGTTCCATACTTATATCCCTTATTAAAAGAGTCCTTAAAAAAAATGAATTGACACTTATGCAAACCGCGTAAAGTTTTTGTAAAATGTGGTTGTTATTAATATATTAAGTCTAGGGTATCTGGTATAGTGTATCCGAAGCTAAACCGTTGTCTATTCCTTTTCTGGAGGCATTTATACCCACTGTCATCCATTTGGGAGCAATCGATCCCTTTAAATAATAATCAAAAAATTGCGACATTCTTATACTAAAATCATTAGCTGATAAGCCCCAAAGGCCATGGTTTCCTTCATTATATTGTAGCATCCAAACTTTCTTACCTAAGCGACGTAGTGCGGTAAAGAATTCTACAGCATTTGCAAAAAGGCAAATACCATCATTTTTAGTATGCATCATTAATAATGGCGTAGTTATTTTATCTGCGTAAAACACTGGAGAATTTTTTATATACAAATCTGGCCTTTCCCAAAGGGTAGCACCAATTCGAAGTTGCCCCAATTCAAAGAATCTTTGCATAGAACCTCCTTTGCCACCTTCACCTGATATACTTCCATAACTACTTATAAGGTCAAAAAGACCAGAAGAAGAACAGGCTGCTGAAAATAAACTAGTATGTGTAATCAAATAGTTAGTAGCATAGCCACCAAAACTTATGCCTTGGATTCCAATCTTTTTTTCATTTACAAATGGCATATGTGCCAAGTAATTAGCAGCGGAGACTACAGAATTTAAGAAACTTTCACCAGTATCACCAATTTTAAAATGGATATCCGGTGTAAAAACCAAATATCCATGGCTGACATACCAAGGTATATTAAGGCTACCATCAGATGCTGCTGGTTCAAAATATACATGCAACTGATTCGATTTTATTTCGTAATAATGAATGATTACGGGGTATATTCTGTGTGGATCAAAATCATCTGGTTTATACAATATCCCTTGGGAACTACTCCCATCTAACGTTTTCCAAGTATGTAATTCTGTGCTAAACCAATTGTATTTCTTTTCCGGATGCAGATTACTTAATCTAGTAAAAGTTTTAAAATCATCGGTATAAAAATAATTAGGCGATTCCGTCGCACTCATCCTGCTTACCAAATATCTATGCCTATCACGAGCCTTTATGGGCGCAAAGCCCAGAGAAATTGCAGGTGCAAAATACATATATGGCCCCATGCTCAATAGTTGCGGATCTCCTAATCTACTGATCACTTTTCTATAAAATCCATTGTCCTTCGTTTCATTATTAAATGCACTTAATAAGAGTGATTCTTCATTCGTTATGCAATCAGTATGGTTATTCATTAACAATCGAAATATAATATTGTGCTTCCGTCCATAGCCATTTGTCAAGCAAATAGGAGCTTGATCTCCATTCAGGTCTAATTTCCAGATATCATATTGGTCTTGGAGCAGTATAGCAGTTGTATCCTTGAACCATCCAACAAAAGCATATTGTGTACTGTAAGACGAATCTGGACGATCACTTATAACAGGCACAATAGGCAGATGTCTTGTTATATTACGAATAAGTCCAGATTTAGCCTCATAGCTGAAATAATTTCTTTCTTGGGTATCATAGTAAATCAAGTACTTTCCTCCAGGTGAAAAACTGAACCCAGATAACACATTATCACTTAGTTTGTTTCTTATCCCATTCTTAAGAGATAAAATATACAACGTTGAAAAAGATGCCAAATTCCAACGTCCCTCCCCCTCTCCACCATTTCCATTCCTATGATCAAGAACGGCAAAAGCATCATCGCTTTCGGACAAATATTCATTCAAGTGCTCCAAACGAAGTATTTCATGATTATCAATTCTTATCGATGCGGCATAACTCCTTATAGTCGATTCCTTTAATTGCTGAGATTGTAATTTTGAATCCTTATAAGTCCAAACATCTAAATCTACTTTTACATCATTGGATTTAACATGAGCAATTTCCTTTTCCTTCAAACTAAATAATAACCGGCTGCCATCTCTACTAAAGCCTGGATATATTCTGTCTATCTTCAAACTGCTGTCAGCATTCATAGATGCATTATCTGCTAAAATAACGGCTTTACTTGTACCCACTTTATAATACCATAAAGAAGTTTCAACTTGCTCATTCACTTTATCTTCTACGATAAATGCTATTTGCTTGTTATCACTATCATAAACAAGATTATCAACTTTAGTCCCTTCCCAGATAGCTGTCACACTCCAGTCTTGCAAGTTAATCCAACTCAATGATTTTAGACTATTATCGTTATCATTTTTCGAAGCAGTTTGTAACACTAATGCTTTACCATCTGAACTAAACCAATAATCATTTACAGCAGCGAAATGTTTTTCTTTACCTGTGACACAGTTTCGTACTACCAGGCTATTTAGTGGAGTATTTAACTTGTACACTAGCCATTCACCATTTCCATAATTAATAAGATTAAAAGAAATTACATGATCGATATATTCTACATATTTACTACCGAGTTTAATCAAACTAAGACTATCATTAGGACCTAGAAAAATAGCACTTTGACTGTTCTGAGTAAAAACAGCATCATTGATACCTTCAACTTTTATTTTCCATTTATTATCTGTTGCTTGCAATATTAAAATATCACTCCCTATAGGCTCGTTTCTAATATAGTATAGTACATACTTACCATTATTGCTAATATTAGCTCCCTTAACTGAAGGCCATTTATTGTATACACTAGAATCAATTAAAGGCTTTTGGGCAAATAAATAGATAGGAGAAAAAAAAAGGAGAAAAAAAAAGAGAAAATGCTTCATAATAAGGTTATTTATCACATTATAACTACTCGAGGAATTAATAATATTAGATCCACTATTAATTCGTCTAGATTCGTTTTATAGATGGGATTATTAAAATGTGAGGGTGTTAATTTTCTGCATTAATGGCTTACCAATTTTTGACAACCTGAACTAAGTCAAAACCGTGCAAGACACTGCTGAATCGTCATTCTACCTTTCCTGCGAGGGGAGGAATAATATGGAAATATTTTGATAAAAAATTTAGTACCAAGGAAAATATTTAACTTATTAAATAATACTCAAATTTACCTTATCATAGCAGAACCTCAATCGCAGTAATTACAATTTATTCTAGCTATTAATAACGCTTTTTAAAGATCTTGTATACGCTTGTCGGCTATTATTTACATTGCAAATTAAGTAATCGCAGTTTAAATACTAATTCCTTATAGAACCTTTGCTTATTGAGCCAATATCTAGGTATTTCATTACTAAACCTTTACGCCCAAAAAATACTACTTAATCTTTCAGTTTCTCTTCCTCAAGGATATCCCATGTAGATTCTCCTTTTCGCATTTTCCCCAATGTCTCCATATAAATTTTATTTGGAATTGTTTTAGATTCTTTAGCAATATTTTGTTCTATAGTCAGAGCCTTCCCTTCCCAATAAATTGCTTCCCGAGTTCTACCAGCCTTATAAAGGAGATTGGCATAAGTATCATGTGATGCAGCATCCCCAGGGTCTGCCCTAACTAAAATTTCCATCAATTCTATTCCTTTATTTATAACCATCTTATCATTACTATGAAGAAATACAACTTCCCAAATCATATCGTTAAGACGCGCTTTTCCAAATCCAGTTGTATCTATACCATACTTCTCAATTTTTTTTATATAATATTTGGCAAGCTCAGCCCAATTCTTTTTACTTTTGTACCATCGTATTTGTGCATTAATAACTGTACGCTCAGCATAATTACTATTATACTTCTTACTTATTATTGAGATAATCTTATTCCAATCTGGCGACCCCTTGAAAGAAAAATTAGAATCATTATTCAACTTAGGGTCAATTTCATTTTTTGAAATAATATAATCCACAACACTCTGCGAGTATCCCTTCCATATTACTTTATCTACTTTTTCTGAATCATGATAAAATAAATCAAATCCCTTGTCTTTAGAATTTTGGATAAAAGATGCGATAAACACGATGTTATCATATGTATACAGATCTTTTTCCTTTAATTTCAGCAAGTAATTATTTATGTAGTCCCGGGATATAATATTTGCTATATTCTCATCATGAATTGATATGGCCATATTTGCCAAATAAGGCATCATTTTATATGTTCCTTTGCCCTGTTGGTAGAGATTTATTAATGTATAATACTGTTTATTGGGATCTAATGCATTTGCTACCAATGTTAAAAAATCATCGATATTTTTGTACCCAATGCCTTTATGAACGATTTCACCATTTGATGAAAAGAAAAGGTAAGTAGGAAATGTAGTTATCTTATATTGCTGCAAAATCTTGCATGCGTCATTGTACCATTTTTTTATACCTTCATTATCTTCGTTTGTAGTGTCTATCTGTATTTTTACAGAAATAAATTGCGCATTCAGCGACTCTATTACTTTTTTATTTGGATAAACATCGCTATCCATTTTTTTACAGGGACCACACCATGTAGCAAAACAATCTAAAAATATATGTTTCTTTTCTGCTTTTGCCTTAATTAAAACTTCTTGCCAATTCAACGATTTTTCAAAATCCACAGTTCTTTCCTGTGCTTCTAACATAAATGGAATTAACACCATTAAATATAATATTCTTTTCATTCTTCAATCTTTATTAATAATTAATTTTCAATAGCCCTTATTTTGAAAAAGGTTGTGGTTCCGTTGAAGTTCATATAATGGAATTGGGTACAATTGCCAATTTGTGTTCCAATCACCGCCCTTTTTAGGAGTTACTATACCCATAACAGCATCTACCTCACCAGTTCTTTTCAAATCTAGCCAACGATCTCCCCATTCTGTGAATAATTCTGTCTGACGTTCATGTTGTATAGCTACTAATAATTCTGATACCGCGGTAGCCTTCGTATCTGAAAGCCCTGCTCTATTACGAATCTTATTCAGATCTGCTTGGGCTCCTGAAATATTATTTTGCTCTACTCTGGCTTCGGCTCTTATTAGATATAACTCTGCTAAACGAAGTACTACTTGATATTCTGTCACTTCTTCATCAGCTTTATTAACCTTATATTTATAAGGATAATAGTATGTTACACCTTTCGCTTTAACACTATCGATCCAACTGTATCTACGTTGATCACCAACTTCAAATGAATTCATCTGAAAGGAACTTAAGTAAACAGAGAAGTTATCAGAATTAGGCCCAGAAACAGGAAGAATAAATTGAATTGCAGTTAATGTATTTTGACCCAAATTAACTGGCTGTAATTGCCATATTGCCTCTAAATTATTCTTTAAAAAAGAATTTTCTAATGTAGTCAAACTATAAAGCAAAGAATTAGTTATAACTACCGTTGCTTGATTTTCCGCATTTACCCAGTCTTTAGAATACAAATAAACTCTAGCTAAAAGTGCTGTAGCAGCTCCTCTGTTTGGTCTAACTCTTTCTAAGCTAGTATTTATTAATGTCGCATCCAGATAATTATCACTAAGTAAGTTTTGAGCATCTTTTAAATCAGAAATTATTTGCTGCCAGACTTGTTTACTGGAACTACGTGAAAGAGTTCCATTTATGGTATAATCAATACCAGTTATCAATGGTAGGTCTCCATATAAGTTTACTAAATAAAAATAGTAAAAAGCACGCATGAACTTAGCTTCTCCTATAAGTTGTTGCTTGATGGCAGGCGTCAAGTTTACAGCGTTAACCAAACCTTCAATGGCTGAATTCACGACATATAAAGATGGATAAATTTTATTCCAGAAGTCGGATCCTCCAGTATTAGAATTAGATAATGCATTCTGATAGTATCCGATATATGTGATATTAGTAACACCATTAAACAGGGCTAGTTCATCTGATGATAATCCTGCCAATAAAGACATAGAAGTTATCCCGCCCTCAGAGAGCCCACTTTGACTCATGTTAATATAAATCCCAGTTACAACAGCGATTGCAGTAGCATCACTACTGAATACATTTGATCCTGTAAGGCTCGTAACTGGAGGATCTACTTCAACTAATTTTTTACATCCAGTTTGAAATAGGATTAAATTAAGAAATAAAAAGGCAAGTGTAAAACGCTTACTCAAAACATTTCGACAAATAAAAAAATTAAATATACCTATTTTACATACATGCTGAAATAAACTTAAGACGCTCAATTTATTATATAGTGAATACATATTTCTAATTTATTTATCCATTTTACTAATATGATTATGCCTATAGTCATTACAACCCAATCTGCAATCCGATAGTTAAAACCTTCAATGGAGGAAGAGAATTAAAGCTGTGGCTCTCAGGATCTAATCCCGGATAGTTTGTTACTGTTAATAAATTTTGCCCTTGCATAAACAATCTCACACTTTGCAAGTGTACTCTTTGTCTCCACATCTCAGGTAATTGCCAGGATACTGATAAGTTTTTAAGTCGGAGATAAGAAGCATCCGAATAGGCTTTGTCACTAGAAACCGCATTAACATAAGACTGTACTAAACTAAAATCAGAACTATATCGCTGTAGGGGTGCAACATCTTCTGGTTTTTGCCAACGGTTAAGAACTGAAGTCGGTTGATTAATAAATTTGAACCCTGGCAAAACACCGAAAAATTGATTCGGTGCTTTTTGCTTCACAAATTGAACTAAAAAATCTATTTCAAATCCTTTATACTTAAAACTATTTTGAATTCCACCATAATATCGAGGATAAGGAGCTATTAGAACTGTTTTATCAGTTAAGTTGTCAGGAGAAGAAGTCGAATTTCCATGACTGTCTATAAACCTGTATATGCCTGTTGCGGGATCTATATCCAAAAACTTAAAGGTTTTTACCGTGTTTAATGGTTGGCCGATAGTTAATAAATCAGCATATGACAATGTTTTCAATCCAGGAAATGCCACCAACTTATTTAAGGGAAGGGTTATGTTAATGTTGGAGGACCAACTAAAGTCACCAATTTTAATATTTGTCGTATTCAAAGATAACTCCCAGCCTGCATTTTGAACTGTAGCTGGAAAATTTTTAGTAATAGAATAAAACCCTGTGCTTAAAGGAAGCGTATAGGACAATAATTGATTTGAAGAGCGATTGCGAAAATAGTTCACATTAATAAATAACCAATCTTTTAACAAACCAAGCTCTAATCCAAATTGTAATTTCTTAGTTTCCTCCCATTGTAAATAAGGATTTGTAAGCCCATTAGGCATCAGCCCAGTTATACCTTGATAACCAACGCCTGCACTTATGGGATTATACAAATTCAGAAAACGGTAATTATCAATCTGATCATTACCTGTAGTACCATAACTAGCTCTAAGTTTGCCAAAACTTAAGAAAGAAAGTTTTTTCTTGATAACATTTTCCTCTGAAAAAATCCACGCAATTCCAACAGCACCAAAATTATGGAATCTGTTAGCAGATCCAAAACGACTACTGCCATCCCTCCTGGTAGTTAAATCAATAATATATTTATCCTGCAAACTGTAATTTAATCGTCCAAAAGCTGCATTATATTTATATACGGAAGCTATGGTGCTTCCAACCGAAACATTACTGGCAGCTAATATATCTTGAAGGACAAGATCGCTATTATAGCCTGAACCAGTTAATTGAACTCCTTTGCTATTATTCTGTTGGATAGTGGTCCCAAGCAATATTTCCAATCTACCTTTTCCCAAAATATGTTTATAAGTAACTTGGGGTTCTATAATCCAGGAATTGATGATATTATGTCCATAATTAGCATATCTTAAATAATATGGGCGGTTTTCAGGAGCATTCAAAAGCAAAGGTGTAGTATTAATCTCATTTGACTCCAGATTCGTATAACCAAAACTATTTTTCATGTCCAAGCCAGGCAAAATCTGATAGCTTAAGATTACATTACTGACCAGATTGGTAGTCTTATTCTGGTATTTACCATATAAATATGCAAGTGGATTATACCATGTAGAACTACCAGATGTATTTGGTGCCCAGTTTAAGGTTCCATCTTTATTGTAAGGAGGCGGAGCATCTGGAGCTAAATAGATAGCGACACCGGTGAGGTCTTTATTAGGTAACCGATTATCGTCAATCATATAGTTGCCCAATAGTTGAATCTGGAATTTCTGATTGGAAGACATACTATTCACACTAAAATGCATTGAGCCTCTCTGATCAGCAAAATTCCCAGGAAATACAGTAGTTTCATGATGATATGTGCCCCCTATTAAATATTGTGTAGAATTACTTCCACCGGAAACACTTGCATTTACATTTGTATACTTTGCTATTGCACCAATCAATGTTTTTTGCCAATTTGTATTTCGCGTAGTATCCCAGGTACCATTAATATCATAATCACCTAGTCCGGATGTTAATCCATCATTACGAAAGGCTTCATGCCGCATCTCCAAATATTGCCGAGTATTTAATAAATCAAGTGTCCTAGTTACCTTACCCCATCCATTTTGGATATTAATATCTATTTTTGTTTGACCAGCCTTACCCTTTTTTGTAGTAATCAATATAGCTCCATTTGCAGCACGGGATCCATAAATAGCCGTGGCTGCAGCATCTTTCAAAACAGAAATACTTTCAATATCAGCAGGATTAATAAAGCTTAAAGGATTACCTAATTGAGAGTTATTACCAGATTGACCTAAAACATTCCCAAAATTAGGTAGCAACTGAGAAGGATAAGGTACCCCATCAATTACATAAAATGGATCATTCCCTTTTTCAATACTATTTTGACCCTGTATTGTCACACTAACTGCACTACCTGGCAAACCTGAATTCTGTGTAATAAATAATCCTGGAACTCGCCCTTGTAAAGTGAGTAAAGGATTACTTACTGGTTGTTTAGCTATATCCTCTCCACTAACAGTAGTAACATTCCCAGCATTCAGGCGTTTAGTTGTTGTACTGTACGCAATTACTACTGTTTCATCCAACTTCCCCACATATTCCTTCAAATTAATACTACCTACAGAAGCCCTCCCCTGCACAGGCACCTCCTTTGTCAAATACCCAATACTACTCATCGTCAATAATGCCTTTCCTCTCACCTCTCGCAACACAAACGCTCCATCCGCATTCGTCGTTGTTCCAATTCTAGTTCCTGCGACAACAACAGTAGCTCCAATAATAGGATTCCCTTTTTCATCAGTTACCTTTCCGGTAACTGTAATAGTACTTGGAAGGGAATCAGCTTTAATAGAAGAGGGAAAAGAAGACGGGGATACAACATTAACTGAAACTGGTTCCTTTTTTTTTCTCAGAATAATTTTCTCTCCATCAAGGCTCCACGTAAACTCCGAAGAAGATCCAAACAGGAATTTCATCACTTCATCCAACGAAGCATTTTCAAATTTGACTGTAACCTTTTTATCAGCGTTGACATCTTCATTCATGAACCACACAACTTTTCCCGTCTGATTTTTTATGGCTTTGAATACATCTGTAATAGTGACATTCTTTGCCGTTAATGTAATCTTTGGTGCTACGCGACCAGTGCTTTGTCCACTGATGCCCAGGCACAGATGAAATACTGTACAAAGCAGAAAAAGCTTTGCGAAGTATTTTTTGGTATGGGGTGAAGAATGATGCATAAGATTTTGGGAGTTGAGCTGTCTGTATTAAATTATCGTTATGATCTTTAGAGTTTGTTTTTAATAATTTGTCCCAATGATTTCTGTTTTTTCTAAAGAATATAATTACAGCATTTAACATTACATTAACTTAATTGGTAAAAACATACCCTACATTGTACAGGCTTACGAGCAAACGTTGTCATGTAATAAAAAACCATTCCTGTCTAAGCACACAATTACTTTCCCTCTTTTACAGCATCAACTATTATCTACAGTATTATGCCCCATCAGGATGATAACATATTACTACAGAGGTTGAAAGAGGGAGATGAAACAGCTTTCTCTGATATCTATGAAAAGTATATCCGCTACATGGTAGTAGAAGCATCGTATCATTTATGTGATCCGGTAGCTGCTAAAGATATGGTTCACGACCTGTTTACTCAGTGGTGGTATAACAGATCCCTGCATAGAATAAACTTCAGAGAAAAAGTACAGTTCAAAACTTATCTCCAACATTGCATCCGCAATTGTTGTATAAAACAAAACATGCAGAACAACAGGCTCCAGCTATCTGTCAACGTGATTTCTCAAACATTGGAAGAAGCTGAGCATACAGAGCCGATGAAGGTTGTAGGATTGGATAACCGGATCAAAAGGTATATGGAAGAACTACCGGAGAAACCGAAACAGGTGCTGAGAATGGTATACCTTGAAGAAATGGAAAGACCTCATATCCTGAAGGAATTAGGCATCACATCCAAAACATTACGCAATCATCTGTGTACAGGACTATCACTATTAAGAAAAAAATTAAGCAGCTCATTATAAAGGAATGTTAGGTTTTGAAGATTATATCAGGTCGCTGACCAATGAATCGCTGACAGGAATTATCACTCCTGGAAATAAGGCCATCCTGGAAAAAGCCATTCTTGAAAATCCGCAGGCATATGCCGTGTGGCAGGATACTGTTGCACATTTTGAATCAGCTCCTATACAACAAATTTTGAAGGAAGACATGAAACTCCCAAGTGAAATTATATTAGAGATCTACGAAGCAGAAGAAAGAAAACGGCATAACCGCCGCAAGCTTATTATCACTTTCGCAGCAGCCGCCGTGGCAATAGGTATCATCGTGTTATCTATACATCCGGAGAAGAAACAGAAAACAGGTATCACCCTGCAAATAGCAAACGAAGATCCCATCAATCTAACCGATGGTAAACTACAGGCAGGCGGCGTAACATTGAACAACAACGCTGGCTCCCTCTCCTATCAGGCT
This sequence comes from Chitinophaga sp. CF118, assembly GCF_900112615.1. Taxonomy (GTDB): domain Bacteria; phylum Bacteroidota; class Bacteroidia; order Chitinophagales; family Chitinophagaceae; genus Chitinophaga. The sequence continues at coordinate 163,592 of NZ_FOMK01000013.1, read as the reverse complement.
AAAGCTCCTTCTACAAAGTTGAATAAACTATCAGTACCCACCGGTATGACTTACCAACTGGTATTAGCAGATGGTAGTAAGATATGGCTCAACGCCGCTACTACCCTGGAGTTCCCTTTTACGTTTAATAATAACACAAGAGAAATCACTATCAACGGAGAGGCCTATCTTGAAATAGCACAGGATGAAACAAAACCTTTCATTGTACATATACCAGGCAATAATACCATCCAGGTACTAGGCACCACCTTTAACGTAAATACCTATAACCAACCTCGTATAGCCTTAGTAACAGGCGCCGTGAAAGTAAAAACAGCGGCAGGGAAAAGCCTGCAACTTCAACCAGGATATGAAGCTGTTGCTGCAGATAATGAATTACAATCCCGTCAATTTGATGCGGATAACTTACTAGCCTGGCGACAGGGTCAGTACTATTTTTCTAAAGCGACTCTGCAGGAAGTAAGCGAAGTGATCTCCCGCTGGTACGGCACTCAGGTGATCATCGACAAATCCCCCATCTCAAATAAAACCTTTACCGGTAACCTGAACCGGAATCGCCCCCTGGAAGAATTTCTCATAGGCATCCATCAACTAATGGACGTTGAATATTACTACCAGGACGACATCCTCCACCTCAAATAAATATTACCATCCGTTCTCAACAGATCAGGTATCTGCAGAAGTTGGTCGGCTATACAAAGGAATATCCTTCTTCCTCCAACTATACAAATAGCATATCAGCAATAAAATACAACACTTACCGGAGGCTGGAAATAACGCCATTAAATAGTATACAACCGGCAAGGGTACATCTTCCTGGCCTTTCGTTAACCTATTGCTAAAATTTTTAACATTTCCGATTCTCGATTAATATATATATTGCAAGGGGTCCCCCCAATTACCAAAACACATATTTAAACTGCCTGGCTGTAGCCGGGGACAATGAGCAAAAACATATGAATATCTGCAAGAAGACAGTAATTATCATCACATTTTTATTCTCGGGCTTTATTGCGAATGCGCAGGTACCTAACTGGCAGAACATGGATCTTCAGAAAGATTCTATTTTCGGTATCAGTGTAGAGAAAGCTTATTCGGAATTATTGAAAGATAAAAAAGCCAAGCCAGTAGTTGTTGCCATCATAGACAGCGGTATCGATACAGCGCATGAAGACCTCAAAAATACTCTTTGGGTGAATGCCAAAGAAAAAAGAGGTAATGGTAAGGACGATGATAAGAATCATTATATTGATGATATCAATGGATGGAGTTTCATTGGTTCCAGCAAAGGCAATGTGAACTACGATAACCTGGAACTAACACGCCTCATCCGTCAGCAGCAGGCCAAATTTGGTAGTCTCACCAGTGTTTCGAAAGATACAGCAGGACTTTACCAGTACAAACAGATGCGTATAAAATACGATCAGCAATTACTGGAAGCTCAGCAAACGCTGAAAGGCATAGCCCGTTTTGTAGAGATCATGGATACCATGCTGGTGCATATGGGCAACTCCAATCCTACTGCTGCAGACCTCGAAGCATATGCTACAACAGATCCCGCAGAACTTCAGGTTAAACAGGTAGTTGGACAACAGCTTTCCCGTTACCCCGACTTTAAAACTTTTAAAGATAAGGAACTGAATGAAGCCGTAGACCATTTCAAAGAGCAGGTAGATTACCAGCTGAACCTGGAATTCGACCCAAGGTCTATAGTAGGTGATAACTACAGCAATCCCGAAGAACATTATTATGGTAGCAGTGATGTAACTGGTCCGGGAGCAGATCATGGTACCCATGTGGCTGGTATCATTGGCGCTGCAAGGAATAATAATATCGGTATCAATGGTATTGCTGATGATGTACTTTTAATGTCTGTAAGAGCCGTTCCTAATGGCGATGAAAGAGATAAGGATATCGCCAATGCCATCCGCTATGCTGCCGATAATGGTGCTAAAGTGATCAATATGAGCTTCGGAAAACCTTATTCTCCCAATAAGAAAGTAGTGGATGAAGCTGTTCAGTATGCAATGTCTAAAGACGTGCTGCTGATCCATGCGGCGGGCAATGACGGCCAAAACCTGGATAGTGCAATCTTCTACCCTAACCGGGAATATTTAGACGGAAAAGGCATTGCAAATGCCTGGATAGAAGTAGGTGCTTCTGGTCCTGATGACGATGAAACTCTCGTAGCTCCCTTCTCCAACTACAGCAAAACCGGTGTAGATGTATTTGCACCAGGTGTAGCGATTTATTCCAGCACTCCGGGTTCCCAATACGATTACCACGACGGTACCAGTATGGCAGCCCCTGTAGTAACAGGTTTGGCAGCGCTGATCCGCTCTTATTACCCTAAGCTGAATGCAGTACAGGTAAAGGATATTATCCTGAAATCTGTCACCAAAGTGACACATCCTGTAACTATTTACCTGCAGGGTGAGCCAAAACAGGTACAAATGACCGATGTTTGTAATACAGGCGGTGTGGTAAATGCTTACAATGCAATCAAGTTAGCTGCCAGCTACTAAAACGATAGTTTACTTCTCTCTTAAAAGGTAGCTCATGTAATGTGAGCTACCTTATTATTTTAGAGGCGTTCCTCTTATCAACTATTTGAAGTACGACGGTTTTTGGTACTGTTTGTCCAGATGGCTTAAAACGGGCATGGCAAAGGGTAAAGCAATTTTTTAAAGTAATTTTTTGCTTTTTCAGTTTAATATTATAATTTTGCCGTCCCGAACAAAACTATTGCCTGATAGTATAACGGTAGTACGACAGACTCTGACTCTGTTTGTCTTGGTTCGAATCCAGGTCAGGCAACAACCTAAACGCCGCAAATATTTGATAGTCAAATAATTGCGGCGTTTATCTTTTTGGGTGGTTGTCGTTTTTGTGGTTGTTTTAATTCCAATGTCCTAAAACACTTTTCCTTGTTTGTATTAATAACTTAGTTAACATGATCACAAGATCATACAATTTTACTATCTTAATTGCTATCTTTCCATACGCATGAAAACGGAAAAAGCCTCACTCCTTCGCGAAATAATAGAAACCCCTAAAGCGCCGTACGCGAATCATGGCGGGTTAATGTTTACAGACATACGTTTTACTGGAAATGCCTATTTAAGTTCTCAAAACCTTTCCCCTCGTGACCTTTTTGCGGCAAATTGTGAATTTGAAAGCCTATTAATTATAGAAGAAATTGTACATAAGAATTATACTTTTAAAGATTGCGTGTTTGAAGGTGATGTAAAGGTTCTCTGTAAAGAAAGTATGAATTTTATACGCTTTCTCAATTGTATATTCAAAAAGGACTTAATAATTAATGGAAAGAAGTTTAATTCGGTTATAATTGAAAGTGATATTGAAGGAACTCTCTCCATTGAATCCGGGAAATTTGAGAAACTAGTGATAGGTACCGACTATAAAGGGAAAAAACATTCCATAAAATTTCTTCACATCGATTTTTCTGGTTCAAAAGGGATAATGCTTTTTCGACATTTGCAAATTAACAACCTAACCTTATCCGGCACAAATAGTAAAGAGTCTGAGGCTTCTTTTTTTTCAGTTGGTGTATTTGTGTTTAATATACTTCATCTATCCAATGAAGGGAAAATACGATTTTCCGACTTAATATGGAACGATGCGTTAAATAATGAAGCCTACCGCTCATTTTACAGCTTTCAATCCAACTTAGGAAAGACAGAGTTTTTTAACTTCAATTTTAACTGTTTCCAAGAAATAGAATTTATCCAAAGTGTGCTTATTGAGTGTGTTTTCATTAATACAGTATGGCCACGACATTATTTTAAACCAGATCTAAAGCTAAATGAAGATAGACTAGTTGAACTTCGAGAAGAGTTTAGACAGTTAAAATTTGTACTCTCTAAACAAGGCGACAGTGTTAGAGAACATGAATTTCATGCGTTTGAAATGCGTACACTTCTACTACTATCGAGTCGCAGATTATTTAACTTTAGAAATAATGATATTAAACGAACCCACACATGGAGACAGAATCTACAAAATTGGGTAGTTCTCATACTAAGTTGGTTAAGTAGTAACTTTGGATTAAGTTGGTTGCGCCCTATATTTTTCATATTATTTGTGAACTTTTTCCTAGTTTATTTGGGATTATATGAATTTAACTGGAAATCTCTCTTTTCTATATTCAATTTTCATTCTTCAATAGATTATGATGCTATAGGTAAATTCCTATATTATTGTTCCCCATTCCGAAGATTTGATAATAGCATAACTGGCAAAGCGTCTATTTTCGATATATTAATTAGGGTAGTATCGTCATATGGAATCTACAATTTTATACGGGCCACAAGAAGGCATGTAAAATAAGCAACATACTTTTTATTAAATTTATTTTAAGGGTCGAAATGAGTCGTTTTTTTTGTCATACAAGATTCCACCGATAAACAAGTATTTGCACTTAAGAATAAAATTGAAATAAACCGGTAATAAATAGCTATAACTTAGCCTCTCCAGTCTTTTTCATTAGCATAAGTTGCTTCTTTTGGAATTCCATCAGATGAATTATAGTCTCATCATAATCATTTTTCGGTTCATTAAACTTACTGGCAGTAATAAATAACTCTAATCCTAGTAATAAAATGATCCATACAACATGAAACGAATCCTTCTTACATTTTCAAGAAAAAGTATTTATTTTACATTATAAATCAGATCCCTATTATGACTATGATAATCCGTTATGCTCTCTTTTTATTCCTGTTTGTCCTATGTCTGCAACCAGCTAAAGCTCAATTTCAAGACCTAAGAGATCAGGTGATAACTGAAGAAGCCATGCAACGCCTTAAAGAAAGAACGGTCGTATTTGTTCTTCCTAAATCCGAGTCCCCATACATGGATGACTATGCAAACATGTTATCTAAGGTATGGACAATAACACCTATAAAGATTGTTAACTATAAAGATGTAGCACCTTACCTCGAAAATGTAGAAAAATATGCGTTTCTTGCTATAGGGGGTATACAAACCCGGTCCAGTTCAGGAACCACTAATACGCATTACTACCTGACACTATCTGTGCCGTATACTGTAACTGGTAAAAAAACCAAGGTGAAACATGATGATCTGTGCAGAATAGAGTTGTATCCTGAGATGAGTGTAATCTATCATTTCTCAGACAAAGAAGTGAATACTGAAATGTATTCAAACTCCACATTCCGGAATTTCACTTTCCCCTATATGACAGTCTACTTAAAATTTCTTCATCAGAATTTAAAGGACGGGAAACGCGCTTCAGTATTCAATAACTATGAAGATAAGGCACTCTTGAGCAAAGTTAAGAATGATACCTTGTATATTCCGGAAGAACTCATTTACAGTCGCAATAAGTTTACTGGTAAGGAACGAGAGAAAGATGATGAAGATCTTTTCAGTGAGTATCCGGGAAAATATAAAATTGTTTCTAACAGCGAACTGATAAACATTATCAGAACCCGCGATGAATCAAAACCTATTTATCTGTTTGAATATGTACTAAGCAGTACTGATAAATATGTGGGTGTGCTGGATGTAAGATCTGGTAAGGTTATATACAGAAAATATACGGCTATGAGTTATAATTTAAAGCCGAAGGATATAAGGAAGATTATAGATTAACTGAATCAGAAGAAGCCGCCTCAAAAATAATTGAGGCGGCTTCTTTATTTTAATGTGAATGCTCTTGCTTACACTTTTTTGTATCTGAAGATTATTATTTAATACTATCCGGCCGCTGGTGTAAATGGTTCAACACTAATAACAGCATCTCCCTCTATTATAGTCAGATATTGTTCATCCTGATTTAGATCATACTTTTCTATATGTTCGGATTCAACGAAATAATATAAATTGTTTTCAATCCGGGGAGTATCATTGACTAGCTTGTTAATAAACTTCCCTGTTATAGTGCGGCGGGGACGGAAAAATGTTATTCTTGCCAATCTATCAGAAGGAAACTGATCATGCTTATTAATATCTAAAGCATTTGCTATCATAATCTCAGTCATTCCCATGATACTAAGTTTACCATGATAGTATTTCAAATAATTGGCTTTCGACTTCTCATTTAGCATTGAAGAGTTGATCATACTCTCCACTTTATCTCTGGCGGTAAGCAGATTATTAATAATTCTATGGACTCGTGTAGATTGTATGCCTAAACGTTTAGCAAGCTCCCTAAAACTAACTTGCCCATAGCGTCTTTCCCGGGCATAGAATTCATTATCATCATCACCTTCATAGAGATCAATGGCCGTTTCCCTTTCATCGGGAGTATGGAGTTCTGTACACATCAGGTCATAAGCCCGTGATAGTGTATAATCTCCCATTGGAGACTGTATCAGTGAAAAGTTTTTTAAATGAGCATCTCCGTTGGAAAAAACATAATTAAATACCAACAGCTTAAAAAAAGCTTCCAACGAAGGCATACTTGCAGGTACGAATTTGCTTATGAGCTTTCCAATTTCTTCGTAATCGCCTTCATATTTAAAATTCTCTCCGTGGCTTTGCTTTGTTTTACCATTGATCTGAGCCATATCTTCCTGCAGAAATTTTCCTCCTTCAGGATTAATATCAAATCTGCGTGTTATATAAGCTGGCGTACCATCTTTAAAATAAATCAAGGCATTGTCTGCAGTATCAATATCAAATATCTGAGAAGCAATCTGCATGGTCAAATGTTCATTCTCAGGAGCCTGGCTGGTATTAATAATTTGAACAGAAGGAGGAATTGGTTTTAATATATATTCTCCACCAGTTTCTGCTAACTGAAGTTCTTTACCATCCAGCTTTAAAGAATATTTAAGTTGAACACCCGAAATGGAGAGCTTACGCGTTTTATCCTGATAGTCTTTATAGTTTTCATCCTTAGGTGCATCAAATGGCAGGATATGAGATACCTTCTTACCATCAAATAGCTTTTTGAGGCAAGTTGTACAATAACCATCAACGTTTTCTTTATAACATCCCGGACACATATTCTACTCCTTTGTTTCTTTATTATCTGTTATCTCCTTGACTGTGATTGCTCCTATTGTATCTTCTCCCGCTGTTTTCAACAAGCGGGTGAAATCATCTTCCTCATCAATTCTCATCAGCCTGCATTGAATGCTTTTATTGATCCCTTCTGAAAGCAGACCTGCAAAAAAAGAAAACAGCTGCCTACTTCTATGCACCTTTTCTAATTTAGGAAGTGTTACACTAATAGATGGCATAGTGCTATTTCCCTTATAATTATCATCATATATGAAGCGGTAGTCTTCTGGTCCATGCTTTTCAAGGATTCCCGCCAACATTTCATTATAATAAACCGCCCCCCTTTGCATTATTAAGTAGTTTTCATTTGTATAGTTACATCCATTCCTACTACACCAAATAGCTTTTGCAAGGTATCAAGGGATGGATTACCCTCCCCATTTTCAATTTTTATGATTGTTCTTAGGCCAATACCACTTAATTCCGAGAGATCTTCCTGTTTCAGTTTCAAGATTTCCCGCCTTAACTTAAGTAATTTCCCAATTTCTATTATTGTCATCTGCATTATAGTGCTGATTCAGTATCAAATTTACTCATTTTCACCCAATTTAGTACCAATAAATGCACTTTAGTGCATATTCAAGGGTTCAAATAGCTAAACTTTAAGATTTTACGAGCAAATATGCACTTTAATGCAGATATCAGGCATTAAATAGATTGGATTGAGGAAGTCGAATATACAATATGCATTAAAGTGCATATTTGCTTAAAGATTAGTTAGACGGTTATGGCCCGCTGGATTCTGTTTGTCTTGGTTCGAATTCAGAAAGGTCATCCCTGTAATCGCCTATTGAACTATTGCGCATAATACCATAAATTAGCTTTGCTTCCTGCCAGTTTAAAAAGACACAATATGAAAAATGTAACCCTTCTTTTTCTGATGATGCTTGTTTCGACGATTTCATTCGGGCAAAAATTGGAGACAGTTTATTTGGATTCAAAGGACAGTACTGCAAATATGTACATTGCAGTTATTCCCGAAAGCAAACCAATAAAGGCCTTTATGTTTTTATTAGATGGATTTGGGGCTTCACCTCAAGACGTTTTATTAGAAACAGAACTTCCTAAGTATGCAGCACAACAAGGGATTTTAACCATTATACCGATATTAAAGACAGGACCTTTATATTTTGGCACTGACAGCGCATCACAACAATCATTGAAAAATCAAATCGAAGGTGTTATTACCAGCTATCACTTACAAGGAAAAGACTTTTACATTGGTGGGTTTTCCATTGGTGGTAGTTGTGTAGTGAAATATGCAGAATTGGCTGTCGAAAAAAATTACGTTGTAAAACCTAAAGCTGTATTCGCTGTTGATGCTCCACTTGATTGGGAGCGTATTTACAATTCAGCCAAACGGGTTGTCCGGCTTTCCGTGCCTGCACAAGTGAATGGTGAAGTTACTTATATGATTGCCAGGATTGAAAAAGAAATGAAAGGAACTCCACAAACTGCATTAAAAAATTTCCATAACAGTTCTCCTTATTCGTTTTCAGATACAACACAAAGGGCAGTAAAAACCTTAGTTAATACTCCCATCATGCTACTAACAGAACCAGACATACAATGGTGGTTAAGTCAGAGAGGTTATGACTATTCATATATAAATGCTACAGACCAGGCAGCAATGATTAACGAATTGCAACGATTGGGAAATAGCAATGCCATTTTAATGACGACGACCGACAAGGGTTATAGAAAACCAGGTAATAAAAGACATCCACATTCGTGGAGCATTGCAGATCCCGAACAATTGATAAAATGGTTATTATCTCATTGAGATAAGAACACAGCCGTTTATAGATTTAAAAAGTCTTAAAAATTTAAACAGCTGTCTTGTTCAATAATCCGATTGGTACAAAAGCAAATGATCACATTGTTATCCGGGATTGTTTGCCTTACTTCACCGAAAACTCGCAATAAGTTTTTCCCTTTAATTACACTCCACTTACTGCCTTAAATGGGAAATCCCTGGCTCGATCCCCCCTGTAATTTGTCGTATTTGCCCCCCGCCCAATAGATCTTATTATTTCATTTTTGTAATGCGAAACAGTCATAGCAGCACTTTAATAAAGAACATGAGTACAAACCAATATATTCAACTTGATATCTATGTAAATTATCCAGGGAACTGTGAACAGGCTTTCCGGTTTTATGAACAGCACCTCGGCGGAAAGATCACAATGATGATGACGCACGAACAGGTACCGGATACAGATAGTAGGTTGCCGGCCGATTGGAAAAACGCTATTTTACATGCGCGTATAGAAATAGGTAATACAACTCTTATGGGTGCCGATATTCCTAATGCTGAACCGATGCGCAGTGCTTATCTTACTTTGCGGTTTGACAGCTCAAAAGAAGCTGAGCGGATATATACCCTACTTTCAGACGGTGGACAGATTTTTATGAAGATGGAAGAAACCTTTTTTGCATCCCGGTTTGCTATGTTGCGTGATAAGTTCGGCACATCCTGGATGCTGCTGCATGAAAAATAATAAAACAGCAAAACACTGGAATTAATGAGTATGAATGGCGGAATCCAACGCAGGATGTACTGAATGTTTTCAATTAGTGCCAGCTATCTTGTTCGATTATGAGTAAATATCCTGAGAGGCAGCTAATAGATTTCAAAAGTGATTCCGATACCATGGAAAAATATTATGCCCTTATCAAATTAAGAGAGCAGGGCAACAATATAATCAAAGAAATAAATTATGAAGCTTCTTCTCACTTCCGCCGGCATCAGCAACACTAGTATCCACAATGCGCTGGTTGACCTCCTGGGCAAACCGGTTGCCGAGGCGAGCGCTCTTTTCGTTCCTACCGCGATATACGCCATACCTGGCAGTGCCAACATAGTACGAGGGGTAATTTGCGGATCGCTGGGCGACCCTTTCTGCGAATTGGGTTGGAAGTCATTGGGAATGCTGGAGCTCACCGCGCTGCTCAGTATGAAACAAGAGCTTTGGGTTCCCATGCTTCAGGAGACAGACGCCTTACTGGTTGGAGGCGGTGACTGCCAGTATCTATGCTACTGGATGCAGCAGTCCGGGCTGGCAGATCTTTTGCCGTCGCTGCTGCGCAAAATGGTCTACGTTGGCTTGAGCGCAGGCAGCATGGTGATGACCCGATATGGAACGACCTACGGTCGCCATACTCTGCCAGCTGATAGCGATAAATCGTTGGGACTGCTTGATTTTGCACTGCATCCGCATCTGGATCATGAATGGTTTCCAGAGAATTCCCTGACCAATCTGGAAAAGTTGGCCGCCACGATACCCGTGCCATCATATGCGATTGACGACCAAACCGCCATCAAAGTGACCGACGATACCATCGAAGTCATCTCCGAAGGACACTGGAAGCTGTTTCACCTCTAATATCACTCATATCGATAGTACCAGATGGATCTATTTAATTGTAGAGGTATTGTTAAATATGCCGCCGAGATGCTTGCGGAGTACGAACAGTTCTTTATTCTTTAAAGAAATATCTTCGCCGCTTACAGTTATTTCGTCTATAGCGCACCGGATCTTTATTTGAAAAGTTTTCAGCAGAAATTCAAAAGAAGCTGTTAGTTGTAATAGTTTGTACTGGCTCCAAATCAATTGCGAATACAGTGCGTTCGCAATTGGAAATGTCCGGTAAAACTGTTGGATTAACTCTACCTGCCTTTTAGAAAAACCGCTTCCGTATTCAGGTTCTAACTGTTCAGCTATGAATTTAGTAAGGTAATTGCCATAGTCTGCCGGTCTTTTCCTTCCTGCTCCTCCTCAAAAATACACTGGCCAATATTCCAGTACATTATAGTACGCTCATGATCCACAGTATAAAAAATACTGTCTGATATTATTACATTTGAACAAAGAAGCCCGCTAATTGAAGCAGGGTAATAATGATGACCATGACATCCGGAAACAACTTACTCTTTTTCTTTAGCGCGCTGGGGGCATTTAATGGCCTCATCGTTGGCACATACTTCTTATGCTTCACCGCGAAGAAAAACCTGTCTAATTATTTCCTGGGTGCCCTGTTGATTGCATTGAGCATTCGTATAGGAAAGTCTGTTGCCTATTTTTTTGACTATAATTTACCAAGAACAATCCTGCAACTTGGATTGACGGCTTGCCTGTTCATCGGTCCTTTTTTATACTTCTTCGTGAAAACAGAAATGAAGCAGATCCGGAAACTGCCGGTATCGTGGAGCATACAACTGTTAGCATGGTCGGCCGTGATTCTTATAACCGATTTGGTTTTTCCCTATGAGCACTTCCCGCATCTCTGGACGAATTACATTATCCCGGCAATCTATCTGCAATGGAGTATTTACATTGGCCTCACAATAGCCTCGGTCAAATCACTTTTTAAAAAGATAAGGAGCGGGGAAAAACTGAAACCTTTCGAAAAGTGGATCCTGACCATCTGCACCACGATATTTTTGATATTTGTTGCCTACGTATGGGCTTTTACAGGCATCACCAAAGGCAGCTATATTTCAGGGCCTTTGTACTTTTCCCTGATAACCTATCTCATTATATTCATACTGTTGTACCGGAAAAAAGCAAATGATCTATCTTCTTTTGCCACTCTGAAATACGGCGACAAGAAAGTGAATGAGGATGAAGCCAAAACGATCGTTGCGAAATTGCAAAAGGTCATGAATGAGAAAGAACTCTTCCGGAACCCAAACTTAAAGTTGGGCGACCTGGCCCGCGAGATCAACGTTCCCAGCCACCAGTTGTCCAGGATTCTGAATGACAGTCTGCAGAAAAACTTCACCCTTTTTGTGAATGAATACCGGATTAATGCGGCCTGTAAGATGCTGTCGTACCAGACAAACTTCACGATTGAAGCCGTCGGAGACGAGGTGGGATTTAACTCAAAGTCCACTTTCTTCGCCGCCTTCAAAAAAATTAAAGGCTTGACTCCCAATACATATATACGGAAAACTACTCCGGATTTGTAAATCCGTACTAATGTATTAAGGCTTTCACACACCAGAAATACAAGAAATTGCATCTTTGGCTAAACTCTTTTAAATGAAAAAGATAGCCCTGTTACTGAGCTTATTATCTGTTTGTTTTCCGGCATTTTGCCAAGATACTCCGGCTGAACAACAATTGATCGAAAAGACGATCGCGCCTTATTTCGACGGCTGGGCAACCGGCGATACAGACAGTGTATTGACCAGGGCATCCTACATCATGGAAGATGCCTATGCGGAGGCAGGGAGGAAAGTTGATTCCCTGTTTGCCTCTTACAATTCGCATACTCCCGGTGCTGCTGTAGCCATTGTTAAGGACGGCAAAGTTGTTTTCCAGAAAGGATATGGAATGGCCGACCTGGATCATGATATACCCATCACACCACAGACGGTTTTTAACATTGCTTCGGTATCAAAACAATTTACGGCCTTCGCCATATACCTGTTGGCCAGTGAAGGCAGGATCTCGCTCGAGGATGATATCAGGAAATACATCACTGAATTGCCGGACTACCATACCGTTATCAAGGTGAAACATTTGCTGGGTCATACAAGTGGTTTAAGGGACCAGGCGGCGATCGGGTCATTAGCCGGGAACTCGTCAGGCGACATCTCCACCACCGAACAAATTTTGAAATTAACAGTAAGGCAAAGAAATTTAAATTTTACGCCGGGTACCGCATTCGGTTATTGCAATACCGGCTATACCTTGCTCGCAGAGATCATACACCGCGTGACCGGCAAATCATTTGCAGCCTACACAGAAGAGAAGATATTTAAGCCCCTCGGGATGACCAGCACCCAGTTTTATGACAACCATGAGAAAGTGGTAAAGAATAAAGCAGCGTCCTACGAGCTGATAAATGGAATTTATTACCATAAGCCATTGAATGTTTCCAATCCCGGCCCTTCCAATCTCCTCACTACTGTGGAAGATTTAAGCAAATGGGTCTTGAATTTCGAGAATCCGGTGGTGGGAACACCAGAATTGATAAAAGCGTTCAACGAAGCATCTTACCTGGACAATGGCCGGAAAGTGGTATTGAGGATATCCGGAGACCACGACACGATCTTTCATGCCAAGGGACAAAACCTAAGTAATTATAAAGGGGTTGATATGATCACACATGGAGGACATGCAGCCGCTTTCCGCACTTTTATGGGTCGCTTCCCCAGTGAGCATCTTGCCATCATTGCGCTCAGTAACGATGAATACAATGAAAGGCTGAACGCCCGGTGGCAGATTGCAAACTTTTATATTAAAGACAAGTTGAAAGAGGAAAAGCCACTTGCCCCTACACCAGATCAATCAATAGTTAAACCAATCGTGGAGTACCCCGACAATCTGAAGGATTATGCAGGAGAGTATTACAGCGATGAACTCAGCACCAGCTATACATTCGTTGTGCGCGGGAATGCACTTATCATGACCCACCTAAGGTTGAAAGATATTGAATTGAAGCGGGAGGATGACAATAAATTTTCAGGCTCCGGCCCGGAAACCTTTGCATTTGAAATGATGTTTCTGAAAAATGAAAAACACGCTGTTACCGGCTTCACGATTTCGAATTTCGGCGTAAAGAATTTAAAATTCATGAAAGTAAAGTAACCAGAGCCAGACATCCAATGGTGGTTAAGTTAAAGAGGATATGACTATTCACCATTTTCCTAGCGCCAGTCTTATTTTGAATTTTAATAATATATTATGTAGTTTTATGTTTCAAACTCTTAAATCATCGCTTATCCGAAAACTACAGTTGAAGGGACAGGCAAAAAAATGACAAATGAAAAAAATAGTACTAGGTTCCTTTTCCTTATTGGTGTTAACCTTTATTCTTTTTATATCTCAAACAGGCTGTAAAAAGGAAACATTTACTAATATTACAAAGGTGGACACTGTTTACAAGTGTACACCAACTATACAAGGCTTATGGACAGGCATGCAATTAAATTCAGCATCTGCCGGGCAAACCTGGAGCTGCTCCATCAGAGCGGATGGCACGGCATCATATGAAAATACAATTTTTGGTATACGTCAACTTTCTACTGGCACCTGGACACTCACAAATGAAACCTGGACGTGTAATATGACTTGTGTGTATGGTGTTGAAAAATTTATTGGGGCAGCACAAACTTTCACTGCAACTTATAATGCAACAACCGGAACTCTGACAAATGGAACTTATGTAACAACTACACCCGGCCTCGAAGACTCTGGCACTTTTACTTTAACAGAGGTTAACTAAGAAATTGCGTACAACTGTATATTGCAGATCAGTTAATCGCATATATTCTCAAAGCAGAAATACTTTTTTACTTTTCTTTTCGCCGGAAAAATATAAAACAATTCATTCTGATAGTATCATGTGATACTATCAGAATGAATCACCAAAATAGAAATGTTCCTAATAGATGTGAATGCAGAGATATAAAGATTACCTGCACTTATTTTATTTACCTGCCTTTTCTGATATATTCTTTTTTACAACTTCCTAGTCATCCCCTTTCAAAATTTCAGCTTTCTTTTTTTGCAATCAAATCATTTAGATCTACCGAAGATAAAATGTCCAATGACAATTGTTTACCCAGAAAGTCAGAATATGATTCTTCGTTTAGCTTTACTTTAATTTCAAATGAGATATTGAGAGCATCTTCAAATTTTTCCATGATATGAGTGTTGATACTTTTTGTTCCTCTGAATAATTGAGTGATATAACTCTTCGAAGTGCCAACCATTGCAGCTAACTTCTGCTTATTGATATTTTTTTCGTTACAAACTTTTTCTATTTCGCTCAGAACTTTGTAAGATATCATCTGAGCATTATGCTCGGTTCTCTCAGCTTCATTTTCAAAGGAAAATAGCGATTCATACTCCGGATTAATAACGATATTATTGGATTTTATACTCATAACCAGCCACTTTTAGGATAATCAGAATTTCTTTTTTTGTCACTTTATCAGACTTCTTCTTTAAATAATACCAAAGTTAAGCTATCGGTTAATACTTCAAGGCTAACCAATTGCTTAACTTTTCAAAAAATATTTTATACCTTCTTATTTTCAAAAGATGAAATCTTCTAGTTCAAAAAAGCAATGATTTCAAATATTATAACCAATTTAAAAAGAAGCCAGTTACATCTTATATTAACCAACAGATTAAGCAGGATATCGATAAGATTCCTGCTGCAATAATTAATATGATGAGCTCTTTATAATGATAATCGGGTATTAATTATATTTACTTAAAATAGCAAGTATCGTCGCAAAGGCTTAATGATTGTTTGCGGCTATATTTTAAAAGATCATGGACAATAAAGTCGATAACATTCAATGGATTATCCAGAAAAACCTGACTAACAGATCGGATATACAATTTCTGAAATCCTCTTTTGAGAAGTTAGGAATCACTTATCAGGAGATTGACGTGATACCTTTCTCCCCTGTTCTTCCTGACTTTGATAAAGAGCGCAAAACTATTTTCTACGGCTCTCTCACCCTGGGTAATCTGGTGATGCAGGACGAATTGTTAAGTCAGGGGCTGTTTATGGACTACGCCGCTTTTTCTATGGAAAACTATTTCAGAAAATGGAGTAATCATATGCTTAATTATGGAGCCGTAGTTACCTCATTCCATGATTTAATGAAGATGGACTTTGAAAAAGAAACACTTCTATTCATCCGCCCGGACGATGACAGTAAATCTTTCTCCGGAGAGGTAAAGGAATTCGGTGAAATAAGCTCATGGTATGATAAGCTTAAAATGTTTGATAATACAAACCTCTCCCCAACCAGCAGAATAGTTGTTTCTAAACCGTATAACATTAAATACGAATGGCGACTATGGATTGTCCGAAAAAAAGTGGTTGCCGCTTCAAGATACCGGGAAAACTTCCAACTTAGCAAGCAAAGAGGCTGCCCTATGGAAGTGACAATGTTTGCTGAAGAAAGATGTCAGGAATACACTCCGGCTGATGTATTTGTAATGGATGTTTGTTTATGTGGGAACGAATATTTTATCGTTGAGTGTGGATGCCTGAATGCAGCAGGATTCTATGATGCGGATATCGAGGCTATTGTATTTTCCGTCTCAGAGTATTTTGCTGAAATGCAAACAATATAATTTTCTGATATTATAGCTATGAAAATAATTTTTTAATAGCTTGACTTCCCTTGCATCATTAAGTAGTTCGCATTTGTATAATTACCTCCATCCCGACTACACCAAATAGTTTTTGCAAGGTTTCAAGGGATGGATTAGCCTCCCCTTTTTCAATTTTTATGATTGTTCTTAGACCGAATTCTACAATTTCTAAATGTGTTATAAACCTTGAGGAAATCATAATAAAAGAGTCTGACACTGCCAAAATTCTGATATAGGACCAAATAAAAAGGGGCTGTCTCGTATTGAAACAGCCCCTTTTTTATACTACAATTTTATCCATCTCCTACAGAAACGGTTGTTAATCTTTCGTGGGTTGTGTACCATGGTAACTGGTATCTATCTGGCCGCGGTCTATCATTTTAATCTGATCCCTGGCCTTTGGATCCACATTTAACAAGTGCAGTGGTTCTGGTGAATTCTTAAGCATTTCAACCACACCCAGATAATGGATGGGTTGCAATTGTTTATCTTCCAGGGTTATCACTGTTTCAAAAGCATAAACGGGTTGCAGGATAGTTCCGTTATTATCATAGTAAGATTTATTGACGCTTTTCGTATCATACTTTGCTGCTGCTCCAAATTCCTGCGCAATCTGTCTTTTCAACAGTCCTTCAGCTTCTTCGCGGGAAATCAGTTCTTCAGGTTTCAGTTGCCGTTTACCCGAAGTTTGATTCAGTTCCCTCCAACGGTAAATTAAGCCCAGCACTTCGCCTTTGTCGCCAATGTTCACTGCGATCTTGGAGCCTGCTCCTATCACCTGTAAACTGTCTATTATACGACCGTAGGTAAGTGTGATCAGTTTATCGACTATGGGACCTTTCACGGATTGCGCACGCAAACCACCTTCATGCACTAGTTTTAGCTGTTCTGCGTTTTTAGGGAACAGTCCTTTATCACGGATAAACTTTTCGCTTATCTTAATCGCGTCTTCCTTGCCGGGTAACTGGGGTACAAAATCGCCCAGGTATACCTTACTGAATTTATTGAAGGCAAAGTTACCAGTTGTAAGATCCTGTTCCAGGGTTGTGTTAACATCATCCGGAGATACGAAGTAAGCTATATTCTCATCTTTAGATACCGTCAGGTCTTGAATTGACTGCATCCCAAGGAAGTCGCTTATTAGTTTCTTAGTATTATCCGGGGAAAGAGGAGCTGTCTTTTCAAACGAATATACATATAAGGGTGTTCCGGTTTCTTCCTGCAGATGGGTCCTGTTACATTTACAGGCACACAGCATGAGACAACTTATAAAAACAGCTGCGTAAGCTGGATTTTTTATAATCATGGTATTGATATTAAAGGTGAAAGAAAATGATATACACTACTCAAAACTGCCACCAGGTTTTCATACCTGCGGTTCCACCTGCCGGATCTCCGGCATAACTACCCAAGCGGTCGTTTTCGGTAGAAGTGTATATGATAGCACTGGCATAACCGGGAAATTCAGAATAAGTTCCATTGGAATAGAACGTTCTTTCTCCGTCTACTGCGCTAAACCAGGACTGCCATATCCCTCCGTTTGCCTTTAGTTTGTTGGCAAAGCGGTTAGGAATACCATTATCCGAATAGCTTAATGTACGGAAGCCTGCCAGTTGATGCAGACCCTGGAAAATAGGATTCCACGGTGTCCACCAGTCACCACCTGCAGGGGCCTCCGGTGCGGATGCCACGGTAGAACAGGATTCAATAATCATAAATTCAAGATCTCCCCCGGTAGAGAGGTCGCCATAAGGAGGACAGCTACGCAGATCCACACCAGTGTTGGGTGTCTGTTTCGTTTGTACACTATAGGCACTTCCGTGGGCTGCTACATAAGCCAGATCCATTCTATCTACGAAATCCTGGTGGTTGGTATTAAATTCAAACGGTTCTGCCCAGAAGTATTGTACTTCCTGCCAACGGTTTCCACCAACAGATTGCCAACCCTGGAAATTCTTGATAAAGTTCCAGACGTTTCTTACAAAGCGGTCTTCCGCCTGGTCTACATACCCGCCGATTTCACGATCAGCGGCTTTAACATGATTAACTGCGAAACAGGATAACATGAACACTACAAAAAGCGTTCTTGCCCTGGAGAATAAGGGGTTACATCTTTTCATGATTTTGTTTTTTGGAGTTAAATACAAACTTATTACACTACTGACAATTACTAATGTTGTGGTAAATACGCTCTGATTTTTCTAAAAAAAGTTATCTGGATTTTTTTCGGGGTATTGCTGTGCCATTCTCGTATGTTCAAATATACAAATTTCCGGTTAACCTCCTACTATTTCCGCCATTTGTATTACACAGCTGTTTTTTTAGCCATTTCAATGGCACCAAAAGAACGCCCGATTACTCCTGTGGCTTTTATGAACTGGTATAATATCTAATTTAATAATATATTGAATAATAAAGGCAATAAATTAGACCTTTGAAATCAAAAAATAAAACATGGAGAAGCTGATAGCCTATATCCATTCCCTCATGAATTTTTCTGAGGAAAGTTGGGAGATTCTTTCTCCGGCTTTGATAACAATGGAATTTGAGAAAGATCAGTACCTGTTGCAGGCCGGCAAAGTATGTAATTCCTTGTTCTATATCAGCAAAGGTTATTGCAGAGCTTTTTATGATAAAGACGGACAGGAAATAAATACTTCTTTCTTTTTTGAGAATAGTATAGCAACCAATATAAATAGCTTTGCCAAAGAGGAGAAATCAGAATTTTCTATCCAGGCTTGCGAAAACCTAACTGTAGTACAATTTGATAAGAAGAAATTGCGGGAAGCCTCTCAACTAGATCCGGCAATTGAAATGCTGGGTAGAAATTGCTTACAGCGAATAGCTGCCAAACAGGAAAATGATACAGCAATATATAAATTGATGACCGCTAAAGAGCGATACGAATATTTAGAAAAATACTCACCGGATATTTTACAAAGAGTATCGCTGACTCAACTATCTTCTTACCTGGGTGTTGCAAGGGAAACATTGAGTCGTATACGCAGTAGAAGAGTTTTGTGACGATTGTCACAGGTTAAACTGAATAAATCAAACAACCTTTGTACGGAGCATTTGAATTTAACAGTATTTAATCATTGACAATTTAAAGAAATGACACAAAACACTTCACAACTCCAGGAAAACAATACAAAGGAAACGGTGCTTTCCTTTATTAACGCGTTGAATGTAGAAGATTTTAAGGCAGCCAGGAAACTGGTAAGTGAAGATCTAATCTTCATAGGTGTACTTGGTACCCGCAATGGTGCGGAGGCATACTTTAGTGATATGGAAAAAATGAAATTAAAGTATGAGATTAAAAAGGTATTTGCTGATGGAGATGACGCATGTCTTTTATACAATATTAATATGGGAAGTGTAACTGTATTTGCCAGTGGATGGTATCAGTTAGCTAACGGTAAAATAAGTTCATTCAAGGTAGTTTTTGATCCTCGTCCACTTCTGGAAACTGCTGCTCCGAAATAATTTCTCCATCATTCTTTCTATTCTTTCAGAACAGGTTGTGCGGATGAACAACCTGTTCTGAAAGAATGAAAGATCGCTATTCACTTTCAACAGGTAATTCCTTCTTTTTCTCCATTAATTCCTCAAAAACAGCAATGTATTCCTCACCCCATTTATCCATTGCCATCACCACTGGTAATAAGGACTCTCCAAATTCAGTAAGAAAGTATTCCACTTTCATAGGAAGTTCAGTATATATAACCCGTTTAATAATTCCATGATGCTCTAATTCGCGAAGCTGGAGATTAAGAACACGGGGACTGGCAGAAGATACCGCCCTTTGCAGTTCACTGGTTCTTCTCACACCGTTATTAATGCAATAGATCAGATATGACTTCCATTTGCCGCCAATAATTTCCATGATAACGGCCATACCACAGTTAAGTACTTTTGGAATTTTCTTCTCATACATAAGCTGATTCATTTTAAGGTATAAAATTACCATACTTTCTGATTTATTGGGTAGGGAAAAAATTATCCCTATCTGAATATAATTTCCCTTCTTGTTTCTCATCGCTGATATCCCGCACTTTGCAGCATTATTTTTCACTAACAAAATATTTGGCAGTATGACAACAACTAGAGAAGTTTCAGTTATTGGCCTGGGATCAATGGGAGCAGTGCTTGCCCATACATTAGTTCGCAATGGATATCGCGTTACCGTTTGGAATAGAACAAGAGCAAAGGCAGAGCCTCTCATAAAGGAAGGTGCCGCGTTTACTCCGGACATTGTAACAGCAATCAATGCCAGTCCTGTGATTATTATTTGTGTAACCGACTATCAGGTAACCAGAAATATTTTAGAACCTGAAAATGTAGCTTCCTCCCTCGCAGGGCGGACTCTCGTTCAACTGAGTACCGGTACTCCTAAAGATGCACGGGATGCTGAAGCCTGGATACGTGGAATTGGAGCAGATTATCTTGATGGCGCTATTCTGGCAACACCGAGTCAGATGGGAATGCCTGATACTCCTATTTTTTTATCAGGATCGGGAACCGCATACCAAAAAAGCGAACAGATACTTAAAGTTCTTGGAGGCAATTTAATGTATATGGGAGAGGCTGTAGGATCTGCCTCTGCCTGGGATATAGCAGCACTTTCGAGTTTATTTGGTTTGATGATTGGATTCTTTCACGGTGCCCGGGTTATAGAAGAGGAAGGGCTTCGGGTAGATGCTCTTGGGTCTATGATTGCCGGGATCGCACCCGTATTAGGTCAGATGGTTAAAAACACAAGTGATGATATTCAGAAAGAAGATTATAGTGAACCGCAAAGTACGCTTGAAATTTGCGCTCTTAGCTTCGAACTAATGATAAGACAGTCTCGCGAAGCTGGTATCAATGCGGAAATTCCGGAGTTTGCTTTAAAGCTTTTCAGCAAAGCACTGAATGCAGGTTATGGAAATGAGAGGCTTGGCGCCCTTATCAAAACATTAAGGGCTGGTTCCTGATATTTCCCCCTACTCTTCTTCTATCATAGATAGTAAATTATTTATCTTCAACAGATAAGTATTGCTAAAATGTTATTTAAAACCGAAAAGTATCATAAATTAGTTTTATGACTTCACTTGCATATAAACGGCTAAAGGAAGCCTTAATAAATCAAGGTAAACTAGTAGGCTCTTCTCCAGAAGAGGCTACCAGGTTTATCAATGATATGGGTATCAGGCATATTGTCAGACCCAATGTTTCCATCTCTCCCAGGGAAGCGAAAGCTGCTAAAAATGCTACTGGAAAGTAATTACTAAGAAGATTGCAAAATAGTTTTTGTCTGATATTTCAAACAAAAACCATATTTTTGTTTGAAATATCAGACATTGGAGAAAAAAAAGAGCGTATTACTTCCTACCAATGCAAAAGTCTTAAGGGCGTTGGGCGAAAATCTGAAACTTGCCAGGAAGCGCAGAAAGCTTACACTGGTACAAGTTGCGGAAAGAGCTGGTATAGCCCGTTCTACCTTATGGCTTATAGAAAAGGGAGATCCTGGAGTAGCCATGAGTGCATATTTACAGGTACTTTTTGTATTAGGATTGGAAAAAGATCTGCTCAAAGTAGCCACTGACGATTTATTAGGTAGGAAGTTGCAGGATGCAAAATTATTAAGTAAGCCGGGAAAAGATATAAAATAACTAATGGCAGAATCAAAAAATATATGGGTATATGCCGACTGGGTAGATTTAAAAGGAGCCCGGCTAATGGGACAATTGAAAATTGAACCAGTCAGAGGTAAAGACGTCTTTTCATTTCATTATGAGAAAAGCTGGCTTGACAGTGGCTATGCCCTTACTATTGATCCTGACCTTGGATTATTCACTGGCCCTCAATATATACGTGATGAGAAAGTAAACTTTGGCATTTTTACAGATTCATCTCCTGACCGATGGGGTAAATTATTAATGAAACGTAGGGAAGCTCTCCTTGCCCGACAGGAAAATCGAAAATCAAAAGTGCTTTTGGAAAGTGACTATTTAATGGGGGTTTTCGATCTTTATAGAATGGGGGGCATTCGTTATAAATTGGATCCAGACGGACCATTTGTAGATGATAATGCTGGCATGGCTGCACCACCATTGACATCACTTCGCACTCTTGAAGCTGCAAGCCTCGAATTAGAAAAGGATGACTCCATTGATAGTCCGAAATATGGCGAATGGATGAATTTATTACTTGCTCCTGGTTCTTCATTAGGTGGTGCCAGGCCCAAAGCAAGTGTCATAGATGCAAAAGGCCATTTGTGGATAGCAAAATTTCCAAGCCATACAGACGATACAGATATTGGTGCCTGGGAAGCTGTAGTAAATAATCTGGCAATATCGGCAGGTATTAATGTCTCCAAAGGAAGGGCTGAACGATTTACGACCCGCCAACACACTTATCTTACCAAACGTTTTGACCGGGCCGATAACGGTGAAAGGATTCACTTTGCCTCTGCTATGACGATGTTAGGATATACCGATGGCGCAGATGGCGGGATGGGTGTTTCCTATCTTGAACTTGCTGAGTTTATTACACGTAACGGAGCCTCTCCTGATCAAGATCTGGAAGAGCTCTGGAAAAGGATAGTTTTTAATATATGTGTTAATAATACTGATGATCACCTACGTAATCATGGGTTTTTATGGCATGAAAAAGGATGGACATTATCTCCAGCTTATGATATTAACCCAGTCCCAATCGCAACAGGTCTTACACTGAACATAAATGAAGATAGCAATGAACTTTCTATTGATCTCGCACGTGAAGTTGCAACGCAATTTCGGGTGAGTAGTCACAATAGAGAGATAATCATTGATCACATCATTAAGGCAGTAAATGGATGGCAGGCAGAAGCCACCAAAATTGGCATCCCTAGAAGAGAAATACAGGAAATGGAAAGAGCTTTTGACATCACGACGAAACAATAACTCTATCTTTATCCTATAATCAACCCATATGACCAAAAGAGTAAAATTCGACTTTGAAATCTATTTCACAAACGGCGGTAGTATTAAAGGTGAAGACTTTCGCCTGGATATCAGCGGAGAAGATATTTCAGACAAAGAGCTGGCAGACTATATCGTGGATGATCTGAGATTGTTAATGGTGGGACAAACAAATATCCTCAATAAAGAGATCTTAACAGAACCTCATAAACGTACTCCCATTAATACCGGCAAAGGAAGCGGACTACTCATCGACTTAAGTCATACTATAGAAGACGGACTAGTCACTTACAAAGGGTTACCTGCACCTGTTATCTGCGACTACCTGAACAGGGAGCGCTCCCGCGATTTTTATGAAGAAGGCACTACATTTCAGATCGGGAAGATAGAAATGGTGACCAATACAGGAACCTATATTGATTGCCCCTTTCATAGATTTGAACATGGTAAAGACCTGTCAGAAATCGGATTGGAATACTTCACGGATCTGGAAGGGATTGCTATTTCCATACCATATGCAGATACGCTTTCCATCACGGCAAATCACCTGAGAAATTACGAGATCAGGAACCGGGCGGTATTAATTCATACTGGCTGGGCGGAGCATTGGAATACGGAAAGGTATTATGAGAATCATCCTTCCCTTACAGAAGATGCAGCAGTATATCTGAGAGATTGCCAGGTAAAACTGGTAGGTATTGACTCTCATAATATTGATAATACAAATGGCAAGAGCCGGCCGGTCCATACAACACTCTTAGGCGCAGAGATTCTGATTGTAGAACACCTGTGTAACCTGGAGCTATTACCACAGGAGGGTTTTACTTTTAGCGCTATTCCTCCCAAATTTAAAGGAGTAGGTACGTTTCCGGTAAGGGCAATGGCGAAGTTGAAATAATGGTGTCATGTGAAATATTTATTCCATCTATCAGAAAAAAGCTTTTACTTTGTGTCATCTTAACACAAAGTAAAGATGAATAAAAACTCAAGGGTAGAAATTGCCCAACAAACCATAGATATAATGGCGGCAGGTCATTATATAAATAAACAGCAGCAAACTGTTGATATCAGTGCCGATCTGAAAAAATCAGTAGACAACACTATACGCCGGAAGATTTTGAGAGGAAACAATTTGCCCGCCTGGACATACCACAGCATAACGAAAAGTGTATTATCGAAGTAACAGATGAAAGTACTTTCGCTGCTACAAGACGACTGGTAGTGACAGAAGGCATTAAAAATGTATGCTGTCTTAACTTCGCTTCCGCCAGGAATCCCGGTGGAGGCTTCTTAAAAGGCGCAGATTCCCAGGAAGAAACGTTGTCAAGAGCAAGTGGTTTATATGCCAGCCTGATCACAAAAATGGAGATGTATCAGATAAACAGGGATCATGATTCCTGTCTTTACACCGATCATATGATCTACTCCCCACAGGTGCCCGTTTTCCGGGACGATAATGACCAGCTGCTGGATGAACACTACTGCGTATCTATCATCACAACTCCTGCTGTAAATGCCGGTGCTATAAAGATGAATGAACCACATCGAGTAGATTATATACCGACAGTCATGTTCAACAGAATAGAAAAGCTGTTATCCCTGGCTATAGTGCAAGGACAAACCACACTGGTACTGGGAGCCTGGGGATGTGGGGTTTTCAGAAATGATACAAAAGATGTAGCGGCCTGGTTTGCACAACATCTGCAAAGTGAGTTATTCAGCAAAGCCTTTTCACGCGTTGTATTTGCCATTTACTCCCCTTCAGAAAAAAAAGAAACACTGAATATTTTCAGGAAACAATTTGCTTGATCCTGTCGACCTGAATATTCCCTAAAAGATAAAAATAACCAGGCTGGCTAAAGAACAATGCAGTTCGAATACCTATAATTCTTAACTTTCCGGCCAGAATGCACCTCCTCCGCAAACATATAGAAAGAATCATTCCTTTAACTGACAGTGAGTTTGACTACATACTCTCCCACTTCACCAGTAAAAAATACCGTAAACACCAGTTCCTGATCCAGGAAGGAGATCTCGTACCGCATGAATTCTTTGTACTGAAAGGTTGTTTAAAATCCTATATGCTGAATGATGAAGGGAAAGAACACATCCTCCAGTTAGCAATAGAAGATTGGTGGATCAGTGATTTTGAGGCTTATAATAAACATACTCCGGCATCCTTAAATGTCGACTGTATCGAAGACAGTGAAGTATTAGTCCTCACCTATGAGAACAGGGAAAAGATGTGTGCCGGGATGCATAAACTGGAACACTTTTTCAGGAAGATTTCAAATTCCGGATATGTAGCCCTGCAACAAAGAATCCTGTGCCTGCTGAGCAGCACCGCCAAAGAACGCTACGATAAATTATTGCTGCAATACCCCCACCTCTTTCAACGCGTACCCAAATCAGTTATCGCGTCTTACCTGGGTGTTTCCAGGGAAACCCTCAGCCGTTTAGTATAAACTCCTTACCGTGATATTTATCACATCAAAAAAGTGATCTATATCCTTTACCCGCCCATCCCCTGGACCGAACTTTGCTGAAATAAAATCAGTAAATTCATTTAAAATCATAAAATTATGAACTTAGGTCTGGACAATAAGACAGCACTTGTATCTGCCTCATCAGGTGGAATCGGACTGGAAATAGCATTGGCACTGGCAAAAGAAAATGCAACAGTAATCATCAATGGCCGTACAGAAAAATCTGTGGCAGATGCCATCGCAAATATCAAACAACAATTTCCTGGTGCAAAGCTGAAAAGCCTTGTTGCGGATATCGGTACCAAAGAAGGATGTGAAAAAACAATCAGCGAAATACCTGAAGTGGACATCCTGGTGAATAATCTCGGTATTTATGAGGCAGTAGGATTTTTTGAAGAAACAGATGAGTCCTGGTTCAGGATTTTCGAAGTAAACATTATGAGTGGCGTACGTTTAAGCCGTCATTATGCTAAGAAAATGATTGAGAAAGGCACCGGAAGGGTAATATTTATTTCCAGTGAGTCTGCCATCAATCCTGCTCCAGAAATGGCACATTATAGTGCTACCAAAACCATGCAGCTGGCTATTTCAAGAAGCCTGGCCGAATTAACAAAGGGTACAAAAGTGACGGTGAATGCGATCCTTCCGGGGTCTACCAAAACGGAAGGTGTGGCTAAGTTTATTCAGGATATCTTCCCGGAACTCCCTTCTCCGGAGGCTGAACGGGCTTTCGTGAGTGAAAATCGGCCGACTTCATTAATTCAGCGATTGATTAATCCATCTGAAATTGCAGACTTTGTTGCCTTTGTGGCAAGCGAAAAAGCATCTGCTATTAATGGTGCTGCACTGAGAGTTGATGGAGGAATTGTACGAAGTGCTTTTTAAAATAACAAAGGGCCGTATCAAAGTATGATACAGCCCTTTGTTATTTTAATACATTTTATGCTTTGCCAAGTTGCTTCAGCATCTTGCCATGCGCCCAGAGGGCCTGTATAAAGTTAGATTGTACGTTATAAGGTATCTTAAAAGATGTTGTAATCGATTTGACAATAGGTGCCAGCTTCCGGTAATGGACATGGCAAATACCACTAAACAGGTGATGTTCTATCTGATAATTAAGTCCTCCGATGAACCACGACAGAATACGACTGCGTGGAGCATAGTTAGTTGTATTGGCTACTTCATGCACTGCCCAGGAATCTTCCATTCGCTTCTGATCTCCAATTTCTACCGGCAGGCTAAAGGCAGATGCTCCTATTACATGGGCCGGTTGAAAGATACAGGACAGGAATAAACCTGCCACAAAATGCATCCCTAAGAAACCTGCAAGTACCAGGTACCAGGGCATACCGGAAAAGATAATCGGCAATACCAGGATATAAGCATAATAAAACACCTTCGCCAAAGAAATACGTAACACTGCTGTTTTCAATGTCACTTTTTGTTTTACCAGCAAATCATGCTGTTTATAACGGAACACCTGGATATAATCTTTTACCGTCATCCAGAACAGGGTCATGATCATGTAGAAAAACCAGGCGTAGATATATTGATAACGGTGATACCAGTGTCGTGGTTGATTTGGGGAAAACCGCAACAGCTTGATGCTGTCGATATCTTCGTCCAGTCCGGCGATATTGGTATAAGTATGATGCAGAATATTATGCTGAATTTTCCAGTTAGCTACATAACCACCTATCAGTTCAAGAATATGACCGATAAAGTTATTGACCCGTTTATTGGCAGAATAGGCACCATGATTGGCATCGTGCATTACGGAAGTACCAATGCCCGTCATACCAATCCCCATCAGAAACCAGAACCCAAAGAATAACCAGGGATTGCCGGCAGCCACACCTGTAATGATAAGAGTACAGGGGGCAAAATATAAAGTCAGCATCACAGCCGTCTTCACCCACATTTCAGTATTTGCGTAGGTCGAGATTCTATTGGATTCGAAATACTCATTCACGGCTTTACCAACTGCTTCCATAAAACTGTCCTTCCCTTTGGGCGCAAAGCGGACAATCTCTAATTTCTTTATTTTCATGTAATAACTTTTAAAAGGAATATCTCAGACGATCTTGCAAGCGGAGGAGATGAAGTGAACAAACTATCAGTAAAAAAATCATCTGTAGTAATCTCCCGTAATCTACGAAACTTGCGGTAACTCCCCAAAAGTGATATGGCAATCAGGCAATTATGGGAGGTGAGAAATTGCCCGTTTTGTTATAGACAAAAGCAGTCTAAACGGATAAGACCGAATAGCAGGCACTACCTTGATAATAAACGAGTAGTTTGGGGTGACAATAAACAACCTCATTAAATGTTTTGTTAAATAAGATTGTATCAGGGTTACCATCTTACTTATATAAGAAAATATTTATGTTATAATTTGTGCTATATTTCGGCTACTTTTTTAAACAGACCATGAGATACACACTTTTTCTAGTTTTAGGGATCATTTGGAGTGGAATTACAATTGCACAGGACCCACCAAAGAGGACTCCCCGCAGAATGGACGATTCGTCCCTCTTTAGTGATGATAATACTCTTACACGGAGCGATTATCTTACCAGGTTCGAAAAAATATTCCAGACCCTGAATAAAGCACCTCTTGTAACAGGTTCTTTTGTTTTGGCGGATGATATCCAGGAACACCTGATTGAAAGCGATTCCGCTTTAAACATCCTGAAAAATAAGTTCACTTCCACCGACAGAGCATTGAATATCCGCAACCTGCAGATGTATAATACTCTGCTGGATGAGCTGGACCGGAATATGAAGGGTTACGCTACAACCCTGGAAAACTACGATAAGAAACTCGATGATCTGAAAAAGGAAATCCGGGATCTGAGAAAAGATACCGTGATGCGGAACGTTTTCAGGGATACGGCATTACGTGCTTCATTTATACCGCAGTTACAACAACTGCGTACCAAATGGAAACGGGCAGACAGCCTTATAAAACGCAGCACTGCTCAGATCAATGATTTGAAAGCACATACATCTTCCAATACCATCTCTACAGAAGAGTTATTATACCAGGCAGATGCTTCTTTAAGCGCGGTAGGCAACAAAGCCTTGGGCAAAGAACGCCGTTACCTGTGGGAACCACCTAGTGCAAGAACAAATATGTCCAGAGCCGGATTTAAACGATCCGTGAATGATGAACAAAAACTGGCGGAGTATTATTTTGTCCATACCCGAAGTAAACGCTTCTGGCTGCTGCTTACCGGACTGGCCTTCTTCTTCTGGGTGTTTTACAATTTCCGCAGTTTGAAAAAGCTGAAGAAAATGAGTGCAATTGACAGTTTCCAGTTCAGCTATATCAGCCCCGTACCTGTTACCGCCACCTTACTGCTGATCCTGAACTTTGCTCCTCTGTTCGATGTACATGCACCGGCAATCTATATAGAGACTACCCAGTTCCTGTTAATGCTCTTATTAACATTCGTTTTTTATAAACGATTGCCAAAGGATCTTTTCTGGGGATGGTGCTTCTTCTTAATACTGTTCTTATTATTACCTGGAATTCGCATCCTCGGCTTACCGCTGCGCCTGATGCGCTGGGCTACCTTCATAATAGATATCGTTTCTATCCTGCTGGGATTATATTTTCTGTCACGCTCTAAAGAGATTAAAAGTAAATACAAACTGATCTCCTATGCTGTCGGACTGTACATATTCCTTAACTTCCTGGCCGTAATCTGCAACCTGTTCGGTAGAGTAACCCTCTCCCAGATCTTTGGCAGTACGGCCGTATATTCACTGGCACAGGTGGCTAGTCTGAGTGTATTGGTACAAACCATCACAGAGGCATTTTTACTGCAGATCCAGAGTAGCAGGATCCGTAAGCACTACCCTGAACAGTTTGAAGTAAAAGACATCACTAAATCCATCTATCGGTTGGTAACAGTATTGGCGGCATTATTATGGTATATAGTGTTCACTACAAACCTGAATGCTTACGATGCCCTCAATGATCTGTTAAACGGACTGTTCACCACACCTGTTGCCATCGGCAGCTTCTCCTTTACACTGGGAGGAATCGCCATCTTCCTGGGCATTATATGGGTGGCCAACTTCCTCCAGCGTTATATAGCTTACTTTTTTGGAGATACCGGTGATGATGCTGCTTTTGATGATAAGGGACAACGTTCCCGGCTACTCATCACCCGCCTTGTTTTACTGGTACTGGGCTTCCTGCTGGCAGTAGCCGCCTCCGGCCTACCGATGGACAGGATCACCGTAATAATAGGTGCATTGGGTGTAGGTATCGGTCTTGGTTTACAAAGCATCGTTAACAACTTTGTGTCAGGGATCATACTGATCTTCGACCGCCCACTGAGAATAGGTGATACTGTAGAAATAGGCGGACAAAAAGGACGGATAAAGGAAATCGGCATCCGTACAAGTACCCTGCTAACAGAAGAAGGTGCAGAAGTGATCATGCCTAATGGAGACGTACTCTCCCATAATATCACAAACTGGACACTGAGTAATAATCATGCAAGGGTAGCGTTGAATTTCAGTATTGAAAAAGCACCAGCGGCAGAGCAGTTGAAACAGGAGATCCTGGAAATTGTGAAAAGCAACGAGAAAGTGGTGGAACGCCGGGAAATTGAAGTGATACTGAGTAATGTATCTTCCAAAAAGACAGAAATAAAAGTCTATTTCTGGTGCAAGGATATCAGCAAAGTATCCGGCATTTCAGAAGAGGTACATAACTCGATTTACTTCCATCTGGAAAAGAAAGGAATCATTATTTTATAAATCGGAAATTCCCGATACCTTTGCATCATGGAACAAGTTGAAATATTCAAGGCGCTTTCAAACAAAACCCGGCTCCAGATACTGGGTTGGCTGAGAACGCCCGAAATACATTTTCCGGAGGCAGAATATGGGGAATTAACCCAAAATGGGGTTTGTGTAGGGTCCATTCAACATAAAGCGGGCCTTACACAATCCACCATTTCCGAATATCTGACCATCCTGCTGCGGGCTAATCTGGTAATAGCTACCCGCGTGGGACAATGGACCTATTACAAAAGAAACGAACATGCCATCAAAGAACTTGGGTTGGCCATCCAGGAAGCATTATAGCCCCATTTACCCCTGATAAAATAATATCCCCAATAGATAAATGAATATTACATAAGGGACATACTATTCCTATAGATTTGTAACCGGTAATATTCCCGCGGTGAAAACAAGTTCCTCCTTCTATGATTGATAAGGTTACTTTAAAAGAAAAAGTTGCCTATGGTTTCGGCGACATGGCTTCGTCTATGTTCTGGAAACTGTTTGGTATGTACCTCCTGTTTTTTTATACTGATGTATTCGGACTGAAAGCCGCTGCTGTGGGAACCATGTTCCTGATCACCCGCATATGGGATACACTTTTTGATCCCGTTGTAGGTACGCTGGCCGACAGAACCGCCTCCCGCTGGGGAAAATTCCGCCCTTATATTCTCTATGTGGCCATCCCATTCGGCGTAATAGGAGTACTCACTTTCACTACTCCCGATCTTTCTGAGAGAGGTAAACTGGTATATGCATACATCACCTATTCCGCCATGATGATGATCTACTCGCTCATCAATGTGCCTTATGCCTCACTATTAGGCGTTATATCAGCCGATGCAAAGGAAAGGAATACACTGGCATCTTTCAGGATGGCATTTGCCTTTGCCGGCAGCCTGATAGCTCTGGCTATGATAGAACCCTTAGTTACCTTTTTCAGCAAAGGCACAACGGTAAGAACTGCCTGGCAAATGGCTGTGGCTGTAATCGCTGTTATATGTGTACTGCTATTCCTGGGTTGCTTTGCAGGTGTGAAAGAAAGGGTACAACCAATAAAAGAAGAAAAACCTTCCCTGAAAGAGGATCTGAAAGATCTCTCCGGCAACAAACCCTGGTGGATCTTACTCTGCGCCGGTATTATGGCGCTGATCTTTAATTCCATCCGCGACGGTGCTACCCTCTATTATTTCAAATACTTTATTCAGAATATAGAAGCATTCAAACTCGGTACTACCAGTATTACTTATTCCACTCTCTACCTGATAGTGGGTCAGGGTGCGAATATAATTGGTGTGATTCTGGCTTCTCCGGTAGCGAATCGCATAGGTAAAAAGAATACTTATATGGGGGCGATGGTGATCGCTTCCGTGCTGAGTATCCTCTTTTACTGGCTGGGAAAAGAACAACTTGTGCTGATCTTTTCATTCCAGTTTGTAATCAGCATCTGCGCCGGAATTATCTTCCCGCTTTTATGGTCCATGTATGCGGATATCGCAGACTATTCGGAATGGAAAAGCGGTCGCCGGGCTACAGGACTTATCTTCTCCTCTTCTTCCATGTCGCAGAAGTTCGGCTGGACCATAGGCGGTGCACTAACGGGCTGGCTGCTGGATGCTTTTGGCTTCAAAGCTAATCAGGTACAGGGCAGCAGCGCACAAACAGGCATCTTGTTAATGCTCAGTTTCTTACCAGCTATCGGCTCCTTTTTATCTATCATATTCATCGCTTTATATCCACTTTCTGAGAGCCGTGTGGCAGAAATAGCCATTGCATTGGAAAAACGGAGAAAACAATCCTGACAAATGCAGCCATTAAAACAGTCAGCACAAACTGCACTCAAAAACATCCTGGATTTTTGGATGAATCATACGCCAGATCATGAAAACGGTGGTTTTTATGGTAAACTGGATAATGATAATCAGGTAGATATTACTGCGGATAAAGGAGCGGTATTGAATACCCGCATCCTTTGGACCTTTTCGGCGGCATATAACATCACAAAAGACTCCCGGTATCTTGAAATAGCACACAGAGCCTTCAGCTATATCGATCAGCATTTCCTTGATACGATATATGGTGGCATCTTCTGGAGTGTAGACTATAAAGGAAATCCTGCTGAAACAAAAAAGCAAATCTATGCACAGGCATTTTACATTTATGCCTGCAGCGAATACTATATCGCTACACAAAATAAATATGTAAAACAGTTGGCAATTGATGCCTACCTACTGATCCAACAGTACAGCTTTGATAAATCTTTGGGCGGTTACCTGGAAGCCCTTACAAGGGAATGGCAGGAAATCAACGACCTGCGATTAAGTGAGAAAGATGCCAACGAAAAGAAAACAATGAATACCCACCTCCATATACTGGAGGCATACACGAACCTTTATCGAATATGGCCAGATGCAGACCTTGCAGCGGCGATCAGAGGTTTACTGGATATCTTCCATGATAAGATTCTTAATACCCACACAGGGCATTTAAATCTCTTTTTTGATGAACACTGGCAGGTGAAGGGAGATATCATTTCCTACGGACATGATATTGAAGCCAGCTGGCTGCTCCTGGAAGCGGCAGAGGTATTGAACGATCATACCCTGGTTGAAAAATTCAAACGTGTAGCCGTGCTAATGGCAGATGCTACCCTGGAAGGTATTGATATCGATGGAGGATTGTGGTATGAATATGAACCTTCCGGTCATGGGCTGGTATCCGAAAAACACTGGTGGCCTCAGGCAGAAGCGCTGGTAGGTTTTGTGAATGCCTGGCAGGTAAATGGGGATGAACATTTTCTGCAAATCGCCTCCAATAACTGGCACTTCATTGAAAAGTATATTCTCGATCCATCTAAAGGCGAATGGTTCTGGGGTCGAAAGAAAGATTATACCATCATGCCGGAAGATAAAGCCGGATTCTGGAAATGTCCATATCACAATGGGAGGGCATGTATCGAATTGATAAAAAGACTGTAAATCAAATAGTTAATATAACAATAAAAGGGAATGGCCTGCTACAGCGGGCCATTCCCTTTTATTGTTATGACCCTGAAACAAGCCATAGTCCTGTCTGATTCTACTTTTCTTATAAGTTGCTACCTACCTTCCTATAAGCTTCTTATATGGTTCCTATAAGCTAAGCTTATATAAACCTAGGTAGAACCTTATAGGAACAGGCTTAGCAGGTTATAAGCATATAGGAATTTGGGTACAGATTCTGTCTTTAACTGTAAACCTGTATCAGGATTAAACAACCTTGAAACTCCTGTGTTTTTAAGTACTTAAATGATTCGATTCTTATGAATATTAGGTTACAAAGCTTCAAAATCTACCTTTTGATTATTTCATACAAAACACTATTAATTGATTGCTATAACAATCAATTAATAGTGTTTTGTATGAAATAACAAACATTTATAAGAAAGACCTGGTAAATACTCCCTTCTCTTTATTCTCATTTTATACATTATTTTCATCTCCCAACATATTACAGGGAACACATAATTTGATTGCTATATCAATCAATTACTGTATTTTTGTATGAAATAACAAACATTGACTGAAAGGAAAACCATACTATTACCCAACAATCAAAAAATCTTAACAACATTAGGAGAGAATATCAAGCTGGCCCGTAAACGGAGGAAATTGACTTCTACTCAAGTAGCGGAACGGGCAAATATTGTTCGCTCTACCTTGTATTTAATTGAAAAAGGAGCTCCGGGAGTTACATTGGGCTCGTACTTACAAGTCCTTTTTGTACTCGGTCTGGAAAAAGATCTTTTAAAAATTACCGCCGATGATGAGTTGGGAAGAAAACTGCAGGACGCAAGGTTGCTAAATTCCAAAGATTTCAGAAAAGGGTAATATTTAAACTTTTGAACTAAATATGGCAAAGGATATATGGGTATATGCGGATTGGGTCACATTAAATGGGCCACGTTTAATGGGGCGTTTACATGTAGATCAGGAAAGAGGTAAGGAAACCTTTTCCTTTAATTACGATCAGGAATGGTTAACCAGTGCCATTGCCTTAAAGTTAGACCCCGATTTAGATCTATTTACAGGTCCTCAATATGTAAGGAATGAGAAACCAAACTTTGGCATTTTTACAGATTCTTCTCCAGACAGGTGGGGACGTGTACTGATGAAACGGAAAGAAGCCTACCTTGCCAGACAAGAGAAGCGAAGCGAAAACCAAGAGCATTACTTGACAGTATGTACTGATTAAACAAATAACAATTGCAACTGCACGCTGGCAGGAAGAGGCTGCTAAGCATGGAATACCTCGTGCCGAAATAACACAAATGAGAACTGCATTTCTTAGCTAGCTGCCCGGGTATTTCATTTATGAATCTCCCACTTCGCAAACTTTGCACAGTGCGATCGAAATCTGTCCGCTTACCACAAGATTATATTCATCAGGATCCTTGCAAATACTTATTTTCCTGATTTAAAATCTATGGAGGATGGAGGCGCATCCTCTTCCCCACTACCCCACTGCTTATTTGGGGCTTCGCCCATCACCAGCTTTAACACACTGCCTTCCAGTACTACCTGATGGGTAAACCAGGGCTTATTTAATGGTTTACCATTCAATGTGGCACTCTGAATGTATTTCTTACTATCAGAACTACCAGGAGCATCAATGGTAAACACTTTACCATTGGATAATTTGATCTTTACCTGCTCAAACACGGGGCTGCCGATATTATATACCGGGATACCGGGTGTTACCGGGCTGAATCCCATCATGGAAAAAACAACAAAGGCCGTCATTCCTCCTCCGTCTTCATCCCCCGGTATACCAAACAGATTATCCGTATACCAGGTGTTCATAAGCATCCGGATTCTTTTCTGTGTTTTCCAGGGAGCCCCCAGATAATTGTAGATGTAAGGGATATGGAAACTGGGCTCATTGCCCATTACAAATTGTCCTACCAGCCCTGTTGCATCGGGGAAAGTATACCAGAGCTGGTATTTACTACGGCCCAGATCTTCACGGAATAACTGATCCAGCTTTGCTTCTGCTTTTGTACGACCACCCATCAAACTGAAAAGCCCTTTCAGATCATGCTTTACATCCCAATTATAGGTATAGGCATTGTTTTCTGTGAAGTAATCACGGCCACCCTGCCCACCGGAAAATTTGGGATCAATAGGATCTATCCATTTCCCATTTGCATCTTTAGGCCACATAAATCCTTTATCCGTACGGAATACATTACGGTAATAAGCCGCCCTTTGCAGGAATAATGCTTCATCATCTTTATGACCCGCAGCTGCTGCCAGTTGGGCAATACACCAGTCGTCATAACTATTTTCCAGTGTTACTGCCACTGCCTGCCTCCGTTCGAAGTTATCTACCTCCCGGACAGTTTCTCTTTCGTTGGGTTTTAATGCCGGCATATATCCATGACCGGTATAAAAACTATCCAGGGAAGTAGCAGCGCCATTCCTCCAGGGTAATAATGTTGCTTCGAGAGCATTCTTTTTCAGTCCTTCATATGCTTTGGGAAGATCAAAATCACGTACCCCTTTGAACCAGGCATCAGCCATCCAGGCGGCCGCATGGTTGCCCGTCATACATGGATAATCTCCAAAAGCCAACGCGAAAGAAGGCATCCAGCCACTCTGTTCATACATCTGCACATAAGACCGGATCTTGTCTGCTTCCATCTTTGGATTCAGCAGCGTTTGTAAAGGTTCAAGGGCAATGTAAGTATCCCACAACCAGTTATCGACATAAAACGGCTGATCTGAAGTATGCACCTTATGATCATATGCGCTGTAATATTTCCCATATTCATTGATGTTCACCATCCGCTCATATGCACGATACAGAGAAGTATAGAAAACCTTTTTCTGTGCAGGCGTACCACCTTTTACATCTATCTGTCCAAGGGTTTTATCCCACACGTTATAAGCGCGCTGTTTTACACCGGCAAAGTCCCAGGCAGGGATCTCCTTCTGCAGGTTCAGCTTAGCCTGTTCTACACTGATAAAAGAAATACCATAACGGAATTCTACTGTTTGTATTTTCTCTCCCGTGCCTATCAGTAACTGTGTTCTCCTGCTTTGATCCCGGTAGCCGGTACTGGTAATATCAGTGTTCAGCTCTGCATAAAAGAACGCTTCCATTCCTTCAAACCTTTCCGTACCACTGATCACACGCTTGCCGGACACCACGATATCACCATTGCCATTCAGCACGTTAATGCGGATACCATGATGAGTGTTGCCATTAAAATGAAAACGGAAATATCCACTGTGAGCTGCAGGTGTAAATTCTACCTGGTCTGTATCTTCGAGGAAAGCACTGTAATAGTAAGGAGTGGTTTGTTCACGGTCATATACTGCAGGAGACAGCCAGTTATAATCATCTACATCTCCGGAAATTGGCATCATACCAAAAAGGTTATCCTGCCTGTGAGAAGAGATGGTGAGGGGGAAATAACTGATCCGGTCGTCCAGTTGATCCCTTCTGAATGGGAATACCCGGACCATACTATTAGGCAAATGTACGGCAGGACGGGTAGGTTCCAGGATGATCCCTACACCTCCGATAGTGGGATCTACATAACTTACATTACTACGCACAGCCTGCCCGCTTACTTGTTGTACCATACATAACGCTATCCATCCTAATACTCTTTTCATAACCTGCTTTTTGAATTTGCAGATGGAAAATACAACCGAAAAGGAGACTATCCAAAACAATACTTACCGGCAAGTTTCAAACAATATTCCTCGTTTTCTTGACAAACTGCCTGATAGCATTATTATCAGCAGGTCTCCTGAACTATAAAAGAGTTACATTATTAGTTAGCGGGAAACCAACTTGCTGATACACGAAAATAATTGACTAGTAGTTTGCATCCGGAGGAGTTAGTCCAAACATCTGACTAAGATGTTTATAAATTTCGGGATGATTCTGTTTAAATTGTTCTGGTTTTTGAAAGAAATATTCAGCAGCTACAGCCAGAAATTCTGCTTCATTGGTTAATGCATATGGATTAATGTCAGATTCTCCGGCTTCAATGCGGCGCATTTCCTGGTGCATCATTTGAAGCCAGGGAATGGTATATTCATGTCTCATCAAATTTTCTGGTATACCATCTGTCGCCCCGTCAGACATGTCCAATAAATGAACAAATTCATGAATTGCTGTATTCCCTTTACCTGATGGCTTGGAAAAGCCTTTAACCAGTGCCTCCCTTGATAAAAGCATCTGACCATTCATGTAACCAGAACCAACCATGCCCAGAATATTTCTGTCTCCACCCTCAAATTGAAATTCGTGATTGAATGTATCCGGATAAAGGATCACATTTGTTAAGTTCCTATATTTCCAATCAGGGAAACCAAAAATTGGGATCACTGCGCTTGAGGCAATAAGGGTCCTGTCAAGATCGGTTATTTCTGTTCCTACTCCTTCAATACGAACGTATTGCAAAAATTCCCGGACCATTCTTTCAAATCTTGCTTTACCAATGTCATCCAGATCCTGATAATATTCAACATGCTCATTTAAAATTGCTCTATAAACACCCAAAAGATTTTTATCCTTCAAAAGTGCATTCTTATTTCTTTTCCGGAGCAAGAGATATACTGCCACTAATATTGGCAGGCCGATTATAATGAAGTTCATAATTAATTTTCTCTAATGAAAAACAGGCATAACCATTAAATTAAACAGTTTCCCATATAGCAATGGTAGCTGCTTACAAAAGTATATTTTATAAGCATAGCCTTCTTAAAAATTACTAATAAAACCAGATAAAAAAATGCGATCAAGCCCTGCCGCTATGAAACGACAGGACCTGATCGCTAATTCAAAATATTCTCATGGTTATGAACGAAGATTATCTTCAATTACATAACAACCAGCTTCTGCGTGGTGTTCGTCTTAGAGTTTTTAATTCTCACTAAGTAGTACCCGCACTTAAGATTCTTCGTATTAATGATATAGTTTTTACCTGTGGTCACAGTCTCAAAAATTCTCTCACCATTCATCTTAATAATAGTGATAACTGTCTTTTCCATTTCCGCATTTGTAAATTCAAGCTTTAAATTGCTGCTTTCTACAACAGGATTTGGATACATCAGAAACTCAGCAGGATTGACCATCTTTTTCACCTCTGCAACCTCACGGGTATTTTCAAATGAATGATTGCAATACTTAGACCAGTCTATACCTATTTCACTTGTATCATTACCAGCTGTCCTTGCACTTGCTAATGTGGCTGAATTATACCATTTGGTGTTAACATTTGCAGTACCTGTAACTCCGGTAACCAATCTTAAACGGTAATCATAATGAGCCGTGCGGGTGCTTTCACCATTATAGATGTAATCAGTATTTGTAATAACGGCAATGACTACCCCATTCGCAGGAGGAACATCCAGCCTTAAACTACAACTACCAGTTGAAACAAATTGACTATATACCGGTACGCCGGTTGTGGAGCGATAAACCAGCTGACATGTCATATTTGCACCAATCGGTTCAAAGTTAACAGTAACCATATTTCCTGTTACCTGCAAAGGGATCTGGTTTGCTCCGGACCATCCTGGTAATGTCCTGGCTTCAGGAGTTAACAGTCCTGCATTGTTTGTAGTTTGAACATATGGTGTAGCAATCCATGGTGCAGGATTTAACCAGGAAGGTTGCCACTCTGCACCAATTGATTGACCGAAGTGTCCATTCAATAATGCGAGTACAGCGTTTTTCCATGGACCGAAATCTACAAGTGCTTGTTTAGCTCTGTATTCCGTAATTAATCTACGCATCTGCGCTGCACCAACTCCGGAAGCAATACCTTCAAGTACGCGACCAGGTGCATTTCTCCATATCCAGGGCACAGCTCCGTCGCCAAGCGTGTTTCCTAAAAATGTGGGGAACGAACTGCTGTATTGATGTCCGCCCAAATAGGTACGCCATGTACAAATCTGCTGATTGCCGTTAAACATGTTAACACCTTCTGCTGATGGTCCTCCAAAACTACCATCCTGCAACCAACCTGAGTAACATTCGATAGGCATAAAAGGAGCAATGAAATCTGTTCCATTCAGATCTCCCATTGTATTAAAGTTATTGGATCTCCTTGCATCGGCAGTTTGCTGTAACCAAACGTTACCACCTTCCTGGAACCATGCTGACTGCTTTACCCCTGGTAAGTCGGCCAATAAAGCATGAATACCTTCATGCACCATTGCACCTTTCTGAAATTCCCGGTCGGAATAATTGCAGGCAGGATCATAACTGTAAATAGGATAATAGGAAGCAAGCACCATTGGCCAGCTAACTCCGTTATAGTATATAGTACTTTGCCAGCCACCCAATTCTGTATTAGGTGCATTATCAGTACAAAGTCCTGAACCATAAAGATATACTGAACTGAAATAACCTTTCTTTGCGCGTAAATCCGGAGGCCAGCCCATTTGGTCGCGGAAGTAGGCAAAGTCTGTGTTCATTCTTGCAAGCAGCGGTGTAATGGCTGCTGTTGTAACCAGTGAATTTTTATTTGGTCCCCAACGGAAAGCCCACCATTGTGAAGTTTGAGTTCCTGAAACCTGAGGACAATCATTTAACACACTGGAAGGAGCTGGTAAACTTGGAAATTCATCTCTGAAATTGTAACTGATGGTAGGAGAATATGAAGGCCATGTATAAGGATTTCCTCCTGTGGTTGATCCTCCGGTACCAATTACGCGCCACTCAAGTATCCCGGTAGATTGGCTCGTATTAAGCATCGATACCCGTATCCTGTTTGTACTAACCGACGCTACAGACAATACGTTAAATGCATTGGTCTGCAGTGGTACATTACCGATACGAATCCAGGAGGAGCCGTTCCAATAATCCGCATACGCCGTAGTAGGAGTCAGCACCCCTCCTGCATCATTGAACCAATATATTTCAATGGAAGTCACAGTATAATTTTGTGACCAGTCGTACTGTACCCATTCGGTAGTGTTTGGATTATCCCAGTTGCCATAAGCACCATGGGATTTATCATTAGAGTTAGCCGGGGTAAAATTGTCATTTAAAGCAGCGATAGTTTCCCAGGAAGATACGTATGAAGTGCTCGATGTTGCCTGTGGGGCAATGTTTGTTTGAGCTTCCGCTAAAAAGCAATAAAAGGGTAAAAATAGAGTAAGGATTAAACATTTTAGTCTGTTCATAAAAGTGGGTTTTCTTGTTAAAAAATAGGGCATTGTGTTTTATTTTTTGTGGATAATAGAGTATATCAGAAAGTACTCGAAATGGGGGCGTAAGGCTTTTTCTATATGGTTTTCTGAGAGTATTTTCTATGTAGTGAAGCTAATTTAATGGTACAGACCTTGCTTCATTTATTTTAGCAATCTCTAACAGGATATTATCACCTGCTTTGAAAAAAGATGTCCTCTCTATCTTTATATTGGATAGGCTGTAAACGGTTACAAAAAAACATCGAAAAACAATATGCGTTTTTTGCATATTGCTTTTCGATGCTTCAATTTTGAACTATTGTATATGAATAGTTCCACATCTTCCCAAAACATCAACTTACATTTTGCAGGTTGTGTTTAAATCGTTGTCTGATGGTTAGTACAATTCAGACTATTACAATGAAGTTATCTGCCATTGCTGGTTAGCACCACTGTTCCAGTTCCACTGAATAATACTGCCACCATTAGCAGTTGATTGCCCATTTACATCCAGCGAAAAACCACTGTTTCTATTCAATATTTTGTAATATCCAAAACCAATGTCTATTATCGACCATTGCTGGTTAGCACCTGCCCAGTAATCCCATTGTGTTATTGCTGCTCCTGCAGATGTAGACTGTCCGTTAACGTCCAGCGCTTTTCCACTGTTTCTATTAATAACAGAGAAATAGTTACCTGTCAATGAATTAAATGTCCATTGCTGATTAGCACCGGCCCAATAATCCCACTGATCAATGCTGGCACCGTTTGCAGTTGACTGCCCATTTACTTCAAGTGATTTACCACTGTTTTTATTGACAACTTTATAATAGTTTCCTGCAGTAAAGGAAGCATTAGGAGGGGTTATTGATCCTGTGCCCCATGCATATTTTAACCTCGTTAATCCGGAGTTATTATTTGTAGAAAGCGATGTACCACTTAGTGTAAACATACTATAAGTATCTCCTGTTCTTAATCCTGGCCAATAAATACCACCTACGCCCAGATCATGTAAAGAATTAGTCATGCCCTGCAGGTAAGTATTATTTACATTCGAACCTGGTGCTCCGGAGTAGTTTGTACCATCCGTCATTTCAGTACCAAATTCTGTTACAATTGTTCTTGTTGGGTATGCAAGTGATTTTACAGGTTGTTCCCAATCAGCTGTTGTTTTTTTGCTTGTTTCAAACCAGGTATAATCATGAAAAGAAAGCATACAGCTGTCGAAGCGGCTATCTGCTCCTATACTGTTTACATCTGAAGCATATCCAACACCATCCAGTACAAATCTGTTTTTGGGTATACCTGGGTATCTATTCAAAAACTGATTGTACAGATTTCTCAAATCTGTTGAACTATAACCATGAGGTTCATTAAAGACCTCAAAATAAATTAACGCATTTGAACGATAATTAGAGATTATTGTATCCCACATTTGCCAGAAAGTAGTACTGTTATCAACCAATCCGTCTTTGGAAGATGCGCCCTCCCAGTAACCCAATAATACTTTCATATTTTTGGAAGACGCTTTGTTTATGCTCCCTTTATAGGATTGCCACCAACTATCCAACACTGTTGCAGGATTGACTGGTAAACGTACGGTATTTGCACCTGCGGTCTGAAACCCATTTAGTATGTTTTCTGCTTTAGTTTGAATAGTAGCGTAACTATCGGTTGAGGTAGTACCCGACAGTACGAGTTTATCATCAGCAAAATTGTCCCGGCTGTCGGCCCAATTAACGCCTTTAAAGTCGGTAGAAGTGAGTGCGGCAGTTACGGCCATCTCTGTTGAGGAGGGGATCTTTGCAATACTTTCATCGTGCATGTCTTTTTTACAAGCACAAAACAGCACAACGAGGCCAAGAAATGGAATCTTTCTTTTCATACGTGAGAATTTTTGAAATAATGAATATTAGGATGTTACTACATGGGCACCTTTGCCATATATTATCGTTATTAAATAAGTTGTGCAATTATTCAGTAAGCTCTCGTAAAAATTTATTGGCCAACTTACGGGTTTTCAATATCAAAAAGTGGAACACATCAGCACAGGCAACTCATT
Organism: Chitinophaga sp. CF118; assembly: GCF_900112615.1. Lineage (GTDB taxonomy): Bacteria > Bacteroidota > Bacteroidia > Chitinophagales > Chitinophagaceae > Chitinophaga. The sequence goes on along the minus strand of NZ_FOMK01000013.1, from coordinate 120,914 downwards.
ACCTCTGATCAATCTTTATTGGCACAATGCAAGGATAATTTCAGCGCTTCGACTAGCTCTTTTATTAATTGTACAATTTACAATTAAATTTAACAACTCTGCCTGAGCCTGCAAAATCTTTATTTCGGGAGAACGATGGAATAGGGCATACTGATATTTACTATAAATGACCTATTTTAGTTCTATTACTCATTGAATGTTTGTCTTATGAATGGAAGTCGTAGCCTCAATTTTATACTGATCCCCTTTTTATTTGTTATAGCTGCCGGTTGTGGCCAGTCGACAGCATCAACACCCAATACCGTGGATACGCTGGAGAAGTTATTGCCAGTAAAGGATATGCAAAGTGATCTTACTATTCTGTGGAATGCTATTCAGGAAATGCACCCCGCTTATGGTATTTATATACCTCCTGACAGCTTGCAGAAAATTTATAAAACGGTGGCGGGTGCTATTAATAAGCCTTTATCAGAAACAGATTTTATCAGTACAGTTTATCCTTTATTGAGTAAACTCGGTTGTGGGCATACGCAATTGAAGCACTCAGCGGATTATAAACCAGAGAAAGCACCACACCTTCCTTTTCAGGTATTGGTACAAAATGGCAGGGCCTGGGTAACTACCCATCAGACAGCAGCTCTTGCTACTGGTGACGAGCTGCTATCTGTGAATGGCATTGCTACTGCAGATATTATTGAACATGGTGCGGACCTCTATGCAGGCGATGGTTATAACTCAACATTTAAAGAGTTGTTTTTAAGTGAGTATGATGGATTTGAAGATGCCTGCAATAAATATTACCATTGGCAACCTCCTTATCATCTCTCTGTGCGTACACAAAAAGGAGTATTAAAAACTATGGCCCTTGACACTACTTCTGCCATGTCTGCATCCGTAAAACAAACGGATAATTATGTGAACTGGACGGAAGCAAAAAATACGGATTACCTGCCTTTGCGTTTTTTAAACAACTCACTTACAGCCTGGTTTGAGACAAAGAGCTATCAATACCAGGATACAATTATTTTCCAGGAGGTATTTAAGCAGTTAAGGGAAAGAGGCATCAGGAATCTGGTGCTAGATTTACGGCATAACACGGGTGGCGATATCAGAGTGGCAACAAAATTACTATCATATCTGGCCGACGCACCTTTTCATATCATTGGTGATTTGAAAGCAAGGATACCTAATCCTGCAGTTAACCATTTCGAAAAATATTTTGACAGCCTGCGGACGGAAAGCTTTACAGCGGGTTTTAGTCCGGGTAATAAAGAAGGCGCTGACTACCATATTGATTTTAAACCTGCTTTTGGTGATTTGTTGAGTGCTATACCACTTGACAAAAGGAATCATTTTAGCGGTCAACTGTTTGTATTGATTGATGGGGCTACTTTTTCATCGGCGGCGCATACGGCTGCAGCTATTAAAACTCAATGTAAAAAAGCCTTATTTATTGGCAGGGAAACTGCAGGCGGACAAGATGGCTGCAGTGGGGGCACTATTCAACACCTCACCTTACCGCATACACAAGTGGTGGTAGAATTCCCCTGGATGCGTTTTGTATCGGTTATAAAAACACCCGTATCCGGACGCGGAATTATGCCTGATTATACGGTAGTATATAGTGCTGAAGACATTGTGAACAAGACCGATCTTGATATTAAGAAGGCTATAAGCCTGGTTAGATAATGATATCTGCCTTTCTCACATTATTCCTCCTGTATTTTCCACCGTTTCTCTCTTTACCGTTTGAATATTTCAAGATATAGCTGTACTTTAATAATAACAGTACCCATTTGCATACCATAAGAACTGCCAGCGGGTCATTTTTTTTTATACATATGGTTGCCAGGTCTTCATATAAAAATATTGATACCGAAAGGGAACCCGATGAAAAAAGAACTACCGGGAAAAACCCGGTAGTTCTGCAACAACCTCCCCCCTCTTAATCTTTCAGCTTCAGATAAGCTTTTACTTCGTTATAATTATTCCAGTCAATAGTCTTTGTCGTACGTGCTGCAGCAGTGCCACCAGGGATGATGATATACCGGTATTGCTGATGTTTGGCATTATCTTCAGGGTCTGTGTAAGTCATGAAGCTATTGGTAGCCAGCAAGTATATTTTCTGCGGATAAAAAGTTGGATTGATGCTGTATCCCGCAAACAAATCAACGTAGGGTAATGGAACAATAGCAGGATTGTCTGCTGTGCCCAGGTTGATATATACTTTTACTTCACCGTTGGTCAGGACTTCTTTAGTCAATTGTTCTACAGGAATAACTGTTTCATAAGCACCAGTATCATCAACCTGCCCATCCTCATCGAAATCACCTACGATTGGATCATACTCAACATCCAGCCATTCTGAATAAATAACATTTGCATTGCCATCTTTACCATCTGTACCAGCAGTACCATCTTTACCGGCAGGGCCAGTTGCACCATCTTTAGAGCAGGATCCACAGGAAAAAACAACAGCAGCCAGTGATAATAATAACATTTTTCTCATACTCGATTTTGATTTTAGTTTTTGATTAAGAGTTTATAATTGTGTCTTTTAATGTTTACCATACGTTCCGCGGACATAGATCTGCATAGCGATTGCCTATCAGTAACCCTATCATAATTTCATGTGTGCCACGGCTCACGGTATTCAGGGATGATGTAGTATAATCATATGCATAACTGATATTGAAAGTTGCATTTACATTAATACCCATCATCACTGCCACGCCATCTTTGTGCCTGTAAGATGCGCCTACCCACAACACATCGTGGTACTGCATCTTGGCATTCATATCTATACCCACCGGCAAAGCAGTAATGTATTTTATCATCACCGAAGGAAGAATACTGACATCTTCATTCATCCATAAACGATATCCTGCTGTGGCAAAGACGTGTGGTACTAACTTTCCCTGGTATACGGAATCTCCCTTTACCTTTCCTTCGTCAAAACCTATTTTTGCAGGGATGATGTTCTGCGCAGAGATCCCTGCAAAGTATTGCGCCGAGTAGAGGTAGATGCCCGCACTTACATCCGGTCGCCATCTGTCAAGCGTAGTGCTGCTGGCAATGGCAGGATCTGAAGGATCCTGAAGCTTAAGGGCTGTTGCATCCAGGGATATACGTTGTACCCCCGCTGCAATACCCGCACTTAAATTTGTTCCGGGAGCAATGCCTATATGATGTGCATAAGCTACACTAGCCGAGAAACGGTTCAACGGGCCGGTACGATCGTTCAGTAAAGTGAAACCTGCACCTGCATGTGAAGGCGGTGCCGTGTACGTTTCCCAGTAAGCCTGACCACGCGGGTTCCCCCCATCAGGACTAAAACCAGTAGCAGATGCCTGCGGGTAATCTGTTTTACGCAACGGCCCATGCATTGTAACGTATGTAGTGACAGGTCCGCCATTCAATCCTGCCCACTGATGCCGGTGGCTGGCCTTCACATCCCAGTAATTCTCTATACCGGCTACTGCAGGATTAATAATAAAAGTATTCAGCACGTACTGTGTATAATGCGGCTGTTGTTGCGCATAACCACGACCTGCAAAAACTAACAGTAGTATCATCATTTGAATACGGCCATTGCGATGCCCACTAACACGAATACACTGTAATAACCTTCCCGTAACACGACTGTAGCTCATCATACATTATTGCTTTAATATCTTCAGCTCTATGCGTCTGTTCAACCTTCTTCCTTCAGGATTATCTGTTCCATCAGGGAATGTATTTGGTGCAACCGGCTTGCTGGATCCATATCCCTTATACTGCAAACGGTTCTTTGGAACACCTTTACTTATGAGATAAGCCACACAGTTCATAGCACGTTTTTCAGACAGTTGCTGATTAAAGGCGGTAGTACCCGTACTATCTGTATGTGCACTGATCTCTACTTCCATTTGTGGATGAGATAACAGTACATCTGCCAGTTTATCCAAGGCAGGATAAGAAGACGCACTCAGCGTATATTCATTCAGTTCATAATAGATTTGCTGGATAGCGATGGCCTCATTCACACGTGTACGCAGAATCGTATCCACCAGTGTGGTCGTATCTTTTTTAACAACAGGTTCCTCTACAACTGGCGGTGGCGGAGGTGGTGGTGTCATTTGCAAACTGAATAATTCCAGACAGCACTCAGCAGAACGGTCTGAACTGAACCACACATCTTCCAGAATATTCGCGGTATGGCTTTTACTCGCAAAATAGATATCATCCTTTACTGCATTTACCGGGTAGCCAAAGTTTACAGACGTTTCCCAATGTTCAATATTACCCTTGCTATAGTAGAGATCATAACCTCCCATACCCGTTCCGCCATTACTGGAGAACACCAGTGTACCGGAAGAGGTATGAAAATAAGGTGCCTGTTCATCTGCGATTGTGTTGATACCTGTCCCCATATTTTTTGCATACAGGGCTTTTCCGTTTGCATCAAGTGCTGCATACCAGAGGTCATATCCTCCCTGTCCGCCAGCTTTATCACTGGAAAATAACAGGTACTTACCATCGGGCATTACAAAAGGTTGTTGTGTATTAGCACCTACTGTATTGATTACAGAATCCAATATTACCGGAGTACTCCAGTCATTATTCTTTTTCCTGCTGATGTAAATAGCGGCTGATTTCTTTCCGTCTACTACTTTCCATTGTGTGAGGAACAATACATTTCCATCCGGAGAGAGGCTTGCAGCACCCTGGTGAACTTTGGCAGATTGCGCTAAAGGAATCCGGCTGACTGCAACAGTATCTGCGGCCTGATAAATGCGGTTAAGTACTGCTGTTCCATTTTCTGCCCTGGTAGAAGTAAACAACAGTTTATCATCTGCCCAAACCGGTGCATAGGTAGCGCCGCCGGCATTCAATGTGCCAGCGGCTTTATGCAAATGATACAGGGATAAATCATCCTTCTTCAATTGCTGCCGGATGAAACGGAGATTCCTTAATTCTTTTTCAGCAGCCAGGCTGTAATTATCTGTTGCTGTATATTTTGCAAGAAAGGCACTGAGTACTTCTTCTGCTGCATCATACTTTTCGATCGATCGTAAACAAATTCCATAGTAGTAAGCCGCGAGCGGATAACGGTTATTATTATACGTCAACGTCTTTTCATACAGCGGGGCTGCCTTTCCCAGATCGTTCAACCGGCGGTAACTATCAGCCAGCTGATATACAGCCTGTTGTTCATCTGCTGCGGGGCCCGTCGTCACTCTGTCCGACGGACCCGGTGCAGCATATGGATTGTAGGTATAAGGGCTGGCTTGCTTAGTACCTGTTACCAGGTATTTTTCATAGTATAGGGATGCTGAATAATAATCTGCCTGCCTGTAATAACTGTCTGCGGCTTTCAGATAACCTGCTTTATGTTGCGACCAGGCTACCTGAACAACTGCCAGCATTACAGCGGTGAATAATAATTTCTTCATATGATGCAATATTTTTGAGAATATCAGTATTATAATCTTGGACAAACGAATTCACCTGCCGGCGTTTTCAGTTTCTTTCTGCCGATATAAGAAAGGGATAACTCAAAACTATTAGCACCCCTACTAATCTTACCCATATCGGACGAATTCACATCATAGCTAAGTCCTAACATCAGGTTCTTATAGTTGACGCCAGCATATACAGCAAAAGCATCTTTAAAGCGATAGTTAGCACCCAGCATCAGATCTGTTTCCTGTGTTATACTGTACTGTCCGAAACCACCCAGCATTTTCTCCTGTGCGGTACCCTGCCGCATGTATAATACGTTGGGCGTAACACTGAATAATTCTGACAACATCACCCTCACCCCTGCATGCCCTGTATATCTCACCGGAATGCGCGCATCGCCTACAGCACTGAACTGATCTGCCGGACGGTTCAGGTGATTGGCAGAGAAGCCTCCAAATAAATTGTATTTTTTACCTGGTTGCGCGTTGTAATACAGTACCCCAAATCCTGCATCGAAAGTGAATGCGGATGTTTTAGTGATCATATCGTTAGTGGTGTTACCGGGATTGTATCCGGTGATAGGGTTCCACTGATCACCATAATGCAATTTGGCCGGATCAAATTTGCGCTGGATAAATCCTGCCTGTAAACCGAATACTACGCGATGTTGCTGTAATTCTCCCAGTTTCACACCGGTATAGGATGCACTACCGTAAGCAGTGGTATAGTTATAACCGCCATCGCCGGCGGCCTGATTTAGCAAACTGCCTCCAAAATTTATGTTACTATTTGTTTTTACATCTGCTGCCACACCATAAGTCTTGAAGGGACTGTTCACACTTCCCCATTGCGAACGATAGATTCCGGATAAACGGTAACTACCATCAAACACACCCGTTAATGCCGGATTCAACCAGGCGGGGTATACGTAATACCCGGAGAAATGAGGGTCTGACTGCGCCTGCAGCTTTTTACCTGTCAGGCTCACTAAGATCAGCATCAGCAATGCTTTGGTAAAAGTTCTCATGATGTCAGCGTTTTGTTTTTTATTATTTTAATATCACTACATACCCTGTGAGAGGTGCAGATCCATCCTTCAGTTTTATTACATAATAGTAGGTAGCCAGTGGTAACTGCTTACCGTTGTAAGTACCATCCCAGGGACGATCATACCCAGTCGACTTGTACACTATTTGTCCGTAGCGGTTAAATACCTCCAGGGTGCTGTTGCGGTAGTCGGCCAGGTTCGTGATCATCCATGTGTCATTTATATGATCGCCGTTAGGAGAAAACGCGTTAGGAATTTTTACTGGTTTATACACTGTTACTTTCATTTCATCGCTGGCTGTACAACCACCTAAGCCGGTTGCAGTGAGCGTATATGTTTCGTCGCGTAATGCCGTTAACGTTGGGCGTAGATAATTGGCTCCTGACAAATCTCCCGCAGGTGTCCAGCTAAAATCCAGTCCGCTGGTGCTGTTCACTACCGGCTGAAATTGTATAGTGCTGCCAAATTCCACAGTGAAAGAAGGCCCCGCATCTACCACCGGTTGCAGATATACTTTTACAGTCTTTGTAACTGGTAATGATATACAACCCGCGGCACTGGTTACTGACAGTTGCACAGTATAGTCACCCGCTTCTGCATAACGCTTCGCCGGATTGCGTACTCCATTACTGCTGCCATCTCCGAAATCCCAGGCCCAGGATTGTATTACGCTGTTTGCAGCGGTACTTTTATCTGTAAAGGAATTATCTGTACCCTGACATAATGTTTCAGGTGTTACCGTAAAATCCGCTACCGGCTTATCAAAAAAAGCATTCAGATACTTCGTGGTATCATCTTTACAACCAAAGGCAGTATTCACCTCCAGCTTAACAGCATAATCATTCTCAGCAGCATAAGCATGCACAGGACTTTTTGTGGTAACAGCACTACTGCCATCTCCAAAATTCCACTGGTAGGTTAAAACTGATTGATCGGATATAGTAGTAAGATTGGTAAACACCGCTTCCCCTTCCGGCATACATACCGATTTCGGCAGACTGAAATCTGCAAATGGGGCAGCATGTACTGTTACATTGATGGAAGTATCTTTCTTGCAACTGTGATCACTTGTAATCAACAGTTTTACAGGTAATGTACCAGCAGTAGTAAATATTTTATCAAAAGGAGCTGCTGTGAGTTTTGTTGCACTGCTGCTATCTCCAAAGGTCCACTCCCAGCTGGAAATAGTACCAGCTGTAATGGACGACTTATCGGTTATCCTAACAGGCACACCCTGGCAAATAGAATTACCAACAGTGAAGTCAGCATGGGGAACCGGATAGATATCTATATTAAAAGAAGTATCTGCTACACAACCCTCAGCAGAAATAACAGTCAGTTTTACCGGCTGTACACCTGTTGCAAATAACTGTGTAGTATTTTTTTCTTTTGCAATGATGCCTTTAGAGAAATCCCATTCCCAACGATTGATCTGGTAACCATTTCCTGTACTCTGTCCGGCAAAATGAACAGAATCATTTGCACAACCTGATGCGTTCTGATAAGTAGCAACTGCTGCTGGTTTCCCTTTTACAGTAACCGTATAAATAATCTCTTCGGTGTTATTACAATTTTGGATGTGTGGGGCGGTAGATAATACAGAAATGTCATAATCTCCTGCAGCTGCAAACTGGTAAGTCTGCGGTAATGTGTATTGATAATAATTGTTTCCTTTGATAGTTACTTGTTTAATGGCTACCGGCGCATTGTCTGTTATATCTGCAGAAGGAGTAACGGCAGTACCCAGCTTACTCAGTTGCCATACTAATTTTGTGGGTTGATAAGTGAATAATACAGAGAGATTAACCGGGGTATTTACACAGGTAAAGTCACTCTGTTGTTTAGCAGAAGTATCTGCCTCATTATGAATTTGTCCTATTGCATTCAGGTTATTAAGATAAGTACCAGCATTGTATCCGTAGCTTTCAAAACTACCAAGTCCATAGGTAATAGCATTAAACGCAGAATCACTGGATACGATACATTGTGCTACAGCAGATTTCCATCTCTTTACCACCACAGAATAACCGGGTTTATTAGGATGTGGATAAGCCACATCATATGTATTACTGCCATCTATCAGTAAGGAAGTAAGTCCTCCGTCGGGGATAACCATCAGCAGCGCATTCACTTCAATATATTCCACTGTATTACGATAGAAAGCCACTCTTTTGGTTGCCTGTTCTATCGGACTTAAATAAATCATTTCAGGATCACCCAATCCATTCGTAAAAGGACATCCTCCGCCAGATGCCATAAACTGCGCTACCAATATTGGCTTATCAGACTCTATATAATCTGCCGTTCTGCTTTCAAATTCATAACAGGAATGAGGTGTTAATCCTGATAATGTATTTCCATTTACTTTTACAACTGTAGTGGGATCTTTCACTACAATTTTATAAATATTAGTTTGATAACTAAAAGTAGAAGCACCCGAAATAGGTGCAGTAAGATATCTTTTGCCCCATGACTGGAAAGGAAATACCTGCTGCATATTATTATCGCCTGTAACAATATTAGATCCGGAACAGTTAATAGCTGTACGACTGCTGCCTGAAAAAACTGCTACCGGAAAACATTTACCATCTGAATTTCCTAAAGACTTCACCGTTGTACCTGTTAACTCACGTCCTCTCCCACCGCCCAGTGAAGCACCTACTAACTGGTAGATCTCACCTTTATTCAATGTTATCGTGAAAGGAACATTCGCAACACGACCATTACGACTAGGCTCTGAAGGTTTAATTTCAATTACTGTGTTATTTTCTTTCGCAATAACATACATCCATGAAAAACAATCGTCTGCATAATTCTGCTGACTGTTCAATGAGATATAAGAGTACCCCCAGGTATTTACCGGCATCAGCATAGTAGCACCGGAAGAAGCACTTCCGAAAATATGAGCATAAGCTACGATAGCTACATTACTCTGAATATGGATGCCTTTGTTTGTAAAAATACCTTCCCCACCGGTACCACCATACGAAGGCGGTACGGAGAACAATCGTGCATCATTAGGCCCGCTTTTAGGAATTGGTTCTGTAGCAATAACAGTGTTAGCGGCAAGGCTATAGGTTCTTGTCCACGGAGTACCATCCACGGTTACAGTTACAGTAGCCGCTTGTTCTGCACTCAGGTAAATAACCATATCCTGCGAATTGCTGCCAAGAGGTTCCATAAACTGGTGATGTCCGTATCCTACCCAGAATTCTTTCCCCTTGTTGGAAAGCTCCTGAGCGTTTGCCTTCCCGCCGATTAACAGCAGGAGGCAAACTACAGGTGTTATGTTTTTTAAGAACGTCATACTTATCGGATCAGGTTGATGATACCTTTCTTGTCTACAGTGCTACCATCCAGTAATTGCAATCTCACTACATACATATACACGCCGGAAGGTTGTGGTTTTCCTTTGTATAAACCATCCCATCCTCTGCTCTGGTCGTTAGTCTCATACAGCTTCTCACCCCACTGGTCAAAGATCATCATGCGTACATCTTTGATGATGTAGCCGTATATTTTAAACTGATCATTTACCGCATCTCCGTTAGGTGTAAATACATTCGGGATATAGATACCATCCAGTAAAGTAGTACCTGTTACAGGCGCGCCAACTACAGTTTCACAACCCAGCGCCCGTATATGGAATGTTACTTCCTGCATAGATTTCAAACCATTGATAGTATATTGAAGATCTGCAACAGCCATCCAGTTCAATCCGTCTGTAGATACTTCATAACCCGTTGCATTCGGAACAGCGGCCCATATGAATCTGAGTGTATTCACACCCGTAGAATCAAGTACTGCAACAGGAGCCGTAAGCACTGGTAATACAATCATTTTCGCAATAGTACGTGCCGGTCCGGTACAACCGTCTTTCATTGTTTCCAGATAATAGTTAGCAGAAGTAGTTGCATTTGTGATAGTAAAGGTGCTGCCGGTACCTACCCGCGTACCACCATTGGCAGCATCGTACCAGAAATAGTCAACATCAGCAGCAGGACTTTGTACTGTGAATGTTACATCACTGCCAATACATGCAGTTACTGAATCTGTAACGATTATACCGGATGCAGGACCTTTCACTACAAGGTTGCCGGTGGTATCGGCCACACAACCATCGGCAGATACGATTTCTAATTTAACTGCATAGGTACCTCCTGCTGTAAAGAGATGAGCAGGGCTTTTCACATTATCAACCGTACCATTCCCAAATGCCCAGTTCCATTCATTCACAGCTATATTACCAGTGGTAACAGCATTTCCGGTAAACTTCACGGAATCACTTACACAACCATTAAAGGCATAAGTGAAACTTACCACAGGAGAAGCAAGTACTGTCACTGGCAGATAAGTGAGCAGTTTATTATCGCAACCTTCAAACGTTGGATCCAGCATTGTTACCGGCACGTAATAAGTACCTGGTTTAGAGAAGCTGTACTCCTGCTTGATTACAAAACGATAGTATTTCTTGTTGTTCGCGATAAATGAATCTACCGGAACAGGATTTGTTTGTGTTATGTCGGTAGATGGAGAGATATTACTTACTGCACTGATACCCCAGATAATGGATGCTGGCCGTTGTGTAGTAATAAAAGTAAATCTGAAAGGCGTGTTAACACAGGTGTGATCACTAGTAGAAGTGCTGTCACTGTGTACGTTGGTAATAGAAGATCTTGTATTCAGATTCCTTACCAGTGTACCTGCATTATAACCATAGCTTTCACTGTCGCCCAGTCCGTAAGTGATAGCGGTAAAGGCTGAATCACTTTTCACAATACTCTGTGCTTTATCTGCACTCCAGTATTTTACTACAACAGTATAACCCGGTAATGCAGGGTGTTTGTAAGTACGATCGAAAAGATTACTACCATCTATCTTTAAACTACTTATACCACCAGTTGGTATGATCAATGTCAGGTAGTTCACTTCAATACCTTCTTCTGTATTACGATAGAAACCGGTTTGTTTGATCCCTTGTTCAATTGGGCTGAGGTAAATCATTTCAGGATCCCCCATACCACCAGTATTAAAACAACGGTTCCAGCCTGTCATGTATTGAGCGATCATAATTGGCTGGTTGGCCTCAATATAATCTGCAGTAGTACTTACATACTGATAAAAACGTCCGTTATTCAATCCTTTTAATACAGTGCCATTTATCTTTACAACCGTAGTCGGATCTTTTACAAGCACCCTGTAAACGTTCCCCATGGTAACAGCAGGATCCTCATCTGTAGAAGTAGGCGCAGTGAGATATCTCTTGCCCCATGCCTGCGCAGGGAAACATTGCTGGATAAAATTATCTCCGTTACCACCACTACCACCAGGTTCACAGCTTACACTGTTACGGCTGCTTCCGGAGAATACGCCGATAGGATAACACTTGCCTTCTGAATTGGTAACAGAGCGGAATTTGGTACCTGTAGCATCATATCCCAGGTCACCGCTGATCCTCGCAGCGAGGAACTGATAGATCTCTCCTTTATTCAGGATAACAGTGTATGGTACGTTTGCCTCGTGCCCTGTTGCAGAAGGTACAGACGGCGTAATCTCCACTACTGTATTCGGCTGATCAGCCACCACATACGCCCATGAATAATCGAGGTAACTATATCTCTGATTGTAGTTAAGTGAATAGTATTCATATCCATAGGTACCAACAGGCAGTAACATTGTAGCACCGGAAGACTGATCTCCATAAATATGTGCATATGCTGCAATCGGTTTAGTACTTTCAATACTGATACCTCTATCAGAAATACCTTCTGTCAGCAAACGCGCATCTTCAATACCGGTTTTAGGAATAATATCACTTGTTACAGCTGCATTAGCAGGAACATGATAATGTTTAATCCAACCTGTGTTATTGATTTTAACGGTTACATCAGCATCTTCTGTTGCACTGAAGTAGAGCACCATATCCTGCTCATTGTCCGAACCAAAGAACTCATGATGACCGTAACCTACCCAGAAACGTGTTCCAGTATTAGAACTATCTGCCGGTTGAATCACTACAGGAACTACTGCTCTTGCACTATCAACAAGACCCGTAAATTTATCAGGGAAAGTCAGTTTTGATTCTGTGATATAATTGTTTGTTTCATCCACCTTACTACTATCTCCAGTGATCCATTTATCAGCAGCATCGGTTCTACCCAGTTGTATCAGCGCCTGATTTTTCACAGTACCCTGCCACGGGTCCATATAATGTTGGTTAATAGTATAATCAAACGGACCAGCACCTGTTGCATCCACATCAGTGAAGAAGTACATGAACTGTGCTGCAGGAGATAATCCCGTTGGTGCAACACCGGTATATCTTTTAACAGTAATAGCCGATGGTACACTTGCACCCCATGTAATATTTGCTACAGTATCTGAACCAAACAGGAAAGTTTGCGTAGTACCTGCCACAGGAGCTGCCGGTACTGCTGTAAGAGCAGCAGGTACAGATGTAGGTACAAATTCATATGCACCCATATCCGGAACGCCTGCTGCTAGTGTTACTGGTCTTGGTTGGTTATTGAAATCATGATCATTTCCTGGCATCTGTATACCACGACCGTGGATTGCCCATACATCAGGACTAGCTACATCAGGATGCAGATCCGTAATGCTAATGAATGCCGGTTTGTATACAATAGAGTGCTGGTCCAGCTTTGCACCCGCTATCCATAATGGCAGGGTTGCATAATTGAATTTAGAAGTAGCTGCCAGCACTGCACCTGTAGAATACAGTGTGTTGTAATCTATATTCTCATTTGCAGCGTTATTTGCGATCAAAGCCCTACCACCTGCATCGTGTGCAAAGATGTTATTCCTTACTACCATGCCCGGATTGCTATGACTCATGTAAGCAGCACTGTTCTTGGTACCTATAGTAGGTGATGCATTGTAGATGCTATTGTTATAATAAACACCCTGCTCATCATTCTTTGCATACAGGCCATAAGCAGTAGCGGAAGTCGTTTTTATACTTACTACGTTATTCAGTGTATTTACATAGTTATTATCTGTTGTGTAGATACCGTACATATCACCGGTATTACCCGTTACTGCAATCACTGTGTTCGAAGCCAGTGTATCAGGAGAGTTTGTAGTACCGCTACTATAGTTATAATAAATCCCGTAGACTGTTTTGGTATTATTGCTGATGGTAATTTTATTGTGTGTTACATAACACGAAGTATCAGCATACTGTAAGAACATTCCATATACACTGCTACTGGAAGCACCTGACAGGTCCACGATATTGTTATGCAATTTCAGACGGCTGTTCAGTGTTACGTAGATACCATATTTAAAAGCACCTGTTACAATATTACTATCTATCACATGATCTGTATACTTGTTGGCATCATTCAAACCAGACATATAAATACCACTACCACCATTCAGAATGGTATTTCCCTTGATCACATTAAATCCACCGCTGAAGCCTTCTGCATAGATACCCACGATATCTGTGCTCGAACTTGCTACAACAGGCGCTATAACTTTACAGTTAACAATACTATCGTAAGAAGTAGTGCCTGCCAGATATATAGCCCTTCCACGATCAGGATCAGTAGCCCGTATGGTGATGGCATCGTAAGTAACATAACTTGCGCTGTCCAGTTGCAATGTATAGTTAAAGCTATAATCGCTGGATGCATAAGTGAGTATTACACTTGCTGCATCATTGGTTGCACTGCGGAAACTAACGCGACGATCAGCAGCTGCACCAGGAATATGATGCATCCTGATTTGTTCATTATAAGTACCCGCAGTTGCCAGGAATGTAATGTTACCGTTGATACCACATTCCAGCGCCGCTACTGCTGCACTGAAGGTTTGGAAGTTGGTAACACCTGCAGGTAAAGCAGGATTAATTGTATATGTTCCGGCAGCTAAAGCAGCATTCGTCAGCACCTGTGCAGGTGAGGAGTAAGCCGTATTTCCACCGCAGGTTACTGCACAACGGAAGTAATTATCGAAAGCAAGTTCTGTTGAAGTAAAAGCAACATATTGTACATCACCAAAATCTGTCCATGGTCCTGTTGCAGATTTTGCACTCTGCCACTGGTAGGTTTGCGTACCACCGGTAGAGTTACCCTGCAATGTTAATTTTACTGAATCTCCCATACAGATAGCCGTAGTTGGATCAACGATGGTGATGCCAGCTGTTGGTGGGGTTGTACATGGAGGAATGGTTATTTCAAATGCACCAACATCTGGTTTTGTAGTACTTCTGGTTACACTATTGATATCTTTTGTAACTCCCACAGCAGCACCTGTGTTATCAAGTGGTGAAATGACAGGAGCAAGATTGCCTGTTACGATATCTGCATAAACAGGTTCAACATTTGTAGAAGCAGCATCCATACTGCTGGCAGCCTGCCATGCGGCAAGTGTAGCATAATTGGTACTGTTTGTATTACCAATGAATCCGTTCTTTACAAAGTAGTTGTTATTATTAACGGTTAGTCCACTTGTGCCATTAGCAAGGTTTACACCAGTCTTCTGTCCCGTACCTCCTCTGTTGATACTAATAATATTATTCTGGAATACCACTTTGGTTATATCACCATACTGTACATATCCCATGATATTATTAGTAGAAGTGGTATTAGGGTCATCTATCGAAACCGTATTATGATAGTAATATGTATTGTCAGAGAATGCATTGTAGAACGCATTAATACTACCGTTAGTACGGATATTGTATAGAATGTTATTTCTCACCACATTATCTGCACCTGTTCCTCTTGAATTTTCCAGGTGAATACCTTCAACATCACCATAAGGAGATGGATCAGGACCAAAAGGATTAAAGAGCTTATTATTTTCAATTAACAAGCCTGTAAACTCATTTGAAAAAATACCATTGAATCCGCTTACATTCACACGTGTAGGGCGACTGATGCTATTGTTGGAAACAACTGTATTAATAGTATGGTCAAGGTAGATTGCATGACGATAGAACTCAGTGATGACGTTATTTGTAATTCTATTGCCAGTTACCCTTACTGCATCACTACCATATAATGTAATACCATAATCACCACCAGTGATGGTATTATTCGTCAATGTATTCCCATCGCACAAAGACCCTTCTGAAGCAGGAAAATCTTCTGAGCCACTCATCACAATACCAGAGAACTCAAATCCGTTGTTATTAGTTTCTGCAATGATTTTACACCTGCTAATAGTATTGCTGTCTGCATTGTTGATCAACTGCACACCATATCCATAGGTACCGCCGGTAGCATCTATTGTAAGACTGTCAAGTATTACATGATCTGCACGTCTTAATTTCACTACCGCACGTTCGAGTGAATTAGCAGAGCCAAATGCAATCGTATTACCATTACCGTTAAAAGTAACAGTGTTAATAGCAGAAGCTCCTTTGATAGTATCAATTATCAGCTGTTCCAGGTAAGGACCTGAATTAGCTACTACATTAAATACCACAGGACCAGTGATACCGCAACTCAATGCATCAGCAGCACTGGAGAAACTGGTAAAGTTGGTAGCCGTTGCCGGAGCACCCTTGTCAATCGTATAGGTGCCTCCAACAACAGCCGGGTTTACTATTAGAAGTATAGGAGTAGAATAGGATATGTTACCACTACAGGTGAGCGCAACCCTGTACCATAAGGTAGTAGCTGCAACAATTACTGTATCTGAGGAATTCTGTACATCACCCAATGCAACATAAGTTCCTGTTTGGGTAATGGAGGTCTGCCATTGGTAAGTCTGACCGACACCGATTGAATTACCTGTTAATCCGAGCACTACCTGTGTATTGATACATACCGGATTAGCAGATAACGTAGTAGTACCAGCTATTGGCGGAGATGTACATACCGGAGGAGTGAATTCATAAGCACCTAAATCCGGCGTAGTAGTACTACGTGCTGCACTAGTGATATCTACACTCACAGTCTGGTTAGTACCCAGATCATTCAGTGAATTATTCTGTGGCGTGTAGTTGCCCGTAGTAATATCTGTAAATAAAGGATTAACTGAAACAGTGGCTGCGTCAAGGCTGGTTGCTGTTTTCCATTGCAGCAATGTTACCTGATCTGCACCGTAAAAACCTATAGCTGCCTCCTGTACGGAAGTAGCAATATAATAATCGTTACGATTGATGTTCTGATCTCCTGATGGGCTTTCCAGGTAAATGGCATATTTCTTTCCTCCACCTGTCCTTGTTATACTTACAATGTTGTTATTAAAATTAATGCCCCCGGAATTAGCATCAATATACAATCCCTTGCTCAAGTAAGTAGGAGCTGTAGTAGCACCATCCAGAACAATAGTATTATGATAGAACCAGGCGTTATTGCAGATGTATACATGAATTCCGTCTACATTACCACCTGCATTCATATTATAAATGAGGTTATTGGTAATCTTATTTTCGAGTGTTGGAAGTGCTCCTACACCTTCAAGGCTGATACCATAACAGTCGTCGAGTTTATCTGCATTTGCACTATAAGGATTACTGATCCTGTTACGGGTAATAATTGCTTTTGTATTAAGTCCGTTCAGTGAAATACCATTGAAGCCCCATGCCACTGTACGTGCAGGACGACTGATCTCATTGTTTTCTATTAGCAGACCAAATGTTCCTTCAGCAATAATACCTGCACGATGAAAATCATGAATCGTATTATTGATAATCTTATTATCCCTTGCTGCCTGTTGCAGACTTCCATATAAAGTGATACCATGATATCCACCGGTAATCGTATTACCGCTGATGGTATTGTTATCACATTTTGAATCACTGGCAGTAATAAAACTACCACCATTGATTGCGATACCGGCATAATTCTGATCGCCGGATAAAAGGTCAGACTGGATTGTACAATTACTGATGGTATTGAAATCCGCATCATTTGTCAGATGGATACCAATTCCATATTGATTCCAGCCAGTACCTTCTGCTGTTACTCCCAGGTTATTGATGGTAATATAATCAGCTCCATCCAGTTCTATCACAGCAGGGGTGGAACTCACAGTAGACAGATAGTGAACATTCGCACCATTCCCATTGAACGTAATCGTATTTGTTGCAGAGGCACCCGGAATAGCCGGAATCACCACTTGCTCATTATATGGGCCACTTGCTGTTACCACATTAAATACAACAGGGCCGTTGATACCACATTCGATAAAGTTAACAGCATCGTTGAACGACTGGAAGTTAGTTCCGCCAGTGACCACTGCGCTGTTAATAGTATAGGTACCACTTACCGGTAATGGAGAAACTACCTGTACACTGCCAGAGTTGGAAGATCCGCCTGTGGGGCAGGTAACTACACAACGATACCATGTAGTAATGGTTTGCGTAGCTGTATAACCGGGAGTAGTTGCCGCACTGATATTAGTCCACGTAGCATTATCGGGAGAAGACTGCCACTGATAAGTTAAACCAGAAGCAACAGTTGTACCTGTCAGTGAAAGATTAGCCTTGTATGTTTTACACACATCGGAAGCATCTGCAATAGCAGTACCTGCTACCGGTACACCTGTACAAACGGCAGCAGCAGTCCATTCAAAAACAATATTCGTGCGGGTATAAAGGTCTCCTCTGTTGTCAGTATTGGTAGTGCCGCAAAGACTGCCCTGGCTATTTGCTACAGTAGTATGTGCAGCCTTAAAGTCCAGCAGTGAAGTAAAAGCCACTTCCGGATTCTCATTGCTGGTATCATCATCTCCATTACATACTTCCACTACAATGTTATCCTGTCCGTTCCATAAAAAGCTGGTAGCAAAATGGAAGGTATTTGCACCGATCACCGGCTGATAATGTGCCGGTCCATATATAATGTTGGGAACTGTTTCCCAGGTAGTTTCATTGAGTTGAACAGCAGAAACGGCACCTATCCGTATTGTAAAGTTGTCTACCAGTCCTACACCACGCAGGTTCAACACCTTAAAACTAAGGGCACTGATCAAACCAGGTCCCATACCGGCAGCCTGCAGCTCAGATGCCCGGTACATGTACTGAGCACGTGCACCATCCTGATAATCCTGCAAAGGGCAGGGATACCAGCTTATTTCGTTACCGGTGGTACCCGAACCGATACTGATATTCGTCTGGGCATGTACGTTCAGTATGCTCATCAGCAATACTGTCATGAGCCAGGTTACTCTGCAAAAGGAATAAGTAATATACCGTTTCATATGAATAACTTCTTTTTGATTAATAATACCAGGAGATCCACGTTTTGCTATCTTTTACACTTACCATATCGTAAGAATAAGTGCCGGTCTGTACCAGGTAGTAGCCATCGGGATCAGACATTTGTACCAGTGTATTTACAATAGCGGAGTCTTCTTCAGGGTATGTACCCAGGTCACCAAAATAAGGGAAGGTCACTCTGCCATCTGTCTTAAAGCCTGGTGCAGTAAAAGCAGTACCATATTCTATAGCAGTTTCAGTAGCCGTAGCCGTTACATAGGACAGCAGGTCATAATTAATCCCTGAACTGGTACCGAACTTTGGATAAAAAAGCAGCAGATAAAAATTTGGTAATCCCTTGATATTATATACATCATCTACTCCATCCTTATGGAAACCGGTGTAGCTGGTCCAGTAGCTTTCTGCTGCCACCACTTTCTGGTACCATCTTTTAGGCGCATCTTTATCTATTACTATTGGTTTGGAAGTTCCTACGATAGTACCAGCCGTACCATTCGCCGTAAAACTGAGTGTAGTATTTTCCGCACTCCAGGTAATGTTATTAAATGAACTGATGGCGCCATCTACAGCCGGATAAAAACCAACACCATCAGGTGTGTAATAGAATCCTGTGATCTGTGTATGTACGGTACCATCCTCATCTTTCCAGCTGAACGTTGCACTACGGGTAGTAAAATTCAATGCGATATCATAGTCTTTCCCACCGGAAGTAAATTTTTTGAAATAGGTGCGATAGTCATAGATATGTTCTATCAGCCTGTTTGTTTTTTTACCATAGTGAGCAGCTTCTTCTTCGGCAGTTGCTTTGATGATCATGGCTTTGCTATTGTTATAGCGGCCGGTGAGTTTGATTGTATCACCAGAAATACCATCCAGTGAAAATTCGAAATCAGAATACAATCCTTCTCCATAGATACCACCATTTACAGCCGCATCAGGATCACTTAGAATGTGGATGTAGGAATAAGTATCAAATAAAAGACAGGGTTGTTGCAGCGCCTTTAAACGATAACTGCTCTCTTTCATGGTAACGGAAGAAGTGCTGTCGAAATCAGCAAACATCTGTACCCTGTTAGAATCGTTGAATTTGAAATAAAAGGAGAACGTTCCGTGGTCCAGCCCATGCGGAATAACCAGTCCCTTCCAGCCATGCTCTGCCCCTGCCAACAGCTCCTGGTACTTCTGTAAAGTATCATTCAGTCGTGCATCAGGAGAGTTGCCAAATAAATTATCATCCGATTTTTTACAGGCAGCCAGTACGGTGATAGTAAAGAATATAAATAGTAGCTGTTTGCGCATAATTGTAATTGTAGAATTAGTTAAACCTAGTACAGGAGCTGCTCAACAGCTTTGCGTTTTTTTGTTTGCAGGCTATAGAAATCAATATTCCATGCGGATTTAAAGTATCCTACTACCATTGCTTCTTTTTGTCGCAAGGCTGCTGTAGCAGCTTCCTTTGTAACACCGTTCACTGTTCCCTCTGGAATGCTGTTCACCATTTCATCAAATGTGGATCGTCCGTTGATGAGCATAAGAGAAACTGTTTCTACAAAATCATCATCGTAACCGGACATAGCATACGGAGAAATGAAACCTGTACTCAGCGCTTCTGCATCTGAGATATTATTCCAGTTGGCCGTGTAATGACCGGTAGAGATCTGTTTGAATGCAGGAGGATACAGGATAGTCTGATGAAGGATATGCCCGAATTCGTGCTCTATTACATGGAAGATCTGTTTGATCACTGATGAATCAGAAGGCTTATATCCCGGCATCCCTTTTGTACGGAAATCGTTGATAGAATACAACACTACTTTACGTCCGCCTTCTGCTGTTCCCAATGTAACTGTTCCATTGTCTACATTCCAACTGGCACTACCACAGAGAATTAAGAACTTGGGACTATACCGGCGGAAAAACAAATCTCCAGCTTCGGCTACATAGGTATCGATCCATACTTTTTTGATGGCTTCCAATGCAGGTTTCACCATCGCTTCATCCGGCGGTACCAGGGTTTTATCCAGTTCAAATTCAAACTGATCCCATTTATATTTCACCTCAATATTGTAAGTATCTACAAACGACGTCAGTAACCACTGATCCAGTGCTGTGGGCACCCAGGTATCACCTCCCAGGCCGGGGATATCCCCTATATCACTCAGGTCGTCCTTTTTGGAGCAGGCCCCAAGCGTAACAACTGTTAAAATGAAAAAGAATGTCTTTATAATTTTCATATAGTATGCATGTTTTAATTCGGTTATCTGGGGTTCAGTTCAAGCCCTGAAGTTTTGGTGGATGCCGGTATCTGGAATACCCTGCGTGGATCATCTGCACCAAGTGTAATAGTTTCTCCCTTACTCGTAACATGCGTAACCGGCATTTTATAACGCATCATATCAAACCAGCGCATCCCTTCCTGTATGTATTCGGCTCTTTTAAAATCCAGGATAGTTTTTACCAACGTCTTCTTTGTATCTGCGATACCGTTGTAGGCTTTAATACCAGATAAGGTGAGCAGGTTCGTAGTTGCATCATAGTTAGCAATACGTTTACTGGCATACAGATTCAGATCCTGCAATACTTCCGTTGTTTTGTTCAGGTAAGTATTAGCCTCTGCCCTGTTGAACAATACTTCTTCCGTAGTAAATAAAGGAACCATTACATAGGCAGTACCGATAGAAGCATTCACAGAAGATTTTACGAAGTACTCTGTTATTTTAGGCACGAAATAATTCTGTTCACCATAACTATATACAGGATATGCCCAGCTTCCACCTGTAGCATTTTCATACAGTACATCCCTGTATATCGCGTACGTCATACCAAAGCGATAAGTAGCCAGATAGCGGCCAAATGTAGAAGGTGTTTCTACCAGCAGGAGGTTGGCTTTTTCAGAAGAATTAGAGTAGATATTCCATAATGCCGCGGGTGTCATCCGCATATATTCTGTATTCCAGGGACGCATATTATCTGCCAGATTATTAGCAGGGAATACCATCGCAGCATACGCAACCACTTTAGCGTAATGCTTTTTGAACAGATAAAACCGGGTGGCAAAAGCATACGCAGCAGCCGGATTAAAATGATAACGTGGTACTTTATACTTGTCATCACGGATCAGTGGTAAACCTGCCAGCAGATCTTTCTCAATCTGTTCATACACATACGCCACTGTTTTCCTTTCGTATTGTTTCATCACTACATCTTCCGGTTCTGTTACGTAAGGAATACCGGGATCTGTAGCAGCGGTAGTTGAATCATAAGATTTAGAGAAGAAATTAACCAGCATAAAATGTGCATAGGCTCTTGCTACGAGTGCCTCTCCTTTCTGCCGGCTGTAGGCAGCGCTGTCAATAGCGCTCTCACATGCCTTCAGTGCATTGTTAGCCACTGCAATCGCAGTATAACAGGCACGCCAGTATTGCTCCGGACTATCTTCTTCATTAGCTTGTACATCATTAAAAAAGAAAGGATCCCTGTTTACCCGCTGGTCTTCTCCTTTTCCTTTATCTTCAACATTATCGGAAATAGCTTCACAGAAGGTCATGTAATTGCCCTGCGGATAAGCAGTACCTAATAACTGACTTATCTTTTCAGGTGTATCCAGCTGTGTCCAGGTACTATCGGGAGCTTTTTCCAGGTATTTCTTACAACCTGCAAACCCCAGGGTTATTATTAACAGGATATATAGTGCTGTTCTTTGCATACTTATCTTTTTTAAATGCCTACTTTAAGCGATACTGTAACTTGCTTCTGGATAGGTTGTGCTACCCCGCCGGTATTGAAGAATTCCGGATCCTGTCCTCTTAATTTATCATCAGAATAAATGAGCCACAGGTTTGTAGCTGCCCCGGTAATCATCAGGCTTTTAAATCCTGAACTCTTCACCAGGCGTTCTGGTAGCAGGTAAGAAAGGGACACCGTTTTTAAGCGGATAAAATCTCCTTTAGCCACTCTCTCTGTAGAATAGTTGTAGTTATTATAAGGATAAGAACCATTGATCACTGTTTTTTCGAATGCATCAACAAGAGATGGTACAGTTGTAGTGCCTTCGTCATGAGGCATTACCCAGCGATCATAAAATTCATTAGGCATAGCATCCAGGTCTGAATAAGAAGTTTTGAATGCAGGATATAATCTGATTTTATTACCCCACTGGTAGGTAACAAATACGTTCAATGAAAATGCTTTGTAACGGAAGGTATTGGAGAAACCACCTGTTATTGGCGGATCTACCGGACCTTCATATTTCAGGTAGGCGATGGAATCTGACTGCAGGTATACATTGGTGCCCGTAGTACCATCGGCAGTAACAAAGGAGGGTACGCCGGTGCGAGGGTCCAATCCTTTGTATTGTATAGAGAACAAGCTGCGTACAGGGTATCCTTGTATATTTCCACCTTCTGCAGATACCATGTCGAAGATCAGTGGAGCATTCTTCGCATTGGTGATTTTGTTCTTATTATATCCGAAGGTTAGATTCGTTCTCCAGCCCCAGTCTTTACGACGGATCACTTCACCGCCCAGCATAATTTCTATCCCTTTGGAATCCATATCTGCGTAGTTGGCAGACTTAAAGGTTTCTCCACCGATACCGGAAGTTTTGATTACACTGATAAGGTCAAAGCTTTTACGTTTGTACAGATCGAGTGTGAAATTCAGGCGCCTGTCCAGGATACCGCCTTCCAGCCCCACGTTGGTAGTATACAGTTTTTCCCAGGTCAGCTCTTTGTTTTGCAGGTGTGATAATTTGATCACTGATTCCACTTCGCTCAGGTGCGCGCGGTTGGTATTGATTGACTGGTATACAATATTGGAATTGGTAGCTGGTCCCATACTGGCGGTTAATCCGTAGCTGGCACGCAGCGACAGGTAATCTACCCAGGTCACAGGTTGCATGAAAGATTCCCGGTCCAGGTTCCATCTGCCGGCAACACTCCAGGTAGGCAGCCAGCGGGCATTAGCAGAAGAGCCTAAGCGGTTGGAGCCATCATATCGGGCATTGGCACTCAGATTATATTTATCTCCGAAGGAGTAATCTGCAGTACCAAAGAAAGCCACAAACCTGTCGTAGTCCCTGCTCATACCATAATAGGGGAAATTACCTTCGATGGTTTGTTTCAGGATGCGGTAATCCACATAGGGTACACCACCATTATTATACTGGTAACCATATCCTGTGTTGGATGCATTTTGCCTGTCCGCATATTTCACTTGTTGTCCTCCCAGGAAGTTCAGATTATGATTACCACCAAGGGTAAGATCATAACGCAGGGTATTACGGAAGTCGTAGTTCATCAGTTGATCTTCCGTACGGTTATAGAAACCACCGTAAGGCAGTACAATCTGTGGCAGGGCATCCGGGTTGTCAGGATCTGTATACAGGAATTTATTGTTCGCCGCAATGGTAGCATTATCTGCCGCCCGGTAGGCATTAGCCATATTTGAATGTTCGGTGATCTGGTGCTCACGGGAAGACTTCACATAACGTAATGCACCAACGAAATCATAACGTAAATGTGGTGCTATCTTCCAGCCGAAATCTCCCTGCAAACGGATATCCATTACATTCAGGTTGATATAGTTATTCTGCAGTTCATTAATGATGTTGAACCCGTTGAAATTGCGTCTGAAATATTCCAGGTTACCATTCTCATCATATGGAGTAATAGTACGGCTGGTATTCAGTGCATAACTGAAAGGATTGATATCGAAATCACGGTCATATGCACCCTCTACCGGGTTGCTGTTACGTGTTAATGCACCGGGAGCTCTCTGCTGACGAACAGAAGCGATGGTAGAGAATCCGGCCGTTACATTTTCAGAGAACTTATAATTATTCCGGAAGTTGAGCGTATAACGTTTTACTTTATCGGCAATCGTCCAGCCATTATCGCCATAATAACTGGTAGAGAAATAAGACTGTGACTTATCAGTACCGGAAGAGATGCTCAGAGAATGTTCCTGCATGAAGTTATTTCTGAACAGCAACCCGAACCAGTCGGTATTTGCCTTTCCGTAACGCATCAGGAAAGCCTTCTTATCTTCAGGAGTATTCTTTAGCGGGTAGTTACCATTTTCATCTGGTATCAGGTTTTCAAACATCTTTCCCATCACACCATTATCTGCTTTGGAAAGGATATCGGGTGTAAGGGTACCTTTACGTTCCAGTTCTCCCAATACAGACATCTGTTTGGCAGAGTTCATAATATTAAAACCTCCATAATCAGGTTTTAACTGTGTAGTAAAACTACTACTATAAGTAATAACCGGTTTACCGGCCTTTCCCTTTTTTGTGGTAATCACGATCACCCCATTCATCGCACGGGCACCATAGAGCGCTGTAGCAGCCGCATCTTTCAGGATATCGAAACCTTCTATATCATTAGGATTCAATCCTGCTACCGCTGATCCCAGTAAAGTAGTAGGATCGCCACTGGATAACTGATCATTAGAGATATTAGCTACTTCTTCCAGCACTACCCCATCTACCACCCATAATGGTTTATTATCTCCATTAATAGAAGAAGCCCCACGTATACGCACCTTGGGAGCAGTACCGAATGTACCGGATACATTCTGAATAGATACCCCTGCAGCCCGGCCTTCCAGCATACGGCTTACATCTGCCACCCCTTCCAGTTTCACATCAGCAGCTTTCAGAGATACGGCAGCACCGGCAAACTTCTGTTTGTCTACATTCTGGTAACCGGTAACGATCACTTCGGACAATACGCCTTCCGTTCTGCTTAACACTACGTTTAATGTAGACTGTCCGCTGAAAAGCACCACCCTTGGCTTTTTACCCAGGTAAGTGAAGCGGAGACTGTCGCCCTGGCGGGCAGACAGAATAAAGGTGCCTGTAATGCTGGTCACAGTTCCTTTGTGGGTAGATAAATTTTCTACAGAAACATTAGGAAGCGGCACTTTCTCATCCGCATCGGTCACCTTTCCCTGTGCACTATTAGCTGGTAATGAATCGCGTACATTCTTCTTTTCAGCCGCAAACAAATGTGTAGATAAAAGTAATAGGATGGCAACAGTAATTATTCCTTTTAACGGCACAGGCAATTGATTACCATGTAGAGGTAATATCATAAATGATTTTGGTTTACGTAATAGATCCTGGTTACTTAAAATTGTTTTTCCAAGGCGATGGTATTTTATCCAGCCACTGGTTATTATTATTCAGGTTGTCCTGTCGATTTTAGCTGTAACAAATTAATTATCAAAGTGTGACACCCCCTTGTAAGTGACTCTCTTTTCAAAACCTAAAATTATTCATGTTAGCATATGGTAATACCCCGGTAAACCTCTTAAATAGAAAATAGCGGTAAACCACTATTTAATTATTATCTTAACTGTCGGAATCAACCAAAGAATATTATCAGCGAACTTTAGAAACTAAGAATCGTAATAAGCCTGTTGAAATTTTAAAAATTGTCACCTGTTCGCAAACAACCCACTCTGTAAATAACGGAGTAACTGTAGCTGTACAAATAACGCTGCAGGTGAAATGACTTCTGATTATGGGGAACCTTACTACTTTGAATTACGGACAGTATATCCGGAAGACACCATTGTTCATACTATTACTACTGCTGTTTGCAGGAGATTGCATGGCTATGCCAGTCGATGACAGGAAAACCGTGGACAGTATCATCAAGCTGGCCAACTCCCAAAGAGACAGCTCTATAGAAGGCGCTGAACGAATGTATTACCGGGCGCTGAACATCGCCAAAGGAGTAAATTACAACTATGGTGCTACAAAGTCGCTGATCGGACTCGGGATGTGTTATATTAACAGTAGTCAGAAAGACAAAGCACTAAATTGCGGGCACATGGCTCTGCAATATTGTGGGAATGACGTTAAGGGACATGAGCAAAGGGTACTGGTCTATATCATGTTATCACAGACCTACTACTATAAAGGGAAATACGATTCCTCTGCATGGTACCGGTATGCAGCCTTGGGAGAACTTGAATCCAACAGACTAATGGACCCCAAAATGCAGATGAAGGTATATTGTAGCATTCTGGATTTCTGGTTGAATGTGCATGACGATATTCGTAACGACCTACACATTCAACAGGTGATGCAACACATAAATTCGCTGGTAAACAGGGCTGTAGAAAAGAAGGATACTGCCTCCCTTATGTACCTGTATTTCTATAAAGCAGGTTATTATAATAATATACAGCAGAATGATTCAGCACGTTATTATTGTCAGACCAGTTTAAAGATGGGACACCTCACTAACATGACAAACTCCATGCGTGCTGGCCTCCTCATAAATATTTCCCTTACTTATATTGATGATAAGAATCCTGAAATGGCGCTGCTCACTATACAAAAAGCAAAAGACCTTTTTGTGCAGGGCAACGATTACTTCGTTCGCCAGCAACTGCTTACAGATTTGCTTACCGGTGAAGCATATTGTATACAACACAAGTACGACAAAGCCATTGCAGCAATTATACCGGCACTGAACGGCGCCAATAACCGGCATCTTGTACATATACTTGTTACCCGCACCTACAGGACTCTCGGAGATTGTTACTATGCTATTGGAGAATATAAAAAAGCCGCCCAATGCAGGAAAACGTATGTTGAGCTGAGAGATACCATGATGAAAGTAGAGAAGCTGGAGCTGGTATACAACCTGGAAATGAAATACCGGATTGCAGATAAGAATAAAGAGCTGGCGCAGAAACAACTGGCCATCACCAGGAATGAAAGCCGTCTTAAAACGAAGAACTTCCTGATCATAGGTATCTCTGCGGGACTGGCGTTACTCTCCCTGGTAAGTCTCCTGTTATACAGAAACAGCTTGCACAAACAGAAACTGCAAAAGGAAAAGTACCGCAACCTGCGGCAGGAGATGCAGATCAACAGTCTGCAGGCCATGATTGCCGGCGAAGAGAAAGAACGCAGTCGCATTGCCCGCGATCTTCATGATGGTATGGGCGGCACCCTGGGCACCATACGAACACAGCTGAGCGCCATCTTCAGAAAACATACAACCACCAACGTTACCAGCGACTTCCTGGATGTATTACTGCTCCTGGAAGAAGCCTCTACAGAATTGCGTAAAACCGCTCATAATCTGATGCCGGAAATACTATTACAGGAAGGACTTGCCAAAGCCACTGCATTATTCTGCGAACGGGTTCGCAAAGGACATACACTGGAAATTAATTTCGAGACATGGGGAAAGGCACCCGCCTTAGAAGCAGATTTCGAACTGGCCGTATACCGGATCATCCAGGAACTGGTACATAATATATTAAAACATGCGGCTGCCCGCACCGCAATTGTACAGATCGTTTACCATGAAAGACAGCTGTGTATCACGGTAGAAGATGATGGAAACGGCATGCTTCTACTTACCGCACAACAGGCAGAAGGCATGGGATTAAAAACCATTCGCGAACGCATGCATTCCCTGAATGGGGATCTGCATATAGAAAGTGTACCTGGTCAGGGTACCAGCATCCATATAGAATTTACGTTTAAACAAAATACGTCCAGGTATGTCTTTAAAACTAGCAATTGCTGACGACCACCCGATAGTGGTCAATGGCATCCGCAGCATATTGCGCGATACACCTCATATAACCATTACAGACATCTATAACAATGGCCAAAGCCTGCTACAAGGCATTAAAGAACGTCAACCAGATGTATTGTTGCTCGACATGCAACTACCAGATATGAGTGGCCCTGAGCTGGCTACAGTGATCCTGAAGAATTATCCGCAGGTAAAAATTCTCATCCTCAGCAGTACGGATGTACTATTAATGGTAAAAAAGATGCTGAAGCTGGGATGTATGGGATACATCCTGAAAGATTCTGATGACCTCACCATCCTCAAAGCAATAGAAACCGTACAGAATGGCGGTCAGTTTCTCTCACCCGTACTTCAGCAACAACTGGTGGAAGATATGTTCCGCAATAAGAAAACCAGCAGGAAAAATACGTTGCTCACCCGCCGAGAAAAGGAAATTCTGCAACTGATCGTACAGGAACATACGAACCAGGAAATTGCGGATAAGTTATTTATTAGTCTTCATACGGTAGAGAATCATCGCATTAGCATGCTACATAAGCT
The DNA here is from genome assembly GCF_900112615.1 of Chitinophaga sp. CF118. GTDB lineage: Bacteria > Bacteroidota > Bacteroidia > Chitinophagales > Chitinophagaceae > Chitinophaga. The sequence goes on along the minus strand of NZ_FOMK01000013.1, from coordinate 92,110 downwards.
GGAAGTCAAAAACACTGCAGGACTGGTAAAAGTGGCTCTTGAAACAGGACTGGCATAAAATTTCGTAATATAGCAACATGAGGTACATTTCAGTTATATTACTTTTAATGGGATTATCTGCCTTTGCGCAGCAACCAGAGGTACTAGGCAAAATAAAATCAGATAAAATAGCTGAGGCATCCGGGCTCGCATCCAGCTCTACCCTTCCGGGTTGCTACTGGACGCATAATGACAGTGGCAATAAACCGGAAGTATACCTGCTGAACAGCAATGGCGAACTGCTGAGCACTATCCACTTAAAAGGGGTGTTTAACCGCGACTGGGAAGATATCGCAGAAGGAGTGGGTCCCAATCCCAATAAACAGTATGTATATGTAGGAGATATCGGCAATAATGCTAAACTCGGTATAGACGTGATGGTGTACCGCTTTCCTGTACCAGAGAAAATACCCTCCAAAAAGGCCGAGGTAAAGCCGGATTACCTATATCTTAGATATCCTGATGGTGCAAGGGATGCAGAATCCTTAATGGCAGATCCTATTTCCAGGCACTTATATGTGATCAGTAAACGGGAAAAGGAGGTGGGGTTATATAAAATATCCAATCTTGACTTTAAAAGCGGAGAAACGGCAAAAATGGAAAAGGTGCTCACCTTACCCTTCACCTGGATCACTGCCGGAGACATTTCCAAAGATGGCCATCATATCATCATCAAAAACGATAGGAAGATCTGGTACTGGCATCGCGGAAAAGGGGAAAGTGTAGAAGAAGCGATGTCCAAACCCGCTACCAACTTACCATATGTACCGGAAAAGCAGGGCGAGGGACTTACTTTTAAAACTGATAACTCCGGTTACCTGACCATTAGTGAGGGCCATCATCCTTCATTATTCTTTTATCCCCACCAGTTCTAGCACATCTGAGATCTGTACCGCCTGCCTGAAATTGACGTTATCAATATGTACATCTACATGTTCATGCGCCCAGGTGGTATGAAATGGGATGTGAATGGCATGTCCGCCCAGGCTCAGCACTGGCAGGATATCCGATTTCAGGGAATTTCCTATCATCAGAAATTCTTCGGGTTGTATATCCAGGTGGCGGATCAGCTTCATATAATCGGACTCTTGTTTGTCGGACATTATTTCCACATGATGAAAGAAATGATCGATCCCTGAGTTTTTCAGTTTGCGCTCCTGATCCAGCAGGTCGCCCTTCGTAGCTACTACCAGCCGGAACCTGTCCTTTAAAGCATCCAGTACCACTTCCACCCCGTCCAATATTTCAATGGGCCTTGCAAGCAGAGCCTTACCATAACCGATGATCTTTTCAACAGCGCTGATATCAATCGTATTACTGGTAACAGCCAACGCTGTTTCAACCATAGACAACATAAAACCTTTAATCCCGTAGCCATATAACGGAAGGTTTGCAATCTCTGTCCGCAGCAATTCTCTGGCAACTGTATGCTGCGGGATATAAGGTTCCATCAGCCGGCAGAACTCTTCTTCTGTTTCGCGGAAATAGGGTTCATTTACCCAAAGCGTATCATCCGCATCAAAGGCTATTACTTTTATACTCATACTGAGAAGGGTTAAGACAACAAAAATATCACTATTTATAATAAGACCGGATCAAATTTTGCAGGAGCTATAATCGACAATCAATCTATATTTCTATCGATTACTTTATCTTTGGGCGCAGCAACAGAAATCAGCTAAAACAGATTCCTGTTAATGATAAAAAATTATTACTTTTCTATGGAACATCTATTGACCGCGGATTCTCTCATCAGCCTTTTAACATTAACAGTACTGGAAATCGTATTAGGTATAGATAACATTGTATTTATTTCAATCCTTTCAGGCAAGCTCCCTCAAAACCAGCAGAAGAAAGCCCGTCGACTGGGGCTATCTCTCGCCATGTTCATCCGCGTTTTATTGTTGCTGTCAATCAGCTGGATCATGTCTCTCACCACACCGCTTTTCAACGTAGGAGCCTGGATAGGCATCGAGAATCCGAAATGGCTGGAAATGGCAGCCATCTCCGGACGTGACCTGATCCTGCTAATAGGTGGGCTGTTTTTGATCTACAAAAGCACATCAGAAATCCATGAGAAACTGGAAGGAAGTGAACATGAGGAAACAAAAGTAAAAACTGTCGGGTTTAGCGCAACAATCGTTCAGATTCTGTTGCTGGATATTGTATTCTCACTCGACTCTGTAATTACAGCAGTAGGTATGGCAGATCATATTGAGATTATGATAGCGGCCGTGGTGATAGCAGTAGGTGTAATGCTGATAGCTGCTGAAAGCATCAGTAATTTTGTGAACAAACATCCAACAGTTAAAATGCTCGCGTTATCGTTCTTATTATTAATTGGTGTTTCATTATTGGCAGAGAGCTTTGATCAGCATATTCCAAAAGGGTATATTTATTTCGCAATGGCGTTCTCAGTGTTTATTGAGGTTTTGAATTTGAAGGTGAAGAAAAAGGGGACGCCGGTGCAGTTGAAGCAGGCGGAGAAGTGATTGTATTAAAACTTGCATCCATAATCACATTATAATGTGGTTATGGATGTATATAAAACTTCCATTTGCACAAATCTTATCTGAAATCACATTATAATGTGATTTCAGTCGCATAATTATCTCGCATTAACAATCGTTCCACTTAGACAACCCAACTTACTATTAACTCTTAAATTACCGGTTTTATTTCTTAAATTTGTTATTATTAACAATTTTAAGAAATAAAATGACCTATAATAAATTTAGGGAAGCATTTCATGATTTTGCTGTATTCTCCATAAGAGACATAGTAAAGTTATTCCCTGACTTTGATACAAGGCGTTTAGTTGAGTGGCAAAAAAAAGGATATATCCAGAAGTTAGTGAATAAATGGTATCTATTTTCTGATATAGGAATAGATGATTGGTTAAACTATCGTATCAGTAATTGCCTTTATCGTCCTTCTTATGTTTCCCTTGAATCAGCACTTTCCTATTATAATTTAATTCCGGAAGGGGTCTATACTATTCAGAACATTACAACCCGCAAAACGACTCTCTATGAAACAAATGTGGGCACTTTTCAATACCGCAATGTAAAGCCACAGTTTTTTTTTGGATACCATGCAAGTCGCATAAACATCTTACCAATATTAATGGCTGAACCTGAAAAAGGGATACTTGACTTTCTATATTTAAATCCACGGATTAACAGTATGGCTGATATAAAAGGATTACGTTTCAATATTGCGGAACTGAATAAGAGTATTGATTGGGAAAAGTTGGACAAGTACGCTGCATATTTTGAAAGCACTACTTTAAACAAAAGAGTTTCCTTACTAAAGAAATTAAAAACAAATGTTGACACTATCTGAAATAGAAAATAACTATCCGGAAAATCTTCGTGGATATAAACGATTCATTTTAAGAGAGTATTTGCAGCATAAATTGCTGCAAATAATTTTCGATAGTGAATATGCTAACCAGTTCTGCTTTTTAGGAGAGACCTGTTTACGTATTGTACATGGCAATACCCGCTTTTCAGAGGATTTGGATTTCGATAACTTTCAAATAGGTGAGGATACTTTTGAAAAACTAGCAGATGTATTAAAAATACAATTGGAGAGAGAAGGATATAAAGTGGAAATGAAAACGGTTTATAAAGGAGCTTATCATTGTTATATCCGTTTTCCTGAAATATTATATAGAGAAGGCTCATCAGGCCATAGAGAAGAAAGAATTTTGATACAACTGGATACAGAACCACAACGGTTTGACTTTGTGCCCGATAAATATATATTGAACCGTTTTGACGTATTCACGCAAATATTTATAACGCCATTAGATATATTACTAGCTCAAAAATTTTATGCTATTTGTAACAGAGAACGAAATAAAGGCAGGGATTTTTTTGATGTCGCTTTCCTGTTATCATTGACTGATAAACCTAACTATGACTACCTCCAATTGAAATTAAATGTATCCAATGCAAAGCAATTGAAAGAAAAAATATTGGATAAATGTAGTAAGATAAGCATGGATGAAATGGCTAAAGATGTAGCTCCTTTTCTGTTTGATGCAAAGGACACCAGGAAGGTGATATTGTTTCCTGAACTCATTAAGCAGGCAAAACTTTAAATTATGAGGGAACAGTTACCTGCTCCCTTTCAGTATTATATACTCCCCGTCTGCACCACCTTCTGAATACTCTCATCCACATTATATCGATTTTTCTGGTAAGAGGCTAATGAAGTCACCACCTCATTTACTTTTACCATCTGCTGTGCAGAAGTGTACTGATGATTCATGATATAAGTGGCATCCAGCAAATAAAGCAATTGATTATAAATTACCAGCAGGTTTGCCCTGTTCTGAGTATCCTCGTAATGAGTGTCTTGGGCGGTAAGCGTTTCATTAAGCCATAACCATAATGCCTGACGTACATCTGTAAGAGGAAATAACTCACAAAAACGATTAATAGCCAGTTCCGGATGCTTTAATTCCTGCTCATTGAGATGAGTATGGTGGAAGAAAGAGGTAGATGATATTTTTGAAGGTTCCATTACAATAGATTTTTTATACTTATACTTAAAGGTAATAAATATTGCTTTAAAAGCAATTTATGAATCTATATAGATAAAATATTTTGCTTTTTAATATGCAAACACCTGTATCATAATAAGTAATAATCTTCTTAAATTGAAAAAATATGCTTTTAAAGCAATATTATGAGCGATAAAGTCTTCAATAGAATAAAAGCAGTACTTGCTGAAAAGGGTAAAACGAATAATTGGCTTGCTGAAACGCTAAATGTAAACCGGACTTCGGTTTCTAAATGGTGTACCAACAACATGCAGCCAACCATTGAAACTCTATTTTCAATTGCAGATGCATTGGAGGTAGAAGCCAGAGATTTACTGGTATTAAGAAAACAGCATTAATTCTCACTAACAGCTAAAGAAATCTGTAATCTAAATTTAGAAAAGACTATATCACATGGATTCAAAATTCAGCATTGTTCCTCTTACCAGCCAACCAAAAATAATTTCCGCACTTACAGACATTATTATCGAAACTGTAGCACATGGCGGCTCCGTTAGCTTCATGCATCCACTGGATCCACAGGTAGCTACTGCCTTCTGGGAAAACTCTCTTGCAGCTGCAGACCGTGGCGAGCGTATTGTATTGGGAGCTTATGATGGCGATGAACTGATTGGAACAGTTACATTGCTCATTGACTGTCCGCCGAATCAGCCGCACCGCGGCGAAATCGCCAAGATGATGACCCGCGTTAGTCATCGCGGTAAGGGCGTTGCCCGCTCCCTCATGCAAGAAGCCGAACGTATAGCCATCAACCTCGGCAAGACACTCCTGAATCTTGATACAGCTGAAGAAGAAGGTGCCGCAGGACTCTATGAGAAGTTGGGTTTTCAAAAGGCAGGAATGATCCCGGATTATGCGCTGAAACCGCATGGCGGGTTTACCGGCACTATCCTTTATTACAAGCGGATAGGTGAAGTGGCCCGTTGAAGGTCGGACCTAAAGAAGGGGGAAAAAGGTTAGCAAGCATTTATGAAACGCAGATTGGTGAGAGGATAATAATGTATTTTTGTACCTAAACCTATTTTTATAACTTTAAAATCTGCTTAAGAATAGGCCATTGGTTCATAGGCCCCATAATTACTTACTCAATTCTAAATAAACAAATGAGCAAAATCAAAATAAAGAATTTCGGTCCAATCAAAGAGGGGTGTCTGGAGAATGATGGTTGGATTGATGTGAAAAAGGTTACTGTTTTTATAGGTAATCAAGGAAGCGGGAAAAGTGTGATTGCTAAACTATTAACTACTTTCATGTGGATGGAGAAAGCACTTACAAGAGGCGATTATGATCAAAAGTGGTTTTCAAGAAAAAATAAACTGAGAAATCAATTTCTTACCTATTTCCGGTTAGAAAACTATTTTCCAGAGAATGATAATCAAAGTAAAACATTCATTGATTATAGGGGAGAATCATTCAACATCACTTTTGAAAATGACGTTCTTTATATTGAAGATGCTAACAATAGAGATTACCCATTACCTCAGATCATGTATGTACCTGCAGAAAGAAATTTCATTGCAAATGTCAGAACACCAAAAGCATTAAAATTAACTTCTGATTACCTGTTAGAATTTGTAACAGAATTTGACAATGCAAAAGAGGCAATGAAAGGTCCGATGCTATTACCTATAAATGAAGAAGTGTATGTTGAATACAATAAACTGAATGATATAGTTTATCTCAAAGGAAAAGATTATCGTATTAAATTAACTGAAGCTTCGAGTGGCTTTCAATCATTAGTTCCTTTATTTCTTGTTTCCTGGTATCTATCGAATTCAGTCAAACACCAAAGTGAATCTACTAAAGATCTAATGACAAGCGATCAAAGAGAGAGGTTTCGGAAAAGATTTAAGTCCATAGATGAAAATTTAGATTTAACAGAGGAACAAAAACGGATTGCAATATCAGAAATAGCAAAAGAATTTACTAAAACAGCTTTTGTAAATATTGTTGAGGAGCCTGAACAAAATCTTTTCCCGGTTTCACAACATGGAGTATTAAATCGTTTGATAGAATTCAATAATTTTAATGCAGGTAACAAATTAATAATAACAACCCATAGTCCTTACCTGATTAATTACCTAACATTGTCTGTTAAAGCAAATATGCTAAAGGAGAGAATACAAAGTGATGAGTTACAAAGTAAACTTCAAGAAATAGTTCCATTAGCATCAACAATAAAACCCGACGACTTGGTAGTTTATGAACTAAAGAAAGATGGTTCAATCAATAAATTGGGAACATACAACGGCTTACCATCAGATGAAAACGAATTAAATGAAAGGCTTGGCGAGAGCAACGAGCTATTTGCCAAATTATTAGAAATCCAGCAAGCCTTATGAGTATTGAATTTAATGCTGTAAACTGCCAAACTCACTCAAATAAAAAACTTTTCGGCCTTTGCGATGATCCTCCACCGAAAAAAAATCCCGCTTATATTGACGAGAGTGATGGGGCCAAATGGGTTGCTGTTGTGGTTAATGATGACCAATATACTACAACCTTTACGGCTATAGACAATTGTATTGAAATGAAGCGGAAAAACGAAACCATGGATAAGCGGTGTGATGGTGTTTTGACTTATGATTCTAATGTGATTTTTGTCGAATTGAAGGAACGTGGAGCAATAGGTAACATGTGGGTAAAAGATGCAGAAAAACAGCTTAGAACTAGTATTTCATATTTTGAAGATACTGACGAATCAGAAGGATACAGAAGAAAAAAAGCATACATCGCCAATAGCGAGCATCCGAAGTTCAAGGAGAGTCAGACAAGGAGAATGGAACAGTTTCTTACTGATACAGGCTACGTGCTAAGAATTGAGAACAGAATTGTACTTGAGTAAGGATCTATTACCTGACTCTAAATAAATTGCCGCCACGAACCACAGTAGATAATTCTTCCTGGCATCCAAGGTGCAAGATCGCTCTGCCAAGGCTGCGAGATTGGGGTTGGATCACAGACAGATCCCAACCTGAGCACTGTTTGAGCACCTGTTTGTGCTCTAAGAGTGTTCAAGGAGTGTTCCAGGTGTGTTGCAGGTGTGTTGCAACTACGAACTCACTACGAACTTGCTATCAACTTACCCTTAACTTCAGATATTTTTTGGGTCTTTTCCATTTAAACGGGTTTAATGATGAATGAATGAAATAACAGCTTATACATTGACTATCATCGTTATTACAATATAAGTATTCATTCATTTCCAATTCCGGAAAACTACACGGGCATCACGAAAAACTTACACGAACAGCCTAAAAAGCTGCACGAACGTAATTGAAAAACATTCCCAGCCGTCTTTTGGAATATAAAATAATCGCGCTGTACCATCAAAATATGATGAAAGCTGAGCTTCGCTCTCTTTTTGAAGCAGCTGCCAATTCCTGGAATTCCACGTGTCGCCTGGCATTCCGGTTATCCTCAGCAGATACTTCCCGGCTTTCAAGTATTTGTTTAGCTGTTAATATGGCCTCGTCAGTATATCTTCCTGGTTGCAGGGAAATCTTAAGCAACTCCTCCGTTGAGTAATTCTTGTATTCTTTGTAAAAGTCGAAAGCCATATGATTGATTTTGCAGCCTCCAACTTGTAGGTAAAGGGGATGACCCCTTAAACATAATAAATTATTTGATAACAGGATACTTCATACCTGTTCCCAGATAAAAACTGGTATGTGGTGGTTGATTGTAGCCCACATTCTGCCAGGCAATACTCAGCCGGTATTGCGGATTCTGCATCAATGCAGGGATGCGGTATTTAGTAAGAATTGTAGTTGTGTAGATACGCAGGCTCTGGTTATCGGCAGTTCGAAGAATCAGTTCTTCCCGCCAGTCGCCAAAGAGATCAGCACTCAACGCAGGAGTGGCCTTGGTACCGTTATTGGATACACATCCATCAGCCGTAAAAATCCTTCCTTTTTTATATTTATCGATATGATTACCATCCAGTAATTCACGGGAAAGATCTGCATCCCACCAGATCAGGAAATTGGTACCGGCTGGCGCTTCTCCTACAACATTCCCTTTTACATCATGCAAACCCTTTGAGCGAGACCACCACATTTGTGCTCCTTTCTGATCAGGATCAATGTTCTCTGCTACCCCTCTTCCTACATCCTCGTTCATCGATCCTTTATAAAGGATTTCCCCGGTTCTGGCATCATATAAAACAGCTCCCGGTCCTTTGGTCCCCTCTTCTATTTCATGGATTCCAAATACTTCCAGTCCCGGATGATCAGGGTCCAGGTCGCCTACATGAATCGCATCTCCATGACGTAACCCTGTTGTATATAATCCTTTCCCATTATCATCCACACACATAGATCCGAAGATAATTTCGTCTTTCCCATCGTTATCTACATCTGCAACACTCAGGTTATGATTACCCATACCGGAGTAGGGATTTGTGCCATCTTTAGAATCAAATACCCAACGGGAGGTTAGTTTACCATTTTGCCAATCCCAGGCGGCCATTACGATTCTGCCATAATATCCCCGGCACATAACCACACTGGGATGTATACCATCAAGGTAAGCGATACAGGCAGTGAACCGGTCTACCCTGTTGCCGGTATTGTCATTTTTGCCATTGCCACCAATGCCACCCCAACTGCCAATATCTCCCCGCGCAGGAATATAATCTGTAGTAGCAAGTGCCTCACCCGTCCGACCACTAAAAATGGTAAAGTATTCCGGGCCGTCCAGGATCTTACCATATTTAGCCGTGTTAGGGGTAAGATCCCGCCAGTCTTTGCTGCTATCTCCTATTACTTTCCCTTTTCCATCTATGGTGCCATCAGCAGTCTTACAGGTAAATTCAGCGATGCCATCTCCATCAAGATCGTACACCATAAACTGGGTATAATGTGCTCCTTCCCGGATATTCTTCCCAAGATTGATTTCCCACAACAGCGTGCCATCCATTTTATACGCCTGGAAAACGGGAGGATCTGTAAGACCGGGAGAAGCATTATCACGGCCGCGTCCAACCTGATGCAATACGATATCATATTGACCATCCCCATCCAGATCACCAACAGAAACATCGTTAGGAGTATATCCCGGCGGAGTTTTTAATGGGATAGAGAGATAAGATGGGGCATTAACTTTTAAGATAAAAGTACCACGGGTAGGCTCTTCCTTTCCTTTGAGAACAGTTTTTACAAAATACTCATTCTGTTCCGTCGGGTCTGCGTTCTCGTCAACATAGTTAGTACTTTCTGTAATGGGTTTAGCATTCAGTTTTATAGCAACTTTGTTACCCGTTTTCCTGTACACATTAAACGCTATGTTTTCAGGATCGTTGATCAGCATTCTCCATCCGATATATACTTTTCCTTCTTCTCCGTGAATAGCAACAACACCACGATCAATGTTTTCCATCAATCGCTGCGCACGTGCCGGTAGTAAATAACAAAGGAAAATAACTATAAATACTTGCTTCATATTGTTCAGTAAATTATTCCCAACGGAATGGGAGATACCAATTTTGTTTGTCCATTAACTTTGATCTCACAGCACCAGCCTGACCATCATTTGCTGCTTCAAATTTAGCGGCAACCTTATTGGCCAGATAAGCAGGATCACTGGCCTGCCGGCGTAGAGCAACACGCAGCAGATCAGCCCACCGGTTTCCTTCAAACGCCAGTTCAAGTGCATCTTCTGCCAGCAGCTTATCTTCCATATGAAGTATTAGCCCATTCCTGTCTGTAACCTGTTTGCTGCTCATATCAAAATAACTGGCGGAGTCGATCCTTTCCGGCTTTAAAGTTACCCTACCTCTGATACCGGTATTACGATACCAGGTGTTTCTGTATTGAGGATAGTTCCCATCTCTCGCATCAAAATCATAAGGCGGGATATCGAAGGTTTGCTCAATATCCGTAACATTACGGCCTTCCCCGCCGCTAACACCTGTAGCCATGTAAACGGGATCATAGGTATTTTTGATTCCTGCATTTAACAGGGCATATGCCAGCTTATCCCTCCCATCACGGTTAGCTGCTTCTGCATAACGGAGATGCAACATCGCAGCACGGTAGAGGATCCACTTACTATTGGTTTCAAAGGGTTGCAACGGATTAAAGTTGGAAGTGAATTTGTTGATTACAGGTTGTGAACTGCTCATTTTCCAGGAAGCGCCCGGCCCCCTCAAATCAACAGGTGTATTATTTCCAACTGCATCGCCTGTACGTACCTGATCGTTCCAGTTCTTTATAGCCAGCTCCGAAGGTTTAAGCAGATACTTTCCTTTCGTATTATCAAACAGGTCTATAAAAGGGTTTTGCGGATCAAAATTCTTATCGAAAGGCAGGTTCCAGATAATCTCGTAATTTGAATAACGCTCTCCATAAGGCTGACTGAAAATATTACGCCAATTTCCACCATAAAGATTTGCCGTATAAGCCAGCTTATAAGTTTCATACCATTGCTCACTGTTTTTAGCAGGATAAAGAATATCCCCATAGTTCATGATGTATTGATAATTAAGAGCAGCCTGCGAATAATTCCCTTTCCATAAATACAGATCTCCCAGGAAGCATTTTATATTGATAAAAAACTTCTCTGTATTATAGGCGTCTACAGTCGTCAACAATGATGTCCCTGATGGGAAGGGCAACTTATTTGGCAGCCCCTCAGTAAATGATACGAGCTTATCCAACAGTTCATCAAATGTTACCAGGGGAAATTTCGACTGATCCTTGAGGTCATTTACACTCACCAACGGATCTGTGATATAGGGAATACTCCCAAACTGAATACCCAGTTGTAGATATAACCATGAACGTAGAGCCCCCACAGTTGAATACCGCAAGCCATACTCGTTTACAGTCATTCTCTTATCCCGCAGCATGATGTCAAAATTAGCGAGTGCATCATTGCAGTTCAGGATCACTTCATAAAAAGGCCTGGGATCTGCATAAGGATTATCTGCGGTAACACTGTGTGTGCTCAATTCCTGCAGGTATTTATCAGTAGTCGTCTGCGTTACATCTACCAGGTCGGCTCTTAATTCATTTAAAATCACAAGACGATCTGCAAGGGTCATAAACTTACCGTAAATACCTACCACTGCTGCATCTGCATCATGTACATCACGATATGTCTGCTCGTGATCCAGTGTCTCTTCCGGCTTTATATCAAATATTTTATTGCATGAAAACAGGCTTATGCAAAGCACCAGGCCGGGAAATAATATTTTCATATTCTGTCTTTTATAAAAGTTATAAGCCAATCCTTACTCCAAGTTGTATTGTTCTGAATTGTGGTTCAAGTCCTACATCAATTCCTTGTGTAAATAAACTACTGGAAGCACTGAACTCAGGATCATATCCCAGATAGTTGGTAAATGTGAAGATGTTATTGCCAGTGGCGGATATCTTAACATACTTCAGGGCTCCCCGTTTTAAAGGCAGGTTATAGGTTATCGACATAGTCCGCAACCGCAGGTAAGAACCATCTTCTATCCAACGATCCGAAAAACGCGCATTGCCAGAGGGGTCTCCCCAGGCAGTGCGGGGAATGGCGGTCACCTGCCCGTCGGCCCTCCATCTGTTTACCATTGCTAACGATTGGTTTCCGGCATCACTCATAGATTCAATGTTTGCGCGGGTATAGTTATAAATGTCATTGCCCTTGCTGAATGTGAAAACAGCATCCAAAGACCATCTCTTCCACGAAATCATATTACTGAACATACCGGTTAATGATGGGTTAGGATTACCAATTACCTGCCTGTCATCATCATTAATCAAATGATCTCCGTTTTTATCTATAAAGCGTATATCGCCACCAGCAAACGGTGCCGTTGTGCCATCGGCCCTGATGTGTGTTAAACCAGAACTCAACGCTTCTTCATCTGAAATAAAAACACCGTTTGTTTTATAACCATAAAACTGATTTGCAGGATGCCCTTTTTCAGTGAGTATTGTAGCGTTGGCATATGAAGTCAGTATCCGGTTACCAGGTATTTTTGTTATTTCATTTTCATACCTGGCTACGTTCAGCCCCATATCCCATTTAAAATTGCGATCTACGATTCTTCCGCTAACAGTCAACTCAAATCCACGGGTTTTCATAGCACTGCTATTTGTAATTACACTTTTGAAACCGGTTACCGTTTTAACTGGTTCAACCGTCAGCATATCAGTAGTGTTGTTATTGAATACATCCACACTTATGTTCAAACGTTCATTCAGAAATGAGGCATCTAATCCTGCATTCATCTTTTCAACCGTCTCCCATTTCAGGTTAGGATTACCAATGTTTCCTCTTACCAAACCCTGCATCCCCAGCAGGTTCTGCGATATATAATATTGCCTGGCTGTATAATTACCAATATCATCATTACCAACTTTGCCGTAGCTGGCCCTTAGTTTCAGCACCTCTATAAAATTCGCTCCTGATAAAAAGGACTCTGAGGATATAAGCCATCCTGCAGCAACCGAAGGCATTACTGCATATTTATTCATCCCAATAGTAAGAGCTCCCGGTGCCTGTTTGCCAAACCTGGACGATCCGTCTATGGCCATATTAAACGACAGAAAATACTTGTTCAACAATGCATAATCAGCATTGACATAAGTATTCAGCCAATTCCATTTACCTACTCCCCCTCCGATTTGTCTTAGCTGACTCTGACCCATGCCCACACTTACAAATTCATCTGTGGCAGAATTATATCCAAAACCATAATCGGATTCACTGTTATTATTATTAAACCGGATACCTGCGTTCGCTGAAAAATGATGTACCTGATTAAAAGTATGGCTATATGAAAAACGGGTATCGTTATATAAAGCATAGAACCGCTCTACATTACTGGCAGATCTGTTATAAGCTACACCATTACTCAATGTATCCGGTGCTACTCCTCTTTCAGGAATGAAAAAATTCTCTCTTACTTTATCGTATGTAACGCCTAGTAAGGTTTGCAGATTAACAGACTTATTCAGTTGGTAACGGAAGTTTATTGATCCCGAAAAGCGGTAGTTTTTATTGACAGCCTGCATATTTTCTATGATAGCTGCCGGGTTGGAAACATTAAAGATATCGTAGTCTGCCAGGCTGGGAGATTCTATCCCTTCATCGCTTACCACCTGTGTGGGAAGAAAAGGAGCTTTCACCAAACCGAGATACAAAGGGTTAGTTTTATTCGCTATCCCCTGATTTTTTCCCCGTTGCTGATTAGAGGTAAAAGCAAGATTGACAGATGTTTTTAACTTAGCAGATAAATTGAGATCTGCATTAAACCGCGTTTGATAACGGCTCAGATCCGTGTTATCAATTATACCAGCCTGCTTCAGATATCCCAGGGACAATCCATACACCGCAATATCATCACCCCCACTTACTTTCAGGTAATACTGCTGGTTATAACTATTGCTCATTATCTTCTTCTGCCAGTCTGTATTATAGTGGTAGCGATTATAGTCTGGATTGAGATTATCATTCATATACGGCTTTTCACTGATCTGCGCATCTGTTAGCCCACTACTCTTTAACAAGTCCGATAAATAAATTCGATAATCGCCAGCTCCCATTACAGGTAGCTTTGAAACAGCAGCATTAAATCCACCACTGGCAGCAAAATCAATTTTAGTAGCCAATTCCTTCGTCCGGCTTGTAGTAATCAGGATCACACCGTTGGCACCTCTGGTTCCATAGGTGGAGGTACCGTCTTTGATCACTGTAAAATTATCGATGTCCTTTATATCGATATCTGCCAGCGGATTATTTACATGCCCCGTAATCAATGAACCTCCATATTCATTGATATCATAGATCATCCCATCCACCACTATCAATGGTTTATTAGTGGCATACAAAGAAGTATATCCCCTTAAAAACAGATCGGCCCCAATACCAGGTGTACCAGAACGCCTCACAACATTCAGACCTGCTGCACGCCCCTGTAAATACGATTCTGGTGATTCTGAGATACGCTGCCACTTATCATCCGTATTAACAGATGCAATAGAATAGCTGATATGATTCTGAGGCCGTTTGCCAAAAGGAAGTGTAGCATCATCATAAACACTATTAAAAGATTCTTCGCGCAGGCTTGCCGTAACAGTATGCCGTCCTTTCAGTACTATTTCCTTTACCTGGTAGCCCTGCCCGGAAACGGTTAGTATAGCATCATAACCAGGCACCTTAATGCGGAAAAAACCTTTTTCATTTGTGATAGCTGCCGAATATCCGGGAACACTGATATTGATTCCCGGCAAGGGTATTCCTGTTGCAGCTTCTTTTATCACTCCTCTCACGCTGTCCTGTGCTTTTAACTTAAAGGAGATCAGTATGATGAAGAGTACTATTGTAAATATGCGCATAAAAATCAGTTTAGAATAGGTACCAGTTTGATGTAATCCAACACAAGCGTATTTAGTCCATTGGTAGTTACACTGTTCCCTACCAGGTACAGGTTCAGCAATCCATAACGATCTACAGTATAGTCTCCCAGGTATATCTCGTTGTAATTGTTCAAATCAACCGTTTTATAGGCAAACCCAGTTGCAGCAGGGTCTTTGAATGTTATCTTCATGGGGAAAGTACCTGTCTGAAAATCATTGACAGCTACCCAGTACACTTTGTATGTAACCGTATTGGCTATAGTCTGGTAATTGATCCAGAAAGCATTTATTCCGTGGTTAGCTATATAAACATCTCTGAATGTTAAATGGCTGATTGGATTTATTCGTGTTCGTACCGAATATGCCTTAGTACGATCCTTCAGATCAGAAAATCTTTCTCCCTCAATAATAATAGGTTTAATCTTGGTATCAATTGCATAGTCGATATGATCCATAATATATACAATCCCGTTACTAACCTTATGTACCGATACAATAGCACTCTTTTCCAGGTGGAATTTTACACTATCCCTCACAGAGTATAATGTAGCAGGCAAATTATCCGGATCATACACACCATTAAACACAAGATCTTTCACCACATTCCATTGGGTAATAGTATCTGTAAGTGCAACCGTGCTATCTCTAAAGTATTGAATCAGCTTATTCTTTTCTGCTGTAAAGGCATCATCTTTCAGGATCACATATGTAAGCAGTGAATCTTCATTACTGATATCCGTTCTTTGCAGGAAATGGTTGCGTTCTACCAAACCTGTACCGGGTTTGTATATGGGCTGCCCCGTTTGAGGGTCTACTCCTATCTGTTCAGCCAGGGCTGTATCAATTCCTATGTATTTCAATGATTGTAAAAAGGATCTCTGAATACTGCCTTCCGTGCTACTGTTAAGGTATTCCCAGGCATTCATTTTAGGAATGAGTGTGCCTCCGATAACATGCAGGATGCCATTAGCCGTATATTGATCAGCGGTAGTAATATTTGCATCGTCTGCCGCTGATTTGGAGAATATAATATTCTTACCGTTTAATGTCCTGATACGCAAAGCAGGATCAGGCATAGTTGTAAGGTATGACTGGTTAGCAATATGATTCCCTATTAATAGTTTAAGCTGTAGAGTATCATTCAGGATGGAAGGATCTACATTTTTCAAAGCAGCATTTGTAGGTGCCCATACCGTAAATGTTTTTGAGGAAGCAATCACTTTATCATAACCTGTTTTAACGAGATATTCGCTGAACTGACTGAGATCAGGATTCCTGCTGATCATTTGAAACAGATTTGTATTGAGTGCAGGATCATCGATCCTGTTCCTTTCGTTCCATTTGTCCTTTTTACAGGAAAGCGCAATTGCTGTAAGGAGGAATACAAATATTATAGATCTTGGCATTGTTTTCTGCATTAAATAGTTATGGTCTTGGCACCGGTGTTCCATCTGTTTTAAAACGTGGATATAGCTGATCCATATCCTGCGGGATAAAATGGATCATATCCAGGTTATTGTTATTCTGTGTGCCTTGCAGCGTAGTAAACCTCA
This sequence comes from Chitinophaga sp. CF118, assembly GCF_900112615.1. Classification (GTDB taxonomy): domain Bacteria; phylum Bacteroidota; class Bacteroidia; order Chitinophagales; family Chitinophagaceae; genus Chitinophaga. Next base: position 75,593 of record NZ_FOMK01000013.1, on the reverse strand, counting down.
GCAGATGCCGGTCTGTTGTTTTAATATCAACCGTTCCTACCAACCTGCTAGCCCAGTTGTTCGACACAGGGTCTGTATACCATTTCCAGCCTTGCGCTTCCATTTCACCTGCACTGCTAACGGGCATGGATACTGTGAAATTCATAGTACGCTGCAATGGCTCGCCATCAACAGATATCTGGTTTACATTGTTTGAACTTCCGGACTGTTTCTGCGTTCTGTAACAGATCCACACTTTGTATTTTCCACGCACCAGCAATGGTGTTTTCAATTCAACCCATGCACTGCGGCCTGGCCCGCCTAAAGGTATTGCCAGAAAATCTCCGTTAACATAAGTGGAACCCACAGTATACGTCATGGCACTGGGGCCGGGAGTTGTAATATCTTTTGGCATATTAGCCAGGGTAAAAGGATAATTCTGTTTACCGAAATAAGCAGGCAGATTGCGGATTTCAGGGAAATTGGCTACATCCCAGTATACGGGTACCGGGTTGCGGATCTTAATAGCAAAATGCCCCATTGCAGCATGTAATACACCATTGCTGGCTGAATTATCACTGCCTGCGCGATTCAATTCTACACCCGGTTCATAGATACCATTAAATGTATCATCATTGATCAATACCGCTTGTCCTGATAGTTTGGAAGTAACCACTTCCAGAGGGGCCAGCGTAGTATGTGATGTACTGGAAACAATATCTGCCAGATATTTCACCCCATACAGGATATGATAATTGACATATAGATGAAGACTGTCATCTACATTTTTTGGATCGCCGGTATGAGAAAGTTTTGTTTTCAGATCAGCATAACTGCTGATGCCTGCATTATTCAATACTGAATCAGATTCGGCCAGTACAGTGAGCCACGCTCTGCTGCTATCCGCATTACTGGCAGGCAGAATATTCAGTGTATCATATAAACCGGTTTCTTTAACAGCTTGTGAAAAAATGGAATACTTCGGATCATTTTCTATCATTTCTGCCAGCGTGAATTTAGCAGGTTGTAATACATGATCAATTACATGAATGATCCCATTCCCTACCCTGATATTTCCTTGAGTAATGTTCGCCTGCCGGTTTACAGTAACCCTCGTAACGCCATCTTTATTACCTGCTCCTGTAATCAGGTATTGTCCGTACATAGTGAGCTTAGATAGCTTACCATCAGAAAAGGAACTGGTAGAGATGGTATCTTGCAGCAGGTGGAATTTAACCAGGTCTTTCAGCTCCTGCACATCAATATTTTCTATAGCGGGTTTTCCTGTTGACTGGAGATAAATTGCTATTGCATCATTGTCGGGTATAAACGCGGTATAAGCACCGTATACTCCCAGGAAGCCCTCATCTCCGGTAATTGAAAGTATCTTCAGGAACGAAGAAAATTTATCGGAATGCTGTTGCAGATATCCAGTGATATTTACTTCATCTGTGGTATTGGAAACGATATCCACCTTTTTACAACTACACAACAACAACAGGCATATAATCATGATTCTCATAACATAGTTTTATTGGTAATACGGATTCTGCACCAGCTGCTTATCCGCCTGCAACTCATACTGATTAATGGGAAAGTAATGACTGCGGACATCCTTATACTTATTGATAATAGATTGCTGCATGTTACCCGGCGCATTGGCTGCAACCATATCCAGAATGATATCGAGATGAGCATAATTATCCCGTTTTGCATTGCGCAATACATCATACCAGCGCTTACCTTCAAAAGCAAACTCACGGGCTCTTTCTTCCAGGATATAATTTGAAATGTCTGCAGCAGATGTAGAATCTGGCGATTTTTCCGTGAAAGCCAGTGCATGCGCACGCAACCTGACCTTGCCTACCAGTCTTAGTGCGTCTCCTCCCTTACTTACCCATGCCAATGCTTCTGCTTTCAGCAACAAAACATCAGCGAAGCGGTATACAAACCAATGTGCATAGGAGTCGGCAGCTGATCTGGCATCCAATCGTGTACCACTCGTGGCCCCGGCAAACTTCCAGATCATCTGGTCTGTTGCTCTTATGGATCCGCCATCACCACGGATATCCTTTTTAGTTTCATCCGTTATATCAATACCATATACTTCTTCCATTACCCTGGGCGATCCAATAAAATGATTGTTGGTAGCGCCAAACATGCCATAGAAAGGATTTAACTTTTGCTGATCGAACTGGAACTCGAAAATGCTTTCATTCGAATTGCCAACAAAATACATGGTATTGAACCATTGGGCCTGCACACTGCCATCCATCAATCCAAACCTGTTTGAATTAATAATCTTATCACATGCTGTTATGCAATCTTCATATTTCTCCATCCACAAATAAGCATCTGCCTCAATCGCATATATCGTGAACTTTGTAAACCGGCCTTTATCTACTGTGATATTACCATAAGTTTCTACTGCATGTTGTTCCGCGAAGGAGAGATCTTTCATGATCTGATCATACACCTCCTGTTGAGAGCTCTTCTTTAACTGTTGCAATTGATCATCGCTTGCACTGGCTTTCAATTGCAGCGGCACTTCCCCGAACGATCTTAACAGGTTATAATACATCAGCGCTCTGAGGCCATGCGCTTCTGCCAGGTAAGCATCCAGTTGTTCCTGCGTTAATGTTTTATCTGATTGGAGAACTTGTGCAGCGAAGTCGATGACAGTATTGCAATAATTAATGGTGCGATAAACAGATGCCCAGCTGGTATAGCTGTTACTGGACAGAATATTGGCCTGCATGATATTAACCTCATCTATGGATGTATTCAGGGTAGAAGTCACCATATCCGCCCTTAATTCGCCCCATACAAAGAGATTCTCAACCAGCTCATTATCCAGGAGTGAAGAGTAACATCCTATCACAGCTGCTTTCAGTTGCTCCTTGTTTTGCCAGTAATTATCGCGGATAATACCATCCTGTGGTTTTACATCCAACCATTTACTACAGGATGGTGTCAGAAATATGACTATCAGCAGAAGTAATTTGTATTTCATTACTGTTAATATTTTATCTGTTTAAAAACTAGCAGAAATTCCTATCAGGAAATTCTTCGGTGGAGGAGTCAATGCATTATCTACAGGATAAGCAAAGGGGTCATTATCTCCTTTCATAGCTACATCCGGGTTCTGACCTATGTATTTTGTCCAGGTATATAAATTCTCTGCTGTTATATAAAAGCTGGCATTCCTGATTCTCAGTCTATCCAATACCCTCTTTCCAAAATTATATCTTAACGTAACCGACTGCAGCCGTACAAAAGAAGCATCCTGTATATATCTGTCCGATCCCAGCCAGTTATAACCAGAACGGTATAACGCTCTTGGGATATCCGTTACATCACCGGGATTACGCCATCTCCGCAAAACCACAGTACTCTGATTATCGTAACTGTACATGTTGCTGGTATTCATATCAGCCTGGTTTACCAGGTCGTAACCCAGGCGATACACGAAGTATGTAGTGAGTTTAAGACTCCCCATAAAAGTAACGTTAGGACCAAAACCTCCTGTTATTTTTGGAATCCCATTACCCAGGTAAACAATATCCTTGTTGTCTATATTACCATCATGATTGATGTCCTCATACATAGCATCACCTGGTTGAAAAGTGTAGTCAGTAGCCGGATAGTTGAAACGCATATAAAGCGTTTGCCCATTGGCACCTGCTATCTTGCCGCCACTGGCATCTCTTACAATAGTTGCATCACGATCTTTATAAACTCCTTTATATCTGAATCCATAATATGATCCAAAGGGATTACCTATCTGTAAATAGGTTTTATATTTCCCGTTCTGATTAATTGCTACATTATTCTCGCGGGGAAAAAATTCAGATACTTCTCTCACAACATTTGTATTTCGGGCAATATTGAGGTCAAAGCCCACCTGCCACTTTGCAGTTTTTATAGGTATAGTATTCAGCAGTATTTCCCAACCCTGGTTATCCATCGTACCCACGTTCATAGCAATGGAGGAAGACCCTGAATAAGAAGGGATCCGCAGGTCTTCGTAAAACATATCTTTAGTGCGGTTTCGATATGCCTCCGCATCAATACGGATACGGTTTTTAAAGATCCATAAATTAAAACCTATGTTTTGTCCCACTACAGTTTGCCACTTCAGATTTGAGAGTTCTATATTTGAAGGATAAACTCCAGACATTCCCATATAACTATAGTCGAACGGTTGATAAGTATTGAAATAATTCCATGCTGCTTTATCAGGAGGAGCCGAACCGCTCTGTCCATAACTGGCTCTGAAACTCAGGTCATCAATGAACTTATATTTTTTCATGAACGGTTCTCCGGAAAAGCGCCATCTTAATGAAAGCGAAGGGAATAACCCATATCTGTAATTGGGGCCGAACCTGGAATTTCCATCACCACGTACACCTGCATTTATAATATAACGGTCTAATAAACCATATTGCCCCTGCAGCAACAAACCAACACTTCTGGTCCTACCCTGTACGGATTCCAGTACGAGATCCGAATTAGCTGTTCTGGAAGGATTGGAAGGGTCCTGAAATGCTGATGACGCCGTATTTGAAGTAAGTGCATTATGTGTGATGTAATTCCTATCCTCTGTTTGTATAGACATTAACGCCTGCAGGTTATGATTAACATCATTCTTTTTACGTGTATATACTAAATTGGTTTTTGTGTAAACATCAAACACATCACCATCGCTGTCGCCTGCACGGTTAACAACAGTTTCTGTTACCGGCCGGCCAGTAGCAACCTGCGGCAGGAAGGTTCTGGCTTTTGTGTTATTGATATCAAACTGTACATCAAAAGTAGCCAGTAGGGAAGAAGGGATTACATCATACTGGATATTAAATTTCGGTGTGATCCTTTCACCCACCTGTTTATACATACTTTCCATAGCCAGTGCCACCGGATTGTAGGTATTGTAATAGACACCCTGGATATTAGATGCCGGTGACAGATAATTGGGTGTTACATTTCCATATTCATCGTATTCATGAATTGCCATATTAGGCATCTTGGTATAAGCTACACCCCTTACCTGGTAACTTTTATCCGGTACGTAATTCAGGTTATTATCTACATGCGTATACGTTATATCTGATTTGAAACGGATACGGTTAGATACGTTATAATCGAGGTTAATTTTAGACGTTATACGTTGTAATGAAGTACCCACTGTAGTTCCTTTTTGATCCAGGTATCCCACTGATGCGTAGTAACGGGCTTTTTCACCTCCACCTGTCATTGAAATATTATGATCCTGTGAATAACCCAGGCGGGTAATGGCTTTCACCCAATCCGTATTATTGCTGTAATTGTAATACCAATAGGGATCATTAGGATCAAATGAAAACTCTTTATTCGTTTGAATATTTAAGGGCAATCCATTGGTATTCGCAATTTCCTCAGGGATCAATGTTGCATACTGATCACCATTCAGTAATGGAATATTACGTGGTTGTTTGGAAAATGTTCCTTTGAAATTATAGGTGATAGCCGGTCTCCCGATAGTTCCTCTTTTAGTGTTAATGATCAACACGCCATTAGCTGCACGTGATCCCCATACAGCCGTTGCCGCAGCATCTTTCAGCACCGTAATATCCCTGATATCAGAAGGAGATATATTCAGCAGTTGCGCATATCCCTGTTCATCAGCACTACCAAAATTGAAATCAGAAGGCACTTCAGTATCATATGGCATTCCATCCAGTACTATCAGCGGATTTGCCGAACCATTTATGGAAGCAGTTCCCCTGATGCGGATAGACATCCCTGCACCCGGATCGCCAGAGGTAGTACCGATGTCTACACCAGGAAGACGTCCCTGCAAGGCCTGATCTATGGATGCTGCCGAAAGCTCTTCCAGATCCTTTGCCTTAATAGTAGCAGTAGCAAATGTGGAATTGCGGCTTTCAACATTCATTCCGGTACCATTGTCTACGGTTTGACGCGCAACAATATTTACCTCATTTAAATCCCTTGTATTGGATGCCAGTTGAAAGTTAATAACCGTTCTATCATTAATAGGCTGGATAATGGTTTTGTAACTAATAAAAGAAACAGAAATCAGGTTTTTAAGATTGGAAACCCTGATGGCAAAATTTCCATCTATATCAGTAACCACTCCGGCAACGGTACGTTTATCTTTATCCAGTTCTACAACCGATGCTCCAATAACCGGCAACCTGGTATTTGCATCCAGTACTTTACCTCTTATGGTGATCCTTTCTGTTTTCTGTGCTCTCAGAGAACAGACCATCGTGATCAGCAAACAGAAAATTATTAAAGGTAATTTGTTCATACAGGTATTTGTTTCAGGTTATTGGACATTGTATCTGAGATAATTGTTGATGGAGTGGATGACAGCCCGGTTAGACAGATTATTACTCCGGGAGATATTTACCATAGCACTGTTGTTAAATGCATCTCTCAGATCCATTAAATTCAGCTGGTTATTTATGGTAATAAAAGTTAGATCACCTCCCGTAGTTCTCAGCAGAGTTTCAAATGCGCCAGACTTCTTCCCATCTGGTACTATTGTATTTTTATTCAAAATGTGGTAGTTAATAAACCGGGTAACCTTTTCCTTATCAACATCTGTTGTGGGTGCAAAATTTGGAGTACCTGTTGTGATATCACCGGGAAGCCAGCCATCTTTAACCGCCGCCGAAATAGCATCATTGGTGGGAATCAGAATAGTATAAAAGTTTCCGGGAACGGTTCCCAGAATATCTTTAGTAGCTGTCCATAGGGTAGTGTTTTTCAGATACTGGTAAAAGCTTCCAAAATCAGCCGGGAAGGAACCTGCCAGTTTTTCAATATGAAAGCCAATCGGATTTTCTGTGAAGGTTAGTAACCCGTCCGTATAATATACCCTTCCATTCTTGGCAGTGCTTACCTTATTAATATTCAGTACAACTCCCGCATCAACATTCCCACTGGCAAATACGGTATTGTTACTATAACGGATATACTCCCCATTCCATGCTTCTACTATCCCCTCTCCGGAAAGGTTATCCAATTCACCTTTCAAAGTAGATAATACAGACGTTTGTAAAATCCGGTATAATCTGTCCTGCGCCCCTGAACCAAACTGAATAGTACCTCCTGGTGCCTGATAAGACCAGTCATTTCTGTCGGAATTAAAATCATACCCTGCTGCCCTCAGCTTTGTATCCGGCATCATGAATAATGTATATTGTATACTTGGGTTGATGATGGAAAATTTCAGATCTGCATCCAGTGCTCTCGTCATCAGCGAATATTCCGGGTCCAGGAAAGCTTTTCCATAAACAGTTCTGAAAACATTCGCATCCTGCACAGCATTGATGCCATAGAAAAAACCATTACTAAGCACCTTTTTATCATTTATATCAGACAAACTGAATGTTGGTACTTCGCGCTGACTATTACCTGTAATACTCAGTTTACCAGGCCATACAGTAGTTTGCCACATATGAGAATTGAGCAGACTCAATAAAACGGCTGGTGGAGCTGCTTCGAATGTGCCATAGTTAACCAGTATTTCCTTTTCATATGCTATCAGTACATCGTTTTTAGGTACAAACAAAGTCCATCCTCCTGCTTGCGCATCTGTACTTGCCAATATATAATTTTCATTATTGGGAGAGAAAGCTAAGGCAGCACTGTATAATTTAACAAAAACAGAATCGGATGCCCCTGTAAGTACCAAATTACGGTGTGTGAGATCGGCGTTGGACTGGTAGCTTACGAGTTTATCCAGCAAGCGCTTAAACTCGCTGTATTCCGGGTTATCGGCCAGATATCTTTCCAGGTTCTGTAATGGCAGAATCACCTTATCTATTTCATGGATGATGCCATTCTCGGCAGCAATATCTGCATTTACTACGCCAGCATCCACTACATTAAAACCAGTATACGGCACATTAGGATAAAAGAAATTATAGTCGGCAGCACTTAGTCCGTTTGCAGACATAAATCCGTTGATAAAGTAAGGGATGTTTTTATTGTTGTTATCATTAGCTATATATGTCCCATTCCTGTTAGCTGCAATAATTTTTCCTGTATGCCCGCTTTCTGTATATACCCAATCATAGTAGGCGGTTTTTCTTTTGTAAGCCTGGCTGGTATCTGGTCCGCCGGTACGCTGATAGCTACTCAACTGATCCTTTCTGTAAGCATTATACACCAATCCATAAGTCACAATTTTACGGGCGGTAAGAGAGTCAATATCATCATCACCACCAATACCTTTTTCCTGAAAATACTTTTCGAATGCTGCATCATTTGGCGCAAAGAGAGTCCAGTATCCTGCCTTACTCAGGATATCTTTGTAACCTGCTTTATCAATAGTAACAAGCAGGTGTTTGAAATTCTTACGCGCTTCTAATTGCTTATAGATAGGCGATGCCAGCCAATCCGGACGGCCATAATATTCATCAAATTCTTTCTTCCGGCAACTGGAGATCAAAAGAATGAACAGTAGAAAAAGGCAAAAGAAGGTTCCACCCGGAAGCAGAGAACTTCGGATAATTGTTTTCATAACAGCTAAATTTCATAACAGATAAATCGTCCCGGCAAACTATACCGTGTTACATATTTTTTGGTTGATAATACTCCTATACGTTGACAGTTACTTTACGGAAATGCTTTCATAGATTTCGGCTTCTATTATACTGAGCGTACCAGTTGTTTTTGCATCCTTCCTGGTAACACCATCGTCTGATTTTTTACCGGAAACTTCCGGCATTATATTAATCTTATTATCTTTTACTATACTGGCTAATTGTATCCTTACTTTTTTCCCCTTCTGCGGTATACATTTAACAGTATAGTATCCCAGACTGGTAGCTGTGGTACCCTCAAATACACTCTTTCCATCTACTGTAATTTGTAACGGATATGTACTTGTACGGAAATTATTCAGCTTTAAAGTGATTTCGCTCGCGATCGCTTCACGTTCCAGTTCATATTCTATCCAGGCTGTTGATAACTGACCATCATTTACCCAGTCGCTTAATTCATTGTCATCAAAGCTGGCAAAGGCACTATCAGCATGTGCACCGGCGGTGGCTTTTACAATCCCTACAGGGATGCGGGTGATATTGTAAGAAGTACTGGCAGGTGTAGGTCCTCTTTCCAGGTTGGAAGGAAGTCCGGCAGCAGGTAACATAGCTGCCAATCCGTCTTTTACAGAAAATACTGTCGTAACCAGCGATAAAGTGGCCCCTTTTAAACCATCAGCATTCGCCCGTAATGTAATAGTACCGGGCACCGTGGTGGATCTGATCAACACCCTGTTTACTCCGCCTTCTACAGGCAAACTTTTTGCGAGAATATAATTATCCGGTCCCTGTGCTATACCCCCACGCCATACACCAACACCATCCAGACTAAAATTGATCATATCAAGGGCAGTAGGGCAACGATTCCCTTTATCATCTATCACTTCTACTTCGTTCCATGCATATGGAAGGGTGATTTTCTTCCAGGAATCATCATTAAAATCCTTCTTACTGGCATCAGTCTGGTCGCCCACCCATACTTTCCAGCCCGGATTGAAATTGTATTTTACCCTTTGCGCATAGCTATAGTTAGATAATAATACACTACAGTACAGAATAAACAGTCTATACTTCATAACAGTCAGAATATCTTGGGAGAACGACAGTGTTGTTCTTCATACGGGAATCTTTTAAACGTGGGATCAGTTATTGATGCTAAGTTAACGGACCCACATATCCCAGGGAATGGAGAATCATACAATTCCCTGTAATTATTGTCTTATATGAGGATGGAAATTCTGTTGCAGACATGGAAAATAATACATCCGGGGTCGGAATTTATAACAATGGTAAAGTATATTAAATTCTTAACATATTCATTAAATCTTCCGGTTTCGGAACTTCAGGGGGAATATATTACTAATAGTTTCTCTTTATGGCTAGTATATGATGAGTTTTGGATCTTCAAAGGTAATTATTTCACTACTGGAGCTAGTTGTAGAACCTCAGGGGAATTATACCGCTACTGGTCCTTCTTTAGGGCTGGTTGTGCGATGAGTTCCGGAACTTCAGCGGGAACTATACCCCCATTTTCGTAATAAAGAACAACCACTCCGGAACGAAATGTTTCCAGTTTCACCAGTTTCATGTTGAGCTTATCCTGTAATTCCCTGAATAAAGGTTTGCCCTTACCCAACACAACAGGGTGCATCCAGAGTAAATATTCATCAATCAGCTCCAACTGTATTAAGGAAGCTACCAGTTGGCCGCTTCCGTAGATAATAATGTCTTTCCCTTCCTGTCGTTTTAATTGCAGCACCACCCTCCTGAGATTTCCCTTTACGAACCTTGAATTATTCCATACCGGGGTACTCATATTTTTTGAAAAGACGATCTTCTTATAACTGTTCATCATCTCCGCAAATGCCAGGTCTTCCCTGGGAAAAGACATGTCTGTAGCCCGGCCCGGCCAGTACCTGGCCATTGCACTGTAGGTTACCCGCCCTAGTATTATCGTATCCGCCTTACTTAGCTGTTCGCATAATGAGGCTGCCATATCGGGAGCCCAGTTTTCAAAATGCCAGTCTAATTCACAGTTGGGACCCGCCATGAAACCATCCAGCGTTACATTCATGGAAAGAACTACTTTTCGCATACACTCTGTTTTTTATTGCCTGTCATATTTGTAGTAAAGTACTACTATACCACATTCAAAGGGTTTAGCTGTAACAAGCTTCAGATTTAACCGGCTTTGCAGGGTGTTAAATATTGACATCCCCTTTCCTATAGCTGCCGGATTTACAAAGAGGTGGTATTCGTCAATTAATCCCTGCTGGATCAGGGATGAAACAAAAGTGCTTCCCCCATATACAATAATATCTTTACCAGGTTGTTTTTTAAGGGCTGTTACAGCCTCCACCATATCTCCATTTTCAACTACAACATTTTTTCCTTCTATACTTTTCAAGGTTTTCGAGAATACTATTTTATGGGTATCCACCATCTTATGCCCGCCAGCATCTTCTGTTTCCGGGTTTGCTATACTGGCGGCCCAGGCTGGTATAAATCCTTCTGCCAGCTTGCGGCCCAATAAAATACAATCAACTGGTTCAGTTAACTCAATAACATAATTATTCAATTCCTCATCCCAGTTCCATTGCATCCAGTCCATTTCCCCATTTGGTCCTGCCACATAACCATCTACTGATATCTGCATCTGCAGTTTTAGCTTTCTCATCTTTCAAGAATATTTTTCAGATTAGCCAGACTTAATTCAAGATCCTTTCCGAGCATGTTGTCAGTAAATAAACACATGATATTCATGGGGTATTTCATCTCACTACTCATGCCCCAGGTCAGTTTCGTCTGGTTCTCCGTTACCGCTGACGTAGTAAATGGTGTTTGAGCAATCGCTTCAAAAGGCTTTTTAAAACGTACTTCAACATCCAGCCTCTCTCCCTCCATTATTTTCGTAATCTCCTGTTCTCCTTTTCCAGCTTGTTTATTACCCTCCCATGCATACACAAAACCAACAGTACCATCAGTACCTTTAAATTCCTTTTTCATATTGGGATCTGTCATTACCCATTTGCTGAAATAATCCTGGTTTTTCAGCATCCTTATATAGTTGAAAACCTCCTGCTTAGGTTTATTTATGACGATTTCCCGCTCAATAGTATATTTCTTTTTTATAAACAAGGCTACAATTAACAGTAATACAATCAATGCTATTATGATGCCCAGGATGGTAATAATAATGCTCATACTTTCCGAGTTAAATAAGTTATTAATTAAACTGATACAAAAGTATCTCCATTCATTACATTTAGTCATGTGTGAATGAGACATCTTACAGGGGCAGTTGCGACTTTGGCCGTAAATACCTTAATTTTATGCATTCCACAGATCGAAATAGATCTTAAAAACCTACAAATGAAACATATATCCATCCTTGTGTTTAAAGATGCGGTTCCTGCAAGTATTGTAGACCCTCGCTATATGTTCACTGCAATCAATCAGTTTTTACAGGATGCCGGTGAAGATGCAGCATTCAATGTGCAGCTTGTGGGACTTACAAAAGAAATCCCCCTGCAAAACGGTGCCTTCTATGTGCATACAGATGCACTGCTGAAAGATATTCCCAAAACAGATCTGATCATTATACCAGCATTAAGTGGCGATATTAACAATGCCCTGGAAGTGAATAAAGCAACAATCCCCTGGATTATAGAACAACGTGAGAAAGGTGCGGAAATAGCTTCACTTTGTATTGGTGCATTCCTACTGGCATCAACGGGCCTCCTGAACGGGAAGCAATGTTCCACACATTGGTTGTTTGCAAACGAATTCCGGACTTTATTCCCTGATGTGATACTTACGGATGGTAGTATTATTACAGAGGAACAGGGCCTTTATTCCAGCGGTGGGGCCAACTCTTACTGGAACCTGCTGCTCCACCTGGTGGAAAAATATACGAACCGGACATTAGCGATCCAGGCCTCCAAATACTTTGCGATAGAGATAGACCGTAAAAGTCAATCGCCCTTTATTATGTTCAACGGACAAAAAAGGCACGAAGACGAACCCATCAAACAGGCACAGGAGTTCATTGAAAAGAATGTGACTGAAAAAATATCGATAGAAGATCTGGCTGTGAAATTTGCTATTGGCAGACGTCATTTTGAAAGACGTTTTAAGAAAGCCACAAACAATACTCCCAGTGAATACATTCAACGGGTAAAAATCGAAGCTGCTAAAAAGCAACTCGAGAATACCCGGAAAAATGTAAATGAAGTAATGTATGATGTGGGCTATCTGGACACCAAAGCATTCAGAACAATCTTTAAAAAGATAACCGGATTATCTCCCGTTGAATACAGGAATAAATACAACAAAGAAGTGGCGGTATGACCTTATTAATTCTTTAAATACGGGCTCTCAAAATCCAGCTTCCTGAGGCCGGCCTGTACTTCCGGACAACTCATAAACAGTTTCCATAACAGTCCGCTTCGGTAATTCTCCATCATTACTATCGCAGGTCCCTGATCGATGGCCAGATATCTTTGCGGAAACCATTGATTGGTTTCGCTGAAGGCATCATAAAAGCCGTATTTACCAAACAGTTTGCCATTATAGTTCTTATACCAGTGTAACATTGTCTGTTTGGAATACTCTGGTGTGTAAGGCATGGAAGAGATCGCAGCTGTAGGCGAGATCACTCCAAGATCTGTTTCCATACCAGGTGCATGCGCTGCATATCCCTTTACGGAGTAGCTGGCAGTCAGTCCCCAGCTATCTGGTCCATATCCTTTATAATGTTTGGAATTCTGAATGCACCAGGCACGGTTGATCAGCGTCTGGTTTGTATTATGCTCCCAGTAATCTGCATAACGGTCTTTCAGTCCGTGGGGATCGAGTCCCAGAAAAGAATAATGTGCCCAGAAAAGAGGACCCCCATATTGCGGTGCGAAATTATGCGATAACGTCAGCGTATATCCGTATGCGGAAATACTATCCCTGATCTTACCACTGCGTGCCCATCCTTCATGGTATACTTCTGCAGGTATGCCATGTGTGGGTGAAGATGCTGCAAGTATATACATGATCAAGCATTCATTATAACCAGTTACAGCAAAATTCATTTCCCACTGGTAAGAAGGCGACCAATGCCAGTATAAAACGTTCTTTCCATTCCGGAACCAACTCCATTCCACTTCTTTCCACAATTTACTGATCTGCGTAGCCAATGCTTTTTCCTGTGTATTGCCATCTGCAAAATACTGACGTACACATAACAACCCCTGGATCATAAACGCCGTTTCTACCAGGTCACCACCATTATCTTTCTCTCCAAAAGGTTTTACTTTGCCGGTCTCACCATAGATCCAGTGTGGCCAGGCCCCGTGAAAACGATCAGCCTTTCCCAGAAACTGAATGATATGCGACAATTTTTCAAATCCCTGCTGACGGGTAATATATCCTCTTTCGATACCTGCCAGTATAGCCATCAACCCAAAACCACTACCTCCGGTAGTTACAACATTTATATCATGCTCCGGATAATCTCCATCCACATGATATCTCTCCCGCGCCATCCCGCTATTGGGTTCTGCACCATCCCAGAAATATTGGAAAGTATTATGTTCAACAAGATTAAATATTGAATCGACGCTTATTGTTGTATCAATAGCTGCCTTTACTTTTACAGGTGCGTTAGAGGTATAACAACCGCTCCCTGTTACAATTACAAGTAGGCTTACAAATAATGCTCTTTTCATTAACATGGTTTTTAATGCAGTTGCATAGATATTCTCAGAATTCCCTTTCCGATACTCAAAATACTTACAGCGTAAACTCTCCTGTTTCAATATCAACGCCAGTAGCTAAAGGAGCCTTTTTTCTGATGTAAGGAATGTTGTCTACTGTAGGTAGTACAGACACAGACATTGAGGTTTCTTCTCCAGCTGCTGCGCCCACTATTGCAGCTCCAATAAGTCCACTACCTGTTGCTGTCATAAGAGTCGCATTATTTTTACGGCGGGCCAATGGTAAGTAGCCGGTTAAGACAATACTATTCTGTTTTTGTTCTATAGCAATTAGCAGATTATAATATTGCTTCAGTAGTACCCCCCTTTTACGAACTCCCCAGAACTTGTCAATAAAAGTCATCTTTCCGTTATTATCTATATAAAAGAAGTGTACGCCATTATGTTCAAGACTGTAATCTATATTCTTAATAGAAGGCTGATCATTGATAAATTCTTCAAAAGTTAAGTAGATCCCATCAACATGCTCATTTGACTGTAAAGCAGGCTTCTGGTAACGTTGCAATGCCTTCTCTCTAATGGTAGCCAGGGAATAAGCGGGACTATCTGTCTGAGCACTCTTTTTAAGCGATTGCTCCAGCAGTATCTGTAAAGCATCAGCTATGTTATCTCCATGTTTATGAGTTACATCCATTCCTCCTGTCACCAGGATAGTATCCAGTTGTATGAGGTATTTGAATGTTTCATTATCATTACTGGTAAATGCCATCGCTTTCAGATGCAAGAATCCTTTTTCACTCATATTAAAAGTACGTTCACTGATGCGTAACTCCTGGATCACCCATACCATATGTGCTGTGTTCTTCCGGTATATAGATTCATATTTACGATTCACATAAGATTGCAGGAATTGTGTGTAAGGCTTATCGGGACGAGCTTCCATCCATCTGTTAAACATGCCGGTCTGTACATAACCAAGCATTGAAGAATCACTTACTGCGTTAATTACCCTGATATCGGAGATATCAATACCTGTTGGCATTTTATCATTAAGAGTAAAGTTTGTCAGAGAAATGGTTTTGCCCTCACTCTCACTGGTACTATCAAGGTCTTTACCGACCTTAAAAGGATCTTTCGCTTTACGGTTACTATGTATTGTAACGTTATCATCATCATATTGGGCACGAGCAACAGTAGTAAATAATGTAAAGCCTATGAATAATGGCCAGTAAACATTTTTCATCGGGAACAATTTAGAATTGGGTCTTAAAGTTAGGTTATTGTAAATATCGGAGAAAAGTAGGAAATGATCAATATTGGTTGAGGATGGATTTCATTTCCTGATAACAATTATATCTTTATAAATTTCCAACTAAACAAACAGCCTGGCTTTTGCAGACAGCTATGTGGCCGGTAAAATCTTTCAGAGAGAGTAAAAACAAAAAAGCTCCGAAATTTCGGAGCTTTTCAGCCTTAGGTTGTTGCCCCACCAGGATTCGAACCTAGACAAACAGTACCAAAAACTGTCGTACTACCATTATACTATAGGGCACCGTATAATTGGATGGCGAAATTAGCAATTTTTCCTAATCCGCAAAAAAAACTTTTTATAATTTATCTCAACCCGCTACTGTCAGCACTTTCGCTACCACTGCAGCAGGAGGTAACCACTCCATACAGGCATGATCACCGCGAAAACAAGGCTTATTTCCAAATATAGAGCAAGGTCGGCAGGACAGATCTTCCAATTGCACAGCATTCTCTATGCGCTGTCCATACCCCATAAATCCCGCAAATGGATGAGTCGCTCCCCAGATAGATACTACCGGCACACCAAACAGGGATGCCAGGTGCATATTAGCAGAGTCCATGCTGATCATCACCTCCAGCTGACTGATTATGGCCAGCTCTTCCGGGAGAGTAAAACGACCTGCAATGATTATTGATGCCGGGTATTTAGCAGCCAGGGTGGTTAGTTGTGCCACTTCTGTAGCTCCTCCTCCCATCAGCAATACTTTTACATTGGGTTTCTGTACCAGTACCGCCAGCACCTGCTCGATCTTATCCAGGGGATATGTTTTCTCGCGGTAGGTAGCAAATGGTGCCAATCCCACCCACTTTTCATTACCCTTAGTCATTTGTGCAGGTAAAGGTTGCTTGGGAAATACAGGCGGTGTATTCGTCAAATCTGCTGTAAGTCCTAATTTGCGGAACACTGTTGCATATCTCTCGATAGTACTGGTTAAAGGTTTCAACACCTTATTTTCCTTACTGGCCAGCGCTTTCTTTTCTGCGCGGCCCTTGTCTATTACAGACACCGGCCGGCCACCCAGCTTAAAAAAGGTACGTACTATCTGAGAACGCAGCACCTGGTGAAGGTCTGCAACGGCATCTATGCGGTATGACTGCCGGATGCTTCTGTATAACCGGAACAACCCTTTAAATCCTTTATGCTCCCCTTTCAGGTCTGCCGGGAAAAAGATGAGCCGGGGGATACCGGCGCATAAGGCACCCCAGTTTTTATTGGATACAAAAACGATCTGGAGGTCCGGATTGGCTACCAGTACCTGTTTCATAACAGGTATGGTCATGGCAACATCGCCCATGGCTGAGAAACGGATGGCCAGTATCGTTCTTAATTTGTCGGGCATATTAAAGATTAGCGTGCCTGGTAAAGAACCGGGTTTAAGGCCGGATCATTGTACATTTTCATCTGCTTATACACTTTCATGTACTTTTTGCCGGCAGCAATATCTTCCAGTAGCTGGGTGATAGCAGTACCCAGGTCATTACGTTGATCCAGCAGGATATCCAGCTTACGCTGGCACGCGGCACGGTGCTCGGCAGAAGCGTCCGCCCGGGTGGCCTCTTCCCTCATATGGTAGATCTTAAGTGCCAGTATGGACAGACGGTCTATAGCCCACGCCGGACTTTCCGTATTGATAGATGCACCTTGTACCGGAGTCACGGATTTGTATTGTTCAAGGAAATAGCTATCAATGTACTCCACCATATCTGTACGCTCCTGGTTGGATTTGTCTATCCAGCGTTTTATCTCCAGCGCCTTTACCGGATCAATTAACGGATCACGGATAATATCTTCCAGGTGCCATTGCACGGTATCGATCCAGTTTTTAAGGTAAAGCAGGTGTTCGATCGCTGCTTTTTCATAAGGATTCAGAATAGACTGATTTACACTGTTATGCAGATGATAATCGGCAATACTCTGATCAAATATTTTATTGCACAGTTCTGTAAACATGGGGCAAATGTATATAAAATGCTTCATAGTCCCCAGCCAGGGAGGCTTAACATTCAAGTAACATCTGCTGCTTACATTTAATTTCCATTATAGCAACCACATATCAAACTATATGTCTGATAACCCATCAAGAATACTCTTTGGTCAATTGTTTGAGGACAACCGGGAAAAAGTGTACCGGTTCGCGTTCAAACTCACCGAAGACCGTTTGCGGGCACAAGAGATTACTCAGCAATGCTTTATTAAGCTATGGGAAAACATGCACAAGGTGCAAGAAGGACAAGATGTTTTTCCACTCCTTTTCGTTTATGTAAAACATATTGTAATTGACGAAACCCGCAAACTATACCGGGAGAAAAAATCTCTTGCAGAAATATCTTCCAACCGGCAATCTTCAACAGATAGCAGAGACGACGAATCCCTGTTACATAAAGAATTCCGCCAGCATATTCAGAGAGTTATTGAAAAAATGCCCGAACAACGCCGGAACATCTACCTGCTGAGCCGGGATAAAGGCAAAAGTTACAGGGAGATTGCTGAACAGCTCAGCCTCTCTCCTTCCACGGTAAGAAATCATCTCAGTCTGGCCTTACAATATATCAGAAGAGAGATGATGACGCATTACGACATGTAAAACTACCCCCTATGCTTCGCAGAATCTGCTATACACTTGTTTTCCCACTGTTGGTTATTTCCTGCAGTAAAAAAGATGACCCTGCTCCCCCTATACCAACGGGGCCTGTTACGCAAAAGGAGGTCAATAACTGGCTCCTTGATAGTATGCGGTACTTCTACCTCTGGAATGACCAGTTACCCGCTACAGCCGACACTATGCTCACTACAACGGCATTTTTCAACCAGTTAAAAAGCAAAGATGACCGCTTTTCATTTCTGTATAAACCAGCCGATCAGTCTACTTACCCCAAATACATGCTGTACATCTATGGAATAGATTTCTCCGTAATAAACTGGCCTACAGCACCGGGAGGTGCCATCGGGGTGGTAAAACTGGTAATACCGGGCTCTGTGGCAGCATTAAATGGCATACAACGGGGGAGTTATTTCACCCAAATAAATGGTACAACTCTTACCAGCACAAATGCATCTACACTTAGCAATGCACTTTTGCAAGTATCGTCTGCTGCACTAACAATGGCAACAGTTGATAATAATAGCGTAAAAGAAGATAGTACTATTACATTGCCGGCGCAAGCCCTGCCAGAAAATCCTATTTATCAGCAAAGTACGTCGACCGTAAACGGGAAGGTAGTTGCTTATCTTTTCTATAATTATTTTGATGATAATTATAATCAGGCACTCGTCGCTGCCTTTACTAAATTTAAAAACGCAGGTGCTTCAGAACTGATCCTCGATCTCCGTTATAATCCGGGAGGTAGTGTGTCAGCAGCTGCATTAATCAATTCTCTTATAGCACCGGGAATAAATGAACAGAGCACCTTTGCAAAATATAGCGGTAACAATCGTATGGGACAAAGAACGATCTCTTACAAATCAGCATTGTCGGTTCCTGAAAGCGGCTCTCCTATCGTTTTCAGTTCATTGTCTGCCGCACGGCTTTCATTAAGCCGGGTATTTATTTTATCAGGGCAACAAACAGCTTCCGCTGCTGAATTAACCATCAATACCTTAAAGCCTTATATGGATGTAATACAGATCGGACAAATAACTTTTGGGAAGGATAAAGCGGCTGTTATTATCCGGGATGCCAGGTCCCCACAGCGTATTCCCTGGGCTATATTGCCTATTACGTACAACCTGTTTAATGCGAAGGGAACAGGAGGATATACAACTGGAATTACACCACAATATGTAACTGATGAAATGACTGTTCAGCCGTTATCATCCATCGGAGATAACAATGATCCACTGAAAGCAAAAGCTTTTTCAATTATAAGTGGGAATGGAAGACAGACTGACGGAACTATAATACAACGTTATTATGATTCAAGGCAGGCAGCTGCAAATAATAGTGTAGTAATAATGCCTATAAGATAGGGATAAGGGCTAACAAGCAACGGATTTCTAAGATTTAATACTCAGCATATGTCGCTCCAAATCTTAATTTACCAAGTCTTTTGGTAGCGGTAATAGTTAATATCTGTCGCTTTCCGGCCAAAGGAAATATCGTACATACTTCTGCTAATGACATATCCTTCAAAAACTCTCCGGTGGCAGTGTTCTTAAATTTAAATATATAATTGATTCCTGCTCCGGTTTCATCAATCACCTTTAATGAAACCAATGTTGGATGTAATTTATTCTTTTCAAATCCTTTTAATACAATTCCTGTTTCCTCATATTCAATACCATTAACTTTAAATAAATAGGCATCAACTTTTACATCAACAGCCTGAATCTCTACAGGTAATAGATTAAATGCAAAGAAAGAAACGGAATCAGCAGCAACAGTATTATTACCTGTTGCCATAAAACTCTGTATACCTAATGTAGGGCTAAATGCGAGTTTAAGTGGAAACATAGATCCGGCAACAGGGTCTACTAATGTATCCAGCAGTAGTGTATCTGTTCCAAATTTTTTAAAACTGATTTTGGTCTTTTTACCTCCAGCCTCTAACATTAATCGTGAGGTTATTCCTATACTTTTGCCGGCGGCAAGTGTATCTATTTTGTTATCGCCAACATATACGTCAACTGTTGGCGTGCCTGGTAATGCTAATAATTCAGCCGAAAATGAAGCAAAGTAATATTCATTTACGGGTTCCCCCTTTTTACAAGCCGCTAAGAATATAAAAGCGGTAAAAAAAATACATTTGAAAACTTTAAGCATGTTTTGTTTTTTTTAAAAAAAGTGGGGGAAGCATTCCTCCCCCACACTTATATTATAACTGAATCTTACTAGAAACGGGACCAGCTTGCAGCCCAGTCTGCACTACCAACGGTGAATGCACCTGCACCCGCAGTTGCTGCATCACTACCCGCAGAAGGGAAGTAGTTAGCAGCACTTGCTGTAGTTGGTCTGTTAAAAGGAGCACTCAAACCTATTTCCTGCCATGTAGCATAAGGGTAATTTTCACGCAGTTGAGCTAACGCATCGAAATTTAACGTTGTCAGGCATGCGCTTGTTCCTTCGATTATAAAATGTGTTACATAAGCATGTACCAGGTTGTTAGTCAGTGTAGATAAGTTCCTTGCATAAGCGCAAGGAGTGTTACCCAGTGCACCATCTAAAGAAATACCTTTATTGAAGCCCAGGAATATTGAATTCTGAACATCAAACTGGCTGCTTCTTCTGAAATGAGCACCACGGCCATAGCTACCAGTACCAGAAGGCTGGCCATTGGTGATACTTGCAGCAGCTGCAGTTGATTGACCAATGATAGTCAGGTGATCAATAACAGCTTTAGTGGTAGGGAATGAAGATGAATCACCATTGGAACGGTTATCACTTTCTATACCATTTGACTGACTCTTGTCTGCACGGGTAGGATCAGAAATACCTAATGCATAACTGATGTGACCACTGAAACCATTATCAAAGTCGAACATATCATCCAGTGCATCTACCGCTATCAGGTAAGAAGCATTTACTGTACCTCCGAAAAATTCGAAAGCATCGTCTTTTGATTTGTACACTTCAATGTGATTCAATGTGGTGTTAGAACCAACACCTGCAATTGTGAGACCGTTCAGTTCATTGTCAGCAGCCAGTTCATAACCAGCATACTCAATTCTTACATAAGTTAAGGTACCTGAGTTATCACCATTGTCATTACCACCATAATAAGCACTTGCTGGTGTAGCGCCAGTGATACCTTCAACCAGTGCAGAATCTCCCTGATTGATATCGGCTTTTCCTAATAATACGATACCGCCCCAATCGCCAGATGCTGGTGATGCCTGATCTGAAGTAAATAAAATCGGACTAAACTGAGTACCGGCAGCAACCAGTTTAGAACCTTTTGTAATAATCAATGTACCTCCTGGGGCACCTTTGATACCCTGTACCAGGGCGCCTTTAGAAATAGTCAGTGTTGCATTGTTAGCAACATATACAAGTCCGCTCAACTTGTACACTTTACAACTGTCCAGAAACAGATTAGAAGTAATTACACCAGAAATAGTACTGTCACCGCAGGAATGTATTGGTCCTGCAGACAGTGCACGCTCGTCGGTAATGTGGTTCTCTTTCTTACAGGCTGTACCCAATGCCAGTACAACAGCGGCAAGCGATAAAATCAGTGAACAATTTTTCATGGGTTCTCTTTTGTTTGTGTTTAAAATGGATTGAATACCTGATCAGGATATATTTGTGTTTACGCGTTCTCAATTAAAAACTATAACCAAGGGTAAAACTGAAAGTCCGGCCGGGCCTTGCTTCATAATCTATCAGATCCTGTCCTTTCTGATAAAGCAGATCCTTAGTGCTGGGATCTTTCTTATAATTGGTAATAGCATCATCCTTATAAAAATTTCTATACACCACAGAATAACTGTTCAACAGGTTCGAAATGTTTAAACGCAGTTGCAGCTTCTGTTTCAGCAGGCGTATAGCCAACTGTCCATCCAGTGATTCAAGCGGACGTTCGAATAATGATTCACTGTAGTATGCCGCAGGACGAAACATACGGTTTGTAACATAGTTATATACCAGGCTGAAGGAAACGGGTTTGATATCATAATAAAATCCTGCATTGACCATATAGTTACTGGCGCCCGTCTGAGGCCTCTTTTCTACTTTTCCTACCACTTCTGCAGGTAATATTTTATTCTCATTATTAGGATCCAGCGTATTATAACTTATGTCAACAGGCGTAACACGTGACGCTAATGCGGTGAAGTTGCCATACAGCGTGATATTACGAACTACAGGTACTTTTGTAAAAGCAAGTGATTTCCTTACTTCCACTTCCAGTCCGTAATTTTTTGCGTATTTATTATTCTTTAAGAAATACATCCTGTTGTCTCCCTCTTTATAGATCTCCATAGGATCTCTGAACTTCTTATAGAACAAAGTAGCAGAAAGTACATCTCCGGGAGTGGGATACCATTCATAACGGAAATCAAAATGTTGTACCGTGGTAGACTTTACCTGGTTGCTTCTATAAATACCACCCAGTTCAAAATCATATTCCTTGAAGAAAGACAGTTCTCTGAGATCCGGACGAATAATGCTTTCGGCATATGCCAGACGAAGATTCATCTGTTGTGTTAAGCTATACGTCAGGTTTGCCGATGGGAATAAACGCCAGTTAGGTTCACGGTTAAGAATAGCACTATAATCGAGCTGTTTATCAGAACCTCTTGTTTCATTAATATCACTTAAAAGGGAATCCAGTACATCATTTACTTTGTTTAGATTATATCCTTCTGCTCTCACACCCCATACCAGTCTCCATTTTTCATTTATCTTATTATCAAGCATGGCATAAAAACTATGTAATACAGCTGTTTTATGGAAATCATCTGCAAAGCGGTCAAAGTAGATCTCACCTCCGCGTTCAGGTATAAATGTTTGTGCCAGTGGCGGATAATCTTCTGTATCAAATCCTTTAGAGCCACTGTTTAATACATAGAACAGTCTGTTTTTACTCCATCCTCCATAACCTCCTTTTAAAATGTTCTCTGTTTGGATCTTTCCTGTTCCCAGTTTAAAAGGAACTGACAAAGAGATATCCCAGTTATAATCTTTTTCATAAGTTCTGCTCCACCAACGCAATGTTCCATCACTGATACCACTGCTGAACGGGGATTTGATATTAAATTCGTTAGATGCCAGTTTATCATCTTCCATCATAGATGCTTTCAACTGATGATTATCCGGCCGTTGTTTGTCCAGCAACGCATAACTACCCATCCACTTTAATTTAACACCACGGTGTCCCAATGAATGTTCTCCTTTCAGCTGGTTTTGCCATAAGCTGGTTTGGGTGGTAAGGTCATAATACCCCAACAAAAAACCACTAGGATCAACGTGTGTACCCATACCAATCAGCAACTGCTGATCAAGTGTGCGCAGGTACAGTGTCTGAAAACTAAGATGGGTACGTTCGTTTTTATATCCCAATCCCAGCAAACCTCCTAAGTTGGTGGAGAAGCCATAGTTCTTACCTTTGAAAGCTGCCCTTTCTTCAATATCTCCTGCGCCATCTCCTTCAAAACCATCACGGCTCATGCGGATATCTTTTGTCTGGAAAGTATTGCGGTAACTTGCAGAGGCTACAATCCCAAACTGATCTTTTGCTGTTAAACGGAATACTTTTCCACCTGATAACTGGTAGTTCTGGGAAACTGGTGCTTTCATTTCATACACGCCCCAGTTGTTGCTTAGTAATTGTGTTTTCTTACCTTCTGTGTTATATTTAGCCACCACATCCGCAGTATTGGTCCAATCCAGTTTACCCAGCAGATCACGGTGAGGTGCCACTTTACCCCAGTATTCCTGGCCATCCATTTTTAAAGTGCGGAAGTTTTTCCCTGTTGTGATATCATTACTGCTTCCACCTATTCCAATGTTCAGAAAATTCTGTGTTGGTATTTCCAGTGTATTCACTTCCACAGCGCCACCGCCAAATTCTGCACTACGGTCTGGTGTCAGGGTTTTAACAACCGTTACATTTTCTACTATATTTGAAGGGATGATATCAAAGCTGAAATTCTTTCTGTTCATTTCAGTGCTTGGCATTACCTGTCCGTTTAATACCGCCTGGTTGTAACGCTCACTTAAACCACGTACCACCACATACTTATTATCTACAGTCGATAATCCACTAACACGTTTTAATACATCTCCGATATTTTTATCTGGTGTACGACTGATCTGTTCTGCACTGATTCCGTCTGTAATGGATGCATTGTTTTTTTGTATGGCGTATAAACCTTCTACAGATGCACGTTTATAATTACCTGTTACCGTCACTCCCTTCAGGTGAGCACCTGCACTTTTCATCACAACATCAAGCGGTGTAATGCCTTTTTCTTTAATAGCCACTTCAGTTACCTTACGGGTATCATAAGAGATATAACTGAAGGTTATGGTATATACGCCTGGCGGCAGACTAAGTTCATAAGTACCATCTACGCTGGTAACAGCCCCCACTCCATTGCTGGACTGTATTGTTACGCCGGGTAATGGCTCGTTTTTATTATCAACGATCTTACCTGTAACACGGCCTTTATCCTGACCTAATATACGTTCCAGTTTGCCTTGTTTCAGAGCTACTGTTTTGTTCACAAAAGCAATATCCAGTGGCGCATATACATCGAGATAATGAAGTACATCAGACAGTGGCTGATTATTAAATTTTACAGTTGCGAGCGTACAATGCTGCAAGTATTCCGGATCATAAGTAAAGGTGTAAGGCGTTTGCTTTTCAAGCGATTTCACTACAACGTCAGCTGTTGTATTGTCAAGGTTTACAGATACCTTTTCTGAAAGGGATTGGTAGGTTTGCGCCGACAGCGCCACAGGAGATCCTGCCACTAAAAAACATAACAGGATAGCTTTCCAATTTTGCATAGCTTTCCCATTACAAAATCTGTTTGTAGATTTTTGCATACTTAAAGATTACTTTTTGTTAAAAATGAATACAGTACCGGGCCCCCCGGGAATAGTTGTGTCCTTTAATTAGATTTTGTTATTTCATACGTATTGTGATTCTTCTTCACGATTTTAAATCCGTGTACATATTGCATTGCTTCCAGTATGTGCTCAAGTGATTCGCCTGCCGAAAATACACCCGACACCTTTTGTGTGCCCGTTAGCGTATTATCCATAATAATCCGCGATCCCAATCTGGCCTGCAATTTGGCAAAGGCATCTTTCAGTGGTGTACCATCAAATACCAGCTTGCCTGATTTCCAGTCCAGCACCTCTTCTTTTTTAAATGTTTCCGGTTGCGTTGTCCCTATGCCCTCTCCATATCTTACCATCTGTCCCGGATGCAAGATACAGGAGAAAGCTGTGGCTGTTACTGACACCTTGCCTTCCACCAGGCTTACCTGGATGCTACCATCTGCTTGGCTGGCAGTGGCAATATTAAAAGCGGTACCCAAAGCAGTGGTGATAAGTTTTCCCGTGCGTACACTGAATGGGCGGGCGGGGTCATGTGCTACTTCAAAATAGGCTTCCCCATCCAGTGATAATTCTCTGCTTGTATCGTTATAATTACGAGTATAGGCTAAAGAAGAGTGTGGCCCAAGCCAAACTTTAGAACCATCTGTCAGTGACAGGAGCTTAATATCGTTCCCTTTGTTTGCCAGGGTATCCCAGTTAAGCGCCAGTTGTGCTTTTCCCGCAGTACGCTGCTGTGATTGCCATAACCAGGCACATACACCTACCAGTACGGCTACCGCCGCAGCAATGCTGTATAAACGACGATAAATGTTAATTCCTGTCCGTTTCAATATTACCGGCTCTTTCGCTTCACTTAAAGCATACACTTCACTGAACCATTCATCTACACCAGGTGCATCTGGCTGCTCCAGGAAAGTTGCTATAAGAGCAGCTTCTTCAGCTGTACAGTCACCTTTAAAGTATTTTTCAAGTATTTGCTTATCTATCTTCATTTCCTGTATATGGTAATCCTGACGATGGTATCAGCAATAAGAGTACGCTGCAGAGAAGAGGAAGTACCAATGAAGAAAGTGGAGTTTACAATTCCTTAACACGAACAGGCTATTCGCTTACCCGGATTTGGTGTCATAATCATTGCCCGGCGTTGCCGGGCAAAAGAAAAGCGTATGGTAGATACCATACGCTTGTTGTTAAGATTGTCATGTGAATGTTCGAGAATGCAAATCGTGAAGGTCTTTTCAGACCTTTAAAAATATTTAGTAACCTATTGAGAAATAATATTTAATGCAAACAAAAACTGTTGCTGAATATAGTATGTTGGCATATAGTCTTTTAATCAGAATAAAGTTTCATTTTACTCACACCATCCAACTGGACGTTCCATATCTATTCCTGTTAACAGCTCCTGATTCTCTGCGGGTTTGGCCTTCACAGTTGTAGTAAAATAAATCACTCCTTCTTAGAAACTCACCACCTTCTCATAAGGTAATGCTTTAGTGACAAAGGGTTTTCTATTCATACGTGTCGCGCCAAGGGTTATACATAAATCATTCGTCGGGTCCGGAAGTCTTCATGCAAATTACATCAATTCACTGAAAATTCCACAGCAGTCAAATAAAATTTCAACTATTTTACATACAACTTTTGTGTCAAAATAGTTTTTCTTGTCTTATCTAGCTATTCAACTACGAATGATTCCCGTACAAGATTATTTCGACTGTGTTCTTACCGCAATATAATATAACGGAATACCCAGCAAAATAATTCCAAGCCCTGGTAACGCATAATTACTTTCAAATACTAACAGTAGTAATGCCAGCGAAATAGCTACCACCACATATATAAGTGGCAACACGGGATAACCAAATGCTTTATAAGGACGTGGTGCATCAGGTTGCTTTTTACGCAAGATAAAAATGCCCAGGATCGTTAATACGTAGAAAATTAATACTCCAAATATCACCAGTACCAGCAGGTCATTGTACTTACCCGAAAGACATAACAGGGAAGCCCACACGCACTGAATCCATAACCCATTTGCAGGTACATTAAATGCATTCATTTCTGCTGCTTTCTTGAAGAACAGCTTGTCTTCTGCCATTGTATAATAGATACGCGCACCTGACAGGATCAGCCCATTATTGCATCCGAATGTAGATACCATGATCATGATGGCAATGATTTTTGAACCACTTCCACCGAAGATCTGTTCTGCTGCGGCAACCGCCACACGGTCTTTTGCGGCAAAGGCAATATCGTGCAGTGGCAATACAGCCAGGTACATGAGGTTTGCACTCACATACACGATAGTAACCAGCAGTGTTCCAAAGAATAATGCTCTGCCAATGTTCTTCTGCGGGTTCTTGATTTCAGCTGCAATAAAGGTGATGTTATTCCAGGCATCACTGCTGAACAGAGAACCTTTCATAGAGATGGCAACAGCACCAAATAGTGCTAATCCGGATAATAATGTAGTAACTACTTCTCCATTATTCTGTGTTAATGATACAGCATCCCAGGCATGTGCCCAGTTAGCATTCCAGATCTCCTGTTTGGCTCCCAGCAGGAAACCAAAAATGATCAGCCCGAATAATGATAACAGCTTTGCCAGTGTAAATACCGTCTGTATGATCTTACCATTACGGATTCCACGTGTGTTGATCCAGGTTAATAAGATGATTGAGATGATGGCTACTATCTGGGCTGCCGAGACTTTCAGAAAGCCTAAGTTTAATAATATATTTTCTTCGCTGAAAGAAGGAATGAGATAAGAAGAGAATTTGGCAAATGCTACTGCTACTGCAGCAATAGTACCTGTCTGGATCACACTGAACTGCGTCCATCCAAAAAGGAAGGCTACAAAAGGATTATAGGCTTCGCGCAGATATACATACTGACCACCTGCCTTGGGAAACATCCCGGACAGCTCTCCATAACTAACTGCTGCTATAATTGTGACAATACCTCCCAACACCCACATGAGTGTAAGCCATCCGGCAGATCCCAGGTTACGGGTTATTTCTGCAGATACGAGAAATACGCCGGATCCTATCATTGAACCCGCAACGATCATAGTTGCATCCAGCAGGCTAAGGCTGGGTCGGAAAGCCGAATTTTGGTTGTTTTCCATCAATTAATGGTTATTGATTGCAGGTCTAATTTTAAAATCCCGTTCTTCCAACAGGTAGAACGGGATTCCAAGTTAAAGTTTTTTTTAATGTTTTTGCTATAGCAAGTATTATTTTTTCTCAGTTGCATTTGCCTCATTCAGGCCGGCAATCACTTCGTTCGTAATATTATACTGCTCATCCTTGTATAATACATTGCTTGCGCCGGAGCGATAGGAAAGGATATAAGCATATTTTTTATCACTGTTGAACTTCTGCAAAAAGTCATTTAATCTCTTCTGAAGTTCTTCATTAAATTTATTTTCCTGTTCGGCATATTGAGAGCGCATGCTTTGTGCTTTACCTTCCAGTTGCTGTTGTTTATCGTATAAAATACGCTGAGCGGCTTCACCTTCTGCCTGCGTCATGCTTTGCGCCTTACGCTGAAAATCAGATGCTTCATTCTGTAATACCCTCACGTTTGCTTTCAGCTCATTATCAATAGCCTGCTGTTTCTTTTCGAGTTCAGCTTTCTTCTCTTTGAAATAGTTGTAGTTAGCCTCCACTGTATCAATATCCACATAAGCAATAATAAAACCCTTATTAACAGTTGCTGTATTATTGTCTCCTGATGCTGTTGCTGCAGGTGTACTATCTTTCTTAGCGGGCTGCTGACAAGCCATAAATGTTCCGGCTGCCATTGCTGCCAATATCCCGCTTTTCACAAATTGTTTACTAGTGCGCATGTTGTTAGGTGGATTTTTTAATCTCCTTTGAATCGATTTAAAAATTGAACGGCTAAAATAAGGTTTTTACATGATTATAGGTAGTGTCCGGCCATCTTAACAACACTTTCACATTTTAGTTATGCACGAATTCTACCAGTTTAAAACTGTCTGCTACCTGTGCGTTCCCATATACTATCCAGCTATAGATTTTGCGGTCTGCTATGGTAAAGCTGGGAAGGTTATTTCCTAACAGACTCAAACTTGAATCTGCATAAAAAATATCGCGGGTATACGTACCTGCTTGTAACTGGATAAAGTTAGTCACAGCGAGATAACTGATCCGCTGGAAGCGTAATGTATCATTTGCATAAAAATCCAGGTTTACCGTCTGGGCATCACTATTATAAGTATCACTCAGATCTATTACCCTCACCTTACCTGTATTGGCCGCCGGCAGATCAAGTTTGTCTTCCACTGCCAGTAAGCGCAGCGCATTGGTATGATCCAGGGAAAGGAATACGGAGTAATAGTGATTATTGCGGAGACTTATCTGTCCGCCTGCTATGGCTGTAGTATGATCACCTGCCGGGTAAATGAATAAGTTATACCGCTTTGCGATAAAACTATGATAACCTGTACTTTGCCCTGCTTCAAGACTGCTGCCAATGGTTGTAGTATCCACTACCACATCATACTGTACACCCGGCACGGCAAGAAATACATTGATATTGGAGCTGGTTTCAGGAATAGAACTATCACTGTCTTTATTACAGGCAATGATGACTGCAACTAATAATATACACGTAAAAAGGAACCTTTGCTTCATAACAAACATGCCGGTGATTTAAAGTTGCGGAAAGTTACATGTAAAAAAAATGTCCCGGATATGAGCCGGGACATTTTTTTTATACATCAATGCACTTAGTCTATTCTTCTTCGTCGAACTGGAATACTTCTTTAGAAGATGCCAGGATGTCGTATTCTTCTTTAGAACCTACGATCATGTTTTCGAACTCACGTAAACCTGTACCTGCAGGAATCAGGTGACCGGTAATTACGTTTTCTTTCAGGCCAAGCATGTCATCTGTTTTACCGTTGATGGCTGCAGAAGACAGTACTTTGGTTGTTTCCTGGAAGGACGCAGCAGAGATCCAGCTGTGAGTACCCAGTGATGCTTTGGTAATACCCTGTAACAGTGGACTGGAAGTAGCCGGAGCAGCGTCGCGGTATTCTACCAGTTGTTTATCTGCACGGCGCAGCAGGGAGTTTTCTTCCCTTACCTGACGCAATGTTACGATCTGACCTGCTTTCAGGTTGCCGGATTCACCTGGTTCGGTTACTACCTTCTTGTCGTAAATATGATCGTTTTCTTCAAAGAATTCAAACTTATCGGTGGTATCACCTTCCAGGAAACGTGTATCTCCAGGATCTTCGATATTCACCTTACGCATCATCTGACGTACAATCACTTCAATGTGTTTATCGTTGATCTTCACACCCTGTAAGCGATATACTTCCTGGATTTCGTTCACCAGGTATTCCTGTACTGCGAACGGTCCTTTGATGGAGAGAATATCTGCCGGAGTGATAGAACCATCAGACAAGGCTGTACCTGCTTTCACGAAGTCACCATCCTGTACCAGGATATGACGTGTTAATGGCACCAGGTATTTCTTGATGTGACTTTCACGGCTTTCAATGATGATCTCACGGTTACCACGTTTGATGTTACCAAAAGCTACCACACCATCAATTTCAGATACGATGGCAGGATTGCTTGGGTTACGTGCTTCAAACAGTTCAGTTACACGTGGCAGACCACCCGTGATATCTCTCAGTTTACCGAGGATACGTGGGATCTTCACGATTACCTGACCAGCTCTTACAACATCTCCTTCTTCAAGTACGATATGTGAGCCAACTGGTAAGTTGTAAGACTTCACTTCTTTATTACCATCTACAAACAGAGACGGGATCTTATTCTTGTCTTTAGTTTCAATTACCACTTTCTCGCGGTGACCTGTCTGCTCATCAGCTTCTTCACGGAAGGTGATACCTTCTATGATGCTGTCGAAACGGATACTACCTGCAATTTCAGAAACGATAACGGCGTTGTACGGATCCCATGTACAGATGATATCACCTTTCACCACTTTCTGTCCGTCTTTCACCAGCAGGCTGGATCCATAAGGGATGTTGTTAGTGATCAGCAAACGGTCATTCTTCACATCCACGATACGTAATTCACCTGTACGGCCAATTACTACCTGTACTTTTTCACCATCACTGTTTTCGAAAGTGGTAGTTCTCAAACCATCGAACTGTACGGTACCATCAAACTTAGCCTGTAAGCCGGTATCTACTGAAGTAGAACCAGCCACACCACCTACGTGGAACGTACGCAGTGTCAGCTGAGTACCAGGTTCACCGATTGACTGGGCGGCAATGATACCTACGGCATCACCACGCTGCGTTACATAACCGGTTGCCAGGTTCTTACCGTAACATTTCACACACACACCTCTGCGGCTTTCGCAGGTAAGTACGGAGCGGATTTCTACGGTTTCGATAGCGCTGTTATCTATTTTGTGAGCGATATCTTCGGTGATCATACCACCAGCTGCAACGATCAGTTCTTCCGTGTGTGGTTCAAACACATCGTGCAGGGAAGTACGGCCGAGTATACGGTCATACAATGGTTCAACTACTTCTTCATTATCTTTCAATGCTGAAGTGGCAATACCACGGAGGGTACCACAATCTTCTTCATTGATTACCACATCTTGTGCAACGTCTACCAGACGACGGGTCAGATAACCTGCATCCGCAGTTTTCAACGCCGTATCCGCAAGACCTTTACGCGCACCATGCGTAGAGATGAAGTACTCCAATACGTTCAGACCATCCTTGAAGTTGGACAGGATCGGGTTTTCAATGATCTCAGAGCCACTGGAACCACTCTTACGCGGTTTGGCCATCAATCCCCTTAAACCTGCCAGCTGTTTGATCTGCTGTTTGGATCCACGCGCACCAGAGTCAAGCATCATGTATACAGAGTTGAAGCCCTGTTTGTCATTTGCCAGCTCACGGATCAGCGTTTCTGTTACTTTGGTATCTGCACGGGACCAGATATCGATAATCTGGTTATAACGTTCGTTATTCGTGATCAGACCCATGTTATAGTTCTCCCAAACTTCGTCTACTTCACTGGTAGCACCATCAATCATGTGCTGTTTCACTTCAGGGATGATCAGGTCATTAATGTTAAATGACAGACCACCACGGAATGCCGTGCGGAAACCAAGTTGTTTGATATCATCCAGGAACTTCGCAGTTTTCGGGATGTCAGTATATTTAATGATGTCACCGATGATTTCACGCAGTGACTTCTTAGTAAGCAGCGCGTTTACGAAACCAGCTTCTTTTGGAACGTGTTGGTTAAATATTACACGGCCTACGGTTGTTTCGATCAGTTTCCATTCCAGTTCATCCTTTTCATTACGTATTGTTGCCTTTACGCGGATGTTAGCATGGAGGTTCACTTTCTGCTCATTGTAAGCAATGATCACCTCTTCTGCAGAATAGAATGCTTTACCTTCTCCCTCTACCTTTTCGGTATCGGTTGATCTCTTACCCTTAGAGATGTAGTACAGACCCAATACCATGTCCTGTGAAGGCAGGGTGATTGGTGTACCGTTCTGTGGGTTGAGGATATTGTGAGATGACAGCATGAGCAACTGTGCTTCCAGTACTGCTGCATTACTCAGCGGTACGTGCACGGCCATCTGGTCACCATCAAAGTCAGCGTTGAACGCAGAACACACCAGCGGGTGTAACTGAATTGCTTTACCTTCTACCAGTTTAGGCTGGAATGCCTGAATGGAGAGACGGTGCAGGGTTGGCGCACGGTTTAGCATAACCGGATGACCTTTCAGTACATTTTCCAGGATATCCCAAACTACGGCTTCCTTACGGTCTACCAGTTTTTTCGCTGATTTTACGGTTTTAACAATACCTCTTTCGATCAGTTTACGGATAATAAACGGTTTGAACAGCTCTGCCGCCATATCTTTTGGCAGACCGCACTCATGCAGTTTCAGTTCAGGACCTACCACGATAACAGAACGACCGGAGTAATCCACACGTTTACCTAACAGGTTCTGACGGAAACGACCTTGTTTACCTTTCAGTACATCTGACAATGATTTCAGCGCACGACCACCTTCTGCTTTTACCGCATTTGATTTACGGGAGTTATCGAAGAGGGAGTCTACCGCTTCCTGCAGCATACGTTTTTCGTTACGCAGGATCACCTCAGGTGCCTTGATTTCGATCAGACGTTTCAGACGGTTGTTACGGATAATTACCCTGCGGTACAGATCGTTCAGATCAGAAGATGCAAAACGGCCACCATCCAACGGCACCAATGGGCGCAGTTCAGGAGGTACTACAGGGATATATTGCATTACCATCCATTCAGGATGGTTTTCAACACGACCATTAGCTTCGCGGAATGCTTCCACCACGCTCAAACGCTTTAAGGCTTCTGCCTTACGTTGCTGGCTGGTTTCAGTAGCCGCCTGGTTACGCAGCTGGTATGACAGGCTATCCAGATCAATTCTGGCCAGCATCATCTCTACCGCTTCTGCACCCATCTTGGCAATGAACTTGTTGGGATCTTCATCCGGCAACATCTGATTGTCCTTAGGGAGGGTATCCAGTATATCAAGATATTCTTCTTCAGTTAACAGGTCGCCATAGTTCATGCCTTTTTCCTGTTTGGCACCAGCCTGAATGATCACGTATCTTTCATAATACACGATGGTTTCGAGCTTTTTAGAGCTCATACCCAGGAGGTAACCAATTTTGTTAGGCAATGATTTAAAGTACCAGATGTGAACAACAGGTACAACCAGGCGGATGTGACCCATTCTTTCACGACGTACTTTCTTCTCAGTTACTTCCACACCACAACGATCGCACACGATACCCTTATAACGGATACGTTTATATTTTCCGCAATAGCACTCATAGTCCTTTACGGGGCCGAAGATCCTTTCACAGAACAAACCATCACGCTCCGGCTTGTAAGTACGGTAGTTGATGGTTTCCGGCTTCAGCACTTCCCCGTAAGAGCGTTCCAGTATGGAATCCGGAGACGCCAGACTGATGGTAATGCTGCTAAAGTTTGATTTAGGACGATTTTCTTTCTTGATGGCCATATATGTTGTTTAAAGAAAATTCACATGTAGAATTAGTGCTGCAAGTATTAAGAGCTACAAGCCCCAGGTAGTATTCCACTGTTTTATCAGTAAAATACTTCCTGTTGCTTGTAGCTTATATTTTGTAACTACTAATCAAATTTCAGATCCAGACCCAGACCACGGAGTTCATGTATTAATACATTGAATGATTCCGGAACGCCTGCTTTCGGTATATTATCGCCTTTAACGATTGCTTCATATGCTTTTGCACGGCCTACGATGTCATCAGACTTAATGGTTAAGAGTTCCTGCAGGATATTGGATGCACCATATGCTTCCAGTGCCCACACCTCCATTTCACCAAAACGCTGACCACCGAACTGCGCCTTACCACCCAAAGGTTGCTGTGTGATGAGACTGTAGGGTCCGATAGAACGGGCGTGCATCTTGTCATCTACCATGTGGCTTAATTTAAGCATGTAGATAACACCCACGGTTGCTTTCTGGTGGAAACGGTCTCCCGTTTCGCCATCATACAGGTAAGTATGACCAAAGCTTGGCAGTTTAGCCTCTGTGATGTAGTCTGCTATTTCTTCTGTGGTAGCACCATCGAAGATTGGTGTAGCAAACCTTAATCCCAGCTGCAGACCAGCCCAACCCAGTACGGTTTCGTAAATCTGTCCAAGGTTCATACGGGAAGGTACGCCCAATGGGTTCAGTACGATATCTACCGGTGTACCATCTTCCAGGAACGGCATATCTTCATCACGCACAATTTTGGCAACGATACCCTTGTTACCGTGACGACCCGCCATCTTATCACCCACTTTCAGTTTACGTTTGCTGGCCAGGTAAACCTTAGCCAGTTTCAGTACTCCGGCTGGTAACTCATCACCAATTGAGATGTTGAACTTTTCGCGTTTGTAGCGACCCAGTTCTTCATTGTACTTGATGTTATAGTTATGCAGCAGTGTATTGATCTGATCGTTTGTGCCTTCGTCTGTAGTCCAGCCCAAAGGATTAACGTTCTGGAAGTCTATGTTAGCCAGGTTCTTGGAAGAGAACTTGGAACCTTTGGAGATCAGTACTTCACCATAAGTATTGGTGATACCGGATGAAGTTCTGTCTTTCAGCAGGGTAAGCAGTTTGCTCATCAATACTTCCAGCAGGTCTTCTTCATTCTTCTGGTGTACTTTTTCCAGTTTTTCCAGAGACGCCTTTTCACGGGTCTTAGAGTTCTTATCTTTCTTGGCGCGGCTGAACAATTTCTTGTCGATTACCACACCTTCTGTGCTTGGAGGTGCTTTCAGAGAAGCATCTTTCGCATCAGAAGCCTTATCACCGAAGATTGCACGGAGCAGTTTTTCTTCAGGAGAAGGATCAGATTCACCACGTGGGGTGATCTTACCGATCAGGATATCACCTTCTTTAATGTGAGCACCTACACGGATGATACCGTTCTGATCCAGATCTTTGGTAGCTTCCTCACTTACGTTTGGAATATCTGGAGTCAGTTCTTCTTCACCCAGTTTGGTATCACGTACTTCCAGTTCATATTCATCGATATGGATGGAAGTGAAGAGATCCTCACGGCCTACACGCTCAGAGATTACGATAGCATCCTCAAAGTTGTAACCTTTCCATGGCATGAACGCCACTTTCATGTTACGACCCAGCGCCAGCTCACCAGCACGGGTAGCATAACCTTCTGTGAGGAAGTCGCCATATACCAGCTGTTGTCCTTTCTTAACGGCAGGACGCAGGTTGATACAGGTGCTCTGGTTCGTTTTAACGAATTTGGTTAGCTGATATACTTTCAGATCATCTTCAAAAGACACCAGTTTCTGCATTTCATCTCGTACATAACGTACATGGATTTCATTTGCATCAACGAATTCAACTGTACCATTACCTTCAGAAGTGATCTGCAAACGTGAGTCACGAGCTGCTTTTCCTTCCAGACCGGTACCTACGATAGGCACCTGTGGATTGATCAGCGGAACCGCCTGACGTTGCATGTTTGATCCCATCAACGCACGGTTGGCATCATCATGTTCAAGGAACGGAATCAGGGAAGCGCTCAAACCAACGATCTGGTTAGGAGCAACGTCCATATATTCTACTTCCTCTCTGTCTAATATTGGGAAATCACCGGTTTCGCGGGATTTAACCTTTTCGTTCAGGAAGCGGCCTTCATCATCAAGTGGTGCATTTGCCTGGGCTATCTTCACAGAATCTTCTTCTTCAGCACTCAGGAACTGCACTTTGTCCATATCTACTTTACCGTCGCGCACCTTGCGGTAAGGCGTTTCGATAAAGCCCATGTCGTTCACTTTAGCGTGTACGCAAAGGGTAGAGATCAGACCGATGTTTGGTCCTTCTGGTGTTTCGATAGTACACAGACGGCCATAGTGGCTATAGTGTACGTCACGCACCTCAAAACCTGCTCTTTCACGACTCAAACCACCGGGCCCGAGCGCGGAGATACGACGTTTGTGCGTGATCTCTGACAATGGGTTGGTCTGATCCAGGAACTGGCTCAGCTGGCTGGTACCAAAGAAGGAGTTGATAACAGAAGATAACGTCCTCGCATTGATCAGGTCTACCGGAGTAAATACTTCATTATCACGCACGTTCATTCTCTCACGGATGGTACGGGCCATACGGGCCAGACCAACACCGAACTGCGCATACAATTGTTCACCCACGGTACGTACACGACGGTTGCTCAGGTGATCGATATCATCGATTTCCGCTTTGCTGTTCGTCAGTTGTACCAGGTATTTTATGATAGAGATGATATCATCTTTGGTAAGCACCTTCATATCCAGTGGAGTAGGCAGACCCAGTTTCCTGTTGATCTTATAACGTCCTACATCACCCAGATCGTAACGCTTATCAGAGAAGAATAATTTATCAATGATACCCCTTGCTGTTTCATCATCCGGCGCATCTGCTCCACGCAACTGGCGGTAGATGTGCTGAACGGCTTCCAGCTCAGAGTTAGATGTATCTTTATTTAAAGTATTGTAGATAATAGAGAAGTCACCACTCACTTCTTCCTTCTGCACGAACACGCTTTTCACGCCCATATCCACGATGGTCTCGATATTCGCCTCATCCAGGATACTATCACGTTCGAGCATGATTTCATTACGCTCGATACTCACAACTTCACCGGTATCTTCATCCACAAAATCTTCTACCCAGCTTCTGAGTACACGTGCACCGAGTTTCTTACCAGCGTATTTCTCCAGGCTCTTCTTATCTGCTTTAACTTCATCTGCCATGCCAAACAGCTGCAGGATATCTTTATCCGTTTCGTAGCCGATGGCACGTAACAGGGTTGTTACCGGGAATTTCTTCTTACGGTCGATGTATGCATACATCACATTATTAATGTCTGTAGCAAACTCCATCCACGCACCCTTGAACGGGATCACCCTTGCAGAGTAGATCTTGGTTCCGTTTGGATGTACAGATTGACCAAAGAATACACCAGGAGAACGATGGAGTTGAGATACTACCACGCGTTCAGCTCCATTAATCACGAACGTACCTCTAGGCGTCATGTAGGGTATGTTCCCAAGGAACACGTCCTGCACAATGGTCTGGAAGTCAACGTGCTCTTCATCATTACAGCTCAGGCGCAGTTTCGCCTTCAGCGGTACTGAATAAGTAAGCCCACGTTCAATACATTCCTCTATAGTATATCGCGGAGGGTCTACAAAGTAGTCCAGAAACTCCAGATTGAAGATATTTCGGGTATCTGTTATCGGGAAGTTCTCCTTAAATACTTTAAAAAGGCCTTCATTGTTACGTTTATCTGGTGTGGTTTCTAACTGGAAGAAATCCTTGAAAGATTGAATCTGGATAGCCAACAAATCCGGTGTCTCAGTCACTTGTTTGATCTTTCCAAAATTTACTCTTTCTTGTGTTTGGGCTTTTTTTAGAGACATATTCGAAGTTAGCAGTTATATTAACTTATATAATATTGTGAAGAAGCAAATCACAACATGAATCGGGGAAATTAAGATTTCTTTGCCAAATACCCTTCAAAAATTTCTGTCTTCTCTATTTGTCAAATCAACCGACCTGGTGATTTCCCCTTTTTTGACTCTCCGAAAAGACACTTTCCCAAAGGGAAGAAGGCCAAAAGTGCCAGAAGCACTTTTGACCTTTATAAAGAGGTATCCTTAAGCAAAGAATTACTGAATTTCAACGTCAGCGCCAGCTTCTGTTAATTTGTTCTTCAGGTCTTCTGCTTCAGCTTTGCTCACACCTTCTTTCAAAGGTTTTGGAGCACCGTCTACCAGTTCCTTAGCTTCTTTCAGACCAAGACCTGTCAGATCCTTAACGATCTTAACTACGTTCAGTTTGCTAGCACCTGCAGATTTCAGGATAACGTTGAAGGCAGTTTTTTCTTCAGCAGCAGCTGTTTCGCCACCACCTGCAGAAACTACAACTGCAGCAGCAGCTGGTTCAATACCGTATTCACTTTTCAGGAAATCGGCCAGTTCTTGTACTTCCTTAACAGTTAAACCTACTAATTGTTCGGCTAATGCTTTAACGTCTGCCATTTGTATAATTTTTAAAAGATGTTTGTAATGTTGTTAAACAGAGTGTTTTATAATTTGACTTGGAAGCCATTTTTGTTTGTCACCTGGTGGTAACTGATTATTCTGCTGCAGGAGCTGCTTCTACACCAGCTTCTTCTTTCTTGCCTTTTTCCAGCAAAGCAGCGATAACGCGTTTTGCAGGAGATTGCAACAGACCGATAACGTCTCCAATGAGTTCGTTCTTGGTCTTGATCTTCACCAGATTAGCCAGTTGATTGTCTCCCAGGTAAACTTCATCTGCTACGAAAGCAGCTTTCAGTTCTGGTTTCTCAACTTTCTTATTTTCCTTACGGAAAGTAGAAATGATCAACGCTGGTTCCTTAGGACTGTCAGAGAACATCAGGGCAGTTACGCCATTCAGTGCACTGAATACACCTTCGTACTTAGTACTGTCCAGAGATTCCAATGCCTTACGGATGAGAGTGTTCTTAGCCACCTTCATTTCTACATTCTTATCAAAACAAACCTTCCTCAGGTTGTTCACCTGTGCAACGGTCAAAGACTCGGTGTTGGTGATGTAGAAGTTGTTATATTGAGAGAACTTGCTTTTCAGCAGTTCAATCGCTTCGTTTTTTTGATCTTTGTTCATAGCTTTTTTCAATTTGTTGATCTACCAGAAGGTGAATCAGTTAGTTTTGAACAGATTTAGTGTCAACTGTGATACTTGGGCTCATGGTGCTTGCCATAGATAAGCCTCTCAGATAGAGACCTTTCGCAGTAGCAGGTTTCAGCCTGATAATA
Organism: Chitinophaga sp. CF118; assembly: GCF_900112615.1. GTDB lineage: Bacteria > Bacteroidota > Bacteroidia > Chitinophagales > Chitinophagaceae > Chitinophaga. The sequence goes on along the minus strand of NZ_FOMK01000013.1, from coordinate 36,138 downwards.
GCGTTGATCAGTTCCTGTGAGTTCTGTTCGATCTTGTCGGAAGCAAATGATACACGGCCGATAGAAGCATGGATAATACCAGCCTTATCTACCTTGAAAGTAATCTTACCACCTTTCACCTCATTAACTGCTGCAGCTACATCATTAGTAACAGTACCAGTTTTAGGGTTAGGCATCAGGTTACGGGGACCAAGTATTTTACCCAGCTTACCTATTTTAGGCATAACAGCAGGAGTAGCAACAATTACATCAATATCAGTCCAACCTGCTTCGATCTTCTGAATAAATTCATCCAGACCAACGAAATCAGCACCGGCCTCTTTTGCAGCAGCTTCTTTATCAGGAGTGCAAAGAACCAATACACGTTTAGTTTTACCAGTACCATGGGGAAGCGTTACGGAACCACGGATAGCCTGATCTGCTTTCTTGGGATCTACGCCCAGACGGATATGTAAATCGACAGAGCTGTCGAATTTTGTGCAGTTAATGTCTTTTACAAGAGTGGAGGCTTCTTTCAGGCTGTATACCTTGTTTTTGTCCACCTTTGTATCGGCTGCTTTTCTTTTCTTCGTTGCCATTGCAAAATGTTTTAAAAGTTAACCTGCGTTCAACAGGGTGACACAATTAGTTGCCCCAAGGAGCGTTACCCTCAACAGTAATACCCATAGAACGGGCGGTACCAGCTACCATTTTCATGGCGCTTTCTTTCGTAAAGCAGTTCAGGTCGGCCATCTTATCAGCTGCAATAGCTTCAACCTGTGCCCAGGTTACCTTACCTACTTTATTACGGTTGGGCTCTTTGGAACCACTCTGCAATTTGGCTGCTTCCAGCAACTGTACAGGAGCGGGAGGTGTTTTAATTACAAAATCAAATGATTTGTCGGTGTAAACAGTCAGCAATACAGGCAATACTTTACCCATTTTATCCTGGGTACGGGCATTGAACTGTTTGCAAAACTCCATGATGTTCACACCTTTGGAACCCAGCGCGGGACCAATCGGAGGTGCAGGATTGGCCTGGCCGCCTTTTACCTGCAATTTCACGTACGTTGCGATCTCTTTTGCCATGTTGTTTCAGTTTAATTTGGTGAAAACGTTCTGTCTTAGACAGGACTCCCAAAACTAAAAGGACGAAATTTTACCTTTTAAAGGGGATGCAAAGGTATATAATAATATATATAAAGACAAAAAGAATTTGCTTTCGGGCATCCTTTTTGCTATTATCATTCGTTTGGGGTATAAATTTTACAATTCTATTGCAAAACTGTTCTTGCTTTTATTAGCCGGTACAAACATTCAAGGTTAACAGATCTCCGGCAAGTGAGACAAATCTAATTTAATTTACCGGAATTCCCAGCCTTGTTAACAAGAATAAAAACATTTTTTAATATCTGTCCTGAATCCCCCTCTCCCCTCCCCAAATAATGTCCCGAATGCCCTCAACCTTCCCTCACGTTATATGTTATCTTTAATAAAACACCACCAATTATGAAACGTCTGTTGTTATTTTTAACTGCCTTTCTCCTCCTGGCCGTCACCTATTCGACTAAAGCACAAACTGCTGAACAGCAAAAAGCCTGGACGGATTACATGACTCCGGGCAAAATCCACCAGATGCTGGCAAAAGATGATGGCGACTGGACCTTTGACATGACCTATTGGATGTCTCCTGGTGCTAATGCTTCTACGTCTACCGGTACCACAGAAAATAAAATGGTTCTGGGAGGACGCTACCAGGAATCTGTTCACAAAGCCATGATGGAAGGGATGCAGTTTGAAGGACATGGCCTGCTTGGCTATGACAATTCTAAAAACCTCTTTCAGAACACCTGGGCCGATAACATGGGCACTGGTATAATGTTCCTGGAAGGTAAATGGGATGAGCCTACTAAATCAATTACTCTTAGGGGTAAAAGCTTTGACCCGATGACCGGCAAAGATATGGAGGTAAAACAGGTATATAAGATGGTAGACGACGATCATCATACCCTGGAAATGTACATGCCGAGCGGAGATAAGGAATTCAAGAATATGGAAATCAAATTCACCCGTAAGAAGTAATGCTCTTACAAATTGATTGAAAGCCTTCCTGGTAACCACCGGGAAGGTTTTTTGTTTAGCCCTGCAGGATCTTCAGGCATATCCTCTCCAGGTTCTACCCCCGAATCCATGGAAATAAAAAATCCGGTTGAGCCAATACTCCATAAAAAAAGTCCCGGCTTACCGCCAGGACTTCCTTATTTTCTTACACTGAAATAGTTAGCTAATTTTTTCTACCTGCATGAAGTTCAGTTCAACAGGGGTAGCACGACCGAATATTTTTACAGTTACTTTCAGCTTCTTCTTATCCTCTATCACTTCTTCGATCACACCGTTAAAGTCGTTGAATGGTCCGTCTATGATCTTGATTGTTTCGCCAACAATGAAAGGTTCGCTCATGGTCAGTCCGTTATCTGACATCTCATCTACTTTACCCAGCATTTTGTTTACCTCTGCTTTACGCAGTGCAATTGGCTTATCCTTACCAAGGAAGTGAATAACGCCGGAAACGTTGCGAATAGCCTGGATTACATCATCAGACATTTTACCATCTATCGCTTCTATCATGATATAACCAGGATAAAAGTTCTTTTCACGCATCACTTTTTTACCTGCCAATACTTTATACACTTTCTCTACAGGCAGGAAGATCTGAGTAATCATACTCCCCCAGTCAGAACGGCGTACTTCAATATCCAGGTACTCCTTCACTTTCCTTTCTTTACCACTTACTACACGCAGTACATACCATTTCGTATCCTGAGCAGGAGCAACGGCTTCGTGCTCTACCTCGGGAATGGGAATATTTTTTTCCTTTTCCTGTTCTTGTTCTTCTTGTTCCTCTTCAGGGGTAATTGATTCGTCGATCATTATCAGAACATTTTATAATACTGAGTTAACACTAAGTTAGAAAGGGCATCCATACCCCATACAACGAGTGTAATAACAACAGTTGCTATTAAAACTACCATTGTAGAGGACTGCAGCTCCTGCCAGGTAGGCCAGGACACTTTATGCACCAGTTCGTGATAAGATTCCCGGAAGTAAGTTCTAATCTTATTCATGGTTTAATATTATTAACCGTTTAAAAACGTGAAAGGTGAAAAGTGAAAGGTGATTAAAATCATTCACTTTTCACCTTTCACTTTCAACATTTAGTGCACGGGCAGTAGGATTCGAACCCACATCAAAGGTTTTGGAGACCTCTATTCTACCATTGAACTATGCCCGTATAAAAAGCCATTAGCTGCGAGCGTCTGACTGATCAGCAGTTCAAATTTACTAAATTTTCTCTGCTAACCGCAATTTGCTAATTGCTAATGGCCTTATTTCGAAAAAGTGATTACTTGATAATTTCTGTAACCTGACCTGCACCTACGGTACGTCCACCTTCGCGGATAGCGAATTTCAGACCTTTTTCCATAGCGATTGGCTGGATCAGCTTAACAGTCAGTGATACGTTATCACCTGGCATAACCATTTCAACACCTGCTGGTAATTCAACTTCACCTGTTACGTCAGTTGTACGGAAGTAGAACTGCGGACGGTATTTGTTGAAGAACGGAGTGTGACGGCCACCTTCTTCTTTGCTCAGTACGTATACTTCACATTTGAAATCAGTGTGCGGAGTGATAGAACCTGGTTTGCAAATAACCATACCACGACGGATCTGGCTCTTTTCAATACCACGCAGTAACAGACCAGCATTATCACCAGCTTCACCTCTGTCAAGTAATTTCTTGAACATTTCAACACCAGTACAAGTTGAAGTCAATGGTTTTTCCATCAGACCTACGATCTCAACTGGTTCACCTACGTTGATAACACCACGCTCGATACGACCAGTAGCAACAGTACCACGACCAGTAATAGAGAATACGTCCTCAACAGACATCAGGAATGGCATATCAACCGGACGAGGAGGCAGCGGGATGTAAGAATCCACAGCGTCCATCAAATCGTCAACAGCTTTAACCCATTTTTCGTCACCAGCTAAAGCGCCGGTAGCAGAACCCTGGATGATTGGAGTATTATCTCCATCGTAGTTGTATTTGCTCAGCAGTTCGCGAATTTCCAGTTCAACCAGTTCCAGCAACTCAGGATCATCAACCAGGTCAACTTTATTCATGAACACAACGATACGTGGAACACCTACCTGGCGAGCCAACAGAATGTGTTCTTTAGTTTGTGGCATCGGACCATCTGTAGCGGCAACCACCAGGATAGCACCGTCCATCTGCGCAGCACCAGTGATCATATTCTTCACATAGTCAGCGTGACCTGGACAGTCAACGTGAGCATAGTGACGAGTAGCAGTAGCATACTCAACGTGTGCTGTATTGATGGTAATACCTCTTTCTTTTTCTTCAGGAGCCGCATCGATTTCATCATATCCTCTCTTCTCTGCCAGACCCTTGTTTGCCAAAATCGTAGTAATGGCAGCAGTTAAGGTAGTTTTACCGTGGTCAACGTGGCCGATGGTACCAATGTTTACGTGGGGTTTATCCCGCTTAAAGGTTTCTTTTGCCATTGTATTTTACTTTTTAGATGGTTTGTAAAGATTGTATTGAATTGTTGTTTTAAAAAAACGGTTTTACAAACTTGTACCGCTGATGAGAATTGAACTCATGACCATTTCCGGCACGAAGACCGGAACCGCTCTTCCACTGAGCTACAACGAAATTCCGGATCCCGGATGTTAGAAATCCGCAGAGCTGTTGATGAGAATTGAACTCACGACCTCTTCCTTACCAAGGAAGTGCTCTACCCCTGAGCTACAACAGCTTGTACTTATTTGTAAAAGAACTCTTTCGTTAACCAATGGTTGCCCATCAGGTTAACTAATGAGCGGGAGACGAGGTTCGAACCCGCGACCTACAGCTTGGAAGGCTGTCGCTCTACCAACTGAGCTACTCCCGCATTTGTAAAAATCATTATCTAAAGATCTACTTCCCTCTACTCAAACTTCCCCGTAACAAGGATGTTCCGCCTTTGCGAGGGGCAAAGGCGGAACATTTGCACTGTGTGGGCAGGACAGGATTCGAACCTGTGAAGACGAATCAGCGGATTTACAGTCCGCCCCATTTGGCCACTCTGGAACCTGCCCGTCCTTAATCCTAAAACTCCTTTTCAAAAACCATGTCCATCATCTGGACTTCTTTTTGCTTCGGAATTTTCCGGAGCCACCAGAGGGATTCGAACCCCCGACCCACTGATTACAAATCAGTAGCTCTGGCCAACTGAGCTATGGTGGCATACCAAGTGTTTATAAAAGGTATCCGTTAAAAGAGGTGCAAAAATAACAGTATTTAGATAATCTCAAAATCTTTTTTTTGCGCCCGGATACAAATTTCAAAACTTGTTTCTTTTGGCTAAAATGCCCTACAGTAAAGAACTTTACTACCTTCGCCGATCCCTTTTTTCGATCGGGATGGCAAAGGTAGTAAACAGATATTTAATTCCAAAATATTTTTAAGGATTTACTGAAATTTCTTCTCTTTCTGCCTCTTGATCTGGGTTACAACTGAATCAAAGGCTAAGTCAAAGGACTCTTCAAAGGATTTAGATTCATGCTTTACAAAGAGGTCCTGGCGGGGAATGTGTACTTTAATCTCGGCAATTTTGTCTCTTACCTGATGGGCTATACCATCTAACTTTAAGAAAACTTCAACACTGATAATACGGTCATAAAAGGTATTGAGTTTCTGAAGCTTTTTGCTCACATGATCAATTAGCTTGGAATCAGCATCGAAGTGCACAGTTTGAATCTGAACGTTCATAGCATTTTAATTTTTAATATTTAACAATCTTATTCATGCTTGTAGCATTACGTCCATAGGCTTTAAGTTGGTTTATTGGTAAAAAATAACGGATATGGTAATCATCAAAGAACTCATTACTAATTTAGTCACTTTTACTCTCTTATTCATAACCATTTAGTAATATTTTGTTAATATTCCTTATCCCTTTGGATGAGCCTTCTTATAAGCCTCTTTTAGCTTCTCAATGCTATTGGATGTATATACCTGGGTAGATGCAAGACTGGAATGACCCAGCAATTCCTTTACGGCGTTCAGATCAGCGCCATTGTTAGTGAGGTGGGTGGCAAACGTATGTCGCAGAATATGAGGACTCTTACGGTTAATGGTAGTTATCTGGTGCTCCGTCAGGTAATCCCTGACAACATTGTATACATATTTGGGATATAACTTACGACCCGACCGGGGATTTACCAGCAATACCTCCTGATCGTATTCTGCCAGCTCCTTACTGCGGTTTTCCCTGTAAATAGATATCTCCTCCATTAATGCCGGACTTATGGGAATAATCCGCTCCTTATTGCCCTTTCCCAACACTTTAATAGTGAGATTACCTTTGTCAACATGCCTTTCCCGCAGGGAAATCAGTTCTGATAAACGAATGCCCGTATTATACAGAATCCCAAAGATCAACTGATGGGTCAGTCCTTCAAGGTTGCTGGAAAAAACCGGCTCTTTTTCATGCCCCCTCCGCATGCTATGGTTATCTTCCAGGGCCTGCATCCCCTTTTCATCAATAAAGCCGGGCAACCGCTTGCCAATTTTGGGCGCAGTGACCTTCGTCATAGGAGTAAGCACTACCTCTCCATGCCGTAAAGCGTATTTGAAGAATGATTTAAGGGAGGAAATTTTGCGGTTAACTGTTTTGGCCACATTATCATGCTCCATGAGCCAGGCCAGCCATGTACGGACATGCGAATGGGTGATGCCCCTAAGTGGCACATCACCATAAATTGACTGCAAAAACGTAAAAAACTGGGTAAGATCTTGCTGATATGCAGCGAAAGTATGCTCAGAGTATCGTTTTTCGAGCCGGATATAAGCCAGGAAGCGGGTGGCTACCGGATGTAATTCTTCGCTCAATACAAAAAAATTGATGATTGTAAAGTTATATAAAACCTTACAATCATCACATATCTTGCGTTGGAATTATGTAATTCGAATTAATCGTCCAATTTACCACTAGCCAACTGCTGTTTGTAAACAGCTTTCAGTACCTGAGTACGACGCTTTACAGAAGGCTTGGTAAAAGATTGACGTGTCCTGAGTTGCAGCAGGATACGAGCTTTCTCAAACTTCTTTTTATACTTCTTGAGCGCCTTGTCAATATTTTCGCAATCTTTAGAATCGATGATCAACATAGTATTAGTCTCCTTTTTTTCAGGAAGGCAAAGATATAGCATTGTTTTAAAAAAACAAAAAAATGTGAAAGGAGAATTATCAGGCAGGCATACAGAATAACCCTGCCATGGCAGGCCGGGAAGAGTAACTCTCCCGTTCCCCTCAATCTCCATATTATTAATTAAATTAGCTCCATGTTTACAGGAATAATAGAATCATCAGGAGAAGTAATAGCCACCAGGAAGGATGGCAGCAACATGGAAATTACCATCAGTTCCACACTTACGCCAGAACTGAAAGTGGATCAGAGCATCTCACATAACGGCGTATGCCTCACCGTAACCCGCATCCAGGACGATACCTATAATATAGTGGCTGTGGCAGAAACATTGCAGAAAAGCAATATCGGCCTGCTTACCCCAGGCGAAAAAGTAAACCTGGAAAGAGCCATGGTATTCAATGGCCGTATAGATGGTCACCTGGTACAAGGTCATGTAGACAGCGTGGGCGAATGCGTTTCCTGCACACCGAAGGATGGAAGCTGGGAATACCGCTTTCGCTACCCTGCTGATTTTGCAGCCCTCATAGTGGAAAAAGGATCAATCTGCCTGAACGGGATCAGTCTGACCGTATTCGATGTGACTGATACAGAATTCACCGTGGCTGTAATCCCTTACACATACGAATTCACTAATATCTCTTCTGTTAAGTCCGGCAGTACAGTCAACCTGGAATTCGATATCCTGGGTAAATACGTGGCCCGACAATTATCCCTCAAAGAATAACTATGAAACTTACTTCCGCCCTGGCCATCCGTTACCCCATCATCATGGCTCCCATGTTCCTCGTTAGCAATGAAAAAATGACCAAAGCCGCTATGGATAATGGGATAGCGGGGACCTTTCCGACTCTCAACTTCCGCAAAGAGGGTGAACTGAAAGCCGTGCTGGAAAATCTGAATCAACACCTGGCTCAGCTTCCTCCCGGACAAGGAACATATGGGGTAAACCTCATCGTACAAAAGACGAATCCTTTGTATTCCAAACACTTAAAAGAATGCGTGGATGCAAAGGTGCCTTTTTACATTACTTCCCTGGGGAGCCCAAAAGAAGTGATAGCAGCTGCACATAGCTATGGTGCTAAAGTATTGTGCGATGTAACTAACATTCAACATGCAGAAAAAGCTGCAAAAGCGGGCTGTGATGGTTTCATTGCAGTATGTGCTGGTGCTGGCGGACATGCCGGCCCCTACCCTATGCACATCCTCATACCGGCATTACAAAAGGCTTTCCCGGATAAGATCCTGGTAGCTGCCGGTGGCATCGCTACAGGACAGCAAATGGCAAGCGCTCTGGTTCTGGGGGCACACGGGGCATCCATAGGCACCCGCTTTATTGCCAGTACAGAAGCTCCGGTAAGTGAAGAATACAAAAATGGCATCCTTAATTATGGCATGGAGGATATTGTATTGACAGAACGCCTGTCAGGCACACCCTGCAACGTAATCAATACTCCCGCGGCTAAAAAACTGGGCTATAAACAGAACTGGTTCGAAAAACTATTGAGCAACAACCAGCGGACACGCAAATACTTCAAAATGCTGGTACAGGTGCGGGGCATGAAGAAACTGGAACAGGCAGTGAAACCCAATAACTATCAACAGCTATGGACTGCCGGTCAAAGTGTTGAAATGGTATACGAGATCAGCAGCATTAAGGATATAGTAGCCCATCTTACTTCAGATTTAAAGACTTCTTTCAAAGAAATGGCTTCCCTGCAGAAAGATTATGAATAAATAACCCAGACCTCTAATCCGATTAAAACTCATCTTACTATCTCATTATATCCGGTACATCCGATATAAGAGATATGCCCCAAAGGATACTTGCATTGAAATTAAATATGAGTGCTTAGCAGGAAGTAGTTTAAACGGGTAGTAAGCAGGAGGTAAACGGGAGGTAAACAGGTATTTACCGAACAAACACCTGTTTACCTCCTGCTTACTACCTGCTTACTACCTGCTTAAACACTACCCCGTACATACGATATACCAACCTTTTACCCAGCCCCTACTAAAGCTTATATCCGTAACAAAACCATCCTATCCCATTATCCTCATTTTCTGGAACGATTTTTTCTATTTTTATCAAAAATTCAATTGAAAGTATTTCTCACAGTATTGCAGTTGCTATTCTGGCTACCAGCGCTGAGCCAAACGAACGGTATTAAGACGATTACGGCTATATATGACACCACCGCAGTAGCCGAACTATACGACCGTATTCCTATAGGATTAAAACTGATATATAATAATGGCCAGCTAAGGCAGACAGAGGGTTTTCTGGAGGGTAATTACCGCTGGAACCGTATTAAAGTAACTACCAGTAACGGCTCTTTCCAGGATGGATACCTGATCATAAACCGTAAACGATTGGCAGAACAGCAATATAAAGTGATTCTGTCACTTACTTTTCCCGATGCACCAGAACCATTTCCGGTCTCACTTGCCCTTCCTTATGTGAAAAGCATCAGGTTCAATCATTATGCAGACAGTTTGAAAAGGGATATTCATTTTTATCTTAATGTAGAAGGCATATTCAGCAGTGGTAAAATATTTCCACTGGATACTTCGGCAGTAAAATTCGAGGTGAGTGAAGGGAAAATGATAGGCCAGGACTTATTACTGGATCTGAAAAATACTACTACACGTATCATCACAGTAACCGCAATATATAAACATGATCCTTCCATTAAAGCAGTAACCAACATCCCGGTAAAACAATTACCAGACGATGAATCTAAGATCCTACCCAATAATTATAACACACGGCACTGACATCAGATCAGCGAGCGTGCTTTTAATTCCAGGTATTTATTGATCACATTCGTGGTCAATTGCTGAGGAGTGGTCAACAAAGACATGATACCATACTGCGTGAGCTCTCTTACTCAATAATCAGGAATTAACGGCGCGGGTATCTTATCGTGTAAGAGATGTACTACAGATAGAAACTGAGATGGAACATCTTCCTTTCCTTGAAACCGTACTGAACGATTATAATTATTACACTACGAGATAGCTATTTCTTTATTACGGTTGTATTACCAATCGAATTATCATTAAAAGACATGCTTAAATATCTTTAAATGAGTAGTTATCTGGGGTTTAAATAATTTATACATGAAAAGGTAGTGTTTTTTTTGGTAGTTTATCCAATTATCCTACATTTGCAGCCGGCAAGTCTTATACGACCAGCTCCTACTGAACTCCCCCAGGACAGGAATGTAGCAAGGGTAGGTGGTTGTAGCGGTGCGATGTAAGTAACTTGCCGATTTTTTTTCCTTTATTTCAGATCATTATTCTCTCGTTAATCCCATCTTCAAACAAATGATCTGTGCATTACAATCCAATTATAATTATTGTTCAAATTTTCTCTGCAACACTATAGCATTAAGATTATCTTAATTAACTTTGCACTTCAATCTGCTGATTGAATGATCGGCTGAATGCTATTAAACTACTAAATCATTTCATCATGAAATTCTTTATAGATACTGCGAACCTTGCACAGATCAAAGAAGCAAACGACCTGGGCGTACTTGACGGTGTAACTACCAATCCTTCCCTGATGGCTAAAGAAGGCATCAAAGGTGAGGCTAACATCATCAAGCATTACGAAACTATTTGCGAACTCGTTGACGGTCCTATCAGCGCGGAAGTACTTTCTACTGATTTCAACAGCATTGTTGAAGAAGGTAAAAAACTGGCTGCTATCCACCCAAACATTATCGTAAAGGTACCAATGATCAAAGATGGTATCAAGGCTCTGAAATGGTTCACTGATAACGGTATCAAAACGAACTGTACCCTGGTTTTCTCTGCCGGACAAGCTATCCTGGCTGCTAAAGCAGGTGCTACTTACGTATCTCCCTTCATTGGTCGTATTGACGATACCAGTTGGGATGGTGTTGAACTGATTGCACAAATAGCACAGATATACAGCCTGCAGGGCTTCAAAACTGAAATCCTTGCTGCGTCCATCCGTAACGCCCTCCACATTGTAAGATGTGCTGAAGCCGGCGCTGATGTATGTACCTGCCCGCTGGATTCTATCCTCGGTCTGCTGAAACATCCGCTCACAGATATTGGCCTGGCCAAATTCCTGGAAGACGCGAAGAAAATGTAGTACATACTTTTAGATGGTATATTCCCCGGTCCAGTAATGTACCGGGGATTTTTTTTGCCCTCTTTTAAATTAAACTTTCATTCTTTTCTGAAAGTTTTGTAATTTTGATATGCATTTATGAACTCCACCTTTTGAACAGCATTGTCGAAACTTTCTTCGAATTTATTCTTTGACTGATAAAAGATGTTTTTATGATCCAACCGAATGTACCGGAAACCGGTGTGCCTCGCGTAGTCATAGTGGGCGGTGGTTTTGGCGGTATTAATCTAGCTAAAAAGCTCAAAAATGCACCTGTACAGATAGTTATGCTGGACAGAAACAACTATCACCTCTTTCAACCCTTATTATATCAGGTATCAACAGCCGGGCTGGAGCCGGATAGCATTGCATTCCCTCTCCGAGGAATATTCAAAAGCCAAAAGAACCTCATCTTCCGCATGGCCGAAGTAACAGGCTTACGTGCTGCTGAAAACATTCTCGAAACAGGGATCGGCGAACTCCGTTACGACTACCTCATACTGGCTACTGGTAGTACTACCAACTTTTTCGGAAACAAACTGATAGAAGAACATGCTATTGGTATGAAATCACTGATAGAGGCAGTACAGATCCGTAACTATGTAATCAAACAGTTTGAGGAAAGCCTGTTGCTGAAAACCGAAGAAGAAATAAAACCCAAACTGAACTTTGTAATGGTGGGTGGCGGCCCTACCGGCGTGGAAATGGCAGGCGCTTTTGCCGAACTTCGTAAATATATTATACCAAAAGACTATCCCGAACTACCGGTATCCCTGATGAACATCTATCTGATAGAAGGGAGTCCGCGGCTGCTGGCAGGAATGAGTGAACTCTCTTCCGAAAAAGCACTGAAAGGATTACAGGAACTAGGCGTAATCGTTATGCGTAAAACCGTGGTGAAAGATTATGATGGGAAAATACTTACACTAAGCACCGGTGAAAAAATAGAAAGTCAGTCCTTATTCTGGTCCGCTGGCGTAAAAGGCGTACCTGTTGATGGTATAGCTCCGGAAATAATACTGCCTAACGGCCGCATCCTTGTTAATGAATTTAACCAGCTAAATGGCCTGACCAATGTTTTTGCCATTGGTGATATTGCCCAGATGACAGACGATAAACACCCTAAAGGCTATCCCATGGTGGCACAGGTGGCAATTCAGCAAGGAGCTAACCTGGCAAATAATCTGAAAAAGCTGCTGAAACAACAAACAAGTTTGCAGCCCTTTAAATATAATGACCTTGGCAGCATGGCTACCATCGGACGTAACAAAGCGGTGGCTGAATTTGCAGGCATGAAATTGTACGGATATTTTGCATGGCTGGTATGGATGGCTGTACACTTAATGAGCCTACTGGGTTTCCGTAATAAACTGGTGGTATTTATCAACTGGTTCTATCGCTACTTTACTTTTGACAGAGGTACGAGAATTATTATTAAACGTGGGGCAGCTAATATTGTGAAACTGAGACAAACAGTGAATTAAGATATTCTTATCAATCTCTTAAAACTGTTAAAAGATATGGCTCGCCAAAGGTGAGCCATATCTTTTACTGGCATAAAGGCATTTTTATTTCCGGCTCAACATAGAATTCAGCGTTACAGTAGCTACCAGCTCATCCGAGCGGCCGCCCAGTGACCGGTAATATACCAGGATGGTATAATTATTCTCCGCTTCCCACGAGTTACCTTCTGTATATTCTGTACTCGGTAAACTTCCTTCTACTGTTTTATCTACCAGCGCATATTCATAATTATAAAATCCCTGTTTCAGATATAAAGACCCTTCGTAAGCCCTGGTAGCGGGATTAAAAGAAAGTTTATTATTCTCAGTGATTTCGTAGTTAGTCAGCTCTCCCAGGATATACATATCATACCCTGCATAAGGCTCCTGTACGGGAAAGTTGAAATGCACGGTTGCATAATCGCCTTCATAGAATGGATTATAATCATCGATAGTGGCGAGATAATAGAGTCCGTTAATATCTTTAATATACTGATATAATTTACTACCCCTTTCATAATCCGGCATTGCATATACATCCGTTCCATCTTTACGATAATCGGTATGTTTCACTCTCTCCGTTTGTAAACGGAAACTGCGGAGGTCTATCCACCGCCACTCCTTTCCTGCCGGCATCACACAATCCACTTCCCAGTTATAATCTATAGTATTGCCCTTAATAAATAAAGGACGGGGATATTTAATTGCATTGTCCCAACGGTAATTTTGCAGGATCACCACCTTCAGCTGATCAAAAGGATTAACGATATTCAATCCTGCTGTATTCACTGAAAAGTTTATTTTTTGATGAGTTTTAAACAGTTTAGGGGTTACCGGCTGTTGAATAAAGCCACTTACACCAGCCTTATTTCCTATTATGAGCATCCTGCGGGTAAGGACTAACTGGCTGGTATCACTATCCAGGTATACCTTCAACAGGTAGTTGCCCGATTTGATAGGGTAACCATTCTGACTGGGTAACTGCACGCTGTAATGCGTATATTTCTGCAGAGCGATACTTGAAAACCTGTAATCCTGGATCCTGTTCTCAGAGAAACCCCGCAGGTATTCCATCTGGTTGATCTGGGCAGGCGTCCAGTCGGCATTACACAGTACGAATGTGTAATAATAGTTTTTTACATCATTATCCAGGTCATCAAAGCTTAATTCCAGTTTGTCACCTCCTCCCAATGTGATCATGGGATAACTGAGCTGATCTCCCGCCTGATTTAGCTTTACTGATTTGATATTGTTGTAATAAACGTGGTCAGGTCCTACAGTATTATCCTGCGCTGTTACGGGCAGGATATATGCCAGTAAACATAGTACTGGCAGACAGAAAAAAGGTTTTATCCTCATAATACATTATCAAAGTGATGTTAAGTTACAATATTTCCGCTACCTGGCTAACGATGCTTTTGACGCTGTAAGTATTCATATACCGGAATTTAATACTTTTGTTCTATGGGTTTATCATTCTTAGTTGCCAGGAGGATCGCGTTTAACAAGTCTTCCTCTTTTTCCCGGTTCATCATCAATATAGCAATACTCGCTACAGCCATCAGCGTAGCGGTGATGATACTGGCAACAGCCCTGGTAAATGGCTTCCAGCAGGTGATCCAGCAAAAGATTTTCAGCTTCTGGGGGCATATCCATATCACACAGTATCAACCAAATGCAGGTCCGTTAACAGAACAAATCCCGTTCCAGGAAGATAATGCAATGGTAGGACGTTTGTATAAACTCAACGGGATCAGTAGCGTGAATGCTTATGCTACAAAATCGGCCATCATAAAAGCCGCAAAAGATATTGAAGGGGTGATTTTCAAGGGGGTAGACCGGCATTATAACTGGAAAAACCTGCAACAGTTTATTCAGGAAGGCAGGGCTATTCAATATACCGACAGCAGTTATGCTCCTGAGATAGTTATTTCTGCCAGTCTTGCGAAAGAATTACAGGTAAAACTGCACGATCCACTCATCCTCTACTTTATCCAGGGGGCGGGGCAGGCTCCCCGGGCAAGGAAGCTGACTATTGCCGGGATATACAAAACAGGCATTGATGAATATGATAAAACCTATGTTATAGGAGATCTGGAACTGGTACGCAAACTCAATAACTGGCAACCGGGAGATATTGGGGGGTATGAAATATTTATAACCAATTATAAACAGATGAATGAAGTCAGCCTGACGGCTGATAAAATAATGCCCGATAAACTGTTCATCCGCACGATCAAAGAGATCTATCCAAATGTGTTTGACTGGCTGCAACTGCAAAATCAAAATGAGATCATCATTCTGATAATCATGACAATAGTAGCCATTATTAATATGACCACCGCTATACTGATCCTTATACTGGAACGCACCAATATGATAGGTATCGTGAAAGCATTGGGAATGCGTAATGCGAACATACAGAAGATCTTCATTTACCAGGCCGGGTATATTGTGCTGGCAGGCCTGCTGCTGGGAGATGTGCTGGGTATCGGTATTGCCGTATTACAACAGCATACCGGTTTTTTCAAACTTCCGGAAGAATCCTATTATATGTCTGTAGCAGCTATCTCTTTACACTGGTGGGAAGTAGCCCTTATTAATATAGGCACTTTTGTGATCTGCCTGCTGGTATTGATTGTACCGTCTATGGTTATACGGAGGATTACTCCGGTAAAAGCGATTCAGTTTAAATAAGTAACCTGCCGCAGATGATCCCTGCTGCAATGCCTGCATTCAGTGACTCTGCACCTCCAAGGCGGGGGATGGTGATACGATGGGTGCTGGCAGTGATCACATTCTCACTCAGTCCCCTGGACTCATTTCCTATCAGGATAATCCCTTCCGTTATCCGGGAGAACTCCACAATGTTGGTACCATGCAATGTGGCAGCAAAAGAAGGCACCCCTGCTTTCTCCAATAATGGAAGTATCTCACTTTCCACGATACGCACACGGGCAATGCTGCCCATAGTGGCCTGGATCGTTTTAGGATTATAAGCGTCTACACAATCAGGTGAGCAAACTACCTGCCGGATGCCGAACCAGTCGGCTATACGAATAATAGTGCCCAGATTACCGGGGTCCTGGATAGTTTCCAGTACAAGCGTTACAACTCCTTTATATAAAGTTTCAGTAGGTGGAGCCGGGATATTGAGTAGTGCAATGGCCTGATTTGGAGTAGTTAACGCAGAGAGTTGCTTTAGAATAGTGGCGTCTACCGCTGTTATACGTACGTTGGGCGCAGTTGCCAGCAATTGTTCATGCACGCTAATCCAGGCATCAGTAGCATATATTTCCTGTACTGGTACTCCTTCTGACAATAATTCAGGGACGATCTTATCTCCTTCAGCAATGAACTGGCCAGATTTTTGACGGTATTTTTTATGCTGTAATGATTGAATATACTTAATTTGCGCCTTTGACAACATAGCGCCAAACCTACGAGATTTCTATTAATCTGCAAAGCAGGCGCTTACGTGAAATGATTGAAACAAAGCTACTAACTATTAATATTGTATAGACTGTGATGCAGCGGCCATTGAACTATTTATTCATACTGATCACTTCCGTGGCGCTGACAGCTTGTTCCAATACAAAATACCTTCAAAAGAACCAGTCGCTGTATACGAGCAGCAGTGTTGATGTAAAGGGTGATGCATCTTCTGTTGACAAACAAAATCTTCGTAATTCCCTTACATCCAAGCAGCTGATGCTGCAACAGTCCAACAAGCAATTTGCAGGCACCCGTTTCAAAGTATGGCTATACAACCAGAAATACAATGAGAAGAAATCCAACTGGTTCTGGAACCTGATGCTGTCCAAACGTAACCTGGAAGAACCCGTAATCTATGATTCCCTGAAAACGAAGGAATCAGTAAAGCGCATGGTTAGCTACCTGAACAACCAGGGCTATTTCTATGCTACCGTAGATTACCACGAAACTATTAAGCGACAGAAAGTAAGCGTTAAATACAAAGTAAATACCGGCCGTAACTTCGTGATCGATAAAATAGAATACGAAGTACCCGATACCACTCTGCTGGATCTGGCGAAGAAGAACCAATCCCTTTCCCTGATCAAACCAGGTATGGCTTATAAACAGGAGCTGCTGGGCAGTGAAAGGGAAAGACTCATGCGGGTAATGCGCAATGCCGGTTATTACAAATTTGACCGCGACGCTATAGAATTTGTGATAGATACCTTACATAAAATGCTTTTCAGAAACCTCATGAACCCTTTTGAAGGTATCGTGAACGTTTACAATGAGAAAAAGGGACTGGAGCGGCCAACAATGGATATTACCGTGAAGATCCGTAACCCGGAAGACTCTGCGGCTCCCTACCAGCTTTATCACATTGATAGTATCTACACTTATCCGGATTACCCGGCTTATGGTAATACCGCTGATTCTACATTTAAGGAATTACATCAGAAAGATCTGATTATCCGCTACCGCCAAAATATATTAAAGCCCAGTGTACTTTCAAGATCAGTCCTGCTACGCAGCACAGATCTATATTCCCAGCAGAAAACAAATGATGCAATCAACCGCTTGTACGATCTGGGAGCATGGCAGTTTGTGACCCTGCAATACAGGGAGGATAAACTACGGCCGAATAAATTGGACGCTTATATTTACCTCACTCCCAAACGCCGGCAGGAGCTGGGAGCCAACTTTGAGGTGAGTACCAGCTCTGATTACCTGCTGGGTAGTGGTATAAGCCTTAACTATAAACATTTGAATGTGGGTCGTTCTGCCACTCAGCTGAACGTGAATCTGAATGCAGGTATAGAATTGATCCGGAACCAGGACAATATGTGGATGCTGCAATCGCAGGAGATTGGAGGTCAGGTGAGCCTGATCTTCCCCCGGTTTATCATTCCTTTCAAAATTTCACAGACTAATCGCTCCACTGTAAGAACCAGGCTCACAGCGGGTATAGATTATCTCACCCGTGTTGATAAGTTCTATATTTCCAACCTGAACGCCTCCTTTGGTTACGAATGGAATGAATCTCAGAATAAACGCTGGATCGTTAAGCCCATCTCACTGAACTACGTGGGTGTAAATCTCAACAAACTTTTCCGCGATTCTACGGTTAATAAGAACCCATACCTGAAAAGGAGCTTTGAACCAGCTTTTATTGGAGGGGAGAATGTTACTTATATCTTTAGCAACAACGACGTATATCATAAGTACCATAATTCCTATTTCCGCGCCAATGTAGAAGAATCCGGCGGATGGCTGAATGGTATCAATGGCTTATGGGGCGCTATTTCCGGTAACAGCACAGACCTGGAAAAATTAACCAATATGCCGATAGCCAATTTTGTGAAGCTGGAAGCAGATTACAGACATTACTGGAACCTGACCACTCATACTACTGTGGCCACCCGCTTATACGGAGGAATCGGTATTGCCTATGGTAAATCGGATGTACTGCCTTACATCAGGCAGTTCACTTCCGGTGGCCCCAACAGTATCCGCGCATGGCGTTTACGCACATTAGGCCCTGGCACATTTAAGGACACCTCAGCAACAGCTGTGAGCTTCCCGGATCAGACAGGTGATATGAAACTGGAAGGAAATATAGAATACCGGTTTGATCTGCTGCGCCTGTTCAACGGTAGCATTAACCTGAAAGGTGCCACCTTCATTGATATGGGTAATATCTGGATGCTGAAGAAAGATACGGTGCGTGTAGGAGCTAACTTCCAGTTATCCAATCTCTATCATGACCTTGCCATTGGTACCGGCGCCGGCTTACGGCTGGATTTTTCCTTTTTCCTGATCAGGCTTGACTGGGGAATTCCTATCAAAGCACCTTACTTTACCGGTAACAAGAATGGCTGGTATCTCGACCAGTGGCAGCTTGGAAACGGACGCTGGCGGAGAGATAATATCATCTGGAATATCGCGATCGGTTACCCTTTCTGATCTTTCAATTCATCAATAAACACCTGGATATCTTTTGCATCTTCGAGTCGGAACTCGCCAATACGGGTTCTGCACAGACTGCTCATATATCCGCCAACGCCCAGCGCAGCGCCAAAGTCATTTGCCAGTGAACGGATATAAGTACCAGTACTACATACCACCCGGAAATGGACTACGGGCAATGCGATAGAAGTAATTTCAAATTCATTGATGAAAATACTGCGGGGCTCTACCTTTACTTCTACACCTTTACGTGCCAATTCATAAATAGGCTTTCCGTTTTGCTTGATAGCAGAATGTATCGGTGGCAATTGCTGCTGAGCCCCTAAGAATTGCTTTGTAGCAGCATGAATGGCCTGTTCATCAATCCCATCCAGGGATTTAAAATCAGTGGGTTCAGATTCAAGATCATAAGTAGGAGTTACAGATCCCAGCGTAAATGTACCGGTATACTCTTTTTCCTTTGCCTGATATTCATTGATCTTCTTCGTCATTTTACCTGTACAACAGATCAACAGCCCGGTAGCCAGCGGATCTAATGTACCAGCATGTCCTGTTTTTGCTTTTGTTGTATTTCTTATCTTGCGCACTACATCGAAAGAGGTCCATTTCAGTGGTTTATTAATAAGCACTACCTGGCCTTCTTCATAAATATTTTTTTCTGCCGTCTGATTCATGCCGCAAATATAAGTGCGTTAGGCATTCTGCATGATTCATTCCCTATTTTTTTACTATTTTCACGGAATTTTCAGACTATGTCCTTAGTACAACACAGTAACGCAAATATCAGATACCAGCAGCAGGTAGATAATTCCATTAACTACGTGATGCCCTTTATTGAATCTGCCCTGCCCATTACATCAGATATCCGGATCATGGAAATTGGTTGTGGGGAAGGCGGTGTATTAATTCCGTTCCTGGAGAGAGGATGTCATTGTGTTGGCGTAGACCTTTCTGACGATAAGATTGCGCTGGGACACGAATTCCTGAAACAATATGTTGATGCGGGCCTCATGCAGCTCATCAATAAAAATATTTATGATGTTGATTTCCTGGGAGAGTTCAAAAACTCTTTCGATCTCATCATCCTGAAAGATGCTATTGAACATATTCCCGATCAGGCCAAGATCATTGGTTATCTTAAAAATCTACTCACCCCAAGGGGTCAGGTATATTTTGGGTTTCCCCCCTGGTATATGCCACACGGCGGACATCAGCAAACATGCCGCAGCAAAGTGCTGAATATGATGCCTTACATTCACTTACTCCCTAACCCACTATACAAAGGAATTTTACGTGCATTTAAGGAAGATCAGTCTGTGATTGATGAATTAATGGAGATCAAGGACACGGGCATTTCAATAGAACGCTTTGAGAAAATCGTGAAGCAACAAGGTTATGGCATCACGAAAAAGCAATTCTATCTTATTAACCCAATCTACAAGTATAAGTTTGGTGTGAGTGCACGCAAGCAATGGGGACCTATAGCCAAAATACCTTTCTTCAGGAATTTTGTGACTACCTGCGTATACTATATGATTCACTGATTTACAGATCATTCCATATTTCCCAGCTGGCTTCGGCCTGCAGGATGAGCATTTCATGCCCATTCTTGATGGTAGCACCTTTATCGGCACCATGTTTCAGGAAAGCTGTCATGGCCGGATTATAGATCAGATCGTATAACAGGTGTTGAGAGGAAAGGAAGTTATAAGGTAATTCAGGAGCAGCTTCTGCATTGGGATACATTCCCAGCGGAGTTGTATTGATGATAATTGTGTGTTCTTCCATTACCTCCGCATCCAGCTGGTCGTAGGTAACGGCACCATCATGAGCGGCCTTGCGGCTCACCAGCTTATAAGGGATATTCAGAGCTTCCAGTACATATTGTACAGCTTTGGCAGCACCACCAGTGCCCAGGATCAATGCATTGGTATGATGAGATTGGAGTAGTGGCTCCAACGACCTTCTGAAACCTATGGCATCCGTATTAAAGCCGGTTTTCACACCATCAATAATGCGAATACAGTTTACAGCTTTGATTTGTGCAGCAGCAGGACTTAGTTCATCGAGATAAGGAATAACAGCTTCCTTATAGGGGATGGTTACATTCAGACCTAATAATTCAGGCTGACTGGCAAGCAGAGGTTTCAACTCTTTTATGGCAGGCAGCGGAAAGCTCTCGTATATACAATCTTTAATATTTTCCCTGGCAAACTTTTCTGCAAAAAAATCTTTGGAAAACGAATGGCTCAGCGGGTAGCCAATAAGACCGTAAACTTTCATAACTGAAATAATTAGGCAACTGATCGAAAAAAGGTTGCTGCTTATAATATACAAGAACAGCAGACTAAAAGTACTTGTAATTCAGCACTTCAGGTACTTTTAGTCTGCTCTGGTTAATTATTCTTTATTCAGGAATAAATGGAAAGTGTCGCCTCTTAGGCCAACACGCATTGCTTCCAGGGAAATTACTTCATGAGGAGCCAGATTACCCAGGTTAGCATTACAACCTATCAATTCCAGGAAATATAACTGTTGTGCTTTCTGTGGAGCCTCCCAGATGATCTTTTCTGCAGGGATCTGGGTCAGGATTTCCTGTACCAATCCTTCACGTACTTCACCGGTACCACGGTAGATGCCAACGTTACCGCTTTCACGCGCTTCTGCTATCACGTAGGTAGCACCTGCACTTAATTCAGCACTCATCAGCTCTATCCATTTGTAAGGAGGGATAATGTGTTCTGCATCTTTAGAACCTACTTCGCTCAGTACCATTCCATGTTTGGCTAATTTCTCAATGTAGCCGCATTTCTCAGCATGAGGGATAGTGATAGAACCATCTGATACTTCCATCATAGTGATCCCATAATCCTTGATTATATTCACATACTCTTCAAACTGATTCCGGATCAGGAAAGCTTCGAATAATGTTCCCCCAAAATATACAGGGATATTAGCCGCCTGATATATTTCGATCTTTTCCCGCAGATTAGGCGTAACGAAAGAGGTCCCAAAGCCCAGTTTCAAAATATCTACGTGTGGCGACGCGACCGATAAAAAATTCTTTGCTTCTTCCAAACTAAGTCCTTTGTCCATCACCATAGTCAATCCATGGTTACGAGGCTTCTGTGTCCGATCGGGAATTTGTGTCAGATTAAAATTCATTTAAAACATTTTTATCGTCCTGGTCAGTAACCCTAACATCTAAACTATAAAGGCACTTAGGACGGACCTTCATAAGAATAGTGTACGGAATAGTATTATTTAAGCCAAATATAATATGTGTATATAAAACCGGCGCAAAATTACTACATTCCAATTAAACAGCCTCAAATAAGAATTTTTTGCAAACGCAAAATGCGAAACACCGAACGCATTGCTTTGAACGTTCAGCGTTTCGCATTTGGTATAAGCGTGACGCTATATTATTGATTTTTAGTGCGTTTTGTACGTTTATAACGGGATATCATCTCCACAATAGCATTGTGTTGCAATAATGAAGGATCCAGTTCTATGAATTTTTTCACATGTTTTACTGAGCGTTGTAAAGCATTTTCCAGCAGGATCATCCCTTCTTTAGACTTACCCAAAGCAATTGAGATGGCGGCCCGGTAGTATAACAATACGGGCTTGTATCCCAGCTTCTGGTCTGCCGCATCCAGTTGGGAGAGTGCTTCCTGGTAAAAGCCTGAGATATAAAGGCCACGGATAAATTCCTGCCAGGTGGTGATACTGGAAGGGCGTAACCGTACTGCCGCCAGGAGATGAATGAGTCCCTCTTTATTTCTGTCCAGCTCCATGTAGCATTGTCCCAGTGCTATCAGGTATTCCGCGCTGTTTTTATTGATTTTGATAGCGCTCATAATAGACTTAATGGCATTTTCCCAGTTGGATTCTGTCATGTAAGCCACCCCTATTTTGTAATACAGCTTATCGTCGCCAGGGCTCAGATGTGACGCTTTACGATAGTAATATCTTGCCTGTGTGTATTTACGCTGCCGTTCGTAACAGTGGCCGATTGCCTCATAGATTACATCTTCTGGTTTGGCTATTTCCAGGTGCTTTTTCAGCACTTCGATAGCCTCTGCATATTTACGTAAGCGGATGTAGGCATCCCCCATGTTGCGATAGGCATAATCGAATTTCTCATCGATCACAATAGCATACTGGTAGGCATCAATTGCTTTTTCGTAGAGTTTTAATCCCTGGTAGGCAGTCGCCAGGTTAAACCAGGCCAGCTGATTATAAGGATGTTCGTCTATAATAGTGGTATGAAGGCGGATGCTTTCTTCGTTTCTTCCGGTAAATTCTGTCCAGAAGCAGATTTTATGCAGTGCTTCTTCATTATTTGGATCGTGCTCCAATGTAAGTTTGAGGCAATCGAATACTTTGTCGAATTCTTCACAGTCGTCGTACACATCAGCCAGTTCCAGTAACAGTTCTGTCTTATCTTCTCCGTCAAATATGGCAATCTGCTCTTCCAGCAAGGCTGCTGCCTTAGTGTGCTGGTTCATGGCCAGGAATACATCCGCTTGCAGGATATACAGGTTAATATCTGTGCTATCCAGAATGGCAGCTTTTTCAAGCAGCTCCATAGCATCCTGGTATTTTTTTGATTCAATAAGCAGATTGGCTTTCTTTAACAAGAGAGAAGAAGAATAAGGGAACTGCTCGATTGCTAGTTCAGCAGCGTGCATAGCATTGGGGAGTTCATCGTGCTCATCATAATAGTCTATGATCAGTTCAAAGGAATCCTCATCGAGAAAGGAATGAGACTGGCCAGATTTCAGGTTTTCAAACTGCTGCAACAAGTCTCTAAGCTCCTCAAAATCTTCGTTCAAAAATGGAAAGTCTTGATTCATTAATGTAAATATAAGAAATTTTTGAATCGGGCACTATGGCTGGAGAAAGCAAGTATTATGAAAACTTTAACATTTGTTTAGGAAATTATCGTAACTTAGTTAAGGATTTGTTATAAAATATATTGAAAAGTTTGTACATTTGTGACACAATGAAGAAGATAACTAACATATTTCAGGCTCTCTCATTGTCTTTCTTTTTGGCAGGCACACTGGCAGTAGTTGCCATGAATGCACATGCCAGTGACAACATAATAACTGACAAGAATAAAGACAAGATTAAGAAAACAGAAAGCGGATTATCGCTGATGCCTAAAGCCAACTTAAGCCTCGATGCAGGTTTTCGTTACAGTGGTTCTATGAACTCAACTTTTAAGCTATCATCTGATAATAATAACGCTGTGGCGTTTAACATAAAGTCAGTAATGAGTTTTAAGAAGGGAAACGTTACTTATGTGCTGCCTTATGCAACACAGGTACAGCAACCTTCGAACATGAATTTCCATCATCTGCAGATTGTACTGCCTTTGAAACGGAATTAATTAATCAACTCTGATTTTGCATTTTTGCTATAAAAAAGGCTTCGGGTTTCCGAAGCCTTTTTGTTTTTATACATTAATTTCCCATTTTCATCAACTCTTCCCTGCTGATTTCTTTGTAACCAGATTTGGGTGTATCGAAATAAGAACCGGGTACCGGGAACAGATCCACCTTTGTAGCAATCATCGTCATTTTAGTACCATTCTTGTTAAGCACCTCAAACTGTAAAGGAATCCCTTTCAGATTAACGAACCGGCGGTTAAACTGTTTGTTTTCAGGTACCAGATCAGGACTGTAATACACCTCTATAGTTTGACCGTCAGCTAATTTACCAACAGCCCTTTTGCAGGTATACCCGGCTATTTCCTTAGTTTCTTTACTATCAATAAATTGTACACCAGAATATTGTTTCAGGTCTTTTTCATACTCATCTTTTCCTGCGCGGATCAGGTATTTATCGCCATTATTATCAATCAGCGTTACCACTGTTTCATTCCGGCTATCGATGAGGTAACTGTAATGAACAAGTTTAAAGTCGATGTCAACACGGCTTTGATGTCCTTTTAGATATTGAGTAAATGTGCTTCCTTCAAAAGTAAGATCTCCAGGCTGTTGGGCAGGTCTTTCTATACGATAAACAATCTTTGCGTCTGATACCAGGCGCTGTGCAGTTAGCCCGCCGGTGACAAGGCTGGATAACAGCAGCATTAATAGATATTTCTGCATAACAAATGTTGTATGTTTCATAGGTATATTGAAAAAATCATACCGGTTTACCATTTCATTTTTTCCTTTGTCAGAAACGCCTGAATACCCCGTTGACAATCAGCATGTTCGCGGGTAGCAGCATTCATTTGGGCTGCCTGTTCCAGGGCTTCATCAAGGGATTGATCCAGTACTCCGGAGATTAATTTTTTAGTCACTTTTAGGGAATTGGCAGAAGTGCCGCTGCAAAGATCTTCTGCAACTTTTGCTACATGAGAAGCTATATCACTAGCTGGAATTACCTGGTTTAAAAGGCCATAGTCTTCCGCTTTCTGAGCAGGTACCAGTCTTCCCGTCAATAATAGATCCCTGGCACGTCCTTCTCCTATCTTCCTTACCAGGAAAACAGCTACCAATGCAGGTATAAACCCAATTTTCACTTCTGTGTAGCCCAACAATGCTTCCGGTATGGCATAACTCAGGTCGCAAAGGGTAACCAGTCCGCATCCGCCGGCTATGGCATGTCCTTCCACCTGGGCAATAACCACCTTGTCATGATAATAGATCTGTTGCATGAGTTGCATCAGTGCGCGGGAATCGGCGAGATTTTCTGCTCTTGTATTTTTCTGAAGCTGTTGTAGATATTCAAGATCTGCTCCAGCACAAAATGCTTCGCCGGAGCCTTTCAATATAATCACCTTTACGTTTACATCTTTTTCTGCCAGTTGAAAAGCAGACTGTAACTCTGCTACCATGGCACCGTTAAGCGCATTACGCTTTTCCGGACGATGCAAAGTTATAGTGGCGATGCGTGTTGTTACATTATATAGGATATGTTCAAACGTCATTTATTTCGTATTGGCAATTTCAGATTGCAGAATGAATATAGCAAGAACCTGTGAAATTCTGCAATCTGAAATTGTCAATCCAATTTATTGTGTGATCTCTTCGATCACTTTCCCAACGTTCCCACTGGGCATTTGTATATGTAGTAAAGCAGCAAGTGTAGGAGTAATGTCAGTCATCCCAACAGTCCGGTTACTATGACCAGGGTGAATGCCCCAACCCATCCATACCAGCGGAATATGCGCATCATAAGGATTCCATACGCCATGTGTAGTACCAGTTAACCCACCTTCGATATAACCCGGCAATAATACATATTGGATATCTCCGCTGCGTTTCATATTAAAACCGTTAGCTATCATGGAACGCATAGGTTCCGGTAAAGTGGTGGTCATTAGTTCTGTAAGAGAAAATGCATTGGCAATAGCCGGTTGTTTCAGCAGATTGGCAATGATCAGGTCCCGGATTTCTTTTTCAGGTTTCCCCGTATTAGCGATAGCATCGTGGTCAAGGCTTAACTGGAAATTATCCGAAGCAATGATTGCTTTTTCCACACCAAAACGATCTTTCACGATCTGATTCAGGGTAGTAACCAGCTTAGTATCGCGCCATGCTTTGCCTGGTAATTTATTTTCCTCCATAAAGCCGGGTACATGTGCTACCCCATGATCTGCTGTAATGAAAAAAGTATACTGCCCTTTCCCTACAGTCGCGTCCAGATATTTAAAGAAGTTATCCAGGTCTTTATCCAGACGCAGATAAACGTCTTCAATTTCGATTGAATTAGGACCAAACTGATGCCCTACATAATCGGTAGACGACAGGCTGATTGCCAGCATATCCGTTACAGACCCTTTACCTAACTGGTAGGCATCCATTGCTTTCTTAGCAAATTCCAGCGTCATAGTATTGCCAAAAGGAGTGGAAGAGATATCTCTGGCAGGGGCCACATTCAGATCGTGCGGAAATACAGTTGCCGTGGCTCCCATATAACGGCCTTCATAAGCTTTATTATCCCCCGTACTCAGTGTGTAGGTATTAATTGGATATAAAGTAGTCCATGGCTGGCTAAGATAGCGTGCAGGCCATTTTTCACTATTAAAGTCCTTTGCCCAGGATGGCAGTTCTTTCATATAATAGGTACTGCTGATCCAGTTGCCCGTACTACCATCATACCAGTAGGCAGCAGTAGCACTATGGCCAGCAGGAAGGATGGAGCCCCTGTCTTTAATAGCTACGCCTATTACCTTACTCTGGAAGTTGTTTGACAATCGCAATTCATCCCCGATAGTAGTTACCAACATGTTACGCGGGCTCATTTTTCCAGCATTGGAAGTACTCCCAACTGTACTTACGGAAGTATCTTCAGCACAGTAGAGGTCTCTCCCCAACTCGCGACTGTACCAGCTATTACCAATAATTCCGTGTACGGCAGGTACAGAACCGGTATAGATACAGGTATGTCCGCAAGCTGTTATCGTAGGAGTATAATTAATTAATGTATTTTCGCAGGAGAATCCTTCTCTCAGCAGCCGTTTAAAGCCACCATCAGTATAACGGTCAGAGTAGCGGTATAAGTAGTCCCAACGCATTTGATCCACCACTATACCGACCACCAGTCTGGGACGATTAACGTTTTTTGAAATAACAGTGTTACTTAGAGAAGTTGTGTAACCTGGTTTAGGTGAAGTTGCCTTTTGTGCAAATACGCTTAGCGAAGTAAATAAGCATGTTATCAAAAGGATACCAGGGAGAAATTTCCAGTTCATGATTCTTGTTTCTTGATTATTGTTCACTTTATAAAAGTAACTCAAGTTTACAAAAAGTAATATTTTAATACCTTTGTGTCCGGTTTAAACAATCATTATTAATCATTAATTAACATATGGATATATTCGAGAAACTGCTTAAACACATGGGCCCGATTGGCGAACACTCAAATAGAGCTCATGGTTATTTTGCTTTTCCCAAGCTGGAAGGTGAAATAGGTCCCCGTATGAATTTCAGGGGTAATGAAAAAATTGTTTGGAGCCTGAACAACTACCTGGGACTGGCTAACCATCCTGAGGTACGCGCTACGGATGCCAAAGCAGCAGCAGACTACGGACTTGCTACTCCAATGGGAGCCCGCATGATGAGTGGTAATACCAATTACCATGAGAAGCTGGAGAAAGAATTATCCGACTTTATGGGCAAGGAAGACACTACACTGCTTAATTATGGTTATCAGGGTATTATGAGCTCTATCGATGCTATCTGTAACCGCAGAGACATTATCGTATATGATGCAGAGTGCCACGCCAGTATCATTGACGGGTTGCGCCTTCACCAGGGCCACCGTTATGTGTTCAAACACAATGATATAGAAGATTGCGAAAAACAACTGAAACGCGCTGAAGAACTGGCCAAAACTTCCGGTGGGGGAATTTTGGTAATCACTGAAGGTGTATTTGGTATGGCCGGCGATCAGGGTAAACTGAAAGAAATTGCTGCACTGAAAGATAAATATGAATTCCGTTTCATGGTAGACGATGCACATGGATTTGGTACTATGGGTAAAACCGGTGCCGGTACAGGTGAAGAACAAGGTGTACAAGATAAAATTGACCTGCTGTTCAACACTTTTGCAAAATCCGGAGCTTCTATCGGCGCTTTCATCAGCGGCGATAAAGCCATCATCAACTATCTGCGATATAACTCACGTTCCCAGATCTTTGCGAAATCTATTCCTTTGCCATTAGTGATAGGTCACTTAAAGCGTGTGGAACTGATGCGTAAACATCCGGAAATGAAAGCAAAGCTGTGGGAAAACGTAAATAAGCTCCAGAAGGGCCTCCGTGACCGTGGCTTCGACATAGGCAGAACTAACTCTCCTGTTACGCCTATTTACCTGCAGGGAGATATTCCAGAGGCTACTGCAATGTGCCTGGATCTGCGTGAGAACTATAACATTTTCTGTTCTATCGTGGTATATCCTGTTATACCTAAAGGTCAGATCATCTACCGTCTTATCCCTACCGCTGCTCATGGCGATGAGGATATAGAACTGACGCTGGAAGCTTTTACCCAGACCAAAGCCAAACTGGATAAGAAAGAATACAAGGTGGCTGAGATTCCAATGGTATAATCCATCAGATCATCTAACTATATTAAACAACAAAGGCTCCAGAAGGAGCCTTTGTTGTTTAAATGGGCTGGCCAAAGGTCAGCCCTATTTATTTGAACTCCGTTAATATTTCTGCAAACAGGAAGCCCCTCTGTGGCTTTGACTCAACCTTCTGCAAACTTTAAACAGGATTATTTTAACCAGGAAAGTAAGCTTAAGATAAGACAGTCAAAATACTGCCTGAAACCATTACTGGTACTGCATTATATAATATTGCTTATAAGCTGCTTATATCCTGCTTCCAAGCTGGTTATATGGTTCCTATAAGCTAAGCATATAAGAACCATATAGGGAAAGGCCTTCCAGCTTATAAGCATATAAGAATACTGGTACAATCAATCCCCTATTGGAGTTGATCCAAGAGCTCTCTGGTTATTAATTTATTGAAATGGGAGGTAGTGAAAACAGTGAAGCCCCGGTAAATCCGGGGCTTCAAATTTAAATTTTTCTTCTCACTAGGTGTAATAAATCACATAGCTTTCATTAGGACATGGTAGAACGTAAATTGGTCTTCATAGAGTAATGGAATCTCGGGATTCCACAAATAAGGTGATCTACTTAAAGATCTCTTTCATAGGGATAGGAATCTTGTGATTCCAGGATAAATAAGTAGGTGGTCTTTTACCGCCTCTTTCATAGGATAGGGAATCTTAATGATTCCAGGATAAATAAGACAGGTGGTCTTTTACCAACCTCTTTCATAGGATAGTGAATCTATGTGATTCAGGATAAATAGACAGGTGGCCTTTTACCGCCTCTTCATAGGATAGGGAATCTTGTGACTCCGGATAAATAAGTAGGTGGTCTTTTACCGCCTCTTCATAGGATAGGGAATCTTAATGACTCCAAAATTATAGGTGGCTTTTAATGAGCCTCTTTCATAGGATAGGAATCTTTTGACTCCAAGGATAAATATTTTTATAGGGTGGTCTTTATGATATCAGACCGTATGTGTTTGCATCTCTCTTTATCAAAAGTAGGCTTCTCACTGCTATATAAGCTCACACGAAGATGGGATTTTGTTAATGAGTTGTTAAAACGAATATGTTATACAATAATTAGAATGATCGTGGAAAACCCAATACCGTGGAAGATTGCAGGGGTCTTAAAATTTATAAGTGTATGATGTACAACAATAAAAAGACAAAAAGTGCAGCATAACACCCATGTGGGATATACACTGCACTTGTTAATTTTTTTTGTGAGTATTTTTATACTAAATGAGACTCCAGGGAGGTATCATAGTTGTATTTCCAATCAGCAACAATACCCCAGCTTTCACCATCAATTACTACCTGCTCACCATGTACTAATCCTATCTTCTCGAAACGAACGGAATAGTCAGAAGCATCTACCAGGCTATGTAACAGCGATTCGAACTTCTCTTTATCGTCAGGTCTGATTGTTACTACCACGCGGCTCTGGCTTTCACCAAACAGGTAAGCATCCTTACGGAAATTGCTGTTTGTCTGGATATCAAAACCAAGTCCGCCGGCCATAGCGCTTTCCAGCAGGGTAATGAACAGTCCGCCTTCACTTACATCATGAGCAGATTGCAATAATCCTGCTTTATTCAGTTTTGCGATAGCTTGTTGCAGCTGTTGCTCCTCTTCCAGGTGGAAGTGAGGCGCAGGGCTGTATTCAATTCCTAACAGCTTGTGAAGGTATTCGGAGCTGCTGATATCATTGCGGCTTCTGCCTACCAGGTATACAAGGTGTCCTGTTTCTTTAAAGTTCAGAGTTATACGCTGTTCAATGCTATCCAGTATACCCAGCATACCAATCGTCGGTGTTGGATATACAGGGCCATCAGGAGACTGGTTATAGAAACTCACGTTACCACCGGTAACAGGCGTATTAAATTTACGGCAGGCTTCACCCATTCCCTTCAGGGCGTATACGAACTGATAGTATACTTCCGGATCGTAAGGATTACCAAAGTTCAGACAGTTGGTAATTGCTACCGGTTCACCACCACTGCACACAATGTTACGGGCAGCTTCAGCTACAGCGATCTGACCGCCGGTATGCGGGTCTGCAAATACATAGCGGCTGTTACAGTCTGTAGTCACTGCGAGTGTCTTTTTAGTACCCTTTACAGTCACAATAGCAGCATCGCTTGGAGCATTGGTGCTGGCATTGGCAGTACCTACCATGCTGTCGTACTGGGTATAGATCCAGCGCTTAGAAGCAATGTTAGGCAGTTTGGCCAGTCTTTCCGCCGCGAAGCGTGCATGGAGGGTATCCTGAATATTCTGGATATCAAATGCCTTAACCTTTTCAAAGTAAGCGGGTTCTGTATATGCACGGTGGTATTGAGGAGCACCGCCACCGAGTACCATACTTTCTGCCGGCACATCTGCTTCCAGGTGACCGTTCATATAGAACTTCAGATTTTTGTCTGTCGTTACTTCACCGATCTGTACGCAGTGCAGATCCCATTTTTCAAATATTTTCAGCACTTCAGCTTCCTGGCCTTTGTGCAATACGATCAGCATTCTTTCCTGGCTTTCGCTCAGCAGCATTTCCCATGCTTTCATATTCTCCTGACGGGTAGGAACCTTGTCCAGGTGAATGATCATACCATGTTCTCCTTTGGCGCTCATTTCGGCAGTAGAGCAGGTAATGCCCGCAGCACCCATGTCCTGCATACCTACCAGTGCACCTGTTGGGATAATTTCCAGGCAGGCTTCCAGCAGTTTCTTTTCCTGGAAAGGATCGCCTACCTGTACGGATGGCAAATCTTCCACGCTGTCTTCAGTGATATTTGCGCTGGCAAAAGAAGCACCGCCGATACCATCTTTACCGGTAGCAGAGCCTACAATGAATACAGGGTTACCTGCACCATAAGAGGTAGCGGATACTGTTTGTCCCACTTTCACGATGCCTACGCTCATGGCATTTACCAGAGGATTGGTACCGTAGCAGTCTTCAAAGTATGCTTCACCACCCACAGTAGGAACACCAAAGCAGTTGCCGTAGTGGCCTATACCATGTACAATACCTTTTAACAGGTGTTGTGTTTTTTTATCGTTGAGATTACCAAAGCGCAGGGAATTCAATGCTGCGATAGGACGAGCGCCCATGGTAAAGATATCACGGTGGATCCCGCCCACACCTGTAGCAGCACCCTGGAAGGGTTCAATTGCAGATGGGTGATTATGAGATTCAATTTTAAATACGCAGGCATAGCCATCGCCAATATCTACCAGACCGGCATTCTCCTCTCCTGCTTTCACAAGGAGGCGTTCTCCTTCACGGGGCAAGGATTTCAGCCATACAATTGAATTCTTGTAACTGCAATGCTCACTCCACATTACAGAGTACATACTTAATTCGGTAAAATTAGGAGTGCGGCCAAGTATACTAACAA
This sequence comes from Chitinophaga sp. CF118, assembly GCF_900112615.1. Taxonomy (GTDB): domain Bacteria; phylum Bacteroidota; class Bacteroidia; order Chitinophagales; family Chitinophagaceae; genus Chitinophaga. The sequence continues at coordinate 3,800 of NZ_FOMK01000013.1, read as the reverse complement.
TACGTTCAAATTCGTCAGCAGTAAGACCAAGCTGTTCGGCAGTTTCAACAGTAGTTTGGGAAAACTTATCTGTAGTTTCTGTAGTTTGCATGTAACTAAAAGTATGAGTACGATAGATAAAAAGAAGATGCGAAACTACAAGTTTTTCCTGCAATTGACAAAGGATATTGGGACTTCATCAGAAGGGATTGCTATTATATATTACATATGAGGCAAATGATCACAGTAAATGCTGTATTTTGAGCATTTAACTGCTATACATCTTCAATTTACTACCTGTAGCGCACAACTTTAGCAGCATATACAAATTATTATTTTTTTAATGTATTAGTTTAGAAGTTTGTCACCCTTATTTTTTTATTTAAAAATTAAAAAATTAACCCTTTTTACCCTCAAAATGTAATTTTTTAGTTAAAATCAACTTATTTCTTGCTTATGTAAGCACAAGAGCGTTCTTTTGTGTAAAATTATTTACAGCATGCAATCGTTACGCTTCACCGCGCTGGAAAACCTCTCCGGCGTTGATCTGAAAATCAAACCCGAACCAGTCGCCGGTACCAAAATCACCGAGGTCTTCGGTATTAATGTTTTTACAGGAAAAGCAATGCGCGAAAACCTGAGTGACGAAGCTTATAAGAGTTTAAATAACTCTATTAAAGCCGGCACCAAGATCGAGCGCAAAATGGCTGAGCAGATAGCTTCCGGTATGAAACAATGGGCAATGAAAAAGGGTGTGACTCACTACACACACTGGTTTCAACCTTTAACCGGCACTACAGCTGAAAAGCATGATTCTTTCTTTACCCTGAAAGGTGATGGCTCTGCGCTGGAAACTTTTGATGGTGATGCACTTGTTCAACAGGAACCAGATGCTTCAAGTTTTCCTAACGGTGGTTTACGTGCTACTTTTGAAGCCCGTGGTTACACTGCATGGGATCCATCTTCTCCTCCATTCATCCTGGAACAGGGAGCAGGCAAAACACTTTGCATTCCTACTATATTTGTTGCTTACACCGGCGAATCGCTGGATTACAAGGCTCCATTGCTGAAAGCTCTTTCTGCACTGGATAAAGCCGCTGTAGACGTATGTAACTACTTCGATAAAAATGTAACCAAGATCACTGCCACATTGGGTTGGGAACAGGAATACTTCATCGTTGATGAGGCCCTGGCTAATGCCCGTCCTGACCTGGTAATGTGTGGCCGTACAGTAGTTGGCCATGCTCCTTCAAAAGGCCAGCAGCTGGAAGATCATTACTTTGGTTCCATTCCTGAGCGTGCATATGCTTTCATGCGCGATTTCGAAGAAGAATCTTACAAACTGGGTATTCCTTTAAGAACCCGTCACAATGAAGTTGCACCTTCTCAGTTTGAGTGTGCTCCTATCTTTGAAGAAGTGAACATTGCAGTAGATCACAACTCCCTGCTGATGGATGTAATGGCTAAAGTGGCCAAACGTCATAAGCTGAAAGTATTATTGCATGAGAAACCATTTGCAGGTATCAATGGTTCCGGTAAACATAACAACTGGAGCATGGCTACCGACACTGGTGTAAACTTGCTGGCTCCCGGTAAAACACCGAAGACCAACCTGATGTTCCTGACTTTCTTCGTAAACACGATCAAAGCGGTTCATGATTATGCTGATCTGATGAGAGCTTCTATTGCTTCACCAAGCAATGACTTCCGTCTGGGTGCTAACGAAGCACCTCCGGCTATCATCTCTGTGTTCTCCGGTAAATACCTGTACGATGTACTGCAGGAAGTTAAAACCCGCGTGAACAACAAGTTCGATGAGCAGGACGAAGCTATCCTGAAACTGGATCTGCACCGTCATATTCCAGAACTGTTGCTTGACAACACCGACCGTAACCGTACTTCACCTTTTGCCTTCACTGGTAACAAGTTTGAATTCCGCGCTGTAGGTTCTTCTGCAAACTGCGCATCAGCCATGACAGTATTGAATACTATCGTTGCTAAAACACTGACTAACTTCAAAGTAGAAGTGGATGCACTGATCGAAAAAGGCGAGAAAAAAGAGATTGCTATTATGCAAACTCTTCGGAAATATATTGTAGATTCGGAAAAAGTTTTATTTGAAGGCGACGGATATAGTGAAGAGTGGGAAAAAGAAGCTGAAAGAAGAGGTTTACCTAACGTAAAAACTACTCCTCAGGCTCTGGATGCATTCGTTACTTCCAAATCTTCTAAACTTTTCTCAGAAGTTGGAGTATACAACGAGAAAGAATTACATGCACGTCATGAGATTCTTCTTGAGGATTATGTGAAGAAAGTACAGATCGAAGCCCGCGTAATCGGCGACCTGGCAACTAACACTATCCTCCCTTCAGCAATCAGCTACATGAACACACTGGTAGAAAATATCCGTGGTTTAAAAGAAATAGGTCTGGGAGATTCTGCTGTGAAAGCACAGAAACAGATTGCTGAAAAAATCGCTGAACATGTAAACGTCATCAGTGAGAACGTACAGGCTATGATAGAGGCGCGTAAAGTAGCTAACAAAGTTAGCGACAGCCGTCAGAAAGCTATAGATTACTGTGAAAAAATTAAGCCGTACTTTGATGTGATCCGATACCACTCCGATAAACTGGAGTTCCTTGTGGATGACAAAATGTGGGCACTGCCCAAGTACAGAGAGCTGCTTTTCTTGCGATAAAACCGTAAGATTGTTTTGGTGTATGATTAGCCCCGGATCTTCATCCGGGGCTTTGTGTTTCTAAGAATTATTCTTATCTTCAGTTAGCCCTAATAACCGTATACCCCCTGCTTCCATATTCCATTCCCGTAATTAATTTGTGTACCCTGTAGCGCGTATATTAATCATTTCACACTCTCTTAACCCTTCTCAACCCACCTCACATGAAAAAGAATTCTATACTGTTTCTTTCAGCAGTTTTTATTACTGCTAACTTGTTATTTTCTGGTTGTGACAAACCCGATCCGGACTGTCAACCGCAATTATGCCAGATCGTTAAATTAACGAATCAGGATCCTCTGTATGGCAATTATACAGCCGATTTTGAATATGATGCAAAAGGAACACCCCTACGCATTAATCATATTCCCACAGCAACCGGGGCCACTAATTACCTGTTCAGGCATGATCAACAAAACAGAGTCACTGATGCTATCGGCGCTTATCATAACGGAAATTATGGCGATCTGTTTGAATTCTGGCACCGGTTTAAATATGATGGAAGAAACCGGGTGATTCAGGACAGCTCGTTTTACTCCGGTATTATTGGTGATAATCCCATTAAAATACCTGATGTTCCAATACTTATTCTCGTTACCACCTTTCAATATGATTCCCACAACAGGGTCATATCACTCAATGAGGTACAGGAATTTGGAGTCCGGAATCAGTATTTTTATTATAATAATATGGGGAACCTGGATTCTGTAGTCACCAAACATGGCGATGATCCTCAATATGTAGATGTTTATGGTAACTATGATAATAAGGTAAACTTCCATCTGACTAATCCCTTATGGCAGTTCATGGATAGAGATTACAGCCTGAATAATAGTTTAAATGCTACTGCATTCAATAAATACGGACTTCCAACACATATTGCATCTAAAGGAAAAGATTATCTCCATCCAACTTTTTTAACATATCTCATAGGTACACTGGACATCCAGTACTCCTGTAAATAATATGATATGGCTCAGGGTATCATGAGAGGCTGACTAAAAAGGTCAGTTTCTATAAAAACTAAAAAATATATGGCCCGCCCTGGCGGGTCATATATTTTTTAGTACCTGTTGGTATCAAT
>NZ_FOMK01000032.1 GCF_900112615.1 Chitinophaga sp. CF118 | reverse complement strand
TATGGTGTACCCAATTGTTAGGACCAGCAGTTGGTATTTCTTCGCTTTGAGAGGTGCCAATTGATTGGATGAGTTTACTCATCTAAGCAATTGGTACAAGCCCCCGGCAGGGGATCAGGCAGCGATCTGCGTGTAAAGCATCTCAGGGGTTTTATATCCCAGCGATTGATGTAATCGCTCTTTGTTATAAAAATTGAAATACTCGCTCAAGCCTTGATACAAACTTACTCCGTCTTCATAAACATTCAAATAAATATTTTCATATTTCACACTCCGCCACAATCTTTCTACAAATATATTGTCGAGGGCACGTCCCTTCCCATCCATACTGATTTGTATTTCGTGACTTTTAAGTAGCGCTGTAAAAACTTCACTTGTGAACTGGCTTCCTTGATCCGTATTAAAGATTTCAGGCTTCCCATTTAGTCTTATAGCCTCGTCGACAACGTCTTTACACCATTCGGCTGTCATCGTATTACTTATACTCCAATTTAAAACATAACGGGTGTGTAGATCTATTACTGCACACAAATACATAAAACCCTTCCGCATTGGAACATAAGTGATATCCGTAGCCCAAACCTGGTTCGCCTTTGTTATTTTTAATCCTTTTAGTAAATATGGATAAATCTTATGTGCAACATTGGGCGCACTCGTATTGGGTTCCTGATATAGCGTTTCCCATCCTATTAGCTCCATTAAGCGCTTTACTCGTTTCCGGTTAACAGGATAACCCTCTTCTTTTAAAAAGGCCGTTAAGCGCCTTACACCGTAAAATGGAGTTTTGTAATATTGCTCATCAAGTAGACGCATGATTGCCAGGTTCTCTGCAGTTTCTGATACAGGCTTATAATATAACCCGCTACGATGTATCCCTAATAAACGACACTGTTGACGCATACTTATCCCAGAATTCCCAGGCTCAATCATCTCTCTACGTAACGATACTGATTTCAACGCAACTTTTTTTTCAAAAAATCATTCTCTACCTTTAATTGACCGATCTGGGCGTAAAGCTTTTCCAGCTGGTCTTCTTGTTGTTCTGTATTGGAGACTGCTCCATCGGTTTCGAATGCACTAGCCAGCTTCGCTGCGGCTTCCCTCTTCCAGGTATTGATTTGAGTAGGATGCAACTCATACTTACGCGCCAGCTCTTCCATGGTGCTGCGCTCCTTTAGGGCTTCTAACACGACCTTCGCTTTGAAGTCCCCACTAAATTTACGTCTGCTCTTTTTTGTCATTATGTAGGCAATTTAAGATTAAAATTTTTTATCTTAACTGCCGGTCCTTTTTTCGGGGTCCATTATA
>NZ_FOMK01000020.1 GCF_900112615.1 Chitinophaga sp. CF118 | reverse complement strand
GATACTTTACCGTTATCATCTAATGGGAAGGTTGACAGGAAGCGGCTACCGGATCCGATGGGATTGGGAATGTCTACAGGTACAGCTTATGTAGCCCCTCGTAATAAGACAGAGGAAACATTAGCAATGATCTGGGCAGAAATATTAGGAAGGGAAAAGATTGGTATAAACGATAATTTCTTTGAACTGGGTGGTCATAGCCTGAAAATTGCACAACTTATTCTCAGGATTAATGCTATTTTCCTTATAAGGATCAGTTTTCCAAACATCTATAAGAACCCTACTGTCGCCGGTATAGCCGCACAAATTCTGTTCATCCTCGACCAGAATAAACAAAAACAGAAAAAGGAAAAGTTGACTCAGATAGAAATATAAATCCCATTAACACATTATCAATAATCTAATCGTAATTAAAATATGGAAGCGTTATTAAAAGATATTAGAGACAATAATATTTTACTGGAAGTTGTTGACGGTAAATTACAGGTTTTTACCAGCGAAACCCAGATAAACCCTGCACTGATAAATGCTATCAGAGAGCGGAAAGAAGAGCTTATCCAGTTCTTATTAAATAGTGATCAATCGGGATTTACTGATTCGTTTAAGTTAAACATTCCTGCCGTTCAGGAACAATCCAGTTATCCGTTATCATCTGCCCAGAGAAGGCTATGGGTATTAAGTCAAACCTCAAAGGGAAGTGTTGCATACAATATGCACAGCGTGTATGTATTGGAAGGGGATTTGAATCATGACGCATTTGCCGCAGCATTTAAATCTCTGCTGGAAAGACATGAAAGTCTTCGCACTGTTATTAAAGAAGATGAACAGAAAGAAATCAAACAGTTTATACTTTCTTCTGAGCAGATAGACTTCCATGTACAGCATGTTGATATGCGCAACGAAACAGCGCAGGAAGAAATATTGAGAAATAATGTACAGCAGGAACTAATCAAACCTTTTGATCTCACTGCAGGCCCCCTGCTGAGGGCTGTACTTTTTCAGGTAGCAGATAATAAATGGGTATTCAGTTATGTGATGCACCATATCATCAGCGATGGATGGTCCATGGGCATTTTAATCAATGAACTATTGACACTGTACCATGCGCATGCTAACAATACGGCTAATACCTTACCGCCATTGCGTATACAGTATAAAGATTATGCTGCCTGGCAACAGGAACAACTGACAGGCAACGGCTTGAAAAATCAGAAGGCATACTGGCTGCGGCAGTTTTCAGGAAACCTGCCCGTACTGGATCTTGCCGGTGATAAAGTAAGACCAGCAGTAAAAACATATAATGGTGGTATCATTACCCGGAGAATAAATGCAGCCTTGTTAAAAGCTGTAAAAGAAATGAGCAGGAAACAGGGGGCTACGCTCTTCACCGCACTGCTGGCTGCTGTTAACGCCTTATTGTATAAATATACCCATCAGGAAGATATTATAATCGGTAGTCCCATTGCAGGCAGGGATCATATAGATCTTGAAAACCAGATCGGCTTTTATGTGAATATGCTGGCGCTGCGTACTTCTTTTAACGGGAGTGATAACTTCACGGAACTGTTTGAAAATACCAAACAGGTTACATTGCAGGCATTCGAAAATCAGGCATACCCTTTTGATGAACTGGTAACAGCCGCCAATCTGGGTAAGGATATCAGCAGGCATGCCTTATTTGATGTGGTAGTCGTATTACAGAATACCGGTACCGGCAGCAATCTTAACGGTGTGAAAAAGATAGATGATATCACTGTCAGCAGTTACGCTGGTACAGAAAGAGTTGTGAGCATCTTCGACCTGCGGTTTGATTTTAAAGAAACCGGAGATGAGCTGGACGTTAAAATAGACTACAATAATGACATCTATAATAAAGAAACAGCTGAAAGATTAGGTGATCATTTCGTGCAGTTATTAACCGCTGCTGTCAATAATCCAGGCGTGCCGCTCAACGCTTTAAACTACCTGAGTGAAACAGAAAGTCATCAGTTACTGGAAGAATTTAATGATACTGCTGTCGATTATCCGGCTACTACCACCATCATTGATCTGTTTGAATCCCAGGTAAAAGAAACGCCCGGTAATACCGCCATTGCTTTTGAAGAAACGACGCTTACTTACGAGGAATTAAACAACCGTGCTAACCAGATTGCTCATTTCTTAATGAATGAGGTACAGCTGCAAAAGGAAGACGGTGTTGGGATATTACTGAACCGTCAGCCGGATTGTATAGCCGCCATGCTGGGGGTTTTAAAGGCCGGTGGAATGTACATCCCTTTTGAAACGGATACACCGGAAGAACGCCTGGATTTTATGGTAAAGGACACCGGCATCAAAACCATGATATCAGAAAAAGAATTTATTGAAACCCTGAACAGACTGCAATGGTCCAATGAATGCCTCGGAAGTTATTTATGCGTTGATTCAATAAATGTGTATGCCGAAAAAGAACAGGTGGAGAATGTGATGATGAGCCAGGAGTTATGGGATCATTTTGGTAGCGTAGCTGTTGACCAGATTTCCGGTGGTGGATGGATCAGCAGTTTTACCGGGCAGTCGATTGCTGCCGCGGAAATGGAAGAATATGCGATGAATGCGTATAAGAAATTATCCGGCTCCCTTCATAAGGAGATGAGGGTCCTGGAAATTGGCTGCTCCTCCGGATTAACCCTGAGCAAAATAGCACAGGATGTGGCCCTGTTTTATGGGACGGACTTATCACCGGTAATTATAGACAATACCCGTGCTTTAATAGCCTCAAAAGGTTTTACCAATGTAAAACTTAAAACCCTTGCAGCGCATGAAATAACAACACTGGACGAAAAGGATTTTGACCTGATCATCATTAACAGTGTTATTCAGCATTTTCACGGGCATAATTACCTGAGAAGTGTGATCAGAGATGCCATCAGCCTTTTAAAAGACAACGGCCGCATCTTTATCGGCGATGTTATGGATATTGAAAGAAGGGAAGCCCTGGTAAGTGAACTCGAAGCATTTAAAGCCGCCAATAAAGGAAAAGGATACAATACGAAAACAGATTTCTCAGCCGATCTTTTTGTTGCAAAAGGGTTCTTTGAAGACCTGACTATTGATGAAAGTGAGATCAAATCCGTGGATATACAAGAGAAGATTTATACCATTGAGAACGAACTGACAAAATACCGCTATGATGTAATTCTGGAAGTAAATAAGAAAGACCATGAAGTACGGACACATTCCAGGAACAAACATCAGTTCAGTAATGAAGTGCTTTTAAAACAGCCACTGAATAACCCTGCCTTACAGATCTCGGCTGATAACCTCGCATATCTTATTTATACCTCCGGTACTACAGGTCGCCCAAAAGGAGTAATGGTGCAACATAACAACGTGGTTCGTTTATTTAAAACCAATAAACCGCTCTTTGATTTTAATGCCGGTGATGTATGGACCATGTTCCATTCCTATTGTTTTGATTTCTCTGTATGGGAGATCTATGGTGCATTATTTTTTGGAGGTAAACTTGTAGTAGTGCCTAAATCTACCGCGCAGGATACAAAAACATTTGTAGAATTATTACAGCGCGAAAAAGTTACTATTCTGAATCAGACACCTTCAGCATTTTATAACCTGATAAAACAGGAAGCCGAAAACGAGATACCAGGCTTACAACTACGCTACGTAATTTTTGGAGGTGAAGCACTGAGCCCCGGCAGATTAAATACGTGGAAAGAAAGATATAACGGAACAAAGCTGATAAACATGTACGGCATTACTGAAACAACTGTACACGTTACTTACAAGGAAATTACAACCAGGGAAATTGAAAACAACATCAGTAATATAGGCCGGCCCATACCTACATTGAGCTGTTATGTGCTTGATCAGCAGCAGCAATTGGTTCCGGTAGGTGTGCCTGGTGAGTTATATGTAGGCGGCGCAGGCGTAGCAAGAGGTTATCTCAACAGACCTGAACTGACCAGCCAGCGGTTTATGGCCAGCCCTTTTAAAAACGGGGAAAGGTTATATCGCTCAGGTGACAAGGTGAGGATCATGGAAAATGGAGAGATGGAGTATATGGGCAGGGTAGATGACCAGGTGAAAATCAGGGGCTACAGAATAGAGTTGGGAGAAATTAAAAATATACTGGATAGCCATGAACTGATCAGTGAAGCGATCGTTATTGCAAAAGAAGACATGCAGGGCGATAAAAGCCTGGTGGCTTACATCGTTAGCAAGGAACGCCTCACGATCACCGACGTGAGAAGTTACCTCGCTGAGAAGCTGCCTGAATATATGGTGCCCGCCTATTATGTAGAAATGGAAAGCCTGCCGCTGACGGTAAATGGAAAGGTCGATAAAAAGGCATTACCTGCACCGGAAGAAATGGGTATGACCTCCGGTATAAAATATGTGGCTCCGCAAACGGGACTGGAATCCAGACTGGTGAATATTTTCAGTAGCGTACTGAACATGGGGAAAGATGTTATCGGCGTGAATGATAACTTCTTCGCACTGGGAGGAGACTCTATAAAAGCCATGCGGCTGGTAGTGCAGATCAAACAGCAGCTTAGTCTTGGTATCACTATCGGTAAATTATATGAATACCAGACTATCCGTGAACTGGCACGCTGGTTGATTGATGGTACAGAAGAAGAAAGTATATATAAAAATCTGGATAAAGGATTAAAGAAAATTGAAAGGGTAAAGGAACTGATTGAGAATGAAAACCTGCTGGAAAACAGATTGCCTCTTTCCTATGAAGATATCTATCCGGTTTCCCAGGTAGAGCAGGGAATGATTTACTCATCGATGTTTAATACGGTTGATCCGGTTTATTATGATCAGTTTGTATTTTTTATAAAAGTAGATGACTTTAATAAATTTAAACAGGGAATAGCAACACTGGTGCTGCGTCATCCTATACTACGTACCCGGTTTTATATGAAGAGTTTCAGCCAACCGGTAAAAGCAGTATTGAGAGAAGTAGCATTGCCGGTTACATATGAAGACCTTTCCATGCTGACTAATGAAGCGAAAAAGGCAGCTATAACAGCTTATCTGAAAGATGATCTCAGCATCAGGTTGGATTTTGATAACGAACTACTCTGGAAGTTTAAAATCTTTCAGTTAGGTGGAGGAGAATGCAGTGCTATCTGGAGCTTTCATCATGCGGCACTCGATGGCTGGAGCGTTTCTATCTTCTGTAAAGAGCTCGCTGATTTACTGGCAGATGGTAATCCGGCGGATTTACCGGTTTTGAAATATAGCTATAAAGATTACTGTGCCATATTATTAGGTCGCGAAAAATCAAAGCTGCCGGATAGCTATTGGAAAACATTATTAGATGGTTATACACGCAATAAACTGCCGTTTAATTACAAGGGGCTTAAAGTTGGTAGCGAAACGGGAATGAAACATGTATCCCGGACGGTTAATGGGGATCTATTGTCAAAACTAACCAGCCTGGCCGCTCATCATCAGTTATCTTTCAAAGCTATCTGTCTGGCTGCTCATGTATATCTGTTACATATCATCTGCGCTGAACAGGATGTTATAACCGGTGTGGTTACACATGACCGCCCGGAAATTGAGAACAGCGAATATATTTTGGGATGTTTCCTGAATACCATTCCTATCCGGGTAGATTTTGATAAACTATCCGATATCCTGTCACTGTTAAAAACGGTTAACAAATATCTCACAACTGTGAAATCATACGAAGTTCACTTAAGTGAGATTGCAAAAATAATCGGAGAGAAGTCTTCTTCTGCCAATCCGGTTTTTGATACCATTTTGAACTTCACAGACTTTCATTTATATAAAGAGCTGGATACATCAGCTGTTAGAGCCGTAGATCCCACATTGGATGCTGCAGACATCTCTACCAACCAAATGACAAACACACTGTTTGATGTAGAGATCGATAAAACAAGGGATAGACTGTCTATTAACATTAAATATACTCCGGCTTACTTTAATGAGTCAGATGTACAGTACGCATTGGCTCTCTATGTGCGTATCCTGGAAAGTTTTGCTAAAGACGTGTCTACACCGGTTACTGCGCTGAACTTATTAACTCCTCCGGAAGTAAAAGAAGTACTGTTTGATTTCAATGATACCATAGCAGATTATGCCAGAGAGAAAACACTGCATATGCTGCTGGAAGAAATGGTGGAAAAAACACCAGACGGAATTGCATTGAGGCAGGATGGTATTGACATGACTTACCGTACCTTGAATAACAGGGCCAATCAGCTGGCGGCACATCTGATTGCACAGGGTATTCAACCGGGTGATAATGTAGGCTTGTTGGTATCCCGCAGCTTCGAAATGATCATAGGAATGTATGGTATATTAAAAGCCGGTGGTGCTTATGTACCGATTGACCCTGAGTATCCTACTGACAGGCAGGAGTATATCGTTCGGAATTCCGGTGTTACAAAAGTAATAACCGATGCACATTACCCTTTATCTGAGCAACTAACGGATGTTGCTTTTACAATAATCGATGAAAAACAATTGTCTGCCTGCAGTACGGAGAATCCGGGACTGCAGATAGATCCTAAACAACTTGCGTACACTATTTACACTTCCGGATCCACTGGTCGTCCAAAGGGAGTAATGATTGCACATCACTCAGTGATTAACCTGCTGGAATGGGTAAATGAGGAGTTTAATGTAGGCACGGCAGATCGCTTGCTGTTCATTACCTCTATGTGTTTTGACTTGTCTGTGTATGACATTTTCGGAATACTGTCTGTAGGAGGTACGCTGGTAATTGCCCGTCAGTCTGAAGTACAGAATGTAACAAAATTAAAATCACTGTTGTTAAATGAACGGATCACTTTCTGGGATTCAGTGCCTACTACCATGAATTACCTCGTTGGTGAACTGGACGTAGAGAACGATGGTTATCTGCAACATGACCTGCGTATTGTGTTTATGAGTGGCGACTGGATTCCGGTGCAACTACCAGACCGCATCAGAAAATATTTCCCTCAAACAAAGATCATCAGCCTTGGAGGTGCAACAGAAGGAACCGTATGGTCCAACTATTATCCTATTGATAAAGTGGGGGCATCCTGGAGCAGTATCCCTTATGGACGGCCTATCAAAAATAACTTCTTTTATATCCTGGACAATCAGCTGCAACCGGTTCCCAAAGGCGTGGTAGGTGAACTGTTCATCGGTGGTACAGGTGTTGCCGAAGGGTATGCAAATGATAAGGATAAAACAGCCTTTTCATTCAGGCAGGATCCTTTTAATAACAAACTGGGCGGCCGCATGTATAAAACCGGAGACCTTGGCAGGTTCATGCCGGATGGTAACATGGAATTTTTAGGCAGAAAAGATAACCAGGTAAAAATAAGAGGATTCAGGGTAGAGCTGGGTGAAATAGAAAGTATCTTATCGAAACACGATAAAATAAAAGAAGCGATCGTAGATGTGAATAAAGATGCATCCAACAATAATCAGCTTTGTGGTTACCTGGTGCTGAGTGAACCCGTGAATATTCAGGAAATCAAAGATTATTTGCGGGGTGCAGTGCCATCTTACATGATTCCTAACCAATACGTACTGCTGGAAAGTCTGCCGTTAAACAGTAATGGGAAAATAAACCGTAAAGCATTACCACAACCGGCACAGGATGGAAATGACCGTCTGACGGAATATATAGCTCCAGCAACGAGATTGGAAATGAATATCGCGACGATCTGGAAATCCATTTTGAGTATAGAAAGAATCAGCATGAGAGATGATGTTTTTGACCTTGGTGCCAATTCTTTGTCTGTTGGCGCATTTGTCAACAGGATTCATAAGGAAACCAATTTATCACTGAGCATTCCGGAAGTTTTCCTGAACCCTACGATTGAAGGAATGGCCGGCATTTTAGCGCATAAAAACAGCGGTACATTTGAAGGTATTCAACCGGTAGAAGCCAGTCAGTTCTACCCGTTGTCTTCTGCTCAACAGCAGTTATGGGTACTGAATCAGTTTGAAGAAGGAAACTTATCGTACCATATTCCTGGCGTATTCATGTTTGAAGGCAATCTGGATACGGCCGCATTCAGTGCTTCCTTTAACGCATTGCTTGAACGGCATGAAATTTTGAGAACTGTCTTTATGGAAGATGAAGATGGAGAGATCAAACAATTTATTCTCTCTCCCGCAGAAACAGGGTTCATCGTTGCATACAGGGATTTCAGGCACATAGGCCAGCAGGAAGAAATGATCAGAAAGGCTGTTCAGCAGGAGTTTGTTCAATCTTTTGATCTTACCACCGGGCCATTATTAAGGGCTAATTTATTCCAGATTGAAAATAACAAATGGGTATTTATTTATACCATGCACCATATCATCAGTGATGGCTGGTCCATTGGCATACTGATGAATGAGTTATTGGTATTGTATAATGCATTTATCAAAGGAGTGCCGCATACACTCAGACCATTGCGTATTCAGTATAAGGATTATGCAGCCTGGCAGCAGCAACAGCTAACCAGCAGCGCCTCCGCCATTGATAGGGATTACTGGTTGAAACAGTTGGAGGGAGAACTACCTGTATTGGAACTGACCGGTGATAAACCCCGTCCACCTATGAAAACTTTCAACGGCAGTACCCTTCATAAAATGCTGAATCCTGCATTAACTACCGGTCTGAAAGCTATTAGTCAGGAACAGGGTGCTACCTTGTTTATGAGTTTGCTGGCAATGGTGAACACCTTGTTGTATAAATACACGCATCAGGAGGATATCATTATCGGTAGTCCGGCAGCAGGAAGGGATCATGCAGACCTGGAAGATCAGATTGGTTTTTATGTAAACACGCTGGCACTCAGAACCCGCTTCAGTGGAGACAACAGCTACAGGGAACTGCTGGAAAATACAAAACAGGTAATGCTGGGAGCTTATGCTCATCAGTCGTATCCTTTTGATCAACTGATACATGACCTGAATATTCAGCGTGATATCAGCCGCGGAACACTGTTTGATGTAATGGTGATATTACAGAACAACAATATCTCCTACAACCGGCAGCCGGTAAATATGGGTGATCTCAAAGTGAGTGCTTATGAAGGAGGTAACAACGTAAATAGCAAATTTGACCTGGTATTTGATTTTATTGAATCAGGTGAAGAGATCTGTGCAAGAATTGAATATAATACGGATCTCTATAGCAAAGCATCCATTGAGCGGTTGGCTTATCACTTTGAACAGCTGGTAAGTGCTGTAATAACCCAACCCGGCGTATCTCTCAATCAACTGGATTATCTGGGTAGAGCAGAAAGAAATCAAATGCTGCATGCTTTTAATGATACCCGTACTGCATATCCTTCAAACAGCACTATCATAGAACTGTTTGAAGAACAGGTAATACAGACACCTGATGCGATTGCACTCATTTTTGAAGATAAAAGTTACACTTACCAGGCGTTGAATGAGCAGGCTAACCAGCTGGGACATTACCTGCGTAATAATTACGATGTAACGGCAGATGATTTAATTGGCATTCAGCTGGATCGTAGCGCAGCTATGGCTATTGCCATACTGGGTGTTTTGAAAAGCGGTGGAGGTTGTGTACCGGTAGATATTGAGTTGCCACAGGAACGTATCAATTATATACTGATAAACAGCAACTGTAAAGCGGTCATTACTAGTAATGATCTGGCAGCAGTAAGCAGTTACGGAAAAGAAAACCTCCCATCTGTCAACAGTTCCGTGGATCTGGCCTACGTGATCTATACATCAGGTTCTACAGGAGTGCCTAAAGGTTGTATGCTGGAGAATAAAGGAATCATCAATCACCTGTACAGCAAAATAAATCAGCTGGGATTAAACAGGGAATCGGTGATCTGCCATAATTCAGCCCTGCATTTTGTAGGTGGTATATGGCAGCTGCTGGCGCCGCTTGTAACAGGTGGAAAGGTAGTGCTGTGCAATAATGAAGAACTGAGAAATATAGAGAAACTGATCCAGTCAGCCAACACTCATCATACAGCAGTATTGGAAGTGATTCCTTCACAGTTGAATGAATATTTGTCCTATACGCCCACTATTCAGCTCGGGTGTGTAAAAACGCTGATCCTGACAGGAGAACGATTGAATACCCATTTTGTAAACAAATGTTACCAGGGCAATGAAGACCTTGAAATCATCAACACTTATGGTCAGACAGAGTTTTCTGATGTTACTTCTTCTTACTGTATTTCCCGGCATAATGATCGCCAGAATGTATTAATAGGAAGCCCTGTTCAAAATACTAAGATGTTCGTTTTATCACCCGGTGGAGCCTTATGTCCGATAGGTGTGGTAGGAGAGATCTGCACGAGTGGAGATGGTCTCTGTAGAGGATATCTGAATCAGCC
>NZ_FOMK01000017.1 GCF_900112615.1 Chitinophaga sp. CF118 | reverse complement strand
ATTGATACCAACAGGTACTAAAAAATATATGACCCGCCAGGGCGGGCCATATATTTTTTAGTTTTTATAGAAACTGACCTTTTTAGTCAGCCTCTTCATTATATAAGCTACCGTCTTTCTACGCTCAGTAAGGTTTGCCCTTTTCGAATCAAATAGCCCCCTTACAGCTCTTCCTATTTTGTTGCTATAGCAAGCTTATGCCCTCTACTAGCCGCTTACTGCCCAACACATTATATCTTTTTAACAGTTAACATTGTCTTTCAAAGGTAAAATCAGACCACTTAAGCCATCACTTCTTATATAATTCTAACAAAAGCACATAGTTTTTTAATCTTTTCTAAATTTTGACCCTAATACGAAAGTTTTGATAAAATTTACCGTATTCCTTTAGTATCTTTATACCATTCCCGATACAAAATTACGGTACCTCACCCGCGTTACAATCGCTGGATAGGTGTGCCAAGGTCAAAAAATCTAAACGAATGCAAGAAGTGAAGCAATTGCAAGGACTGTACCACCCGGATTATGAACATGATGCCTGCGGAACAGGATTTACAGCCCATATTAAGGGTCGTAAATCGCATCAGATCATAAGGGATGCGCTGACCATGTTGGAAAACATGGAGCATCGCGGTGCATGTGGCTGTGAGCAAAACACTGGTGACGGGGCGGGGATCCTGATTCAGTTGCCACATGAATTTTTGTACGACGAATGTCTGAAAATCGGCATTAGTCTCCCCGAATTTGGTAAATATGGAGTAGGTATGATCTTCTTTCCTAAGGAACCCCGATGGAGAGAAGAATGTCGTGAGATTATTAACCGAGCGGCGGAAAAACTGGGACTTGAAATTCTTGGTTATCGTAAAGTGCCTGTTCGTCCGGACGGCATCGGTGAAGGAGCTCTTTCTGTAGAACCTGAAATTGAACAGGTGTTCATCGCCTGCCCTTATCATATAACTGATAATGATGCCTTTGAACGCAAACTTTTTGTTTTGCGTAATTATGTTTCCAAAACAGTTCGTAACACCGTACCTAAAGAAAAGGCACTGTTTTATATACCATCTCTCTCTACTAAAACGATTGTATATAAAGGTCAGCTGACCACTTACCAGGTACGCCATTATTATGCAGACCTCAGCGATGAGAAAATGGTGTCCGCTTTTGCGCTCATCCACTCCCGCTTTGCAACCAATACTTTCCCTAGCTGGCGCCTGGCCCACCCTTACCGCTACATTGCGCATAATGGTGAGATCAATACGCTGAAAGGAAACCTCAACTGGTTACGAGCCGGTGAGAAAGACTTCTTTTCCAAATTCTTCTCTCAGGAAGAAATGGATATGATCCTTCCTATCGTAGAAGAAGGTCAGTCAGATTCTGCCAGCCTTGATAATGTGGTAGAATTATTAATGCTGACTGGTCGCTCTCTGCCGCATGTAATGATGATGCTGATTCCGGAAGCCTGGGATGGTAACGAAGCAATGGACCCTGTGAAGAAATCCTTCTACGAGTACCACGCTTCCCTTATGGAACCCTGGGATGGTCCTGCCTGTATCTCCTTTACAGATGGTAAGATCATTGGTGGTACCCTTGACCGTAATGGTCTGAGGCCCGCCCGCTTTGTAATTACTAAAGACGATCGCGTAATCATGGCTTCTGAAGCAGGTGTATTACCAATCGATCCTAAGAACGTAAAAGAAAAAGGCCGCCTGCAGCCCGGCAGAATGTTCATTGTGGACATGGAACAGGGCCGCATTATCGGCGATGAGGAACTGAAACAGACCATCTGTTCTCAGCAACCTTACGGCGAATGGCTGAATAAATATAAGATCCGCCTGGAAGAACTGTCTGAACCAAGGGTAACTTTCAGTCACCTGGAACATGATCAGATCTTTAAATACCAGCGCGCTTTCGGTTACTCTTCCGAGGACCTCGAAACCATTATTGCTCCAATGGCATTGGATGGTAAAGAGCCTATCGGTTCTATGGGTACCGATGTTCCGCTGGCTGTACTCAGCGATCAGCCACAACATCTGAGCAGCTACTTCAAACAGCTGTTCGCACAGGTAACGAATCCACCTATCGATCCTATCCGTGAAAGACTGGTAATGTCTCTTGCTACTTTCGTAGGTAATAATGGTAACCTGCTGGATGAAGATCCGCTGCACTGTCATGGACTGGCGTTGCGTCATCCCATCCTGAACAACTTTGAACTGGAAAAAATCCGCAGTATAGATACAGGTCTGTTCCAGGCAAAAACGCTGCACACTTATTTCCGTGCAGACGAAAAGCCGGGGTCTCTTGAAAAAGGACTGCAACGTCTTTGCCGTTATGCAGTAGATGCTGTAGAAGATGGTTTCGAAGTGATTATCCTGTCTGACAGGGCTATCGACTCCGAACATGCTGCGATACCTTCCCTGCTGGCTGCTTCTGCAGTACATCACCACCTGATCCGCAAAGGATACCGTGGCCAGGTAGGGCTCATCGTGGAAGCCGGGGACGTATGGGAAGTACATCATTTTGCCTGTCTGTTAGGTTTTGGCGTTACTGCTATAAACCCTTACCTGGCGCTGAGCACTATCCGCGATATGAAGCTCAACGGTAAGCTGGAAACTGACTACGACGTGGATAAACTGAAAAAGAACTACATCAAAGCAGTTTGCGAAGGTTTATTCAAAGTGTTCTCTAAAATGGGAATCTCTACTCTGCAGTCTTACCAGGGTGCACAGATCTTTGAAATCCTTGGTATCAACCGTCAGGTAGTGGATAAATATTTCACCGGTGCCGTTTCCCGCTTACAGGGTATGGGTCCGGATGAAATTGCCCGCGAAACACTGGCAAAACACTGGATGGGATATGGCCGTAAAGAAACACCGGTACAACGCCTCACTACAGGAGGTATTTACCAGTGGAAACGTAAAGGCGAGTTCCATCTCTTTAATCCAACGACGATTCACCTGCTGCAATATGCTACCCGCATGGGCGATTACAGCACATTCAAAAAATATTCAAAGGCGGTAAACGATCAGGGTGAAAAAGCAGCTACACTCCGTAGTCTCTTCGCTTTCAAACGTACCCGTCCTTCTGTTCCTATTGAAGAAGTAGAATCTGCACAGAGCATTCTGAAGCGTTTCGCTACCGGTGCAATGAGTTTTGGTTCTATCTCTCACGAAGCTCACTCTACACTGGCTATTGCAATGAACCGTATTGGTGCCAAGAGCAATACAGGTGAGGGTGGAGAAGATGAATTGCGCTATGAATTATTACCTAATGGTGATAGCATGCGCTCTTCTATCAAACAGGTAGCCAGTGCCCGTTTCGGTGTTACCAGCAACTACCTTACAAATGCGGATGAGCTCCAGATTAAGATGGCACAGGGAGCTAAACCCGGAGAGGGTGGCCAGCTACCCGGCCATAAGGTGGATGAGTGGATCGCTAAAGTGCGCCACGCTACACCAGGAGTAGGATTAATTTCCCCTCCTCCGCATCACGACATTTACTCTATTGAAGATCTTGCACAATTGATCTTTGACCTCAAGAATGCTAACCGTGCAGCACGTATCAGTGTTAAACTGGTATCCAAAGCAGGGGTAGGCACCATCGCTGCGGGTGTAGCTAAAGCTAAGGCAGATGTGGTACTCATTGCAGGTCATGATGGTGGTACCGGTGCTTCTCCTATCAGTTCTGTGAAACATGCCGGGTTGCCCTGGGAACTGGGTCTGGCAGAAACACATCAGACACTTGTAAAGAACAAACTACGCGGCCGCGTAGTGGTACAAACCGATGGTCAGTTGAAAACCGGCCGTGATATTGCTATCGCTACCTTATTGGGAGCTGAAGAATGGGGTGTGGCTACTGCTGCGCTGGTGGCAGAAGGTTGTATCATGATGCGTAAATGCCATCTGAATACCTGCCCTGTGGGCGTGGCTACCCAAGATCCTGAATTGCGTAAACGCTTTAACGGGGATGCTGAGAATGTAGTGAACCTGTTTAATTTCCTGGTAGAAGAATTCCGTGAAATAATGGCGGACCTCGGTTTCCGTACTGTTGTAGAAATGGTGGGCCAGGTAGATAACTTACAGGTTCGTGAAAATATCACTCACTGGAAATACAAACACCTGGATCTTTCCCAGGTATTATATAAAGAACCAGCCGGTCCTGAAGTTGGCTTGTACAAACAGGAAGAACAGGATCATGGTATCAGTGAAGTGATTGACTGGCAGCTTTTAAAAGCAGCACAGCCGGCACTTGAGAAGAAATCCCGTGTATATCAGCAGTTTCCGGTTAAGAATACAGATCGTGCTACAGGTACCATCCTCAGTAACGAAATATCCAAACGTTATAAGGGTGATGGCTTACCGGAAGATACTATCCATTATAAATTTATAGGTTCTGCCGGCCAGAGTTTTGGGGCCTTTAATACAAAAGGTGTTACCCTGGAACTGGAAGGTGAAGCAAATGATTATTTTGGTAAAGGTCTTTCCGGAGCAAAACTGATCCTTTTCCCACCTGCTGAAGCTGGTTTCAAAGCAGAAGAAAATATCATTGCCGGTAACGTTGCTTTCTACGGGGCTACCTCCGGAGAAGCTTACATCCGCGGTAAAGCAGGTGAACGTTTCTGTGTACGTAACTCCGGTGCTACTATTGTGACAGAAGGTGTTGGCGACCATGGTTGTGAATATATGACCGGTGGTAAAGCAGTGATCCTGGGTGAAACCGGCCGAAACTTCGGTGCTGGCATGAGTGGTGGTATTGCGTATGTATATGATGTGAAAGGTAGTTTCGCCAGCCGTTGCAACCTGGAGATGATTGACCTCGATCCGCTGGATCAGGAAGATATCACCATCCTGCAGGACCTGATAACCAAACATCATGCATACACAAACAGCACAGTTGCCAAGTTCATATTAAAGGACTGGGAAAATCAGCTGCGTCATTTTGTGAAAGTATTCCCTAAAGAATACAAGGCTGTATTAAATGCGTCAAAAACACAGACGCAGAAAGTAGGGAAGTAGTACTAACATTCTAACAAAAAGAAATGGGCAAACCAACAGGATTCCTGGAATTTACAAGAGAGCTGCCAGGTAAAGTGGCTCCACAGGAAAGAGTCCAGAATTATAACGAATTCATCGAAAAATATTCAGATAGCAAACTGAATCAGCAGTCTGCACGCTGTATGAATTGTGGTGTTCCTTTTTGCCACAGCGGTTGCCCGCTGGGTAATGTGATCCCAGAGTTTAATGATGCTGTATATAATAAAGAATGGCAGGAAGCGTATGATATATTAAGCAGCACGAACAACTTTCCGGAATTTACCGGTCGTATTTGTCCGGCGCCATGCGAAAGCTCCTGTGTATTAGGTATCAATCAGCCTCCCGTGGCTATTGAAGAAATTGAACGTCATATTATTGAGATAGCTTTTGATAAAGGCCTGGTACAAGCGAAAGCTCCTCGTGTACGTACTGGTAAGAAAATAGCTGTTATCGGCTCTGGTCCTGCGGGACTTGCTGCTGCTGCACAGCTGAATTATGCCGGACACCAGGTAACTGTGTTTGAAAGAGACGATGCTCCAGGTGGTTTACTCCGCTATGGTATTCCCGATTTCAAACTGGAAAAATGGGTGATCGACCGTCGTATTAAACTGATGGAAGAAGAAGGCGTGGTATTCCAATGCAATGCTAACGTAGGTGTGAATGTAAGCGTGAATGATCTGCTGCGTGAATACAATGCAATTGTATTGGCTGGTGGTTCCACTATCCCACGCGATCTGAGCATTCCTGGCCGTCATTTCAAAGGTGTACATTATGCAATGGACTTCCTGAAACAGCAGAACAAACGCGTAAGCAATCTGCCGGTGATAGGAGAAGATATCATGGCTACCGGAAAGAATGTAGTAGTGATTGGTGGTGGTGATACTGGTTCCGACTGTGTTGGTACATCTAACCGTCATGGTGCAATAGGTGTTACTCAACTGGAATTATTACCAAAACCTCCGGGAGAACGTACTCCTTATATGCCATGGCCTACTTATCCAATGGTGTTGAAAACATCTTCTTCTCATGAAGAAGGCGCTGCACGTCATTGGGCAATTGGTACCAAAGAGTTTGTAGGAGATGAGAAGGGTAATCTGACAGGATTGAAAATAGTGAAGCTCGAATGGTCCTTAGGTCCTGATGGACGTCCCGGTAGTTTCAAAGAAGTAGCTGGTACTGAAGAGGTACTGCCTTGTGAACTAGCTTTCCTCGCTATGGGTTTCTTACACCCTCAGCATACCGGTTTACTGGATGAACTGGGTGTAGAAAAAGATGAAAGAGGAAATGTGAAAGCAGGAGAGAGGGCATTCCAGACTTCTATTCCCAAGGTATTTGCTGCCGGCGACATGCGTCGTGGTCAATCCCTGGTAGTATGGGCCATCAGTGAAGGCCGCGAGTGTGCCAGAAAAGTTGATGAGTTCCTGATGGGTAGCTCTCAGCTGGAAAGTAAAGATCATTCTTTACAGGCACTGGCAGTATAAAATGAACAATACGTATACACGTAATAATATTTGAAGTCTTGATTTAAACTTTCTCATAAGCAGGTTTAGATTTTGTTGTAACCTTCAGCCGGGCCGGGTTTTTACCCGGCCTATATTTTTTCCCTGTTGGATAATTGGTTTTTAATATATTTACATCCCTATTAATCATTACAACAGAATGCGATTTTTCATTCCTGTCATTGCCGTGGCTTTTTCAACAACCTGCTATGCTCAGCAACCATCAATAAACATTAGTACTGTCAAATCAAATGATGTTGCCAAACAGTATAAATCACTACTGATAACAGGGGAGGGGAATATGCAGGCAAGAATGTATATGGACAATGTTTCTTCCCTGCTCATTGAGGATTTGAAGAAAAGGAATATTGAGTGTCATTATGAATACCTGGGTGATGATACTAAAACAGATACAGATGAAGCCTTCAGAAAATTAAATAATAGTTCGTACAATGCTGTACTTCAGATGATGCCAATAGAACTTTCCGAAAAGAAGCGTCTGATAAATCAGAATGGTTTACTCTTAAGAACTACCAGTAATTTCAAAACACCTGTAAAATGGTCCACCACAAGGATGACCAATGACATAGACCTCATTATTACTGAAAAATCCGATAGTATTATCGTTTGGCAAGCCAATCTGAAAACTATTATCAAACCAACATCAAAAAGTATCTATAGAGAAATCTGTGACCAGGTGCTTACAACAATGGAACAGAATAAGATTATCCCCTATAAATAAACATATCCTTTTATACTTATGCGCCTTCTTCTACTCAGTATTGCTTTTATATTTTCAACGGTTGCCTCTGCTCAGAGGAAAACAATAAAACTGGAAACCTATAAGAAGAATGAAACAGTTAAGCAGTATAAACAGTTATTAATTACCGGCGAAGGTGGCATGCAGGCAAAAATGTATCTCAACAATCTTGCAAATGAACTCACTGAAAAACTGAAAGAAAAAAACATTCAGTGTCATTATGAATACCTGGGAGATTTCCACAAAGTTGA
Organism: Chitinophaga sp. CF118; assembly: GCF_900112615.1. Classification (GTDB taxonomy): domain Bacteria; phylum Bacteroidota; class Bacteroidia; order Chitinophagales; family Chitinophagaceae; genus Chitinophaga. The sequence continues at coordinate 20,461 of NZ_FOMK01000017.1, read as the reverse complement.
TACAGAAGAGGCTTTTCAACGTGCAAAGTCCGGACAATACGATGCTATATTACGAATAGTGCCTTATGTCAGTGAAGAAACCATGCAGAAGTATGTACCAACCCAAGATCCTCTATATCCTGGTGTAGCAATTAATGCAGATCCGAAATATGTCAATTTCCTGACCAACGATTTTGACCTTACACTACAAGAAAATACGGGGACGGTGGTATGGCAGGGGCGCTTGAAAACAAATATCGATCCGCTGGCAAGAAATATCTACAAAAAGATAGGAGTCAAAATTATACAGGAATTCACAAAGAATCTTATTATTCCCGCTAAATAATCTGCCCTGATCTATATAAGATAAGGCTCTTTTAATATTGTTCCCCCTGGCAAGTGAGGACAATAAGATAATAATTTCCACATGAAGCGAGAAAATGGGCTCCCCTCGAAATAAGTCTGCATACGTAAGGCTTATAAAAGCATTACTTTTGCATCCTTATGATGCGGTTTTTACTTTCTACAGCACTGTTTTCCGGGCTTTTCCTGTCATCTTTTGCACAGGATACTTCAATATATGATTCTCATCAATATAAAAAAGGTATCTACAAAAGCTTTAAAGAATTCCGTTCCAACCAGCCTTCGGAAAATGGGACTTTGGTTGTGAAAGACAAAACACCTGCGGCCCAGATCTACCTGCTCTCTGCCCGTAATGAATTACGGATCATAGATTCTACCGGACAGGAACATAAAGTGAAAAATTTCTGGGGATATAGTGACGGTACTGCTGCATATATCCGGGACAATGGCCTGAACAAAATTGACGAAATAGGTTATTACTGTTTATATCAGGTACATGCTATCACTTCTGCCCCGGCTAACCGTGCCACAGAGGGAATTATCTTTAATAATACGCCTCCGGCCACTATCAGCAGAAAAGTATTGAATATAGTTACAGGAGATGTTTACGATCTCACATTATTCAATCTGCGCAGATATATCCTTCCCCAGGATACTGCTTTGTTACGTGAATTCAATGAAGACAAGAAGAATCGTGAAAAACTGGTTTATTACATCCAGAAATTTAACCAGAGAAATAACCCCACCTGGTAATATAATTGTGTATTTATACTCTCTTTTTTGCTAATTCCCCGTTTCGGGGTACAGATTTTGTTTAATTACGGAGTTAGAACAACAAATACCCTAAAGTGTTTTAATTCAGTAATTTACTGTAAGTAACTATTTCATAGTGGCAGCACCATCAACTACAGAGGAAAAACATCCCAATCGCCCCTGGTGGCGATGGCTTTTATGGACCGTTCTCGTCCTGTTATTACTACCGGTAATGGCTGTATTGCTTTTGCAACTGGAATCAGTACAGGACTACATCCGCCGGCAGGGGGAGTCTTATCTTCAAAAAAAACTGCATACCCGTGTGCGGATCGGTTACCTGCGTGCCCGTGGCTGGCAGTATCTGGAACTACGAAATGTGTTTGTAGCAGATACCAGCTCTCAGGCTCTTTTATACTCCGGTTCCCTGAAAGTACGGTACAATCTGTTGGCTTTTCTCAACAATGAACTACAGATCAATAGCCTCGAATGGGATACTTTACTGGTAAATGTATACAGACATCCCAAGGATACTACCTTTAATTATCAGTTTATTATAGATGCTTTCGTTAGTAAAAACGCTCCTCCGGATACTATTTCTCCCAAAACCGGCACTACCATCCAGTTTCATATTAAAGATGTGACCCTTAAACAGGTACGTGTTAGATATATAGATGCTCCAACGGGAATGAATGCTGTGATCACCTGGAAGGAATTACATGTAGATCCGGATGAACTACTGGTGGATGATGGACTGTATGCTTTTCGCGGTATCCGCCTGGATGGCCTGAAAGGATTTTTCAAACAGGAATACAAACCTAAACAACTTACCAGCGCAGCACCGCCACCAGCAGATACCAACAGCTCCGCTTTTCATCTTCTCTTTAAAAAATTACAGATCGAGAATAGTACCTTCCTCTATGCCGATGAAGGAAGCGGGATTTCAACTGCCTGGAAAATAGGAAAACTGCAATTACTGAATTCAAGTATAGACCAGGACTCTACACGCATTCTGGTGGGAGGATTAGAGATCGGCAATACCAACGGGATATTCACATTATCAGAAGCTCGCGATACCACAAAGCCGGTACCAACTGATTCTACACCAAATACCTGGCAGGTGCTGGCTACCAAGGCAGAGCTGGAACATGTAAACGTGAAATTCGATAATAATACCGCTCCGCCAAAACGTGGTGCTGGCAGTGATCCAGATTATAATCACCTGTTACTGAGTAACTTTACCACTCACATCAGCAACTTTCTCTATAAACCGGATACTATCAGTGCTATCCTTCATAAATTATCTGTTACGGATAAATCCGGGTTCGCCATCAAACAAGGCCACTTTGATTTCATCTTTACCCCACAATCGCTTTCTCTCCAGAATCTTTTACTGGAAACTAACAAAAGCCTGTTCAGAAAACAGATTGCAGTAAACGTTCCTTCATGGTCTACGCTGTCTAACAACATGGACCTTTTACTTCTTCGTGCTAATCTGGATTCTTCACATATCACACTGGCAGAATGGTTACCGTTTGTTCCCGGTGCACGCAGTAATAAATCCATGAACCCATTATGGGATAAGGAAATTATGCTGACGGCAGTAGTAAAAGGATCTCTTGGTAAGCTGATAATAGAGACTTTACGAATCGCTGATAACAAAGGAAACCGCATTCAAACACATGGTGAAGTAGAGCACGTAACAGATGCAGATCATTTATACGCCAACTTACCGGACATCTATATATTATCGGGAAATAAACCACTACGGTCATGGCTACCTGCTCATACACTCCCGGATACACCACGGTTACCGGAACAATTACTGATTACCGGTAATTTCCTGGGAGGTATGCAGGATATGAAAACGCAGTTGCAATTGAAAAGCAGCTCAGCCAATGCAAATCTGACAGCGCACCTCATAAATATTACAGACAGTATCCACAGCAGTTATGATGTGGCCCTTTCTTCTTTCCGCATAAATCCAGGCGTACTATTGTATGATACTACAATGGGATGGACAAGTGGGATGATGACGGCAACCGGCCAGGGATATTCATTTCCAGGTATGATTGCCAATGCGGTTGTACATTTAAATGATGCTTCCTACAAAGGATATACTTATCACGACATTGCTATACGGGCAAATATTGACAAGCAACAATTACATGCAGAGGGAGAGAGTAGCGATACCAGTATTGCATTGGTATTTAATGTGGATGGAACGCTGAATGATACCAGCCTGCAAACTTTACAGGCAAAACTGCAACTCGACAAAGCAGACTTATATGCTACACATCTTTATGCGGAACCCCTTCAACTGAAAGGAAATCTGCAAGCAGATTTTAGCAGTCTGGAACCCCGCCGCCTGGAAGGGAGTACCTTCCTGGACAGCTGGCAGATAGCCACTAAGGGACAGGTATACACAATAGATACCGTATCGCTGCTGGCACATTATCAGGACCAGCAATACCTTACTTTACAAGGACCCTTCGGTTTTATAAAAGCCAATGGTAATATTGATTATACAAAAATTGGTACTGCTTTCGGTCAGTTAATCAACAGACCATTACAACCTTATGATAGCGCTAAGCTGGTAAAACTGCCACAGGGGCAAATATTACAGTGGACAGCATCCCTGAACTGGCCACGGAACCTGCAGGCAATGCTGCCCGGCCTCCGGATGGAAAAGCCACTCACTCTTGATGGACGATTGAATACAGACAGTAGTTTGCTGGTACTAAATGCCGCACTGCCAAAATTAACATACGATTCCCTGCAGGTAGATAGCCTGCTTATTACAGCAAAAATCCTTGATACCACTCTGAAAGCTGATATATCTCTTGCCCAGCTACACCATAAAATAGTACCCCTCTATCATACAGCATTGAAAGCAACGGCATCTGCCGGCAGAGTAAACTGGGATCTCCTGCTGGATGATATAAAGCGCAATCCCAAATATAGAGTTGGTGGATATGTATCATTCCTTCCGGACAACGCGCTGACATTGTCACTAAAACCGGAATTGTTACTGAACAGGGAACATTGGAAAGTTGCTGAGGATAATCACATCCATATTCACAATGGTGTACCGGATACAGCCAACCTAAAAATATCTTACCAGGAACAATCTATAGAAGTACTGTCCCGGCCAGACAGCAGCAATAGTAAACTACCGGCTATACAAACTAATATTAAAGACTTCAAACTGTCTACCATTACGGCATTGCTGGCAGCAGATACCTTGCTGGCAAATGGAACACTGAATGCGCAGGCGCTGGTAAGCAATCTTGATAAATCCCCACTGATAAAAAGCACATTAAAAGTAGACAGTCTTGTATTCAGGGGTTCTAAATTAGGAACCCTGGATGCAAATGTGGAAACTCCACGGGCTAATCAGTATAAACTTACGGCCACGCTTACCGGAAACGACAATGATCTGAAAGTAGCCGGAACTTATGACACTACTATCAATGCCAATGTGGATATCAATCGTATCAACATGTCTTCCATGGAAGCATTTACATTTGGCAATGTTACCCGCATGCACGGTACGGCAGATGGAAAGTTCACTATCACTGGCACTACCGATAAACCTAAAATATTGGGAAATATACATTTCAGTGATGCCGGTGGTACCATTACTTATGTAGGAACTCCGCTTACCCTGCCGGACGAGAATATTGTAATTGATGAAAAAGGCTTGCTGTTCAACAAGTTTGTAATTGCCGATAGTTTGCGCAATGAGTTGATTCTCGACGGCCGGATCAATACAAAAGATTACTCCAGTTACAATTTCAATCTGGATGTCAATTCTGATAATTTTATGGTCCTGGGTAAACAGCAGAATCCTGATCAATTGTATTACGGCCCTGCTTTTATAGATACGAAAATCAAAATACGTGGTAATCTTGATCTGCCACGTGTAGATGCTTACATGAAACTTCGTGATAAGTCAAAGATTACGGTAACATTGCCAACTGAAGAACCCGGACTGGCAAACAGGGAGGGTGTGATCGTATTTGTGGATAAGTCTAACCCTATTGACTCGTCTCTGATCAAAGCAGTAGATAGTACTAAATTCCAGAATCCCCGTTTGAAAGGATTTAACTTTTCGGGCGTTGCGGAAATCACACCGGAATCTATAATCAAGATTATCATAGATCCTGTAAATGGCGATTTTGTAGAAGCAAAAGGAACGGCCAGCATTAATGCTACATTGGATGCCAGCAGCAAATTGAGTCTCACCGGTCGTTATGAAATTCAGGAAGGTAAGTATCAAATGTCGCTGAACCAGCTGATCAAACGTAGCTTCTCTATTGAAAAGGGAAGTGCTATCACTTTTAGCGGAGATGCTACCAATGCAGATCTTGATATTACTGCCAAATATACGGTGAATGCACCTGCCGCAGATCTGGTGCAGGATCAGTTGTCAAAGCTCTCAGAAACTGAGCGGAATAAATACAAACAACGTCTACCCTTCTTTGTGTACCTGAAAATAAAGGGAGAATTGCTTAAACCCGAAATATCCTTTGAACTGGATATGCCGGAATCAGATCAGAATGCATTTAATGGAAGTGTATATAATCGCCTCAAACAGATTAACCAGATTCCTTCAGAACTGAACAAACAGGTAATGGGATTACTGGTACTCAGCAGTTTTATTCCTGAAGATCCTTTGGCAGGAGAGGGCAGTGGCGACTTTGGTGTGAGCAATATGGCAAGACAGAGTGTGAGTAAAATCCTGTCTCAGCAGTTAAACAACCTGGCAGGAAACCTGATCAAAGGGATAGACCTGAACTTCGATCTGGAATCCAAAGATGATTACTCTACGGGGTCCCAGCAGGAAACAACCAATTTAAAAGTAGGTGCTTCCAAGAGCCTGTTCAATGATCGTCTTTCTGTTTCTGTTGGTTCAAATGTAATGCTGCAGGGTGAAAATCAGGCAAACCCAAGTTCACTGGTTGGAGATATCTCTGTAGAATACAAGCTCACAAAAGATGGCCGTTACCGTGTAAGAGTATACCAGCGCAATGATAACAGTACGGTAATAGAAGGACAGGTAGTTGAGACAGGCGTGGCATTTGCCCTGATCATGGATTATGATAATTTCCGCGAAATATTCCAACGCCCAAAATCAGATAAAAAGCAGGAAAAACTGCGAACTAAAAAACCCGTCAGCAAGAAATAAAATGGTTAGAAGAAACTGGCATATAATACCCCGTCTTCTTCCGGTGATTGTTGCTTTTTGCATCAGCGCCTGTAGTACTACGAAGTCCGTTCCGGAGAACGATCGTCTTTTTACAGGTACCACTATAAAATGGGATGGTAAAAAACCCCGTGATTATAGTACACTTAAAGAAGAGATGCAGAGTAGTGCGCGTCCTAAACCAAATAAGAAATTATTTGGTCTGCCCTTTCGTTTGTGGTTATATAATCTCGGCAAAGAGCCCAAGGGTAAAGGGTTGAACTATCTGTTGCGTCGTAAATGGGGAGAAGCCCCGGTATTACTCAGCCAGGCAAAACCAGATTATACAGCCAATGTAATGGAGCAATACCTGGTAGATAATGGTTTTTTTCAGGCGCTTGTCACCTCAGAAGTAAAACCCCGTGGAAAGAAAAAAGCATCCATTAATTATACTGCTACTCCAAATCGCCGCTACCGTATAAAAAGTGTTTCTTTTGTAACAGACAGTAGTGAGCTGGGCAAAGCAATTGCTGCCACACAGGAAGATACTCACTTGAAAATCAATCGTCCTTACCGGCTTGATAGTGTAAAAGCAGAACGTAACCGTATTCATAATATCTTAAAAGAACAGGGATACTATTACTTCACTCCGGATCATCTCCTGGTAGAAGTAGATAGTACCAATAATGGAATGGTAGATCTCTTTGTTACTGTCAAAGATGCTACGCCTTCTGCTGCCCGCCGCAAGTACCATATGAAGAACGTTACGTTGTATCCTGATTACTCTCTGGATAATGATTCCCTTTCCAGGAAGGGAACTCCGGTTTTGTATAACGGGTTACGGATTATTGATTCAACTAAGAAATTCAAACCCAGTGTTTTTGATCGCTCTGTGTTCCTGAAACCAGACAGCCTTTACCGCCTCAGTTCACATAATATAACATTGCGCAGGTTAACGGATCTCGGTACTTTTAAATTCGTAAAGGGGCAATTCAGACCAGTGAGAGGGGATAGTGCCCTGTTAAATGCCAGTTTTTTCCTCACGCCTTATCCACGGCGCAGCTTACAGGCGGAACTAAGAGGTACTTCCAAATCGAACAACTTTGTAGGTTCTGAAATAAAAGTAACAGCCCGTAACCGTAACTGGCTGCATGCTGCCAACCTGCTGGAATTATCTGTTTCAGGTGGATTGGAATGGCAGGTCGGCGGGAAAACAAGTTCTGTACAAACAGGAGGTAATTCATACAACTTCAAGGCGGAAGCTTCAGTAACCATCCCGCGGTTCTATCAGCCACTCTTCAATTTAAATATTCGCACACCATATGTACCCCGTACGCGTATTAGCCTGGGGTATGAATTGTACAGTCGCAGTCAGTTATATAATCTGAATGCATATACATTCCAGTTTCAGTATATCTGGCGTAAAACACAGTACCTGGAACAGAAATGGTCGCCGATAGCTATTACTTATGTGTTGCCTACCAAAACCACTGCGGGGTATGATGACATTCTGGCGAATGATCCCAGTCAACGTGCCGCTATTGAAAAGCAGTTTATCATGGGAGGTAATTATAATGTTACTTACAATAATCAATCGGCCAATCATACTCATAGTTTCTACCTCAGTGGAGATCTGGACTATTCCGGTAATATCTTCGGATTGATCATCCCAAAAGGAGATAGTTCTAAAAATATCTTCGGTAGTCCTTTTGCTCAATTTATCCGTGCAACAATAGATGCACGGCATTACTGGAAGCTGAGCCGGAAAACGACCTGGATCAACCGTATTTATGCCGGTTATGGTCTGCCATATGGGAATTCTTCTACCTTACCATTTGTAAAACAATACTTTATTGGTGGTAGCAGCAGTCTCCGGGGTTTCAGGGCCAGAACCCTGGGACCAGGATCTTACAGGGATACTTCCAGCCGGTATCTGGCCAATGAAGCTGGTGATATAAAGCTGGAATATAATTCAGAATTACGCACACGTCTTAGCGGTATTTTCAATGCCGCTGTATTTGTAGATGCCGGTAATATCTGGCTCAAAAACAGTGTGCCTCAGAAACCGGGTAGCGTTTTTAAAACAGGCACTTTTGGTAGCCAGATTGCAGTAGATGCCGGCGCTGGCTTACGCATAGATGCCTCCATAATAGTAGTAAGACTGGACCTTGCATTTCCTTTACGTAAGCCCTGGTTACCACAGAATGAACGATGGGTGGTTAAAGATGTAAAGTTTGGTGATCCCGACTGGCGAAAAGAAAATCTCATTCTGAATATAGCGATAGGATATCCATTTTAAAGAAACTGATTTATCTTAGGGGCAGAACTAGCCCCAATCTATAAAATGTAACCTATGAGAACATTACAATATACTCGCAATCTTTTTGTACTCTTTTGTACAATAGTGTTACTGGCTTCCTGTAGCAGGAAAATCACTGAAAATGGAAAAGCATCATACTATGCTGATAAATTTGAAGGACACCGTACTGCCAGTGGAGCAACATTTCACCAGAATGGTTTGACTGCAGCACATCGTACATTACCTTTTGGAACAAAGGTTAAGGTGACAAATATAGCGAACGGCCGTTCTGTTAAAGTACGTATAACAGACCGTGGTCCTTTTTCAGAAGGAAGGGTAATAGACTTGTCTAAAAAAGCAGCCCGGCGTATTGGTATGGTGAGTATGGGAGTAGCAGTAGTAGAGATAACATACAAAAAGAAAAAATAGCCCTTTTTTACCCTCTATTACTCAATTATCTCACATTTTTGTAGTAATTATTCTGTTTTTTTTGGAAATTCTCCTACAGTATTGTTATTTGCGCCGAAATCAGTTGCCATATTCCATGAAAAATGCACCTACTCCGGCAGAGGCTGGTATATGATGTGCTTGTTGAAGATGCAGGAATATTATATATCATGTGAAAAGTAACTGACATTGTTTTCTATCCAATCTCTATAATTCCCTTTTTTGTTTAGTTCTTTTCCGTACGTCTTATTGTTACGGTAATGTGTTTGCGTGTTAATATCCGTTTAGCAAACGGCTATGCCTGCTTAGGAATGTTATGTAACATTCTGAATTAATTTGTCTCCATATCCTATCTTACATAACCAAGTCCGCTGCCGGTGAAACTCTTCATCGGCAGCTTTGTTTTTGCAAGTATCGATTCACCGCTTTTAGTTATTCCTTTTAGCGTAACTGTTCAAAACACTGTTCTGTTTTAACAGAGTATGCAGATAACTCGCAGTAAACCGTTGCCCGTTTATGTTGTACACAGGATCTTTTAAAGAGGGGACTTCCCGCAAATCACTGCTATCAGGTGAGGAGTATAGAGAGAGAATAGCATTTTTGGCGAAGATGTTGGAAGCTGCAGGGTCCAGTATATACTGTTGATTATCATATGGAATGCGTAACGCTTCCCTTGCCAGTTTCAGATTTACGGCCAGGTTATTCACATATTCAGTAATAAAATACTGCCTGTTGAACGTTGAATCATTTCCAGATTGCAGCCCTGCCTTTGAAGCAGTAAGCAGTTCATCCATATATTTTACCAGCTTCGGATTATAAATGCTTACCGTAGGTACATAAAATTGCCAGACATCACTGATCCCATCCAGTGAAGCCACTGCTTCCGGTAAACTATTCCGCGCTTCAGGGGAATCAAAACCACTCAGTCCTAAGCACATGATTCTCACTAATTCTAATCGCATAGCATCAAACAACTGGGCATCTGTAGGTTCTATGCTTTCATGTTCATTTTGCAATCTGCCCAGCACCGATTTTAGTTTACTTGCTTCTACATAAGCTATTTGAGTATCTGCCGGATGTAAAACGGGGAATAATAATACTTCCAGCTCCTGAAAGCCCTGTAACCCTTCACGATGATGGTTTTCAGCTTTATCTATTACGGGACCATTAATAAATTGCGCTGTATAAGGATGAAAGTATTCCACCACGAGTTCTATTTTTTTATATGCCAGCCTGGCTTCCCTGAAAGACTGTTGTATAACTGCTTCCGACTGGTGTTGCGCAAGAGCCTCACATAACAGGTTTACCTTTTTATCCAGGTTATCAACAGATTGGTGATACCATTGCCGGGTACTGTTTACAGCAAGGGTCTTGCTACATTTCAGTTCAAAAATACTATAGCAGCAAATTACAAGGAGAAGCAGGGTGATGACAGTTACAACCACGCGCATAGTATACTTTTTAGTCGTCAATAAAGATCACAGCGCTGCATCCTCTGCCAAGTGGCATGACTATGGCAACAGTTGCAGGTTCTACTAAAATAACCTTTGCATGTTAACTCCCTGTTACGGCAATTTTAAGTTAATTTTATCAAACCGGAATTATTCAGAATGCAGAAACAAAATCGCATATTGCCTATTCAAGGTGTGCTGGGGACCTTAAATCCTTTTAAGGAAAAGAAACAGCGTATTATGAATTACAACCCGGCAACGGGTCCTATCAATCGCAGACTTACACACTGTGAAAAGATTTCTTTATTTGATTATAACGCAGAACATTGCGAAGAGCTATCTACTAAAGATCAATCTGTTATATTTAAATTTCTTGAAAGCCCGGATGCAACCTGGGTGAATATTGACGGGATCAATAAGGAAATGGTACATGAAATATGTACCCGTTATAATATTCACAACCTGCTCGAAGAAGATATAATGAGTATTGGCCAGCGCGCCAAAATGGATGAAATAGGGAACTACCTGTTTTGCTTGTTGCCCATGGTTTATTTTAATGAGGAGACTTCAACGATAGAACAGGAGCAGATAAGTATTGTACTGGGTAAACATTTTGTTATTTCTTTCCAGGAAGATGCCCATAGGGATGTATTTGATACCATCAGGGAAAAACTACGGATTCCCCGTTCCCGGATCCGTAGTGCGGGCACCGATTATCTCTGCTATTCTTTACTGGATATTATTGTAGATAGTTACTTTACCGTTATCGAAAAATTGGGGGAACGGATAGAACTGATGGAAGAATTGATCCAGCATCAGCCCAATACCCGAACGCTTGCCAGAATAAATTTCCTGCGACGGGAGCTTTTACTATTGAAACGGGCCATTGCCCCTGTCCGGGAACTGATTAATGGTTTTATGAAAAGCGAAAGTGATTTGCTGGATGAACGTACTACAAAATATTTCAAAGATGTATACGATCATATAATCCAGGCCAATGAACTTGCAGAGAATTACCGGGAAATGATACTGAATCTTCAGGAACAATATCATACCCAGATAAATCTCAAGATGAATGAGATTATGAAAGTGCTGGCAGTTGTAACTACCCTGATGGCCCCTCTCACTCTGGTTGTTGGTATTTATGGTATGAACTTCGACAATATGCCGGAATTACATGAACATTACGGCTATTACACTGTGATGGGTATCATGTTTACAATGTTAGTAGGTATGATCACCTTTTTCCGCAAACGGGGATGGTTCTAACCCAGCTATTTCTTTTTGTAGATAGGCACTGTTGAACAGGGTTCTCCATACATAATGCTTTTTACCACCGGGCGTAGTAACCTGGTGATTTCCACATAGGCAGCTTCTCCGGCGCCTTTATCCCCACATCCTTTAATAACAATGCGCTGATCAGCATATTTACTTACATCAATGGCTCCCAGTTTTTTCATAAACTGTGTTTGGTGTAATGTTGCTTTGTTTCCAAAAGCAGCAAAACTGGCCACTGGCTCCAGGTAAGTCATTACCAGCATATATCCCCAGAAAGGTATTACCGCATCTGCAGAGCAGGTGATAGCTACAATTTTATTCCGGTACTGTTCCCAGTCCAGACCTTGCATGGCCGCACGGAAGTCTTTCTCTTTCAATATCATTTCCATGAACAGATGTTCCTTCATATCAAACTCCACAATTTCTTCCTGCGGATAGTAATCTTCCAGGTCCAGTGTAATAAGACCACTCTGTGCTACTTTATTAACAATCTCTTCCATAATCCACGTTTCTACAAAATTACTAAAAATGTGTGTCCTGATGATAAGAGATACCTGGGTACAAAAAGGTGGAGCAAGATTTATTCCTATTATTCCAAAATGGGTTCCCTTAAATGCAGAAAGCCTCCCGGTGAACCGGGAGGCTTTCTGCATATCTATCAGTTATATAATTTCCTTAAAAAAACTTCGCTCTGTTGTCTTCTACTTTATTCAGTTTTTTCAGCACTTCATACAACTGACCGTCCAGCATGGATCTTACACCCTGCTCGTAAGCCCTGCTTACTGTTGTTGCATCCTGAGGTTGAGTATTTGGCTGTAAAGCATCTACTTTAATAACATATACTCCTCCATTACCTTCAATAGGAGCAGATACTTTTGCTACACCCAGATCTTTACTGAAAGCAGCACCTACTACGCGGGGTTCAAAACCCATAGAAGCAATAAATGGAGTACTGAAGTTAATACCATCTGCTTTCATTTCTGGTTGGTTCACTGCTTTAGAAGCAGCTTCCAGTGTTGCAGGTGATTTCAGCTTTTCTATAATCTGGTCTGCTTTTTTATTCTTTCTTACTTCAGCTTCTACCTGAGGTCTTACTTCATCAATTGAAGCAGTACCTTCTTTGCGGATACCGCTAAGTACGGCTACAACATATTTATCTTCAAAAGTAAATACGGTACTTATGTCACCTTTCTTAGCATCATAAGCCCAACGTACCAGGTCACGTGCCTGACCTATACCAGGAATTACGAAATCCATCGGACGAAGGTTATCAGCCAGACGTTTGTTCAAACCTTTTTCCTGGATAGTTTTTTCAAAAGCTTTCTGGTCGTGGTTCTGAGAAGCAAATTCGTTGGCAGCTGCATATGCTTTGCTGTCAGTTTCTTTGCTGGCATCTACTGGTTTACCCAGGTAAGCTACCTTAACAGCCGGACCCATATTTTTCTGATCCAGTACTTCTATCAGATGGTAACCGAACTGAGTTTTAACAACACCCATACTTCCTTTTGGCTTTTCCATCGCAAAGTCTTTAAATTCTTTCACGAAAGGAGTAGCAGGAGTCATATCATATTCTCCACCGGTAGCTTTACTACCCGCATCATCGGAATATTGTTCTACCAGTGCTTTGAAATCAGCACCACCTTTTATAGCATTTTCAATACTGTCTATACGGATCTTGGCAATAGAATCCGGTAAACCTTCACCACTCTGCGGATTTTTTGTACCTATTAATATATGACGCACTTTCACACTGTCCGGCATTGTTTTGCGATCAATCATTTTCGCAAATACGATCAGGTTGTTATCATAATAAGGTCCGAACACTGTTCCTACCGGTAAATTTGCAATGGTATCTTTCTGTGGAACCATCAGCGCTTTCTTTGATACGTAACCGTCAAAGAAAGGAATGTCTGAATTACGCTTGATAAAGTTCTCTATGTCAGAAGCACTTGTAGTGTCCAGTTCCTGTTTGGTTTCGAATAATGATTTCAGTGCAACTGCAGTATCTTCAGAAGAAGGCAATGCATCGAAAGTCAGATATTCAACTTTGCGTGCTTCTTCTGTTTTGAACAGTGCTTTGTGATCATCTATATAACTCTGCAGTTCGCTATTGCTCACCGGAATGGTAGAGTCAGCTATAGAAGCATAAGGTACAGATACATATGATAATGATGCAAATTGTCCATTATCTTTCAGTTGCTGTTCAGCCAGCCATTTTGGATAATAAACAGCCTGTTTGATCAGCGCGCTATATTTATTCTGTAATCTTGACTTAATAATATATTGTTCCAGTTGTTGTAATGCAGTACGCATTCTTCCTGACTGGTCCTGACCGATGCTCTGTAATGCCTGTTGCATTTGTGCACGATCAAACTGGCCCGTTTTAGGATCAGTAAATTGCTGAACAACTACCGGATTTGGGTTTTTACCGGTAAACTGGTCAACCAGTTCACTTTCAGTTACCTGAATGCCCAGTTTTTCATACTGAGTATTCATGATCTGTTCATTTAAGAACTCATTCCATGCCTGTTCACGTGCATACTGACGGGTCTGTTCGTTAACAGCTCCATTAGGGCTCTGCTGGCGATATCTGTTTACAGCTTCATCAATACGTTGCTGATATTCACTGATATCCAGTTCTTCTCCGTTCACTTTACCTACGCTGGTAGAACGACGACCGATTGAACTCTTGCCAAAAAAGGCATCCTGCAACAGGAAACTAACAATAGCCAGGCAAATCACTACTACGATTACCACAGCATACTTATCCCGGATCTTCTGAATAACTGACATATATTATATAGTCTAATTTTTAAGGAAAGCAAAAATAGAATAAAATTACTGTAACTACAAAACAGTTTTTTTTAGCTCAAACCCAATACAGTAAAGGGTTTCAAGATAAATGCAAGAAGTGTAATTAAGGGTTCATTCACAGGTTATCCACATTAATTACGTTTTTAGACTCAGTTTGTGCATAACGCAAGAGATAATTAATACAGCCACAGGCTTTAGATTGCTCGTTTGACATATTGGAAAAGTATAGGTTCCATTATTCACATTTTTAGGAAGTCATTAGTTTCATCCACATAAAAATGTGTATAAAAGTGAAAGTAAAACTAAAAAAGCAAAATCACCAGCTTAAAAAAATTTAATTGTCTTTATCCACATACGTTGTTAAAAACTCCGGGAAAAAGATCCAATATCATGGGAAAAACCATCAGTTCAGGACCGCAAAACTAATTTTGTTATTTCCGGCCGAAGCTGTTTGGGGTACAAAAGGGTCCTTTTGTGAATTGTTATTAGTTGCTGTTAACACTTTCTTAATACAGGGAGCCCAACAAAAATATACACGAAGAAGGATATCCACGGGTGTGGATGAAAGTAGCTAAATTCAATACTATGGCTCATCGGCATTGTTAATTTCGTGTGAATAGAGCATACAAAAAGAATAACAACTACATTTGTATCGGAAGCAAAAATTAACTTTTCACATATTCACACCCCTAATAGTAGTGGGTTCTTCTTTCTTTAAATAATAAACTATATATATAATTATGATGAAGGAGCTGAACATTGCAAAAAATGAATTGCAACGAAAAGGTTTCCTGGATTTGCCAGTTGATGTGAGTCTGGATCTTTTCGCAGAAATCGAAAGATTGAAAAAAGAGAAAAATGCAATCGTCCTGGCACATTACTACCAGGAACCGGATATCCAGGATGTGGCAGATTACATCGGCGACAGCCTGGGGCTTAGTCAACAGGCGGCAAAGACTGATGCAGACATCATCGTTTTTGCCGGTGTGCACTTCATGGCTGAAACAGCAAAGATTCTCAGTCCACAGAAAAAAGTACTTTTACCAGATCTGAAAGCGGGCTGCTCCCTTGCTGACAGCGCACCTCCGGAGTTATTCAGGAGGTTTAAGGAAAAGCATCCCGACCATCTTGTGATTTCTTACATAAACTGTTCTGCAGGAATCAAAGCACTCAGCGATATCATTTGCACGTCTTCTAATGCCGAAAAGATCATCGAAAGCGTCCCCAAGGACCAACCGATCATTTTTGCCCCCGACAGGAATTTAGGGGCTTATTTGGCCCGTAAAACGGGAAGAGACATGTTACTCTGGAATGGAGCATGCATGGTACACGAAATTTTCTCCCTGGAAAAGATAACAAAATTGAAGATCAGACACCCGAAAGCCAAGGTGATAGCGCATCCGGAATGTGAGGCAGCTGTTCTGGCAGTAGCTGATTACATCGGTTCAACTACAGGGCTGTTAAAATTTACCCAGCGGGACGATGCAAAAGAGTACATCGTTGTAACTGAAACGGGGATTTTACATCAGATGCAAAAAGAAAATCCCGGAAAGACTTTCATACCTGCACCACCTAATAACGCGTGCGCTTGTAATGATTGTCCGCATATGAAGCTTAACACACTGGAAAAGTTATACTTATGCATGGAATATGAAGAACCGGAGATTACGATGAATGAAACGCTTCGTATTGCTGCAAAGAAACCTATTGAAAGAATGTTGGAGATAAGTGCACAGTATGGATTGTAGTTAATATGTTGATATATAATATGTTATAGGTTTTATTATTTATTATATTACTGAAAGGCCCTGTTATTCACATAACAGGGCCTTTTTTTATGCGGAAGAAGGGCTTATGAATGGAATAAATGAAACACGTGTCCACCAATATACCAGTAAATTCATTCTTGCGGCCTTCAAAATAGAAGGCTTTATAGATGCGATAAAATAAAATATACGGGGAATACTACGGTATATTAAATTCTCAGGGCCTTCACGGATTTAACTTTATTAGACAGTTATACACATCTGATTCACAAATGGACTCATTTTAGTCCTCCATCACAGGAAAGAATTGTTCCGTTGATATATGTGTTTGATATCAGACTGAAAATGGCATTTGCTACTTCTTCCGGTTTCCCAATACGCCCTACACAAACCTGTTTTGAAAATTGTTCGAAGGTTGCTTTTTTATCCTGCTCATTTAAAAAGTTCCACCAGTCAGTATCTATCACTCCGGGAGATACAGCGTTAATACGAAGTGGTTGTAATTCTTTTGCAAGAATAGGAACCATTATTTCAAGTGACCCATTTATAGCAGCAAGTCCGGATGTACCTGGCAAACGTGCGCTGCTTGAAGTAGCAGTAACAGTTGTTATACTTCCGTCTTTTTGCAGATAGGGAAGTGCTGCTTGTATCGTTTGGAGCTGAGCCCAGAATTTTGCTTCGAAACCTTCCCGCAAATCTGCAAGTGAAAGTGTAGAAAATGGACCGCCTCCTTTTGCACCACTTACCGCAATAACGAGGTGTTGAAAAGTTCCATTCTCTGAAAAGAATTTCTGAAGGCTTTGGGTATTTGAACTGTCCAGGTGAACAGCCTTCAAAGTTGGGAATTCATTTTTTACTTTTTCAAGTTTTGACTGATCCCGTCCTGTAATTGTAATGGAAGCATTTTGTGCCAGAAGTAATTTAGCAGTTGCTAATCCAATTCCTGATGAACCACCGGCAATGACTATTTTCTGATGTTGCAAATTGTTTAACATGATCTGTTATTTTAACAGATCAAAGTTGCGAAGATGGGGAAACTATAAATTGTTTGAATGATGCGATGTATTGATCAGATTATGCTTCGTTAGTTTGTTGCCGATAGGAGAGAGGAGTTTTGTCAGTAAGATTTTTAAAGAAGTGACTAAAAGCAGCGGGTTCACTAAAATCCAGTTGATAAGCAATTTCTGCTGCAGAGAGGGTAGTGTATTTTAATAAAACTTTTGCTTCCTGTATCAACATTTCGTTGATAGCATCGGAAGCAGTTTTTCCAGTAGTATTTTTTATAATCCGGTTTAGGTGATTAGGAGTTACGTGTAATAATCTTGCATAATCGGATACTTGTCGGAGTTGTAGAAAATGCTGACCTACCAGTTTATAAAAAGAAGTAACCAGATTTGTTCCTGTCTGTGGATCTCCTGTTATTTTTCCCAGTTCTTGTTTTTCATAAATACGCCTGGCTGTGAGCAGTAAAAGATAGAGGTACATTTTTACAGCGGTGGCCCGGCCGGAATGTTCTTCCTGTACTTCTTTGTTTATTTGTAGGAAGAGGGAATTGAGTTCATTTATTTCTATATCACTACAATGAAACAACTGGATTCCTGCATGATGAAGAAATGGAAATTCCTGGTTTATGTGTGTTGATGGGATGAGTGTTTCCAGGAAAGAAGGATCAAAAAGAATATAATAACCAAATATATCAGGACTAATATTCCACTTTGAATGTACTTGTCCGGGTATAGTAAAACTGATAGTTCCGGGTATTGCATGAAAGTGTTCCAGTCCAATCTGCATTTCTAATGAACCTTGCAACATAATGCCTACCCTGTAGAAGTTTGATTTTGCAGGACCGTAACTACCTTTTACTCCTTCAGTAGAGTATATTTCAAAACCAGGAATATGTTTATGAACCGGAAGTTGGTGATATCCGAAGTGATCGGGAATACTTTTATCACGATGATGTTCCTGATGGGAAGGGTCCAACTGGTAAATGGGAACAAAATTGCCGGATGTTTTCATACGATTAAATTAAAGAATGATCAATCATAATGTTAGCATAATTGATCATTCGAAGGTAATTGGAAAACTATAAAAGTTCCTCTACCCATATAAAGTCAGCTTCAGTTTTGCGGAGGGAAAGATTATAGCCAGCAACCATGATAGATATTGGATCTCCAAGCGGAGCTATTTTTTCAATCTTTACAGTCTCTCCGGGAACACATCCCATCTCCATTAGTTTGATGTGGAGATCATCTTTTTCAAAAGCTGTTATGACTGCACTTTTTCCTATAGCAAGGGAAGACAATTTGATCGCTCCTTTTTTCATCCTTAGTTATTTAATCTTTTGATTCAGATGCTTCCCTACTTAGTATATCTTTCTGCTTACTATGTTTGGATACCTGTTGTTTGAATATATTGATTCGAATGGGGAACAGATAATAAATGAATAGTGTAAAGGTAGGGGGTAAGTACCAATCGAACAAAGACTGATATACTGCTAATTAGAAATTTCACTATACTTTTACATTCGTAATTTAATAACGAAAGGATCTGTTATATGGCTATCAATTTTACTCCTTATGAAGTGAAGGTGAATCTGAAAAATAAAACGAAGTTAAAGGCTTTTCTAAAGGAGCGTTTTGCAAAAGAAGGGCAGGGGTTAAAGAATTTACAGTATGTTTTCTGCACGGATGAGTACCTTTTGCAGATAAATCAGCAGTTTTTGCAGCATGATACCTTTACGGATATTGTAACTTTTGAGCTTGGAACAAACCCCAAGGTAACAGAAGGGGAGATTTATATTAGTGTTGATAGGGTAAAAGACAATGCGGTTAAATTCCAGGTAAGTGAAGAGCAGGAGTTGCACAGGGTAATTTTTCATGGAGCATTGCACTTATGTGGTTATAAGGATAAGAATAAAGAGCAGTCTGCTACCATGAGGAAGAAGGAGAATGAATATCTTGAACTATACTTTGGTCAGGTTTAATGAATATGTTCCACGTGGAACATTGGTAAATATATCTGCTCCCGGATTAAGCTTTAGTCTTTATCCGGGAGTTTGTATTTACATCAGCAATCTATCTACAGGTATCTTAAATCCAGAATACTATTTTGAAGAGCTCCCCAGGTGTTTATAGATATTAGAATACTCTTTGAAATAGAAAGGTATTTCGAACATCCTTTTTATTCTCTCTATAACTATTAGGAGTGCCCCTTCATTAGAGAAGGTATCTCAACGTCCCCTACAATTTGTAATACTCCTGGGTGTTTATGATAATAAGGGGAACCCTTATTAGGAGATAGTATTCCAATCCCTTACAATTTATAATACTCCAGGGAGTTATGGTAATAAGGGTTCCTCTTATTAGGGGATAGTGTTCCGACTCCCTTGCAACTTATAATACTCCAGGGAGTTATGATAATAGGGATTCCTCTCATTAGGGGATAGTATCCCAATCCCTTACAATTTATGATACTCCTGGGAGTTATGATAATAAGGGTTCCTCTTATTAGGGGATAGTATTCCAACTCCCTTATAATTTATAATATTCCTGGGTGTCTATAATTATTAGAGGGGGCCTCTCATTAGGGATATGGGATCTCAACCGTCCTAACAATTTGCATACTCCTGTATTTATAATACTCCTGGGTGTCTTATGACTATCAGGAATTCCTCTTCATTAGAAAGTCTATCCTACCTCTTCAATTTGTAATACCTCTGAGTGTTCGTGATTAATAAAAGTCCTTTCATTAAAAAGGGTATGTCAAGCCTTGCTAAAATTTGCCAATACTCCAGGAGTCTAGGAGTACCCTCTTTATAAAATCTATCCGTGGTTGCTTGCAATTTTGAAATACTCTTATGTGTCTTCATTTAAGAATGATCCTTTGTCCAACGTTAACAAGGTTCGTAGTTGAGGGTGTTCATTGTAATTAATTGGGGAATCTATTAGAAGAACCTGGTAGTGGGATAGATGGTTCTTTAATACTTTTATAAAGTATAAGTAAAGCGAAGTAAAAGCATATATGAAGCATATCTCTTCCATATAACTAATCTCACGCAATCTCTTTTTTGAGCTGTTGGAGTTTCCTTTCCAGGTAGGCTATTTTTGCTTGTTGCCGCTTTTGTTTG
>NZ_FOMK01000001.1 GCF_900112615.1 Chitinophaga sp. CF118 | reverse complement strand
ATTTTTGTCATAGTAATTTTTGAGTGGTATCTAAAATTACTAATCAGCCCTTTATCTTCCAAAAAGAAAAGGGCTGACCTTTTTGGTCAGCCCCTCTTAATAATATGTTGTCTAAACGATTCTGACATTCACCCCCAAATCTTCCAGGGCTTTTACAATATGTGGAGAAATGCCGCGGTCGGTAATGATTTCATCAATATCCTCAATTCCACAGATTTTACCAAAGCCACGCCGGCCAAATTTTGAAGAGTCTGCCAGTACGATCGTTTTCTGAGCTGCGTTCACCATCCGCTGGTTTAATTGTGCTTCCAGGATGTTGGTAGTGGTAAGTCCGAATTCTATATCAATCCCGTCTAATCCCAGAAATAGTTTGCTGCAGGAAAAGTCTGCCAGGATTCTTTCTGCATAAGTACCGGTAACAGAAGAGGAGCTATTCCTCACAATACCACCCAATTGTAATACCTCTATTTCCGGATGACGAAGCAGTTCCTGCGCTACATTCAATGCAGGAGTGATCACCGTAAGATGCCCTTTGGGGTGAATGTTCCTGGAAAGAGCCAGGGCTGTAGTACCGGAGGAGATAATAATAGCATCGTTGGGAGCTATCAACGCAGCTGCGGCTATTGCAATATTGTTCTTTTCGTCCCTGCGGATCTTTTCCTTCTCGTTGACTGGCTTATCATTGATGTACGGATTGTGTATTGTAGCACCTCCGTGAGATCGGAATAATAAAGCTTTGTCTTCCAGTAATTTGAGGTCTTTCCTAATGGTAACGCCAGATACATCCAGCTCTTTGCAGAGATCCACCACGTTTACATATCCCTTCTCAGACAGCCTGTCGAGGATATATTTATGCCGTTCTGCAATATTTATCATTGACATATACTAAGAATTAAAAAGTATAGAAATTTATCACCATCTGGGACAATCTCCTTCCAAATGGTTACAAAAGTACTTTCATGTTATTGAATTTAATGCATAATGACAGAAAAAAATATTATTAAAATTTGTGGTCTTTAATGTATAAATGAAAGGATATGAAGTTACTGACCCCTGATTTAGCTGTTCAAAAAAGTGCAAATTTTAACTAAAGTAATGCTAACTCATTCACAAGGATATATTTTTGTATTTCAGTAATTGTTTCTTTAGTTTTTTTGTGTCATTTTATAGGCTATTTCAAAAGGTTTGATTTTCTTTTTTCTTATCCCTCCAAAGAAGTAAAAATGAAAGTATTTATTTTATAAAGTAACCTCTTGTGCCCTTTCAGGAGTAAATTTTTATGGCCCGGAACGGAAATATTTCAATGGTTCAGGAGTGTAGTTTTATCCTTTTATTTGCCCATTGATAAATTAATATTTTGAAAGGATAGATAATTTTAACAACATTGAACAGAATGTATGTGTTTGATACGCAAACCAATTGAATGTTGAAATTATCGATTATGAATAAACAATTATCCGTTATTGTACTGGCATGTGCAATGATTCAGAGTACTTCTGTCATAGCACAGAAGGTTGTTGAACGGCCCAAACTTGTAGTAGGTATCGTGGTAGACCAGATGCGCTGGGATTACCTGTATCGTTATGCTGACCGTTATGAAGCGGGTGGGTTCAAACGGATGCTCGGAGAAGGGTTTACATGCGAAAATGCTTACATCACACACCTGCCCTCATTTACGGCGGTAGGCCATAGCACTATTTATACAGGTTCAATACCTGCTATTCATGGTATTACCGGGAATGACTGGACAGACCAGGTAACAGGTCGCAAATGGTACTGTACAGAAGATACTACCGTACAATCAATAGGAACCACTTCTGATGCTGGAAAAATGTCTCCCCGGAACTTACTGGCCTCTACTATCACAGACGAATTGAAACTGGCAACGAATTTCCGTTCAAAAGTTGTAGGCGTGTCCCTGAAAGACCGTG
This sequence comes from Chitinophaga sp. CF118, assembly GCF_900112615.1. Taxonomy (GTDB): domain Bacteria; phylum Bacteroidota; class Bacteroidia; order Chitinophagales; family Chitinophagaceae; genus Chitinophaga. The sequence goes on along the minus strand of NZ_FOMK01000001.1, from coordinate 2,108,416 downwards.
CTTCTATACTGCCGGCTGGGCATACGCCCGATGGTGCTTTCTGGTTAGATGATAGTAATGGTAGCTTTGTTACCAGCTCCTATTATATGAATGACCTGCCAGGCTGGGTAAAGGATTTCAACAATACAAAAGAACCAGCGAAACTAATGTCCAAACCATGGGAAACATTGTATCCTATAAATACATATCATCAGAGTACTTCTGATGAAGCTAAATGGGAAGGAAATTTCAAAGGAGAAACAACAAGCACTTTCCCGCATAATATGCCTGTGATTTATCAGCAGGATCCTGCTAGCCTCCGCACTACGCCTTCCGGCAATACGTTGACACTGGATTTTGCCAAAGCTGCAATTGCGGGGTATAGTCTTGGCAGCGATAGCGTAACGGATTTCCTTACTATCAACTGTGCTTCTACGGACTATGTGGGTCATCAGTATGGTCCGAATTCTATAGAAGTGGAAGATACTTACCTGAGACTCGATAAGGATCTGGCTGCATTTTTCCGCTACCTGGATCAGCGGGTGGGTAAAGGTAATTATCTGGTGTTTCTGTCTGCAGATCATGGAGCGGCACATTCTGTAGGATTTATGCAGGAACATAACATTCCGGCGGGACTTGTACCGGGGACAAAACTCGTGGCTGGCGTAAATGCTGTACTGGCAGCCCGGTTTGGGGTAGATGGGCTGGCGCTTTCCGGTCAGAATTACCACCTGAGTTTTGACACAAAAAAGATAGCCGCACAGAAGCTGGATTATGATGCTGTTAAAAAAGAAGCAGTAAGATATCTGCAAGAGCAGCCGGGAATTGAGTTTGCCGTTGACATAGAAAATATTGGCAATAGTCCGGTACCGGAGCCTATCAAAACAATGATTATCAACGGATATAATCCTAAACGTTGTGGTGCTTTAATGATCATTCAGGAACCGGGCTGGTACCAGGGATATGATAAAGGAACCACACATGGTAGCTGGAATCCTTTTGATACTCACCTGCCATTGGTGTTTATGGGCTGGCATGTGAAACATGGTGCAACTAATGAGACCGTGAGCATGACAGATATTGCGCCTACTATTGCTGCGATGTTACATATTCAGATGCCAAATGGAAATGTGGGCAAACCAGTGATGGCGGTGTATAAATAACATTAGAAAATTGCAGAGAATTTTCCCGGGAAAGTTCTCTGCAAATCATTTTGCCGATATCGATAAAATGATCAGAAGCTGGTATGGTAGTACCTCTCCGATTAAAACAACATCACAGTAATTGTTTATTCGGGATCAAACATAAATCTCGCTTTACGGCCTACAATCTTCATATATAAAGGATCACTGGCATGGCTCTCATTCTGTAACCGATCCAGTGCCGTAACTACATAAGTATAAATTCTCCCTTTTTCGTAAGTCACATCTATGTACTGAGGGTCCGACATCTGTGGAAGAATGGCCAGGATTTTTGCAGGATCGTTCAGGTTGATCACTTCATTTGAATTGAAGCGATACAGTACATATTGATTGGTACGACCGGAAGTATCATCATCTGCCCAATAAAGATTCAGGCCATTCGCCCGTTCAAAAGCATCAATAAAATATGGAGGGAACGGAGTGTTTGCTTTCAACCAGGGCATTGTTGGTCTTAATGCAGGATAGCGGTAAAAATGGTTCCGGAGGGTATCTTCTATTCCCCGGGGATTTCCTGTGAAAGATTTTGCGCTATAGAAAATGCTGCCCTGAATGGTATTAAGGGTGCGTAGTTCTGTGATCTGGATCGGGAGTTCTGCGGGATTACTCCAGGCAGCATTGCTGTTGATCCTGTATAATCCGTGGCCAATATATACATGGCGGCCATATCCATGCTGGGCCCACCAGTTGAGCAGTACTTCGTAATCTGCCACCCGATGACCCCGCTCCCAATATAGCTGAGGAGCTGCATAGTCTATCCAGCCATTCTTCAGCCACTTCAGCACATCTGCATATAGATCATCATAGTTGCTGAGTGCACCTTTACCCGAATAGGAGCCATCCGAATCCCTGTCTTTGCCGCGCCATATACCAAATGGGCTGATGCCAAACTTCACCCAGGGTTTTTCTTCCTTAATCATTTTGCCAACCATCTGGATAATGGTATCTACATTCCACCTGCGCCAGTCGTCCCTTGCCATTCCGCGGCCATATAACCTGTAGGAACTATTGTCGGGAAAGTTTTTGCCGGGCACAGGATAAGGATAGAAATAGTCGTCAAAGTGAACGGCATCTATATCGTAGCGGCGTACCACATCACGGATAATCTGTGTAACGTATTCCCTTACCTCTGGTACTCCAGGATCAAAGTATTTCCTGTTATCGAAGGTGAGGAACCACTGTGGCCGCTGGCGGGTGATGTGAGTAGCAGCTACATTGTTGTGACTGGCATTCATTATTGCACGGTAGGGATTGAACCACGCATGAAACTCCATACCCCGCTTGTGGGTTTCTTCCAGCATGAATTGAAGGGGATCGTAATACGGATCCGGTGCCTGCCCTTGTTTACCGGTAAGATATTCGGACCAGGGTTCGAATGGAGATGCATAAAAAGCGTCTGCCACCGGGCGGACCTGGACTACAACCGCATTGATACCATTACGCTGTTGAGTATTGAGTATGTTTATGAATTCCTGTTTCTGCTGCTCTACGGGCAGTCCACGTCTCGATGGCCAGTCAATATTCTCTACTGTTGCTATCCATACAGCACGCAATTCCCTCTTTGGGGGTAACTGTGCAAAACCCTGTTGGGAAAAGAGACCTGTCAGCAGCATTACCGCTAATAAATGCTTCACCATCATCTACAATTCGTTATGACCTGAAAATTGCGAAAGTAATGAAACCATTTAATTAAGGAATGGTATTGCAAGTCTAATTATCAATGTTGTTATTAAAAATTAAACCAGCCGTTTCTATTGTCGTTGGTAATTTGAACAGAGGATTTAACGTGTAATGATATTCTTTCAATAGTTATAGATCGCTGACAGAATGAGTATTAAAGTCTTGCAGATACTATATAAATATGTTATTTGTCTATAGATCTATTGTAAAATTCGATAGGTTTCCGGGGATTCTATCCCATCTTTCTGCGTGAAAGTTGCTACCTTTGCATTATCTAAAGAACAGAATACCATGATTAAAACTGGAAATCCAATTATCAGCATATATACGGAGATGACGCCAAACCCGGAAACAATGAAGTTTGTAGCTAACAAACTGTTGTATCCAGGCAAGCACATCGATTTTCCGGATGAAGCCAGTGCAAAACCATCTCCTCTTGCGGCAGAGCTGTTCAGCTTTCCGTTTATCAGGGGTGTTTTTATTATGGCTAACTTCATTACCCTTACAAAGAACTCTGACACTGACTGGAACGATATCATACCTACTATCAAAGCTTTCCTGAAAGAATACCTGGAGGATAACAACAGGCCTATTGTGAATGAAGACGAGATAGTAATAACTAAAGATTCCGGTAGTAACGAAGTGAGTGCGGATGATACTGATGTAGTAAAACGTATTAAAGAATTACTTGAAAATTACGTGAAACCTGCAGTAGAAATGGACGGAGGAGCAATTCAATTTAAAGATTACAACGAAGGTACGGTAACGTTAATGCTGCAGGGATCCTGTTCAGGCTGCCCATCTTCTATGATTACGCTGAAGGCTGGTATTGAAGGCATGATGAAGCGGATGATCCCGGAAGTGAAAGAAGTAGTGGCAGAAACAGAATAAGCCATAGTTGAGAGAATGATAGTGTTAAAAATGGAGCACAGTCTTTTGACTGTGCTTTTTATTTGCCAGTAGCGGCCTGTACGTATATTTGCCACATGAATTTTGAGATAATCTATCAGAGCTTGCGGGAAGGCGTTCATGCCATGAGCTGGTTAGAAATAATAGCAGCACTATTTGGCGCGGTTAGCGTGATATGCAGTAAACAGAATAGTATCTGGCTGTATCCCACAGGGCTGGTAAGCACAGGGATTTATGTATACCTGCTTTCTCGCGATCAGTTTAAATTATATGCAGAGGCCACCATGAATGCTTACTACTTTATTATGAGCATATATGGTTGGTATTACTGGGCTAAAAAGGATGAAACAGAACCGGTTACGCCTATTACATGGACCAGCAGGCAAGATTGGATGATTGTATTACTCATTTCCCTGGTTGGCTGGGGTACCTTCTATTATTTGCTGAAAAACTTTTCCAATTCAGATGTACCATTAATAGATGCGTTTGTATCGGCTACTGCCTGCAGTGGCATGTGGTTACTGGCAAAAAGAAAGATAGAGAACTGGCTGGTGTTGAATGTTTCAAACCTGGTAGCCATCCCCCTTTTATTTCATAAGAAACTGTTTCCCACAGCAGTGTTAACAATCTTCCTGTTTATTGTAGCGGTGTTAGGTTATTTTAGCTGGCAAAAGATCTATATAAAGCATAAGGAAGCAGTATGAAAAAAGTAGTTGTCATAGGACCGGAATCTACCGGAAAGAGTACACTCAGTGAACAGCTGGCGGCACACTACAATACTATATGGGTGCCTGAATATGCCCGCCAGTTCATAGAGGAACTGCCGCGTCCATATGAGCAGCATGATTTGCTGGATATAGCTGAAGGACAATTGAGTCTGGAGGATGAAAGGGCTGCGCTGGCAAATAAGTTACTGATATGCGATACTGATGTGCATGTAATCAAAGTCTGGAGTGAGCATAAGTATAATGGGTGCGACCCGCTGATCCTGGCTTACATCGCTTCCCGGAAATACGATTTGTACTTGCTAACCTACATAGACGTTCCCTGGGTGGAAGATCCTCAGCGGGAATACCCTGATCCGAAAATGAGGGAATACTTTTTTAATGTTTACAGAGATATTGTAGCAGCATCCGGAGTACCCTGGGTAGAGATCCGCGGTAGTGTGCAAGATAGGCTGCGAACATCGGTTCATGCGATAGATAGTTTGCTGAAAGAAGTCTAAGGGATGAAAATTATACAGCCTTTGATTCGTTGGGTGACATAAAAGAAAAGGACGAGGCAAAGCCCCGTCCTTTTCTTTTATGTATGAGTTCGTGATATTACTTGCTGCTTACCAGTGCTGAAATATCGGGATCACCGGCAAGGAAACGCATTTGAGTAAGAATTCTGCGTTGGCGCCATGCCGTGATACGGGCAGGAGGATTGACTGTATACTTTACCGGATTAGGCAAACAGGCAGCTATCATCGCGGATTGTTCCCTGTTAAGTGAAGCGGCACTCTTGTGATAATATTGTTGAGCAGCGGCTTCTACACCAAAAATACCGTCTCCGGTCTGGGCCACATTCAGGTACATTTCGAGAATCCGCTCTTTTCCCCACAGTTTTTCGATCATAAAAGTAAAATACACTTCCAGCCCTTTGCGTATCCAGCTTCTACCCTGCCACAGGAAAACGTTTTTAGCTACCTGTTGGCTAATAGTACTTGCTCCCCGGATCTTTTTACTTTTCTGATTATGCTTCATTGCCTTTTCTATAGACTTGAAATCAAATCCGTTATGATCAGGAAAAAGCTGGTCTTCACTTGCCAGTACAGCCAGCTTGCTGTGTTGGGAGATCTCATCATAATCTACCCATGTTTTATGAAACTTTTTATCAGTCCCCCAGAGGCTGAACCAGCTGGAAATCATGGTCACCGTAATTGGTGGATTTACCCAGCGTAACAGGATGAGATAAAGTAAATGAGCAATAAAGAGCACTAATAGCACGCGCTTCAGTCTTCTCCATGTTCTCGGAACAATTCCTTTTGTGTTCATCCAGATTGGTTTAGAAAATCGGGCGGAAAGATAATAAGATTATTTAATGTGCGAATGTGTAAATGTTGAATCGTCGGGGATCGTTGCATATTCCGTAAATTAGCAGTATGCTTTTGACCTTACATCCTGATAATCCGAATCCCCGCCACTTAAAAACGATAGTTGAATGTTTGAAAGATGGAGGAGTGATCATTTACCCTACAGATACTGTGTATGGCCTGGGATGTGACATTTCTCAGCATAAAGCCGTGGAACGGATTTGCCGCATTAAACAGATAAATCCTGCCAAAGCACAATTCTCGTTTATCTGTTCGGATTTGAGTCATTTATCAGATTACGCAAAAAGTGTGGATACTCCTGTCTTTAGAATGTTAAAGAAGGCATTGCCGGGTCCATATACATTCATTTTGCCTGCAAGTAAAATGGTGCCTAAGATCCTTAAGGCGAAAAAAGATACAGTAGGGATTCGTGTACCGGATAATAATATATGCCGGGCAATTGTGAGTGAATTGGGGAACCCGATTATGAGTACCTCTCTTCCAATAGAAGTGTATGTGGAAGAATATACGGACCCGGAAATCATACATGAAAAATTCGGAAAGATTGTGGATATCGTAGTGGATGGAGGTATAGGAGGAATGACTTTCTCTACCGTTGTGGATTGTACCGATTCAGAACCGGTACTGATCAGAGAGGGCGCAGGAAGCTGGGAGGAACTATTATAAACTTAAAACAATGTTTATGAAAAAGGTGATCCTGTTAATGCTTATTGCTATTCCCGGCCTGTCAATGGCGCAGCAGAAAATAGCAGCTACCAGTCAGTTATCGGTAGCCCCTCTTTACCCGTTAATCTCTCATTCTTTTAATCTCCGGTTGGTCGCCCCCGCCCCTGTATCTTTGTTAACTTTTTCATCTGCACAGGAATTACCCATTGCCCCAAAAGCGACTTCACCGGTAGGTCCGGGAGATTATTATCAGCAATGTTTTGGCTATTTCTGTAAAAGAGAATGGGCATGGGAGAAACAAACCAAAGTTCCTGTAAAATTTCGCCTGGGAAGTTACCAGGAGGCACAGCGTATTGAAGGGAAGCATTGAATCTCCGCTACAGTAGGATGATAGAAGGAAACTATTTGATCTAAGCAAATAAATAATTTGACATCGTCAACAAATGAATTAACTTTTAAACAGGTTAAATTCAGTTGTGTGTCGCAAGGATTTTAGGTTGATCTGGTTTGTTATCATAATCATCTGCCGAAGGCAAATATTTCATTCTATTCCCGATTCTTCTCATCATCAAACTATAGGTAAAGTAGTGTTTAGTGATAAGTTCATTATTAACGGTAACTCTTGTAAGTGTCTGTTGATGGGGGTTTAGGAGAAGATTGTTGACGTAGTCATTAAAGATCAAGTCCTTTATTTCAACTGTCCAGGACAGTTGAAATAAAGGACTTGATCCCTCCCCTTAACAACCAAAGGTTGATGAAAGGAGTAAAAGTAATGTATGCGATAATGCACGATTGCTTAATAAATGCTCAATTATTGTTTGATCCCTAATTTCTTCGCGATAGCAGCAGGCAATGCTTTTTTGTTCAGCATGATGCAGGTAGTCTTGTAAGCAAAGAATGGTTCAGAAGCATAAAAATAGCCGTTACCAGGATTAGCAGTACCCCATGAGTTTTTCACACGGAAGAATACTTTTCCTGTCTGATCCTTAGCCATACCTACAATGAGCATACCATGATCATCCTGTGTTTCGAAGTTATCAAATGCCAGCTGGCGTAATTCAGGAGTGATGGTTTTTTCTGTGACAGGTTCATCAAATGCTTTTTTCCTTTCATCAGGAGTCATGTCTTCCAACTCAGTAGCGGGAACTATTGCAAGACCTTCACGGAAGTTGAAGCCTTTTTCGCTTACATCGGATGCCCAGGCAATGGTATAACCAGTCTGAATAGCATTTTCTGCAATATCCGTCAGGTCCTTTAAAGGAACATTATATACTCTTTCCCAATTCCAGTTGTCTGGTATTTCCAGTACAAACTGTTCGTAATAAGGGTGATGGGTAAATGAAGATACAAGCACATAATCATCAGCATTCAGTCCCAATTCTTTGGCAAAGGTCTGAGGAGTGTAGCTTTTGCCATTATAATCAAATTTCTGAGGAGCATCGCCCATGTAGGCATTAAGCACACCATCAAAAGCGGTTTTCCAGTTTTGATTAACAATGCCTTCACTGGCACCAATGCTCTTAGTCATGTTTTCCAGCAGGCCAGTCATTTCAGCGTGGTTGTAAGTTTTTACCCGGTTACCATCGTAAATGCTCTGGGGTACCATACCATATTCACGCAGGCACAACAGATCGTCCGGAAAACCACCACCTTCTCCAAAGTTGGCTTTACCATGCATACGTACATAATTAACCGCTTTGAGAGGGTACATTTTTCTTACTACAAACATTTCGCTCAGGTTCAGGTCTTTGCCTTTACCATTGCGCAGCAATTCGGCCTGGAAAAAGGACAGTCCGGAAAAGGACCAGCAGGTACCGGTACGGCCCTGATTTTCCACATCTCCTGCATCCATGTTCTTTATTACTGTAAATTGATAGTGGCTACCTTCCTTATTGGAGGTTTGGGCCATTGCCGCTGTAGAACAAAATGCGGCAAAGCATAAGATCCATTTTTTCATTGTTGTGGTGATTTGATTTTGGTAAAAACAGGTAATAAATGTAAGGGAAAGCAAGCATTGCTATAGCGAAAAGAAGGACGAACGGGCTATATACAGGTGGGATGCAGTAAAAGAATGGACAATAATGCAGGGATCAGTCTGCCGGTAACTCATACTGGTTACGGGTTATTTCCCAACGCCACAACTGATCTTCAGGAACTTCACCCGCAAAATGCATCCCTGATTTTTGCAATACTTTTACATAGGCCGTGTATTCTACTTCCGTATGGGCTACAACCTTTTGAACATATGAATGATTAAAGGCAAAGCGGATAAGGGCCTGTGTAAACTCTGTACCATAGCCTTTTTCCCGGTATGAGGGAGTTATCTCATACACTATTTCTACGGTACCGGTACTATCGGGGCGTCCTTTAAAGCCGCCAGCACCAATCAGCCGCCGGTCCTCTTTGTGTATCACAAGGTAAAAGAACCAGCCCAGTAAAGAAGGGTCATTGCGTAATTTGTCATATGCTACTAAGATTATCTCAGGGAACGAGGTCCAGAATTCGGGGATTTCTATATCCAGGAGTTCACCCAATACATCCTCACCTTGCAACAGCGCTTCGAAATGTTGCAGGGAACAAGACAGTAATTGTAACCGGGAGGTCAGGATCATGGCCGAAAGCTAGTAAACGAATTTGTAAAACACAATAGGGGACATGCTATAATTCCTGAATGGCTGTGATGAGGCAACAGTGGGATTTTATATGGAGAGGGCGAAAATGTTGGCCGCAGAGCTAAAGAGAAACACAAAAAGAAAATTAAATATTTGAAGCTTTTTATACACAAAGGCTCCTGTGTATAAAAAGTCTGTAAAAAATGAATATTGGAGCTGAGAATTGCTTAAACAGTATACGGTTCATCCGGTTATTTATGCTTTTGCAATTCTCAGCTCTTTTATTTTATATAATTTAATGTGCCTGTAACCAGTTGACACCTGATCCGATCTCAACTTCTACCGGAACAGCCAGCGGCAGCGCATTGCGCATGCCTTCGAGGATAAGTGGTTTAATGATATCTACTTCGTCACGATGGGCATCAAATACCAACTCATCATGTACCTGTAAGATCATTTTAGAGCGGAGATTATGCTGCTGGAATGTTTTGTGAATGGAGATCATTGCCAGCTTGATCATATCCGCAGCAGTACCCTGGATAGGCATGTTGATAGCATTTCTTTCTGCATATCCCCGTACAACAGCGTTGGAAGAATTAATATCCTTTAACCAGCGTTTACGACCCAGTAATGTTTCCACATAACCATTTACCTGCGCAAATTTGATCTGTGAATCCATGTATTCTTTAATGGCAGGGTATTGCGCAAAATAGTTATCGATTAGCATTTTGGCCTCACTGCGGGCAATACCCAGGTTTTCAGACAAACCAAATGCGCTCACACCATAAATGATCCCGAAGTTTACACTCTTTGCATTGCGGCGCATTTCCGATGTTACTTCCGAAAGGTCAATGCCGTATACCTTGGCTGCGGTAGCAGTGTGAATATCCAGTTTGTTTTGGAAGGCATCCATCATCTGGGCATCTTTACTGATGGCTGCAATGATGCGCAGTTCTATTTGTGAATAGTCGGCAGACAGCAATATATATTCCTCATTCCGGGGCACAAAGGCCTTGCGTACTTCCCGTCCTCTATCTGTCCGGATTGGGATGTTCTGCAGGTTTGGATTGTTGGAACTCAAACGGCCAGTAACAGCTACCGCCTGATTATAGGAAGTATGTACCCGGTTAGTGCGGTTATTTACCATTAATGGCAGGGCATCTACATAAGTCGATTTTAGTTTACTCAGCTCACGGAATACCAGGATGTCTTCTACTATCTGGTGTTTATTAGACAGTTTCTGTAATACATCTTCTCCTGTAGCATATTGTCCTGTGCGGGTTTTCTTTGCTTTAGGATCCAGTTGGAGTTTCTCAAACAATACCTCTCCCAACTGCTTGGGGGAGGCCAGGTTAAAACGTACACCAGCCTGTGTATATACACTTTCTTCCGCTCTTTTTATTTCTGTATCCAGCTCACGGGAATACTCAGCCAGTGCCTGTTTGTCTACCGCAATACCTTCGTATTCCATGTCTGTCAATACCCTTACCAGTGGGTTCTCTATTTCATAGAATACTTTTTCTACACTTTTGAGTGTTAATAGTGGCGCAAACTTTTCTTTCAGTTGCAGGGTAATGTCTGCATCTTCAGCCGCATATTCTTTTATTTTATCCAGTTCAACATCACGCATGTTGCCCTGAGTCTTACCCTTTTTACCAATGAGTGATTCTATGGATACCGGTTCGTATTGCAGGTACTGCGCACTCAGGAGATCCATACTGCGACGGCCTTCCGGCTCAATAAGATAATGTGCCAGCATGGTATCGAATACAGGGCCTTTTATTTCTATACCGTACCATTTCAACACGATCATATCATACTTGATATTCTGGCCTACAAAGAGAATGTTTGTAGACTCAAACAAGGGGCGGAAGCTTTCTGTAATAGCTTTTGCCGCCACCTGATCTGCCGGTACCGGCACATACCAGGCTTCACCAGCCGCAAAAGCAAAACTCATACCCACCAGTTCTACATTGTTGGCATCAGTGCCAGTAGTTTCCGTATCAAAAGATACTTCCTGCCGTTGTAAAAGTTTTTCAAGAAGAGCGGCTCTCGCTTCTGGTGTATCTGCCAGATGATAATGATGGGCAGTATTATGGATATTATTTTCAGCTACCAGGATGCTTGGTGTAGCGTCCTGTGATTCTTCACGGGCAGGTTGCAGGTTGGTTTCCGCTACAATATTGCCAAACAGGTCCAGTTGTGCATTGCCTGTATCTGTGCTGGCACTGGCAGCAAAAGACTCACCCAGGATTCTTTTGCCCAGCGTTTTAAATTCGAGTTCTGTAAATACTTCGGCCAGCAGATCTTTGTTAGACTCTTTAATGCAGAAATCCTCTTCATGAAAAACGACCGGCACATTAGTAATAATCGTAGCCAGCTGTTTTGATAAAATAGCGCTTTCTGCACCCGCTTTGATCTTTTCGCCCATTTTACCGGCTATATTATCTGCATTGGCCAGTACATTCTCAATAGAACCATACTGAGAAAGCAGTTTCATTGCGGTCTTCTCTCCTACGCCGGGAATACCGGGAATATTATCTACCGCATCACCCATTAGTCCCAGGATATCTATTACCTGGTGAACACCTGTGATCTGCCATTTTTCACATACCTCTTTCACTCCCATTATTTCCTCCTTGCTACCCATGTATGGAGGCTTGTAAATGAACACATTGTCTCTTACCAGTTGCCCGTAATCTTTATCCGGAGTTACCATGTATACAGTGTAGCCAGCATCTGCGGCTTCCCAGGCCAGGGTCCCGATTACGTCATCCGCCTCATAACCATCCAGCTCTACGCAGGGGATATTGAAGCCGCTGATGATCCTTTTAATATCAGGAATGGCATCTGTCAGGTCTTCCGGAGCATCCTCACGATTGGCTTTATAATCGGTAAAGGTGGTGTGCCTTTCAGTGGGTGCGCTGGTATCAAACGCAATGGCCATGTGAGTTGGCTTCTCTTTATTGATAAGATCAAGTAAGGTAGTGGTGAAACCAAACTGTGCATTGGTATTCCGGCCGGTGCTGGTTAGGCGCGGATTCCTGATTAATCCATAGTAGGCACGATAGATCAGTGCCATGGCATCCAGTAAAAACAGTTTCTTTTCTTGCATCTCCCAAAAATAGGGATCAATTATGAAATAAATCTGTTTTGGAATTTGCTTATTGTGAGATGATCTTTGCGTACAAAGAAAAAAGGATGAAGAAAATATATCATTTGTCTACCTGTACTACCTGCAAAAGGATTCTGGAAGCCGTTGATGCAAAGGAGAACGGATTTGTTTTACAGGATATCAAGACCGAAAAAATTACGGCAGAACAACTTGAAGAAATGCATGCGCTGAGTGGTAGTTATGAAGTCTTGTTCAGTCGCCGTTCCCAGAAATACCGGCCTATGGGACTGCATGAAAAAGAATTGACAGAGAAAGATTATCATGATCTGATTCTTCAGGAATATTCTTTTCTAAAACGCCCGGTAGCGGTAGTTGGAAAACAGATTTTTATTGGAAGCGATAAAAAGACGGTAGAAGGGCTGGAAGCCGTTGCGAAGGGATGATAACATATTTCATTCATGGAGGAGAGTAGCAGCCCTTGATTGCTAATGGTCAATAAATACGCCTTATCTGCTGTGATGATTAGGTAAAGTTTTATCAGGGAATAAATCTCTAATCTTATTCTAAAGCTAAATTAATAAACTAAACAGGCAAATGCGGTGTATTTATTGACATTAGCAATCGCCCCGGCAGGTGTTATTACTGGCCGGGGCTGAATCAAAAGCATCCTGTTTGTAGAAAGAAAAACATTGACCCCGTGAGGAGTCTCTTTCTCTCAGAGCCCCATTAAGTGTGATTCCTTATTTTTAGTTCAGCAGTTCCTTTACAGCGACTTTACGAAATCTCTTACTACCTGCTTATACTGTTCCATATCTTCCTCATGCTCAAAGGATTTGAAAGGAAAGGTTTTAGCAGCTTCCAGAGCTTCCGGAAGATTGAATTTATCCTGTGTAATATTATAGAAATATCCCTTTTTCATCAGGAATTTGCCAAGGTATTCCTGTTCGGACTGACCCGGAGTAGGGATAAGGATTGCTTTTTTGTTCAGTTTAACAAGATCCATCAAGGTAGTATAGCCGGAGCGGCTCAATACCATTCCGGATGCCAGCATCGCTTCGTTCAATTCACTGGCATTCAGGTGATTAACCTGAAGAATGTGTGGGGTAATCTGTTGTTTTTCCGGCGTGCCGGGTTTTCCACTCACAATTAATGCAGTGATAGGCAGTGACTTAACTTGTTCCAGTACCATTTTTTCCAGGTTAGAACGTTGAGGTTCAGGGCCGGAAATCAGTACCAGCAAATCATATTGTTTAGCCACACCTGGCCGGTTCACAAACCGGCTAAGGCAACCCAGGTAGGTAGTATTCGGTGGTAATACTTTAGGATGTGCCAGTATCCCGGAAAGGTTGTCGCTGCCCGCATAATCGGGAATCCAGCAGGCACTATATTTACGGATGAAACTGTAATTAAGCTGCTGCAGCCACTTTTCAAGAATTCCTCCAAAAGGAGTTTTGATCAGTAACTGATGGGAAATGAAGATGGTTGGGATTTTGCTGTGATAAAGCCCAAAGCGGTTGTCAGAGATTACGGCATTTATATTGTGTTCAGTCACAACCTGTTGCAGCCATTTCTGTTCATATTTTATGGCTTCCAGGATCTTAGGGATCTGTTGGATGATCTTAATGCCAAAGAACCAGCCTTTCTGCGCATACTGAATGCGGTAACCAGGAAGGGAAAGAATGGTGAGCTGTGGAAATTCCTGCTGTAGAAGTGCAGCGTGTTTCCCTTCTGCTGCAATAACTACATCACAGCCAGCGTTTAATATTTCATGGATAAGTGGGATGTCGCGTGTAGCATGTCCTAACCCCCAGTCGAGTGGGACTACCAGTATTTTTTTTCGCGTAGAAATTGTGGACAAATATTTGAATTTTTTACGAAATTAGCTTAATTTAGAAATGCGCACTGTTAAGAAAAGGTAAACTCTCATGCAGACTGGCATTATAGATTAGCAGGAATACAACTAAGAGTATGATAACTAGAAAATGGCTGATTATCTTTTTTTTGTGCGGAACTTTGAGCATAATGTGGCAGAGCTGTAAGGTTTTTAAGAAAAATGATTGCGGATGCCCTACCATGAATAAGAAGCGAATGCATTGATTTGTAAATGCTTTTGAAGCAAAACATCACATCCAGTTAGTCTATTATACCGGGCCACGCTATTATGAAAACACCTTGAATAACAAATTCGAAGTGGAACTGTCAAATTATTTCAGATGAAACAAGTTGAGAGGGATTTATTGATCTTACTGCATGAGGATCGGTATAACGAACAACAAATCCAGTATGCAGTAAAACAAATTAGCGACATGTTGACCGTGGTTGAAACCATGGAGTATCTTTGTAATGTAATGGAAGTAGCTGATTGTAATAAAAATCGTGTTACCAGCAGACGTACAATACTAAAAAAGGTGTTTGCAAGAAAAGAGCACAAACCTTTTGAGTTCATTATTCATAAGAACTGATCAGCATTATTTTAAAAAAGAATAGTCAGTTATTCCTATAGCTAACTAAGCAGCGTAAGCATGCAAAAAATCAGCAATACCCGCATGTGAGTTTTTCCCACCCCAATTTATTCTTTATAAGAAAAACCCGCTATTACTCCTTCATTCTAACTAAGAAATGTCAGCATGTGAGGTTTTCCCAATTCATTATTCAAAAATGCAGATTACTCCTGCTTTATAACCAGACAGCGTTAGCATGTAATTTTTTTAAGAGACTGGTTCTTTTTTTCTTAATTCCGTAATTCATAATTGATTCGTAGGTTTGCCGGCAAACAAAAAAACTGTTTTTGATGGCAGACTTTACACTCCTGCATGATTATTTACACCCAATTTCCAAAGCGAACCTGAACGACGATGAGGAATACGATGAATGCCAGATAGGTGGGATCGTAGACCTGTATGAAGATGGGCATACTCCTAATCTGGATGTAGCAGATATCGTTTTGTTGGGGGTGGGTGAAGATCGTGGTTATGGCCCTGGTAAAAAAGGGGGTGATGCGGCAGATATTATCCGCCGTGAATTTTACAATTTATATTACTGGCACAAAGATGTGCATGTGGCAGATATTGGAAATCTGAAAAGAGGAGCCTCTCTGAAAGATACTTATGCCGCACTCAGAACCGTACTGGCAGAACTGATCAATGCCAGCAAAACAGTGATCATCATGGGGGGATCTCATGATCTTACTTATGCACAATACAAGGCATATAGTTCACAGAAGTACGTAATTGAGGCCACAGTGGCAGATGCGCTGATAGACCTGAAAGAAGAATCGCTCATACCTGCAGAGGGCTTTTTAATGGATATGCTGACAGAGCAACCGAACTATATCCGCCATTATAATCATATCGGTTTCCAGAGCTATTATGTGCACCCCCGAATGTTGGAAACATTGGACAAGCTCCGGTTTGACTGCTATCGCCTGGGTAAGGTACGCGAGAACGTGGAAGAGATCGAACCGGTGCTGCGCAATACAGATCTTTTCAGTCTGGATATCAATATCATCAAACATAATGATGCTCCCGCCAATATCCTCTCTCCTAATGGACTTGGAGGAGATGAAGCGTGTGCACTTTCCCGTTACGCTGGTATGAGTAGCCGCCTGAGTACCTATGGTATTTATGGATATCGTCCTGAAAGGGATCGCGATCAGCTAACGGCAAGACAGATAGCGCAGATGTTATGGTACTTTATGGATGGATATGCGGTAAAGAATAAAGAAGCATTATTGGAAAACCGGGATGCCTTCTGGGAATTTAATATCGTGTGTGCAGATATAAATACTGTTTTCCTGAAAAGCAAGAAAACACACCGCTGGTGGATGCAATTGCCAGGTAAAGAATTTGTGCCTTGTGCTTATAGCGATTATGTGCAAGCCAGTAATAATGAGATGCCGGAACGATGGCTGAGACATCAGGAAAGAATGTAAATTATCTATAAAAGCAAAACGCGGAATGCCTGTAAAGGATTCCGCGTTTTGCTTTTATAAAAAGTTTTTATGAGCGAATATTGGCTAATAATTCTATCACACGATTCTTCAGATATTCTGCTTTATTGTCTGTAACAATCATATCATCATTCAGTCCGGGCAGGGTTAAGGGCCTTTTCTTCTCAGCGCGGATGTCGATGTTCTTAAAGTATGCTTCTTTTTTTTCAATCCACAACTGCTGTGATACCTGTAAAGACTCCCTGCGGTTATTATCCATTTTACTGTATAACTGGCGATATACGGTATTCAGCAGACTATCCATCTGCGTATAATATTGCAATGCACAATTGTAAACATTGTTTCCTTCTCCAAGGCATTGTTGATAACGGAGTTCAAGAGAATCTACAGTTGTTTTACTGGCTTGTGAAAAAACATTCAGGCATAAGCACAATGGCAAGCAGAGGAGCAATAACTTCATAGGATCCGGTTATTAGGACCGCAAATATAGTTAAATAACATTATATGGTCAATTGTTTGCATGTAAAAAAGCCATCCATAAGCGCCTTGAAGGGCCTATGGATGGCTTTTTAGCAAATAGTAGGATCTTATATTACCACCAGCTCATAGAAGTCTTCCGGTGTAAAGTATTGTTGAGCAAGTTGTTGTAATTCTTCTGCTGTAATTGTCTTAATTGTGCGAATATTATTGTAGAAATAATTTTCGTCCAGGTCATTTAGAATCAGATTTTTCCAGCGCTGAATGATCTGGAAGGCACCATCAAGATCCCCCAATACAGAGCCAATCATAAAATTCCGTACCAGGTGAAGTTCTTCTTCTGGCACTAGTTCCTGTTGCAGAGTATGCAATTCTTTATATATTTCTTTGATAGTGGCTTCGCACACATCACGGCCTGCTTCTGTATGGATGTTGATTGCGCCACTCTGGCGGAAATTATAGATCTGTGAAGAGATGCCATAAGTATACCCTTTTTCCTCCCTGATATTACTCATCAGACGGGAGCCAAAATAACCGCCAAATATAGTATTCAATACCAGCATCTTAGAGAAATCAGGATGATAGCGATTCGGGAAATGACGCGCCACGCGTACAGCACCCTGTACCCCGTTTTCATCATTAAAGATGCGGAATTTCTTTTCTTCTGCCGGCAGGATTGGTAATTGTTCCCTTATAATGTTCGTTTCTCCATTCCATTTGGTAGTACCAAAGTACTGGTTCAGGAGAGTCACCATATTGGCGGGTAAGTTACCCGCTACAAAGATCTTACAGTTATTGTATGTATAGTGTTGTTTGTAGAAGGCAAGGAGTGTTTGCGATTGTAGCGCATCATATGAATCCATAGTGCTTACTCTGCCATAAGGATGAAACTCGCCGAACAGATATTTATCAATGTGGCGGTTTGCTACAAAATCACATTTCTGCAAATTTACAGCCAGGCGTTGTTTCATATTCTGTTGAAACGTACCCAGTTCTTCTTCAGAGAAGGTTGGATCCTGGATTACTTCCTGTAACACTGGCAATAGCTGTGTTAGGTGTTTGGTAAGGCAGTGCAGGGTATATGTTGCATTTTCATGGTGACTGGTACGGTTCAGGTACGCTCCATGATAATCTATACTTTCATTTATTTCCAGTGCAGAATGCTTGCTGGTCCCATTTTTCATAAGAAAATTGGTAGCAGATGCCACCAGGTTTTCCGTTTCGAACCAGCTACCGCCAGGAAAAACGAGTTCAAGCTGGAGTGTATCCTGCTCGTCAGATTTTACTACATAAACAGGGATACCGTTATCCAGGGTGAATTTTTCGCAAGGTTTAAGCGTAATGTCGAAATCCACGGCATCCTTTATCTCAGGGGCAATTTTTCGGTTTATCATTAATCTGTTTGAATATTATTTACGAAGGATAATAAAGCTGGCATAAAGCCGCAAAAGCTATTATTTATCCGCGTAATAGTAAATAGTATTGGAATTTTTTTCGTCGAACAGTTGTTGAGCTTCCCTGTGAAGATCGGCAGTAGTAATCGCTTCGTAGTTGCTAAACTCTTTATTCATTAACTCAGCGTCTCCCATCAGTTCATAAAAAGCAAGGTTGTTGGCGCGATTAAGCAGTTCCATATCTTCAAAGGCCAGCATACTTTCCACACGGTTCTTTACCTTTTGCAGTTCCCGTTCCGGAATAATTTCCTGCTGTACTTTATCGATCTCCAGTTGAACTGCCTTTTCAGCATCTTTCATTTTCACACCTTTTACCAGTTTACCTTCTATGGTCAGCAAACCGGCGTCCAGTGTTCCAAAATGATAGCAGTCGATATTACTGAAAAGTTTCTTTTCTTTTACCAATACCTGGTGCAGACGGGAAGATGCACCTCCTCCGAGAATATCTGAAATCAGATCAACAGCGTAATACTCTTTCTCCACGCGGCCGGGCATATGATAACATTTATACAGCGCATCCAGGGGCACACTGGCTTTTACTTCCAGTTTATGCGCCGCTGTTTGTGGCGGTTCTACGGGTAATTTACGAGGAATTTTCTCTCCGGCAGGAATATCGCCAAACCATTTTTCAGCTAATACCTTTACCTGTTCCAGAGTTACATGACCACCTACAACCAATATCGCATTTGATGGACGATAGTATTTAAAGAAGAATGCCTTCACATCTTCCAGCCGGGCCTCTTCTATGTGCGACAATTCCTTTCCAATAGTCATCCACTTGTAGGGATGTGTAGAATAAGCAAGGTCACGCATTTTATGCCATACATCGCCGTAAGGCTTATTGATATAATGCTCTTTGAACTCTTCACTGACTACTTTACGCTGTACGTCCAGGCTTTTTTCACTGAAAGCAAGAGAAAGCATGCGGTCACTCTCCAGCCAGAAAGCGGTTTCAATATTTTCTGCTGGTAACTGGATATAGTAGTTGGTGAGGTCGCTGGTTGTAAAGGCATTGTTTTCTCCTCCAGCCATCTGTAGGGGCTCATCATACTCCGGAATGTTCACGGAACCGCCAAACATCAGATGTTCAAATAAGTGCGCAAAACCGGTTTTGTTCGCATCTTCATCCCGTGCACCCACGTCGTACATCACGTTTACCACTGCCATAGGAGTAGTGTGATCTTCATGCACAATTACGCGCAGGCCATTTGCCAAGGTGAATTTATTGTAATGAATCATATTCCTCTTTTCCTGTTTATGAGAATTGCAAGTTATTAAAACTACGGCAGAATGGGCGAAAAGCAAAAAAGAGGAGTATTTTGAGAATGTTATTTTTCCAGAAAAAGTTCCTTTTCGTTATAGTTAATGGTAATAGTGCGGAATTGCTTCCACACAAAAAAACCAATGGAACCGGCTACTTCCGTCATAGAACCGGCATCATCCACATCCGGGGAATAGCTTGCCGGCACTTGTTCTACCCGGTATGCGCCCATAGCCAGGAAGGGTATAGTGATGTTCGTGTAAGTAAGTACTTTAAAGAGATCCTGTACTTTATCCGTATTTATTATCGGTAAAGTGGTATTGAGATGGTATTTTTCAACAAAAGGCCAGTTGAAGAGAATACCGTATTCCCCACCTGAAATAAAGTGAAAACGGTTGGCAATGGTTTTACCATCTGGCAACTCGATCATGGCTTCTATTGCCGGGGTTTTGAAATTAATGGAAAGCGGCATGCGCTTGCCTTTCACTTCCGGGGGAGTTTTCCCGGCCCGGTATAATAGCAGTTGTTGGTGTTCGTAATCTATTGTTACTATGAAAGTCTTCAGAAGATCCACGCCTATGATTCCGTCTATTGGTATGGAACTATTACGGAATTCCTTGAGGTTTTCCAGGTATACCTTTACAAAGGGGATCCTGGTTTTAGAAAGATATAACAGGCTGATGGTAGAAGTGGGAACCCTTATCACCACATCGTCAGTGCCACTCATGCCCGCAACGTCCGTACTTTCCAGTTTCAATGTTTTAGCCGTTTCCTGGTTCATTGTAGTGATCTCCGCACCTGTATCAAAGATAAAGTGCAGGGTATCAATAGAAGTCGTTACTGTAGCAGGAATGATGAGGTACCGGTCGTACATGCGGAATGGCAACGTTGCCACCACTTTTGAATTGGTACCATCCTGGCCAGAGACGAGTGCCGGCAGGCAGATAAGTATAGCAAAAATGTATTTTCTCACATTACACATCAAAACGGAAGATAGTACAATGTAGTATTTCAACTTACTATAATATGCTTTTGATCTGTATTTTTTTTAAGAGAAGTTCTTTGTCACGCTTAATCAATAAAGTAGGACGGGTGCCCACATTTTTGAGCAAATCGCGGTAAAGCTGGAGGTTGTCAGATATTATATTGTTGATGGCTATAATTTTATCTCCTTTTTGGAATCCGGATTTCTCTGCCGGAGATCCTTTAATGATATCTGTGATTTCTACCTGTCCATCTATCAGGTAAATGATCAATCCTGTGTAAGAATAATCAAAAGGATCCCGGAAATGGGAATTGGGAACCAGGTATATT
This sequence comes from Chitinophaga sp. CF118, assembly GCF_900112615.1. Taxonomy (GTDB): domain Bacteria; phylum Bacteroidota; class Bacteroidia; order Chitinophagales; family Chitinophagaceae; genus Chitinophaga. The sequence goes on along the minus strand of NZ_FOMK01000001.1, from coordinate 2,087,706 downwards.
TCCTTTTTGCCATAATTAAGGTAAAGGTTAAAGCGCCGTAACAGATCATTGCCGACCATACCCCCCAGGAAGGGATAAGCAGTGATATTGCTCACATCATCGAACAGGTAAACGGGCACATTACGGAAGGAATAGGAACCCAGTTTAAACTCCTGGATGGTGGTAATGTCCATACTCATTTTACCGCCCAGGCCCTGCGCTTCTGTCTGGATCACTTTTCTCTGCCTTTTGCGGGAAGAAAGTACCGCACTATCATGTACAAACTGTTTTGAGAACAGCAGGCACATACCAGCTCCTGTATCAAAGTAGTAGCGTGTGTTCCGTTGGGTTTTTCCATTGCGTAACTGTGCGCTTACAATGGGGATAAGGGTGAGGGAAGGGCGCATCAGCAATCCTCCTTTAGGATAAGTGAAATTACCTTTAGAATAAATAGTGATGGTTTCTGTATCATAGTCTATCTGCACAATATACCTGCTAAGAATGCTATAGCCCATGATACCATCTACTTGCAGCCCATAAACCTGGCTTATCAGCTCGTAGTCGTTAATATGAAAGTTCAGACTGTCCACGGTTAATCCGGGTAGCAACAATGTGCGATTCATGGCAAAGGCTACCTTTTTTGAGCCGCCCACTCCACGTACAATCTTATCTGAGGGCGTTAGGGCGATGCCCAGACGCAGGCAGGTGCTCGTATCAAGGGAAATGCCGGCACTACCCGTATCAAGAATAAACTGAAGGGTATCAGGTATTCCCTCAAGCTGTGCCTGGATCACTACTACCCCACCATAGTATTGTTTGAAAGGGAATCGGGAAATGAGCACCCCTTCGTTAGAAGTGCCTGCTTTTGAATGTGTTGCTTGTGCAGTTGCTACGTGGAATGTAGTGATGGCCGATAAAATTAACCAACAGTGCTTTAACAGTGTTGCTCTTTGCATACGAATAAATAACAGAATGACGGTCTCATAAATTTAACATTAAAATAGTTGGGTGTAGTGGATTTTGTTTTTTCCTACCTTTGTTTATCATGGAACTGAAAGATCTATATAGCAAAGCACTGAACTTTGAGTGGCTTACACCAGAAGAAGGGGTATATCTATTTGAAAAAGCTCCACTTACAGAGCTCATGCATATTGCAAATGAGTTGCGTAAGCAGCAGGTACCACATGGTAAGGTTACATGGCAGATAGACCGTAACGTGAATACCACAAACGTCTGTACTGCTAATTGCAAGTTCTGCAATTTTTACCGCATTCCGGGACATGCAGAAGCTTACATTACTACCATCGACGAATACAAGAAGAAGATAGAGGAGACGATGAAATACGGAGGTGATCAATTGTTAGTACAGGGCGGTCATCATCCGGAATTGGGTCTCAAGTTTTATGTGGATACTTTCAGTAAACTGAAAGAATTATATCCAACGTTGAAATTGAATGCGCTTGGCCCCCCGGAAGTAGCGCATATTACAAAACTTGAGAAAAGTACTCATACTGAGGTGCTGAAGGCATTGAAGGCTGCTGGTATGACCAGCTTACCCGGTGCCGGTGCGGAAATACTGAATGATCGCGTACGCAGGCTGATCTCCAAAGGAAAGTGTGGAGCACAGGAATGGCTGGACGTAATGAGAGCCGCTCATAAACTGAATATCCCATCCTCTGCGACAATGATGTTTGGCCATGTGGAAACATTAATGGAACGTTTTGAACATCTCGCAGCTCTCAGGCAGGTACAGAGTGAGAAACCAGAAGGTCATTACGGTTTTACCGCCTTCATTCCCTGGACCTTCCAGGATGTGGATACGCTCTTATCCCGCATCAGAGGGGTGCATAACATGACCACTTCGGAAGAATATATCCGCATGATCGCAATGAGCCGCATTATGTTGCCCAATATTAAGAATGTTCAGGCTTCCTGGTTAACAGTTGGTAAGCAGGTAGCGCAGATCTGTCTTCGCGCAGGTGCCAACGACTTTGGATCTATCATGCTTGAAGAGAATGTAGTAAGTGCAGCTGGTGCTCCTCACCGCTTTACCTACCGCTCAATGCAGGAAGCTATCAAAGAAGCTGGTTTTGAGCCACAATTGCGTAACCAGCTATATGAGTTCCGTGAAATTCCGGCTGGTATCCAGGAACAGGTAATAGATTATTGATTATATTAAATCTTATATAAAACAGGCTGTATCGTACTTATGATACAGCCTGTTTTTATTCAGGTCACTGATGTCGACGATGCTCTGTTTAAGCGAGCCTCAAGCCCTTCATTTATTTTCGATCCATCTTCTTTTCATTAAAAGTCTATTTCAAATAATTGTAAATCAACTGATTTGTAAAATGGCTTCCATAATATTTTCTGCTATAATGTAATGGCTTTTATCTCCATTTGTGAACTTGCTCTTATTGGTTTTATTTGGTTTTTAAAACCCTATCAGGTTGATTATCAAAGAAATGTTAATTTCCTGTTACCTCATGTAACTCTTAAGTCCTTTCTCCGTCTAACAAATAGTTAAAAGGAGAGATTATGAAAAAGTCAGGGTTATTTATAATGGCTATCTGCCTGCTTTCTCTTGCAGCGTGTACAAGTACCAGGCTTACTTCGTCCTGGAAAACACCAGATGCTAAATTACAACGGGAACAAAAAATTATGGTTGTTGCCCTTGTTCCTAAACAGGAGCGGAAATTACGAGTGTTGATGGAAGACAATCTTGTATCAGAATTGCGAAAAGAAGGCTACAATGCAGTATCTGCATTTGCTACTTACGGCCCGGATGATGCACTGGGCAAAGGAGATGAAAAGGCAGCATTGAATAAATTCAGGAACAGCGAAGTTGCCCAGGTGATGACGGTTGCGCTGGTAGATAAGTCGCGCCAGAAAAGTTATACACCAGGGTATGGATATCCTTATCCGTATTATGGAGGCTTCAGCCCTTATTATTACAGAGGCTGGTACGGAGGGATGTATGGTGGTCCGGGATATTACCAGGTTAATGTGAAATACCAATGGGAAACCAATCTGTATGACCTGAATGAAAAGAAGCTGTTGTACAATGCAGAGATCAATTCTGTAGATCCGCCAACAGCCTACAGACAGGCTTACCTTTATGCCCGCGAGATTGTAAGGGATTTACAGAAACAACAGCTCATAGCAAAGAATTAGTATTTTATTAAATTTGAGGTTTGACCTTTGCAGTACATTGCTGTCTGTAAGTGTCAAACCTCAAATTTTTATGCTGGATCTACCTGTCAATGAAACAATTTCCCTCAGGCAATTACAACCTGAACATGCGCCTGCACTTTATAAGCAGATTGATACATCGCGAAAAACGCTGCGACGTTTTCTGCCCTGGGTAGATTATAATACCAATGAAGAACACTCCCTTCGTTTTATAGAAATGATGTTGCGGAAAGCGGAAGATCAGGATGCTATTGCAATGGGCATGTGGTATGAAAGCCAGTTATGTGGTGTAATAGATTTACATAGCTGGGATCATCTTTTGCAAAAGGCAGAAATCGGTTATTGGATAGCAGAGCCTTTCCAGGGAAAAGGAATTGTGGTTGCCTCTTGCAAAACACTGATCACATTTGCATTTGAATCTTTACGGCTTAATAAAATAGAGATTCATTTTGCCCTGCAGAATGAACGGAGTGCACAAATCCCCATCAGGCTTGGATTTGCTAAGGAGGGGATTCTGCGTCATAATGCCAAATTGCATGGGCAGTATGTTGATATGGTAATAATGGGAGTACTGAGGGAGGATTGGAAATACTAAATATATCCTTATTGGAAAGATCCTATGGACATTCCCAATAAGGATATATTGATGCTGTGAGGCAAATCCCCAGGAGGAAGATGGAGACGAATCCGTTTTACGCGATTCTCAGCGCCTTCAATTTACTTTTTCAGCCCTAAGGATCATATTATAGAAATTAAATATCACAGATCTCAACACCTTGTTTCAGAGAAGCCAGTTTATCCGCACGTTTAGGGACAAATTCTTGTGCCACAAAACCTTTGAAGCCGGTTTCATGGATGGCTTTCATAATGGCAGGATAGTATAATTCCTGTGTTTCGTCAATTTCATTACGCCCAGGTACGCCACCAGTGTGGTAATGGGCAAAGTACTGGTGATTATTACGGATAGTATGGATCACATCTCCTTCCATAATTTGCATATGGTAAATGTCATATAACAGCTTAAACCTGTCGGACCCAATCGCTTTACAAAGGTCTACTCCCCAGGAAGTGTGATCACACTGATAGTCAGGATGATTCACTTTACTGTTCAGCAGTTCCATTACGATGGTTACGTTTTTCTTTTCTGCATAATTCATGATGCGCTTTAATCCCCTGGCACTGTTTTCCAGTCCCAGTTGATCGTCGAGTCCTTCGCGGTTGCCGGAAAAGCAAATCAGATGCGGAAAGCCAGCTTTAGACGTTTCATCTATCAGGTACTGGTAATATGTTACCAACTGATCATGATGCTCCACACGATTCCATCCACGGGTTATTCCCCAGTCTTTATTAATAGAGGCCACCATGGCGCAGGTAAGATCATACTTTTTGGCTGTGGCAAAGTCTTTCGGGTCTAGGAGATCAATAGACTGGAGGCCTATCCGGTTGGCTGCCTTGCAAAGATCTTCCAGGGGAATGTCATTATAACACCAGGCACAGACTGAGTGATTGATCTGTCCTTTCAGCTTTTCTTCTACTGCGGTTTCATGGGCCATCACCCGGGTGGTTAGAGAGGCCAGTGACGTGGATGCAAATGCCATAGCAGCAGCTTTTTTAATCATATCACGGCGGGAATTTTCGTTCAACATGTTGATTAGTTTAATACTCTATACGTGAAACTACGCATTTTAATATTCCGTACATCCATACACTTAAATACTTCGTAACTTTATTGTAGGGACAACGTTTAATATATACAGTTACGCCTGCTTTAGGATTACGAATACACCGGAAAATAAATCAGCATTTCTTAAAAGCCTGTTATACAAACAATTACTTTAAAAACAGGCCGCCAACAACACTTCGTAAACCCCATCAACAGTTACAGTAATTGACTTTGGTAAGTTATTTGATAATATTATACTATAACATAAAAAGAGGAGGTTGAAAATGGAAAGAAAATTTACTCCTGCCTTGTGGGCTTGTATTTTAATGGATCTGTTAGGATGTGCCAGCTATACAGTTCCCGTTTTAGGCGAAGTCAGCGACATGATATGGGCGCCCATATCAGCAATAATATTCTATAGAATGTTTGGAGGTAGTGTAGGGGCTTTTGGAAGTGTGTTCAACTTTATGGAAGAACTGTTTCCAGGGCTTGATTTCATCCCAACGTTTACTATCAGTTGGGTAGTAAGAAAGGTTACACAGGGTATCAAAGAACGTAAAACACCGGCACAGAAAGTTCAGAGCTATAAAGTGGCTGGACTCTAATAAAATACTAAGGTTGTAAGGTTTCAAAGCTGAGGGTATGAAGGAAGGACGTACGCCACCACTTTTGTTATCCTTACAACTTTTCAAGTTATCATAAAAAAGGGGCGTATCAAAAAAAGGATACGCCCCTTTTTTATTTGGACCTTACCCCCGTGGCATTCCACCACCCGGAAAACCACCCCTCATACCCGGAGGCATGCCATTACGCATTCCCGGAGGGCCATCCCGGCGTTTTTCACTACCCCCGAACTTATTCAGGAAGTAAGTAAAACTCAGCATAAAATAACGTTGCAGTACCATATTCTGCACATCCTGAATATAGTTTTCTCCGGTATTCCGACTGATACTCACATTGCGGTTCAGGATATCATATCCGTATAATTTAATCAACCCTTGTTTCTTCTTGAATACACTTTTTGAAATAAAGGCATTCAACATAGTAACGTCTACATTGTAACCTGCAGCCCTACCCGCATTCAGAGTGTAGGTAAGATCACTGCCAATAATAAAACCGGCAGGTAGATTTACGTTATAATCAAATGCAAAAGAGTAATTGAAATAGTTGGTGTTATTACTCTTCTGTATATCATATCGCACACCGCTGTAATTAGCGCTGGCGGTAGTAGAAAAGTCGAAAAGTTCTTTATAGGTGTAGTTAAAACTGAATCCCTGGGTAACACCAAAGCTCTTAGTAAATGTTTTAATCGCAGAAGTAAAATCACTACCTGTAGAGCTGAAACTTACATCACGTCCGTAATTAAGAGAGGTGTTAATGTTTATTGAACTGTTCAGCTTTTTGAGCGGAATAGTGTTCACCATAAATCCATTCAGGTTAAATGCACCATTTGCATTCATAGGTTTCGTGTATTGTTTACCAGAAGTATCTGAACGGTTTGCGTTCACTATTTTATTAGTTGTTAAACTTGCATTCATATTTGCAAAGAACCCTTTGAAAGTGCTTCTGTTAAAAGCATTATATCCCATGCTTATATTGTGGGCGAAGGATGGTTTCAGATCCGGATTTCCCTGTTGTACATACAACGAGCTTGTGAGGTCCGGTAATGGTTGTAATTGTTGTACGGAGGGTTGTGTTGTACTACCATTATAGCGAAAACGAAAACGCCTCCCCTGTTCAAAGTTATAGTTAAACGATGCAGATGGATAAAAGTTTACCGTATGCTGATTGATATGCGTGTTCCTGCTTACGTTATCATTATTCAGGTTGCTGAACTGTACATTCATACCGAAAGTATAATCATACTTGAACTTTTGGGTGTGAATATTAATACCCGCTTGTTGTGTTTCAAATACGTTTTCAAAAATGTTACTTAAGCTATCATTCAGCTTATCGTATTTGCCAGATGCACTGTTATCATAAGTAAGATTACTGGATGAGCTGTAATTATTATTCCATGTATATGTGAGCTCGAGGAAACGTGTTTTAGAAAGGGGTTCTGTGTAAGTTAAACCGACACCGAAATTTCTTCCAACATTGTCTGCATCTGTTAACCGGTCGTATCCACTGGTATACGTCTCCTCTGTGCTGTCTATTGCCAGATGCGTATCTGAAGTCTTATAGTAATTTTTACGGGTTGTTGTGTTATAACCAAAGATAAAGTTTGTACTCAGTGTGCGACCTACCTTGTTAAACTTTTTCCTGAACAGTGCTGTGGTAGAAAAATTAGGAGATGTAGCATTGCTCCTGTTTACAGAAGAACCATCAATCGTTTTTACTTTATTAACATCCAGCGACTGATAATCGTTATTCTGATAGTTATTCCCTTTTGTATAACTGAACGTTGGCGTAATAATGAAAGAGTGAAGGGAATCTATCTGGTATTCCAATCTCATGTTCATTCGATTGTTTGTATTATCTGCAATCTGGCCCTGGTTCTGGTTATAGTAATAGATTGTGTCTGTGAGGAACGTTTGCTTGGCACTGAGCATTTGGGTTTGTGTACGGGTATCATTTACGAAATAACTGCCGTTCACTTTCAGCTTTGTACCAAAGTCTTCATTATAGTTTAAACCAGCATTCCAGTTGCGGGTAATCCCTGTATTGTTATTACCACCGAGGCTATTGATTGTACTGGCAGCACCACCACGCCCCCCTCCTCCACTACGGCCGCTTCCTCCGCCACCGCCACCGCTTCCGCCACCACTGTTGCCATTGCTATTAAAGTTGAATACATCCGAAAATGTATAACCGAGATTATTTACGTTATTACCACTTCCCAGAAATGATATCTGACGATTATCGCGAAAGCTATTCAGGCTTGCATTCGCAGCAAAACGTTCATCATCTCCATAGCCAGCAGAAGCTCTTCCAAACACACCTTTTTTCTTATCTTTTTTGATAGTGATATTGATTGCCTTTTCGATATTTCCATCGTCTATACCGGTAAATTGTGCCTGATCAGATTTACGATCTATCAACTGTATTTTATCGATGATATCTGCAGGCAGGTTCTTTGTCGCCAGTTTAGGATCATCACTGAAGAATGGTTTGCCATCTACCAAAACTCTTTTTACGGTTTCTCCCTGTGCCGTAATTACTCCATCCTTATCTACGGTTACGCCCGGTAGTTTCTTCAACAGATCTTCCACTACAGCATTCTCTCTTGTTTTGAAGGAGCCTGCATTAAACTCCAGAGTATCTTTTTTAACAACGATAGGAGGTACTTCCTGGATGATCTCCACTTCATTCAGTGTAATTCCATTGCCTTTCAGTTGAATCGTTCCCATGTCCACTACTGGTTGGGCAGCGGAGATAGTTACACTTTTGAAGACAGGTCTGTAACCCAGGAAAGTAATATATACTCGGTAGGCGCCGGGAGCGAGACCAGGAAATGAAAAGGCCCCTTTTTTATCAGTAAAATTAGTAGCAGCAAGAGACGAATCGCTGCCATGTAGTAATGCTATGGTAGCATCCGTTAACGGATGGGTAGCAGAAGAGTCGGTAAGTAGCCCTTTTATCTGTCCCTGTTGTGCTTTTGTTACAAACACAAACAGGAACAGTAATACAGTAATAAGGGTTATTCTTTTCATGTAAAAGGAATTAATAAGCGGGAGTAATTTAAGGTTAATTAATTCCTGTTGTTTTGCCGTTCACGAAATTTCTGCATTGCGTCACGACGCATCTCACGTAGTTGCTCTTCACTTACTTTTTCTGCGTTGGCAGGTAATGCGATATCTGTTGCAGCTACAGGCTTCAGGTCTACTTTCTTTGCGGAGAAGGAACGCCTGTCGCTTTCAGCAGAAAGCACTACGCCATTGCCTTCTGGTAACAATCCGTTAATAGGGCTGTAACTGAAAGGGAGCTCCTGTGTATACCATACAGTATATGTTTCATCACGTAAAGTTACTGTAGCCTTTTTGCAGGTATAGCCAGCCACTTTTTTCGTTTTATCTGTCAGCTTTACATCTTTAGGTGCTGCAAAGTCTTCTTCCGCAAAGAAAGTTTTGGTACTATCGTCTGGTTTGGTGAATACCTGGATATACTTTTTTGTTGTCAGATCAACATATGCCGGACCTCCGCCAAATCCGCCGCGCATGCGAGGTGGTCTGCCGTTACCTGCATCGCCGGGAGGAGGCCCTTGTGGAGGAGCCTGACCGTTACGACCACCAAAGTCAGGGCGTTCTGTTGCCAGCTTACCTTTACCTGCAGTGAAGTAAAAATGCTGAGAGAAAGTAATTATTTGTTCTTCAGCATCTCCATCAGTATTACCTCCGCGGGGAGCCATTTTTGCACTTACCTCATAGTCTATCACACCTGCGTTCTTGTCCTGTGCCTGTGTCGTGATGCCAGAAAAGGCTACCAGGGCTGCACTAAGGAGCGTCTTTGATAAATGGTTCATGTGTTTGAGTTTTTTTCTGATACAAAAGTCACTATTCGCTCTTCATTTGTTGGTTAAATAGCATTATTTACTGTTAATTACTGTTAAGGGGGTATCAAGGGTAAGCGTGGAAACCGATAGCTTTGCATTATTACCCGGTATGGGGAAAAAGTTAATAGCTTAAAATATGCGTCAACGGATTCGCAATATTCTGATACTTATGTGTGTATGCATACTCAGCATATACCTCTTCCAGGGATACTGGTTATACAATTCTTATCATATTCAGCTTGACCAATTCGGAAAAGACATCAACGAATCATTACGAACAGCAGTATTCAACAAGCAGTTTGCAGATGTTCGCCGGTATTTCAGACGGTATGGGCGTGAACGGGATTCAACAGGGGGGCTGCACGACATGCCTCCACCGGAGGAGGAGCGGGGACCAATGGATGTACGCAGAAGAATGTTAACAGATACGGGTACACGGAACGGTAATCAGGATGCTCCTAACCGAAAGTATGCAGATACTTTAGCCCGGCAGATCTCTGATTTTATTTTGCTGAATGATCTTTACGGGGATAGCATCAAGCTGATAAAACTGGACTCCGTTTATAGTTCAGAGCTTCACAGCCGGCAGATCACAACAGACTTTGAACTCGATACTTTTCATATTAGCTTTAACGGCCTTTCCCGCGAAGGATTCCGAGATAGCTTGCGTAGACGCAGTCCTTTAAAAACATCTAAAATCCCGTTTAATCCGGCCAGCAATCTTTTTGTGCAGGCTGTTTTCCAGTCGCCTTTGCAGTACATTCTGGCAAAGATGATGTGGACACTAATAGGCTCACTGTTATTGCTGGTGCTGGTCACCATCTGCTTTATTTACATGCTAAGAACGATATTAAAACAGAAAAAGTTATCTGAAATAAAGAACGACTTTATCAATAACATGACGCATGAGTTGAAAACACCTATTGCAACCGTATATGCAGCAGTGGAAGCAATGCAGAACTTCAACGCATTAAATGACCAGCGGAAAACTCAGAGTTACCTGGACATTTCCAAACAGGAATTGCAGCGCCTTTCAGACCTGGTAGAAAAGGTATTACATATTGCTGCCGAAGAGAATGAAGAGATAGAAATTTATCGCGAAGAAACAGATTTGAATGAGCTGATAGACAGTATTATCACGAATCATCAGCTGAAAACAAACGGGCCTGTGCAGTTCAGGTATGATAATTTCCTGGGAGATCAGCAGGTTTATGTTGACAAGACACATCTTTCCAATGCTCTTAGTAATCTGGTAGATAATGCGATTAAGTATTCGGGAGAACATCCGGTTGTAAATATCCGTTGTTCCATAGAAAACGGTAACTTAACCATTCGGGTAAAGGATAATGGGATCGGCATCCCAAAGATGTATCAGGAAAACATTTTTGATGCATTTTTCCGTGTACCTACCGGCAATCTACATAAGGTAAAAGGTTTTGGCCTGGGTCTCAGTTATGTAAAAAAGATCATCATGCTGCATGGTGGCACTATTACGGTAACAAGCGAACCGGAAAAAGGAAGTGAGTTTATTATACATATACCCCTTTAAAATTCAGAATCGATGTCTAAAGTATTGCTTATAGAAGACGAATGGCAGTTGGGCCAGATTGTGAAAGACAGCCTTGAGATGCGGGGGTTTGAAATGTTATATGCAGAGGATGGGAAGGAAGGTCTGAAATTATACCAGGAACATCATCCTGATGTTGTTGTGCTGGATATCATGATGCCAAATATGGATGGATTTTCGGTAACGACAGAGATCCGCAAAGAGGATAAACTTACCCCTATCATCTTTCTCACGGCTAAATCCCAGACTGCAGATGTGGTAAAAGGATTTGAACTGGGAGGTAATGATTACCTGAAGAAACCATTTAGTATGGATGAGTTGATTGTGCGGATCAAATCGTTGCTGCAGCGATATAACGATCAGCAGGGATCTTCTGATGCCAGTGCAGATGTTGTACAGATAGGCCAGTATATTTTTAACTATACAAAACAGACCCTTACCCGGAATAATAATACGGAATTCCTTTCCCACCGGGAGGCCGAAATATTGCGTCGCTTGTCCGACAACCGTAATCAGGTAATGGAACGGAAAACCATTCTGCTGGATTTGTGGGGAGATGACAGCTTTTTTAATGCCCGCAGTATGGATGTTTTCATCACCAAAATACGGCGTTACCTCAAAGAAGATCCCCGGATCCAGATAGTGAACATCAGGGGGGTTGGCTATAAGCTGATCTTTTAATTATCTTTGCCCCCTATGGAGCAGATAGAACAGCAAATAGCTGCATACAAACAGGAAATAATTTCCTTTGAACCGGCCACAGCAGCCGATCTGGAACAATACCGTATCCGGTTTCTCGGAACTAAGGGGATTGTAAAGGCCATGTTCGGGGAAATGAAGCAGGTGCCTAATGACCGCAAGAAAGAGTTTGGACAGGTGCTAAACAGCTTTAAGCAGCTGGCAGAAGAAAGATATGCGCAGTTTGAACACCTTAAAGACGATGCCGCCAGTACTACAGGCGATACCGACTTTACATTACCGGCAGAACCTCACCGCCTGGGTACCCGTCACCCAATCAGCATTGTAAGAAATAATATTATCGGCATATTTGAGCGCCTGGGTTTTGCTATTGCAGAAGGGCCTGAAATTGAAGATGACTGGCATAACTTTACTGCATTGAATCTACCGGAAAACCACCCGGCGCGCGATATGCAGGATACTTTCTACATCAGTCAGAATCCCGACTGGTTATTACGCACCCATACATCATCCGTTCAGGTAAGAACGATGGAACTGGGAAAGTTACCCATCCGTATTATCTGCCCCGGCCGTGTATACCGGAATGAAACTATTTCTGCCCGTGCACATTGCTTTTTCCACCAGGTAGAAGGATTGTATATAGATGAGAATGTTTCCTTCGCCGATCTGAAACAAACGCTTTATCACTTTGTTAAGGAGTTGTTTGGAGAGGATGTAAGAATCCGCTTCCGTCCTTCGTATTTCCCTTTCACAGAGCCTAGTGCGGAAATGGATATTTCCTGTATCATTTGTGGTGGTAAAGGTTGTTCCGTATGTAAGCACACTGGTTGGGTTGAGATTCTCGGTTGTGGTATGGTGCATCCCAAGGTGCTGGAGAACTGCGGAATTGACCCTGAAAAGTATACTGGGTTTGCATTTGGGATGGGAATAGAGCGTATCACAATGTTAAAATACCAGATCAAGGATCTTCGTCTGTTCTCAGAGAATGATACCAGGTTCCTGGAGCAGTTTGAGGGAGCAATCTAGACAGGCAAATTTGTTTATGAGATAGTTTTATCTCAGTAACCAGAAAATATTAAAGGGAAAAGGAGAACGGCGAAGGTGTTTATATCAGCGTCATTCTCCTTTTTCTTTTGTACACACCAAAACGAATATGATCAAAATTGACCAGATAAATACGATCGCCGTTTGTGGCGCAGGCACTATGGGGGCAGGCATCGCACAGGTAGCTGCTATGGCGGGTTACCGTACAGTACTTTTTGATCTTCAACAGGTGGTACTGGATAACTCAAAGCAGCAGATAATCAGGCAGCTGGAAACTGCGGTAGCAAAAGGGAAACTGGCGGTGGATCAGCAAACAGTTATACTGGAACGCATACAGTTCACCAATGATGTGAAAGATTGTGTAGCAGAATTGATCATTGAAGCCATTGTAGAGAAAATAACTGTCAAAACAGGATTGTTTAATGAGCTGGCCGCCATCAATAGTCATGAAACAATCTTTGCAACAAATACATCTTCCCTCGCGGTGTCGGCTATCGCAGCTGGCATCTTACATCCCGAGCGAGTAGCGGGCATGCACTTCTTTAACCCGGCACCAGTGATGAAGCTGGTGGAGATTGTGCAGGGGATACAAACATCTCTGCAGGTAGTTGAGTTGTTGTATGCGCTGTCATTAAAACTGGGTAAAACGCCGGTAAATGTAAAGGACACACCAGGGTTCATCGTGAACCGTGTAGCCCGCCACTATTATCTTGAAGCGATGAAGGTAGCTGAAGATGGTGTAGCTGATTATAAAGCAACTGACAGGTTGCTGGAGAGCGCCGGCTTTCGTATGGGGCCGTTTGCACTGATGGATCTGATAGGAAACGATGTGAACCTGGCAGTTACACAATCTCTGTACGATTCATTTGATAAAGCGCCGAGATTTACGCCTAACAGATTACAGATAGAACGGGTACAGCAGGGGGCATTAGGAAAGAAAAGCGGAAAGGGGTTTTATAATTACGGTTGAGGCATGATCATTTCAGCCACACATTGATAATTCATAATTATCTTTGGATTCTTATACAAAACGGGACTTAGGACATGATTTTAGTTACGGGAGGAACAGGATTTTTAGGGAGTCATTTATTACGGAAACTGGTGAATGATGGGGAACAGGTACGTGCATTGTTTCGTAAAAAAATTCCTTATCAGTTACAGGATATACAGGACAAGATTGAATGGGTAACCGGCGATATCCTGGATGTATGTGTGCTGGAAGATGTGATGGCTGGAGTAGATAAGGTATATCACTGCGCAGCGGTGGTTTCTTTTCATCCAGGGAATCATAATGAGATGATGAAGGTGAATGTGGAAGGTACCGCTAATGTGGTGAACATGGCAATTGATGCGGGTGTAAAGAAGCTGGTGCATGTGAGTTCTGTAGCTGCGCTGGGCCGTGCTAAAGCAAATGGTGTGATTGATGAGGAGAATGAATGGCAGGAAAGCAAGAACAATTCGCAGTATGCGGTGAGTAAATATCTGGCAGAAATGGAAGTATGGAGAGCAAATGCAGAGGGCCTTGCCACTGCGATTGTAAATCCTGCTATTATACTGGGAAGTGGTTTCTGGGACGATCCTTCCAGTATGCTTGTGAGGAATGCCTGGAAAGAATTTCCTTTTTATACAAATGGTGTTAATGGTTTTACAGATGTGAATGATGTGGCAGAAGTGATGATGCGTTTGATGGAAAGTGATATAAAGGGACAGCGATTTATTTTGTCTGCAGAGAACTACGGTTACCGTGAACTGTTTACTGAAATGGCCACACAGCTTGGTAAGAAGCCTCCTCATATTGCTGTGAAACCATGGTTAGCAGAAATTGTGTGGCGTGTTGAAGGTCTTAAAACAAAGTTCACGGGAAAGAAAGCGCTCCTGACAAAAGAGACAGCCCGGACAGCCCAGCTAAAAGTATATTATAACAACAGTAAGATCCAGTCTGCATTGCCCGGATTTACATTTACACCATTAAAGGCAACGATTGCCAGAATGTGCCGTGCATTCAAGGAACATCAGGTACTATCTCAATAGTAATGCGCCAATAGTAGCAGCCAGCACAGGTTGGAGGGTAACAGGAATTTCCGTACTCATCCATATACGGGGTTTTTCTCCCGGTATTACGGCCGCTATATCCTTGCGGCGGTAGTGAAATTCATAGCAGATATTCTCATAGGAATTCTTAGTTCCGAAGTCATTATGAGCCGTTATGCGGATCTCATCCTGGTCAGAGCGCAGGGTACCCAACGGTTTGTTTTCATTTAGCTCCAGGTAAGTTGCTTCTTTCAGAATCAGTTCCCAGCGTTTTAAAGGGTCATTTTTAGTACCGTTGATCTGTACATAGGAGAAAGGAGCCGTTGAAGGCATATTGTCCAGAAAAGAGGGTAAAGACCGGCTTGAAAAGGCAACATGAAGTGCCCTGAGTTCCTGCACCAGAATCCTTTCATCTTGTCCGGTTACTATAAAATTAAAGGGAGCCTGAGGGTCTTTGATAAAACTGACAGCTGCTGCATCTGCAATACCATTTTTACGGTCGGTTGTGGTATATGGCCCGTAAGTGATGGTTTTAGCTGTGAACCAACCATCGTTGATCTTTACCGGCCATTCCTGTGCGGGGGTATATAGTCCCTTCTGGGAATATCCGGCAGTACAACAGGCAATCAGGAGAAAAGAAGTAAGCAGGGTGCGGACCATATTGAATACTTAAAACTGAATGCAGGGCCGGCTAAAAAGATACCTCTTTCTGATAAACTGAAAGACTTCTGGACCGGCCCCACATCAGGAATTATTTTCCATTGAGTTTTTCCCACATCTCTGGAATGCGTTTAATCCAGGCCAGTTCTTTCTTCTTCACGCGGGCATCTTCTACAGGAGATCCGAAGTATATTTTACCAGCTTCCAGGTCGCCACCTACACCACTTTGTGCAAGTACTATCACACCCTTGTGTATGGTAAGATCTTTAGATACACCTACCTGTCCCCATAAAATTACGTTGTCTTCTATAATGGCTTTTCCGCCCACACCAACCTGACCGGCAAATAAACAATTGCGACCTATTACGGTACCATGACCTATATGGATCATGTTATCAAATTTAGTACCACGGCCGATGATGGTGTCTCCACTTACCCCTTTATCGATCGCGCATCCTGCACCTATTTCCACATCATCTTCAATAATTACGCGTCCGCAACTTTCCAGTTTATCATACATTACTTCCCTGTCTGCCCGTTTCTTAAAGTAGAAAGCATCTGCACCGATTACTGTTCCGGCATGAATAATTACGTTGTTACCGATGATCGTATTGTCGTAAATAGTTACGTTGGGATGTATAATACAATTGCTGCCTATGCGCACATGATTACCAATGAAAACATTAGGCTGTATGATGGTGTCTTCCCCTATCACAGCGGAATCGCTGATGGGTTTGGTGGCTGGTTCAAAGGGACGGAAGCGTTTAACAAGTTTCACATAAGCACTGAACGGATCAGGTAAAACGAGTAATGCTTTGCCCGGAGGACAATCAACTTTTTTATTTATGATAATAATAGTTGCTGCAGATTGCAGACAGGCGTTGTAATACTTTTCAAAGTCTACAAAGGAGATATCTCCAGGTTCAACTTTATGGATCTCATTAATGCCTGTAGCCATTAACTGGTCATTGCCAACCAGCTCTGCGCCTATGAATGCTGCTATTTCCGTTACCGCCAGCGGTGCGTTCAACTTCATGTAGTGTACTGTTTAGTGGTGTAAAGGTAGTAGAGAATCCGGAATAATTAATTGAAGGTTCTGGTTTGTTCTGAAGAAGAAATAAAGTAATCACTCGTTGTAGTAATGGTTGTTATCCACAATTTTTTTACTGGTGTGAATAAAAAAGTTTGCATTTTTTTTCTTTTGTGATGAAATTCTTTTTAATATTGTGTAGGGAATTTATGTTTCCTGTACTTACTAACCCATTCACATAACAAGAAAGTCTGATTGTAAACACGGTCAGACTTTTTTAATGCCCGTTAGAATCCTTTCCCCGCAAGAGTTTCCGCCAATTTGCTTTTTTATTATCACCTCTCATCATGCCTCCTATCTACACATTTTTATTTCCATATGAAGTAGAACGCAAAAATAGAGAAATCATCATTTTTGTAATCCGCTTCCGTTTTTGAAGTCCATTTTCTGGAAAAAGTTTTTCTCTTTTTGAATACTCTTGATTTTATAGGAACATAAAGCGGTAAGAATGAAGAGAATATACTAGATCGCATTACTGAAGAGTTGCGATTGTGGTAATTGTTGCCATAAGCGAGCATCAAATGCCATACAAATGTTCCGTATAAACGGACGCCCTTTCTCTGTTACAGAGACTTTCTTTGGATGTATAATCACAAGCCCGTCTTTTTCAAGTTCCTGTAAGCGCTGCAAGCCCTCTACAATAGCGTCACATTGGGTATCAGCCTTATTCCAGGTAGTTTCAAAACTACACATGAGTGCATGAATATGGCGCCGTAACAGGAGGTCTTCCTGGCTTAGTATATGACCACGTACTACTGGAAACTGTCCGCGATTCACCAATTGTTGCCAGGCAGCAATCTGTTTTTCATTTTGTGCATAGGCATACCAGCTATCCCCTATCGAAGAGGAACCTAATCCTATCATCACGGAGGTATGATGATCCGTATAACCCATAAAATTGCGGTGTAATGTTCCCCGGATAAAGGTTTCATAAAGCGGATCTTCCGGTAGGGCAAAATGATCCATTCCTATCTCTGTGTAACTGTTTGCTGCAAACATTGCTTTACCAAGATCATATAGCGCGCGCTTTTCTTCATCTTTCGGTAAGTCTGCTTCTGAATACCGGCGCTGTCCTACTCCTTTCACCCAGGGCACATGCGCATAACTGTAAAAGGAGATCCTGTCCGGCTGTAGCTGCATTACCTGATTAATGGTATCTGTTACACTTGCTGCTGTCTGCAACGGTAATCCGTATACAAGGTCAAAGTTGATGGAAGTATAACCGATTGCTCTTGCCTCATTCATCACATGTGCTACGGTTTCAAAAGGTTGAATACGGTTAATGATTTTCTGTACCCGGATATCAAAGTCCTGTATACCCAGACTCATACGTCGGAATCCCAGATCATACAATGTCTGCATATGAGCGGCAGTGGTATTATTCGGATGTCCTTCAAAGCTGAGGGAAGCGTCTTTTAATACATCTGCCTCCCGGAAAATACCGCTTACAAGCTGATGTAGATTTGCGGGTGTAAAAAATGTAGGAGTGCCACCACCAAGATGTAGCTCACGAATCTGCGGACGCTTTTCAAACAGCGCGAGATATAGCCGCCATTCTTTGAGAAGCGTGTCGATATAAGGTTCCTCCACAGCATGATTAACAGTAATGTACTTGTTGCATCCACAATAGGTACAAAGTTGTTCACAGTAAGGCAGATGAATATAAATGCTGATACCTTCTGTATCGTTCGATGCCCGGAATGATTGCTTTAATAGCTGTTGCCAGTTGTCCATCTCAAAACCGGCGTTATTCCAATAGGGAACAGTAGGATAACTCGTATAGCGGGGTGCCGCAACATTGTATTTTTGAATGAGGCTCATACTATGAAGATTTATAACAGTGTTCGATAATTTTTCCATGCTGGGGAGATAATGTAGGACTGATATAAGGGATTCCCAGATTTAACCCGCGCATAATCAGTAGTACTGCCATAAGGCCTACTGCGCATGGTATAAATTGGCGCAATCTGTTGCGCATGTTGAGAGTTATAACCTGGCTGCACCACGTAATAGTAACCATAGCAGGCAAGGTACCGGCTCCAAACGCACACATGAACAAAGCCCCCTGCCAGATACTGCCGGTGGCTATGGCTCCTGCTACAGCGAAATAAACCAGTCCGCAGGGAAGCATTCCATTGAAGAAACCAATGGAAAAGAGGGTGCGTAACTGTTGTTTACGGAGCAGTTTGCCCAGGATTATTTTAATATGGGTACCGTAGATACCTGTATTAAAATGGAACAGGGTATTGCGACCACCGTACTGTAGTATGATAACCAGCAACAATCCGCATCCCAGTGTAATGGATAACCATTGCTGTAGCCCCCCTATATAAAATTGTTTGCCGAGCCATCCGGAGGCAATACCTATTCCGCTGTATGCACTGATCCTTC
Organism: Chitinophaga sp. CF118; assembly: GCF_900112615.1. GTDB lineage: Bacteria > Bacteroidota > Bacteroidia > Chitinophagales > Chitinophagaceae > Chitinophaga. The sequence continues at coordinate 2,068,898 of NZ_FOMK01000001.1, read as the reverse complement.
CTGAATTGTACAGCAGAATCCCGGCCATCTTCCTGTTGCCATCCAGGTGTTGTACTGGTAACGTTAAAGCTATTGGCCCACACATACCAATACAATGAAAAGAGCCAATGAAGCCAAGTGTCAGTGCATAAAGAAATGTTAAAAGCATACTCAATTTAGTTTACCATCATTTCGTTTTCCTGAAAGTATTGTTTGCCGTTTGCCTGCCATTTCAACTGTATCCGGTAATTGCCTTTGTGCAAACGGTTTTTATCAATAATAAGCAAGCCTTTTTTCAGTGACAGGCTTACATCCTGCCTTGAGTCTGAAGCACGGTAGAAAAGTACATTCCCTGTAAGAGGAATATTCTGCATCTCTGATGGGAATGCCAGTGTGATCGTATGTTCTTCCTGGCTTATTGCAATGGGAGATGAGAGATTTAATGCCTGTTTCCGGCCATCTATCACCTGCTGATATTTCAGCTCTTCTCCGTAATAATCGGGTGTTACCAGGTCTAGCCTGGTATTCATACTTTTGGTGACCAGAGTAAGAATGCCGGCCGCGAAAAGGGTAAATACGATGATGATTTTATGTCCCCAGTTCATAGTGATGTGTTTTATTTTACAGGACCCAGGAAAGTGGTTTTGATGGATCCGGTTTTTTTATTGCCTGTATATAGTGCTATATGCAGGATAGTTTTACGGTCTTTGATGTTCTTGCGGGGCAGGACAACAAAGAAAGTTCCCTCTCCCTGATCTTCTGCCTTTACATGGATAACTGGCTGGCCTAAAAGATTTATTGAGCCTGGAGTGTCTTCCAGTTTTAGAGAGACCAGGATGTTGCCCGTTGTTTTATTTACCAGTTTAATGCGGTACAGATTCGTAATACTATCCATGCCTCTTTCCTGGTACAGCATGCCTGCAGTGCGCATTACAGCACCACTTACTGGTTGCCTGCTGATCAGCATCCAGGAAATAGCCGACAGTATGGTAATGAGTAACAGACTGTATACTTTATAACGGGTGCTGAAATGTAAAGGCTGTTTGTTGGCAATCCCGTTCTCTGAAGCATAACGGATGAGGTGTAGTGGACGGCCTGTTTTTTCCATCATGAAATTACAGGCATCAATACAGGCAGTGCAATTCACACATTCCAGCTGGGTACCATTACGAATATCTATTCCTGTAGGACACACTTTTACGCATTGTAAACAGTCTATACAATCTCCTCCTGAATGTTCTTCCTGTTTCTTAAAATGTCCTCTCGGTTCACCCCTTTCATAATCATATGCCACCACTAATGAATCTCTGTCTAACAATACTCCCTGCAAACGGCCATAAGGACAAATCACGGTGCATACCTGTTCTCTGAAGAAGGTAAATACGCCATAGAAAATGCCAGAGAAAATGAGCATGGTTGCCAGCCCCCCGGCATGTACAGATACTGGGCCCTTGATAATATGCATCAGGCTGTCAATGCCGATGATATACGCCAGGAAGGTGTTGGCAATTAGGAAGGATAAAACGTAGAACAGCACATGTTTAATTGTTTTCTTCCTGATCTTTTCGGTATTCCAGGGGGCTTTATTCAACAACTTCTGTGCGGCGGCATTTCCTTCTATCCAGTATTCTATTTTCCGGAAAAGCATTTCCATGAATACTGTTTGTGGACATGCCCATCCACAGAAGAGACGGCCAAAGGCCATTGTGAACAATACAATGAACAGGATAAAGGCTACCATTGCCAGTCCAAAGATGAAGAAATCCTGTGGCCAGAAGATGGCCCCAAAGAGAATGAACTTACCCTCTACTACATTCAGTAAAAACAAGGGCCGGCCATTTATTTTAATAAATGGGCCAACAAAAAACACAATGAAATACAGATAACTTAGAATACTCCTGGCATTATAATATTTACCCGAAGGTTTCTGTGCATAGATCCAATTGCGTTTCCCCTGTTTATCAACAGTGGCTATACTATCTCTGAACGATTCTGTTTCTTCCATCACAAATACTTTTTAACTAAGATCATTGTTCAAGTATTCCTTGTTTTTCTTTTGGATTAGGAGGGTTAGAACCATGGATACTTTTGATGTAACTAGCCAGCTGGGCAAGCTGCCGTGGAGAGAAATCGTCTTTCCAGGACTTCATTCCTTTATCCGGCACGCCGTATTTGATGGTAGTAAATACATCACTGATCTTTCCGCCATGCAACCAGTAATCATCTGTCAGGTTTGGTCCTACTACTCCCTGCCCCTGAGGTCCATGACAGGGCGCACAACTGGCAGTGAATAATTTCTGTGCCGCCGCCAGCTCTGCCGGATCTGTTAACAACTTCACACTTTTCTCGTCGATGTTGTTAGCTGCATTCTTCAAATATTCGGCTTTCTCTTCTGAGGCTTCTTTTTCTGCGATTGCCAGTTCTTCCAGTTGGGATGGGGCTGAGTGAACTATCTGGAATCGCCACATATAGATCACAGCAAACACGATACTGCAATAAAAACCATATCTCCACCAGGGAGGTGTAGGGTTATTTAATTCGCGGATACCATCATAATCATGTCCCATATCCACGTCAGCTTCTGCTGTATCATCTACGCTTTGGGTATCGTTCAGTTTGTCGAACCAACTAACTGCCGGCTTACCAGGAACGATTGTCTTTACCGGTTTGATCCGTTTTTTACGCTCAATACCAACCAGAATCCGTAAGGTGAACAGCAAACTGATAATAATACTTATCTCCAACGCAATGACTGTAACCAACATGTAAAAGGATGTTTGGGACAAACCATTGATCGTATTGGAAATGGCTGTTTTTTTCATAGTTTCCTGGCCCATTACCTGAGTAGCGGCCAGTAGTATTAATACGGTTAATACTGTTTTTCCGGCCTTTTTCATTCTTTCGCGATAGATATCCATGGACGCTATTACAGCATTGCCCAGGATGGCAATGGCAATGAAGAGGCCTATTATCACAGTAAGCAGCACGATAGCCACAGGATTACTTAACTCAGAAGGAGGTTCAGGTCTGTCCTGCGCAGAAGCGGAAAGGCTGCTTAACAGGCAGAGCATAAATACAGATATATTGATTAGTTTCTTATTCATATTTGTTGCAGTTAGATTATTACGCTTCTTCTTCTCCATCCAGTGGGATATGACTGATATGATCTATCATGCTTTTATCTGCTTTAAGAGCCCAAATAGTGGCTACTGTAAAGAAGATGGTAAAGATTATCAGTGAGGACAACGGATATACGCTCACACCGGTAATTGTTTCCAGGTAGTTGACGAACTTCATAAGTAGTATAATTTAATGGGTGGCTTTAATATCTTTTCCCAGACGTTGCAAATAAGCAATGAGCGCAACAATTTCCCGATCTGACTGAATAGGCAACTTATCTTTTTGCAGGGAAACTGTTATTTCCTGTGCCTGTTTTTCCATATCAGCATTGGCCTGTTTTTCGTAACCAGGGGTATAAGGCACACCCAGTTTGCGCATCACGTTGATCATGGCTGGCGTTAATGCTTTGTCGATTTTATCGTTAAATAACCACGGATATTGTGGCATGATAGATCCGGGTGACATAGAAGTAGGGTCTATCATGTGATTGTAGTGCCATGAGTTTGGATACTTGCCTCCTAACCTGGCCAGATCTGGTCCGGTGCGTTTAGATCCCCACTGGAATGGATGATCATATATAAACTCGCCCGCTTTGGAATATTCTCCATAACGGGCCACCTCATCACGGAAAGGACGGATCATCTGGGAATGACAGGTATAACAGCCTTCACGGATATAAATATCACGACCATGCAGTTCCAGCGGTGTATATGGTTTTACGCTGGTAATAGTAGGGATGTTACTTCTAATCAGGAACGTTGGTATCAGTTCAAGAATACCCCCGATTCCCACTACTATCAGGCTGAATACCGCCAATTGTATAGGCCGGCGTTCTATCCAGTTATGCCAGTGTGTTTTACCATGAGTAACAATTACTTTTGGTAGGGGGGCTGCTTCAGCAGGTTCATTTGGTACAAATACTCCGCGGCGTACTGTTTTTGTGAGATTCACGATCATCAGGATCACACCGGAAATGTATAATGTACCTCCCAATGCACGTAATGCATACATTGGCACTATGGTATTTACGGTTTCAAGGAACTGAAATTTTAACTGTCCTTCCGGAGTAAACTGTTTCCACATCATACTCTGTGTAAATGCTGCCCAGTAAAGCGGAATCACATAAAAAATAATACCCAGCGTACCTAACCAGAAGTGTGTATTCGCCCATTTTTTAGAGTATAAACTGGTGCTGAAAATACGTGGCAGCATCCAGTAGAGAATACCAAAAGTCAGGAACCCGTTCCATCCCAATGCACCCACATGCACATGTGCAATAGTCCAGTCAGTATAATGGCTGATTGCATTTACATTTTTAAGAGATAACATTGGTCCTTCGAAAGTGGCCATACCATAGCAGGTGAGCGCCACTACGAAAAATTTCAGGATAGCATCTTCCCTTACGCGATCCCATGCACCACGTAGTGTTAATAACCCATTCAGCATACCACCCCAGGAAGGAAAGATCAGCATAATGGAGAATACAGTACCTAAGGATTGTGCCCATTCAGGTAATGCAGTATATAATAAGTGATGCGGCCCTGCCCATATATAAATAAAAATGAGTGCCCAGAAATGAATGATAGACCAGCGGTAAGAATATACGGGTCTGTTCGCCGCTTTGGGAACAAAGTAATACATAAGTCCCAGGTAGGGTGTGGTCAGGAAGAATGCTACCGCATTGTGTCCATACCACCATTGTACCAGCGCATCCTGCACCCCTGCATACCAGGAGTAGCTTTTCATAAAAGACAGCGGCATTTCAAAAGAGTTCACAATATGTAGCATTGCAACGGCTACCCAGGTACCGATGTAAAACCAGATAGCTACATACAGATGCGCTTCACGCCGGCGAAGAATAGTTCCCAGCATATTGGCACCGAATACTACCCATACCAGAGTAATAGCGATGTCGATAGGCCATTCCAGTTCTGCATATTCTTTACCGGTAGTACATCCCATCAGCAGGGTAACAGCGCCGCAGGCGATAATGGCTTGCCATCCCCAGAAATGGATTTTACTTAATACATCACTGAACATGCGTGCTTTGCACAGGCGTTGTAGTGAGTAGTACACTCCCATGAAGATACCATTGCCCACAAAGGCAAAGATTACAGCGTTGGTGTGTACGGGCCTCACCCTACCAAAAGTTGTAGGTGCATAACCAAGATTTATATCCGGCCACACTAATGCAAGTGCAGCCCAGAGTCCTGCCAGCATGCCTATCAGGCCCCAGCCAATACATGCATATGCAAACCATTTTACAGTACGATTGTCGTACGAGAATTTTTCAAGAGGCATATATATTCAATTACTAGTTGATAATGTAGGAGGATGCTAGTTTTTGCAAATAGCAGATTTGCAGTTCTTGTTACTGCACTGCTTTTGTGATTTGCAGATATGTACATTGGGTGTTTGTGGATTGTCAAAAAGCACACGGTGTGCAGGGGAAAAACTATCTTCAAACTGGCCATTTTTTACAGACCATATAAATGCTGCGAGGAAAAACAATGCCACCATAAGGCTGGCTCCCAGTAGAATAATGATCACGCTCATAATGTAATAGTTTTATTGCAGTAACAAAGCTATGACACCGTATGTACCGGGATCATGATGGAACTCAATGCACCTCCTGATTTACATCAGTGCTTGTCTGCCCATTCGCTTAATCCATAGGTGATCAGTATTATGCTGATAGAACTTGCCGGCATGAGGATAGCGGCTGTGAGCGGGGATAATATACCTTGTACTGCAAAGTAAAGTCCGGTAATGTTATAGATCAGTGAAATGATAAAACTGATGATGATGATTCGGTTGTTGGCCTTGCAGATTTTTATAAAGTGTGGTAATTGCGGTAATTTTGCGGCTTCTAATATTCCATCGCTCGCAGGCGTAAAATTGTTACTGTTTTCTGCAATAGAAATCCCAACATCACTTTGTTTTAATGCACCTGCATCGTTTAGTCCATCGCCGATCATAAGCACACTTGATCCCTCTTTTTGCAATCGTAGTATATAGTTCAGTTTGTCATGTGGTTGTTGGGTAAAACGTAGTGTGGCTTTGGGTCCCATCAGCTTGCGGAGGTTTATCTTCTCCGCGCTGTTATCGCCAGACAAAAGAGAGAGTTGATATCTTGTCTGCAGTTGTTTTAATAAAGAAGAAATGCCTTCTCTGAATTGATTCCCAATACTGAAGTAGCCGATAATATTACCATCAATAGCGACAAATACAACACTGTTTTCGGAAGTAATATTTTCGGGTGCACCTACAAATGCGGCACTCCCCAGTTCTATAAAATGTTCCTGTACCCATCCGCGGATTCCCTGTGAAGTAGTAGACTTAAAGCTGGTTACCGGCAGATGATTTATATTTTTGTAATGACCCGCTATTATTTTACTGAGCGGATGTGTGGATTGTGCTGCCAGGGATACGATGGCAACTGTTTGATCAGGAGTAAGAGATTGTCCGGTGTAGGTAACAGTACTGTTCGCTTTACTTGTCAGTGTACCTGTTTTATCAAATACAATATGATCTACACCAGCGAGGCGTTCTATTGCAGCAGCATTGCGCAGATATAATTTATGACGACTTAAGATCCGGAGAATATGTCCATTGGTGAAAGAGGATGCCAGCAAGAGCGCACAGGGACAGGCAATAATCAAGACAGCTGTAACGGCAGGCCATATACGGGCCGGATCGTGTGCCCACCAGTAAGTTGCGCAAATGACAGCAATCCAAAGTACTACCCAGGTAAAATTACGTGACAGCAAATGAATAAATGATTCTTGTTTATCTGTTGGATCTTTCAGTTCCTCACGGTTCCACAGGCTGGTAAGATAACTCTGGGCTACTTCTTTAATAGTGAGTATTTCGATGTTACCCTCAAGTTGTTTCCCTCCTGCATATACAATCTCTCCTGTTGCCTTTATGACAGGAAGGGACTCTCCTGTAACAAAGCTGTAATCTATTAAAGCACTACCTTTTATTAATATTCCATCCGCAGGGATCAGTTCATCATGATGAATCAGTAAGGTATCATTAACTTTTATATCCGGCAATGCAGAAGGTATCTCCTTACCTGCTTTAATAACAGAAACCGCTACTGGAAAATAAGCTGTGTAGTCGCGGTCGAAAGAAAGGCCCTGATATGTTTTTTCCTGCAGGATGCGGCCGGCCAGCATGAAGAAAACGATGCCGGTCATTGAGTCGAAATACCCCGCGCCATTACCGGAAAGAACGTCTGACAGGCTACGCACAAAGGTAACAATGATAGCCAGTACAATAGGTACATCAATATTGAGGAATCCAGCTTTCAGACTGTTCCAGGCAGACTTGAAAAATACCTGTGCACTATAGAAGAATACGGGTAATGACAAGAGCAGATTAAGATAACGAAAGAGGGTGTTTAGTTTTGGATCTGAGTAGCTATGTCCGGAAAAATATTCAGGAAAACTGAGCAGCATAATGTTTCCGAAGCAGCAGCCAGCAACGCCAATGCGATAAATGAGGTCGCGTTGCAGGCGCGGCTTTTTCCGGTTCAGATCTTGTAGGCTGATGTAAGGTTCATATCCGATTCGGGTCAATGCTTCCACCACTTTTCTCATTGATGTCTGGGTGTGCCGGAAAATGATCTGTGCTTCTTTTTTGGTAAAGTTGACCGTTACTTTCTGTACGCCCGGATCAAGCCGATGAAGATTTTCAAGTAACCACAAGCAGGAGCTGCAATGAATATAAGGAATGTAAAATGTAACATGTGTTTGTTCATCATCACGGTACTGCAGCAGTTGCTGCTGAATCTTTTCATCATCGAGAAAGGCGAATTTATCTTTTCTCACAGAGATACGTTGTGCCAGCCCAGGTTTATCATTAAGGGAATAATATTCACAGAGGTCGTTCTCGTTCAATATTTCGTATACCAGTTTACAGCCTTGGCAGCAGAAAGATTTATCGCCAAGAGTAATGTTGGTGTCCGTACATGTTTCTCCGCAGTGATCACATTGTACTTGTGTCCCAGGGATAGCGGATAGCGTAGCCATATTGAAGATTTGGAACAAAGCTAGCCGTATAGCTTACGGATGACAATGATCATCATCAACCTAAAATGTGATGGAGGTCATCCTTAATCCTGGAGATTGGCGGTACGCATTAATTCCTCAGTATTGAGCAGGCGGATTTTTTTACCCTGAAGTTCGATGAGACCGTCCTTTTTAAATTCAGACAGCAGCCTGATGGCCGATTCTGTGGCGGTGCCAACAAGGTTGGCTATTTCTTCGCGGGAGAGGCGAACGTTAAGAGTGAAGCCGTCTGCTTCCACACCATAGGTTTCTTTAATAAAGAGGAGTGTTTCTGCTAGTCGTTCGCGTACAGGCTTCTGGGAGAGGTGAGTGATCTTAAGCTCTGCTTTACGTAGTTCGCTGGCAATGATGCGCATCATTTCAAAGGAAAGACTGGCATCTTTCTGTAACACGCTCATGAAAAGATCTTTGGGAATAAAGCATACAGAAGCATCATCCAGGGCGATTGCAGAAGCGGTATAGCGTTCAGCGCTAAGGAGTGCTTTATAGCCTATGATGTCGCCTGGTTTGGCAAGTCGCACAATCTGCTCGCGACCATCATCTCCACAATGTGACAATTTAATCTTACCGGTATTCACGCAATAGATCCCAAAAGGATATGCTCCTTCCTGGAATACTACCTGCCCTTTTTTATACATTGAGCATACTTTGGCGGCTTCAATTTCTTCCAGATTGCACTTTTCAGCTTTGAAAAGGATTGATCCAAAGCGGGCCTGGCAATTCAGACAAGAAGCATTATGGAAAGCTGTACACATATATTCGACCGCAAAATTACTAATTTACGGGCAATTTACTCTTAAGTAGTGAGTTGTTAGTGTATGCCGTTTAATTATTATGTTATATATAAACCATTCCAGGTACTTACCCGTTTTGGGAAGGAGGATGGGAAGGACAGTCTGGCAGATTATTTTAAAGTCCCCTCGGATGTTTATCCGGTAGGCAGGCTGGATTATGATAGTGAGGGATTGCTTATTCTTTCCAATGATAAATCATTGAATAACAAGTTGCTGGATCCTAAATTTGCGCATGAGCGGGAATATTGGGTACAGGTAGATGGCGCTATTGACGATCCTGCTATCCGGCAATTACGTCAGGGAGTTCAGATTACGGTAGATGGGAAAAAATATCAGACCCGTCGCTGCAACGCAGAAATATTTAATACGGAACCAGTGGTGCCGGAAAGGAATCCTCCCATCCGGTTCCGTAAAAATATTCCGGCTCCCTGGATCAAACTGGTGCTACGGGAAGGCAAAAACCGGCAGGTACGTAAAATGACTGCTGCTGCGGGATTCCCTACGTTGAGACTTATCCGTTATCGTATAGCTGGTGTTACCATAGAAGGAATTCAGCCCGGACAAATGAGGGAAATGAGCCAGCGGGAGATCTACGGCCTATTGTTTGGATAGGCTCACTCTAGGTAGCTTGTAGCTATTCTTTTGCGCTTTGCCCTAATTTAGGTAGGTTTGTTACTCACAAATCTCTATTATGCTGAAATCAATGACCGGCTTCGGAAGGGCGGAAAATACCAGGGGAGAGACCACTATTGTGGCAGAAGTAAAATCGCTTAATGGTAAGCAGTTTGATGTTAATCTGAAAATTTCCCCGTTATTAAAGCCTTACGAGTTCGATATCCGCAACCAGTTACAGCAGGCATTGCTGCGTGGTACGCTGGATGCAACGGTGAATGTAAGGCAAAACGGTGCTACCCGTCCGGTAATGATCAACACAGAACTGGCCAGGTTTTATCACCAGTCTATCAGTACACTTGCTACTGAGCTAAACCTTCCTCAGGAAGAGATGCTGAATGTACTGATGAAACTTCCGGAGGTAGTGACACCCGCCACAGAGCAGATTACAGAGGAAGAGTGGAAAGAGGTGGAGAAAGTGCTGAAGGCCGCCCTGGCAGAACTGGATGCACATCGCCAGGATGAGGGACAGATGATGGCTGCAGATCTGTTGGTACGGATAGATAATATAGAGTCTTATTGTGTAAAGGTGCGGGAACTGGACCCTCTGCGTAAAGATAGAGTTCGTCTGCGACTGGAAAGTTTGCTGGCAGAACATGTGGGGAAAGAGAATGTGGATGGGAACCGTCTGGAGCAGGAACTGATCTTTTATTTAGAAAAACTGGACATCTCTGAAGAACTGATCAGGTTGGAAAATCACTGCCGTTATTTTAAAGAGATCTTACATGAAGTTGATTCTGCAAAAGGAAAGAAATTGGGATTTGTGTTGCAGGAAATAGGAAGAGAGATCAATACTACAGGTTCAAAGGCAAACGATGCCAGCATACAACAATGGGTTGTGCTAATGAAGGATGAGCTGGAAAAGGCAAAAGAACAAGTACTCAACGTACTGTAATCAATTACAGATGATCAGCCGTCATGCATAAAAAGTATTTCGAAGTATATGAATAATTTCTGCCGGATTATTGTGGCCGCGGGTATGTTGTTGGCAACAGCATCTTGCCAACCCATGAAGATGGACACCTATGAAAAGAACCTGGAGATCCCGGGCCATCAATGGTCTTACAGCCACAAGCCTGTTTTTGAGGTGACTCTGCAACCACAGGATACTGCCTATGTATACAATATTTATGTGAATGTAAGGCATAAGGATTCTTACCCTTACAGTAATATATGGCTGGTGGTAAATACACAGTTTCCGGAAGGTCAGCCAATTCCCCAACGCGTTGAATTGCCTCTGGCAGATATGTCTGGTAAATGGCTGGGTAGCGGTTTGGATGATATTTACGAACATCAGATTCCTATTCAACAGCGGGCAATATTGAACAAGCCGGGTACTTACCGGTTTACTTTTGAACAAAACATGCGGCAAAATCCGTTGCCAGATATTATGAATGTAGGCCTGCGGATCGAGAAAGCCGGGTTACGACAAAATGAGAAAGCTATTCCTTAAAATGCACGAAGGAAAGGTAATTTCCTTCATCTATCTTTTCATACTTGCTTACACTATTCTTGCACTGGTATGGTGGGGAGTCCTCCTGTTTATGCAAAGTGAACAGATAACCCGATTTGAGATCCAGAACCTGATGTTACGCACGGATAGCGTAGCCCACCCCGTAGAATATCATCAGGAATTGCAACGTATACAAACTACAGAAGAGCGACGATCTGTCATGTTCTTTGGGGAAGGTGTTATTTTTCTTGCTATCATCCTGCTGGGTGGATTCTTTGTATATCTGGCTATCTATAAACAGATGAAGCTATCACAACAACAGCAGAATTTTATGATGGCAGTAACTCATGAATTGAAATCTCCTATAGCCGCTGCAAAACTAAATCTGGAAACATTACGGAAACATAAGCTGGATGAGGAAAAACAACATCGGTTGCTGGATAATACGATCCGCGAAACCAACCGCCTTGATCAGCTTTGTAATAATATCTTACTGGCATCCCAGATGGAATCCCAGCGATACCAACTATTCCGGGAAGACCTTGATTTTTCCTCTCTGCTGGAAGCCGGTGTAAAGGAAATTCAATCCCGGATACCGACACATACCATACAGGCACATATTTTGCCTGATGTGTGGTTGAATGGAGACAAATTCATGTTGCAGATCATGCTGAGTAACCTGGTAGAGAATGCTGCCAAATATTCACCTAAACATACGGTGATAGATGTACAGTTAATAGAAACAGGGAACCAACTAAAGCTAAAAGTAACGGATGAAGGACCTGGCATACCTGAAGATGAACGGAGACGAATCTTCCTGAAATTTTATCGTATAGGCAATGAAAATACGCGGAAATCAAAGGGATCAGGATTAGGCTTATTCCTTACAGAGAAAATAGTACAGCAACATGGAGGAACCATTATTGTAAAGGATAATGTGCCGGCTGGCGCCTGTTTCGAAATAACATGGCCTATATATTCGGCTCAAACAATGTAAATTAGCTATTGCAATTATAAACTATGAAGGAAGCTACAAAAGCATCCATACTACTGGTAGAGGACGAAGAGAACCTCCAGGAAGCATTGAAGCTGAACCTGGAGCTTGAAGGATATGAAGTTACGGCTGTAGATAATGGCACCGCTGCTTTAAAGGCGGTTAAGAATGAATATTTCGACCTGATTATCCTGGATATCATGCTACCGGAAATGGATGGTATTGCTGTATGTGAAAACATCAGGATCCAGAATAATGAAGTACCCATCTTATTCCTTAGTGCCAAGAATAGCAGTGCTGACCGTGTGCTCGGATTGAAAAAAGGTGGAGATGATTATATGACCAAGCCATTTAACCTGGAAGAATTATTACTCCGGGTAGAAAAGTTGATCGTAAAGAATAAGAAAATCCAGGATAAAGATAGTGTTCCAAGTGTTTACCGCTTTGGTAGTAATGAAATCGATTTTGGGGCACAGGAATGTATAGGAAAAGATGGGAAGCATTATGAACTAAGCAAAAAGGAAGCAATGCTGCTGAAATTGCTGATCGAAAACAAAGGGGAAGTGGTAACCCGTGAGAAGATCCTGCAGGTGGTATGGGGCTATAATGTGTATCCCACCACACGTACCATTGATAACTTTATCCTGAACTTCCGTAAATACTTTGAAGAAGATAGCCGGAACTCCAGATATTTCCATTCAGTCAGAGGAGTTGGGTATAAATTCACCGAATAGACAAAATATAAAGCTCCGCCTGGAGCTTTTCATTTTTAATCCCAAACCTCAAATACCACTTACCATGCGTTTTCCCCCAATTTCAGGAGAAATGCTGCCTTGTAATAATTGTCACTTTAATTTCATACATATTTGACGGATATTTAATACTGGTCTTAACTGATGTTACAATGCTGTACCTAATGAGGTTTTCTTCTTGTTAACCTGGTGATGGTGCGCCTTGTACAGTGCAGATAATTTAAAATTATATCCTTTCAAATAAAAACCGTTAAAGAGTTGAGTCTTTGTAATAACATACTCAATGCAGCAGGTTGGCCGTACTGGCTGTTTTTTTTGTCAAGTGTAATGATCTTGTGGGTTCTTTTTTTTAATAGGGAAAGACGGATAAAACGGATTACAGCAAAAGAAATAATCAGGCAACAATCACTTGTATACCTCGAAATGCATGCATTTCAGGCACAGATGGATCCTCATTTCATTTTTAACAGCCTGAATGCAATCCATCACTATATCCTCACTACAAGCACGGATCTGGCCTCTCTCTACCTTACCCGCTTTGCAAAACTTATGCGGTTCATGATTCGGAACTGTAATAAAGAATGGGTGAATCTTGAAGAAGATGTAGAGGCTCTGGAACTATACCTGCAACTGGAGCAGCTAAGATTTGGAACTCAATTCGACTATCAACTGGAAGTACTGCCCGAAGTATTTCAGCAAGTTACCATGATCCCCCCACTTATTATCCAGCCATACGTACAGGAAGCTATCTGGCACCGCATATTGCTGAGACCTGAAAAGACAGGCGGACATCTGAAGATCATCATCAGCCGGGAAAAAGAGATGCTTTGCATCCAGATAGCTGATAATGGTGTGCATAATGCAGTCCTGGCATCCAAAGAAACATCCTTTTTAAAAGGAATAAGGATAGCCGGAGAAAGACTTGCAGCCATCAATGAAAAATATAACCTGCGGGCTTCTGTAAAAGAAGAAGGTCTTTATAATGACCAGGATGAGCCCGATGGGAGTAAAGTTATTATCACTATGCAACACGTTTCCAGCCGATTAAACTAACCCTGCTTATTTTATTAAAAATCGGATTCAAATTTTTAGCGGAAAAAGTGTACTTTTTCTCCCAACCCACCTATGTAAATATCAAGGGGGAAATTTGGGGACAACGAACTTAGTAGAAACATGCGTACCGTCATAGTGGATGATGAAAAGCTTAGCAGAAGTGTATTAAAGCTTTTGCTGGAAAAGCACTGCCCGGCACTAAACATAGTGGCTGTTTGCTCCGATGGGATTACCGCCCTGGAGGCTATTGAACAACATAAACCGGAACTACTGTTCCTGGACGTGGAAATGCCCGGTTTAAACGGATTTGAAGTATTACAGGCTTGCAAAGAGGCCTCTTTCTCTATTATTATAACCACTTCACATGATCATTATGCATTGGAGGCTATCCGCCATAATGCACTGGACTATCTGATGAAGCCTATTATCAAAGACGATTTGCAGGAGGCCGTGGATAAAGCCCTGTTACGGTTGACTAAAAAGAAGGAACAAGCTACCAGCAAAACAGATAGTCTGATGGAGTTTCTGCATCAACATCTGCATCCTGGCGAACGACTCGCATTACCAAGCCCGGAAGGATTAAGAATGTTACTGGTAAAAGATATCGTGTATTGTGCGGCAGATGGGGAAAATACCCGGATCTATCTGCAAAATGCATCAGGGCCATCTCTTGTAAACCGTACTTTAAAAGAAGTAGAGAGCTCTCTAAAGAATAAAGGATTTTTCAGGGTGCACCATAGCTATGTAGTGAACCTTTTTTATATGGACAGATATATAAAGGGAGATGGTGGAGATATTATTATGAGTGATGGAAGCAACATTCCCGTGTCAAGAAACCGCAAGCAGGAGTTTATGGAACGGATAGAGCGGCTGTAAAGGATCGCATCCCTCACAGCCTTTTTATTTCTGCGCAAGTCAGCCATCCTGTCTTGCCATCTGGTAGCATTATTTTGCAGTATTCCTGTGTAGCGTCTGTTACCTGAACCTTAGTACCTTCATGTAATTCAAAAACATCTTTACTTCCCTGATCTGGTCCGGCTTTTACCTTTACTACATTACCCATTATTATACCCGTATCATGTGTATTGACGCTGACATAAGCGCTGACGGCCAGACTAATAAAACATAAGAACAGGATACCACTGGTAACAGCACCCCATTTTAATAAAGCAGGCTTCAGAGACGGTTTAAGCAGGATGCTTATGACAACGGCTATTAAGAACCAGAAGAAGACAATGCTCCCGATTGCCCATCCATTTGGAGAATAAAAGTGTTGCAGCTGCAGCCACCATCTTTGAAAGAACAGCAGGGGAAGATCATTTACATAACCTTCTACCCTCTGGTTAGCTACCGAACGGTTATGGAGAGCGGCTTTGTTAAAAGGATCAAGGATAAGCGCCTTTTCATAATTATAGATAGCTAATCCTGTACGATTTGCCTTATACCAGGCATTGCCGGCATTGATATATAATTCAGGGTGATTATAGCCTTCGTCAATCAGTTGCTGGAACATTGCAGCGGCCTCGCTGTATTTCTTTTGTCCAAAAATAGCATTAGCCTGATCGTACTTAATCAGTTCTGGATACTCACCAGCTTTTGATGAGTTATATAGCAGAAAGAAAAAGCAGCATGCTGTTAATAGAGATTTCATCCGTATAGTTATTTTTATGCAACACTACTTTTGGCCCGCTCAAGTTCATCTTCCAGTTGGCTGATAACTGTTACAGCCTGCTGATAAGTGCCCTGCATTTTGTCATTGTTATGCATAGGTGTATACAGCGCCATTTCACAATTATCAAGCAGGTCGAAGAGCTCAGTGGTATTCTGCCCATTGATATGTTGTTGTGAAAGACGATCCTGTATCAGCTGTTTGCTCAGATCTGAAAAAGGAATGTGCAGTTTGTTGCTGAGATAGCCCCATACGGCACGGGATGTTTCTTCATAGAAGGCTTTATCCTTTCCTTCTTTCAGATAACGCGCAGCCAGTTCCAGTCGTTTAAGCGCTACTTTATTTGCAAAGCGGTGCTTCAGGAATGCAGCGTTATTTTGCTGGTAATCGTGTTTGCGGCGGTAGAATAGTGCGACTATCAGAGCTACCACTGGTAGTAATAATAAGATATAAAACCAGGGACTTGCAAGCAGGAAACTTTTTTCTTTAATCAGGTCTATTGCTTTGGTAAAGTTAGGCGCAAGGGTATTCCTGTTTTCGCTGAAGTCTTCTTTATCTTTCTTAGCTTGTTTTCCTGGTGTTATATGCACAGTGAATGCAGGCGATCGTGTAGTTTTAAAACTGTTGGACGCTGCATCAAAGTAAGAAAACTCTACCGGAGGTATCGTCTGATCACCGGCTTCCAGCGGCATGAGCGCAAACTCAAACTGGCGGGAGCCCGAAAGGGGATTACTATTCTTCTCAATATTATCAGTAACCTTTGGATCGTACTTTTCAAAGCTTGATGGAATATCTAATTTGGGTGCATTCAGCAGATTCACATTCCCCTGGCCGGATATCACCACTTTCAGCGTAAGCGCATCATCTGTACTCAGAGTTTGTTTGTCGATAGACGCTGTCATGTTGAACTTCCCTACAGCCCCGGTATAACTGGCCGGACGACTATCTACCGGCAGCGGTTTAACTGTTATCTTTACCGGAGAGGTCTGTATTTTATAAGGCACATCTTCATAACTTACTTCAGGACGGTTAAAGAAATCATCAAAGAACGGATCATTGAACGGATCGTTAAAAGCATCACCAAAAGGATCACGTGCTCTCTTATTGTTCTTTACAAGTTTAACCAGCTTTACATGGTTATCCACTTCTACAGGGTCCAGTTCAAGAGAGCCGGACTGCAGTGGGAATAGCAGCGTTTTGCGAATGATGAATACCTTAAATGGTATGCCATTCACTACTTCTTCTGTTGCCTGAGGAGGATTAGGAAGTTCTATATCTTTAGCGGAAAATCCTTTGAATGCAGGCACTTTAGTTACACTGGAATTGGTTGGGAGGCGCGTGTATAATTTGTAGGTAACAGTTAACTGCTCCCCTTCATATAAGCTTGTTTTATCTACATCTACCTTGACGAAGATATTTTTTTTCAGCTTTGCGTTAACATCTTCCCCGTTTTTCAGCACCCCTTCCATTTCATCCTGTCTCTGTGGTCCGCGTGACGGTGGATAAGCCCCCTGGGGTACCTGTTGTTGTTGCTGCTGGCTCAGGTTACGTGCACCTTTCACTACTTCTATCGTTACCGGGTTGGAATGTACTACATTCCCGTTACTGCGGGCAGTAGCACCTGTAAGGGTAAAGTTACCTACTCTTTTAGCCTGCAATACATAAATCAGTGCAATGTACTCAGAACGGTGACCGTTCATAATAGACTGCCCCTGCATCTGGGAAGGCCCCTGCATCACTTCAAAATCACTAAAGGAAGGGGGGGTAAAACTAGATACATTAGGGGCATTTTCCAGCAGAAATTGTATCTGGAAAGGCTCATCCAATGCCACTTTTGTATTACTTACAGTGGTGGTGAACTTAAATTCCTGCGCCTGCAGGCATGATACTATACCCAGAGAAAAAAACAGGGATAGTACACTCATCCTTATACTAACAGTAGTAACCATCATAATGCATAACAAATTTAACCAAAGCAAGCCCTGTTATTGTCGGACTGCCAGTTAAAACTTAGTTAAAAAAATAATAGATATGAAGGTGAAAAGCGTTTACTGGTAAGGGTTTTATTGAATATCTCCCAGCATTGGCCGCATAAGTACTTCTTCAACAACAGCCTGGGCAGACAATGTATAAGCTGCCCAAAGCAGGCTTGCAACGTCTGCCGGTTCCATCATACGGTCCGGCGGACCTTCAAAACCGTCCCAGGACGCTGTTAAGGTGGGGCCGGGACTTAGGGAGGTTACCTTCACATTATGCGTTTTCAGTTCCTCTCGCAGGTTTCTGGAAAATCCCAGCAGGGCAAACTTGGTAATGCTGTAGGCTCCTCCATTGGGATAAGCCTTATAACTGGCTGTAGAGCAAAGATTAAAAATGTGCCCTTTGCGGAGTGCTTTCATGGCAGGCAATAACTGCCTGGTGAGGTGATAGGCACTATATACATTTGCAGCCATCATCTTTTCCAACAATCCGTCTTCCTGTTCATCAAGGCTGCCTGGTACAAAAATGCCGGCATTGTTCACCAGGATGTCTATTACCGGAAAAGCTGATTTTATCTTTTCTGCAAAGGCCAGCACATCTTCTTTTTTCCCCATGTCTGCAGGCATGGATATTACTTTGACTGCTGGATTCTGAGCCTGTATATCTTTCACTGCCTGATTAAGGAATTTAACATTCCTTGCGCAAATGGCGATATTAAATCCTTCCCGGGCAAGCTTTTCAGCAATGGCCTTCCCTATGCCTTTACTGGCTCCCGTGATTACTGCGTTCATAAATTCCTGTTTAAAGAGGGTGGAAAATAGTAAATTTATGCCTGCTTTCAGCAGCATTTTAAGATGAAGTACAAACATATATTTTTTGACCTGGATCATACATTGTGGGATTTTGAAGCTAACTCATCCGAGGTTTTAGAGGAATTGTATTACCACCACGGTTTAGAGAGCAGAGGAGTATCCTCTTTTGATGCCTTTTATAAGAGTTTTTCTGTGCATAATGAGAAACTGTGGGACCGTTTCAGAAAAGGATTTATTAACAGAAATGAATTGCGTGTTAAACGTTTCCGGGTAACGTTGCTCGACTTCAAGATCGGGGATGATAAATTATCTGAAGCAATGGGGGTACAGTTTCTGGAGTTATTACCTACTAAAACAATATTGTTCCCTCATGCTAAAGAAGTGCTTGAATATCTGACTGCTAAAGACTACCCCATCCATCTTATCACTAATGGGTTTGAACAAACCCAGCTGCATAAAATGCGCAGTTCAGGAATAGATCATTTCTTTACGCATGTGATCACATCCGAATCTGTTGGTAGCCTGAAGCCCTATCGGGAGATTTTTGACTTTGCCATTAGCAGGGCCGCAGCAACGACAGACACTAGTATTATGATTGGAGACGCGCTGGATATTGATGTGCTTGGGGCATTTAATGCAGGAATAGACCAGGTATATTTCAATCCGCTTTCACTGGCAACCACAGGAGATCTTAAACCAACTTACACCATTCAGAGTTTACACGAACTCAAGGAGATATTATAGTACAGTCGCAAGCATCAGAGATCCTTTTAACATATTGATAATGTGAGGCATGCTAAAAAGTAATCTATATAAGGCAGGATAAAAATAATCAAGGCTTTCGCGAAATGGGTGCCTTGTCTCCATTTGTTATCCGGGAGGGACACATTTTAGTCAGCTCATGCATTCTTGTAAAAAGGACGGCCCCAGTTACATAGTAGCTGAGGCCGTCCTTTTTACAAGAATATTATTACCTGGCAGCAGGCTTCGCAGGTTGAGCTGGTTTTGCGGGCTTTGCAGCAGTGCGGAGGCTGGCTGTTTTGCTCGGTTGTTTGCAGCAGGCGCTTCCTTTTGCAGTTTTGCTGCAGCAGGATTTCTCCTTGGTTTTCTCCTGGGCAAATACAGCCCCTGTAATGAATAATAGAGTAGCTGCTCCAATAATTAATTTCTTCATAGCTATTTAAATTATACTATTAAGATACGTATTTATAAAGTAGCAATTACAGATTGTCCTGCACGTACCACCTCATCCAGTTGTACATTTACTTTGGTACCTACGGGGAGATAAAGGTCTACTCTTGAACCAAATTTGATAAAGCCCATTTCTTCATTTTGCCTTACTTCCATACCCGCTTTCAGATAGTTTACAATACGGCGGGCAAGAGCTCCGGCAATTTGTCTTACAAGTACATCTGCTTTTTTGTTACCGATCACCACGGTGTGACGTTCATTTTCGGTAGATGATTTAGGATGCCAGGCTACCAGGTATTTACCAGAATGGTACTGTGACAGTTTTACCTGTCCGCTGATAGGGTTCCTGTTCACATGCACGTTTGCAGGGCTCATAAAAATAGATACCTGCAGGCGTTTGTCCTTGAAATACTCAGGTTCATAGGTTTCTTCAATCACCACTACTTTGCCATCGCAGGGAGCTAATACCAGGGACTCGTCCTGTTTCATTTCCCGGTTTGGAATACGGAAAAAGGAAATGATAAAGAGGAAAAGCGCCAGGGAAAAGGCAGCAATAATCCGGCATAAAAGCGGGTTGTTTCCCAGAAAATAGAAAACAGCGCTGTTGATAACTGCCAGAACTACAAAAGTCAGTAAAATAGTGGCCAATCCTTCTCGATGGATCTTCATGTTGTGTTGTTATTTGATACGAAGTTAAATCATTGCGAATAAATGTACATATACCCATGCAAAAGGAGCTGCAAGTAGCAGAGAATCAAAGCGATCCATAAATCCTCCGTGTCCTGGCATAATTTTTCCGGAATCTTTTACGCCCGCCATACGTTTGAGTTTTGATTCGAGTAAATCACCCAGGGTACCGAAAACAGCTGCTATGCCAGCTAATACGAGCCAATGCGGCAGCGCAAGCCACTGGTAACCCCAATAATAGCCATAGATGCCAGCAGTAGCAATAGCCAGAATCATTCCTCCCACGGTACCTTCAATCGTTTTTTTAGGTGAAATGGAGGGGGCGAACGGGGTTTTTCCTATCAGGGACCCAACAATATAGGCCATGGTATCGTTGATCCAGATGAAGAAGAGCAACAACATAGGAATAAGCCAGCCTGGCCCGGTACCGGTTTTCTCAGGAGTAAACCGGATGCTGCTGTAGTTCAGGCAGAGATGGATCAATAATCCCAGGGATAAAGTAATATAAATGAGTCCGAGGGCTGAATAAGCCATGTTTTTCAGCGTGAACTCTTTGCTCAGAAGGATTTCTCCAATCGGCAATACCAGTAGGAAAATGAGAGCTAACCACCAGCCTAGATAACCCAGTGAAAGGTTGGCGGAAGAGATAAAATGCTCACCTGTAAAGGCCATGATCAGTGCACAGCTGGCGATGAGTAATCCATTTTTATGCCAGCCGGAAATGTTTGCATATTCAGGATCTATGTTCCTGATCAGTTTAAAATACTCTTGTAAAGCAAAGAAATTGATCAGGAAGAAAAGCAGGAAAAAGGTAAAGGGACTATATAAGATCCCGCCCAGCATCACTATTACGAAAACCAGGGCAGTGGCTGCACGGGTGAAGAATGTTTTCATCTAAGCGTATAATTTGAATGTGGAAGTCCGCTGTTCTGCCCGGTGGACAGAAAGAAGGTGGCGGCCTCTGATAATTTACGAAAGCTGGAAGAAATAGTTTTACTCCTCATTTTCCGGATTCTCCATCAATAATTTTTTAGCTTCCATTTCCTGAGACAAGTGTACATACAATTCTGCCATTCCTGGCAGTGTTCCCAGATAGGAGGAGTCCAGACGGTTGATCAGTACTGCATTTATACCATATTCCTGTAACATACCTTTCACTATTTCCGCACGAAAAGTTTGGTTAGTAGCAAATATTTTCACCCAGTCTTTTTCCATAAAATCTTTATTGTTGCCTGTAATTTACGATTTACTCTCCTATTGACTCTATATCAGTCTCATATGGCTTTTCTTCTGTTGTATTGGCCGGTGCTGACTTCTTACGCAGGTACCACAACAGTGCTACTGTAATAACCAGACTGAGGGCCGCGCTATACCAGGCAGTGCTTTCGGACTTCATAGGATCTTCATGGATCACTTTCACCTGATAAAGATATACCATCACCACCTGCATTCCGTTATTAAGGAAGTGACCCAGAATGGGTAACCAGAGGTTCCCACTCAGATAATAGAGGGCACCCAGCAGGAAACCAAGAATAATCCGGGGTATAAAGTCCAGCCATTCCATATGGATAGCACTGAAAATGATTGCGGTGATTATAATTGCCACCCAGGGTGCTTTGTGAAGTATTTGTATCAGGATGCGCTGCATCACCCCTCTGAAAAAGAACTCTTCCGCAATAGCGGGTATAATTGCTATGAGTACCAGGTTTACCAGTAAGGTACTGAAGTGGGGCATATTGAGTAATACCCTGGTGAGGGCTTCTGCCTGTTCTTCCATTTGTCTGGAGGTGTCGGACAGATGCCAGGTATGGTTCCAGTCGCTTGCAAAGCCAACCATTGGGAGGGCGGCAAGCATTACCAGGAGTGCAAGTATTGACGGCAAGATCTTAGGGGATTTCTCCAAGTGCAGCCACTCTGAAGGCCTTGGATCTGCCAGATAGGCAAAAACGGCCGGAGGAGCCAGATAAACGACTAAAGTATATAGGAATTGCGTTAATTTCAGATAGCCGAGAACTTTAGGAAGGGAAGGATCCGCCGTTTGAAGTGTTTCTATGGTATAGCCGCTAATGTGAGGGAAAATGGCAATCAGGAAGATTCCGTACAGCAGTGAGAAGCCAATGAATAAGCCAATAAATGTAGCGAATTGTAATGCCGGCGGATACTGCTTCAGGTAGCCTGTCATAGATTATTTTTGCGTAAATTTACAGTGCGAAATCGAGTTGGCAATTGGTTTCAGGATGAATGGGGGTTAATATTTAGCTATCAATTAATAAAATGGTAAAAATTGGGAATATAATATTAGGTGAGTTTCCGCTATTACTTGCTCCAATGGAGGATGTAAGTGACCCACCTTTTCGTGCGGTTTGTAAAGAACAGGGAGCGGACCTGATGTATACTGAATTTATTTCTTCGGAGGGCCTTATACGTGATGCGATCAAGAGCCGGCAGAAACTGGATATCTTTGATTATGAACGTCCTGTGGGCATTCAGATATTTGGTGGGGATGAGGAACCAATGGCAATGGCAGCCCAGATTGTAGAGGCTACTAACCCGGATCTACTGGATATCAACTATGGGTGTCCGGTAAAGAAGGTAGTATGTAAGGGGGCTGGTTCCGGGATACTGAAGGATATCCCTAAAATGGTTAAGTTAACGTCTGCAGTAGTTAAGGCTACCCGCCTGCCGGTAACTGTAAAAACCCGCCTTGGCTGGGACGATGATACCAAGAATATTGAGGAAGTGGCAGAGCGGCTGCAGGATGTAGGCATACAAGCCCTTACTATTCATGGGCGTACACGTACCCAAATGTACAAGGGAAGTGCAGACTGGACCCTTATTGCCAAAGTGAAAAACAATCCCCGTATTCATATCCCCATCTTTGGTAATGGAGATATCTGTACACCAGAACAGGCAGTTGCCGCCCGTCAGAAATATGGCGTGGACGGTATCATGATAGGACGTGCTGCGATAGGATATCCTTGGATCTTCAATGAGATCAAGCATTTTATGAAAACGGGTGAACATTTGCCTCTTCCAACTGTTTTTGAGAGGGTGGAAGTTTGTAAAAAGCATTTGCGACAATCAGTATCCTGGAAAGGGGACATCGTAGGAATACTGGAAATGCGCAGGCACTATACCAATTATCTGAAAGGATTACCTCACATAAAAGAATTCAGACAACAATTAGTAACTTGCAGTACGCTGGCAGCTGTAGAAGACGTTTTAGACAAAGTAGCAGTACATTATAAGGATTATATAATAGAGCGGACATCCCCCATTTCAGAAGATAATTTATTGCCGGCGAATAATGAAGTAGTAGATTGTAACGTTTACGGATAAACCCCAGGTTCAATTATTAAACTTTCTTTCACATGGCCACGATTAAAAACCTGAAAAATGAAGTCTGGAAAGACTTGCAGATTAAGAATAAATCTGCCCTGCGTAAAAAATACGCAGTATCTAACATGGGAAGAGTGATCAGTTATTACGAGGATATTACAGACGGGAAATTGCTGTCCGGCTCTACAGTGGAAGGCTATACTGTACTAAACGTAAAGCCGGCAGACAGTTATCAGTCGCTATACCTGCACAGGGAGGTAGCCAAACTGTTTAACAAAAAGCCCGGCCGTACTTACAAGTATGTGATCCATATAGACTATGACAAAAAGAACAACAAAGTAACTAACCTGCAATGGGCTACCAAGGAAGAAATGGAAGCGCATCAGCAGTTTAGTCCTGCTAAGCTGGCCTATAAGGAAAAGCAACGGAACCGCGTAAAAGGGCTGAAACTGAATATCACTAAAGTAAAGAGTATCAAACGCCTGCTGGCTAAACCCGGTAAGAAAACAATGAAGCAGATTGCTGAGCAGTTTGATATCAGCGAAATGCAGCTCTACCGTATCAAAAGCGGAGAAAACTGGAGCCATGTAACCCTGGATTAAGCCAGTTATTCGGAAAGGGATCAGATGATATTGTATCGCTATGGCCATCCGTCAGCCTTTCGATAGAGGGCCATTTGTAATCCATTACCTTATGCCGTTTTCCCTTTCGATACCTTCTTTTTTCCCGTTTTCCCTTTGTCATTTGATGTTTCTCTGGATTCCTTCCTGTATAACCAGGGAGCGATAGGTTTTGCCTGTGCCCAAAGGCCCAGCTTCTGTCTGCGTGCATTCGCCTCCGATGCTGCCAACGGTGCACTCTTGGAATATTTCACATAATGCCAGGCATTCCCGTCTGCTATCAGCCATCCGTTGATATACGCATTGTTGCTGTTGTAAACATCTCCTACCCAACGCTGGTATCTGTCTTTATTCAGCAATTCTACGGTCACTATCTTACCAAATACCAGGTCGGCCAGTGCCTGCCTGCTTTGCTGATAATAATCCTGTCCTTTTTCTGGTGCATCTATTGCACTCAAACGAATTTTGTATGTTTCTTTTTTTACTAATAATTCAAAGGTGTCCCCATCTATGATACGTACTACTTTACCTTTTACTTTTTCAGGCGCTTTTCCAGTCTGTTGAGCTGTTAAAGACTGCGTAAAAAAACAAAGGATAAAAATAAGTATGTGATAGAAACGAGTGGGCATGTAATTGGATTTAAGCATGCGAAGTAACACATTTTATTTTAATGTGACTAGTCTTCTTGTGTATCTGATCATCTTGTTATACCTTCCATAACATTTAAAGCAATAGTGACATGTCCAACAGGAAAATAGCCATCATTGGCGGGGGCAACCTTGGATCAGCGATAGCGCAGGGATTATTAAAGAGCGATTTCTCAGTACCTGCAGATCTTATCGTTACAAAAAGAAATATCGCTTCATTAAGCGGTTTGCAGGCACTGGGTGTGCAGACGATTTCTGACAATGAAGCGGCTATCCGCGCAGCAGAAATAATTGTGGTGGCGTTAAAGCCCTATAATGTAAAAGAGGTACTGGCAAAAGTGAAGCATGCATTTGACCCTCAGCGGCAGGTGCTGATCAGCGTGATGACCGGGGTATCTATAAACGATCTGGAAGAAATAGCGGGAACCGGCATGCCGGTTGTTCGGGCTATGCCTAATACCGCTATCGCTATCCAGGAATCCATGACCTGTATCTGTTATAAGAATGTTTCTGAATCACAGGCGGCTTATATAAAGGATATGTTTGATCAACTGGGGGTTGCAGTAAATATAGATGAAAAGCTGATGGAAGCCGCGACAGTATTAGGAGCCTGTGGGATTGCCTATGCACTGCGTTTTATCCGCGCAAATATCCAGGGTGGAATTGAGATCGGGTTTGATGCAAAAACTGCCAATCTGATTGCGGCGCAAACCGTAAAGGGGGCTGCAGAACTTCTGATCCGTGAAAAACGTCATCCTGAGGAAGAGATTGATAAGGTAACAACACCCAAGGGTTGTACAATCGCAGGCCTGAACGAAATGGAGCATCAGGGATTCAGCTCCTCACTGATCAAAGGAATCACGGTTTCATATAATAAGATTGCGAAGGACTAAATAGGGTCAGACTGTTTCCTGTTTCGGGTAATCGAAAAAGAGAAATGATTTTCTGGCGCGGTCAAAATCTTTCCAGGAATCAGTATATGCCTGCACGGCAAAAATGCCAGTGGTAGGCACATTATCAATGCGTATTTCCTGGGTAAGATAATTGGCAAAATCCGTAATACCCGGATTATGTGCGAAGATGGCAACAGCATTGAAGTCGTCGTCTATTTTAGTGATTACTTTCAAAAAAGTAGATGCATAACAAAGATAAAGCTCTTCTTCAAACAAGATCGCTTCCTTGGGATACTGCCATTCTTTGGCCATGATCTTGGCTGTGCTGCTGGTCCGTTTGGCCGGACTGGCAATAATAAGTTCTGGTACTACACCGCGCAATAGAAGTCTTGAAGCCATTTCTGGCGCATTCTGTTTGCCTCTTTTATTGAGCGGTCTGTCAAAATCGTCTACGTCCGGGTCATTCCAGCTGGATTTAGCGTGGCGGATGAGTAGTAATGTTTTCATAACACATTACAGTTAGCTGCGTGAATTTAAATGTTTAGTACTGACTAATTTACGGATTTTACCGGGAGTTGGAGCGGACAGGTGCGGTAGAGGGGCAGTGGAAATGGTGATTTAAAGTAAACTTAATATAAAAATATATGGCTCACCTTTGGTGAGCCATATATTTTTATATTAAGGACCTGCCAAAGGCTGGGTCGTATCAATTAATATCCTCTTTCATTCTTGCCTTCCATATAGTTCATGAAAGCCTTATTCACCACACGGTTACCTCCCGGAGTAGGATAGTTACCGGTAAAGTACCAGTCGCCTGTATTATTGGGACATGATTTATGCAGGCTTTCTATGGATTGATATATCACATCCACCTTGGCACTAATACCTGTTGGGGTGATGATCTGAGCAATCTTGGCAGAAATCTCTTCAGTAGTAAAAGGTTTGTAGATGTTACGTACCACGTTCTGTGCATGTAAGGTATTGGTGCGTTGCAGTTCCATACAGAGGCCATATGCTTCCTGCAGAATATGTTCTTTTCCATGATCTTTAAGCAGGGAGATGGCGGCCTGGAAGGCAACAAAATCGCCCATCTTACTCATGTCAATACCATAACAGTCTGGATAACGGATTTGCGGAGCGGAAGAAACAACAATGATTCTTTTTGGGCCTAGTCGATCGAGCATTTTGATAATACTTTCCCGCAGGGTGGTACCGCGAACGATAGAATCGTCTATTACAACCAGGGTATCGATACCTGGACGTACAGTGCCGTAAGTAATGTCGTATACGTGCTGTACCATTTCATTACGGCCGGTATCTGCCGAAATAAAGGTGCGCATTTTTACATCCTTGATGGCGATCTTATCAATGCGCACACGACGGTTGATCATTTCCGTGAGCTTCTCTTCATCGAAGTCTTTGCCCCAGGAAGAGATACGTTCAATCTTAATTTTATTCAGATAATCCTCCAGTCCTTTTATCATTCCATAGAATGCTATTTCAGCCGTATTGGGGATAAAGGAGAAGATGGTATTACGAAGGTCGTTATCAATATTCTTCAGGATCGTTTCAGACAGGTTCTGACCAAGTGCATGACGTTCCTTGTAGATCTTTTCATCGTTACCACGTGAAAAATAGATCCTTTCAAAGCTACAGGCGCGGCGCTCTTTAGGCGCCAGGATCTGTTCTATACTGTATTCTCCGTTTTCTTTTACGATGAGTGCATTCCCTGGCATGAGTTCATGCACTTCATTTTCGCCCACATTAAAAGCGGTACGGATGGCAGCACGTTCAGAAGCGGCTACAATCACATCATCATTAACATAGTAGTATGAAGGGCGGATACCATGGGCATCGCGGATTACGAAAGAGTCTCCGGTACCTAAAAGACCGCATACATGATAACCTCCGTCAAACATAGAGAACGCCTGTTGCAGAATCTGTTTCACATCCAGGCCATTGGTTCTTTCTTCATCTGCCTTACACAGGAAGTGGTGTACTACTTCCAGCATGGCGGCAAGATCGCTGTTCTTATGAGTTTCTCCCGGCTGTACGTCTACGAACTTGAATAGTTCATCAGCATTTACCAGGTTAAAGTTGCCGGCAATTGCCAGGTTGCGTGCGGGAATGGTATTGTATCGTACAAAAGGATGGCAGAGTTCTACATTGTTTCTGCCCTGGGTTGCGTAGCGGAGATGCCCCAGCAGAAGTTCGCCCAGAAAGCGCATATGCCCTTTCATCAGGCCGGGGTACTTAGTGATTTCAGGCTGGTATTTCTCTATCTCGTCTATCTCGTCCTTCACCTTCGCAAAGATATCACCGATTGCCTGTGTTGCGCTGCTACGGAGACGTTGCATGAAAGGAACGCCTGGTTCTGTATTCAATTTCACTGTTGCGATTCCTGCTCCGTCCTGTCCCCTGTTATGCTGTTTTTCCATCAACAGATACAGCTTATTGAGGCCGTAGAAAACCGTTCCGTATTGTTGTTGGTAATAAGAAAACGGTTTTCTTAATCTTATAAATGCTAAACCGCATTCATGCTTTATGGCATCACTCATCCCTATAGAATTGAAGGCGCAAAGTTACGTGTAAAAAGCCGAAAAAGCCTAAAGTTCATGTTTAAAAGAAAATCCCCGGTATGTGTATACCGGGGATTAATTATATATGAACTTATGTTTTATTGTTTTGCTATGCTCTCCATCCATTTGGCGATATGGTTGCACTGTTTGAATTCATCATCCACATGAATGTAATAAGTGGGGATCTTTTCCTTCAACCATTTGTCGCGCGACTCTTCCTGTTTGATCTGCAGGGTACGTTGCTGAATACGGGCATAATCATCTGTCATATTCTCACGGTGAGGCTGGGTACGTGTTTTCAGGAAAATAAGGCGACAACCCAGGTTACCTTTTTCGTCTGTATATTGAACAGGTTTGGATAATCCGCCTGGTTTCAGGGAGTCCAGCATCAATACGATGTTTCTTTCAGAAGGGTCATCCAGCTGATCGATAGTGATTAGTGTACTACCATTCATTTTGTTTTGCAGCATACCTCCATCAAACTTCGCCATGGGTGCATCGCTGTATTTGGTAACCGCTTCTGCAAAGGTGTACTTGTTAGACATCACATTGGCACGGATAGTATCCAGTTTGTTCATTGCCTGGGTAATATCCGAGCGGGTAATATTGGGTTTAAGCAGAATATGCTGAATAGTTACGTTATCTCCCTGACGTTTAATACATTGAATCAGGTGGTAGCCGAACTGCGTTTTTATGGGATTGGAGATCTCATTTTCTTTCAGACGGAATGAAGCCGCGAGAAAGTCTGCGTCCCATTGCTTATCGTTCCGGTTCAGGATATATACACCCTTATTTTCCTTAGCACCTGGGTCTTCTGAGTATAAGATGGCCAGTCTGCTAAAGTCGTTGGTCTTATCCTGTACCTGTTTTTTGAAATCCATGAGGCGGCTGATGGAATATTGCTCCATTTCGTGGGTAGCCTTAGGGAGGAGGATGAGCTGACCTATTTCCAGTTCTGATTCGTAGAAGTGAAGGCTATCAGGAGGAATTCCATCGAAGTATTTCTTTACTTCGGAGGGAGTCACTTTTACCGTTCCGGTAATTTTATCCTGCATTGCTTTTGCCAGCAGCCCTTCTTTGATAGGCTGACGGAAACGTTCACGCAGCTGGTAAATAGAATACCCGGTTACTTCTTTCATTTTCTCACGGGTACCGTACAGCTCTTCGAAATAGCGGATACGGTTTTCTATCTGACCGTC
Source organism: Chitinophaga sp. CF118 (assembly GCF_900112615.1). Classification (GTDB taxonomy): domain Bacteria; phylum Bacteroidota; class Bacteroidia; order Chitinophagales; family Chitinophagaceae; genus Chitinophaga. The sequence goes on along the minus strand of NZ_FOMK01000001.1, from coordinate 2,039,393 downwards.
TACGTCTGCATCGCTAACGGGCAAACTATCCCGTTCTGCCTGCATAACCATTACTTTCTGCGCAATAATCTGTTCCATGATCAGGCAGGAGGCATTGGGAGGTATAGTATTATCGGGAGTATTACGTTGCAGGTTTACCATTTCCCCTTCCACATCTGATCTTAACACGATTTTGTCCCCTACTATGGCAGCTATTTTGTCCGCCACCATTTTCTTCTGCGGAGCTTGTGCAGTAACTACCTGAGAAAGCAGTAATGCGCCAGCAGAAATTGCCAATATTTTATTCATAATAACTCTAGTGCAGTGAATTTCAAAAGTAACCAAAAAATAAGCCGCGTAATAGCGGCTTATTTTTTTAACAAAAGTTTATGCTGTTTTACAGTGTTCTCTTTACTTCTACTTCTTCGAATGCTTCAACGATATCGCCTACGTGGAGGTCGCTGTAGTTCCTGATGCTCAGACCGCATTCCATGTTGGATGCAACTTCTTTCACATCTTCCTTGTAGCGTTTCAGAGAGCCCAGATCGCCTGTGTAGATTACGATACCATCACGTACCAGATTTACACGGTTGTTACGGGCAATCTTACCATCCAGTACGAAGCAACCAGCAACGGTAACCTTGTCGAAGCGGTAGGTTTCGCGAACTTCTACGTTAGCGATAACTTTCTTCTCGATCTTCGGTTCAAGCATACCTTCCATTGCGCTCTTCAGTTCGTCGATAGCGTCGTAGATGATGGAGTAAGTACGGATCTCGATGTTCTCTTTCTCTGCCAGTTTGGAGGCCTGAGAAGAAGGACGTACCTGGAAGCCGATGATGATCGCATCTGAAGCGGTAGCCAGCAATACGTCGGATTCTGTGATCTGACCAACTGCCTTGTGTACAACGCTCACCACGATTTCTTCAGCAGACAGTTTCTGCAGGGAGTCACTCAATGCTTCTACAGAACCATCAAAGTCACCCTTGATGATCAGGTTCAGCTGTTTAAAGTTACCCAGAGCAAGACGGCGTCCGATTTCATCCAGCGTAATGTGTTTCTTGGTACGGATACCCTGTTCACGGATAATCTGTGCACGGCGGGTAGCCATTTCTTTCGCTTCTGATTCGTCTTCAAACATCCTGAACTTTTCACCAGCCTGAGGAGCACCGTTCAGACCCAGTACCTGTACAGGTGCTGAAGGTCCTGCCGATTCAACACGCTGACCGCGTTCATTGAACATTGCTTTGATCTTACCGAAGTGAGAGCCGGAGGCGATGGTATCTCCCTGGTGGAGGGTACCTGCCTGAACCAGCAGAGTGGCTACATAACCACGTCCTTTATCCAGTGATGCTTCAATTACGCTACCGGAAGCTTCCCTGTTTGGGTTTGCTTTCAGTTCAAGTAACTCAGCTTCCAACAATATTTTTTCCAGCAGGATATCTATGTTTAAACCGCTCTTGGCAGAAATTTCCTGGCTCTGGTATTTACCACCCCAGTCTTCCACCAGCAGGTTCATACCAGCCAGCTGTTCTTTGATCTTTTCAGGATTAGCGCCTTCCTTATCAATCTTGTTGATGGCGAATACCATTGGCAGACCTGCTGCCTGTGAGTGAGAGATCGCTTCTTTTGTCTGTGGCATGATTGCATCATCCGCAGCTACTACGATAATGGCGATATCCGCTACTTTGGCACCACGGGCACGCATCGCTGTAAACGCTTCGTGACCTGGAGTATCCAGGAAGGTGACACGTTTTCCTGTAGCGGTAGTTACCTGGTAAGCACCAATGTGCTGGGTAATACCCCCGGCCTCACCGGATACCACATTTGCGCTACGGATATAATCGAGCAAGGAGGTTTTACCATGGTCTACGTGACCCATGATGGTCACAATAGGTGCTCTTGGTATGAGATCTTCCTCATTATCAACTATTTCCTCTTCATCTATATCATCGGCATCATCCACACCAATGAATTCTACTTCGTATCCAAACTCACCGGCAACCAGTTCTATTACTTCCGCATCAAGGCGTTGATTAATAGATACCATGATACCGAGGCCCATACATTTGGAGATTACTTCTGCGAAGCTTACATCCATCAGATTGGCCAGTTCACTTACAGAAACGAATTCTGTAACCTGGAGTTTGTTGCCATCAGCACCCTGATTAGCCATTTGCTCTGCGAGCTCATGACGTTTTTCACGGCGTTGTTTGGCTTTAGTATTTTTACCACGGTTACCCCCACCACTCATTTTGGCCATGGTTTCCTTGATCTTATTCTGGATTTCGTTCTTATCGATTTCTTTATCCTCAGGCCTTCTGTCGCGGTTACCACCGTAAGTACTACCTGTGGTTGGTCTGTTACCAAATCCACCTGGTCTGTTACCACCTGGTCCACCACCAGATCTGTTACCGCCTGGTCCACCTGGTCTGCCGCCACCACCTTGATGGCCGCCTGGTCCACCTGGTCTGTTGCCACCTGGTCTGTTTTCACGATTCGGTGCAGCATGTGGTCTGCTTGGTCCGGCAGGTTTGTTGCTGTTAGCATCACCACCTCCGCGGTTTCCACCAGCGCCGGCAGCTCTGTTGTGGTCCCTGTTAAAGTCACGGTTACCCGGACCACGGTTACCACCACCTTCATGACCGCCTTTATGACCGGTATGACCAGCACCACCCTCGTTTGGCTGGATAGGTTCTGGTTTCTTTTCTACGATGATACGCTTGCGTTTGCGTTTATCATCGCGGTCATTATTATTGTTGTTACCGCCACCGCCGCGATTGAAATTGTTATTCCCTTTATTTTCGCGGGGATGTCTGTCGGTATGTACCGGCAGCTCAATCTTACCGATGACTTTGGGTCCGGTAAGCTTTTCTGCCTGTATGTTTTCAATAACGGCATTACCGCCATTATCATCTTGGTCTGATGCAATTGCTGCTGCAACTTCCTCCATATGCTTTGCGGCCGGTTTTTGTGCGGGTTCTTTCGCTGCTACCGGTTCTTTTGTTTTATCCTGAGCGATGGCTGTTTTCTCAGCTACCGGCGCCTGCTTCTCTTCCGCAGCTTTAACGGCTGGTTTTTCTGCAGCAGGTGCAATAACTTTTTCTGTCTGTATGGGCTGTACAGGTTTCACTTCCGGTTCTGCAGGTTTCACTGCTTCTACCGGGCGTTGTTGTTGTACAGGAGGTTGCGCTTGCACAACGGGTTCCTTAACAGGTTCTTTTTCTTTTGCCACGGGTGCTACAGGAGCAACAGGGGCTATTGGAGCCACAGGAGTTACAGGTGGTTCCGGTTGTTTGGCAACCGGTTTTTCTTCCTGTTCCTGCTTTTTGGCAACCGGAGGAGGAGGTTTTTTGTGCTTGTTAAGCGCATCCAGGTCAATTGTGGCAACCACTTTGGGGCCATTGATTCTGGGAGCATCCGTCTTGATCACTTCGGGAGCCTGGGCTTCCGGTTGTGATGGAACGATAGGGGCTTTTTCAACAACAGGTGGTTGAGGAGCAGGTGGTTCTTTCTTTACCTCTTCTGCTTTCACAGGAGGTACTACCGCTGCCACAACTGGTTCAGGTTTAGGCTCGGGCTTTGGTTCAGGCTTAGGCTCCGGTTTTGGTTCGGGTTTTGGCTCTGCTTTAGGCTCGGGCTTTGGTTCTGGTTTGAGTTCGGGTTTTGGTTCCACTGCTGCCGGGGATGTGGGCTCCGTTTCCTTCTTTTTGGCTGCTGCTGCCTCTGCTTCTTCCTTCTCTTTCTTCTTCATTGCATCTAACACGCTTCCTTTAGGCAGGGCTATCTGATCGCTTTTGCGTTTATTAGCCTTATCCTGTTGGAATTCAGATTGCAGGGCTACATACATCTGAGAAGTCAGGCGTGCGTTGGGTGAACCAAAGCCCCCCATATCATAGCCTTTATTAGCAAGGAAATCTATCAGTGTTTCCTTACCAATATTGAACTCCTTGGCTGCAGCCAGCAATCGTGGCGTGTTGTTTGTTACTTCAGGCATATTGTAATCTCGGGCCTCCCCATTTTTCCCGTTAGCTAACGGGACTCCGTTTTTTAACAATTAACAATAACTAAAAAATATTTCCTGTCAAGTAAGCCCACATCCTGGGGAAGTTGCGGTGTGGCCTTACTCTTTATCCTTATCAAATTCTTCCTGTAATATTCTTCTAATATCTTTTACTGTTTCTTCTTCCAGATCAGAACGGCGAACCAGTTCTTCTACTGTCAGGTCCAGCACACTACGCGCAGTATCACAACCAATGCGTTTAAGTTCATCCAGCACCCACTCTTCAATTTCGTCAGAGAATTCTTCCAGGTCAATATCAAATTCTGTTTGTTCCTGTTCTTCATCGCGGAACACATCTATTTCATATCCTGTCAATTCGCAGGCCAGTTTAATATTTACACCTTTTTTACCGATAGCCAGGGATACCTGGTCTGCCTTAAGGTAAACAGAAGCATATTTATTCTCATTATCCACTTCCATACGGCTAATTCTTGCAGGCGTCAGTGCGCGCTGTATCAGCAGTTGAATGTTAGCAGTGTAATTGATGATATCTATGTTCTCGTTGCGCAGCTCACGAACAATACCATGGATGCGGCTTCCTTTCATACCAACACAGGCACCTACAGGGTCTATGCGGTCATCATAGGATTCTACAGCCACTTTGGCTCTTTCTCCGGGTTCGCGTACGATTTTCTTAATTACAATAAGGCCGTCAAAGATCTCGGGAACCTCAATTTCCAGCAATTTCGCCAGGAAGGTAGGATGGGTGCGGGAGAGGATGATTAGTGGTGCGTTATTTTTCATTTCCACTTTCTTCACTACAGCCCTTACATTTTCCCCTTTCTTGAAATAATCGGTAGGAATTTGTTCAGATTTAGGTAAAATTAACTCATTCCTTTCATCATCAAGCAATAAAACTTCTTTTTTCCATACCTGATAAACTTCACCGGTTACAATTTCACCTACTCTATCTGCGTATTTCTTAACCAGAATGTTCTTTTTCAGATCACCAATACGGGCAGAAAGTGTTTGCTTAGCAGCCAGTATGGCCCTGCGACCAAAATCCTGGATTTCCACTTCTTCGTACAGATCTTCACCTACCTGGTAATCTGGTTCTACTAAAATGGCTTCAGAATAAGCAATCTGGGCATTATCATCTTCTACTTCTCCATCAGTCACAATTGTCCTGCGGCGTAAAATTTCCAGATCACCCTTCTCAGTATTTACAATCACGTCAAAATTCTCATCAGAGCCATACTTCTTACGAAGAAGCGTTTTAAACACATCTTCCAATACCTTCATCAAGGTAGGGCGGTCAATGTTCTCCGCCTCCTTAAACTCCGTGAATGACTCAATCAGGTTAATACTTGCCATGTTTCGATTATATTATTATATTTTAAAACACGATGCACACCATAGTGTGCTTTATTTCGCTTAAATTAATTTCCGTTGTTATTTTTTCTTTCTTCTTACCCACTGTTTCTTCAATAGTGATCTTCTCCTCTGTAGCTGCCAGCAGCTGACCCTCCTTTTCAGTGCCGTCCAGTAGAGTCACAGCTACTTTCCTGCCAATATTTTTGAGATACTGACGGTTGAGTTTAAGTGGCTCATCTAATCCGGGAGAAGAAACTTCCAGGGAGAAATCATTGTCAGGAAAAAGGTTTGCACCTTCCAGTCTGGGGTATAAATTGCGATTGAAGGCTACAAGCTTCTCCACAGGCACACCATTGTCACCATCTACAAAAAGCTTGATATTATTAGTGGGTTTAATCCGCACGTCTACCACAAAATATTCCGGGTAAGGGGCCAGCATCTCTGCTGCCAGATCCCGGATGTTTATTAAAACATGTTCGTTTGCCATATAAAAAAACGAGAAGGGGACAGTCCAGTCCCCTTCAATTGAATCATTTTCCTACATGCAAAATTAGGAATTTATTTTAATCCAAAAACTATTTCTTTAACTTGTACTAAATAATTTAATATATCCAAAGCCCCAAGCTTCAAAGATTAGAAAAGATTTTAATAAACTCACGCCCCCTCCAGCAATATGCAAATTAAACCATACATACAACACCTTCATATAGAATTGTTCATATGGCCAACTGCGTTAGTATTGTTGTATTTTATGGATCCTCACGCTTCAAACGACAAAAGCTTTTGCCTGCTGAAGCAAATCGGAATTCCCTGGTGTCCGGGGTGTGGAATGGGGCATTCTATCAATTATCTCCTCCATGGACAGTGGATGGCTTCCCTGAAAAGTCATCCTTTGGGTGGATTTGCCGTGATCATCTTATTATACAGAACAATTCAACTTGGACAATTACAGATACAGTCTTTCACAGAACTAAAAAAACGCCTCACATGACAGATTTTGCCTTACTGCCAGGTATTGAACAAGAAGAGCTTCTTTGGCTACAGGAACTTACCAAAAACTACGATAAGGAAACAACCCTGCGCTTTCTGGCTCTTTATCAGTCCCGCCGCCAGGACCCACAAACGATTCTGATCTGCTGCCTTATTGGACTGCTCGGAACAGCTGGGATCCACCGTTTCCTGTTAAAACAGGTAGGAATGGGTATTCTGTACTTTCTTACAGTGGGTTTCTGTTTAATAGGCACCATTGTAGATGCTGTTAACTATCGCAAGCTTACCTGGGAGTTTAATAAAAAAGCGGCAATAGAGGCTAGTTCTTTATCGGAGCTTAAAAAATATTAACGGCATGATCAATTGCAGACTATTCTCATATATAGAGTGTTAGTCTGCAATTGATGTATATTATTACGCTGTTAAAGAAAACTTAAAATCTACCTGTTTTTCGGCCCTCGTAGCTGATTAACTGCTACATTTGCTCTATGCTTAAGATCATTTTCTACACATTCATATTCTGGCTGCTGTACAAGCTGATATTCGATTTTATCGTTCCTGTATACCAGTCCACAAAACAGGTTCGCCGCCAAATGGGGGATCTCCAGGACCGTATGCGCCAGCAATACCAGGAGCAGCAACAGCAACAGGCTGCCAGTGCTCAGAGACCACAGGCATCTGCCTCTGCTAAAAAAGCAGATAACAGTGATTACCTGGATTTCGAGGAGGTTAAATAATCATTATCTGAAAATATCTGCTATAGTTTTAGGTGGCAGCAGGTGAATTGTTTCAAGTCCTACCAGTTTCGCTCCTTCTATATTTGGCAACGTATCGTCAATAAATAACGTTTCGGAAGGATTTAGCCCATTTTCTTCCAGTACTAGCTGATACGCTTCCTTTTCCGGTTTCCGTAGGCCAATCAGGTGTGAATAATAAGTTTTGTCAAAAAATTCGGCAAGAGATGGAATACCTCTGCTTTGCTGCAGGATATTATTAAACGCCTCCAGGTGAATAGCATTGGTGTTGCTTAACAGGTACAAGCTATAATGCTGCCGCAGTTGTTGAAGAATCTGCAAACGCCGTAAAGGGAAGTCCAGCAGCATCGCATTCCAGGCATCCGTGATCTGTTGATCTGTCGTTCCTGAGGGCGCATGTCTTTTCATCTCGGTGAAAAAGTCTTCCTTTTCTATCTTACCGGTTTCCAGGTCATCAAATAAGCTGGATAACGTAAACTGGTTATACAGACTGGTAAAATCTTTAACGCCTAATGCTTCAAATGCCTGGTAGGTAAGCTTGTAATTGATGTTTAGAATAACGCCACCCAGATCGAAAATAATATGCTTAATACCTTTCATAATGAATATCTGCTATGATGAGAAAGCACAAATTTATATGTCTGAAAGAAAAAATTATAAATTGGTTGGTTAATTGAAGAAAAAATAATTAATTTTGCCCTCCCCTGAAAAGGGTACCCACGAAAGTGTCAATATATTTGTTCTGCAAAGAACAGGTCCTATAGCTCAGTTGGTTAGAGCACCTGACTCATAATCAGGGGGTCCCTGGATCATGCCCAGGTGGGACCACACAAAATTAAGAAGGCTGTCTCAAAAGAACGAGACGGCCTTTTTTATGTTACCTCTTTTTCAGTTTAACTGATCCCACATGGAGATAAAAAGCAAATTCATCGCTGTTGAAGGTCTGGATGGCGCTGGTAAGTCTACTCAGATCGCATTACTCACAGAATATTTTAATGCACGTGGCATTGAAACAAGATTCGTTCATTTTCCCCGGCACCAGGAAGGCGTATTCGGGGAACTGATCGCAAAATTTCTGCGTGGCGACTTTGGGGATGTAAAACAAGTGCATCCGCAACTGGTAGCATTGCTCTTTGCAGAAGACAGGAAAGCATTTGCTCAAACAATCAATGATTGGCAGGCAAATGGCCATGTGGTGCTGGTAGACAGATACGTATTATCAAACATAGCTTTTCAGTGCGCCAAGCTGAAAACAGAAGCAGAGAAAAAAGAACTGAGGGAGTGGATCAATATGTTCGAATATGAGCATAACAATATTCCACGGCCAGATCTGTCTTTTTATCTGGATGTTCCCTTTTCTTTTACAGAACAAGCACTCACGGAAAGACGCTCCGGAGAAGACAGAAAGTATCTCAACGGAAAAGAAGATATCCATGAAAAAGATTTCTCATTGCAACTGGCCGTAAAGCATGAATATGAAGTGCTGGCAGATTCAGATGATACTATTACGAAGATCACCTGCTATAACGAAGATAATAAGATGAAATCTGTGGCAGATATCCATGCTGCTATCATCACATGTATAGAGCGCATTATCTGAGAGGAGTCGTTATCTGAGGGAAAGATCTGACAAGTGAAAGAAAAGATATAATCTCAGGGATTAATAATATTAATATTGTAATAAAGTTGGCATAAGTTATTACACGTGATCTCTAATTGTTATAACAATCTATAACAAACAAATAGCAATTCCAACTTTACTGTATTTCGTATCAGAGATAGATAAAAAAGCATTATTACTCTACTTCGAAAAGATAGAATTGCATCTCTTCTTCTGCTGAAAAATTATTATCTGCAACAAAGATTATGCTTCTGTGGCCATTCGGCAAACGAGGTCCAAAGGTCATACCCTCCACATTATCCACATAAGTATGCAAACTGTCAAAGTTGAACAAAGGAGTTTTCTTTACAGGTGTAAATACCTTTGTTGCCTGCAGGGAATGAATATTGCTGACATCTGTGGCATGGTCCAGATTAGCTACAAATAACCGGATAGTACAATCTTTCGTTCCTATAGAAAATGAACGTTCCATAATCAGCAGCTGAGTGTCTGATAATACAAGGATGTCTGAAATACCGTTGGTATAAAATTTATCCGCAGGTACGGGACGATGTGCTACAGGTGCAAGTTTGTAGGCAAACTGTGCTACCGGCTGGCGGGTATGCAGATCGTATTTGAGAATACGGATATAGGCAGTAGTATCTGTAAATCCGGCACGCGGTCCATCTTCATAACGGGGTTCTTCCAGACTCACAAACAAATAACGGCCATCAGATGTAAATCCCAATCCTTCAAAGGTACCGTTGCGACGAGGACCGGCATTAGTTGCCTGCATCCGGAACAGGGAAGGAATGGCAAAGGAATCTGTGAAATAGCCGTTTTTATTTATTTCATACACACCGGGATCTTTCAATATTGTGTCTTTATCACTGACAATCCGCTCGCCCTCACTACTCCAGATAAGCTTACCGGTATGTGGATTGTAACGCATTGCTTCCGGATCCGGAGCCATATTTTTCGTACCTGGATATACGTTACCATTATTCATGCGCAATGAAGTGACAGAAGTAAATACAATACTGTCTCCTGTTAAAGGAATACGGGCAGTGTAAAATCTCGCGGATTGTTTTTCAGATCGATCGTCACAAATGAGATAATATACCTTTCTGGCAGTATCGTAATCAATACCCGATAATCCTCCTACGGTAGTACCATTGAAGGAAAGGTTATAAGGTACTATATACTTATGGATAAACCGGAGTTGCGAAACAGCAGGAGTAGTTGTTTTATGGGTTACACTGCAACCGGTAAGCAGGATGCAGAACAGCCAATATTTTTTCATATACGCAAAGTTGTTACCTGCGTGCAAATGTAATGAATACAATATAAGAATACCCCGGTGGTTAAAAACAATTGTGACGACGACCTTACTTTTTTGAGGGAGATAAGTGGGGTTCGGGGATAATAAATATTATATAAAAAAGGATAACCAATTGCAGATTTTGATTATAATTTGCAATTGGTTATCCAGTTAAAATAATCAGCTTTGGGGGCTAAATTCAGACCGCCCTGCCGCGTATAATATTTATTAGAATAGCGATGATAGCTAATACCAGCAGTGCATGAATCAAACCACCTGCAGAATAAACGAATACACCCAAAACCCATCCAATAACGAGAATAATTGCGATCAAATACAGTAAGCTATTCATGTCAAAAAGATTTGGTTATTAATAGTATTTAAAAATCTATGCCAGATACAAAGCAGCCTTGATATAATCAGGCTATAAAGCAGGGTTGTAAGCATTTATGCCGGATTACGGGCCTGTTGCGGTCAATCCGGAATGTCTCGGGAAGAGCAGATGGGTGGGGAAGGGATTCCCCATAAGGTGTATAAACATGTAAGAATTATTGATATTAAGCGCTGTAAACGCGTGCCGGAACAGATGTTTATAACTGGACGTATTTTTGGGAATCAGTTAGAAGAAGTATCTTAAGAGACTGTTTGGCCCCAATGAGCAGTTTCATTCATCACTATAATAAAATTTTAATACACATGCAACACAATGAAAAACTAGTGGAAGCCCTAAGCGACCTCGTTAAAATCAATAACGACCGCATTGAAGGATATCAGAAAGCCATTGAACAGACAGAGGAAGTTGACCTGAGAGCATTGTTTCAACGAATGGCAGACGAAAGCAAAACCTATACGGAACAATTAAATGCGGAATTAACGCAAGGTGGAGATAATATTGAAAGGAATACAACTATCTACGGACGGTTATACCGTACCTGGATGGATATAAAGGCCACCTTTACCGGAAAGAGCCGCTATGCTATTCTTGCTGCATGTGAATATGGCGAAGATGCCGCACAAAGAACATATGAAGACGCCTTACGCTCAGATATATCAATGCCTTATAGTGTACGTGAACTGATTGCAAATCAGAAGAGCGCGCTCAAAAGTTCTCACGATACTATTAAGACCTACAGAGACCTTGAGAAAGCAGTTAATGGTCAGTGATGGATTTAGGTTAGGGTACCCTTAAAAAAGGGTACCCCACTTTATACCAATATCATCAAAGTGTTTTCAGAAACCTGCATCCCAGTCTTTCCATACAGGCTCATAACCTTGTTCCCGCAGCATTCCGGCAATAGCTGAAGCCGCACGCTCATCTGAAATCTCAAACTGTTCAAGAGAAGAAACTGCGGCTGCATAACCTCCGGGATTTGTTTTGGATCCAGCACTTAAAGCAGTGATCCCTAATTTTACTACGTTGTCACGAAAGCGGGCCGATTCACGGGTAGAAAGGCTTAATTCCACCTCCTGATCCAACAACCGGTATGCGCAAATCAGTTGTACCAGCTCTCTGTCGTTCATCTCCACTTTAGGAGGTAATCCTCCCGAGCATGGGCGTAAGCGTGGAAAAGAAAGGCTATACTTTGTTTGCCAGTAAGTTCGTTCCAGGTACTGCAGGTGCAGCGCTGTAAAGAAACTATCCGTACGCCAGTCTTCCAGCCCGATCAATACCCCCAGCCCTATTTTATGAATCCCCGCCCGTCCCAATCTGTCCGGGGTTTCAAGCCGGTAATCAAAGTTCGATTTACGTCCTTTGGGATGATGGAGCTTATAATCTTCCCGGTGATATGTTTCCTGGTATACCAATACTGCATGGAGTCCTTGGGGAATCAATTCTTTATATTCGGCTTCATCCATAGGCTGCACTTCCATAGAGATATTAGCAAAGTGTGGGCGTATCAGTTGCAGTGCCTGTTTGAAGTAATCCACTCCCACAGTCTGGCTGGCTTCTCCTGTTACCAGCAATACATGATCGTATCCCATTTTTTTTATGGCAGCTACTTCCTGCAGTATCTCTGAATGATCCAATGTTTTCCTGCTGATCTTGTTATCCAGACTAAAGCCGCAGTAAGTACAAATATTCTGACACTCATTGCTGAGATACAGGGGGATGTATAACTGCATGGTATTGCCAAAGCGTTGCTGTGTCAGCTGGCGGCTCAGTTGTGCCATTTGCTCCAGGTAAGGCAATGCAGCAGGAGATAACAGCGCCTTGAAATCTTCCAGGGTACGCTTGTGTGTATGTAAGGCCTGCTCCACATCTGCTGTTGTTTTGGCATAAATGCTTTCTTTTATCTCATTCCAGTTATACTGATCAAAGATGTTTTTGAAACTTGACATAAGTTGAGATGATTTAATCAAGAAAACCTATCAGTGGACTGGAAGCGATGGCCTCCTTATGTGCAGGAGCCAGTCCTGCTTCATAAGCCATTCTACCGGCTATAACCGCCTGCTTAAATGCCTGAGCCATTATTACCGGGTTTTTAGACACCGCAATAGCTGTATTGACCAATACGGCATCGGCCCCCATTTCGAGCGCTTTTGCGGCATCTGAGGGGCTGCCAATGCCAGCATCTATTACAACCGGGATGTTGCTTTGCTCTATAATGATCTCAAGGAAGTCGATTGTCTTTAATCCTTTATTACTGCCTATTGGTGCGCCCAGGGGCATCACCGCTGCTGTCCCAACGGCTTCCAGGCGTTTACAAAGTACTGGATCTGCATGCACGTAGGGCAATACCACAAAGCCCATCTTCACCAGTTCTTCTGCCGCTTTAAGTGTTTCCACAGGATCTGGCAGCAGATACCGGGGATCAGGATGGATTTCCAGTTTGAGCCAGTTTGTTTCCATGGCTTCACGGGCAAGCTGGGCAGCATAGATCGCTTCCTTTGCTGTGCGAACACCAGAGGTATTGGGCAAGAGGCGAAAAGACGGATGATGCAGGTGTTGCAACATATCATCTGCTTCATTTTGCAGGTCTACCCTTTTTAATGCGACGGTTACCAATTCTGAGCCGGAAGCAAGCAGTGCTGCTTCCATTAGCTGCAGAGATGAAAATTTGCCGGTGCCTGTAAAGAGGCGGGACGTAAATGTGTGCCCGGCTATGATAAGAGGTTGCATGACTCAAAGTAATTAGTGATGGAAAATACCAGTTGTTGTTTGTTTGCTGCCTGTGTAATCAGTCCGCTTACGGCGATCCCATGAATACCGGTGCTCATCAGTTCTGGGAGATCGTCTTCCAGAATACCACCAATGGCAATGATGGGGATATCAATTCCCTGTGTTTTCAGCTGCTGCATAATGGAACCAATTCCTTCCAGTCCCAGAATAGGACTGAGCTTTTGCTTCGTAGTGGTAAAGCGGTAGGGTCCCAGTCCTACATAGCTGGCCCCGTCCTGCACATGCTGGAGAATATCGGATAATGTGTTGGCTGTACCTCCAACAATTATATCGTTCCCGACGATCTTCCTGGCAGCAGCTACTGTCATATCTTTTTTACCTACGTGTACGCCATCTGCCCCTATTGCTTTTGCTATATGCGGATGATCGTTGATAATCAGTTTCGCACCATAAGTAGCGCAGATTGCTTTAGCAGCAAGGGCTTCACTCATAATGATACTTTCAGGAGCGTCCTTGATCCGGAGCTGAATCCAGCGGCAACCTGCTTCGCAGGCTGCCTGTATATTATCGATGTGGTTATGCTGTGAAATGTATTGTAGTTTGCTGATCATGTCTGTTAGTTTTTTCTCCAGATATCCCTTATACGGCAAAATTCCCTGACGGCTCTTTCCGGTTCTTGCCAGATGGCTCCCAGCAGGGCTATACCATCAAACTGCATATCACGGGCCTTGTTGGCGGTAATATCATTGATGCCTCCCAGGGCCAGTACATTTCCTTCGAATCCCTCTTTGTTGAGCCGGAAGTTTTCGTCAAAAGCAGCGGCATAACCCTTTTTTGAAATGCTGTTGAACACAGGGCTTAGCAGAAGCTGATTCCAGTCATTGCTTGTGGCATGCAGGGTTTCTACATTATGGATACTGGTACTTAACAACCACTCTTTTTGTCGGTAGCTGTTAAGATGTTCCATGGTAATATTCCCTCTGGCAGCTTCTCCGAAATGCAGGCCCAGTAATCCATACCGTTCACAAAGAGTGGCATGTTCAGGGATCATCAGTCTGCCGTAACAACCAGGATCTGCCTGTAACAACAATAGCTCGTAATCGGCTTCCTGCCATCCTGGTTTACGTACCAGGATGCTGTCCGCTCCTTCGTTCAGTAATTGTTTCCAGATGTCTGTTTCGTCGGGAATGTTTTCCGTATGGGTGATTATCTGTATCAAAGCCTGAAAGTTTTTGTTTACAACGGTCTTTTAGAAATAGACTTCTCCCCCTTGTTCGTTAAAGGCTGCCGCCTGGGCCGCCATACCTGATTCGGCATAATCACGAACTTCCTGTGTTATTTTCATAGAACAGAAATGTGGGCCACACATAGAGCAGAAGTGGGCCACTTTGGCTCCATCTGCCGGTAATGTTTCATCATGATAAGAGCGTGCTGTTTCTGGATCCAGGGAGAGGTTGAACTGATCTTCCCAGCGGAACTCAAAACGGGCTTTACTCAAGGCATTATCACGGTGTTGTGCACCGGGATGTCCTTTGGCGAGATCGGCAGCATGAGCAGCTATTTTATAGGCTATTACTCCCTGGCGTACATCTTCTCTATTTGGCAGTCCAAGATGTTCTTTGGGAGTTACATAGCAGAGCATTGCGGTTCCAAACCAGCCTATCATGGCTGCACCGATGGCAGAGGTAATATGATCATAACCAGGAGCAATATCTGTAGTCAGTGGTCCAAGGGTGTAAAAAGGCGCTTCCTGGCAATGTTCCAGTTGTTTCTCCATATTGGCTTTGATCAGGTGCATGGGCACATGGCCTGGTCCTTCTATCATTACCTGGATATCATGTTTCCAGGCAATCTGTGTTAATTCTCCCAACGTTTCCAGTTCTGCAAACTGTGCGGCATCATTGGCATCTGCGATACAACCGGGGCGAAGACCATCGCCCAGCGAAAAGGCTACATCGTAAGCTTTCATGATCTCGCATATTTCTTCAAAGTGTGTGTACAGGAAATTTTCCTTGTGATGGGACAGGCACCATTTTGCCATGATGGAACCTCCGCGGGATACAATACCGGTAGTACGTTTGGCTGTTAAAGGCACGTAGCGGAGTAATACGCCAGCATGGATGGTAAAGTAATCAACGCCTTGTTCTGCCTGTTCTATCAGTGTATCCCGGAATATTTCCCAGGTAAGGGCTTCTGCTTTACCATTCACTTTTTCCAGAGCCTGGTAGATGGGAACAGTACCGATGGGAACAGGAGAATTGCGGATGATCCATTCCCGGGTTTCATGAATATGTTTACCCGTGCTGAGATCCATAATAGTATCTGCTCCCCAGCGGCAGGACCATACAGCTTTTTCCACTTCTTTTTCTATACTTGAAGTAACAGCAGAGTTGCCAATATTGGCATTTATTTTTACGAGAAAGTTACGGCCAATAATCATCGGCTCACTTTCAGGATGATTGATATTTGCGGGGATGATGGCACGGCCTGCGGCTACCTCCTGCCGTACAAATTCCGGTGTGATAAATTTTACTGGAGTATTAGCACCAAAGGAATGTCCTTTATGTTGTTCCCAGAGTGCATTATCTTTTTCGAAGAGTTGTTCCAGGCATTGGTTCTCACGGATGGCAATGTATTCCATTTCCGGTGTGATGATACCTTTCCGGGCATAATGTAGTTGTGTAACATTACTGCCTTTCTTTGCTTTCATGGGTGAGTGCAGATAGGAAAAACGTAACTCATCGAGGCGACTGTCTGCCAGTCTTTCCTGTCCATATACAGAAGTAATGGCGGTGAGTTGTTCCACATCATTGCGGTCTTTTATCCAGCTTTCACGGAGTCTGGGTAATCCTTTTTTTACATCGATTTGGATGTCGGGATCTGTGTATGCTCCGCTGGTATCGTATACGACTACTGGCGGATTAGAGACTTCTGCACCCTGACTGCCATGCAGGCGTGTGGGGCTTAGCGTTATCTCTCTCATGGCTACGCCGTTTACATAAATCTTTTTTGAGCCCGTAAAGGGCGCACGGGAAATGGGTTGTGATTGCATAAATTTTTTTTAGAGTATGGACATGAGAGGGCGGGCGGCATTGAGCCGTCTGACCATAAATTTTTCCTGTATGGAGATTGGATTTACCCTCCTTGTGTAGCGCGGATAATCGTTATATTATCTGCGCTTTGCAGCACTTGTTGCTGCCAGGTAGTTTTTGGTATAACCTGGCTGTTAATGGCAATAGCAATGCCTTTGTCTGATGAGAGTTGAATAAACTGTAAGAGAGCAGCGATGGTGATACCAGGCTGCACCGCATAAAGTTTATTGTTTACGCACACTTCCATGTTTGCAAGGAATTTAAGTGAAACAATAAACTTTAAGGATGGTAAAAGATGAAGAGAGTTCAGGTACTTTTCCCTACGGCAGTATGAACTGCGTCAGGTCTGAGGGTCTCATCTCAGCTTCCCGGCTGTTTATTTCCGGAAAACACCCCTAAAGTGAGGCATAAAGGTAGGGGAAAAAGTCCATATCTTTGAGGCTATGAAAAAATGTATTGCGCTGGCAACATCCCTCTTTATTTTATATGGCTGTGAGCCATCTTCCAGACCAGCTACTACTATCGCAGCAAGGGACAGCAGCTTGCTTGATGTGCCGGATAGTACGCCAATGCAGATCATAGATTCAGTGGCCATTATGCCAACAACAGATACGATAACATATAGTGAGAATCAGTTACTGGGACGGTGGTTACAACCAGTTGCAGGACTTGAAAAAGAGTTACAGGGGTTTCATCTGAAGAAGAACGGAAAAGCTTTTTCTATCAATACGTATGCTGTTATTTATGACAGGTGGAGATTACAGCATGATACATTATTGCTGTGGAGTTACGTGGAGGGGGAGCATAGCACAGACACTGCAGCCACAATAGATACTACGATCATCAAGTCGCTTACAGACAACACACTGGTGTTATTCCCTATTAAAGCGGCAATCGGTTACGAGGAAAAATACACAAAAGAAAATACTGGGAGAAAAGGGAAAAAGTAGGAGACCCTGCGTTCCCCTTTCCTCCGTGTCTTTTTCAGCTATACATCTGCCACAATGCTACGGCGCAGGCTACTACGGCCATGAATATACCGGCAGTTGCTACCTGCATATCGTCAATATTTCTACGGGCTTTTAGTACAGAAAATCCACCTATCAATATTGAGGCAATACCGAATGCGAGGGCGGTGCCCGGAGTTCTTGCCGCGAAAGAATAAATGGCAGAAAATACGCCTGCAAACAGCGATACGAAGCAGGCTATTTTAGTCGGAGTGGAGGTGGTGTGCTGTTGCATAAAATTACTGTTTTGAATTATATAATTGATTACACTGTTCATTATTCGTTTTCTCCCATGGCACTTTCAGCAGTTGTCCTATTTCCTGGTAACGGGCATCCTGGTATTCATCCAGCCCATACCGGATTAAGGTGGTGTCCTTTACTTTAACAAACGTGCCGAAAAGGCGATCCCACAAAGAGAAAATATTCGCATAATTAGAGTCCGTTTCTGGTTGGTAATGGCTATGGTGCACCTTGTGCATATCGGGCGATACGATGATCCAGCTCAGTGCATTGTCCAGCCATTGGGGCAGGTGTATATTAGCATGATTAAACTGCGACATAAACGCGGAAAGGGTCTGATATAACATTACCATCCAGATGGGTACCCCCATAGTAATAATAGCAAGGAACAATGCTATTACGCGGAATATGCTCTCTATGGGATGGTGCCGTAAGGCGGTAGTGGCATCAATGGCTGTATCTATGTGATGGACCTTATGGAAGTGCCACATCCAGGCTATTTTATGCTGGATGAGATGTACCAGGTAAGCACCGATAAAATCCAGCATGAGTAATGCCAGGATGAGATGCAGCCAAATTGGAAGGTGTATGATATATAACAGACCGAATTGTTCCCTGCTGCTCCATTCAGATGCTTTTACTATCAGAAAGGCGAAGCCGAGATTCACAACAGCTGTTGTGAGTGTAAAGAATAGATTTGTACCTGCATGACGATAGCGGTTGCTTTTAAAAGATAAGCGCGGAATAGCACCTTCTATAATCCAAAGCAATAATAATCCGGCTACCAGAATGGCAGTACGATACCATGAAGGAATGCTGTCAAAAAACGATTCCATACGGGAATTGAGTTTGTGGGATAAACAGAACAGGGGGTAATAACGTCGTTACTGTCCTTTTTTGTCTTATTTCTGATGATAATTTACGACTTTTTTTGCTCTGAAATGCTTGCTGGAAAAGAAAAAAGCAATCTCCTTGTGAGAGATTGCTTTATAAATATATATAAGTTATTAGTTGTTGTCCGGTCTGCTAATTGTTCAGCATAAGCGGCATAACCAGCATCAGGAGGTCTTCATTTTCTTCTTTTTCGGAAGGTCTGAGTATCCCTGCTTTTGTAGGTGTGGACAATTCGATGGTGATTTCATCACCTTCAGCGGCGTTCAGCATTTCTATAAGGAACTTGGCGTTAAAGGCGATCTGCATGTCTTCACCGGTGTATTGGCAATTCATGCGTTCGTTACCTTCAAAAGAGAAGTCCACATCCTGTGCAGAGAGTTGCAGTTCGCTGCCGGTAATATTCAATGCTACCTGGTTGGTGCTTTTGTTAGAGAATACGCTGATACGTTTCAGTGCATTCTGGAAGTCGCTTTTTACCAGGGTGAGGCGGTAAGGATTATCTTTTGGAATCACCACTTTATAGTCCGGGAAGCGGGCATCAATGAGGCGGCAGATCATCTGGGAGCCATCATGTGATACAAAGAAGTGATTCTGGCTGTATGATATTTTCAGTTCACTTTCATTATCCGGTAATGAAGATTTCAGCAGGTTCAAAGGTTTTTTAGGCACGATGAAAGTTTCTGCTTTAGGGCATTCTATGCCTGTTCTTACATATTTTACCAGCCGGTGAGCATCTGTAGCCACGAAGGTCAGGCTGCTGGTGGTGAGTTCAAAGAACACACCTGTCATAGCAGGACGGAGATCATCATTGCTTACAGCAAACAGTGTTTTGTTGATTGCTGTTACCAGTGCAGTAGATGGAAGCGTGAAAGAGGTTGTATCGTCGGCAGTCGGCTCTTTGGGGAAGTTCTCCGGATTTTCGCCCATCACCTTATACTTACCATTGTCCGACGTGATCTCAACTGCGTAAGAGTTCAGGTCTATATGAAAAGTAAGTGGCTGATCGGGAAGGTTCTTGAGAGAATCCATTATTATTTTAGCCGGTATGCAAATGCGGCCGCTTTCTTTGGCTTCTACCTCCAGCCTTACCTTCATTACAGTTTCCAGATCTGTAGCTACTACAGTTAGTTCGTTCTTGTCAATCAGGAAAAGAAAATCTTCCAGGATAGGCAACACGGTGTTGGAGTTAATCACCCCGCTGATCTGCTGCAATTGTTTTAACAAAGTAGAGGAAGAAACGATAAACTTCATGTGATATTATTATTTATACTTTTTTGTCGAACTATTCATGAAACATACTGCCATTAAGGCTGTGGGGATTGTAACCCATATTTCCGGCTGTAAAAGCCACTAAAAATAATCCTTTTATATGAAAGCAAACAAAGATAGAAAGTTTTGTCAATCTACAAACAGGCATGCAATAAACAAGAGATGTATTACCTGATACAGATATTAAGGTAAAATGCTATGTTGAATAAAATAACATTTAATAGGTCGTTTATTGAATTATACTTAATAATTTGGTCTATATTTCGAATGTTCTGAAAAAATGTAGGGTTTCTTTTAAATGATCTGCATATCCGTTAGCTTTGCGGACTCAAAAAAAATATTTCTAAAACTTAAAAATCTTTTGGGTTATGAAACTGTCTCATTTAGCCGAAACGTTGATCGGGTCTGAAATTATTAAGCTGGCCGGTGAGATAAAGGAGAAGCAGGCCAAGGGCGAGAAGATCTACAATTTTACAATTGGGGATTTTGACCCCAAGGTATTTCCTATTCCGGCTGAGTTTGAGGAAGAGATCATAACTGCTTATAAGGAACATTATACCAACTACCCACCGGCAGATGGTATCCTTGAGTTGAGAAAAGCAGTAGGTGAGTTCATTGAAGAACATGAACACCTGACTTATGATCCTGCAAAGGAGATTGTTATCTCATGCGGAGGTCGTCCGATTATTTATGCCACTTTCAGAACAATCCTGGACAGAGGAGAAAAGGTTGTATATGCCACTCCATCCTGGAACAATAATCACTATACCCATTTTCTTGAAGCAGAGCATGTAGTACTGGAAACAAAGGCTGAAAATGATTTTATGCCTACTGCTGCCGAGCTGAAACCTTTACTGAAAGGCGCTACCCTGCTGGCATTATGTTCTCCTCAGAACCCTACAGGTACTGCTTTTGGCAAACAACAACTGGAAGAAATCTGTGATCTTGTGATTGCTGAGAACAAGAGTCGTGGTGCAGATGAAAAACCTTTATACGTCCTGTTTGATCAGATGTACTGGGTTTTAACCTTTGGACAGACGGTGCATTATACTCCCGTATCATTACGCCCTGAGCTGAAAGATTATACTATCATTATCGATGGTATGAGTAAAGCATTTGCTGCTACCGGTGTAAGAGTGGGTTGGGCATTAGGCCCCGCTCATGTGATTGGCAAAATGAAAGCCATCCTTTCTCACGTAGGCGCATGGAGCCCAATGGCAGAACAACATGCTGCTGCGAAATACCTGCGTCGTAAAGGCGAAGTGAATGCTTACCTGAAGAGTTTTAAAGCAGAAGTAGAAGAAAGACTGCAGGGCATTTTTGAAGGATTTGACAGCCTCAAAAAGGCTGGCCATCCTGTAGAAGCAATTGCACCACAGGCAGCCATCTACCTTACTTTAAAAATAGATCTCGTTGGTAAAACGACTGCTGAAGGTAAACTCCTGGAAGATCAGGCAGCGGTTACTTCTTATATCCTGAATGAAGCTAAACTCGGCCTGGTTCCGTTTTATGCTTTTGGTTCGGCTAAGAATTCACCCTGGTATCGCCTGAGCGTAGGTACTTGTGTGAAAGAGGAGATCCCTGCTATGATTGCGCAACTGAAAGCTGCGCTGGAAAAGCTGAAATAATTATGGCAAGCTAAATAATGATAAAGCCGTTCAGGGATTTCCCCGAACGGCTTTATCATTATTTTAGTGTTTATCACCATGCTTGTTTCCTTTGTCTCCCTTGTAACCTTTGTTCTTGCCTCTGTTGTCTCCCTTATACTTCCCCGGATGGTCTTTCTTCCACTGATCATGCTGAGGATGATATCTGTTTTGAAAGTATTTTTCTTCTCTGCTGTCACGGATAGGTATCTGATCATGTTTGCCTTTATATACTACATATTCCTGTCTGTATTTTGCATGATGCAGGTAAGGTTTGTTTACCCCATTGATCACCACCTTATGACAATTATAAACATCGAAGTGTCCATAGCTGGCAGGCAGTGTTCTTGATCTGCGCCAGGAGTTGCCATATTTGTATATGTATACCTGGCCTGGTACATAATAATATGATTCGATATCCGGCAGGTAATAATAATCTACATAATCATATCCTGTAGGTCCCCATGCTGGCTGAGTGCCTATGTTGATACTAACGTTTACCTGTGCTTTGGTCGTAATTGTAAAACCAATTACGGCAA
Source organism: Chitinophaga sp. CF118 (assembly GCF_900112615.1). Lineage (GTDB taxonomy): Bacteria > Bacteroidota > Bacteroidia > Chitinophagales > Chitinophagaceae > Chitinophaga. The sequence continues at coordinate 2,017,566 of NZ_FOMK01000001.1, read as the reverse complement.
TAAAGATGAACATTAACTTTTTCATAGATTGATATTTACCTAGATAAGGCAAAAGGGATGCCCTATCCTGCCAATTTTGTGTATTTGCGATATAACTCCGAAATCTATCTGTTAAACTGGGGAATATCGCCGTATAGTGTTTCTATGAAAAAAGCCGCTTTTACGCGACTCTTAATTCCCTTCATTTAAGCATATTTTAGTCGGAAAATCTCCCATTTCCAACATCTTCTTATAATTCCCTATTTATAAATTGTTGATAGTGTGCCTTCCTTTATGTGGAGTATATTTAAACCTCATACTAATAACTACTCTAAAAGCCTTATAGTAGTGCATTAGAAGGTATATAACTCTTATATAAGCCTTATTATAGTCTTATTTTAGCCTTATATAAGCCTTATCTATAAAGATAAGGCTTATATAAGGGATATATTACAGTTATAAACCGTTTATACTAATATTAGACTACTGTCTTCAAGCAGTTAACCACGGCTTTCAGTACTAATAATTCTGTGATTCTAAACCGTTTATGTAATTCTTCGGTATCAGAAACAATGCCTCATCTTACTTCCTGACTTTTTCGTTCGAAAAGTTAATCAATTGTTAAATGGTCAACTTATTTCACTATTCTCAGAAAAGGCTGTACATTTGACTTACAAACTAAAAAAGTCAAAAAGTTAAATGCACGCTGAAACCAAAGATGAGATGAGGGATAAGATCCTGGAGGCGGCTTTGAAGCGGTTTACTCACTATAGCGCGTCTAAGACGACTATGAATGAGATAGCTGACGACTTGCATTGCTCAAAGGCATCTTTATATTATTATTTCCCGGATAAGAAGGGATTGCACTTTGCGGTGCTTGAGAAGATAGGAGAAATCTTTATTTCGGAACAGGAAGCAGAAGGGGAGAATATAATTTCTGCTGAACAAACCCTCCTGAATATTTTAGAGGTAAAGCGTCAGTTCCTTGAACGTTATTGCCGGCTGGAATTATTCAAGATATTAAATGATAACAGTGAGGGAACACAACGGATGATTAAAGAGGTAAAGAATCGTGAAGATGCGCTGCTCGCCAGAATAATAGAGTACGGGGTAAAAATAGGAGAATTTGCAGTTGATAATCCTAAGCAGCTGGCAGAGCTTTATAACCAGGCCATGTTCGGATTACGGTTTGCTGCAGTAGATTGTTTTCAGATTAATACAGATATAGAAGCAGAGCATTTAGAAATGATTTTAGCACAGCAGAAGCTGCTGACGGAAATATTTGTGAAGGGATTAAAGTATCGTTAAACAGGAGTCATGTCAGTCAGGGAACGGATATTGGAAACAGCACTACGGATGTTCAGGATGTATGGAATTAAGAGCGTTACAATGTTTGATATATCGAGAGATTGCGGCGTGTCGAAAAAGACGGTATATGAACATTTTAGAGACAAAGAAGACCTGGTACATGAAGGAATGAGTTTTTTACTGAATGGTCACATGGAGCAATTCAAAGACTTTCGTCAGCACTCTGCCAATGCTATTGAAGAATTAACCAAGGAACTCGGGTACATTGAACTGGTAGGTAAAACAGTGAACCCGGTAATGCTTTACGAAATACAGAAATACCATCCGGAAATCTGGAAAGCCGTAGAAACATTTAAACGGGATTATGTACTGGGATTTATTTCGGAAAATCTACAACGTGGAATGAATGAAGGACTGTATCGTAGCGATCTTAAAATAGGAATAATGGCACGCATGCGTCAACTACAGATGGAAGCGGTATTCGATCCCGCTCAGTATCCCGTAACAGCGTATGATATGCATGAGGTAATGACGCAACTGATTCAACATTTTATACTGGGTATCACAACACTGAAAGGACGTAAAATTGCTGCTGATTATCTACAACTTAAAGAAGAAAATTAAGGACTAAATACACTATCCGCCAACTAAAAAACAAACAAAGATCATACGGATGAAAAGGACTATGCTAACGCTTATTCTCTTAGTGGGAATAGGGGGATATACAACCTATGCCCAATCGGAACTGTCACTGCAGGAGTGCCTGAAATATGCACTCACAAATAACCAGCAGCTGGCACGCGTCCGTCTGGAAGAAGATATGGGTCGTTTTAAAACCAGCGAAGTAAGATCAAGAGCACTGCCACAGGTAAACGCTACCGGACAATATACCAACAACATAAAGAAACAGGTACTGGCCGTTCCCGGCGAACTTACTGGAGAACCTGGTAAAACAGTATTGCTGGAAGCAGGTACTACACATAATATTGTGGCATCTGGTACTGTGACACAGGCTGTATATGATCAATCCGTATTTACCGGTTTAAAAGCTGCGAAAGCGGGAGAAGAATATTACCGGATGCAATCTGCACAGAGTGAAGAAACGGTGATTTATAATGTTACACAGGTATATTACAATGCATTGGTGTCCCGCGAAAAAATGATAGTACTGGATGCTGATATCGACAAGATCAGTAAACTGGTAAATACTACTTCATCGCAGGTAGAAAGCGGACTGGCAAGGAAAATAGATCTGGACCGTATGCGTGTAAACCTCACTAACTTTAAAACGCAACGTACACAGGCTGAGAACCAGTACCTGGTGCAGTTAAACCAGCTGAAACAGCAAATGGGTATGACAATGGCAACTAAGGTTGATTTACCACATACCTCCTTTAAAGAGATAGAAAGCAAAGCAGTATCTGCGATGGACTTTGGTGGTGTGAACCTGGACAACAGAATCGAATACCGGCTGCTGAAGAAACAGGAAGAACTGCAAGAGTTTCAGAAGAAAGCCTATAAAGCAGAATATTATCCTTCTCTGTCTTTAGGTGGTAACTATTCCTATAATGGGATCAGTAATAAATTTGACTTTATGAAGGGCAGCTCTACCGCCAGCTGGTATGATATGGCTTCCGTAAACCTCACTTTAAAGATTCCAATCTTTGATGGTTTTGCGCGACGCTCCAGGGTTAGCCAGGCAAGCGTGACGTTGAAAGAACTGAATAAACAGAAAGAAGAAACAGCCCTTGCACTGAGCACACAATTTGAAAATGCAAAACTGCAGGTACAGAATAACCTGACTACTATACAAGCACAGAAAGAGAATGTGGAGCTGGCCAACGAAGTATATAATTCTACACAGAATAATTATAAGCTGGGACTGGCAAATCTTACAGACTTGCTGGATGCTGAAACATCGCTGACAGAAGCACAGAATAATTACAACGAAGCCTTGCTGCAATACAAACTGGCAGAACTTGATATTATTAAATCCAACGGTAATCTTAAAAGCCTTCTGAATTAACCAACATCTCTAAAAATCATACTTGAACTATATGAAAAAAATTATTATCTGGAGCTTAGTCACAATAGCAGCGGTTGTTCTGATCATGTGGAAACTGGGCGCCAATAAAAAAGCCAACGAAGCTAAAACGGAATTCGTAAAACAAAGTAATGCGGGTGATGTACCCGTATTGGTAGAAAAAGTGACAAAATCCGATTTCTCACAAGGCTTCCTGGCCAATGGTAATTTTACACCGGTACGTGAACTGACTTATCTGGCAGAGATTGCCGGACGTATCAACAGACTGATGGTAGATGAGGGCAGTGTGGTAAAGCAGGGACAGATCCTTGCATATGTGGATGGTGAAATACTGGGCACAGATCTGCAATCTGCTAAAACTAACCTGGAACAACTGAGAGTGGATAAAGAGAGATATGAAAGTGCTTTTCAAACAGGAGGGGTTACACGTAAACAGGTAGATGATGCCAAACTGCAATATGAACTGGCATTATCAAAATATAATGCTGCCAGCCGCCGCGTTAGCGATACTTATATCAAAGCTCCAATACAGGGGGTTATCAATAAAAAATATATAGAACAGGGAGCTTACCTCTCTCTTGGTAACAAGATGTTTGATATTGTGGATGTATCCCGTTTAAAACTTGCTGTGTCTGTACCTGAAATACAGGTAGTGAATCTGAAAGTAGGCGATAAAGTAAATGTAACAACCAACGTATTCCCTGAAATTACTTATGAAGGAAAGATCACTTTCATTGCTGCGAAAGGAGACAATACACTGAACTATCCTATAGAAATGGAAGTAGCCAATATCAGTGGAAAACAACTGAGAGCCGGTATGTTTGGTACTGCACATTTTGATCTTCCTAAAGCAATGGCAGCTATCATGGTGGCACGTACCGCTTTTGTGGGCGGTGTAAACAGCAACCAGATATATGTAATGGAGAATAATACTGCTAAGCTGCGTAAAGTAATAGCAGGCAGGATCTTTGGCGACAGAGTGGAAATAAGGGAAGGATTGAATGAAGGAGAAACAGTTATTACCAGCGGACAGATTAATCTGATAGATGGTGCTAAAGTAATAGCGCAAAAATAATCAACTATGAAGATCACTGAAATATCCATAAAGCGGCCGACCATAGTGGTAGTGGTATTTACCGTCCTTACCCTGATGGGGTACATAAGCTACAAATCGCTGAACTATGAGTTGCTGCCAAAGTTTGCATCACCTATAGTAACAATTGCTACAGTATATCCCGGTGCTTCTCCTAAAGAGGTAGAGAGTACCATTACCAAAAAGATTGAAGATGCCGTTGCATCCATGGAGAAGATCAAAAAGATCATTTCCAAATCCTCCGAAAGTTTATCTACTGTAACGATAGAATTGAATAGTGGTTCGAATGTGGATCTCGCTTTGCAGGATGCCCAGCGTAAGGTAAATTCCGTACTGTCTGATTTGCCTGAGGATGCAAAGGCTCCATCCTTAACAAAGTTCTCTCTGGAAGACTTACCTATTATGACTTTGTCTGCTACCGCCAATATGGATAGCAAAACATTTTATGATCTGGTAGATAAAAAAATACAGCCGCTGTTATCCCGTATAGCGGGTGTTGCGCAGGTAACGCTGATTGGTGGACAGGAACGTGAGATCCAGATCAATATCGATCCTAAAAAGCTGGATGCATATAAGCTGTCTATTGTACAGCTGCGTCAGACTATCACCAATGCCAACATAGACTTCCCTACCGGTAAAGTAAAAACATTAGATCAGCAGATGCTGATTCGTTTGGCTGGTAAATATAAAAATGTAGACCAACTGCGCAATCTCGTACTGACTACTACTGACGATGGAACACAGATTCGCCTGAAAGATGTGGCGGATGTGCAGGATGGTCAGAAAGATGTTGAGCGTATCGCCCGCCTGGATGGTGTGAGTTCTATCGCCTTGCAGGTGCAGAAGCAGAACGATGCCAATGCCGTAACAGTGAGTGAGGAAATGAAGAAAGCGATTGCCGGCATCGAAAAAGATTATACTGCCAGCAAACTGAAAATATTTATTGCGAATGACTCTTCCGACTTTACACTGGAGTCTGCAGATTCTGTAATCCATGACCTCATTATTGCGATTGTACTCGTTGCCCTGGTAATGTTATTATTCCTGCACAGTATTCGTAATGCGATCTTCGTAATGATCTCTATACCGGCATCACTGATAGCAACTTTCATTGGTATGAAACTGATGGGTTACTCGCTGAACCTGATGTCCCTGTTGGGTTTATCCCTGGTGGTAGGTATCCTTGTGGATGATGCGATCGTGGTACTGGAGAATATTTACCGTCACATGGAAATGGGTAAGAACAGAGTACGTGCGGCATTTGATGGGGTAAAAGAAATAGGCTTTACCGTTACCTCTATTACACTTGTAATTGTGGTGGTGTTCCTGCCTATCTCCCTGACAGATGGACTGGTATCAATGATCCTACGCCAGTTCTGCGTAGTGGTGATGATCTCTACCATGCTTAGTCTGCTTTCCTCTTTTATGATCGTTCCATTACTATCATCAAGATTCGGAAAGCTTGAACACATTACTGGTAAGAACCTTTTTGAAAAGTTCATCCTGTGGTTTGAAAAGCAACTGTCCAAATTTACAGACTGGATGACGGGCATTCTGAAATGGGCACTAAACCATAAAGCGATTACGCTGATAGCAGCAGTAGGCTTATTGTTCCTGTCTTTCATGCTGGTGGGTAAAGGATATATTGGTGGAGAGTTCATTCCTAATGGTGACCGCGGACAGTTTATCGTTGTATTGGAAATGCCGAAGGATGCGTCTGTAGAACAAACTAATCAGGCTACCCGTACAGCAGAGAAATACCTTGCTACCAAAAAAGAAATTGTACGTTTAATCACTACCGTAGGACAAACCAGTGAAGATGGTTTTGGTGCATCTCAATCGACTGCATACAAATCAGAAATCACAGTAATGCTGGTAGATCCTAAAGAACGTTTGGACGGATCAGATATTTATGGGGCCAAAATAAAAGAAGAACTCCGTAAAGTTTTGCCGGGCGTGAAGGTGAAAACAATGGATGTGAGTATCATGGGTACGGCACAGACTGCACCTGTAGAACTAGTGGTGATGGGTACTGAACTGGATAGTGTAATGGCCTATGCCAAAAAGGCGATGGCTTTATTAACGACTATCGATGGTACAAGTGATGTGAAGTTATCTGTAGAAGATGGTAATCCGGAAATCAATGTGCAGGTAGACCGTGATAAAATGTCCGCGCTGGGACTTACGCTGGAAGGCGTAGGCGGAACTATGCAGACTGCATTCAATGGTACTGCCGATGATTCCAAGATAAAATTCAGACAGGGAGATTATGAATATGATATGAACATCCGGTTCGACGACTTTAACAGGAAGAATCTGGAAGATGTATCCAATATAGATTTTTTGAATAACAAAGGACAGTTAATTAAGCTGTCACAGTTTGCGGCTATCACGCAGGGTTCCGGTCCAAGTAAACTGGAAAGAAGGGATAAGAATACATCGGTGTCTGTGAAGTCACTGGTAGTTGGTCGTCCAAGTGGTACTGTACAGGCAGAATTTGCGACTAAACTGGAATCACTTCCCAGGCCGACAGGTATCAGTTACCTCTGGGCGGGTGATGCAGAAAATCAGGGAGATTCGTTTGGTACGCTGGGAGTAGCATTGCTGATCTCTATTGTAATGGTATACCTGATCATGGTAGCGTTGTATGATAACTATATCTATCCGCTGGTAGTATTGTTCTCTATTCCTTTGGCGATTATCGGTGCCTTACTGGCACTTGCACTTACCAACAATACCCTTAATATCTTCAGCATCTTAGGTATGATTATGTTGATAGGGCTTGTGGCGAAGAATGCGATCATCCTGGTCGATTTTACCAACCAGATGAAGGAGCAGGGGCAGAGTACCAATGAAGCACTGATTCACGCGAATCATGCACGTCTCCGTCCAATCCTGATGACGACAATTGCAATGGTGATCGGTATGTTACCAATTGCGCTGGCAACCGGTGGTGTATCTGCTATCAAGAATGGTCTTGCATGGGTAATCATTGGCGGTCTGACAAGCTCCATGTTCCTGACTCTGATCATAGTACCCGTGGTGTATAGAATTGTGGATAGCGCGATGAGACGTTTGGGTATGAACAAACCCTCTACCAAACGTATGATCCGTCAGAAAATGACGGCTCCTTCAGTGGCAGAAATTAAAGAAGCAGCTTTAAACTAAAAGATATTCGTTACTCTAACAGTGTAACAGTTGTAGGTTTAGGTAAATAGCCGGAGTATTCCTACTCCGGCTTTATCATTTTGATAATCAAATGGTTATGGGTTTATTTATTCTGATTTAAAAGCAAATTTTATTTTTTTATTTTATAATTTCTCTCTAACTTTATTATGACAGTACCCGCCACGCTTCCCTTAAGAACAGCGCACCCAGGCGGGGCATTTTTTTATGGTTACTCCTTATACCAAACTATCTACGTCCATTGAAGATCAAATTGCCCTTTTGCAGGGGCGGGGTTTAATTATTAATAACCCAGTTGATATATCCCAATTTCTTCAACACATAGGATATTATCGCTTAGCTGGATATTGGCAGGTTTTTCAAAATGATCCGGTGGAGCATACTTTTATTCCTGGAACTACATTAGAACAAATAATGGAGTTATATAATTTTGACCGGGAGTTAAGATTTTTATTGCTGGATGCAATAGAACGTATAGAAGTATCTTTTCGATCTGTAATGGTTAATGAAATGTCAGGAAACCATGGCCCAACCTGGTTCTCAGATCCTACGCTTGTGTTTAGTGAAGACACATTGAATACTACTATAGAAACTATAAATATTGAGTTGGACAGATCTAAAGAAGATTTTGTAAAACATCATGACCGAAAATATGGGAAAGCTGAACATCCACCGGCCTGGAAGACAATGCAGGTACTTTCTTTAGGCACATTATCCAAAATTTATGGTAACATTCATAAAGACATACCTGAAAAAAGACGCATCGCAAAAATTTATAGACTTCCAGCAGATGCATGGCTCCAGAGCTGGATGCAGGTTGTATCTGCGTTAAGGAATTTTTGTGCCCATCATTCAAGAGTTTGTTATCGTGTATTCAATTTTCCACCAAAGGAAATGTGCGACCCAAAATTGCCTTGGATAAAAAATGTTCCTCCTGTTGCTGGCCAGTTAAACCAGCATTTATATTATCAATTATGTGTTGTGTGCTACCTTTTACAGACTGCTAATCCTGACAATAATTTTAATGCTAAACTTAAAAGATTAGTGGGCAGATACCCCAGTATTGATCTCAATCGAATGGGCTTTGTTCCTGGTTGGGAAACAGAAGATCTCTGGCAGATTATTTCCGCGCCAGCATCAACATATGTGATACCGGAAAAGGAATCACTTCCAAACCTCCATCTGATTGACGGAACAACTTCGTCTTCCCTTCCAAACGGTTCTGTACAATCCACTCATTACGATAAGGCTTAGATAATTTATCTACACGGAAGCCTGCTGTTTCTAATGCCTGTTGCCAGTCAGCAAAATTCCAGAAGCAGAATGTTTCATGCATCTCACTCAACCAGTTATCTTTATAATCTTTTGTAAACAGAAACTCGCAGGCATCCTGCATACTTAACCGGCAATAAGTTTCACCATCAATGGTTACCCATTCATAGGGCAGTTGATATCCTTCATGATGACGGAAGTCCTGCGCAAAACGGGTGAATAATGCGCGGGTAGAAAGTAGCTCAAGATCTGTTGAAGAATTTTCTCCGTCAGTATCATTCAGCCATAATAAAACAATCTCTTCTTTGTTGTCCGGCCCTACTACATCCCGGTTAATCCATACACCTCCCGGTGCCAGTTCCTGGTAGCGATTATTAATAAATTCCAGCAGGTCCGCCCGGCTGCCATAAGATTCTATTTCGTGTGTAAGTGAAGACGTGTGAATCGTATTCATACTACCCGCATCGAATACCAGACTTGTCACTGCATTCTTCTGGGAAAAGAATACGGACGGATTGGCAAAGTCCCCATTATGTTTACGTTGCAGGCAGATGTCGAACAGGTGACGGGATACCTCTACTCCGTAAAAGTCACATTCATGCAGGCGTTCATCCTCACTGCCTATTTTTATCCAGGAACCCGCAGCGCAGCCGATATCCCCTATTTTACCGGGATTGATATAAGGCGCTGTTTCCTGGTATTTGAGAGCAGCAATCTCATCCATCTGATGAACGTATGCATTGTAATCACGTGTGGCAGTGAGATCACCATCTGCCCCTATAATAGGATCTTTCAGGATGTGCCGTACTTTCTCTCCGATATTATATTGATTCCAGATTTTAAAAGCAGCGGGATGCATGAGATCAAGGATCTGTTGATCTTTCTTCCAGTTATCGGCCTTTACGATCAGTTGTACGATATCCCAGGGTAATGGTTGTGTGTACTTGTTGGCAGTAATATCCCATTCGGCTGGAAGCACGCGATAGCCTTGTTCCGTATACATATCTTTTACCGGTGTGGAGCAGATCACTACTGTATTTTCCGGCGTTAACTGATGTAGCCCTTCGCTATTGTGACGGATTGTTTTAACCGTATATCCGGCAAAGTTGGGAATGATACCTACGTCATCAATCCCATATACAAAAACAGGTACATCAAGGTAGCTGGAAAATTCCTGAATGGTCATGGCCCGGAGATAAAACGGGACAGGATTACGTTTTGTACCCAGGTGATTAGAGGAGGTAACGGCAAATATAATGGCTGTGATAGCTGTTTGCGGCAAGGCTGTGCCCTGGATATCCGGCTCTCCTTCCATACTGCGTTGTACGAGCCTGTTAAGATATTTGAACTGGAAATCAGTAAGTAGATGATGTCGGCCAGGAATTAATATAAACATGCCTGTAAAATACAAATCGTATCGTAAAAAAAGATGCTGTCTTCCGGAAGGCCGGAGACAGCATACAAAGAGGGGGACAAATGATGGTGATGAATCAGATTAAAGCTCGTTTCTTTATCTCGTCAAAAGTATATTGTTGTTTGATTTCGCCGTTTTCGAAAACAGTTACCAGTTCGTCGGGCAATTGTGGGGCTTCATTTACGGAGTATGATTTGAAGATACCGTTTTCTCTTACCAGCTTTTGTTTACCATATTTTGATTTCTTGAAAGAAATACGTGTGTTACCATTAGCATCAAGTTCCAGCGGATTTTTCTGTACGTTGATTTCTTTGCCATTTACCTGGGCATAAGAACATTTAAGCGCGAATTCCTGTGTGTCACGATTAACGCGTTGCAGTAAGGCTCCGCCCATCCCCAATGCCAGGTTCTCTGCACTGATTCCGGCTTTCTGTAAAGCCGCATAAATGGTAGGAATAGAAGAGTAACTGATTCCATCTCCCTGGATAACTCTTACCTGCGGAGGTAAAACTTTGTACCCTTTTTCGTTGACTGTAAAACCGAATTTCTGCATGAGGATGTCGAACATTCTCAGGAGTGTCTGTACAGCATCACCGCTATCGGGGCGTATTACCAGCGTTCCTTTACGACTGAGGATTTGTTCTTTCAGCTCAGTACCCCAATATTCTTCGCAGGCGCGGAGGATATTGTAAGAATCGGATACACATGCGATAGTACCGGTGGGAAATGTATTCAGAATATGACGGAATATTTCCAGTTCTCCTTTTTCACCGAGCAGAGTAACAATAGAGTGTTCTGTAGCAGGGATAGATAATCCCGGAGCTACCGGTGCATTATAATAACGTTTAGCGTAAGTAGATCCGATAAGGGTATCGCTACCAGCAAAGTTGATCAGATGAGCGCTGCCGCCTAGTCCTGCACCTTCCACTGAACTGGCTCCGCGAAAGCCAAAGTCATTCAGTACAAAGTCGATCCCAGCAAAGGCCTCAGGACTGGCAGTTTCAGTATAATAATGCTGCACTACCTTTTTTATTTCTCTTGAAAGTGTAGCTACGGTGCAGGGATACCATACTTGCATCAGAAGTGTTTCCAGGAAATTGGTAAGCCAGAAACAGGCAGGATCTGTATTCTCAATCGTCATCAGCACATTGCGTATGGATGTTACGGTTCCTTCCGGTACAGCTCTGATACGTACTGGTAAACGGCCCCCGTGTTTTTCTATAATGTATTCGAATTTGCTGCGGTCGAAGATATCGTTGCGGTCAAATACTTCCAGTAAGGTCGCTTCTGCCTCATCAATTTTTTCTTTGGTAATAACGGCCCCCTGCAGATATTCCATCAGGAGGTACTGTAATCCGTAGAAAACTGTTTCTTCAAATTTACCGCCACGGCTTTCCAGGTAGGAATAGATATATTCAGTTCCGGGTATGTAGAGTTTGTGGTGAGAGTATTTGTAGGCGTCGGCTAAGAGAATGATGTTTTCCTTTGTCATGATTCCTTATTTTAATCGTTTGTAGAATATTTTTCAGCTAATTTTTTCAGTAGTGGGATATGCGTGCTTACTATTTCTCCCTGTGTTATCAATTGGGGAATGTTGTTCACATCTACCCAGCGCATGGCCGCGAGATCGTCTGCCGCAACAGGTTCTCCAAACACGAGATCTGTGCTGAAGAGAGTTGTGATAATCTTATCTACCTCCGGACGATAGCGCCAGTCGTCTACCAGCATCGATAATTCAAATTGCATAGGGCCTGCTTCTATTTCTCCGCATTCTTCCCGGAGTTCGCGGCGGGCAGCCATTTCAAAACTATCATCGGTGGGATCTGCAAAGCCACCTGGCAATCGCCATGACAGTTCATTGGGCTTACGACCAAGAAGTAATTGTTTGCGTTGCTGACGGAACAGTGCGATATCTACCGTTGGATATACTTTAGGGAAGAGATTGTATGTATTGTAGATCACACCGGCGCGAAATTCTTCGGTATCAAATACTTTATCGGAGATTGCTTCCCGTTGCGCAGTAGCATTGAAGTCCTGTACAGGAGGGAGTGCTTCTGTCTGAAACCTGCCGGTATAGGATGGAATGAAACTATCGCGGCTGCCGTACAATACAAATGTTTCCTGTGGGAAATTATTTGAAAGCAGATCATCGAGTTTCTTTGACCATATTTTGTCTATAGCCTGATCGCTGAGAGGTAATATGATGACATCTGAAAAGAGTTGCTTCAACATTCTTTCGCGGGTGTAATAGTCCAATGGATTTTTGCGGCTGCCTTTCACCGGGCTTACACCTAGAACAATGATTAGCCGGTTATGCTTTTGTTTTACCTGTCTGATAAGGGAGAGATGTCCCTCATGCAGGGCCGGTGTCTGAAACCGTGCTATAATTACTGCTGTTGGTTTGTTCGTGATCATAGTAGTTTGCGTACTTATGACACAAATGTATATAAGTTATAACACATGAGCAAAATAAATCTTGTAATATTTACACAAATGAAGAAAATTGACCCTAATGCCAAAGTATACGGGGAGCCTAAAAGACACATCCAATGAGGATGGATTCCTTTTGGAGCCTCATGTTTGTAGAAAAATAAAATATTTGAAACAGTGGTGTTGGAGTCTATATTTCGAAGATAATTCCTTCCTGTTTCAGTTTGATATATTGTTCTTCATTAAAGCTATAGAGTTTTGCCGGCCTACCTGCAGAGGGATGTTTTTGTTTCTCGTTATGACCCATGAGAATACCTAAGTGATTCATTTTTTTCTGGAAATTGCGTCGGTCAATCGGGCGGTCTAAGATGGTTTCGTATAATTTTTCCAGGTCTGAAATGGGGAATTTCTGGTCCAGGAGTTCGAAGCCTATAGGCTCATATCTTATTTTGTTACGCAGGCGTTTTACAGCAGTGGCCACTACATCTGAATGATCGAAAGCGAGATCCGGCAGTTTTTTGATATCAAACCAGCGGGCATCTTCTGCATCTGAACTGGCAGCTAATTTGAAGTTGGTAGGATTTACCAGTCCGAAATAAGCAACAGACACGACCCTACCGCGCGGATCGCGTTCGGGACGGCCAAAAGTATACAGCTGTTCCAGGTAATTGATATGCACACCAGCCTCGGTATGTAGTTCCCTGGTTACGGCTTCTTCCAGTGTCTCACCATCCAGCACAAATCCTCCCGGGAGTGCCCAGCGGTGCATAAAGGGTGGAATAGTACGTTTGATGAGCAGTACTGAGATACTTTCTTTTGCTGTGTAGCCGAATACTACAGCATCTACACAAAGTCGTATGTTTTGTTTTGGTTCCAAGTTCAGATTGGTAATTGCTGCTTATTTTATATAATGTTCTACCTGTGTAGTGTCTTTATGCAGATTTACAAAGAGTGGGTTTTTCTCAGGATCAAATACAATGATTGTATTTGCTTGCCATACATCCTGCGGAGCAGGTAATTCTATTACTACTTCCTGTGCATTGGTACGGTGAAACAGCAGACTGTCTTTCGCAGCTATGTGTTTACTGAAGCCATGACGTTCAAGATAATTCACTATTGCAGCGCTGCGTTGCATTACAGAATCTACCAGCGGATCTCCGCTAACCGGTTTTACATTCCGGATCACGTAGCACTTTTCTGTAATGATATCATAGGCTGCCCTGTTCTTACTATCACGTGACTGAGTACACGAAAAAAGCAGGGCGGCTGTTAATAAAATGAGGATGCAACGCATGGTAAATTTATGTTATGGAGATGCAAGATATTAAAAAAAGTGCTGTGCCTCTTAAAACCGGATATTAAATACCTTTTCGGTCTCGCCTCTTCTGATCTTAACGGTAGTTGAATCCCCTTTTTTAAAGGAAGAAAGAGCCTTCATATAATCTTCCAGGTTGGAAACAGCTACGGGGCCCAGTTGTACAATCACATCGTTGGTGATCAATCCTGCTTTCTGTGCAGTTTTACCATCAGACACTGCGTCTACCCTAACACCTGTTTTCTGATAAGTATAATCCGGCATGATGCCGAGTGTTACTGTAAATCGTGGATTGGAGCTGATGCCAGTCTGTAATTCACGTGTTTTTGTGAATATCAGTTTGGGCATATCGTTGGTTTTCCCTACAATGTTATATACCATCTTGATCACCCGTAATTCCCCATCATAATTGATCTTTTCCGGATCGTCTGTAGGTTTGTGATAATCAGTATGGGTGCCTGTAAAGAAGAACAATACCGGGATATTTTTACGGTAAAAGGAAGTATGGTCAGATGGACCAGTGCCGGATGAATCGTAAGTAAGATGAACTCCTTCCGGTGCTGTTTGCTGCATTAGTGCCGACCAGGAAGGAGAAGTCCCGATACCTCCTATCTGCAGGCCTTTTGAGCTATCCAGGCGTCCTATCATGTCCATATTGATCATGTAATTGAATGTGGCAGGATCTATGGCACTATGTTCTGTGAAGTATTTGGAACCAAAGAGGCCCAGTTCTTCACCGGAGAAAGCTACAAACAGGAAGTTGTTCTTACTAAAGCGGGAGCCTTTCAGCTGCCGTGCCAGTTCCAGCAGGGCCGCAGTACCGCTGGCATTATCATCAGCACCATTGAAAATAGCTTTTTCGTTTGGGGCCAGAGAATTATGATCTTCTCCATGACCTAGATGGTCAAAGTGTGCACCTATTACTATGGTATTGGGGGCTTTATTATCTATATATCCCACTACGTTAGTGCCGGTACGTTTAGTCGCACTAAATGCCACGCGGATATTGATATGAAGATCTTCTGCTTTCAAAATTGTTTTACTCACATCTTTATTTACCCATACCACGGGTATCGTAAGTGGCTTGCTGGAAGAAGAAAGCCATTTTTTCACTTCGTCCGGGGTTTCTGTGCCGTTATAAAAAACGACTCCTGTAGCACTGGCTTTAGCGGCTTCGCGTGCATACTGCCGGTATACCTCTATCGGCTCTGCATGTGGCTGTACTTCAAATTCTTTCACATTCACGAGCCATATATTGTCTGGTTCATTTACGTCCCGGATTACATCACCTTTAGCACTTTTTTCTGCACTGAAAGGGAGGGGAATAAATTCTTCGCCGGGGGTAAGACTGGAGATGTTCATTGTCAGGAGGCTTTTATCTCCTATGATTCTGCTTTCGCTAACGGGGAAGGTTTGCAGGTATCCGTCATTACCTTTAGGGCTTAGTCCGGCCTGTTTCATCTGTTCCGCAATATATGTTGCAGCCAGTTGTTCGCCTTTGGTACCGGTGAGGCGACCTTCCAGCCCGTCACTGGCTAGGTAAGAGATGCTGGCCTGAAGGTTTCCCAGTGTTTTTCGATCGGCCTTTTTTTGGGCGTTTACTAGTGTAAAGGGCAATAAGAGTGCTAATAGCCAAATGTTGTGCTTCACAGTTGTTGTTTTTTAGGAGCCTGTTGACGGTTGTCAAATAAACAAGAACAGGTGTTAAGCCTTGAAGTTCAAAGCAAATGTAATTTATTGTCAGGTACTCTGGATTATTGACTATGAACTCGAAGGCAATTATTGAACCAAAATCATGATTTAAGGCTGAATTTAGAAAATCAGCCTATTTTTGCCGGGCAAAATCAAAACCTAAACTTTAAACGTACCCAAAACAAGAACCGATCATTAGTTATTTATGAAGAACACACCTTTTACAAACAAACACATAGCGCTGGGCGCTAAAATGGCTGCTTTTGCGGGCTACAATATGCCAATTTCCTATACCGGCATTAATGACGAACACCAGGCAGTACGTAATAATGCTGGAGTTTTTGATGTAAGCCACATGGGTGAGTTTATACTAAAAGGGGAAAATGCACTGGACCTGATCCAGCGCGTTACCAGCAATGATGCTTCCAAACTGACGGCCGGTAAAGCACAGTACAGCTGTTTGCCTAATGAAAAGGGCGGTATTGTAGATGATCTGCTGGTGTATTGTATAGAGGAGAACAAGGTATATATGCTGGTAGTAAATGCCAGTAATATTGAGAAGGACTGGAACTGGATCAGCCAATTTAATACCAAAGGGGTGGAAATGCACAACATTTCTGAGAAAACATGTCTGCTGGCTATACAGGGCCCTAATGCTTCCAGTATTCTGCAGCCGTTAACAGATATAGAACTGGTAAACCTGAAGTATTATACTTTTGCAAAAGGTATTTTTGCAGGAGTACACAATGTACTGATCAGCGCAACTGGTTATACAGGTGCCGGAGGTATTGAGATTTATTTTGAAGATAAGGATGGTGCTGCAGATAAGATCTGGGATGCTATTTTTGAAACAGGCGGACCTAAAGGACTGAAGGCTATCGGTCTGGGTGCCCGTGATACTTTGCGGCTGGAAATGGGTTTCTGTTTGTACGGTAATGATATTGACGATAATACTTCCCCGCTGGAAGCTGGACTGGGATGGATCACCAAATTTACTAAGGACTTTACTTCCCGTAGTATTTTTGAACAACAGAAGGCTGCGGGCCTTAAACAGAAGCTGGTAGGTTTTGAAATGGTAGACAAGGGGATTCCCCGTCATGATTATGAAATCAAGGATGCTGCAGGGCAGGTAATTGGCCGTGTAACATCAGGAACACAGTCGCCATCTCTTCAAAAAGCGGTAGGTTTGGGTTATGTGAATACAGCCTTTTCTGCACAGGACAGTGAAATATTTATTGCTGTGAGAGATAAGTTGTTGAAAGCCAAAGTAGTAAAAGTTCCTTTTCTAAGTTAATAAGAACATACTAAAAAAGGAGGGATAATCGTTAGCTTTATTTGCTGAAAAACCATATCCGCTATGCCTACAATTCATGTAACTACTTTAATTCATGCTCCGATGGACAGGGTTTTTGACCTGAGCCGGAGTATTACCCTGCATAAGCGCAGTATGCTGCATTTGCAGGAGGAAGCTATAAAGGGCCGAACAAATGGACTGATAGAGTTGGATGAAACGGTTACCTGGCGTGCCAAACACCTGGGAAAGGTAAGGCAACTGACTACCCGTATCACGGAAATGCGTCATAAAGAGTATTTCTGCGATGAAATGGTGGAAGGAGACTTTACCTATATGAAACATGAGCACCATTTTAAGGAGATTGGGAACGGCACAGTAGCGATTGATATCATGGAGTTTGGTACTCCATACGGCCGGCTGGGCAAACTGATTGAACGGTTTTACCTTCAACGGTATATGACCCGCCTGTTGCAGATGCGAAATAATGTGATTAAGGAATATGCGGAGAGTGAAAAGTGGAGAGTGATATTAGATTAACAGCTACAGCAGATCAATTACAGATATTACTAATTTGTGATTGATTTGCTGTAATTGCAAATTCAGAGAATGACAGAACAACAGAAACCCTCATTGGAGGTGTGCTTATCGCCGGCTTTATTGCATTTGTATGATGTGAAGAATTGTATTGTGGTAATCATTGATGTGTTGCGGGCCACTTCTACAATCTGTACAGTTTTGTACAATGGGGCAACTAAGGTAATACCGGTATCGTCGGTAGCCGAGTGTGTGAATATCGGGAAGCAACTGGGAGCCATTACAGCCGGTGAGCGTGATGGCAGAATTGCTGAAGGATTATTACATGGCAACTCCCCTTTTGAATATCCGCGGGAGTTTATCCAGGACCAGACGCTGGTGCTAACCACTACAAACGGCACCAAACTGCTGCATATGGCCAAAGATGCCATCCAGATTGTTACAGGTTCCTTTCCTAATATTTCAGCTGTATGCGACTACCTGGTAGCTCAAAAGCAACCGGTGATCCTTGGCTGCGCTGCATGGAAGGATCGCGTAAATATGGAGGATACCCTCTTTGCCGGTGCTGTAGTTAGCCGGATCCGGGAACATTTTTCGGTAAACTGCGATTCAGCTATTATGGCGGAGTCTGCTTATAATGCGGCCAAAGGAGATCTTTATGGTGTGATGACACAGGCTTCTCACTTTAAACGCCTGGCCAACTACGGACTGGAAAATGACATCCGTTACTGCCTCACACCTGATGGCGCTAATGTATTACCAATCTTTAATAACGGAGAGCTGGTAATAGGCTAAATCGCTCCACAGGTAATGGCTGCACGCTAACAGCATAAGGGAACACTATTAGGATAGTGTACAGATAAACCCTTAAAGATAACGTTCTTCGCGATACCTCTGGCTTTAGCTTTTTAGGATTTTTCTGCTTACTTTTGTGAATTGCCTTTTCACCAGCTGCTAAATATTTTAGTTTTTTAACCCTGCTGGCAAAAAAGTAGGCAGATTTTAAACTATGTCGCTGCCCCAGTTGCTCAAATATGTTTATAATAACGGAACCGATGAGGTGATCCGGAGGGGGAAGCGTATATATGCAGCTGGCGGTGTAGAACTGATAGAAGCGGACCCTGTTTTGAAATCAGCTACATTCCGCGTTAAGAGCGATACACATGCCAATTACTATCGTGTTTCCATCCATAAATATCATGATACAGGCTCGATGAATGTGCGATGCCAGTGTCCTTATAACCTGGGAGATATCTGCAGGCATGAGGCCGCTGCCATGTTTCAGTTGCAGGAGATGCTGGATAAAAATCATTTTGATAGTTATGAAACCAAATATAACCAGCAGCATACGCTGGTAAAAATGAAGTTCATAGATATTAAGGCGCTGAAACTGCTCACCAACAACGAGATCTTTGAAGAGGCCGAAAAGATTGCAAAACCAGCCAGGGCATTCAAAATTACTTCTGCCAAAGATGAGAAGGTAGAGGCTTTATTAAAACTGGATGGTGCAGAGTTCCCTATTATCCTGCAACGGAATGAGGAACGTCATTTTGATACCCACTGTACCTGTGATGAAACAGAGCATGCGCTCTGCAAACATAAAACAGCCCTGTTCCTGCACCTGCTGAATAAGCAAGGCCCGTATTATTTTGATACTCTACGGAACTGGGATAAGGAAAAGAATAAGTTACTGGCATTATATGGATACTCCCTGGAAGATAATCTGGAAGGGAAATTCACATTTTCCTACCTGGAAGGGAAGCCTTTCCTGCGGGTACTGGATTCAAGTATAAAAAGAGTGGATGGTTTGGGTGCGGGTAACCGGCCGCCGGTAGCACCTCCCCCGCCTGATGTGGCCGTAGTGATCACACAGCGGGTGGGCATTGTGTTTAATGGTAATGAATCTTTATATCCATTTTTCAGAATAGACCTGGTGAGCGGGGAGGTGAATGATGATCAAACAGGGTTTGTATCTCTTGTAAACAAACTGGATCTTACCAAGTACGTAGATTTTTATCAGTATAAAGAAATAGACCGTGACCTGATTACCCCTATTCGTAAGGTGCAGGGAATGGAAGTGAGCAAATTCCTCAGTAAAAATTCTCCTTTTGCGGGCATATGGGAGAATATTACACATGATGAGCATGAATCAACACTCCCTACTGAGACAAAGGAACTGATGCTGGAATACCTGCATCCCAAGCTGGCAAAACTGTTTCCGCAGATTGCTGCACATGGGTTGTTGTTTTTCCTGCCTAACCGGCAGCCCTTTAAAACAAAGAGTCTGCTGCCTGTTCAGTTAGCCGGAGAAAGGTTGCAGCCCATCTTTAAAACACATTCCTCTCCGGATTTTGTAGAGATCACCTGCCATGTTTCCATCGAAGGTGAAATGGTGAATGTGGCTGATAATGAGTGGGAAAGTCCTCTGCTGTTCCTGAAAGGACAAGTATTATACCTGTTCGAAAATCCACAGGATGCCCTGCATGTGGAACTGTTCCGTGAAAACGGACGTGTCCGTATTCCGGCCGGCGAATGGGGCACTTATCTGCAGGATTACCTGTTACCATTAAGTAAACAATATAATATCCAGTTTGATAATTCGCTGTTGGCAGAAGTGGATGATGTGATACCTGAGTACAGGGTTTTCCTGCGCGAAGTAGGAGAAACATTTATTATCCAACCTGGCTTTGCTTATCACGGACAGGAAGTAGACTGGAACAGTGATGCCCGGATAACTGTGCAGGAAGGTAATAAAGTGCTGATCATCCACCGGAATAAATCTGCGGAGCGGGAATTTGTAGAGAAACTCAGCACCTTACATACTAATTTTTCACAGCCCAATACGCATAATTACTTTTTCCTGCGGGCAAAAGAAGCACTGAAGAATAACTGGTTCTTCCTGTTCTTTGATGCATTGAAGGAAATGGATGTGCGCGTATTCGGGTTTGATCAGTTGAAGAATTTCAAATTCAGTGGACATAAGCCGGTTACCAATCTGCAGATCAGTTCAGGAATTGACTGGTTTGATGCGAAGATAGAAGTCGTGTACGGGGATCAGAAGGTAAGCATCCGGGATATCAAAGCCGCCCTGGCCAGCAAACAGAATTATGTACAGCTGGCAGATGGTTCATTGGGTTTACTGCCCGAAGAATGGCTGAAAAAATACTCTCTCTTATTTAAGATCGGAGATGAAAAGGAGAAAGGTGCGCTGAAACTGAGTAAGTATAATTTCAGCGTGATCGATGAATTGTTCGAGTTCATTGATGATGAAACTATCCTGATGGAACTGGAGCAAAAGCGCCGGAAACTATTGCAGTTTGATGAAATCCGCAATATTGACCTGCCGCATAATATGCATGCCACCCTGCGTCCATACCAGGAAAGTGGTTTCCAGTGGCTCAACTACCTGGATGAGGTGAAATGGGGTGGAATCCTGGCAGATGATATGGGTTTGGGTAAAACGATCCAGGCACTTACATTTATCCAGCATTATAAGAACAAGCATGACGATAAATGTCTTGCGCTGGTTGTTTGCCCTACTACACTGATCTATAACTGGGAGAATGAAATCAAGAAGTTCACTCCATCAATGAGGTATCATATTCATCATGGTCCTGCGCGAATGAAAACCGCAGAAGACCTGCAGCAATTTGATATCCTGATCACCACCTATGGTACTTTGCGGAGTGATATCACCACTTTGATGAAGATGCCGCTGGATTATGTAGTGCTTGATGAATCGCAGGCTATCAAGAATCCGCAGAGCAAGGTGACAAAAGCAGCGCAACTACTGAACACCCGCAATAAGCTGGCGTTGAGTGGTACCCCCATGCAGAATAATACATTTGATATATATGCACAGATGAACTTCCTGAATCCCGGAATGCTGGGCAGTGTAGACTTCTTCCGAAATGAGTTTGCCACTCCTATCGACAAGTTCCAGGATGAAGAACGTAAGGATCATCTGCGTAAACTGATCTATCCTTTTATACTAAGGCGTACCAAAGAGCAGGTAGCGAAAGATCTGCCAGAGAAGATAGAAACGGTTATTTTCTGTGAAATGGACGCTGAACAGCGCCATATTTATGATGCTTACCGTAATTCGTACCGCTCCAAGATCCTGGGTGTAATTGAGGATCAGGGAATGGAACGTTCTCAGTTAACAATCCTGCAAGGGTTGATGAAGTTGCGGCAGATCTGTGATTCACCGGCTATCCTGAATGATACAGAGAAGTATCCGAACCATTCTGTGAAGCTGCATGAGCTTACCCGTGAAATGTCTGAAAATATCAGCAATCATAAAGTGCTGGTCTTTTCGCAGTTCCTGGGTATGCTGGGGCTTATCCGTGAGAAACTGCAGCATCTGAAGATAGAATTTGAATATTTTGATGGTAGTACTTCTGCTACTGATAGGGAAAAAGCTATTCAGAACTTCCAGAATAATGATGAGTGCAGGGTATTCCTGATTTCTCTGAAAGCCGGTGGTGTGGGCTTGAACCTTACAGCTGCAGATTATGTATATATCGTAGATCCGTGGTGGAATCCTGCCGTAGAACAACAGGCCATTGACCGTACACACCGTATTGGGCAAACGAAGAACATCTTCGCTTACCGCATGATTTGTAAAGACACGGTGGAAGAAAAGATCCTGGAACTGCAGGAACGGAAGAAATCACTTGTAAAGGAAATTATTGCTGATGACAGTGGTTTTGTGAAGAAGCTGACCAAGGAAGATGTATTATACCTGTTTAGTTAGGATCAGGGTTGGATTCTGACAGCTTTCTGGTAAAATACCTGTGCCGTTAAAGTGCTATCTATGGCTTATAGCAAAATCGTTCTTTAATTGTATTAATATGGTTAAACGGAGATAATAAACTAGTATCTACAGATAGATGGAGGGGGAAATAAGATTTTTGCAATATTTTAACCCTTTATTTTATTCCTATTCCATTAAATTTGCCTAATATTCTTTTTCAAGACTTTATACTTAAACATGAAGAAAATATTCTTTACGCTGGGAATGCTGCTTGCTTCTTATAGTATTTTTGCACAGGACGCAAAAAATGTGGTTGCAAACAAAGCTATGGGAGCTACTCAACATTCCAAGGACTTTTTGGTGATTCAGCTGGGTTATGTTGGTTTGAACGGTACAGGAGCCAGTGATATCAACTCTGGTTTTAACCGCGAATTTAACCTCGCGTTTATGTACGATATACCATTGAAGAACACTAATTTCAGTCTTGCGGCAGGATTAGGTGTAAGTTCAAGTAATATCTATCTGAAGGATCAGATGATTGATCTGACAAAGGTTTCATCATCGCCGGATTTTGAGTCAACTACTTCTTACAAGAAATTCAAATTAGCGATGAACTACCTTGAAATCCCTTTGGAAATTCGTTACCGCCAGGTACCGGAAAATGCAAATAAGGGTTTTAAAGTAGGATTGGGTATTAAGATAGGTAACCTGGTGAATGTACATACACGTTCAGTTGCTACGGTTAATGGTTCCAAACATATTGAGAAGGAAGCTAACAAAAGCCTGTTTAATACCTGGCGTTTTGCTGGTACAGCAAGGGTAGGTTATGGTAATTTTTCCCTTTATGGTACATATGCACTTACCACCATGTTTAAAGAGAGTGGTACTTACGATATCAAGCCATATACTATTGGTATTTCTTTCAGTGGTCTGTAATATAACTTACTTATATAAAAAGAGCGGCCCAGGATATTTCCCGGGCCGCTCTTTTTATATAAGTAAGCCATTGAAAAATTTAAAGGCATTGGGCCGTTTTATATTGGAACCTACTAAAAGCTTTAAGACCAACTTCTAAAAGGCTGCTCTGAAAATTATTGTCCTTTAAAAACAGGTGTTCGTTTCTCAATGAATGCATTTATTCCTTCAACATTATCTGCTGTTTTCCCTGCTATTTCCTGGCAATAGGCCTCATAATCCAATACCGTATCCAGGTTCTCTGTCATGCCTTTGGTCAGCATTTTTTTGAGCAGCGCAATCGCTTTAGTAGGGGCATTTGCATAAAATGTAGCTTCTGCCTGTACAGTACTGTCAAGTTCTTCAGGCTTTACTACTTTGTTTATCAGTCCAAGTTGTTGTGCCTCTGTTGCAGATAATTTTGTGGCTTTGGTGGCCAGTTCAAATGCCCTGTGGTAGCCAACGGTACGCGGCAGGAAATAAGAAGATCCTGAATCTAGCACGAGAGCTATATTGATGAAGATCTCAATCATAGATGCTGTTTCGCTTGCAATGATGATATCGCAGGCCAGTGCCAATGAACAGCCGGCGCCGGCTGCTACCCCATTGAGTTTACAGATAACCGGTTTGGGCATATTGCGGATAGCCCTGATAATAGGATTATATCTTTTGTGCAGCGATTCGCTCAGATTTCGCTGACCAGCATCCATAGAGGCTTTAAGATCTTGCCCGCTGCAGAATGCTTTTCCTGCACCGGTGAGTACTACGACTCTCACAGCAGGATCTTTTTCTGCCTGTTTCAGGGCATCCTGGAGCTCATAACTTTGCGGATCATTAAATGCGTTGTAGACATCGGGGCGATTGAGCGTAATAGTGGCGACGCCGTTGTTGATCTGGTGTAAGATGGTGGAATACATGGAATTGATTGGGGGTAAATGGTCAGACTAAGCATGTTTCTGAAATATGCTTAGTCTGACTGGTGAATTATTTATAATGTTTCATTTAGCCATTTAAAGAACTCGCGTTGCCATACCAGCGCATTCTGCGCCTTAAGAACCCAATGGTTTTCTTCGGGGAAATAGAGCAGTTTACTTTTGAGGCCCTTTAACTGTGCCAGTTGAAAGGCTTGTAATCCTTGTTCTATACCCACCCGGAAATCGATCCCGCCCTGGATAACCATAATAGGAGTATTCCATTTGCTGGCATATTCGCTGGGGTTAAATTCTTTGTACATCTTCGCGTTAGCTGGATCCCAGTAAGCGCCTATATCCCAGTTGGCAAACCATAGTTCTTCAGTTGTGCCATACCAACTTTTCAAGTCGAAAAGACCATCATGTGCGATAAAGGTTTTGAAGCGGTTGTTATGCACACCAGCCAGCATATATACGGAATACCCGCCATAGCTGGCACCTACAGCACCCAGCCGGCTTTTATCAACATAAGGTTCCTGGCTAACAGCATCAATCGCACTCAGGTAATCACGGATAGGTTGTCCTCCCCAATCCTTACTGATGGAAGCATTCCATTCCACACCATGTCCGGGCATACCGCGACGGTTTGGAGCTACCACGATATATCCCTGGGAAGCTATCAACTGGAAGTTCCAGCGATAGGAATAAAATTGTGATAGTGCTGCCTGAGGGCCTCCCTGGCAATACAGCAGTGTAGGATATTTTTTAGCAGGATCGAAGTCTGGCGGAAAGATCACCCAGCTAAGCATGTCTTTACCGTCGGTAGTTTTGATCCAGCGTTTTTCCACTTTACACATGCCTGTTTTATCATAGGTCGCTTTGTTGACAGTCGTCAGCGGCTGCATGGTACCTTTAGGCAATGTAACGGTATATAGTTCTGATGCATGATTGATATCCATACGGGATACAACCAGTGTATTTCCTGTTTGTCCAAGGATAGCACTGATATCAAAATCGCCTTCTGTCACCTGGCGTATGTGCTTCGCTGTTGTAGCAGCTATATCTTTCTGCAATGTTATTTCAAGGATTTGTTCCGTTCCTTTTACAACTGCCAGGAAGAAAATAGATTTCCCATCTTTGCTCCAATTGAGAGAAGAAACAGTACCATCCCAGTCTTTCGTAAGATTGGTACGTGTGCCGGTAGCACGGTTCAGGATAATGATATCGTTTTTATCTGCCTCAAAACCATCTCTTGCCATGCTTTGCCATGCCAGGTACTTACCATCTGGACTAAAAGCCGGACCCAGATCATAACCTGCCCCTTCAGAAAGTTTATTGGTAGTGTGTGTGTCGAGATTGTATTCGTAAATGTCGGTGTTGGTGCTTATAGCATATTCCTTACCGAATTTCTTTTTAGAAACGTAGATAATGCTTTTACTGTCAGGGCTCCAGATCATATCTTCTGTGCCGCCAAAAGGCATTTGAGGGGCATCAAAAGCTTCCCCTTCCATGATATCTACAGGAGTGCCAACTTGTCCGTTGTTGTAGGTTGCATAAAACACGTGCTGGAAATTACCATCTTCCCAGGCATCCCAGTGGCGGTAGTTGAGGTTATCGTAGATCTGTACATTTGATTTTGGAAGATCCGGATAATGGTCGGCACCACTCACCTTTTTGATCTTCACGTCTTTTGAGAAGAGAATATATTTACTATCCGGCGACAGGCGGATATTTTGTAATCCTCCTTCTACATTTGTCAATTGTACAGCGCCGGTACCATCTGCATTCATTTCCCACCATTGTCCTTTTAAGGAGTAGCCGATCTTCTGACCGGGAAGTGCGGCCACATCGCCTTCGCCGCCAGGTTCTTTTGTGATCTGCTGCGCAGTACCGCCGGTTAACGGAATGGCATAAAGGTTCTTTTCACTTTTGTTTTCAGCAATGTTGTATTGCGAAACGCCATACACGACTGTTTTCCCATCTGTTGTAATTGTTTCCCCGCTTACCCTGCCTAGTTGCCAGAGTTGCTCAGGCGTCATTTTCTGCTGAGCCGTAGCCATAGTTGTTATAAATAGTGATGTTAACAATATAGATTTAAGCATATTAGATTTTGTTTGGAGGAATAAATGTAGGGAAAATAGTGTCAGCATCTAATTTGCTACCTTTGTAAAAAATTATCAGAAACTTTGATTGAGAAAAAACAGGCTGTACAACAGGAAGAGAGAGCGGTGATAGTGGGCTTGATAACCAAGGAACAAACAGAGCGACAGGTACAGGAGTACCTGGACGAGCTGGTATTCCTGGCGGAAACAGCAGGAGCTCCTATTATAAAACGCTTTACACAGAAGATGGCACGGCCCGACAGAGCTACTTTTGTGGGTAAGGGTAAACTGGAAGAAATAAGAGATTTCACTATCGGGCGGAATATCACACTGGTGATATTTGATGATGAGTTGTCTGGCTCCCAGATTGCTAATATAGAAAAGGTGCTGAATATAAAGGTGATAGACCGTAGTGACCTGATCCTGGATATTTTTGCCCGTCGCGCCAGAACTGCGCAGGCAAAGGTGCAGGTGGAGCTGGCACAGTACCAGTACATTCTACCGCGATTAAAGGGGATGTGGAGTCACCTGGAAAGACAGGGAGGGGGTATTGGAAGTCGTGGACCGGGTGAAACGGAAATAGAAACAGACCGTCGTATCATCAAGGATAAGATTGGATTGTTACGCAAACGTTTGGCAGAAATCGATAAGCAGTCACTTACCCAGCGGAAGGATCGTGGAGAATATATTCGTGTGGCCCTGGTAGGATATACCAATGTGGGAAAGAGCACCATTATGAATATGCTGAGTAAGAGTGAGGTGTTTGCAGAGAATAAGCTGTTTGCAACCCTGGATACCACCACCCGTAAAGTAGTGTTTGACCAGACGCCTTTCCTGCTGAGTGATACCGTAGGATTTATCCGCAAATTACCCCATCATCTTGTAGAGAGTTTTAAATCTACGCTGGATGAAGTACGCGAAAGTGATATCCTGCTGCATGTGGTAGATATTTCCCATCCGCAGTATGAAGATCAGGTAGAAGTTGTAAACCGCACCCTGAACGAGCTGAAAGCATTTGACAAGCCCACCATCATGATCTTTAATAAGATGGATCTGTATGAACAGAATACGTTCGACAAATGGCTGGCCGATGATATAAAGCAGGACATTCTTACTCAGATGAAAACTAACTGGGAAGGTCGTTCACAGGGAAACTGTGTGTTTATTTCTGCTCTGGAAAAGAAGAATATCGACGAATTACGTAAAACCATTATGGATAAGGTAATGAACTTATACCGGGAGCGTTACCCTTACAAGTCAGAATATTTTTATTAATGGTAAAGCAATACAATTGGCACCGGGTGGAAGATCTGCCCATGGAAAACCAGGAAATCATTATACTGGATGTGCATGGGAAAAAGGTTTGTTGTACCCGCTATGAGGGCAGTTTATATGCATTCGCGTATAAGTGCCCGCATGCCAGTGGTATCATGGCAGATGGATTTATAGACGATTCAGGGAATGTGGTATGCCCTCTGCACCGGTACCGGTTTAGTGTAAAGAATGGCTATAATTCAAGTGGGGAAGGGTTTTTCCTGAAAACTTACCCCGTAGAACATCGGGAAGATGGTGTATATATCGGTTTGGAGAAAAGCGGACTGTTCGGGTGGTAGTGCCGTGTTAATTTTCTATTAAGAGCACATGTATTTTTGTGCAAGTGGCCGCTGTGCAGTAATTTTTGCACATGTCATCTTCCTCCTTCTCAGAAAAACGGGTTAGCCAGGTCATTATCGGGTTGCTCGTATTCATGCATATAACTGGGTTACCTGTTACCATTATGGAGCCTGACGGCGCTTTATATGCCGGCATTGCGAAATATATGGTACAGCATCATGACTATTGGAATCTGTTTGCAGATGGGCATGACTGGCTGGATAAGCCTCATTTTCCCTTCTGGATGATGGCCATCTCCTTTAACCTGCTGGGCTTTACTACTGTAGCCTATAAACTCCCTGCCCTCCTCTTTTTAATGGTGGGTGTGATCTATACCTACCGGTTTGCCTACGCTTTATATGGCGAGCAGGTAGCCCGCTGGGCAGTATGTATACTACTCACCGCAGAGCATCTGGTAATATCCAGCAATGATGTACGTGCAGAGCCTTATCTCACCGGGCTTATCATCGCCAGTGTTTACCATTTATATCGCAGGCAAGGAATTCATTTAGTATTGGGAGCTTTATTTGCGGCATGTGCTGTTATGACAAAAGGCCCGTTCGCGTTGGTGCCTATTGGCTGTGCCATTGCCGGGCAATATGTTTTTACCCGTCAATGGCGGGAATTATTTCATTTGAGATGGCTTTTGGTAACCGTACTGATCGGGATCTTCATATTACCGGAGTTATATGCTTTGTACCTGCAGTTCGATTTGCATCCTGAAAAGATAGTCTTCGGACATACAGGAGTATCTGGTATCCGGTTCTTTTTTTGGGATAGCCAGTTTGGCCGGTTTATGAATACGGGCCCTATCAAAGGACAAGGGGATCCTTTCTTTTTCTTTCATACTGTGTTGTGGGCGTTTTTACCGTGGTCGATATTCTTATATGCGGCTGTGATCGCTTTTATGCGGAAAGATCGCCGGGAGTTTTACACTATCAGCGGATCGCTGGCAACTTTTGTATTGTTCTCTCTTTCCAGCTTCCAGTTACCACATTATCTGAATATCATCTTCCCATTTTTTGCTATTCTCACCGCCCAATATATTTTATCGCTTAAAAAGCTGAAATTCTTCAGGATCACCCAATATGTGATCATCAGTATAATGGGAGTCGCTATTATTGGATTGTGGGCATTATATCAGCCCGCAATTAATTATCTGGCGGTGGGGTTAATTGTGATAGTTGTGATACTGTTTATATGGCTTCCTTTAAAGGGACAATCGCAGGTATTTTTCCGTACCTGTCTTGCCAGCTTGGCGTTAAATATCTTTTTAAATGGAATGTTTTATCCGGATGTGTTGCAGTATCAAAGTGGAAGTTCTGCTGCTTTTTATGCAAACCGGGAACTGAAAGGACAGCCCATAGGATTTTATAAATGGAATTCTTATGCGACGACGTTTTACCTGGATGCACCATTGGAACGATATGATAACATCGGAACTGATCAGTCGGTTTTACTTTTTACCACACCTGAGTATAGAGATTCTTTGGTGTTGCAGGGACATCCTTGCAGGGTAATACAATCATTTTCACATTTTCCGGTAACAAAATTAGATCTTCCTTTTGTAAATCATGTTACAAGGAAATCCGCTGTGGAAGAGCGTTTGATAATATTTGTGGATAAGGTGCCACCAACTATTTTAAAGTAGATTGAAAATTTTTTGCGAATAGATTTTGCAGAAATGAAAAATTGTCTATTTTTGCAATCCCGAAACGGGAAAACACTCCTCCTTAGCTCAGTTGGTTAGAGCATCTGACTGTTAATCAGAGGGTCTCTGGTTCAAGTCCAGAAGGGGGAGCAAAAAAAGGGTTTTAACGTCTGACGTTAAAACCCTTTTTCATTTAATAGGAGTATTTTTGTAATCAGCACAAGTTGATTATCCATCCGGAAAGTACAAGGCCGCTTAAGACATAAACTATCAACCAACGTTTGTAAACAATCAGAAACACTTCGTCAAGGCTTTTTTTTAAGAGAGGATTTGTTCATTAATTAGGTCACGTAGCTATACATTATCAGAAGAAAAATAAATTATGGGTAACGAGGTAGGAAAGTATTTACCATTTTGGGGAAAGTTTATTTCTGTTATTAAGATCTTATTAAAAAGATCAATTGCAGGAGACCAGGTTTTTGAAATGAGTAAGGGAGAATTTGAAGCTATAGGCAACAGGGAGAAATCCGGTTATAGCTTTAATCTCGAAATCATTAATGGACGTGTTACGAATGATCTCGCAGGCTCTGCTATTGCACGGGATTTATTCCAGGTGCTTTCAGACAATGAGGACATTAAAAGGTGGATGAAGGGAAAGAGTGTGAAAATTAACATGGGGAATAAGTTCTCTTTGACACTTCAGAGCAACGAAATGGAGTAAGACACTGGTTTTAGTAGCCCCAAATTATTTTTTCCAGTTATTTCTCTGAAAGGGGGAACAGGCTGAGTATATAAGTATATTTTTAGTGAGAGGGGATGAAGTCTTAAGAATCTTTGGAAAAGAATTACTATTCGTAATTCGTGGTTAAATAATTAATGAAGAATTTCAGAGAGAGAAGGAAAACTAACTACATAAGTAATGACTATAATTGGGATAACAATTGCTTAGCCGTAGGACTTTTCAATTTGCCTTTACTATGAAGCTCCATTTCTTGAAATGATTTTTTTAAATCCGACAGAAGCCCCAATACCTTTAAATCTTTTTGTAGATCGTTCCATTTCTTCCGTGGAATTAGCACCGCAGCTCTCTGCCCTTTATCATTCGCAAGATTAACGCGTGTCATATATTTCTTTTATTTACAGAAGTTAACCAAATTTTTAACATTGCCCAAGAGTGTATAATATTTTGAGAAAAATAACCGGATTTCTGGAAAGAAACCCGGAATACATATTTCTCTATGCCTCAAATTAGAATCTTTAATCAGAAACAGCACGGATTGAAGGCCGGTGCATTTCATTAATATCCAGACACTGGAACAACAGACCTTCTTTTTCTTCTATTTTAGATTGATGATAATGCCCGTAATACCATTGCTTACAACCAGCTAGCTTTACCTGCTCATAAACCATCGTCATATTGCTGCGCTCCTGATGTAATGCAGCTTTTAAATTTGGTTCCCTGCTTGCATAGTGATTTACAACAGGCGTAAAGGTGTAAGGCCATGCTTTGTCAGGAGCAATATGTGTAACTACCATATCAATTCCTGTAGTGCAAGCATTGTTTAGTAATTCCTGGTTAAATACAAATTCTTCATCAGCCCAGTAATCTTTACCAGGTGTCCTGTTTTTCCGGTCGATAGAAATACCACCACCAATGAATAGTATTTTCTGATCTTCAATAGTTATTTTTTCATAATCCTGTACAAGCACTATATGCTTAAACTGTAACTCATGCCGGTGATTCCAGAAGAAAGGATTATCGTGATTTCCCCGGATGATATAAAGTGTATTGTTATGCATCTCAAAGAATTTATTGAGTTCTGCAAGAGTTTTAATATCGCGATGAAGATCATGAAACCCTAATCCGAAATCCCCTACTTGTATAAAGGGAGTATTGGTTATTTCGAGCTGGAGAATCTTATTTAAAACATTCAAGTGCTCTCCATGTAAATCACCTATCATTATCATTTTAAAAAGATTTATTTATTATTATAAATTTTACGTTGACTCTATTCGAATTGTATCTGCCGATCTGGTGACATTCCAAAATGAGTGGAGGTCATCTCCCTTTGGAATTTTCCAGATGATAATTTCTTTGGATGTTTTTTTAAGCCCCAGTTCAATGTATAGTTTCGGTTTTGCCAGCTGAGATTTCTTTTCTTTTGATTTGTGGGGTTCCTCCTCCCAACGTAAGGGACTATAGTATATAAAGCTTTCAAATTCATCATAGTAAACTGATTCATGTTTTGTGGGAGTGATCTTCACAAACCTTTCAGAAGTATTTATGATATATTCACCAGCACGGATAGTGAATAATAATACAGGTATTTCTAATGGATGCAGGTTGATCTTTTCTGTGATTTTCTCCTGCTTTTTTTGTGTCATCTTGTAGAAGAGTGTAAAGGGTTCAGTACCTCTAACATTACGCTCAGTAACCCTCAACCGGGTTAAATACCATACTTTAATTTTTTCTACTGCCTGCTTATGGCCCATTGAGATTTTCAAAGGTTTCGATTTAGATAATTATAAAATTGTAAAGGGTGCATTATAGCTATCCAGATAACTGCAATGCCGGTAAATGCTTACCAACAGTTTCTATTAGCCGGTAATCTGTATCAACAAGAGGGATCACCCAGTTTACTCTTGTTGGTACAGATGCACATATAGAACTGGAATATGTTCCTGCATCTGCAATAATTTTATTCGAAATCTGATCGTACATGTAGTGCATATCATTAATTTTTAGATGAATTATTTTATGGGGTGTTTGGGGGATTCGAACCCTCAACTACCGATTCACATTCGGTTGTTTTACCCTTAAACTACAAACACCATATTGGTTACCGGAATCAGATCGTCATAATCAGTTTCACTATTCCGTAAATCGTTGGCCTGACTGGATTCGAACCAGTAACCTGCTGCGTATAAGGCAGATGCTCTCACCATTGAGCTACAGGCCAATGAAAATAAAAAAGCCCGGTCGTGATAAACGACCGGGCTTATATTCAGAGCTCATAATTTTACTTATGGCCAGGTATAAAAAGGTCGTTGATAATTCATATGCACTTCATTGATTGCATACGTATGGCTTATGCATGATAATTGTATATCAGGCATTATTTCGAATGGTATGTTTTGGAATTGTATACTCAAATGTTCAATTGTTTTAAAAATGAAAAGCCCCGCAATTTCTTGCAGGGCTTATGTTATATTGAATTCGTTTATTTAAACTTATTCTATCGCATAACTTACCCCGCAGCTTATTTCGCCCATTACCAGGCTAAAACAACTGATCAGATGTATATGTACGTTTATGCGTTTCATTTGTTCTTATGCTTATTTTAACGATGCAAAGGTGACACTATTTTTTTGATATTAACAAATTTTATGGAGATAAAAATTCAAATTTTTATATTTTGTTCAATAGTAATAGGATTATTTATGAATAGTGTAATAATAGACAAGTTGTTATCTATTGAGAAGGAACAGCAGGTAAAAATATTGTACGCCTGTGAGTCAGGAAGCCGGGCCTGGGGATTTGCATCGCCAGACAGTGATTATGATGTCCGTTTTATTTATGCCCGGCCAGCTGCAGATTACCTTAGTATCAGGGAAAGAAAAGATGTTATTGAGATACCTGTTAATGAAGTGCTGGATATTAGCGGATGGGATATACGAAAGGCGCTGCAATTATTCCTGAAATCAAATGCACCACTTTATGAGTGGTTGCAATCGCCAGTTATCTACAAAGAATATGGTGGATTTAAGGAAGAGTTCTTTAGCCTGGCTTCTTCCTATTTTTCGAGTCGTGCCGGGTGTCATCATTATATTTCCATGGCAAGAAATACGTTTGAAAATGATCTGCAGGGAGAAATGATAAAGATGAAAAAGTACTTCTATGCATTAAGACCCCTGCTTGCTGCACTGTGGATCATAGAAAAACGCACCGTACCACCAATGGAATTTGATCAACTGAGAACACTTGTTACAGATGAGCAGTGGCATACAGTTATCGATGATCTGCTGGAAAAGAAAAAGGTAGCGGATGAAAAGGGAACAATTACACCTGTTTTATTATTGCAGGAATGGATTGCAACTACATTGGCTTACTGTCAGGAACAATCAAAAGACAGACCGGCATTGCAAAACGATACGCAGGAGTTAGATCTATTATTCAGAAAATATATAAGCAGCAATGACCTTTGAGCAATTAATTGCCGAACCTCAACATCTTCTGCTAAAATGTATTAGTGGCAGCAGGGCACAACAGTTACATCTGCCAGCATCAGATACGGATATAAAAGGCATTTTTGTGTTACCTCAAAAGGAACTATATGGATTGAGTGTGGCTCCACAATTATCCAACGAAACTAATGATGAGGTATATTTTGAAATTGCCAGATTTATAGATCTGCTGAGTAAGAATAACCCTAACATCCTGGAACTCCTTGGTACGCCTGAAGAAAGTGTACTCTTCCGTCATCCTTTAATGTCACTTATCCGGCCTGCAGATTTTCTCTCTAAACTATGTAAAGATACTTTTGCAGGTTATGCAGCCACACAGGTTAAAAAAGCAAAAGGACTGAATAAAAAAATCCACCGACCCGTAGATGAGGAAAAGAAAACAGTACTTGATTTTTGCTTTGTAGTTGAAGGGAATGGCAGTGTTCCTCTTCAACAGTGGCTAATTCAGCGTGCCTATTTACAGGAAGATTGCGGACTAACAAATCTGCCACATTTTAAGGATGTATACTTGCTATATCACCAGGAACAGATTGGAGGGAATGAAAAATTGAAAGGTATTATATCGGGTATAAATGCGAACGATGTACAGCTTAGTTCAATACCGAGGGATATTGCTCCCCTGGCAGTAATGAATTTCAACAAAGACGGTTATTCTGTATACTGTAAGGAATACTTTGAATATTGGGAATGGGTAAAGAAACGGAATGAAGACAGGTATCAGAATACCCTTTCCCATGGAAAGAACTATGATGCAAAAAATATGATGCATACTTTTCGATTATTAAGTATGGCGGAAGAAATTGCAGCGGAGCATAAAGTAATTGTGCAGAGAAGCGATAGAGATTTTCTATTAAGCATCAGGCGTGGTGAGTTTGAATATGAAGACCTGTTGAAAATGGTAGCAGAAAAGCTGGAACGAATAGAGGAACTATACCTGCGGTCAGATCTCCCTGATTTGCCAGATGCAAAAAGAGCGGAGGAAATATTGATACAGATAAGAGAAGGGTTTTATTAGAGCTCCATCAGGATAAATGGTCCACAATAATTTATTATTTTTATGAGAGACTGAATTCTTAATCAGGAATATTTCGACACATGGACGTTATCAATAACAAAGAGGAGATCGAAAAAATTGGATTCACGGTAATCAATAACGTTTTTACTGAAGAAGAAACAGAACATCTGATCAATGTTATTCAACAGGCAGACAGTACAAAAGAAACTTTCCGTAAAACAAAAGATCTTTTTGCAATCCGTCAGTTTCTCAAGGAAATACCAGCAGCAGCAACTTTAACCCTTAACCGGAAGTTGTGGGAGATCATTGCACAACTTTTCGGAGATGGTTATGGCGTTGTAAAATCTATTTATTTTGATAAGCCTGGAGACTCTAACTGGTTTGTGGCTTATCATCAGGATCTGACAATATCTGTTAATCAGAAAACGGAGGTAGCAGGTTATGGCCCTTGGTCAGTTAAGCAAAACCAATATGCTGTGCAACCACCCTTATCTATCCTGGAAAATAATTTTACCATCAGGATTCATCTTGATGATACTGATGAAAACAATGGTGCACTTAGAATAATACCCGGATCACACAGGAAGGGGATTTACCGCGCAGAAACGATAGACTGGAGGGTAGAATCGGAAGTAGTCTGTAATGTTCTAAAAGGAGGGGTCATGATAATGCGGCCATTGCTATTACATGCATCAAGCCGAACAAATAATAATCATAAAAGAAGGGTTGTGCATTTAGAATTCAGTAATCAGCAACTACCGGCTCCGTTATGCTGGTCTGAAGCCATGTAGTTAAAACAACCTGGTTCTCTCACTCAATACAGTTTCTTTTTCTATATCTATTTCCTTACTGAAAGAAGTAGGTGGTTGATTAGGATTGGTAAGGATGCTACCCTCAATTGTAACAAAGTAGTTACTGCTGCTGATATTATGTGTATCAAATGCAAATGTAATTGTTCCCGAAGAGGATGGGTATACCGGGTGTACCAGTTTACAACTTTCTGGCAACTGAGGAAATGTAAGTGCGTAGGCGTTATTGTCGTTGATATTTGTAGAGACTGATAACAACGGCGATTCTTTCCGGGAGGAGCTGATCTTTACATTCAGATGCTGGATCATAGCAGTTTCATGTACATTCTGAAAGTCAAGGAACACCCGTAACTCCTTATTTTTGTTGATCATGAATTCCGGCTTTACGGAAAGATGATTGCCAACATTGATATAGGCTGCTTCCCTGTCATATACTATAATAGTATCGAGCCTGTAGGCAAGAAAGAAGTAGACGCCGATAGCAAATGTCAGCACAACGAAAAATGCAATAATGCCATATTTGAGCATGTTATAAATGTAAGCCTGTTTACCGGGTTGGGAAATCCCTGAAATCCGTGGTTTTAAATTCATTTTTTAAATGGGTCAAAGCAAGTGCGCAGATTTTTTGCGCAACAGATTTTTTTTCCTATTTTTTGAAAAATTCATGAATGCCCGCCAACAAAAATGCCTTGATCCGTTACAAAACGATTGATGCCTGCCTTAGGAACCGTCGCAGAAAGTGGACGCTGGAGAACCTGATAGATGCGGTTTCTGATGCCTTGTATGACTATGAAGGGATTGATAAAGGAATCAGCCGGCGTTCCGTACAGTCCGATATCCAGCTTATGCGGAGTGACAAATTGGGGTATAACGCGCCAATCATTGTTGTAAGTAAAAAATATTATACCTATGAGGATGCCACTTATAGTATCACAAACATTCCGCTAAATGAGCAGGATCTTGGACGTATGAATGAAGCGGTTGAAGTATTGAAACAGTTCAAAGGCTTCTCTCATTTCAGTAGTTTAAATGAGGTGGTGCAAAAACTGGAAGACCACGTGTATGCTGCCGCACATCATTCCCCGTCAGTGATTGATTTTGAAAAGAATGACCGTCTGAAAGGATTGGAACATCTTGAAATGCTTTATCAGTCTATCATACAGCAAAAGGCAGTACTCATGACTTACCAGTCATTCAAGGCCAGGGAGGAAGCATCCTTTGTTTTTCATGTATGGTGGCTTAAAGAATATAAAAATCGCTGGTTTGCAGTAGGAGTTAAAGGAGAAGGTCTTCAAATCCTGACGTTGGCTCTGGACAGGATTGGGCAACTGGAAATAGTGGATAATACATCATATATTGAGAATGATGAGATCACCCCGTCAGAATATTACAGAGATGTGATAGGTGTTACGGTAGGACGATCTCTGCGGCCTAATAATGTAAAGGTGTTTGTAAGTAACGAACATGCGCCTTACATAATGACTAAACCGATGCACCATTCCCAGGAAGTTATTGAAAGGTCGGGGGATGGAATTATTATCAATCTGAAAGTGCAGGTGAATTTTGAGCTGGAAAGAGAAATATTGGGTTATGCAGAAGGTATGCGGGTATTGTCGCCCGAGATGTTGCGGAAAAGAATCTATAAGAAGCTAAAGCAGGGAGCATATAATTATAATAGTGAGAACGGAGACTTCCAAACTCCATGATCAGCTGATTCCACAAAAATGAACTAATGAAGTGTAAGTATATCTGGTTGTTGTTACTATTAGTTGCAGGGAGTGTTTATGCCCGGTCGGGGAATGATAGTTTGTTGAATCAATTGAACCGCGCAATTGAAAAGGCTCCTGTCTTTGATGCTGAAAAAATCAGACAGATTGATATATTAAGAAAGGCTTTATACCCAAATGCCCACTTGTCATTACAGGAACAGTATACGCTCTGCCAACAATTGTATGAGCAGTACAAGGTTTTTAAATATGATTCGGCTTTTGCTTACGCACAACAATTGCAGGCGCTTGCCCGGCAAATGAATGATCCGGCAAGAATCAATTATGCGGGGATCAAATTGGGGTTCGTCCTGCTCTCATCAGGTATGTTCAAAGAAACGGGCGATTACCTGGCCACTATTGATGTCGCCGCCTTACCGGATACCATAAAGGCAGAATATTATACTTTAAAGGGCAGATACTATTATGACCTGTCTGACTATAGCAGTGATCAGTATTTTGCACCAGCCTATACCAAGCAGGGGAATAATTATATGGATTCTGCCCTGATACTTTTTAAACCACACTCATTCAATTATGATTACAACTATGGTTTGATGTATCAGAAGAAGGGGAATATGGATAGCGCCAGGTATTTTTATACCCTTACAGTAGCCCATAAAGATCTTACCATGCATCAGGTGGCCATTGCTACCTCTTCTCTCGGGAATATCTACATCCGTACTGGCAAAAAGGATAGTGCAATTAGCCTGATGGCAATCGCAGCTATTGCGGATATCACTTCCAGTACCAAAGAAACGACCGCAATGTTTATACTGGCGGGCTTGTTATTTAAAGACCAGGACGTAAAACATGCTTCACGCTATATTGAATACGCCGTTGCCGATGCCTCCTTTTATGGTGCCCGTCTCCGGAAAGTGCAGGTAAGCGCTATCCTGCCGATTATAGAAAGTGAAAAGATCAATACGGTAGAAGGGCAGAAGAAACTACTGTTTGTATACGCGGCTATTGTCACCCTCCTTTTATTAGTGCTGGTATGGTTGGCTGTGATTATTTTAAGGCAGTATAAAAAATTGCAGACGGCGCAAAAAGTAATTACAGATGCTCATGCCCTGCAACAGGAAATTAATGACAAGCTGATGGAGGCAAATACGATCAAGGAGGAATATATCGGCTATTGTTTCCAGGTAAATTCTGCTTATCTCGATAAAATAAAGAAGTTTAAGAAGCTGGCTGATCAGAAATTAACCGATAATAGGTATGCAGAAGTGAAATATCTTGTAAATAATATCGACTTAAAGAAGGAACGTGAAGAATTGTTCCGTAATTTCGATAGAATCTTCCTAAAGATCTTCCCAAATTTTGTAAGTGTGTTTAATTCTTTTTTCCGGGAAGAAGATCAGATTAAACTCAAGGATAATGAATTGCTGAATACTGATCTCCGGATTTTTGCTCTTATCAGAATTGGAATCAGTGACAATGTAAAAATTGCTCAAATCTTAGAATATTCGATCAACACTATTTATACCTATAAAACCAAGATCAAGAATAAGGCAATCATTCCCAAGGAAGAATTTGAAGAACGCCTGATGGATATAAAAGCGATGTAAACGAACGTATATTAATGTTAAGAGTTGCTGGTATTAACGTTATATGTTAAATGTATTAATATGAACTATTGTGATTGATAATCAATGTATTATTTGCTTATAAAGCCCTTTTCAAGCCAATATTTTCTATATATTGACCATATAAATTGTTAACTAGTTTAAAGCTGATTTACTTTGACCCATTAGTGGCAACAATCATTCACTTGTCATATAAGTTGTTGCAATCCAGAATCATTAGGCATCGTAAATGCCACCACGTTGATTAATATTTCAGTTATGAAAGCACAGTTCACAAACTTTCGATTATTGATAAATCTTCTGTTAAAGCAAAGTGTAAACAGGGTCAGTAGATATTAGATAGAGACCCATTAAAAGATTTATTCCACGTTTGGAGCGGCAAGATTATTCTGCCGGTTCTGAATCTGTTCCCTTCAGGCATCAATATTCCACAAACCAATAAAAACTGCTCTATGACGAATCTTCTATTCCGCAAGATGTGTCTGTTATGCTCGCTTCTACTGCTCCTGGCAGGTATGGCCAGTACTCAGGCGCAAACAACACCCTTTACCGGTAAGGTAACGGATGAAAGCGGCGCTGCTGTTCCTGGCGCCACCGTTCAAATCAAGGGTACCAGTATAGGTACTTCAACAGGTGTAGATGGTACTTTTAAATTGAATATACCAGCTAATGCCACTACCCTCATTGTTTCCTACATAGGTTATGTAAAACAGGAGGTACCCATTTCTGGCAAAACAGAGGTTGCTGTTTCATTGAAATTAGAAAGTACCACATTGACGGATGTGGTAGTAGTAGGTTACGGTACAGCCCGTAAAAAGGATCTGACCGGCTCCGTTGTTTCTATTAAGTCCGCCGATTTTAATAAGGGCATTGTTACTGCCCCCGATCAGTTGATCCAGGGTAAAGTAGCCGGCCTGATGGTTGTAAATAACAGTGGAGCGCCAGGTGGTGCTACTACCGTAAGGATCAGGGGTAACTCCTCTGTGAGGACCGGTAATCAGCCGCTGTACGTAGTAGACGGGATGCCATTGGATGGGCGTACTGCCAAACCATCAGTAAATGCAAACGGCCTAGGTCAGACACCGGATGCCAACCCGCTTAATTTTATCAACTCATTCGACATTCAATCGATGGACGTATTGAAAGATGCGTCTGCTACTGCTATTTACGGTGCAAGAGGTGCCAATGGCGTTGTGATCATTACCACCAAAAGAGGACAGGTAGGCGCTCCCCGCCTTGATGTATCTTATTCTGCTGGAGTAAGCAAGATCATGAAAAAACTGGATGTACTGGATGCCAATGGTTACAGAAATGCACTGAAACATTACAATCTTACCAGTGGAGATGAGGGCTCCAGTTCAGATGGATTGGAAAGTATTCTTCGCACTGGTACTACCCAGAACATGAATGTGGGTATTAGCGGAGGGAGTGAAAATAGTGTGTACAGAGCTTCTTTTGGTTTACTGGATCAGCAGGGTATCGTAAAGAAAACAGGATTAAAGAAATATACAGTGAATCTGAACGGACAGTTTAAATTCCTGGAAAGTAAAAAATTAGGCATTGACTATGCTATTCAAGCTGCACATACTACAGAACAGATCGCCCCTATTACCAACGATGCGGGCTTTACTGGTAGTCTGGTAGGGCAGGCATTGCAATGGAACCCCACGCTGGCACTTCACAAAGCTGATGGCTCTTTTAATATCCTGGGTGTAGGTTCTGCTATCAATCCGGAAGCTATGTCTGCAGCCTATGATGACAATGTAAACATCAATAGTATCCTTGGTAGCATTTCACCTTTTTACAAGATCACCAAAGACCTGGAATACCGTTTTACTTACAGTATTAACCATCAGGTTGGTGAAAGAGAAACACAGGTTGCATCTTTCATAAATATTGACCAGGTATTTGGTAATGGTCAGGCTTATTATGGTAATAACACCCTCACTTCTCAATTATATACACATACCCTGAACTATAACAAGCAGGTTACAACAGCCTTATACCTGAGTGCAGTAGTGGGATATGAATACCAGAGATTTGACTACAAGGGTAGAGCTCTTGGCGGATTGGGATTCACTACAGATCAGCTGAAGTACACTGATATATTACAGAATCCTTCTCAGACAAATACTTTCCTTTCCTCTTTCCGGAATCCAAAATCAGAGTTACAGTCTTATTTCGGAAGGGGCAATCTGAATTTTCTTGATAAGTACCTGCTGACTGCTACTTTAAGGGCAGATGGTTCCAGCAAGTTCGGTGCAAATAACAAATATGGTTATTTCCCTTCCTTTGCAGCAAAGTGGAATATCAGCAATGAAAATTTCCTGAAGGGTAATAAGACAATCAATCAACTGGCATTGCGTGTTGGCTGGGGACTTACCGGTAATCAGGAGTTTCCCGCAGGTGCTGCGCAGGAGCAATATACCCTCAATTCAAACGGAGGTGCAAGCCTGAGCAATGTAGCTAACCCTAATCTGAAATGGGAAAGTTCCAAACAACTGAACGCGGGTATTGATTATACCTTCTTCGGTGGCCGGTTATACGGTAGTCTGGATTATTTCCGCAAGAATACAACAAACCTGCTCTTTAATTTCCCTACCATTCAGCCAGCACCAGCATCCAATTACTGGATCAACCTGCCGGCAAATGTTATCAATAAGGGAGTGGAAGTTGTATTACGTGGAGACGTGATCGCCAGGAAAGACTTTACCTGGAATTTAGGAGTAAACGCTACTTTCCTGAATAATGAACTCAAAAATTATGACGGACCTCCGGTATTAACAGGTTCTATCAGTGGACAGGGCGTATCAAATGCTTATGCACAAAGACTTGCTAATGGCAAACCGTTGAACTCTTTTTATGTAAGAGAATTCCTCGGCTTTGATGATAAGGGACAGGGTAAATATGCTGATAATGGTAACAGCCAGTATTTCATTGGCAACCCTAATCCTACAACCATGCTTGGTATCGTTACTTCCTTTAATTATAAACAATGGACATTGGGTGTGAATATGCATGGTGCATATGGGTTTAATGTATATAACAATACTGCCAATACCGTATTGCCAATTGGAAACCTTGGTTCAAGAAATATTACAGCCAACCTGGTGGGCACTGAAGAAGCCCTGTCTAATCCTATCACTGTATCCAGCCGTTACCTGGAAAAAGGCGACTTCCTGAAAATGGATAATGCCACTATCAGTTATAATATCGGAAATATTGGAAAGGTGATCAAGGGTGCTTCTATTTATGTAACAGGACAAAACCTGTTTATCATTACGAAGTACTCAGGGTTTGATCCGGAAGTGAATACAGATAAGAGTATTAATGGTGTTACCTCTTTTGGTATTGAGTACTCTCCTTATCCTACTGCCCGGAGTTTCCTGGCAGGTATCAACTTCTCTTTATAATTCACCGATCTAAAAACTACTTTTATGCGTTTTAATAAAGCATTCGTCATATATTCTTTTGTGATAGGAAGTGGACTGGCATCCTGCACAAAGCTGAATGAGAAACTAGGTTCCACGCTCACACGTTCACAGGCAGACTCTGTTATCCAGGTATCTGCACTTTTGAAATCTGCTTACGATGGTTTACAGTTGCCGTACCAGGACCAGTCAAACTACTGGGCTTTGCAGGAAATGACTGCCGATGAAGCAGTTGCCCCTACACGTGGCGGTGACTGGGATGATAATGGTGTATGGCGTTCTCTGAAACTCCATAACTGGACATCAGACCATACATTTATTGGAAATACGTTTTCCAATATATTGCAATTACAATTCCTTGCAACCAACGTATTAAGTTTCCAGCCTACAGCAGAACAGGCTGCAGAAGCACGTTTCATCAGAGCATATGCCATGTTTACTGTACTGGATGGATGGGGACAGGTTCCTTTCCGGGCACCTGGTGATACATTGCTGAATGCTCCCAAAGTGTTTACTGCTGCGGAAGCTATAGATTATATTATCAGCGAACTGACAGCTATCACGCCCGATCTGCGAGATGATGTACCAGCTTATACCGCTAATAAGAATGCAGCAAAGGCTTTACTAATGAAATGTTATCTGAACAAAGGAGCTTTCCTGAACAGAGAAACGCCCACATTTGATGCGGCTGATATGCAAAAGGTGATAACACTTGCAGATGAAATTACAGCCAGTGGTAAGTATAGTCTCACCGCAAATTACTTTAACAACTTTTCCTATAACAATGATGCAGTGTCTAAAGAAAATATCTTTACACAGCAGAATGGTCCTGGATTAAGTACCGTTAGAAGTGGTAACGCTGTGTTTTGTCATTGGGCCCCTACCCTGCATTACAACCAGGACCCAAGTGGCTGGAACGGGTATACTACTATATCCGATTTCTACGATAAATTTGAAGCAACAGATACCCGCAGAGGTGGTAGTTTTACCGGTGTTACAGATGTAACCGGCTTAAAAGTTGGATTCCTGGTAGGTCAGCAATTTGGCGCTGGAGGAAAAACATTGGAAGACAGAAAAGGGCATTTGCTGATTTTTACAAGGGAAGTGAATTTACAGGAAACGGATGCTGCAACACTTGAAGTTACAGGAATCCGTGTGGTAAAATATCCACCGGATATGACATCAAAAGAAACCAAAAGTAGCAATAACGCTCAGAACGATTATGTCTTCTTACGTTATGCAGATGTCTTGCTAATGAAAGCAGAGGCATTATTGCGTACTTCAGATGCAGCTGGTGCATTGCTGATCGTGAATAATCTGCGTGTAACCCGTGGTGCAACTACCTGGGCAAGTATCGATCTGGATAAACTAATTGATGAAAGAGGTCGTGAACTTTACTGGGAAGGCTGGCGCCGGGAAGACCTGATCAGGTTCGGTAAATTCCTCGATACCTGGCAGCTGAAACCTTCTGACAATCCTAGATATCTGTTATTCCCAATACCTACAAGTGATCTGGCTGTTAACAAAAATCTAACACAGAATCCTGGGTATTAATTAAGCAGCTCCGGCCGGTACCATGACTGGCCGGAGTTATAATTATTATTTATGAGTAGAAAAATATTGACTGCTATAATAGTCATCTATGGGCTATTATGCGGTAGAGGCAGCTTTGCGCAAAAAAGCGTAGTGAATGTAGGAGATGTTAAAAGTGTTCATATTGGTAGTGGAGAGGTGAAGATCACTACTACTGCCGCATTTGCAGAGATCACAGTATATAGCGCAGGTGTAATAAGAGTGAGAATTACCCATGAAAAACCGGTGGATGATTTCTCGTATGCTGTTATTGAAAAACCTGTAGCTGTAAAAGCTAGCATAAAAGAAGATGCAGGGAATATTATCATTATTAC
This sequence comes from Chitinophaga sp. CF118, assembly GCF_900112615.1. Lineage (GTDB taxonomy): Bacteria > Bacteroidota > Bacteroidia > Chitinophagales > Chitinophagaceae > Chitinophaga. Next base: position 1,973,216 of record NZ_FOMK01000001.1, on the reverse strand, counting down.
AGATTCTTTGCAGACACGAATTACGAAAAGGCCTTTCTCCATTGCTTTTTATACCCGGGAAGGCTCCCTTATCAATGAAGATGAAAAAGGATTAACCACTTCATGGGTAGGTAATGAAGTGACCTCCTATAAGAAATTACAGGAAGGAGAACGGTTTATTGGTTTGGGAGAAAAAAATGGTAACCTGGATCGTTCCGGAAGCGCATATACCAACTGGAATTCTGATGTATTTGGATACAGGGCAGATCAGGATCCGTTGTACAGTACTATCCCATTTTATATAGGTGTGCATCACGGACTTAACTACGGAATTTTCTTTGATAACACTTATCAGAGTGACTTCAACTTTGGAGCCAGCAATAACCGCTTCTCTTCTTTTGGAGCAAGAGATGGGGAGATGAATTATTATTTTATTTATGCCCCTGCGATTGCAGGTATCATTGATGCATATACGGGATTAACCGGACGTATGCATATGCCTCCGCTCTGGAGCCTGGGATATCAGCAGAACAGATACAGTTATTATCCGGATAAAGAAGTGTTACGTATTGCAGAAACATTGAGAGAAAAGAAAATTCCGGCAGATGGTATTACGTTGGACATTCATTACATGGATGCGTATAAACTGTTCACATGGAATAAAGAACGCTTTCCAGATCCGGCTGCTATGAATGCACAGCTATCAAAGATGGGTTTTAAAATTACTGTGATCAATGATCCTGGTATTAAAGTGGAGAAAGGATATGCCGCATATGAAGATGGCGTAAAAGAAAATGTATTTTTAAAGTATGCTGACGGACAATTATACACTGGCCAGGTTTGGCCAGGCTGGTGTCATTTCGCAGACTTTACAAGTGAGAAGGGACGTAACTGGTGGAAGACACAAATGAAAAGTTATGTGGATAATGGCGTATCAGGATATTGGAATGATATGAATGAAATTGCCACCTGGGGGCAGAAGATGCCTAATAATGTTCTGTTCGATTTTGATGGTCATGCTACCACACACCAGCAGGCGCATAATGTATATGGACTGGAAATGACAAGAGCCAGCTATGAAGGTGCCCGTTCACTGACGGGTAAAAGACCGTTCATATTAACGCGTGCCGGGTATGCAGGATTACAACGTTATACAGCTATCTGGACTGGAGACAACCGGGCAGAAGATGATCATATGCTGGCTGGGGTAAGGCTCTTGAATAGTCTGGGCCTTAGTGGGGTAGCATTTACAGGTATGGATATAGGAGGTTTCACAGGCAATCCTTCAGTAGGGCTTTACGCACGCTGGATGCAACTGGGTGCTTTTATCCCATATTTCAGAAATCATACTGGTGTAAATACAAAATCAGCTGAACCCTGGGCATTTGGAGAAGAGGTACTGGAGATTACCAGAAATTATATTAATCTGCGTTACCGGTTATTACCATATATCTATAGCACATTTTATGAAGCCTCACAAAATGGGATGCCTGTAATGCGTTCTCTGGCGATTGATTATACTCATGATGCGAATATATATGATCCTCATTACCAGAATCAGTTCCTGTTTGGGAAAGCATTTCTGATAGCACCTTTTGAGAGTACGAAAGACTTTGGAGAGATCTATTTCCCAACAGGCAACTGGTATAATCTGTATACAGATGAATTGCAGGCAGGTGGTCAGAAAAAGATCTTTCCACTAAGTCTGCAAAAAATGCCGGTGTTTGTAAAAGGAGGTAGTATTATTCCTATGCAAACGTTGATTCAATCTACTGCCGAAAAGCCGGCTGATACATTATTCCTGCATGTATACAAAGGAGACATTGCCAATTCAATAGTCTATTATGAAGATGATGGAGAGAGTTACAACTATGAGAAAGGTGGGTTTTACAAGCGTACTATCCGGTATGATCATCAGCTTACGCTTGAAAAAGCAGAGGGTTCTTACACTTCCAGGTTCAATAATATTAAGCTGGTATTACATGGTTTTGCATCCTTGCAACAATTAAAAGTGAATGGTGCTGTACAGGCATTACAATCTTCAGGCATTAATTTCCTCACACCTATTTCCCGTTTCGATCCACAGGGTGGGTATGCAACGCCTGACAGATGTCAGGTACATACATTGGACATAAAAAATAGTGCGGATAGGATTGTGGTGGAATTTTGATGCAGCTTATTGCCCGGTTGGAGGCAGTATTGGTTTGTCTCCACCGGGAATAAGCATTATTAACAGATCTGGTCATTTCTGAAGTACAGGAATGACCAGATCTTTTTTTATGAGATTCTTTAATAAATAATACTGCAACGAATCTGCACTGAACAAAATGGTTTTGAAGAAATGAAAATGAACAGAATGGTATAGGGCTACATGAAAACTATATTTTACTTTTGAATTGTTGTTGATCTATTGTAATCGATTTTTTTAAACACTAAGGTCATTTTTGTTTGTTGACCTAAACCTATACGAAATGAAAAATAAACTTACAGTTATAAATTATCCAAAGACTTTATTAGAGTAGGCCGGTTGTTGTAATTATTATTTACACAATTATTATTTAACACACCAGTAATATGTATGGTGTGATGGCGACAGTCTGTCTCTGAAAACAATATTTTTTCGTTAACACAGGGGTTATAAAATCAATGCAGATCCGGGAACTTTTCCTGGTTCCCGGCCTTTTATTGTCTTGATATAACAGATAATTATGCGCATTGATGTGAGGCAATGTAGGAAGATCAACCTTCTTATTAAAGCCTGTTCCTGTATGTGCGAATGTTAAATTATTATGCGTGGTTTTGGAATTGTTCTTAGGAGTTAACCGGAAACCATTCTTGGTTTCCGGGTGCTTATTATCAGTAATGTTTCTGGTGATCAAATTCGTGCTGTCTGGTAGAATCGTTACTCATAAACGTCTAAAGATTCGTAACCGGAAAGTATTTCTGGTTTCTGAAACTTTTAATGATAATGGTAAAGGGATGAAACATTTAAAGTCCGCATGCTGGTGTTAACGAATTAAGCAATTAGGCTACATAGATTAGGGTTAATATTTCAATATGGCAATCCGGGTACTATTTCTAGTACCTGGCATTTATTCTTTATCAGTTAGTAGCCTTTGTAAATATCATCTATGGGGCTGATAATTTTTCTTTGGTTAATTAGATCTTAAGGAACGGTTTCCAATATCTATAAACATAAATGAAAATTGAGGGATTATAAATTCTTATTAAATGATATGGGTTATCGAGCATACGATTGTAAATAAACAGGCACTAGTCCTGGTGCCTGAATTTTTCCTTTTGTGAATAAGATCGGAAGGGATAATCTGAAAAATATTTTATGGTTAACAGAGCTTCATCGGTTAATGGTTATACATAAATAAACGGGCGCTATTCTTAGTGCCTGGAATTTCTACTTCATGAATGATTACAATTGTAAGTAGCAAGGATAACCTGAACGCATTTTTCGTTAAGGAGGCTTTCTTAGTTAATGAACACATATAAATGAGCAGGCACTATTCTTAGTGCCTGAACCCTTTCTAAGAAACAATAAAAATGCCTGGAGAACCTGCGCATTACATGCTCAATCCTCCAGGCAAAATTTTAATAAATGTATTATTAGCTACCCGCTTTTTGCAAAGTCTGTAACACTTCCGGCGTTACTCCTCCAAAGAGGGATACCCCGGCAGCACCATTCTGTATTGACAATCTTACTCCTTTTTCCAGATCAGCCATATTGCCATTGAAATCAGAAAGATACAGACCGGCATACAAAGGGAAACGGCCATCCAATCCTCTTACTCCTTCAGCCACAGCATCTCCTATCCAGGAAACATCTTCTCTGTAAAAACCATGGTAAATCATTGGACAAACAGCGTTGAGCGGCCAATTAGTCCAATCCTGCCGTACAATACGTTTAGCTATTTCCGGTGTTGGAAATACAGCTGCAGATATTGGCTTCTTATGTTGTTTTGCTACTGCTGCAAGGTTAGTAACGACATTGGTGATGCGGTCATACCTGAATTTTCTCCAGGAAGGACTTTGATCCGGATGTTCGATTTCCAGTGGATCTTTTCCCTTGAGGGCTTTGTACTTTTCCCTGCAGGTATCACAATAGCAGAAATCATACTCAGGTAATTCCTTTGATTGATCGATGTTGTAGTTGCTCCACAGATTCACAGGTAGTATTACATCGCAATATCTTACATAGTCCAGATGAAGCCCGTCTACGTAATCTTTTGAAAGTACCGCTTCTGCCTGTTCTTTCAGATAGTTGATTACCTCTGGCTTGCTTGGACATAACCAGCGGTAATAATTTACATATGGAGGATGCGTGGCACATGATTCTCCTTTGCGGTTTTTGGCATACCATTCGGGATGACTTGCCAGTAATTCCTTTTCGCCACGGTTCATTGTCCAGATCCAGCGATGTGCTTTCAGACCACTATCTTTTGCTGCTTTAAAATGTTTCTCACTGTCTGCTTCGAAAAAGATATCACCAATGCCTGCTTTTTTATAAGAGGTATATAGTTTCAACAGATCCTGAACAGTATCTTTTTCGTTTGGATTGATCCATACGCGATGCCTGACAGTGCCAGTTGGTCCGGATACTGATTTTGCTTTCAATGCCAATGTAGGTATTGTTGGCTGCATGATGGCCAGACCTCCCAATCCTACTGATTTCAGGAAATTACGTTTATTCATGTTAATGCTTTTGAGATATTTTTCCTTCCTGGTTGATAGAGCAGCTTTCATTCCCGTTTTCAGCGCGTATGGTAGCTGTAAACTGATTGGAAATACTTTCCAGTTGCAATGAATATGTTAACCCGTTTTCTTTAACAGTTTCGTCGGGTAAGCCTAAGGCTGCAAGTGTAGATGCATAGCGGCCATGCTCACGTATATATTCATGTTGCTTATAATAAATCTGCCAAAGGTACTCTTTGGCCTGTTCCATAGCAGGTAGTGGTAATGCAATATCCGGACTGCCGGCGGGTTGTTTTACAAAAAAGAGATACCCCCATTTTTCAGGTGCATGCATATTGATAATACCCTGTGGAGACCATACCCAGTTATGTTCAGGTAATGGTTTGCCCGTAGCTTTATTACGACGTTTAACATATTGACCGTTCACGATATCCGCATCCCATTCTACACGGGAGAAGTTAATACGCCAGGATGAGCTGTCTTTTGGGCCTGCTGTTCTTTGATTGTAGAAACCAAATGCGCTGAAAGGAATGGCCATTTCTACCGTCCACTTTTTGTCTTTATCACCTGGTTTGTTGAGTGTACCATCAATATGTACTGCAGTAAGCATACCTTTTGTGTCCCAGTTCATGAGGGCATCACCGCCTATGCGGTAAGGCCTGGGCATAAAGAGATCCATTATTGTATTATGTGGATTGATTTCTATTTCGAAGTATTCATGGGTGTCTCCATCAGGATCTACAAATATTTCAAAGTCATTATCCTGGAAGATGATGGTATCATGCTGATGCAGGGTCGCCCATATATTTTCATCCTCTAATTCAGCGAAAATGTAGAGATACCGACTATCCCATAGCATTTTCAACCGTGTGCGCATGGGCGGTTCTGGTTGTTTATCACCTTCAATATCGGTAAAATCATCACTCCAGGCCGTTTGTTGCCAGGCCTTTTCATCCGGTTTCCCATCCAGCTTAATGGGAGTAAGCGTTTGATAACAGTGATATTGCCTGGGCGCTATGTAAGCAGGCTTGAGCTGAGCATTAGCCTGGGATAGACATACTACTCCCAATGCAGTAAGCACATGACGAATAAGTTGAGACATGGTATAAATATAAAAAAGCTAACCCAAAGAGTTATATTTTTTCAATGAATGGTTGAAAGTATTGATGAACTACGAATTTTAATTATTGATGAGTTTTATGCATTCATCAGTGCTGCAATTTCCGCTACCTGGTAATCGGGGCAACCGCCATGATAGGTAGCGATAAGTGCCCCCATTGCACAGGCAAAAGCCAGTGCGTCTTCCGGAAGGCGATTGTTGATTGTGCTATATAAGAAACCGGCAAGGAAAGCATCTCCACTACCAATGGTATCTGCTACTTTTATTGCGTATCCGGGGTGCTGATAAAAACTATCCTGTTGCAATAGTACAGCTCCTTTATCCCCCAGGGTGGTAATGATTGTTGGAATAACGAAGAAGTTACTGAGGGCCTTCAGCCTCTCTTCCAGGTTTTTCGGCAACTGATACCATTCTCCCAAAAGTTCCAGTTCTGCTTCATTAATCTTTAATATGTTGCAATGTTGTAACAGGAGACCTACTATTTTTTTGTCATAATGAGGAGGGCGTAAATTAATGTCCAATACAAAGGTGCGGTCGCTGTCCATTAAGGTTAGTAAAGTCAGTAATGTTTTCCGTGTATCATTATTCCTGGCAGCAAGGCTGCCAAATACAAGATATCCATTATCTGATTGCTGCATCAGCTCCTGTTGTCCTGGTGCAACTTTTATATAGTCCCATGCCACCGGCTGTACGATATCATATTTCATTTCATTATTACCTGCAGCATGGGCGTACACTTTACCGGTTTCGTGTTGTTCATCTGTCTGTATATAATCTGTGTTAAGTTCGTAATGTTTCAGGATATCCAGCAGTTTTCTGCCATGATCATCATTTCCAAGACTGGATATTAATGTAGTTGTTATTGATAACCGGTGAAGATGATAAGCAACGTTCATAGGTGCACCACCAGGTAATGTTTTATCTGGTAATATATCCCAGAGTAATTCTCCAAAGCAGACTACTTTATATGTTTTCATACGCAAAATATAGAATGCTAATTTAGCCTAAATAGAAGAGATTCAAACCTGATACAATAGAACCTACATGAACGGGGTTCACAAATGAGTATGAAAGTCTTTAAATCGTAGAGGCTATCCTGAAATTTGCCGGAATAACGGGGTTCACAAACGGGTATGAAAGTCCTTAAATTCAGACAAAAATCATATTAGGCGGGCTTTCAAATCAAGCTATAATAATTTAGGAGAGTTCAGGGAGAGTGGTTATTTGCATTGGGGGTAGAACATACGTTGAACAGTGGTTGGACGGTATTAACCGATCTAACCCCGATCAACCTGTGTTCAAGGTGTGTTCTACCTACGTCCAAACCCAGAAGTCACTCCGAACTCTCCCCGAAGACACTAGTAACTTATATTAGTCCTGAATCGCTATTACACTTTGTGGCACAAAAAATCGACCCTAAAGCTTATTATAGAAAAGATGGTAAACGAAGAGGCTGGGAAGGAGATGAAAGCCATTACAACCAGTCAGAAAACCATTATATAAGCTACTTCACAAATTTACTGATTTACAACTATTTGAAATAGGCTTTGAGGAAAAAAACCGGGATGTTGGATAACATCCCGGGATATTATATTTCTAGTTTGTTACTTACTTGTCTTTAGAGAAGCCGGAAGACTGGAAAGCATTCCGGGTTAATGATTTCGGCAAAAAGTTTCCTTAAAATCGTTTGACATATGATCTGGAATCATTGATTCGAATTCGTCTGCACATTTAAAAGCATCTGAGCATATCAGGAATCATCTGATTTGATTTCGAACTCGTCTGCATATTTGAAAGCATCTGAGCATATCAGGAATCATCTGATTTGATTTCGAACTCGTCTGCATATTTGAAAGCATCTGAGCATATCAGGAATCATCTGATTAGATTCAAACTCGTCTGCACATTTAAAAGCATCTGAGCATATCAGGATTCATCTGATTTAATTCGAACTCGTCAGCATATTTAAAAACAGCTGAGTATATCTGGAATCACCTGATATGCTTCCAACTTCTACATTCTTAATCGCACCTGTATTCACCCCTTAATAATTAAATAATCCGCAACTCCAGTACCCACATCTCCAATCAATCAGCCCACATCATCAATCAATCTGATCGTTACATAAAAGGGCCTAAGCGCTGGAAAGCGCTCATGGCGTTAAAAGTCAACCTAAATGAAGAAGAAAAAAATCAGCACCGGACATTATGCAACGTCCTATGAACAAACAATGGATGATTCCTGTCATTTGTAAACACGAAATGGTCAGGACCGGAATTTCCGGAGCAAATTGGAATAAGTTTTGTGCTGATTTTATTCAGAAATGATTATCCATTGAAAAGGATGTGCTCATGTGATATTTGATCCTTTGATAATAGATTTTGCATGTGATTAACTGAAGACATAATGTTGTTTGTAAAATGGTTAACAAATAATCGTTTCATATGAAACAACCAGGTAAAGGGTGAACAACTATTTTGACAGATCAAAAATAAAATGAAAAGTTGAGATAGAATGATTCCAGTTTGTTCATTATGATTCTTCATTTATCTTTTTGTTCATTTTTCATTGTAATCGATTACCTGTCCAATTTATAACATGCGATTGTTTGGTAATATCACCTGAAAATATTATTTGAGATCGGTGATTTTCTCCATTTAGCTTATTTCTGTCCTTGCTCAAGCCAGCTCAAAATATTTTTATTTTAACAAAATGTTGGCTAACCTGCTGATAATCATTTAGTCCACTCGGTTGTCCTTCTTCCTAAAAGCCTTAAAATCAGCTTAAAAATGTATTTAATTCCAAATAATTTAAACGATCGTTTGATTAAATTAAATGTTTGTTTAACTTTGCACCCATAATACAATTGTTGTATATGGAATACAATCAAAAGCAAATATCAATCCTGGATGCGGCAGAAAAGCTGTTTGCCTCTCAGGGGTTCCATGGAACCTCTGTCAGGGATATTGCACATGAGGCGGATGTTAACATAGCAATGATATCTTACTATTTCGGATCTAAGGAAAAGTTGATTGAGGCTATTTTTATCAAACGGATCTATAGCTGGAAATTACAATTGGCAGATATCTTACACGATTCATCAAAGTCATTTATTGATCGTTTTGATCGTTTGGTTGATACATATGTTAACAGAGTGATGAACAATCCCTGTTTTCATTTGATCATGATGCGGGCGCAGATTCAGACAGATATTAATGTGAATGATCTCATCCATCAAAACAAGAAAGAAGTATATGATGTGATCAGAGGCTTCATTAATGAAGGACACAAAGCCGGGGTATTTAATGAGGTAGATACCATGATGATGGTGAGCACACTTATTGGTACAATCAATCATGTAATGTCGACCAAGCATCACTTTCAGCGTTTGGCTGGTTTGGAAGATCTCTCTGACGAGCAATTGCAACAACACTTAATTATACATATAAGCACCTATTTAAAAAAATTGTTTAAAGCCATTCTACTCCATGAAGCTTAATAGTACATACAGGCGTTTATGGTCCCTGACGGCAGGCGTATTACTGATATTATCATACTCAGGCAGCCGGGCACAGGACAAGAAAACCCTTTCTCTGAAAGAGGCCATAACGCTTAGTATTCAGAACAGCAAAGAATTAAAACTCAGTCAGGCGAAAATAGATGCAGCGCTTGCGTCTGTTAAAACAGCCAACAATCAGCAACTGCCGGATGTAAATGTATCAGCATCCTACTTAAGAATTAATGAGCCCAACGTGGATCTGAAACTGAAGTTGAATAGTGATAGCTCTGGCAGTGGAGGTTCTACTCCAAAGGTGAACCAGGTGGCCTATGCTATGGCCTCTGTATCGGTGCCCATTTTCTCAGGGTTCATTATTCAAAGTCAGAAAGCATCTGCCCATTATCTGGCAGAAGCAGCAAAACTTGACGCTGATAAAGATCGTGAAGCAATTATAAAGAACACTGTGGATGCATACAGCAACCTGTATAAATCACAACAGGCAGTTGCACTTGTTCAGGAAAATCTGAAACAGCAGCAGCAGCGGGTGGCCGACTTTTCTAACCTTGAAAAGAATGGTATCATGGCCCGTAATGATCTCTTAAAAGCACAGCTTCAGGAATCAAATGTAGAAGTATCACTTCTGGAAGCAGAAAGTAATTTGAAGCTGGCAAACATCAGTATGAATTTACTCCTGGGATTAGCAGACGGTACTCAGCTGGAAATCGATATGAATGCTTTTGATCAGCCTTTACCAGCTGGTAGCAAAGCCGTGGCGGAATGGGAACAACTGGCATTGCAGAACCGAAAAGATGCCGCAGCGCTCGATGCCCGTGAAAAAGCTGCAAACGCTGGTATCAGGGCCGCTAAAGGAGCTTACTATCCTTCAGTAGCTTTTACCGGTGGTTATGTAGCACTGACTATTCCAAATGTTGTAACAGTAACCAACGCTTTGAATGCTGGTATCGGTGTAAAATATTCTGCTTCTTCTCTCTGGAAGAACAGTGCAAAAGTAGCAGAAGCAAAAGTGCAGCTGCAGGAAGTAAAAGTGAACGAGCAGATGCTGGCAGATAATATTCATATCTCTGTTAACAAGGCTTATCAGGATTACCTGGTGAACCAGAAGAAGATAGATATGTATCAACGGGCAATAGATCAATCGGAAGAGAATTATAAGATCGTAAAGAACAAACAGGAAAATAACCTGGCTACTACCACCGATCTGCTGGAAGCTGATGTGGCCAATGTACAGGCTAAACTGAACCGTGCTTTTGCAAAAGCAGATGCAATGGTTGCTTATACAAAGCTGCTTGAAACAGCTGGTGTTCTGAATGAATCAGGCCCGGTTGAATCTGGTAAATAGAAACAAATTAATCAATAGTAACAGTCTAACAATCATATATACACTATATGGAAACGAAATCAACTACCGCTACACATAATTCGCAGGAAGCGCCTAAGAAAAAAAACTTCCGTTTCATCATCGTATTGGCTATCCTCGTTATAGGTGGTGGTACTTTTGGCATCTCCAAATACATTCACGCACAACACCATGAAGAAACTGATAATGCGCAGATTGAAGCTAATGTAAGCCCGGTTATTCCAAGGGTTACAGGCTATGTGAAAGAAGTACGTGTAAGAGATAACCAACGTGTGAAAAAAGGGGATACCCTGATCATCCTTGACGACAGAGATCTGCAGATAAAGCTGGAACAGGCAGAAGCCGCACTGGCTGCTGCTCAAGCAAATGTAGCGGTGGCAGTTGCCAATTCAAATTCAGCCCGTTCTAATATCTCTTCTTCAGAAGCAAATATTTCAACAGTAAGTGCACAGATAGAGGCGGCTAAAGTAAATGTATGGCGTGCAAATCAGGATTACGAACGTTATAACAACCTGATCAAAGATCATTCAATTACACAACAGCAATACGAGCAGGCATTGGCAACAAAACAAACTGCAGAACGCCAGCTGGATGTATTGACACAACAGAAGAACGTGGCTTCCCGTCAGACTTCTGCTGTAGCTACACAGAGCAATGCTACTGCAGAGCAGATCAATGCAGCCAAAGCTATTATCAAAGAACGTCAGGCTGAAATTGACAATGCTAAACTAGTACTGAGTTATGCAGTGATCACTGCTCCGGAAGATGGAGAAGTATCTAAAACATACGTACAGCCTGGTCAGTTAGTACAGGCTGGTCAGTCATTGTTCAGCGTAGTATTATCAAGCGATATATGGGTAGTTGCCAACTTCAAGGAAACTCAGCTGGATAAAATGAAATTAGGTCAGAAAGTAGGGGTGCATGTGGATGCATTCCCCGGTAAAGAACTGGAAGCAAAGATTACCTCTTTCTCTCCTGCTACCGGTGCCCGCTTCGCTTTACTGCCTCCTGATAACGCTTCCGGAAACTTCGTGAAAGTGGTACAGCGTCTGCCTGTGAAGATTGAATTTGTGAATCCCGATAAACAACCTGAAGTGAAACAGCTTCGTGCTGGTATGAATGTGGTGGTTGATGTTCACCTTGACTAAATTATAATCGGTTACGAATGATCAATTACGAATTACGGATTGGTACTACTCTCAGACTGGATTTATTCTTCGCACATCGTAATTCGTAATTGAACATTCGTTAATTGATTTTTACACACATAATTGAATAATGGGATGGAACTGCAACAAAATTCATTAGTAGAGTATGGTGCCCGTAGGGTGATCATTACAATTACTGCCATTTTTTGCGCATTGCTGGAGATAGTAGATACCACTATTGTAAACGTTGCATTAAATGATATGCGCGGTAACATGGGTGCTACTTTAAGTGAGATAGGATGGGTGATCACTGCTTACGCTATAGGTAACGTGATCATTGTGCCCATGACCAGCTGGTTGGCACAGCAATTCGGAAGACGCAATTATTTTGCGGTTTCTATTATCATCTTTACAGTATCTTCCTTTTTATGCGGTAACGCTTCCGCCATGTGGGAACTTGTGTTATTCCGCTTTATACAGGGACTTGGCGGTGGAGCACTGCTGGTAACATCTCAAACTATTATTACAGAAAGCTATCCTCCAGAAAAGCGTGGTATGGCACAGGCAATCTATGGTTTGGGTGTGATCATTGGTCCTACACTGGGACCTCCCTTAGGTGGTTATATCGTAGATAACTTCTCATGGCCTTACATCTTCTACATTAATATTCCTATTGGTGTAATTGCAACACTGCTCACATTACAGTTTGTGCGTAGTCCTAAATATGGAGAGAAAAAATCGGCAAGTGAAATTGACTGGTTGGGTATTATTTTCCTGGCTGTAAGCGTTGGCTCCCTGCAGTATGTACTGGAAAGAGGACAGGAAGATGACTGGTTTAATGATTCTACCATATTATTATTGGGGATCACTACCGTACTTGGTTTCTTCTTCTTTATCTGGAGAGAACTGGTATATAAAAATCCGATTGTAAATCTCAGAGTGCTGGGGAATGGTAATCTGAGAGTAGGTACATTATTGTCTTTCCTACTGGGTTTCGGCTTATATGGATCTACATTTATTATTCCGTTGTATACACAAAGTACATTGGGCTGGACAGCAACTCAGTCCGGTATGCTGATGATTCCTGCAGCGCTTACTACGGCATTTATGATGCCGATCATTGGTAAGCTCCTGGAGAAAGGAGTTCCGCAGCCGTATCTGATCGCATTCGGAATGTTATTGTTCTTCGTGTATAGCTTCTGGGGATATAAAATAATAACACCGGATACAGGTGCTGATGCATTCTTCTGGATGCTGATAATGCGTGGGATAGGTATGGGTATGTTGTTCATTCCTATTACAGCACTTTCGTTATCAACCCTGAAAGGGCAACAGATAGGAGAAGGTGCCGCCTTTACCGGTATGATGCGACAGTTGGGAGGTTCTTTTGGGGTGGCATTGATCACAACATTCATCGCACGACGTAATGAATCTCATCGATCTGATCTGGTAAGTAAACTGGATACGAATAATCCTGATGTAATAAACCGCATCAACGGAATGGCTCATAGTTTTGCCAGTAAAGGGATGGATTCGAAAGCGGCATTGGGAAGTGCTTACAAGGCAATGGACTTTAGCATTGGAAAGCAAGCAGTGGTAATGTCTTATATGGAAGTATTCCTGTATTTAGGGGTATTATTCCTTATCTGTATACCATTAATGCTGTTGGTTAAAACAAGCAAACAAAAAGGAAAACTTGATGCAAGTGCTATGCACTAAAAATATTAAAGATATGTTACTAACAGTGTAACAGTTGTAGGTTTAGGTAATGAGCCGGAATATTCCTATTCCGGCTTTTTCATGTTTAAAAAAGGGCACCCAATTATGCACATTTTTCCACATTTAAAGAAAATGTGGAAAAATATCTATAAAGAAACTCTCAAGGATACTACCTTTGCAGTATGTAATCCCATGGCATTCGGTTTGCCCCTAATCAGCATACGAGTAACCAGAAATCATAAGAACGGACAGAACAAATAAATAATTAAAACGAGGAGACTCCAAAAAATTACTCTTTATGAAGAGAATTGCACTTGCATTTGCAACAATAGGTACTTTATTCGCTATTCTGGCGCAATATGCTGTAACCAACGACTGGGCATGGTTCCGGTTATTTCATACACTTGGTTTTATAGGATATATTCTTATTATCAGCGCAGTTGCCTCTTTCTCACTGTTGTTCATTCATCAGTTATCAAGAGAAGAGAAAGAGAAAATAAGAAACAGAGGTATTGATGCTCAGGTGGATGCAAATTGAAGAGCACATTAATCCAACTCATTAAAATAAAAAGGTGGAGAATTTTATATTAAAATTTGAATATATGGATAAGGCACACATTCTTGAGGTGCACCCCCATATGCAACAATACAAAGCAACTTTTAAGGTAACAGTAGAAGAACATGAGATTACCTTTGAAGAAGATGAAGAGGGATATTTACGTGCGATTGGAGATATTCATCATTCCAATACGCATGGTACAGAACCGGGCCTGTTGGAAGAAATAGCCCGCAGAATAGTGGAAGCAGTTAATCAGTGATTACTGCTCCCCATTAGCTTCATTGATCAATGAACTTTCATCCCAGCCTTGTGCGGGAGAATTCCACCTGGTAATCTTATCGTTTGCCATCAGTTTTTCCAGTTCTTCGATACGCTCTTTCACGGTATTTATATACAATTTCTTATCGTTCCTGATAGCAGAAAGTCCCTTGAGTGCTTTCTCCTCCTGCTTACGGAAGGTGCCTGCTATACGATGTGCATGGTAAGCTCTCACCCCAAGCATGTTTAACGCATCTGCACCCATGCGAAGGGAAGTATCAAGTGTTTCCCTGTAGATGTGTAGTACGCCAAGATCCATGAGTTCATATGTATCCGGTATATTCTCTGCTTTTACCAGCATTTGCAAATGAGGGAAATGCTTGCGTACCACCTTTACTACTTCCAGCGTTTGCTCTACGGTGTCCATAGCCACAATGATGATCTTTGCATCCATTGCACCGGCAGCTTCGAGTAAATCCTGCCGGGAAGCATCTCCATAATAAACTTTTACACCGAGGTTCTGCAGCGTATCAACGCGGTCGGTATCGAGATCTAATATGGTAGCGCGGATACCATTCACGCGCAGGAACCGGCCTACAATATTACCAAAGCGGCCAAAGCCGGCAATGATTACAGGATGTTTTTCCTGTAAATGAATTTCATCCGGTTCTCGTGTATTCTTGTCTGTTACATTAAAACGTGGTTGTATCAATCGTTCATACAGCATCATAAGTAACGGTGTAATCGCCATACTTATGGCAACTACTGCCGTCAAAATACTGACTGTACCTTGTGGCAGTATATTATATTGGAACGTGAAGGATAACAATACAAATGCAAACTCTCCTACCTGTGACAAGCTCATTCCAAATAAAAGATTCTGTTCTATACTGATCCTGAATATTCTGCCCAGCACAAGTAAGATGATACTTTTCAAAGCCATCAATGCTATTACCAGTCCCAGAATGACCCAGGGCATAGACAGAATCAATTTAAAATCTATAGAGGCTCCCACAGCCATAAAGAATAAGCCCAGCAATAGCCCTTTAAAAGGCTCTACGTCACTTTCCAGTTCATGGCGATACTCACTATTGGCTAATACTACACCTCCCAGAAATGCACCTAATGCAGGGCTTAATCCTACCACTGACATCAGGACAGAAATAGAAACCACCAGCAATAAAGCAAAAGCTGTGAATAATTCCCGCACGCGGGCACGGGCAACAATTCGTAACAATGGTTTTATGAGATAACGGCCAGCTACTATGATTACCACTACTGCCCCCAGCACTACAAATGTTTGCATCCAGGCGGGAAGGTTATCGCGAAGAGAATGTCCGTTTGAGTGTGTTGTACTTGTCCCCGCCAGCAGAGGAAATATTGCCAGCATAGGGATCACTGCGATATCCTGGAATAGCAGTACTGAAAAGGCGCTTTGTCCGGCGGCAGATGATAATATACCTTTCTCTTTCAGACTTTGCAGTACAATGGCAGTGGATGAAAGTGAGAGAGTCATTCCTATTGCCAGTGATACATTCAATGGTTGACCAAGCAACAATGCACATCCTGTGATTACCGCGGTAGTGATTAGTACCTGTAATCCACCCAGCCCAAGAATCGGCGCACGCATGTTCCATAGTAAAGAAGGTTCCAGTTCAAGACCAATCAGGAACAACATCATGACTACGCCAAATTCTGCAAAGTGCATAATGTCCTGTCCTTCCTGTCCTATAAATCCCAGCAGGGAAGGTCCGATTACCATACCCGCCAGCAAATAGCCCAATACTGAGCCTAATCCTAATTTCCTGGCTATGGGTATAAAAACGACCGCTGCCGCCAGGTATATCATTGCTATAAAGAAGTAAGAATGTTCCATAGAAATTAATTATATCCTGGTTTGTTCATCTCTAAGTTGTTCCAGCATTTGCCTGTAGGCTACAGCCTGTTCCTGAATGAGTGATGGTGTAAGGCGGTGTGTACCGTAAATAGTAAATGGAGGAATGTATTGCATATTGCAAAGAATGGCTGTTTGTTCAAAAGGCAGTAAAAAGTCTGCTATTGTATGATGATGCCAGCCTTCTTTGCTGTAAGTAGTTTCCGGCCCTCCGGCAGTAATAACATTCCCCATCCGTTTACCACGCAATGCGGTTCCGGAGGAACCATATGCCCATCCATGTTCCAGTACGAGGTCCTGCCATTGTTTTACTATCGCAGGTGCACTGTACCAGTAAAAGGGATGTTGGAACAGAATAATATCATGTTGCAGAAGCAAAGACTGTTCGTGCCTGACATCTATATTGAGGTCAGGATATACTTCATAGAGATCGTGAAGAGTAACGCCCTGTAAGCCACGTAACGCCGCTAGTAGCTGCGATTGTACCCTTGATTTTTCAAGTGCCGGATGCGCGAATAATATTAGAATTTTAGACACAACAGATCTTTCGTGAGTTATTTATTTTTCAGTATCTTCTGAGTATTCCTGTAACAGCAACCTGTATTGATTAAGAATACTTGATTTTGAAATGAAGCCTACCAGCTTATTATTACTGATAACAGGGAGATCCCATGCATGTGTTTCATCAAACCGGCTAATCACTTCCGCTATGTTATCTTTCAGGCTAATCACTGCCGCAGGAGGCTTCATCAGTTGTTTCACCGTAACGCTGTCATACAATGCAGGATTAAACATAATAGGACGTATATCTTCCAGCGTTATGAGTCCATCCAGTCTGTCTTCTGCATTTACTACCGCAATGATGTTATGATTACCTTGTTTGACTAACTCTATCAATATACGCAGGTTGGCACCACTATCAATTTTTTGAATAGTATCTTCTACAAAATTTTCGATCTTCAATAGTGACAGAATATTTTTATCATGTGCACGTGTAAAGATCTTGCCCTCATCTGCCAGGTGCTTGAGATCCGGAGAGATGGGCGAAAACCATTTGGCTATCAGAAAAGAGATAGTAGATACGATCATCAATGGAATGAAAAGATCGTAACCGGAACTGGATTCCGCAATCAGGAAGATGGCTGTTAATGGTGCATACATCACGCCACTCATCACACCTGCCATTCCCACAATTACCAGGTTTGTCAGCGGAACATGTGTAAAGCCACATGCAACACAAATCATGGAAAAGAAATACCCTAAAAATCCACCTGCAAAGAGAGAGGGCGCAAAATTTCCTCCATTACCACCACCATATACAGTAAATGAAGTGGCAAATACTTTCAGCAGGCACACACAACCTGTAAATATTAAAACCATCCAGGTTTGGGAGGGTAAATACTGAAAGAAGCTGTTCTGTATAATATCGCCGGAGTTACCTACAGCAAGGAGTTTTACACTTGTATATCCTTCTCCGAACAGGGGAGGGAGCAGCACACATAAAAAGGATACAATAACTCCTCCGAAAATAGCTTTTTTCAGAGCAGACCATTGGAGCTTTGCAAAAAAGTGTTCAATGCGTTGTGATACTACTACAAAATAACGTGCGTACAGAGCACATAACAGGCCCAATACTATATAGAAGGGTACGTTATAATAATTGAAGGGTTGCCGTGATTCAAAATGAAACAGCACATCTTCCTGTAAAATGATCTTTGACAACAAACTGCCACATACAGAAGCAAGGATCAATGGCATAAAATCTGAGAACACTACACCTGTAAGCAGGATTTCAAAAGCAAACATCACTCCTGCAATGGGAGCATTGAAAGCTGCCGCTATACCTGCAGTAGCACCGGCTGCCAGTAGCAGCGTCCGTTCTTTGTATCCCAGCTGATAGTTACGGGCATAGTTAGAACCAACGGCTGCGCCGGTTACGGCTATAGGGCTTTCGAGCCCTGCAGAACCTCCCAGCCCCACGGTAATTGCACTTTGCAGAATCTGAGAATACATTTTCACAGGTGGGATAAGGCTGGAATTTTGGGCAATCTCATGCAAGATTACAGGAATACCCTTACGGGATTGTCCTTTAAAAAATGCTATTACTACTATGGTGGTGAGTACAATGCCAAGAAAAGGAAATAAAGCGTAGAAGATCACCTGAGTACTGAAATGAACCCTGTAAGTGATAAAGTAGTGAATGTAGTGCACTAACATTTTCAATACCACGCCTGCCAGTCCGGCGGCACAGCCTACTATAATACCAGACAGGATCAGGAATTGGTTCCTGCTCATTTTTTTATGCAGCCAGTGGATAATTATCTCATAGCTTCTTACACGCTTCAGGCTATATCTCTCAAAATCTCGTTTGAATCTGAAGAAACTATGGTATTTTTTTATGTTCTTATATTGGCTCATTTGCGGCTTTCTTCAAGTCATAATTCGATTAATGAATAGACCTTATCATTCATATATGGACCACCGGGATGACGTGCGGTATAGTCCAGATTGATCCAGTATTCACCCTTCATTTCGTGATAATGGAACTCTTTAATTGGTGGCTGGGGAAATAAAGTTACGATAGCCTGCTTTATTACTTCAAAATCTTCTTTATTACCACAGTAAAGTTCCGGATAAGCATGGCCCTGGATCAGCACAATACGGCAACGGGCGCCAATAGACTGTAAACATGAAGCCATGAGGATGGAATGATCATCACAATCACCTCCCAGTCCGTTTTGAATAGTTTCCTGTGGAGTAGCAAAATATTCATCACGGCGGGTATCCGGGACATATTTAAAATTCCTGTTTATATAATGGAAGAGAGCAAGGTAGCGTGACACTTTCCCATATTTAGGAAAGTATTCGTCGAAATCTGTAACAGAGTGTGCCACTGAAAAATTTCGTACCAGGGAATCTTTATAATTCACTTTATCACGGATGCCTCTTACAGTTTTGTCGCGGTAACTTTCCACGCGATGAGGATAAAGGCTGAGGATATCCAGTTGTTTATTATTTTTTGCACCCCAGTTACCCTGTACCATCCCTTTATAATCATTCAATACATTATTGAAAGAGTAGTTATCCGCGAAGTAATTAAAACATAAGATACCAAATACCAATGCAAATGCAGGTATTATAAGTGGTTTAAAGATCCATAATAATAAGCGGGTGAGCAGGAAAGCAAGTAGTACCGCTACAAACATGTCCAGGTGCCATCCTTCTGCTACAAGCGGAGGTATATACCTGTTCATGTAAGGCGCCAGCGGAATGATTGTTAACAGGCTCAGGAGGTTGAGCAGAAAGTGCTGGAAGGAACTGTATTTGCTTTCATCTATGGCCATTATGGTATGCAATAACGCAAAATTATGCCAGATAAAGAAAATGGAAGCAGAGTGCCCGTGATAGATAACTTGTTTTAGCCGAACGTACCCTTTTTACACCCACAGATTATTGATCTGCCGGAAAGAGGTACTTTTATTGATAAGTGTAATCTGTTGTTGAGATTGATTCTGTAGTTTTTCGAGCCGTAACAGCGGATATATTTTGCTCAGCAGTTGATATCCCATCAGGATAAATAATTTAAAGTCCATTTTCTGAGAGATATCTATGGCTATTTCTGTTATACGTATAGCTTTATTTAGTTCATTCTCATGAAAATAGATATGTGCCTGTATCAGCTTCTGGAGTACTTCCAGGTGTCGCCCGTTTAAGAAATCAAAGGAATATTTCCTGATCAGGAGTTCTGCATGTGCGGATATTTTTTTTGCCGCAGCAAAGTTGCCCTGTTCCATGTGTGCATATGCCTGCCAGCAAAGAAGAGATAGCCGCAGCGGATCTGTTTTCTGGTATACAAGTAATGGGTAGCATTCGAAGATACGTTTCGTATAATTCAATGTGTGCGTATAATCCTGCTTTAGTATGAATGCAAAGCCCATCAGCCGTAATACCATTTCCATTGATGCGGAAGGAGAATGCCTGGTAGTACCATTAAGATACCTGGGATAATTATAGATTTTATCTTTTATGTTTTCGTTGACGATACCAAATTTCAGGTATTCATAAATGAACAGGTAGAGTTCATGTGGGGTAACCCATAGTTCATCTTCCATCTGTTCATGGCTCATTAATCTTTTAATATTATTTAATTCCTGCTCGCATTGTTCTGCATCCAGTCGCAGTAATGCCATTATGAAAAGAATACTGCGGATTTTTATTTTGTCTTCCGGTAATTCGGCCAGTTCCTGCAATGCGGTTAGCACATTCTTTTTGCTGAAGTGTACAAAATTATCGTTAAGGAACCTATTTAACGGATGTTTACGGAAATAACCCTGGGGGAAAATGGATTTCAGCAGAAACTCTTTATTTCCCTCCTTTTGATAATATACGGCCAGATATTCCAACAGGTATGATTTTTCCGTGTTGGTAAGGG
The DNA here is from genome assembly GCF_900112615.1 of Chitinophaga sp. CF118. GTDB lineage: Bacteria > Bacteroidota > Bacteroidia > Chitinophagales > Chitinophagaceae > Chitinophaga. The sequence goes on along the minus strand of NZ_FOMK01000001.1, from coordinate 1,952,526 downwards.
ACAGGTAAAACATGTTATGGATGCTGTCCGTCTGATCATTATTGATAGCATAGCGGATCAGCCATTTAAAAACGCCCACCCGGTAGGAAGCAGCCGGGATCCGTTGATATACGAGCTGCAGCATAGCGGGATCCACTATCATGTTCGATTCCTGGATAAAATACATGGCTGTGAAATACTCCAGGAGTGAGTTATGCGCAAAGCGCACATTTACGGTGAACATAATTTCCTGGCTAAGGTTCTCTTCTACCAGGATATTATCTGTCAGTAATTCTTTATATGCAGGGAACAGGTCTGCATTTTTATTCAGCAGTAGTTGTTTGTTTGTATATTGGCCGGCTTTTCCAAAATCCAGCAATTGTAAAAGTTTCTCAATGATTTTTATTTTAAATGTATTGCTCTGAGAATGGAACACCCTTAATTGAACAAATTTTGAGATCATTTCGAACAGGCTCAGGTTCTCATCCACAAAGGCCTGTTCCGTGCCGATATTCATCTCGCAAAACAACTGGAGATAATATGGATACCGTAGTTTTTGAAGGAAATGCTCACTAAAAGCCCGTACGGTAGCGGGATCCAGATGATGATTATACAAAATGGATTTTACTTCCTGTTCTGTAAGAGAGGGCAGGTTGATATTGGTTTCCTCATCCATATCGGGGCCAAGATACCAGTAACGCCTGAAGGCAGGGTATTGTAATGAGTGCTGGAAAACCTCAGACCAGGTACTGCTGCGAATGGAAAGAATCACTTTTACCCAGGGGAACCTGTCATTTGAATAAACAAATTCTTCCAGTTTAGTATATAAGAGTTTTATTTTATCGCCTGTCATAGAGATCTCGTCGAATCCATCAATAATCAGGATAAGCCGGCCTCCTTTTTTATCAAAGTGTGTGGCAAAGTATTCGCGGAAGTTTTCCCCATTTCCCAGGTTTAACTGGTTATCCAGCCAGGATGCAAGAGAGAAACCCCTGAGAAGCAGGCTACCTGCGGCATGTGCATGAATAAACCAGCAGATATCCTGTTTATATTTAGCCTCTTTGCTGAACCAGAAATGTTCTGCCAGATGTACAAGTGTAATAGATTTACCCCAGCCGGAAGGTGCAATGAATGCAGTAGCAGCATAATCGCTTCCGAGAAAACGTTCAATATGTGCAAAGCAGTGCGATCTTGGGATAGTAAATGAAAATGGAATGCCTGAGCGGTTCTTGAGTGTAAGGATGGTATAATGAGATACCGCATTGGCTTTGTTTTGCAGTTCCGTCCATTTACTATCGTCTATCAGAGGGGTTACGCCTTCTGTTTCAAGATGTAATTGATGAAAGTGTCGTGACTGAAAATCTTCCCAGTCTTTATAACTACAATATTGAGATAAAGTATTTAAGGTATAACGGGAGAAGCTATGCAAGGTTGTAGCAAATCCGAATACTCTTTTAAGAGTGGTTTCACTAACCAGCTTTGTGGTTTCACTCAATATGGATTGTGAAAGGTGTTTGCAATCTCCAGGTAAGATAGAATCAGCGCCGAATTTGCGTAACACTTCTTTCTGTAACGTTATGATAAAGTCATAGGACAGATCTATCATATGGGGACAATAATGGATTTTAAAGTTTAATGAATTTTGGTGTCATTTAGTAAACTTACGAATAAACTTACGAAGCTGATTTCAGTTCAGTTTTACTCACCTCAAAAATGAATAAGATGAACAGGATATATTTAAATGAACAGAATATAATAATCTTTGATTATTAATAAGAGTCTGGTTTATACAGGTATCAATAAAAAACAAATAATTAAGGTCAGATGATGATTTATTACATCTGATTAGTACTGCTAACTAGATGTTTAGCTAATATTCTTATCAATCCGGACCTCATTTTTTTAGAATAATCTGTGATTAGGAATAAATTTTTTTCTTAACCTTTCATTTACCGGAAAAAGGGATATTACTTTCTCTATAATTAAAATGTGAACAAAATGAATAGGCTTAATACAAAAATGAACAGCCTGAACAGTCGATAAAGATTGAATAAAAAGATAAAGCGCTATATGGCTCCGCCTGCTTACCTTCATTTCCTAATAATGCCATATCCGGCGGCTTCATTATCAAGTTTCATATCCCTTGCCAGTGCATGAACGACCATAATTCCTGGAAAAATGATTGTGAGAAACAAACTACTTAAACATACACCCCTTATAATCCAAGCTAATTGATTGCTATGTTTTAATGCCACTCCTAAGCAATTTGCTTATAATATGAAGTTGATAACGGGAAGGCATAAGCCTGGGTGAATTACCTGGCTTCCAAAAAACTATATGATAGCAAAAGAATACGTAGAACCTAAACTTGGTTATCCAACCCCAGGGTTGGATCCATATCCTATAACCGAAGGACCATACATAATAATGGCCGGATTTATTCCGGCCATTATTGCACTTCATCAAACTGTGTTTATGCCAGTTTAAATTATTTTGCTGCTTTAAAGATGTTGCCAACAGCAATAACACTGTCTTTAGTTGCACTGAACCGTACTTTAGCAAAAGCAGTTATTAACAATGCAGAGTCGTACTTGATAGTTTTTGCATTCTTCCAGATTTCCACTGCTGTAGCGTCACCGGTGCCTTTCAGTTCTCCTTTGTACAAAGTATCTGTTAACGCTGCCGTTGCAATTCCCTTGATAAGATACACTTTGTTTACAGTGTCTTTTACAGTCTTGGTTAATGAAAGACTAAGGTTAATGCTGCTATCTGCATTTTCAGAAAGCTTTACAGTACCAATCTGGGTTGAATCAGCAATACTTTTGATCAGTTTGAATTCTTTGCTGCGTAAAGAAAGAGTTGGTGCATCATCATCTTTACAAGCTGCGAAAGTAATACCCAATAGAATGGCCACTGCTCCTAGTTTAGAAGCATAATTTTTAATTGTAAGCATGGTTTCCGTTTAAATAAAAATTGAAATTATTCGATTATAGGTTTCCGTTTATTTAGTTTTTAGCACCGGTGCAACCATTAAACGGGCATGGTAATAAAATGTTACAAGCAGGATAGAAGGAAATATATAATTTATTTATACTGTTCATAATATGTGTTTGCTGGTGGCTTATCTCAGGCAATAAGTGCGACTTATTATAACAGTTAATTATTATTACCTTTGCGCAGGTTTTATTACAACTAAACTCAATAAATATATTAAGCATGTCGCTCACTGTTGTCGGTTCTATGGCGTTTGATGATATTGAAACGCCTTTTGGTAAATCTGGTAGGATCATTGGTGGCTCTGCCACATTCATTGCATGGGCTGCATCTAATTTTGTGAAGCCTATTAATCAGGTATCTGTTGTTGGTGGTGATTTCCCACAGGCAGAGCTGGATGCTCTTTCAGCAAAAGGTGTTGCCCTGCAGGGGGTACAGATTAAAAAGGATGAAAAATCTTTTTATTGGGCCGGTAAGTATCATATGGATATGAATACCCGTGATACATTGGTAACAGAACTGAATGTACTGGGTGATTTCCAGCCTGTTATACCAGAGAGCTATCAGGGTAGTGAGTTCCTGATATTGGGGAATCTCAGTCCGCAGGTACAGCTGGATGTAATAAAACAAATGAAAAAGAGGCCTAAACTGATCGTACTGGATACCATGAACTTCTGGATGGAAGTTGCGATGGACGATCTGAAAAAGGTACTTAAAGAAGTAGATGTATTGCTGGTGAATGATGGTGAAGCCCGTCAGCTGAGTGGTGAGTTTTCCCTTGTGAAGGCTGCCCGCAAAATCCTGACTATGGGACCACGTTACCTGATCATCAAGAAAGGAGAACATGGTGCATTACTGTTCCATGAGAACCATGTATTCTTTGCACCTGCCCTGCCGCTTGAAGATGTATTTGATCCAACCGGAGCAGGAGATACTTTTGCAGGAGGTTTTATCGGCCACCTGGCTAAAACAAAAGACATCTCTTTTGAAAATATGAAAACAGCAATCATTGTGGGTTCTGCAATGGCTTCTTTCTGTGTGGAGAAATTTGGTGTAGGCCGTTTAAGAGAGATTACACAGGATGATATCAATGGTCGTCTGGAACAGTTTGTACAGCTGGTTAACTTTGATATAGACCTGGTATAGTTACCTACATAATAATATAAAAAAGCCTGTATCGTATTTATGATACAGGCTTTTTTATTGAGAGCTTTTGATTGAAACAGGTAGTCTTTTTTATGGCTCTTATATTTTGATAGTTTATGCAAGCCCTCAAAAAAGATAATTTAATGTAGGCAACCCCGTTAGCCTGACACCTTTTCTGTAATAATTCTATTTATAGATACCATTCAGCAAAGCTGCCAATCTTAATCCTCCTTTTAATAACTGTTCATTCATATCTTTCAGAAACCAGTAATTATAACGATAGCTGAGTTTTGAATCAGGTTTTGTGAGCTTGTATATTTTATCCGACAATTGATTGGATTCGAACATCCAGTCGCTGATAGTACCACTTTGTAATTGCCTGATCTCTGTTACGGAGGCAGTATCCAATGCCTGTGTATATTCTGTATAGCTGAGTTGCTGGAATTCTATGAGGTGTTCATCCCAAACCCTGTGTAAATTAGTGGGCTTGTCGAACCAGGTTACTGATATTTTGTTTCCTCCCTGATCATCTGCGTGACCAACATGAAGTGGCTGATGCATATCCCCGATCATATGTATCAGAAAGGTCAGTGCAAACTGTTTATCTGTTTTGGAAGTGGCAGGATCTTTTAATTTTTTAATGAGGGCCTGAGTTTCTATATACAGGTTCTCATCTGTTTGTGTATGCATATGATCGTCAAACTGCTGCCTGGTAGAATTCGGTGGGAAATCCAAATAATGCCAGGAGGAAGTATGGTCATATTTGTGGGTGGTATCCGACTTGATAAAATCAGGCCAGTTAGCTACCATTGCCATACTTTGTCGCCCCAGTATTGCAGTAACGGCTTTTCGTGCCTGGGGAGTAAGATGCCTGCTGGCAATTTCGGCCACGATGCGGTGGCCGGTAACGCCCCACGCAAAAGTAGTTAAAGGAAATAATGGTAATAAGATGACCACTAGAAAAAGGGCTGTTTTTTTGAGCATAGCAGAGTTGGTTAATCGGGCATAAAGGTGGGGTAGATTTTTGAATTGTAAAAGAGGAATTGATAATTTGTACATTTGATGACGAACCCTGCTGTGGAATCTATTGGCAGGTTTAGTAATTTTGAGATACCTGAAGAAACTACACTACATTCTGATTTATTATGCCATTCAAAATACATTCACCATATGCACCTGCCGGCGATCAGCCACAGGCAATAGATAAGCTGACTGAAGGATTGCAGGACGGTGTACCCTTTCAGACCTTGCTGGGGGTAACCGGTTCCGGTAAAACATTTACAGTAGCTAATGTGATAGAGAAAGTACAACGACCAACGTTGGTACTTACCCATAATAAAACACTGGTAGCGCAGCTTTATGGCGAGCTACGACAGTTCTTCCCTGATAATGCAGTAGAGTATTTCGTTTCTTATTACGATTATTATCAGCCGGAAGCATACATGCCTGTTAGTGATACCTATATAGAGAAGGATCTTTCGATAAATGAGGAACTGGATAAGTTACGATTGAGAGCAACTACAAATCTTCTGTCAGGCAGAAGAGATATTATCGTAGTTGCCAGTGTGTCCTGTATTTATGGTATGGGTAATCCTACTGATTATGAGAATGGGATCATCCGTATTTTCAAAGGCCAGACCATAGGTCGTAATACAATCTTACACGGGCTGGTCAACTCTCTTTACTCCCGTACTACTGGCGACTTTAACCGTGGAAACTTCAGGGTAAAGGGAGATACAGTTGATATCAACCTCCCTTATGTGGATTATGCTTATCGTATTACCTTTTTCGGAGATGAAATAGAGGAGATCGAAAGTTTTGATATAGAAACGGGTAAACGCATTGGTACAATGGAAAATGCGGCTATATTCCCGGCTAATCTCTATCTGGCCCCGAAGGATATGATGCACCAGATCATTTTTGAAATTCAGGATGAGTTGCTGGCGCAGGTAGAATATTTCCGTTCTATCGGGAAACATCTGGAGGCACAGCGACTTTCTGAGCGGGTGAATTATGATATTGAAATGATCCGGGAGCTGGGCTATTGTAGTGGTATTGAGAATTACTCCCGGTTTCTGGACAGGCGTACGCCTGGTACCCGGCCTTTCTGCCTGCTGGACTACTTCCCTAAGGATTTCCTGTTGGTGATTGATGAAAGTCACGTAACAATCCCACAGATAGGTGGAATGTATGGTGGTGACCGTTCCCGTAAGCTTACACTCGTAGATTTTGGTTTCCGCTTACCTTCTGCGTTAGATAACCGCCCGTTGAACTTCTATGAATTTGAGAATATTCTTAATCAGACAATTTTTGTGAGCGCCACGCCCGGTGAATATGAGCTGAGGCAAACGGAAGGTGTAGTGGTAGAGCAGGTAGTACGTCCTACCGGATTGCTGGAACCGCCGATAGAGATCCGGCCAAGTGCAAATCAGGTGGATGACTTGCTGGATGAAATAGATAAACGTGTATTAAATGGGGGGCGTGTGTTGGTTACTACACTTACTAAGCGAATGGCAGAGGAAATGGATAAGTACCTGCACCGTATTAATATTAAGTCGCGGTACATTCACTCTGAGGTAGACACGCTGGAAAGGATAGAGATTCTGCGGGAGCTCCGGCTGGGGACTATTAATGTATTGGTGGGTGTAAACCTGTTGCGTGAAGGGCTGGATTTACCTGAGGTAACCCTGGTGGCTATACTGGATGCTGATAAAGAGGGATTTCTGAGAGATGAACGTTCCCTGACCCAGACGGCAGGACGTGCGGCACGTAACGTGGATGGGCTCGTGATCTTTTATGCAGATAAGATTACAGATAGTATGCAGCGCACGATAGATGAAACGAACCGTCGCCGCGAAAAGCAGATGGCTTATAATATAATGCACAATATCACTCCTAAAACTGTGCTTAAGAGCAAAGAACAGATTATGGGGCAAACATCTGTTCTGGAAATCAAACAGTTTGATGAGAACTCACCATTAGCAGTACATGATGAATTGCAACTGGTTGCTGAGGATGCGGTAGATTATGCCAAACAGGTGGCTTCTGCCAAAACAATCCCACAATTGGAGAAGACTATCGGAAAAGTGAAAAAGGATATGGAAAAGGCAGCAAGAGATCTGGATTTTATGGAAGCTGCCAGATTGAGAGATCAGATGTTCGCATTGCAGCGGGAATTAGATGGAATGAAGCGATAATATCGCAGTTTACATCTGTTTTTTATGATCCAAGTCATAAAAAACAGATGTAATTATATCTAATATATTGATAAATATCTAATTCAAGTTCGATACTCACCTAATTATTTATAATGTCTATCTATTTAATTTATAAATGATTAGAGGATCAGTCTGCTTATTGTAGTAGCGACTGCCACCCCAATGTTAGAAAAATGTTAAGCCACCTCCAATACCCCTTTTATAATATTGATTATCAATAAATTATAGAGCTTTCTCTCCTTCGTTTTGTGTATTTATATTACCAAAAAATATAATTGATATTATCATTAATTTTAATATAGTTGATGTTTGACCCGTAATAACCTATATTTATTCAATCATTTCTATTTTTTGCACCTTCTATTTGATGTTTTGAATATCATTCATACTTTTATTGAAGAAATTTAAAATCTACAGCTATGAAGAAAACATCATTTCAAGACTACTTGCCATTCATTTTCCTGGCTGTGGTTGCGATAATTGGGTTATTCATCCCAAATGCTCCACTTTTTGCTGACCCTGAAGGAAAATACAATTCTGGTGACATTGCCTGGATTCTGGTAGCATCCAGTCTGGTATTTTTAATGACTCCGGGTTTAGCATTTTTTTATGGTGGTATGGTAAACCGTAAAAATGTAATCGCTACAATGATGCAGAGTTTTGTTGCGACAGGGGTGATTAGTTTATTGTGGGTCGTAATTGGATTTAGTCTTTCATTTGGTGATTCTATAAATGGCTTGATAGGTGATCCCAGAACCTTTATGTTCTTTAAAGGAGTGTCTTCCGGTGCTCCATGGTCTGGTGGTCTTACCATTCCTTTATTATTGTTTGCACTTTTCCAGATGAAATTTGCAATTATAACACCTGCCCTGGTAGTAGGTGCAACTGCTGAAAGGATCCGTTTTACTTCTTATATCCTGTTCATGGTATTGTTCAGTTTATTGGTATATGCACCAATTGCACACTGGACATGGCATCCGAATGGAATCCTGGCTAAAATGGGTGTACTTGACTTTGCCGGTGGTACGGTAGTACATATTTCTGCCGGATGCGCCGCTTTAGCTGGTGCGCTGGTACTGAAACGCCGTAAAGATCATATTGAAAAGAAAGAATTGCAACCTGCCAACATACCTTTCGTTTTGCTGGGTACTGGTTTGCTGTGGTTTGGCTGGTTCGGTTTCAACGCTGGTTCTGCACTTGGTGCCAATGGTTTAGCTGCATCTGCTTTCGCAACTACAAATACTGCATCTGCTGCCGCTGGTCTTTCATGGGTGTTCTTCGATGTAATCCGTGGCCGTAAACCTTCTGCACTTGGTTTCTGTATCGGTGCTGTAGTTGGTCTCGTTGCTATCACTCCTGCTGCCGGTTTTGTAGGTATACCACAAAGTATTATGCTTGGTTTCCTGGCCGCTATCGTTTCTAACCTGGTGGTACATTATAAATCCAAAACTGCTATCGATGACACTCTGGATGTATTCCCTTGTCATGGTGTAGGTGGTATGGTAGGGATGTTACTTACTGGTGTATTTGCTACCAAAGCAGTAAACAGCCTGGGTAATGATGGTCTGTTGTATGGCAACTTTGAGTTGTTAAAAAACCAGATCCTTGGATTACTGATCGTAGTTGGTTACAGCTTCACAGTTTCCTACGGAATCTTTAAATTGATTAACTTAATCCACCCATTACGTGTAACTGACGAAGAAGAAGTACTGGGTCTGGATGTTACTCAACATAATGAAAACTATCATCCTGCAATGATGAGCGTTTATGATAATGGTGCATTGAAAGAAGAGCAGATGATTAACTAATTTGATGGTTCCTTTTACTAAGTTGACTGATGTGTTATCTGTTTACAAATCTCACCCAGTCAACTTAGTAAAACATCATAAATAAAGAAAAAAGAAAATTTATCAATCAGTTTGATACCCAAAAAGTAAAGAACAGCTAATAGTTAATAGGGGAAAAGAATTAATTGAGTAGCATTTTATCAGCCAGAACTATTTTTATCAACCAATTTCTTATTTCGTTTAACATAAAATTTTCCTCCCCGGTTAATTATTAGCTATTCCTTTTTTAATCTTCCGGCGAAACTAAAAGAAACGATTACCACGATAGACATTACGCACACCATTTTATCAACCTAATTCCCATTGCATGAAAAATGTTTTACTGACTGCTTTTGCGGCCTGCCAGATGTTCGTTGCCTATTCGCAAACAAAAGATACTTTGCAACCCCCGTTAGTAAAGATCTCCGGTTCTGCCGATGTATATTATAAATACAATTTTAACGGCAACAATACGGATAACAAGACAAGTTTTACAAACTCCCATAACAGCTTTGAATTGGGTATGATCTCTCTTAAAGCTGAGCATGAATTCAAAAAGGGAAGCATTGTTGCTGATCTTGGATTTGGAAGGCGTGCGGCAGAATTCTCTTATAATGAAAGTACTGACAAAACGGCGACGGCGGAGTTGGCTATCAAACAATTATATCTTAGTTATCAGGTACTTGATAAATTAAAAATTAGTATGGGGAGCTTTGGTACGCATGTGGGTTATGAGTTGCTGGATGCATATCTTAACAGGAATTACAGCATGAGTTATATGTTTACTAATGGCCCCTTCTTTAATACAGGGGTAAAAGCAGATATTACGATCAGTACCTCATGGACTGCTATGGTAGGGCTTTTTAATCCAACAGATTTTAAATCTGCTTCATGGAGTAATCAGAAATATATTGGCGCTCAGCTGGGATATTCTTCTACTACAGCTCCTTTAAAATTATATCTGAACTACCTGGAAGGAAGAGATACCCTGGGGGTTCAGAACCACCAGATCGATTTTGTTGCTATCTACCAGGTGAATACTTTACTGGGCCTGGGCTATAATGGCACAGTAAGTACTTACAAACATACCCGTGATAAAGAGGCCGACCCGCAATCCGCTAAATGGTGGGGTTCTGCAGTATATGTCAATCTTGATTTTACACCTAAGTTCGGGCTTACTTTAAGAGGAGAATATTTTGATGACAAAGATGCTCTGAAAACATTTGCCGGTACCAATGGAGGAAATGTACTGGCTGGAACATTGTCTTTTAATTATAAGGTGGGAAACCTGACTATTGTACCCGAATTCAGGATAGACAAAGCTTCAGTGGATATCTTTAATAAGAGTAATGGAGCTCCTGTGGGTACTTCTCCTAATGTATTACTGGCCGCTACTTACCATTTTTAGCTATGGGAGAATAATTTTTATATTTTGTGGGCAAAAGGAGTTTCATGTTACAGCCCCCCACGTTGAAATTTTTGAAGGCACTGAGCAAGAATAATAATAAACCCTGGTTTGAAGAGCATAAGCTGGATTACCAGGATGCAAAGGCTGATTTCGAAAGTGTAGTGCAACAAATTCTGGATGGTTTATTCAGGCAGGACCCTGTATTGGTGGGCCTGCAGGTAAAAGACTGTACATTTCGTATTTATAAGGATGTGCGGTTCTCCAAAGACAAAACGCCCTATAAGACTAATATGGGAGCCGCTTTTGCGCCTGGTGGCCGGAAAACATCCCGTCCGGGATATTATTTTCACCTGGAGCCGGGAGGTAATAGTTTTGCTGGTGGTGGAATGTGGATGCCTGAAGCTGCGGTATTGAAAAAGGTAAGACAGGAGATCGATTATAATTTTGAGGAGTTTCAGCAGATCATCTCCAATAAGGAGTTTATCCGCTATTTTGGTAAGATAGAAGGTGAATCACTTAAAACGGTTCCACAGGGATATTTACCTGATAATCCCGCTATTGCTTATCTGAAGCTGAAGAGTTTTACAGTATGGCATCATATTTCAGATGATGTTACTATACAACCAGCATTGGTTAGGGAGATTCTGAAGATATTTACTGTAATGCAACCCTTTATCAAATTTCTTGACAGGGCAATTGATGTAGCAGAATAATGCTATTGTTTATTGTCCCTTATAGTTGGCTGTTCCCGGCAGGAACGGCCAATTTACATTTATAGAGATATTATTCAGATGGAAAGTATCGCCATTGCGATAAACAGTGTGCAGGTTGACTGCAGGATGTTCGCATTCATAATGGCTGGTACCTCATCTGCAGGGTCGTCCCGGCAGATGAGGACATCAGCTCAACAATCTTTACGGGTTAGTTTTTGTGAATTAAAAATTCGAAAGGTCTTGCTTTGCGGTTCTTCAACAGGTTCTCTTTGTCCGTTTTAGTATGCGCAAAACGTTGATTATACACGTTGGCTACCTCTATGATAGGTATAATGCCGTCCAGTGTATCATGCTGATCTACAATGTTCATGATGCGGGATACCTGAGATGAAAAATTTGTGCTCCACTCTTCAGTAAACTTGTGCATCAGTAACAGCTCACGATTGGCGTTGGTTTTCATAGGACTTAAGGGTGTTTACGGATTTGTAAATTTAGTTCATTCAGCATCTTACATTCTTAAAATTCACTTTATTGGAAGAAGTAAGTGGCATAGGATTATTAATAACAAAATTGGATTTTATCTGTCATAAAGCAATACTACTTCTGTGTAATTTTTAGTCGGGTAATACTAATTTCTCTTCAAAACGATACTAAAAGAGCAAGTACACGTGTACTTGCTCCTAATTACTCAAAATAAAACGTGTATACGTTAGCGGAAAACTTTTTTTTCCGGTTTATTTGGCTGTTTTTCAAGCAAAAAAGAACTAAATCCATTTTTGCTGATGCAGATATTCAGCTATCTGAACGGCGTTAGTAGCAGCTCCCTTACGCAGGTTATCTGCAACTATCCACATATTCAATGTTTTAGGCTGCGTTTCATCCCTTCTGATACGGCCAACGAACACTTCATCCTTTTCATGTGCATCTTTTGGCATCGGATATTTCGCGTTTGCAGGATCATCTACAACTATTACTCCTGCTGTATTTTCAAGGATATTACGTATGTCCTTCAGTTCGAACTCTTTATCAAAAGCAATGTTTACAGATTCACTATGACCACCTATAACAGGGATCCTTACAGTGGTTGCTGTAACACGAATAGTGTCATCACCCATAATCTTTGTTGTCTCCTTCACCATCTTCATTTCTTCCTTCGTATAACCGTTATCGAGGAAAACGTCAATCTGTGGTATAACATTTAAATCGATAGGATGAGCATAAGCCATCTCTCCGTTTATACCTTTCCGTTCATTCATCAACTGATCCACCGCTTTTACACCGGTTCCAGTTACCGATTGATAAGTTGATACAACTACCCTATTGATTTTGTATTGCTGATGTAATGGATTCAACACCAACACCATTTGAATAGTAGAACAATTTGGATTGGCAATAATCTTATCTTCCGGCGTTAATGTTTTACCATTAATTTCAGGTACTACCAGTTTTTTGGTAGGATCCATTCTCCAGGCAGATGAATTATCAATTACTGTAATACCTGCAGCTGCAAATTTTGGTGCCCACTCCAGGGAAGTACTTCCCCCGGCAGAAAATAAAGCAACATCCGGTTTCATGGAAATAGCCGTATCTGCATTTACTACCTTATAAGGCTTTCCCTTAAATGTTACTTCCTTACCAACAGACTTCTCAGAAGCGACGGGAATCAATTCTGTAACCGGAAAATTCCTTTCCGTCAACACTTGTAACATTTTGGTGCCTACCAGTCCGGTAGCCCCTACTACGGCAACTTTCATTGTATTTACATTTTAAATTTTTGGAAATGCAAATTTACTACAACGAATGCGGTTTTCAATGCAGTGCACAGAATCATAGAAATTCACTAATTTCAGGTCTTTCCCAACCCAAATTTTTAAAAAATGCGATTTTCCATTGTTTGTGCCAGCCTGCTCCTGCAGGTGGTTAGTTCATATGCTCAGATTCAGGAGCATTTTAGTTATCCGCATATAGACTCTGCTACTGTCTGGAAAGGCACAGATAGCGCCTGGCAGCTACAGGCAGGCCGTTTACAAAGCCATTCCCGGAAGGCCAGCAGCAGCTTTTATCTTTCCACCCCTTCCTCCCTGGCCAGGAACTGTAGCTGGGAATGGTGGATGCGGCTGGATTTTAATACATCTTCCCTCAATTATGTGGATGTATATCTAACGGCTAATATTGCTGAGCTTACATCGGCCAGTATAAAGGGTTACTTTGTACGTATCGGTAATACTAAAGATGAGGTATGCCTGTACCGGAAAGGGGCCGCCACTAACCCTGTGATGATCATTGACGGCAGGGACGGGCTTACAGATCACTCATCAAGTTTGCTGAAAGTAAAAGTGGTCTGTAATGGAGAAAATGAATGGTCTTTATGGACAGATGAAAGTGGTACCGGTAAAAAGTATGTGTTGGAAGGGACTGTGAAGGATACTGCTTTAGCAACTTCCGGTTACATGGGATTTGCTGTCAGGCAATCTACAGCCTCTTTCTTTGAAAAGCATTTCCTTGATGATGTAGAAATAGCTTCCCTGGTAAGGGATACGATTAAAGATACCGTTGCTCCCCGGTTCCAGTCATTACAATTGATTGGCGATAGAGAGCTTAATATCTGTTTCTCTGAGCCGCTGGACAACAATACTCTTTCTCAGGAGGGTCATTTCCTTATAACGGGCACTGGTGGACATCTTTCCCGTATCTGGCAGGATAGCAGTGCCCTCAATTGTGTAAAACTGCTTTGGGATAGTGCCTTCCCTAATGGTGATAGTTGCCGGCTTCAGGTGAAAGGTGTCAGGGACATGGCTGGAAACATGATAACATCTTTCGATACGGCATTCCTTTATTATAAAGCGGATACTATATATGATCTTGTTATCAATGAAGTTTTATATGATCCGGCCAGCGGAGTACCAGAATTTGTTGAATTATATAATCGGGGAACCCAGCCGGTAAGTTTGGATAAGCTATACCTCACTAAAAGAAAATCAAACGGTGAAACAGATGCTCCCGCAATACTTAGTAAACAGGAAATATTATTATTTCCAGGTGGCTATGCTGCTTTTACAACAGACCCGGGATCATTATGTATACAATATAATTGTCAGCAGCCGGAACATATTTATAAGATGAGCCTTCCGGCGCTTATTAATAAAGAAGGAACGGTTGTGCTGTCAAAGGCTGATGGAAAGGTTGTTGATGAGTTTCACTATACTGACTCGATGCATTTTGCACTGGCAGACCATACTAAAGGAGTATCACTGGAACGGCTGGATGCCGGGCTACCCACCCAGGACCCGCAAAACTGGCATTCAGCGGCAGCTACGGCGGGTTTTGCTACTCCTGGTTTTGCCAACTCCCAGGGATTGCAGTTACCAGGAGTACCGGGGGAGCTCACGATCACTCCGGAAGTTTTCTCTCCTGACAATGACGGAACAGATGATGTTACTGTAATTCGATATGAACTACCTTCACCCGGTTATGTAGCTAATATTACCATTTATGATGCTGCGGGAAGGCCGGTACGGTACTTGCAGCATAATATTTTACTGGCAGTGAAGGGACAAATGATATGGGATGGATTAGGGGAAGCCAATAAGACGCTAACCACTGGTATATATATAGTTTTTATAGAAATGTTTAACCTCGAAGGACGGGTAAAACGCTGGAAACTGCCATTGGTGTTGGCAAAAAGGATGAACTAGTTGCTTTTGTCAAAAGATGTTGGTTGCCAGTGTCAATTAAAAATGATAAATTATTTAATTGGGTCATTTTGAATTAATTATCGAATAAGTGACCTTATCCCTCATTATAAGCTAATTCGGGCAAATCATCAATTTGTCGGATGAAAACGATTTTTTATATTTGCCTTCCTAAAAATTTGAACATGCAGTATAGAGAAATAGTTGCAGTAACCGGTTTGGGTGGTTTGTTTCAATTGATTGCCAGCAAACAGGATGGTGCTATCGTAAGATCTCTGGAAGACAAGAGCACCCGGTTTGTGAGCTCACGCGTCCATAATTTTACCCCGTTGGAAAGTATTGAAGTATTTACCACAGGCGAGAATGTGAATCTGTCAGAGGTTTTTAAAGCCATGCAGGATCAGGAAGCGAAAACAGCCCCGCTAGATGCCAAAGCTGATAATAATGCTGTCAAAACTTACTTCAAGAGTGTATTTCCTTCTTTCGATGAGGAGAGGGTATACGTTAGTGATATGAAGAAGATGGTAAAGTGGTATGTAGTTCTTAAAGCAAATGATTTGCTGAGATTTGATGAAGTAGCTGAAGAGGGGCTGGAAGCAGTAGCGGAAGTTGCTGAAGTAGGTGCACCTGAAGCCACTGGCGAAAAAGCAGCAAAGAAGGCAGCAAAACCTAAAAAAGCCGCGAAGGACGAAGAAGCTCCCGCAGCTGAAGGTGAAGCCGCAGCAGAGAAAGCTCCTAAGAAAGCAAAAGCTAAAAAGGAAGACGCTTCTGTAGCTGAAGAAGAGCCAAAGAAGAAAGTAGTTAAGAAGAAGAAAACAGAAGAATAGTAGCAGGATATTTAAATGTATATGCCTGATGCCTGACGCGATTTGCGTTGTGCATCAGGCATTTGCATTTAAACATGTCCGAAATAGCTGTAAAATACCCTTAAAACAGTGTTTTTAAATCGCTGGAAAGGCCCTGCCATGCTCATATACAGAGAGATAAAGCATATATAAAGCATATGTGAAGCATATATAAAGCATAAATGAAGCATACTTCTAAAGATATGCTTTGTATATGCTTAATACCCGCATTGTTTAAGTTTTATCTAACCTTTAAGGGGCTTATCAGGAAATGACCATAGGAGTTATTCACCCACCTTGGGATTTATCTGCATCTATCCGTAAAGGGTCACGTGCCCATAATTTTAACAACATATTATAGGAGAAAATGTGGAGGCAGACCCTTTTCATTCATCCTGATTGATTCATAATTTCTTATTTTAGTATAATGAAGACATTAGACGCAAATATTGAGAAACAGCCCCGGACCTTATTGCCGGAGAATTTTACAATCACTACCTGGGATGCCTTACAGCCTTATTTTGAGGAACTGCAGCAAAGACCGGTAGACAATGTAGCAGCGCTGGAACAATGGTTAAAAGATGTCAGTGAGCTTGAAGCTGTAATAAGTGAAGATGCCTGCTGGCGCCAGATCCGCATGACCTGCGATACCACGGATAAAGTACTGGAAGAAGCCTTCACCTACTTTTGTATGGAGATAGAGCCGAAACTGAGACCTTATTCAGATGCCCTGAATAAGAAACTGCTGGCCTCTGAATGGTTAAGGGATTTAGACCAGGAATTATATAATACCTACCTGCGTAGTGTCCGGAACCAGGTGAAATTATTCCGGGAAGAGAATGTTCCCCTGCAAGCGGAATTGAGTGTGATGTCTCAGCAATATGGTGCCATTGCAGGTAAAATGACTATCAGTGTAAACGGGCAGGAATACACTTTGCAGCAGGCTGCAAAATTCCTTGAAAGCAGCGATCGCGCATTAAGGGAAGAGGTGTTTGGTAAAAATGCTGCCCGCCGTTTGGAGGATAAAACTACTTTAGACAATCTTTATACTAAACTGGTTGAAAAAAGAGATCAGGTCGCAAAAAATGCAGGATTTGCAAATTATCGCGATTATAAGTTTGAAGAACTGAAACGCTTTGATTACACCAAAGAGGATTGTTTTCAGTTTCATGCCGCCATCAAAGAACATATTATCCCACTGGTAAAAACATTACAGGAAAAGCAACGCCAGAAACTGGGACTGGAAGTGCTGAAGCCCTGGGATACAGAAGCAGAACCTGCTGGTGTAAAACCACTGGAACCCTTCCATACAGGCGAAGAGCTGGTAAATAAGGCTATTGAAACCTTTGACAAACTAGGTCCCTTCTTTGGGAACTGCCTGCGTGTAATGCAGCAAATGGGTCGCCTGGATCTGGATAGCCGGAAAGGGAAAGCGCCCGGTGGTTACAATTGTCCGCTGGCTGAAACAGGTGTTCCATTCATTTTCATGAATGCTGCGGGGCAAATGAAAGACCTTACAACCATGGTACACGAAGGTGGTCATGCGGTACATTCTTTTTTAAGTCATCACCTGCCACTGAGTGCATTTAAGGAATACCCGATGGAAATAGCAGAAGTGGCCAGTATGAGTATGGAGCTGTTCACAATGGACCACTGGGACATTTATTTCAAGGATGCAGAAGAATTGCGCAGGGCCAAATTGCAACAACTGGAACGTTCCATCTCTATATTCCCATGGATTGCAACCATAGATAAATTCCAGCATTGGGTATATGAGCATCCGCAACATACGGTAGAAGAACGCACTACTAACTGGGTAAACATCCTGAATGATTTCTCTACTTCTGTAGTGGATTGGACCGGATGGGAAAACTATCGTGCTATCAGTTGGCAACGGCAGTTACACCTGTTTGAAGTTCCATTCTATTATATAGAATACGGGATTGCACAATTAGGTGCTATTGCTATGTGGAAGCAGTATAAAGAGAATAAACAACAGGCCCTCGATAATTATGTGAAAGCATTGAGTCTGGGAAGTACACGTACTTTGCCAGAGTTGTATGCGGCCGCTGGTATCAGATTTGACTTCTCACCGGCATACGTAAAAGAACTGGCTACTTTTGTTCAGCAGGAAATTGATAAGATCAGCTAACATATTTAATTGTGATGCCAGCTAAAAAAGGTACTTCGGTTTATTTTTTTTAGCTGAGGTCAACTACTTTAAAGGAAACATTTTCTTTAACGTAGTTATAAACGCGAAAATATTCTTTAAAAAGCAAAAGCTCCGTACGGAGCTTTTGCTTTTTAAAGAATAACATTATTTACACTGTTTACAGACCCCGCTTACCACAACATCTATATTGTGTGCTGCATATCCTTTTGGCAGATGTATTTCCGGAATATTGGTATCATCAAGGCAGATCGTATTGCCACACTCCTCACATTTGAAATGAATGTGATGATCGTGATGATCATGTTCTGAACAATCTGATTTGCAGAGTGCGTAACGTATAGAAGTGTCTGTAGTAGGAATGCTATGAATGATTCCCTTATCCAGGAAAGTTTGTAATGTGCGATAAACGGTTACCCTGTCAAAACTATGACCGGCCAATTTCTCAAAACTGCTATGTTCCAGTGCGCCATTGCTGTCCATGAACAGTTCCAGTATTTTCACACGCGTATCGGTTATGCTGAGATTACTGGCTCTGAGCATATCTGTAATACTTGCTTTAGTTTTGTTGCCCATGATGCTTATATGCTGATATTATTATTTTACTATTCTTTAAGCAGGCGATCAATATCGGAAATTAGTTTATCGATATCAGGTTGCTTGGTGCCTTCATACAATCCTCTTACACGTCCTTCTCCATCCACTAGTGCAAACCATTGGGTATGTACAAAATCTTCATCACCACTATAGGTACCATCATCTACCAGGTATCCCTGCCGAGCAAGGCTGTATAATTCTTTCTTCGTACCTGTCAGGAACCACCAGTTTTTCGGATCGGCTCCATGTAAAGCAGCATATTTCTTCAATACAGGTACACTGTCATTTTCAGGATCTACAGTATGTGATAAGATGCGGAAATCTGGCACATTTTTGTAAATGGCATATACTTTCTGCATGTTGGCATTCATTTTAGGACAAATACCTGTACACGTGGTGAAAAAATATTCTGCCACATAAATTTTCCCTTTTACATCATTATTGGTAATTGTACGTCCTTCCTGGTTTATGAAAGAGAATCCGCCAATGAAGTGCCCGTTGGTTCCCAGCACAGGCAATTTTTCTTTGCCGAAAAAAGTACCCTGTTCTGATTTAATAACATATCCCGAGTAGCCAAGGAAGGCTATACCCAATAACACAAAGAAAACTATATAGAAAACGATCTTTTTAGACATATCGCCAATCATTAATTCTTTACAAAGGTAGTACACAATTAGCTAATTATATTTATGCATCAATGTTGCATAAATGTGTATATTTGTAGGGAACTCCACAATTATGGGGAGTTCTTCATCAACTCAACATTGTTTCTACAAAAGATAATTATTAGCCTGTATTCACTTTCCAGTAGTAGAAAAGTAACATTATATTTAGGCTTGACTAAAAAATAATTATTGATTAATGAAATAATGAAAATACATTCGCAAAAAAGATATTTAAATGAACGATACTTCTACTCTAGTCCGGAGGTCGATACCGGGCTTCTGTATAATCGGCTTTCTATTCTTCTTTTCAGGAAAGGTGTTTGGTCAACAGGGTGTAATCCGCGGAAAAATCACTGCTGCCGGACAGCCGGTTGAATTTGCCAACGTCTTTATTGTTAAGCGTACTAATGAAGCCACTTCCAATGCATCCGGAGAATTTATTATTAAGGATGTCTCTGCTGGTACATATGAGCTGACGGTGTTCATGTTGGGCTACCAGACGGAGCATGTGAAGGCAACTATTGCTCCCGGACAAACGCTGACACTGAACTTTAGCCTGAAAGAAGATCTGTCCAGGCTGAACGAGGTAGTCGTTACAGGCGTATCCCGTGCCACTGTGGTGCGGAAAAATCCTATCCCCATTGCAACTATCGGGAAAAGGGAGATGAACATGAATGTGAATAACAATATTATAGATGCGATCATAAAAGGTATTCCAGGTGTTAGCGCCGTGACTACGGGGCCAAATATTTCGAAACCGTTTATACGGGGACTGGGCTATAACCGGGTATTGACGCTGTATGACGGGGTAAGACAGGAAGGTCAGCAATGGGGAGATGAACATGGCATTGAAGTGGATCAATATGGTATCGGCCGGGCAGAAGTGGTGAAAGGGCCCGCCAGCCTTACTTATGGATCAGATGCATTGGCGGGAGTAATTAATATGATCCCTGATATTCCTGTAGGTGAGGAAGGGAAAATAAAAGGAAGTTTCCTGGTAGATTATCATACTAATAATGGTATGGCGGCTTCTTCCATCGGATTATCCTACCGGAAGAATGACTGGAAATATGCATTCAGGGCTTCCGGGAAAATGGCGCATAATTATCGTAATAAGGTAGACGGACTGGTATATGGTACTGCTTTCAGGGAATATAACCTTTCCGCTATGGCACGTGTGGATAAGTCATGGGGCTATACACAATGGGGCGCTACCATGTATGATAATGAACAGGAAATACCAGATGGCAGCAGGGATTCTTTAACCCGCAAGTTTACACGACAAATATATGAAGCGGCAGAAGATGATCTGAAGAATCGCCCCATTGTACCAGATAATTTATTAAACTCATACACCATCAATCCTTTACATCAGCATATACAACATTACAGGGTATACAACCACAGCCGGTTCAAGATGGGCGAAGGAGAAATAAATACCACCTTAGGTTTTCAGCAGAGCATCAGGCAGGAATATAATCATCCTACCGTTCCTGCGCAGCCCGGACTGGATGTAGTATTGAATACCATTAATTATGATGTTCGTTATAACTTTCCTGTATGGCAGGGAATTGAAACGACCATTGGAGTGAATGGTATGTACCAGGTAAATAAAAGTAAAAATGCTACAGATTTCCCCATCCCAGACTATAACCTGTTTGATATAGGCGGCTTTTTCTTTGCAAAGAAATCTTTCGGTAAAGTGGATATTTCCGGGGGATTGAGATATGACAACCGGCATATCCACTGGGATGATTTTTATGTAGGGCCTAATGCGTCCAATGGTTTTGAGAAGAAGGTTTTGCTACCTGATACAGCGGGAGCACACTTACAGTTCCCTTCATTTACTCATCAATACAGCGGGATATCAGGGAGTGCAGGTGTGACTTATAATATTAGTGAGCGGGTATTGCTGAAGGCAAATGTTGCCAGAGGATACCGTGCACCTAATATAACTGAGATCGGTTCTAATGGTCTTGATCCGGGAGCGCATATTGTTTATCTGGGTAACCGCAACTTTAAGCCGGAGTTTAGTTTGCAGGAAGATATTGGTTTCCTTGCTTATCTGAAAGACCTGGATATCAGTGTAGAACTGTTCAATAACCAGATAGAAAATTACATTTACCAATCGTTGTTGTATGATAATAATGGACAGCCAGTGGTAATTGTTCCAGGGAATGCCACTTATAAATATCAGCAATCAAAAGCACAGTTGTATGGAGCGGAAGTAAGTATTAATCTGCATCCGCGTAGTATTAAATGGTTAACGCTGAATAATAGTGTGGCTTATACTGAAGGGCTTAATAAAAATGATGCATTGATAAAAAAGAATGGGGATGAAGCCCGTTATCTGCCATTCATTCCACCATTGCATATACGTTCGGAATTGCGGGCTGTGTTGAATGGAAGTTATGGGATCTTCTCAAAGATATATGGAAGAGCGGAAGTGGATGCACTTGCTGATCAATCGCATTTTTACGGAGTGGATCATACTGAAACCTTTACACCGGGGTATACTTTATTCAATCTGGGAGCCGGTACAACGCTTACCGGTAAAGAAGGTAAAACTATTTGTGAGTTATTCCTGCAGCTGGATAATGTGTTTAACACAGCCTACCAGGCGAATATGAACAGGTTAAAATACTTTGAATATTATGCGGCATCGCCGAACGGGCGTTCCGGTATTTATAATATCGGAAGGAACTTTAGTGTGAAAGCAATAGTACCATTTTGACGCATACATAGATTAGGGTAAACAGTGCTGCGTCTTATGGCGCGGCACTACATTTTAAAGCCAATTTTGATTCCCAGCTGTAAAGTGGGCAGAATACTTACCAGCTTTCCGTCATTAGCCTGCACAGTTCCGTTATTCATACCAAAGTTCTGATAACGGTAAACTTTGGTCCGTATTCCAATACCAATAAATGGATCGAGTACTAATTTGTCTTTCTGAATCTGTCTCCCCAACAGTAATTGCAGTCCGTAAACACTCTTATCTCCAGATTCATTGTATTTAGTATTGTTAAGAGTCACTTCTTCATTTGGATAAAATACTTTTTTGTAGAAGAGCATTGGTTGAAAGTAGGTTCCTACAGCGTGGAATAATCCATCTTTTGGAGGAAACAGGTACCAGCGAAGGCCAGCGCGTAGGCCAAGGCCCCGTGCATCTACAAACTGTTCTGTACTGATATCCGGTTTTTTCTGACCAATGTCTATTTTCTTTGCAAAAACGTAATCGGGATAATCAGTATAGATACCACTTATTCCCAGCTCCAGGCTCAGTTTCTGGGTAAGTTCCTGTTGAACGTAAATGTCCAGTTCATTAATAAGGGTGGTTGGATTTACCTTGATGAAAGTGGACGGGCGGAAAGATGTTTTATCCTGGGCAAAAGTTGCCAGTCCGCTAATAACCAGAAGAGATGTAACAAGCAGTGGCTTTTTCATACAATTGTCTGCAATTTAACTGTAAGGATTTTGCTTGTGAGGAAATTGTTTTAAGAGCTTATAACTCATTATTGTAGCTAAAAACTTGTCCCTTTTCAGGTCAATAATCGTTCCACAATTACCGGGTACCACTGGTGTTCCAGCATAAGGACTTTAGCTGCAAGGCTTTCCGGAGTATCTTCCGGAGTGATGATACAACGCTCCTGTAGAATAGGTGCGCCATCATCATATTTTTCATTCACATAATGAATAGTAATACCACTCTCTTTATCCCCGGCACTAATCACAGCTTCATGAACGAAGTGACCGTACATACCTTTGCCTCCGTATTTAGGAAGTAAAGCTGGATGGATATTCACAATATGATCAGGAAATGCATGTACAAGGTTGGCCGGTATTTTCCAGAGGAATCCAGCCAGCACGACCATATCAATAGCCGCCTCTTGCAATAACTTTATATAATGGTCACTATGGAAGAACAGTTCTTTTTCTATTAATATAGAAGGGATCGCTTCGCGTTCAGCAATCTGTAATACACCAGCTCCGGGTTTATTACAAACGATTAATGTAACCCGCGCTTTGTCTGAGTTTCTGAAATGGTCGATGATTTTTTGTGCATTACTCCCTGTACCCGAAGCGAAAATGGCTATATTTTTCAAAGTGTTTATTATTGACAAGAGGCGAAATTAACCATAACGGTCTAGATTTTGACCACTATGGACAAAATTAGACCATAGATGATATAGGAGAGATAAATATTGTGTTATGTTTTATCCTAAAAGGTGAAATTTCTGTTAATATCCCACCACAGCGACAGCATTCTGAACATTACGGGTAGCTACAGGTTATTTAGACAATATGGAAGACTTCAGAAGCAGCTGATTTTTATTAAAAACACATCATATATGTATTAATAACAAAAACTCATTACTGAATGGATGTGTTTACATGACATTTATCATGTTTTTTTTCATACAGAATATATTGATGGTTATGTGTTTCCCCGCATTCTATATAGGTAAAAGGATTGAGGGAAGCAAGTAAGAAATTTTTATAATTGTTGATAAATTGTCAACATTGTGTCTTATTTTTGTGAGCACTTTTAAGAAACTTAAGGTCAAATCTAAACTAAATAGGCTGTGTATCGTCGTGTTTCCATTCGTATGCGTAAGCATTTTGTGAGTGTTCTTGTCCTATGCGTGGGTATGATTGCATCCTTCTCCGCGAGGGCCGCAGCAGATCCTTCAAAAGGCAAAACATTATTTCAGCAGAATTGCGCATCCTGCCATAATGTACATAAGAAACTTACTGGTCCCGCTCTTGCAGGTGTGGAAGAACGTTGGGTTGATAAGAAATTATTACACCAATGGATCCATAATTCTGCTTCGGTATTAGCCTCTGGTGACGCGTATGCAAATGCGTTGTTCAATGAGTATAATAAGACCCCAATGACTCAGTTCCCTGCTCTTTCTGACGGGGATATTGATGATATATTGGCTTACATCGGTAAAGAAGCTACAGCAGTTGCTGCTGGTCCTGCAACTCCTGCAGCTGGTGGAGCAACTACTGGTACTGCTGAAGAAGAAGGTGGCAACGGTTTACTGTTTGGTATCATTACCCTGATCCTGGCCGTTGTAGCGCTGATTCTGATGCAGATCAACAGTAACCTGAACAAGCTTGCTGCTGATAAAGAAGGTATCGCTACTCCTGAACCTGTTCCTTTCTACAAGAACAAGGCTTACATCGCACTGGCAATATTATTGTTGTTCATCGTTGGCGGTTACTTCACTATAAATGGAGCGATCGGTCTGGGACGTCAGAAGGACTATATGCCAGAGCAACCAATCTTCTATTCTCACAAAGTTCACGCAGGTATCAACCAGATCAACTGTCTGTATTGCCACGCTGGTGCTGAGAAGAGTAAGCATGCGATGATTCCTTCTGAGAATATCTGTATGAACTGTCACAAAGTGATCAATGAATACAGTGGTCCTACATTGTACACTGCAGAGGGTAAGAAGGTGAACGGTACTGCTGAGATCCAGAAATTATACGATCATGTAGGATGGGATGTAACAGCCAAGGAATATACCAAACCTGGTAAACCTATTGAGTGGACAAGGATTCACAACCTGCCGGACCACGTTTACTTCAATCACTCTCAACACGTAGTAGCTGGTAAACAGCAATGTCAGACTTGTCACGGCGCCATTACAGAAATGGACGAAGTACATCAGTTTGCTGAGCTGTCAATGGGATGGTGCGTTAACTGTCACCGTACTACTAAAGTGCAGTTTGCAGACAATAAATACTACAGCATTTTTGAGAAGTTCCACGAACAGGTGAAGAACCATGAAATAGACAGTGTTACTGTTGAAATGGTTGGTGGTACTGAATGTCAGAAATGTCACTATTAATATATAGATGAGGGATAAGATGGAAGGAAGCTACTTGCATCATACTTCATTGTACAAATTATAATCCGTAACTCGTTAGTATAAATAACATGGAGCAAAAAAAGTATTGGAAAGGCTTGGAGGAGTTGCACAATACCAAGGAACATCAGGAGACTGTGAATAACGAATTTAGAGAGGATCTACCTTTTGAGGAGAGTGAAGGCCTGCTGAATGCTACTACCCCTCGCCGGGATTTCCTTAAATACCTGGGGTTCACTACAGCGGCAGCTACTATTGCCGCCAGTTGTGAAACGCCTGTTAGAAAAGCTATACCTTATGTAAATAAGCCGGAAGAAATTACTCCCGGTGTACCAAACTATTACGCTTCCACATATGCTGTAGACGGAGAATACGTTCCATTGGTTGTTAAGACCCGTGAAGGACGTCCCATCAAATTAGATGGTAATGATCTGTCTTCCGTAACAGGTGGTGCTTCATCTGCAAGAGTACAGGCAGCTGTATTAGGTTTGTATGATGCTGCGCGTTTACGTTACCCTACTATTAAGGGAACAGAAACAACCTGGGCTGAACTTGACAAACAGGTTGGTTCTGCACTGGCCGGTTTAGGTGGTGCTCCCATTGTATTACTGACTTCTACTATTATCAGTCCTTCTACCAAGAAAGTGATTGCCGGCTTCCAGGCCAAATACCCAGGCTTCCGCCACGTAACTTATGATGCGGTATCTTATTCCGGTCTGTTACTGGCTAACGAAGCATCTTACGGAAAAAGAACTTTACCAGCTTACCACTTTGAAAATGCAAAAGTGATTGTAAGTCTTGGTGCAGACTTCCTGGGAACCTGGATCAACCCAACAGAATATTCCAAACAATATGGTACTAACCGTAAGATCGATGAGAAGAAGCCGGAAATGAGCAAACATTTCCACTTCGAGAGCATGATGAGCTTAACGGGTGCCAATGCGGATGAAAGATATACACACAAACCTTCTGAAACCGGTGCTGTTGCACTGGCTCTGCTTAATGCACTGGGTGGTGCTGTAAGTGCACCTGCTATTGCAGACAAGCGTTTGGCAGAAGGTATCAAAAAAGCTGCCGAGGCTTTAAAAGCTAACCAGGGCAAAGCACTGGTAGTGAGTGGCTCAAATGATGTAAATGTACAGATCATTGTAAATGCTATTAACAACCTGACCGGTGCTAATGGTACTACTATTGACTGGGCATCTACTGCTAACTACCGTCAGGGTATTGATAGTGATATGGTGCAGCTGGTGAAAGACCTTAACTCCGGTGCCGTTGGTGCTGTGATGTTATATGGTGTGAATCCTGCTTATGATTACTATGATGCAAAGAGTTTTGCAGAAGGTATCAAAAAAGCAAAGCTCAGTGTTACTTTCAATGACCGTGTAGACGAAACTTCTGAATTGTGCAAATATGCGGCTCCTGCGCATCACTTCCTGGAAAGCTGGGGAGATGCTGAAGGCCGGACCGGATATTACAGCTTTATACAGCCTACCATTGCACCGTTGTTCAAAACACGTGCATTTGAAAGCACCTTACTGGCATGGAGTGGTAATGCTACTTCATGGGAAGATTTCCTGAAAGAAGAATGGCTCACCAAATTGGGTGGTCAGGAAGCATGGGATAAAGTGTTACAGGATGGCGTGGTAGAACCTGCTACCCCTGCAGCATTGGGCGGTGCTACTTTCAGCGGTGATGTAAACGCAGCTGCTGCGAAAATTAATAGTGCTAAGAAAGGTGGTAAGTATGAACTGGTGCTGTACGAAAAGATAGCTATCGGTAACGGTAAGGAAGCCAACAACCCTTGGTTGCAGGAAATGCCTGATCCAATCACCCGTTCTACCTGGGACAACTACGCTGTTATCTCAAACACACTGGCTAAGAGTTCTTTCGGCACCGAGCTGGGTGATGATTATGAGATCAACGCAGAAAAGAAAGTACTGAAAATAAAAACTGGTGGTAAGGAAATTTCCCTGCCGCTGCTGATTCTTCCTGGTATTCATCCTGAAGTAATCGCCATTGCAGTTGGTTACGGTCGTAACATGAATGCAGGTAAAGCAGCTGGTGGAGTAGGTAAAAACGCTTATCCACTGGTAAGTTTCAATGGTCAGACCTTCGATTACTTTGCTACTGATGCAGTACCTGAAGCTACCGGCGATACATATGAAATCGGTGTAACACAAACACATAACAGCTACGAAGGTCGTCCTATCGTAAAAGAAACCACCCTGGAAGAGTTCATCAAGAACCCTAAGGAAGTGAATGAAGACCGTGAGGAATTCAAACAATACGGTGCTGATTTCCGCAAAGATGGTACGCTGTATCCTGATGTACATCACTACCCTGGTATCAAATGGGGTATGTCTATAGATCTGAACACCTGTTTTGGTTGTGGTGCTTGTACCATTGCCTGCCAGGCTGAAAATAACGTATCTGTAGTAGGTAAAGAGCAGGTAATCAAGGCACACGAAATGCACTGGATCCGTATCGACCGTTATTTCAGCGGTGACGAGAACAATCCGGAAGTAGTATTCCAACCTATGCTGTGTCAGCATTGTGATAACGCTCCATGTGAGAACGTTTGTCCGGTAGCTGCTACCAACCACAGTTCTGAAGGTATTAACCAGATGGCTTATAACCGTTGTATTGGTACACGTTATTGCGCCAACAACTGTCCTTTCAAAGTACGTCGCTTTAACTGGAGAGACTGGAATGGTGCTGACAGCTTTGAAAACAATCTGTATGATGTAGCAGGTATGAACGACAGCCTTACCCGTATGGTACTGAACCCTGATGTGGTAGTACGTAGCCGCGGTGTAATGGAAAAATGTTCTTTCTGCGTACAGCGTTTACAGGATGCTAAGCTGACTGCAAAGAAAGCTGGTCGTCCGCTGAAAGATGGTGAAGCAAAAACTGCCTGTCAAACGGCTTGTTCTGCAGATGCTATCGTATTCGGTAACGTGAACGATAAAGAAAGCCGCATCTCCAAAATACGTAACGAAGAACAGACTGACAGGATGTACTACGTACTGGAGCAACTGCATGTGTTACCTTCTATCAACTACCTGGCTAAGATCAGAAACAAAGATGCAGCGCCAAAGGCAGAAGGTCATCATGAAGAAGCAGCAAAGCACGACGCATAAGGCAGAGTGTTTAACTGTAAGAAAACGAAAGATTAACAGAGAGATAAAGTTTTAGTCTAGAACAATTAAAGCTCCTTATTCTGCACAATAAGTGCAGGTTAGGGGTAAAAGCTTAATCAACTATGCATTTAAAGTACGAATCCACACTAAGAGAACCATTAGTTGATGGGGTGAAGAATTACCACCAGGTAACAGAGGACATCATCAGCCCCATTGAAGGGAAGCCAGGCAAATTGTGGTACATAGGCTTTTTTATTTCCTTATTACTGCTTGGGTTCGGAGCTTTTTCCGTTACCTGGGAGGTGTACTATGGTACAGGTGTGTGGAATTTGAATAAAACAATAGGTTGGGGTTGGGATATTACCAACTTCGTATGGTGGGTAGGTATCGGTCACGCTGGTACATTGATCTCTGCGATCCTCCTGCTGTTCCGTCAGGGATGGCGTACCGGGGTTAACCGTGCGGCAGAAGCCATGACCATTTTTGCGGTTATGTGTGCCGGACAGTTTCCAATCTTCCACATGGGTCGTGTATGGATGGCGTTCTTTGTATTGCCTTATCCGAATACCCGCGGTCCTTTATGGGTAAACTTTAACTCGCCCCTGCTCTGGGACGTGTTTGCGATCTCTACTTACTTCACAGTATCTCTGCTGTTCTGGTATTCCGGTTTAATTCCTGACTTCGCCACTGTGCGTGACAGAGCTAAAACCAAACTGCGCAAGTTATTATATGGTGTAGCTTCTTTCGGCTGGACTGGTTCTGCAAAGCACTGGCAACGTCATGAAGCACTGTCATTAGTACTGGCAGGTTTATCTACTCCACTGGTACTCTCTGTACATACAATTGTATCTTTTGACTTTGCTACCTCTGTAATTCCCGGATGGCATACAACGATCTTCCCTCCCTACTTCGTAGCGGGTGCGATCTTCTCCGGTTTTGCGATGGTACAAACACTGCTGATCATTGTACGTAAAGTATTACATCTTGAAGAATACATTACCCTGGGCCACATGGAGGCAATGAACAAGGTAATTGTACTCACTGGTTCTGTAGTAGGTTGCGCTTACCTGACTGAGTTATTCATGGCATGGTACGCTGCTGTTCCTTACGAATTTGATACTTTCTATAAATACCGTGCTGCCGGTCCGCTGGGTTGGTCTTACTGGATCATGATGACCTGTAACGTAATCACTCCGCAGGTATTCTGGTTCCGCAAAATGAGAAGGAATGTACTGGTAACTTTCGTAATGTCTATCATTGTGAATATCGGTATGTGGTTTGAGCGTTTTGTAATCATCTGTACTTCATTGTACCGTGACTATCTGCCATCAAGCTGGGGTTATTATCGTCCATCCTGGCCAGAAGTAGGTTTCTACATGGGTACTTTCGGATTATTCTTTACCTGCTTCTTCCTGTTTGCAAAATACTTCCCTGTTATTGCAGTAGCGGAAATCAAGTTTGTACTGAAAACTTCCGGTCAGAACTACAAAAAGGATATGGAGAAGTTTGAGCAGCAGTCTGCAGAGGTGTTTGAAGCGGGATTACATCATGATGACGATCATCACCATGATCCGCATGTAGCTCCGGTACATCACTCATAATAAGGCGGAAGCATTATTTATATAGAGGAATCAGGAATTTGTTTTTTAGAATAAGAATTTTTTAAACATATGGCGGTTAAAAATTTTGTTGTAGCAAGTTTTGATGATGAGGCGGTATTGTTTCCGGCTGTGAAAAAAGTACGGACTGCGGGCTACAAAATTCATGATGTATATACACCATTTCCGGTGCATGGTCTTGATCAGGCAATGGGTTTGCGGGAAACAAGCCTGCACACCGCCGGCTTTGTATATGGTATTACAGGTACAACAACAGCATTGTCCTGCATGAGCTGGATCTTTACATCAGACTGGCCTATGAATATTGGTGGTAAACCACATTTTCCATTACCGGCATTCATACCTATCACATTTGAGCTGACTGTATTGTTTGCAGCTGTTGGGATGGTACTGACTTTCTGTTACCTGTGTCAACTGGCTCCAGGTGTGAAAAAGCACATTTTTCACGCACGTCAGACAGATGATCTGTTTGTAATGGCGATTGAAGTAACTGCCAAAACAAATGCAGCTGAACTGAAAAAGTTCCTCACTAGCATTGGTGGTCTGGAGGTAAATGAACAGCGTGTAGAAGCAGGATGGTGGTATGGTCGTTTCGACCGCGAAGACCGCCTGTTCGACAACAAGCAGCCTGAGCCTGTAAACGCATAATCATAGATTTTAAAAGCTTCCTGTTATACAGGAGGTGCACATAGAACATAAGCTTGAATTATAATATACAGATGAAAAGGACTTCCAACATATTGATCGCAGCTGCTTTGGTAAGTGGAGCTTTGGTATCGGCATGCAACAGGGGAGAGAATAACAGAAATCCCGGCAGACATTACATGCCGGATATGTTTGAATCCCGTGCATACGAGTTCTATAGCGAGCGCGTGTCTACACTGAAACCAGTAGAAGGCACGGTTAAGAGAGGAGAGTTGCTGCCTTACCATCTGAAAGCGGCAGATACCGCCCTGGCTAATGCAGTTAAAAACCCGCTCACTCTTACAAAAGTGGACCTGGAGGAAGGGAAACGTTTATTCAATATTTATTGCGCCGTTTGTCACGGTTCAAAGCTGGATGGTAATGGTCCGTTGTACAAAGATGGTACTGGCCCTTACGTAGCAGCACCTGCTAACCTTGCAAGTGGCCCTAAAGCCAGCTATACTGAAGGCAGACTGTTCCATGTAATGACCTATGGTATTAACGTTATGGGTAGTTACGCCAGTCAGCTGGACAGGGAACAACGCTGGAAGATTGCTGCTTATATCCGCAGTGTACAGAATGGTGGTGCTAATGCCTCCGCTCCTGCTGCAGGCAGTGATTCAACTAAAGTGGCTGTAGAAGCACCTGTTGCTGTTGCGAAAGATAGCGCACAGGCTAAATAATGAGTAAAATAGCATTCAATCAAGTATTTTAATATACAGTAATGAAGGACCAATTTGTTGTACCGGCAAGACTAAAAACGACCAGCTTCGTGTTAATGGGGATTGGCTTGCTGACTTTGTTGATCGGATTATTCGCATTTCAGGGAGAGCAAGGCTCTACACGTTTCTGGGCTGGTCTCCTGCAGAACAGCACATTCTTTACGCTGATCGTATTAGCGAGCACATTCTTTATTGCTGCCACAACCCTGGCGCATGGTGGATGGCAGATCGGTTTCCGCCGCGTACCGGAAGCAATTTCAATGGCTGTTCCTGTATTGGGTGGTATCCTGTTCATCCTCCTGATGATCCTGGTATTTACCGGAAAAACAGATATTTATCATTGGCTGGATGCGGAGCATGTTAAACATGATCCCATTCTTAACTGGAAAGCTCCTTTCCTGAGTAAAGGATTCTTTACTACTGCTACTATTATAACAATAGGTCTTTGGAGTTTCTTCACCTGGAAACTTCGCAAGATGTCTATCGAAGAAGATAGCTGGGATCTGTCTGCAGCAACCGGCAAAAAGATTGTATGGAGAAACACCGTATGGACTGGTGGTTTCCTCGTAGTATTCGTATTGAGCGTTGGTTCAACTACTCCCTGGATGTGGCTGATGAGTATCGATGCACATTGGTATTCTACCATGTACAGCTGGTACACTTTTGCAAGTACCTGGGTTTCTGGTGCAGCACTGATTGCATTATTTGTGATCTACCTGAAACGTAACGGTTATCTGCCAATGGTAAACGAAGAGCATCTGCATGATCTCGGTAAGTTCTGTTTTGCATTTAGCATTTTCTGGACATACCTGTGGTTCTCTCAATATATGCTGATATGGTATGCAAATATGCCAGAGGAAATTGTTTATTTCAAACCACGTGTATGGGGTGAATGGAGACCAATCTTCTTCCTGAACCTTCTGATCAACTTTATTACACCGTTATTATTCCTGATGAAGCGTGATACCAAACGTAACTACTCTGCAATGGTATTTATTGCTGTTGTAATTATCTTCGGTCACTGGCTGGATTTCTGGCAGATGGTTGGACCTGGTACTTACCATCACCTGGTATTCCCTTGGTTTGAATTTGGAATCGGACTTGGTTTTGTGGGACTGATCATATTCCTGGTATCTAACAACCTTACCAAAGCGGCGTTAGTACCAAAGAATCACCCTTATCTGAAAGAAAGTATTGTACACCATACCTGATCATAAGCGAGGAACGGATATCCCGGTGTAAACAACCGGGAGTGATACAAGTAGAAAAGAAAAGCATTAGATAACTTAATTATTTCAAATAGCAATGTCAGGATATTTAGCAGTCTTAGTTGTTGTGCTCATATTCATAGTCATCTTCCAGATTGCGAAGGCGAGCGAATATGTGTCCATATTGAAGGGAGAAAAGAAGGCGCGTCAGCAGTCTAACCGTGTAAATGGTTTTCTGATGATCTCTTTCCTTGTGCTGGGCTTGATAGGTGTATACTACTGTAACGAATTACTGAGAGGTAAAATGGGTTCAGGAGCAGCATCAGAGCAGGGTGAAGGGATTGATAACATGATCATGTGGACCCTGATAATAACTGGTATCGTGTTCGTTATTACACAGATCCTTTTGTTTTGGTTCGCATTCAAATACCAGGAAAAAGAAGGGCAGAAGGCTTTCTACTTCCCACACAACAACAAACTGGAGTTGATCTGGACTGTAATACCTGCTATTGCACTTACAATCCTGGTTGCTATCGGTTTAAGACACTGGTTCCGCATTACATCAGAAGCTCCAAAGGATGCTATGATTGTGGAAATTACAGGTAAACAATTTAACTGGCTGATCCGTTACCCAGGTAAAGATGGCCAGCTGGGACGTAAATTCTTCAAAAATATCAATGAAGCTACTAATCCTGTAGGTCAGGATTGGGATGATCAACTGAATAAGGATGACTATATGGTGAATGAAATGCACCTGGTAGTAAACAAACCAGTGAAGCTGATCATCGGTTCCCGTGATGTTATCCATGATGTTGGTTTATCTCACTTCCGTATGAAGATGGATGCTGTTCCAGGGATCCCTACTACTTTATGGTTCACACCTAAGTATACTTCTGCAGAAATGAAGAAAAGGGAAGATAATCCTGATTTCGTCTATGAAATCTCTTGCGATCAGATGTGTGGTTCCGGTCACTATTCTATGAAAGCAAATATCATAGTGGAAACACAGGCAGAGTTTGATGCGTGGGCTGCTAAACAGAAAACACAATTTGGTCTTGCTCACGAAAGTGCAACGCCACCAGCAGCACCAGCTGCGGACAGCACTCAAAAAGCCGTGGCAGTTAATGTTGTGAAGCATTAAATTTGTAAATGGCAGTTGGAACTTTAGACGCAGGACATTAAAAAAATTAAAGACAAACTGATAAGGTACTCCCCGAAGTCAGTTTTATATAAACAGAACCGATTATGAGTAACGAAGCAACATTGCACAGTCAACAGGAGGTAATGCATGGCGCAGCAGCGCACGGTCATGGCCATGACGACCATGAGCACCATCATGAAGGCGGCTTCATTTCGAAGTACGTTTTCAGCATGGATCATAAAACCATTGCCAAGCAATTTCTGATAACCGGTATTCTCTGGGCTATCGTGGGTGCTTTCTTCTCTGTACTGTTTCGTTTGCAACTGGGTTTCCCGGATACTTCTTTCCCCTGGCTGGAAAGCATCCTTGGCCATTGGGCAAAGGGTGGACATATTTCACCTGAGGCTTACTATGCACTGGTAACAATGCATGGTACCATATTGGTGTTCTTTGTATTAACAGCCGGGTTGAGCGGTACATTCTCCAATCTGCTGATTCCTTTGCAGGTAGGTGCACGTGATATGGCTTCTCCTTTCATGAATATGCTGAGCTACTGGTTCTTCTTCATGGCTAGCTGTGTGATGATGACTTCCCTGTTCGTACAAACAGGACCAGCATCTGGTGGCTGGACGGCTTATCCTCCATTGAGCGCATTGGGAGATGCTTCTATCGGTTCTAAAATAGGTATGGACTTGTGGCTGACCAGTATGGCACTGTTTGTTGTGTCTCAGTTACTGGGCGGTCTGAACTATATTTCCACCATCCTGAACATGCGTACCAAGGGTATGAGCATGACCAAGATGCCATTGACTATCTGGAGTTTCTTCTTTACAGCGGTATTAGGTGTACTTTCTTTCCCTGTATTGCTGTCTGGTTTTATCCTGTTACTGTTTGATCGTCATGCAGGCACCAGCTTCTATCTGAGCGAACTGTTTGTAGCAGGTAAAGCACTGTCTAACGAAGGTGGTAGTGCAATCCTTTACCAGCACTTATTCTGGTTCCTGGGTCACCCTGAGGTGTACATCATCATCCTCCCTGCAATGGGTATGGTATCTGAGATCCTGGCAGTAAATGCCCGTAAGCCGATCTTTGGTTACCTGGCGATGGTAGGTTCTATGTTTGCAATTGCTATCCTGGCCTTTCTGGTTTGGGCGCACCATATGTTCGTTACAGGTCTTAATCCTTTCCTCGGTGCATTCTTCGTATTACTTACCTTGTTGATTGCGGTACCATCTGCTATCAAGGTATTTAACTGGATCACTACTATCTGGAAAGGTAATATCCGTTTCACTCCTGGTATGTTGTTCTCTATCGGTTTTGTGAGCACATTCATTTCCGGTGGTTTAACAGGTATCTGGTTAGGTAACTCTTCTATCGATATTCACCTGCACGATACTTACTTCGTAATCGCGCACTTCCATATAGTAATGGGTGTGTCTGCCTTCTTCGGTACATTTGCCGGTGTATACCACTGGTTCCCTAAGATGTTTGGACGTTTCCTGAATAATACTTTGTCATACATTCACTTCTGGATTACTCTGATAGGAGCTTACCTGATTTTCTGGCCAATGCACTACGAAGGTATGGCTGGTATGCCAAGAAGGTATTATGATTACTCTAACTGGGAGTCTTTCAAACAGTTTGGTGATCTGAACCACTTCATCAGTATTGTGGTGATCATTGTATTCGCTGCACAGCTGATGTTTGTATTCAATTTCTTCTATAGCATTTTCAAGGGTAGAAAGTTAACTACTACCAATCCCTGGAATTCTACTACACTGGAATGGACTACACCAATCAATCCTGGTCACGGTAACTGGCCTGGTGAGATTCCTGAAGTATACCGTTGGCCATATGACTACAGTAAAGATGGTAAGGATTTCATACCACAGACTGTACCATTATCTCCTGACGAAGAAGCTGCAGGCGGGCATTAATTAATGCCTCCCTGCTTAGAATAGAAATGGATTTCTGAGAAAAGGATATGTACTAAAGAATGATAAGAGAAAACTCCATAAAATTGTCGTCATCGTTTGCAATAGCCAGCAAGGTGAAAGATTACTCTCAGTTAATGAAGTTTAATCTAACCTTCATGATTGTGTTTTCGAGTGTGGTGGGTTATTTGTTGGTGCCTGGAGTGGAGTTTTCATTAATAAAAGTTCTTACTTTATTTGCTGGTGGTTTGCTGGTATCCGGTTCTGCCAATACTATTAATCAGCTGCTTGAAAAGGAAACAGATAAGCTGATGGCCCGTACAGCAGTACGTCCATTACCATCTGGCCGCCTTTCCGAAACAGAGGGTATTATTATTGCGGTGGTTACTGGTATTGCCGGTCTGGCTATCCTGGCCTGGGGTTTTAACTGGTTATGTGCCGGGTTGAGCCTTTTATCCCTGGTAGTATATGGTTTTGTATATACTCCGTGGAAGAAATGGAATTCACTTGCCGTACTGGTTGGTGCTATTCCGGGCGCTTTGCCTTTATTAATTGGCTGGGCTGCAGGTGCGAATGAACTCGGTGAAGGAGCATGGGCTTTATTTGCCATCCAGTTCCTCTGGCAGTTTCCTCACTTCTGGGCTATTGCCTGGATAGGGCATAAGGATTATACCAGGGCAGGATTCAAGCTGTTGCCAGCTTCAGGAGAGCCGAACAAGCTGATCGCTTTACAGGCAGTAGCATATACTTTGTTATTAATACCTGCAGGGTTAATCCCCTACATGCTTGGTATAACAGGTTATATTTCTGCTATAATTGTGATCCTGGTAACGTTGTTTTTCTTTTACAGGGCAGTTAACCTGTACAGGAAATGCGATGTGCCTGCCGCACGTAAGCTGATGTTCGGATCTTATATTTATCTGACCGTTATGCAGCTTGCATTATTGGCAGACAAAGTTTAAAAGTTATTCAAATTAATTAAGCATAGTGATGCAGGCGATGAGCGTACAACGGAACAAAATACATCCACACAAATATTCCCTATGGATTGCTATGGGTAGCATTACCATGATGTTCATAGGATTTACGAGTGCATATGTTGTAAAGCGGGCGCAGGCAAACTGGTTTACTTTCCAGCTACCGGTTATCTTCTGGATCTCCACTGCTATCATATTGAGCAGTAGTTTTACAGTTCAGATGGCGGTAAAGCAGTTTAAGAACCGGCATATGCAGCGTTATAAACAGCTCATTACATTAACAGCAGTATTGGGAGTGGCTTTTGCGGTATGTCAGTGGATAGGCTTTATGCAGATGAATGCAATGGGGTTGCCACTAAACGGACCAGCATCTGTGTCGTTCATTTATGTGATCGTTAGTGTGCATTTGCTGCACGTATTAGGCGGTGTGGTTGCACTGTTGATTATGTTTGGCAGGGCATTTCGCACAAGGATACGTACTTATAGTCCGGTACCCATAGAAGTAGCCGCTACATACTGGCATTTTGTGGACGCACTGTGGATTTACCTGTTAATATTTCTGAGTATTGCCAGATAAAACTTTCTAAAAAATAATTACAAAACAAACAATGGATACAGCAGTTACAGCGCAGAAAAAATGGTGGTCCGGGGGGCATTCTCCTTTTAACCTGAGTTACGGAAAGTTGATGATGTGGTACTTCCTGATGTCAGATGCTTTTACTTTTGGAGCATTACTGATTTCATACGGTACTATCCGCTTCATGAGTACTTCCTGGCCTGACCCTAATGAGGTGTTCCATTCTTTTCCATTCGTTAGTCATGAAGCACATTTGCCACTGGTATTTGTGAGTTTGATGACCTTTATCCTGATCATGAGTTCTGTAACAATGGTATTGGCAGTACATGCCGGTCATCAGAGAAACAGAAAGGATGTAGTTAAATGGATGATCTGGACTATCATTGGTGGTGCTGCCTTCTTAAGCTGCCAGGCATGGGAGTGGATGCACTTACATGAATTAGGCGCATGGTGGGGTAGAAATCCATTCGCTAACGTAGATGGAACTGTTGCTTCAACCAACTTTACTAACTTCTTCTTTACAATTACCGGTTTCCACGGTCTGCACGTAACCTCTGGTGTTATCCTGAATATTATTATTCTTGCTAACGTACTGAAAGGTACTTATGAAGACAGAGGCCATTATGAAATGGTAGAGAAAGTAGGGCTGTACTGGCACTTTGTAGATCTGGTATGGGTATTTGTATTCACCTGTTTCTACCTGCTGTGATCAGTGGTAAAGAGAAAGCTATTGTAATCTGGATTTTTTAAAAGTAACACTAATGGAACATACACATACAGGAGTCGCACACGAGCAGCATGGTCACGATGCTTCTACTAAAGGTATCTGGAAAACGTTCTGGATATTATTAGCGATCACCATTTTTGAAGTGGGGCTGGCGTTTCTGCACCTTGAAACAGGCATTCCTCCTAAATTATTATTGAACTCTGTCTTTATTGGTTTAACCTTACTGAAGGCGTTCTTTATCGTTGCTGAATTCATGCACTTACGTAATGAAATCAGGAACCTGATTATGACAATATTGGTTCCTTTGCTGTTGTTCATCTGGTTTATCATTGCCTTCCTGGCTGATGGTGATTCATGGAAGAAAATGCGCAAAGACCTTTCTCCTGGCACACCTGCACCTGCTGTGCATGTAGTGAATGAGGAAGCACATCACTAAGGATATTTAAATCTGTTACGCTTTACATACTTCCACACCTGTGGATGTTGTAAAGCGTAAATTTTATATGACAATTTAAATTAACGGCCATTTCACGCAGAGGACTTATAGGAGCAATGCTGGCTATACTGGTGCCATTAACTGGTTACCTGATAGTAGATCATTACGGAAGGAATGTTGTGCCAATACCACGTTACTACATTCCGGAAAGTGTGGATACGATAGTGAAAAATGGTAAGCCGCAATACGATACAGTATTTCATACTGTAAAGGATTTTACTTTCATTAATCAGCAGGGCCAGAAGGTACAGCTGAAAGATCTTCCCAACAAAGTAATCCTTGTAAATTTCTTCTTTACTTCCTGCCCCAGCATCTGCCCTAAGCTGATGAGTAATCTGGAAAAAATCCAGCAGGCATATGTAAAGAACGACACATTACTTCAGCTTATTTCTCTTACAGTAGATCCAGAGAGAGATTCTTCCGAACGCCTCAGAGCATATGGTAATCAGCATAACATCAATCCTGATAACTGGTGGTTAGTGACCGGCAGCAAAAAGGAAATTTATGACTGGGCGCGTTATGAAGTTTTTGTAAGTGTAACACAGGGTGATGGCGGACCGGATGATTTCATTCATACGGAAAAGCTGGTATTACTTGACAAAGATCATCACATTCGCGGGTATTATGATGGGTTGGATTCTAATGCCATCCGTCAATGTGCGAATGATATTGCAATATTGCATTTAGAGAAAGATAAACACAGGCCGGGATTATTAAAACGGCTATTTTCGGGAACAGAGGAATAGTTAATTACTGCTATGGATATCAGGAATAAAAGTCTCAATCTTCCTATTGGTATTATTTCGGTAGCAATACCAGTGCTGGTAGCGATACTTTTTTACTTACCGCGTCCGCATATGGAAGCGGGATTTAATGTAAACATCCTTCCCTTATTTCATGCGATATTAAACTCTGCCACAGCTATATTACTGCTTGGAAGTTTATATTTCATCAGAAGAGGGCACATCAAAGCACATAAGATTACAAATCTGATAGCAGTTGCGTTGTCTGCTGTTTTCTTACTGTCTTATGTTACTTATCACTTCTTCACGGAGAGCACGAAATATGGTGATTCAAACCACGATGGTGTAGTAGATGCTGCAGAGAAGGCATTGGTAAGTGGTACTGCTTATCTGTATTACTTTATACTGCTGTCGCATATATTACTGGCCATCATTATTGTGCCACTGGTATTATTCACTTTATTGAGAGGATTCCAGTCTGATTTTGTGAGGCATAAAAAGATAGCCCGGTTTACATGGCCTATCTGGTTTTATGTAGCGGTTACAGGAGTGATCGTGTATATCATGATATCACCGTATTATTAATGTGCTTAACTTTATAGTATGAAAAAGATCCTGCAGATATTGGTGGTAGTGCTATTTTGTAGCTTTCAGGCGATGGCTCAGTGTTCTCTTTGTACCAAAACGGCACAGCAACTGGGAGAAGGACCTGCAAAGGGGTTGAATAATGGAATTCTTTACCTGGCATTAACCCCACTGCTTATTATAGGCATTCTGGGATTTCGCTGGTGGAGAAGTACGCGAGAGTCTTTAAAATAACATAGCTT
Organism: Chitinophaga sp. CF118; assembly: GCF_900112615.1. Taxonomy (GTDB): domain Bacteria; phylum Bacteroidota; class Bacteroidia; order Chitinophagales; family Chitinophagaceae; genus Chitinophaga. The sequence continues at coordinate 1,912,596 of NZ_FOMK01000001.1, read as the reverse complement.
ATCCAGATAAAAAAAGATGGCCCCGTTCTAAACGGGGCCATCTTTTTTTATCTGGTGCATCCTTCCATTTCATAGATATGATATCCTTGTTGAAGAATGTTTTTTTCCCATACCGGAATTACTTCCTGAAGATGGCAAAAACGACAATCCCTAGAGGATACAGATTGCATATCTAATGATTTGGATTTGAGATAATCATTGCCAAAGGTGAGCACCCGTTCATAATTTGTATCTGCAGACACGATGATGTCAAAATGCATATACCCGCCCGCCCTTATTTTTACGTAGGTATCAAAAATTGCAACTTCCATCATTGGTATTCCGGTTTATAAACCATAGAATAATGGTGAAGAATTCCTATGGTAATCGATATGTTGGTTTACTCGCAAATATAGGTATGTCACCAGAACGTGGAAATATTTAACATCTTGTTTGCGAGCGCAGATTTCTAAGATTTATATAGATAAATGAAGATTAAATTTATTAATTTCCAGTATCAAACAAATTACGACTGTAACTAATTTAACTATGAAAACCTATTTACTTAACCTGCGATTAACATATACGACTGGATAATTATAGAATATTCACGATACAGAGATTTGGAAGATACTGATAGATTTATAACATTGCATTTTTACTGTAATGAAGTGAATAATGTAGCAGAACAAGATTGAGAACTAACTACAAATAGTAACGAATGAAGGCCATTTATCAGTCGTTTAACCGTGGAAGCATCCCGGTAGCCTATCCTGTGAATACCATATCAGAGGACTCTTATACGGAAGAACCTGTTGTCCGTTTAAATACTTCGCGTGTATTATGTTTGTCATTGCTGGCAGCGGCAATAGCAGCTGTTCTTGCACAGTGTCTCTTATTAATAATAAACGTGATCACAAGAGTATCTTATTTTGGTAAACTTTCTGCAGATGAACTGAATCTGGATCTGGCTGATCATGAGTTAGGCGCATGGGTGATAGGGATACCTGTTGCAGGTGCATTGCTGGCAGCATTACTGATTCGTTACTGTAGCACTAAGTTGAGAAAGGAATGGCTTTGTAACCTGATACAACCATTATGTTCCGCAATTTATATTGGTACCGGTGTGCCTTTGGGAGTAGAAGGAGCGGTTGTTGCCAATAGTTATTTATTCTCTAATTTCACTCAATATAAGTGGCATACTACTAAGCCTGAAAGAAGGATACTGGCAGCAGCGGGGATTGTTTCCGGCATCGCTTATTTATTTGGCAGCCCTATTGCCGCGTTGGTACTGGCATTGGAATTATTACTTGTAGAGTTTACACTGGCAAGCATCTTTCCGCTGATTCTTGCAGCGGCCACCGGCGCTTTTTTTCACTATCTGTACAGGGGAACCTCTCCAGCATTTACTATGCCTGAAGTACCTGCTGCTACCGCTACGGCATTGCTGGGATATACTATTACCGGACTGATAATAGGAATAGTTTCGGTACTTGTTTCCCGGTTCTTGTCCGGCATCTCATTTCTTCTCGGCAAACTACCTGTTCAGCAACTGTGGCGACCACTTATCGGGGCTGCTATTATTGGTGTGATAGGCTATTTTGCTCCCGAAATACTGGGGTCAGGTTATTGGCATATCGAAGACCTGCTAATGGGTAGAGTAACATTGCAGTTATTATTTATAGTGGGCATCGTAAAGTTTTTCGCCTGGTCTATAGCATTGGGTAGTGGGACACCCGGAGGAACTATGCTCCCATTGGCGCTAATGGGTGGAGCCTTCGGATTATTCATTACGCTTATCCTGCAGTTTATTTTGCCTACCGTACCGCTGAACTATTCCGTAGCAGCACTTATAGGAATGGCAGCTATGCTGGCAGGAGGCCTCAGGATTTTACCGGCGGCTATCATCTTTGCCTTTGAAACTACACATGAACGGCATGCATTATTACCATTGATATGTGCCTGTGCTGCAGCTTACCTGGTATCATTCCTGTTATCCAAAAGGAGAATCAACAGGGAAATGGCTATTAAATAGTATTGACGAACCGGTATAAATTGAAAGTTCCTGCGGTAAGTTGTTGCTGAATTTCCAGTTGCAGCGTTTTCCTGTTAATATTCTTCATACGCCGGCGCTGAATAAGCTGATATGTTTTTTCTGTGAGCAGTTGTGCATGCCTCTCAATGTTGTTTGTGATCTGTTGTTGATGCATAGAAATGGCATCGATGAGTTTAGGCAATCCTTCCTGTTGCGTGGCTACAGTTTTTATTACAGGTATTTCCCAATTATCCCGCTGACGGGTATGTGCCAGCAGCCGGAGGTTTTTCACAAATTCGTCCGCATTGGAATGGTCTGCTTTATTCACCACAAAGATGTTAGCAATTTCCATCAGTCCGGCTTTCATTGTCTGGATCTCATCGCCAGCCTCTGGCACTACCACTACGATGGTAGTATCTGCTATACCGGCTACCTCCACTTCACTTTGTCCCACTCCCACTGTTTCTATAAACAGGTAATCAAAACCAGCAGCTTTAATAAGATCGCTGACTTCTATAATCTTGGGACTAAGTCCACCTAACGCTCCCCGGCTTGCCATAGAACGGATAAATACCTGTGGATTATTAAAGTGCTGACTCATACGGATACGGTCGCCTAATAAGGCACCGTAATTGAATGGTGAAGAGGGATCTATGGCAATGATGGCTATACGCTTCCCCTGTTCAAGGAGTAACTGGATCAGCTCATTTACAAGTGTGCTTTTGCCTGCACCCGGAGGCCCGGTAATCCCTATTACCTGAGTATGACTGGTTGCCGGTAATTTTTCCAGCAATTGCTCATAGTTTGTAGCCTCATTTTCTATGAGGGAAATACAACGTGCCAGAGCTTTTATGTCACCATTCAACAATAAGGGCAGAAGGGAAAAATGCATAACCGAAATTACGAATTACGAATGATCAATTGATTTTCTATCTTCGTAACGAATATATCTTTTATATGAAAGTATCCGGTTTTACTTTTGTCAGGAATGCAGTAAAGTACGATTATCCTGTTGTGGCAGCTATCAACTCTATTCTTCCTTTATGCGACGAAGTGATTGTGAGTGTAGGAAATTCTGACGATGATACGCTGGCACTTATTCAGTCTATCCAATCTCCTAAAATAAAAATCACACATTCTGTATGGGATGATTCTCTGAAGGAAGGCGGGCGTATCCTGGCAGTAGAAACTGACAAAGCGTTTGCACATGTAAGTGCGGATGCTGACTGGGCTTTTTATATCCAGGCAGATGAAGTGGTACATGAAAAGGATTACGATACTATCAGAGGTGCCATGCAGCAATATAAGGATCGTCCTGAAGTGGAAGGATTACTCTTTAACTACACACATTTCTTTGGCAGTTATGATTACATAGGTGATTCCCGCACGTGGTATAAAAATGAGATCCGTGTAATCCGCAATGATAAAAAGATTTCTTCTTACCGTGATGCACAGGGCTTTCGAAAGCAAGGTGAAAAGTTACATGTAAAAGCAATACCTGCTGATATTTATCATTATGGATGGGTGAAAGATCCGGAGGCACAGGCCCGAAAACTGAATAATTCATTCCAGCTATATCATGGCCGCGATGAGGAGCGTATGAAGAAACGTGTAGCAATTGAGCAATTTGATTACGGTGTAGTTGATTCCCTTGCGCCCTTTACAGGTACACATCCGGCAACGATGCAGCCCCGCATTAATGAGAAGAACTGGAAATTTGAACATGATATCAGCCGGAAAAAATTTTCCTTTAAAGACCGTTTGTTGTACTGGGTAGAAAAGAAAACAGGAAAGCGGTTATTTGATTACAGAAATTATAAGATCATCAGATAGTAATCTTATACATGATTCCGCATTTTAAAAAACATCTTTAAACAGAACAAAAACTTCCTGTAGGAATTTCTCTTTTTCATAGCCAGCAGATAATTCTGGTATTTAAAAAATAAGAACATCCGCAAAAAGTTATTCCCGGGTGAATAGCTCTCATAGCTTCTATACAATTGATCGAACACCTTTTTTTCTTTACTGAACGCCGGAGGACAAGCGTCACGAAATAAAAGGAATCTCTTTCTCGTTTCTTCCAGTTTTGATTTCTTATTTGTTTTTAAAGAAGTAAAGTTATTTCCATGTTGTCTCCACTTAACAAAAGGGACATCATAATATTTGATACTACCATAAAAAGTAGTGAAAAATGCAAGCCAGAGATCGTGCGCCATTTCTATAGGATAAGGCATTGCAGCCAGAGCGATTTCTTTTTTAATGATCAATGCATGTCCTCCCACACAATTATCAGTTGCGAAATACAGGCAATTATCAAATGAAGCCAGTTTTTTAAGATCGGAATGATTCCATAATGGCTGAAGATCCTGATCTACCAATGCTGAATCACAATAAATCATAGGATGATCTTCTATCGCATTCATTAATACTGTCGTCTTTTCTGGCGCCCATACATCATCCTGATCACAAAAGGAGATATATGCTCCGGTGGCCAGAGAAGCTCCTTTTTCAAAATTCTTAACAAAACCCAGATTTGAAGTATTCTGAAATATGCGGATATTATTATGTTGAAGAGAATATTGCTTTAGTATTTCAATAGTATCGTCTTTACTACAATCATCTACTGCAATGATCTCTATATTAGGATATGTTTGCTGAATTAATGAGTCCAGTTGTTCTTTCAGATATTTTGTTCCGTTGTAGGTTCCCATTACGATGGATACAAGCGGTGTTGTTTGTAGTTCAGACATAGGTGTTATTAATACATTGTTCTGTATAATTTCAGATATTCCTTCGCGTTAGTATCCCAGCTAAATAATTTTGCATGTTGCTGTACAGCGGCTACCGGGTTGTGTTGTTCAAAGTGTTTGATTCCATCCTCAAACGTCTTTTGCATATACGCTTTATCAAAGTTGCGGAAGTAATAAGCCGCATCTCCTCCTATCTCCGGCAAGCTGGTTTTATCTGATAAGAATACCGGTTTTCCAAAGTGCATCGCTTCTACTACAGGAGCACCAAAACCTTCTGCTATTGAAGGGAACATGAAGGCTTTACAATTTTTGTAATACCAGTATTTCTCTTCGTCCGGGATAGTGCCTAACAGTTTAACACGGGCACGTACTCCTGCTGCATCAGCTTCCTCTTCTATTTTTTTGATATAATCTCCCTGTGGTTTTCCTGCAATGATCAGTTCATAGTCGTTGTGTTGTAATAATGCCGGCAACACATGGAAATTCTTTTTGGAAAGGATCATGCCGATAGAGAACAGGAACGGTTTTGCTGGTCTGTAAGCTGGAGCATCAAAACCAGGAAATTCTTTTACTTCTGATCCCTGATAAATGATCCTGCATTTATTGTCCGGTACCTGGATATGTTCACGAATGGTTTGTAATGTAAACTTGGAAATAGCTACCACACAATCCGTTTCATCTACCTGTTTTTGTAGCTCTTTCAGCAATCTGTTTTTCTCAGCGGTGCCCTTGCGATCGTCAAAGAGGAAGTTAAGATCGTGGATGGTCAGTATTGTTTTCTTTGCTTTGTTACGTGGCCAAACGTTACCTGTCTGGTGTACGGCATGCCATACGTCCATCTGTGGTGGATTGAACAGGTAACGATGATACCATTTGTAAGGTACTTTTTTAAAGTCGCCGGTAAATTCGTTGAATTTCTGTGGCAGATAGTATAACAGCTTTTCATCTTCCCGTGTGTGTTGCAGAAGCCGGTGTCCAAGCTGCAGACAGAATGTGTAAAGGCCGTTGTGCTGATATTTCAGCTTTTCAAAATCTAAACCAATTAGATGCATCGTGAAACTGATATAATTAATTGAATTTAATACAGACTGCGATAAACCTGTAAGTATCCCTGTGCCGTTTTATCGAATGTTAATGTATCAGAATGGGCTTTAATTGCATTTGCCATGTTATTGACCTGATAATGATGAAGGCCATCAATAAATACCTTTTGCATTGTAGTTGGTTCAAAATTATGAAAGTAATAAGCATACGTTCCTCCTATTTCCGGGAGGCTGGTCTTATCTGAAATGAAAACTGGTTTGCCGAGAGACATTGCTTCTGCTACAGGCAACCCAAAGCCTTCTGCCAGGGAAGGAAACAGAAACCCGAGGCAGTTAACAAAGTACCAGTATTTATCGGTATCATTAATACTTCCCAGTATTTTAACCCTGTCCTGAACACCATGCGCCCGTGCATCAGTTAAGATCTTCTGTTTATAATTTTCATCAAAAACTGGTCCTGCAATGATCAGCTCGTAATCATTATTTACGAGCAGGGAGGGGAGCACATGAAAGTTCTTTTTTTCATTTATACTACCAATGGCGAACAGGAATGGTTTTGCCGGACGATAAACCGGGTTATCAAATTCGGGATAGGCTTCGAGGCTGTTTCCGTTCATTACTACACTGGTCGGTTTATCCTTCAGGTCAAGATGTCGTTTTACATCTTCCATTGTAAAGCGGGAAATGGTTACGATATGATCTGCTTTGTCAATATTTCGCTGGATCTTTTTTAAGTATCGTTCTTCTTTTTTAGGAGATTTCTTTTCATGAAGCAGGTTCAGGTCATGAATAGTCAGCACCTGTTTCATATTTCTCCCTAAGGGCATGTACCCTGAGGTTTGAAAAGTTGTGTGCCAGATATCTATCTTTTTCTGCGGAGGAATCCATAACTTATGAAAAGGCCTGTTAACCAGGTATTGTTCCTTTTTGCCAAAGAATCCTGAAAGTTGGGAAGGTAGATAAAAAGTTATTTCTTCATTTGTTGCTTTGTTGCGAATAAGGGCATTTCCCAGATGTTTGCAAAATTCAAATAGCCCAGTATGGCTATACCTCATTTTTTCACAGTCCAGCAGTAATTGATGCATAAGGCTTGAATTTTGGCACCTGATTGGCAGGTAATGCAACAGCAATTAATTAAATGCCGCAAATATAGATAACATCCATATATATTTCGTTCATTACAACTTATTCTATAATTTAGGAAGGTATGACCAATTTTATTCCCATATTTCCTTTAGGTATTGTTGTTTATCCACAGGAACAGCTGAACCTGCATATTTTTGAGCCACGATATAAGCAATTGATCAGGGATTGTATAAAAGAAAACAAACCCTTTGGAATACCTGCCGTGATAGATAGAAAAGTAGCAGAGTATGGCACGCTGGTAGAAGTGGTAAATGTACAGAAAGAATACGAAAGCGGAGAACTGGATGTAGTTACCCGTGGAGCCAGGGTATTCAGGATCCTGGAGATCATCGGAAATGTACCAGATAAACTATACTCAGGTGCTATTGTAAGTTATCCTGATAACCAGTTCAGCAGTAATGGACGGCTTCAGTCGCAGGTATTGCATGCTTTAAGGGAACTGCATCATTTGTTACAGGTAAATAAAGGGTTTAAGAAACCTGATGAAGAGCTAAGCGCTTACGATCTGGCACATCATGCGGGGCTTTCCCTGGAGGAGGAGTACGAAGTACTGCACCTGTTCCAGGAATTGCAGCGGTTGGAGTATCTGAAGCGTCATCTGTTAAAGGTCTTGCCTTTAATGGCTGAGATGGAAAAACTAAAAGACAGGGTAAAGCTGAATGGGCATTTCCGTAACCTGAGTGCCGGTGATCTGTAAGGAAGGCTTGTTTTTTACAGGGATTACATAAATTTGGGCCCTGAAATGACTGTATAAGATAAATATGAACAAGATAATAGCGCGTTTAGCGTTCGCCTTTTCCCTGTTAGCATTCGTTTCCTGTGAAAATGATATGGAGGCCATCCTGAAGATGGATAAACAGGCTGCAGCAGTAGAAGAAGGAAAAGATATAGAATCTATTTACAGCCAGCTGGGCAAGGTAAAGGCCAAACTGACGGCTCCCCTGATGCTCAGACACATGCAACCTCCTGTATATGTGGAGTTTAATAAAGGGTTAAAAGTGTTGTTTTTCAATGATACGCTGCAGGTAGAAAGTACATTGACCGCCCGTTATGGTAAATACTTTGAGAATGATGCTAACATCTATCTGCGTGATCATGTGGTAGTGATCAATAAAAAGGGAGAACGGCTGGATTGTGAAGAGCTGAACTGGGATTCCAAGAAAGAAATCTTCTATTCTAATAAAGCAGTAAGGATCAGTACGGTAACAGACACATTGTATGGCACCGGTCTGGAATCCAACCAGGATTTCAGTAACTATACCATCCTGCATCCAAGTGGTCCCTTCATTATCAGGGATAGTACTACGACTCAATAAGTTAGTAATATATTATAACGAAGACGGCCCAACACTGCATTTGCAATGTTGGGCCGTTTCGCTTTAACCTATTTTTAACCTAAAATTTTGTCTATACAGAAATGCAATAACCATGCCATTAGCAGCGTCTGCTATTAAGTACTTAAGACCCATCTCTTCAAATGCAGTTAAAAAACAATTTAAAACTTATTTAATATTATAATAATCAACATATAATGGCTGACATGCCCAAATTGGTCATTTTACGAACTATTTTATGGCGTTCACGGAAACAGGAGGGAAAACCAGTATGAGGTACTATATCTTTGGTTCAGGTTTTTCATAGGATATGGTTAAAATTATTACAAGGGCGGTATTCTTACCGCCCTTCTACTTTTCAGGCCATTACACACTTCCCGCTTAAGGAACTGATAATTAGAAACAAACCTCACTTTCACACCCATTTACTCCTCTTTCCCCTGTTTATTACCAAACGTTTAACTTCTTTTTCATTACGTTCCCCAACTAAAATACATCATTCACTAGAATGGACATTGCCTGTATTCAAAATACCTGCACCTTTGGTATAGGTTTTTCAATAAAGATATGGTTAAAATTTTTCGGGGCTGTAGTCTTGCAGCCCCGTTTCTATTTTCAGAACTCCCGGTTTAACCCCTTCCCACTAATACATCTTCAAAAACACTTTATATATCATCAAGGTAAATACCTGTGTCTGCTTGTTATTTTGTTTAATGCAAAATGTCCTGTGATCTGACTGTTATTGTCAAACCACAGGACATGCCGGCTAAAAGCCATTATACTTACTCAAATTCTGCAGGGAACGGTTGTTCCAGGAGATATCTGTATATGAAGCGGTACATTTCATTATCGCTGTGCCTGTTCTTAATACTTGTTCTCCAACCATGACGTTCACCGGGATAAACCATGAATTCAAAGTGTTTACCCAGATTTTCCAGTTTATCTACAAATTGAATACTGTTCTGCATATGTACGTTATCGTCCATCGTGCCGTGTACGATCCTCAGCATACCTTTATAGCGATCCGCATAAGTAATTGGACTGGTTATATGATACCCATCCGGATTCTCTGCAGGGGTATCCATATAGCGTTCTGTGTAGTGGCTGTCATAAAGCCGCCAGTCAGTAACAGCATAATTGGCCATTCCATGCGTAAACACATCTGCCCCGTAGGAGAGTGCCATACAGGTGATATAACCGCCAAAGCTGCCTCCGGTAATGCAGATCTTGCTGGTATCAGCCCAGGGCTGAGTGCGTAACCAACCCGCCGCGTCCATATAATCTTCGATTTCATGTTTACCCAGCTGACGATGGATATAGTTCATTCCCATTTTACCCAGTTGCCCGGAGCTGCGGTTGTCTATTGCTACCTGGATCACGCCTTTCTCTGCCCACCATTGGGAGGAAAGGGCCGGTTTCCAGCTATCGTATACTGTGCCGGCATCAGGACCGCCATAGATACTGATCAGTACGGGGTATTTTTTACCTGGCTGCATATGCAGCGGTAAGGTGATGGTCATGGGAAGGTCCAGGCCGTCTCTTGTTTTGTAATACTGGATTTTTGTGCCTGCCAGGTTGTACTGGTCGTACTGGCTGCCTTTGCTGTTGCCCAGTTCTTTTATCACCTTGCCTTTATTATTCAGGAGGGCCATCATAGGAGGAGTCGCCAGGTTTGAGTAGGTGGAAATGAAATAGGCTCCGGAGGGGCTCACCATTGTACTATGGAGATAATCACCAAAGGTGAGCCGGGTAACAGCTCCATTTTTCATATTCACCTGGTAAAGGTCTGTGCGGGTAGATACCTCTTTACGGGCAGTGAAAGTAATTACCTGCTGTTTGTTATCAATGGCGGCTACACCGTTCACAGTCCAGTTGCCTGAAGTCAGTTGCTTTTTCAATGTGCCATCCATATTATACCAGTAAAGGTGCGCCCAGCCACTTTTATCACTTTTCAGGATAAAACCCTGGCCATTGCTCAGAAAAGCGATGCTATCAAACCAATCGATCCAGGTAGGTTGTTTTTCGTCGTAGATTTCTTTTTTAGCCCCGTTTTCCAGGTTGATATCATATATTTTAAGGTTATCCTGTCCCCTGTTCATCCATTGCACCCAGAGGTGTCCTTCGGGTGTCCATACCGGGGTACCGAAATATTGATCATCATTCTCATTAAAATCTGCCCAGGTAGTATTGCCGCCTGTAACAGGTACTATGCCCACTTTTACGGCAGGATTGGTATCTCCTGCTTCCGGGTAACGGGTGTTTTCCAGGTAGCCGTGTTGACCTTTTTCACTGTAAATAGGGAATACAGGAACTTTGCTGTCGTTGAAGTGCATGTAGGCAATGTGCTTACTGTCCGGACTCCACCAGAATGCGCGGTATTTTGATGGGCGGCCGAGGATTTCTTCGTAGTATACCCAGGAAGCCCAGCCATTGTAGATAACGTCTGTTCCGTCTGTTGTATAGCGGGTTTGCTTTTTTGTAGCTATCTCTATGCTGTATAAATCATTGCCATGGGTAAAGGCTACATATTTACCGTCCGGGGAAAGGGTTGGATTTCTTTCCTGTGTGGTATCGTGTGTCAATTGTGTTTTTACACCGTCATCTGAGGTGTAAATGATATCGTTTTGTACAACGGCTACACTGGCACCATCGGGTGCTTTTTGATAGGGAATAGCATTGCCGGTTTGGGCGTCAACTTTCCAGGCTTTACCGTCCGTCCGCATTTCTATATAGTGGGTATCATCAGCCCATCCCCTGATGGTGGGTAAGGGCTGCAGAAGTCCACTGGCTTCTCCTTTGAAGATCTGTTGGAAAGTGAGGTCTTTTTTCTCCTGTGCCTGCAATCCGGATATGAAAAATCCTGTTGCAGTTACACAGACTGACAAATAATGACTTATACGCATAGTTCAAATATTGTTGTATAGGAAACGAAAATAATAAATTAGGAATGATCTGCAGGTAATTACGGATGAGCGGATAGTCGTGGAGGGGCATAAAAAAAGTCCGGCAAGCAGCCAGACTTTTTTGTTTTTATTGTAAAGGAAAAGCTACGCTTTTTCCGGTTTCATCTGCGGGAAGAACAATACATCCTGAATGGACGGCTGGTTAGTCATGATCATGGTAAGGCGGTCGATACCAATACCGATCCCGGAAGTAGGCGGCATACCATATTCCAGAGCACGAAGGAAGTCATGATCTATATACATGGCTTCATCATCACCGCGTTGCATCAGATCTACCTGGTCTTCGAAACGCTGGCGCTGATCAATCGGATCGTTCAGCTCACTGTATGCATTGGCTAGTTCTTTACCATTCACCATAAGTTCAAAACGTTCTACCAGTCCTGCTTTGCTACGGTGCTTTTTAGTGAGCGGGCTCATTTCCACAGGATAGTCGATGATGAAAGTAGGCTGCACATAATGGTGTTCACTTGTTTCACCAAAGATTTCATCAATGAGTTTTCCTTTACCGATAGTCGGACTTACTGAGATATTCAGTGTTTTGCAGGTTTCACGGAGTGCGGCTTCATCCATGTTGGTAACATCGATATTAGTATGTTCCTTAATGGCGTCATAGAGGCTTATCCTGCGGAAAGGTGCTTTAAAGTCGATTACTTTGTCGCCCACCTGCACCTGTGTGGTGCCGTGTAATGCGAGTGCAATCTTTTCCAGCAAGGTTTCTGTGGTACGCATCATCCATTCGTAATCCTTGTAAGCCGCATACATTTCCATTACGGTAAATTCCGGATTGTGTGTACGGTCCATTCCTTCATTACGGAAGTCTTTGGCAAACTCGTATACACCTTCAAAACCGCCTACAATAAGGCGTTTCAGGTAAAGCTCATTGGCTATGCGGAGATAAAGCGGAATGTCCAGGGCATTGTGATGCGTGGTAAACGGCCGTGCTGCAGCACCTCCGGGAATAGGTTGAAGGATAGGTGTTTCCACTTCCAGGTAGCCCATTTCATTATAGAAATCGCGGATGGTCTGCATGATACGGGTGCGTTTAATAAACACATCCTTTACCTGCGGATTGATGATAAGGTCAACATAACGCTGACGGTATTTAAATTCAGGATCAGTAACTGCATCAAAGGATTCACCTTCTTTCTCTTTCACAATCGGCAGCGGGCGTAATGCTTTGGAGAGGACAGTCAGCTGTTTTACATGTACAGACAGTTCTCCTGTTTTGGTAATAAAAGCATAGCCTTTGATTCCGATAATATCACTAATATCCAATAATTTTTTCCAAACGGTATCGTACATGGTTTTGTCTTCTCCGTCTGAGATGTCATCACGACGGATGTACAGCTGCATACGGCCGGAATGGTCCTGGATCACTGCAAAAGCAGCTTTACCCATATCCCTGACGCTCATAATACGACCTGCCAGGCATACTTCCTGAAACTGGTCTTTTGTTTCTTCAGAATAAAGTGCCTTGATATTGGCAGCAGTATTATTCACGGGATATTCCTCTGCCGGATAGGGATTTATCCCTAATTTTTCCAGCTCCAGCATTTTTTCCCTACGTATGATCTCTTGCTCAGATAGTGGTGTCATGAGTACTTATTACTATAATGGAGTGCAAAAATAGCTGATTTAGGGGGGAATTGGCATCAAATTTTCTACTATATGGTGTTGGCATTCTTCCAGCACTAAATTCTTAAACGGATGAAAACGATAATTGTACCTACAGATTTCTCAGCAACAGCTTATAATGCGGCCCGTTATGCACTAGGACTGGCAGGACAACTGGATACTACCCGCATCGTGTTATATCATGCTTATGAACTGATAGTACCGATTCCCGATTTGCCCACATCTCTTCCCGTTGTGGATCCTAAAGAACTGAAAACCGCCAGTCTGGAGGGATTGCACCAAATGAAGCAGGACCTGAATGCCCTGGTACCTCCGGGCGCCGTGCTGGAGATCCGTGCTGAAAACAACCTGCTGGCAGCCAATATTAATGATATTGCGAGAGAAGAACAGGCTGATATGATTGTGATGGGTATCACAGGAGGTGGGCAACTGGAAGAAATCCTGATTGGCTCAAACACCATAGATGTAATAAAACATACCACCTTCCCGGTGCTCATCGTTCCCGGAAAAGGTACTTTTAAACCAGTTAATAAGATCCTGTTTGCCTGTGATTTCAAAAAGATAGGCACAGCAACTCCCATAGGGCCACTTAAAAAACTGCTGGATATCTTTCACGCAGAACTGCATGTGCTGAATATTGACAGGGAAGGCAAAGGACTTGGTGCAGATATACCGCTTGAAAGCCTGCTACTCGATACCTTGCTGGAAGGCTATCAGCCAATATATCATTTTATTGACCATGATAACATTGTGGAGGGTATCATGGAATTTGCCGATAAGATCCAGGCCGACCTGATCCTGACTATTCCCCGTAAACATGGCTTGTTTGAAGGGTTGTTCAGACGGAGCAGGACAGCTAAGCTGGCATTTCATACCCATATTCCCATGTTAGCGATTCATGAATGATAATGTGTTAAACTTTGTTAAACCTTTCCCGTTTCAAATGATTCTAATCTTTTAATGATTGGTAGTATAAATATTGTTACTAATTTGCATGTAAACCACAACATTGAGTGTATGTATAAGAAATTATCACTTCTCTTATTATCAGGAATTGCCTTTCTGCCCGTAACCCAGGCGCAGATATTGAAACAGTTAGGAAAGGCTGTAAGCAGCGCAACGGGTGGTACCACTGCCAGTGGCGTAACACAGACGGATGCCGGCAATGCAATTAAAGAAGCACTCGCAAAAGGAGTGGCAGCCGGTATTGCTACATTAAATAAGAAAGACGGATTTTTCGGGAACGAATTATATAAAATGTTACTTCCGCCAGATGCGGTGAAAGCAGGTAATACACTTCGTGGCATTGGACTGGGCAGCCAGGTGGACAAAGCGATCCTGTCTATTAACCGTGCTGCAGAAAAGGGAGTGGGTTATGCAGCTCCTATCTTTGTAGATGCCATCAAAGAAATGAGTATTACTGATGCACTGAAACTTATTCAGGGTGATAAGAATGCTGCTACCGAATACTTCAAGGGCAAAACAACGGATAAACTAAAAGCCGCGTTCTCTCCTGTTATCAAGGGATCACTGGACAGTACAAGTGCTACCCGTTATTATGGAGATATCGTTACTTCTTATAACAAACTGCCTACCACTTTTAATAAAATCAATCCTGATTTACAGGATTACGTAACCGGCATGGCTGTTAATGCACTATTCGACCAGATTTCCAAGGAAGAAGCTAATATCCGTGCTAATCCTGCTGCCAGAACAACCGATCTGCTGAAGAAGGTATTTGGTAAATAAGATATTGAGGGATTATAGCTCTATCAGAAGCTATATTATATAATTTGACTCCGTTAAGAGCTCCTGTTAAAATTATTATGAACAGGAGATTCCTAACGGAGTCATTTTTTGGGTAGACAAACGGGTTACTATAAACGGAGCCCGTGTTCTGCAAAAAATAAAATTTACAGTGTTCCTGCCAGCAATACCTGCCATGCTTCCTGCACTTGTTCTTTTTCCAGAAGCTTCTGTGCATACCTGTGTAATTCTTTTTCCATCTCTTCAGGTGTTATGCTGTAATACTGGAAGATATTCCGGAGGTGTGCATCTTCAAATGCAGGATCAATAACCGGTTGCTGCTGTACGTTGGCTAGTTGCCCCAGGTTATTACCTGTAAGGATAGAACTGTTCCGGATAGTTACCGGTAGCGCATCTACGCCGATACCTAATGCCGTATTAGGTTTTGCCACCTCGAATATGGCATCGCCTGATGCACGGCAATAGTAATCGCCTCCCATGCGGGCTACAAGGTCTATCTTATGTGGGTCAATGCCTCCTTTGCTGTTCAGTATCTCCTCATTAATATGGATCAGTACAGGTTCACAGATCACCAGGTTACCAGCGCCGCCCTCCTGCCCGGTTTCTATGATCTGCCTTACAATACACTCCATTTGTACAGGACTCTCCTTTACACGAAAAGGCTTGATCTTTTCTGAAGGTAGTGGAGTGAAGCCTGCCTTCTCAAATTCATTCATACCTTTTGGATACTCGCAGCTAGATAAAGAAGTCTGCTGTACCATAGCATAACTGACTACATTGATTACAACTTCCTTTGTGGCGTAGATATTTTCCAGTGTATGTTTTATTGTATTATCACGTACACGGCGTGCCGGAGAAAATATAAGTGTAGGCGGATTACTGCCAAAAATATTGAAGAAGCTGAACGGAGAAAGATTAGGTTGCCCATCCTGATCTATTGTACTGGCAAAACAGATAGGCCGTGGTGCAATAGCGCTCTGTAACCAGGAGTGCAGCTCTGCTGTTTTTACCTGTCCGGGAATAACCTGCATTTATTTCTTCAGTTTGAGAATTGAAAAATCAGATTCTTCCTGTATGATGGTATTGGATAATGTACCCAGTCCGTCGATCTCCATTTCCACTACATCGCCAGGTTGCAGCCACTGTTCTGTATAATTAGGATCATTGAGTTTACCCGTGCCGTTCAGTTCAAGGAAACATCCGGTACCTACAGTACCGCTGCCAATTACATCTCCCGGGAGAATGTTAGCACCATATGCACAGCGTTCAATGATCTCTGCAAAGGTCCAGTCCATATCGCCCATATTCCCTTCACTTACCTGGATGCCATTTACGCGGCAGGTCATTTTCAGGTTATAGTTTTTACCGGTATGACCTGGTTTTGCTGGTATAAGCAGGTGTTCCAGTTCATCCGGAGTAACTAGCATGGGACCTATTACGGTACTGAAATCTTTTCCTTTTGCAGGGCCGAGATTCAGCTTCATTTCTTCCATTTGGAGTGTACGGGCGCTCATATCGTTCATGATCATAAAGCCTCCGATATAGTCATCAGCTTCAGCTGCCGGGATATTACGTCCTGGTTTGCAGATGACAACAGCCGCTTCCAGTTCAAAATCCAGTTTATCAAAATGATCAGGCATGCAGTAAACTTCACCGGGACCCTGGATGGCATTATGATTGGTAAAATAAAAGATGGGATACTGATCGAATTCAGGAATCATTTCTATCCGGCGATTACGGCGGGCAGATGCAACATGTTGGCGGAATGCATAACCATCACGGCAAGACGACGGAAAGGGTACTGGTGCAATTACATGTACCCGATCGTATGAAATACCTGTAGCAGTGCCCACATGATTTCCTGCTTTTAATTGTGCATCTGCTTCCATCGCGATGTCGATAACATCATCCCACATTAATAAAAACATTTGCATGTTACCGGGCAGATTAGGATGCAGATCCTGTGTATTATACAAAGTGTTGCCGATGAGTATTGCCAGCTGATCACTCTCTTCCCGGAGGTAAGTAACTAATTTCATAAAGTCAATGTTCTGGTTGTATGAGTTGTAAATATAGGTAAAATGATATTTTAATCTGCAGCCGTGTAACTTTCTGTTAACGTTATTGTTAAGAGTGCGATTCGGCCTCATTTGGGGTAGAAACCGGCATAATATTGGTGGAATATATTCGTTGACGATTTAATGAAGAAGTGAAGGGCTATTCAATCTATTTGACTAAAATAAAAACTGGAAGTCATGAAGTTTGATAAGATTAAGAATAAAGGACAGGCGCGATTATTTGAAAGCAGTTATCTGGAGATGCTCACCAAAACCCACCCCATTGTAATATGGGGAATGTACCTGCCAGTTATTGGCTATATGCTTTACTACAGCCGCATAACCCTGGGATTTGGGATTTTTACTATCGCAACTGTTTTTCTGGGAGCAATGGTTTGCTGGACTCTTTTTGAATATGTAATACATCGTTACCTATTCCACTTTACCACTGAAAACCCAAGATTACAAAGAATAGTATATGTAATTCATGGAAATCATCATGAATATCCGCGTGATAAGCAACGGTTGTTTATGCCGCCTGTACCCAGTCTGATCCTGGCATCGCTGATATTTGGGGCACAATATCTTTTATTGAATAACATCACGTTTATGTTTTTCCCGGGGTTCCTGCTCGGGTATCTTATTTATGGAAGTATGCATTACGCTATTCATGCCTGGAACCCACCAATGAAGATGATGAAGTCCTTGTGGCGTAACCACCATCTTCATCATTATAAAGGGGACGATAAAGGCTATGGTGTGAGTTCTTCTTTCTGGGACTGGGTATTCAAAACAAGTTTTGACCTGGAAAAGGAAAAAGAAGATAAAGCTAAAGTAAGAGAATTAATGTTTGACAAATAGGATCAATAGCCCGTTTACCATTTCTCTTCATCATCATCGTCTATAGGTTTTTTGGATTCTTTACGGGATATAATCTTTTGCTGTTGCCGTTCTATCAGCAAGGCGGCTATTTTGCGGTATGCACTTGGGGAGATGTCCGCTTCAAGTACTGCACGTACTTTACTCTCTGCCACATCTATCTTATATAGCAATAGTACAAAAAGCTGGAAGTTGTTACTAATCAGCTCTTCCAGCCTTTGTGCCAGCATTTCTTCCAGCTGGTCGTAAGTAATACCCGGCTGAATGCTGAGTGCCGCATCAGCTGAGATCTGAAGTGCGGTTTCCTGAAAAATTACAGAATCCATACATTTTATTATAACAAAAAAGCTCCTTAAGGAGCTTTTTTGTTGACTTATTATTTCATTCGTTTAATCTTATAAGAAGCGTTGGTCACAATCTTGACCGGCACTTTAATATCTTTCTTAATTCGCTTTGCTTTATTGGCCAGATAAGTATATGTACCATTCATTTCCGTATTCTGATTGGCGATGCTGGGCAGGCCGGAAGTGCGGTCGATGAGGTAGTTGGTCATGATATCCCCGTTAATTTCTGCGGTAGCTTCTATACCATCTTCGATGGTGAAGGGGGCTACTTTGTTAGTGTTTATCTTACCGGTACCGTTTATTTTGGCGGTTTTGGCATCCCATGTCTGCAGGTTCCAGTAAAGATCAATGCTACCAACCAGTCCCGTGCGGATAGGTACGTTTTCTTCCCAGCGCATACCTGTTTTGATACTGCGTGCCGGGTAAATAACGAGTACTTGTTCCAGCCACGAGCGGAAGGCGTTGGTACCAAACTGGTCTTTCATTAGTTTTTTGTAGGCTTCCTGTTCGTCCTTTTTGAGGCTGGTGAAGGTAGCGGATGCTTTATCCAGTAACTCATCCAGGCCGGAAATCTTGTTAATAAAGCCTGTTGCCTGCAGATCTACAGTAAAAGGATGATCCAGAATGCTTTTGAGGGCTGCCTGGAAAGGTTCCTTATCGTTAGGTGTATTTGCATCTACCAGGATATTCTGGTTCCTGGTATTGAAGTTGAATTTCAACTCTTTATAGCGAAGGGTTAGTACAGCACGACCACTGCTGGTTTCTGTTACTTCAATGGCAATGGTGTTGTTAAAATCGCGTGTTACGCGATTCGTTACATCGTCTACAGTGGTATATGTTTCACTGCGACTTTCCTGTTTCAGTTCGAATTGCTGTCCATTCTGAAAGTTGTAGCTGAGATCTATAAAGTCTCTCTGTTCCGGTTGCTCCTGGGCTATTGCTGACATTGTCAGTGAGGACCCTATTGCCATTGACACAAAAAATCGCTTCATCATTACACTATAAATTTATTATACATATTTTTCAATTACTCCCAACCCGAACAAGGCAAAGTCATATTTGGCAGGATCCACGGGATCAAGCTGGCGCAGCTTATCTGTAAGATCCAGTGCCGTACGCCAGTCGGACTTTGCTTCCGGTATCAATCCCAGTCTGGTACCGACTCTTGAAACATGTACATCCACCGGACATACCAGCTGAGATGGTAAAATGTGCTTCCATAGTCCAAAATCCACGCCATTTTCATCATTTCTTACCATCCATCGTAAATACATATTGAGCCGTTTGCAGGCTGAGTTCTTTTCCGGAGTGGAGATATGCTTGCGTGTTCTTTCCGGATGTTCCAGGGAAAAGAATGTTTTATGAAATCCTATCAGTGCTTTTTCCACTGTTTTATCCTGTGCTGTAATATGTCCGCTGAAGGCAAATTCCAGTGAGATGATATTGGAATAATAATGCTGCAGGAATTCAATAAAGTATAGCAAGTCTACTCCATTAAAGGTACGATGACAGAATTGCATGAGTTTGATCCTGTCTTTCGGTTTATGATTCCTGATGTAATCATAAGGAGCATTATCCATATACTGCATCAGTTCCCTGCACTTATTAATAATGGTAGTGCGATTACCCCAAGCCAGCACCGCTGCAAATATCCCTGCAATTTCAATATCCTGCAATTCATTAAACATATGAGGAATACAAACAGGATCTCCTTCAATGAAGTCGGGATTGTTATAGTATTCCACTTTGGAGTCTAAAAAGGCCTTGAGTTGCTGGAATTTCATGGTGATGTTTCGGTTCTTGATCAGGACATAAAATTATATGTCAATGGTACATAGCAGATTGAAAGTAAACAAAGATGCTTAATAAATAACAAAATCTCTGCGGCTATGTCGCGGCCGTGGCTTACCCTATTGCCTTTTGCAGATCAGCTATCAGGTCTTCAACATCTTCTATCCCCACACTCAGGCGGATCAGAGAATCCACCAAACCATTGCTGATGCGCTCTTCGCGGGGAATAGAAGCATGCGTCATGCTGGCTGGATGACCAATGAGCGATTCCACACCACCGAGAGATTCGGCCAGAGAAAAAAGATGAGTACTGCTTAGTACTTTAAAGGCTGCTTCCTGACTATCGTCTTTCAGAGTGAAGGAGATCATGCCGCCAAAGCCGCGCATCTGCTGTTTGGCAATATGATGATTAGGATGATCTTCAAATCCGCACCAGTATACTTTGGCCACTTTTGGATGCTGACGCAGGAAATGAGCGACTGCTGCTCCGTTTTCACAATGCCTCTGCATGCGAACATGGAGTGTTTTCAATCCGCGGAGTACCAGGAAACAGTCCTGTGGACCGGGTACAGCACCACAACTGTTCTGGATAAAGTAAAGTTGTTTAGCGAGTTTTTCCTCATTCACGACAATAGCACCATGTACTACATCACTATGGCCTCCCAGGTATTTTGTAGCAGAGTGTACCACAATGTCTGCTCCCAGATCCAGTGGATTCTGGAGATAGGGAGATGCAAAGGTGTTATCTACGGCTAAGAGGATATTATGCTGTTTGGCAATTTTTGCACAACCGGCTATATCAATAATGTTAAGCAGGGGATTGGTGGGTGTTTCTATCCATATCAGCTTCGTGTTAGCATTTACATATGACCGTACATTCTCCACATCCTGCATGTTAATGAAATGGAATTTGATACCGTAACGTTCAAATATTTTTGTGAAGATACGGTAAGTACCACCATAGAGATCATTGGAGGCAATGACTTCATCTCCCGGATTCAGTAATTTCATCACACCATCTGTAGCTGCCAGTCCGCTTCCAAAGGAGATGCCGAATTTACCGTTCTCTATAGCAGCAAGGGCATTCTGTAATGCATCGCGGGTAGGGTTCTGGGTACGGGCGTATTCATAGCCTTGATGCTGGCCTGGAGCACTTTGTACGTAGGTGGATGTTTGGAAAATGGGGGTCATGATGGCCCCGGTAGATGGGTCGGGTGCTACGCCTGCGTGTATTAGTTTAGTTCCCAGCTTCATGCCTGTAAGTGTTTAGTAATGAATGATTTTTTTAAAGTAGAATCCGTCAAAGGTACTAATTCCGGGAATCCGGGCAGTAGCATATTATATAGAAGAAGAAAAGATATATAATGGGACGAATAATGGAAATTAAATATAAGTATTTTTACGCAAGCCGTTTGATCGTAGATCTACGTAGAAACACATATGTTTTTGTCATAAATGGCTGCTAAATGTTACTACACCCAACAATTTGCCTCACTCACGAACTATTTTTACTACTTGAGCCAATACCGTAGTATTCCCGCAGTTATTCCTGTTACTTTTGAAAAGGTTTTTCATAGGATATGGTTAAAATTCGTGGGCGGTATTCTTACCACCTTTACTAAACCAATGTGCTGATGCAGATGTTCACTTCATTTCGCATCAGCACATTTTTTTATCCTTATTTTTTCTTTTCTGCGATTACTGCTTTCTCCGACCATTTTACAGGTACTGTAATACTTACAATATCCCATGCAATAATGAGATTTGCACCATAAGGTGCCTTTTCAAATACCATTGTAAAAGGATCAACCGGTGTATCCAGTGTGGTTACGGGCAGATCAGTCCTCACTACATCTTTACTCTTATCATATTTAAATGCCCCCCAGATATCTGTATCACGGTTAATAATCAGTGTCCATGTTTTTTCATTCGGGATAGAATACATAGTATATCGTCCTTTGGGAATATTTTTGCCACCGATTGTTACTGCACGGTAGAATTCAATTTCTGTTGCTTCATTGGCTCCCAGGCGATAAAGTTCTCCATATGGTTCCAGATCTCCGAAGATCTTTCTTCCTTTCTTCTGCGGACGGCTGTATATAACACGGGCAACTAGCTGGCCGGGATCTCCTTTCACCCTTACTACATAAGGATACATTACAGGATAATATGCCATGTCCATAGGGCTGGAATCCAGTGGTGGTAATTTCTTGTCTTGTGCATTTACTACAATGCTACCAGTAATAAACAGTACTGTAAATAATATTTTCTTCATAGTTCTCTAGTTGGTTAGAATAGTGGAACAAACCTACAACTTAAAGTGTTTATGTACTAATGAATGTGTCTTTCACATAGGTTATTATTTCAGGAAAGAACGCACGGTAATGTGCAGCCAGTTCATCATAATTATTTTCCAATACAGCAAAGGGGGCATCGGCTGTTACTTCGAGATATTTAGCACGACGCACAATGCCGTTGAAGCTTTTATAGATACCTTCTTTCTGCCTGTAATTGTACAGCCAGTTTTGCGCATTCATATAATGAAACATCTGCTGGAATAAAGGAGGCAAACTATTATGATGATTTTGTAATACCTGATATACCTGTTGAGAGAAGTCAGCGAGCGAAGAATCTGTAAAGATTGTTTTGTCTGTTGCCAGGAAGTGATCATATACAATATCTATAAATACCGCACTATACCTTCCACATGAAGGTTGAAAATATTCTCTGGCAGCAAGTGTAGCGGGATGCTGATCTGTAAATGTATCTATAGCCCTGTGCATCCGGATGCCGTGTTGGATACTTTCTTCATATTGTTGCCATTGATTGCCTTTTACAAAGTCGGCAATCATATTACCAACAATAAGTGCAGGATGATGAAAAGAGAGATATGCATGGGCCAGGTAATTCATGTAATGTGATTAATGTTAAATGAAGGTAAAGTAATTCAGCACGCTTCGATATTCACTTTAACAATTACTTAACGTAGAAATCTGAAACAATTCTAACTCTCATGCAACTTATTTTTAGCAGTGTAGTCTTTGATGATGTAAGGTTAGTTTAAAAGAGCCTAACCACAACTTAATCATGAAAGCACATTTGCAATATTATAAACACTTAAAAGTTTCCGCCATGAAACCTGGTATTTCAATCAGAGAAAAATTAAGCAGCAAGATGAAAAAAGCACTGTTATTTTTTACTGCTGCACTGTTAAGCACACAATTATTATTTGCAGGAACTAAAGAACTGGAAGCATCCAGTAAATTAAAAACTGCATTGATCAAAGAGTTTGCCGGAGCCTCTGCTGTAAAGTGGTACAGCGATGACAACAAAACTTTTATGGCCAGATTTACGCTGCGCGAACATAGCGTAACAGCTTACTTCGACGGTGAAGGTAACCTGTTGGCTACACGCCGTTATATCCAGGAAGATCAATTACCAATGACTGTTGCAAACAAACTGGCTAAACGTTATCCGAACGAACAGATTCGCTGGGTAGTAGAATTCCAGGCAGATGGTAACACTATTTATTATGTTACTCTGGAGGATGCTGCTAACTGGAAAGTAATCCGCGCAACCAGCACAGGTACACTGAGCGTACACCAGACCATGAAAAAAGCGTAACCTGGCTTCTGTTTTTTTTCTGTAGTATAGTCCATATTACCACCGGTATTATGGGCTATCTTTTTTTTATAACATCCCCAAACCCTTCATTCATCATAAACAGATGATAGCAGGTTTCTCAGATGATCTTTTATATAACTTCCTGTAAGAGAAGGTTCATAAATTGTAGACTGATCAAATTCCTTACCTTTGCCGCTCTGTTTTGGATTTTAAACTTTTAACGGACATGAACAAAGGGCCTATTTCTCAGTTTATCCAGCACCACTACCGCCACTTTAATGCTGCTGCATTGGTGGATGCTGCCAAAGGATATGAAACACATTTGCTGGAAGGTGGAAAGATGCTGGTATCTCTGGCTGGTGCGATGAGTACTGCCGAGTTGGGTATCTCCTTCGCAGAAATGATCCGCCAGGGAAAGGTGGACATTATTTCCTGTACAGGTGCTAACCTGGAAGAGGATATTATGAACCTGGTGGCACATACACATTATAAAAGGGTGCCCCATTACCGTGATCTGAGCCCCCAGGAAGAATGGGATCTGCTGCAGGACGGCTTTAACAGGGTGACAGATACCTGTATCCCGGAAGAAGAAGCATTCCGTCGGATCCAGCAGCATATCCATAAAATATGGAAAGATGCAGAAGATAAAGGCGAACGTTACTTCCCTCATGAATATATGTATAAGCTGCTGCTGAGTGGTGTAATGAAGGAACATTATGAAATTGATCCTAAGAACAGCTGGATGATAGCAGCTGCTGAACGGAATATTCCTATTATAGTGCCAGGATGGGAGGATAGTACCATGGGGAATATCTTTGCATCATACTGTATCAAAGGGGAGTTGAAACCTTCTACAATGAAGAGCGGTATCGAATATATGATATGGCTGGCTGACTGGTATCGTAACAATTCTGCGGGTAAAGGAGTAGGCTTCTTCCAGATTGGTGGTGGTATTGCAGGAGATTTCCCTATCTGTGTTGTACCGATGATGTACCAGGATCTGGAATGGCATGATGTGCCTTTCTGGAGCTACTTCTGCCAGATCTCTGATTCTACCACTTCTTACGGTTCTTATTCCGGAGCAGTGCCTAATGAGAAGATCACCTGGGGTAAACTGGATATCACTACACCCAAATTCATCGTTGAGTCTGATGCTACTATCGTAGCGCCATTAATATTTGCTTACCTGTTAGGCTGGTAAGCCGCACAGAAAGTGGAAAGAAAAAGGAGAAAGGGCAGATAATCAGCCTTTTCTCCTTTTTTCGTTTCTCTGAAAAGCGTATATTGTACCCTTATAATTTCCAAATATGAAGAACATTATTCCACTATTAACAGTGGCAGCTGCTGTAAGTATAAGCGCCTGCCAGTCTGGTACCAAAACCAAAAATAATTCCGTAGATAGTATGAGTACCAATCAAGACAGCCTTTCAATTGAGGCACAGATCCCGGCGGCTCCCTTTGATAGTACCATAGATGGTAAACCTGTTAAATTATACTACCTGAAAAGTAAAGGTGGTGTACAAGCAGCAATTACTAACTATGGTGCCAAAATAGTGGGTCTGCTCGCGCCTGATAAACAGGGACAACTAGCCGACGTAGAGTTGGGCTATGATAACATTGCAAAATATGTAACTACCAAAGACAGGTACTATGGTGGCATTGTAGGCCGCTATGGTAACCGTATTGCCAAAGGTAAGTTCAAACTGGATGGTAAAGAATATTCACTGGCTGTGAATAATGGTGTGAACCATTTGCATGGCGGTAAAAAAGGATTCAATGATGTGGTTTGGGATGCAGAGCAACCCAATGATCACACCCTGAAACTCCATTACCTTTCAGTAGATGGTGAAGAAGGATATCCGGGCAACCTGCATGTGACACTCACTTACGAACTGACAGACAGCAACGAACTTAAAATCAATTATGAGGCAACTACTGATAAAGCAACAATAGTAAACCTTACCAACCATTCTTTCTTCAACCTGCATGGTGCCGGTAACGGAGATATCAATGATCATATTCTGACCCTGAATGCAGACAGGTTCACACCAGTAGACAGTACACTGATCCCTACGGGTAAACTGGAAGCCGTAAAGGGTACTCCAATGGACTTTACAACACCTACTGTTATCGGAGAAAGAGTAAACGCTGAATTTCAGCAACTGCAATTCGGTCATGGTTATGACCATAACTATGTGCTGAACAAAAAGGGTAATGAGTTGTCCCTCGCAGCTACTGTTCTGGAGCCTGTAAGCGGCCGTTACCTGGAAGTATGGACTACCGAACCGGGTGTTCAGTTCTATGGTGGTAATTTCCTGAATGGCACTGATACTGGTAAAGGGGGTAAAACGTATGTGCATCGTGGCGCTTTGTGCCTGGAAACACAACATTTTCCAAATTCTCCGAACGAAGCTTCTTTCCCTACTGTAGTAGTGAAACCAGGAGAAACATACAAACATACCTGCGTGTATAAATTTGGTGTGAAATAATTCACTTATTTCAGACTATAAATATTTTCGGGCCGGCTCTGTAAGAGCCGGCCTTTTTTTCTGAAAATCTATTCCGTTGCAGACCAGTTAATTTGTGAAATAGTTTACACAGAATATTTTGGCAGGATGTAATGGATTTTCTCTTCATCTGTGTCACAAAGAGTATAGTTATTCAGGACTTGTACAAATTGCCAGTGTCTTTGGGGAGAGTTCGGGATGACTTCTAGGTTTGATCATACATTGAACATACGTTGGACATACGTTGGACACCCTTAGATCGCATGTAAAGTGTTCAAAGAATGTCCAACGTATGTCAAATGTATTTTCAAGATATAGACTCACTACGAAAGCATTGATTCTTCCATTTTGTATAGTAAAAAGGAGAGGAATTAAAAGATTATCAGAAGAAGAGATCCGAAGCAATGCCGTCTGCAAAAAGCCGTCCTTCCCGGGTTAATGTCAGGATATCCGCTTCCCGCCGGATCCATCCCTTTTGGATAAAGGGAGTCGCATTAGATAATAATTGCAGGCATTTGTCTGCTCCAAAAAGTTCCTGCACGATTGAAAGGTGGCAACCTGCGGAAGTGCGTAAGGAAGTCATAATATATTCGTTCAACTGCATGGCAGGCGTTAGTTCTTCCAGTTCGAAGGGTACGGTGCCCTCTTCAAGACTTTTTATGTAAAGTGCATTGTTTGCAATATTCCATTGACGGGAATGCCTGTTAAAAGAGTGGGCAGATGGCCCAAGTCCCAGGTAGTGTTGTCCCTGCCAGTAGCTGCTGTTATGCCGGGAATGCCAGCCGGGTTTGGCAAAGTTGGATATTTCGTAATGTTCATAGCCGGCAGTGGCCGTCCATTTCATAAGCTGTTCAAAATGCCTGGCGGCTTTGTCATTATCTACTGCGGCCATTTTCTTTTTCCGGATGAACTGATCCAGGGCCGTACCGGGTTCTACGGTAAGGGCATAACATGAAAGATGTGTTACCTGGAGGTCAATGGCCTGTTGTACATTTTGCTCCCAACCTTCGTCAGAGAGGGTGGGCCCTCCGTAAATAAGATCTATAGAGAGGTTATGAAAACCTGATTGTTGGGCATTCTGAATGCATGCCAGTGCCTGTTGGCTGTTATGTGCCCGGTGCATCCACTGAAGGTCTGCTTCATGAAAGGACTGGATCCCAATGCTCAGCCTGTTGATGCCTGTTGCCGCCAGTTCTTTCAGCTTTGCAGGAGTGAGATCATCCGGGTTGGCCTCCAGTGTGATTTCCGCATTGTTTTCTATATGAAAGAGGGTATGTAACTGATCCATGAGCAGATGTAATTCATCTGCTGTCAGCAGGCTGGGGGTGCCTCCTCCAAAATAGATACTACTGATGGGTTGTCCCGCCAGGTAGTCCTTTTGCAGGGTCATTTCCTTCAACAATTGCTGCACCAGAGAGGATTGTTGCCCCCTTGAGGTAGAAAAGTGAAAGTTACAATAGTAACATGCCTGCTTACAAAAGGGAATATGTAAATAAATACCTGCCATTGTTGTTAAGTAGTCTATAGTTCAGAGACTGTGGACTATTTTTATATCTTTGCAAACATCGAAATTACAGCATTAAAAAATATTACTGGTGCGAAGGTGGTTATTGTTCCTGTTCATTTTACCCTGTTTACGTTTGGCGGCACAAACGGATAGTGGTGCACAGCCGCTGCCAGTAAAGCAAACGGTGCCTGTCTCAGTACAAAGTGCGCAAAGAGATACTGCTGCGCATCCCCTTCCGGTAAAGAAGAAAGCGCCGGTAGTTGCCACTCCTGCAGTTCCGAAGGATAGCCTGTCGCGCCCGCCTGTTACAACTGCTCTTCCTAAAAGTGTAGCCGGGCCTGCCCAGGCAGATACTATGGCAGCAACTCCTGTTGTGTCTGTACCAAAGGAAACAGATTATGACGTTTTCTTAAAGGAATTGGGTAAGAAGAATGCTTATTTAAAGGAGAATAAGCCAAGTCGTTTAGATATGAACCCTTTGCGGCATTACAGGGATCTGGACTGGCTGGTGTATACGATGGGAGGAATTGTACTGTTGTTAGGGATTATACGTCTCAGTTATCTGAAATATTTTTCAGATCTGTTCCGGGCATTTCTGAATCCTACTTTGAGTCAGCGGCAGCTGAAAGATCAGTTATCACAATCGCCGTTTCCTAATTTCCTGCTGAATGCCTTTTTTGTGATCAGTCTGGCTTTGTATATCTATCTTCTGATGTTCCGGCAGCAATATATTACCAATACCAGCAATGCATGGATGGTGATACCGGGGTTAATTCTGCTGGTAGCAATCGTTTATAGTGTTAAATATGTAATGCTGAGGTTTTGTGGCTGGTTATTTGGCAGTATTGAACTGGCGGATTCATATATTTTTATTCTATACCTGATTAATAAGGTTTTAGGTATACTGCTGGTGCCTTTTCTGGTGATACTGGCGTTCTGCCAGCCGAATGTAGCCCGTGCTTTCCTGTATATTTCGGTATTTTTTATTGTTGTATTGGTAGGATACAGGTATGTCAGGTCTTATTCAGTGGTAAAACAATACTTATCTTTCAGCAGATTACATTTTTTTCTTTACCTTTGCGCATTCGAAGTAGCGCCGGTTTTAATAATAACTAAGGTGTTGCTGATCTGGTTAACTGGTAGTCCTGGAAGTCACTAACAAACTGCCTATTGTTAACACAAGAGCAAAAAAAGTATGATTAAAGGCGGGCCAAAAAAAGATTTGCAGACAAAACAGATTCAGTCAATTCTAATTTCCCAACCTAAACCTGAAACAGAAAAATCACCTTACTTTGAACTAGCAAAAAAATTCAATGTTAAATTGGATTTTCATCCGTTTATAAGGGTTGAGGGACTGTCCGCAAAAGACTTCAGGAAACAGAAGATTGACATACCGAATTTTACGGCGGTTATTTTTACCAGCCGTAATTCTGTTGACCATTTTTTCAGGATCTGTGAAGAAATGAAGATCAAGGTGTCTCAGGATTGCAAGTATTTTTGCATTACTGAAGCAATTGCATTGTATCTCCAGAAATTTATACTTTACCGCAAGCGTAAGGTGTTCTACGGGGCTGATGGTTCTACCAAAAGCCTGCTGGAGGTAATGAACAAGCATCGTGATAACGAAAAATTCCTGTTCCCCAGTTCTGACAGCCAGAAAAAGGATATAGAGGAGTGGTTGAAAACATATAAATGTGAGTATGCTACCGCTACCCTTTACAAGACTGTTTCAAACGATGTAAAGGCTGTTATGGCTGATAATGAGTATGATATGATCGTATTCTTTAGTCCATACGGGGTAAAATCACTTTTTGAAAATATACCTGAGTTTGAACAGAACGGTACACGGATAGGCGCATTTGGTCCCACCACTTCCGCCGCCGTAGAAGAAGCAGGATTACGTCTTGATTTAAAAGCTCCCGTTCCCCAGGCAACGTCTATGCCTGCTGCA
The DNA here is from genome assembly GCF_900112615.1 of Chitinophaga sp. CF118. Taxonomy (GTDB): domain Bacteria; phylum Bacteroidota; class Bacteroidia; order Chitinophagales; family Chitinophagaceae; genus Chitinophaga. The sequence continues at coordinate 1,883,284 of NZ_FOMK01000001.1, read as the reverse complement.
CTAGAGCAGTATCTGGCTATGATTAATAAGAAATAATAACTGGCTTATTTGGCGCTGATCATCAAAAAATAATCCGGAAGAATATAAAATAACTCATTTAAGGGGGACAGCATTAGCTGTCCCTTCTTATATTTGATAAACAAAGCGTTACAACGACCTAACAACCATAACTGTGAACAGACTAGCGAATGAAACCAGTCCTTACCTTATGCAGCATGCGCATAACCCGGTAGATTGGTATCCATGGGGGGACGAAGCACTTCAGAGAGCCGTATCGGAAGATAAGCCTATACTGGTGAGCATTGGTTATGCCGCCTGCCACTGGTGTCATGTAATGGAGCGGGAGAGTTTCGAAGATTCAGAAACTGCCCGTATCATGAACGAAAATTTCATCAATATTAAGATAGACAGGGAAGAGCGTCCGGACCTTGACCATATATACATGGATGCTGTACAGGCAATGACGGGTTCCGGTGGCTGGCCACTGAATGTGTTCCTGACGCCGGGAAAACATGCATTTTACGGAGGTACCTATTTCCCCCCCGTAAAAGCTTATAACCGTCCGTCATGGAAGGATGTATTGCTGGCATTGTCCCAGGCATTCAAAGAGCGCAGGGAAGATATTGAAACACAGGCAGATAATATGACTGAGCATCTTGCCCAGTCTTCCCGGTTTGGATCCAATGCCGCCCCTTTTCTGCAAATACCGCATCACGAATTATTTACCAGGGAGCAATGTGATACTGTATATCAGAACATTATGCAGCAGGCCGATAAGACCTGGGGTGGATTTGGTAACGCCCCCAAGTTCCCCGGCACCTTTATTATACAATATCTGTTACGGTATCATCACAGTTTTAAAGTGCCTGGCGCATTAGAGCAGGCTCTGCTTTCTCTGGATAAAATGTTGCAGGGCGGGATCTATGATCAGTTAGGAGGCGGGTTTGCACGTTACAGCACTGATGCTCATTGGCTGGCCCCACATTTTGAGAAGATGCTGTATGACAATGCGTTACTGACGGATGTGTTATGTGAAGCTTACCAACTTACCGGCGATGCCACTTATGCACAAACCATCCAGGAAACACTGGGTTTTGTACAAAGGGAGCTCACAGACGCCGGAGGTGCTTTTTATGCAGCATTGGATGCAGATTCTGAAGGAGTGGAAGGAAAGTTCTATACATGGAGCAAGGAAGAAGTAGATAATATATTAGGAGCAGACTCCGCCGTTTTCTGTCAATTTTATGATGTAACCGATGAGGGAAACTGGGAAGAGCAGAATATTTTGTGGATCACCCAACCGCTTCCGGCTTTTGCAATAACTAATGGGCTGGATGAGAATGTGTTACGTAGTAAGCTTGCTTCTTGCCGGGAAAAGCTGATGGCTGTGAGGGATTTGCGGATCCGTCCGGGACTGGATGACAAGATTCTGCTGGGGTGGAATGCCCTGATGATCCATTCGTGTTGCAGGGCATATGCCGCCCTTGGAGTGGAAGCATACCGGGAAATGGCAGTGAAGGCAGCTAATTTCTGCCTCGAAAATCTGCAACAGGTTGATAAACAGGGATTATATCATACATTTAAAGCCGGAAAAGCTAAATATCCGGCGTTTCTTGACGATTATGCCTATTTAATACGTGCCTTAATAGTATTACAGGAAGTGACCGGTGAGTTCCGCTGGATGGAAAAAGCAGAAGAAATGACCTCATTTGTGCTGCAAAACTTCTCGGATGAAACAAATTTATTTTTTTATTATACTGAAGCGGGGCAAGGGGACGTTATTGTACGGAAAAAGGAAGTGTATGATGGTGCCACCCCTAGTGGTAATGTTGTTATGGCTTCAAACCTCTGGTACCTTTCTATCGTTTATGACAGAGGTGAATGGGGGGAGCGGGCGATGAGAATGATCTTTGAACAGTCACAAACGGTGGTAAGATATCCTACTTCGTTTGGTATATGGGCCGGCTTGATGTTACAAGGGGTAAAGGGTGTGAAAGAGATCGCGGTGGTAGGAGCAGATTACCGGTCAAAAATGGAGGGTGTAAACAGGCATTATGTCCCCTTCAAAGTGTTGCTGGGAGCGGAAAAGGATAAGCAGGGAATCCCCTTGCTTGAGCAGCGGGAGCAACCTGGAGGAACCTGGATATATGTTTGTGAAGATTACCATTGTATTAAGCCGGTAAGTGATATAGAGGAAATTTTTAATTTAATATAATTATTATGTATCTTGCATGACCATATCTGACTGGCAGAACATAAAAAAATGATTCTAATAAGATATAATAAAATGTTAAAAAGCACGTTTAATTTAATTGTTACGGTTCTCCATTCGGAGATGAAAAAGTTGGATGAAAACTAACTACGGATTAAAATTAATCGTTACATTTGTTATCTTAGGTAAAAACAGAGCAGGTGAATTGAGGGAGCGTGCTGACTTGAATTATTAACACCTGAACTATAGGGAATGATATTTTAAGTAAACCAACGAGTAAAATAACCGGTAATTTCTGAAGTTATAATTAGTTAAAGCTTTAGAGCGCTTGTGTGAATGGCTGGTTGGTTATCCGTCAGACCGGGCAGTCCGGAAAGACCTTCGGCCATTTTTAGAAACAAAGCGACACCCATAGCGTTATTCTGGCCAATAAAGCTATGTCGCCTACGAAATAAATGATTTTCAATGAAAGCTACCCTTATGAAGCTTAATTTATCAAGTGGTCTGTTAGCAGTATTGCTGGTTAGCCTGCTCGCCAGCTGCGGTGGTAGTAAAACCCCCAAAAATGCACAAGGACAACTCATTGGAGTTAGTCCCAGACCGAAGTATTTCCCGCCTGTACCTTATGGAATGGTTTATGTGCCCTCGGGTACTTTTCACATGGGGCCTAGCGATGAGGATTTGAACTATGCGTACACTGCACGTAACAAATCTGTTTCTATTTCTGGTTTCTATATGGATGCTACAGAAATAACGAACAATGAGTACCGTCAGTTTGTTCAATGGGTTACAGATTCTATTGCTCACATTTTACTGGGCGATGTTAAGAGTGATGGTGGGCAGGATGTGATTGACTGGAAGAAGAAGATTAATTACAAGGATAAATCCACCATAGAGAAACTGGAAGGTATGACCTATGCACCGGAAGACCGTTTATACGGCCGGAAGGAATTTGATGTGCATAAACTGGTTTATCATTCAGAAACTTTCAACTGGGAACAAGCTAAGAAGCGTGAGAACGCTAGTAAGAAACGTTCTACGTTCATTGTAAAGAAGGATGTAGCTATCTATCCGGACACACTGTGTTGGATCAGAGACTTCTCCTACGCTTATAATGAGCCAATGACGAGAATGTACTTCTGGCATCCGGCATTTGACAATTACCCTGTAGTAGGTGTAACCTGGCATCAGGCAAATGCTTTTGCTGAGTGGCGCAGTAAGTTCTGGGAAGACTACCGTATGTCTAAGAACCTGTTCACAGAAGATAAATTCCAATTGCCTTCTGAAGCACAATGGGAATACGCAGCACGTGGTGGCAGAGAACAAACTCCTTATCCATGGGGTGGTTATTACATAAGAAATAAGAAAGGCTGTTTGCTGGCTAACTTTAAACCTGGCCGTGGTAACTATCCTGAAGATGGTGGTTTCTACACAGTAAGGGCTGATGCTTACTGGCCTAATGATTATGGTTTGTACAACATGTCTGGTAACGTTGCTGAGTGGACACAGGATATCTTTTATGAAAATGCATATTCTTTTACCTCTGATATGAATCCATATCTGCGTATGGATATACCAGATGATGCGGCTCCAAAAATGAAACGTAAATCAGTAAGAGGTGGTTCCTGGAAAGATATAGGATATTTCCTTCAGACAGGTACCCGGTCTTACGAATACCAGGATAGTGCTAAGTCATATATCGGTTTCAGATGTACGATTGCCTTCCTGAGCAGATCTAAGAATGATTTCGGTCACAGATAAGTATACGAAGAAGAAAGTAACAGCCATTACGGATTAAGATGAGTAAGAAAACAGCCAGAAGGATCGAAGTGCCAGGGATAGTTTCCCGGAATGCCTTTGGGACGGGCATGTGGATATCTAACAAATAATAAAATTGTTAAGATGAGAGACCGTATGATGTACATTGAGCTTAAACTGCAATTCATCGTTGAGCAAGAACTATTCCATAACAATTTAACCTTTAACACTTTAACTAGTAAATTTTGACCTATGGCTATGAATCCTACTACATCGAAATGGCTGAATTTCTTTGTTTGTATTGCGGCGTCTGTAGTAATTATCGGAGCGCTATTTAAACTTCAACACTGGCCAGGCGCGGATATCGCCCTGATCGTGGGTTTAAGTACTGAAGCTCTTATCTTCTTTGTTTATGCATTTGTACCGGATAGCGGTGGAGAGCACGGTGAAGGACAGGTAACTGTTGTTTCCGGTGGTAGTCCTGCTTTAGCTGGCCTTGACAAAATGCTGGAACAAGCTGACATTACTCCTGTAAGCCTGCAACGTCTAAGCGAGAACTTTCAGAAATTAGGTACTACAGTAGACAAAATGAGAGATATCAGTGATGTTGTTGCTGCAACCGGCGACTACACACAGAAAACAAGAGAAGCTGCCAGCGCTATCGGTAACGTAGCTCATGCTTACACTACTGCTGCTGCTGCTGTATCTTCTTTTAGCAGTGCTTCTGAATCAACAAGAAACTTTCATGAGCAGATGCAGGGTATGACCAAAAATCTGGCTTCCCTGAATGCTATTTATGAATTAGAGTTGCAAGACACTAACAATCATCTGAAAGCAATGAACAATTTCTACGGAAATCTGTTGACTGTTTCTCAGGCGATGACTAGCAGTGTCGATGATGCGCGCAAAACACAGGATCAAATTTCTAAACTGGCACAAAACCTGACAAGCCTGAACACCGTTTACGGAAACATGCTCAGTGCTATGCACAGCGCCAGATAAGGTAACGCTGATAGTTTTTGATGTAAAAACAGACAATCATTCAAATCTGAGAACAAACTATGGCACTACCTAAGGATCCCAGACAGAAGATGATCAATATCATGTACCTGGTCTTGACGGCCATGCTGGCATTGAACGTCTCTGCTGAAATATTGAACGCATTTAATATTGTAAATAACTCAATCATAACTTCGAACGGTTCAATTACCGATAAGAATAATATTACTTACGCGCAGTTCGAAAAACAAATGGCGGCAGATGCGGCGAAAGCTGCGCCTTTTAAAGAGAAGGCTGATCAGGTAAAGAAGCTCTCTGCTGAAATGTATGTTTATCTCGACACGCTGAAAGAAACAATTATCAGAGAAAGTGGTGGACGTAACGAGTTTGGTGATGTAAAAAGTAAGGATAACCTGGATGCTCCTACCCGTGTAATGGAGAACCGCAAACAGGGTCCTGAACTGGAAAAACGTTTAACAGAACTTCGCGCTAAGTTGCTGACTTACGTTGATCCTAAAGCAAAAGCAACCTTTGAAAAAACATTACCTCTGCATGTAGTAATTGGTAAATCGAATGGTGATGAGCACGGTCCTAAAAACAAGACCTGGACTCAATATCACTTTAACATGGTACCAACCATTGCAGCGGTAACCATTCTGAGTAAATTCCAGAATGACATCAAGAACTCTGAGTCACTGATTATTGATGATCTGTTAGCTCAGATCAGTGTAAATGACTTTAAGTTTGACAAGATCAGACCATTCGTTTCTTTGAATTCAAAGAATCTGATGGAAGGTCAGACTTTAACAGCCAGCATAGCAGTGGGTGCTTACAGCAGCACTGTTAATCCTGAGATCGTGGTAAACGGTTCTTCCGTTACAGCTACTGAAGGATTAGGTACTTACACAATGCCTGTTTCAGGTATCGGTGAAAAGACCATCTCTGGTACTGTTACACTGAAAAAGCCAAACGGTGAAGCAGAAAGTTATCCTTTCAGCGAAACTTATAGTGTAGGAGCTTCAACAACTTCTATCTCTGCTGATAAGATGAACGTACTGTACATCGGTTTACAGAATCCCATCTCCGTATCTGCGGGTGGTGTTCCTGCTGAAAAAGTTTCTGCCGGTATTTCTGCTGGTAAAATGACTAAAACAGGAGCCGGTCAATATTCAGTAGTTGTATCCAGCCCAGGTAAAGCAACTATCAGTGTTAGTGCAGATCTGGATGGTAAAGTAAAAACACTTGGCGCTAAAGAATTTCGTATCAAGTACATTCCTGACCCTATCCTGAAAGTGGGTATGAGCAGAGGTCCTTCAATGAAAGCTGCGGAATTTAAAGTACAGGGTGGTTTACGTGCAGACCTGGAAGACTTCCTTTTTGATGGTGTAAGATATGAGGTAGTTAGCTACCGTATCGGTATCGACGCTAAAGGAAAGGATTATGTTGAAGGTGAAGCCAACTCCGCTTATTTCCCTAACAGTGTAATGGGTGCTATCCGTTCACTGAGACCAGGAGATCAGGTGTACTTTGATAACGTACGTGTGAAAGGTCCGGATGGAAGGGTTAGAGATATGAGTAATATCAATTTCAAGATTAACTAATATTATTTTTTATGCGAGCAGTCATCCTCAACAGAATTGGTTGGTGTTCCCTGATGCTGGTAGTATTACTGGCAACTCAGACCCATGCGCAACGTCGTACAACACGCCGGAATACTGCGAAAGCTCCAGATGCACCTGCAACTCAGGATGCTTCGCTGGTAAATCCTGCCACAGGTAACAGCGTTACACCGCCTCCCCCACCTCCAGCACAATCACAGCGCCCGGATGGTGTAGGTATCCCTGTAGATACGCCTCGCAAATCGTTGCGTACCGATGGAATATCTGAAAAGAACTTCATCAAGGACCGTATTCCCATTGCCTACGATCACATTCGCTCAGACGATGAGTTCTGGGAGAAAAAGATCTGGCAGGTAATAGATATCCGTGAAAAGATGAACCTTCCTTTTCAGTATAATATTGAGGATGAATCTGGTGTAAACCAGCTGTTCATAAATATCCTGATCAATTCAGTGAAGAATAAAGAAGTAGAAGCATTCAGTCCTATCGACGACCGCTTTACTACTCCTCTTGCCTACTCTGAAATCCAGACGAAATTAAGCGGTGAAGAAAAAACCGTGCGTAGTATCGACCCTGTAACAGGAGAAGAGAAAATGGTAACTACCCGTGATGAATTTGATCCCCGCACTGTTGTACAGTACAAGATCAAGGAAATCTGGGTGTTCGATAAAGAAGCATCTGCTCTGAAAGTACGTATCCTGGGTATTGCTCCTATGGTATCACGTATGAACGAAGATGGTTCTTTCCGTGCCGCTATTCCTTTGTTCTGGGTATATTATCCTGATATGCGTCCTATCCTGGCTAAATACGATGTATACAACCAGAATAATGATGCCGCTACTATGAGCTGGGAAGATCTTTTCGAAATGCGCTTTTTCTCCAGTTTCGTTATCAAGGAGAATAACACATATAACCGTGAGATCAAGGATTATATTAAAGATGGTACCATGCGTCTGCTGGAAGGCCAGTCGATCAAAGACAAAGTCTTTAATAAAGAACAGGATATGTGGCAGTACTAATCTGACCGTATAAAATAAAAGTATAAATAAAGACGCCTTGCAGATCATCTGCAAGGCGTCTTTATTTATACCGGAGAGAGTTGTTTTTATTTATATTAATCAGTAAATACACTGTATCTGCCTGTTTGGTTTATTAATTTGGCTTTAGGATAAGATTAGAGATTGAATCCCTGATGATGCTTCACCTAAGCATCACGGCAGATAAGGGGTATTTACTGACCAATACAAATCACGCTTTATCGGTAGCGCCCGGTGTTGAACTGGTAATGCTTCCTCTTATCTCCGGATGTGTAAAGGGAGATTTATTCCTTGTTGTGAAAATGCTGATATACCAGCTTGGCCTTGGCATTCCCTATTTCTTTAACCAGCTCTTCTTCCGACAGCTGTTTGATCTTATTCACGGAACGGAATGTTTTTAACAGTTGTGTAGCTGTATTTTCCCCAATTCCCTTAATCTCCTCCAGTTCATTTTTAAACGTGCCTTTACTTCGCTTCTGCCGGTGAAAGGTGATCCCGAAACGGTGCACTTCATCCCGCACACGGCGGATCAGTTTGAGACTTTCACTATCATATGGCAACTTGATACTGTCTTTATCTCCAGGGAAAAATATTTCTTCTTCATTCTTCGCCAACCCCACAACTGTCATACTCCCTATCAGGTCTAGTTCCCGGATACTCTCCATAGCTGATCCCAACTGCCCTTTACCTCCATCTATGATCACCAGCTGGGGAAGCGGTTGATTTTCTTCCAGCAATCGCCTGTAGCGGCGGAAAACCACCTCCTTCATGGAGGCAAAGTCATTAATACCCACTACTGTTTTAATATTGAAGTGCCGGTAGTCTTTCCTGGATGCAATACCGTCTTTAAATACTACGCAGGCTGAAACGGGATAACTACCCTGGAAGTTGGAGTTATCGAAACACTCAATATGTACTGGTAATTGTTGCAGTTCAAGATCGGCCTGCAACTGATACAGCACCTTCTTCTTCTCCATATCAGTTTTACCTTCCAGATGAAGAATCTTTCTTTTATAGAGTTCCTCTTTAAAGTAGTTTACATTTTTTTCTGAGAGTTCCAGCAGTTTCTTTTTATCGCCACCTTTGGGAACAGTTATCGTGATCTGCTGTTCCGGATATTCCATGTCAAAAGGGACTACTATTTCCGGTGCCAGACTATTAAACGCATCACGGAGATACCCTACAGCATAAGTAAGTACTTCTTCGTTCTCCTCCTCCAGTTTTTTCTCCAGCGTGACTGTTTTTGTATCGGCAATAGTCCCGTTCAGTACACGTAAATAATTGACATAAGCGTGGTTGCCTTCACTAATGATGGAGAACACATCTACATTTCCTACACGGGTATTTACTATGGCAGACTTCGACTGATAGGCATTCAGGCTCTCAATTTTCTTACGCAGTATTTCTGCTTTTTCGAATTCCATATTCAGTGCATGCGCTTGCATCTGTGCGCGGAACTGTTGTAATACGGGGGTAAGATTTCCTCTTAAGATGTTTTTTACCTGTTGCAATCCTTCACGGTATTCCTCTTCTGTTTCCAGGCCTTCACATGGTCCTTTGCAATTACCGAGATGGTATTCCAGGCATACTTTATACTTGCCTTTGTTCACATTCTGTGGTGAAAGGTTGAGATTGCAGGTGCGCAAAGGAATGTTATAACGGATCATATCCAGCAATTCTCTGACACGCCCTACGGAAGTAAAGGGGCCCAGGTATTCAGAGCCATCTTTTATGATGTTACGTGTAAGAAATACCCGTGGAAAGGATTCATGTTTGATAACTATATAAGGATACGTTTTATCATCTTTGAGATCTATATTGAATCTTGGCTGAAACTGTTTGATCAGGGAATTTTCCAGCAGAAAAGCATCCTGTTCGGAGTTTACGATTGTAAACTCGATGTGATGAATAGTTTCAACGAGTTTACGTGTTTTATAATTGTCATGGTTTTTTACAAAATAAGAGCTTACTCTTTTACGCAGGCTTTTAGCTTTACCTACATATAAGATTTCATTCTTTTCATTGTAGTATTTATAGATACCCGCTTGAAGGGGTATGGTATGTGATATTAGTTGAAACTCTGCTGCTGTCATTTTTTAGATCAGTTATTAGACCTGAGCAAAATTTTTACATCCAGTTCTTTAGATGGCAGAAATGCAATCTTCTGCCAGGTGGTGATACGGATGTGTTTGTTATGCTGGTACTCCAAATGTTGCTGATACTCATATATGAGATTCAGCACATGTTTATTAAGCTGTACATTTTCTATCTGCTGGGTATTATTGATATTCAATATTACCTCCTGTGGAAGGGTGATCTTATTCCTGGCTTTGTACAGGAGAGAACGTTTACCGGTAAACTGATCTGCCAGTGAGATGGTATCGTATGCATCCCTGAGTGAAGGTTTGTTAAGATCTATTTCCAGGAAAGGTTGCAGCAGATTTTGTAATTGCGCCGAATCGGGGGCATTAATGGTAACACTATCCCGCTGATTATTAAGGGTAACCGTTTTATAAAGTACTGGTTTATGCTGACTGATAAAAGCAAGTTCCTGCTTAAAGTATCCTTTTAAATCCCTGTAACTGGTGACTGGTGTTTGCTGCTGATTAGCTCCGGTGCCACAGGAAGTGAGGGCAAAGATTGCCATGGGTAATATCCAAGAGAAACGATCATCCATCTGGCAAAGTTAGGGAAGAATAGGTAATGCATTCTGTGATAAAAATAATGCGCCGTAAAAACGGCGCATCTGATGCATGAGCAAATCTGTCGAGAGCACTAAAAAAAGGTTAAACGAAAGAACTGAGGTAATAGTTACAGTGAAAGAAGAATATAAAGTGTAAACCTTCCTTGTATGTTATAAAAAAAGCTGTCCTGGTAGGCCGGGACAGCTTTTTTTATAACATATACTTTATTATATCAGTACGGTTCCTGTCATTTCCTTTGGGATAGGAAGGCCCATGATAGTAAGGATTGTAGGCGCAACGTCACCCAGTTTACCTGGTTTTAATGTCCCCTTATAATCATTACTTATAACAAAGTAGGGAACCAGATTCAGAGTGTGAGCTGTATTAGGAGTACCATCATTATTTATCATGTAATCTGCATTGCCATGGTCTGCTGTCAGGAACACGGTATAGTCATTTTCCAGGGCCGCAGTTACTACTCTGGAAACGCAGGTGTCTACTGTTTCCACCGCTTTGATAGCGGCTTCCCAGATGCCTGTATGGCCTACCATGTCAGCATTTGCAAAGTTGAGGCAGATGAAATCAGCCGACTTACTTTCTATTTCCGGAACGATGGCATCTGTGATTTCGAATGCACTCATTTCCGGCTTCATGTCATAAGTAGCTACTTTCGGAGAAGCGATAATTAACCGGCGTTCACCCACATATTCTTTTTCCCGTCCGCCAGAAAAGAAGAAGGTTACGTGTGGATATTTCTCTGTTTCTGCAATACGGATCTGGGTGCGGTCATTTGCTTCCAGTATCGCTCCCAGCGTATTATCCAGATTATCGTTCTCAAAGATCACATGCACGCCTTTGTATGTTTTATCATACTCGGTCATGGTGGTATAGTTCAATTGCAGCGGCTGCATACCAAAATCAGGGAAAGCCTGCTGGGTAAGTACCTGCGTAATTTCACGGCAACGATCTGTGCGGAAGTTGAAACACAGTACTGCATCCCCATTCTGGATAGTAGCGATAGGTTGCTGCTGTTCATTGGTAACAACAATCGGTTTGATGAACTCGTCCGTCACACCTTCTGCATAAGATGCTTTTATAGCAGTGATAACATCATGTGTAGGGGTACCGGTACCATGTACCAGTGCATCATAAGCCAGCTTCACACGTTCCCAGCGTTTATCACGGTCCATTGCATAATAACGTCCTGTAACGCTGGCCACTTCACCAGTGGTTTGTTTTAGATGTTCAACGAGATCTGTCATATATTCCAGTCCGCCTTTAGGATCGGTATCACGTCCATCTGTGAAGGCATGGATAAATACTTTAGTGATGCCTTTTTCCTTTGCTATCTGCGTCAGTGCTTTCAGGTGGCTGATGTGAGAGTGTACACCACCATCACTTACCAGTCCTAGCAGGTGGAGTGCCTTGTCGTTCTCTTTGACATAGCTAAAGGTAGCCTGCAATACAGGATTTGCAGCCAGTTCCCCTGAACGGACAGCTACATTAATACGCTGCAATTCCTGGTATACGATACGACCGGCTCCAAGATTGAGGTGTCCTACTTCTGAATTACCCATTTGTCCTTCTGGTAAGCCTACCTGTTCGCCGCAGGTAACGAGTGTACTGTGTGGGTATTTGCCATACAGGCTGCTAACAAAAGGTGTCTTTGAATGTGCTATTGCATCTGCGGCAGGAACCTGTCCTTGTCCCCATCCATCCATGATAACGAGAATGGCTCTTTTCTTTTCCATATATCCGGTTGAGATTTTTATGAAGTGACTGAAAGTAAATCTTACTTCCGGGCTCAAACTTATTGAAATGGGAGCAAAAAACATACTGGATTTAAAATGCAGAGAGAACTTTTATTTCAGTTAGGTTTTATTGTAAAATTATATATTAATATATTTGCATTAATTAATGCCTGTGCAATACAACGATGATTGTATTTTAAATACTAATCCGCACTTTGGCATAGTTTTAGCCCATTTCACTTCTAATGATGAAAACTTTACTACTTAATAAAATACTGACGATGAAAAAGTTAATGTATGTGCTGGGGGTGGTGTTGTTTGGAGGCATTATTACTGCATTTACACTGTCGGCAGCTACTATGAAAACCACTGCTGCAGGCCCATTTGAGGATGTAGTAAGTTCAATTAAACAAGGAGATGTCAGCGGATTATCCCGTTATCTAGATAATACGGTTGAAATTAATATTTCCGGCAAATCAAATTCATATAGCAAGTCACAGGCAGAGATTATCCTGAAAGATTTTTTTGCAAAGAACCAGGTAAAATCATTTGAACTGATTCACCAGGGTGAAGGTGGTGGTGGCTCCCGTTTTGGAATTGGGAATATGGGTACTACCGGTGGGGCTTTTCGTACCTCTTTCTTTCTACAGAAGAAGGGTGGTTCAATGGTGCTGAATGAATTACGTTTTGAAAACAAATAGTAGTAACGTGCTAACAACAATATTTTGAAAGTCCGGAACTTCCGGACTTTTTTTATTTTAGATAACCTATTCTTCATACAGTAAATCAGAACTTAAGTTACTTTCGTTATTTTAAACCGGTAGTATGTTACAGGAATCAGCACTTACAAATCTTATACAAAACGCCCTGGCAGAGGATATTGGTAGCGGAGATCATTCTACACTTGCCTGTATCCCATCTACAGCAAAAGGAAGGGCACGCCTGATGATCAAAGAGAATGGGATTTTAGCCGGAATGGAAGTAGCGGAGAAAATATTCCGGCAGCTGGATGCCTCTACGATATTTGAGCCGTTTAAAAAGGATGGAGAAGTGATGAAAGCGGGAGAAGTGGCATTTGAAGTGGAAGCCTTCGTACATACCTTACTGATGGGAGAACGGTTAGTGCTTAACTGTATGCAACGAATGAGCGGGATTGCCACACTTACACATCAGTACACAGAGAAACTGAAAGGATATCATACCCGTTTGCTGGATACCCGCAAGACCACTCCTAATTTTCGTTTACTGGAAAAGGAAGCGGTCCGGATTGGAGGGGGTGTAAACCATCGGATGGGATTGTATGATATGGTGATGCTGAAAGATAATCATATTGATTTTGCAGGTGGTATTACTGCTGCTGTGAATAAAACAGTGGCTTACCTGCAATCACAAAATTTACCCTTGCAGATAGAAGTAGAGATGCGTAACCTGGAAGATGTGAAGGAGGTGCTGGCTGTGGGGCAGATCAACCGGATAATGCTGGACAACTTCACTCCTTCCCAGCTCAGTGAAGCACTTGCATTGATTGACGGGCGTTATGAAACGGAAGCATCCGGAGGTATTAATCTGGATACGTTGGAAGCATATGCAAAAACAGGAGTGGATTATGTATCTGTCGGAGCTGTTATTCACCATGCGGTAAGCCTGGATCTGAGCCTAAAAGCTATTTAGTTATTAACAAGAAATCCCTAACGTTGAGAAAGATATTATTCATCATCAACCGGAAAGCCGGTACAGACAGAGAGAAACGCCTGGAAGGAGTTATCAGGCGATATTTAACTCCCAAGGCATTCTCGGTCGAGATCACCCATTTAGCATACCTGGGACATGGCACTGTGCTTGCCAGGGAAGCGGTAGAGCAGGGAGTGGATACGGTAGTGGCTGTTGGTGGTGACGGATCAATTAATGAAATTGCACAGGGGCTGGTAGGCACTGATACTGCACTGGCCATTATCCCGCTGGGGAGTGGGAACGGCCTGGCAAGGGCACTTAAAATACCAATGAAGGTGCCTTATGCTCTTGAACTGATTGCAGATGGTAGACGCCGTCCGATGGATGTTGGATATGCGAATGAGCATTTGTTCCTGAGTAATGCAGGAGTTGGCTTTGATGCACTGATTGCCGATAAGTTCAGGCATACCCAGAAGAGAGGGCTAATGGGATATGCAAAACTGGTAATCGGAAGTTTTAATAAGTATAAAGGACCCTTATACCAGATCGATATTGATGGGCAAAAAATGGAAAAGCAGGCTTTCCTGTTCACCGTAGCAAATGGGAACCAGTTTGGCTATGAGTTTAAACTGGCACCGAATGCCAATGTGTTTGACGGTGATCTGGATGTATGCCTGGTACCTCCTGTTCCATTTTACGGATTGCTGCCTATTGGCTTTTATTCGCTGAGAGGAACAATAGATAAGACGCGTTATATGCAGCATTACAAAGGGAAGAATATAACTGTGACAAGCCCTGAGCTGGCACATTTACAGGTAGATGGTGATGCCGTGCCGTTGAGCGACGGGGGAAAGGTAAATTTCCGTATAGCGCCTGCTGCATTGCAGGTGATTGTTAATCGATTTTAAAGTAATTTCTATGTCCAAGAAAAAAGGTAATTCCGGTGGCATTGTATATTCAACGAATCCTGATTATTCTACTGATAGTCCCGAGCCTGAAGAAACAGATACATTAGGTAATTCACATCAGCAGTTAAGGGTGAAGCTGGATACTAAAAAACGTGCGGGAAAAGTAGTGACATTGATAGATGGTTTTATTGGTAAGGCGGATGATCTTGAAAAACTGGGAAAAGAATTGAAAACAAAATGTGGGACAGGTGGTAGTGCTAAAGACGGGCAGATATTAATACAGGGCGATTATAAGGATAAGATAATAAAGTGGTTGCAGGAATGGGGGTATAAAGCGAAGTAAATTAATTTATGCCGGATTGTGAATGATCATAAATACACTACATCTGCCTGTTTAGGTTCTTAATTTAACTTTAGAATAAGATTAAAGATTGGTTCATTGATTATACTTCACCTGATCATCACGGCAGATGTATTTATGGATCATTCGCAATCGCACTTTATCAGCACATCTATAGATGTGCATAAGCATCCTGAAGTTGCGCAAATAAGGGAGTAGTCCTTTAATAAATATCCATCATATAAATATAAGATGATGTAAGCCCTCTTTCTTTTTATAGTGTACGAAAAATGTGCGGAGAATGCCCTGTCTGGCTTTTAAAGAAATGTGTAAAATTAGCCGGTTCCTCAAAACCCAGGCACCAGGCAATGGCTGCAATGTGCCAGTCAGTATGCCGTAAAAGGAGTTTGGCCTCCAGCAGAATCCTTTGCCGGATATGTTCGCTGGTGGTATGACCAGTTACCCGTTTAATGGTAGCATTCAGGTGATTAGGGTGTACATTCAACATCTGAGCGAACTCACCTGCGGTTTTCAACTGCACCTGTTCCTGTTCTGAAGCGATGGGGAACTGTTTTTCCAGTGCATCAGTAAACCGTTCTGCCAGTAACTGTGCGGTGGTTAAGGAACGCTGATGATCATTTTCAGGCGCCCCAATCCTTTTAGCTTCCAGCAGGAGTAACTGCAGATAGATGACAATTGCTTCCTGTCTGTAAGCGGATGTGTCACTATGTTCTTTCATTAGTTGCTGAAAGATTTGCTGAAGATAAAGGCATTGCTCCTCTGTTAACTTCAGAGCTGCATTGGCCCCAATCTGGAAGAGTGGATAATGTAGGATCTCATCCCGGTAGTGTCGCTGCATTTCGAACAGATGTTCTGTAAACATGCAATAGTATCCGTCCTGTGGGCCTTCAGGCTGCCAGGTTTTTACTTCCAGCTGATTGATGAAGATCAGCGTAGGCGCTGTTATTTTATATTCACGTTCTCCTAACGTGAAGGTTCCGTGGCCTTTAGTAATAAGGGAGATCTTGTAATAATCACGTCTGCTGGCAGAGATATATTCTTTACAGGGATTAGTTGCACGTGAATGTACAGCAAAACTACTTTTGGCTGGTACTTTTGGTGAAGCAGGAGCCTCTACGGCTACCTGAAGCAGATTGTTACCAATGTTTTTCAGCCCCACACGTTGAATAGTTTTGCGATTATTATTGGTGGCCATACGGTTAAAGTTAGTAAAAAAGCCGGGCTAAGTTGTTACTTATACTCTCGGTTTAATGATGTGCGGATATAAATATATACAGATGGTAGGCGGACGACAGATGAGCAAAATATGCCTGCCAATTCACCATTTGTATCAATGTTGCATTTTTAAATTTGATAAATTAACAAAGATTTCACAAATTGAGTTCACCTTTATCAACCAAAATCTTGTTTTCATCACAGGCTTTTTGATGAACTGCTTATCAACTATAAAACCAACTATCTGCATAGCAGCTATACAAGATTATATACGGATTACATGTTTCTATTTACCAAACCTATATTTAGTGTAATGACAACATGTAATCCGTTCTCTATTCCTTCCCCTTTTATTGAATTCCAGGTCTGTCCTCCTCTGTTATGGTCCCGGTTACTATTGAAATAAGTCCGGAAACATCTGTTCGGCTATCTTAAAACCGGACAGATGTCCCACTTTTGGACTTTTACCAGGCATAAGCCTCTACTACGCTGACAAATATTCTACTTTGTGATAACAAATTCAATTTCTCCGAAGTTCAATTCAAGTAATATTCCATCTTTTTCCAGGCATAAGCGTCCGTCTGGCAGTACGTTCCTGATAATTCCTTCAAAGTATTCTCCATTCATACGATAAAGGCCGGGTTGTTCGAAGCGGAACAGCAGGCTTTTGTAGGTGTTGAGCATGCTGGTATAATTTGACGGATGTAGTGTCAGGATACGTTCCTGCAGGCAGGTGCATAATTCTTTCGCCAATGCCACGGCATCCCAGGTTTTACCTGTTATCTGACGCAGAGATACAGGGTTTGGCAGGTGGTCCGGAAAGGTAGTCTGATTGATGTTCAATCCGATACCAACAATGGCATATTGCCATGTATTGCCACGCAGAACATTTTCTATCAGGATACCCCCTGCCTTTCTGTCACGCCAGTAAATATCGTTACTCCACTTGATACCGGTTTCATCACCAGCATACTTTTTGAAGCAATCGTATGCTGCCAGGGCTACTGCCACGCTTAGCATAAATTGTCTGGAAAGTGGCAGCATTCCGGGTTGCAGGGCGATGGTCAACATAATGTTTTCACCCGGCGGAGAGAGCCATTGTTTACCACGTTGCCCTTTTCCCGCTGTTTGTTCCATAGCGAACCAGGCTGTACCGGAAGTTATTGTTCCGGTATTGACCTGCTCCATGGCATAGTTATTGGTGCTGTCTACTTTGTCTAAAATGTAAAATGGCTGTCCGATCACAGGGAATTCTTTTCTGAAATATTTTGAAAAAAGCAAAGTAAATCATTTTATCTTTTCCTTAACATAAAGCAGTCATCGGTATTACAATAGGCAGGAGGCATCAAATGCATGGTTACCAGGCTTTAACTTCAATATTGGAAGGGTATTGGAGCGTATTGTAACAATAGTATATTCCGGTGTTTATTTGCCGCTTGTTTAGTAATTTTGACAATTAAAGTTTATTTTTAACCAAAAGAGATTTTATTGGCACCCTTAACCGTTCTGAGTACGAGAAAAAAAGCGTCAACGCGCTTGAGTAGAGAAAGCGAGATTTTTTCCATCATCATCAAGGCTATCCAGGATAAAAAAGGAGAGAATATTGTTTCCCTGGATCTGCGCCAGATTCCTGAAGCTGTGGCTGATTTCTTTGTTATATGTGAGGCCAATTCCAATACACAGGTTAGGGCTATAGCAGACTACGTAGAGCACCAGGTACAGGAGCACTTGGGAGAGGAACCTTACAAACACGAAGGATTTACCGCACAACAATGGATACTTGTAGATTATGTGAATGTTGTAGTGCATGTATTCCAACCCGAAACCAGGCAGTTTTACAGCCTGGAAGACATGTGGAGTGATGCAGAACGAATGGAGCATAATGAGAATAACTAATAACTTTTAACTATTACCGACATCCGTAAAGGAGCGTAAGATTATGGAAAGAGGCAACAACTTCACCAAGGGGTCAGACAAATCGCCAAAGAAAGGACCAAAGTTCAATATATACTGGGTATATGCCTTTATAGGGGTTGCCCTGCTGGCTATGAACTTTTTTAATTTCGGAGCCCAGCCTAAAGAGCTAAGTTTTCAGGAATTTCAACTCGATTACCTGAAGCCAGGAGATGTAGATAAACTCGTGGTGGTGAATAAAAAGGCTGTAGAGGTTTACATTAAGAAAGAGCGGCTGAACGAGCCCAAATTTGATAAAGTGGCAAAGGGCCGTTTTGGCGCGCCAAATGCCGGTCCGCATTTCCGTTTCAGTATAGGCAGTGAGGAAAGCTTTAAAGCAGATATGGACAAAGCTCAGGCTAACACACCACTGGAAGACCAGGTAAAGGTGATCTACGAAGACAGACAAGGATGGTTTGAGCCATTCATTCAGCTGCTGTTGCCGTTAGTATTACTAATTGGTCTGTGGGTATTACTGATGCGTAAAATGGGTGGTCCTGCCGGTGGCAGTGGTGGTCCTGGAGGCATCTTTAATATCGGCAAATCCAAAGCAACATTATTTGACAAGGGCACCCGCGTGAATATCACGTTCAGCGATGTGGCCGGTCTGGATGAAGCGAAAGTGGAAGTCATGGAAATAGTAGATTTCCTGAAAAATCCAAAGAAATATACGGCCCTGGGAGGTAAAATCCCTAAAGGTGCTTTGCTGGTAGGCCCTCCGGGTACCGGTAAAACCTTACTGGCCAAAGCAATGGCTGGAGAGGCGCAGGTGCCCTTCTTCTCTATGTCAGGTTCTGACTTTGTGGAACTTTTCGTAGGTGTGGGTGCAAGCCGTGTACGTGACCTCTTCAAGCAGGCTCGTGAAAAAGCTCCATGTATCATCTTTATCGATGAAATTGATGCGATAGGCCGTGCAAGGGGTAAGAATGTGATGATGAGCAATGACGAACGTGAAAACACCCTGAACCAGTTACTGGTGGAAATGGATGGTTTCGGTACAGATAGCGGTATCATCATCCTGGCAGCAACTAACCGTCCAGATGTATTAGACAGTGCATTACTGCGTCCAGGTCGTTTTGACCGTCAGATCTCCATTGATAAACCGGATCTGGCTGGAAGAGAAACCATTTTTGAGGTGCATCTGAAACCAATTAAAACTTCTCCGATTCTGGACGTTAAGAAGCTCGCTTCCATGACACCTGGATTTGCAGGAGCAGATATTGCCAATGTATGTAATGAAGCGGCATTGATTGCTGCACGTAAAGGCAAAACGGAAGTGGAGATGGATGACTTCAATGATGCGATTGATCGTGTGATTGGTGGTTTGGAAAAGAAGAACAAAATCATTTCTCCTGAAGAGAAAGAAGTGATAGCTTATCATGAAGCTGGTCATGCTATCTGCGGATGGCACCTGGAACATGCTAATCCACTGGTAAAAGTTACAATTGTACCACGTGGTGTTGCTGCTCTGGGATATGCACAGTATCTTCCTAAAGAACAGTATCTCTACAATACTGAGCAGTTATTGGATGATATCTGTATGACTCTCGGTGGCCGTGCAGTAGAAGACCTGGTATTTGGCAAAGTATCTACCGGTGCGCAGAATGACTTACAGGTAATCACCCGTATGGCTTATGCAATGGTAACTGTATATGGTATGAACGATAAAGTAGGTAATGTATCTTTTTATGATCCAAACAGTGATCAGGCATTTACAAAACCTTACTCTGAGGAAACTTCTAAACTGATAGACGAAGAAGTTCGTTTACTGATCAACAAGGCTTATATAAGAACAAAAAACCTGCTTACAGAAAAGCTGGACCAGGTGAAAATACTTGCACAGGAATTGTTGAAGAAAGAAGTGTTGTACCAGGCAGATCTGGAAAGACTGATCGGTAAACGTCCTTGGGATGTTCACCGTGAACATCAGAGGGCGAATGAAAGCCTGGGCACTGATGGTGTACATCCTTCGGATATCATCAATCCATCGCCTTCACCCGCTAATGCGTAAGCTGATATGAAGATATCTCCTGCCAAGGAAAATATTCTTAAGAAAGTAAGAAATGCATTGAGTCAATCGGTACAGTTGCCCTTCCCTAATGCGGAGGGCAACAGTGCCGTTTTTATAAAGGAGCACGACGGGCTGGAAATGAAGTTTGCAGAGGAATTTGCCAAATTACAGGGGAAATTTATATTCTGCACCAGTAAAAATGAAGTGGCTGATAACCTGTTAGCACTTGTTACCAGTAAAGAATGGGATGATGTGTATTGCCAGACACCTTCTCTGATGCAACAGTTACAGCTAAAGCAATTCCCTTTTATGAATAAAGGGGATATGCATACAGCACAGGCAGCTATTACTGATTGCGAATGCCTGGTGGCACGTACAGGAACTATTGTACTCAGTGCGGCACAGCCTTCCGGCAGAGCATTACCAGTATATACGCCTGTTCATATTGTGATAGCTTATACACATCAGTTGGTGTTTGATTTGAAAGATGCCATTGCCCGGCTGAAAGATAAGTACCAGGGAGAATTACCTTCTGCTATTTCATTTGCTTCCGGTCCAAGCCGGACGGCAGATATTGAGAAAACGCTGGTAGTAGGCATACATGGTCCTAAAGAAGTGTATGTATTCCTGATAGATCAATAAAACGTTTTATTAGTTTACTATATTTGAGCAGCGCATGATTACTATCATGCGCTGTTTTTTTAATAATCATATTATTCCAACCAGCTATGAGGAGGTTGTTCCTGTTTATTTTTACTGCTTTTGTATTAGGGTCCTGCGGACAGTCCCCTTCAAATAATAGTAATGGTGCCAGTGATGTCCTGGCAATAAAGGATCCCTGTGCCGTTATTTTCAGGCCGGCAGGTGACAAACTGCAATCTTTGAAAAGCGATTTCGGGGAGAAGAATTTCCCTGGAATTTTGGCATTCAATAAAACAACGATTACTGCTGATAGCTTGTTTCTGGCATCAAAAGGTATTAAAATTATCACCACTTCTGCCACCCAACTACAGTTTGTCAGACGAAACGGAGAATCTTCATACATCAATCTTAATCATCCTAAATATGCCTGGGAAATCTTCTTGTTTACAGGCTTCGGGGATCCTGTAAAGGCCGATCTTGGGGATATTGAAACTGCTTTTAGCGAAGCAGGATTTAAATAGTATTAATTATTGATCTTTGCAGGGCGCAAGTAGTATAGGATTTATGCATCATCATCATATTCATCTTCCGGAAAACAAACGTATTTATTTCGCATCAGATTTTCACCTGGGTGCGCCCAATGCCGAAACCAGCAGGCAAAGAGAAAAGCGCATTGTACAATGGCTGCATGAAGCTGCTAAAGATGCACATCATATCTTCCTGGTAGGTGATATTTTTGATTTTTGGTTTGAGTATAAAGAAGTGATCCCCAAAGGATATACCCGCTTGTTGGGAAAACTGGCAGAACTGAGGGATAATGGTATTGGAATCTCTGTATTTATTGGTAACCATGATATGTGGATGAACGGGTATTTTGAAGAAGAACTGAACATCCCTGTTTACCATGAGCCACAGACATATAGTATAAATGACAAACAATTTTATATAGGTCATGGCGATGGGCTTGGGCCCGGAGATCATGGCTACAAACTTCTGAAGAAAGTATTCCGTAACCCGGTATGCCGTTGGTTATTTTCCGTGATACATCCCTCCTGGGGTATTGCATTGGCCAATTATTTCAGCCGTAAAAGCCGTGCTGCAACAGGAATGGAACTGGAACATTTTCTGGGAGAGGAGAATGAGTGGCTGGCTATCTACAGTAAAGAAATTTTACAACACACACATTTCGATTACTTCATTTACGGACACAGGCATTTGCCAATGGATTTGGAGGTGGGCCCCAACAGTCATTATATCAACCTGGGCGACTGGCTGAATTACTTCAGTTATGCTGTATTTGATGGAAAGAATACAGAACTGAAATACAATAAATAATCAGGCATCCAAAATCTCATGTAAGATAGGCGGTGAGTGTAATTCTGTAAAGTCTGGTAGATGCAGTTTGAAAAAATCCAGGTAGGCATACAACAGTTTCCTACGGATATCTTTATTCATCGAAATATTCCCCAGGCTTTCCCATTCATAGCATTGGAATAACCGATCGGTTAGTTCACTATTGGCCGCGTCAAGGTAATTCGTGTGATGCGGTGGCATATCTGTAAAGGAACCTTCCAGTAAATCCAGGTAGGGAGCGTATTCGGAATAGCGTCCATTGATCCGGAAGCCAAGATGTTCTGCCAGTTTTAGGGTAAAATATAATGGGATGTTGGCGGCTATTGTTAACGGGGTTCTGTCGAGTGTCTCCAGTGCCTGTTCTGTAAAATAATAGAGTTCCAAATGTTGTTCCGGTTCCCGCAGGCTTTTCTGCAATAATTCTATCATATAGAGCGCCACTGTACTCTTCACTACATTAATGTTCAGGGATACAGGAATGTAACCCAGTTTAAATTCTGAAATACGTTGAATGCTTTTCTGTTCATAATGGTAAACGATCAGATCTAATATATTACCGGGTTGCAACAGATTGCCTTTTGCTTTCGGCTTTGAGGATCTTACCCCATTTATCATGTATGACTGTACACCGAAGAGTTCTGTAAAGATGTTCACAATGGCACTAGTATCGCCATATTTGATTGTTCTTAATACGATGCCGCGTGTTTTATGTAACATAATTGATAGCCAAAGCTACAGATAAAACAATACATGGCATTGCTACAAACAGGATATCCCTTTAATTGATAAATACAATTTTGGCGACTATGTGCTCTCCTTCTGTTTCGCTGGTGGCAAACACAAGGTATACACCGCTCTGCGGCCGGTGACCAGTATAATCCACACCATTCCAAGTGGCCTGACCACCTAACGCTCTTGTTTGAAACACTAATCTGCCGCTGATATCTGTAATTTTTACAAGTGCATTTTGTGCCAGCCCACGGATAGCTATAGTGCCACCATATGCCGGCGGCACGGGGTTAGGAAATACCAGCACTGAGTCTTTTTGCATGGTGGTACCTTCAGTAGCAGTGCCATGCCAGGACATCAATCCTTTTTCTGTAGCAAAATATACTTCACCTGTAAGAGGGTCTATTGTAATTTTATAGATATGGTTTCCTGGCAGCGGGCTATTCGTTGTGCTAAACTGTTCAAGTATACTTTCCCCGTCTGCACTTACCAGCCATGCGCCGTTGAGGGTCCCCACCCATTTCCTGTTAGCACCGTCTACCGCTATGGTGTTCACCTGTTCATCCTGAAAGAGGTACCCGGCAAAGTCATCCTGCTTTATAATGGGCAGATACGCATTACAAGCGCCAGTTGCAGCCTCCTGAGAACAATTCATAATAGCAATCCCGCGACCTGTGCCCACCCATATACTGCCATTTTTATCTTTTGCAAGACAGTATACATCATTGGAGGGTAGATTACCCTGTTGAGCCCCCATCCGGAACTGTCGCCACTGATCATCTGCAGTATTTTCAAGGGTATTGGCATAGTTAAGTACAAAAAGTCCATTGCCCTGTGGGGATGCCATCCATACTTGTCCATAATCATCTGCCACCAATTGGCTGATGGCGTTGTACGTTTGTGCATAGGGACTCCGGAAGGAAATCCAGGAGTTATCCGGTTTTTTCACAAGGAGGTTCCTGCTGGCTCCATAGTCGGCCACCCAGAGATTACCCAAAGCATCTGTTGCCAGTCCGCTTACGTTGGTCACGTTGGTGTAGTTGATATAACTCCCATCCGCACCAAGATATAGAAGGCCACTACCAAAAGAACCGGCATAGACACCGTTTCCATCTGGTGCTGAGGTAAGTGTAAGCAGATCTTTTACTGAAGGATGGAATTGTTGCCACTCCCCTTTATTAAAGGTATAATATCCGTTGTTGTTGCCGGTTGCATTCCAGGTGTCATTCACTCCACCGGCCGCGGCCCAAAGTGTGTGCCGGACAAAGATCATATCGCCGGTGATGATACTGGCAGGACCATTGGGCGCAATGGGTGTAAACAGGCCATTGCTATATCGGATAAGCCCTTGAAGGGAATCAGCAATCCATGTTTCCTGTCCATTGGCTACGGTAGCCAGCGGAGCCTCAATGTATTTGTCCTGTAATGTAGCTGAAGTGGTGCCATCCATCTGTAAAGTTACGATGCGTGGGCTCCCCATTTCGCAAACCAATAACAGCTGGTCGTTCACGGAGAGGTTGGTAATAGGATTACCATCGGTATACCAGGGCTGCCAGGTATCATTTTCCAGTTTATAGAGTTGTTTTCCCTGTTGACAAATGAGGGTGTTACCCAGCTGGATCACCTGCCAGACAGTATCAGGTTGTAGTCCCTGTAGTACAGGTGTCCAGTTCCTGAAGTCCGCCAGGTTACTGCCGGCCACAGGTGCTTTCTTTATACCCTCTGCGGTGGCGGCATAGAAATAATTATTATTTATGGCAAGGGCATATACGGGAGTATATGCTCCGCTATTGCCGGTAATCCAGGTATCGGCGATTTCTGGTTTAGAAGTATTTACCACTACTATGCCTAATCCTGTACAGAGATAAGCATTATTATTACTGAAAAGGATCCGGAAGATGGACTTATCTGCGGATATCTGTTTACGCTGAATGTCCGGAATATTATAAATGTTATTGCCTTGTAAGAGGTCGAGATTGCTGTTACGGTAAGCAATTAGTACACTGTTATTATTACTGCCTATTGTACTGATCCCAATATCATGGAGTCCGTTCACTTTACTGTAACGGGTAATGTCCTGTTGTTCGCCGGTAGTGACGGAAAATAGTCCTGCAGATGTAGCGCAGAATACTTTATCGGTATTTAGAGTAACTGCTACTGCTGGTAACCAGGGAAGGTATTCCTGCCACTGACCCAGGGGCGTTTGTGCATGTGATGGCATGCCAGTGTATAAAAAGATAAATAGTAGTGTAAGGAAACGGTACATGCATCAAAAATAGTTATATGTTATTACTTTATGACACTTACTGTTCTATAAGCAAACCGCCCTGTTTTTTAGACAACTTTAATTACCTTTACGCCCTTACTAAACTACAACGATGCTTATGTGGCAACGCCTAGCAGGTTTCGTACTAAAATTCCGGTTACCGTTACTGGTAGTATTGCTTGCCGGAACTGCCGTGATGGCTTATTATGCCAGCAAGGTGGAATTATCCTATGAGGCCAACAAATCTATACCGCTTGACAACCTTAAATACAAGGATTATCAGCAGTTCAAAAAATTGTTTGGAGAAGATGGCAACCTGATGGTGATAGGTGTACAGACTGATGACTTTTTTAAAGCAGATTTTTTCCATGACTATGTACAGCTGAACAAAGACCTGAAAAAGGTAGAGTATGTTGAGAATGTGCTAAGCGTACCTTTTGCTATTAACCTTGTAAAGAATGACAGTACACATAAGCTTACTGCCGGTCCACTTTTTAAAGGAGAGCAGTTTCAACAGACCGAACTTGACAGTCTGTCCGCTATATTTCATACCCTTCCGTTTTATAAGGGGTTGTTATATAATGAGGATACCCGGGCTTATATGATGATGGTGAACATCAACAAGGGTGTAATGAATACGTCCAAACGTATTAATGTGGTAAAGAATATCATGGCGTTGGGCACTGCATTTGGAGAAAAGCATCATACAGTTGTAAGGATGAGCGGCTTACCGCTGATACGTACAATTATGGCAACCAAGGTAGCGGATGAGTTAAAACTGTTCCTGAAATTGTCTTTTGTATTAACAGCGCTGATCCTGTTCCTGTTCTTCCGCTCTTTTGGTTCGGTGTTCATGTCTATGATTGTTGTTGCAATCGGTGTAATATGGTCTGTTGCCACGATTGTGCTATTAGGATATAAGATCACGTTGTTAACAGCTCTGATCCCACCATTAATCGTTGTAATCGGTATTCCCAACTGCGTATATTTCCTGAATAAGTATCATATAGAATATGCCAAGGATGGCAATAAGACACGAGCACTGGTGCATATGATCCAGAAAATGGGTATTGTTACCTTGTTTACCAATCTTACTGCTGCTATTGGTTTTGGTGTATTCTGTTTTACCAAGAGTTCTATTTTACGCGAGTTTGGAGTGGTAGCAGGATTGAACATTATGTTCATCTTCCTCATCTCTTTTATCTTCCTGCCATCGGTGCTCAGTTATCTGCCAGCGCCAAAGACGAAACATACCAGTTACCTGGATAATCCTCTTTTCCGTGCCTTACTGAACGGGCTCACAGCATTGGTATTTACCTACAGGAAATGGGTGTATTTTGTCACAGCAATATTATTGCTGGTTGCTATAACAGGGATGTTACGTCTTAAGTCTGAAGCTTATATGCTAGATGATATTCCCCAAAGTGACAAACTGTACACTGATCTGAAGTTCTTCGAACATAACTTCAAAGGAGTAATGCCTTTGGAGATCTCAGTGGATACAAAGAAAAAGAATGGGGTAGTAAACCTCAAAACATTGGAAAAGCTGGATGAATTGTCTAAACTGATCACTGCACAGGCTTATTTTGCCCGTCCGCTTTCGGTAGCAGAGGGGATTAAATTTGCAAAGCAGGCGTATTATAATGGAGACAGTTCGAATTACAGTATTCCTAACCAGTTTGATATTGGTTTCCTGGCGCCCTACCTGCGTATGAAAGGTGGAGATGCCAATGCCAGTAAGGAAGCTGCTACATTCAGCAGGCTGGTATCTTCTTTCATGGATAGTACCAGACAAGTGGCTCGTGTAAGTGTAAATATGGCGGATGTTGGCTCCCGTGAGTTGCCCATTCTGCTGGATTCACTACGGCCTCAGGTGAATGCGATCTTTGACACCGCACAATATAAAGTGACTTTTACCGGTACCAGTGTTATCTTCCTGGAAGGTAGCCGCTTTATCATCAACGGTTTAACAGAAAGTATTCTGCTGGCATTTGTACTGATCATTTTCTGTATGTTGTACCTGTTCCGTTCATGGCGCATGCTTATCATCTCAATTATTCCCAATGTGATACCACTGGCAGTGACAGCAGGTGTAATGGGGTGGGCCGGTATTGCACTGAAGCCGTCTACGGTACTGGTATTCAGTGTTGCGCTTGGTATCGCGATAGATGTAACCATCCGGTTCCTGGTGAACTTTAAACAGGAGTTACCTAATAATAACCTGGACATTTCTGCCACAGTAAAACAGACGATCCATGAAACAGGGCTCAGTATTATTTATACTTCGATGATTCTCTTTGCCGGATTTATGATCTTCAGCTTTTCGGAGTTTGGAGGTACGAAAGCATTAGGATGGCTGACCTCGCTAACACTTGTGTTGGCAATGATCACCAACCTGACAATATTGCCTGCAATGTTATTATGGATGGAAAAAACATTGATCAAAAAGGCGCAAAAGAAAGAACTCTGGAATGCATTAGATGAAGAGGAAGATGTAGATATATCAAAGCTCGGGCTTGATGACAAGAACGAATAATATTCACATGAATTATAACATAAAACGTAGAACGCTCAGTACATTATTGTATTGAGCGTTCTGTATTAATCCCAAATAATCTAGTGGGCGGCATTCATACCCCGTTTTCGCCGTCTGTATAAAAGGGTCCTGCATACCCATTAAAAAGTGAGAGGTTTATCATGCCATTCTAACCTCTTTTAGTTCATTAGTTCATGAAAAACAAATACTTAAAGGGCGCTCACTTATCTGAGCGTAAATTTAAGGAGATACTACGGCTGTTTGCCGAAGATCTTACCGCCACGCAGATTGCCAATATTAGTGGGGTAAGTCGGGTAACTGTAAATAGTTATCTGAAAAAAATCCGTCAGCAAATAGCCCGACATTGTGAATCCTTATTGCCCGCAGATCAAAAAAGCCGGTCACAGGTCTCAGACCCATCCATCCAACACCCGCCCATCACTACTGTTAAAACAGAAGTCAGCACTAATATCAAGCCGGTGGTATTTGGAATCTACAGAGCATCTGACAGGTTACATACAGAGATATTACCCGATGTAAGCCGTTCCATGATCCATTCTGCGGTGAGAAGCAGCCGTTCGATCCTGGAAACGCAACATCCGGCAGAGAGAATGCGCCGTTTCAGCAATGTGGCTGATCTGGGGCAGTATCGTCTCTATAACCTGGAAAATGAAGGAACCATTGCCAGGGCTGATGATGTAGATGCTTTTTGGGGGCTCACAAAACATCGTCTTGCAAAATTTAAGGGCCTTAACCGTAGTACGGTTTACCTGCACCTTAAAGAATGCGAATTCCGGTATAACAACAGGAATGAGGATATCTATGAAACGCTACTGGAATTACTGCAGACGCAGCCATTGAGCCTTTCTTAGTACTATTCTCTGAATAAAATTTTGTTTAGATCTGGGATACCCGGATTTAGATTTTGGTTGATGAGCGCGCAAGCGGTAATCCTACCGCTTGCCTTTTTGTACCCCTAACTCCCGCTTTAAAGTTCTCTTCCGACAATCTCCTTACAGTGTTATAAAATTGATGATATCAATATCTTTTTAATATTTTTTATATATTGTGCCTGCATTTTTCAATATATCAATCAAATAACAATAAAGACACGGGGGAAAATTTGTATTTAGGCGCATGACTAAATACATTTATCTGTAATTGTAGAAGACACAAGCCACTACTTCCTGCTATAAAAAAATCGTTAATGAAAAAAGGTGTATTCCTCTATCTGTTATCCGTTATCTATATGTTGCCATTGATAGCTCAGGTAAGAACGCTTACTGGCAAAGTTACTTCAGATAGCAGCGGAACTCCGTTACCTGGCGTCACAATATTTATTAAAGGCGCTACTTCCCGTGCTGTGACAACAGAGGATGGGACATTTTCCATTTCTGTAGCCGGTACTCAGGAAGTGGTATTTTCCATGCTGGGATATGCTAATAAGCAGGTGAAAGTAGAAGCAGGTGTTACTTCTTTGAATGTACGGCTCAAAGTAGACCAGTCAAAACTCTCTGAAGTAGTAATCGTTGGATATGGACAGCAGAAGCAGCGCTATACCACAGAGGCTGTATCTGTATTAAAGTCAGATGTTATTCAGAATATACCAGCTATTGGCCCGCAGCAGTTATTGCAGGGACAGGCAGCAGGTGTGCAGATGACGAATTCTTCCGGGCTGTTGGGAGGCTCTGCTCTGTTACGTATACGTGGTGCTGCTTCAATTTCAGCAGACGGGCAGCCATTATTTGTGATAGATGATGTACCTATGAATTCCGGTTCTTATAGTACTCCTCATGGGGGAAGTAGTGTAACTCCCGGATTGAATCCTCTGTTGGAGATTAACCCTAACGATATTGAATCCATTACTATATTAAAGGATGCCGCTGCAGCAGCTATATATGGGTCAAGAGGATCTAATGGTGTGGTACTTATTAAAACGAAGAGTGGAACAACAGCTAACAAAACAAAGGTGCAACTGGATTATTATACGGGCTGGATCAAACCTACGAAAACACTGGATGTAATGAATGCGGAAGAATACCGCACATTTTACAATGATTATATCACCAAAGCTACAGGCAAGCCGGCTGTTGCCTTCCCTGCAAAGGGTTTTGACTGGACAGATGCTGTAAATAGAACAGGGAAAACAAGTAACTATTCACTATCTGCCAGTGGGGGTAATGATAAAACAAAGTTTTTTGCAGGGGGAAGTTATTTAAGCCAGGAAAGTTTTGTGATCGGGAATGATCTTAAGAAATTGACCGGTAGGCTAAATCTGGATCATACTATGAATAAGAATGTACATTTTGGTGTTAATTTCAGTACAGCTTATACCAATATGAACCGTATTCCTGTTGAAACATCTGATGCAAATAATCCTTATATAGCCGGAGCCATGAATAGTCCTTTTAAACCAGCATATGATTCTCTGGGACAGTATGTAACTCCCTCTAATAATGCTCTGGCAATAATAGGATTGAGCTCAAATAAATATTATACCCGCCGTAATACAGGAAATGCTTATGCTACCATAAATATAATTGATGGCCTATCGATAAAGAGTGATTGGGGAATTGATCAGCTAAATACAGAAGAACGGTACCGGATCTCTACAAAAGTAACAACTGGCGGTGTTGCCGGACGTACGTTATGGCAGGATCATAAATGGGTAAATACGAATAGTCTTCATTATGAAAGGAATTTTGCGCAGCATCATCATATGGAATTGCTGGCTGCACATAGTTTTGAAACATCACGTTATGATGATATTAGAGTAGGTGGAACTGGATTTATCAGTGATAATCTTGTGAATACCGGATCTGCGGCTGTTGCTACTACTACTTCTGCCACAGGCCAGGAGTGGGCATTGGAATCGTATATTTTCCGGGGTAACTATCGTTACCAGGATAAATATCTGGCTGAAGTTAGCTTGCGCAGGGATGGTTCTTCAAGGTTTGGTAGTAACAAGAGATATGGTAATTTCTGGGCTGTTTCAGGTGGCTGGGTAATATCACAGGAGCAATTTATGCGTGAGGTCTCTTTTATCGACTATCTGAAATTAACAGCGAGTTATGGTGTTACAGGAAATGATGGTCTACCTAATTATACTTATCTGGGATTATATAGCGGAGGTACCAGTGCTAATTATGCCGGTCAGCCAGGATTAAGGCCTACTCAGGCTCCTAATGCAAATCTGAGTTGGGAAGAAACAAGTCAAATGGATATTAGTCTTACGGCCAATGTACTTAGCAACCGCGTACAACTGAGCATTGATTATTATAATAAAAATACAAAAGACCTGTTGCTATCTGTAGCGTATCCGTCTACAACCGGCTTTGGGTTTGCCAATATAAATGTTGGTAAAATGCGCAACTCTGGTGTAGATCTGCAGATAACTGGGGTTGCTATCCAAAAAAGGAATTTTGAATGGACCACCTCTTTAACTGCAGGATTTCTGAAAAATAAAGTAACCTCCCTGCCTCCTGTTTTTAAAGATGAGGAAGGTCGCAATTATGTAGCTGGTTCTAATAATGGACAACGTGCAGTAGAAGGTTATTCATTAAACAGTTATTACCTGATAAGATATAAGGGCATTAATTCTGCCACAGGAGATCCGGAGTGGTATGCAAAAGATGGAACTGTAACAACTGCTCCTACAGATAATGACAGGGTAATAGCAGGCAATGCTATCCCTAAAGTAACAGGAGGTTTTAATAACACATTCCGGTATAAAAACTTTGATCTTGGGGTTAATTTTTACTTCTCTTATGGTAATAAATTGTTCTTATCAGAATTCCGGATCCTGGATGATATAACAGGTACTACAAATCTGAGTAAAGATATGCTGCAGTACTGGAAGAAACCGGGGGATAAGGCATTTGCACCCAGTGCAACGAGTACATCCTGGCAAAGTGGTAAATTTAAACAGTCTGGATTATCGACCGAACAACTATTTGATGGATCATATCTCCGTTTAAAAACATTAACACTAGGATATCATCTGCCGGAAAAACTTATAAGCAGTACGCATGTATTAAGCAGTGCCCGAATATATGTATTGGGACAAAATTTATGGACTGCTACTAAAAAAGAGTTTCGCGGAGCGGATCCTGAAGTTTCCAGGTACGGTTCTTTCGGACTGGTTGCAGGAGAATCCTATTTTACGATTCCGCAGCCCAAAACGATTACAGTAGGCGTAAACCTTGTATTTTAAATCATGCACACAACAATGAAACATATATTTATATGCCTCCTCGCAGGGCTTACTGTTACTGTTTTTTTTTCCTGCAGTGATCGACTGGATCTGCAACCGGAGCAGAGTATTCCTACCGGAGATGTATTTATTTCTGGCAGTAGTGCCTTAAGTGCTTTGTACGGGGTATACAGCCGTTCCCAACGACTGGAAGTATTTGGCGGTCAACCTCAGCTCATTGCCGAATTTATGAGCGATAATGTTAATTATCCCGGCAGTAATTCATTGCTGGCAGAGATCAATACTTTTTCTACTTCAACGAGCAACAATCTGGTAAGTGAATTATGGCGTATTAATTATGATGCTATTCTGGGAGCTAATGCAGTTATCGATCGTGTACCAGGAATTGTTGATCCGCTTTTTGCAGAAAGTGACCGCAGGATGTATGTAGCAGAGGCTAAGTTTATGCGCGCTATCCTGTATTTTCAGTTGGTGAACCTGTTTGGCCAACCTTACCAGGTAGAAAATGGAGCAAGGCAAGGCGTACAGCTGGTAACTGCTTCTTTTGACGGATCTACGATTGTATATCCGGGAAGGTCAACAGTGAATGAAGTACATAAGCAAATAGAGAAGGATTTGCTGGAAGCATTGCCAGATCTTGCAGATACATTTACTGACCCTGCATTAGCCAGAGGACGGGCTACGAAAGGGGCAGCTAACGCTTTATTGTCCAGATTATATCTGTACCGTGGAGAATGGGATAAAGCAGCTACTTATGCCAAAGCTGTATTGGATGCAACCACTTATTATACCTTGGCTCCTAATTATAGTTTTTATGATGGAAATACAAAAGAAGATGTATTCTCTATTCAAAACACAGATAGTGATAATGCACAAACAGGTACCAATTTAGGCAGTTGGTCCAGCTATTACAGACCAACAGATGCGGGGATTGCCGGAAAGGGGGAAGGTCCTTTTACTAGTGATCTGATTCAGGCATTCGGACAGGAGCCTGGTGATCTGCGTTATGCAATGAGTGATATTGGGAAGGATGCAAACGGGGTTGTGAGTCGTTTTAGTCTGAAATACCCAAATGTAACAACAGGTAAGGACAATGGCCCGCTGATAAGGGTAACAGAGATGGTACTTAATCGTGCGGAAGCATTAGTTTCATTAAATGGCATCAATCAGGAATCTATAGACCTGATAAATAACCTGCGTGTTAGGGCTGGTCTGATCGCATGGAATATTAATACTTTTACCAGTGGAGATGATCTTATTACTGCTATATTAAATGAGCGGCGTAAAGAACTTTGTTTTGAAGGGCATCGCAGAATGGATCTTTTAAGAAGAGGGTATTCTTTGCGTGCAGGCGATCCTGATAAGAAGGCTGGTGCCGATAAGATAATATTACCGATACCTCAACGTGAAATTGATCTCAGTCCGGCTTTAAAGGGACAGCAAAACCCGGGATATTAGTTAAACGTTTGTGAAAATGAAGTACTTAATTCCAAAAGATCACATGAAAATTGTATGTGGTGATTAGAGTATTATTAATTAAATTGCGAAGAATTACAACAATTATTTAACATTTAGAACGACAAAATCTAAACTGACGGAATCTAAACTATTGGATAACAGAATCTATTATTAAGGACCCTCGCCAGGGAATTTAGAGCTAAGATGCAACTTAACAGGGTGACAATCATTAATTTTTACATATTGTAGGGGGGATAGTGAGGTGACTGTTGTCTTATAAATAAGACTCAACCCAAAGTCATTTCTATATTCTGTTCTGTAAGATCTTAAAGATTATGAGAAATTAATTAATACAATTTTATTAGTGTGTTTTATTTAACTGACTCTTTATTTATTCGAAGAATAAATTTCTGTTGATAAAACTTTTTTTCTAGCTGAGAAGACATATCCTTCATTGTATTGGATATAGTTATTCCGGGATTTGGTTTACTACTTGCTTATGATGGTTCGCGCTGCTTATAGCGTTCGAATATATTTATCTTATTTGTTTTTTGCTTATGACAATTGTTAACAAAATCGTTTATCAAATCAATTATCTTTTATGAAGAAAGGTTTACTCCTATGGCTGTTCGTGGCCATGAGCGTGTTGCACACATATGCTCAAACACGAACAATTACGGGAAAGGTAACTGACGCCAAGGATGGCTCTCCGCTGCCAGGAGTTTCAGTAATTGTAAAGGGAACTTCTAAGGGAACCGTAACCAGCGCGGATGGTAGCTACAAAATTGAAGCCACTCCGGAAAACGCACTTATATTTTCCTTTATAGGTTATACTAATCAGGAACGTGCAGTAGGCAACAATTCAAGTTTTGCTATTACGTTATCTACAGATAACAAACAATTGAGCGAAGTAGTGGTAACAGCATTGGGTATTACCAGGGAAAAAAAATCCCTGGGGTATAGTGTACAGAGCTTAGGCGGTGATGAACTGACCAGATCAAATGAAACAAACGTTATTGAAGCACTGGCTTCTAAAGTAGCAGGTGTTCAGGTAATTGGTTCTGGTGGTACTCCTGGTGCTTCTACAAAAGTAATTATCAGAGGTAATGCTACCTTCAAAATGAGTAACCAGCCACTGATCATCGTGGATGGAGTACCTATTGATAATGAAACAAGTGCTACTTCTCAGAGAAATCCAGTTTACAATACCGGTTTGTCAGGCGTAAACAACTCTAATCGCGCACTGGATATCAACCCTGATGATATTGCTACTGTTACTGTACTGAAAGGACCTTCTGCTGCTGCATTATATGGTGCAAGGGCTGCTTCCGGAGCGATCATCTACACAACCAAAAGAGGCCGTGCAGGTGCAGTAAAAGTAACTTACGACTTTAATGCCGCTTTCGATAAAGTAAGCAAGTTGCCTGATGAGCAAACAACATATGGACAGGGTAACATCGTAAGTGGTGTGCCTGTCTCTCAGACAGGTGTTGCTAACAGCTGGGGGCCTGTTATCAGTACTATTACGGGTAGAGATAAAGTGTACAATAATTACAAAGACTTCTTCCAGACTGGAACTACTTACACCCACAACGTAGCTGTTATCGGTGGTAATGAAAAAAACACTTTCAGATTATCTCTGGGTCGTACCGATCAGAAAGGGATTATTCGTACTACAGACCTACAGAGAACGACTATTCGTATCAATGCGGATTCCAAAGTAACTGACAAAT
This sequence comes from Chitinophaga sp. CF118, assembly GCF_900112615.1. Classification (GTDB taxonomy): domain Bacteria; phylum Bacteroidota; class Bacteroidia; order Chitinophagales; family Chitinophagaceae; genus Chitinophaga. The sequence continues at coordinate 1,848,175 of NZ_FOMK01000001.1, read as the reverse complement.
TCACCGTTGGTGTATCTGCTCAGTACACAAATACCAGAGGTGTGAAAGCACAGAATGGTAGTAACCTGTCAGGTCCTATGCTGGCAATGATGCGAGCTCCTGCAAACTATAACTTAAGCGATTACCAGAATGCTGATGGTTCTAGCAAGAACTTTGCTGGTTATGATAACCCTTATTGGTCATTATATAATAATCCGTTCAATGATAATGTTGACCGTATTCTCGGTAACTTCAACGCTACCTACAATATTACCAAATGGTTGGATGCGTCTTATCGTTTAGGCGTTGATTATTATACTGATTCGAGGAAACAGATTTTTGCAATTGGTTCTTATTCTGTTGATGATAAACTGGGTCAGATTGAAGAATATACAATCAAGAATCAAGATTATTATTCTGATCTGATTTTAGGCGCTCATAAGGATTTCAATGATAAAATCTCTGCGAGACTGAATCTGGGTGGCAACGTTACTCAGAATCAGGGTCAGACACAGTATTCAAGAGGTAATCAGTTAACAATTCCTAATTATTATAATCTGAATAATGCAGCTGTTCTATATACAGACGCATCAACTGGAATCGACAGATCTTCTGCATTTTTCTATGATGCATCGATCTCTTATAATAACATGGTTTTCCTGACTACAACAGGTCGTAACGAATGGTCTTCTACCTTTGGTGCAGCTAAGAATAATTTCTTCTTCCCTTCAGTAAGTGCATCATTTGTGTTCACTGAAGTATTGCCAGAGAATGATGTGATTTCTTATGGTAAATTACGTGCTGCAGTAGCAGGTGGTGGTAAGAGTCCCGAGCGTTATAATACTGTAACCAACTACGCTGTACCTACTTTTGCTGATGGATCAACAGATGGTAACTCATTTCCTTTCCTTGGCAGAAATGGATTCACTTATAATAATATATTAGGTAATAATGGATTGAAACCTGAGCGTAGTGTAGAAAAGGAAATTGGAGTAGATTTGAAATTATTGAAGAACCGCATCAATGTAGAGTTCACTTATTATAATAAATTATCAAAAGATATCCTTGTATCAACTCCTCTCGCAGGTTCTTCAGGATTCCAGGCAATTCTTGCCAATGCTGGCGAAATGCGTAACAAGGGTATAGAAATACTGGCATCTGCTGATGTAATTAAATCAAAAGGGTTTGGATGGAACATTGAATTAAACTTTTCCAAGAATAAAAATGAGGTGTTAAAACTGGCTAATGGCGTATCTGAAATTGATATTGAAAGTGCATTCACTTCTATTGGTTCTTATGCAATCGTTGGGAAGCCTTATGGTGCATTATATGCTACCAAATGGGAGAGAGATCCTGCCAGTGGTAAAATCGTAGTGGATGCTGACGGTATTCCTGTTATTGCTGCTGCCCGTGGTAATATTGGTAATCCATTCCCGGATTGGACAGGTGGTATCAGAAACACGTTCACTTATAAAGGGTTCACACTGGGTGCACTACTTGATATCAGACAAGGTGGTAAGATATGGGGAGGTACTTATTCAAGGCTGACCTCTATCGGTAAAACTGCTATTACTGCAGACAGAGAAAGAACTTATGTGATTGACGGCGTTGTACTGGGTACTGATGGGAAATATACTACTAATACCAAAGCCGTAGATGCTAAAACGTACTTCCAGAATATGTACGGCGACCAGGGAAAAGGATCTGCTACTGAGAATGCTGTATATGATGGTTCGTGGGTACGTTTACGTGAAGTTTCTCTAAGCTATCGTTATAACATGAAAAACACCAAGATCCTGAATTTCGTAGAGCTGATCTTTACAGGACGTAACCTGTGGCTGCATACCGACTATCCTGGTGTAGACCCTGAAACCAGCTTAACAGGTGCAGGATCTAATCTTACAGGGTTTGATTATTTCAACAACCCAGGTACTAAAACTTATGCAATTGGCGTAAAACTGGGATTCTGATCTCTGTGAAAGAATGGTATAACAAAAAACTTTTAACGACCTAGTCATGAAGAAAACAATCATAATACTCTCATTACCTTTTGTACTGCTTGCTTCAAGCTGCAGTAAATTCGTGGAAGGCTATGATAAGGATCCCAATAGCCCGTCAACAGCTACTCCCCAACTGGTACTCTCCGCTGCGGAACTTGGCCTGTATAGTTCATACACAGGACAATTATCTAGAACTGCCGGTATATTAACCCAACAATTGAGTGGAACTGCCAGCCAGCAACTGGCTGTAGATAAATACTCCATCTTTGAAGGTGATAATACGAATGACTGGAATAACATTTACAATAATGTTATTCAGCCTGCAAACGACATCATAATTAATTACGGAGAGAAGAATATACATTATACTGGTGTTGCGAAAATCATCAAAGCAATGGGTTTAGGACTTGCTACCGATATATGGGGTGATGTACCTGCTAAAGAAGCTGGTATGGGTCTGATCGATGGTAATGTTACCCCTAAATACGAAACACAGGAAGAAGTATACGCTTATATCCAGACTTTATTGGACGAAGCAATCACTGCGCTGAATAGTACTGATGGTGAGAACCTTTATACTTTAGGTAAAGATGATTATATCTTTGGTTCCGATGGATCTGAAGAAGCTGATATCAGAGCTAAATGGGTAAACACTGCGTGGTTGCTGAAGGCTCGTTTTGCAAACCACCTGAGCAAGAAAAATCCAAGCGGGTCTGCTACTGAGGCACTGGCGGATTTAAGCCATGTAACAGACCTGGGTGATGCAAATGCTATATATGGTACTGCTACTAACGAACAGAACCAGTGGGCTGCGTTTGCTGTTGCACGTGAAAATGACCTGCGAGATGGTGCATACTTCATCAACCTGCTGAAAACGAACAGCGATCCACGTCTGCCTTTCTATGCTACCAAAGCAACTGATGGCACATATACAGGAGCTATCCCTTCTTCTGAAAATACTGATGCCTCAAATGTAGGTCCTTACCTGGCCAGCAGCACTGCTCCTGTTCCATTGGTAACATATGTGGAAGCTTTATTCATTAAAGCAGAAGCAAGCCTCAGAGCTGGTAACACGGGAGATGCTGCTACAGCATACAATTCTGCTGTTACAGCAAGTGTAACCAAGGTAACCGGTGCTGCTCCTTCAGCTGCATTTACACTGGCTTATGCAAGTGAAACAGCATTAACTATCACCCTGGAGAAAATAATGACCCAGAAATATCTGGCATTATTTACACAGGTTGAAGTATGGTCTGATTGGCGCAGAACCAACATTCCAGCATTGACGCCTAATGTGGCAGAACATGCAACTGCTATTCCAAGAAGGTTACCTACGGTACAGGATGAGAAGAGATATAACGCTGCTAACGTGATTATCGTAACTGATATCTTTGCACCGGTTTGGTGGGATCTCTAATTTTGATCCTGATATTATTGAAAGGGCTGTCCGGTTAAGGCAGCCCTTTTTTTGTGCGTCTGGCATGAGCGCCCTACTCGATAATTATAACCGTTATTGCATTATGAAAATATTTATTTGAAAAAATTAATACGCGAAAAAACACGCCAGTATTGATTTTTGGATTATTTTTATATCATGATACTTTAGTTGTATATCTATGTATTGTTACATATCGTATTTTAGCTTTACTTTAAGGAATATTTAACAATAACGTAAGGGTGACAAATTTTATAAAAGCGACAAAATCTAAAAGTAAGAACCCAAATCGAAATCCGAATTTCAAGATATTGGTCAATATGCTATAACAAAATCTAATAGTTGTAGTGTTAATTCAACAACTAGATATTGTGCTCATTTGATCTTAATATTTAAATGAAGATGGCTATGCTTAAATCTATTAGATGTATGTTTAATCTAAACCTTTATATTTCTGGGATTTGACAGAATTACATAGAATGTAATTGATCTGTTAATGGTTTTTGCTTTATCTGATTGTTCTATTACTAACTGTACTACTGCTAGTTAGCTCATCAGACCATTGAGGGAAAATTTAAAGGTTTGCTATTTACAGTCCCATTGGTATAACTCACTCCGCCTGGACTCAAGTTATTGTTGGAGGTAGGTGATGCCAGAACAAATCCCTAAAACAACGGTTACTACTGGGCATTAACCGCTCGTTATACGTGGAGAACGTTAAGTAGTGTAATGAATATTATTCCTAATAAATTTATTCAAGTGTGAGATTGGTTAATCACAAGATAAGGGGGGAAATGCTTATGAGAAATAGCTGTAGTAACTTCTCACCTCTGTACACATTTAAGAAATCAAACATTATTTGTTGATTGCGTTTAGGAAAACGGATGTGTAAAATTATCAAGTATGTCAACAGAAGTACAAGATTTCAGAACCAGTGGTCGGTCTCCTGAGAATTGTATTCAATTTAAATAGGTAATAAAAAATCAGAACAAAAAACGCTTATGAGGAAAAGTCTATTTTTCCTCCTGTCCGCTCTATTGTTGGTGGGTCAGGTGGTTGCGCAAAATCGTTCCATAACAGGGATAGTAACATCGTCTGACGATGGAAGTCCGGTAATTGGTGCTACAGTAGTTGTCAAAGGTACCTCAAATGGTACGACGACTAATTTGAATGGGGAGTATACTCTTCAGGTTCCAGAAAACGCATCTGTTCTGGTAATCAGGTTTGTAGGTATGAAAGATCAGGAAGTTAAGATTGGAACTGGTACAAAACATAATGTGGTACTATATTCCGATGTCACTAAACTGACTGAAACAGTAGTAACTGCAAACGCGATCCGTCGTGATAAAAGCTCTCTTGGTTATTCAGCTCCAACTTTAAAAAATGAAGAGTTGACCAAAGGTCAGAGTTCTAGTCCTCTGAATGCACTTGCAGGTAAAGTTGCCGGTGTGAATATCTCGACAAGTGCTAATGCTCCGGGAAGTTCTTCCAGAGTGGTACTAAGAGGAGGTTCTTCTATTGGAGGTAATAACCAGGCGCTTATGGTAGTAGATGGTGTGCCAATTGACAACTCCAGTATCATTGGTGGTGGAGATAGTCGTAGTTCAATAGACTTTGGTAACCGTGGTAACGATATTAATCCTGAGGATATTGAGTCTGTAACTGTATTGAAAGGACCTGCTGCTGCTGCGTTGTATGGATCACGTGCATCCAATGGAGCTTTGGTTATCACAACAAAGAGCGGTAAGAAGCTGGCGGGTAGCAAAAAGAATGAAGTTACTTTCTCAAGTGCTGTTACTTTCTCTAATGTTGTAAAGCTACCAGAACTGCAAAATGATTATGGTCAGGGCTATGATGGAGAAACAAATGATCCTCGTGAAAACTGGAGCTGGGGACCTAAATTTGACGGAAAGGTACAGCCATGGGGTCAGTCTATCAATGGTGTAAGACAGGAAAAACCTTATTCTGCGTTACCTGATAACATTAAGAACTTCTTTAAAACAGGTAAGGCAATCAATAATAACCTGTCACTTTCCGGTACTGGAGATAAGACTACTTATTATTTATCTGTAAACAGTCTGAACTCTGATGGAGTAATGCCAGGTTCTTACGATAAGTATAACAAGTACGGTATCCGTTTCAATGGTACTGCTCAGTTAAGCAATAAGTTTTATACCGGCATATCTGTAAACTACAATAAGGTCAATAGTCGTTTAATCCAGGGTGGTCAGGGACCGGGTTCTGTGTTTGATAATGTATTACAGACCGCCCGTGATATTCCCATTGACAAACTGGGAGATCTGAACAATCCATATAACAGTTATGGTAATACTGTTGATGCCAATGGTAATCCTACTTATGGTTATTATGGTGTTTATACAACCAGTCCTTATTTCATCCTGAAAAACTATCGTAATCTTAATGATGTAGACAGGGTGAGCGGAAACTTTACAGTAGGTTACAAACCAGTTGAATGGTTGGATGTATTGGAAAGATTAGGAGCAGATGTTTATTCTGACCGTCGCCGTTACATGTACCCCAAATTTGACATTATTCCGGCAGATGATGTTCCTGCAACTGATCCTGGAAAATGGTATGACGCAACTGATAACCGTGTTATTCAGAATGGTAAATACGAAGAAGACCAGTATAACTTGAGTGAAATCACTCATGACCTGATGGTAACTGCAAAGAAAGATTTTACACCTGATTTCAAAGCATCCCTGATGGTTGGTAATAATATCCGTCAGCGTGTATTTAACACATTAGAAACTCAGACTAATACAGCTAATGGGATTGTTATACCAGGATGGTATAACCTGGATAATAGCGATGGTCCTGTAAATACTTTCAATGAGCATACTATTCGTCGCCTGGTGGCTTTATATGCTGATTTGAATCTCTCTTATAAGAATATGTTATATGTAGGAGCTACTGCCAGAAATGACTGGTCTTCTACACTGCCTGCAGGAAGTAACTCTTTCTTCTATCCAAGTGTAAATGGTGCTTTTGTATTTACAGAGTTGACTAAAAATTCAGGATTAAGTCATATCCTGAACTATGGTAAAGTACGTGCCAGCTGGGCACAGGTAGGTAATGATGCAAATCCTTACCTGTTAAGAACCTATTTTAGTAAAACAGATATTACCAGTGGTTTTGGAAGTGTTACTTTCCCTTTCAATTCTATTCCAGGTTTCACTTATGGCAACCTGATTGGAAATGCTGCTTTGAAGCCAGAGATTACAACTGCATTTGAAGTAGGTACAGAACTGAGTTTCCTGGATAACAGATTGTCATTGGATTTTTCTTATTATCATAATAAATCCAAGGACCAGATTCTCAATGTCCCCATTCCTCCATCTTCCGGTTTTACTGCCAAAGTGTTGAATACTGGTGTTGTCGAGAATAAAGGTATTGAATTATCCCTCAGAGGTATGCCTATTCGTACTGCATCGGGCTTTACCCTGGAATTATATGGTACTTACACGCATAACAAAAACACAGTTGTTGATATTGCAGGTGGTGTAGACCAGGTGGTAATTGGTGGTGTTGGAGGTATGAGTATTGTAGCTGCGAAAGGAAGACCTTATGGTACTTTCTATGCACAGGATCTGCTTCGTGATGAAGCAGGACATGTGGTTATAAACGCAAATACCGGATTGCCAAGTTTGACTCCGAATGCTGTTTATCTCGGATCTTACAATCCAAAATACCAGGCATCATGGGGTACTAATGCAAGCTATAAAGGATTTAGCTTTAACATATTGTTTGATACTAAACAAGGTAATGAGTTTTACTCCCGTACCAAAGACATCATGGACTTCAATGGTACTGCGTTAGAAACTGCTGAAGGTGGCCGTACAGATGCCCCATTCCCTAATTCTGTTGTGGATGATGGTACTGGTAAGTTAGTTCCTAATACAGACATTACTTATTCCAAACAGGTTTACTTTTCAGCAGGTATTCCTTCAGGACAGCATGTTATCGATGCTTCTTATATCAGGTTACGTGAGGCAAGTCTTTCTTACAGATTACCTAAGCACTTGTTGAACAGAACTCCATTTGGTGACCTTACAGTAGGACTGTTTGGTAATAACCTGGCATTGTGGACTGCAAAAGCAAATAAGTTTGCTGATCCTGAAGTAAATTCTGGTGGTGCTGGTAACGAACAGGGTTTTGACTTCACAGCTCAGCCGTCTTTAAGGAATTATGGTTTCAATGTAAGAGTGACTTTCTAACGATTAAAGAGCTTAAAAATGATAAAAAGAAATATAATTAAGTCAGCCATATGTCTCCTGACGGTGCTGTCTCTCACAATCACAGGTTGTAAAGATTTCCTGGATGTAAATGATAATCCAAATTTGTCTGAATCGGCAGAACCTAAACTCCTGCTTCCTTCTGCACAGGCGTCTATTGCCCTGGTATTAGGTAACCATTACCAGGTGTATGGCGGTATCTGGAGTCAATACTGGACGCAGAACTTTGGGAATTCCCAATTTAAATCCATCGAACAATATATTTTGCAGGCTTCAAATTTTGACAGACCATGGCAAACATTGTATGCTGATGCGATGGCAGATCTGCAAATTATCATCAATCAGAGAAATGTAACTAAATACAAGCAGTATGCGGCTATAGCTATGTTATTAAAAGCATATGACCTGCAGTTACTTACAGATGCTTTTGGTGATATTCCATTGAAAGATGCATTGAAAGGGGAGAATGATAATATCAGCCCTAAATATGATTCTCAAAAAGAAGTATACGATAGTATTTTTGCTATCATAGACAATGCAAAAACAATGATTGATCCTGAATCTGAGTTTTTACCAGGAGCAGAAGACCTGATCTTTGGTGGTGATATGGATAAATGGATACAGTTTGCAAATACATTAAAACTGAGGGCTTATCTCCGTTTATCGGAAGTTGATGCTGCGACAGCACAGGCAGGTATTACTGCATTGGCAGGCGTTGATTTTCTGACTGAAGATGCAAGCATCGTTTATATCAGCACTGGTGGCAACCAAAATCCACTGTATGCAGAACTGGTTGCACTAGGCAAATACAGACAATTAAGAGCAAGTCGAACCGTCGTGAGCCAGATGAACGCGCTGAATGATCCTCGTGTGACTGCATATTTTCAGCTAACCGGTGGACTAATAAAGTCTATGCCTCAGGGAAGTTACGATACAAATCCTAATGGAGCCTCCACCCCTGTTCCTGCAATGGGTGCAGATCCTTTAACTGCTGCATCAGCACAGGCTCCGGTAAAGTTTATGTCTTCATATGAAAGTTATTTCCTGCAGGCTGAAGCGGTTGCACGTGGATGGTTGACCGGTGATGCCACAACTTTATATCAAGAAGGTATAACAGCCAGCTTTCAAGCATATAATGCAACTCCCGGGACTTACATTACAACTCAGTTAGCAGCATTTCCTGCTACTAAAGCAGCACAGATAGAAGCGATTATTGTACAGAAATACTTTGCAATGTGCTGCAACCAGAGTTTTGAAGCATGGACAGAATGGCGTCGTACAGGTTATCCAACTTTCTTTGTGACACCTGTAGTATCTTCTCTCCCAGCTGGTACATTCCCTGTTCGGTTCCTTTATCCTAATACAGAGTTGACCAGGAATCCTAATTTTCCTGGTGCAAAACTGGTTACAGATAAGGTTTGGTGGGATGTTAACTAAATAGTAACACTTATAATAAAACAAAGAAGGGACTCGTTCAAAACGAGTCCCTTCTTTGTTTTATTATAAGTGCTTTATTGCATGTGGCTTTGCTTATTAAAAAAAAGTTGATTGCTGCAGTATTGTTGGAACGTACAATAGAATTTGCTTTTAAGCTCAGTGTAAATCTGAGTTTTTATACATAGGGAAAAGCATTCCTGTAAACTTCAGTATTTCCGAACAGGCATATGGCTTAGATTGTGTTGGATTGCCAATACCTAAAACGGAAATTGATATGAATCTTAAAATGGTTCAGAATAAGGGTTACTAAATGATGTTATCCCATTAGCAAAAAAACGGGCAGAGCACTGTATAATTGCTCTGCCCGTTTATAATGTATTTAAACAGTAATTATTTCAGTAATTCTTTCAGCTTTGCTTCCAGTGCTTCTCCTCTTAAACCGATAGCGACTACTTTGCCCTGAGGATCCAGTAATAAATTAGTAGGGATAGAGTTGATACCATATAAAGGTACTACTGCAGACTCCCAGAACTGTAAATCGCTTACATGATTCCAGGTAAGTCCATCCGTTTTTACAGCATCCAGCCAGGCTTCTTTTTTCTTATCAAGTGATACGCCTATTACGGTGAAATTTTTGTTCTTATACTCGTTATATGCTTTCACAACATTTGGGTTTTCCATGCGGCATGGTTTACACCAGCTTGCCCAGAAATCTACCAAAACATATTTGCCACGTAAAGAGGTTAGGCTAATCTTTTTACCGGAAGGATCTGGTAGGGAAAAGTCAGGGGCTTCCTGGCCTATTTTAACATTCGTCATATTAGACTCATCCTCTCCGGCCCCAGCCCCTTGTTGTGTAGCAGCCTTCTGTTCAACCTCTGCCAGCTTGCTGGTAAGACTGGTAACCAGTGTATTGGAAGGAAAACGTTTTTTCGCATCTTCGATTACCTGTTTATCAGTAAGCAGTGTCTGGGTATTCACCATACTCATGGCAAATACAGCTACTGCGGGAGACTTGGTCGCAGAGATCGTATGCAGTAAATATTGTTCCAGTTCTTTTTCTTTAGCCTGCAATGCTTCCACTTTTGGTTGCAGGATGCTATCCGGTGTTTTTACCTGGTGCAGGCTGTCAAGTGTCTGCATTTCTATTGTAAGAGCTTTGTTTTTTGCTGTTGCTTCATTCAGCAATCCCTGGATTTCTGCAGATGCTTCTGAATTTTGGATCTTCGCCTGTTCCAGATGATTAAAATCTGCTTCTATCTCCATTGTACCTGCATCCAGGCCTAAAAGGATGAATTTGTTGGTCTCTCCAAACCGGATCCGGTATAATGCCTGTTCAGGAACTATACCTTTCAAGGTAAACTTGCCACTGGCATCTTTTAAATTGACGGTGTCAACTATCTTCGCTTCCTGTAAGGTCAGTTCTTCCAGGTATACCGTGCCCAGCGGGGCATTATCTATATGCGCCTTAATCTCAAAATCCCCTTTTTCGGTGGATTGGGAGCAGCCAGCCAGTAAAATACCGATGGCTGTGTATAATGCCAGTTTCTTCATAATATTTGAGTTAGATGTTACTTTAATTTTTCTGCCAGGAGCTGGTTCGTAATTTTCGGGTCAGCTTTTCCCTTGGATAGTTTCATGACTTCTCCTACAAATAATCCCAACAATCCTTTTTTACCGGCCCGGAATTCTGCTACTTTGTCCGGGTATTTAGCCAGCACTTCATCAATAATAGGTGCAATGCTACCAGCGTCATTGTCCTGCAGGAGGTTTAAACGGATAGCAATATCGAGTGGAGTTGTAGCAGGCTGAAGAAGCAATTCCGGGAAAATACGGGAAGACGCGATGGAGAAGCTTACCTTGCCCTCTTCCACCAGCTGGATCAGTTCTGCCAGAGCGGTCGGAGGTAAGGGGAATTGCGTCATGGACAGGCCCTGTTCATTCAGAGTAGACTTTACCGGCCCCAGCAACCAATTGGCCACAGCTTTATGTTTAGGGATGATTTTTACTACCTGTTCGAAGTAATCAGCAGTAGGTTTATCATCACAAACCACACGGGCATCATAATCTGAAAGACCGTATTTATTAACATATTGATGTACAAGTACATCCGGTAATTCGGGCAGCGCCTGGCGGATAGTATCCAGATATTCTTCATTCAGATGGAATGGAGAAAGGTCCGGCTCCGGGAAGTAGCGATAATCATTGGCTTCTTCCTTTGAACGCATGGAGAAAGATGTACCATTACCTGCATCAAAGCTACGGGTTTCCTGTACTATTACCCCTCCGGTTTCTACCAGGGTGATCTGGCGTTTTATTTCTCCTTCCACCGCTCGCTTTACGTTACGGATAGAGTTCAGGTTTTTTACTTCCACTTTGGTCCCCAGCGTTTTTTCTCCCTTCAGACGGATGGAAATATTAGCATCACAACGCATACTACCTTCTTCCATGTTACCATCACATACGTCGAGCCAACGAACCAACCTTCGGAGGGTGGTCAGAAAAGCATAAACTTCATCACTGGTATGCAGATCCGGTTCGGTAACGATCTCTACCAATGGTACACCCGCGCGGTTATAGTCCACCATTGTGTTAGAAGGGTCCTGGTCATGCATAGATTTTCCGGCATCTTCTTCCAAATGGATACGGTTTAGTTGAATTTGCCTATCACCGGCCGGAGTGGGTATTGTAACAATACCGCCAATGCAGATGGGGGCTGTATGCTGGGAAATCTGATAACCTTTAGGAAGATCAGGATAAAAATAGTTTTTGCGGGCAAAGTAATTATTCCTCTCAATGCCACATCCGCAAGCCAGACCAAGGCGAACAGCATATTCTACTGCTTTGCGGTTCAGGCGGGGTAATGACCCCGGATGGCCCAGTGTAATGGGACTGATATGAGTATTGGGAGCGCCGCCGAAAGCAGCACTGTCACCACAGAATAATTTACTTTCCGTAAGCAATTGTGCATGCACCTCCAGGCCTATCACTACTTCATATTTGTCAAAATCTATGGTTGCGCTCATAATATACTAATGCTAAGTAGCGCAAATATATAAAATGGAAGGTAGAAAGGGGAATTCGGCTACTTCTGGCGGTTGATTATTATTGAAAATCCAATAAATTTTACGAACAGGTTTAAACTTTAACAAAAAATTAGTGTTCTTCTGTAGAGAGGCACAAAATGCAATTTCCTGTTAACCATCCAAAACAGGAAGATATTCGAACCTAAACATTGTAAACTAATAATCGTTAACTGGTAGTATCAAACGTACATTTTATATAGCATGGGCTTTATACTGTTGATCCCCTGTAATGATATCATTGATTGTCATGCGTTTTCAATTACCTGATTGTTTTATTAAACCAAAATGAAATTTATGAGAAAAGTTTTACTTTTTGCAACTATTATGCTTTTGCTTTTACCCCACCATTCTTACTCACAAGGTAGGATTGTAAAGGGTACCATTAAGGATGCAAAAGATAACTCACCATTACCAGGCGTTACAGTAAAAATTAAAGGAACTAATACGGGGAATGTTTCTACCGCCGATGGAACTTATCAGCTTTCCCTTCCTGACGGAGCTAATACATTAGTCTTTTCTTTTATTGGGTATATAGATCAGGAAGTTGTTGTTGGCAACCGTACCAACATTGATATATCTCTAGGTTCCGGTAATAGAGATCTTTCTGAAGTAGTAGTTGTAGGTTATGGTACCCAGGTTAAACGGGAACTGACCGGAAGTATTTCTAAAATTGCTGCTGCTGAAATTGAAAACTTTCCGGCGCCCAGCTTTGAATCTGCTTTACAGGGTAAAGCAGCGGGCGTAGTAATCGAGTCTGGCAGTGGTAAACTGGGACAGGGCATTAAAATCCGTATACGTGGTACCTCTTCTATCGGAGCCAGTAGCCAGCCATTGTATGTTGTTGATGGAATACCGCTGGCATCGGGCAGCCAGTCTGATATCAACAATGAGCCAACTAACCCACTGGCAGATATAAACCCAAATGATATTGAGTCTGTAGAAGTATTGAAGGATGCTTCTGCAGCTGCTATATATGGTGCACGTGCATCCAATGGGGTGGTCCTGATTACTACCAAGAGAGGGCGCCAGTCTGAGAAAACACAGATCTCACTGGATATTAGCTGGGGAATCAGTAATCCTACCAAAAAACGTGGATTTCTGAATGCCAAACAGTATGTAGACCTGCTCCATGAAGCAGTTACAAATGATGGGAAAATTGATTTCGCTAATGGGGATACTGGTTATGATACCGAACAGGATGCCATTAATGATTATGTAGCATACGTTGATAATAATGTGCTGGATCCTCTTTCATTGGGTACTGACTGGCGGAACCAGAAAGTGAATACTAACTGGGAAGATGAAATGTATCGTAAGAATGCTTCAAGCAGGCAGATAAACCTTTCTGCTACTGGCGGAAATGATAAAACGCGTTTCTTTGTTTCTGGTTTTTACAATGACCAGGATGCTATTGTAAAAGTAAACCGTTTCAGAAAATATGGTGGCCGGTTAAACCTGGATCACACTGCCAGTTCCCGTTTATCATTGGGACTTAATATGGCAGTCACCCGCTCTCAGCTGGATCGTGTTTCTGATGATAATGCTTTTTCCACTCCGGGACAAATAGTGGCACAGGTACCTATTTCTCCATTGATTGATTCTTCCACAGGAAAGCTAAATAATAATACGCTTTATCCAAATGGCTTGTATGATGCACAATACAATTTCGATAAACAAGTTAATTTTCACACTATCGGTAATGCATATGTGAATTATAATTTCCTACCATCGTTGTCCTTCCGCTCAGAGATCGGGACTGATCTGTTAACATTATCTGAGGACGAATTTTTGGGCAAGCTGAGTTCTGATGGCGGAGGTGTTGGCAACGGAACTTTTATTACGGCACAATCTGTAAGCCTGAACATCAACAACTATTTTACATTTACACCTAGCATAGGGGAGTTGCATAAACTGACAGCTACATTGGGGATGAGTTATCTGCAGAATGATAATAAAGGAGCATTTATTCAGGGAGAAAACTATCCATCAGATGCTATTCCGGATCTTTCAGGTGCGGCTACTATTACAGGTGGTTCAACTACCAATGAGCGATACACTTTCCTTTCTTATTTCCTGCGTGCTAATTACGCTTTTAATAATAAGTACCTGGTGTCTGCGAGCATCCGTACAGATGGATCTTCCCGTTTTGGTTCTCAAAGTCATTACGGTTGGTTTCCTGCTGTTTCTGCCGGTTGGTTAATCTCCGAAGAAAATTTCCTGAAAGGAAATAAAACATTGAATTATCTGAAATTAAAAGCCAGCTATGGAATGGCTGGTAACTCGGAAATTGGAAACGGAAGGTTTCTGACACAGTTTGTGGTAACTAAATATCCTACTTTACCAGGGTATGGATCAAGCAGACCTCCTGTTTTAGGAAATGACTCACTGAAATGGGAAAAGACTACACAATTTGATGCTGGTATCGAGTTCGGCTTACTAGATAACAGAATTAGCGGTGAAGTTGATTATTATAATAAACAGACTTCTGATCTGTTACTGGCTGCAAATGTTCCCTATAGCTCAGGTTTCGCACAGGTGTTCAGAAATGCAGGAGATATGGAAAATAAAGGAGTGGAAATTACACTGAGCAGCCGAAACATCAGTACAAAAGATTTTGTGTGGACAACAAATCTGAATCTTGCTTATAACAAGAATAAAGTAAAAAATATCCGCGGACAAATCTTTGAAAGTGGTGGTGGTGAGCAACGTGCTGTGGAAGGACAACCAATTGGTACCTTCTATTTGGTAAAATATGCTGGTGTAGATCCTGCAACAGGAGATGCATTATATTATGATGCAGATGGTAAAACAACCAATGATTATAGTGCGGCTCCAAGAACGACTGTAGGGCAGGGTAATCCTGACTGGACTGGTGGTTTTACCAATACAGTTTCCTATAAAGGAATAGACCTGAATGTGTTCTTTATGTTTGTAAGTGGTAACGATATTTATAACAGAGCAGGTATTTACCAGGCATCCGGTTTCGGTAACGGCTTTGATAACCAGACACACGAGTTGCTGGGCAGATGGCAGAAAGCGGGTGATGTTACGAATGTTCCCCGTTTATCTGCTTTTTATGGTAATGGAAATATTGAATCTTCCCGTTGGTTGTATGACGGTTCTTATATCCGTCTGAAGAATGTTACGTTAGGTTATACATTGCCTAAGTCCATTGCGGGCGCATTACATATCAGCAGCGCGAGATTGTATGTTGCAGGTTATAACCTGTGGACTAAAACCAAATATATAAGTGATCCGGAAGTGAATACAGGATCTAATGACAATAGCATTAGTAACATTGGTAGTGGTATAGACTTCTATACCATTCCTCAGGCCAGGACTTTTACTTTTGGTTTAAATGTGAAGTTTTAATAACTGATTAATTGAACAGCAGATTGATTACACAAAAACATTTATTATGAAATTCGTTATCACTAAATATAGATTTTTAACAGTTGTCTTTATGGGGTTACTGTTAGTATCCTGCAACAAGAAACTGGATGTAAAACCCCAGGATAGTATTTCTCCGGATCAGGTAAAAACGGAGGCAGATGTAACCGCTTTGTTATTTGGTACATATGACGGCCTGCAGTATTACAGAGCTTATGGTGAGCAATATCAATTAATATCCGATCTGATTGCCAATGAAGATGATATAAGCTTTGTAGGTACATTTGCAGACTACAAGCTTGTTACCAGCAGACAGCAGAATCGTACTTCCATTATAGCAGAGGGGATCTGGCAAAATGGTTTTGAAATTATTAACAAAATCAATATTGTATTGAGTAAGCTGGATCTGGTTGCTGATGATAATAAGGCTGCTGTAGGTGCTGAAGCAAAATGTATCCGTGCTATTATTTATTACATGCTCAGTGGCTTTTATGGTAAACCTTATTCTGATGGTAACCTCACTACAAATCTTACTGTACCACTTGTCGTAGATCCTATCATCAGCACCGGAGAAATTGATAAGGCATATGTAGCAAGAGCTACTGTGCAAGATATGTACACACAGATAGAAACAGACCTGAAAGCTGCGATTGATGGTTTGCCTGAAGATAACGGTACACGGGCGAACAAGTATACTGCCTATGCCTATCTTGCACGGTTATACATGGCTGAGGCCAAATACACAGCGGCAGCAACGGCTGCGAATGAGATTATAGAAAAGGGGCCATATTCACTCACTACTTCCTATGCTGGTGCTTTTAACAATGCCTCCAATTCAAGCGAAGATATTTTTGCTATCCAGCAAACAGAACAGAGTAATACCGGTGTCGCAAATAATGGTATCATTACGATGTATAACGCTTATCCGGATGGACGTGGAGATGCACAAGTTAATGTAGCTCACCTGGATCTGTACGAAGGAGATGATGAACGTGGAAAGTTCTTTTATAATGGGAGTAGTATCGCCGGTAAGTCGGGTATTTATACCACTAAATACAGCACTAAATACAAAGTTGTTCCAATTGTGCGGCTTGCAGAAATATACCTGACCCGTGGAGAGGCTAACCTGCGTGGGGGTGTACAAATAGGAAGTTCTACTCCGCTGGAAGATATCAATACCATACGTGAACGTTCTGGTGCATCCACATTGTTAACAGTAACCGGAGATGATTTTGTAACAGAACGTTACCGCGAACTGGCTTTTGAGGGCGATAAATTCTGGACTAAAAAACGGCTAAAGCTGAATATCGGTTCACTTGCTTATGATAATGATCAATTTGTACTGCCAATACCTGAGAGAGAGACAGATGTGAACAAGCTGCTGGAGCAGAATAATGGATATTAAATTAAACAGTAAAAATAAAAAGCAAAAAGTCGTCGGTGATTCAATCCGGACGACTTTTTGCTTTTTACTTTCAGTAACTTCAGGGTATATGAGCATTGAGAAAATCTACAAAACACAGCAGGATTTTTTTGCCTCCGGGGCTACATTGTCTTATGATTTTCGTAAGGAGCAACTCCAATTGTTGAAAAAGGCCGTTAAGAAGTATGAACAGCGTATCCTGTCGGCCTTATATGCTGATCTGCATAAGCCTCCTGTAGAAGCATTTGCGGGTGAGATAGGGTTAATATATACTGAGATAACTGATATACTAAGTGGGCTGAAGCACTGGATGCGTGCAGAATCTGTAAGCAGTCCGCTAGCTCAATATCCCAGTCAGAGTAAAATATACCGTGTCCCTCTCGGACTTACGCTGATTATTGCACCGTGGAATTATCCTTTTCAGCTGCTGATGGCTCCATTGGCGGGTGCTATTGCCGGAGGAAACTGTGCTGTTTTAAAACCGTCTGAACTGGCGCCGCATACTGCGGTTGTAATTGAAACATTGATCCGGGAAACCTTTGATCCTGCTTATATTGCCGTATTACAGGGAGAGGGTAGCGTGGTGATTCCGGAAGCAATGCAATATCGATTTGATCATGTATTCTTTACAGGAAGTACTGCGGTTGGCAAAAAGATCCTGGAAATGGCTGCTCCACATCTAACCCCTGTTACCCTGGAATTGGGCGGAAAATCGCCTTGCATTGTAGACGATAAAGTGAATATCAGTGTGGCTGCCAAACGTATTATCTGGGGTAAATACTGGAATGCAGGGCAAACCTGCATAGCTCCGGACTATGTACTGGCGCATGAGCAGGTAAAAGATAAACTGGTGGCAGCGATGAAGAAAGCTATTATACGTTTCTGGGGAGAAGATACCGCTCAAAGTCCTGATTATGGAAGGATTATCAATACCAAAAGATTCAATGTACTGAAGAGCTATCTTGAACAGGGCCGTTTATTGCATGGGGGAGTTACGGATGAAAAGGATCTGTTTATCGCACCTGCTTTGCTTGATGATGTAGACTGGAACAGTCCTGTTATGCAGGAGGAAATCTTTGGCCCTATATTGCCCATCATAACCTTTAATAAACTGGAAGAAGCAGTGCGACTGATCAGACAACAGCCCTATCCCCTTTCCTTATATCTGTTTACAAAGAGAACCAAAACAGAGAAAATCTTACTTGAACAACTTCATTTTGGAGGAGGATGTATTAACAATACATTGATACATTTTACCAATCCTGAACTGCCTTTTGGCGGGGTAGGAAATAGTGGAATGGGACGGTATCATGGGAAGTACAGCTTTGAAACATTCACACATGCTAAGAGTATAATAAAAACCGGGACATGGTTGGATGTGCCGGCAAAATATCCTCCATATAAGAACAAGCTTGCAATAATGAAAATAATGATGAAATAAGGGGCGACCACAATAAAGGAATCATAATAATGCAATGGAAGGTTTCGGTGTAATTAAAAAAACTAAAGCCCCTGTAAGCGAAATACTTGCAGGGGCTTTTTCAATGGATATGAAAGACCGAATTTACAGATCTGCTTTATGCAGCTTTCTGGGGACCTGCACCTCTAACGTCTTTTGTTTGCCGTCTCTTTTCACCTGTACACTTAATGTTCCTTTACTTTTATTTTCCCGATAGGTATTGGTAACATCGCGGGCAGAATTAACTGAAGTTCCTGCTAGTTCTGTGATGATATCGTTTTCTTTAAAACCGGCTTTGTCAGCAGCGGAACCTTGGGCTACTGCCAATACCTGTGCTCCTTCTCCATTTTCCGTATCCTGTACAGACAGGCCCAGTTTCACATCATTATCATCATTGAAACTGCGGTTGTTATTGTTAAAACCATGAGGACCATTGCCAAAGTTCATACCGCCACGTGGCATATTCCGGAAGAAGTTATCCGGACCATCCTGGCTGTTATTATTAGGGAAGAGTTCTATTGCTCCTACTCCTTTTCGTTCGTCCAGCGCCACGGTGATTTTATTCTCCTTTTTATTGCGCAGATATGTGACGGTTATTTTATCTCCCGGCTCATGTGCGCCAATCTTTTCGAACAATTCTTTTGGTTCTGCGATTTTATCTGCATCTATCTGAGTGATTATATCTCCTGCTTTGAGACCTGCTTTTTCTGCCGGAGTATCCTTGCCCACTTCTTTTATTGTAGCGCCGGCTGCTTCGAGCTTTTCTGTAATAACGCCCAGTATAGCTTTGCCAGGAACGATTGCCATATCTGCACCATTATCGTATTCATTATCATCGTCGTTATTAAAGAATTGTAATCCGTGATGCTGCCCGAAATTGAAGTTGTTTCCGTCTACAGGTCTGATGCGGCGCCGATATACAGAGATATCGCCATCTTTATAAGCATCCATTTTTTCGCCATCTACCAGCACGTTCCCATCTTTAATTTCAATGGTTACTTTCCCATCCTTATTATTATTCCGTTTAATGATGATTTCATCATATTCGCCCAGCTTATCGCCCTTTTTATCCTGGGCATATGAAGCTGTGCTTACAGCAAAGCAGATAATGCTTGCTAGCGTAAGGGTTTGCAGTAGCTTGCTCATAACTGGTACTTTTATGTTTAATACAAATTTAGAGGAGGTAGATATAAAGGAAAAGTTAAAATAGATGAAGCTGGAAAGTAAATGACAAAAAAGGGTCGTTAGTTATGAAAAAATCGTAATATAGTAAGGCTATGAAAAAAACAGCACATATGTATTTGCAAATCTCTGCTCCATGCGCGCAGTTATGGGATGATATGGCAGTTGTTACAGGTGGCAGATTTTGTAGTAGCTGTGAAAAGAAGGTGATTGACTTTTCCCTGTTGAGTGACCGTCAGATCATAGAAGTAATAGAAAGTAGTAAGCAGGAGGTATGTGGACGATTTGTGAATGAACAGCTTGACAGAGGAATTTAGTAGTGGCGGATGAGCGATCAAATGTGCTGTTGCCTGCTGTATTAATAAGTACAGTGCTGATAGCAGCTACCCCGGAAATAACACATGCTGGAAATGAATTGCCCATTATAGAACAGGATAGCAGCAAACCAGCAGAAAAAGTACCTGTCATTAAAGGTGATAGTACTGTTCCAGAGAACTATGAGTGTGATATTTTACCTGGCTATTCCGCATTGGGTAAAGATATTGAAGTCGTTGCTTATGCGGTAAAACGTACTCCGGAGTATATAACCGGGGCGGTAACAACTATATATTCTGAGATCAAATCAACAATAACAGAGCCAATACCAGTTAGGAAGAAAAAGAAATGGTTCTTCTGGAGATGATAATGCTGAAGCAACATAAATAAAAAAGAGAGCGTACCATATGTGATACGCTCTCTTTTTTATTTAGTGATTTATTACAACATTGCTTTCACCTGAGAGATCACCTGTTCCAGTTGTCCGGCTTCCTGTCCGCTGGCAGAAGCAAAGGATTTCTGACCTCCTCCTCCGCCTTTGATGAGCGATGCAACATGTTCCTTGATGATTTTAGCGGCATCCAACCCTTTTTCTGCTACAAGGTTATCTGAGATCATGAGTGAAACGCTAGCCTTACCACTAATGTTTGCCAACAACAGCAATACATGATTGTCAACTACATTCTTCAGATTCGCAGAGAGCTGTTTCAACGCATCTGCATTCCTTACATCTACAATCTTACCCAGGAAGTTGATTCCATTGATAGGCTCTATATATTCTTTCAGACTGGCAGACAATTGTTTCAGTATATCTTTTTCAATCAGTTCCAGTTGTTTTGTTAAAGCAGCTTTATCTGATAAAAGTGTTTCTATTGTTTTAACCAGTTCTTTAGGATTTTTGAGTGTTGCCTTAACTTCTTTCAGTTGCTGCAATTCATCATTCACAAAGGAGAGCGCATTATTTCCCGTAACCGCTTCAATGCGGCGAACACCTGCTGCTACAGCACTCTCAGATGTAAATTTGAAAAGACCAAGTTCTCCGGTAGCGGTAATATGGGTACCACCGCAGAGCTCTACAGAGTATGCAGGGTCCATGACTACCACGCGTACTACATCTCCATATTTTTCACCAAACAATGCCATTGCACCAAGTTTCATCGCTTCTTCTTTAGGAAGCTCCCTGATCATCACGGGGATGTTGGCGCGGATCTTTTCGTTTACGATATCTTCTATTTTAGCCAGTTCTTCGTCTGTCACTTTGGCGAAGTGCGAAAAGTCAAAACGAAGGTAGGACGCATTTACCAGTGAACCTTTCTGTGCTACGTGCGTACCTAATACCTGACGCAGAGCGGCATGCAGAAGGTGGGTAGCTGAGTGGTTCAGTGCAGTGTGCTGACGCTTGTCTCTGTCAATAACAGCTATGACAGTACCGGTTATGGTAGTAGGTAGTTTATCTACAAAGTGAACGATCAGATCGTTTTCTTTTTTTGTATCAGTTACAGTGACAGACTCTCCATTAAAAGTGAGCAGACCGGTATCGCCTACCTGTCCGCCGCTTTCGGCATAAAAAGGTGTCTGGGCGAGTACCAGTTGGTATTGTTCCTTGCCTTTAGCTTTGATTTTACGGTATTTGGTAACATGAGTTTCAGTTCCAAACAGGTCGTATCCTATGAATTTGGTTGCAGGAGTATCATCGAGTACTGTCCAGTCGCCCATATCCAGCTCAGTTGCTGCACGGGAGCGATCTTTCTGCTCTTTTAAGGCTACTTTAAAACCTTCTTCATCCACACTAAAGCCATTTTCTCCTGCTATTAGTTGTGTAAGGTCGAAAGGAAAACCATAAGTGTCATTCAGTTCAAAGGCAGACGGTCCATCTATGGTCTTCTTTGCTGCATTGGCTTTCATAATATCTTCCAGGCGGCGAATTCCGCTATCCAGGGTACGCAGGAAGTTGTTTTCCTCTTCAAATATTACCTTTTTCACAAAGTCGGCCTGTTGGAGCAATTCGGGGAATACAGTTGCAAACTGTTCAGCCAGCACAGGCACGAGTTCGTGAAGGAGGGGCTTTTTCTGGCCCAGAAATGAGAAATAGTATCTTACCGCACGACGGAGAATGCGGCGGATTACATAACCAGCACCGGTATTTGAAGGCAGTTGCCCATCAGCAATGGTGAAGCTGATAGCACGGATATGATCTGCGATTACGCGGAAAGCCACATCCTGTTTGCTATCTGTACGGCCATATAAATGTCCGGTCAGTTTTTCAGTACTATGAATGGTACCGGAGAACACATCAGTATCATAGTTGGAGGATTTGCCCTGCATCACCCTCACCAGGCGTTCAAAGCCCATTCCGGTATCCACATGTTGAGCCGGGAGAGGTTCCAGGCTTTTATCTTTCAGACGGTTGAACTGCATAAATACGTTGTTCCAGATTTCTATCACCTGGGGATCATCTGCATTTACCAGTTTAGCACCATCCACTTGTGCCCTTTCGGTATCGGGGCGGCAGTCTACATGGATTTCTGAGCATGGACCGCATGGACCGGTGTCTCCCATTTCCCAGAAATTATCCTTTTTATTACCTAGCAGGATTCTGTCTTCTGCAATATGTTGTTTCCAGAAATTATATGCTTCTTCGTCTTTGGGCAGGTTTTCATTCGCATCTCCTTCAAATACAGTGACATAGAGGCGATCTTTGGGGATCTTATAGATATCCGTCAATAATTCCCAGCTCCAGGCAATAGCGTCTTTTTTGAAATAGTCGCCAAAGCTCCAGTTACCCAGCATTTCGAACATGGTATGGTGGTAGGTATCGATCCCTACTTCTTCCAAATCATTATGTTTACCGCTTACACGCAGGCACTTTTGTGTATCTGCCACCCTTTTCCAGGCTGGTGCCCTGTTTCCCAGGAAGTAGTCTTTAAACTGGTTCATACCTGCGTTTGTGAATAGCAGGGTAGGATCGTTCTTAACCACGATGGGAGCAGAAGGTACGATGTGGTGACCTTTGGATGTAAAAAAGTCCAGGAATTGCTGACGAATCTCGGGTGCAGTCATAAATATTTGAAATAATTGATATGTATTATAATTTTGTGTCAACTAAATGACTTTAATTTGTATTTTAAGCCAACTTATGGTATTTAGAAAATTGACATTCAAAAGATTGCCCTTTTAATCTAATTCCATTAGGTTTGCAAACCTTCCCCATTTGATGGAAAGGAGTGCAAAAATATTGAAAAAGTGTATATGCCCTCATCCATATGTGTCTAACCCTATGAAAAAATAAAACACAAGGACTTACGTTAGGTTGAAGTTCTGCTTAAATGCATAAGCCCGGTACATGAAGAAGGTTAAATACTTTTATAATACACAAACACTTAAATATGAGAAACTCGTAGTTTCACTACGGGTAAAAGTACTTCGTATTCTAGGGTTTATTTCGGCGGCGATTGTGACAGGTTTTATCTTCCTGTCGATTTCTTATCGCGTTCTGGATTCGCCCAAAGAAAAATCTTTGCGACGGGAAGTAGAGATCATGAGCGAGAAATATGAAGCTATGCAGGGCCGGATGAATGAGGTGAAATCCCAGTTATCTGAGTTGGAGCATCGTGACAATGAGATTTACCGGGTAATATTTGAGGCATCTCCGATTCCGGATAGCACCAGGGCGGGAAAAAATGAAAAAGAGGAAGAGCTGACGCAGTTGCAGTCTTTTTCCAGCAGTGAGATTATTGCTAGTACTGGTGTACTGTTAAAGGAACTGATTCACAGGATCTCTGTGCAGGGAAAATCGTATGAGAAAATTGATGACCTGGTTAAGAATAAGCAAAAGATGCTGGCTTCTATTCCTGCTATACAACCGGTATCAAATAAAGACCTGAAACGTATTGCTTCTGGATTTGGATATCGTATCGATCCTATCTACAAAACAGTAAAATATCATTCCGGGCTTGACTTTGCAGCTCCCAGCGGTACTCCGATATATGCCACCGGTGATGGTGTGGTGGAAGATGCCAGCATGAGTGATGTGGGATATGGTAACCATGTACTAATTAATCATGGGTATGGATATAAAACACTTTATGGCCATATGTTGCGCATTAAGGTAAAAGGCGGACAGACTGTAAAACGTGGAGATGTTGTTGGATGGGTGGGTAGTACCGGTAAATCTACGGGTCCTCACTGTCACTATGAAGTGAGTAAAAATGGGGAAAAGGTTGATCCTGTATATTTCTTCTTTAATGACCTGTCACCCGAAGAGTTTGACAGGATGCTGAAAATTGCCCGATCGGGTAACCAGTCTTTCGACTAAAAATTTTGTAATTTGGTAGCATAAAAGTTGCAGGTTTGCGGATAATAGTTTGTTTTCCAAGGACTAAATAACTGATATTTGCCATATTATAAATGCTATGATGCAACAGCTGGATCTTTTTTCTTCATCGGAGCCATCACAACCTGCGCCAGAAGTGGCAGCAGAAAAGGTGCCTGTGATTCCACCGCCTAAAGTAGTGGTAGAAGAACAGCGGGTGAAGATCCAGGTGCAATTACCATCAGACACACTTCCTCCCATTGCAGTAACAGGAACTTCTGTAACCTCCTCTCAACCGCCTCAGAAAAAACGCGGGCGTAAGTCGCTGAAAGAAGTGGCAGATGATCCAGATCTTATTAAGACCCTGGATGCTGTGTCATTGGACAAACAATACTATTCCATCAGCGAGGTGGCTACCATGTTTAAAGTAAATACATCGCTGATTCGATATTGGGAGAATGAATTTGATATATTGCAGCCCAAAAAAAACCGAAAGGGTGATCGTCTGTTCCGCCAGGAAGACATTCACCATCTAAAACTTATTTATCACCTGTTGCGTGAAAGGAAGTACACCATTGAAGGCGCCAAGCAGAAATTGAAAGAAGATAGAAAACTTGCTGCCCGAAATTTCGAAATGGTACAAGCTTTGCTTAAGGTGAAGGGGTTTTTATCAGAACTGAAGGAACAATTATAAAAAAAAGTTATGCGTTTGAAATCATTATTACTGGGAGGCGGCCTCTTATTGTCTACCCTCTCATGGGCACAAAGCACCACCAGCACAGCATCTAATGGAAGGAAAGTACTGAAAGGCAAGATTGAGATGAAGACACTGATGAACGATAGTGCCTTTGCCTGGTTTTATTCCGGAGTGAATAAATATCAGCCTAATGACAATATGCTGAATTATGTAAAGGATAATCGTGGTAAGTTTAATGTAGTGGCGGTAGTAAGCACCTGGGATGATGCCAGTCGTAAATTATTACCTGCTTTATATAAAGTGATTATATTGGGTGGTAGCCCCGATGAGCAGATTACTACCTTTGGTGCAGATGAAAAATTACAAACCAATGCTCCACAGGATTATAAAGTTAAAAAGGTGCCTACTTTCATCGTATTACGTGAAGGAAAGGAAATAGGCCGGATTAATGCAGATGTAGAAGATACAATGGAAAGTGCATTAGCAAAGATTCTGCTGAAGGCAAACAGGAAAGACAAAGATTAAAAGACTTGTAAATTATTTAAGGGCCTGTATCGAAAATACGATACAGGCTTTTTTTATCTCTCAACGATCTCCACTTTTGTACTGGATAATTTAGCTCCCCGGTTTTCCAGGGCCTTTACCAAAGCAATATTGACCTCACTGCGCAACGCATTATATTGTACACCTTCAATCACATAAGTCATGTAAATGATCTGGATTACGTAGGTGTCTTTTGTGAAGTCGTGGAGGTTTACTATAAAGTCTTCCAGGATCTTCTCATTTCTTTTCAAAATATCTTTGATATCCTGTAATACCTTCATCAGGTTTTCAGCAGGAGTATCCCCGGCTACTTCCAGGCGCAGATCAACCCGTTGTTGTGTACGCAGGGAAAGGTTGTCCAGGATACTATCCACCATTTTTTTATTCGGAACAGTTACATAAGTTTTTTCTCTTGTACGGAGGCGGGTACTGCGTAATCCTATTTTTTCCACACTTCCTTGGTAGGTATCTACTTTTACATTGTCGCCTACACGGAAGGGTTTGTCGAAGAAGATAATAAATGACCCGATAAGGTTTTCTATACTCTCTTTTGCTGCCAATGCCAATGCAGCTGCACCAATTCCAAGCCCCGCAATGATCTTATTCACCAGTACTGCTCCAAAGAGGATCCGGATAAATGCCACCGCACCAAAAATGAATACCAGTGCTTTAAAGAAATCACGGAAAAATACGATGAACTGGTTATCTGTGATGTCGTGGGCTATATCTGCTGCTTTGCTGAGTATTAAAGAAATAAAATCGATCATCCGTAGAATGATCCAGATGATGGATACAGTAAGTGTCAGCTCAAGGATTGTATCAAGAATGTTTTTTAAGGTGTACCCGTTATATACTTTAAAATTGAGTTCCGGTGGAAAATTGAGATGATCTGCCGTGATCATAAATGCGATCAGCAGCAGGAAATATTCCAGTGGCTTTAACAGGAGATGTGAAAACTCTTCCTGCCGGATATCCGGAGCAAAGTGTTTTATCTCTTTGAACAGCAGGTTTGCCATCCCCTGAGAAAGGTAACGTTTGATCATGGATACAAACAGCAATACGATTGCCAGTATAAAATAGCTCTGGATTGGATTGCCAAAGATAATCTGGTCTAAGAAATTATTCATTGTCTATGGTTATTCTGAACTGCGAAATTATATAATCCTTTTACTTTCTATATGATCTATTAGTATTACGCCTGGCCGTTTCCCTTTTTCAAAGCTGCCGTAAAGATCGGTAATACCCAGTGCCTGTGCGCCGTTGAAAGTAGCCCACTGCAATATTTCTTCCAGTGGGATGCCGGGAAAATGTTTCCGGATGGTCTGGATTTCCTGCCATATAGAAAGCTGGTGATTGGAAGCCAGACTGTCTGTTCCCAGTGTAATAGTACATCCCTTGCTACGGAGCAGAGGGATATCGGGCAGGCAGTTTTCTATGTATAGATTTGCCTGCGGACAAAGGCACCAATAGGTTTGCAGTGCATTATCTTTTGTGAACTGGAGATCAGATTCCTGTGTAAAGGTATTATGCACAAGAATCAGCGGAAGGTGTTTGAACCAGGGGAGCCATGCTGGCAGGCTGTTAGTTCCTGTCGGTTGAAAAGCTGAGGTATCCATCCCGAAATGCTGGTAAAAATGCAGGAAATCGCCTGTTTTATCCTTGTAAAGCATATTTTCTGCGGCAGATTCTTGGTTATGGATGCTGACAGGTGTATTATCCGGTGTAGCCGCCAGAAGAGCAAAAAGGTCTGCACTGACAGAGTAAGGAGCATGGGGAACAATGGAACAGGGCAACCCGGTGGTGCGAAACTGCTCCAGCACCCCTTTGCTGAATTCATAACGGTTTTGTGCAAAGGTGGGCACAAAACCCATACATTCTATAAATGAGTGATAATATAAGGAGGATTCTTTTTTCTGCCGAAGGGAAGCTGTACCGTTGCAAATATCACCTACGGCGGCGATCCCGCTCTCCCACATGGCTTTTTCTGCTATGGCCATAGCAAGTTCCTGGGCGGCAGGGTCCTGCTGCCCCCTTTTCTCCATTACGCTGGTCAGAAAGGCTGGTAAGCCAGTACCTTCGGGTATCACACCTGCCATATGAGACAATTCCAGGTGGCAATGTGTATTAATGAAACCCGGACAAAGTATACCATTTACTTGTTGGACGTCATCTCCCGCAGCTGTTTCATGCACAATATCCAGTACCACACCCTTGTCAGATACGATGAGTACCATGCTTTCCGGTAATAATTGTTTGCCGGTAAACAGTGCTGTTCCTTTAAATTTAGCAAGTTGAACCATATACTTGTAACGAATTATGTTAATTGGTGTTAATTTTGCGAACTTGTTTAGGTAGCCGTACTGCTTAAACATCCATCAAAGATAATTATGATAGATAAACTAGAAGCTATAAAAGGCCGGTTTGAGCAGGTATCTCTTGCATTGACCAATCCGGAGATAGTAAAGGATAATAAGCAATTCAGCAAGCTGAGTAAGGAGTACCGGCAGCTGGAAAAGATCGTGAAGGCATACGATAGCTATATGAAATTGCTTGACAGTATCGCTTTCAATAAGGAAGTGCTGGAAAGTGGTGATGAGGAAATGAGGGATCTTGCCAAAGAAGAAACTGAGGAACTGGGTCAACAGAAGGAGGCGATTGAAGAAACGATCCGCAACCTGCTGATCCCTAAAGACCCCCAGGATGAAAAGAACGCTATGCTGGAAATCAGGGGTGGTACTGGTGGTGATGAGGCCAGTCTTTTTGCTGGTGACCTGCTGCGTATGTACCTGCGTTACTTTGAGAACAAAGGATGGAGCTTTAGCATTATGAATGAAACACCCGGTAGTGCAGGTGGATATAAGGAAGTTGTAGTGGAAGTGAACGGAGAAGATGTGTACGGCACAATGAAGTTTGAATCGGGCGTACACCGTGTACAGCGTGTGCCGGCAACTGAAACTGCGGGTCGTGTGCATACATCTGCGGCTACCGTTGCGATATTACCGGAAGCGGATGAGGTGGATGTGGATGTACGGGAAGCGGATATCAAAATGGATACCTTCCGTTCATCAGGTGCGGGTGGACAGCACGTAAATAAAACGGAGTCTGCCGTACGTTTAACGCATATTCCGACTGGCGTGGTGGTAGAGTGCCAGGAAGGACGTAGTCAGCACTCCAACAGGGATATTGCTATGAAAATGCTGCGTTCCCGTATTTATGAAGCTGCTGTACGTAAACATGAGGAAGCCATCGCCTCCCACAGGAAAACGCTGGTATCTACAGGCGACCGCTCTGCCAAAATACGCACATATAATTACCCACAGGGTAGGGTAACCGATCATCGTATAGGTATGACCCTTTATAACCTGGATGCATTTATGAATGGAGAGATCCAGGAAATGATCCAGGCATTACAGTTTGCAGAGAATGTTGAGAAGATGAAAATGGGAAGCTAAAATCTTGGCAGCATATTTGTCTCACTCAGTAATTATCATTAATTCGTATAACTAAGACCTTTAATAAAAATAGATTAAGATGAAAAGAAGAATTAGTCCTATAGTAGCCATCGTACTGTGTGCAACGATGTTATTTAGTTGTAAGACATGGCAGAGTATGGATAATACCAAAAAAGGCGCTGCAATAGGTGTTGGCGGTGGTGCCGCTACCGGTGCTATCATCGGCCGTGCTGCCGGTAATACCGCTTTGGGAGCTATCATTGGTGCTGCTGTGGGTGGTACTGCAGGTGTACTCATTGGTAAGAAAATGGATAAGCAGGCACAGGAAATAAAAACAGAAGTACCGAATGCTACCGTAGAACGTGTGGGTGAAGGTATCAACGTTACTTTCAACTCTGGTGTATTATTCGGTTTTGATAAGTCTGATCTTACTCCTACTGCTCAGGGAAATATCAGGCAGCTTGCACAAATTCTGAATAAGGCAGAATATACCAATACTTATGTACGTGTAGAAGGTCATACAGATACTACTGGTACAGATGCTTACAACAATGCACTGTCTGAAAGACGTGCAACTGCTGTAGCTAACTATCTGAAAGCACAGGGTATTGCTGCTAACCGTATCCAGGCTTACTGGTATGGTTCAAAACAACCGGTAGCTCCAAATAACTCTGATGCTAATAAAGCGAAGAACCGTCGTGTTGAGTTTGCAATCTTTGCAAATGACAAGATGAAATCTGATGCTAAGAAGGAATCAGGTCAATAAGAAATTCTCAATTACCTTATATAATAAAGCCCTTTGGTTGTTGCCAGAGGGCTTTATTATTTGTAACCTCAAATAAGTATAATTATGTAAACACAGCAATAATCACATAAAAAATAAAAATATAATAGTGTACTTGGCTTAATAGTACTCGTATTAGCTCTGTATGTATTTATTTTTCGCTGGGTGTTCCAGGTGAATAATATTATATTCTACCTGGATAAGATAAATGAGAAATTGGCAAAAATGGAAGAAGATAAGAATGCAAAATAAAAAAGACTCCATTAAGGAGCCTGTAAGAAATGATTTTATTGACCCTCAGGTTTAAACCACCACTTTCTGATCAGTTTAAAGGCCAGGATTCCGGCTACTGCGCCAAGGGTATCCGCAGCTACATCACTCATATCAAAGCTGCGCTGGATAGCTATATATTTCTGGATATATTCTATTGCCAGGCCGTAAAAGGCTGCAGATATAGCAAAGAGGGAATAAGCGAGTTTAGAAATATGTCCATGCTGGCGGTAAAAGCCTATACATAATAATAATACCGTACATCCAAATAAACCAAAATGCACTATTTTGTCCATGTGGATCTTTGAAAAGATCGGAGACGTAGGCAAATCATTGCCGGGAATAGTACAAAGAAAAAGTACAAATAATATCCAAATTATGGCTGGCAGGTAAAATTTTATATTCCTCATTACTGGCTCTTCATCTGTTTGGTTCTATATATAAAGGTAAGGTTATAAGATTGTTGAAAATCTTATAACCTCACCGGGAGTACCCTTTTTAACCTTTTATTAATATTTTCAGTGTAGCGATTACTCACCAATCAATGCCTGGTAAGCGGCTGCATCCAGCAATGTGTCCACATCTGCAGGATTGTTTACGGTCATTTTTACCATCCATCCTCCACCATAAGGTTCCTGGTTTACCAGTTCCGGAGAACCATCCAGGGCAGGATTAATTTCATTAATGGTACCTGCTACCGGTAAAAACAGATCAGAAACTGTTTTAACTGCTTCTACAGTACCAAATACTTCTTCTGCGTCTAATGCTTTTCCTACGGTATTAATATCTACAAATACGATATCTCCTAATTCACGTTGTGCGAATTCTGTAATACCAATGGTGGCTATGTTCCCTTCTAATAAAACCCATTCATGGTCTTTGGTGTAACGCAGATTTGACGGAAAATTCATGGCAAGTTTGATTTTGAGCGGTAAAAGTAAGGAAATTCCAAATTACAATCTGTGAGTTAGAAGAAAAGGAACCTGTGTATCAACCTTATTTTCATAGGAACATTGGTTAACGGACGATCGTTTTGATCTGTTTCCAATGCTGCTATCTTATCAATTACATCTATTCCTTTTATCACGTGACCGAAAATGGTATAATTCTGATCCAGTTGGGGTGTTCCTCCTTCTGTTTTGTAGAGATTACGCTGATCAACAGGGATTTTTCTACCCAGGCGGTTTTTCTCCAGTTTGTCAAGTTCTGCATCTGTCCACTTTTTACCTTGAACAA
Source organism: Chitinophaga sp. CF118 (assembly GCF_900112615.1). Classification (GTDB taxonomy): domain Bacteria; phylum Bacteroidota; class Bacteroidia; order Chitinophagales; family Chitinophagaceae; genus Chitinophaga. The sequence goes on along the minus strand of NZ_FOMK01000001.1, from coordinate 1,816,919 downwards.
TATAGAACTGGCATCCTGAACTGGCTTTGGCGGGATTATCATCCCTTGCGGCTGCCAGAACACCTTTTACATGAAACAGATCCAGCTGGAGTTCTGCCGGTACTGTATAGCCATTTTCTCCATTGCCCAGCATTGTCCCAGGTTGGGCATTTTTTGAGGTGGGGTCACCGCCCTGGATCATAAAAGTGTTGATTACACGGTGAAACAGGGTGCTATCATAAAAATGTGCTTTTACCAGTTTGATAAAGTTATCCCGATGCTGAGGAGTTTGGTCGTACAGGAGGATGACCATGGTGCCATAGGGCGTGATCAGCTTCACTTTACGGTGTTTAGCCATTGCAATGGTAGTGGTAAGCAGCAGGAGTAAAAGGAGTAAATGTTTTTTCATGAAGATTCTTTTACGGGGTTCTTTGTTAAAGTCCCTCAAGGTCATCAAAATAAGCGATGATATGTTCCTGCAAAAACCTTTCCTGCTCCATCATACCCATTTTGGGAACAGGTTGAGCTTCTTTGAAGTGTGGCCAGCCATCGGGATCATACCCTTCCCGTTCATAATAGCCACTCTGGCTTAATAATGTACAGGTAGCCACGTGCATGAGGTCCTGCTTTTGTTCTTTAGTGAATTTCTTTTTCAAATGGGCCAATTCCTGGATCCCTATTAAAAAGAGGATGGCCTCCATATTCGGTTTTTTACCAAAACGTTCAGTAAGCATATCCTCCAAACGCTTCCATTGCTGCGCGAATTCGTCCTGCATCTTGTGAAGATTTTTAGTTATGAGTTCCCTATCAAAGAGTTAGGAGAGCAAATGTACGTTATAAAAAAAGATGATATAAATGTGACAGGGCTTTATTAATTTGGACGGCTGTATAAATCTGGAATTTTAAGAAAAAGATTTATTGACGCAGATGTTTGATAGCCAGATAGTAACTTGTAAATTGTCATTCGTAATTGGATAATTAACAGCATTTTAACGGCAAAAAATGCCAAATAAGGCAGGATTTTACCGGGGGAATGTTTACTTTAGCTAACTTGAAAATAATATATAAGCATGGAGAATACATCGTCTGATATCCGTCAACTGAACGAAAAGATCCACCAGGCCAGCGCATTTGTTGATCTGTTGAACCTGGAATTAAGTAAGGTAATCGTAGGCCAGCGCTACATGGTAGACAGGCTTCTCATTGGCCTGCTGGCACAGGGCCACGTGCTCCTGGAAGGGGTGCCCGGTTTGGCTAAGACGTTATCTATCAAATCTTTATCATCTGCCATCGATGGTAAATTCAGCCGTATCCAGTTTACTCCGGATCTGCTTCCTGCAGACGTGGTGGGTACGATGATCTATAACCAGCAAAAGAATGAGTTTGTGGTACGCCGCGGTCCTATCTTCGCCAACTTTATTCTGGCGGATGAGATCAACCGTGCCCCGGCCAAAGTGCAGAGTGCCCTGCTGGAAGCTATGCAGGAAAGACAAATCACTATCGGAGATACTACTTTTAAACTGGACGATCCGTTCCTGGTACTGGCTACCCAGAACCCGATAGAACAGGAAGGTACCTATACCCTGCCTGAAGCCCAGGTAGACCGTTTTATGCTGAAAGTTGTAATCGGTTATCCTACAAAAGAGGAAGAACTGCACATCATTCGTCAGAACCTGAACCCGCAGAAAATGGAGAAGATCAATCCGGTTATCAAACCAGCGGATATTCTCGAAGCACGTAAGTTGGTAAGGGAAGTATATATGGACGAGAAAATCGAACGTTATATCCTTGATATCGTTTTTGCTACCCGTAATCCTGAGGATTATAAACTGCAGAAACTGAAACCATTGATTTCTTATGGTGGATCTCCAAGGGCAAGTATCAGTCTGGCATTGGCTGCTAAAGCACATGCTTTCATGAAACGTCGCGGATATGTAATACCAGAAGATATACGCAGCATCTGCTTTGATGTAATGCGTCATCGTGTGGGACTTACCTATGAAGCAGAGGCTGAAAACATCACCAGCGAAAACATCTTAAGTGAGATCCTGAACGCTGTAGAAGTACCATAGAGACATTATTTATCACTCATTTAACTATTACTGGTGGATACCGCAGAAATACTTAAAAAGGTACGGCAGATAGAGATCAAAACTAAGGGTCTCTCCAACCACATATTCTCTGGTGAATATCACAGTGCCTTCAAAGGTCGTGGTATGTCATTCAGTGAAGTGAGGGAATACCAGTTCGGGGATGATGTAAGAGATATTGACTGGAACGTAACGGCACGCTTCAACCATCCTTTTATAAAAGTATTTGAGGAGGAACGCGAACAAACGGTGATGCTGATGGTGGATGTGAGCGATAGCTCCATCTTTGGTACCGTAAAGCAGAACAAACGCAGCCTGATAACAGAACTGTGTGCCGTAATCGCTTTTTCTGCTATTACTAATAATGATAAAGTTGGGGTAATCTTTTTTAGCAACGGTGTAGAGAAATACATCCCACCTAAAAAAGGTAAATCACATATCCTGTTCATTATTCGTGAGTTGATTTCGTTTACACCTACACGTAAGGGTACTGATATCAGGGAAACACTCCGGTTTTTCAATAATGCTACCAAGAAGAAAGCGATCGTATTCCTGCTAAGTGACTTCCTGACAGGCAGTTACCAGGATGCATTGAATATTGCATCCAAGAAGCATGATATGGTGGGTGTACATATTTATGATCAGCGTGATAAAGAACTGCCTTCGGTGGGTTTGATCCAGATGAGTGATGCTGAAACAGGTACTCGCCAATGGGTAGATTCGTCTGATAAAGATGTGCAGCAATATTATGCCCGGCAGTTTCAGCAACATGTACAGTATTGCCGTACTTCATTTGCGAAAAGTGGTGCAGAGCTCATTAGTATACGCACGGATGAAGATTATGTAAAAGCATTACAGACCTTTTTCCTGAACAGGGTTTAGATTAAAGCTGAGCAAGTATTAACATGAGTAAACAGATTATTGTAAAAAGTATTTTTTTATTTGCATTGCTGGGATATGTTTTATCTCCTATATCATCACTGGCCCAGCAATCCAGTGTGCGCGTAGTTGCCAGCACTGATTCCGGCAGTATACGTATAGGCGAACAGGTAAAATTACGCTTGTCTGCTACTGTAGAACAACCGGGAGGATTAACAGTTGTATTTCCTCAGGTTCCGGATTCTTTCAGTCACTTTGAAGTGGTAAGCCGTTCAAAGCCCGATACTGCAGGAGATAATAATACGAAGATCTTCAGTCAGACAATTATACTTACAAGTTTTGATTCCGGTCATTGGGATATCCCTGCATTCAGATTTGATGTAGTGCAGAATGCCGGTGGCGGTACTGATTCTGCTTTCACCAGTACCTTGTGGGTAGATGTAAATACGGTTTCAGTAGATACTACCAAAGCTTTTAAGCCGATTAAATCAGTAAGAAGTGTAGGCTGGAATTTCTGGGATTACTGGTTGTACTTTGCCATAGGCATCAGCGTAGTTATTATCGGAATAGGTCTTTGGGTATATTTCAGGAGTAAGCCTAAGAAAGAGGTGGTGAAACCTGTAGTACCTCTTATTGCTCCTTACGATGCTGCATTACAACTACTACAGCAGTTAAGGGGCGAAAAGTTATGGCAACAGGGAGATGTTAAACAGTATTATACCCGGTTAACAGACATCCTGCGTGCTTATTTTGAGCAGCAATTTAACATTCCTGCGCTGGAACAAACCAGTGAAGAACTGTTACAGCATATTAAACCTGTTACAATATTGAACCAGCAACGTGACAAGCTACGTAGCCTGTTAACCGTTGCGGACCTGGCCAAGTTTGCGAAGTTGCATCCTACTCCGGATGAGCATGAAGCAGCTATGCAACAGGCTATTGAAATAGTGGAATGGACTAAACCGGCGGTAGAAAAAGCAGCCGGCAGTGTGGAAGCAGGAAAAGAAGAAATCAAGCAGCCTTAAGAAAAAGAGAAATTTAGATGGACTTTTCGATCTGGAAACATATTGAGTTTGCCTACCCGGCTTTTTTCGGGTTACTGTTACTGATACCGTTGATGATATACTGGTATATCTCAAAGCAACAGCGGAAACAGCCGGCTATGGAAATGTCTTCATTGCAGGGATTGAAAGGATTACCCGTTTCCTGGAAGGTACGGTTACGTCCTGTATTGCTTGCTTTACGGTTACTCGCTTTTGCAGCACTGGTAGTTGCACTGGCAAGACCACAAACCAGCAATACATCTGAGAGTATAGAAAGTGAAGGTATTGACATTGCACTGGCTATTGACATTTCAGGAAGTATGCTGGCAGAAGACCTGCATCCTAATCGCCTGGAAGCAGCAAAGAATGTAGCCATCGATTTTGTGGACCGCCGTATCAGTGACCGTATTGGTCTGGTTATCTTTTCCGGAGAGAGCTTTACTCAATGCCCTATTACTACAGATCATGGGGTACTTAAAAACCAGATCAACCTTGTGAAGAGCGGTATGTTACAGGATGGTACTGCCATCGGGATGGGACTGGCCACTTCGGTAGACCGTTTACGGAGCAGCAAAGCAAAAAGTAAGGTGATCATCCTGCTTACGGATGGTGTGAACAATACAGGACTGATAGATCCGCTGACAGCATTGGAAATAAGTAAAGCATTCAAGATAAGAGTATATACCATCGGTGTGGGTACTATTGGTAAAGCGCCTTTCCCTATGACCATGCCGGATGGCAGTATACAAATGCAAATGCAGGATGTGCAGCTGGATGAACCCCTGATGAAAAAGATTTCTTCTGAAACAGGAGGTAAGTATTTCAGGGCTACGAATAATAAAGACCTTGAAAATATTTATGCTGAAATTGATAAACTGGAAAGAACGAAGGTAGAGATCACTTCATATAAACGTTATGCAGAACATTTCTTCCCATTGGCGATGTTGGCGCTGGCCTTTATCCTGCTGGAAGTAGTGTTGAGGTATACCGCTTTCAGAAGTTTACCATAAGATATTTATAGTTTAAATAGATACTAAAAGGGGGCGCATGATCATCATGCGTCCCCTTTTAGTATCTGAAATCTGCTATGATATATTCTTATAGGAACAGGCCTTTCAGCATATAAGTATACAGGAATTCTGATACAATCATAGCTGGGATTACCACTATCTTTTTTCTCCCTACCTTTACACACATTTTAAAAAGAGAATTTGCAAGCAACTATATACAGATCAACCGGTAGCTGGTATACAGCAAAAACCGAAACCGGGGAAATATTCCAGGCCCGTATCAAGGGGCTTTTAAAAAGAGATGGAGATATCACGTCTACCAATCCTATTGCTGTGGGTGATATTGTAGAGATTGTGGTGGAAGAGGGCGATGCAAACGCCAAGAACGCTATGATCACGGAAATAGGAGCAAGACGTAACTATATTGTACGAAGTTCTCCTCACCGTAAAAACCAGAAACACATCGTAGCGTCTAACCTGGATCAGGCCATGCTGATCTGTACGCTGAAAGAACCGCGTACTTCCAACGGGTTCATGGACCGTTTCCTGGTAACGGCAGCGGCATATCACATTCCGGTGGTACTGGTGTTTAACAAGAAGGATATTTATAAAGAAAAGGAAATAGACAGGTTTGCAGAACTGGCAGCCGTATATGAAGATATCGGGTATACCGTATGCCTTGTTTCGGCTACTACAGGAGAAGGAGTGGATGAGTTGGCAGCTATGATGGAGAATAAAACAACTCTTATGTCCGGGCATTCCGGTGTGGGAAAGTCATCTCTGATCAACAGGCTGTTACCTGGCCTGGATCTTCGTACCACAGCGGTGAGCGGTTGGAGTGGTAAAGGATTGCATACAACTACTTATGCGGAAATGCAGGATCTTCCAAATGGCGGAAAGCTGATAGATACTCCCGGAGTTCGTGAGTTTGGAGTGGTAGATATCCCTAAAACGGAATTGTCGCATTATTTCCTTGAAATGCAGCCGTATCTAAATGATTGTCAATTCAATAACTGTTTGCATATCAACGAACCCGGCTGTGCTGTAAAAGCAGCTACTGAGGCAGGTGATATCAATATGGAGCGATATATCAGTTACGCTACCATATTGGAAACGATAGAAGAAACATCTTATTAATTCTTTCTTCTTGATTTCCCAGCCATTTCATCAAGTACTTTTTCTGCTCCCCAGTTCTGGCGAGGGGTAGGACAACCAGTTTTTCTTGCACGACAAGCGCCCATACCTGTTAATGCAACTACGAACAAGAGTAGTAATAATTTACGCATAGGGATTGATAATTAGAGAATTAAAATACTCTGCCATTCATCTGCCGGGAGGAAGACCTGTTCTGCTTTACATTTTTATTCGAGTAATAATTGCTGCTGGGGCAACCTTTTTGCTCAGAGGCACAGCTTACAGCAAGGATGCTGGCAGACACCATGAGTAATAGTAACTTCTTCATAGGGATAAGGATATATTTAAATGCAAGTTAATTAAAATATGTTACTCCTCCTTAAACCAGCCTGAGTACATCAGGTAATTGTTCGCTATACGGTCAATTTCCCCGTTGATCAGTGATTCATTAATGTTCTTTACCTTTTTTGCAGGTACGCCGGCATAAATAGCTCCTGCTTCTACCTGAGTATTTTCCAATACTACTGCACCTGCTGCAATAATGGTATTACTGCCTATATGTACATTATCCATTACAATGGCTCCCATTCCTATCAGCACATTATCTTCAACAGTACAACCGTGTACAATGGCATTATGACCAATGGATACATTGTTTCCAATGATTGTTTTCGTTTTCTGATAAGTACAGTGAATAACTGCACCATCCTGCACGTTCACTTTATTACCCATCCGGATGCTGTTCACATCTCCTCTTACTACTGCATTGAACCATATGCTACAGGAATCTCCCATCACAACATCACCTACGATAGTTGCATTAGGGGCAACGAAACAGTCGTTTCCCATTACTGGCAGAATTCCCTTTACTGGTAAGATGTACGGCATACATTTGTTTTGCAGCAAATGTAATACATCTATATAATACGCATCAGCACATCAATTTCGTATTTTTGCTACGTATGAATAACAGACAACTTTTCTTAAGGCATGTAGCACAATTATCAGACGCTCCTTTAGGATTGGAAATAGTAAAGGCTTCAGGAATGTATATGTGGGATGCTGATGGTAAACAGATTCTGGACCTGATTGCCGGTATTAGTGTATGTAATGTGGGACATTGTCATCCTGCTGTAGTAAAGGCTATTAAAGAACAGGCAGAGCAATATATGCACCTCCTGGTATACGGGGAGCTGGTACAATCTCCACAGGTAGCATTTGCTACCTTGCTTACACAACATCTTCCAGCATCATTGGACTGTGTATATTTTACCAATTCAGGTTCTGAAGCGGTGGAAGGTGCTATGAAAGTGGCTAAACGGTATACCGGTAAAACAGAGATTATCGCATTTAATAACAGCTATCACGGATCCACACAGGGGGCCATGAGTATTATGGGAGATGAATCATGGCGAAATGCTTACAGGCCCTTATTACCCGATATCCAACATCTGGAATACAACAACTTTGATGCTATTGAAAGCATTACCTCCCGGACTGCCTGTGTAGTGGCAGAAACGGTGCAGGCAGAAGCGGGTGTGCATTTACCACAAAAAGAATGGTTGCAGGCATTGAGGGCAAAGTGTACTTCTACTGGTACATTGCTGATCCTGGATGAGATTCAGTGTGGACTGGGGCGTAATGGTACCCTGTGGGCATTTGAGCAGTTTGGTATCATTCCGGATATCTTATTGCTGGGAAAGGCTTTGGGAGGAGGAATGCCTATGGGCGCTTTTATTGCTAACCGGGAAATTATGTGGACACTCACCAATAACCCCGTACTTGGACATATGACCACTTTTGGAGGGCATCCAGTGATCTGTGCGGCGGGTATGGCTGGTATGAAGGTACTGCTGGAAGGAGATCTGATTAATAATGTGAAAGCAAAAGAACAACTGTTTCTCAAATATCTGCAGCATCCGGCTATTAAAGAAGTACGTTCACTGGGATTGATGATAGCGGTAGAAATGGAGAGTTTTGCTGTGAATAAGAAAGTAATAGATTATTGTATTGATAAAGGTATGCTTACTGACTGGTTCCTGTTTGCACCTGAATGTTTACGTATTGCACCACCGTTAATTATTACTGAAGCAGAAATAAAGCAGGCGTGTGATCTGATTCTGGAAGCTATTTCAAATGTTTAGGGATAAACTCAATTCTTTGAAAAGAACAAACCTGGAACTTTAATCACAAAATCTCAAAACCCTTAAAGATTCGAAGCTATAGATACTCATTTTAAAAGTAGAGTAGTAAACATTTATTAGTCTGCTAATAATATACAATAGACAGTAAAGGAAAAGAGTCTGTATTCATAGCGGCTCTTTTCAGAACTGTAACCTGAAGCTGCTCAATACGCCAAACCGGAACTGGTAATTTCTTCAGATTGAGATTCATGTTTTTGTTGCCCGGAGAGAGACTTCCTGCCAATCCTTTGGCCAAGGCCAACAATTGAGTAATAAATTTATTTTGTAGAATAAGTAAAAACACTAACTTTGATTTACAAAGTACTTTAAGTATGACTGAACAGCAACACCTGGAAACGTTAAGCGATATCAAACGTATGATGGAACGCAGCAGCCGTTTTATCTCCCTTAGTGGTTTGAGCGGGATCTTTGCCGGTGTTGCCGCATTAACCGGTGCATGGATCTCCTACAACTGGTTGCATAATTACTATATAGACTGGAATACAACCGGACGTTTTGATGTGGAAGGGTTTAACTTATTGCGGATCAAGCTGATTGTACTAGGATTCTCCGTTATGGTACTTGCGTTGGTTGGGGGTATTTATTTTACCTGGCGTCGTGCGAAACGTAACCATCTGCCCATATGGGATGTAACTTCTCGTAACGTATTAATCAATGCACTGATTCCAATGTGTGCGGGAGGCGCTTTCATTGCCGGCCTGCTGTATAATAATCTGGAAGTAATGGTAGCACCGGCTTGCCTGGTGTTTTATGGTCTTGCATTGGTGAATGCAAGTAAATATACTTTATCAGACATTCGTTACCTTGGTATAGCGGAAATCATACTGGGTATCCTGAATCTTTTTTATCTGCGCAAGGGACTTGTTTTCTGGGCAGTAGGTTTTGGCGTATTGCATATTTTTTATGGTGCAATCATGTGGTGGAAGTATGAAAGACAATCATTGGCATCAGCGTAAACAATTGAAAAAGTAAAGCAGAGCTTGTGAACAATCCCATAGGAAACTTAAATAAAATATTTGACAGCCGGATCCGGTTGGGTGTAATGAGCATTCTGATGGTGAATGAAGAAATCAGTTTTAATGATTTAAAGCAGATGCTTGAAGTAACTGACGGGAACCTGGCTTCTCACCTCAATACTCTGGAAGAAAACGGATACCTGAAAGTTCATAAAGGATTTGTTGGCCGTAAAACCAATACCACCTATTCTATTACCAAAGCTGGTGAGAAAGCGTTTAAAGGCCACCTGGCAGCGCTCGAAAACATGATCCGTTCAATAGAGTAATTTTTTTTGTCCCTGTACTTTGAAATTCAAAGCACTTTTAAATGATAAACATAGAAACAACTAACCGCAACAAAAACATGGAAGAACAATCATCTTTTTCACAGAAACCTGCATCAGATACCGATAATAAACCATTTTTCAAACGTTATGCATACGGTATCAAAGCGATCTTAATTGGCATACTTGTACTGCTGCTGCTAATTCCTACTGCCATGATTATGAGCATAATCTCTGAGCGGGAACGGCGGCAATCTGAGGCTACCGGGGAAGTAAGTGCAAAATGGGGAGATGCACAAACCATTACCGGACCTGTAATTGTTATCCCTTATGTAACAAAACCAGGCGAAACATCCATTGCTTTGTTCCTTCCTGATAAGCTAAAAATTAACGGGGAACTACTTCCGGAAATCCGCAAACGTGGTATTTATCAGGTGGCAGTTTACAGTTCTCACCTGCAGATAAATGGTTCATTCTCTGCACTGGATGTTGCCGGCCTGAATATTCCAAGGGAAAACCTGTTATTGAAAGATGCTTACCTGGCTGTGGGAGTAACTGATATGCGGGGTATTGGTAACCAGGCGCAGGTACAATGGAACGGGCAAACACTTATTTTCAATCCGGGTGTTACTAATGTACTTTTACCAAGTGGTATGCAAACGAAAATACCGCTGGCATTTGAGAACGACAGTTTAAACGGGGGCACGTTCTCAATTAATCTGGACTTGAGGGGCTCCGGTGAGGTTTCCTTCTCTCCGGTAGGTAAATCTACTGTTGTAGAACTTAATTCAAACTGGACACATCCCAGTTTTGATGGAGCTTTCCTACCCAACCAGCACAACGTACACAAAAAAGGATTTGCTGCTTCCTGGCAGGTGTCTCATCTGAACCGTAATTTTCCCCAGAGCTGGACAGATAAGAAATATGACCTGCATACTGCTGATTTTGGTGTGAAATTATTTATGCCGGTAGATGGATACCAGCAATCTACCCGTGCTGTGAAATATGCTATTCTTATTATCGGTCTTACTTTCCTTGTATTCTACTTTATTGAGCTGTTAAAACATTACACTGTTCATCCATTACAATATATACTGATTGGGCTGGCTCTGTGTATTTTTTATACCCTGCTGATTGCCCTGGCAGAACAATTGAATTTTAGCATTGCTTATTGCATCTCTGCATTGTTAACATTGGGTCTTGTTACGATTTATACGGCTAGCGTGTTCCGTAGTTATCGCACCGGTGCTGGCATAGGTGGTATCCTGCTAATCCTGTATGGCTTTATTTATGTGATTATCAGATCTGAAGATCAGGCATTGTTGATGGGTAGTCTTGGTTTGTTTATAATACTGGCAGTTGTTATGTACTTTAGTCGTAAGATTAAGTGGGGAGAATTGTAGTTTATAAATGTAATGATCATGAATTACCTGCAGCAACGATTGAAGAGTTTCAAGTTTGCAATTGATGGCATTATTGCTTTTCTTCGAAGTGAACCACATGCCCGTATTCATGCGGCAGCTACCGTGGTGGTGGTGGCTGCCGGCTGCTGGTGTAAATTATCAGGAGCTCAGTGGATAGCAGTGTTGCTGGTTACAGGACTTGTTTGGATTACAGAGATGTTGAACACCGTGATAGAAAAGATCATGGATCATGTATCGCCGGAATATCATCCTCAGGTAAAATGGATCAAGGATGTAGCAGCAGGTGCTGTATTAGTAGCTGCATTGATTGCCCTGATTACAGGATGTATCATATTTATCCCCTTGCTGAAAGGATGAAGATGGAAGCAGGTGTAGCTTAAAAGAAACATAATGTTCACCAGGGCCCCAAAAAAGAAGAGGCTGTATCGTATTGATACAGCCTCTTCTTTTTTTATCTTTTTTGTTTAGAAGTCTACTCCCATTCCGAAGTACCAGATTGGTTTACCACGGAAGAAACCTACCGCAGGCCAGCCAGCATCTACACGCATGAAGTAACCTGCGAGTGTGGTGCGGGCACCAAAACCATACCCCCCTACAAACGGCCCAAGGAATCCTTCTTTTATTTTCACGGTTACTGTACCATCACTGCCGGTGTAATAACTATAGTTCGCATCTTTAAAACTCAGTTTCTGATTCCATGCAGTACCTATGTCTATAAAAGATGTAAGCTGGAAGTTCCGGATAATGGAAGAGTTAATTGGTCTGTCCATGAAAGTGGCAAATACGGGTAAACGTAATTCAGTATTTAATACCATTACATTGTTACCATTCTTTGCATTCTGTTTGTAACCACGTAAAGGAGTTGACAATGTCTGGAATGCATAACTCTCATTCAGATTTATTGGCGTATTGGTATTGATCTTAGGATTCAGCCAGTTGTCAACACCGCCCAGGTAATAAATTAATTTCTGTGTGCCCCAGGAGAGATCTGCAGAGAAACGGGTAGCCCATATAAAGTTGCGGAAAATAGATTCGTAGTGGCGTATATCTATTCCCATATTATATGTGAACTTCCCTTTAGCCGCAGATGTGCCCAATAACTCATTCATATTACCATCGATCTGCGAATTCATATCACCATATATTTTATAGCGGGTGCCATGCCAGATATTAACAGCTGGATTTATTGTATTGTCATATACATATTCCAACCGGAGTAAAGCATATGTATCATGGAAGTCCGGTGCCTTTAACGTTGTTTCCTCTACAGAAGAGAAGATATACTTATCGTTACGGAGTCCTACCTGCAAACGAAGACTTCTGGCTTCGTCAAATGGATAACGAACATCCAGTTGATAGAGGTTCGTCCTTAGTTTAGTGGGTAAACTAAAGAGTACGTTACCATTTTCATCTGTTCCCAGATAGGAGTTTTTATTTGCTTTACGGTAGTAAGTGAATTTATAATCAAACCGCCTTTTCAGATAAGAGAATGAAAAGAAATACTCCGTACCATCCAAAGAAGAAGGTACCCGGAATCCTCCGGTAAATTTATAATCTTCCATCAGATCACTGATACCAATACGGATCATACCATTCAGCGGGTCCGACAATTGTATCGGGCTTGTTGGCCTTCCTGTAAACGGCTGGTAGCGGTTAATCAATACGGAGTTATCCAGTTGAAGAACAAGATAGTCGGACGAGAACTTCAATTTATAAGGCAGCAGTTTTGCTGATTTAAGAACCGGTTGGAACAATGGTATCTGTGTAGCGGTACCTGCAGCGTTGCTTGTACTATCAACAGGTTCACTGCCAAATTCACTCTGGAAGAAATCTGCTTTCTTCGCAGTATCTGCTTTAGGTTTGGAGTGATAAGTTGGTAATCCCAAACGGATGCTGTCCTCATGCATCTCGCGTGCTCTGAAGGTAGTAGGACGGGAATTGACATTACGTTTACGCAGTGCAACAGTATCTACTTTCAGTTTGAAAAGACGTTTAAAACCAAATTGCTGGATTACCTGTGATACCTCACTCTGGTCACCGGCTCCTCTTGATTCCTTAATACCATATTGATAGTTGGTAAGCGGGAATGTGTAAGTAGAATCCTTGGTAATGGATACCGCCATTACTGAATCAGGTTCGGTTGCACCATAATCTGCCAGGGCAGAATCCAGCTCAGTTTTCTCAGGATTATGCAGTATTTCAGATCCTACAAAGAAGAGAGAATCCACCCCCGCTCTTTCTGTTTTAAAGAAACCTGCATAACGGTTACGGATACCGTTAACGTCACTTACAAAGGTGAAGTGTGAATTATTATATTGTAATGGCGAACGTGCATCACCATATTTCATATCGGTCAACTGTGAAACCTGTTTATCTGCGCTCTTATTCCAGTTGTCTATCAGGAATACATTATAATGTCCCCCAGGCAGTACGGTATCACTTCCTTTAGCGGTAGGTGATGGCCTGTTGGAAGAGTAGATGATTCCGCTTTTGCCAGGGAAGGCAACGAAAGAGGGATCCAGATCGTCGTATACATCATTGGTGATCTGATCTACTTTATTGTTTGTGATGCTGTAAGTATAAATATCAGTATGTCCGTTTCTTACAGCAGACAGCAGCAGAGAATTATCAAACTCAAAGAAGTATTTCATATCTATTACCCTGTCGAACTTATTAAGGTCCTGACGGAGGGTCGTTTTTGATATGAGATCGTAGATCATGAGTTTTGTCTTGCCTTCGTGTTCGTAGATGATAGCAAGTCGGTTACCTTTCTGATTCCATGCCAGCAGAGGATAGTTCGGGTCCAGCTGACTTTCCTGCATCCTTACACCACTACGGAGTAATACCTTTGGCTTGTTATCAGCTACCTGGATTTGTACTCTGTAAACACCTTTGGTAAATTCTACAACTGCATAGTTATTACCTTTTGGATTTGCCTGGAAACGATAGAAGTTGGACTTCTTTATTTCACGTGCTACTACAGTACGGCCACGGGTAACCTGTTTACGTTTGCGGTTATCATCCTGGTAACGTTTAGTATTGTATACCATGAAATCCTTCAATGTATTTTTAGGTTTCTGGCTCAATACCTGTTCAAATCCTTTTTTCAGTCCGCGGTTAATGCGGGAAATATACATGAGGTAAGGCACTGCGTCCTTTCCGTATTTACTTTCTATATAATACCAGAAGGCGTGTCCGGCCAGGAGTGGTTTTTCATAAGCCAGGAAATTAAAAGAGGTATATCTGCCAGACTGCAGGGCATCTTTCAGTTCATCATCCAGTGTGGCGTTCCAGTTTTCTGCTGCATAGGCAATAAAGCCATCCGTGAACCATTTTGGGAAATCTATTAATACGGCGTTTCCTGCAAACTCCCCGATATCTTCTCCGAAAATCAGGCTTTCGAGCATTACGCGGGCAATACCCTGGCGGATCTGTTGCCGCAGATGTTCGTGATCACCATCAAAATATACCAATAACTTATTCCCCACCAGCTTGGTAACGCCGCCGGTATTCTGCCAATCGATGCCAATACCAATATTGGATTGCTTCATTTCACCGAAGCTGTTATAGACCACAATATTTACCTTCTGCCGGAATGTGAATTCCATGAACTGTTCTAGTTGGGGTAGTTCCTTTTCTGCAACCTGTGCCACGTACTTACCGAGCTCTAACCCATTCTGGCTGAAATAAGTATTAAAATGGCTGGTTTGATAATAACGCCATTTAAAGTTCTTATGCTGTATGCGGTTCTGTCCAAATTCCACGGAGTTGGTCTGCGCCTGGGAAAGATACGAGCCAAGTAATAGGGTACCGGTAAATAATAACCTGGTAATAAGTCGGTTCATACAGAAAGTATTGATAATATTGCGTTCTTAATTAAAATTAGCAAAAATCGGTAACAATGCTTGAAATACAATGTTTGACCTTTAATCCATTTCAGGAAAATACCTATTTAGTCATTAACGAAAAAAAGGATTGTATAATTATAGATCCGGGCTGTTATTTTGAAGAAGAACGAAAAGAATTACTAACATATATCGAAAAAGAAGGGTTAAATGTTACCCGTCTGCTAAATACTCATTGCCACCTGGATCATATTTTTGGTAACCGGCTGGTTGCAAAAACATATGGAGTAGGGCTGGAAATGCATATTTTAGATAAAATTGTATTGGATCGTTCTCCTGAAATTGGTAAAATGTATAATGTTCCGTTTGAACCATCCCCAGAGCCAATCCGTTATCTGGAAGCCGGTGAAAAGATAAAATTGGGTGATGATGAACTGGAAGTGTTGTTAACGCCAGGACATTCACCCGGAAGTGTTTGTTTCTATTGTGCCGGCCAGCAGCTTCTTATTGGTGGCGATGTACTGTTTTACCAGAGTATCGGTCGTACAGACTTGCCCGGTGGCAGCCATCAGACATTAATTAACAGCATACGGGAAAAATTGTTCGTACTACCGGATGAAGTTATCGTATATCCCGGCCATGGGCAATCAACGACCATAGGATTTGAGAAAAAGAATAATCCGTTTTTGCACTAGATCCAGTTCTTACCAGATCCTTTGGATATTAAAATCATCAGTTACCCATATTTTACCCTTGGCCCAGCCCATGTTAGACTTGCGTTTTTCAGCCGCTTTGATGTTTGTTGAACCTGCTTGATATTTACTTATGAGGAAGTTGACAAAATCTTCAACTTCCTGCTGCTTATCAAGGGGTAACTGATTTATTTTTTCAATAAAATTATTATTCATTAAAAGCACCTTTTCGAATTTACTTAAATCCAGCTTACAAACTTTCCTATAAACGGTAAACGGGCAAATTCTTTCTTCTCCATTTTCAGCATAAACCAGATGTAGGCTCCGAAAAACAGGGTGGCAACTATCAGCGAAAGTGGTTTCAATGCATAGATATCATTCGGCGAAATCAGTTTCCGGTTCAGGAAATCAAAGCAGTAGTAAGTGAGCACTGCCGTGATAATGTAGGTGATGATCCTTGGGAGGTGGTAAGGGACAGGATAATATTTTTGTCCCAGTGCATAACATATTGACATCTGGATAAAGTAACATACCATCGTTGCCAGTGCAGCACCAAAGTAGCCCATCCTGGGAATCCACCACCAGTTCAGCAAAAAGGCCATTACAGCAGTGATGATGGTAATGATAGCACCCATACGGGTACGGTCTGTGAGTTTGAACCAGATTGTCAGGTTATAATAAATTCCTAAGAACATATTGGCCAGCAAGAGGACCGGTACGATCTTCATGCCCGGATAGTATACGGGTCTGCGCAGGAAAATTTTCCACACATTCAGGTAAAGACTTACAAACAGGAACATCAAGCAAAGCAGCACCACAAACAGCTTCATAATACGGGCATACACTTTCTGAGGATTCACCCCTTCTGCCTGTTTAAAGAAAAAGGGCTCTGCCCCTAACTTAAAAGCCTGTATGAACATGGTGATCAGAATTGCCAGTTTATAGTTAGCGGCATAAATACCGATCAGTTGTTTTTTTACCTCCATATTATTCCCTGGTAGGAACTGCGGGAGGAACCATGCACGGTCAAAGGTTTCGTTCACCATACCTGCCATACCAAAGATGATTAACGGAAGTCCGTAATTCATCATCTGCTTCCATATTTTACTGTCAAAGTTCCATTTGATATGTAGTAACTGTGGTAGGAAGAGTAAGAATGTGACCCCGCTTCCCAGCATATTGCTCAGGTAAATATAGCCCACCTGATCGTCTGCATTCACTGCCGGAAACCAGCTGTATCCTGCGGCATGCAGTTTAGGAACCAGTACCAGGAAAAAGACATTAAAGCCGACGGTTGCAAAAATACCGGCAAGCCGGATGAATGCATAACGCATTGGTTTGTTTTCCAGTCTTAGCTGGGCAAAGGGAACGGCTGTCAGGGCATCAAATGCCATGAACATAATAATAGAAGTATAAAAACCGGGATGTCCTTTCAATCCTCCGAGGTCTCCCAGGTAGGAATTGATAATAGGCCCCCGCAGGAATAAAAGTAATATGCTGATAATAATAGTGGTAACAAGCAGCGAAATAGTAGAAGTGCTGAGTACTGACTGGCTGTTTTCCTTTTTGGCAAAGCGGAAGAAAGCCGTTTCCATGCCATAAGTGAGCAGGATGCTCATAAAGGGCACGTAGGAATATACGGTAGACATCTCTCCATAAGCCGCCTGCGTCATCAATTCCAGGTAAAGGGGGGTTAAAAAGTAGCTAAGCAGTTTACTTGCTATGTTACTAAAACCGTAGTATACCGTCTGACCTGCTAATGATTTAATACTCAATTCCCTGATTTTTAACCAAAATTAATTATTCCAGCCCTTTCCTGCGGCCTTGTTTTTTCTCAGACAGCTGCTTTTTAAATTGAAGTCGTTTTTCTTTAACTGCTTTTGATGGCCTGGTGGCAATACGCTTCCTTGGTTTTATCAGTGCCTTATGCACAAGATCGTTCATTTTTTTTACTACCAGTTGCTTATTGCCCAGCTGGGTACGCTCTTCCTGAGATCTTACCTGCAAAAGACCTTCTGAATTTATACGGTTTGCAAGTTTTTCCTGTACCAGGATTTTTTGTTCGGCAGTCAATAATGCAGATGCCTCCACATTAAAATAACCTTCTACCATCGTTTCCACCTTGTTCACGTTCTGCCCCCCGCTACCGCCACTGCGGGCGGTTTTGAAACTAATTTCCGGGGAAAGATCTATACTCATTATATTAACTTTTCCTTATGATTGATTATCGTAATTTAATAAAGGTAAATTATTCGCTACATTCTATAAACCCTTTGGCTATGACATTCTTTACACCTATACAGTTACGCGCACTAAAAACCAGCCTGATATTAGCCATTTTTACCTGGGGACTTACTTTACTTAAATTACCGGACTACCTCGATCTGCCAATTAAACTGGCTGGATTAACGGGCTTTCTGACATGGGAATTTATAATAGCGAAGAGATGGAAAGATACTGCTATTATGGCTATTGTGATTATCCTCTCCTTTGGAATACAATATTTAATGGATGTCTATTTACCGGGAAAAGGCACGGATAGCTGGGCATTGCTTGCACATCTGAATGTTTTTACAGCTTATCTGCTGGCAATCATCACCCGGTTCCACCTGATGGGAACTGATAATAAGATCAGTGCGGGTGTGCTTGCTGCTCTCATCTTTTATTTTCTGCCTAAAACAGGAAACCCTTTCAGCAGTGGCTTCTTATTCACTGGTAGCCTTATTCCTGCTGGTAAGGAGCTCTTTCTCCTTATTTCTTCTTTGCTCCTGTTGTGGTTTAAAATGATCTGTTATTATGTGATCGTTTTCCTGGTAGAGAATGGTTTTAAATGGCGCACCTTTTTTGGAAAACTCCCTTCCAAAATCCAGGTGTTCAATAAATGGGAATACCTGTTTATGTGGATGGCCAGTTATTTTGCCTACATGGGTTGCATCGGAGATCTGAGCACACGTGTAACCGTGTTGTTTGATGCGGAGAGAATGCCAGGGGAGCCTACATGGTTGAACCTTCTGTTTATGCTGGCTACTATCTTCTTTCTTTATGCAGGAGCCCAGCTGTTACGTAATATCATTACCGGCAGAGCGCTTACAATAGGGAAGTACAGTCCCTGGATGTTATTACTGCATCTGGTTCCCGGTGTGAATATTATCGCAGTAGTGATCTGTTTTTTTTCCGGTGAGAAACATGAAATATTTTTTGATAATGCGGTTGATTATTTCAGTGTAAAAAGAAATTATGCAAAGAAAGCGATGATTGCCATTGGCATCATTATCACCGCCTATAATATCTATAATATGCTGGTGGTGCCTACCGGCCTGAGATTATTAGCTATAGGTGTGCTGGCTTGTTTGTACTTATTGAAGATAGGGGCGTATGTAAAGTTGCCCTCAGGTAAATCATTTGTGTACATCGTAGTTGGATTAAATATTATCACAATCGCTTATTCCATCAATGAACACTTTATTATTTATCTTTCACTTATTTATCTGTATTATTATTTTCTGTTAGAGTTATTTTATCCTGAACTGGATATGGAGGACATGATACAGTTAAAAGAAAATCAAGCATAAATATGCGGGCAGTTATACAACGTGTTACCAGAGCATCCGTAACAGTAGATAATAATATTACCGGCAGTATTGAAACCGGGCTGCTGGTATTGCTGGGAATAGAAGATACGGATACTACAGAAGATATTACCTGGTTAAGCAATAAGATCACTAACCTGCGCATTTTTAATGATGTGCAGGGAGTGATGAATCAATCGGTAAAAGAGGTAGATGGAAACATTTTACTGGTAAGCCAGTTTACATTATATGCAGCTACGAAAAAAGGAAACCGTCCTTCTTATATCCGTGCCAGTAAACCTGATATAGCAATTCCGTTATATGAACAAATGATAGTGCAAGTGGGTTTGGATATGGGAAAAGAGATTCCTGCGGGGATTTTTGGTGCAGATATGAAAGTAGAACTGCTGAACGACGGCCCCGTAACCATCATCATTGATACAAAAAATAAAGAATGACAATAAAAGAAGCGCAGGAAAAAATAGATGGCTGGATTACTACAGTCGGTGTTCGTTATTTCAGCGAATTAACCAATATGGCTATTTTAACAGAAGAGGTAGGTGAAGTGGCCCGTATCATGGCCAGGAAATATGGGGATCAGTCGTCAAAAGCATCTGATGAGAAAAAAGAGCTGGCAGATGAGTTGGCAGATGTATTGTGGGTGTTGTTTTGTATTGCCAATCAAACAGGGATAGATATGACAGAGGCGTTGGAAAAGAACTTTGAAAAGAAGAATATCCGTGATGCCACCAGGCACAAGGAAAATAAGAAGCTGCAATAAAAAGGCAGATTTTTTGCTAAATCAATGATATGCAACGTCCTGGTAAAATAAAAAAATACTGGCAGATTTTGAGAATGACTGCCAGCGATTTTATGGATGATAAGGTATTGAAGCTAAGTGCTGCATTATCCTATTATACCATCTTTTCCATAGCGCCCATGCTGATAGTGATTATTACTCTTTTCCAGGTTTTCCTTGGAAAGGAGGCGATAGAGGGAAGCGTATACGGACAAATCAATAAGCTGGTAGGAAATGATGCTGCATTACAGATTCAGCAAATGATCAAAAATGCTACCCTTTCCGGGGATTCCACATGGGCTACCGTAGTAGGGATAATTTCTCTGATTTTTGGTGCTACAGGGGTATTTGGAGAGATTCAGGATTCCATCAACTTTATCTGGCAGCTAAAAGCCAAGCCGAAGAATGGGTTACTTAAGATCCTTATTAACCGCCTGCTTTCTTTTTCTATGGTGATCAGCCTGGGATTTATCCTGCTGGTGTCACTGGTTCTGAATGGTCTGATAGAATTATTTGGCAAGCAACTTACATACTTAATTCCTGACGTGACGTTTGTGCTGGTATATGTCATCAACCTGGGACTTACATTTTTTATCATCACCTTATTATTTGCCATCATATTTAAGGTTCTTCCTGATGCCAAAGTAAAATGGAAGGATGTTACCGTAGGGGCTATTACAACGGCAATATTATTTATGATAGGCAAATTTGCCATAGGTTTTTATCTGGGTGCCAGTAAAATAGGCTCTGCCTATGGGGCGGCGGGCTCTATCGTAATCATATTACTATGGGTATATTATTCCGCTATTATTCTTTATTTCGGCGCAGAATTTACCCAGGTATATGCGGAATATCATGGCGCCAGAATCCAGCCAAATGCTTATGCTGTTTGGGTAAAAGAGGTACCGGTTGAATCTACAGAACCCCTTCATCCAAGATATTCGGAGCATAAGCGTAGTTAGATGCCCAATTAATTCGGAAAAGGCTTATTATATTTGCGCAATTATGGCAACAGATCAGAATAAATTCCAGGCGATTATTTCGCATTGTAAAGAATATGGCTTCGTTTTCCAGTCCAGTGAGATCTACGACGGATTAAGTGCGGTATATGATTATGGCCAATACGGGGCACAGTTGAAGAAGAACATCCGCGACTACTGGTGGAAGAGCATGACCCAGATGCACGAAAACATTGTGGGGATAGATGCTGCCATCTTTATGCACCCTACTACCTGGAAAGCGTCCGGCCATGTGGACAGTTTCAGCGATCCCATGATAGATAATAAAGACAGCAAGAAGCGCTACCGGGTAGATCACCTGATAGAGGCTCATGCTGCAACATTACCCGAGGCGGAAGGTGCGGCATTGTTGTCTAAAATGGAGATCCTGGAAAAAGATGCCGACTATGCCGGCCTGAAACAGCTAATTGATGAAAATAAGATAAAGTGTGCGGTGAGCGGTACGGTGAACTGGACGGAAATCCGTCAGTTTAACCTGATGTTCTCCACTCAGTTGGGTAGTGTTACAGATGAAGCCAGCGAAATTTACCTGCGTCCGGAAACCGCCCAGGGTATTTTTGTAAACTTCCTGAATGTGCAGAAAACCGGTCGCATGAAGATTCCTTTTGGTATCGCGCAGACAGGTAAGGCCTTCCGTAATGAGATCGTAGCCCGGCAGTTTATTTTCCGTATGCGTGAATTTGAGCAGATGGAAATGCAGTTCTTTATCCGCCCTGGTACTGAGAATGAATGGTATGCCTACTGGAAAGAAGAACGTATGAAATGGCACCTGAGCCTGGGTACTTCTTCCGATAAATACCGCTTCCACGATCACGTAAAACTGGCGCACTATGCAAAGGCTGCTGTGGATATCGAATTTGAGTTCCCGATCGGTTTCAAAGAAGTTGAAGGTATCCATTCCCGTGGCGACTTTGACCTGCAACAGCACCAGGAATACAGCAAAAAGAAATTGCAGTATTTTGATACAGAGATCAATCAGAACTATGTTCCTTATGTGATAGAAACATCTATCGGTCTGGATCGTATGTTCCTGCTGACTGTATGTAATGCTTATGAAGAACAGGATCTGAGTACAGCGGAGAAGCCAGATAGTCGTGTTGTGTTGAAGTTCCCTGCAAAGTTATCTCCGATTAAACTGGCTATTTTCCCACTTACTAAGAAAGATGGGTTACCGGAAATTGCTAAGGAACTGATGGATCAATGTAAATCATCTTTTCATTGTTATTATGAAGAGAAGGATAGCATTGGTAAACGTTACCGCCGTCAGGATGCTATCGGTACGCCTTTCTGCGTAACGATCGATCATCAGACTAAAGAAGATAACATGGTAACTATCCGTCACAGGGATAGCATGGAACAGGAAAGAATTCCATTGGCTAAAGTGAAGGAGATCGTACTGAACGCTATCAGCTAAAAGTATATTATTCAGGAAAGCCCGGTTTCATTCGAAGCCGGGCTTTTTTTCTGAAAGTATATGTAATGCAGCTACTTTCTGAAATAACTTACCTATTGGGTTTCTGCCTGGATGTATGGCCTCCCTCTTCTTTCCCGCCTCTATACAAAGTGTATAGCTATTCATAACAAATTAGTAGTGCCTTCGGAGTGAGTTGATATTTGCTTCATACATTGGACATACGTTGGACAATCTTTGAACAGCTATACGTGATCAAAGATTCTCCAATGTATTTCCAATGTAGGTCCAACGTATGTTCAATATATAGACTCACTATTATGTCTCCCCGAATTCACTTAAACAATTATAGGTTTTATTTCTACTAAATGGCCTGCAGAAGGGACTTTAAAATCATCCATACGATTCCTGGTGGATATCATGTCTGTCATACCCTAATGCCAGGATCCGTTCTTTAGCCTCAGAGATCATCTCTTTCCATCCGCAGAGATAGAAAGTTGCTGGTGGCCTGTTCGACGCCAGTATTTCTTCATAAATGAGGTGTACATATCCTTTGTGACGTGGCCAGGAATCGTCTTCCTGAGATAGTGTTGGCCAGTACTTAAAATCTGGCATTTGATTCTGCAGTTGCCACATTTCATCTGCATATAGCAAATCACATTGTTGCCGGCAGCCATATATAAGATGAATGGGTTGATGCGGGATGCCATGTGTATGGATATGATGAGTCATTGCACGGAAAGGCGCAATACCAGTACCTGTGCAGATGAGGAACAGTTCCTTGTCCAACGGCTGGGGCAATAGAAAAACACCAAGTGGCCCTTTTAGTACCAGCATGCTACCTACTTTTACCTCATTAAAGAGATAGGTAGTGCCTGCACCTCCCTGCAGGAGTACGATAACCAGCTCTATTTCGTTGGTATCATTGGGTGGAGAGGCGATGGAATAGCTTCGCCAGCGTTTATTTTTCTTCTCATGAATGGGAAGATCGAGGGTAACAAACTGACCGGGCTTGAAGTCAAAGCAGTCTTTCTCCGGAATCTTTATCCAGAACCGTCTTGTATTAGGAGTCTCCTGTACAATGCGGGTTACGTAACCGTTATACCATTGTTCTAGCATGGGGCGTGGAATTTCTCCATTAAATTTAACGAAAATAGTCCGCTTTCGATTTCTTCGTACCTTTGCTTCCCTCATGAATATACAGACTGTCTTAAATCTGTACCAGCGTGATATCCGGCTGCAACAGCTGGTTAAAGGGATCAATTTGTCTGGTCCACAGTATTTCCAACTAACAGGTTTGACCGGCAGTGCCACTACTTTTGCAGCAGTAGGGACATGGGAGCTTGCAGCTTCCTACAATCACCTGTTTATTTTAAACGACAAAGAAGAAGCCGCTTATTTCCATAATGATCTGGAACAACTAAGTCAGGCTCTGGATATCTTCTACTTTCCGGATTCCTTTAAGAAAACCGGGCAGTTCACCGAACTGAACGGAAGCCATAGCATGTTACGTACGGAAGCACTGATGAAGTTCTCCGGCTCCAGTATTCATAAAAAGATCCTGGTGACTTACCCCGAAGCATTATGGGAAAAGGTATCTGCATCTGTAGCTTTCAGCTCCAACATGGTGCAACTGAAGGTGGGTGATGTATTGAAAGTAGATGGCCTGCTGGAGAAACTGGTAGGCTGGGGATTCCATTTCACCGACTTCGTATATGAACCAGGACAGTATGCCCTGCGTGGGGGGATCCTTGATATTTATTCTTTTGGCAACGAAAAGCCTTACCGTATTGAATTGTTCGGAGAAGATATTGATTCCATCCGCCTGTTTGATCCGGAAACGCAGCTCAGTGAACGTAAGCTGACCCAGGTTACGTTGATTGCCAATATGGATACCCACGGACTTGATCATCAGAAAACTTCCCTGCTGGAGTTCTTGCCGGCTAATACAGTGGTGTGGATGAAAGATCCTGCATATGTGCAGGATGTGATCCTGCAGCTGGAAGAGAAACTGGATGCCTGGTTACAAACCGGTCAGAAAGTAAAAGTTGATGATGATGAAAAGATGGACCTGTCAGAAAATGACTTCGTAAAGGCTCATCCACTGATGCACGAACTTTTACAGCGGCATTGTATTGTGTTTGGCAAAAGGCAGTGGTGGGAAGAAACCAATCGCCCATATACGCCCATTAACTTTGAAACACAGGAACAACCGGTTTTTAACCGGCAGTTTGAAATGCTGATCAAAGATCTTGACGGACATAACAACAAAAAATATTCTCTATTCATTTTTGCTGAAAATGCCAAGCAACTGGAAAGGTTGCGTAGTATTTTTGAAGACCTTAAAGCGGAGTTTACTTTTTATCCTATTCCAATACCGGTAAGTCACGGGTTTATTGATCATACGCTGAAAATTGTTTGTTATACAGATCATCAGATTTTTCAGCGTTATCACAAATACAAAGTAAAGCAGGCGTATAATAAAAATAAGGCGATCACGCTTAAAACGCTGAGAGAACTGCAGGCCGGAGATTTTGTAACACATATTGATCATGGTGTGGGCGTTTACAGTGGTTTGCAGAAGATAGAGGTAGGCGGTAAAATGCAGGAAGCCATCAGGATTATTTACAAGAACAGCGATCTGTTATATGTAAATATCAACTCCCTGCATAAGATCAGCAAATACACCGGTAAAGAAGGTGTAGAACCAAAGGTGAATAAACTTGGTAGTGATGCCTGGGATAAGCTGAAAGAAAAGGCGAAAACACAGGTAAAAGATATTGCGAAGGATCTTATCAAACTGTATGCTGCCCGTAAAGCTGAAGAAGGTTTTGCGCATTCTCCGGATACTTACCTGCAAACAGAACTGGAAGCATCCTTCCTGTATGAAGATACCCCGGATCAAAGCAAGGCTACGGCAGATGTGAAAAGAGATATGGAATCTCCTTCACCTATGGACCGGCTGGTATGTGGCGATGTGGGCTTTGGTAAAACAGAAATAGCAGTACGTGCTGCGTTTAAATCACTGGTGGATGGTAAGCAGGCTGCTGTACTGGTGCCAACTACGATCCTTGCATTCCAGCATTATAAAACATTCTCTGAACGACTAAAAGATTTCCCCTGCACCGTAGATTATCTCAACCGCTTTAAATCATCTAAAGAGAAAAAAGATACTTTACAACGGCTGGCAGAAGGGAAAATAGATATCATCATTGGCACACATGCCTTACTGGGTAAAGATGTTAAGTTCAAAGACCTTGGTGCGCTGATTGTGGATGAGGAACAGAAATTCGGTGTAACTGCCAAAGAAAAACTGAAGCACATAAAACTGAATGTTGATACACTCACACTAACGGCTACGCCTATTCCGAGAACATTACAGTTCTCCCTGATGGGGGCACGTGACTTGTCTGTTATTAATACACCTCCACCTAACCGTCAGCCGATAGAAACAGAAGTACATGTGTTTGATCATGATCTGATCCGCGATGCGATCTATTATGAAATAGAACGTGGCGGACAGGTATACTTCGTTTACAATCGTGTGAAAGGACTGGGAGAAATGACCAGCCTGATACGCGGATTGTGTCCGGATCTGGCTATTGCTACTGCGCACGGACAAATGGAAGGGCATCAGTTGGAAGAAGTGATCATGGACTTTATCGACCGGAAATATGATGTACTGGTATCTACTAATATCATAGAGAGCGGCGTGGATATCCCCAATGCCAATACCATCATCATCAACAATGCACATCACTTTGGATTGAGTGATCTGCACCAGTTGCGCGGACGTGTAGGACGCAGTAATAAGAAAGCGTTTTGTTATCTGCTGGCACCTCCTATCAATACACTTCCTTCAGATAGCCGTAAACGTTTGCAAACCCTGGAACAACATAGTGAACTGGGAAGTGGTTTCCAGATTGCAATGCGTGACCTGGATATACGTGGTGCCGGTAATCTGCTTGGTGGAGAACAGAGCGGTTTTATGGCAGAGATAGGGTTTGATATGTACCAGAAAATTCTGGACGAAGCCATCCGTGAATTAAAACAAAATGAGTTCCGTGAATTATTCAAGGAGCAACTGGAAGAGAAGAAAGATTATGTAAGCGATTGTACTATCGATACAGATCTTGAAATACTGATCCCGGATAGTTATGTGGAAAGTATTCAGGAGCGTCTGAACCTCTACCAGGAACTGGATAATATCACTTTGGAAAGTAAACTGCAGGATTTTGAAAGAGCATTGCAGGATAGGTTTGGACCTGTTCCTGAACTGGTAAAAGATCTGCTTACAACTATCCGTTGTCGATGGATGGCAATACAACTGGGCTTTATAAAAATGATGCTCAAAGAAGAAAAACTGCGTTGTTATTTTATCAATAATCCGGATTCGCCTTTCTTCCAGTCAGCTACGTTTAATCATATGCTTACTTATATTCAGACGCGTGTGAATAATGCACGTTTGAAACAGGTAGGTACAAATTTTATGCTGATAGTAGATAATATCCGTTCGATGAATGATCTGTATGATTTCCTGAAAGGAATGACGGATTCAAGAAAGTAATGATTTAAAATAATCTGATAATATAAGCCCGGCTCAATCAGAGCCGGGCTTTTTGATGGTAACAGGAATATTGAAATCTCTCCCCAAACACACTATATAGAAAATCTATGTAACATAACTGCCAGATATCCGTTTCATGGAATAACCGTTATATCTGTATAATCATTAAGTATTGGGCATTGGCATTCCATAAAAATATTTTTAACTGATTTATGGAATCTGATAATGAAACAGCATCATAGTAGCATAATAACATTTAAAACACATAAAACACATCAATATGAAAAAGGTAATGTTCCTGCTGACAGGATTATTTTTAGCTACGCTTAGTCAGGCTCAACAAACAGACAATAAGCCTCCTGTAAAGAAAATAGAAGTAACAGGTTCTGCAGAGACGGAGATTACTCCGGATGAAATATACTTTGATATCGCTTTGCGTGAATACAAAAATAAAACAGCAAAGGTAGAGATCAGCGTATTGGAAAAACAATTACAGAAGGCTGTACAGGATGCAGGAATTGCACCAGCTGATCTTACTATCACAAATGTATTTGGATATAACTATGAACAATGGTGGATTAAAAAGAAGAAGGTAGAGGATTTTATGGCCCGTAAGCAATTCCGTCTTAAACTGAGTAAGCTGGATAAAATCAATAGCATACTCAGTGCTGTAGATGCCGAAGGAATCGAAAGTGCAAACATCAGTAGTTATTCCCATAGTAAGATGGAGGAGTATCGCAAAGAAGTAAAGATGAAAGCATTACAGGCTGCTAAAGCAAAGGCGACGTATATGCTGGATGCTATTGGTGATAAGATAGATGGTGTGCTGGAAGTGCAGGAGATCAATACAGACAATTATTCAGATGTGCAGCCTATGATGGCTAATGCATCTTACCTGGGCCGTTCCAGAGCTCAGGAGGGTGCTGACGTAATGCCCGATATTAACTTTAAAACGATCAAGGTAAGAGCAGAAGTAAGAGCGGTGTTTTTCATTAAATAAATGAAACCCGGATGAGGATAATTTAATAATAAATAAAAAAGAAGGTGCGCCATACGTTGACGCACCTTCTTTTTTATTATAACGAACAGACACTTGTTTTATCAATTATCCCACCATACTTTATCAGTAAGTTTCGCGCTTTGTATAGCCCGGGGATTTGCTGTGATCTCATTTAAAGGATAAAGGAACCTGCGGGGAATAGCTGTTATATTATCGTTGGTGATCAATTTGATTGAAGGATAACCGGTACGACGCCAGTCCACATAACTCTCCATTGAAAAGAAATTTGCTGCATTCTTTTCTTCTATGATGAGCCGCATTGCATTATCTGCTGTTAATGTACCACGTGATGATAAATAATTTCGTGCTGCGGTAGAAGTTGTATCTATGCCAACTTTCAGCAGATTTTCAGCAACAGCAGCTTTGTAAATGGGTTGGGCTGCAGCATATCCCGAAGTGATATAGGTTGCTTCCGCTTTCAGGAACAAGGCTTCTGCAGCATTCAGTACATATACATTAGAACCGATACCGCCGTAAAAACTACCTGCAACAGAATAATCCAGTAAATCACCTGCACCTGATCCGATATCATTACCATTATATAAACCTGTATTTTCTGCTTTGCTTACTAGGTAGGGCAAGCGTGGATCGCTGAACGCTTTGAGGGAGTCTATATAGTGTGATGATAATACTAAAGTAGAGGTATTGAAAAAGTGAAGATACCAGGGATTTGAAGAGGTAGAAGAGCCTGCATAAGGGAAAAAGCAATCATCGCTATTGCTGGTCATACCGTTGCTTAAGGCCGTCAGTGCCAGTGTTGCCTGTGCGGATGCTGTATATCCTGGAGCTTTGGTAAGATGCATATAATAGCGGGCTTTCAGTGTGTATGCCATCTTCGCCCATTTGGTCATATCTCCGCTGTAAAAATAATCGTCAGTAGAAGGAGAGGTACCTGTACCTGCATTTACTTCTACAATAGCACTGTCCAGTAAGGCCTGGATAGTATTGTAGATACTTTCCTGTGAGTCGTATACAGGAGTTGTATTATCAGTGCCATTAAAGGCTTCTGAGTAAGGAATATCACCCCACAGGTCTGTAGCATTTCCCAGCGTATAGGCGGTTAATATCTTTGAGATGCCTGCATATTTCCCATTGCCATTAGCTGTTGCCTGAATGTTGAGGAGGTGCAGATTGTTCAGTGCCGTTACATAGAATGACTTCCAGAAATCATCGAAAGTAGAACTGGTTACCATGTAATTTACTGTATTGGGCAGCGGCTGATTAGGAACGCAATTCTGCATCCATTGATTAACAAGAGAGGAGGCATTACCTGCTGTAATGTATTGTGATATGCTAGCCTCCAAAGGTGCCAGCATCAGGCTTTCTGATACATTGGTTGGCGAATTTGGATTATCATTTACATCCAGGTATTTTTTACACCCTGTGAATGCCGTAGCAGCAAGGGCAATTATAATGAGAAGTGATTTTTTCATGTTCTAAATAGTTTACAGTTAAAAAGTGAGCCTTAATGTGCAGTCAAATGAGCGGGAAGTTGGTGCTGAGAAAGTATAAACACCCAGTCCGCTGTTCTGGTTACCCCATGAGTTCACTTCCGGATCACCACCTGTGAAATCAGCCGCTTTATGGATCCACAGGTTACGTCCTGTAAGTACGATGGACGCATCTTTAACAGGTAGCTTACCTAATAAATTTTTAGAGAAGTTGTAAGACAATGTTACATTACGCAGTTTGATATATGAATCGTCCTGTATAACGGCTTCGGTTATACCACTGATCTGCTGGAAGTATTGTTGCCCTGTTACTGAAATTGTGTTAGCTGTTCCTGTGGCATCGCTGATACCTGCTACTACTCTGTCAGCCCTCTTTTCTGTTTGTTTGGAAGTACCATAGTACAATCCATAACCATCATCAGAATTCAGGATCTGGCCTCCCTGTTTGGTATCAATCAAAAAGCTGAATCCAAATTGTTTGTAACGGAACATGTTATTGATACCGCCTGTCCACCGGGGAGTGATGTTTCCTACAATGCCATAATCGCCTGATGAATATGGCAGCCCGGCATCATTGATCTTTAACTGACCATCTGCCGTGCGGGCATATTTGTTACCGAATATAGAACCCCAGGCCTGACCTTTTACCGCATAGATAGTACCGATGCTTGTCTGATCAAGACCCGCACCTATCTCCAGTACTTTTGAATTCAGTTTGGTATAGTTAATGGTCATATCCCAGCTGAAGTTTTTTGTTTTAACAGGGACAAGATTCAACAGCACCTCGATTCCTTTGGTTTCCATCCGGGCAGAATTGATTGTGGTGGAATTATAACCGGTAGAATTGGCCAGGGAAATACCATAAACAAGGCCATTACTCATTTTCCTGTCGAAATAAGAAGCTTCCAATCCTATTCTGTTTTGCAGCATTTTCATCTCCAGTCCAAATTCAATCTCTTTCTGCAATTCATTCTTAAGATTAGGATTACCGAGGGCGTCACTGATCAGGAAACCATTCTGTCCATTGTAAGGAAAGGTAAGGTTACTACTTACATCCCCTGCAATAATTGCCTGTGTATATGGAGTCTTGTTTATGTATGGTTGTACATTATCATTACCTACTGCTGCATAAGAAGCTCTCACTTTCCCGAAGCTGATGATCTCTTTCAGTTTTTCAGAGAATAATTCAGAGAAGATGAAACCGCCGGCAATTGAACCATATGGATAATAGGTATGATTGGTAGCTAATACTGAACTGCCATCATATCTGCCACTAAGGGAGAGTATCAGCATCCTGTTGTAATCAATTTCTGCCTGTGCATAAAAGCCTACTTTCCTGTTTTTGGTCATAGACTCCGTATAGGTCACTGAAGATGCACTGGCCATATTATAATAGCCCGGCTTTGCCAGTCCAAGACCTTTAGCAGTCATAACATCTGAATAGTTGGAGTATATATTGTTCCCCAGCATCAGGTTAGCATTTGTTCTGCCTATCTGTTTTTTTAATTGTACGATGAAGTCATGATTATATTGACGGAAGTTCTGATTGTTAGTGTATGTAAGACCGGTAGTATAAGTAATATCGTTTGTATTCACATGATAATTCAGTCGGTCCATATAAATGTCAGCACCTATTCTTTCAGTAACAGAGATCCAGTCTGCAGGAGCATACACAAAAGTGAGTAATGGCAGGAACCTGTTTACTGTAGAAGTATTCAGTACATTGTCCAGCACCCAATAAGGATTATTGCGGCTGTAACGGTATAAGCGTTGTGTACCATCAGGATTCAGATATGGTTTGAAATTATAGGATACAGGTCCCATAAATACTGTCCATAAAGGATTCTCAAGTCCGTATCCTTCCGGCATTTTATGGTTCAATACATTACTGTAAGTTAACTGGAAGGTTGCATTCAGTTTACTGTTGATCTGCGTATTGAATTTTGTAAAGATGCTATGCCTAGTATAATCTGTATTTGGAATAGTTCCCTGCTGATTGAAATAGGAGTAGGACATAAAGTAGTTGGAAGTACCATTACCGCCATCTACACTCACCGTATTATTGGTGGTTACACCGGTCCTGAAAAAATCTTTCAGTGGATTACGACTCTGCACTTTTTTTCCGTTCACTACCAATGTATCCATTAGTGGGCCCCAGGAGGTTCTGCTTTTAACGGTTTCTCCATCTTCATAAAGTCCGTCTAATCCCTGTCCATATTTATATTGTCTGTCCGGGAAGATGGTATTTTCAAATGATAAACCTGTTGAGAGAGAAACGGTAGGTTTCCTGTTTAGAGTGCCCTTTTTTGTTGTGATCAATACCACACCACGTGCACCGGCAGAACCGTACAATGCGGTGGCCGCAGCACCTTTTAATACGTTGATACTTTCGATGATACCCGGATCAATATCTGCAAGGCGGTTGGTACCCGGACCACCGTCAACAGCTGCATCAGTTTGATCATTGTTGATGGGCACGCCATCCATTACAATCAACGCCTGGTTTTCACCGGCAATTGAGGTCACACCGCGGATTACGATGCGGGAAGAGCTTCCTGGCATTCCTGATGAGCTTGTGATTTGCACACCCGATACCTTACCGGTGAGAGCGTTTAATACATTCGGTTCTTTTGCCCGTAGTATCTCATCGCTTTTTACTTCCTGTGCGCTGAATGTGAGGTTGCGTTTTTCTTTCTTCATACCCAATGCTGTTACCACTACTTCGTTCAGGTCGCTGGGATTTTCTACTAATGTAATGGAGAGTGAATTTTCACTGCCGAGGCTGATCTCCTTTGTGGTGAAACCTACGGCACGTACTGTGATTATTGCACCTGTAGCAGCATTCAGTTTAAATGTTCCATCCTTTTCAGTGATGGCTCCTTTGCCAGTGCCTTTGATAGTGATGGTTGCATAACTAACCGGATGTTTGTTTTCATCGGTCACGGTTCCTTCGATAATCCTGGTCTGTGCAAAGGAGAGCGAACTGAATAACAGTCCGGCAAGCAATGCCAGCAGGTAATATGAGTTTCTTTTCATATGACTAGATTAGATGTTGGTTTCTTACGTGAAAAAATTGTCCCTATACGCCATTTGTACAAATGGCATTCAATGTTGGCTTCTTAAGTTCATTCTCGCTTACTTCAAAGTAAACTCAGAATGGACAAGTTCTTTTTGTCATTCTTAACTATCTATAGGCAGATATTAACAGTATTAACAGATCGGAGAAGAGAGGAGAAAAAAATGGGGTAAAATGGGGTAAAATAAAAAAGTCCCACCTTGACAGGCGGGACATGATGGAAAAAGATTTCAAAAAAATCGATGATCAATTAGTTTTCTGTACTAATGTTTACTTTAAATTTTCCGTCCGTTATTGGCTTTACTGTTTCACCACGTTTTAAATTGCCGAAGAATGTGCCTTCGGCGTACTTACTATTTATGCTTGTAATTTTAATTGTAGTAGTTGTACTTGTCCAGGAGGTATCATTTGAATTACTCACGTCCTGAGAGAACATTATGAAAGCATTGTTTGCTTCAGTAAATTCTCCTGTAACAAGTGTGTCTGGGAAGATGATGGTAGCAGCGAGGAAGGTCTTGAGGTTGCCTACCATAGCTTGTACTGTTAAGGCTTTTTTGCCAATACCCACAGTATCTTCAAGATATCCGGAAGCTGTGTTCGCAGAATAGGCAGTGCCGTCAAATGTAAAGGTACAGGACCCCGAAGCCAGCACTGCCTTGTCTTTTTCGCAGGACGTTACTGTAATAGCAGCAACAAATAGGCAAAATAGCCCCACGATGGATTTTAGTTTCATAGGATAGGTAATTTCTCTAGGTATAGTGATAAATAGGAGTGCAAAATAATGAGAAAAGAACGAATTAAATAAAATATTTATAAGTTTTTTAACAGTTTATAGTGGGGTGTTATCGAAGTAATTGGAAATGAATAGATAAAAAAAAGACGGATTACTTAGTAATCCGTCTTTCAATAATCTTAAAACATATTTATACGTCGATCTTCGCATATTTTGCATGAGACTCGATGAATTCCCTGCGTGGAGGTACTTCATCGCCCATCAGCATACTGAATACACGGTCAGCTTCTGCGGCGCTTTCGATAGTAACCTGCTTGAGTGTACGATTTTCAGGATTCATGGTAGTTTCCCACAGTTGTTCTGCGTTCATCTCACCCAAACCTTTATAACGCTGAATGCCTACACTGTCTTCTTTACCACCTGCTATTTTAAGGATAGCTGCTTTACGGTCATCTTCTGTCCATGCATACATCTGTTCTTTACCTTTCTTTACGAGATATAAAGGTGGCTGGGCGATGTATACATAACCCTGTTCAACCATCGCCTTCATATAACGGAAAATGAAAGTAAGGATCAATGTGGCAATATGGCTACCATCCACATCAGCATCCGTCATGATGATCAGCTTATGATAACGTAGTTTGGAAAGGTTCAGTGCCTTATCATCTTCTTCCGTACCGATGGTTACGCCGAGTGCGGTAAAGATGTTCTTGATTTCCTCATTCTCGTAGATCTTGTATTCCATAGCTTTTTCTACGTTGAGGATTTTTCCCCTTAACGGAAGAATAGCCTGGAAACTACGGTTACGGCCTTGTTTAGCCGTACCACCTGCCGAATCCCCTTCGACAAGGTACAACTCACAGATCTTTGGATCGCTTTCAGAGCAATCTGCCAGTTTACCCGGTAACCCGCTACCACTCAGTACGCTTTTACGCTGTACCATCTGGCGGGCTTTACGGGCAGCCTCACGGGCCTGTGCAGCCAATACTACTTTATTGATGATCGTTTTAGCGTCACGGGGATGTTCTTCCAGGTAAGCGTCCAGTACTGCAGCAACAGAACTGTCTACAATACCCATTACATCGGAGTTACCAAGTTTGGTTTTGGTCTGTCCTTCAAACTGAGGTTCAGGTACTTTCACGCTGATAACAGCGCTCAGTCCTTCACGGAAGTCATCACCGGTTACTTCGATCTTTGTTTTTTCAAACAGTTTATTCTTATCACCATAACTTTTGAATACACGGGTAATAGCACGGCGGAAACCTGCTACGTGTGTACCTCCTTCTATGGTATTGATATTATTTACGTAAGAGAAAATGTTTTCAGCAAATGAATCATTGTACATGATTGCTACTTCTACCGCTACATTGCTATTAGGCTCATGGATATCTACAGAGATCGGTTCCGTCAATAACGGATTACGACGGCCGTTACGATCCAGCATCTGTACAAACTCGGTAATACCACCTTCACTGTAGAAAGTTTCACTAAAGAAGTTTCCTTCTTCATTTCTCTCACGTTCATCCGTTAAGGTGATTTTGATCTTACGGTTCAGGTAAGACAGTTCACGTAAACGACCTGCCAGTATTTCGCGGTTGTAAGTGGTATCTTTAAATATTTCGTGGTCCGGTTTGAAGTGAATAGTGGTCCCGGTTTCTTCTGAAACGCCTATTTCACGTACCGGATACTGAGGAGCGCCACGCTGGTATTCCTGTTCAAACAGTTTACCATCACGGCGTACGGTTGCCAGCAGCAGGCTACTCAGTGCGTTTACGCAACTTACGCCCACCCCGTGCAAACCACCGGATACTTTATAAGTGTTCTTATCAAATTTACCACCTGCGTGTAATACGGTCATTACCACTTCCAGTGCTGAACGGCCTTCTTTGGTGTTCATACCGGTTGGGATACCACGGCCGTCATCTACTACGCGGATAGAGTTATCTTCGCAGATAGTAACGTCAATGTTTTTGCAATAACCTGCTAACGCTTCGTCAATAGAGTTATCGACTACTTCATACACAAGGTGATGCAGCCCCTTTATACCAATGTCACCAATATACATCGCGGGACGCTTACGTACCGCTTCCAGGCCTTCTAATACCTGTATACTATCCGCGTCATAACCATTACTGGCAGGGGAAGTTGCTTGCACTAATTCTTCGCTCATATTTGGGTGTAAAGTGTGTTTAGAGTTGAATTCTCGTGAATTGTGCAAATATACGAAAATTGGGGCTTATTTCCATGTTTAATGTGCACATTTCTGCATCCTGATATCCACAATTTAAATGGGAGAATTTTTACCAAGTGCGGTCTCCTTTATCCCTGTAAAAAGGGTTTTCCAGACAAGGTTGAAAAAGGATTTCTGGATATCCCGGGTAAAGTGAGGATGGGCTATCCGCGTTTCCCCATTGTCAGGATTATTGTCTTTAATCACCACTACATTGGCAAAAAGGCTCATCAGTCCCTTCTTTTGGTAATCGTGGGAACCTTCTTGTTTCTTTAGAATATTGATCTTCAGATCGCTATACAGGAATTTAACTTCTCCGGAAGCACTTCTTTCATTGCCTGTCATACTAAAGGTTACCTCATTGATCCGGCAAGACTTGACTTCGATCATTCCCAGGGGTTTTAATACAGGGTTTAGCTCCCTGGCATCCATCCCCATGATTTGGCCGGACACACCAAATCTACCAGTACTATCTTTCATAGCAAAGTCGAAATGGGCCCGTAGTTTACCGCTCTGCATCAGAATGGCATCCATCTCTGCCCTGATATGACCGTTCTTCGCAATCATAGAATCAATATTCGTTATGTTTCGTAAAGTACCGTGTACATGATTAAAGGTGATTTTGCCAGTTTCGTGCGATTTGGGATTTGCTTCTGTGTAAGAGAGTTCCGTTTTTTTGCCCATCAGTGTATCTATATATATAGGTATGGCCAGTTTTTGCAGCAGCTGATTGGGGAACTGCCCCAGTTTGTTGCCCGGAGGCATGGGCAAGCCCCGGTTTCGGTAAATATCCAGCTTTCCGCTGCTGATAGTCAGCTTGTTAGCCCAGAATACCTGTTGCTCCAGTAATAACCGTGGCTGTAATGACGATAATTCTATGTTATTCAGCTGCACATCGAAGCGGTCGCGCTGGGTTTGTGCTTTCACATCGAACTGTGGTTTTGAATACCTGGGCTCAACGCTGAACTGCCCTACACGGAGAATTTGTTCTGCCGCACTATAGTCTATATCCCGGACATGGATCCAGTACAGGCTGTCCGGCGTCCGGTATCTATATTCTTTAAGATTGAATTCATAATTGTGGGCATAAAGGAACCGGGTAGGGTCCTGCATGGCAACAGAATCGATCAGGAAGTCCTTTACATGTACCCGCAGTTGGCTTAACTGGGTAACAACCAGGCTGCTGTCTTTTTTTATGTAAGTATATTTCAGATTAATATTATCTAACAGCAGGGAACTCAGGAATAGTGACTGAATTTTCTTGGAGATGTTCTGGTAAGCATTTCTAGGCTTAGTAGTATCAATATTTTGCGCATTCAATTCCAGTACGATACTGGGGTTTTGCAGTTCCAGTGCCCCGGCACTTATTTCTTTATGCCGGAAATAGCGTAATACCTTAAAATAGCGCAGATCTACCTGGTCTGCACTGAGGCTGTAAAGAAACTTCGGCGCTTTTTGTTGTTGCCGTAACTTTTCATAGATGGCAGAATCTCTTACCAGGCTTACTTTATACAGGGAAAGACTACCAGTAAGGAGGTTCAGGTTAAGGTCTGCATATTGCAGAGTATAAAGGCTGTCAGACATTTCCCGTACATAAGAGCGGAGCTGGAGCCGGATCTGTCTGTTCCAGCGCTGACCAAGATACCAGGTAGTGGTAAGGATTAATAACAAGGTGACTCCAATTGCCAGTAAGACTTTTTTCCAGTGTCTTTGTATAATGGATTTTTGTTGCATTATAAATAATTGACGAAATTCATACCAACAAGAAAGTTCTAAGAAAGTATTGAGAAAGTTATGAGAAAGTATTGAGATCCGGCAGAGATTCGTTCATCCTTCGTTCATCCTACGTCTTTTAACGAAGGATGAACGAAGGATGAACGAATCTCTACCCAGTCTCTGCCTTATCCCTGCTCTATCCCTGCCCGGTCTCTGCTCTATCTCAATACCTGTTTATACCCAAATTCCCGGATTTGAGCAGGGAAAACCCTCCCCTTATTGTAACCTCACTGTCAAAACCTTCCCCATTAAATTTTGAATGCCTATTTTTGTGACGGTTTTAACAACAAATGAAGGGCGTGAAAGATCTACAGGATATATTATCAATAGCTATACGGCAGCCTGCAATGAGCGATCAGTTGCAGTGTGTTGGAAGTGAATCTGTTGCAGTTCCGGACTGCCTGGATTTCACTTTGCAGCGCTTTACATATGACCGGCCATTACCAGTTGATGATGTGGCTATGGTGGTATACCAACCAGCCAAAAGGGGGCAGTCGGCATCCGTTGAATTACGTTATTGTGTAGCTGGGAGTAAATATTGTCAAAATCCGGGCTGTACAGATCAGGTATGTGCGCATAGCAGTAAGGATAGCAGTTGTAACCAGAAACAGCCGGCTATTGATATGATCACGGTACGTTTTCAACCGGCTTTCATTCAGTCACTGCAGAAGGGTGCAACCAATTCTACCCTGTTTGATATGCAGTCGCGCAAGCCTTTCATTAAAACTACCCAGCCCAGTACCAAATCAAAGCAGGTATTAGAGCAGATGGTACATCATAATTATGATGGAACATTGAAAAATATCTTTTTACAGAGCAAGGCATTGGAACTGTTATTATTCAGTTCTGACCAGTTTGTGCAGAATGATACGGATGAACGTTTTGGC
This sequence comes from Chitinophaga sp. CF118, assembly GCF_900112615.1. Lineage (GTDB taxonomy): Bacteria > Bacteroidota > Bacteroidia > Chitinophagales > Chitinophagaceae > Chitinophaga. The sequence goes on along the minus strand of NZ_FOMK01000001.1, from coordinate 1,778,762 downwards.
TGCCGGTTCCTGACTCACCTGGAAGACCGTGAGAAGATAGAGAATGCAAAGGGGATACTGCTGGAACAGCTGGATGCGCCTATTACTATTCGTGATCTGGCCCGCCGTGTAGCGATGAATGAATGTTACCTGAAAAAGGGTTTCAAGGCGATGTATGGTACTACCATTTATGATTATTTCCAGAAGGAAAGGATGGAAAAGGCAAAAGGATTGTTATATGAAAAGGGCATGTCAGTGTCTGAAGTAGCTATTCTGATGGGGTATTCCTGTATTTCCCACTTCTCTACCGCTTTTAAGAAGCATACAGGCTTAAAGCCCTGCGAACTCTTACTCAGATAATATCTACCTATAAATATTCAGAAGCTCCTGACAGCATTTTAGCTTTGTCAGGAGTTTTTTTATTTCCGGAAATACCGGGTTTTCCCTTTTCGATCATTTCTTTTCCCGAATTGGAAAACACTCCCCGGAATATTGGTGTTTCTTTGTATCACGATCGGCAGATATCTATCCTGATCTTCCTTATATAAGCTTCCTTATTAGATTTGACCATGGGAAAAAGCTTATGAGGCAAAAAAAGTGAGTAAAGCCATTCAATTTTAGCACATCCTCAAACACCAATTTGACCATTTGAAAAGTGCGAATTTGCCAGTAAGCTTTCTACCGTAATTACATAAAATGGTCCCGACATCCGTCGGGACCATTTTTATTTTGTGGATGAGTGTTTACTACAAATGAAAAACCCCGCCCAAAAGAGCAGGGTCTGTCCTATTTATCCCTATACCTATGAAATACTTATTTAAAAACTTATTCTACAATAGTACCAGCTTCATTGATCAACACCGCTTTTTCTGTACCATTGTTCTGAATATTTACTTTATAATACGCCGCTACATCAGACCTCTCAATTTTCCAGCCATCTTTTATGGTAGCGTCCGGATATTTACTTTTTACTTTGGTAGCTACTGTTTCCGGTAGCGTGTTTCCTTCATATGCACTGCGGGTTGCTACCCACTTTCCATCTGCATCGTACTCAGCTGTCGTCTTCACTTCTTCTTTTGTAAAGTTAGCGACCCAATGTCCACTATAGTTCTTTGACCACTTTGCTTCCGATCCTGAAAAGTTCTGCTGAAAAGCATCCTTTACTACGACTGGTGCTACCTGTTCCGTTTTTGCAACTACCTTCTTCGTTTTTTTTGCTGATTTTTTTTGTGCAAAAGTTGTGCCGGAAGATATCAATGCCACACAAATTATTAATATTAACTTTTTCATGTTTTAGATATGGTTTTTAGTTACTGACTGGGTTGAGTTTTTCAACTTATTATTTTCTTCCGACGTAGTTACCAAAACAATGCCAAAATCTAAAAGCGAACAAATGCCTTGTAAAAATACGAAAAATATTAAAAGATCGTAGCAATTGCTTATTTAGTCCCTATAAGTCCTTTCTGAGCCAGTGTAAAATCCGTAACTTTGCAGAATTTTAATCAACTTACTTAATAACGTCAAAGGGCACCTAATTGTTTTATGGCCAGCAAATATCAGGAATATAATCAGCTGAATTTACCTCAGATAGAGAAGGATATATTGGTGCGCTGGGAGCAACACCAGGCATTTGAGCAAAGTGTGACCCTCCGTGAGGGGGCAACGCCTTTTGTATTTTATGAAGGCCCCCCAAGTGCAAATGGGTTACCTGGTATTCACCATGTTATTTCGCGTACGCTAAAAGACCTGGTATGCCGGTACAAAACAATGAGTGGCTTCCAGGTAAAGCGTAAAGGAGGATGGGATACCCATGGGTTACCTGTGGAATTGGGTGTGGAAAAAACGCTCGGTATTACGAAAGAGGATATCGGAAAGAAGATTTCTGTAGAAGAATATAATAGAACCTGTCGCTCGGAAGTATTGAAATATAAGGATTTATGGGATGATCTTACCCGTAAAATGGGGTATTGGGTGGACCTCAAATCTCCTTATGTTACATTCGAAAATAATTATATAGAGAGCCTTTGGTGGTGCCTGCAGGAATTATATAAGAAAGGATTACTATATAAAAGTGTAAGTATCCAGCCATATTCACCTGCTGCGGGAACGGGATTAAGTTCTCATGAACTAAATCAGCCAGGTACATATAAAGATGTAAAGGATACAACTGTAGTAGCGATGTTCAAAGCAAAGGAATCGGCTGAAGCTGCTTTCCTTTTTGAAGCTGCAAGAAAAGCAGACCCTGCGGCAGAAGTATTCTTCATGGCCTGGACTACCACTCCGTGGACGCTTCCTTCCAATCTTGGCCTTACCGTAGGAGCAAATATAGAATATGCATTGGTTCGTACTTTCAATCCATATACCCACTTGCCGGTGTATGTGATCCTGGCGAAAGATCTGATCGGTAAATATTTCAAGCCTGAAGGAGAAGATGCTGATTTCAGCGCCTATAACGAAGGTGATAAGCTCATTCCCTGGCAGATCCTGCTGGTATGCAGGGGAAGTCAGCTGGAGAACATACGCTATGAGCAACTGCTGCCATATGTACAGCCTGAAGAAGGAGATCCTTTCCGCGTGATAATCGGAGATTTCGTAACAACAGAAGATGGTACCGGTATCGTACATACTGCACCTGCTTTCGGTGCGGATGATAATCGTGTAGGAAAGAAATACGGCATAGGAATCCTCACACTGGTAGACAGACAGGGGAAATTCCTGGATAATGTAGGTGAGTTTGGTGGCCGTTATGTAAAGAATTATAAGAGCGATCCGGATTATAAAGATGTGGATGTGGATATAGCTGTGAAGCTGAAGAAAGAGAACCGCGCTTTCCGGGTAGAAAAATATGAACATACCTATCCTCACTGCTGGCGTACTGATAAGCCAGTACTGTACTATCCGCTGGATGCCTGGTTCATCCGTACCACAGCCCTGAAAGACAGGATGGTGGAACTAAATAAGACTATCAACTGGAAACCTGCCGCTACAGGTACCGGCCGTTTTGGTAACTGGCTGGAAAACATGGTAGACTGGAATCTGAGCCGTAGCCGTTATTGGGGTACCCCACTGCCGGTATGGCGTACGGAAGACGGAGAGGAAGAGATCTGTATAGGAGGCCTGGAAGAACTACGTAATGAGTTGAATAAATCATTCAAGGCCGGCGTAATGGAATATACATCCGGAGCAGCCGGGACCACCAGTGTGGATGAATATATCACTCATCTTACTTCAGACCTTCACAAACCTTTTGTGGATAATATAATATTGGTGAGCGCTTCCGGTAAGCCAATGCGCCGTGAGCCAGAGCTGATAGATGTGTGGTTTGACAGTGGAGCCATGCCATATGCACAGTGGCATTTTCCATTTGAAAACAAGGAGTCATTTAAACAAAGTTTCCCGGCTGACTTTATAGCAGAAGGTGTGGATCAGACTCGTGGCTGGTTTTATACACTGCACGCCCTTGGAGTTATGTTATTTGACAGTGTGGCTTACAAAACTGTAGTGTCAAATGGATTGGTGCTGGATAAGAATGGTAGCAAAATGAGTAAAAGGGTGGGCAATGTGATTGATCCTTTTACAACTTTGGAACAATTTGGGGCAGATGCAACCCGTTGGTACCTGATAACCAATGCTTCTCCCTGGGATAGCATGAAATTTGATATTGATGGGATCCGTGAGGTACAACGTAAATTGTTCTCCACCCTTTACAATACATATAACTTCTTTGCGATGTATGCTAACCTGGATAGCTTTACATTCAAAGAGGCTTACATCCCGCTGGAGCAGCGTCCGGAAATAGACCGTTGGATTATTTCCGTGTTGAATACCCTGGTAAAAGACGTAACAGGTTATTTTGATGATTATGAACCTACCCAGGCAGGCAGGGCTGTTCAATCATTTGTAGATGAGCACCTGAGCAATTGGTATGTGCGTCTTTGCCGTCGCCGGTTCTGGAAGGGAGAATATGAGCATGATAAGATTTCCGCTTACCAGACTCTATACGAATGTCTGGAAACGTTGGCCAAATTAATGGCACCCATATCGCCATTCTTTTCGGACTGGTTATTTGGCAATCTTAACAATGTGAGCAATCGTAGCAAGGTAAATTCCGTGCACCACCTGGATTTCCCTGTGGTAGTATCTACGGCAATAGATCCGGATCTGGAAGAAAGGATGCGCCTGGCACAGGATATTTCTTCGCTCGTATTGTCACTCCGGAAGAAGGTGGATATCAGAGTTCGGCAGCCGTTGAAGAAGATCCTGATTCCTGTATTGGATGAACGGATGAAACAGCAGGTGGAGCGGATAGAAGACCTGATAAAAAGTGAAGTTAATGTTAAAGGTATTGACTATCTTACAGAAACAGAGGGTTTCATCAAGAAGAAGATTAAGCCTAACTACAAATCTCTGGGAGGTAAAATGGGTGCAAAGATGAAAGCGGTAGCCGCAGCCATCAGTGCATTTAGTGCAGCAGATATCGCTACTCTTGAGCGCGACGGACAGTTTAATCTGCTTATAGAAGATGATCAGCTACCTATACAGCTATCTGATGTAGAGATTATTTCTGAAGATATTCCTGGTTGGACAGTAGCTAATAAAGGTGCATTAACAGTGGCACTGGATATTACTATAACCCCTGAACTACAGGATGAGGGCAACGCCCGAGAGTTAGTAAATCGCATACAAAAGATCCGGAAAGACAGCAACTTTGAGCTGACTGACCGTATACAGGTAAAAGTGGCTGCAATAGATAGCCTGAAATCGGCGATTATTAACTATAATGACTATATTTGCACGGAAATTTTGGCAGATAGAATAGAAGTGGTGCCGGAATTAAAGGATGGGACTGAAATTGAAATTAATGATTTGAAATTCAATGTATTAGTTAACAAAAAAAGCTAATCCCCATGGCGGCAACAAGCAAGAAAGTTGCTATAACAAAAAACCAGAAGGCAGCTCCAGCTACCAAAGTAGCGGCTAAGCAGGCAGCACACGCAAAGAAAGCGACTGTAGCACCCACTGCTAAAAAGGCAGCAGCGCCTCCGAAAAAGGCGGCTGTTAAAAAGGCGGCGCCTAAAGCTGCGGCCAAGCCTGCTGCCGTTACCCAGAAGGTTGTTGCCAGTAAGTCCGCAGTTACGAAAGTAGCCCCACCAGATAAACCCGTAGCTACGAAAGTATCCTTAGAGCAACCCGTTAAAAAGGCAGCGGTTCCTGCTAAACCCGGTTCCCAGAAAGTGCCTGATACAAAAGTGGCAACGCCAAGTGCTGTTGCAGATAAAGAAAAACTAATTTCAAAGCCAGTAGAAAAAGAAGAAATAATGCCAGTAAAGAATAATAAAGAAGATAAAGAAAAAGTTGTTGCAAAGGATGCAGGCAAAAAAACAGCTGATAAAGTACAGAAAACTGAAAAAGTACCTGTAAAAGCTGACAAGCCTGCTGAACGTGCTGCCGATAAAAAAGGCACTAAAGCGACTACGCTGGTAACTTACCAGCCAGAATTTACGAAATCAGTATTGGATCAGCCAGAAGCTCCATCCGGTCCTGTTTATCGTTACAGTGATGTTGATCTGCTTGAATTCAAAGATCTGATCCAGAAAAAACTGGAAGCAGCAAAAAAGGAACTGGTATATCTGCAGGGTTTGATCACCCGTAAGGATGAAGCTGGTACTGATGATACTGAAAACAAGTACATGAGCATGGAAGATGGCAGCGGTTCTCAGGAAAGAGAACAACTGAACCAGATGGCCAGCCGTCAGATCCAGTTCATAGATCACCTGGAAAAAGCAATGATCCGTATTGAAAATAAAACTTACGGTATCTGCCGCGTAACCGGCAAACTGATAGACAAAGCCCGCCTGCGTGCAGTGCCTCATGCTACCCTTAGCATTGAAGCCAAGCTGGCAAAAAGCAAATAATTCAGATTTTCCAGATAGGATAGATCCTGATCGCATTTCCATTATTACACTTTACACCGGCATATTCCGGTATAGTAATAATGGAATTAAGATCAGGATTTTTGTTTTAGAAAGTTTCTGGTTATACAAAGGATCTGGAGAGAAATACTCCGTAAGAAAGCATCCCGGAAACTTTCCGGGATGCCAGTAGAAATAAACAGGGGATTCAAGGAGATTATCTTTGTGAGACCTGTCGTTGTTTTTTGCTTTTGCCGATTTGCCTGGCAGCCAGGTAAAGAAGTCCTGCAGATGCTAATCCAATCAGGCTGCCCACACCTATACGCCTGGCCTGTTTCTTATTGATAGCTGGTAGCCTGATCCTGAATTTTTCAGGGCTGGCCTGGGCAATATCCAGTAATGGCTCCATCCAGGGACCAGGGATGATCTTATCAGCTACTTTTTCAATGCAGTCATCATCTGCATTAAATGCCACTCCAATTGCTGCTTTTTGTAAAAGATTACAGTTGTCTGCGCCGCTTCCTACATAGATCACATTCTGCGGCATGATATGGTATTTCTCCGAGATGTATCTCAATATGTTGCTCTTGCAATATACAGGGGCATTATTTGCAGAAAGATCATCATTAGAAATGAAATATTCCGGAATCGTTATTTCACCGGTGGCTACACTATCGTATAAGTGAAGCCTGTTGGCAAATACAAAATCCATTCCCAGCTGATTCCTGATATGACGTGCCACACATTCAAAACCATCCGTTATAAGCCCGCACGAATATCCTCTCTTCTTCAACTCTTTCACCACCATTTTGATGTCTGGAACCAACGGAATCGAATCAGCAACTTCCAGCAACTCCGCCACATTATGATGACGGAACAATTGTGCGGTATGTTCCAGGATTGTAATCTGATCTTCTCCCTGCTCTCTGATCTGCTTTAAATCATTAGAAAACCCAAATTCGTTAGCTGCTGTAAGGAGGTAATCCTCAGTAAAGATGGCTTCATCTATGTTAAAGATCACCATTTTATGCAACTTATCAATAGATTCCAGGATAGAATATTCCATTTGCTCCCGGATCAGATTGATATTGCCCAATGTTTCCAGATTTTCCTGGGGAATGTTCTCTGCTTTCTTTAAGATTGTACGGGACACTTCGCGCGACATTTTACTCAACTGCTCCCAGGTTTGCATCGCATTCTCAATCCGGCCTATATTGGCTTCTTCGATCCTGGCGCCAAGTGTATGCATATCTATAAGTAACCCAATGTCCACACCATAATCATTTTCAAACTGCACCTTCGACAAAAAAGATTTACGGGCCGCAATCATACCACTGAGTGGCTGTTTAAACTCAGCCAATTCAGGGAACAGAATGCTCAGTAGCGGCTTGGCCACCAGTTGGGTTACCCTGCCTGCCTGTCTTTCAAAATAAGATTTTACAAAGTCGGCTTTATTTTCCAGGATAGAATCTGTGAGAAGTGCTACAATATTTTCCGGATAAGTGAGAATATCTCCGTCCACATACATAACGATATCGTTCTTGGCAGCCATCATACCTTCTCTCATCGAAATACCCTTTCCCCGCTGACTGCTTGTGATCACCCTTACGTTTTCTTTTAGTGCTTCTTCTACAGAATTATCATTGGAATTATCGTCTACTACAATGATCTCTATTTTTCGGGACGTCTTTTTAATAGTTTTAATTACCTGACGAATAGTAGCGCCCTCATTTAATACAGGAATAACAATGGAAATCATAGGCGATGCTTGTTGGTTAGAAGATTAAGAATTGCTCATCCATCGTCCTTTCGACAAGATCAACATTTTGCGCAGTAAAGGCGCAAAAATAATACCAACCAGGATCTCTATTGTTCTATCTGCTATCGCTTATTTAAATTCCTGCATTTCCACCAGTTTCCGGTAGATGCCATCATTGGCAATAAGTTGGTCATGGGTGCCCTTTTCTTTAATCTCGCCTTTGTCAAGCACCACGATTTCATCGGCATGCTGGATGGTAGAGAGGCGGTGTGCTATTACGATAGTGGTGCGGTTTTGCATCAGTTTGTCCAATGCCTCCTGTACCAATTTCTCTGATTCTGTATCCAGTGCAGAGGTTGCTTCATCCAGGATCAGGATGGGAGGATTTTTAAAGATAGCCCTGGCAATAGTGAGACGTTGACGCTGTCCGCCACTCAGTTTCATTCCACGGTCGCCGATCTCAGTATCATACCCTTTTTCCTGCTGAATAATGAATTCATGTGCATTGGCAATTTTAGCCGCTTTGATCACTTCTTCTTTATCTGCATTTATCTGACCGAAAGCAATATTATTGAAAATGCTATCATTAAAGAGGATGGCCTCCTGGGATACCATTCCCATTAATGCACGGAGATCATACATTTTTACACCCCTGATATCTTTTCCGTCTATCAGTATCCTGCCATCAGTTACATCATAGAAACGGGGAAGCAGATCTCCCATAGTAGATTTACCCGCACCACTTTTACCTACCAGCGCTACCATGCGGCCTTTGGGAATAGTGAGCTGCACATCTTTCAATACAGCAGCTTCCTGGTATTTGAAGGAAACATGATCGAAAGTGATCTCTTTTTCAAAACCGGTAAGCGGAAGTGCATTTGGTTTATCCTGGATCGGATTCTCTGTATCGATGATGCGTAACACCCTTTCACCTGCAGACAGTCCTTTGGGTAATGAAGTCATGGCAGCTCCTACAGATTTTGCCGGGGCAATAATCTGGAAATAAAGTGCCAGGTAACCAATGAAAGAGCCGGCATCCAGTTTGTTTGAGCCGGAAAGGATCAGATGACCTCCATAGAGCATAATGACGATCACTACCAGCACTCCCATTATTTCAGAAACGGGAGATGCCATTTCACGCTGATTCTGGATGGCTTTTACAGTATGAGCGAAATCATCATTGTCCTTCTGGAATTTTCGGCGGATAAAACTTTCCGCATTAAATGCTTTAATGATCCGGATTCCTGAAAGTGTTTCTTCACTTATATTTAAGATTTTACCCAGCAGGTTCTGACTTAAGTTCGATTTCTTTTTAAGGCGCTGAGAAATGGAATTGAGCAGGAAACCGGATACCGGGAAGAATATGATCGTGAAAAAGGTGAGTTCTTTGGAAATATAGAACAGGGCGATGAAAGTACTAATGATCACCAATGGTTCCCGGAAGATGGTTTGCAGGGAAGTTACCACTGAGTTTTCCACTTCTACCACATCACTGCTGATGGTAGACAGCAGGTCACCCTTGCGCTCATCATGAAAAAAGCGTAAAGATTGTGTACTGAATTGTTTAAAGAGCTTTTCGCGCATTTTACGTACCATATTTACCCGCATACGCGTCAATACCTTCTGACTCAGGAAGCCAAACAGGTTTTTGAGTATGATCGTGATAAATAAGATGATACATACGTATACCAGTACCCCGAATTTCCCGTGATGTACTATCTGTTCGTTGAGATAATAATAGAAAACATTCTTAAAATAGGAGATGCTTATGGAAAATTCCGGCATGCGGGTTACGATATCATACTTTCCTGTTCCAAACAGGGCATTCATCAGGGGAATCACCATTGTAAAGTTCATCAGCCCAAAAATGGTATAGAGAATGATATATACTACATACTCAGGAACATAATGGTGATAGGGTTTTGATAAACTTAAGAGCCTGAAAAAAGTCTTCATTTTACAATTATTTGTCTTTTCCGGAAACGGCTTGTGATTTTATCTTTCAGCACATGCCTGTTTCCTTATCTTTGCCAAAGAGGATTGAATGAGGGTGCAAGTTAATATACATTTAATTTTCAGCCGTCAAAACCTCAAATTTTATAAGATTATGCAGGAAAGTAAAAGACAAAAACAAATTGGGCAACTATTACAGAAGGAGCTGAGTGATATCTTTCAACGTATGGGATTTAATATACTGGAAGGGGGAATGATCTCCATTTCTGCTGTGCGCCTTACTCCAGATCTGCTGGAAGCAAGGGTATATCTGAGCATGTTCCAGATCCATGAGCCCGCAGCAATGGTATTGCGTATCAAGGAGAGAATGGGGGAAATCAGGAAAGATCTGGGAAACAGGGTGGGCAAACAGCTGCGCCGTGTACCGGAATTATCCTTCTTCCTGGATGATACGCTGGAATACGTATTCAAAATGGACGAACTGTTCAAGAAGATCAAAGAAGATGATGAAGGGAAGGAAAACAAGTAAATAGGACTTAATGCGGTATTCCGCATATGTAAAATCATGATCTGGCAGTTTGCATTCCGTTATTTCAGGGCTAAAAAAAGTACCAACGCCATAAATATCATTTCATGGGTGAGTGTGACGGCTATTGCGGTAGGCGCAGGAGCACTGATCATTATACTCAGCGTTTTCAATGGTTTTGAAGGACTGGTGAAATCATTATATTCCTCTTTTTATCCTTCCGTAAAAGTAAATGCTATAAGCGGTAAAACTATTCACTTAACAGATCAGCAACTGAAACAGATTGCCGGCCTGGGAAGTGTTTCGCAAATAACCCAGGTTGTGGAGGAAAAAGCTGTACTCCGCTATGGAGAAGGAGATCAGACCATTGCTATTCTGAAAGGAGTAGACAGCAATTACAATAAGGTTGCCGAAGTAGATAAAAGCATTGCACGCGGGCGTTTCGATACCGGCGATGAGATGGCTTACCGTGCCGTATTTGGAATAGAACTGGAAATGGCTTTGGGGGTAGATGTGGAACGGAGTCTCATTCCCATCACAGTGTACCTTCCCCGCCACAATGTGAGTAGTACGGTCTTACCTGAAGATGCACTGAGCAGCGGGATCTTATATCCTGCCGGATCTTTTGCTATTCAGCAGGAGTTCAATAGCAAATATGTGATTACAAATATTGCATTCATGCGGCAACTGCTGGAAATGGATCGCAATGAAATGTCTGCCCTGGAAATCCGGGGAAAACCTGGTGTGGATGATAATGTTTTGAAAGGCATTATTATAAAGACGCTTGGAGCCGGTTATAAAGTGGAAACAAGATATGAGCAGAATCTGGCTTTATATGCCATTATGCAAACAGAGAAGTGGGCAGTATATGTAATCATGAGTTTTATACTGGTGATTGCAGCATTTAATATGATAGGTTCATTGTACATGCTGGTGATGGAGAAACAAAAGGATATTACCATCCTGAAAGCAATGGGCGCCCGTTCCAAATTGATTACCGGGATCTTCCTCGCAGAAGGACTGATCATTGCCGGGATTGGAACAATGATCGGGTTTGGAATCAGCATTCTGTTCTGCCTGGCTCAGCAGCGTTTCGGATTGATAAAACTGGAGGGAACTTCTTTCCTGGTGAGTGCTTATCCGGTAAGTATGCATATGGCAGACTTCCTGCTGGTAAGTGTTACGATTATCGTGATAGGAGTAGCTGCCAGTTGGTATCCGGCAAGAAGGGCCGGCCGGGAGGGAGTGGAATTAAAAGCAACATAAAACTTTTTTAGTTGAGCCCGGAAAGAGCTCTCAAAATATAAAAACTCCGGAAGAATCAGGTAATCTGATTTCTCCGGAGTTTTTAGTAATATAAACAGAATGTTTATTAGTAATCTCCCAGTGTTTCTGGCAACTGTGCCAATGCTTTAGCCAGTTGTTCATCATTAGGAGCAATACCATGCCATTCGTGATGTCCTTCCATAAAATCCACTCCCTGACCCATAACGGTTTTCATCAGGATTACGATAGGCTTGCCCTGACCGGTAAGGCTTACTGCTTTTTCGAGTGTAGCAACTACTTCATCCATGTCATTACCGTTCATATGCAGCACTTTCCAACCGAAAGAAGCAAATTTAGGCTCCAGATCACCCAAACCGGCAACCTCATCTACTGTACCATCAATTTGCTGACCGTTCCAGTCTATGGTGCAAATCAGGTTATCCACTTTATGATGTGGCGCGAACATGATTGCTTCCCAGTTTTGACCTTCCTGCAATTCACCGTCTCCATGAAGTGAAAATACGATACGGTCATCGTTATTAAGTTTTTTACTTAATGCAGCACCAATAGCCACACTCATACCCTGACCCAGAGAGCCCGAAGCTACCCTGATACCCGGAAGATGTTCATGCGTAGTAGGGTGACCCTGCAGGCGTGAATTCAGCTTACGGAAAGTAGCCAGTTCTTCTTTGGGGAAGTAACCGGAATGTGCCAGTGCGCTATAAAATACCGGAGAAATATGTCCATTGGACAAGAAAAAGAGATCCTGGTCTAAACCATCCATGTCAAAAGGTTGCGGCTTGTGCTGCATAATCTTGAAATAGAGGGCGGTAAAAAAATCCGCACAACCTAAAGAACCGCCAGGATGGCCACTCTGGGAGCCATGTACCATGCGAACAATATCTCTTCTAATTTGAGTAGCAATGTCTTTCAACTGAGGCATGATTGTTGGATAAAGTGTTTAAAAACGCAAAATTAATAGAATTTAGATAGAATTAGACATAATCACGTCTAATTCAATTTTTTTAAACGCCAAGGTATCAAAACTTTTCAGTTTTTCTATTTTCATGATACACATTTGATTGAAATTAATATCTTTGCAATAACCAAGACCCCTCCGATGGAGAATGTTTTAATTGCTACAGTCCTTAGTTTTGTCGTGACCTATTTTGCAATTCCAGTCCTGATTAGAGTTGCCGAATTGAAACATCTCTATGACGAACCTGATGAGCGTAAGTCGCACAAATCACGTATCCCCACTTTAGGGGGTATTGCATTCTTTTCCGGATTTATCATTGCTTCTGCGGTATGTGTACCTGCTTTGGCAGATTCTCCATTCCAGTATATGATTGCTGCTTTCCTGATAATTTTCATGGTAGGGATGAAGGATGATGTGGTAGGGCTTTCTCCGTTGAAAAAACTGATTGGTCAGCTGGTAGCTTCTTTTGCAGTAATATATCTTGGCAATTTACAAATAACAGGCATGTACGGATTTCTGGGTATTGGGAACCTGGCTCCTCACTTCAGCCTGATGCTTACATATTTTACTTTTCTTGTGATTATCAATGCATTCAATCTTATAGATGGTGTAGATGGTTTGGCTGGTAGCATTGGTATGCTGGTATCCGGCGTATTAGGAACTTATTTCCTGTATACCGGCGATTTGTTATTCGCTGTAATGGGATTTTCCATGGCAGGTGGCCTGGCTGCTTTCCTGATCTTCAATATTTCTCCCGCCCGTATATTTATGGGGGATACAGGCTCTCTGATGGTAGGGCTGGTAAATGCTATTCTGATTGTAAAATTCATTGAGCAGGCAGGAAATCCTGTCAGCAAATTACCAGTGGAGTCTGCACCGGCAGTAGCTTTTGCGATACTGGTTCTGCCATTGTTTGATACTTTAAGGGTATTTGCGATCCGTATGTCTCATGGCAGATCTCCTTTTGCTGCAGACCGGAATCATATTCACCATTATTTTCTTGAATTAGGACTGAACCACAAACAGACCACCCTGGTATCTGTTACTGTCAATGCTGCATTTATTGCCGTTGCCTTTATGTTGCGGGATCTGGGTACTACCTATCTTTCTTTCCTTGTTTTTGGTACTGCTTTATTGCTCACCGGCGGCTTGTACTGGATGAAGAAAAGGAAAGAAGCTTTACTACATGCAGTTATTGTTTCTCCTATACACGATGTTGCTGAAGGCACGTCTGTTACCCAGCCTAAAGTATTAAGGGTAAATACCAAAGGCATCCTGCAGGATAAATAGTCCGCAATTATACTTTAGCCCCTAATGGTGATCTTCACATCGTTCTGACTTTAGAATTTCAGATAAATCGTGTAGGTTTGCACGCACTCAATTATTTTTTGCTATGCAAGACGATCTAACGTTAATTATGGATGATGCTGCCGATTCCATGCAAAAAGCTATAGGACACCTGGAACTGGAACTCACCAAGATCAGGGCCGGTAAAGCAAATCCTCAGATACTGGATGGAATTACAGTAGACTATTATGGTGCGCCTACTCCGCTCGCGCAAGTAGCTAACGTGAACGTGGCCGATGCCCGTACCCTTACCGTACAGCCCTGGGAAAGGAATATGCTGCAACCAATTGAAAGGGCTATTATAGCTTCCAATATTGGAATTAACCCACAGAATGACGGACAGATCATCCGCCTCTTTCTGCCCCCACTTACAGAAGAAAGAAGAAAAGAATTTGTGAAACGTGCTGGTAATGAAGGTGAACAGGCTAAAATAGCTATCAGGAACATTCGCCGGGATGGGATTGAAGGAATCAAGAAATTGCAGAAGGATGGCTTAAGTGAAGATACTGCCAAAGATGCTGAAGCTGATATTCAGGAACTTACGAACAAATTTATTGACCTGGTAGATAAACATTGTGTACAGAAAGAGAAGGAAATCATGACTGTTTAACCTTCAGCTAGAAACGATACTTCACTATCTGACTCCGTTAGAAATCCCTGTTATAAACGGGAGACTCCTAACGGAGTTAGTATTTTATGCAATGGTCTGCTTTTTCCTACGCTTTTTTCCTGTTTACCAGATATACTCCTATCAGGATGATTACCATACATCCTACCTGGAATAAGGAAATATGCTCACCGGCAAATAATCCCCAGCCGATAGCCACAACCGGTAAAGCATACGTTACCATAGATGCAAACACGGCTCCTGCTTTATTAATCAGGATGTAAAATAATACAGTAGCAATACCACTGCCCATAACTCCCAGGGTTGCACTGGCTGCTATAGACGTCCAGGGAATGTCTGGACCGGCAAGTATGGAGAAGAAACCAGTGAATATCAGCACTGGTAATGAAAACATGGCACAAAAGAAAAGTGCAACAGCACTCAGTTGAACAGAACTGAATCCTTTTAAATGATTGTGTACCATGCTGATATTAAGGCCATAACAGATAGTGGCCAGCACGATCCATAAGCCATAATACCAATAACCGGCATTTATTCCCTGTGCGGCAAAGAGCAGAATTACACCCAGCAATCCTATACAGATGCCAATTAACTGTTGTTTTACGATTTGCACCTTAAAGATGAAGAAGCCTGCCAGTAGCGCCATTAAAGGAACAAGTGCATTTAACATGCCTGCCAGTGAGCTATCTACACGGGTTTCCGCAATACAAAAGAGAAAAGCAGGGATCAGATTTCCCAGGATACCTGAAAGAATAATAATAGGAATCTTTTTTCTGGGAATTTGTTTGATAGCGTTTATAAAAAAAGGCAGTAGTGTAAGTCCGGCAGAAAAGAGACGTAAACTGGCTACCTGGTATGGCGTAAGCCCTACCATACCTATTTTCATCAGGATAAAGGAACTCCCCCAGGTTAACGAGAGCAATAAGAAAATAAGCCAGTGGATTGTGCGTTGGTTCAAGGTTGATAATTTTATTTTAAGAGCGCAAAGTTCTGCATAAATTTTTATTACAACGGAGAAGGTTTTTAGCTAGGAAACAAGAGATATGTGGTAAATGAATATCAGGGAAGGATTTTAGCTGAAAATCAACAGTATGGTTTGGATTTTGTTAGAAGTAGGAAACATTTATCATGAGCAAGATCAGTTTGTCTGATATAAGTACAGAAGGCCCTAAAAAGATAAATAAGGAGAAGATCCAATCAGAAACGCAGGAAATCTTGTTAGAGTTGGATGAGTTACAGAACCTCTTATATGCAGAGCATAAGTGGTCTGTCCTGATAATAATTCAGGGAATGGATGCCAGCGGTAAAGACGGACTGGTAAATCATGTAATGAGCCGTATGAATCCGTCGGGAGTGAATGTGAAGCCATATAAAGCCCCAACCCCGGAAGAAGCAGACCATGACTTTTTGTGGCGTATACATCAGCATACACCTGCAAAAGGAATGATCCAGGTATTTAACCGCTCTCATTATGAAGATATCCTGGTACAACGTGTGCATAAATGGATCGATGATAAAATAGCCTACAAACGCATGGATGCTATCAATGACTTTGAACGCCTGTTAACAGTGCATAATAACACCTGCATCCTGAAATTTTATCTGCATATATCCCCGGAAGAGCAGCAGGAAAGACTTAGAGAACGGTTTAACAATCCACGGAAAATGTGGAAGTATAACAAGAACGATCAGATGGAAGCGAAATTATGGAAGAAATATATGCATGCATATGAAGATGCTTTTAACAACTGTAATGAAGTTCCCTGGATCATAGTACCATCAGACCATAACTGGTATAAGGAATATGTTGTGGCGAAAACATTACGGGATACACTGCGTTCTTTTAAAATGAAATATCCCAAACTGGAAGAAGTAACAAGTTAATAATGAATTAGTTATTTTAGCGCATCGTTTAGTTCACCTTAAAAAAACATTGTTATGTCATTTATCAAAGAGTTCAAAGAGTTTGCAACAAAAGGAAATGTGATGGATCTGGCGGTGGGGGTGATTATTGGCGGCGCCTTCGGGAAAATTGTCACTTCCCTGGTAGAGAATATCCTGATGCCGATGCTGGGGTTAGTAACGGGGGGCGTAAATTTTACAGACAAGTTCTTTTTACTGAATGACAGCAAGGGCGCAAGTTTTGAGTCGCTGGCAAAGGCAAAAGAAGCAGGAGCACCTGTATTTGCCTATGGTGCTTTTATTCAGAGTATATTTGACTTTATCATAATCGCATTTTGTATTTTTCTGCTGGTGAAATTCATGAACCGCCTCAGCCGTAAAAAAGAAGAGGCCCCAGCAGTTCCTCCGGTACCAACTACTCAGGAAAAACTGCTCATGGAAATCCGTGATGCCCTGAAGAATAAAGCATAACTGAAAACCTTTCCCGCCATTTATCCCGTAAGGAGAAAATTTATAAGTTAGTTTTCTACTTTTGCGACCTGGCCAATTTAAATAAGAATGAGGAAATCCATTTTAACAACTATTTGCATTTTATTATGTTTGGGTATGCTGCATGCGCAGAGCGACTGGATGAAGACTTCCAGAGAAGAAGCCAGCAGTAAAATAAAGAAGGATGCTGCAGATACCACGAAGCTGCCCTGGAAGAGAGGCGCTATCTTCAATCTGAACATCAACCAGGGAACGCTGAACAACTGGGCAGCAGGGGGGGATAAATTCTCTTTTTCTGTTGCATCCACATTAAGCGCATTTGCTTATTATCGTAATGGGAAACATAACTGGGATAATGTACTGGATCTTGCTTACGGGTATGTAAATACTACCAGTCTTGGAAGTCGTAAAAGCGATGACCGGATAGGGATTACTACCAAATATGGTTATGAAATTGCTAAGAGCTTGTATCTGAGTGCGTTGGTAGATTTACGTACACAGTTTACGGATGGTTATCTCTACCCTAGCTCCGATACGGTAAAACCACAACTTGTATCGCGGTTCTTTGCACCGGCATATGTACTGCTCTCTCCGGGTCTTGATTTTAAACCCAATGATCAGCTGTCAGTATTCTTTTCTCCAATCACAGCACGTTATGTAATAGTAATGGATGACCGGCTGGCAGCGCAGGCCGCTTTTGGCGTTGATACCGGCCACCATGTGAAAGCTGAGTTTGGATCTTACTTTTCCTTTAACTGGGTAAATCAGATAGCAAAAAATATTGTTTATAAAACCAGGTTAGACCTGTTCTCTGATTATAAGCATAATCCACAGAATGTAGACGTATTCTGGACTAATTCACTGAACTTGCAGGTGAATAAGCACATCTCCGCAAATATCTCCCTGGATATGATTTACGATGATGATGTAAAAGTGTTCGCCAACCCTAAAACCGGTACACTTGGGCCACGGCTGCAAGTAAAGGAGGTAATCGGGGTCGGATTTACGGCAAAGTTCTGATGAGCGGGATTTTGCCTACTTTTGGTAACCTTTGTATGATAATATGAATGACCATAGTTACAAAATAAAGCTTCCCCAGTTTGAGGGGCCTTTTGATCTCCTGCTTTTCTTTATCGAAAGAGATGAGCTGGATATCTATAATATTCCTATTAATACAATTACACAGGACTTTCTGGCCTATATACATCACCTTGAAACGCTTAATATAGAGCAGGCCAGTGAGTTTATCCTGTTTGTATCCACCCTGATGAGAATCAAGGCAAAAATGCTGATTCCCCGCAAGGAACTGGATGAGCAGGGAATTGAAATAGATCCACGGCAGGAACTGATCGATAAGATCATGGAATACAAACGTTTCAAACAGGCCGCAGCAGAACTGGCAGAAAGAGAGGCCGACCGTATGCTGCAGGTGAAACGTGGAAATATTGCAAAAGAACTGGCTGCCATTGGCGAATTAACCAGCGAAGGTACTGAAGTACAGACGCTTACCCTCTTCAAACTGACCAAAACCTTCGAAAAGGTAATGCAACGTGTGAAGCAGCGGGATAATAAGCCACAACACGTAGTATATAAGTATGACTATACCATGGAAGGCTCCCGTGAATATATGATAGAGCTGGCCAGCAGAGAGAAAACAATGTCTTTTGAAAAGATGTTTGATCATTGTCAGGACAGGGTACATGCTATCTTCCTGTTCCTGGGTATGCTGGAACTGGTGCAGATGAAGTACCTGGGTATTATGATCGGAGAAGGACGGAATAATTTTATCATAGATTATATAGAGCCAGAAAACCGGGAACTTGAAGTGGCCGGTGCTTTCGAATGAGCGAAAAAAGAAGCCATATAGAGGTTGTTTCCTTACCGGAATACGCACAAACAGACCCTAAGTTTGTGGTGTCGGGGCTGTGCGAACTAGGGAATGGCTTTTTTGCTAATAATGGTATTCCTCACAGGCACGATTTCTATACCATTTACTGGATCAAAAAAGGAGAGTTACTACATACTATTGATACAGTTACTCATCCGGTAAAAAAGAATACTCTTTTCTTCCTGGCCCCGGGCCAGGTACATAAAATGGAGCTCAGTGAAAAGGTAGAAGGATATATGATTGCCTTTCAGGATGCTTTTATGTGTCTGAAAGATCAGGCCGCCACCATGATGGGGATCAATTCATCCCTGTTCTTCAATAATCAGTTCAGCAGTGTTATCACCCTTACTCCGGAGCAGGAGAAAGATTTTGATATGCTGGTGCATATGATGATGAAGGAACTGACAGCACAGGCTGCTGAATATGAAACTGCTTTACACGGATTGCTGCGCTATTTCCTGGTACTGGCATCCCGTATAAAAGGGAGTAATGTAATGGCTATGCCAGAGCAGCATGCCACACATAACAGTTCTTTGTTCCTGCAGTTCAAGAATCTGATAGAAGAAAAATATACCCTGTTAAAGAATGTATCCGACTATGCAGCCTTACTGCATGTGAAGCCTGTCCTGCTGAATGAGATCAGTAAACAATTGTCCGGAATCACTGCAGGAGAGCATATCCGGAACCGTGTAATCCTTGAAGCACAACGTTATTTGTATAATACCGACCTCTCCGCAAAAGAAATAGCCTATAAACTGGGCTTTGAAGACCCCCATTATTTTAGCCGCTTTTTTAAGAAGTATACCAGCCAAACGCCTTCAGAATTTAAGGAAGGGTCCCGGGCTGGTGTGTAATGTTCCTTATCAGAATAAAAAATAGTCCACCACTTAAGTCTTTTTATCCATTTACAATATTTGTTGCAACAGTTAATTTTGTGTTGTATTTCGGATGTGAGTAATGATAAGAGGCGGATTGGTATGGTTATGGGAGATTTACCCCAACCGGAAATTTGGAAAACATATCAAACATTACATCCTTCAATAAAATTAAAAATCTAAAACACTAAACTTACAAGTTATGGCAACCTGGAAAATTGATTCAACTCACAGCGATGTAGAATTTAAGATCAAACATCTGATGATCACTAACGTTACCGGTTATTTCAATAAGTATGATGCTACTGTTGAATCAAACAGTGATGATTTTACTGATGCTAAAATTACTTTTGAAGCAGATGTAGCAAGCATCACCACGAAGAATGAGCAGCGCGATCAGCACCTGCAGGCAGAAGATTTCTTCCATGCAGCACAATACCCTAAACTCACTTTCGTATCTACTTCTGTAAAGAAAATTGACAACGAAACTTATAAAATAGGAGGTAACCTGACTATGCGTGGTGTTACCAAACCAGTAGATCTGGATGTAGAATATAGCGGCATTGTTAAAGACCCATATGGTCAGACTAAGGCAGGCTTTGAAGTAAAAGGAAAGGTAAACAGGAAGGATTTCGGTGTTTCATTCAATGCAATAACAGACAATGGCGGATTGATGCTGGGTGAAGAAGTGAAATTGCAGGCAAGTGTGCAGTTGGTGAAACAGGCGTAAGTCGGGAGTTTTCTGGCAATAGCCATTGCAGTAAAAGATAATATAGACTGGATATGAAGCAACGGTATAAGTGGGAAACGGAACAAAACTAAAGCAATGGCGTGTATAGTTGAACTTAGTTGAAGGATTAGTTGCCAGAGATAGTGTGTAGCCGGATGAAGTGATTCATCCGGCTTTGTGTTGTAGAAAAAAATCTACGCAACGTGTCTGCCCCTGAAACGAAAAGAAAGTAGTAATTTTCAGGAAATAACATTGCTTTCATCAATCTTATAATATCTTTAATCCACAAAAAAAATTTAATCATGAAGAGAACAGCAACTGCTAACTGGCAAGGTACCGGCAAGGATGGTAAAGGCACAGTAAGCACTCAGTCAGGTGTATTAAGCAATACTGCTTATTCTTACAAAAGCCGTTTTGAAGAAGGAATAGGTACTAACCCTGAAGAGCTGGTAGGAGCTGCACATGCCGGCTGCTTTACCATGAAGCTGAGTTTTCTGCTTTCTGGCGCAGGCTTTACTCCAGACAACATTGATACAAAAGCAACAATTACTTTAGATAATGGTGCTATTACCAGCAGTCACCTTGAAGTAAAAGTGAGTGCACCAGGACTGGAGCAGGAAAAGTTTGCAGAACTGGCAGCAGAGGCTAAGGCAAATTGCCCTATCTCCAAACTGTTGAATACTGAAATTACAATGGACGCCACACTGGTGTAAAATAATTATTAAAGGAGGCTGTATTCTATGTTGATACAGCCTTTTTTTATTCCCTCCCCTATCAGATTTTCCTTTCTTTTTTTCACCCCATTCATTCTCTTCATCACAATATATCAGATCATTCACAGGGCAACGTTCCGGAACTTTTCGAATAAGCAGATAAGCGTTGCAACGCCGCAATGCTATTGGCTTAACTGATTTCGACAAGGTTTAAAGCGGCAGAGTTTTTGTTGCTTGATGTATCAATGCACTAATCAGTTTTACTTTAAAAGATCTATATATGAGTACTGCAACAACTAATATCGGATTAGAGAAAAAGACATCGAAAGAACTGGCAGAAAAGTTGAATGTGCTCCTTGCCGCATACCAGGTTTTTTATATGAATGTGCGCGGTTTTCACTGGAATATCCGTGGCGATAAATTCTTTACGCTGCATGTTAAATTCGAAGAGCTATATACTGATGCACTCGTTAAAATAGATGAGATGGCCGAACGTATTTTAACACTTGGTTTCACTCCCGCACATGCGTTTTCTGATTAGTAGGAGATGATGGTACAAATGACCTGATCACTACTTATATCCGCGAACAGGAAAAGGTAGTTTGGATGTATAATGCATATCTGCGTTAATACACTTTTTGTTCCTGTAGTCCATCCGTAATTGTAAAAAGGTTTGTAACTTAGAAATGTATAACTAACAGGCTATTGTATTTAAGACAGGGATAAATAAAGGAATCAGGTTCCTTTCGATTCACGCTAAAATCAATACATATGGAAGTTTCCTCTCAAACCTCAGATCTCGAACAGATCAACGACTGGAAGGCAGCAATCGATGCTGCAAGAGATGCCCTCCGGTCCATGCGCAGCCAACTTGAACAAGCAGCATTTACTAAAAAAGATGATGAATTCCGTGCCCAAATAGAGCATTTTCAGAATCAGTTTATCCGGCAAATGGAAGTTGCCGATGAAATGCACCACGATCTCAGACAATCCGCAAAAAAGATTTCGAATAATGGTCAGTTGACAGTATTACATGATGACAGACCCGTAGAAGATCTTGATACGCTGAATGACCGTATGCTTACATTCAGAAAGTTATATAATGAATTGCAGAAAGAGTTTGATGCTTTTATAGCCTTCTGATAATCTTGTCATATTTCAATTCGTAGAGATGCACTTACCGGATAACTTGTACAGGTGAGTACAAGTCCCTGTGCGATCTCTTTATCCGTGAGTACTTCGTTCCATGCCATCCATACTTTCCCTTCGGAACAATGGGCGGTGCAGGAACCACATACGCCTCCCCTGCAACTGTAAGGAAGCGGGATGCCTTTTGCCAATGCTGCATTGAGGATGGTCATGTTACCAGGAACTAATAATTGATATTCTCCCTTGTTTGTTTTCAATAATACCTCCTTCACTGTCTTATCTTCCGGAGTCCCCATCCTGGCTAATTGCGGGGAGGTATTTACTACGAAGTTCTCTTTATGCAACTGATCTTCTGCAAACCCCATAAACGTAAGCGTGAGTATGATCATTCGCATATAATCCGGCGGACCGCATACAAAGAATTGTGCATCTGTTTTATTAAAACGCATCTGTTCTTTTACCAGCGGTTCCAGCAGGATGTTGCTGAGGCGGCGGTATGGAGATATATTCTCATTGCTGAAAAAATACATGATATGTAGCCGCTCGCCGAATTGTGCTTCCAGCGTTTGCAGTTGCCTGTGAAAGATAGTACGCTCCTGGGAGGTGTTGCTGTATACCAGCTTTACATGTGTTTCTGGTTCGTAGTAGAGTATTTGTTTCAACAAAGAGAAAAGTGGCGTGATACCACTACCTGCGCCGAATAAAAAAATATCCCGGGGGCGGTCAATCGTAGTTCCCAATGTAAACCGGCCGGAAGGCTGAATTGCCGTCACTATGTCTCCTGCTTTCCAGTTGCGGAGGATATAGCGAGATATCTCTCCATTCTCTTTTTCGCGTATGGTAATGGCAGGTAAGGGATCAACACCGGGTGTTGTGCTGAAGGAGTAAGAGCGGCGGTATTCCGTGCCATGCAGCGTGATGAGCAATGTGAGGAACTGCCCTGCCTGATAATTCAATGGTTTTCCCGTTGAATCTTCCAAACGGTAAGTAAAAGCATCAGCAGTTTCGTGAATGACTTCCACAATATGAAGGCGTAAATACAGTTCGTTCATTCAACTAAATTAAATAAACACTGGCGGTTTCCAGGCACCAAAATGAGTCAAAATTATATGCATGAAATTGCTTGAAGTGATCTGAATAAAAAAAGCCTGTATTTTACAATACAGGCTCTAAATATATAATATACTAACCTTATAAGGCAGTCGTCACAGTAATCTTGTCTTTCAGCATTTCTCTGGCCACGGTAGCAATGCCAGCAGCATCATATCCACATTCACGGTGCAGGTCTTCCGGCTTTCCATGTTCAACAATGCGGTCCGGAATACCCAGGATCCGGACGCTGGCTTTATAGCCATGCTGCGCCATGAACTCGAGAATAGCACTACCAAAACCGCCGGTAACAGCCGCATCTTCTACGGTGATCACCTGGTCGAATTCGCTGAATATTTCATGCAGTAAGGCTTCATCAAGTGGTTTTACAAAGCGCATATCATAATGGGCAGGTTGCAAACCATCTGCCAGCAGTTCCTTACAGGCTTCCGTTACGAAATTACCCGGGTGACCCAGAGAGAGAATTGCAATATCTTTTCCACTACGGATCTTACGGCCCGTACCAATCTTTATCTCTTTGAAAGGCTGACGCCAGTCTGGCATTACACCCTGGCCTCTTGGATAACGGATCACAAAAGGTTGCCGCATAGAAGGCAGCTGAGCCGTATACATCAGGTTACGCATTTCCTCCTCATTCATTGGAGAACTTATAATAACATTTGGCACGCAACGCATGTAAGCAATGTCATAAGCACCATGATGGGTTGGGCCGTCTTCTCCTACCACACCGGCACGGTCCAGGCAGAATACGACTGGTAATTTCTGAATGGCAACGTCATGCAGTGCCTGATCATAGGCTCTTTGAAAAAAGGAAGAGTAGATATTACAGAACACCCGCATACCCTGTGTGGCTAATCCGGCAGAAAGCGTCACCGCATGTTGTTCGCAGATGCCCACATCAAAAGCGCGGTCCGGCATCTTTTCCATCATGAATTTGAGGGAAGAGCCGGAAGGCATAGCAGGGGTAATACCCATAATGGTATTGTTCTGTTCTGCCAGTTCGATCAGTGTATGGCCGAAAACGTCCTGATATTTGGGAGGTTGAGGTTTATCAACCTGTTTCTTAAAGATTTCACCGGTGATTTTATCAAAAAGGCCCGGAGCATGCCAGGTAGTCTGATCTTTTTCTGCCAATGCATATCCCTTACCCTTGGTGGTTACGATATGTAGCAGTTTGGGACCGGGAATATCCTTCAGGTCCTGGAGGGTATCTACCAGTTTGATAATATTATGTCCGTCTATGGGGCCGAAGTAACGTAGTTTGAGTGCCTCAAACAGGTTACTGGAGCTGGACACCACTCCTTTCAGGCTGGCTTCCAGTTTGGAGGCCATATCACGGGTAAAGCGTTTACCCACAGGCAGTTTGCCCAGCAGGTGCCATACATCATCCCGGAGTTTATTATAGGTAGGAGAGGTTGTAATGTCTGTTAAATATTCTTTCAACGCGCCCACATTTGGATCTATGGACATGCAGTTATCGTTCAGTATAATCAGAACATTGGCATTGGCAACACCTGCGTGGTTGAGGGCTTCAAAGGCCATACCTGCTGTCATGGCCCCATCTCCTATTACAGCAATATGCTGACGGTCAGCCTCTCCCTTGTATTTGGAAGCGATAGCCATACCCAGTGCTGCTGAAATGGAGGTTGAAGAGTGTCCTACACCAAAAGTGTCATAGGGGCTTTCATCCCTTTTAGGGAAGCCGCTGATACCATTATATTTCCGGTTGGTATGAAATACATCCCGGCGGCCGGTCAGTATTTTATGGCCGTAGGCCTGATGTCCTACGTCCCATACCAGCTGGTCGTATGGCGTATTGAATACATAATGCAACGCTACGGTAAGTTCAATCACACCCAAGCTGGCGGCAAAGTGGCCACCGTGCACGCTTACCACGTCAATAATGAACTGGCGGAGTTCTTCGCTCACTTCATGTAATTGCTCTTTGCTCAACTTCCGCAAGTCAGTAGGGGTTTCGATCTTGCCCAACAGAGGGCCCGGCGTTATATTCATACTTTCTGGATGCAGGATTTTAATAAGCAAAAATACAGATTAATGTGCACATGTCCAGAATCCATTCATCTGCACATTCTCACATCTGCATATCTGCACACCCACTCATAACAATTGGGTTCAGGTGGGGAGGCCACAGTGGTATTTTTGAAATGTAGGCATAGTTTTACTAATTTCAGATTAGATGTTTAAACGAATATCAAAATATTGGTGGTGTCAGTTGCTGGGATGGTTGGCTTATTTCGTAGTTAATATCTTCTTTGCCTATTCTTTTGCGGGTGATGTAGAAACCTCTTACGTGATAAATCTGCTGCTGATTATTGGTTGCGGGTTGCTGGCTACGCATGTAGCCCGGAGTTTTCTTGTCCGCATTAACTGGTTCCTGTACAGCTTTGAAGCCCAGATGTTGCTTTGTTTTGCATTAACGATCAGTTCTGGAGTGGTTCTATATGTTGAATATATCATTATAGGGAACTTTTTTCGTCATTCATGGCAGCAGAGAGGGTTTACTGAAACAAAAACATTGAGTGAACTGCTTTCTATGTTCATTATCACAGGAATCTGGTGGTTGATTTACTTTGTATGGCATTATATAGAGCGGAACGGGAATGCACAGGTAGACAGATTAAAGCTGGAGAGTACTGTAAAAGAGCTGGAACTGAAAACGATTAAGGCACAGCTGAATCCTCATTTCATTTTTAATGCCCTGAACAGTATCAGGGCATTGGTGGATGAGAACCCTAAAAGAGCAAGAACGGCTATCACAGAGCTTTCCAATATTCTGCGCAGCTCTATGCAGGTTGACAAAGCAGAAACTGTGAACCTGGAAAATGAGTTGAATATAGTAAAGGATTACCTTGCATTAGAAACTATCCGCTTTGAGGAAAGATTACAGGTAAGATATGATATTGACCAGGAAACGCTGGTATTGCCAATTCCCCCAATGATGTTGCAGACATTGGTAGAAAATGCCATTAAACATGGGATTTCACGGGTGATAACAGGAGGAACAGTCATCATAAGATCGCATGTAAACAATATGCAGCATGAAATTACAGTTGAAAATACGGGACAAATAAGAGAGGATGGGGCCGGGCACGGTTTTGGTCTGCAAAGTACCAGACAAAGGTTAAGTCTGCTATATGGAAACCGGGCCTCCTTCGATATTCATAACAAAAACGATGAAACGGTAGAAGCGAAAGTTCTCATGCCGTTATTTTAAATAAGGTCATCAACCACAATAGTTGCTCATGAAAAAAGCTTTAATCATTGATGATGAACGCCTGGCCAGAAGTGAATTGAAGAAATTACTGGCAGATCACCCGGAAATAGTGGTGGTAGGAGAGGCCGTAAATGCCAAAGATGGACTGGATAAGATAGAAACGTTGCATCCTGACCTGCTTTTCCTTGATATACAGATGCCTGACAAAACAGGGTTTGACCTGCTGGCAGAATTGGAAAAGGCACCCCAGGTGATCTTTACCACTGCTTACGATGAACATGCCTTAAAAGCATTTGAATATAATGCACTGGATTACCTGTTAAAACCAATTGAGCCTAAACGGCTTGCTGATGCGATCCATAAATTACATCAACTGGAAGAAAAGGAAAGGCAAGCTGAGGCTGGAGCCATCCGTACTATCCTGTCTGAAAATGACCAGGTATTTGTGAAGGATGGGGATCGCTGCTGGTTTGTGAAATTGCAGGAAATCCGGTTATTTGAAAGTGTAGGCAACTATGCAAGGGTATATTTTGAAGGGAATAAGCCATTGATTCTGAAATCTTTAAATGCACTGGAAGAGCGTTTGGATGAGCGGACCTTTTTCAGAGCTAACCGTAAACATATAGTAAACCTCCGGATGATAGAGAAGATTGATACTTATTTTAACGGGGGGCTGTTACTGGAAATGCGTGGCGGAGAGAAAATTGAGGTGAGCCGCCGGCAGGCAGTGAAGTTTAAAGAAATGATGAGCCTTTAATAGTATCCGGAAAGCGAATAAAGTAACGGTTAAAGCCGGGCAGCTATAGGAAAACTACAGGGTAAATGATCTGTTAACAGTACTAAAAGTTATCATTATAAAAAAAGATGGCCTGCGAGAGCAAGCCATCTTTTTACTTTTTAGGGGATCTGGCCTTATAAAGCCAGTGCCTGATTATTTAAATACCGGTGCAGAATGCACGGCATCAGCAATTTCTTTAATAAGGGAAGCATCTTTCTCGATAGCATTACCTACCACGATGATATCAGCACCTGCTTTACAGTTCAGATAAGCCTTTTCTGCATCCCGGATACCTCCACCAACGATAATGGGAGCGCTCACCTGGCTGGCCACACGGGCAATCATGCTTTCAGTAATTGCTTTACGGGCGCCGCTTCCGGCATCCATATAGACTATTTTCATGCCCAGCATTTCACCAGCTATGGCTGTACACATGGCAATATCGTCCTTATCTGCAGGAATAGGTGTGGTGTTACTGATATAAGACACGGTAGTAGGAGCACCGCCATCAATGACCATATAACCGGTAGAAATCACTTCCAGTCCGCTTTTCTTAACTGCAGGAGCCGATAATACGTGCTGACCAATAAGCAATTCAGGATTACGACCAGATATTACGGACAGGTATAACAAAGCATCTGCATATCTGGAAACCTGGGAGGGACTTCCGGGAAACAACACTATGGGAATGTTACAGTGACTTTTAAGTTGCTGTACACATTCGTCCAAATGGTGGGTGATCACAAGACTACCGCCAAGGAAGATGTAGTCAACCTTTGCTGCGGTGCATTTTGCGGCAAGATCAGCTATTCCAGCAGGTGTTACCTTGTCCGGATCAATTAGAACTGCGAAAGATTTAACACCTTTTGCTTTCTTTTCGATGAAGGAATTATAGATTTTATTGAGCATTAAATAGCATTGTTCCGGTTGTCGCAAATGTATAAATTTTTCGGTAATAAGTCACACTGTTAGATAAATATGTATGTGATACATTTTTTATTCGAAAAAAAAGCCCACCCAGCAAGGATCTTATGGTTATAAATTGCAAGCATTGGACCATTCTCCATAGCTTAACGGATAAGTTGGTGAAAGGTTACTCGGGTTCATATGCAATAAAAATATATTTTTTTGTTCAGCTAAACAATAGAAAATATTAAGGGATGAGGCCGCCGATAGCAGTTATTGCCATCTAAAACCTTGTTACAAGTTTGTTAAATAACGCGTGAACTGCCGTAACAGCACGGATTTCCGCTAAATTAACAAATTTAGCAAAATTGAGCCGTCTTCGTAGATCCGCTACAGTACTGCGTTTGACCCGTTCTTCTAACGAGCTCTTTGTTAATGATTTGTTATTGAGCCCTTAAAATTTCAAAGAAAAATAACCTGCCCTTACATTTGTATTCAAATAGGGTTTTCATAGGATAGTAACAAATTGAGGGCGCCTTTCCAGGTGCCCTTACTTTTTTCCCCTCAATCCATTTCCCAACATCATTTTTAATATTTCCCCCTTCTTATTTCAGAATTCATTTGTTTTAGCATAATGTACGCATTGTTATTTATTACTGGCATTAGTTGGCTGATAAATTCCATGATTCCTCTCTTATTACATGTTGCAACATTCAAAATACTATCAGTTTATTGTATCTTTTTATCATTTGATCTAATAAATTGAAGTATTCCTGACATATATGTTAACATCTATATTACTATAAATTTTTATTATATTTGTTATTGTATTAATTTTATTATGGTTACTGTCCTATGAAAAACCAAATATTTCCTACAGGCGTGAATCATCATGCAATGTAAAATGACTCTCGAAAGCAATGGGTAAACCATTGCTTTTGTTCTTTTAGGCTTCCCGCTGCTGTTTTAATACCATTTAGAGGCTATTCTTTAAAACAATTTAGATTGGGTATTATAATTTTGATTTTGTATTTTTAGACTTACAAATTTAACATATGATTAAAAAGCTGTTGTTTCTGTTGTTGGTAGTTATTGCCACAGCCGCATCAGCAAGCGCCGCCAGCGGAAAGTTGAATAAAGAGGAAGGAAAAGATAAGCTAAAGGAAAAAGAAGGAGAGAAACCTAATAGCTGCAAAACCGCAAACTGCGATAGTTCTGATAAGGTTGCAAATAAAAGTGTACGCCCCAGTCGGGTAGAGGAATATGTGTGGATGTTGCCCAAAGATCAGGACGGCGACAAGATGTACGAAGAAGAATTAAAAAAAGGGGTTTTAGATCTGTACAAATGGTACCTGCAGAATGAATCCCGCGTTAATAACAGCGAAACATTGAAAACAACTGGAAAAGAACTTGCTTTTCCTTTTAAAGTGGATGCTAAAACCTTACAACAGTATTTCCAGTTCGTAAAGAATAATTTTCCAGGATTAAGTGAGGATGATCTCACTGATGGCATTAACAGTAGTACTCCTAAAAAACAACCTGTTGCCAACCGTAAAAAATATGCCCCTGTAAGCACCAGGGATGATATGGAAAGTCAGATGACTCTTCCCGTTAATAAATAAAATCAGTTGTCTTGCCATAATGCATTTGGAGTTTAGTTATAATAAGGAGGATGTATTGAATGCATTGCGCTATCATTTCATGCAGCGTGGAGAAATAAAAGTTTTCCGCAATACCTTGTTCATTTTACTGGCAGTTACACTAGGGGGATATGCCTTCCGCATAGTTACTATTGGAGCACTGGTGGGCATAGCTGCCATGATCATACTTATCTCTCTCGTCTTCTGGTACCTGCTTCCCGTTTCCATTTATAATAAAGCCGCTACCTTTAAAGATAATATTCATCTTCGCTATTCTGAAGATGGGATTGTTATCTCCACCCGTACAAGCGAATTTCAACGTGAACTATCCTGGAGTACCTTCACCCAGATAATAGAAACTAAAAACTTCTTCTTCCTCTATCGTGGCAAAAAGAATTTCTTCCTGATACCCACAAGTGCCTTCGAATCAGAAGCTGCACAAAAGGAATTCAGCAGGTTAGCAAAGAATAAAATTTTGACATAACCCTGCTAAAATCCTCCTACAAAGAGAAATTCTGGATCACTGCCAGATGTAAAATATGATTCATGGTTTTATCACCTGTAGCAGGTTGTATAAACTGATTCATATAACCGGCTTCCACTTTGAGATTGGGTTGTATTGCATAACCCGGCGTTACCAGGAAACGGTTCTGGTCTATAAATTTATCATTGATCTTATTGTTCCACATATTCATGAACAACTCGTTCTGTAATGCCAGGTAAAAGGGTGTGGCCTTTTGTTCCTTATAGATAGGAAACTGTGTGCGATTAAAATAACGCAGACGATGACCATATTTCCAGCTCTGAACATCAGTGTGCACCGCTGTTTTTTGTCCTACCCACCGTTGTTCAAATCTTATGCGATGAGTCATAGAGAATTTTGGTGCAGTATGTTTATAAATGAACTGTTCGTAAATACGGTGTTCGGGAAACCATGCAGCAGCTCCATCGCTATAAGTAGTAACGTATGCATAACCTAACAGATATCCTGCTTTCTGACCAGGCATATATTGCAGCCCTGCCCGGCTAAGAATCTGTCCTTTATCACTTATACCATTCCGGATTCTTGCCTGGAAATCAAATGGGACAGACCAGTGTTTATTTAGTTGCGCAGTACCGAAATAGGTGTACCAATGTTGATAGGCTTGATTTAATTTTTGTGCAGATAATTGTGTTATACTCCAAAGCAGGCAGATCGCCAACAAGCTGATTTTCTTTCTCATGTAATTCCAATTGAGCGGTAAAAATAGAAAATGTCTGGATAGTTGCAGGACAAAAAAATCCCGGACCTTGATCCGGGATGTACGATTGATTGTTGACCATTGTATATGGATATGGAGAAAAATCAGAATTTCAACCACCAGTTTTTAGTGCCTTTGGTATCTCCGCCGATTGCCGCTGCCGCAGCATCATAGCTGGCCTTATTCTGCGTTTGTTCCCCTGTAGGGTAAGTAAGGCGATAAGGTACAAAAGATACATTTGCATCCAGTGAGCCATTGTAAGGAGCCAGGAATAATGAATCACCACCTGGTTTTTTGAAATCGAGCCTGATACGTTCAAACCATGCCTGGAATCCCTGAGGATATAATGCCAGCCATTTCTGTGTACCGATTACATTTTTCCAGTCAGCAGTGTTGTATGGAACGGTAGCAATGTACGCATCAACACCTGTAGTAATTTTCCAGTAATCCATAGATGCTTTGATACCATTTGTATAATGAGTAGCAGCATCACCTACAGCATAGCCACGGGCAGCTGCTTCTGCCAGGATGAATTCTACTTCAGGATAAGTCATTAAGATAGCAGGCATTGCGGAAGAATAAATCTTAGTACCAGGAAAAGAAAGATCGTCCGCTGTTAATGACGTTCTGGATGGATCATTTGCGGTAGTTCCATAACGCAAGCCCACAAAATTTGCAGGATTATTCTTTGTAGGGCGTGCATATATCGGTAACCGGGGATCATTCACGCTTTTCATATAATCTACGAGTGTGCTGCTTACAAAGAAGTCAATGATAGACCTTTCACTTTCATCCATAGGGAACAAGTTAGGAGCAACACCTGGATATATAAACTGCGCATTATTAGTATTGCTGGTCATTGCAGCCTGGTAATTTGCCTCTATTAGGCTTTTTGCTTTTGCAGGATCAGCATCCGCCATACGGATGGCTAAACGTAGTAGTAATGAATGTGCCAGTGTTTTCCATGAAGCCACATCTCCACCATAAATAATATCTCCTTCATCAAAAGTTGGTTGTGATTCATCCAGTACATTTATCTGTGCCTGCAGTGTATCTGCCAGTGAACTGTAAATGCTTTTTGCATCATCATATTTCGGGGTAATATTCGTACTTAATTTAAATGCATCTGTATAAGGCACATTCACATAAGTATCTGTCAGCACCTGAAATAACCATGCTTTAAGGATTGTTGCAATGGCGTTCTGATTAACAGCAGCAGGGTTGGTCCCTTTTTCATTATTCAGCTGAATGATCTGATTCAGATTATATAATGATTTATACAAGGCGGTCCAGAAAGCACTGTTATTCCCTTCGTCTATTGCATACTGACTGTCGGCCACTCTTGAATTACCAGACCAGTACTGTGCATAATGCATCGCGATATAACCATTCTGCAATGTGCTGTATAAAATATCCATCGCACTTTTTTCTGCACCAGTAAGCAGGAAAGTAGGATCTGATGTTGTTGGTTTTGTCGGGTTGTGATTGATATCATCCAGTTTATTACAGGCAGCTAAAATGAGACCGGATAATAAAATGAGACAACTATATTTTAGCATTCGATTAAGCATCTTCGTAAATTTTAAAATGAAATGTTCAGGTTAACACCATATGACCTTACTGATGGTAATGCTCCACCCTCTATACCCTGTACATTCGAAGCAGAATTAAGAATATTGGATGGATCCACATTGGGTGCATTTGATTTGATGAGCCACAGATTACGTCCGTATAAAGAAAGACGGGCATTCTGTGCATGTACTTTTTTATACCATGCTTCAGGCAAGTTATAACCGAGTTTCACTTCCCGCAGATATACATAACTGGCATCATACAGGTTAGCCCTGCTTAACAGTTTACCTTCATTATTCTGAAAATAGGTAGCTGCATCCAATACTGTTTGGTTGGGTGTACCATCTTCCTTAACACCCTTGGCAATAATTCCTGTTTCACGTACACCATTGGCAGCGGTAATATCCAGCAAGCCAGAACCTTTACCATACATATTAGTGTATGAAAAGAAATCACCACCATGCTGAAAATCTACTAATGCTGCCAGATAAATACCTTTGAATGTAAAGGTGTTCGTTACTCCTCCGGTATAATCAGGATAGGCATTACCGATAGGTATTGGAGTTGACGTGATCTTATAAATGCCATCATCCCCTACAATTCTTTCTCCTTTAGCATTATACACATAATCCGTTCCGAGCAAAGTACCTAAAGGCTTGCCTACATAGGCTGCAACAGATACTTTTTGTGTACGGCGGTCTGTTCCGATCAATAATACAGGAAGAGATGTATTATACTGATCAATATCAAGGTTCAGCAGTTTGTTCCTGTTACGTGCAATGTTAGCCCTGATATCCCAGCGGAAGCTATTTTTCAGGCGGATAGGATTCAGGTCAACACCTACTTCTATACCATGGTTTTGTACACTACCCCCATTTACGATTGTATTTATAAAACCAGTAGCTGAAGAAACGGGTAGAGGAATGATCTGATCTTTTGTGACACGATCATAGTATGTAAAATCTACACCAATACGATTGTCAAGAAATTTAACCTGTATCCCGGTTTCATATTCCCGGCTACGTTCAGGCTTGAGTGTTTTATTGTATTTAGTAGAAGATAATTGTGTTACAGGATTACTGCCAAAAGGAGGTATAAAATCATAAGTATCATAGATCTGGTAAGGATCTGTATCATTACCCACCATAGATACACTTGCACGTACCTTACCAAAGCTGAGCCATTTCCAGTTTTTCAACAAGTCTGAAAATACAAAGGCTGAAGATGCTGATGGGTATATGTAAGGATTGTTTGTACTTATTAGGCTGGAACTCCAATCAGCACGCCCGGTCAGATCCAGGAACAATAGGTTTTTATATCCGAATGAAGCAGTAGCAAAAGTTGAATTGATTTGCTTCTCGAAAAATTCATCTATTGGTAATGCTGTTGTTACAGAGTTGTTCAGATTATATACACCTGGTATGATCAGTCCTCCTACAGTACTGCCTCCTGTGGTAGTCCATTTACGGTGCATGACATTACCACCCACTACTGCATTAAATTTCAGGTCACTGGAAATATCTGCTTTTATATTAGCCGTTAACTGGTAGTTCATTTCCCGGGAAGTACGAACACGTTTGGTATAAGAACCTACAAAGTAATCTTTAGCTGTTCTTTCTTCTTCCAGTGTATTATAATCATCCATAAATACCCTGCCGCTGAAACTTAACCATTTGGTTGCTTCATAGTCCAGCCCTGCATTTCCGTACAACCGGTTACGGCTATCTGATTCATAATCCTTGTAGCGGTTCCAATATGGCCCATTGCTGGACGCTGGTGTGGGATCACTCCATGATTTTCTGTTCCATGAGATCTGTGATCCGTCTGCATACTGATAACGTTTTTCCATTTCATTATCCAGTTGCCGCTGACCATACATGGTGAACTGCAGCGTTGGGTTCGGTCCTGTGAAACCGGTTCCCGGCCTGCCTTTTGCGTCCAGCATACTATAATTTATGGATGCTGTTCCTGTTAATCCTTTTGCTACTTCGTAGTTACCACTGAAGGCAATATTATTACGTGTCAGGTGAGCGCCTGGCAGTATGAATTTCTGATTCATATTTCCGTAAGACAAACGGAAGGACCCTTTATCATCATTTCCTGCTATTGCAATATTGTTGGTGAGTGTGAACCCCGATCTGTAGAAATCTTTCACATTATTGGGATGCGCCACCCATGGATCTGTTTGTCCGAAGTAAGGATTGCCTTTATCTTTATCCCATGACCAGTAGGGCCGTACCAGTTGTCCTGATAATTTTGGTCCCCAGGAAGCATCATCTGAATATTTTACCAGGAGATCGTAGCGGCCCTTACCGTTGTTGTCGTCGTAAGTAGCATGTGCTTCGTCGATGAAACCTTCAGGGTGCTGATTATAATAGAGTGTATCGAATTTTCCACCGGTACCCCCGCCATATTCGTTCTGATATTTAGGTAATACAGACACCTGGTCTACCTGCGCATTGATACTATAAGTAACGCCTATACCACCAGGAGCATCCGGACGTTTTTTAGTAGTGATCAGCAGTACACCATTTGCACCGCGACTACCATATAAGGCAGTAGCAGCAGCGCCTTTCAATACGGAAATGTTTTCAATATCTTCAGCGTTAATATCCTGCAGAGAGGAACCATAATCATAACCACCGCCACCATTCTGTTGACCGGCAGCATTGGTATTATTATTTACAATAGGAGTACCATCTACCACTATAAAGGCATTGTTATCGCCTAATATAGATTTGGGTCCACGGATACTTATCTTGGTAGAGCCACCCATAGAACCTGTATTGGTATTTATCTGCAGGCCTGGTACTTTACCTGAAAGCGCATTGACGAAGTTTACTTCTTTGGCTTCCTGCACAGCATTGCCACCCACTTCTTCTACTGCATATCCAACGGAACGCGGATTCTTCTGGATACCCAATGCAGTTACTACTACTTCCTGCAGTTGTTTTTTACCTGCAGATGCGGCAGTGAGTGTAATTTTCAGAGAGTCCCGTGATGTGATGGGAATTGACTGTTCTCCAAAAGAAGGAGCGGATATTTTGATCGTATCTTTTGAGGATGCTTTCAACATGAATGTACCATCCACATTGGCTGCTACTGCTTCTTTGGTACTGGTGTTCATTATTTTTGCTCCCGGAATGGGTGTTCCGGCAGCCTCTTTCACGATTCCTTTTACAGTGAACTGCCCGATCTCTTTCTTAATAGTATTAGCATCGGCAGGTACAATGAGTGCAGTATCATTAGCCGGTTTTGTAGTAGTATCTTTCCCTGCTGTAGCGGGTTTTGTACTATCCTGGCGGGTTGCAGAGTCTGGTTTGTTTTTACCTGTAGTGTCCTTATTCCCAGAGGGAGTGATCACTACGGGAGCTGTTGTACCAGGTTTAGTAGTATCTTTTGTTTGCTTACCTGATGAAGGTGTAATCACAACAGGAGATGCTGTTGGCTTTACAGTAGTATCTTTCTGCTGAAAGTATGTAAAGTGACATGCTGTTCCATCAACAATTACATTGAACAGGGGCTGGTTAACGCTTGCGCTGGCCTTTAATGGGCTAATACTATAGAAAAAGGCACAGCACAGCCACAACCAGTTAAGTACATGGCTTCTCATTTTTTGTTGGAAGATTTGGTTACAAATTTTTTTAGACGGGTTTCCGTGTCCGTCTTATCGTATGATATCTAGGTCTATTTATAATACAATCGAAATGGCCTGTACAATGAGAAAGGAGGGCAATTTTTTATTTATCCTTCCTTATAATTCTTTACTCATTTCATTATGGGGGATTCCAACTTCTTCAAATTCAGGTCCTTGTGCGCTGTATCCCAATTTCTCATAAAAGCCTTTTGCTACTTTTCTGGCATGCATCATTAATCGTGTATATCCCTTATTTTTTGACTGTTGCTCAGCAAAGAGTATAAGTTGGCGGCCAATACCTTGTCCCTGTTGAGTATTATCCACAGCCATTTGCCGTAATTGTACAGTACTATCATCCAGTCGCGTAAGGATACAACAGGCCACTAATGATTCTTCTTTATAACATCCAATGAGCTGATCATTGATCTCCTTTTGCAGATAGTCCGCCGTGAAACTTAGTCCCAGTGGCTTTCTTAATACAATATCCCGCAGGGATACCATTTCATGGTAAGCATTGCTTCCATGTTCAATGACACGAAATTTTAACATTAATTTTCAGTTGACGTAGTACCTGACACTCTAATGTTCCTTTGGCGCTGTATATCAAACATCTTGCCAAGGGAACCTCAGGTAATATTAATAATACAATGTCTATTAAGTAATTAGGAGAAACAGTTAACGATAATCTTATCTACTGACTTTACCTCCAACAAACTATCATTAATGGCAAGTGCATTAGGATGAGTATCTGTACAAATCACTTTCTTAATGATGCCGCAGTTCTTTATTTTGTTGAAACCGTTACCTGCAAAAATGCCATGAGTAGTGATAACAGAGATCTCACTTGCCCCGGCATCAATGTAGGCTTGGGCAGCATGAATAAGTGAACCACCTGTACGAATCATATCGTCGTAAATAATTACGGGTTTGTCTTTGACATCGGCGCTGATGGCTGTAATATGGGTTTCATCTCCGGAAATTCGTCTTTTGAATACAAATGCAGCGGGTACATGCAGATCATTAGCCAGCGATTCTACCCATTTAGCACGGCCGGCATCTGTACTGGCCAGAACAAAAGAACGGCCATTGGCCAGCTCAAGTGCAGCTTCCTTTACCAGATCCTTAGCATAAAGGTGTACCGGCCGGATTCCGCCTTCAAAATAATAAGTGATACCATCCACATGCAGGTCTATCAACATGATTCTATTGCCTGAATCCGTTTTGGGAAGTGCAGAGAACAGCAATGCCCTTGTTTTGGCCTTAACGATCTCTCCTTCTTTTACAGCCCGCTCCATAGTGGAATACCCGAAAAAAGGAATTACGATGCTAAGGGATATGGCTCCCTGCTGGATACAACCATGTGCTATATCAAAGAGTTCCAGGGTTTCTTTATCGTCGATGGTGCCTCCTATTAATATTACTTCTTTATCGGCAACATTACTTTGTATGCAATGATAATGCTCTCCATCCGGGAAGTCCCGTATATCTATTATTCCTTTTTCCCATTGTGGAGCCAGAGCTAATACCTTGTTTTTCAGGTACTGATAACGCTGGGTTGCAAAAATGATCTTATGAGGCATAGTGTTTGAAATAAGTGTTAAAGATAGGAATATAGTCCAACGCCTATAGCCTTTTTCAAAGTGTATATAGGAGCTGTATAGTATACGGGATATTGATTGTGGACAATTTTTAACGTTTTATTTGCGCTGGGAAAACTAAATTTGGGCGATGCCTAGACGAATCAAAAGACTTTCCGGAAGCATCGGAGCATTATGTTTTTACCTGTTTTTCTGTCTGCAGCATGTACATGCGCAGGTGAAAGTATCTGGTATGGTGGCAGATGGGGATAATAGAACAGGCCTTCCGGGAGTAACAATTATCAATAAAAGTACGCGAAGCGGTACGATAACAAATGAAAGTGGTCGTTTTTCTATAGATGCGATGCCTGGAGATTCCCTTGAATTTTCCATGCTTAGCTATTACGGGAAGATTTTACCAGTGCCTGCAACTTCCATGTTCATTAACGTATACTTGTCCAGAAGAGTATTTGGTTTACAGCAGGTGAATATACGGGCAAAAGATTATCATCAGGATTCCATGTCCGTACGTGATGAATACAGGAAGTATTTTAATTATCACAAACCGGGGGCATTGGATGTGCTGAAAACGCTTCCATCCAATCCTATTACAGCATTGACTTATCTCGTACCCAGCAAGGCACGTAAGCGCAAAGAGCATTTCCAGGAGCAACTGGTATATTGGGAAAAGGAAAAATTCATCGATCATCGCTATAATCCTGAACTGGTGGAACGTATGACCAAATTAAACGGGAACGACCTTGATACATTTATGCATCGTTATCGTCCCGGATACCAGTTTATAATGGATGCGACGGAATACGACCTCATGTTATATATCAAACAAAGCTTTGAACAATACAAACTGGAAAAGACAATGCCTGCGAAGAAAGAAGAAGAAAACTAACATATGGATAGTCCGAAAGACTATTTAATTGGATAATAAAAAAGCCTGTAAGTACAATACAGGCTTTTTTATTTGGCTACT
The DNA here is from genome assembly GCF_900112615.1 of Chitinophaga sp. CF118. Taxonomy (GTDB): domain Bacteria; phylum Bacteroidota; class Bacteroidia; order Chitinophagales; family Chitinophagaceae; genus Chitinophaga. The sequence continues at coordinate 1,739,983 of NZ_FOMK01000001.1, read as the reverse complement.
ACTGATGAAGATATGCAGTCGTTTAAACAACTCTCAGACCCTTCATTTATTCTATTTCTTTTTAATTGATGAGCATTCCATTTAATCGTAACAACTGTGTTTCGGCCAGTTTGATATTATACCTGGCATTGATCAGCCGGTTAAACCCATCTTCCAGACTTTGCTGTGCCTCTCTCAGTTCAATAGAAGTAGATACACCCTGTTTGAACCGCTCCAATGCCACCATCACATTTTCACGGGCCAGCACCATATTTTCTTCTTCCAGTGTTACAGCCGTTTTATAATACTCATAATCTTTAAAGGCGGTGCTCAATGATAAGTCTACTTTAGTTCGCGTATTATCCAGCATCAGCTGTTGATAATCTACGTTCAGCCGTGCATCTTTTACCTGCCGCCTTACATTTAGTCCGTTAAAAATGGGAACGGTAGCAGAGAAACCATAACTAAGCACTCCATTCTGGTTATAAACGGGACTAAAGGAATTCGTTGCTGCGTTGGAATTAACACGGGAGTAATTGTAAGCAGAATTAAAATTGATAACCGGGAAATAATCGCCCTTGCTTTCTTTCAGTTGTAACTGCGATACGGTCAGGTTCTGCTGTGCTACCAGGAGGCCGGTATTTTTCTGCATAATTTCCTGCCGCAGCTTACCATAAGCCAGCTCCATATTCAGCGGAATCGTATCCTGTACATCATAGCCGGTGTTACCCGCTTCCACAGACATTAATTGATTTAGTATAGATTTGCTTTGCTCTATTAATGTTTGTTGGCGCAGGTAGGTTGCCTTTTGTGCATTTAGATCTACTTTGGATTGCAGCCAGTCTGTTTTAGGCCCCAGCCCTGTTTGGAATTTGGCATCAGAGAGTTTCACTCTTTCTTCCGAAATGGACATCTGCTCTGAAACATTGCGTAGCTGTTGCTTTTGCTGTACAATGTTATAATAGCCAGCTATGATATTAGCTACGGTATTTACCAGTTGATCTTTTACTGCCAGCTCACCCAGGTTGCGCATCGCTTCCAGTTTTTGTTTGGTAGCAAACATTTTAAGCCCATCAAACAGTGTCCAGGCAAGGTTCACGTTAGCGGTGAAGTTACGGCTTTTGATACCGCTGGTATCTCGTTGGGAACCGTTGAGAAATTCCTGTTTTGTTTGTGTGCGGTTCCAGGTGTTAGAGGCTGTACCATTCACGCGCGGCACAAACGCAAAGTTCGCGTAAGCGTAGTCGTTAGCCGTAATAGCAGCATCATTCTGTGCCAGGCGGATATCATAATTATTCTTCAACGCCAGATCTATCGCCTGTTCCAGCGTGAGTATTTTTTGTGCCTGTGTTGTACAGCAACACAGTAAAAAGAAATATATGAGTGTACGTTTCATGTAGTTACTGAAATTATGCATGTACTTCTTCTTCAGATTTCTGTTGTCCACCCTGTTTTCTTCTCGACAGGTAAGTATACATAGCCGGTATTACAAATAAGGTAAGGATAAGAGAGAATACAATTCCTCCCACAATTACAATCCCTAATGGAATACGGCTCGTTGCTGCTGCTCCAAGCGATAAGGCAATGGGCAATGCACCCAGGGCCATAGCCAGACTGGTCATCAGGATAGGACGCAAACGCATGGCTGATGCCTGTATCGCGGCAGTAGCTTTGTTTGCACCCTCATCACGTTTATGATTGGCGAATTCTACAATCAGGATCCCATTCTTTGTTACCAGTCCTATCAACATGATTACTCCTATCTGTGAAAAAATGTTCCAGGTCTGGTTAAATAGCCAGAGGGAGAACAATGCACCTGCGAAGGCCAGTGGTACTGTGAGCATAATGATGAATGGATCCACCCAGCTTTCAAACTGAGCCGCCAGTACAAGATAAATGAGTACAAGTGCGAGCACCAGTGCAAACATTGTATTGGAGCCGCTCTCCGCATAATCGCGGGAAGAGCCGGATAGTGCTGCAACATATGAATCATTGAGTACGCCTTTCTTCTGAAGTTTATCATAAATGCGATACATCGCGCTGATACCGTCTCCAATTGTTTTTCCCGGAGCAAGGCTGGCAGAGATCGTCGCCGATTTATACCGGTTAAAGTGGTAAATGATAGGAGGACTGGTTTCTTCTTCTATCGTTACCACGTTATCCAGTTGGATGGCTTCACCACGACTGTTACGTACATAAATATTCTGCAGGTCTGCTGGAGCATCACGGTTACCCCGGAATACTTGTCCCATTACCTGGTACTGTTTACCATTTCTTATAAAGTAACCATACCGGAGATTACTGAGTGCCAGCTGGAGGGTTTGCGAAATATCATCAACGGATACTCCAAGTTCACTGGCCTTGGCGCGATTGATCTGGAGGCGTAATTCAGGTTTATTGAATTTCAGATCTACATCGACTCCTGCAAAAGTAGGATCACTGTTGGCTTCATCAAGGAATTGAGGAAGTACCGCTGAAAGGCTATCGAAATTGATATGTTGTAGTACAAATGATACTGGCAGTCCGCTACGGCGGCCTACCTGCACAGTCTGTTGCTCTATAGCAAATACTTTACCTTCCGGAAAGCGGAACATATTCCGGTTCACCAGGTTCACTATTTCTTTCTGGGATCGGGCACGGTCATGTGGTTCTGTAAGTACCACATTGGCAAATCCGCTGTTTACTGCCGTGCTGCCGAAGCCGGGAGCAGTTACGGTGATCAGGATCTTCTTTTCAGGAATGGAATCTATCATGAACTGTGTCAGCCCATCCATATAACGTTCCATATAATCATAGGACGTTCCTTCCGGCGCGCTGATAGAGAGGCGGAACTGGCTGCGGTCTTCTATCGGAGCCAGTTCTGACTGCAGAGTATTGAATACGAGGTATATGAGAGCAAGACAGCTGGCTATAATAAGCTTTGCCATCCAGCGAATCTTCATAAATGATTCCAGAGCCCGCTGATATCCGGATTCCATACCGGTAAAGAAGGGTTCTGTTTTTTCGTAGAACCAGGAATGCTTGTGTGTTTTACGACCCAGCTTCACATTCAGGACAGGCGTTAAGGTTAAGGACACAAAAGCAGAGATGAGTACGGCACCAGCCACTACGATCCCGAATTCCCGGAACAGCCGCCCCACAAATCCCTGGAGGAATACAATGGGAAGAAATACGAAAGCCAGTGTAATGGAAGTCGCGATCACAGCAAAGAAGATCTCTTCGGAGCCTTCTTTGGCAGCCTGCATCCTTGGCATTCCAGCCTCAATTTTTTTATAGATATTCTCAGTTACCACAATACCATCATCAACTACCAGTCCCGTGGCCAATACTATAGCCAATAGGGTCAGGATATTAATGGTAAATCCGCAAACATACATAATAAAGAAGGCTGCGATCAGGGATACGGGAATATCTACCAGTGGACGGAAGGCCATGAGCCAGTCGCGGAAGAACAGATAGATAATCAGAATTACCAGTACCAGTGCTACTACAAGAGTCTCTTCTACTTCTTCAATTGATTTCCGTATGAACCTGGTATTATCGATTGCGATATTTGTGGTCAGATCTTTAGGCAGATCTTTTTTGAGTAGTTCATAGCGTTTATAGAACTCATCCGCAATAGCCACATAGTTAGAGCCTGGCTGAGGTGAGAGGGCAAGTGCCACCATGGGAACCCCGGATTCTTTCAGGATGGTTTCTTCATTTTCTGGTCCCAGTATGGCTTGACCCACATCCCGGAAGTGGATTATATTACCATTTACATTCTTAATAATAAGGTTATCAAAATCCTCTTCTGTATTTAAGCGACCAAAAGTACGTACTGTCAGTTCAGTTGCATTTCCTGCAATTTTACCTGAGGGTAATTCCACGTTTTCCTTGCTCAGTGCCGTTTGTACATCTGTAGGAGTGAGGCTATAGGCAGAGAGCCTTGCCGGGTCCATCCAGAGTCGCATAGCATATTTTTTCTCTCCCAGGATGCGGATGGAACTAACGCCGGGGATGGTTTGCAGTCTTTCCAGCAGCACATTATTAGCATATTCTGTTATTTCCAGCTGGTTGCGTACGTTGCTCTGTACGGTCATAGAGAGAATGTAATCAGAATTAGCATCTTCTTTAGAGACCACAGGAGCGGCATCTATGTCTGGCGGCAAGCTGCGCAGTGCCTGGGAAACTTTATCGCGAACATCATTTGCAGCCGCTTCCAGGTCGATGCCCAGTTCAAACTCAACAGTAATATTGCTGGATCCCTGGCTGCTGCTGGAAGAAATATTTTTAATACCTGCAATACCGTTAATAGATTTTTCCAGTGGTTCCGTGATCTGTGTTTCGATGATATCGGAGTTAGCACCGGCATAGGAGGTACGTACATTTATTATAGGTGGGTCTATGGCGGGAAAATCCCTTACCCCCAGGAAGTTGAATCCCACTACGCCGAATATCACGATGATGATATTCATAACGATGGCGAATACGGGGCGTTTGAGTGATAGAGAGGGTAAGCTCATTATTGTACCTTATTATATTTTAATGTTACGCCCGGTTTCAGTTGCATTATGCCACTTGTAATTACAGTATCACCTACACGAAGCCCGCTGGTGATTTGTACATTGTCTGCATTCCGGATACCTGTTTCCACTACTATGAACTTTGCTTTACCGCTGTCAGCAATGGCTACTCTTTTATCGCGGGTGCCTGGTATGACGGCCTGTGTTGGGACCATAATAGCATCGGGCATATTTTTCAGAGAGATGAGCACTTTAGCGAAAGCACCGGGAAGAAGTTGTCCGGCATTTGGAACAATAGCCCTTATCTTGATTGTGCGGGTCGTCAGGTCTATCTTAGGATCAAGTGCATATATATTCCCTTTATAGGTATGCAGGTCTCCAGCCACTTTAAAATCCACCACATCGCCCTGTTTGATGGCAGTACGGTATTTTTCAGGAACGGAGAAGTCTATCTTAAGCGGATCAATCTGCTGTAGTGTAGTAATAATAGTTATAGAAGATACGATGGCACCCAGACTTATGTTACGTAATCCTAATCTGCCGCTGAAGGGGGCACGAAGTTCTGTTTTCTGTAGCTGAGTGCGTGTATAGTCCATATCTGCCCCGTATGCGCTTACCTGATTGCGGGTTACATCTACATCCTGCCGGCTTATACCGTTGATCTTCAGTAGGTTCTCCTGGCGTTCCAGGGTTGTTTTAGACAATTGCTGCTGCAATTCCAGTTTTTGTAACTGGGCTTTCAGGTCTTCATCATATAGTTTTACAAGGAGTGTTCCTTTGGAAACGTTGGTTCCTTCTTTAAAGTAGAGGCCTACCACCCTGCCGGTGATTTCTGGCTGTACCTGTACTTCTTCATTGCTTTGGAGGGTACCACTGGCTTCAATAGTCTCGTTAAGGGAACTGGGTTTTACAATATAGGCATCTACCAGCAGGTTTTTTCCGTTACCATTACGGCTTTGGGACTTCCCGGCAATAGGCGTGTCATTTGATTTTGTAGCTCTTGTATAGATAAAAATTCCGACGGCTGCTGCTACTGCCAGATATATAATGGTTTTTAAGATCTTCTTATTGCCCGCCATATGATTGCTTTTGTTTAAATTGTAGAGATAAACCCGGGCAAATTTAATAAATGAGAGTGCTGGAAGGGAGGCCCAAGTGTTAATTAAAGTTAATCGTGTTTTTATGGTATATAGATGGTTCCATTGAATGTTGAATGGCAATATCGCCTAAGAATTGTCTGTAAATGGGGTTTTCGAGCGCTTTTTACATTCTATATCTTTTATTAATAATAATGGAAACCCTTTGTGGTTATGGGTTTACGTGATATACAACTAAAGTATATGATGTAAAATTCATGTGCGTTCTTGTCAATTCAATAAAAATTATATTTTTGCACTCAAGTTTTAAACCAAAAACACTTAAAATTATGTCAGACATTGCATCAAGAGTTAAAAAGATCATTATTGACAAATTGGGCGTTGACGAAGCAGAGGTAACTCCTGAAGCCAGCTTTACCAACGACCTGGGCGCTGACTCTTTGGATACGGTAGAACTGATCATGGAATTCGAAAAAGAATTCAACATCTCCATTCCTGACGAACAAGCTGAAACTATTACTACTGTTGGCCAGGCAGTTGCCTACCTGGAAGAACATGTAAAATAATCTTACTTAATCAGATTTGTTTTAATGCTGCAACCGAGACGCGTAGTCGTTACAGGTTTAGGCGCACTTACACCGCTTGGCAATTCCGTTTCAGATTTCTGGAAGGGTTTGGCTGGCGGTGTATCTGGCGCCGGACCTATTACACAGTTTGATGCTGCCAAGTTCAAGACACGTTTTGCTTGCGAACTGAAGAACTTTGATGCAACTCACTTTCTGGACAAAAAAGAGGCCCGTAAAATGGACCCTTTTACGCAGACGGCAATTATTGCCGCTGACCAGGCAGTGCAGGACGCTGGAATTAACCGTAATTCTGTCGATGTAGACAGAGTGGGGGTGATCTGGGGTTCCGGCATTGGTGGGATGATCAACTTTTGTCAGGAGATTAAAGAATTTGGTCAGAGTGACGGAACACCCCGTTTCAGTCCATTTCTGATCACCAGGCTAATACTGGACATTGCTGCAGGGCATATTTCTATACGCCATGGCTTCAGGGGACCCAACTTTTCAGTGGTGTCTGCCTGTGCTTCTGCTACAAATGCCATTATAGAAGCCATGCACTACATCAGGTACGGCAGGGCAGATGTAATGATCACCGGCGGCTCGGAGAATGTTATCAACGATGCCTGCGTAGGTGGTTTTAACGCTATGAAAGCCCTCTCCGAAAGAAATGATGACCCGCGTACAGCCTCCCGTCCTTTTGACCTTAACAGAGATGGCTTTGTAATGGGAGAAGGAGCAGGTGGGCTGGTATTGGAATCCTATGAACATGCGATGGCAAGAGGTGCGAAAATTTATGCTGAATTGGCCGGAGGCGGTGCAACTGCAGATGCCCATCACATTACAGCCCCTCATCCGGAAGGATTAGGCGCTATGAATGTAATGCGGCTGGCCCTGTCAGATGCCGGATTGCAACCCCATGAAATAGACTATATTAATGTGCACGGTACTTCCACTCCCCTCGGAGATATTGCGGAAGTAAAAGCTATACAGCAGGTTTTTGGAGAAGATGCCTATAAAATGAACATCAGTTCCACCAAATCAATGACCGGACACCTCTTAGGCGCAGCTGGAGCAATTGAATCCATTGCGGCTATTATGTCTATTATCCATGGTATCGTTCCTCCTACCATAAATCATTTTACAGACGATCCTCAGCTGGATCCCAAATTAAATTTTACCTTTAACGTCGCACAACATAGAGAAATCAACGCTGCATTAAGTAACACCTTCGGATTTGGTGGCCATAATGCCTCTGTTATTTTCAAAAAATTTGTTGCTTGATTGTGTGAAATTACTTCCAGGATTCTTATATCGATTCGTTTACAAGAAAAAGACCCTTTACAAGGATCTTTACAATTTACTGGGCTTTGCTCCGGGCAATTTCTCATTGTATGAAGTGGCGCTAAGCCATCGTTCAAGCAAAGAAAAATTCCTGGAAAGCAACGAACGCCTGGAATATTTGGGTGATGCCATCCTGGGGGCCATTATTGGCGACTACCTCTTTAAAAAGTATCCTTACAAAACAGAAGGATACCTGACAGAGATGCGTTCCAAAATAGTGAACCGCCAGCAACTGAATGACATTGCTATCAAAATGGGTCTGCGCAAGCTGACCATTTATGATAAATACAACAGCTTCCTGAAAATTAGCCAGATCTTCGGCAATACGCTTGAAGCACTGGTGGGAGCCGTATACCTGGATAAAGGATACAATCGCACAAAACAGTTTGTTCATCAGCGTTTGCTCGTTCCCTACATAGATCTGGAACTGCTTGAAAGTGTGGAAATGAACCACAAGAACAAGCTGTATGGGTGGGCAAATAAAAATGGTAAAAACCTCGAGTTTGACCTGCTGGAAGAGCAAATGGATAATGGCCGCCGCATCTTTACTGTAGGTGCTGTGGTAGATGGGGAACTGATCTGCAGTGGTAAAGCTTTCAATAAGAAAGATGCCAGCCAGATAGCAGCCCAACAGGCTATAGAATTACTTGGCCTGGGAGAAAAATAACTCACCTCACCGGTTGCCTTAGAATTGTTCTCACCTTTTCAGGCACTGTTTTCCCCGGATCGGACAGGTAAATCTCACAATACCTCCCATTTCTTTGTAGCCCCTCAGATTTCATCAGATTGTCGATTAATTGCAACATGGCAGGCTCCGTGGTGTACGGATCAGTATGCAGTATTATTCATGTTGGCCCGTGTTATAATCAGTAATACCAATAATGTTTCCTGCAGGATCCTTTAACTCTGCTGCCCAGCCGGTTTTAATCTGATAGGGTACTTTGGTGAATATCACACCCTGTTCCCGCAATTGCTTATAAGTTTCTTTTACATTTTCTACTTTCAGCAGCAGAGAAGGCTTTGTATCCGGAAAATGTTTTGTGTCTTTCAGGATAATAGCTGGTTCATCATTACCTACTTTAAATGCCAGCATGCCCTTGTCTGTAAAATCAAATTTCACTTCCAGTCCCAGTATTTCCCTGTAAAAATTCCTGCTTTCATTAAGATCAGCAGCAGGTAGGAAGTAGTTGTCTATGGCGGTGATCTTTTGCATAGCCCTGGGTTTTATTGATAGTTGATGGATGATTATCAGAAGTAATAATAAATAAAATAACCGGGTATACTTATTCATAGGTACAAAGAAAAACCGGGGTAGTGACAACAGTATGTCAGCAGTAAAAAGGAATTTACATATAGTGTTCTTTTAACTCTGTAGTAAGGAGTTTCATTTCTGCGGTCAATTCCTTGGGACAGATGATTTCTACATGCCGTCCCCACATTAACAACCAGCGTCCAAACCAATTTAGGCAGGGAGAGAGGAATGTGAACTCCATATGTTCTCCATTTACCAGTTCTTCCACAAACCCATAATAAAACTTATTCTCCCCTATTCTGCGTCCGATAGCAAGTGGAACTCTTAATTTAATCAGATGGGATGGGGTATCTGGTTCGGAATACTTATCCATATATTCTTTCAGCGAAAGATGTTTGGATTTATCGAATGCGGTATTGGTAAGGGAAAGATTTTTGATGCGATCCATCCGGAAATCACGATATCCATTACGCAGCTTACACCATGCAATCAGGTGCCAGTTACCGCTCATATAAATTATGCCGATAGGTTCTGCTTCACGGTGAGTAAGCGTATCATTATGATAGGCAAAATAGTCCAGTTCTAACACCAGTTGTTTACCCAGGCTGTGCTGGATATCACTCATAAAACGATTGGGAAATTCATCGGGAACAGGCACTCTCCTGCTCACAACGGCAATATTATCTTCCAATGATTCGAGAAAATCTTTTTCACTGCCACGAAGCACTGCTTTGATTTTCTGCATGGCATTACTGAACTGTTTACGGTTGGAATGATCACTTAAATGCGTCATCAGTTTTTCTCCGGTTAGAAGAGCTGCGGCTTCTTCCCTGCTAAACATCACAGGAGGCAAATGGTATCCTTCCACCAGGTAGTAACCGGTTCCGGCTTCTGCGCCCACAGGCACACCAGCTTCCTGCAGGGCTTTCACATCCCTGTATACGGTGCGGAGGCTGATATTAAAGCGGTCGGCTATTTCGGAAGCCCTTACCACCTTTTTCCCCTGAAGCTGAATGAGAATGGCTGAAAGACGGTCAATCCTGTTCATACCACAGCAAGTTAGAATAAAAATGAAAATATTTCTGATGTGGATTAAACTTCTGTTATAAGAGCAAGTCTTAGATACAACAAATATTTGAGGGCAGCGGTTAGAAAAGAGTGAAAAAGATTAATACTTGTAAGCCACTGAAAAATATTTATAACTTTGATGCTACAGTACAGAATATAGGTTAAATGGTAAGCCCCTGCAATTTTTTGCGGGGGCCTTTTTTTTGTCCTTTTTTACCTCTTTCAGGCATCCGGTTATTCCATCCAAATAATTTATTTTCATTAACTTATAGTTAACAAATAAGAAAAGGATTCGTTTTACTTTTGGTCTAAGCAAAATTCAAATGAGTTTTTTTAATGGTTAATTTGGGGAGGGCCTGATTTTCATCAGGCCCCTTATTTTTTTTGAAAATCGATTCCCATTAGTCATAAATCAACTACTTTTTGAAGTAGTTTAAATAATATGGGTTTCTGCCTGGATGTAATGGCTTTCTTCTCCTTTCCAGGCTCTTCACAAAGTATATAGCTATTCAGTCCAAATTAATAGTGTCTTCGGAGAGAGTTCGGAGAGAGTTGATATTTGCTTCATAGGTTGAACATAGGTTGAACAGGGTTAGAACGCTTATATGCGATCTAACCCTGTTCAACCTATGTTCAACCTATGTCCAATGTATGTTCAAGATATAGACTCACTATTATCTCTCCCCGAACTCTCCTAAACTACTATAGGTTATACTTGTAAGGCTATTAAAATCCTGACTGTTGTTTACAATGCAGCCAGAGTATGCCATCAGAATGAAAAAAGCCAGCGGTATGGCCGTACCACTGGCTGAAATCTTTGATCACGTTGCCTTATACCCGCTCCACTGGGATAAGCCAGCCATTCTATTTCCCACTATTAAATAGGAACACAATTCAAGTTATGAAAAAAAGACTACGAATCCGTGATTTAGTCCCTATCGTCATGGGCAGTACTTATACCTAAATATTGAAGTTATTCCGAAGATGACTGCGGTGGGAAACACACTGATTTGGCACTCCTCTGTATGTTTAATAGTTAACAGGAACTTTTTCTGGCTATCGATAAATAATTTTATTAATGTGTTTTCACATGATTAATTGGTTATTGTATTTATCAAATTGATCCCCTATATTCTTTTTTGTTAACGCTTGACTGGCTTGTATCATAATTGGATTTAGTGCAGTATATTTTCATAGCAAATCGTGTAATTTTAAGAGCAACATTATCCAAAATCATTATTCCACATTTTATGCCGTCAATCGTTTTACATTACGTTATCATTGCGGGCATTACGATCACATTTGTTTTAGTGAACAAAGTTTACGGATACAAAACGAAAGTAAACCTGAGAGACAATCGTGAGCAACAACTGCAGTAAGAGCGCAACAATTTCTGAGAACCCCAGACATTTTCCAGCAAACTTTAACCGTTCTATACAGACAGGGCAAGGATTTACGTGCCTGTATAAGTTAAAGACAGCTTACAGGAGGGGCAACAGAGCACTGAGTGTTATTTTACATTAAAGACGAATCCAATACCATATACATTTTTGATACTGATATTGGAGTTGTGCTGAAAATACTTGCGAAACCTGGAGATGAATACATCAAGACTTCTTCCAACGAAATAATCGTTGGAGCCCCATACCTTGTTAAGAATTTCTTCGCGTTTAATAACGCGGTTCACATTATGGAAGAAGAGGATGAGAAGATCGCATTCACGGGGTGTGAGGATGATCTCCTCACCAGTTTCTGTAATCAGCTTCAGAGAATCTACATACAGTTTATTGGTTCCTATGCTAATGATGCTTTGCTGGGATTGTTCAGTGGGAACGGCAGGTTGTTTTCTTTTGATAATATTCCTGATGCGCAACACCAGCTCATCTACATCAAACGGTTTTACAACATAATCGTCTGCGCCGATCTTTAATCCGTTTAAACGATCCGTTTTTTCTCCTCTTGCGGTGAGGAAGAGGAAGGGCACATTATTATTTGTTTTTACTACCTGTTCTGCCAGTTCAAAACCATTCAGTCCTGGTAGGTTTACGTCTATTAGCAGGATATGATAGGCCTCCGGTGTTTTCTCAAAAACATCGAGCGCTATACGGCCGTTCTGTTGCCAGTCCACCTCAAAATCCATCAGTTCCAGATATTGTTTAACAACATTACCCAGGTCGGCTTCATCTTCTACCAGTAGAATTTTGTATTTCATACCTTATAAATTGGTTGTAAGCATAAGTTATACAGGTATAATGATCACAAAGGTACTTCCTTTTCCTGCTTCGCTTTCTACTTTTAATTTCCATTGATGTGCATCAATGCATTGCTTTACATAATGAAGTCCCAACCCTAATCCTTTGGAATACTGGGTGAGATCTTTCTGGTGCCGGTAAAACTTGTCAAATATGTATCTGGTGGTTTCTTTTGTCATCCCTATGCCGTTATCACTCACCATGATCTGTACATTTTCTTTATCCTGTGTAATATTGACCTTTATCTGTTTCACCGCTTGCAGATTATACTTTACTGCATTATCCAGGATATTCAGCAGCAATGTGGCAAAATGGAACCCATCAGCATCTACAATGATGTTGCAGGGACACTCCTCAAAAGTAAGTTGCAGGTTGGCTGCAGAAAACTTGATGCTGAAATCTGTGAGGATATCTTTTACAAGGACGTTCAGATTATGGGGTTCTTTATGTACGGACAACTTATCAATAGCGGCAATATCAAGTACCTGACCTATCAGCAGTTTTAATCGCTGCGACTGGCGTTCTATGATTTCTGACAATGACCGCAGAGCTGTTTTATTATCCAGTATTTTCTCATTCTGGATATTTTTGTTGGCTACCATGATAGCCGTTAAAGGTGTATGAAATTCGTGTGTAATGTTATTAATGAAATCTGTTTTTACATCAGACAGATGTTTCTGTTTAATCCAGTTACGCAGGGTGATGATAAAAAGTGTAATAATAGCGAGCATGGATAACAGCGACATGGTCAGCATCAGCCGCATTTGTCTGAATACCAGCTGCCGCCGGTTATAAGGGTCTGCATTCAGCGTAAAACTTATGGCATAAGTGTAAGGTATAGGATCAGATACATTCAGGTTGATTACAGTATTCTGATCATCGGGAGTAGGGAGGTCTCCATAAATATGTAACCCCTTTTTTTGTTGGATGCTGCTGTCAATGAGTGGATATTTTTTCCTGCTATCATATATGTTCACATATTTTATTCCATCCCCAAACATCAGTTCTATTCTGCGAACGCTAAGCAGGTATCGTAAAGAATCTGTGATGTTACCTTTCTTTTTTATATCTGTAATAAGGCTGTCTGCCTTTTGCTCTTTGATGAGGGTTCTGAAAATATCATTTAAGAGAATTTGTGTTTGTATTTTAAAGGCAGCAGTATCTGTGTTATGCAATCTTTCCAGCTCTTTGAACCGGGGTTTTATATAGCTGTCTATGATTTTTTTGCCTCCGGGAAATAAATGGTCATTGATAATCGCCCTGGTATATTTCTCATATATAATTCCTTTCTTTTCGTAATAGAACCGCCGGTTTAATAAATCGTAAGTGTTGTACACAAGAATAAACTGAACTAATGCAAGTACGAGAAAACAGATGACCGATGTTGTTATGTAGATCTTAACCGGATGCGTCATGAAATAATTCCTGAAAGACAAATATATTCTTTCAAGTGAAAGTTTTATCCTCATCCATAAACTTCTCTTCATATATAAATATCGGGAATTTAAGTTTCATTCACAATCTATTAAAGATTGTTTACAATTGATTTGCTTTTTATCAACAACTTTTAGCTTTGCCAATATTAACTTAGTGGTATATACTCTTTGTACTAATTACCACGAAACACGTACTCAGTTTTTTTTTGAAGTAGCATAAGCCGTAAGCAGCAAAATGTAATTGTCGCTTACGGCTTTTCGATTAGTTTATGTTATGTTGAGACGTATTAAAAGATGATATGTAGCATACTCTACACCGCATTTCTTGTGTGTATTTTTCTACAACATGGCTTCCTGCATATGATAATTTGCTGAAAATGACCATTTGAACATACTGGCAGATATTTTGTACTAAAATACTTATGTATGAAGAATATAGACAGGTATCCAAAGCAAAGCTATCTCTGCCGCCGGGTATTCCGGAGGTAACATCAATTCAATTGTTTTTAAATGGAAAAACATACTGTTACTGTTTACATTGAAGGCCAGTCCTATCAGATCGTTATTACAGTTAATCACGCCATTCATGAAACCACCTATGAAATAATAACCAGTGGCAATATTCTGAAAGACTTCATGGCTGAGGTGGAAGAGTTCACACCTGATTTCATTGGCTGGCCGGAAGATACAATGGTGATGCCTAATAAGCGGGTTAAACTGGTGGAAAGTGAACAGATTGCACGCATCATCTGGACTGATATATTGGATATGATGGAGCGCTGATAACTTCATTCGTCCAGTGTCTATTTTAATAACATGTGAACCGACAACAGCTGTTTCTGTGTTAGAGCATTGCTTGCCTGTACTCCTGACAGCATCGTAACCCCCGCTCCGCACTTTCAAAGAGTGCATTCTTATTTAGCCTTCATTAACATTCCATTTAAGATTTATTGATAGATTCATTTCCCCAAATGATCCCTGGTATTATTGACTTTCTTCAGTTCAACTATATTATTTTCCAGTACGTTCTTACTAAGAACCCGCTACAACGGAATTACCCATAAATGGGAGGATTTTCTCATTTTAATAAATATTCAAGAATTAAGCTCACAACTTGTTATTTTTATGGATGAAATGGGAGTAAAAAGATGATTGTCAATTAATTTACAGGTAGCAATGAAAATCAGAAAATCAATTACCAGGAATTGTTTCATGCTTGGAATAGCAGTTCTTGGGCTGGGAACTCCGGCCGTAGCACAAAACCAGAAGACGGCAGTGCTTTATAAAAATCCTGCGGCTCCGGTGGATAACAGGGTGAAGGATCTTTTAAAGAGAATGACGCTGGAAGAAAAGGTGGGGCAGTTATGCACGCTGCTGGGCTGGGATATGTATGAAAAGAATGGAGACTCCGTAGGAGTGAGTGCAACTTTTAAAGAAGTGATTGAAAACAGGCATATCGGGAGTTTCTGGGCTACGTTAAGAGCCGATCCGTGGACCAAAAAGACATTGGAAACCGGGTTGTCTCCTAAATTATCTGCCAAAGCCACCAATGCTATGCAGAAATATATGATGGAACATACCCGTCTGGGTATTCCGCTGCTACTGGCAGAAGAATGTCCGCATGGGCATATGGCCATCGGTACCACCGTATTCTCTACTTCCATCGGACAGGCGAGTACATGGGACCCTGCTTTGATTAAGGAAATGGCAACTGCTATTTCACAGGAAGCGCGCATACAGGGCGCACACATTGGTTACGGACCGGTATTAGATCTGGTGCGTGAACCCCGCTGGTCAAGGCTGGAAGAAACCTATGGTGAAGATCCTTACCTGATAGGCCAAATGGGAATCGCTATGGTAAAAGGTTTCCAGGGTAATGGCATCAACAGTGGTGTGAATGTTATCTCTACCTTAAAACATTTCGCTGCCTACGGATCTCCGGAAGGCGGTCATAACGGTGGTATTTCCACTACCGGTACCCGCGATCTGTTCCAGTCTTATCTACCCCCTTTCAGAGATGCTATAAAGGCTGGTGCGTTGTCTATCATGGCTTCTTATAACTCTATTGATGGAATACCATGCAGCTCCAATTCGTTCCTGCTGAAGGATGTATTGTGTAAACAATGGGGTTTCAAAGGATTCACTGTTTCTGACCTTGGAGGTATTCCCGGTGTTAAGTCAAACCATCATGTAGCAGCTTCTATGGAAGAAGCTGCAGCACTGACCATAAATGCAGGACTGGATGCAGACCTGGGAGGAGAAGCTTATGGAGATGCATTGATAAAAGCAGTGAACAATAAGAGAGTAACAATGGCTACTATTGATACTGCTGTTAGTCATGTGTTAAGATTGAAATTTGAGATGGGACTTTTCGATAAACCTTATGTGGATGCTGCCATCGCGGAAAAAACAGTGGGAAGTGCGGCACATAAACAACTGGCAGAGCGTGTAGCCGCAGAGTCTATTGTATTATTGAAAAATGATAATGGCATCCTGCCATTGAAAAAGACTATAAAGAATCTCGCAGTGATTGGACCTAATGCTGATAATATGTATAATCAATTGGGTGATTATACGGCACCTCAGCCTGCAGAGAAAATTGTGACGGTACTGAAAGGAATACAGGCAAAAGTTTCTGCGGATACTAAGTTGAAATATGTGAAAGGTTGTTCTATCCGCGATACTTCAAGGGCTGGTATGGCAGCGGCAGTAGCGGCAGCTAAAGAGGCTGATGCAGTAATACTGGTATTGGGTGGTTCAAGTGCGCGTGATTTTGAAACATCTTACCAGAGCACAGGTGCTGCTCAGGTAAAATCTTCAGAAGTTTCAGTGAGTGATATGGAGAGTGGTGAAGGTTTTGACAGGGTGAGTCTGGATTTGATGGGTTTGCAGAATGAGCTGCTGCAAAATATTATAGCTACTGGCAAACCGGTAATCCTGGTGCTGATAGAAGGTCGTCCGCTGAATATCAACTGGGCAGCGCAACATGTTCCTGCTATTGTGAATGCCTGGTATCCCGGGCAGGAAGGGGGAACTGCTGTAGCAGATGTACTGTTTGGTGATTATAATCCTGCAGGACGTTTACCGGTTTCTATTCCTAAGTCTGTAGGACAGCTACCTGTTTATTACAATTATAAGAATGCTTCACGGCACGATTATGTAGAAATGGATGCTAAACCTTTGTACAGTTTTGGTCATGGATTAAGTTACTCTACGTTCGATTATCAGCATCTGACAATAACTGTACAGGATCAGACCACGCTGAAAGCAACGGTGAAATTCCTGTTAAAGAATACAAGCGCAGTAGCTGGAGATGAGGTAGCACAATTATACATCCGTGATGATGCCAGCTCTGTGGTAACTTCTGTGAAGCAACTGAAAAAATTCCAGCGTATTCATTTACAGGCAGGAGAGCAGAAAGAAATCACCTTTGAACTGCTGCCGGAAGATTTGAAATTACTGAACATGGATATGAAGTGGGTAGTGGAACCAGGTAGTTTTACTGCGATGGTGGGTGCTTCCTCTGAAGATATTCGTTTAAAGGAAACTTTCCAGGTGAATAAGGCGGTTGAAATCCGGTAGATACAAAGTGTATCAAAAGTAATATTCGGATCAATGATGGATATTGAGATATTTATTTTTGATACATCTCTGTGGTTGTAGGAATGTTATCATATTAATCTGACTCCGTAAAGTCCTCTGTTGAATCATTACAAACAGAGGAACTTACGGAGTCAAATTATTTTAAGAAAAGGTGTCATCTATAAACGGGGCAATTAAAAGGTAAAATGATTACCTAACCTCACTTGTTGTTTCTCAGGAATACCCACAATAAAAGTTGCCCCATTGTCTATTTCACTAATAGCGGTAATAGAACCGTTATGTTGCTCCATAATCTTCTTGCAGATTGACAAGCCAATGCCTGTGCCTTCTATCTCATGATAACTATGCAGTCGTTTGAACACTACGAAAATATCATCTGAATATTGGTTCTCAAATCCAATACCATTATCTTTTATAAAGATCCGGTAATAAGTAGATCCGGTAGCCTCCCGATGCTCTTCCTGCTGCGAATAAATATGTATTTCAGGAGATACTTCCTTTTTCCTGAATTTGAGCGCATTGCTGATCAGATTATAAAATACCTGTCGCATTAAGAGTGGTATCACAAAAACAGCAGGCAGTGGATCTATAGTAATACGGGCATTGGTTTGCTGAATTTTTATTTCAAGTTCTGTAATGGCTTCCCTGACAATCTCAGTCAGATCTACCGCTTCAAAATCGCCGCCCTGGATAGAATGCCTGGAAAAACGCAGCAGACCACTTACCAGTTGTTGCATACGTATTGTGGCATTCGTAATCTTCATCACGTATTTATCAACTTCTTCTGCCGGTCCTGTTTTTTTCTGGATAATCATATCACTGAACACACGGATTTTCCGCAGAGGTTCCTGTAAGTCGTGAGAGGCGATATAGGCAAAACGGTCTAACTCTTCATTGACTGTTTTCAGATGGATATTATTCTGAATCAACTGCCGGTTCAATTCCCGTACCTTCAGTTCGGAGGCCTCTTTCTCTTCTATCTCACGTTGCAGGGAAGCATTTGCATTGAGTAGTTTTTGCTCCTGTACTATCAGTGATTTTGTTTTTCGGTATAGCTCCACGAACAGGCCTACCTTTATCCTCAATAATTCAGGGTTAACAGGTTTATATATAAAATCAACGGCTCCTACTTTATACCCTCTGAAAATGGCTTCATCTTCATTGTGGGCAGTAATAAAGATAATAGGTACGTCTTTCAGTTTATCCCGCTGATAGATCAGTGCAGCTGTTTCAAAACCGTTCATATCAGGCATCTGTACATCCATCAGGATCAGGGAGAAGTCATATTCTTTTAGTAATATTTTTAATGCAGCCCTGCCGGAATTAGCTTTTACTATGATATAGCTTTCCCTTTCCAGGATGGATTCTATAGATAATAAATTATCTTCTCTATCGTCTACAACTAATATTTTTATTAGGTCTTGGTCTTGCACCTGTATGTTTTTTCTAATGAAATTATCTATACAACCATACACGCATTAAAGACAGCAGCTGATCTATTTTCAATGGCTTGGTGATATAATCAGAGGCTCCTGCGTCGAGACATTTTTCCCGGTCGCCTTTCATTGCTTTTGCTGTTACAGCAATAATAGGCAGCGCACTGTTTTTATGTTCCCTGCGAATTTTCTGCATTGTTTCATAACCATCCATTTCGGGCATCATAATATCCATTAGCACCATATCAATCTGATTGTTTTCTTCCAGGATGTTAATCGCTTCTTTTCCACTTTCTGCTGTAATCGTATTAATATTATAACGTTCAAAAGCAGTGGTCAGGGCAAAAAGATTTCTTACATCATCATCAACTACCAATACACTTTTATGGATCAGCACATCCTTTTGTGAGCGGAGGTCTTCTATCAGCTGTCTCTTTTCGGGCAATAATGCAGTATGATTAATATGAAGCTGCATAACGGTTTCTTCCAGTAGCAAGTCTAGAGAATTAACGCCTTTTAGTAATATTTTATTGGCGTACTGCTTCAATTTTGATTTCTCTTTATTGGAAAAATCTTTGGCAGAATATACTATCACAGGTGTAGCATTATACCTGTTCATCGTATTGATATTAGCTACAAACTCAGCTCCTTCAATATCAGGTAGCATATAATCTGCGATAATACAATCGTAAGAATTTTTATTTATGAGTTCGATAGCAGTTTTTCCATTTTCGACAAATTCCATCTCTATCAGATCACCATTATCCAGCATTCTGGCTATCTGTGAAGCATCCGGTTCATTGTCTTCCACCACCAGTATTGTCTTCTTTTTTTTGATATCCAGTTCAATGATGTTGTTAAACAATACCGTCAGCGCTTCTGTTTTCAATGGTTTTAAATTGAAGCTACGTGCACCGCGCTGCATAGCCAGTAACCTGTTTTCCTCTCCTGAAATCAAGTGGATAGGAATATGACGAAGATTAATATCATTCTTAAACAGGTCTAATACTCTCCATCCGCTGGCATCAGGTAGTTTTACATCCAGTGTAACGGCTATCGGATTGAATTTATTGGTGAGATCAAACACTTCCCCAAAAGTAGTAGCTACCACTACTTTAAGGCCCATTTCATGTGCTTTTTCCTGCATGATCTTGGCAAAACGTACATCATCTTCCACAATCAGTACTACTTTATCTGTATCGAGAATATGTGTTCTGTCATCACCAATTTCATTAATGATTTCATTCAGTCCTTCCAGGTCTTTGGTATCTGGCGATACCTTAGAGGTAGGCGCTGATTGAATCAAACCAGGTTTGTAGATATCGCCCAGCTTATATCCGCTCACCGTCAGGCTGCTTTGTTTTTCTTTCCTGATGGAAGACGGATTATAGTTAAGCGGAAGGAAGAGTGTAAATGTA
Organism: Chitinophaga sp. CF118; assembly: GCF_900112615.1. Lineage (GTDB taxonomy): Bacteria > Bacteroidota > Bacteroidia > Chitinophagales > Chitinophagaceae > Chitinophaga. The sequence continues at coordinate 1,720,030 of NZ_FOMK01000001.1, read as the reverse complement.
CTTCCTCTGCCAGTTTCACTTTCCAGTTCAATGGAACCGCCCAGCAGATCGGCCAGTCCGCGACTGATAGACAATCCAAGGCCCGTTCCTCCATACTTTCGGCTGGTAGAGCCTTCTGCCTGTTGGAATGCTTCAAAGATGATGTTCTGTTTATCTTTGGAAATACCTATACCGGTATCTTTGATCTCAAAGGCCACTACACGGTCTGCACCATCCAGACTATAGTTCAGCAGTTTCCAGTTACGTTTTGCCTCATAGATGCGGAGTTTTACTTCGCCTTTATCCGTAAACTTGAATGCATTTGATAACAGGTTCTTCAGGATCTGGTTAAGGCGCTGTACGTCTGTTTCCAGGCTCTGTGGCAGCTGATCGTCCATATCAATACCAAAGCGCAGATTCTTGCTCTCAGAGATATGTTTAAAAGTAGTTTCCACGAATCCTATTACTTCATTGAAGCGTACCTTGATGAAATCTGTCGAAATATATCCTGACTCGATCTTGGACAGATCAAGGATATCATTGATCAGCTGGATCAGATCGTCTCCGCAGCTATGAATGGTTTTTGCATACCGTACCTGTTTCTCATTCAGGTTACCATCATGGTTCTCATACAGCTGTTGTGCCAGTATTAGCAGTGAGTTCAGCGGGGTACGTAACTCGTGCGACATGTTCGCAAGGAACTCTGATTTATATTTGGAAGTCAGTTGCAGTTGTTCTGCTTTTTCTTCAAGCGATTTTCTCGCTTCTTCCACCTCTTTATTTTTCTCCTCTACTTCTTCTTTCTGTTTCACCAGCAGGTGAGCTTTATCCTGCAATTCTTCATTTGTTCTTCTCAGTTCATCTGCCAGCGATTGTGACTGTTCCAGCAGATCTTCTGTTCTGGAATTGGCCTCAATAGTATTCAGTACGATACCGATACTTTCTGTCAGCTGACTTAAGAAGTCAAGGTGTGTCTGGCTGAATGAATCAAAAGATGCCAGCTCAATAACGGCCTTGATTTCTGTTTCAAATAATACCGGCAATACGATCAGGTTAAGCGGTGCCGCTTCTCCCAATCCGGAAGAGATCTTGATATAATTGGAAGGAACGTTTGTGAGCAGAATTCTTTCTTTCTCCACAGCACATTGTCCAACTAATCCCTGTCCCAGAGAGAATTCACGGGTCATACTTACCTCATCTCCGTAGGCATATGCAGCAAAGAGTTTCAGTTTAGGATTTTCCTGGTATTCTTCCTGTTCAAGAATATAGAACATGCCCTTCTGTGCATTTACAGTCTGTGCAAGTTCTGAGAGGATACGACGGGTTACCGTGTTTAGGTCTTTCTGGCCCTGCAACATCTGTGTAAACTTCGCCAGATTGGATTTCAGCCAGTCCTGTTCCTGGTTACGCAGTGTTGTTTGTTTCAGATTGGCAATCATTTGGTTGATGGTATCTTTCAATTCTTCCACTTCACCTTTTGCATCTACGCGGATCATCTGGGTAAGGTCTCCTTTTGTTACCGCAGAAGCCACATCAGAAATCGCACGCACCTGGGTGGTCAGATTTGCTGCCAGCTGGTTTACGTTTTCTGTAAGGTTCTTCCAGATGCCGGAAGCACCGGGCACACTTGCCTGTCCGCCCAATCGTCCTTCTACTCCCACTTCACGCGCCACGTTCGTTACCTGGTCTGCAAACACAGCCAGTGTATCAATCATTTCATTAATCGTTTCTGTCAGCTGTGCTACCTCCCCGCGGGATACGATGGACAATTTTTGTTTCAGATTACCGGTCGCCACGGCGGTTACAACTTTCGCAATACCACGTACCTGGTTGGTGAGGTTGGAGGCCATCATGTTTACAGAGTCGGTAAGATCTTTCCATGTACCACCCACGCCCTGTACTTCTGCCTGTCCGCCCAGTTTCCCTTCAGTACCTACTTCACGTGCCACACGGGTTACCTCGAAGGCGAAGGAGTTCAGCTGATCCACCATGGTATTGATGGTGTTTTTCAGATCGAGGATTTCTCCCTTAACGTCTATTGTTACTTTCTTGGATAAGTCGCCTGATGCTACTGCTTTGGTTACCTCTGCAATGTTACGTACCTGTGAGGTGAGGTTACCTGTCATGTGGTTTACGGAGTCCGTTAAATCTTTCCAGGTACCTGCCACACCCGGCACGAATGCCTGCCCGCCGAGTTTTCCATCCGTACCCACCTCACGTGCCACGCGGGTTACTTCAGAGGCGAAGGCTCTCAGCTGATCCACCATCGTATTGAGTGTTTCTTTCAGCTGGAGAATTTCTCCTCTTACGTCCACTGTAATTTTACGGGACATGTCCCCGTTGGCCACCGCAATGGCCACATCTGCGATATTACGCACCTGGGCTGTAAGGTTACCTGCCATCTGGTTTACAGAGTCCGTGAGGTCTTTCCATGTACCGCCTACGCCAGGCACGTTTGCCTGTCCGCCCAGTTTCCCTTCAGTACCTACTTCACGGGCTACACGCGTTACCTCAGAGGCAAAGGCGCGCAGCTGTTCCACCATAGTATTGATGGTATTTTTCAGTTCCAGGATTTCTCCTTTAACGTCTACTTCGATTTTGCGCGACAAGTCACCATTTGCAACCGCAGTAGTTACTTCCGCAATGTTACGCACTTGAGAAGTCAGGTTGGAGGCCATGATATTCACGGAGTCTGTCAGATCTTTCCATAAGCCTTCTACGCCCGGTACATCTGCTTGTCCGCCCAGTTTCCCTTCAGAACCTACCTCACGTGCCACCCTGAATACTTCCGAACCGAATGCATTCAGCTGATCCACCATTGTGTTGATGGTGTTTTTCAGTTCCAGGATTTCTCCTTTTACGTCCACCGTAATTTTGCGGGAGAGATCTCCTTTCGCCACGGCGGTTGTTACTTCGGCAATGTTCCGCACCTGTGCCGTGAGGTTGGACCCCATCTGGTTTACGGACTCAGTAAGGTCTTTCCATGTACCGCCCACACCCTGTACTTTTGCCTGCCCGCCCAGCTTCCCTTCTGTACCTACTTCGAGAGCCACACGGGTTACCTCGGAGGCGAAGGAGTTCAGCTGGTCCACCATGGTATTGATGGTTTTCTTCAGTTCAAGGATTTCTCCGGCCACGTCTACGGTAATCTTTTTGGAGAGGTCACCGTTTGCCACAGCAGTTGTTACCTCGGCAATGTTCCTCACCTGTGCTGTGAGGTTAGATCCCATCTGGTTTACGGAATCTGTTAAGTCTTTCCAGGTACCACCCACTCCCTGTACTTTTGCCTGTCCGCCCAGCTTCCCTTCCGTACCTACTTCGAGAGCCACGCGGGTAACCTCAGAGGCAAAGGAGTTGAGCTGGTCCACCATGGTGTTGATGGTATTTTTCAGTTCCAGGATTTCTCCTCTTACATCCACGGTGATTTTACGGGATAAGTCGCCCAATGCCACGGCAGTTGTTACGTCGGCAATGTTCCGCACCTGTGCTGTCAGGTTGCCCGCCATAAGGTTTACAGAGTCTGTGAGATCTTTCCACACACCCCCTACGCCTTTTACGGTTGCCTGTCCGCCCAGTTTCCCTTCCGAGCCTACTTCACGCGCCACGCGTGTTACCTCTGCAGAAAAGGAGTTTAGCTGGTCCACCATGGTATTGATGGTATTCTTCAATTCCAGGATCTCTCCTTTTACGTCTACTGTGATTTTACGGGACAGGTCGCCCCTTGCCACTGCCGTTGTTACTTCGGCGATATTACGTACCTGTCCGGTAAGGTTGGAGGCCATCTGGTTCACGGAATCTGTTAAATCTTTCCATGTACCGGCTACTCCTTTTACCTCTGCTTGTCCGCCGAGTTTCCCATCTGTACCTACCTCACGAGCCACACGCGTTACCTCCGATGAGAAGGAGTTCAGCTGGTCCACCATGGTATTGATGGTATCTTTCAGTTCAAGGATTTCTCCCTGTACGTCTACTGTAATCTTTTTGGAAAGGTCTCCTTTCGCCACAGCCGTTGTTACGTCGGCAATGTTCCTCACCTGTGCTGTCAGGTTGCCCGCCATCTGGTTCACGGAGTCTGTCAGGTCTTTCCATACCCCTGCCACATCTTTTACTTTTGCCTGTCCGCCCAGTTTTCCTTCAGAGCCTACTTCTCTGGCCACACGGGTTACCTCTCTGGAAAACAGGTTCAGCTGTTTCACCATCCCGTTTACTTCCATTGCGATACGCGCAAATTCCCCCTGTAGCAGGTGACCTTCAATTTCCAGGGGCATTTCCTGGGAAAGGTTTCCTTTTGCTACTGAGCTGATTACATGTGCTATTTCGATGGTTGGATGTACAAGATCTGATATGAGAGTGTTGATAGATACCACCGCCGTATTCCAGGAGCCTCTTGCTGTACGGGGCATCTGTACACGATGGTTCAGCCGGCCCATTTTCCCGATAGTATTACGGGCTAGCGTCAATTCTTCTACCAGTGTTTCATTAAGTGAAATGATATCATTTACCGTATCACAGATCTTCCCGCTGAGGCCGATACTGTCGATAGACATCCTGACAGAAAAATTACCATTTTTAACCTCAGAAAGGACCTGTAATAATTGCCGGGTATCCAACTCGTCAGATAGCGGTTCATATACAGGTGTGGCTTTCTTCTTTATCTCTGTTGCGTTGTGTGGAATCTTTTCCACATTGCTTATAGGCTGGGCATTCTGCCCAGGCAGCTTTTTCCGGGTAGCCATTTATGAACGGTATTAAAGGATTAGGGACCTGTATTGTTTTGAAATCTTTATGCAGTGCGGTCAGGATACCTAAAATCGTATTAAATTTTGCATATAGTAATTATACATTATAAGGTTTGTTGTAGTATTTTTGAATTACTTTTACAAATAACACATAAAATAGATGCAATTTTTAGGCCATTCAAACAGACTAATTCTGTTGGCAGAGGATGATATTGATGATCAGGAATTGCTAGAAAGTGCATTTGGAGAAATAGATCCTTCCTGGCGGGTGGTATGTATACCAAATGGCAGAAAGTTCGTAAAGTACCTGGAAACTATCCAGGATATAGATCTCCCTGCCTTACTGATACTTGATTATAATATGCCGGAACTTACCGGGGTAGAGATAGTAAAGGAGCTGAATGATAATGTCCGCTATCTCAATATTCCTAAAATAATATGGAGTACATCAAACTCGCCTGTATTTAAAGCAATGAGTATTGAATTAGGGGTGGCAGATTACATCACCAAGCCCAGCGATTTTGCTTCTTTCCAGTCTATAGCAAAACATATGTTATCTTTTGTGAAAGAATAACAGGTTTTAATACTATTTTGTGTAAATACATATACCGTTGATACTTCGCTAACCCAGTGCAGCCTATCCAAAACCTATTATTGGCCTACTTTAATAATTCCGCATGCAGAATATTGCTGACAAACAAGAAAAGCCTATTAATGTTTCCGTAAGCCAGGGAGATTTGCTCTATGCTGCTTATCCATTACTCATTGGGCATTTTAACCGTGATGGAATTCTCTATGCAGAAAAAGCAATAGATAACTATTTGGGTGGTGCACTAACCCAAAGGCATAAACTGGGATTGTATCCTGGAATTATTGGAAGTAGTGAAGTGCTAACCGGATCACAGCAACAGATAAAAGGAGCCTTGATTGTAGGACTGGGAGATGCGGGTAAACTAACCGCCTATCAGTTATCCCGAACAGTGGAGCAGGGTATTGCCAATTACCTGTTATTCCTGGAAAGTAATAAGAGCACTGTTGCTACTGAGATAGGAATTTCTTCATTGATTATAGGCTGTGGTTATGGTGGCCTCACCATCGAAAATTCTGTAAGGGCAATATTACAAGGTATTCAGCAGGCGAATAACAAGATAAGGAAAATGCAGGGAGAGGATGCTGTAGTGGTAAGCCATGTAGAATTTGTAGAGAAATATGAGAACCGTGCATTGAACTGTTATTATGCATTGAATACGCTGGCTCACGAAAATAACCAGTCAATTAATATCTCTCTTGGAAATAAAAAGATCAAAACCCTGTTCGGCCTGGAAAGACGGGCTGCACCTGATCAGGCAGATGAATGGTGGAACCGGATCAATGTGCAGTTAGTGAAAAATGAGAAAGATAGCTACCTGCAGTTTAGTACTTCTACTGGTGGTGCCAGGGAAGAACTTCGCCAGCTTTTTAGCAGTATAGATATTATCACAGGACTGGTAAATGAAATATCTACCAATAATGACTGGTCTCCTGCATCTGCCAAAACCATCTTTGAATTACTGATCCCGAATGATTTTAAAGAGCAACTGAAAAAGCAGGCTAATATCAACTGGATACTGGATAAAGATACCGCTGCTTATCCCTGGGAATTGTTGCACGATGGGATGTCCGACAATTGTCCCTTATCCGTTAATGCGGGTATGATCCGCCAGCTGTCCACGCAGGATTTCCGGCTCACGATCAATGCTGTAGCAAAGAAAACAGCACTCATCGTGGCCGACCCGCAATTGAAAGGCTTCCTGCCTGCCTTACCGGCAGCATTGAAAGAAGGTGAGCTGGTATCAGACATCCTGGAAAAGCAGGGATTCACTACTGCAAAAATGATCCAGGATACCTCTTTCAATATTATCAAATCTCTTTTTGCAGAAGACTACAGGATCATTCACCTGGCGGGGCATGGAGTCTTTAATAAAGATGCCCCTGAAGCATCGGGAATGGTGATCGGAGATCATGTATATCTCTCTACACGGGAGATTGCGCAAATGAGTACTGTGCCCGAACTGGTGTTTGTAAACTGTTGCTTCCTGGGTAAAACAGATGGCGCTGCAGAAGAGTATTACCGTAACCGTTATAAGATGGCAGCTAACATAGGTGTACAATTGATAGAGAATGGTGTGAAAGCAGTGGTAGTGGCAGGATGGGCCGTGACTGATGATGGTGCATTTGATTTTACAGATCAGTTTTATACTTCTATGTTTGCTGGTTATAACTTTGGCGATGCTATCCAGAAGGCCAGAAAATTCATCTATGAAAAGTATCCCGATAATAATACGTGGGGTGCTTATCAATGTTACGGAGACCCTTTTTACAAGCTGACTGATTTTTCCTATAAAGCACCTGCATCACTTCCCGTATATCTAATGCCTCAGGAAGCAGAAGATGCTCTGTTCAATCTTCTCAATAGAATTGAGATGGGAAACCGGACTGTGGAGGATTACCTGAAGAAATTGAATATTATTACAGCTGCAGTGGAGAAAGCGGGTATCCGCAATGCAGCGATCACAGAAAAAGAAGCACTGATTTATGCTGAGCTGGGAGAATATGATAAGGCGATTGAGAAATTTGAGGAACTGCTGAAAATTGAAAAAGCCACCTTTTCATTCCTCTCTGCTATACAGTATTGTAATATCCGCAGTAAAAAACAGGTCGCCGAATTCACCCATTATCCTAAAAGGCGGAAGAAGCTGATAACAGGATTGGACGATGTGATCACAGATCTCCATAACCTTACCAGACTGGCAGAGACAAACGAAATATATACCCTGCTGGGTAGTGCATTTAAACGCAAAGCATTGCTGGCCGAAGAAGATTCCGAAAGATTGAAAGCACTGCAGGAAGCAGCTGTCCATTACCACACGGCCAGCGTTATCAGTCCTTCATCATATGCGATTACACAATGGCTGGGTATTGAAGCATTGCTGGTATTATTGAATGAAAAGGATGACTGGTCGGAAAAAACGATTGGCGATTATGTGCGTCCATCGGATAAAGATGCTACGAAAATGCTGAATAAGCTGTTACAGCAGCAGCCTTCGACTAATGAAATGAATTACTGGGACCTCGTCAGCACGTTGAATATTCAATTATGTTTATTACTGATCCATCCGGAAAATACGGGGAATGTGACCTTGAAGTTGGATCAGGCGGGCTCTCCGGGTAAAAGGATCACAGAAAAGGAACATTTGCAATTCCTGTCTGCGGTATTGTCCTGGAGTAAAAAGCCATATGCGGGTAATTTGAAAACAGCGATAGGTCAGCTAATAAAAGATTGGGTATAGTCACCTCTTAATCAGCTATTTTTGTAATTCATACAGGGAATTGCAGTAATGATTAACGAAGCATTTTATTTAAGGCAACATTATCAGTCAAAACCAGAGGACACAAAGTTAGTAATAGATGTACTCTCTATTCATCTATATCCTTTGGAGCGGCATAGACTGATTGATAAAGTACTTCAGCTGAGGGAACTTCCCCAGTCCGGGATTGTTGAAATTCTGCAGGATCTGGTGGATGAAAGGATGGTTGTTATAAACCTTGCCGGTAACTATTCTCTGATACCTGAGTATGGGTTTTGTATGTTCCCTGTCAATATTGTAAAGCCCCATTACCTTCGTTTGCTGGATGAAAAAAGCTATTCTTTTTATAGTACCAGTGCCCGGCTACAGGAACTTCATCAGTTACTCATTGCTTATTTTACTGGAGAGAAATCATTACTTCTGCAACCTGTAAGGAAGTTGGAATTTGAACTCGCAGAATATTTTCCTTATTTATGTTACCTGTTATATTTTCCGGCATATGAATCATTACTAAGGTTATTTAGTGAGGATAGTATCATTAAAATATATGCGGCTACTATAAAATATACGATGCTTGAAATGCCATTGCTGAGTGATGTGTACGCATTTCAGAAAAAGATAGCCGCATTTATTCCCGTTACAGAACAAACACTTACAGATCCCGAATTACTTTTGCTGGAAGGTAATTTCAGGGAAACAGATCATCATTATGCCAGAGCAGTAACTTTCCTTTATAATGGAGAAACGGAAAAGGCATATGCTGCTTTTGAACAAGGGTTAAAAGAGCAACGGCAAACAGATAAGAAAAACAGCGTCCCCAATTCCCCTTTATTTTCTTTCCTGTATGCGCTGACATTGACATTACTGCCGGACGTACAGTCATATCCCGTTATCAATAAAATTACAGCGGCTTACGAAAAGAAATTATTTGCAACGATAACACCTGCTATCTGCTTATTACATTTTCATAATGGTAAAAAAGAGAAGGCAGAAAATATTTTACAGATCCTGCTGGAAACAAATGCAAAGCAACCCGGGAGGTATCTGTTAAGTTATCTGTCTATTATCTGTCTGCAATTATTTCATCCGAAAAGTAAATTATTAAAGACATATAGTCCGATAGCAAAAATGATTCTGAGTCGAGGTATTGAGCATAATTATCGCTTACTCACATATGAATACCTGTTTCTTTTTAAGGAAGATGGTTACCTGGGTTATGAATCCCTGTTCCAGGAAATAGCTGCCTTCATTGGTAAAAAGCCTGCGCTTTCTTTGTTACAAAAGTTACCTGATTGGGAAAGGTTGTTGAATACGCTCCTGCTCTCCAATGAGAATAATGTTAAAAAGGAAAAGGTAGTTATTGAGTCAAGACTGATATACCTGATAGATTTTTATAACTATAGTATTCAACCTGTTTTACAAACCAATCAGGGTGGGGAATGGAGTAAGGGAAGAAGTGTAGAACTGAAGAAACTAAAAGAGGGAAAGGTAGAAGGGATGACAGACCAGGATTTCAGAATTGGTGCTACTCTAAGGAAAGAAACACATTACACCTATGGTGGAGAGTCTTTTTCATTTGAAGAAAAAGTATGGGAGGAAATTACAGGGCATCCCTATTTATTCCTGAAGGAACAACCTACAGTTGCAGTGGAAATAATAAAAGGGGTGCCAGAACTCTTTGTGAATAAAACGGGCAAGGGATTTACTTTCAACAGTAATATTTCAGAAACTATCGGAGATACCGTCATCGTAAAAGAAACGATGAACAGGTTAAAAATAATAAAGCTCACACCACAGCAGCGCACATTATTAAATACATTAAAGCAGATCGATGTTGTGCCAGCTGCCGGTAAGGATAAGCTGTTACAGGCGTTGCGGAATATTGGTGCACATATTACGGTACATTCCAACCTTGATGAAACAGCAACAGACATAAAACAGAAAGCTGCTGATTCGCGCATTCGTGTACAGTTACTGCCTATAGGTACTGCGTTAAAGGCTGCCTTTTTTGTGAAGCCGTTTGCAAATGATCCTCCTTATTGTAAGCCGGGTGAAGGAGCAAAAGTGATTATCGGCATGATGGATGGAGAACGTTGTCAGGCTGTGAGGGATCTGGATACAGAAAGAGGAAACCTGGCATTGCTGATGGTGTACATCCAGCAATCTATAGTACAGGAAGTAGATGATGAGGTGATTATATTTGAAGACCCGCTGGATTGTTTGCAGTTACTGGATATTATACAGCGTAATCCGGAACTTGCGGTGGCCGAATGGCTGGAGGGAGAGAAATTTAAAATACGCAAACAGGTAGCCGGTTCTAATCTGCGCCTTACTGTAAGGAAAGCAAATGGACGCTGGTTTGAATGTAATGGAGAGTTACAGGCAGATGAAAATACAGTACTATCATTGAAGGAATTACTGGATGCAACCAGAATAAGTAAAAACAGATTCATTGCATTGAAGAATGGAGACTTCCTGGCATTGACCAATAAGTTATATAAGCATCTTAACGAGTTAGCCAGTATAGCACTTACAGAAAATGATACCATCAAAGTACAGCAGCTTAGCGCACATATGCTGGATGAGTTGCTGGAAAGTGCTGGTAGTGTGGATGCTGATAATGACTGGAAAACGCATCGTTCCAAATGGGAAGAAGCTGCTGCATTGGAACCAGAGGTTCCTTCTACATTACAAACTACATTACGGCCTTACCAGGAAGAGGGTTTCCGTTGGATGGCGCGACTGGCATCATGGGGAGCCGGTGCCTGCCTGGCTGATGATATGGGACTTGGTAAAACCATACAAGGCATTACGATGTTATTGTATCGTGCATCGCTGGGGCCAGCATTAGTAGTTTGTCCTGCTTCTGTATTACCTAACTGGACAAATGAAATAAACCGGTTTGCGCCTTCCCTGCGACTGGTATACCTGAATACTGTGAACCGCGAAGACGTACTGAAAGCTGCCATTGCGTTCGATGTAGTAATTACTACTTATGGTATATTACAATCCGAAGAAAAGCTTTTTGCTGCGGTTAACTGGACAACGGTTGTGCTGGATGAAGCGCACATCATCAAAAACTTCCAGACTAAAACTTCCAAAGCTGCAATGTCCTTACAGGCAGACTTTAAACTGATTCTCACTGGTACGCCTATACAAAATAACCTGGGCGAGATCTGGAATCTTTTCAATTTTATCAATCCCGGCTTATTAGGTACGCTGTACGATTTCAATAAAAAGTTTACCACTCCGGTTATCTATAATCCTGATAGCACGGTAAAAAAACACCTCAAAAAACTGATCTCTCCTTTCATGTTACGCCGAACTAAAGCCGGTGTTCTGGATGAACTACCAGCTAAAACAGAGATTGTGAGAATGGTAGATCTTTCTCCGGATGAGGTGGCGTTTTATGAAGCCCTTCGACTGAAAGCCGTAGAGAATATTAAGAAGTATGGCAACGTAAATGGGCGTCAGCATCTGAATGCATTAACGGAAATTGGTAAGCTGAGGATGGCGGCTTGTAATCCGCAGATGATAGATGAAGATGTGAACATCCCTTCTTCCAAATTATCCGTATTCCTGGAAATTGTAACTGAACTGATCTCCAATAATCATCGGGCGCTGGTATTCAGTCAGTTTGTAAAACATCTGGACCTTGTAAAGAAAGCACTGGATCATATGGGTATCTCCTATTTATACCTGGATGGCTCTACCCCTATTCCCATGAGGGATACACTGGTAAAAGAGTTTCAGTCCGGCAAGGGCGACCTTTTCCTCATAAGTCTGAAAGCCGGTGGGCTAGGATTGAACCTCACCGCAGCAGACTATGTGATCCACATGGATCCGTGGTGGAATCCCGCTGTTGAAGAACAGGCTTCGGATCGTGCACATCGTATAGGGCAAACCAAACCGGTTACAATTTACAGGCTGGTAACAAAGCACACCATTGAAGAAAAGATCATCGCATTGCACCATAATAAGAGGGATCTGGCAGATCAGTTATTGCAGGGGAGTGATCAGGCGGGGAGATTATCTACAGAAGAATTAATGAAATTAATTACTGCAGGCTGATTATTTTTGTAATGCTATGAAATTCAAATTACCTTTTGAATACTATACACTTCTCAGTCCTTTATCTCCCACAGAGATTAAAGAAAGGCTGAAAGGACAAACTTCAGGATCTTTTGTGATTGATGCCAGGAATACAAAGGCATATTCAGGCCACATTGTTAACAATGCATTCCTTATTAGCAGGATTAACAACATAAGGGGATATAAGAAAAAATCTATGATGGCTATCAAAGGTAGAATCACGGATATTGGAGCTGGTAGTACTATCTCAATAACAATGACCTTAAGCCCTTTTACTTATATAGTAATTGGTTTTATCTTATTGATGCTTATAATGGTTACTACAAGAAATGGAGGTCTCTCTTTCGATAAACCAGTTACCCTGTTTGGAGTAGTAATGCTGCCGGTTGTATTTATTGTTTTATGCATTACTTTTCAGAATGATGTGCAAAAGGAGAAACCTATCCTGAGTAAACTCTTTGAAGGAACAGAAACTGATCTCTGATTTTAATCATTCAATCTGGGAGTAAGTCTTCTGAAAATATGATACATCCTGTCTTTTCTGTCTGTTGCGGATACGATATATCTGTTCAACGGATATTTATCCAACAGTCTGTTTATACTTATTGCTAAATGTTCTACATCATCCTTACCCAGGTTTGCAAACTGATGAGAAAAGTGAAGGATGACTGTATTCGGTAACAGGAATGTGCTGGACCAGTAATCAGCATCTATCTCTTCCAACGAACGTTTTAAAAGGAATGTGGTGTCTTTGTCAAATAATCCGCTGGTAGCAAACTCCCTTGCTTTAGACAGCATTGAATCAGCAATATCAATACCTATATAGTGAAAGTGAAATCGCGCTGTAGAAGAGAAACTACAGTTAAATGCCAGTCCAGAAGTTAAAGGGCCGCATCCCAGATCAATAAACGTAACCCTGTTATTCGTGTTTGCAAATGCAGTCCTGAAATAATCAGCAGATGAATTAAACATTTCCAGCACACTGGAATATTGCTGGCGCATATTGTAATAACAATACAGATCTACTTTCTCCTGTGTACTGTATGCAAGTGTTGGCTGGTCAAAGTTTGTTCTGCCATATTCTATTACGCACAACTTATTGTAATCATGATCATTGCCATAAATCAGCGCCGGTGGTTTGGTATCCGGGTGATGTTTAATGGGATCAATTACCAGTTTGTTAAATATGGGTGCGAATAGTTGATCAGATTGTGGAGCAACAGTCTCTTTGGCGACTGTAAAATTCCCTGACAGGAATTGATAAGGACGTACTGGCAGATATCCATCTTTTGAACGGATAAATTCTATAAGACGGAAATAGGTAAGGTTGTTAGAAAGGATAGCAGGATTACCAGTAATGAAGAGCTGTTTCTTTGCTCTCGTAATAGCAACGTTGAGCTTCCTGTCTACCACCATACCGTTTTCCTCCATATTATTCGAGAGCAGATCTATCTGGTAAAACTGGTTCACACTGAAAGAGTAGATAATAATATCCCGCTGTGATCCCTGGAAACGTTCTACTGTATCAATAGTTAACTGATTTAGTACTGGGATATCGAGTTTGGCTATTTCCCGCCTGATTAATGCTATCTGACTTCTGTAAGGTGTAATGATGCCAACACTCTCTTCCGGAATAAAGGACAAGCCGTTTAAGGCATATAATTCATAAATATTTTTAAGCAGCATGGCAGTGATGCCGGCTTCGTAAGTGTTTGTTTTATTCGTCTTTTCGGATTCATTTCTTTCAGATGGAATGAATGCGAGCCGTTTTGTTGCGATCAATTTCTGTACAGCATTGCCTGATGAATAAGTGTGAAATTCAAGAGGGGTGGTTTGATGCAGACAGGGAACAGCTTTTAGTTCTCCGTTGTAGAACGCATAATTGGGGAACAACGCAATCTCAGGGTGCATGCGTCCTTGTTTATGTAGCATTCCCCAGAAAGGAGATGTTTTATCTTCCTTATGAAGATTATATAATCTTTCAAAGAGAGAGTTCCTGCTATCTTGTAAACCCATTGCATGTAATTGCGGGTCATTCACCTGCGAAGCTATGGGCTTCTGTAATACCACTGCCGGCAGCTGTTTATGATCTCCTATAAGGATGAATTTATCGATTGCATTATTGCCATTCCCGTGCTTGGCAGACAGGACTCCTAAGAGATGTGGTTCCAGTATCTGTGAGGCTTCATCAATTATTGCTACCTGGAAATGTCTGATCCTGAACAGATCCATTTTGGCAGAAATAGAGGCTACCGTTCCCACAAAGATCTTGAATTGCTGCACGCGCAATTTTACAAGTTCTCTGGAATCACAATCGGCTATCACATTATGAAGCAGTCTGCCTCTGTGTTTGGTATGGCAGGAAAGAGTAGAGCCTATCCGGATATAATCAGGCCGATCTTCTATACTATCAAGTGAATCACAGATCTCATCTACTGCCCTGTTGGTATAGGAAAGCAGAAGAATCGCACCTCCCGGCATTTGGTAAAATTCTTTTACCATCTCTTTTAGGGCAATAGAAGTTTTCCCCGTTCCCGGCGGACCAACAAGCAGAAAATAATCCCTGGCATGTTTTGCTTTTCTAACAATCTCATCTACTTCTGCCGAATGATTTGTTGACACTGCAGGAGCATTGCCCGCAAATAACTGTGGCTTCCGTTGATTTAACAGCAATGCTTTACGTTCAGGGTTTGCCTGCAAAAAGGAATACAATCCTCTGTACATGGCACTGTAGGTAGCATCCATGAAATCATGTTCTACCGCATAGCTGCTGTCTGCCGGTAAAACAGATTGGTTGCGTTGCCGCTGACGCAGCTGAATTGTAATTTCATCATGCATCAATGATTCGATAGATCCTTTGAAGATCTGTTTGTTGGTCACATTATCTTCATCACTATTCCGTTGATAAAGAATCACAATATCCCCCTGTCTGAAGTTAGGTAAAAAGTTATCTTCATAAGCAGGGATCTTCAATGTAACAGTAGAAGGGATCTTTTCTGTATTGTTTTCACTGATGCTCAGGTTTGTCAGAATTTCTCCTGATTCCATCTTTTCTTCCAAAGTAGAAAGCCAGAGGGAGGAAATACCTTTACTGCCTTCATAGTCAGCTCCGCCTGTTTTTGAGATATAATGTTCTCTTGCCACAAAGGCGTAGAAGCTGTGAAAATAGGCAGCTTCTAATGCAGATGAATTATTGAAGAATGATTTAAAATGATTGATTTGCGGAACAATAAACCTGTTCAGGAAATTTTGATTCAGCTGGGGATCAGTGATCAGCGTTTCCGGAGAAATGGCGGCTATCTGATCTTTAGTAGCTTCACCGGTGGTATCGGCAGCAATGTTTCTTTCACCTGCCACTATCAGGTTACGGATGTTAAGGATCTCCCTGATCACGGCCATGAAAGGTTCGGACAGGCGGAGGTTAGCTTGTTCGTCACCATACTTTGAATAGAAAATAAAGGTGTCCAGGTTTTTAAATGAAACGCCTAATATTTTTTGAATAATGATCTGGTAGATGAATGCCTGGGCTTTATGATTCTTACCAATTAATTCAAAGTTAGTATCAGGTGAAGGAGCCTTTCCGGATTTCAATTCTATTACCACCTGCTTTTTGCTGTTCGTATTTAACTGCAGGTAATCCAGCCGGCCCTGCACGCCCAGGTGTTCACACATGAAAGCAGGTTCCAGAATGCCGTATTCCCGGTCGATTCCTTTTTTAGGAAAGTCGTTCACCACCCGCTGGATGTTATTGAATTGTGACATTGTACTTTCAAAGAATTCATATTCATGTTCTTTGCTGTTAAGATCTGTACAGGTGGCAAATTCGAGCGGTGTAGATTTAAATGCCTTCATCATGGCGGTTTTATAAATCACCGGTTCATGAGGTTTTTCATTTACGAATTCATCCAGGAAAATATTGGCAGCATTACCTAGCAGGATATGCGTGGTGTTTTTAGTGCCTTCAAATCTGCTTTGAATATAGTTAAGCGGATGACTACCATATTCTTTAAGGCATTCTGCAAGGGCGCTGATATCAATTAAATAATCCGGTTCCAGGATGATGAGTTCCGGGAATAGGATATCATTTTTGTCAATGGTAACATCTATTAAATTCAGCTGACAGTCGGGCCACAATTCAGGAATGGTAGTATTAAACTCTTCATTGAGTTTTTTAATACCATATTTTATTTTGATGGGCTCTTCTGTGGGTATTTTTTCTGCAAAGGCATAAATATAGTCCTCATCAAAATCTACAACTTCTACCCTCAGCCTTGCATGTTTGGCTCCCTTTATTTTTTGTGTTGGTTTGTAAAGGTCTATTTCCGGTAATATAGTGGCAATATATGCAGGTATGGGAACTGCATAGAAATGGCTTATTGCATGACACAGCGCCTTGAGATCCTGCAGGTAATCCTCTTCAGAAGGATCAAAACCGGCAAACAGCACATTATTGGCATTTACCCGGAAGGTATTTACCTGGTATGTTCTGCGTGGAGGGAGTTTTGTTTTCTTACAAACGAAATTGAGCCTGGAGAATAAGTTGGAGAACTGAATGGTATCCCCGGTGGTCATATCCTTACAAACCCGTTCAAGTAATGAACGGAGTTTAGGATATTTTGCTTTTATATTGCCAGACTGATGATGTAATTCACTTAACTGATCAAAGAATTCAACTCCCGTAACATTCATACTGTTTTGGTCTATGCGGTACCTCTGTTTGCGTGTATATTCTTCGCCATAATCCACTTTGCCAGCTTCCTGTTTGTAGTAATGAACAGGAAGTTATCCTTGTCATGTTTTTTCAAGAGGTGTCTCTTCCTGGTGAACTTGTCGTCTCCTTACCATAGACGCTAGTTCTTCTTTCAACTGTGTCTTAATTACATTTAATTTTCCAATTGTCTTGCTAAAGTTATCCATCGTAATTTTTTCTCCATTTAACCAAACACGGAAAATGGAATGAGGATACATACATAATTCTGGATCATGCAACAATTCTATTTCACCTGTATATACTTCTCCATTTTTTTCTTGTGTAAATGTTTTCTTATATCTATTATTTGGAGTTAAACTTTTAATTTCTAAAGTGCACACCTCCTTATCCTCATATTTCTCAAAAGGTTCGTCATGCTTTATACTATACAATACATCATCGGGATTACATAAGATATCAATAGAAAGTCCGGCTCTGTTATGAGATAATTCAGCGATGGAAATATTTTTATACGGATTGTCAGCAAACTCCGGTTTGCAGCGCATGTATAGGCATTCTCCAACTTCAAACTCTTCTATTAATGGTCTGCTATTTCTATGCAATCTCTCTGGAATGTATTGAATACCACATTCAGGAACTTTTTCATCATTTTGGGAAAACAACATGTTATTAATGCGAGAAAAAATTATATGTAAGCGTTTCAAAATCACCTTCTGGATAAATGAAGTAAAGTTGTCTCTGCTCTTCACTATTATTGGGAATAAATGAAAAAGCCGCACATTCATCCGGATTAATAATAATATTGATTAATCCGTTTTCAGTCTCTCTAAATAATAGCAGTTCGTTATCGTCATTAAAATAATGCTCAAACGATCTTAATCGTTTAGGGTCAATAGTTTTATGGACGTTTTGAAATTCATCAAAGATGTTTGCCAACATATTTTTTTGAAAGCCAGTCAAGCCATCATATTTTATCAGAATATAATTCAGTAAGCCACTAACATCATCAATGATAGGACTGCTAAAAGACTTGCTATCACCACCCTGCAAAACCTTTTCATAAGCAGAACCAAATTCTTTTGATTGGCTTAGCTCAGCTTTAAGTTTTATGTGATTGATTAGGTTGCTCATTGATTATATTTTTTTATGGTGGCTTCCGTGATACTTTTAAAAAAGATTTCATTTTTTGCCATTCTCATATCATTGAACACACTAAATATTATATCAATATTTTGTTCTTTAGTAATCTTTTTATCCAGGCTAATGTCCAATATAATTCCATTTCCTTTAACAACATCACCATCAGCAGTAATTACATTAGCCACAATACCTGAGGTTGTATTGTAATTTAAATTTAGTTGATAAAAACTACTAGTAATATTACTACCGAAAGGATGAGTTGTATATATATTTAATACATCACTATTTTTCTCATTGGGAGCCCTTTCTAAAAAGTTTAAATAACGAACTGATAAATTATTTATAGTCAAGGAGCCAGTAATATTAACTAAAAGCGACCAATACTCATATAGTTCCTTTAACAATATCTCAAATCTCTCATAACCATTAACTTTATGAAAAGCAAAAGAACCTCTTTGGGCCTGTATAATTCTTGACGCAGGGCACTTTAGTACATAACCATCAATTTTATTCCTTTGTTTGGCTTCACTTTCCATTTCTGGCCCTTTGTCAACTATAGAAAACTTGTTTGAAATTTGAGGTAACGCTTTAAATTCATCCAACTTTATAATAGACACACTTTCATTAAACGAAATTGTGAAGATAATTTCCTCTATTGGAGTCTTTTTTAGTTTAATAAAAGCAGTCATTGTTTTTAATAAAATGGACTTGTATAATCAAATATAACGTTACAAATCAAAATTTGGATGCAAAGGTAAAGATATAGTACTGTAATTATAGAATAATTTATTGAAAAATGCTAATAGTCAATATATTATGGATAAATTGAAGAGACTGTTCTATGACATACATTATATTAAAAAAACAGCGGCGTCCGTGAGGGCGCCGCTGTGAAAAAAAGAACGCTTCAATTACCTGAAACGCGTTCCTTCTGAAATTAGTTAATCTTATGCACGCTTAAGTTATCATAATAGATATACCCAACGGTAGATGATTCCCAGTAATCCTGACTACCTCCGCGGAAGGTGTGGAATGTAAGCCCTTTGATCAACCGCTGACTGTCGTTTGTAGTCCATCTGATATCTCTGTCAAGTACAACGGTTCCGTCAATCACTAACTGCACATGGCCGTCTGTATTACTTCCGGTGTTACTTTTCACATAGAGGTGTACGTGATACCATTGACTTTTATTCAGGCTTCCTGTAGAAGGATAGGACTTACCAAATGTTTCTCCGTATTCGCCGGATTGATCCTTGAAGTAAAGATAGGGCTGGAAGAATACACGGCCGGCATCTGTCTGATACCACATGATTCTGGCACTACCGCCATTTCCATCCCATCCTGGATCTCCACCGGTATTTCCTTCACCGATAGAAAATCCGAATCCCAGCTTACCGCCTCTGCTCCAGTCAAACTGACTGTGAAATCTTACATCATAATCCACTTCATAAGCAGATGCATCTGTGATGTTGATATTGGCAACAACGCCGCCAGCTGCTGATAATGCATTGGGTTGTAAAGCAATTCTGCAGCTACCATTGGAGATGAAGGTGCGTGCGTCATTCCATCCGGTAACATTTCCGAAGCTGCTTACCGCCTGGTCAGTGGTGTAAACAGTTCCGTGAGTGAAATTGTCCCAGTTTACAGCCCAGGTGTTGTTGATAACGCTGCCTACAGCAGTTGCCTGATCCAGTTTAAGTTGTGGTTGGGTTGCTTCTTTACTGCAGGCTGCCAGTAATACCATTGCCGATAGTGCAATAGTTTTTGTTGTGGTTGCAAAATTTGTTGCGTTCATGTTATATGGTTTTTAAGGGTAGACCAGGTTTAGGCTTTTCTCACTGAACGTATCTGTGTTGTGACAGGTAAAATCCAAATGGAATCGAATCGTAAGGAGTCGTGCGAATATCAATTAAGTACTATAAGTAGTAGTTGAAAAAATGTTGCCGGAAGCATAATCTGTATCCCGGAAACAGATCCCCTTAAAAACCAATCAATTAATCAGATTGAATCCTCATGTTATGGTTTGAGATATTTTTTGGCTCAAAAAACTTATTTTTATTAACCATGATGAAAAACTTAATTAATAGCTGCCTCTTCCTTGTTGCCCTGGGGATTGTAAAATACGGGCACTGCCAACAGGCTTCCATCAGCATAGACCTTACAAAGGAAACAGGTGCTATGCATCCTCTTTGGGCCTGGTTTGGATATGATGAGCCCAATTACACCTATATGAAAGATGGCAGAAAACTGTTGTCTGAAATAGCAGCACTTAGTCCGGTGCCGGTGTATGTTCGTGCACATAATTTGCTGACCAGCGGAGACGGTGTAGCAGCCCTTAAATGGGGTTCTACAAATATGTACACAGAAGATGCTGCCGGGAATCCTGTTTATAACTGGAAGATTGTAGATAGCATTTTTGATACCTATATTAAAAGGGGGATGAAACCACTTGCCCAGATCGGCTTTATGCCGGAGGCCTTATCCACTCATCCGCAGCCATATAAACATGACTGGAAACCGGGCGTTCCTTACAGCAGGATTATTACCGGATGGGCTTATCCACCAAAAGATTACAATAAGTGGGACACGCTGGTATGCGAATGGGTAAAACATTGCGTAGAAAGATATGGAAAGAAAGAAGTGGAAAGCTGGTATTGGGAAGTATGGAATGAACCGGATGGATATTATTGGAAGGGTAGCCAGCAGGAGTTTTTCAAACTCTACGATTATGCAGCAGACGGATTAAAGCGGGCATTGCCAACCGCAAGGATAGGAGGATGTAATAGTACGGGAGGAGCTATGAAGTTCCTCGATGCGTTCTTAAAGCACTGCTTATATGAAACAAATTATGCCACAGGTAAAAAAGGAAGCCCGTTGGACGCGGTGTTGTTTCACGCTAAAGGATCGCCGGTTATAGTGAATGGTACTGTGGTAATGAATGTGCGAAACCAGTTAAGGAACATTGATGATAATTTAAAGGTGATCAGTGCTTATTCTGAGTTAAAGGGATTGCCTGTTATCATCGGAGAATCTGATCCGGAGGGGTGTGCTGCCTGTGGCATGAGTACGAATCCTGAAAATGCTTATAGAAATGGTACAATGTACTCAAGTTATACCGCTGCTTCTTTTGCGCGTAAGTATGAGCTGGCAGATAAATATAAAACGGATCTTACAGGGGCTGTCAGCTGGTCATTTGAATTTGAAGATCAACCTATCTTTGCAGGTTTCCGTGATCTTGCCACAAATGGAGTGGATAAGCCTGTGCTGAATGTCTTTCGTATGTTTGGTATGATGCAGGGAAAACGGGTAGCCGTAACAGGGAGTGATATGTATGGCTTACAAACGATCCTTGATAGTAGTGTAAGAAAGAATGCAGATCTTGGTGCGCTGGCTTCGAAAGGAGATAAATCAGCAGCAGTTATGATCTGGAACTATCATGATGCGGATACAGCAGGAAGTACAAGGCCGGTGCGGGTAACAGTTAAAGGACTACCATCAGGAACAGTGAAACTCACACATTACAGAATTGATGATCAGCACAGTAATTCGTATACAGCCTGGAAACAAATGGGCTCACCATTGCATCCTTCAAAAGAGCAGTTTCTTGCCCTGGAAAAGTCCGGACAATTACAGTTATTAGGTAAACCAGAAAATATCAAACCTGTTAACGGAACTTATGTGGCTAATATCACGTTGCCAAAACAGGGAGTATCGTTCATTAAATTAGATTGGTAAAGATGCTTATCCAGCAGAAAGAAACAGAAGGTAAAGGAATGTTTTATGTATCCATAGATGGTAAAGTACTGGCCGAAATGAGTTACACTATGCCAGCGCCAGATAAAATGATCATAGATCATACGGACGTAGATGCGTCTCTCAGTGGTAAGGGTGTAGGTATACAATTGCTGCATGCATTGGTAGATTATGCAAGAACAGAGAATATCAAAATCATTCCGCTCTGTCCCTTTGCGAAAGCAATCTTTAATAAAAGGCCGGAACTCAGAGATGTGCTGCTCTGAAAAATAGTACCTTCCTAAAAATCATATTATGCAATATGCGCTGGACAAACCCGTACATGCCAGTATTGGACGGGAAAAATATCAATGCTCCATTTCATGGCGCAATGGGAAGTTTATAGCAGATGAACCTGTTAAGACTGGTGGTCAGGACCTCGGCCCCGATCCGTACACATTACTCTTATCTTCTCTTGCATCATGTACGCTGATTACATTGCGCATGTATATAGACCGTAAAGGATGGGCCATTGATAATATTGAGGTGAATGCAAACATGTATCAGACCACAGAAGGAGATAAATTAATTACTACCCTCGATCGTGATATTAAATTCCTGAGTGAGATAACAGAAGAGCAGCGGCAGCGACTGACACAGATTGCAGCCGCCTGTCCTATCTCTAAGATACTTGAAAACCAGATTTCTGTCAGAACATTTACTTTCAGTGATGCTGATACAGAAAAGAAAAGAAGTTATACAAATGGAGAAGTAACAATAGTATGGAAGCCGGAGCTCTGTAAACATTCCGCACGTTGCGGAAACGGTTTACCAGAAGTCTTTGATATAAAGGCCAAACCCTGGATAAATGCACAGGGAGCATCTACTGAGAAAATTATAGAGCAAGTGAGTAAGTGTCCTACAGGTGCATTGACGACTTTTAAGAATGAATCTAGCAGCGGTACTAAATAAACAGATATCAGAAGATCTCGGGAAATGCCTTATTGTTTCATCAGTTTGAATGTTTTACTGAATGTAGAACTATTGATACTCACAAAATAAACTCCCGATCTCCAGGAGGAAGTATTGATCGTATTTTGTGTACCGATGTTGCCCACTATTAAATTCAGGATGGTTCTGCCTCCCATATCTGTTACCTGAAGCAGGTGTTTCTGGATGCCTGCCGGAAAAGTATATGTTACTTTATCTACGGCCGGGTTTGGATAGATACGGACTACCACCTGTTCTGCCTGCTTTACAGCTACATTTTTTGTTGCAACTGAAGATTCAATGGCTGCCGGTGTTTCCGATGTATCAGCCACTGACTGCCCAAACACTGCGGCAGGGAGCATACACAGGGATATATATACGATCGCCTGGAATAACCGTTGTTTCATAAAGAATATGGTTTTTGTGCTACTACACATGAACGATTAATGTTATAGATTTGTTGTAATGGTAACCGGAATAATTACCTCTGATGCCACTTTTATATTAAATTTACGCCGCAACTGTAACAATATGAGTACACGGAATTACCGGGTAATGAAGAAATTAAATGAAGACGGCGAATATGAATTTGGCGTTTATGAAGTTTATTATGATAGTCATGGCAAGATTGTAGGATGGACCGAAACAGCTGTTTCTCCGCTTAGTTCTTCCGAAGAAAGCCTTTTGCATGAATTGGAAATTATGAAACAAGCCTTTAAAGAGGAAACGTTACTCCACGAATAGTAGGGGGCCTTCTTGCATTTTTTATTTCATCAGAATAACCTTCTCTCACAAAACTGATATTCCCACTCTTATCTGTTAATATTTAAGCTGGATAGATTCCAGGTAGGGATTTGCATCATACTTCCAGGAAGAATTACATGTCAGATATCGGCGGACTGTGATGCTGAAATCTCATTTTCCACACAAAAACTAAGTTTCCCTTTTTTATAACTAAATAATTAGTTTCAAGGCTAAGTGAGCCTGGCACTGGGTAAGTACAAACCGGCTATTGCCAATCTGGATACCGCTTACTACCTCTTTCACCAGCCCCTGAGGCAATATAGTATAGGCCGCATTTACGATGCACATCTAAAAAATGAAACGGCAGCCACCCGTTATTATCGTAAATATTTGCAGTTATACAAATCGGATGCTTCCGAAGAGGAGAAGGAGATCTTCAAATATTTAAAATCCCGCGTAAAAAACAATTAATGTTAAATATAGATCAAGTATAATAGCTTCTTTATCATCTCTTCTATATTTTACATGGCACTAGCAAAGTACTCTAAATCAGCCATAGTAGTGCTTTAGAAGGTATATAACTCTTATATAAGCCTTATCCTAGTCTTATTTTAGCCTTATATAAGCCTTATCTATTAAGATAAGGCTTATATAAGTATCATATTAGTTTTAATTGATAATTTAATACTGGATTTTGCAATGATAACAGACTATCTCCTATTTTTATGGATATGAACAGCCATTCAGAAATAAGCAGCCGGTGGGAGAAGTACAGCCATCTTTTTAACCATATAACTGTACCTGATAAAACAGTACTGCTGATGGAAGGAGATGTTTCAAAAAAGGCTTATTTTATTGAGAAGGGGTGTATCCGGCTTTGGTATAATAATAACGGGAAAGACATCACTTTTCAGTTTTTCTTTGAAAATGAAGGAGTCTCCTCATTTGAAAGCTTCAATACCGGACAACCCAGTCTATTTACAATGGAGGCTATAGAGCCCTGTGTTTTGCAATGGATCCACAAAGATGATTTTGATGCTGTTTTGCGCGAAGAACCTCTGATAAAGGAAGATTTCTATAAAGTAATTGCCGAGCGGCAAATGAAGTATATGCACCACTTTCTTTCTTTTCTGAAAGACACACCTAAACAGCGTTATGCTAACCTGCTCAAAGAAAAGCCTCATATCATAAAAAGAGTACCATTGCAATATATTGCTTCTTACCTGGGTATCACTCCCGTTTCATTAAGCCGGATAAGAAAAATTATTTAAGCATACATTTCTTTACAATTGTTAATTGACAGCTCTTTCAAAGGGTAGACTTTTGTGCTTCAATCAACAATGACAAATGAGAATAGTAATTGTTTTTAATCATCCCTATGACGGTAGTTATTGCAATGCCATCTTACAATCTGTAATAGCCGGTGCAGAGAAAGCCAAACATGAAATAGATCTGATCCACCTGGATCAGGATGGTTTTAATCCCGTGATGACAGCCAGCGATTTGAAAGCCTTCAGAGACAGAATTCCTGTTGATTCGCAAGTGATAGAATATAAGAAACGGTTAGACAATGCAGATCGCCTTGTTTTTATTTTCCCAATCTGGTGGGAGCTAATGCCCGCTATGACAAAAGGTTTTATTGATAAAGTGATCTTCCCCGGAGTTGCTTATGATCATTCGGAAAGTGGTTACAGTATGTTACCCTTATTTAAAAATATTAAAGGGGTTACTGTTATTACAACAATGAATACTCCCAGTCTGGTATATCGCTTTCTTTTCGGCAATGCTGTTAAGAAGGCTATTATGACAGGCACATTCTGGAAAACAGGTTATAAGAACAGGAAATGGATAAGTTTAAACGTGGTGAAATTTGCATCGGATAAAAAGCGAAAAAAATGGTTACTAGATATTGAAAAACGATTTGAAAAACTAAAATAATTCCTTGCTTATAGCTCCTTATTTTCTATTCTTTATTTCACTATAACAGTTATTTCTGAAGTGATTTCCCCCGAAGATAAATATAGTGCGGGGGCAGCATGAAGTTGCTCCCGCAAAAAAATCATCTGTCCTTTATGATTCATATCATTTTGAGAAATCACTTTCATTTTGATACAGATTTTTACCCCATGAAGCCCTGAAAAAAATCAGCAACTTTCCCTGTAATAGCCTGGCAGCTGCGTTCTCCTCAGATTAATATCGTAAACTTCAATATGGGCACTCCATTTGGCTTCATGTGTCTATCCTATTTTCATTTTAAGTGCTAGAGAAAGATTATCTGGTTAATTGTAAATAAAACTGATATAATGAAAAATTTATTACTCGCAAGCATCTTTTTAATTGGCATCACAGATTATGTGCAGGCACAAGATTCAACAGGTCCCAAAATACCATTCGATGGAATTGAAACAAACTGGCAGAACGGAAGTGACCGGAGAGATTCTTCCGTTTTTCATGGAAAATATTTTGTGCCCTCCGTTATGGTGGATTTGAACTACACACATTCGTTTAATAACCCTAATGATAATACAGTAGTAGGTTCAACTGCTCTGGCCCGCAATAATGAAATTCAATTGTCTCAGCTAAGTCTTGGTGGCGATTTTTATTATGGAAACGCAAGAGCAAGGGTAATGTTGCAGTTTGGAACAAGATCGATTGTAGTACCAAGAAATGACCTCAGTCCATACAGAGGGCAATATCAACTGGCTAACGTTTACCGTTACTTAAGTGAAGCATATGTAGGTTATCATTTTAACAAATGGTATGGAATTAATGTAGACGCCGGACTTTTTATGTCGTATATAGGACTTAATTCATACTACCAGGTAGAAAACTGGGAATATCAGGCATCTTTTACATCTGACAATACCCCTTGGTTTTTTAATGGTGTGCGTATTCAGATCTTTCCAACAAAGAATCTTAAGATCGAACCATGGATCATTAATGGATGGCAAAGTTATGGTAGGTTCAATAAAATGCCAGGCCTGGGAGCCAATATCACATGGAATCCAAGCAGCAATCTTAAACTCTTAACCAATGATTATTATGGTGCTGATGCTGCCGGACTCCCTGATAGAAAAAGATTTCATTCCGATAATAGCTTACTTGTAAGGTATTACAATAAACCTCAATCAAAAGGGATCAGCAAAATGGCCTTTTCGTTAACCGGTGATCTCGGCTTCGAAAAAGGTGGAGGAGTAAATGGTTTTAAAAATGATTCTTCTAAAGGGCCCTCTCAATATTTTTTAAGCTCCATGATATATAACCGCATCTGGTTTGCAAAAAACAAATTTGCATGGACAATTGGAGGTGGTATTATGACTAACCCCGGACGCTATCTGGTGTTGTATCCTACCGGGCAGGCAAGCCCTTTGCCGGATCCTAACAATCCTACACAAACCGAAGGAAAATATCCATTCAGTGCGAATCCGGGAGACCAGTTCAAAGGCTGGGACTGTTCTACTAATTTTGACTGGATGCCTAATCAAAGTTTTCTCCTTCGTTTAGAATATGTACACAGACACTCAAGCGTGCCTTATTTTGCAGGTGCCGGAGGTGTTACTTCACCTAATGGTTATACCACTACCCCTCTACCGGCAGATTGGAGACCAGACCTGGTGAAATCAGAAGACAGAATTATTCTTGCGCTGCTCTTTAGATTATAAAAGTGAATGAGTGTTGTTTATCATTAAACAATATGCAACAGGTTTAAGTGCCCCGTCTTGTTATTAGTACAAATACTTCCTCCTATGAATACCTAAAATGCTCCTCAGTAAAGGACAATAACAAAAGCCTTATAAATCAAAAATTATAAGGCTTTGTTATTTGTATTCTGCAATAGCCCCGTTTATCAGTAAGCCCTGTCTATAAAAGCACGGCTTATATGATCATCCAGGATTGAATAAGAAATAAGTTTCATCCAAAAGTAAAACCAGGTATTTCTACCTGGTTTTACTTTTGGGTGTTTTTGCGCGTATACAGGAGTTGCACATTTCTTTACTTTGAACTGTCAAACGAAGCTTCAATGATCGAAACAAAATGGCGGTTCCGAAAAGCCAGTAACAGAGTAGGGAAACAAAGTAACATCATTATCAGTAACAATTTTATTCACAGAAAAACAAAGTAAAAAAAATGGCAACTCCTCAGATTAACATCATCAACAACACTGTCGACAATGACAACTTAAACCTGGCTATCTATCAAAAGTTCTCTGCTACGCCAGACCTTACAGTAGCTGCATGGCGTACTGCTTCTCCAAGTATTGGTACTACTGCTTATGTACCTGTGCCGTCAAATTATGCAGTACATGTTATTTACAATCAGGATGGAATCAACTACAAAACCAAGTGCCTCCAGATCACTGATTACGAAGGAGCTTACCAGGTATCCAAAGAAGGAAGTGATATTACCTTAAGCGCTTCAACAACAGATTATCCTGATAACCAGGTACTGGTTGATGTAGCAAAGAAAGTGGCGCAGTCAGTAGATGTTTGTATCACACTCGGTGGGGATGTTGTTTATCCTCCACAAACCACTTCTCCGGGCGATTCACAGGATTTCAGCATCCTTCCTACCCTGTACCTTGCAAAAGTAAAACCTGAAGTAACTAAAGGCGGTATTCTTGTGGCAGAAGAACTGAGCTCTTCAGAAGTGGCTATACAACCCGGCCAGACAGCCACTATCACCGGCGACATTAATTCCGGCTACACCATCACTGTGCAAAATGGTTTATCCACTGCTCCATGTGGTAATTAATCACTAACAATCATCTTTAACCTGTCCGTCCGCGCGGAATGTTTCGTGATGCCTGCTCTGTAGTGCAGCAAAGCCACTCTCATGCAGTATTGCGATCAGCCGCCGGACGGATTTATGCCCCTGCAGAATGTCATACATATACGTTCTCAATCACTCAGATGATCCTAAAACAAGTATAGCACTTTACAAAAAATCTGATGAAGTCTCCGATATTAATGTGCATGCCTGGATGATGGCATATATTCCTATAGGGGCTGCGGCGAGGTTAAATATCAGACCGTCATATGGGATTTTCATATCCTATTATTCGCCGGGAGGAAATATCCTGTATGAGTCTGAAGTGATCCCTATTACAGATGGTGAAGGTGTTTTCAGAGTAGTAAGATCCGCACAGGAAATTAATCTGCTCCTTACCGATACATTCTCTTCGGGAAACGATGTATTGGTTGAAGTAGATAAAAAAGTTGAAAGACTGATCCACATCAATATTACCCGCAATAAACAGGTCTATTTCTCTTTTCCTTTATCGCCCGGCGGGTTACGACAATTCGTCTTACAGGACGACCTCTTTATAAGTAAGGTAAGGCCGGAAATAGAGGAAGGGAGTGTATTTACTGCCAGAGAAATGTTGCTCTCTCCCGATGTGATACAATCAGGAAAGACTGCAATATTGAGAGGTACAGCCAACCTGGGTTATGACTTTGTGATCAGGAATACGGCCTGGTCGGATTTTATCAACCTGTAAACCTATTATCGATTATTAAATCTCTCAAAAAAAGAAAATGGGAAAAATAATATTACATGAATGTGCTTATAACAGCGTTGACGGAAAAAGTACAGATACAAATGCACTGGCCTATTCAAAAGTTACAAGCTGCCTTACAGTTACCTGTATCTGCTCGGATGGAACCATTGGAGGTGGGCATGTTGTTATCACTCCGTTTAGCCTGTGGTATGTTTCTTCAAACTTGTTTAGTCTTATTGCCGGCAAAACGATAACAACGGTTTTCCTGATCGGTTCTTCCATATGGAATAATACCAACGAATTACAAGCCTTGTTTTACCAGGGAACAAATGAAAATTACTATCCGGATAGCAGGGGTGGTAACGTTACATTGGAAAGATATTATCTGGCAGATGTGATAGCAAACGGAGGCGGTGCCGTGGGGCTGGAGGCTGCCATATCTGCGATCCGGGGCAAACCTGTTCTTAACTTCTTTACTGGTCTTTATGGTGGAGAAATGAACATAGAATTCCAGGGTGGAAGAGATTCGGTAACATTAAATATAAATGGTGAAGAACAGGAAATTCCTTATGTCCGCTAACAAATATCCTACAATCATTCAACTGTAAAAAATGAAAATCAAAATACATGCAATTGCGTTTAACCATACACCGGGAGCAATAAACACCAGTGCATTGACCATACGTAAGAATTATTCTACACCTATTTCAGTTCCGGAATGGACACCCCAAACGGATGGACAGAATGCCAGGGCTGCCTATTCCATCCAGGACACTGCGGGTCAGACAATCACTATATACGCGCAGTTATCCTGCGATGTTCCTGGTACCACGGTCAGGATAAAAGCTATAGGCGGGGATGAGTTAGGGCAGGTGGCAGAACAGGTAGTGACCATTAACAACAATTATATCGCATTCTCTTTATCAGGAACAAACCTTGCATCTGCGGGCGTAAATATATTGTACA
The DNA here is from genome assembly GCF_900112615.1 of Chitinophaga sp. CF118. GTDB lineage: Bacteria > Bacteroidota > Bacteroidia > Chitinophagales > Chitinophagaceae > Chitinophaga. The sequence goes on along the minus strand of NZ_FOMK01000001.1, from coordinate 1,690,093 downwards.
CAGGGTGGCAATGGTCGTATAAGCAAGGAAATGGAGATTGGATATATATCGATACTACTAACTTTACGGTATATACCCTGCTTTCAAGACCCAGCGCTCCCTGGAGTAATAGTACCAATCCTAATGATACACAATTACCCTGGACAGATGTGCTGGACGTAACAAACCGTTGGGCCCAGGGTGCAACAACTCCAGATGAAGTACAGCGATTAATAACTGAAGAGGTGTATGATCTTGGAGAGCCAACACCTGCCGTTATTGCATATGACATTATTAACGGGGCTACTAATTATGCTTATCCTAATTTCAGATGCACGGAGTTCCTTCAAAGAATAAATGGACAGTATGGCCTTGGAATGTTGGTGAACTGCACTGATTGTGCAACTATTGTATCCTCTTTCAGCAATATCCTGGGATGCCAGTTATTGCAGTCAAGAATGGGTTTTGATTTTGCACTCAGAATAATACGCGCAATTGGCAGGCATGTCTGGGCAGTACCGTTTAACGGATATTTCAGTTACCATGAAGTTGCCTGGAAAGTACCCTGTGATAGTAATGCTAATCTTTACGATGCCTGCCTGCAGATAGATACTACCCTGCAGAATGCTCCCCCCAGTGGATATCTGCCTGTGAATATGCCATTTGGTACCTGCACAACGCTGGCGGATTATAAGTTGTATCTCACAACATCGCAACAGGATGGTTGCCCCAGATGTTTACCGATACCTACTACCGCACAATTAAGATCGATCAGCTAAACTCTAAATCAAAAAAAAATGAACAATCAATTTAATATTCATCACTGGGAAGCTCCGGATACTAAAGATGTGAAGACTTTTTTTCATAATTATTTTATGAATGGAAAAGAATTTACAGGATGGGAAATGCAGGAGACTTCCCCGGTTCATAATACTGGAAACTCATTTATAAAACAATATGTATGGGTCAACACAAATGCATCCGACGAAATTTTTAAAGTGGATGTGGTAGAATCATTTTCTTATGAGGAAGCCAAAAATCAGTTCCAGCATCTATTACAGCAAAATATGCGTCCGCTGAGCGAGTTCAGAAAAGTACCATCTATATTAGGCAGTAATGCCTATGTGAATGATATTGAAGAGATGTACTATGGCCTGTTCCTGGTTGCTAATATGGTGATAAGGGTACATAGTGTCGGTAACACTGCTATTGCCTGTAATGACTTTATAAAGGAACTGTATCGGATTTTAAATCACAGATATGAGGAACATGCAGCGGTAGATTCCCCCTCAGAAAGCTTCTTTTCAAAGCACGGTCATGAGATTTCTGTAGGAGAAAGTACGGGGCTAAATATTCAGATCCCGGTATGGTATAAACTGTTGCTGGATGGTCCTGGCATGTTACGCTTTCATAACGGACAACTGGAATACTTTTCTGATGAACCGGGAATAGCACATATAGATCTGTATACAATCAAAGAAAATGCAGTTGAGAAAAACACACTCACACTTATCGTAAAATAAACCTTAAAATTCAAGCCGGAATGTTACCTCCATTTAAACATACAATTTCAGATACTATTTATGTAGATAAAGCAGGCTTTACATTCCGGCTGAAAATAGATGCCAATGAGAATGTACAGGAAGTAGAAGTATACTTTTTCCTTTTCAGACCTGATGAAGAACCTGTTTTCAGAAAGATTGATCCTATCATAAACTTTGATCTTAAAAGTGATAATATCAATCACCCATATACGGCGTCCGGTTCATTATTGTTGCAATATGATAATCAAAACCGGATCAATAAGATCTGGGGACTTTTTAGATATGGTAATGAAGTAATGCATGATTATAATAACGAAATGTTAGCTATCCCTATTCCTATTGAACCTTTTCCGCCTTACCCTCCTTATCCTGATAATGATAATGAAGAGGTGATCATTGACAATATTAATTATTTCGATCTGTGTCATTTTAAGACGATCAGACCTCCAGCAGATCGTCCGGTAAGGGAAGTTCCTGAAAACTATGAAATAGTTCCTGATCATTCACTGCTCGCCGCTGCCAGTAATATTAGTGTTCCATCATCTGTAGCTTGCCTGGGTTATATCGGTCTGCTGGGTATTGGGGAACTCCTCGTGATTAAACAGTCTTTGCTCGGTTATGAAGAGGGCGACGTCGCATTTGTTGAGAATGTGATGATGTATCAGATTAAAACACATACAGATAAACAAGAGGAAGAGCAAAGGATCATCTACAAAGAGAATATTGATACAACGAGTAATGAGGAAGAGGAACTGATTAAATCCGAAGGCTATGATATAGGCCAGGAAATAGGAACACTGGCGGCAAGCGATAATGAAACTTTCTCGTACGATCCTAATATCACAAAAACATTCAGCAATACATCCGAAGTATTAACTGGTGGCTGGACATTAACGCTACCAACAAAAGATCTCGTAAATAACCTGCTCCTGTATGTTCGTAATCTTACCGGCCGGGCATCTCATCAACTGAAACAGAAGGTAAGCAGTCGTTACGAACGATCAGCGTTGATCCGTAAAACGAGTATTGATGTTAATAAAATTGACAACCGCGGCAACGATGCCAATATCCGTGGTATTTATCGCTGGGTTAATAAAGTGTTCAGTACTTCGCTGATCAATTACGGACGCAGAATTATTATTGAATTTGGTGTACCCGATCCGGCTGCATCTTTCAGGAACAGCGATAATTTATATAATATTCCTGCTCCACCTAAATCCCTGCCTCCTGCTTTCAGCTATGGAGACATCACCAGGGACAACTATCTGCAGTATGTATCGGATTACAATATTAAAGACTTTCCTCAGCCACCCGAAGCCAACAGGTCCGTACTGGTAACATTGCAGAACATGCCCCAACAGGCAAATACCTTTGTACGGATACCGGATGGATATGTTGCAGGAAAGGCAGTGATCAGTTATATATTCAGTGGAACAGAACTGATTGGAATGGTGGGTGATAGTTTCTTTTCCAATGCCAGTCCAACTGCTTTAGGAGACGCGCCTTCATCCCCTCCCATATTCCCTTCATCTATGAGCAAAGGTACAGAAGAGATCGTGTTAAATAATGTAGCTCCTATTGTACCGGTATCAGTAATGTGTAACGCCAATTTTTATACTGTTAATGTAGATGTAACCTGTAATTGTGCTCCTGATGTATATGAAAGATGGCAGGTGCAGTTCTTTCAGCTGGTAGTAATCACTTATGAAAAACTACGGGAAGAATATTTTAAGAAGAAAGATCTGAAAGAGATCTGGATGTTACAAAGAACGATTGAGAAAGGCGAACTAAAGAGAGGGTGTATGCAATTGCTCGCAACATATGGTAATATCCCCTGGAGTTTTTTTGAGCAGGCATTTGAATGGGATAAAATGACCTACACATTTTTTAAATATTGTGTGCAGCAGGAGTCTGGTCCTGAGTGGAATAATATCCATCAGGAGTTATACCGTGATCCGGAGTTTAATAAATTCCTGGAAGCAGAGTCCGCAAAAGTAGTGTTGGCGGTAAGAAGAGGTTATGAGATGCAGGTGTTAAACTTTTTATACAGGATCAATGCAGAGAAAACATCGCCTGTGAGTGAACAGTATTTAAACTATTGTTATGAAATAGAAAGAATGGAAGATCGTGAAGTCAGGATTGGAGAACCCTGGAATATTGTAGTCCCCACTTCAATGACTATATTACAAGACGGCCAGGATTTACCAATTTTTTTAAAACAGATAACATGATACCATCATTATTACCTTTTGGGACAATAATTGCTTTTGCAGGTGATATAGATCCTCAGACCTATATGTGTGGAGAATATAGCTTTGGCCCCGATGTAAGAAATAATTCCGGATGGGTTCTGTGTGACGGATCTGCAATTATGCAGTCAGTTTTCCCTGATCTGTTTAGAGTGATCGGCTATACATACGGGGGCAGCAATGGATCTTTTAATCTTCCGGATTATCGTGGTTATTTCCTCCGGGGGCTGGCAGTGAATGCTACACAGGATCCCGGTTACAATAATCGTACAGCACCTGCAAATGGTACTGCTGATGGCGTTGGGTCCACACAGTTATGTATGGTGCAGACCCATGAACATGATTATACGAATTATCCGGGAAACAATGCCGCCGGCGGAACTGGAGGTACAGCTTCACAGGTAACAAAAACACCCGCGGTTACTACCGGCCTTTATACTGATGATAGCGGGAAGACCGCTCTTTCGGGCGAAGAAACAAGGCCTAAAAATATTTATGTTAACTACATTATTTACGCAGGGCGATATGCTTTGTGATTACATTAGTTCCAATGTATAGATGCCATGTTTCACCGCAAACAGTACAAGACCAGCGGTATTACTGCAACCTGTTTTTAACAGGAGATTGTTACGATGGCCTTCTACTGTACGTATGCTCAGAAATAGTTTTTCAGCGATAGCCGTATTACTTAATTCACCGCATATTAATTTTAGTATTTCTGTTTCACGGTTTGTCAGTTCAACAGGTATGGCATTAATATTCCTGATGGGCTTTGAATTTTTCTTCGTGTTTTGTAAAGCATTGAACACGTCCTTACTCATATAAAATCCGCTCTTGTGCACACTATGGATTGCATTTGTAAATTCTTCCTTATCACAATTTTTTAGAAGATATGCAGCAGCCCCTGCACCGATCATAGTAGAGATAAGCCTTTCCTGTGCATGGACTGAAAGTATGATCACTTTCACTTGCGGATAGTTTGCCTGAAGCTGTTCATTTAACACAATGCCATTCATTTCAGGCATATCAATATCTATCAGGGCTATTTCAGGTAATAGTTTCGGGTCTTTTATTTTTTCCAGGAAGAGAGCCCCGTTAGCCGCGTCTGCCAGTATTTCCAGGGAGCTTTCCTGTTGCAATAAAGCGATAAGACTTTGTCTGAAAAGTGTGTGGTCATCGACAATACCGATTGTTATTTTATTCATAGTAATATTTTGAGGAGTATGTTTATACGAAATCCTTTACCCCTGCCTGTAGATATCCAGTGTGTTGCATCTATTATCTGCAGGCGGTTGGTAATATTGAATAATCCCATTCCTTTAGTGATATCCTCTTCATTATATCCGATACCATTATCAGCATATATTATACTGAGATGTTCCGGTGTGGCTCTGAAGGTTATATGAACGGTATTTGCAAAGGAATGCCGGAGTGTATTGGTCATAAGTTCTTCCAATACTCTATACATACCAAGCGATATAGAATGAGGAAGTGTTTCCAGTAATTCTTCTGCCTGGTTATCGATAATAACTTCCAGGGTTCCTGATTTGCATGCAATATCCGCCAGCTCTGTTATTGCTTCTGAAAGTCCGTACAGACTGAGGGTGGGAGGAGAAAGGTTATGTGCAATGTTGCGGGTATCTGTAATAACCTTATCTATAATATTTTTGCAATCCTGCTTAAATGAAGTCAGCATGAAGTCATCCCTGCTGTCAATAATTAGCCTCAGTGAAGAGAGTGCAGCACCAACACTGTCATGTAAATCTCCCCCGATACGTTTTCTCTCTTCTTCCTGCGATTCAAAAATGGTAAGCATTAATTTTTTCTGATGGGCTATCTCTGTCTGGTCCAGCATTTGTTTTTGCTTCAATATTTTATTATGATTGTACACATAGAGCAACAGGAATGAAATAACCAATATAAATGTACCTGTCATGGCAATAATAACCAGCACATAAATATTGTCAGTTACCTGTTGCATTGTGACGGGTTAAAAAAGGAAACATTACATGTCTTGTGAGGAATAATTCTAAAAATGGAATAGGATTGGTTAGTATTGCAATTTAATAATTTATCGCGATAAAAGGAATCTCCTGAATGGCATTGTAATACCGGGTGGTTTTTTCAGGAATTAATTAATATATTGCATTTAGTATATATACCCATTGGCAGATCCTGCCATTTACCAATTCTCTTAAAACCCACACCATTATGGAGAACAAACATGAACACCACGGCCACCATCACCACCATCATATAGATGGGAATACTATTTCCGAAATAGAGGCTATTGAGAGAACTACCGAGTGGCGGAAATTTATAAGAGACAATGTTCCCGATGAAATAGACGAATCAATGGTTCCCCGGGCCGTTTATATCTCGATGGATGATATTATGGCGCTTTATGAAAAACATAAAGATGACGCTAAAGGTGTTCGGGCTTATTTCACAAAGAAGGAGCAGGAGTTTATAGGGCCCGATCCTCTTTTACATAAAAAACCAGAGATAAGCGTAGTCCTCGTTCCCGTGAACCATAATGATGAGGATATGATATCCCCTGAATGTACGCTCGTTGCAGGGGAATCCAACATTTATGATTTTACAAAACCGTGCCCTGATTTATGTGATCTGAGTAGTCCCTTGTATGCATCAGAGTAAATAATAAATAATGCTTACGTTCAGATCATTTACCTCGTTATATACGGGGGAGATAGTGCCTGCAATAACATTTCTCCCAATTATTGCAGCAATATGGCAATACCGTGTCATTACCCGATCATTGAAGGCTATTCTGTTTTACCTTTGCGTAGCAGTTGTTTTTAACTATACTGCCACTATATTATCACATTCCAATAACTTACCCTTATTACATATTTATACAGTCGTTGAGTTCCTGTTATTGATACGTTTCTACTTTTACATGCTGCCAGGTGAACGTATGAAAAGATCAATGATCCTGATGAGTATTTTATTCCCGCTATGGGCTGTTATTAATAGTCTGGTAGTACAAAGTATTTATGGATTCAATTCTTATTCACGGGGAGTAGAAGCAGTGATCATGATTATCTTCGGAGTGATCTTTATCCGTCGTTCCGCTAACGATGACAACAATGAAGAATGGAACAGAATCCCGGAAAACTGGGTAAATGCTGGTATCCTGCTCTATTTTTCCGGAGCACTATCACAATTTGCATTTTCAAATATTGTAAGTGCCAATGCGCCGAACGTATTTAAAATGGTAATATGGGATATTCACGCAACGTTCGTATTAATTATGTATCTCCTGTTTACCGTCGCTTTCCTGAAGTGCAGACGTTAACTGTTTCATCAGATTGATAAAAAGCGCGATCTTTTTTAACTTTACTTTATGGAAACAATTACCTGGCAGGATTTTGAAAAAGTAGCCTTAACGGCCGGCACCATACTGGAAGCCGTTGATTTCCCGGAGGCCCGTAAACCGGCGTATAAAATATGTGTTGACTTTGGACAATACGGTATTAAATGGTCAAGCGCGCAGGTGACAAAACACTATACTAAAGAGGAACTGATTGGCCGGCAGATAGTGGGTGTGATCAACTTTCCCAAAAAGCAGATCGGCAGATTTATGTCGGAATTCCTGGTAACCGGTTTTGCCGACGAGAATGGGGACATTGTACTGACTGCCCTTGAAAGGCCGGTACCAAATGGTAGTCAGCTGATGTAACATTCTTTTTCTATATTAGCTTTATGGATCAATTAATTCCGCCTATGTCTATCCGCCGCCCATTTGTGTTATCCGGAGGAGGAGCCCGCGGTTATGCTCATTTGGGCGTATTAAAAGCCTTTGCCGAACAAGGCATTTTCCCTGAAGCGATTTCGGCTACCAGTGCCGGATCGATAGCTGCCGCCTTTATCTGCGATGGGTATAGCACCGATGAAGTGAGGGAGATCTTCAAGCAAAATAAACTGGGATTGTCCATGCAATGGAAAAACTGGAGTGCCGGTTTCTTATCATTAAAAAAGGTGGAGCAGGTGCTAAAACAAACATTGCGGCATACCACCTTTGAATCATTAGATCTTCCGTTATATATCACTGCCACTAATTTTATTAACGGGGAACAGGCCATCTTCCACAAAGGCGCTATCATTCCTGCCGTTCTTGCAGCATCCTCTATTCCCATGTTGTTCCCGCCGGTAGAAATTGATGGTATCCCGTATGTAGATGGCGGATTATCCGGTAACCTGCCTATTGAACCTTTGGTGGCTCAATACAAACATATTATAGGAGTGCATGTGAATCCGATTATACCTTATAATCCCGCAGGAGGATTTCTTGCGAATATAGACCGCACGCTGAATATGGCCATCAGTGAGCCGGTGTTAAAGAACAAACAGCTTTGCAGCCGTTTTGTGGAGCCCGACGGGCTGGGGCATTTCGGGATGTTTGACTTCAATCACCTGGAGCAGATTTATACTACAGGTCTTGAATATACACAAGCCTTATTAAAGCAATTTCCGGAGGAAATAAACTAACTATATGCCAGCATTACGTAAGCAGATGATCTGTTTTCTTATGATCTTCTTTTTCATACATCCTTCTATAGCACAGTCTAAAGAAGAAATGATCAAATCTGTAAGAACGGAATTCCAGGCTATTAATAGCGATACTACCTTAAAAAAGGTGATGCTTGAGAATGAAGATTTCTTAGGTACTATGACTGATGCCGGTAGTTTGCTAACAGGTTTTTATAAGGATAGAAAAATCAGGAAAATTGTACAGTGGGTTGGTCTTTCCAATGGAATTGAAGTACGGGAATATTACTTTAAAGATGGGAAAGTGATCTTTGTGTATGCGGAGTTTAAGTCATTTCCATATGATGAAAAACTGGGGGGGCTTAACTATATGAAAACGGAAATAACCTTTGAGGGGCGCTATTATTTCAATAATGACAAACTGTTTGATAGTGTAGTTGCCGGTGCCAGTGAGCTTGCCTCTGAGAATGATGGGGCCGCAAGGATCCTTTTAAATGAAGCATATGATGATCTGAGGTTGCTTAAAAAGAAAAAATGAACAAAATGAACACGATATAAAAAAATGGCTAGGAGTGAATAACAAAATATCCTGTACTTTAAGGTTATTCCACAACAAAATAGCCTCATGAGAACGCCCCATTTAATTTTATTTCTGTTCATTTTAACGACAGTTGGATGTATAAAGGATGAAGAACCCATACCAGATTACAGTGTGGATCAGTTATATGCCAACTCTATTGCAGATGCTATGGTGGCCGATAGTTCCGAAATAATAGACACTCTCCTGCCTATTATACCAACTAACAGTGCCTTACAATGGAAAAAGATCAAAGGGCAGTCGTATGTACTGATGGCTACATTTATGCGTTTCCCTTCCAGTTACCCGGAAGGAGATTCCATCACCACTAAATGGGGCGAATCCTGGTTGTTTATTCCATCACAGATGAGGAACCGGTTAGCTTTTACAGCCAGTTCCGATACAATTATGCGAATCTGCCAGTTGCTGGGGCTTCCTCCAGTAAACAGCAGTAGTAATACACATATCGCTGAAGTGTGGGTGAAAGCAGCACGCCTGCGCCGTCCTGCGGGAAGTCCTGATATTACAACTACCACCGCCAGTGCAGTATTAATGAGCGGGGTATCCGCCAGTTTCAGGAACTGGTTTAATAACTATATTGTTTATGCTTATTATCATTCATTACAGTCAGGGACGGACTTCCATTATCCCTGGACGCGTTTTGGGTATACTTATGACTGGGCACCGGATGCAAAAGAAGTGGGGTTAAGTGAATATGTATTACAATCTACTTCAGGATGCTGGGTAGAGAAGGTACGCACAGCACAAGAGTATTTTAAGAACTAAAGAAAGATATAAAATGAGAAAGCCTGCAAATGTTGAATTTGCAGGCTTTCTCATTTATTCTACTACAGGAAATGAAGATATTCTCAGCCGGGCGCCGCCCATAGGGATCAGTGTCAGTTCTGTAGCTGGTTCTGTTGTGTTAACGGGGCTCTGCGGCAATACTGCTGCCAGTCCGTACTGGTCTATACCCCAGCCTGTGATCTTTTTACCCTGTGCTTTAATAATGATGGGAGCCGTAGCATTTGTAAAGGGATCATTACCTGCCGGCCAGCTTTTCCTGATCACCTTAAATGAGCTGGCTGGATCTTTTTCATTGATGAGCAGCCCGTAGTTCCAGTCAGAGCCAGCTTTAATTTCAAAAGAAGGCCATTTGCGCGGGTCTGCACCTTCCTGCCAGCGGGAATCGCCGATAGCAGTTGCCTTACTGTCCTGCTGTATATAGTTTTCCTGGATAAGCAAAGAATAGGTCAGCGGTCCGTAATTGACACTGACGCTGTTTTTGTTCCTCTCCCATTTACGTACAGTCAGTTCCATCGGTAGTTGCAGAGAGATTTTATCGCCGTTCTTCCAGGTATTACTTATTTTGATATATCCATTGGTGTTACTTACCAATGCAATAACTTTTCCGTTTATTTTAAGAGCAGGATTTTTGCACCAGGAAGGTATCCGCAGGTATAATGGGAAGGATACCGTTTTTGGCGTACTGAGTGTTAGTTCTACCTGGTCATCAAAAGGATATTTTGTTTGCTGAGATAGTGTAACTACTGTACCATTGCCCACTTTGGCCTGCACTTCATTCTCGAAATAAAGTTGTGCCGCGATGCCATTATCTGGTGTAGCCATCCAGCTGTATTCTGAATAGTATACCCATCCGGCGGAGTGGTTATGCTGGCAACAGCGGCTGCTGAAAGGGTTCATCATGAGGAATGGTCCTTCGTTGGCAATACCGGGTGAGTGATTTTTGCTATCGCTTACAACCATATTCGGAGCCGTCAGGTAACGAAGTGCCCTGTAGTCAGGAGTGAATGCCGCAGAAAAGATATTGAATGCCACATCTTCTGCGTTATCTGCCCAGAAGGGATCGCCGGTAATACCAAGTAGCATATTGTCGGATGTGATCTGTTCTACTAATCCGCAGGTTTCTACTGCCTGTCGTGGATCGTCGTATCCTTCGCGGGCATTTTCATCTGCACCGAACATACCGCCGGGTACCTGTCCATATTTATTCCTGATGATTTTGAAATTATTATAGGTAGCATTTATATCAATGAGATTTCCACTTTGCTGATAGTATTGTGCAGGTTCCCTGAAACATTCCGCTACATTCACGTTATGCCAGTTGGGAAGGTTATTGGGCTGGCGCCAGTTGGCCGTGTTCTTATCTATTTTGGTGGCCAGATCCAGCAGGAATTTATCACCGGTATGATTATATAACCAGTATACGCTATACATGTTATCTCCACCGCGGCTGTTTTCCCAGTAGTCTTCGAGAAATTTGTCGTCAGGAATGGAGAGCTGCCATTTAAAGTATTTGGTCATCAATTTGATCACCCGTGGATCTTTAGAGTATTCGTAGTAAGATTGCAGGCACCAGAGCATGGGCATATTCGTCCACAGGTCTCTTTTACCTTCACCCTTTTCAACGTTAGGGCCAAAGTCGCCATTATTCCGCTGATTATTTAGTACTGCATTCAGCCAGAACTTTGCTTCTTTGATCATGTGGTCATTTTGCAGCACATAACCGATGTTAGCATACCCTTTCAGCCAGTAGGGCAGTTCTTCCCAGCCATATTTACCTTTTCCTTTTTTGTTGAGCCAGGCATTATCAGTTTTGGAAAGCCAGATGCTAATTTCTCCTAAATTACCGGTAAGGCCATCCCGTTGCATTTCAAGTGCTTTCCGGACCCACCCTTTAGGGGTTACGCTGGTGATTGGCAGCTTTGTAAAATATTCTTTTTGCAAAGGAGCCCTGTTTACAAGATAGAAACTGTTGGAGCCTGTGTTTGCTGTATGCTGTAAAACTTCGGCTTTCTGTGCGTGGAGCGACACAGATGCCACAAAGAAAAGTAACGTGGAGCTTAGAAATGTTCTTTTCATTATCTGGTTAATTATCTAAGGAAATATAAGGTAATAAATCTGATCAGGATATGGAAAATGTTTGGGCTTTAAATGGATAAGTGGTAGATCCCGACGCTATCCGAACGCAGCTGATTGTCATTTATGGAGATCAAACAAAAAAAACAATGAACCGTTTTAAAAAGAGCGTATTTTTAAAGGAAACAGCAACTATGCAACAACAATTTGCAGAAAAAAGAGCAGCAATGCCCGAGGGTACTAATAAAGTACTTGACAGAAGGTCGCTTGAAACTGACAATAAAAACCTGTTGAAGTATCTGAATAGCGGGAGTAGTGTATTGGATGTAGGTTGTGGTTCAGGTGCTATCACACGCGGCATAGCCGGAAGAGCGGGTAAAGTTACCGGTATTGATACCAGTGAAAGCCTGATAGCATTGGCGCGTAAGAATTATGGTGATATATCCAATCTGGAATTTCAGGTTGCAGACATTCATACTTTCGATACTACTGAACGGTATGATATTATTACTGCTGCAAGAGTACTGCAATGGCTTTCTGATCCTAAGGAAGCACTCCGGAAATTGAAACCATTACTGAAGGAAGGAGGGGTACTTGCCATACTTGATTATAATCACGAAAAGATCCAATGGCATCCTGCGCTGCCTGTTGAAATGCAAAAGTTTTATGATGCTTTTCTGCAATGGAGAAAAGATGCAGGATTTGATAATGCTATTGCAGACAACTTATCCCAGCTGTTCGCTAAACTGAATTTTAAAGATATTAACCTTGAAGTGCAGTTTGAACTTACACAGAAAAGGGATGCAGATTTTGCCAGTAAAGCCGGTATTTGGTCTGAAGTTGCTAAAACAAGGGGAAATCAGTTGGTAAAAGACAAATACATCACCGAAGAGGAAAGACTGGCTGCTATTGCTGCATATGATTCCTGGATCGCTAATGAGGGGCAGCTGATGCAGATGTACCTGTTGGCGGTAGAGGCAAAATGATGATTAACATCATATCCGGCATTATCGTTGTGGAGAATTGTTATATTAGTATAACAATGAACGAAAATCTGTAGTTATGAAAACGTTACTGATCCCCGTTGATTTTACCGATACTTCTGATAATGCAGTAACATTTGCCGCCGAATGGTGCCGCAGATATAAATATGAGCGTGTAATTCTGCTCAGAACCTTCTACGACAATGTATTTGATCATATTGTAATTTCTGCTGAGTATGCTCCTGTTAGCCAGGAATACAGGCAACAGGAACGGGAGGAAACGATAGAACGGCTGGAGGAATTGTCCGAACGGCTCAGTTCATCTTTAGGAGAGGGCGTTGAGGTATCTTCTGTGGTCAGTGAAATACCCTTGTTAAGGGCGATTCTGGGTGTGATAAAAGAGGAAAAGCCTGAAATGCTGCTGTTAGGCAGTGATAATTACAGTTATTCCAGCGGTAGCTTTATTGCAGGGAATGTAATTTCTATTGTAAAGGCCAGTCCTATAAGAGTATTGATAGTCCCTGCAGGATATACTTATAAACCTGTGGAAACTGCTCTGGTTCCCTGTGATTATAATACAATGGATGTGATGGATAAGTTCAACAAACTGGAAACCTCACCTTTGATTAGTGATACAAAATTGCTTGTCCTTAATGTAGATGCCAAAGAACGTTTTTTACATCCTGATGAAGCCTTCAACAAAAAAGAAAGCGCACTACACGAATATCTGAAGAATTTCAATCATGAACTGCACTATAGTAATGATAAAAATATCATCAATGGGATTCTTAATTTCACCCAAGCAAATGATGTACAACTCATTGTAGCATTACGTGGCAAGCGTAGTTTTTTATACTACTTAACGCATAAAAGTATTTCGGAAGGGATTTATCGGAATGCTAAAGAACCGGTACTGATCCTTAAATAAACTGTTACGGGAGCCTGAATTTTGAAACTACTGACATCCTCCATTATACCTACTTTCAAGTAATATCTTTTCGTATTGTCTGCTCTTCAGAATATCACGAAGTGCCTGTTGTTTATCTTTTTGTTTATCGTAATAAGCCTCACAGATTTTTGATCCGATGTAATAACCCAGGTCGGCCGGTTTACCTTTTATTGTGGCTCCATTATACAACCAGGGAGCATAATTGTTTGTAGAGAGATCGGTTTTGAATTGCTGCCATAACTCACACTGATGGGTGGCGCCATAGGCATGAACTTTCACATTGATATTGAATGATGATAATATCAGAGGAATAAAATCTGCTGCTCCTTCTTCAATTACACTAGATAATAGTGTTGCGCTATCAGCAGGATTTTGCTGGGTATGTATCAGTTCATGGGCCACAATGGAGGGGATTTCCATTGTGCCTATTACTTCTTTAATATAACCTTTGAGTTCACTGCGTTCTACTGTAGAATCAGCCGCCGCGATTTCGGAACCAATGATCAGGAATTTATCTGTAGCTGTACCAGCACTGGTGAGATAACCTACAACAAAACATACATCCGGTGCATGGAAGTCGGGGAGTATTTTCTGATAGTGGCTGAAGATTGTATCAATGCTGTTTTTATATTGTGATACCCTTGAAAGCGAAGGACGCACTGATTTCCAGAATTTTGGCCGTCGGCCAAAGGATGCCACATAATTTTCTGCTGTAATAGTTTTAAGCCTGATAAACTCCTGCAAACCGGTTGATCCGATATCAATATAATTTTGCTGGATAATAGCAACACTATCGGTCTTGGTATGTACTGTTTGCAGCAGATCGTAAGCCTTCCAGAAATGATCCACATCACTGGTAATAATATGATAACCAGTCTGTGCATTGGCCGTTATGGAAAGCACTATCAACAGTATAACAGGGTATATTTTTTTCATGATGACGATGAGGTGAGCAATAAATTAGTTGGCAGTATAAGATACATTTTTTCTTTTTATCTGTTAAATAAATGGTTTTAGTAATAGATGGGAACAGTATCTTTTAAAATCTTATCTTTAGCATCAAGTATAATAAATACAAGCCATGAACTTCATTTTATTCTCCAATACTCCTCCGCCACCCGTTGTCTTACTGGCAATATAACGGGAACTAAATTCACTGGTTATACCTGCCGGTAACTAATAAGAATTTCTCTGTCATCTATTAGTTAAACAACGTATAATCAATGATTAAGTATATTATTATGGTCTTTGCCGGAGCATGCAGTTTCGGCATCCTGTCAACCTTTGTCAAATTGGCTTACCATGAAGGGTATTCTACTGCGGAAATAACCTTCTCACAGGCTCTTATTGGTATGCTGGTCTTGTGGTTACTGAATTGCTTTCAGCGCAAATCTAACCAGCCCCGCATCAATGGGAAGACGTGGTTATCTCTTTTACTAACTGGTGCGGCTATAGGGTTGACTACTTTTGTTTATTACGTGTCTGTCCACTACATCCCGGCATCCCTCGCCATCGTTATACTGATGCAGTTTACCTGGATGGGAGCATTACTTGAATGGATTTTCTTCAAAAAGAAACCAGGCTGGATCCAGGTATTTATCATGCTGGTGATTATAGGTGCAACTGTAATGGCCAGTGGCCTTATTAACGCACCGGTTTCTTTAACAGGAATCCTGTATGCGTTGGGTTCAGCATTTCTGTATGCTATTTATATTGTAATCAACAGCCGGACAATAGAACACATTTCTCCTTTACGGAAGAGTGCTATTATTATGACTGGCTCTACACTTATAATCTTAGTTGTGAATATGCACGTATTATTGTCAAACAATCACTTTGACTGGAACTTACTAAGATGGGCATTATTCTTCGGCTTGTTTGGTACTATCATTCCACAGGCATTGTTTGCCAGGGGTATTCCAAAAGTAGGTGCTGGTATCAGTGCAATTATTATGACGGTAGAACTTCCGGTAGCTGTAATCACAGCACATGTTGTACTAAAAGAGCCGGTAGGTTTAATACAGTGGGCCGGTATTATGATAATGCTGTCGGCTATAGTATTAATGAATATCCGGGCGTTAAAGTAGAATATCGAAGAGCTGTTGCTTAAATGAAGTAAAAGAATGAGGCGTATCATCCCTTTGATACGCCTCATTTCAGTACTGGTCTGTAAGTTTTTTCAGTCAATATATTTAAACTGTTTCAGTATGTTCAAAGTGATGATCTGTTTCATTTGTTTGCTGATTCTTGAATACAATTATATCACTGGAAACTATCGATTAGTAAAAAGTAAAATTCTGTGTATATTTAATACGCAACCATTCCTATAAAACAGGGTAATATGTCAACAACCATCAGGAGAGCTACAGAACATGATTTTCCAGCCATACTTTCTTTAATAAAAGAGTTTTCCGAATTTCAGAAAACGCCGGACAAGGTGAAGATTACCTTGGAACAGATGGTAGCTGAAAAAGATTATTTCCGCGCATTCGTGGTAGAATCCAATGCTGACATTATAGGATTTGCCACCTTCTTTTTCACCTATTATTCATGGAGCGGGAAGGCTTTATATCTTGATGACCTGTATATCACCTCCGCCTTCAGGGAGCAAGGCATCGGTAAGCAATTACTGGATACCATTATTCAGCTGGCTAAAAATGAACAATGTAAAAAGGTACGGTGGCAGGTATCGGGCTGGAATGCAAATGCTATCAGCTTTTATAAAAAGATGGGAGCCATCATTGATGACACAGAGATTAACTGTGATCTGCCTCTCTGATAATTTATTATCCTTTATAGCCGTGAGTTTACCCTCAATTTTCCCTCTTCCAGACACTTAAAAAAGAAAAAACCTGAATATTGATTACTTTTGAGATATACTACATTCTATTCAGGGCAATAATGTTGTTGTGTTTTTGTCAGATAAAATAGTAACCATACCCGGTAATAAAGAAGAATCCCTTATTGAAAAGCCAATTTTGTCAGAGAACCATTTTCCTAATTCAATGATTGAATCCCATGGATCCATCCTGCATTTTGGCATAAACCCGTTTTCAAAGTATTGAAAATTAAACGACCCGCTATAAACCATTACCAATGGCAAGTATAATTAATTCTGTCACAAAAGAACTGGTTATCCTGACCCCCCATTATGTGTTTGGAAGAAACCCGGCTATTGCAAACACTCATTTGCCTCAGGTTGATATATCCCAGTTTCATTCTTCTGTATTCTGGGCCAGAGATGGCTGGTATCTCAGGGATCATAGCCGGAATGGTACACTTATCGATGGTGAACTTATCCGTCAGTCTACCAGGAAACTGATTAAAAAGCATACCATACAATTCGGCAGTGATGAAAGTACACGATGGCAAGTTCTGGACCTGGAACCTCCAGGCCCTTATCTGAAATCTATTAAAAGGAAAGATGAAATTATTAAACTGTCACTTGTAACAGAGCTCTGTAACCATGATCAGCATGAAGCAGCCATTTACTACATACCTGAAAAAGGGTGGGTCTTTGAAAGAGAGGGGGCTACTTCCAGTTTATCTAACGGAAGTAAAATTATATTTCAGGACGATGAATGGGAGTTTGTGGCCAACGGAGATATTGAAGAAACAATAGACCTTGGAAATATCGTGAGCCAGGCTTATTTTCTTTTTCAACTGAGCCATGATGAAGAACATATAAGGCTGCAACTTGTAGTGTCTGATGAGCAGGTAATAGACCTGGGGAGCCGTTCACATAATTATCTGTTACTGGCACTTAGCCGCACGCGCCTGTCGGATCAACTATTGGAAATCGCCCCTGAAGAGCAGGGCTGGATGCAGGTTGGCAAGCTAGTAAAAGATTTATCCAGGGAAATGAGAAAGGACATTGATATGTATTTTTTGAACCTACAGATCTTCCGGTTGCGAAAACAACTTTCTGAAACGCTCTCTTTTGGATATGCATTTGCGAATGTTATTGAAAGACGTTCCGGGGAAATACGCTTAGGACATCCTTTCTTTTGTATTAAAAAGGGCGAACAAAATCTTGGAGCCATATTGCCGGAATAAATTTCTGTTTTGAAAGTTAAATAAGCATTACCCTATGAAACCCGATCCACGGATTAATGAATTCCCTCACCTGAATAATTACTGGATCCTTGAAATACTTGGAGAAGGGACCTTCGGCCAGGTATATAAAGCGGTACAGATTGCGACCAACCAGTATGTTGCCATTAAAGTGCTCAAATGTGATCACCTGCAGGGGAAACAACAGATTGCCAGGTTTGAACGTGAAGTGCAGATCTGTGCTGAAATCAGCCATCCATACATAGTAAAGCTGTTAGATAAAGGTTATACATCAGACAATATACCTTTTGTTGTTTTTGAATATTTATCTGGAGTTACCCTTAAGAAACTGATCCTTCAGGAAGGAGCTGTGAGTTTTCACGATACGAAAGAATTAATGGGGCAGGTACTGGATGCATTGTCGTGTGCACATGATAAAGGAATTGTACACCGAGATCTGAAGCCGGAGAATATCATGGTAACGAAAACAGGTACCAGGGCATATGTGAAAATACTGGATTTCGGCATTGGTGCTTTTACTCAGGATACCATCCTTAACCATGATGCAGCAGGTACACCTGCTTATGCAGCTCCCGAGCAATTGAGAGGAGAACCTCCTACTACACGATCTGATCTCTATGCCTGGGGACTTTTATTGATAGAGTGCATTACAGGGAAACCTGCTATCCGGGGAAAATCAGTCGCTGATATTTATTATCAGCAACTCAATACATCTGTTATTCCAATTCCCTCGTTTATGGAAGGTCATCCACTACATGATTTATTACTGCGGGTACTGGATAAAAAGGCAGAAACAAGGATAGCCGATGCACACGTATTATTCCATGATTATAATAATATAGATTTTACTACACTGACAGTAAATAAATCTGAATATAATCATCCCGGATTCTCCGGAAATGATACGGTGGATAATGCGCTAGCCTGGAATTATGAAAGAAGGGAAAAAAGACAAATTACAACCCTTTGTATAAAAATAAATATTCAGGTAACAGAAGCTGTGGAAATAGATGAGGAAACGCTGGAAGAAATACAGCGCGATCAGATAAATACCTGTACTGATATCGCATTACGTTTCGGGGGATATGTAAAAGGGATTTTTGCGGATCATATCATGATTTATTTCGGATATCCGCATATAAGTGACAGCGACGCAAGACTTGCCAGCAGAGCCGCGTTGGAAATTCTTACCCGTATACAGCAACGTAGTGCGAGGTTCTATAAACAACTGAGGATTTACCTGGATATACGCCTGGCCATTCATTCCGGAATGATTATTTCCCGGCAGAATAAGGTGCCGGATGGTATCACTGCGAATATCGCTTTTAACTTACTGCAGCATACTTTTTCCCAGCGCGTACTGATCACAGAAGCCGCCCGGCAACTGCTGGAGGCATATGTAGAATTCGAAAAATATAAAAGCATACAGTTCCCGGATATGCTTCAGGAAATGGAAACATTTCACATATTAAGAGAGCGCCCTGTTGAAGCATTTTCTCAGTTAAGATCTGCCGGGATTAATAGAAAAATGCATGGAAGAGATGAGGTATTAGCTACTATTACGCAACACTATGAAAAGGTGGATAGCGGAAATGGACGGGTAATACTGGTAAGAGGTGAGGCCGGAATTGGTAAATCTAAATTGTTGTATGAGACGAAAAAAGCTATTAAAACCAATGCGCTAATAGAACTTCGTTGTCTTCCGGAATACAGGAATATAGTATTACAACCTGTTTTTGAAATCATCAGGCAATACTACGGGTTGCACTCCACAACCACCCCGGAAACCTCCATACTTTTACTGGAACAGATGCTGTCCGGAGCCGGATGTGAGGTGAATAATGTGCTGCCTGTTCTTCTCTCCTGGCTTGACATACCCTTTAATGAAAAGTATCCTGCTTCACAAGTCAGTCCTTTTGAGCAAAGAACAATCCTGTTTAATGCTTTGAAAAAATGTATTGTGAAAATAGCGGACACCAGAAAATATGTACTGATCATAGAAGATTTGCACTGGCTGGATCCAAGTAGCAGGGAGTTCCTATCAGAGATGATTGCCAGCACAGATAAAAACAATTTTCTTTTTCTCTTTTCAGCAAGACCGGACTTTATTCCGGAATGGGCAGATCATTCTTTTTCTCTTATAGAGCTGGAACCATTGGATAAAGTAATGTCCAGAGGGATAATTGAAGAACTGCTTGGTAATAAAACAATTGAGCAAAAGTCGCTCGGATATATCGTTGATCATACAGATGGTATTCCGTTTTTTATTGAGCAGCTGACTATGATGCTATCAGTTAAGGGAAGGCTTGTGTTTGAGAACAATGTTTATAAACTCGATGATAATAAGCAGCAATTACCTGTACCAGCTACATTAAAAGAACTTTTAAATGCAAGGCTGGATGATATGGGGCTTGCAAAAGAAACTGCCCAACTGGCGGCTACCATAGGCCGCGAATTTCAATATCAGCTTTTAATGCAGATTTCAGTAAGAGAAGAAGAAAGTGTGCAGGCTGATCTTGAAGAATTAGTAAATGCGGATATCATCTATCCAATAAGAACGGAGAACGGTTTAGTCTATGTATTCCGCCATGCTTTATTTTGTGAGGTCACTTATAACAGTCAGGTTACGGTAGCCCGCACACAGGTACATGGGCGAATTGCGGAAGTGCTGACAAGTATCCTGTCCGGCAATACACATGTAAATGCTTATGATGCTGAAAGGCTTGCCAGGCATTTGCATGGAGCAGATAGAATAGCACCGGCGGTTGACTGGCTCCTGAAAAGTATGAACTTACTGGTAAAGACCTCTGCCAACAGGGAATGTATGGCTTTATGTTACCAGGCATTGAAGTGGGTATATGAATTGCCGGAAACACCAGAGCGGAATAATACGGAATTTTCTATCAGGCAGATCCTGCTTTCCAATCTGATTGTAGTCGAAAGTTTTGGGTCCGACGCTGTTATCAGGCAACTCGATTTTATGCACAAACTGCATAATAATATGGATGTGCAGGAAAGCTTCTTTCCAAGCATGTTTCTTTATAGTACCTATTACGCAATGCGGGGGGATTGGAAGATGGCCACTCAGATTGCACGTCAATTATATCAACAGGCCGCCGGACTTCACAATACAAAGTTCATTATTGTATCTTCTGTTTTCCTCGGTTTACAGCTTTTTAATGATGCAAAATTTATAGAAGCTGCAGCAATACTTGAAGAAGCACTGGCGCTGTATGATCCTGTGCTTCATGATCATTTGGCTTATGAATTTGGTTTGGATCAGGAGGTACTGGGTGCGGGAGCGTTGGCAAGTATTTATGTATTTCTGGGGAGAGAAAAAGAAGTCCCTCTGCTCGAAAAAAGAATTACTGAAAAAGTAGCACGCATTGATCATCCGCACACAAGCGCATCGATGTACCTGGGCCTGAGTTGTGTATATTTTTATTTAGGAAATAAAGCACTGGTAGAAAAATTCAGTGGAGCACTTTTACAACTGAATGCACAAACTGAGCTCAACATGTTTGGGCATTATGCTGCTATTTTTCACGCCTGGTCACTAGACGATCTTACTGCCGCAACAAAAGCACTGGAAGAAGAAACTGCAAGCGGTATACAATCTATGCGAAGCTTTTGGCATGCCATCATTGCCGGGATGGAAATCGAAGCAGGGTATTATGAAGTAGCAAAGGACAGATTGTTCAATTGTTTGTCTTATCTGGGAAGTTCAGATGGAGCACTTTATGCCGCAGAAATATATCGTATGCTCAGTACCGTATTTATGTCAGAGCAAGAATATGAAACCGCCTTAAAACATGTAAACACTGCAAAGAAAATAGCGCATGAACAAAATGCTGTCCTGATTGAGCGTCGGATAATTCCACTCATTGTCAGAATGGAGAATAATATTTTATAACCATTCAATTACTTAAAATGAACACAACTTTTATCTCAAACCAATGGCTGATGGCATATTATCACGTATTGGCCGAAGCCTGGAAACACCCGGAATTTAAGAAAAAACTAATAGCAGCACCCGCAAAAACATTAAAGGATCATTGTGGCTTTGTTGCACCAGAACATATAGTAATTCATTTTGAGGAAGTAAATGACAGGGACTTTTCTTCATTCCCGGAATTCTCCATTACTATTTTTGATACGCCACCTTCAGAAAGAACTGTGTTGAAAGTACCACTTGTTCCGGCGCCCGGGAATTTTACAAATGAACTTGCTTATCTTAATTCTTTTTCAGTAAATCATAAAGCAACATGTTGCTGTATGTGTTGTTAATTCTATTATTATGCTCTCCAGGTTAATTCAAAGAACAACTGATAATTCCCCGCAGGATCAGTTTGTTAAGCTTTACTATGATGCCATGCATACAGACTTGTTTGGCTGGCTATATACCTTTGCAAATCCGCAGAATCCTGAATTAACAATTGAAATCTGGGCATTGGTGAATCCAGATGATATTGACCTGTCAGGCATCTGTTTATACCCGGTGGTGCTAATAGGTGAAGGCCTGATTCCCGGTGATTTCGAATCCTGGCGACGGTTCTTTTCTTCAGGCCCTGGGTTTGGCGCTTTTATTTTCAGCATTTCATACATGATCTCATCTTCGTTTAATGATCCTGAATTTGAAGGATATGCCGTTAGTGGAATCTATAATCAGGAAGTAGACGGACAAAGCCAGGAGTTGGTTTCAGTAAGCGCTCAGACAGAGCCGGAGATACTTGATGCGCAGACAACTACGTTTGATCAGATAATGCAGATGTCGACACTGGAGGCAACGAAGCCTGCTTTTTTATATACAGAGAAATTACTGCTGATGCCAACTTTGACTCCGCAGGAGTTTATCCAGGATAAAGGTATTCCGGGAATGGAACTTACGGAAGTCGCAGTAATAATGTATGAAAAAATGCTTACCAAAGTCTGTGATATAACTGAATTATTACCGGAAGATTTCTTTCTATTTATAAATTCCAGATAAATGGATAAAAACAGGCAGGGGGTTGGCATGGATGATATTTATATGCTTTCACCAGACCTGAGTTATGCCGGTATTGGTAATACGTGGGGATTTATAATAGGATGTCGCGGTATATACCGGGTAGAGGGCATATTATACATCAGGATATTACAATTGCTGAGCACAGGGTCATTTTCAGTAGGCGGGTTAATTGATTTTTTTAAAAAGGAATTTGTACTTCCACATGTATTGCATGCTGTTGCCACACTTTCCAGCCAGGGATATATTATCCGGGACGCTGATTTTATTCAGGAGAAATATTTGCTGAGAGAGCAGATTCCTTTACCTGTGTTGCCGGAAAGGTATTCCGTATCATGTCATGGTGATCTGGATGATGTTCATGCAGAAAGTGCATATCAGGAAGCGTTGTCCCGGAATGAAATATGGCTGCCGGTAATTTATGGCGCAGGGTACACTTTTGCAGGGCCATTTTTTTCCCGTGCATCGGGTTTGTGTCTGGAATGTTTGAGATGGCGGGTGAAACAGAATTCAAGTGTATTAAACTGGATTGCAGAATACACAAACAATGCTGTTCCAATACCTCTGTATGTCCCGGTATCCCTGGTAAATATGCTGAATGCAGGCATTGTGGAATTAGCCGGGAAATGGGTTCCTGATGGCCCTTTCGGAGATAAAATGATTACTCTTGATACAACGGGTAACCCGGTTTTCCATTTGTTGACACGGCGTCCTGAATGCAAGGTTTGCGGCGACCCGTTGTTGGTAACCCGGCAGATGAATCAGTCATTCTTTATTTGTAATACAGGAACTGGCCATGCGGATGCACCAGGTTATCGAACAGTAACTCCGGCAGATACGTGGGAAAAGATGAAGCATCATATTAATCCTGTTGCAGGTATTTTATCAGAGCTGCGTACTATCACCGCAGAAGATGAAATATCCATGTATGTATATGGAGCAGTATTTCCGGATACCCCTGTAAATGATAAACCGGAAGCACATGAGTTTTACAAAAATGCATTTGGAAAAGGAAGTTCTGCACTTGCATCAAAGGTGAGTGCTTTGTGTGAGTCTATTGAGAGAAGGAGTGCAAGATACCGGGGAGACGAACCAATTTTCAGTTCATCGTTGGAAGAGTTGCGCCCATATGCGGTAGCTCCTTATGAAATTCAGCATTTTCATGTTGCACAATTATTACAACCCGAAGCTACGCATGCCCTGGGTCCCGTACCAGTAAAACTAACCGATGGGCAGCTCATTAACTGGTTGCCTGCCTGGTCGCTGAGAGATCAGGAAAGGCGGTATATACCAGCAGAAGCGGTTCTTTATGGGCTTCCCGGACCGGAGAACAACCGCGTTGCCATATTTGAATCCAATGGTCTTTCAGCGGGGAATACCAGGGAAGAGGCGATTCTGCAGGGATTACTGGAACTGATAGAACGGGATGCAACAGCTATATGGTGGTTTAATGGTTTGCGGCGACCAGCATTCAATACCGATATTATGGAGGACGACAGTTGGTTTCATTCTGCATTACAGCAGCTGACTGTTGCCGGATGGTCCGTACATTTCCTGGATTTAACGATTGATACTGTTACACCGGTAGTAGCGGCTGTAGGCTGTTTCAGTGGTGGTTTCCTTGCAGGGTATGGTTGTCATTTTGATCCGCACACGGCTATCATCAGATCCCTCACGGAACTAATCCAAATACGTGCATTGATGAAACCTATAGTACCTCCTGCCGGTTTGGATACAGATTTTTTGTATCCATCAGCAAATGCACGGGTGATAGTATCGGAGCAATATGATTTCATAAAACCACCTGTGGTTTCTGAAATGTGTACCACTGGAATAACAAGGCTTTCCAGGTTGGGGATAGATACGATTATTGTTGATTGTACCCGGCCTGATATAGGGCTGCCCGTTATTAAAGTTTTTGCTCCTGGTCTCAGGGCATTCCGTCCCAGATTTGCCTCCGGGAGGTTATATGAAATACCTGTAACATTAGGTATTGCTGATAAAATTCTTACCTATTCTGAAATGAATCCTTTATGGATGACACCTCAGGCTTATCATCCGGATAAAACTTAATACTATACTTCCGAACATTTCATAAGAACACCGTATGCTTCACTGCATGCGGTGTTTTTGTTTAGTGAAATATGGTGAAATAGGCATTTTAAGCGTGGGTATCTACTTTTGAATTGTAAGTCGGCGGAGCTCCTAAACTGACATAAAATGAAAGGCGGATACCGAAAAGCCTGAATAGAGTAGGTATAATTTCAAATCCTTATAAAATGAGTACTTATATTTTAAATACAGCATTTACAGACAAGCAACTTGATATGCTGTATATTACTGGTACCAATGTTATTATTGCCAAACCTACTGGCGGAGGTACACCAAATGTGGCCTGGCAGGTATTTAAACCTATGCAGTCAAACCAGCTGTCATGGGGAGAAGAATATGGAATTTATGCTTCTACATCGGGTGTTACAAATGGGGCCATATTGTCTCAGTTATCCAGTGTTCCTGTAGGAGCTGCCACGAATAAATTATATACACTGGAGCCTTCATCTAAAATTTCAGGACCAGCCAGCGGTGGTAGTGCAGGATCATACACCTTATTGAATAAGTATGCTGAAAAGGATTATATGACAGTTGGCCTGTACCAGAATGCGAATGTAAACGGAACCGATATTATTGGTAACGCGCTTTCTGCAGCTCCGGTTTTATTATCCAGCACTGCATCAATGACTCCCTATACCACTGTTTATATCTGGCTTCAATCTCAGGTTATCAGTAATACAGTAGTAACTACAGTTACATCCCCAATGACTATATTAAAATTTGGAGGTGAGGTTACTGAAATCTCAGTAGCTTATGATAGTGCATCTGGAAAATTCCTCCCTGTTCCTTCTGTAACACAAAGAAGTATTGCCACTGATTTCCATTATCTGGAAGCCTCTTTATAATCAAACTGAATTCAAATCACCAGGGGGGATAAAAGCCCCCTGGTTAAACACAAAGAAGATGGAAACCTTAACAGAAAGGTTGCTATTTGCAATGCAGCAGCAGAATCTTGTGTATAACAGTGATTTCAGGTACTACAGCAATAAGGTTATTAATGGGAATAACATTGATTATAAAACACCAGATGGATGGCTGTACGATGATCCCGGCAGAAACGGTAAGATAGGCTTTGATCCGGCTACCAACAGGTGTATCATCTTCAAAAGCGAAGATAATAGTCTGATGCGTTTCAGTCAGGCACTCCATGAGTTTCCAAGATGGCAGCAAATGTTGTGCGGACAGAAAATTACGGCCAGGGTTACACTAAGTATCTCCACTGTGAGTGATGTAAGTGTAATACTCTCTGATGGGATTGATGCCAATACAGTTACAAAGAAAGGGATTGGAGATTTTGAAATTGAAGTTCAGTTGTTCGTAAACCCAAAAGCCACTTCCGTTTTATTATCTGTAGAAAGTAAAGCTCCATTTGTTACGATAGCAATTTCAAATGTATGTGCTAATACAGGCAACATTGCCCTTAAAACACTTCCCTGTATTATCCAGGGAATTATAGGCGAAAGGAGGCAATATATTTCTACTGATAATCCACCCGCTGAAGAATTATCTCTTTGTAACCCGTCTGTAGAACTTGGTCCTGATTATACACGATTGAGCAGTGTGATCAATGGCAGATTTGGAACAGGAGTCAACAAGAGGTCCATGCTTCCCGATATGAGGGGCTATTTCAGCAGAGCATGGGATCATGGTGCCAGTACTGATCCGGATGCTGCACAGAGAACTGCACTGGGAGGCAGCGTGAAAGGTGACAATGTAGGGACTGTGGAAAATGATGAATTTCTTAAACACGAACATCAGTTAAGTTTTTCTACAGACAAGCCCATACTGGGAGGAAAAGAAACTGCTGCTACTATCATTAATACAGCCAGTACCTCCAATACAAAACCTGTTGGGGGGAAAGAAACCAGGCCCAAAAATCTGGCTGAGTTATATACTATTAAATGGTCCTGAATTTATTAACAACTTTAAAACTTAATAATTATGCCACTTTTCAATTTAAGATGGGTGAACAGATCGCATTCTGTTCAGGATTGGATGATCAATAATGGTGATTCATTTACATTACAACCCGATCACGAACGTAGCGTAAACATCAGCATTAATAATGACTATACATACAGGATAGTTGTTAGCACACAGGGTGGTTATGCGCATGCAGACCTGACCTACACCGCTAATACAAATACCTGGGCGCTTGCAAGTGTAACGCCTAATGAATGGGGTTTGGCCCAGGGTAATGGCATTGTAACAGTAAGATGTTTGCTGGAAGATGTTATTGAAGTGGATGTTCCTATGTATACAGCACAGGTTCCTGTATTCAGTGCAGTGGAAGGAAAGGTAAGTTATCCAGCTTATCAATTATATGAGGATAATACCGAGACTACCTACTGCAGCCCTAAAAAGGTATCGAATCACGATGTAGGTAAGGAGTGGGTTAGAGCTTGTATAGCTGCTCATCCTGGTACCAGTTGTTATGGGAAGCCGTGGATAAGTGAAGATCAGAGTGGTACAATTTGGCCGTAATATTTTTTATTGATCAGTAGTTTATCATTTAATTAAACCAATATGGTTTAATTAAATGATAAACTTTTTTAGCCTCATATTAAATGCAGGATAAGATTATTTTCAATATTTCAGCTCTATAAGCAGTATTGTCATTACAAATATTTGTTTCGCTGATATCGAAATACTTATATCCACCTGTTTTGTATTCCAGCAGTAATGTATCTGATACGCTTTCTACATCATCATAATGATATGCTGCGTTTTTAATATCTACCCAAAGTATTTCTTTTTCTCCTGCAAACTTAATGCCCCGGGGAGATAAGATGGCAGCATGGTTAAACATAGGAAGCAGTTTTTTAAAGAAATTAAGGGTAAAAATTCCAACGGGTAAAAGACACCAGAAAAGAATGATGAGCAGAATTATTGTCGTAGTCTGGGGAGTGGGCGGATAATCTGCTAAGGTCACGATCATCATAAAACCACTACCTCCGAAAACAATAATCATCAGGATATAAAAAAGGAAATTTTTCAGAAAGCCTTCAAATGTGAAGTTTATATATCTATTTTCCATCTGGCTGTTTATAAGATGATTTGTTAGCAACCGCAGCCACAGCTTGGACGGGTGGCTCCACAATTGCCTCCGTCGTTGAAAAAATTGGCTGTCTTTTTGAAGAGAGGAATATCAAAAACACCATTGAAACGATTAAGTATGATCGCCTGCTGGTGTATGGTCCTGATGTTGTTAAGAGCACGCATTTGTTTTTTAAGCGCTCTTCCCATAATCGTATGATCGCTGTCCGGAGTCTGCCAGGAAACGATTGAAATGAACCACATGAAGAAAAAGATACCATATAAAAAACCGGTAAACAAATTAACTTCTTCAGCAGGAAAGCAACAGATGATCATTGCCGATAGTGCCAGCCAAACAGGATAAAGTATGGCATCTTTTTCCGGAGCTGCTGTTTGTACAGTAGCAATGGGATGCAGGTATTCACTTAGTGCGGATGCCAACTGAGGAAGGCTGAATTTTGATTTATTGTACAGGTGATCCATTGATTGAAACAATACCTCAGGTTGAATGAAATTTTGATCTTCGAAAGCACTTGTTTGATCTACTATAAGTGAAAAGTATTTTTTTGCAAACTCTTTTTTCGTATCGCGTATCTTAATCCAGTTATTTTCCACAAGGTCATTTACCAATAATAAAAACGCATTGTTATAGCCACCTGATAAATAAGCAAGTTGATAGCGATTGTAAAGTGGCAAATTTCTGATGACGGGCTTTAGATGCCGTTTCTCACTCATTGCAACAAGCCGCCTGATGATAAAGAGCAATGGAGTAAAGAGAACAAAGTATTGGAATACGGAAAGATTGAGAAGTGGCAATTCACCAAATAATAACCAGGTGAGAATAAATGGGATCACTATAGTCAGATAATAAACTGCTGGAGCTATTTTGATGGCGGAAGCCTTGAGTGGTGGTTGTGTGGCAGAAATTTTATCAGAGTACAAAAAAGGCGTTAATTCCGGAGGAATGCGCCAGAATTCTGCAGGTGGGTTTTGCTTAAACACCTTTATGTATAAGA
This sequence comes from Chitinophaga sp. CF118, assembly GCF_900112615.1. GTDB lineage: Bacteria > Bacteroidota > Bacteroidia > Chitinophagales > Chitinophagaceae > Chitinophaga. The sequence continues at coordinate 1,661,177 of NZ_FOMK01000001.1, read as the reverse complement.
TCAGGGTTTCCAGGTACCAGTCATGATGTTTTTTATAATCTATAATGCCACCTACGTTGGGAAAGTGATGAAGCTCACGTTGCAGAATATTAGGGCAGAAATTTTTCCAATATTCGGTAGTATACAATAAATGCATATGCCATACCTTATCTACCACAATAGATGGTGATGCTCCATTTTCAGCTATGCAACAGAGGTAAACAAACCGTTTATATTCCTGAATGGCATCCCTGGTAAAATTATCAGTCCAATTCTCCGTTTGTGCCATTTTTTTAGAAAACGGAATGACTGCATTGGCATCGTCAATAGCATAATTTTCAATCCGTATCCAAAGCGCATTTTGCCGGTAATTTATATGTTCGTTAGTTAACAGAATATTTGAATGTGGAGGTTTCATTGCTTTTTTTTCAATAGTAAACTTCTGAAAAGAGTAAGATATAAAAGTCTTATATTAGTATTATTCAATACTATTTACGTCTTATATTCGTCTTATGAAAAAAGAAGATTTATTGCATCTCGAAAAACTGATGAATTTTCTGGCTGCTCATTTTGTGAGGAAGAATGCCTGGAAAGATGTCTCAAAATCGGAGTGGATGTATATTGCTGAGGAGCTAAACAGACTGTTGGAGGAAGAGAACAAGAGGAATAGAATAAGGAAGGATGCAGATTTATTGGGTACAAACTATCTTTACGAGCATCTCATTGTAAATAAATTAAAAGCATACGAAGGGAAGAAAAACATGGATGGGGCCAGTAAACCTAACCTTAGTAAATTAAGCCGGATTGTTCAGGTATTAGGGTATAATAACTACTTCGATTTTATTAATTCGCATGAAGAGGCTTTCAGTTTTAATGATTTAAAAATCGAAATCCCGAAGGTAGCGGTGAATACTAAACTATTAGATGAATTAATTGGATTTTGGTATTCCTTTAACCGCAATCTGCCCGATAACCCGGACAAGATTAATGAAGAAAGAATCTGGCGCTCATCAGTAGAAATATACAAATCAGAAACTTCAGGCGAATACCTGATAGAGAGAAGTGGAGGAGACAATCATAAGTATTATGGTAAAGTAACAGCTTATGCAGATTATGTTTTCATTATTATGAATAGCAATACCTTTATCCGGCAACGGCATTTTATTTCACGTCTGAAAGATATTAATGAAAAACTAAAACAACCGGATTATAAATTGAGTGAGATGCATTTTATTAGCACCTGTATCAGTTTTAACCAGGAACCTATTGCCCTGTTTGAAATTTTCCAAAAAGTAAACAATACAAAAAACTTTGTTACTGATTCTGTAAGTTTTCTCATGGAAAGCAAGGAGCTTCCGGCAGGTGTGGTGGCCCATTTGAAAAATACAGAAGGGAATAGAATTAATTACAGGTGATTTTAGAACGATGGGCATCAAAAATTCCCGTTAAAGCACTACATGACTTATATATATTTGTAATTGGCTACTCATCTATTATCATTATTGGTGAATTATGAAAAGGATTTTATTAATCTCTACGCTTTCGCTAGGTGTTTTGGCAGGAAAGTCGCAATCTATACAAGGATTAGTTCGCAGTATTGTAGTGGACGCCGGTAAAGTACAAGGCCCTTTGAATAGGGATTTTAACCTGTGCGTAGGAGCCGGGAGAGCGAACGAAGGGCTTCGGGCCGATTGGCAACGTCAGCTTCGCTACGTTAAAGATCAATTGGGTTTCAGATACATCAGAATGCACGGTCTTTTATGCGATGATATGGGCGTATACAGTGAAGACAAAAACGGTCATCCTGTTTATAACTGGCAATATATTGATGAGCTGTATGATTTTCTGGAACAAGTTCAGATTAAACCGTTTGTTGAACTGGGATTTATGCCGCAAGCTTTAGCCAGCGGAAACAAAACCATCTTCTGGTGGAAGGGTAATGTTACGCCACCTAAAGATTACAATAAATGGGGCGATCTGATACAGTCGTTGGTAAAGCATTGGGTGGAACGCTATGGAAAGGAAGAAGTAAAGAAATGGTATTTTGAAGTGTGGAACGAACCCAATTTAAAAGATGGGTTCTGGACGGGCGATCAGGCCGAATACTTTAAGCTATACAATGTAACTGCCAATGCGATAAAATCTGTTTCATCCGCCTTTAAAGTAGGCGGGCCAGCTACCGCAGGTAATGCATGGATACCGGAGTTCATTTCATACTGCGTACAGAATAATGTTCCGGCGGATTTTGTAAGTACGCACACTTATGGTGTTGACCAAGGTTATCTTGATGAAACAGGCAGTACAGGAACGATTTTAAGTAAAAACGAACGCTCTGTATATGGAGATATAATAAACTCAAGGAAGCAGATTGAGCAGTCGGCTTTACCTCACCTGGAACTTCATTATACAGAATGGAGTTCTTCCTATACGCCCGCCGACCCAGTGCATGACAGCTACCATGAGGCTGCTTATATTCTGGAAAAGATCAAGAAGGCAGGTACGGCGGCTAATTCTATGTCATATTGGACATTTACCGACATATTTGAAGAAGCGGGACCGAGAACAACACCTTTTCACGGAGGTTTTGGATTGATGAATTACCAGGACATCAATAAACCAGCTTTTTACGCTTATAAATACCTGAATATGCTGGGCAGGCAAGAATTACAAAATACTGATCCCGCCTCGTGGGCTTGTAAGGATGAAAAAGGAAATGTGCAATTATTATTATGGGACTTCACCTACACGCTTCCAGATAACAAGGTAAACAACCAGGTATATTATAAAAGAGATCTGCCATCAAAAGACAAAGGAAGCGTAATATTAAACTTTAAAAATCTGGCAGCCGGTAAGTACAACCTCCTTGTTTATAAAACAGGTTATCGCACAAATGATTCTTACACTACCTACCTAGATCTTGGCGCACCCAGTCAACTGACGAAGCAACAGGTAGCCTTAATTAAGGAGAAAAATAATGATACGCCTGTAGTCAGTAAAAGCGTCACCATTGGTTCAAACCGTAGTTATGATCTGAACCTGGACATTAGGGAGAATGATGTGTTGCTGATTACTTTAAACAAACTGTGAAACTTAAAAAGAGAAAACTGTGATTACTAAGATTTAGCGTTGTGAGTTAGGATGAATACAAAATAAAATAACCTCTCAAACAAAACATCGCCAAACATGTCTCTCTTTCGGGGAAAGAAACGGAAGTTTTTTAATTACGCATCAGTCATGTAAATTCGGTTCTCATTAGGTTGTAGCTCGTGATATTGGAACTTAAAAAATCACACTCATAATATATGAAAGCCGAAATCCGTAAATAGAGAGGTAAAATATGTAAAGTTGTAAAAATGATTATTTATTATTTTGCAATTAGCAATTATCTGCAATATGAAAACCCTTGTTAGCCTAATTTTATCTCTTTTTATATTCCCCAGTATTCAAAAGTCCAAATTAGGCTTTGGTGAAGGAGTTATTACCATCGCTCAATATACGTTTCCAGATGTTAGGTTGATACCGACAGATCTTTCTTCGCTTAAAGCTTCGCAATCTTCTTATTTTTTTACTTACTATATTAAAGGATGTAAAATTTTAAGGAAAGATTTACCATCCGATACGGCGGAAGCAGTAAGAGAGAATGCCATTTCAAAAGGAACTGTTTTAACTAATACGCTTCAGTTAAACATGGTACACCCCAATTATCTTATTGATTGGGAGAAACGGCTAACTTATACATTTTTTAAAAATAACGGTATTAGACAGATCTCTGAAAAACTATTAAGAGATGAAAATACGGAATATTTTTACCGCTTAATTGATAGTAATAAAACAACAATTATATCTCTTGGAAAATCAAAATCAACTTACATAGTTAATCTTCCATGTATTGAAGGAGTGGCCCTCACAAAGAGTAAAGATACTTTACGTTTTTATTATACGCCCACGTCATTTAAAGTACATTCCCCATTAAACAGTTATTTACCTGCCGAATTTCCGTATGAGGTACTGTGTATTAAAGCATCCGTCAACTGGACGGGCAAGGATGGTAAACCAGGCATAGGCGTAATTCTTTTCCAGGTTTCTGGATATAAAGAAGGTAAGCAACCGGATTCCTTATTTACTCTTCCTGCTAATATGGAAATTAGAAAAAACGTACCCTGGCAAGAAATATATTCTCCCCAATAATAAATTCAAAAAAAACTTATTTATGATCAAGAACCCGAAATCCCTGGTTAACTATTTTCTGTTTTTATTTATTCTTACCGCCTGCAAAAAAGATCAACAGGCAAATCCGACGGAGGCGATCTATAAAAGCAAATTTGAAACGCTGCTTAAGATACAGCCTGGGTCAAACAGTGATAACAAAACCAGTAGGAATAGTAAGATTAAAATAATCCATTTCAGCTTTAAAGAGGCAAACTAATACTGGCACATTGTACGAATTCCGGACTCGATGTTCTGAAATATTTCGAGCTACTACTTTTCTGTTATCTGACAGGAAATAATGATGTTTTATAAATGATATGTTTGTCATGTACAAAAAGTTGATTAATATAGCCCCATTAATCTTTTAACCCATGATCCCGGATTTTCAAACAATCATGTTGCCTTTATTGCAAATATTATCTGATGGTAACGAATATATGCTGCGTGATGTCATTAATAAAATTTGCGACCAGTTCCATTTAACAGAAGAAGAAAAGGTTGAATTATTACCGAGTGGAAATCAGCCTATTATTGATAATAGAGTGGGATGGGCACGGACCTACCTGAAAAAGGCTCAATTGCTTGAGAACCCACGAAGAGGGATTTTAAAAATCAGTCAGTCAGGAAAGGATTTGCTTGAAGGCAAGCCTTCCAGAGTCGATGTGAAATTCCTTAAAACTTTGCCAGGTTTTAAGGAATGGCATGAATCATTTTCCGCAAAAGATGATGGAATAACTCCTGTTATTGAGAAGACGGAAATCGAGACAGGGAAAACTCCTGAAGAGCTTTTGGAATATTCATTTGTATCAATCAAAGAACAGTTGGCGTCGGAATTATTGGAGAAGGTGAAAAGCTGCCCTCCTTCTTTCTTTGAAGTATTGGTAATCGATCTACTCATCAAAATGGGATATGGTGGATCAAAGAAAGAAGCCGGACAGGTAATGGGTAAGTCAGGAGATGGTGGCATTGATGGACTGATTAAGGAAGATAAATTGGGACTTGACACAATATATGTTCAGGCAAAAAGATGGGGAAATACAGTCACGATACATCAGGTAAGGGATTTTGCCGGTTCTCTGCTGGCTAAGAAGGCCAAGAAAGGTATTTTCATTACTACCTCGAATTATCCTCTAAGTGCTAAGGAATTTGTCACTTCAATTGAACCCAAAATTGCTTTAATAGATGGGAAGGAACTCGCAGAGCTTATGATTGAATATAATATTGGGGTGGCTTCCAAAAAAGCCTACGAAGTTAAACGCCTGGATACAGATTATTTTGAGGAAGTATAACTGCTCAACTCTTATAATAAGGAAAGATAGTAGATGATCCAGGTAAGGGTGAATTAGACCCGTCTATGATCCAATATGTAAGAGGTTATACACATCAGAAAGATAAAGGGAATACTATTGATATTTCAAAGAAATTGGTTCAAATGTTCGAAAGTGCGAAGCCAGAGGATAAGGACGCACTTTTATGGTGGGTAGTAAAGACGCTTTTGCATGAAGAAGTACACAGAGGCGATTTACAAAAGAATGGTGAGCCTGAAGGTGAGCCTGGGAATGATTTTGATAATGAGATGTGGTCTCCTACTGTAGACGGTCAGGTAAGTGTTTACTTAGATTGGCCTGGATTTGGAGATGTGGATTTTGAACAGAAAATGATTGACAGAGCGAGAGAAGTAAGGGCTGAAAAAAGTAAAACAGAGGAAGGAAGAAAAATGCTGCCTAGCCTTATAGGAAATGCTGCTGCCCAACAGATAAATGCGGCGTTGGATGCTAATCCTAGTATTGTCCTTATAGTAACAAATTTGTAAAATATGTATATGATAAGTGTATTAAATGACCATAAAAAAAAGTTTTTGCTATTTATATTATGTGTTCTTTCTTACAGCGCATATTGCCAGGACCAAGATTTTTCTAAATGTCATCCCTGTTTAGATAGATGTGAGATCTTAGGTAATTTATTAAAAGATTCTACGATTGAGCGTTGGTATCATCTTAAAAAGTTTCAGGATACTCCAATCGTAATAGTTGATATATCTAAATCCTTTGTTAATTGTAATTTAGGAAATATTAATGGAAGAGTTACCAAAATTGTAACCGATTCTTCACTAATGAAGCAAATTAATAATTCTAACATTATTGTTAATTTCTACCCCAATGGTAAAAGAAAATATAGGGTTGAATTGTTGCGTAAAAAGAACAATAGCTTTTTTTGGATAAACCTAAAGGAAAGAAATGGCAGATTTTTTAGCCTCGACGCGGGGAGCGGAATAGTAGATTAGTTTGCAACTAGAAATTATTTTACTTGTTATCGGAAGCGGATAAAATGCATTAAATGAAAAAGGTATTAAATATTCATAAAAAAGCGTTTGTCCTTATTGTACTATGTATGCTTTCTTACAGCGCATTTTGCCAGCAGGATATTACTAAATGTCATCCCTGTTTTAGTAGATGTGAGATTTTAAATAATTTATTAAAGGACTCTACTGTTCAACGTTTTTTTAATTTTAAATCCTTTCAGTATAAGGATACTCCAATTATAATAATAGATACATCCAGATTCTTTGATAAATGTAGTGTAGAAAATATTAACGGTAGAATGACAAAAATAGTAACTGATTCTTCGATAACGAACCAAATTAATAGTTCCAATATCCTTATTTATTCGCATTTATTGGGGAGAAAGAAGTACGTGATTGAAATATATTCTACCAAGACGCATGGTTATGGTTGGGTATGGATAAAAGAGAGAAATAAGAAGTTTTTTAGTATTAAATGTGCTTTTGGAATATTAGATTAATTCGTAAATAAAAAGGCTGTAAAAATTGTTATGTAAAACTATAAGGTATTAGAGCCGACATCTGTTTTCAAAAATCGTTAAAAATTTATGGCATAACCACGAAAAAAGTTATAACTCCGGTTAGAAATGTAGAAGTTTTTAAAGCTGAAAATGAAGGTTGGGAAGTGTTGGAATTTTCTCCAGAAACTGCGGAGATTATGAAAAAAGCTATGGCAAATGGCGCACAAACTATAGCAGGCGAATTAAAACTAGAAGAACTACTCAGAAGTGTATTGTAAGTTACCTGAGGTTTTTACATTAATTTAATAAGGCCTTCTTAGCAAGAAGAGCCTGTATCATAAATGCGATACAGGCTCTTCTTGTTCGGATACCTGATGGAGGCTTATAGGTTTCGAACCAATTTGCAGATAATTTATCAGAAATTCAGGTATTTTTTAAACATATTCATGCTTAAAAAATAGTCGGATATTTAATGTGACGTCAATTATTCGGGTACATACTCTATTATGGCTCTCGTCAATGTATTGTTTCCATTCCACGTAAGCACATTATATACGATAAACCCGTTGGCTGTTGCAAAAATTGGAGCATTTCTGTTTAATCCAGACACAAACTCTGACGTACTGGCACTTGCCAATTGTGTATAATGCTGGTTCTCATCCATTTTCCAAAACTCAGGCATCACCCCGAATCTACCTCCGGACGGACCAGTGCTCGGCTTATATTGATACCCCCCGAAGAAATACGTGGTATTGTTTTTATTGATAACAGATACTCCTGTTCGCGGTGGTAATGATCTGGTAATGTCAGGTTTTGACCAGGTTTTGTTACTGAAATCGAGCGCAAAACTTTCACCTGATTCATGGCTACTATTATCACCACCGAATAAATATAATTTATTATCGTACGTGTAGGTAGTCATACTTTGTATCTTGTTAATACTTGGTAACTGTGGTAGATTTTCCCAGACGCGCGCAACCGGATCGAAGGTTACCCAATATTTCGTATACCAATACTCGAAGAAGTTCGGTGATCCCCCTAATCGTATACCACCACCCATGTAGATCTTATTATTGTAAACCGCTGTAGACATCCTCAGGCGACCAATTATATTTTCAGCAACAACGTCGTTCATAGTGCCTATGCTTTGCCAGCTGTCAGATACAGGATCGTATTCCCAAACCTTGTCATTAGGTGTAGCCCCGTCTGTTACTCCTCCAAACAAATACCCTTTATTATTAATGGTGACTGCCATAGCACTATGGAGTGTTATCGGAAATGGATTCTTCTTTTTCCATTTGTAAGTGCTGAGGTCAATTTCCCAAACGGCATTAATTGGTTGCGTTTCCGACAGATACTGGTGTCCCCCTATAATATATCCGTTATTGCCAAGTGTAAAATAAGCGGCATTATCAGCGAGATAACCTTCATGCGATGGAATGCGCTTCCAATAACCGGGTAATACAGGAATATCTGGAACAATAGTTTGGCTATATGAGCCCTTTTTGATTGTGATAGATGTGCCTTGCTTATAGTCGATCGGCACAAGGAAAGTAATACTACCAGATGCGTCAACAACAACATTTATACTGTCTACCTTTTTATCACCTACATATACTTCAAAACCTTTTGTCTGATCAGCTGGTATAGGTTCTGTGAAATAGACCTTTAATATCGTATTTCTGGAAATAACCGAATCTTTGAGCGGTGCTATCTGAAAGCTGGGAGGAACTACCTGTTTTGACAGACTGTACCAGGTTCCCTTTTCCGTCGTTATAAACAGTCGGAAAGTATAGTTTTCCCAACGCGACAAATCCTTAATAGTATAATCTATATTAGCAGAGTCGCGGACATTCCCCAGGACGATTTTCCCCAAACTGTTCACTGTAGGGATTGAATCTACGCTATATACGATGCCATAAACAGGATTCTCTAACCAGACCGGTGCAATGATCTTACCTTCGATATGAACGGCATCATTATTCTCAACGTCAGCAGAAATCAATGTAAGCGTTGGGTCTTGTTTAACAGTCGGCGGTTGAGAAGTCTCATCTTTTTTCTTTGTACAGCAAATCAATAAAATAAGAATGCCCGAAATATAGCAATACAATTTCATAGGTAAATCATAAAAGTTGAGTAAATGTAGCTATTATTAATAGTAAGCAATAATATTTACAAGATGTTTAAATCCCACAATACTGAATACATAAGCTGATTAACGCTTCTTTTTTTAACACAGATCGACCATTATATATAGCCTATATTTACGCTATGTTTTCATTATTTAGAAGGGAGATAATTAATATCAATTCAGTTTCAATTTCTGACTTCGGCTGGGCAAAAGCTAAGGACGATAAATCCATCATTCAATGGATAAATCCCGAACAGACTATATCCATAAGCGTCAATTTTTTTGAGAAGCCACCAGATATTCCTACAATAAAGAATATTGAAACACTTAGAAGTTTTTATAGACACTTAATATCCGGCGTAAACGGTGGACTGATTGAAGTAGCATTGTCTGAAAAAGATACAAGACCTTTCATAAAAACAATTTTCAAGCTTCCACAGGAAGGTTCAGGAATGACATATATCGGATCATTAACCTTTCCATTCAAGACTTGTAGTTTTGTCTTTAAAGTGCAGGCCGTAGAAATAGGTATTACGGGAATGAGAGAAGCATTGATTGCAGACAAACTTATTTCGAATAAAATGATCTCTGTTGATGAAAATGGATATTCAAACTGGTCTGCTGATCCTTATGATAATAATTTTAAGGATGGACCTTTAATGAATAAATCTGAACAGTATGTTTATGATATTGAATTTCCGGATCACCCTTTGACACAGGCGAGGCAAATACTCAAACAAATAGAAATGAGCTTACAATGGAAGCCTGTTGTTGAAAAAGTACCAGTATTCGAAGAATAAGTCCCCTATAATCCTTGGATTGATGAGGATTGATCTATGATAAAGAAGAGTGGGATACCCCCCGACGAGTCTAGTGGGACGTCTGTGTTCACCGCGGTCTAGCTTAATACCTTCGGCTATTTCCTGTATCTAAACATGTATCGTTTTCTAAAACGGATTAAACATTCCAATGTTTTGATAAATATAAACAACCGTGAAAACCAACACAATTATAGAACCCAATTTGAACAACCAATTTTTTATAAAAAAAGAAAGAACAATACCAATTAATATCAGCAGGTATCCTATACCAGTATAAAAATCATAAATAAACAAATAACTTTCAGTATTAATCATTCTAGTTGCCTTATACACCTGATACTTATTTAACAAATACAAAAAACTGCTTAAAAGAGAAAGGCTAATGAGTAGAGGCAAAATAGAAATTGCTTTTCTTAACATTTATTTACTTCAATTTTAAATTATAACATCAGGCATCCTTGGAGCAAACTTCGGCACCATTGCCAATTTAATTAGAAACAAATTAATATAATTATAAATTAAGGAGAATTCGAAAATTATTTAGGTCATGGCCCGTCAATTCGGTCCAAGAAAAAGCCTTCAAATCTTTCGACTTGAAGGCTTTTAATCTGCGGGCCACCGGGGGCGAAGTTTGAACCGAATCGTAAATGATTATTATGAAATTCAACTAAGGTTGTTGTTTTTGCTATGTCGTACTGCAAATAATTATTGCATTGCAAAATGATTAATAAATCTGATCATAAAAAATATCCTTCAGGTTGAAATTTTATCAGAGGCGGTAGTTAAACTTGCTGTTATTGTCCGGTTGCGTGCCTGGTACGTTGAAGGAGTATTGCGGGTACAGCACTAAGGTGTAAAAAGAGGACAATGTCCCCTTTAATTCATGTTTCTAAATTCTATAGGTGTTTTGCCTGTCTTCTGTTTAAAGAGTTTATTAAAGTATTGTGGATATTCAAACCCTAACGCATATGCGACTTCTCCCACCGACTTCTCCGTACTTAACAGTATACTTTTCGCTTCTTCTATCAAATAAATGTGTATATGGTCCTGTGTATTTTTACCGGTTTCCTTTTTTAGGAGGTCGCTCAGGTAACTGGGTGATAAACGTACTTGTTCTGCCAGGTATTTTACGGTTGGCAAGCCCTGGTTATCGTTCCTGAAATATTCACTTAATATTTTCTCCACCTGTGCCACCACTGCGTTGTTGGAAGTTTTTCGGGTAATGAATTGCCGCCCATAGAACCGGGTACAATAATTCAGAAGCAGTTCAATATTCGAAACGATGATCGCCTGGCTATGCACGTCTATATTTTCCTGTAATTCTGCCTGTATCTTTAAAACGCAATCGTATAATATCTGCTTTTCCTTTTCCGATAAATGAAGGGATTCTGATACCTCGTAGGAGAAGAAGTTGTAGTCCTTCATTTTATCATTCAGCGAAGTGGCCCGGATGAGATTAGGATGAAAAAATAATCCCCAGCCCAGCATATTTTCCTTCTCTTCGATCTCGCCATCGAGTTCAATGACCTGGTTGGGCGCTATGCAGATCAGGTTACCATCCTGGAAGTCGATGAGTTTACGTCCGTACTTGACATTGTTTTTAGCGTAGTTTTTAAACATGATCGAGTAGAAGTCTGCGGAGACCTTTGTCTCTTCCTCCATATGTTCATCTGCTTTGCTAAAGTCGACAACTGCGATCAGCGGATGCTGAGAGGTTCCTTCCAGTTTTAACAACCTGAATAGATCTGAAATTGTATGTAAATGGATAAATTTACTCATGGCCTTCGTAAATATACCTCTTTTAAAGCCCGAATTGTGCCTTCACTGCTCCGAAGAAAGTTTCGTCATCCAACTGTTTCCGGTTACCGATAAACTGTTTCGCATCTTCTCCTGCCGCATATCTCAGTTTATCTGTACCATCTGTGGCTGCCCCGTATACTACTTCAGCAATTGTATTTGCCTGTGATGCACTTTGATAGAGGGCCGGCAATCCTGCCATTACTTTTGTTGCTAATGACTGGTATTCGGTAAGGCTTTCGTCCATGCTAAAGTCCAGGGAGCGGCTTGCGAAGTCTGTTGCAATAGCCCCAGGTTCGATAATCTTAACCTTCCCATTAAATGCTGCAACCTCATAACTCAGCGATTCAGAAATACCTTCAACAGCGAATTTAGTTCCATGATAGAGTGCGCCTAAAGGAAAGGTCATGTGGCCACCGATCGAAGAAACATTAATAATAATACCATTTTTATTCTGTCGGAAATGCGGCAGCAATGTTCTTGTTACGTCCAGGAGCCCAATTACGTTGGTATTAAACTGCCGTACTATCCTTTCGCGGGGGAAGGATTCCAGTGGGCCATAAGCCCCATAACCCGCATTATTTAACAATACGTCGATTTTTCCGAATTGCTGTATGCCCGCTTTTACTGCATTTTCTATAGAACTCAGATCCAGTACATCCAACCTGGTGACGAGGATGTTGTTTAATGTTGTCAGTTCAGTTTCGTTTTCCGGGTTACGCATAGTAGCCACTACATTCCAGCCTTTTGATTGAAACAGTTTTGCGCTTGCTTTACCTAAACCGCTGCTGGCACCTGTAATTAAGATTGTGTTGTTCATTTTTTTGATGTTTGTTTAATGATGTAAAGGTGCGATCAAAAGGGGGCCTGCTTATAAGACGAATTCTGGATAGTTGTATTCTTTTTACAGATTCAAATAAAAACGGGGAAGAATTATTGCTAATTCCCCCCCGTTGTGGGCTCAAAAAAAAATCAGATTAGCTAACAGAATACTTTTTGAACAGGCTGTTTATATCAACAAGTTCTTCGGACCAGTTTGTGCTGGTTTCAATTGTAGAGCCGTCCTGGTTGAACATAATTCCTGCTTTGTGTTCACCTGTGTTAGGGTCGATCATGAGTATTACGCGGTAGATATACACATTTTGTCCGTTTACCTGGTAGCTGGTAGGCTCCATATTGGACATAAATGCAAGAGTACCTGAGAGTCCTTCGGGGTAGAGGGTAATGTCCAGTTTAGAGTTGTCGATCTGGTCGAGGGAGGCTTGTCCTTCGTTTGTTTCAAAGTTCCATGTGTAGCTGAAGGTGCATGTTGGATCTTTAAGTACCGTGTTACCGGAGATTGTTTTTGTCAGAACGATGTTGAAAGTACCTTTTGAGGGAATGTGGGTGAGGTTTGACATAATGTTAAATTGATTTGGTGAATAAATCTTAAACAAAAAAGAGTGCGTGGAAGTTCATGAGTTAGGAAGATATTTTTCTTCTCACAGGAGTTAATTGGGATATTACTAACCTGGGCGCCATTCTCTTTGCAAAAGATTTAAATGTCTTTAAATCTTTGCAGCGGAAAATTGTTCGGGTAATTATATACAAGGATAATAGTCGTGTAAATGCTATCAAAAAGGAGGGGATTTTAAAGGGATATGCTACTGGATTTGAAGGTATGATTAGTTATATTATGGGATAAGATCATGAAACTGACTACTGAGTGGATGCCTCTTGTACAACCAAGAATCTATCACAGCTATCAATTAGCGAAACCGTAAATAGAGGAACCGTGTGCAGGAAAACTGCTCGCACGGATCTGTGGGGGAGCGGGGAGGCAACGAACCGCTCTACCCGGAACCGATTCCAGGATGATCTAAATGAAATTCAGTCTTTTATAAGAAAGGAAACTTTTTTAAAGAGATTTGTTAATCCCCCATGGATGCAATAATTTTAATTAATACACCAAAATCTTCCAACTTAAATTATTCTGGAATGGGGAGTAAATTGATAAAAGAAGAACAACTGTTATTTGATGAAATAAAACGTCTAATTGAAAGCAGTAGGCAGAAAGTGCTGGTTAAAGTAAACGCGGAACTGGTATTATTATATTGGAGTGTGGGGACAAAATTGAATACCTATGTGTTAGGAAATCAAAGGGCAGATTATGGAAAAGAAGTTGTAAAGAAATTGTCTAACCAGTTGATAGGAGTATTTGGTAAAGGATGGGATGACAAAACTTTACGGCACTGTCTCCGTTGTGCAGAGACATTCTCAGAAGCACAAATTGTCTCCGCAGTGCAGAGACAATTAAGCTGGACACATATAAAATCAATAGTTTATCTCAAAGATGAGCTCCAACGTGAATTTTATTTGACAATGGCGTCAAATGAACGATGGAGCAGCCGTCAATTGCAGGAACGGATAAATTCTATGCTGTACGAGCGTACGGCAATTAGCAAGAAGCCTGAATTGGTCATTCAAAATGATCTGGAACGTTTACGCAGCAATAAAGAAATGACAACAAATCTTACATTTAAAGATCCATATATTTTGAATTTTTTAGGATTACAGGATACTTATAGTGAAAAAGATCTGGAACAAAGCATTATATATCAGTTGCAGTTATTTATTTTAGAGCTAGGTAATGATTTTGCATTTTTAGCCAGGCAAAAGCGAATTTCGATTGATGATACTGATTATTACATTGATCTTTTATTTTATCATCGTAAGTTAAGACGCTTAGTCGCCATCGATTTAAAACTCGGTAAATTTGAGCATAGCCATAAAAGTCAGATGGAATTATATCTTCGCTGGTTGGCTAAATATGAGCAACAACCACATGAATTATCTCCAATTGGGCTGATACTTTGTGCCGATAAGAATGATGAGTTAGTGGAATTATTAGAACTTGATGCAGCGGGTATACATGTTGCCCAGTATCTTCTCGAATTGCCCCCAAAAGAAGTATTGCAACAGAAATTACATTTGGCCATACATTTGGCTAAACAACGAATAGAGATGAAAAATACGGAGATGAATTAATAGCTATTTATGCCGTTTGCAACAAGCTTGGAAAATTTCCCATTTCATAGCAGAGATAAATCGGTATGGTATTATCTTATTGATTGGACAAATCGGACTCAATCTGACTTTTACAATGTTTCCGGGAAAAAAGATTTAGTAAAGGAACTAAAATTTATCATAGATAATCATGATGAAAACAATCATGAATTACTTGGTGTGTGGAATGGGATGTACTCTACTGACATTTTCAAAATTCCAATCCGCGAAGGATATTTTGAATTAAATCAATATTTTAAATAAAGTATTACATCAAAAAGCCTCCAAATCTTTCGACTTGAAGGCTTTCTAGTTTGCGGAAAGGAAGGGATTCGAACCCTTGATACCTTGCGGTATACACGCTTTCCAGGCGAGCCAGATCAACCACTCCTGCACCTTTCCGGTTGAAAATTTTATTACGGGATTGCAAAAGTAACCTTTCCGGTTATATTTCCCAAATTATTCCCAATCGTGACTGAATGGGGTTAATTCTCCTCTCAGAGAAGTTTCAATCATGCTCTTTGTTGCTTCGGGGTTCAGTCCCTGGCCTAAGACGAACATCAGTTTGGTTACTGCTGCTTCAAAGGTCATATCATGACCACTGATCACACCTATCTGTTGAAGGGGTTGACTGGTTTCATATTTACCCAGTTCTACGGAACCACCATCACATTGTGTGATATCCACTACCACTACGCCTTTATCGATCACCTTTTTGAGGCTTTCAGTGAACCAGGGTTGTGTATTTGTATTACCACTACCAAAGGCTTCCAGTACCACTCCCCGTAATCCTGGTACGCTGAGTATTGCTTCTACGGCTTTGCGGGTAATGCCCGGGTACATTTTAAGTACGGTCACATTATCGTCCAGCTGTTTGTGTACTTTCAGTGGTTTGTCCGGTGTGGGAAGTACGAATTGGGTTTTATATTTGATGTCGATGCCTGCTTCTGCCAGTGGAGGGTAGTTCATGGAGTAGAAGGCTTCGAACTTTTCAGCGTTATATTTCTTGGAGCGGTTGCCACGGAAAAGGGCGAAGTCGAAATAGATGCATACTTCCGGAACTACTACCTGACCATTATGCCGGGTAGAAGCTATTTCCATAGCGGTAATGATATTCTCTTTAGCATCAGTACGGATCTTGCCGATGGGTAGCTGAGAACCGGTAAGAATTACTGGTTTTGAAAGATTTTCGAGCATAAAGCTCAGGGCAGATGCGGTGAACGACATGGTATCGGAACCATGTAATATTACGAACCCATCATACCTGTCGTACCGGTCTTCTATAATAGAGGCTAGCTCTACCCATATCTCCGGCTGCATGTCTGAAGAGTCTATAGGAGGATTGAAGGCATATACATAAAAATCAATGCCCATGCGGTATAGCTCCGGCAGATTGTTGCGTATTTCATTGAACCCGATAGGGCGCAAAGCCTTGGTCTTCTCGTCGTAGATCATCCCTACTGTACCCCCGGTGTAGATAATCAGGATTTTACTCATTGCTGCTGTTCCAAATTGCCTGCAAATGTAGCGCCTTAATGGTTAGTTAGTTTTGAATAATTTCTGTGCATTGCTTGTCGTAATCTCAGCTATATCGGCTATTGTTAGATTTTTTACATCTGCAATCTTTTCGCCTATCAGTGGAATGTATGAACTTTCGTTCCGTTTTCCCCGGTATGGCACTGGTGCCAGGTAGGGAGCATCTGTTTCCAGAATGACGTATTTTAAGTTTATATCTTCCAGTATTTTATCGAGTCCAGCTTTTTTAAAGGTGACCACGCCTCCTATTCCCAGATAAAAACCGAGGTCAATCACTTCTTTAGCCTGGTCCAGTGTTCCGGAAAAGCAGTGGAATACGCCACTAAGGCGACCATCCTGTAATGCTTTCACCTCATTAATACACTCCCGGGTACTTTCCCTGGCATGTATCGATACCGGCAAACTGTATTGCCGGGCCAGCTCCAATTGTTCCCGGAAGGCTTTATACTGCTGTTCTGTATAGGTTACATCATGGTAAAAATCAAGCCCTATCTCCCCAATAGCTTTAAATGGACGTTTTTCCAGCCATTCCCGGACAATACTCAATTCCTGCTCCACATTTTCGTTTACATAACAAGGATGTATCCCCATCATAGCATGACAACTACCCGGAAACTGCGCTTCCAGCGCCAGCATTCCATTGATGGTGCTGCTGTCAATATTAGGTAATAATAATTGGTATACGCCTGCCGCTAATGCCCGCTCCACCATTTCTGTCCTGTCTGTCGCAAACTCCTCCCCATACAGGTGTGCATGCGTATCTATCCATTGCATATTTAAATATTAATTTTTTTTATATGATTAGTAAAAATAATTATATTTGTATAATCTTAATATCAATATTGTCAGCCCCGTACAAAAGTACGGCCAAAAACCTCTTTTAAAACTATACTATTTTATGAGAAGCTATTTTTGCTTTAACCGTATCCTTGCAGGTGTAATCGCCCTGTTATTGATTGCTACCATATTTTTTGCGTGTACCAAAAACGGCAGTGATGCTGCTCCTTCAAATGCTAACGATAATTTGTCTATTAGCGCTGCTGGCAATGAAGCTACCGTAAGCAGTGTATATAATGATCTTTTCAGTGTTGTGGCAGAGGTAAGTATAAATATGGGATTAAGTGAAACCGGCCGTATAGCTAAGAATAACCAGTCAGGTAAACTGGGTTATTGCTATACTCCAACAGCAGATGATATGACAATTGACCATTGGCCTAAAGTACTAACCGTAGATTTCGGTACTGGTTGTCCCGATGTTTCCGGTCGCAGCCGTGCAGGGATTCTGAAATTAACTTATACAGGCTATTTCCGTTATCCGGGAGCTACTGTTACTGTAGAACCTATTACCTATACAGTAAACGGTGTTAAATTAACCGGTACAGATCTGATCACCAACCTGAGTACCAATGATGTATATAAATATAGTGCAGAGGTAAAAGGTGGTACTATTCAGATTGATACTATTACTATTAGTTATGGCAGCAAATTTACCATTACACAAACTGCCGGTGCCGGTACTACTGAAGGTGATGATGCGACATCAGACGATGTTTATACCTTTACAGGTTCTGATGCACTCACTTATCCCGATGGTAATATTGCTACCGCTACAATAAGTGATTCTGCTGCGCTTGTAAGAAAGTTTGATTGTCCTTATATCGGCAAGGGTAAAGTGGCATTAACGTTTAAGTCTGTAATAACTACCATTGATTATGGTAATGGTGTGTGTGATGACTCGGTTCTTGTAAGTATTGGTGATAAAGTTAAAAATGTAGCATTACCTAAATAATCAGGTAGTACTTTAAAATAACTACCCAGGTTCAGATCTCCGGAAAGCGCGAATGCCAGTACGAAGTTTGGAACCTGGGTTTTCTAATTTTAATAGGGAATGGCATCCATAGACAATTTCTGCTTCCTGAAAAACTCCAATACACGCGGTAAACTATATTCTAACCGGTCCCATGCCTTCGTACTGTCGTGAAATACAATAATAGACCCCGCCTTCGCTTTAAAAACAACATTCTGTACACAGTCCTCTCCATTAATTGCAGTGTCAAAATCGGCACTTAAAATATCCCACATGATGATCTGCGCCCCCGGGATGGTCTTCTTAATATGTTTTACCTGGAATGGGGTAATCCTTCCATATGGTGGCCTGAAAAGTGGTGAGTTGATGTACTTACGGGCTTCCATTATGTTCTCTAAGTATTTATCCGTACTTGTTTTCCACCCGTTCAGATGATTATGTGTATGATTGCCAATGGCATGCCCTTCTTCCAGGATCTGCTGGTAAATACCCGGATGTTCTACCACGTTCTTACCTATACAGAAAAAAGTTGCTTTTGCTTCATATTTTTTGAGCTGTTCCAGTACGAAAGGAGTGGCCGTGGGATGCGGACCATCATCAAAGGTGAGGTACACCGATGGTTTTGCAGGAGAAAAATTCCAGGTACAGCTCTTATAAATTGTTTTAAGAAGAGCAGGTGTTTTAGTAAGATAGAACATGGAATGAAGTTACAATATTTTACCTTTGCGCTTATGCAACAACAGAAAGTTCGGGTACGCTTTGCGCCCAGTCCAACCGGCGGACTGCACCTGGGTGGTGTACGCACGGTCTTATTCAATTATTTATTTGCAAAGCAGCATGATGGTGAATTCATACTGCGTATAGAGGATACCGACCAAACCCGCTATGTGCCCGGTGCGGAAGAATATATTATCGAGTGCCTGAAATGGTGCGGCCTGGAAGCTAATGAAGGTCCGCATGTGGGAGGTCCGTATGCGCCTTACCGGCAGAGTGAAAGAAAAGCACAGTACCGGGAGTATGCTGAACAACTGGTAAAGAACGGGTATGCTTATTACGCTTTCGATACACCGGAAGAGCTGGAAGCAATGCGTGCTAATTTGAAAACGGCAGAGAATCCCTCTCCGCAATATAATTACGCTGCGCGTTTACAAATGCGTAACTCCGTGAGCCTTTCTCCGGAAGAAACAGCGGCACTGCTGGAAAAAGGAACACCTCATGTAGTTCGTATAAAAATGCCGGCAAATGAAGAAGTAAGCTTTACCGATCTGATACGTGGTCATGTACAGTTTAATACTGATACTGTGGATGATAAAGTATTGCTGAAAGCAGATGGAATGCCTACCTATCACCTTGCGGTAGTAGTGGACGATTACCTGATGAAAATCACCCATGCCTTCCGTGGTGAAGAATGGCTGCCTTCTGCTCCCGTACATTTACTCCTGTGGAAATACCTGGGATGGGAAGCGGAAATGCCGAAATGGGCACACCTTCCATTGATCCTCAAACCTGATGGTCATGGTAAATTGAGCAAACGTGATGGTGACCGTTTAGGCTTCCCGGTATACGCTATGAACTGGACAGATCCTAAAACAAACGAGATCACAAAAGGCTTCCGTGAAATAGGTTTCCTCCCTGAAGCATTCCTCAATATGCTGGTAATGCTGGGATGGAACGATGGTACCGGAAAAGAGATCTTTTCAATGACAGAAATGATCGAACGCTTCTCCCTGGATCGTGTACATAAATCAGGTGCTAAGTTCGATTTCGAAAAAGCAAAATGGTTCAATCACGAATACATTGTTAAGACTGATGATAACCGCCTGGCAGAATTGTTTGCGCCCGTACTAAAAGAAAAGGGTGAAAATGCAAGCATGGAATACATTGCCAAAATAGCCGGCATGGTAAAAGAACGCTGTCATTTTGTAAACGAAATATGGGATCACGGGTTCTTCTTTTTCCAGCGTCCGCAAAATTATGATGTAGCGGCTGTAAAACCTAAATGGACACCTGAGAAATCACAGTTCTTTATGGACTGGGCATCTGTGCTGGAATCCATGTCAGACTTCACACTGGAGAATATAGAAGAAAGCTTCAAAACATTGGCTACTTCTATAAATATTAAAGTGGGTGAGTTGCAGCTGCCTTTCCGCATCATGTTATGTGGTGGAAAATTTGGTCCTACGGTATTTAATATCGCAGAAACATTGGGCAAACATGAAACGATTGAACGAATCGTAAAAGGACTAGATGCTATTAATGCATAGTTGATCATCTTCATTATATAATAATAAGAGCCTGTATCGAATTGCTGATACAGGCTCTTATTATTTCGGCTCCTGATGGAGATATACAGTTACTCAGGACCTTCATTTATTTTTGATGCATTATCTTCGAAACTAACCCTTCTTCACTTCCTTCGCCCATGCATCTTTCAATGTTACTGTTCTGTTGAACACCGGTTTCTCCGGTGTACTGTCTGCATCCACACTGAAATAACCTTTACGCAAAAACTGTAAACGCTCTCCAGGTTTGGCATTCACCAGTCCCGGCTCTATATAGGCATTTGGAATAACCTGCAAGGAATCCGGATTGATATATGATTTGAAATCTCCTTCTTCACTTCCTGGATTTTCTACATTGAACAAACGATCGTACAGTCTTATTTCCGCTTTTGCTGCATGAGCCGCACTCACCCAGTGAATGGTGCCTTTTACATTCAGTCCGCTGTTATCAATACCACTTTTGCTTTCAGGATAATAAGTACAATAGATAGTAGTTATCTCTCCATTCTCATCCTTCTCGAAACTTTCTCCTTTGATGATATAAGCATTCTTCAATCGTACTGCTAATCCCGGTCCAAGACGGAAGAATTTCTTCGGAGGATTCTCCATGAAATCTTCTCTTTCGATATACAACGTGTTACTGAAAGGCAACATACGACGTCCAGCTTCGGGATCTTCCTGGTTATTCTCTGCAGAAAGTTCTTCTACCTGACCTTCAGGATAATTAGTGATCACTAACTTCACCGGATCAAGTACTGCCATTACACGGTTGGCTGTTTTGTTCAGCTCTTCACGAATGCAGAATTCCAGCAGACTTACATCTATCAGGTTATCGCGCTTTTGTACGCCTATACGTTCGCAGAAGGCACGGATGCTTGCAGGTGTATATCCACGACGGCGCAATCCGCTGATAGTAGGCATGCGGGGATCATCCCAGCCACTTACAAATTGCCCGTTCACCAGTTCCAGCAGCTTACGTTTACTCATGATCGTATAAGTAAGGTTCAGGCGTGAAAACTCATATTGATGAGACGGAAATATATTCAGTTGTTCTATGAACCAGTTGTATAACGGACGATGCGGAATGAATTCCAGCGTACAGATCGAATGTGTGATCTTTTCTATGCTGTCACTCTGTCCGTGAGCAAAATCATACATCGGATAAATGCACCATTTGTCACCCGTACGATGATGATGGGCATGCTTGATACGATAGATGATAGGATCACGCATATGCATGTTGGGAGATGCCAGGTCTACTTTGGCACGTAGTACTTTTTCGCCGTCTTTGAACTCTCCGTTACGCATACGCCCGAACAGATCCAGGTTTTCATCCACACTGCGACTGCGATATAGAGTAGGCGTACCCGGTACCGTAGGTGTACCTTTGGATGCGGC
Organism: Chitinophaga sp. CF118; assembly: GCF_900112615.1. Classification (GTDB taxonomy): domain Bacteria; phylum Bacteroidota; class Bacteroidia; order Chitinophagales; family Chitinophagaceae; genus Chitinophaga. The sequence continues at coordinate 1,639,370 of NZ_FOMK01000001.1, read as the reverse complement.
AATCTCTTCTGCAGTAGAATCATCTACATAAGCCAGCTCTTTTTTTATCAGTTGTACAGCAAATGCGTATAGCTGCTCAAAATAATCTGATGCATACAGTTCCTGTGCCCATTCAAATCCCAGCCATTGAATATCATGTTTGATAGAATCCACATACTCAATATCTTCCTTAACAGGATTAGTATCGTCAAACCGCAGGTTGGTCTGCCCATTGTATTTTTTTGCCAGTTCAAAATTGAGGCAAATAGATTTGGCATGACCAATATGAAGGTAACCATTAGGCTCAGGAGGAAAGCGCGTCAGCACTCTGCCATCGTTAACGCCATTGGCTATGTCTTCTTCTACGATCTGTTCCAGAAAATTCAGAGACTTTTCTTCACTCATATAGATTATATATTTCGGACGGCAAAGGTAGTAAAAAGTCCAGTAGTCCATAGATTCATGGTCTGTGGACTAAAAAATCCTAAATTACAACCCTTAACAACCGAAACGTTTATGGAGAACCCCCTGAAACGCCCCGTGCGGGTATTGGTAGCTAAAGTGGGCCTGGATGGCCATGATCGCGGTGCAAAAGTAATAGCAGCAGCACTCCGGGATGCCGGTATGGAGGTAATCTATACCGGGCTGCGTCAAACGCCCGATATGGTGGTGAATGCCGCTCTGCAGGAGGATGTGGATGCTATTGGTGTCAGTATCCTGTCAGGTGCTCATATGACTGTATTTCCCCGTATTATGGCACTCATGAAAGAAAAAGGAATGGATGATGTGCTGCTGACCGGCGGGGGCATTATACCACAGCCAGATATGAATGAACTGAATGAAATCGGTGTTGGTAAACTCTTTCCCCCCGGCACCCGGACAGAAGACATTGCGATATATATCAATGAATGGGTGGCTACCCACAGGGATTTTTAAATTTATTGTAACCTTTTTCTGACCCGGTCGTCTTTCCTGGTACAATTATCAATAATATGAACTCCAAGTTTTACCTGTTTCCCATGCTGCTGTGCTTGTTACAGCTCTCTGCTTTCTCTCAGGAGACTCCTTCGGATTCCTCCGGACATGATTGGATGAGTTTTGACAGATATCCTGTTCATCATAAAAAAAGCTACATAACCTGGGGTGGAGATGGTCCATTATTGTCTTTCGGGGATATTAAATACGCAGGTGATCATGTGAGGAATATTCCACGCTTTACCATCTTCTTTAATGTGGGGAATAACTTCAACTACGATTTTGGCAATAACTTTGGCATTTTCACTGGTCTCAACCTCAAAAACATAGGGCTGATTACTAAAGATAATGACTCTGTAAAACTGAAACGTCGTGTATACACTGTAGGTGTTCCACTGGGATTCAAAATAGGGGATCTAAGAAGAGGCAAATTCTTCTTTTTTGCCGGAGGCTCTTACGATCTTGCCTTTAATTATAAAGAGAAAAAATTCCTGAACGGAGATAAAGTACATAAATTCAATGAGTGGTTCAGTGATCGTACTCCATTGCTAATGCCCTCCCTCTTTGCAGGATTACGTGTAAGCCCTGGCTTTGGATTAAAAATCCAGTATTACCCGAATGACTTCTTCAATAAAGATTTTAAGGAAACAGTGAACGGTGTATCCACTCAGCCCTATAAAGATGTGGAATCAAAAATGTTCTTTGCCACCATCACGTATGATTTTGGACGGGTACCAGATCATCGTAGTATGAAAGCCCATTGGGAACACAAAAAACATAGCCATCATTGGGAAAAACACTTCTAAGGCTATAACCTGACTATACTATAAAGATACTTCAGATATGTCCTGAACAGGAAGTAAAGAGGCTCATCTTACGTTAAAAGACGTAGGATGAGCCTCTTTACTTCCTGTTTGAATTATGTCTGATTGGGCAGAGAGTACTATATGACTTAAGGGAATCTAAAATAGTATTATCGTTCCACTCTCCGTTTTATGACTTAAATTAGTTCCTCTAACAAAACCCGGATTATCATGTATCAAACTATTCGTACCGAACTCACTGATAATATTTTCTTTATCTATATCAACAGGCCGGATAAAATGAATGCGCTGAACCAGGAGGTGATGACAGAACTGGCATTGGCTATAGATGAAATTTATACTAACACGCAAATTAAAAGCGCAGTAATAACCGGTACAGGAGAAAAGGCTTTTGTGGCAGGAGCAGATATTGCAGAGTTTCTTACTATATCTGCCCAGCAGGGAATAGAACTGGCTAAAAAAGGACATGTAATTTTCAAACGTATCGAAGATTCTCCAAAACCAATTATAGCAGCGGTGAATGGTTTCGCATTAGGAGGTGGTTGTGAGCTGGCAATGGCCTGTCATTTCAGGATCGCATCAGCAAATGCTGAATTCGGGCAACCGGAAGTAAAACTGGGACTGATTCCCGGTTATGGTGGTACCCAGCGGCTTACCGCCCTGATAGGAAAGGGAAAGGCATTGGAACTGATGATGACCGGGAATATGATTAATGCAAATGATGCCCTGGCATGGGGTCTTGTTAACTATGTAGTACCATCGGAAGAGCTGATTGCCAAAGCCAAAGAAATTCTTAAAACGATTCATACCAGGGCTCCGCTCGCCATTGCCCGGGTAATTAAATGTGCTAATGCGGCATTTGATAAGGATATTGATAGCTATGAACTTGAAATAGCAGAATTCAGTGCCTGCTTTGCCACTAAAGACCTTCAGATAGGGGCCGCCGCATTCATAAAGAAGGAGAAAGCAATATTTACAGGAGAATAGTTCCGCTTTGCGAAACAAAAAGTGCTATTGATTACTTAGGTTTGTACCGCAAAAATCAAGTATATGGAATATAGAATAGAGAAAGACACGATGGGCGAAGTGAAAGTGCCGGTAGATGCTTACTATGGCGCTCAGACACAACGATCTATCGATAATTTCAAGATCGCACAGGATATCAACAGGATGCCCAGGGAGATTATCAAAGCGTTTGCTTACCTGAAAAAAGCAGCAGCGCTGACCAATCTGGATGCTGGCGTATTGACAGCAGAAAAGGCAACACTAATAGGTAAGGCCTGCGATGAAATCCTGGAAGGTAAACTGGATAACGAGTTCCCGCTGGTAGTGTGGCAAACCGGTTCAGGTACCCAGTCCAACATGAATGTAAATGAAGTAGTAGCTTACCGCGCTCACGTGATCAACGGCGGTCAGCTTGCTGATAAAGATAAAGTGATCCATCCCAATGATGATGTGAACAAATCACAGTCATCTAACGATACTTTCCCTACTGCAATGCACATTGCAGCTTATAAAATGCTGGTGGAAATAACTATCCCCGGTATTACCAAACTGCGGGATACCCTGGCTGCCAAAGCTGTGGAATTCAAGCATGTAGTGAAGATAGGCCGTACCCATTTTATGGATGCTACGCCTTTAACACTCGGACAGGAAATCAGCGGATATGTATCCCAACTGAATCACGGTCTGAAAGCTATCAGGAATACACTGGAACACCTGAGCGAACTTGCCCTGGGTGGTACTGCCGTTGGTACTGGAATTAATACACCTAAGGGATATTCTGAAAATGTAGCTAAGAAAATAGCTGAACTTACCGGACTGCCTTTCATTACTGCCGAAAATAAATTTGAAGCCCTGGCGGCTCACGATGCTATCGTGGAAGCACATGGTGCCCTCAAAACAGTAGCAGTAAGTCTGATGAAAATAGCAAACGATATCCGTATGCTAAGCTCCGGTCCACGTTCCGGTATCGGCGAAATCCATATTCCGGACAACGAACCAGGATCTTCCATCATGCCGGGTAAAGTAAACCCTACCCAGTGTGAAGCATTGACAATGATCGTAGCCCAGGTATTGGGTAATGACGTTGCCATCAACATTGGTGGTGCTACCGGTCATTTCGAGTTGAATGTATTTAAACCGGTAATGATCTTCAACTTCCTGCATTCTGCCCGTCTTATTGGAGATGGTTGTGTGAGCTTCAATGATAAATGTGCTGTGGGAATTGAGCCTATCGAAGCAAACATCAAAAAGCACGTAGACAATTCATTGATGCTGGTAACTGCACTCAATACGAAGATTGGTTATTATAAGGCAGCAGAAATTGCACAGAAAGCACATAAAGAAGGTACTACCCTGAAAGAAATGGCAGTGAAACTTGGTCATGTGAAACCTGAAGAATTTGATGCCTGGGTAAACCCAATCGATATGGTAGGAGAAATTTAGTAAGATTAAGTCTTTCCGATATTAATTCCCGGCTGTCCCTTCCAGATAGCCGGGAATTTTTTTTTGAAAGTCACCAGGTTTATAGCTATTCAGGATTTGTATAAATTAATAGAGTCTTCGGGGAAAGTTCGGAGTGACTTCTGGATTTGACGGGGGATTGGTCGTACGTTGGGCATTGGTTGGACAATCTTAGAACACGTTTATGTGCTCTAAGATTGTCCAACCAATGTCCAACGAATGTCCAATGTATGTTCTATGCATAGACTCACTATTATGTCTCCCCGGGCCTTCCTGAAACTAGTATAGATTGTGTCCTGATATTACTAAAGACAGTAGCCCCAAACAAAGAAGTCCCTGGCAGCGCCAGGGACTTCTTTATCAAATATAATAATGGTTAATTTTATTTCACGTGATGAATCAGTGTTGTGATAATCGTTCTAAGGCTTAGTAAAATAATCAGGATACCTACCATGATCATCATAGGTTTGCGTTTGATCTTCCTCACCAGTATTGCTGCAAAAGGAGAAGCAATCACCCCGCCTATAATCAGTCCAATGATCACAGGCCAGCCAGTAATAGCACCGAACAGCAGGAAAGTACTGGCACTGGCAAAAGAGATGAAGAATTCAGCTGCGTTTACAGAGCCGATTGTATAATGTACTGTGCGGCCTTTGCTTAATAAGGTAGAAGTAACAATTGGGCCCCATCCTCCTCCGCCAATAGCATCCATGAAACCACCAAAAAGCGCGAGAAAGCCCAGTCTCTTTGTTTTGCTTTTCGCCTTTTTTGCCTGGAAAGCCTTGCGTAAAACTATAATACCCAATACCAGCAGATAAGCACTCATAAAAGGCTTGATGAAATCACCGTCTATCTTTTTGGAAAGCAGGTAGGCACCCGTTACAGATCCGAGGATACCAGGTATCAGAAGATATAAGAACAGTTTCTTGTTTACATTTCCGAAACGGAAGTGAGAGATCCCTGAAGCGCCGGTGGTGAATACCTCTGCTACGTGTACACTGGCACTCGCAATAGAAGGAGGAATACCAAGGCCCAGCAAAAGCGACGTAGAAGTAGCCCCATAAGCCATGCCCAGGGCACCGTCTACCATTTGGGCCGCCAGCCCCACACAGATATAAAACAATACTTCCCTGGTAAAAAGGGAAGCAGTAAAATCATAGATGCGTGTATGGGTAGCATCGGAAGTATTGTAGTAATACAAAATCCCGGCTCCCGCCAGTACCGCCAACGCGATAAGTCCAATCAGCAACCAGAGCGCCGGTTTCTTCTGATTTTCTTCGTTCACCAGGTCTATTAATACCTCCTGACGTGCAACGGTGGCTGTCTGTTTCTCAATCTTCTCAATTACCTCGTTATGCGACATGAATGAATGTTATATAGTCTAGTCTATAGATATTATAGACTAAGGTAGGTTGAATAAATTGTATATCCAAATGGAAACAAAAAAATAGAGCGGCTATTTACAGCCGCTCTATTCTTTATAAATGAGGTTTTTCTACTTGTTGAAAGGCAGATCATATGTAATAGCCACATAATAAAGACCTTTTATAGTAGGCCCCCCAACGTATTGGAAATAAGATGAATTAAAAATGTTAGAACCACCCACTTTTACAGAAGTATGAAGTTTAGGCAATCCATAAGTGACCTGGGCATCTACTGTGCTGTAAGCCGGTACATTACCATTACCGAACAGGTTTTGCCAGTAGAAGTTGTCCTGCCAGTGCCATACCACATTAAAGCCAATATGTGGCAATACCTGCCTGTTACCGATACTTACATTAGTAAACCATTTTGGCGTATTAAAACCAGGAATCAAAGCATCGTCTTTGGTTTTATCCTGTGCCAGCGTATTATAGTTGGCGTTACCGCTGATAGTGAAGGTTTTATAGAAGTTGTAAGTTAAACCCAGCGCAAAACCGTAGTTCTCAACGGTAGATTTACTGTTGGTCCATACACGATAGCGGTTCTGGTATTGTTTATCATACATCTGATCCAGTACTTCCTGGGTCTGATTGTTTACGTCTCCTGTTTTGGGAACAGCTACTTCCACCTGTCCTATAAAATGTTTATAAGAGTTGTAATATCCATCAATATCAACGAATAATTTATTGTCAAACAGTACGCTCTTATAGCCAGCTTCAAATGAATGGATCTGTTCCGGAACAATAGGGTCCAGGTTTGCCACTTTCAGTACACCTGCATTATTTACTTCCGCTTGTGCACGGGTTACAGTAGGATCAGCATTCGTAGCTTTGTTTACAGCAGTAGTAAATGCCGTTGCGGAGGAAGTAAGGTAAGAGTTCTTGAAATAACCCAGACCATCTTCGATGAATGCCAGTCCGCCTACGCGTCTTACCCCACCGTTATTAACAAAAGAGTATGCTTCAAATAATGAAGGGAACCGGAATCCATTCTGCCAGGAAGCCCTGAAATTATGACGCTGGTTGGGGGTAGTAAACACCGCCGCAATGCGTGGGTTGAACTTACCATCAAACTGCTGGCTCTTATCATAACGAAGAGAACCTGTCAGTTTCAGCTGATCATGAAAGAAAAGCTTACCGACTTGAGCAAATCCACCTGTTTTACCATACCAGATATGTTTTCCTCCGGGAGTATTACGCTGATCCATTGGTTTGGTAAAGTCTACAAAGTTGTTACCATCAGGGATGATCTCGTAAGTACGATAGTCTGCACCCACAAGTACGTCCATGAAGGTGATGTATTTACGCAGGTTCCAGGTACCTTCCACATGATAGAAGTGGCTCATCTGGAGCAATGCGGCACCACCACTTTTGTTGGTACTGTCTTTGGAAACAGGGTAGATATCCCAGTCGTTGATACTTTTTATTTTAGCAAGTTGCTTATCAAACTCCGGTGTGCCGGGAGTCCAGCGGCCATTATCAGCAGCTGCACGTGCAGCCCTGTGTGCTGCTGCTATATCTTCGCCTAAAGTAAGTGCATCATTCAGTGCTGTGGTATAATCTTTCTGCCAGTTTTTATCGGTCTTAAAGGATTTTTCCAGGTTGTCTGCCAGCGGGTTCATATTATATGAGTTGCCCGTGTTTTCCAGTGATACATAAGAGCGGAGGGTAAAATCCTGTCCTACCAGTTCTACTTTATGATTTTGTACCAGTACATTTTTCAGACCAATACGGTTACCACGCTGAAAGAAACCGTCCATTCGCCCTACTCTGTAAGAGTAAGAGGCTTCCAGTTTAGGTTTTATTTTATAATGGATGGCTCCATCGAATTTGATATTCTTTACGGTGTAATCGCCTACCAGGTCTTTCTCCCAGTAACCGGTACGGGATACATTGTAAGATTTTCCGTTCTTATCAGTAATCGGGAAAGTACTCTGATCTGCATATTTATTCCAGGCATCATTGGCCACATTGTCGGCTCCTGTTAATGTGGGGAAATCAGGATTGGCTTTGGAACCAGGATTAAAGTCGTTGTGACTATCCGCGTACCAGTCAGTACCCTGCATATAAGAGAAGTTCATCTTAAATGCAAATTTACTGCTCAATGCCTGCGCATAACGCACGGCAGTTTCAGTGATGGGTTTAGGAGAACCCGCACTACCATCAAAGTGATTGAAAGCCAGTTTCTGGTAAACACTTACACCCTGGTACTGGAAAGGATTTTTTGTTATAAGGTTAGACATCCCGTTGATAGCGTTCATTCCATAAAGGGCAGAAGAGGCGCCGGGAGTGACTTCTATGCTTAATATATCCAGTTCAGTGGGGCCTATCGCATTTCCCAAAGGCACACCCAGTGTAGCTGCCTGATTGTCTACCCCGTCTATCAACTGCATAAAGCGGAAGTTATTGGGAACGTTGAAACCGCGGGTGTTGAATACTTTGAAGGTAAGTCCGCCTGTTGTCATCTGCACTCCTTTCAGGTTACCGATGGCATCGTAAAATGAAGCTGCAGGAGTTTCTTTCAAGGCCCGTACGTCCAGTTTCTCAATGGCTACGGGTGACTTCAACAGCTTTTCCGACTGACGGGAAGCCGATACCACCACTTCATTCACCAGCAGTGATTGTGTAATCATATGGATCTGCAAGCGGCTGCTACTATTCTTTATGTCAAATTCCTGTGGCTGATAACCAAGTAGTCTTACTACCAGTTTCAGCGGAAATTTGGTGTTGGCTGTTATTTCAAAGCGTCCGGTACTGTCTGCCAGTGCGCCAAAGGAAGTTCCTTTGATTTGTACGGATGCGCCTGCCAGTATTTCATTTTTATCGCCGGTAATCCTCCCACCGATAATATAGGAACCGTTCAGCTGCGCCTTTGCCAATACAGGCAATAGCAATGTAAGCAGCCATGGGTACATTATACGTATGGAAAGTCTTGTTCTGTTCATACAGTTGTATTATTTGTAATTTGTTTGATAAGATGTTGAGTGAAATTGGTTGTCCCTACAGGTTTGCCGGGTAAAGTGCTATATGCTACAACAACATCGTAAAGAATTGTCCATTGTTCAATTTATTGGTGGTAAATATTAGTATATCTATTAGTCTATAGAATTTGTGGACAAATGTAATAAGGGAATTTAGTTTTTCAAAGGAAAGAGGAAAATAAAATGCTGGGAACGGTGGGTAGGTGCTAAAAAAAATTGGCTTTCAGCTGGTTTTAGATCACTCTAACCAACTGAAAGCCAATATATATTTCTTACTAATCTTATTTTGCTACAGGAACCTGCTCCTGTTCTGCCAGTTTCTCATGGTGTTTGGCAAAGAAACGTTTCTGGAGTACCAGGATAGAAACTACACCTATAGAGATGGCTGCGTCCGCTACATTGAATATAGGACGGAAGAAGATGAAGTAGTCGCCGCCTTTAAAAGGGATCCACTTTGGCAGATATCCTTCATAAATGGGGAAATACAGCATATCAACCACATTCCCATGTAGAAAAGTGCCATAACCACCTTCAGCAGGCAGGAATTTAGCTATTTCATAATAATTGGTAGAAGAGAAGATCATCCCGTAGAACATGCTGTCTATCAGGTTGCCGGCAGCGCCCGCCAGGATCAGTGATCCACAGATCAGCAGCCCATTGCTGTATTGCTGTGTTACCAGCTTCTTCATATATCTGAAGCCTAATACTACAGCTGCCAGTCGGAACAAGGTCAGCAATACTTTACCGGCATTGCCGCCAAACTTCATTCCATAAGCCATACCGTCATTTTCGATGAAATGTATACGGAACCAATTAGGGAAAATGTTGTATTCCTGATTAAAATTCATGTGAGTTTTAATCCAAAACTTCAATGCCTGGTCTACAACCAGCACCAGCACTACAATCCAAATTACGTGACGATATTTCAAAGGGAATAAATTTTGTTAAAAGTACTAATAAAGTGCAAAATCGGAATTTCTGGTCATTCCTGGAAATATACACGCTTCACACGCTGAGAAATTCCTGTTAATATTTCATAAGGGATGGTATTTGCCCAATTTGACAGTTGCTGTACCGGTAGTCCTTCTCCAAAAACAATCACTTCATCGCCTTCGGTTACATCCGGAATATGCGTTACATCCAGCATCAACATATCCATTGCTACTGTGCCCGCTATAGGAGCTAATTGCCCGCGTACCAGCATCTTACCCGCGCCATTACTCAGGCGGCGGGGGTAACCATCTGCATACCCTATGCGTACTGTGGCAATTACAGATGTTCCATTGGCCTTCCATCTTCCTCCATACCCTACTGTTTCTCCTTTTTCCAGGTGTTTTACCTGTGCTACCGTTGTTTTTAATGTACTTACCGGACGCAACTGGGACTGCATATCCTCACTGCTGTCTATACCGTACATTCCTATTCCCAGTCTTACCATGTCCAGCTGCAGGTTGGGATGTCGCCGTATTGCCGCACTGTTGGATATATGCCGGATTACGGCATTACCCAATGCTTTCTGCAGTTCATGGCTCATCTCAAAGAACAATTCCCCCTGCTGTTTGGTGAAATTGTCCATAGCGGAATCTTCACTGCCTGCCAGGTGACTGAAGACAGATTTCACTTTAAGGTGTGCATTGTCAGTTAATAATAACGCCAGTTCCGGAATATTTTTCTTCTCAAAGCCCAGCCGGTGCATGCCCGTATCCAGTTTAATATGAATGGGGAAATGCGTTTTACCGGAAATGATTACCTCTTCTTCGAACTGCCGTAACAGGTGAAGAGAATATATTTCCGGTTCCAGGTTCCAGTGCAGGATGGCATCAAAAGAACTGGGCTCCGGGTTCATTACCATAATGGGCATGGTAATACCGGTCCTTCTCAGCTCCACTCCTTCATCAGCATAAGCGACTGCGAGATAGTCAATACCATGAAACTGGAGCAGGTTGGCAATTTCAAAGCTGCCGCTGCCGTAAGAAAATGCTTTTACCATTGCCATCATTTTGGTAGATGGCTGCAGTAATGCCTGGTATTGTTTAATGTTATGGGAAACCGCACTGAGATTGATTTCCAGTATGGTCTGATGTACTTTCTGCTCCAGCAGTTTACCAATCCGCTCAAATTCAAAGATACGTGCGCCCTTTAGCAGAATGGTTTCATGCTGGAAGTCCTGGGAATTGAAGTTTTGTATAAACTCTTCTGTAGTCAGGTAAAAATGACTTTTCAGATCAGCTACCTGCTGGAAGCTTTTTTTCTCCCGGCAGATGTTCTTACCAATACCGATCAGTTTATTGATCCCCTTCTGTTGCAGCAGGCTGGCTACTTCTTCATAAAGAGATGCATCACTTTTTCCACTTTGTAATATATCGCTCAGTATTACTGTGAGGGTGGGATGCTGATGTTGCTGCTGTAAAAAGTCCAGGGCAATGGTGAGGGAGCCCAGGTCGGAATTATAACTGTCATTAATAATAGAGCAGTTATTAATACCCTGTTTCAGTTCCAGCCGCATAGCAATATTGCCCAGCTGGTCCATCCGCTGTTGGATCACTACCGGGTCCATACCCAGGTGGATCATCAGTGCCCAGCAGTGGACTGCATTTTCAATAGACCCTTCATCCACAAAAGGAATAGTGATAGTTTGGGGGGCACTTTTATATAGCGCATCTATGCGGGTACGATTATTATTTTTATCTACACTGGTAACGCGCAGGTCTGCATCCGTTTTGCGCGACCAGGTGAATAACTGTAATCCTTCATGATTATCTTTTTTTCCTACTACACTATGGAAAGTATTCACACACTCATTCAGCACGAGATAGTCTTTATTGTAGATCAACAGGTCGCTTTTGGAAAACAATACCAGCTTTTCATTGATCTTTTGTCTGATGTTGAGGAAGCCTTCACTATGAGCTTCGCCTATATTGGTAAAGATGCCGATAGTAGGGCGGATAATCTTTTCCAGGTGCTCCATTTCGCCCGGCTGGGAAATGCCGGCTTCAAAAATAGCCAGTGTATGCTCGGGTTTCATTTGCCATACTGACAAAGGAACACCTATCTGGGAATTGTAGCTTTTAGGGCTGCGAACAATGTTGTAGTCCTTTTCCAGCAACTGGTAGAGCCATTCTTTTACGATGGTTTTACCGTTACTGCCCGTAACTCCGATAACCGGAATCTGAAAATGCTGACGGTGAAAAGCGACCAGCATATGTAGTGCATGCATGGTATCCTTTACCAATATAATATTGGCTTTGGGAAATTTGCCTGCGGGGAGGGGTTCACTTACCACAAAATTACTTACTCCTTTTTCATATACCTCTTCCATATACTGGTGGGCATTCCGCCGGGTGCTTACCAACGGAATGAAAAGAGAAGTTTCTGGAAAAGTCAGTTTCCGGCTATCCAGTAAAATGTGTTCAATCTCCGGATTACCCGTTTGCTGTAATAATTCACCTTTCAGCACCTTGCTGATACTTTCTGCGTTATACACTGATGGATTTAATTTTTTGTGATCTTCCCGGCATATCCCGGCTTGTCCGGGATGCTGTTCTACTTATGAATAATATACAATTGAATTGCCGGGGCAAAGTACAATGGCTATATACAATAAATATACCGGGGCAAGTATTGGCCTTTTAATAGGCACAAAGATAGGTGTAATATACCTTAACTATTGCTCCTTAAACAATTAGAGAACGTAGGAGAATAAAATTTATTGGTTACTGCTCAAATTTTCGTTGTCTGATAAACTGGAAAATAACAGCAAAAAGCAAGATTATACCAATAGGGACAAGGAAACAGATCACCTGCCACTTCGTTTTTTCCTGTTTAATTTTTTCTGCATCTAACAATCTCAGCGTGAGTTCTTTATTACGGGCTTCCATAATACCTGAGTTGCCGGTGAGATATTCCAGTGAATTGAGGAGAAATTCTCTGTTGGCAAAGACTACAGACGGATTATACATATTAATCCCCATCTGTAAAGGGCCATCTTTCTGAGAAACGGCGTTTGTAATAATATCAGCATCACTCACCACAATCATACTGTTCATCCCGTCACTACTATTTTTGAAAGCCATGCCAGTGCCTTGTTGTAGCGCCTGTTGTGTAGCTACATCAAGTCTGTTGTGGAATAAGGAAGTGAATTTCCCTTCCAGCAATACCGCTACCGGCAGGTTATGTTTGGTAAACTGGCGTGTATTAGGCTTCACCCGCAGATCGTTCCAGCTCAGTTCTACCGGAGCACCTACTGCACGAGTGCTGTTGGAGGTGGTCAGGAGGATAGTTTTGGAGATTCCACCACCTTTTACGGTATCTATGGAACTGGCAAAATGGCTGAGGATGGGATCCATATTTTTTACAATAGGGTGTGCTCCTGTTGGCGCCAATAAAGGAAAATATGGAAAAGGCACCAGCGCAAACTGGGGCTGGTTACCATTATGTCCTACAATTTGCGGAATCTGATCACATTGCAGATCTTGCAGCAGGTCCTGGTTAATGCGTACCCCATAGCGAAACAGCAGATCTTCCAGGTTCAGAGCCTGATCAAGTGCCGCATAACTTTCATGATGCTGCAGGCTATCCATTGACACATTCAGTTCATCTATAAACCAGATCACTTTCCCGCCATTCATCACATACTGGTCTATCTTCAGTTTATCCTCATCAGAAAAACGGTTGATTGGCTTAGCAAACACAATGAGATTAAAATCCTTCGGAATATGTGATACATATTGAAGTGTGATAGTATCCAGCAGATAGTTGCTCTGCATGGTAGTAAGGGCGCTAAACACTTCAGCACCCAGCATTTCCCCGTTACCCAGCATATAACCCACCAGTGGCTGTTGCTTTTGCTGTAAATGATAAATAGCACTGGAAAACTGGTATTCCAGCAGGGATTCAGAGCTGTTCATTGTTTCCAGCGGATTTGCTCCTCCCTGGTTTTTGAGCAGATTGATTCCGATAGTTTTATTACCATAATGCAGTAAGGCACCGGGAAAGATCAGTTTTTCAGAATATCCCTGGCTGGCATCTTCCTGCACCTGCATGTTAAATGGAGTAATGCCTCTTTCTACCAGCGACTGCTGAAAAGCAAGGCGGGCGGAGTCTGTCAGTCCCTGGCCGGGAGTTTGAAAGGAGAACTGGATATGTTTACCACCATATTCTCTGAATTCTTCCAGTAATTCCTGTGTAGACTGTGCCAGTTGTTTAAAACTGGCTGGGTAATCACCTTTGAGGAATACTTCTATAGTCACTGTGCTGTCCAGTCCCCGCAGCAATTGTTTGGTATGGGGAGTGAGTGTATATCGTTTTTCTGCGGTAAGGTCCCAACGGCTGTGGAGATAAGCTGCCAGTATGTTAATTCCTGCCAGCACACCTATAACAACAATCGCACGCTGTAAATATTGTTTCCTTCTGTTGATAGCCACAATGATAATTGTTACTTAAAGATTAATCCCAGATTCTGCGCTGCAATGACAACCTGGTAAGGTAAAGCATTAGCCCGATTACACTGACAAAATATACAATGTCCCGGCTGTCTATCACACCTCTGCTGATAGAAATATAATGAAACCGGATTCCGGCCATTTGAAGGTAATAGTCTGCACTACCAGTAAATGCCGGCAGCTTACTTAACGCATCAAAGCCGTAATAAAATATGAAACAGGTGAAAATAGCGGTGAGAAAGGCAACGACAGCATTGGAGGTAAGGGAGGAAGACCATACACCAATAGCGGTGAATACAGCTCCCAGTAAAAACAGTCCTATGTAAGAACCAGCAATACCTCCGTTATCAAGGCTGGAAGGATTCGCACTCAGCTGGCGGATAGCCACATAATAAACGATAGTGGGTACCAGTGAAATGAGAACAACCAGTGTTCCGGCTCCAAATTTACCCAGCACTATCTGCCACCAGGTAAGTGGTTTGGTGCTGAGCAACTCCATTGTACCTGTTTTGAATTCATCCGCAAAACTGCGCATGGTAATGGCAGGTATCAGTAATAAGTAGATTAGTGGTGCCAGCTCAAATAGCGGATTCAGGTTTGCATATCCATAATCCAGCAGGCTGGTATCAGGGAACACGAACAGGAGAAGCCCATTAGCCAGCAAAAAAAGAATAATGGCCACATAACCTGTAATGCTGCTGAAAAACTGATGTATTTCCTTTTTGAAAATTGCTAGCATAGTAATGACTGAAAGTACAAATATATATAATTAAAAATGATCAATTACTAGCTGATTAACGCAATAATGGGGGGGATTGTTATTAAAATCTGAAGATAGTATATAAGTTTCAGGCAGGGATGGATAGCAACTTATGCTTCAAAATCAGTAGTAACCTCCTCAAACCGGAGTTCTTCCAATCCGTTCTTTAACCTGTAATTGTTGATAGCAGCTCTGATGGCATCCTCTACCAAAGCAGCACAATGAATCTTTGAGGGAGGCAGGTTTAGTTCTTCAACGAGATACATATCATCGATCTGTGATGCTTCCTGAAGAGTTTTAAACTTGATCCATTCGGTTGCCAGTGAAGATGCTGCAATGGCAGCTCCGCTTCCAAAGGTTTTGAACTTTGCATCTGAGATCACGCTGGTGGCAGGATCTACTTCTATTTGTAACCGGATCACTTCAATATATCCCGGTACATGCACGAGTCCCGTTCCCACATTGATTTTTGCTTTATCCAGTGTGCCGGCATTCCTTGGGTTATTGTAATAATCCAGTATTTTCTCCGGGTAAGCCATAAGTATAAGTATAAAAATGTCAATAATATTCCGTCATATCCGCGCCTTCCTTGAACATTTCCCACAGTGGACTGATGTCCCGCAGTTTATTCACAGTATCAGTTACGGCCTGGATAGTATAGTCAATTTCTTCTTCTGTAGTAAAACGTCCCAGTCCAAAGCGCAGGGAAGAGTGGGCCAGATCATCGCCCAGTCCAAGTCCTTTGAGTACATAACTGGGTTCAGGAGATGCTGAGGTACAGGCTGAGCCGGACGATAAAGCGAGATTCTTATTGAATCCCATCATCAGCGCTTCTCCTTCCACATATCTGAAAGAGATATTAGTTACATGGGGAAGGCGATGTGTACGGGAGCCATTTACATAAGACTCTTCCATTTGCAACAACGCATTTTCCAGTTTATCGCGCAAGAGGGACAACCGTTTGCCTTCTGCGTTCATTTCCTGAAAGCTTAGTTCACAGGCTTTCCCAAAACCTACAATTCCTGGTACGTTCAGTGTCCCGGAGCGCATCCCTCTTTCATGACCGCCACCATCCATCTGCGAAGTAACTTTTACACGGGGTGATTTCCGACGCACATACAGGGCGCCTACCCCTTTAGGACCGTACATTTTATGGGCGCTGAAAGCAGCCAGATCTATTCCATCGCGGTCCACATCTACAGGGATTTTGCCGGCAGCCTGTGTGATATCGCTCATCATCAGTACGCCATTTCTTTTGGCAATTGCACTGATTTCACGGATTGGATTAATTACCCCAATTTCATTATTGGCATACATTATTGCCACCATGATGGTTTTGGGTGTAATGGCAGCTTCCAGTTCTATCAGGTTGGGAAGGCCTTCATTATCCACTTTCAGGTAAGTCACCTCTGCTCCCAGCTTTTCCAGGTGTTTGCAGGTATCGAGTATTGCTTTATGTTCTATTTCAGTAGTAATGATGTGGTTGCCTTTGCTGGCATACATCTCAAATACGCCTTTCAGTGCCAGGTTATCTGCCTCAGTAGCACCGGAGGTGAAGATTATTTCTTTGGGATCAGCGCCTATCAGTGCAGCTACCTGCTCACGTGCAAGATCTATAGCAGCTTCTGCCGCCCATCCGTAGGAATGGTTACGACTGGAAGCATTCCCGAAGATCTCAGTGAAATAAGGAAGCATTGTTTCTACAACCCGCGGATCGCAGGGTGTTGTAGCATTGTTGTCAAGATAAACGGGCAACTTTAACATAGTGGCACAGATCTTTATGAGTGACGAATTATTAAGACAAAATTACGCTTAATAAACTGTTCATACATTATAAGTACTGATGAGGGTATAGAGAGGGTCTATAATCATCTACGAGATTTACGATCCTGCGGTTCCTTCCTACACCGTAAAAATGCTAACTTGCTGTTATGCTTAAAGTTGAACACATTGGTATTGCCGTACAATCATTACAGGTATCTGTTCCTCTGTTCGAGAAGTTACTGAACAGTCCCTGTTATAAAAAGGAAGCAGTAGAAAGTGAGCAGGTGCAAACTGCATTTTTCCAGCAGGGGGATACAAAGATAGAATTGCTGGAAGCTACCAGTCCGGGAAGTGTGATTGCCCGTTTCCTGGAAAAAAAAGGAGAGGGAATGCACCATATTGCCTTTGAAGTAAAGGATATTGTAGCAGAAATGGAGCGTTTATCGGCCGAAGGATTTACATTATTACAGCCGGTTCCCAAGCGAGGTGCAGATAATAAACTGGTATGTTTTTTACACCCTAAAGATACCAGCGGAGTATTGATTGAATTGTGCCAGGAAATGCCAGTATGAAAAATCTTTTGAGTAATTAAATCCGTCCATTATCACTCACCGTATATAATTGCAGACACCAGAAGAATCACGTTAGAAAGAGAAAACTATTTCAGTTAAGTTTAAACAATTAGTAGCATACCTTGTTGTTAAGATTGTATGAGAATGTTCGCAGCGTAGTTTACGCATCAAACCTGGGTATAACCTATTATTATTCCTCATTTGTTGCCGGAATTAAACCTCATCAATTAAACAAGTCAAACAAAAATTATTTATACGATCTGATCGTACACTATAATGATATTTAAATCTTTTAGAATTACTCTAAAGTTGGCATAGGTTATGAACACCTGCGGGTTCTTTAACCTGCAGGTCTCTTTTTTTATATAACCTTTTCCATGCCCACACTTCTCGATCCTTTAATTAATATATACGTATCAGTGAACTGTTGTTGTTTTAACCAGGAGCCAGCCTCTGCTGCATTTTCCAGGTATAGATAAGGATGTTCTGCTTTACTGAAATCTCCTCCTACCAGTACTACCGCATGCCAGTGAGTACGTTGCAGCATATTTATCAGTGCCTGATGTTCTTTCACACTATCTTCTCCCAGTTCCTTCATTGCTCCAAGCAGCAATACTTTTTTGGTGGCATTGATGCCTGCAAAATTTTCAATGGCTGCTTTCATGCTGGATGGATTTGCATTGTAAGCATCCATGATAATGGTATTACTATCCTGTTGAATAACCTGTGAACGGTTATTGGATGGTGTATATGCGGTAATTGCTGCATTGATATTGCTGCCGGGTACGCCAAAATAGCTACCTGTAGCTACTGCCGCCATTACATTCGGGAAGTTATAAGCGCCCACCAGTTGAGTGGAGATAGTGCCAGTTGTATCTACTTTCACGCCCAGTAGTGCAGTATCTGCAAGTGGTTGTCCTGTATAATCTGCGTTAGTTTTCCCGTAGGTGATTACTTCTTTTATTCCTTTGCTCATTTCCTCCAGGTAAGAATATTCATTATAAAGAAATACTGTTCCCCCGTTATCACGTAAAAAATTATACAGTTCTCCTTTAGCCCTGCGTACACCTTCTTCACTGCCAAAACCTTCCAGGTGTGCCTTACCTATATTGGTGATAATACCGTGTGTGGGCAATGCTATCCGGCAATAACTTTCTATTTCATGTTCATGATTAGCACCCATTTCTATAACAGCCATTTCTGCATTGGCCGGAATACGCAGAATGGTTAAGGGTACGCCTATATGATTATTCAGATTACCTGCTGTAGCAGTGGTTCTGAAAGTAGAAGACAATACCGCACTTATCAGCTCTTTTGTAGTGGTTTTACCGTTAGTGCCGGTAATAGCCAGAAAAGGGATCTTCAGTTCCTGACGATGCCGCAATGCCAGCTGCTGAAGGGTTTCGAGCACGTCTGTTGCCAGCATCATCTTATCTGGCTGTGTATAATATTTCTCTTCATCTATTACTGCGAAAGCAGCTCCATTTTCCAGGGCTGCTGCAGCATAAGTATTGCCATTGAAATTGGACCCTTTCAAGGCAAAAAACATATCGCCTGCTTTTAGTTGCCGGGTATCTGTTTGAATAGACGTATGTTTTTTATAAATATCGTACAGCTGATCTATGTTCATAGAAACAAAAGTATCAAATTCCGGGAGTTGAGCAAGAGTTCATAACATAGAATACCGAAAATCAAAATATTATTTTTTTACATTATAATTTATTTTTGCAGAGAACGTTCTAAACAGAATAGCCATATTTTCAACCCAACGGGCCATAAAACCCGTGCCCAACTCAAAAAAACCTATGAGAGCAAATTTGTTACCCGTATTGCTATTAGCTTTAGCATATGGATGCACTGCCGAACAAGCCCCGGCTCCTGATCCAGGAATCCCTGTCACTGCCTGTGACACAGCTGTTATCACTTCCTCCTATGTTCTCACTTCCATAGCAGGAAATTGCACAAGCAGAGGTTGCCATAAAGGTACCGGTGCCACTGCTTCATCCGATTTTACTACCTATGCGAAGTTGAAAACGTATCTCACCAGCAATGAAGCGATTTTCCGCTCGCGCGTAATCAGTGCGGACGCAGATATGCCGCCCAGCAGATTCCCCGACCTGAGTGTGGGAATGCGTGATTCTATTGCCTGCTGGATCTCTCACGGGATGCCCGAATAACCATTAAACCCAACAACATGAAACATTTAGTTACATTATTCGCCGGGCTTTTACTGACTATCTCGTGTTTTGCCCAGGAGATCTTTTCCTGCCGTAATACTACATTGTCCTTCTTCTCGGCCACTCCTATGGAGGATATTGATGCGGTTACCAGCAAAGGGGTTTCTGCCATCAATCTGAAAACGGGAGCTGTTTATTTTAAAGTAGCGGTGAACACTTTTAAGTTCAAAAAGCAACTGATGGAAGAACACTTCAATGAAAACTACCTGGAAAGCGATAAGTACCCTCACGCAGAATTCAAGGGAAAGATCATTGATATTATAGATCTGCATAAGGATGGTACATATAACGTAACGGTAGAAGGTACATTGTCAATGCATGGTGTGGACAAAGTATACCGCGAAAAGGCGACTGTGACAGTGCAGGACGGAAAGCCTGCCGCCACTACTAAATTCAATGTACGCCTGGCAGATCATCATATCAAGATTCCTACCCTGGTAGTAAAAAACATTGCCGAAGTAGTGGAAGTAACCGTAAAAGCCACTTATTCTCCTTCCTGAATTCATCAACTATAACTACTATGAAATATATATACCTGTTATTAGTGGGCAGTTGCCTGGGCGTAAATGCTTATGCGCAGGACGATCTGTCAAAAATGTTTGCGAACGATTCTGTCAAAACACATGAACCGGTTATCGCTACCTATAAGTCCACCCGCATTATCCAGGGGCATTCTCCTGAAACATTAAAGAAGCGTGAACTTGATTTCCGGGTGGCGCATCATTTCGGAGATCTGGGCGGAGAGTCCGGCGGCGGTAAAACATTCTTTGGAATGGACAACTCTACCGATGTTCGCATCGCTTTTGAATACGGTGTTACAGACCGCCTGATGGTGGGAGTGGGCCGTACAAAAGGCTCTGGTAGCCTTACCCAGATGTATGAAGGATTGGCAAAATACCGCCTGCTGGTGCAAACAACAGATAACCATATGCCTGTTTCTGTTACACTGTTTGGTAATGTGGTAGGGACAGCTATGAAATCAAGCAGAACAAAATCAGATGCCAGTCATTTCGAAAAGCGGTCAGATCGTATGAGTTATACCACTCAGGTGATCCTGGCACGTAAATTTAACCGGAATCTGTCATTAACGCTGTTACCAACGCTGGTACATCGCAATAGAGTAGTATATATGGATGAGAATGACATCTTTGCCCTTGGTGCTGGCGGAAGATTCAAATTCTCTAAAAGATTGGGACTGCTGGTGGAATACTTCTATCCTTTCCGCAGCCAGGAAAGCAAAGATTACTTTGCAACCCAGGGGAAGAAGTTTTATAATCCCCTGGCGGTAGGATTGGAAATTGAAACCGGTGGGCACGTTTTTCACGTCAATTTTACCAACTCCACAGCTATCCTGGAAAACCAGTTCATTCCGGAAACCACTACCACCTGGCAGCAGGGGCAGTTCCGCTGGGGTTTTAATATCTCCCGCAGGTTTTCGCTCTAATATTGATACATAAACTTCTGATTGCGAATGATTATTGAGGAAAACCGGTACAAATTATGATACTATTATCCTGATGGTCATTCGCAATTATTATTTTTGATGTACAATATAAAAACATTGACAGCGGTTAAATGTCATATAAAAGAACGGTCTGTCCTGGCCCGTATTGCAGCCCGCCGGATGAAAAGCGAGCGGATTGCTATGGTAATAGGAAAAACCATTTACCTGCATGGGGTAAACCGGGAAGAGTTTCTGCAGGATATAAGTTGGGTAAGACATGAGGTATGTCATGTAGTGCAATACAGGGAGTTAGGACTGATTCCCTTTCTCTGGCATTACCTCTGGGAGTGTAAAAGAGTAGGATATTATCAGAATCGTTTTGAGATAGCAGCACGCGCAGCAGAAAGGGATCCCGCTATTCTTCGGACGGTTTCAATTATTTAGTTATTTGATTATCAGCTAATTATAATTGTGACTTTACCACTTCTAAATAAAAAGTTAAAGTCTGGCATAACATATAAATTTTACTACTACTGCATTTATTTTGCTTATTTTTACGAAAACGGAGGTGTTCTATGGTAAAGAAAGTAACAGACGGAATCACCATCAGTGTGGAAACATTTTATCAACCGGATTATTCTAATCCGATTGGCAGTGAATTCATGTTCGCCTACCGTATCACCATTGAAAATAATAACATCTTCCCCATCAAATTACTTCGTCGCCACTGGTATATCATTGATTCAAACGGTACACATCGTGAAGTGGAAGGAGAGGGCGTAGTAGGTGTACAACCACTGCTGGCACCTACCGAAAGCTATCAGTATGTCTCGGGTTCCAATCTGCGAACTGAAATCGGAAAAATGTATGGTACTTACCAGATGGAAAATCAACTAAATAAAAAGCAATTCGAAGTAAAGATTCCTGAATTCCAGATGATAGTCCCTTTTAAGCTAAATTGATTTATTTCCTCTGAATAAATACAGACAACTCCCCTGTTGTCAAAAGCGAGTGTGTGTAGATTGAGAACCCAATTTTCATTTTAATCCTGAATTTCATGTTAAGGCTTTTTCTCTCCTGCCTGTTGGCTGTTGCAGTAATTTCATGTAAAGATCAGAAACAGTATTCCTTACCAGCATCAGATCCTGATAATGGAGGACTGGTCCTGCCCGGAAATTTTGAAGCTGTTGTTGTCGCTGAAGGTGTTGGTCGCGCAAGGCATCTCGTCGTAAATGACAACGGAGATATCTATGTGAAGCTTACCTACAATGACGCCATGGACGGGCGCGGAGGAACTGTAGCACTTCGTGATAAAGACAATGATGGCAAGGCGGATGTAATCTCTTACTTTGGAGATTACAGAGATGAAGGAGGGCAACCCGCCGGTATCTCTATCTATAACGGATACCTGTATACGACTACCGTCAAATATGTACTCAGGAATAAATTAACACCTGGTCAGTTAGTACCGGAAAGTAAAACAGAAACCATTCTTACGGACGAGGATACAGCCCTTTTCCGGCATTGGCATTCTGCCAAACCAATCGCTTTCGATAACAAAGGAAACATGTATGTCCCATTCGGCGGACCTACCGATGCCGCACAAGATATTAATACTGCCGGTCCCGCTGGAATGCCAGGTGGTAAAGGACTGGACCCTGCGCCTGATCTTGAATGGCATGCCGGCGTCTGGAAGTTTGATGCCAACAAAACAGGGCAAACGCAAAAGGATGGTACTAAATATTCTACCGGCATCCG
Organism: Chitinophaga sp. CF118; assembly: GCF_900112615.1. Lineage (GTDB taxonomy): Bacteria > Bacteroidota > Bacteroidia > Chitinophagales > Chitinophagaceae > Chitinophaga. The sequence goes on along the minus strand of NZ_FOMK01000001.1, from coordinate 1,616,748 downwards.
CAGTGTATTAGGGATTGCATGGAACCCGATGGATAATACATTATACATTGCCATGAACGGCATGGATAATTTTCATACAAGATATCCTAACCTTTATACTGCCTGGCAGGCAGCTGTATTACCTTCTGAGCCATTACTTAAAGTTACCGAAAACTCAGATTTTGGCTGGCCATACGCTTACTGGGATCATATGCAGAACAAAAACATTTTGCAACCGGGATATGGTGGTGATGGAAAAATTGTAGGCAGAGCAAGTAAATTCGATAAGCCCGTCATGGGTTTCCCCGGTCACTGGGCACCGATGGATCTGTTGTTCTATCAGGGTAATCAATTTCCTGAACGCTATAAGAAAGGCGCTTTCATTGCGTTTCATGGTTCTACAGATCGTTCGCCATATCCGCAGGCAGGTTATATCGTTTGTTTTGTTCCATTTGAAAATGGTGCGCCTACAGGGAAATGGGAAGTATTTGCAGATGGTTTTACTGGCATCGATACCGTAGTAAATACCAGCGACGCAAAGTACCGTCCTATGGGACTGGCTACGGGACCAGATGGTTCTTTATATATTTCTGAGTCTAATGAAGGAAAGATCTGGCGGGTGATGTACAAAGGAGATAAAGCGAAATTCGGAGAAGCGCAGTTGGCACCTATGGAAGCGAGGAAATCCCGGACGTATATCAAAACACCGGATGAGATAAAGGATAATCTGGGCAAAGGAGGTGAAATGGCCGGACTGATAATGTTTAATTCCTATTGCAGTAGTTGTCACCAGAGAGATGGGAAAGGAGATAACAACCGTTATCCGCCGTTAGTAGGTTCTGAGTGGGTAGCTGGAGATAAGGAGCGATTGATGAATGTTATACTGAATGGTTTAAATGGAGAGATTACGGTGAACGGTAAAAAGTTTAACGGGCAAATGCCGGCACATGGTAGTTTCCTGGATGATTATGCAGTGGCGTCTATTGTTACTTATGTGAAAAGAAGATTTAATAAGGAGAGTAAGTTTATATTGACTTCGGAGGAGGTAGGGAAGATGAGAAGTAAAACGAAAAAATAGACCCTATTCACCAAAAAAGGCCTTTTTTGGTGAATAGGCTAAAATCAATTCTCGCCTTTTGTCATATTGGTCAATTAGTTTTGCTTGATTTCTTGTTGTTCAACGTATGCACCTTCTTTCCAATCTCTATTTTCTTCAAGCCAACCAAGAAGTGCGCCCATAAATGAAAATCTAAATGCAAGGGCAGTCGCTTGTTCAAAACAAATCTGACCGGGCTGTAATTCCCTTAAAAAAATACTTCTTTTGTATATTGCCTGTGGTCCATCGACGACAAATGTAGTAGTAGTACCAAATTTGATAATTCCGTCTTTAACCAGTTTGCCGCTTTTTATAACGTGTTCCTCGATAAAATTAATATCGACGGACGGGTAATAAGTATCAGACATAATTATGCTATCTCTAAATGTTTATTTATATAATTTTCGCCAGTTTCAAAAAGTCTTTCGAGTAAAGCATCTGTATCTGAAACATTATAGCCCAACAGAGGCTCACCATTTTCGCCATTAACAGCTATCCAACCCAATGCTTGTAATTCTTTTTCAATTCCTTGACCAAATTTATCGGCTACAATACAAAAAGACGCAATTGCTTCTTCGATAGCTTTATCAGCATCATTTTCATCTTTAGCAATCGTACTTATACCAAGTAATGGGAGTTTTACAAGCAAATTGCCATGATCGGACAATTTATTCCATATCGGCATCATAACAGAGACAGAAGAGAGCTTTTCTCCGTTTCTGGTAATTTTAATATTTGCTTCTAGTGTATTCATTATTATACTTTTAACTTAATGAAGTTAAGGGAATTTACTTATAATTAAAAGAAAATGACATTTTCCGGGAGTACCAATATAACTGGTCAGAGTGGGTATGTGGTCTTCGGGTCTTATCAATTGGTAATTACCTAAATTCAAACTGATACACTATTATAACCTGCCCTCAAGACTTAAATGGAGGATAATCTCCCCCGAGACCAATATTGCAGCAAGCGCAAGAAAGATCCATAAAGACTGCTTTACATATTTTTGTCTTTTATTCAATACACCTTTGACCAGCCTCACAGTTAAAATACCTGCTATAAAAGCAACCAGTAAATTATAAATGGAAAAAGAGAGTGCACTAACATGGTAATAGTTATAGAGATTACCATAGAAGTTATTCAGCTTTAGAAGAGTAGAAATAAATGTCCACCCGTAGATATAAAACAATACAAAGCTGACAGGTATAATTATTAAGGATAATGATTTCTGAAACGGCTTTAATGCTGGTTTCATTGTTTGCATATAATGGTTGGTTGTATTTGTCAGCTTACTTCGGTCTGTATTTCGACTGTGAAAAAATCTGCATGGCATCTTTATTATCCATCAGCTTTTGTAACGTAACTTCTTTGTGTTGTTTCATATACTCCTGTACAATCCTCCATCCTACAAAAGATCCTATTCTTCCGGGAGAACCTTCAGGCATTCCCTGTGTAGACGGGCCATCATTCATAAAATGCATATTACTCTGCCAGTCAGATTTATACAGCAGGTTTTGCTGTATAAAGAATTGCCAGATCATCTGCTCACTTTCCATGCACCATTCCAGCTGATCTTTAGTATATCCTAACCGGATGCTATCAGGAACATCCGGGAGTACCTGCTCTAAGAAGTATTGATGCTTGCCGGCATTTACAAGTTGGGCAATCAGTTTGTCGCTGGGATCGGCTCCGGGATACATCTGTTGAGACAGTACCTGGATGCAGTTAGTAGTAATATATTCTTTTGAGAACTTACGGATCATGTAACCTGGGTAGTCCGGTAACATAGCGTAAACCGGGAAATCTTTGCCAAGGTACATATCCAGCCCAACACCCAGTACGGAATCAATTGTAATAGCGCCATAGTTGCTGATCACGGAACTGAATGCTACTACCTTCGGTGCCCTGAAGGAGGGGAAATAATATTTTATATAGCGGAAACTCTGTGCAAGATCTTTCTCCAGTTCGTCCAGCTTTGGAAAATGTGCATTGATGGTATCCTGCAATAACCGGAAGTCACTATTGCCTACCAGCATACGGGTTTGCATTTGTACCAGCTTACTGCTATCTGCATAAGGCCCGAAATTCATGATATGCTCTATGTAAGCCGGCAGAAATGTGGGATAAGCTGCATCCAACTGCTGCAATGATGCCTGAATATGATTGGTATCCAGCTTATAAAGGTCGTGATCAAATCGTTGAATATGCACCTCCATCGCAATATGACTCACATTTGGCACGTTTTTATGCTTACAGGCACTGAAACAGAATAGGAATAGAATCAGGATCAGCAGTTTGGAATTGCTGCCAGATAATTTATTAATGTAATTTTGCATACTTAACATATAACTACTTATAGGTAAAAATATTATATACATTGTATTAAAAAAAAGATAAATTATTATGAGGAAAGGAATCTTGATAATTATATTGTTAACCATTGTTCTGACAGGTAAAGCACAACAGAATATTTTACAGGAAAACAGGGTACGCCTGGGATTTACGTTAACCCCAGCCATTGTTACACTGAAACCTCAGGAATCCGGTGTAACCCGCAATGCTGGCCGCGCTGGTATCAGCTTTGGGGTCATGGCAGATTTCCTGCTGGACGAAACCGGTCGTTATGCCATTGCCTCAGGTTTGCAGGTAACCACCGCTGGCAGTAAGCTTAAATATGATGCAGGCAAAGGGCTGGACGACTATAAAGCAAATCCGGCAGAGTACAACCTGAAGCTCACTTATGTGGAAATTCCAGTAGCATTAAAACTCAAAACAGATGTTAGCGATGGAATCGGCTTCTGGGGACAGTTCGGTACTTACCTTGATTTCCCCGTTCGTGGTCGTGCTGATATTGTAAGCCTTACCAATACTTATGATAAAGTGAATGTATTACGTGATATCACTCCTATAAATATGGGATTGCTGATAGGTGCCGGAATCGAATATCCGTTAGGTGATAAACTGAGTGCTGTAGTGGGTTTGAACTATCAGAACGGCTTTATCGATGTAACCCGTAATGCTAAATGGAATGATGGCAAAGTAAATATGAATAGCTTTGCACTGAAACTAGGTCTCTTTTTTTAAATAAAATGATTGATGAAGATTATACTGGCACAGCAGAACTACCATGTCGGCAATTTTGAATCAAATATACAGAAGATCCTTCAGGGGATTATCGATGCCAAAGCCCAGGGAGCTGATCTTGTGGTATTTTCCGAGTTGTGCGTGTGTGGTTATCCCCCACGTGATTTCCTTGAATTTGAAGATTTTATACAGAAGTCATATGCTGCAATAGATACTATTAAGGCACATACTCATAATATAGCTGTATTGGTAGGCGGACCTGCCCGCAATCCCCAGCCTGAAGGAAAGGAGCTGTTCAATGCTGCCTGGTTCCTGTATGAAGGCGAAGTGAAGCAGGTGATCCATAAAACATTACTTCCTACCTACGATGTATTTGACGAATACCGCTATTTTGAACCGGCCTTTGCCTGGAACGTAATTCCTTTTAAGGGTAAAAAGCTGGCGGTAACGATTTGCGAGGATATCTGGAACCTGGGAGATAATCCCCTATACAGGATCTGCCCTATGGATCAGTTGATAGAGCAGCAGCCGGATGTAATGATCAATCTTTCTGCTTCTCCGTTTGATTATACTGCCGCAGAGCAGCGTAAAGAGATTATCCGGGCTAATGTGCGTAAATACAAAATCCCGATGTTCTATTCCTGTACGGTGGGGTCTCAAACGGAGATAGTGTTTGATGGCGGTTCGCTGATCTTTGACGCACAAGGGAATATTGTGAAAGAAATGCCTTATTTCGAAGAGGCAATGGATGGAGTGGTGCTGGAAGATTTGTTACCAGCCAATGGCGTGGTGGCAGCATCTGACTTTACGCCTGTTACAGAACTATTACCGGAATATAAGATAGAGCGTATTTACCAGGCGCTTGTAATGGGAATAAAGGATTACTTCCAGAAAATGGGCTTTACAAAAGCCATTCTGGGATCGTCCGGTGGAATTGATAGCGCAGTTACACTGGCATTGGCAGTAGAAGCATTGGGCAAGGAAAATGTACGAGCAGTATTGATGCCTTCTCCCTACTCTACAGAACATTCCGTAGATGATGCTGTGGCGTTGTCTAAAAGGTTGAACAATCCTTATGATCTCATCCGCATCAATGATATCTACGAAATGTTCCTGCAAACATTGGATCCGTTTTTTATGGGACTGCCTTTTAATGTGGCGGAAGAAAATACGCAATCGCGCATCCGCGGTAACCTGCTGATGGCATTGTCCAATAAATTCGGTTATATATTGCTGAATACTTCTAATAAGAGTGAACTGTCTACCGGTTATGGTACGCTTTATGGTGATATGGCCGGTGGCTTGTCTGTATTGGGAGATGTGTATAAGATGCAGGTGTATTCACTGGCAAGATATATCAACAGGAATGGTGAGATCATCCCCCAGAATATCATTGATAAGGCGCCCTCTGCGGAATTGCGTCCTGATCAGAAAGATAGTGACAGCCTGCCTGATTATGCTATACTGGACAAACTGCTTTATCAGTATATAGAGCGTCGGCAGGGGCCGCGTGAAATCATTGCCCAGGGTTTTGATGCTGCATTAGTTGCCCGCACCCTGAAAATGGTGAACAATAATGAATACAAACGTAATCAGTTCTGCCCTATCATAAGGGTATCTTCAAAAGCCTTTGGGGTTGGAAGAAGAGTACCGATAGTAGGAAAATATTTAAGTTAGAGATCTTATGGAGTTTTATCAAAAGCACCATTGGGGCTTTTGATAAAACTCCGTTAATAAGTAGATGCTGACTGAAAAAGGGGATCCTTTCCCGGTAGATGACCAGCCCACCCCGAAAGCCTTCTGTTTGTAGGTGCGGAGCTCAATCCCTTTAGTTATATTTGCCAAAATTTAATCAATAGTTATACAATGTTACAAGTTCCGTTCATTCGTCAAAATAAGGCCCTGGTGCTGGAACGGCTCGCTTTGAAAAATTTCAAAGAGCTGGATCTGGTAGAAGAAATCCTGGTGCTGGACGACAAGCGCAAGAAGCTGACCCTAGAATATGATGAGACACAAGCCAAAATTAATTCAGCCTCCAAAGAGATTGGTAAGCTGATGGCGCAAGGTCAGAAAGAAGAAGCGGAAGCCCGTAAATCGGAAGTAGCATCACTGAAAGAAAAATTGCAACCTGCCAATGAGGAACTCATTGCTACAGAAAAAGCCCTGCATGATGTATTGATCAAGTTGCCTAACCTGCCTGCTGCTGCTGTGCCTCCGGGTAAAACACCTGAAGAGAATGTAGAGATCCGCAAAGGTGGTCAGGTACCGGTATTACATGCCGGAGCAGTACCGCATTGGGATCTTGCTAAAAAATATGACCTCATCGATTTTGAACTGGGTAATAAGATCACCGGAAGCGGTTTTCCCGTGTATAAAAACAAGGGTGCCCGCCTGCAACGTGCGATGATCCAGTATTTCCTGGACTTTAATATTAACAACGGATATACAGAATATCAGCCCCCTCATATGGTGAATGCTGCCTCTGCTTATGGCACTGGCCAGTTACCGGATAAGGAAGGACAGATGTATTTCGTGGGAGAGGATGAATTGTATCTGATTCCTACGGCTGAAGTTCCACTGACGAACCTCTTCAGGGATGAGATCCTGAAAGACACAGACCTGCCTGTGAAAATGACGGGTTATACGCCTTGTTTCCGCAGGGAAGCGGGTTCTTATGGTAAAGATGTTCGTGGTCTGAACCGCCTTCATCAGTTTGATAAAGTAGAACTGGTGCAGATTGTACACCCGGATAAATCTTATGATGTGCTGGAAGAAATGACTGCACATGTAGAGGCACTGGTGCAATCATTACAACTGCCTTACCGGATCTTAAAATTGTGTGGTGGAGATATGGGCTTTGGCTCTGCACTCACCTACGATTTTGAAGTATACAGCACTGCACAACAGAGATGGCTGGAAGTAAGTTCAGTATCAAATGTGGAAACATTCCAGGCTAACCGTGCAAAGATCCGTTTTAAAGATGGCACTGGTAAAGCACAACTGGTGCATACACTGAATGGTAGTTCCCTGGCATTGCCCCGTATTCTGGCATGTATCCTGGAAAATAATCAGGCAGAAGATGGTATTCACATTCCGGCTGTATTGCAATCATATTTTGGCAGCGGAAAGATCTCCTGATAACTTCTTATAATTTTAAGCGGACTCCGTTAGAAGAACCTTGTTCAGGGAACTTCTAACGGAGTTTGTTTTTACTTATGATTCCCTTTTTGGTAATTTGGGAGGCTTCCTGAATATCGCTGTGCCAGGTGAAGATTGTTCAAAGTAGTGCAGAATGAGATGGGATGGCAAAATGCAGGAATGATTAACTTTACCCTATGCAGCACTTCTTACCTAATGGCCAAAGCCTGGAGATCCGCAATGCAAAACCGGAAGATGCAACAGCTATGCTCTCCTACTTCCGTCAGCTGACAAAAGAAACCGGGTTTCTGTTATTTACTCTCCGGGAGGCTGCTGAGTTATCTGTAGAAAGTGAAAAGGATTATATCCTCTCCTTTCTGGATGATAAAAAAGATCTGCTTCTTGTGGCAATGGCCGAAGGAAAACTGGTAGGTTCCATCACCATCAAGCAACCGGGACTGTGGAAACAGGCACATCTTGGTCAGTTAGGTATTGGAATCCTGCATTCCTACTGGAATATGGGCATTGGCCGGCGACTGATAACTGCGGGTATCCGTTGGGCTGAACAACATAAAGACATGGAAATCATTCATCTTAGCGTATTCTCCAATAACGAAAGGGCTATTCAGTTATACCGTAACTTCGGTTTCGCTGAATATGGACGGATGCCACAGGGAGTGCGCCACCAGGATGGTTCCTATGGCGATACAATATTGATGTCTAAAAGGATAAAGAATCTATAATGCAACGATACGACAGACAATTAAAACTGGAGGGCTTCGGCCCGGAGAAACAACAGCTTTTGCATAATGCGGCAGTATTGGTAATTGGCGCCGGTGGATTGGGCGTACCAGTATTACAATACCTCACCGCAATGGGGGTAGGTACATTGGGTATTGTGGAGCATGATAATATCTCACTTACCAACCTGCAACGACAGGTGTTATATAATACGGAAGATGAGGGGAAACCCAAATTGCAGATGGCAATTAAGCGATTGCAACAGCTGAATCCGGAAGTTACATTCATTTCTCATGATGAATGGCTGCTGCCTGACAACGCATTATCTATCATCACTCCTTATGATGTGGTAGTAGATTGCTCGGATAATTTTGGTACCCGTTACCTAGTGAATGATGCCTGCGTAATGCTGAAAAAGCCTTTTGTGTATGGGGCTATTCACAAGTATGAAGGACAAGTGAGCGTGTTTAATTATAAAGGTAGTGCTACTTATCGCTGCCTGTTCCCCGAACAGCCAGAAGCCGGTGCCATGCTTAATTGTAGTGACATTGGTGTGCTGGGTATTTTACCTGGGATCATTGGTAGTTACCAGGCAAATGAAACTGTGAAGATCATTTGTGGAATCGGGGAGCCATTACAAAATCAATTGCTGACAATAGATACGCTGTATAATACGCATCATATTTTTCAGGTAAAACCTATAGCTGGTAATCATACTATAACAAGTTTGCAATCTGATTATGAGCAGCCCTGTGATACAGGTGGTGTGAAAAGTCTTTCAGTAAAACAGTTGCAGCAATGGCTGGAAGAAGATCGTTCTTTACAACTGATAGATGTGCGTGAAGCAGATGAGTGGGAGATCTGTCATTTACCACAAGCAATGCATATCCCTATGCGAATGGTGGAACAGATAATTCCAAAGTTAAAGAAGGATGTTCCGCTGGTATTACTTTGTCATCATGGAATGCGTAGCCGCATGGTGGCGCAGCAATTATATACCGCAGGTTTTCCGTTCGTTTTTAATGTAGAAGGAGGCATCCATGCCTGGGCGAATGAAATTGATGTTGAAATGAATATGTATTAATATGTCCGTAGAACTTTGTCTCTTATTTTTCACCATCGCATTATTATATGCCTCTGCCGGATTTGGAGGCGGTTCCAGTTACCTTGCGTTGATGGCATTGTGGAGTGTTGATTTTCATCTGATGAAATCGACTGCACTGATCTGTAATATTGTGGTTGTGGCCGGAGGGGTATATCACTTTTATCGTGCAGGACACCTGCCTATGAAAAAGGCCTGGCAGATTAGTTTAGCGAGCGTGCCGATGGCATTTCTCGGAGGATATCTGCCGCTGAGCCAGCGTACATTTTTCCTGCTGCTGGGTATTGCGCTGACAGTAGCTGCGCTGTTTATGTGTTATCGTCTTTTTATAGAGAAAACATATGAGATTGCTGAAGATAAAAAGGGGAATTATAAGTATGGTATTATTGGTGCTTTTATTGGCTTGTTATCCGGTATGACAGGTATCGGTGGCGGTATTTATCTATCTCCTATTTTGCGCCTGGGCCGCTATGATACTGCTAAGAATATTGCAGGACTCTGCAGCTTTTTTATTCTCGTAAATTCAATTGGCGGCCTGTTAGGACAAGCCGCCAAAAAACAATTTGTATTTGATCTTCATTTTACCACGCCGCTGTTACTGGCTGTAATTGCAGGCGGACAGATAGGCGCCCGCCTGAGTGCTGCTGTGCTTAAACCTCGAATGGTAGAAGCAGCTACTGCTTTACTGATATTGTACGCGGGTGTTCGCATGCTTTTTCAGTGATACCGGTTCCTTTTTCTTCTTCCTTCCAAGCCATATCATAAACCCGGTAATGGGCAGTGATGCACCCACGAGTGCACTGATCAGTGCCAGTATTTTAGTCGGCCATCCGTAGAGACTTCCTGTGTGAATAGGGTAGACTAATCTTCTTGCTTTTGTTCCTGCACTCTCCTTTGCATATGGGCGTTCCTGAACCAGTTTACCTGTACCTGCCTGGAAATAAAGGAAGTCGCTCACATTGCCGATAGAGGCTGTTGTATTTAATTTGGCAACGGCAACAGCAATACTATCATTCTCTCCGAAACGAATAGTAACAGTACCGGGATAAGTCAGCTTTTCGTTGGTAGTTGTTAATATTTTATCCAGATATGCAATACTGTTATCTTTCACTGGCTCGCTTTTAGGCGGCTTCATTTTGACGTTTTTTAATGAACCGTCAAATGCATAAAAAAGGAGATTGTTTACCCATTTATAACTCCATACCAGACCGGTGAGGGAAATGCTCAGTAATACAATATTTATATAGAATCCTGAAACTGCATGCAGATCCCAGTTCAGGCGTTTAAAAGAAGCATTCCATTTAATACGGAAACGTTGTTTGCGGTTGTTTCTTTTAGGCCACCAGAGAATCAGGCCGGTAATGATAAGGATAGTGAAAATGCTGCATGAAATGCCCGTGATTATTTTTCCTGTTTCTCCTATGCAGAGATAACGATGCAGGCGAAGTACTACTGAAAAGAAACGGTCCTTTTCATTTACTGCTTTTATGATCTGTCCTGTGTAGGGATTTACTGCCATTGCAATGACCTTCCCGTTTTTTGCATTCTTACCTTTTAATACGGTAAAGATAACGGTGCGGTTAGCTTCCGGCTCTGTAATAATTGAATTCAGTCTATAATCAGGATAGCGGTTTTTTACATCAGCAGCCAGTATTGCTACCGGAATTTTTTCTGCCTGTGCGGGCACCTGCACGTAATATAGAGAAGGCTGAAACAGGTGTTCCAGCTCATCTTCAAACACGAGCAGACTTCCGGTCAGTGCTACTACCAGCACTACCAATCCTGAGCCAATGCCCAACCACAGATGTAACCAACCAATAATCTTTTTCATCATCAAAAAGTATAAGAAATAGTAGCCTGCCAGCTTCTTGGTGCGCCAGGAAACAGACGAATATAATCATATCCACCCACCCAATATGTTTTATTGGTAAGGTTATTGAAATTCAATTGAAGCTGTACTTTATTCACTTTATAAAAGAGTGCGCCGTTAAAAATAGCATATCCCGGAATTACCTGGGTGGCATTATTGGAAACGTTTCTTGAGTCTACAAAGTTACCACCTGCTCCAATGCCTAATCCTTTAGCTGGTCCTGCCGGAATAATGTATTTTGTCCAGAGGTTACCCTGATGTTTCGGGGCATTCGGCTTCTGTTTTCCTACATATATCTGGTTCTTCGAATCTGCCTCCGTAATCGTTGCATCATTATAGGCATAGTTTAAGGTAATATTCCAGTTACTGGTGATTTGTCCTGTTACATCCAGTTCAACACCTCTTGCTCTTTCCTCTCCTATCTGGATCATTAACTCAGGTTGCTCCGGAGCACTGGCAGTATACAAAGTACCTTTCTGTCTGATCTGGTATACTGAAAGATTGGCCGTTAACTGACTATTGAACCATTCCGTTTTTAAACCACCTTCAATCAGGTTACTTTCTATAGGGCTGAAAGGTCCGCCAGACAATGGATTTGCTTGTGTCGCAGCATCCTGCGGATTATATCCCTGTGTATAAATACCATAAACATTGATGTTTGGAGTAAGGCTATATACGAGACCTATACGTGGTAATACTTTATGCTGACTCACAACCTCCTGGCTGTCTGTTTTGTAATTGGCTTTATCTTTATAAGTATCAAAACGGAGTCCCAGTAATACCTGCAGGTTACCCAGTTTAATCTGATCCTGCACATATACGCCATACAGGCTGCTGAAAGTAGGGACAGTAGCACTGTTGGCTGCATTACCAAATACGTACTTGCTTACATCTTCCAGTTGGTTATTTTTCCGGGTAAGATCAAATGAAGAAACATTTGGTTTGGGAAGTGTTAATACTTTTCCGTCGGGTGTAGTGTATTGGTAAGTCTGGTAATCTGCGCTTTTTTTAGGGTTATATGCTTTTGATGCACCTGTTTTCAACAGGTAATTATTTGCTGTTTGCTGTGCAGATCCCGGAGGCAGGGTAGCCTGCGTATAATCAAATCCTGCCATCAGTTTATGCTCTATCTTACCGGTATGGGCATCATAGGTCAAATAAGCAGAAGCATTATCACTGTACTGTTTTGACTTACGGATAAATGCCTGTCTGGCTACAAGATTCGGTACTATCACACTATCCATATCTACTGCATAACCATTCGCACTACGGTGCTCCAGTAAATCCTGGCTGTAGCCTGTACGGAGATAAGCTAAATTAAATGCCAACCTGCTGTTAAACTGATGATTCAAAGATGCCATTACGGTATAGGTCTCTTCATTCAGGTAATCATTGGATGCACTAAGCGCCAGTGAAGTAGGAGTAGAATAGAGATCGTTGCCGATAACGGACTGACCACGATCCAGGCGGCTGTTAGACTTGTTATATACCGCATCAAAGTTGATCCTTGTTTTTTCTGTAGGTAAAAAAGATACAGAAGGTGCTATCACAAGGTTCTTATCAAATTGCAGATCACGAAACGATTCTGCATTTTCATAACCAAGGTTCAGGCGGTAAAGGATTGTTTTCTCATCATTTAATGGTCCGGTAAAATCGGCCAGTGCGCGGTTATTATTAAAACTTCCCATTGTAAAACTCAGGGATTTGCGAGCCTCTTCCAATGGTTTCTTTGTAACACGGTTGATAGCGCCACCAGGAGATGCATTGCCAAACAGCGCTGAAGCAGGTCCTTTGATCACTTCCACTCTTTCAAGGTAATTGACCATTGGTTGTTTCCAGAAACCGGTAAAGGTGCGCATGCCATTCATCAGCTGTGTGGTACTTCCTCCGTTAATACGGAAACCACGGATGGTAAGATCATCGTAAAAAGTGAACTGGTTTACACCACTCAGGTTTTTCACTACATCTCCCATTCTTACTGCTCCCTGATCCTGCATTACTTCTTTGGTAACATAAGAAATGGATTGTGGTACATCTTTCAATGCAGTAGCTGTTTTACTACCGATGAAAGAGTTTGTGTTTTTATATCCTGATTCCTTTCTTCCGGTGATCTCTACTGTTTGCAGTTGCTCAGAAGAAGGTAATAATGTTATCTCGTGCGTAGATCCGCTGTTTACTGTTTTACGGAAACTCTCAAAACCGGTACTTGTAAACTGAAGTGTGTATTTACCTGCGGGGAGGTCATTAAAGCTGAATACACCCTGTTCATCGGTAAGGGTGACTTTTGAGTTATTGATAATCTTAACCGTTACTTTTTCCAGCGGTTTATTATTGATATCTTTTACCTGCCCGGTAATATTGGTCTGGGCATAGGAGATGATAGAAAATAAGATGCATATTGAAACAACACTGACAATTCTGAGCATAGGTCCCTTCTAATTTAGCACAAAGGAACTGCTGGAAATTGAAGAGCTTTACTCAAATCGGGAGAAATAATGATCGAAAGCGGAAAAATTATGTGGGTTAATAATTAAAGGTGATTTTTAGTATACATGCTGATGGCCTATCCTGGGGCATTTACCCTCCTATCATAGACATGCTGTCCCATTGCTTACTTCCCTTTTCAGCTTCAACCCCATTGGCAGCGCGTTTATTCAGGGCTGCCTGAATCTCATGCATTAGCAGGTCACTACTGGCTCCGTTTCGCAGCAGATCTCTCACATTGAGTACATCGTGCCCGTACAGGCAGGTTTTAAACCCACCGGTAGGAGTAATCCGGATCCGGTTGCAGGTGCCACAAAAGGTGCGGCTATAGGCAGCAATAACGCCAACGCGTCCCTGGTGACCGGGAATATGATAGTTCAGAGATGTAGAGTGCGGTGCGTCTTCCAGTTTCTGTAGCTCATAATGCTGGTTCAGCGTATCCAGGATTTTCCGGTAGTTCCATTGTTGGCCCGAAAAGGCGTGCCCCTGTCCGTTAAAAGGCATTTCTTCAATGAATCTTACAGTTACCCGTTTGTGGGCTGTAAGTGCAGCAAAATCAAGCAGTTCGTCTGTATTCACGCCTCCCATAACCACCATGTTCAATTTTACATGCATGTCCTGTTCCAGCAGGTTATCCAGCGTATGCATTACGGCATTGAACTGGTCACGGTGGGTGATTTGTTTGAACTTATCACGTTGAAGTGTATCCAGGCTCAGGTTAATATTGTTGATACCCAATGCTTTGAGCTGAGGAATGAAAGGGGCCGTCAGTACTCCATTGGTTGTAATGGCTATTTCATGAATGCCTTCCGATTGAGAAAGCTGGGTGAGCAGGTGCATAAGATCCCTGCGAAGAAAGGGTTCTCCGCCCGTAATGCGGATTTTGTTGACACCGGCAGCTGCCAGCGGGCGCATTATTGCCAGTATTTCTTCATAGGTAAGTAGTTCCTTACGTTGAAGAAATTGCATATTTTCCGGCATGCAATATGTGCACCGCAAATTACAGCGGTCTGTAACTGCGAGTCTTACATAATTTATAATGCGGTTATGTGAATCCCTGAGCATTAACAGCTTTTTGTCGGATTGTCAAATGCCATACTCTCATCCTCGTCCCGTTCGGTAAGGCATTTAAAGTCCTTTTCTACCAGGATTTGCAGTACAGAACCGTCTGAGTTGGGCAATTCCAGAGAGAAGCCCACCTCTTCTGTTTCTACCCAGTTTTTTACCTGTTCGGCAGGGAGAGAAAGGTGTACGCCTGATTGCTCCAGCTTGATAGCCGGGCCGCTGTTCTTAGACTTGATACAGAAATGAAGAGTTCCTGCGCCTATGGTTGTAGTTTCTTCCACTTTCTGCTGTTCACGGAGCAGTTGTATGTCTTGCTTGTCGAGCCGGTAACGGATGCTGTTGCCTCTTATCCTTATCTTCATCTTGCGGTAATTTCTACTTAAAATTACTACATTATCGTAGCTTTAACTATAATTTTCATTATCAGGATATGCGTGTATTGTTATTTGGCATTGCCAAAGATATTGCCGGGGCGCCATTTATTATGGCAGAGGGGATTACAACCGTTGCAGAACTTAAGGTATGGTTATACAAACAATACCCTGCACTGCAAAAGTTACGCTCATTGATGATTGCCGTGAATAAAGTGTATGCTGCTGATGTGGATGTATTAAAACCGGAAGACGAAATAGCAATAATTCCGCCCGTAAGTGGAGGATAGGTGGAGAGGAGATAAAGTCATCCTTCGTTCATCCTTCGTCTTTTAACGAAGGATGACTTTATCTCCTCTGTATTAATTTTATAATATGAATACACTCTTACAAATAAATAACAGTATTACCGTACAACAGGCGCTTGACTTTGTTCAAACCCCTGAATGTGGCGGTGTGGCCGTATTTGTAGGAAATGTACGGAATGTAACACAGCAAAAAAAGGTGACTAAGCTCCTCTTTGAATGTTATGAGCCGATGGCATTACTTGAAATGGAAAAGATAGCACAGCATACTATCGATAAAATGGGTATAAAAAAGATAGCCATTCTCCATATTGTGGGCGAAAAGCTACCGGGAGATACTGTTGTGGTAATTGCTGCTGCATCTGCTCATCGTGCGGCGGCCTTTGCGGCCTGCGAATATGCAATTGATACATTAAAGGAAACAGTACCTATCTGGAAGAAAGAATATTTTGAAGATGGGGCGGTTTGGGTAGCTGCTCATCCTTAAAGAATCTGATCTTTTGCTTCCTGCATCTCTTCCGGAGTATTGGCATTGAACTGCTCCGCTGCATATGGATTTTCCAGTAAATGAATATTCCCCTGCATTAATGCTTTACGCGGACAATTTTTCCCTGATTCAAAACTCTGTTTTAATAGTTGTAATCCTGTTGGTTCCCATATCGCAATCAGTGGTTCAGGGAAATTGTTAAACGGACTGATAAAAGCGGTCGCATCCTTTTCGGGTTGACGGGCATCTACCAGAACGCGCAGACTTTGCAGGCTGATGAGTGGAAGATCACATGCCAGCACCAGCCAGGCACTATCCGGAAAAGCAGCATGTGCACTGAGCAATCCTACGGCTGGCCCGCCACCTGGAATACTGTCAGTAATCACCGGAATATGATCTGTAAATGCCGGCTGCTGATCTGCCCGGCAGGAGAGATACACTTCAGGTATTAAAGACTGTAACAGCGTATACAGATATTGCCATTGCGGCATTCCGTGATATGCAATGTTGCTTTTATCCTGCTGCATGCGGGTGCTGTGGCCACCGCAAAGAATCAATCCTTTCATCTGTATTTATTTATCAGACCGTATATTTTACCAACCGGACATGCAAGGGTCTTTTGTTTTACTTTTTATCATCAGTAAAAGATACCAACCGGATGATTTCTATTGCTTCTGTAAAGGTCCTTATTTTACTTACTATTCATCAGTAATTTCATCAACCTGATCATCTGTTAACCATTCTAAAAATCTCTCTTCCCACCAGTTTTACTGATCAGTTGTGTTTGCCTGATTACCATCTCATGTGTAAAGGCCTTACACATATCATACACTGTTAGTGCAGCTATACTGGCTCCGGTGAGTGCTTCCATTTCTACTCCGGTTTTTCCGGTGGTCTTCACCATACAGCGAATCACAGCTTCTTCTCCTTCCATATAGATATCCACCTGACAGCCATTTAGTAGTAAGGTATGACACAGCGGAATCAGGTCCGGAGTTTTCTTGGCGGCCATAATTCCGGCCAGGATCGCCGTTTGAAAAACAGCCCCCTTGGCGGTATGGATATCAGTTCCACTGAATTGCTGCCTTACGATCTCCGGTAAAAAAATCCTGCTTTCTGCAACAGCCACACGATTGGAGTCTGTCTTACCACTTACATCTACCATTGTTGGCTGATCTGCGGCATTCAAATGTGAAAATCCCTGTTGACTTGAATCATTGACCATAATAGGATAAATTTACAAAGTATCAAATTCAAAACAATGCTATTAGATGTTATTGCTGCATTTGCTGCTGTAATGGATACGGTCCGTGATTTCGGTATGGAACAGATTCCGTTTACTGCTGCAACAGGAAGGGTGTTGCGTGAGCCGGTGCTGGCAGACCGCGACTTTCCGCCATATGACCGCGTAACAATGGACGGCATTGCGCTGGACTATGAAACGTATTCCAAAGGACAAACCGTTTTTGGGGTAGAAGATTTGCAGGCTGCCGGCATGCCCCGCATGCAATTATCTAATACTGCCAATTGTATGGAAGTAATGACGGGGGCCATTTTACCGGAAATGACAGATACCGTGATCCCCTATGAACACCTGGAAGCAGAGGAACATGAAGGTTTTAAACGCTTCACCATTAAAATGGGTGTTGAAAAAGGACAAAATATTCACCGTCAGGGGGCAGATGCTGCCGCCGGACAACTACTAATACCGGCAGGTACGTTGCTGTCGCCGGCAGAGATTGGCGTACTGGCTTCTGTGGGCAAAACACTGGTAAGTGTAAGCCGGTTGCCCAAAGTAGCAATCATTGCCACCGGCGATGAATTAGTGCCAGTGCAGAGTTCACCGGGGCTGCATCAGATACGTATCTCCAACTCTTACAGTCTGGCTGCGGCCTTGCAGGAACTGGGGATTGCCGCTACCTGCCATCATGTAACTGATAATGAAACTGCTATCCGTGATTTATTCCGTTCCCTGATGGATGCAGATGTGTGGATCTGCACGGGTGCCGTATCTGCCGGGAAATTTGATTACCTGCCGCAGGTGCTGGAAGCGATAGGAATGACCCAGGTGTTTCATAAAATACAGCAACGCCCCGGTAAACCATTCCTGTTCGGACATTTTGAAACAGGGCCAGTCGTATTTGCACTACCAGGAAATCCTGTGTCCGGCTTTATGTGCTGTTACCGCTATATTCTGCCCTGGCTGAGAGCCAGCCTGCAGTATCAGGCACCTCCCATGCCTTATGCTGTGCTGGGAACTGACATCAACTTTAAATTTCCGTTAACATACTTCCTGCCGGTAAAACTGCATCCGGTTGCCGGTGGACAATTCATTGCATTGCCACCACCTTATCATGGCTCGGGCGATCTGGCAGCACTGCTGCAGGCAGATGGTTTTTTAGAATTACCACCAGATAAAGATCTGTTTGAAAAAGGAAGTAGTTATCCTGTTTGGAAATTCCGGTAGGAATTGCGGAACACTATTTGCCAATATTGAACATTAAACTTTAGATAGTCATATCCGTCAAATTTTAAACCCATTTGAATGATAACATCCATCCCTGGAAAGTTACAGATGCAGCATCTGGCCTGGAGGGCCGGCTTTGGTGAAAATCATCTTGTTATCGAAGATTGGGCCCGTAAACGGCGAAAACAAATCGTCGATAATGTGATGATTGGTAATGAAAAAGAGAAGAGCGAACCACTGATAGTAACCGATGAATCAGATCTTCCTGATACTCCCAAAAAAGAGATGACACTGGAGGAAAAGAAAATGGAGAGGAAGATGCAGATGCAGGGCATCAAAGAGCTGAACATTGCATGGATCAATGTTATGATAAATACTGAGCATCCGCTACGGGAAAAAATGGCGTTGTTCTGGCATGGACATTTCGCTGCACGTACTACACGTGCGTTATTCAGTCAGCAGTTACTGGAAGTAATCCGCACTCATGCACTCGGTAATTTCGGAGATCTGTTGACGGAGGTTTCGAAATCACCGGCTATGCTGGAATATCTTAATAATAAGCAGAACCGTAAAGCTCATCCCAATGAAAACTTTGCGCGTGAGGTAATGGAACTATTTACACTGGGCCGAGGAAATTATACAGAAACAGATGTAAAAGAATCTGCACGGGCCTTTACCGGCTGGGGATATGACGTTGACGGGAATTTTCAGTTCCGCGAAAAGGAGCATGATAGAGGGGAAAAAACAGTGCTGGGAAAAACGGGTGATTTTAATGGAGATGATGTACTGAAAATATTACTGGAACATAAACAAACGGCGAAGTTCATCACCACAAAGATTTATAAATTCTTTGTAGATGATGTAGTGGATGAAGAAAAAGTAAATGCACTGGCAGATAAGTTTTATGCTTCCGGGTACAACATCAAATCACTGATGCAAAATATCTTCATGGCCGATTGGTTTTATGATAAACGTTACATAGGAGGACATATCAAATCGCCCATTGAATTAATTGTTGGATTACGCAGAACAATACCTGTAAAATTTGAGAAAGAAGAAGTGATGTTGTCGTTCCAGCAGATTCTGGGACAGGTACTTTTTTATCCGCCAAATGTAGCCGGATGGCCCGGAGGGCGCAACTGGATAGACAGTTCCAGCCTGATGTACCGGATGCAGTTGCCGCAAATGATCCTGTATGATAAAGAGTCTGTTATTATGCCCAAGGAGATCACTCCTGAAATGGGAATGACACAGTATAAAGCTGCGATGCAGGTGAATGAGGCACTAAAAAAACAATATGCTAAAAAAATCAGTGCAGAGATCAACTGGCAGCCATATCTTAAAGAATACGATAAGGTAAAACGGGAAAATCTGGCGGATTCTATTACGGATACTTTACTGCTGACGAACATGCGGGTTAATAAACAATTGCTGGATCGTTATGCAGATAGTTCATCCCGTGAAAGCTATATAAAGACTGTCACCATTGCCATCATGAGTACGCCTGAATACCAGATGTGCTAAAAAATTCTGATCATGTTAATCATCAACAGACGTCGTTTTTTACAAGTAGGATCATTGGCTTCAGCTTCTGTATTTATGCCTAAATTTCTGAAGGCACTGGAAAGAGACAAGATGGTTCCTCCTGGTAATAAAGTGCTGGTAGTAATCCAGCTTTCCGGGGGCAACGATGGGTTAAATACTGTGATCCCTTACAGGAATGATATCTATTTCCGCTCAAGGCCAGCAATAGGAATACAGCGGGATAAGGCATTAATGCTGACGGATGAAACGGGTTTGCATCCTGCACTAACAGGAATAAAATCTTTGTACGATAATGGAGCGGTGGGCATTTTACAGAATGTAGGATATCCGAATCCTGATCGTTCACATTTCCGCTCTATGGATATCTGGCAAACGGGGAGTGCATCTTCTGAAGCCTGGAGTAATGGCTGGATAGGCCGTTACCTGGATGCTCAATGTAAAGGTTGTGATAAACCGGTTCAGGCAGTTGAGATTGATGATACACTTAGCCTGGCGCTGAAAGGAGAGCTGGAAAAAGGACTGGCTTTCAAAGATCCTAACCGGCTGGGTGGTAATGACCGTTTTATGAATGAGCTTTTACAACAGCATCCTGCCGGAGATGAGGATACACATCACAATGTTGACTATCTCTATAAAACAATGGGTTCAACGCTTTCTTCTGCCTCTTATCTCAAAGAACAGTTTAAGATGTATAAAACAAAGGAGGAGTATCCTAATACAGCATTAGGCAGCAGTATGCGTACGATTGCGCGTTTGATCATGTCTGATATCAGTACAAAAGTGTATTATGTTTCTCATGGCACGTTTGATACGCATGTAAATCAACTGGCAAGTCAGAATAACCTGTTGAAACAGCTGGATGATGCGGTTACCTCATTTACCAAAGATCTGCAAAGCAATAACCGTTTTCAGGATGTGGCAGTAATGACCTTTTCCGAGTTTGGCCGCAGGGTAGAGCAGAATGCCAGCAACGGTACAGATCATGGTACTGCAAATAATATGTTTTTTATAGGAGGAGGACTGAAAGAAAAAGGACTACTGAATGATGGTCCTGATCTGGAACAATTGCAGGATGGCGATCTGCAATACAAAGTAGATTTTAAAAGTGTATATGCTACGATGTTGAATAAATGGCTTGGAGCAGATGATAAAGCTATTCTTAAACATGATTATCCGCTCCTTACATTTGTTTAGTTTCTCTTCACCACAGCTCTTATAAAACCATTTGTAACCTGCCTGTTTGAAAGAACACCGGTAGTATCGACAAGTGAACCAACGAAGTAACATTCTATTGTGCTATCCTGTACATCGCCGATGTCGAAAGTAAGAGAACCGTTGGTATTATCTGCCAGCAGCGTAGAATTACTCTCGGTGTATGAAATAGCCATTCCATTGCCGCGTTGGGTGGAAGGATAACTACCTGTTCTCAATGAATCAGTTTCTGAAATAAGTGTAAACGTAATGGTTTCATTATGGTTGCCCGTACCTGTGATTTTCAGAGAGGGATAGTCGTTATCCGGATCGGTGTCTGTAAGATTGGCCGCTGTTAAGATAGCTGTAGGGTTTTCTGATAAGACCACCAGGCTATCAAGTTGAAAAGATACAAACTTCCTTGAGGGGTCTGCTTCTTTACTACAAGAACTGGCAAAACACACTAATACGATGGCAAAAACAAAACACTGGCGCATGGGTTTTATCTTTTAAACGCAATTATAAGTGGTTAATTGCAATAATCCTTCAAAAAAGTAACTGATTATCAGATATATAGTAAAAAAATAAGCTGTATTAAAAGTAAAAAAGAAACGGCTGCACTTTTTGATACAGCCGTTTCTTTTATGTTAAGCAGGTATTTTATGCTGCCGTTTGCGGCTTTCTTGCAATTTTGTATAGTACATATCCCATAAATGCAAAGAAGGCAGCCCCTAATATATAGTAGGATCCTTCTCCGATGGCATGACTGATTCCGTTTTCCATATTCAGGGCATTCAGCAATCCGGGCAGATTAATTGTTAATCCGATTCCGGGAATAGTAAAGGGATCTACTCCTGCCATAATCGCAATGATAACACCTGCTACCGCTCCTCCTGCCACAAGGCCGGTTGCAAACAGGTTTCCTTTACCCAATTCTTCATCTTCTGCAGGGAGGTCCTTATTTTCTTTTTTGCGTTTATTATCTACAATACCACGGATAGCACCACCAATAAAGATAGGCAGGGTAGTAGATAATGGGAGGTAAGCACCTACGGCAAAAGACAATGATTTGATGCCGCACAGTTCCATAGTAATAGCAATGAATACACCTACCAGCACAAACTGCCAGTCGAGATTATAAGACAGGATTCCTTTAGCCAATGTGGCCATCAGTGTACCCTGTGGAGCCGGGAAGTAGGTACTACCAATAGCATGGTCTGTAACACCGTTGGCAATCATTGCTGCTGTAGGCTTGTCCAGGAACTTTATGGTTAATCCTATTACGATAGAAGAAACAATAGCACCAATGAACAGTGATAATTGCTGGTACATAGGGGTTGCTCCCACAATGTAACCAGACTTCAGATCCTGTGAGGTACCACCTGCATTTGCAGCGGCAATACAGATCATACCGCCTACTACCAGAGCCATAGGCTCATATACTTTACCACTCCAGCCTACGGCAATAAACACAAGGCAGGTACCCATCAGGGTAGCGATAGTCATACCGGAAATAGGATTGTTGGAAGACCCGATCAATCCTACAATACGACTGGACACTGTTACGAAGAAAGCACCGAAAATAACTACCAGTAATCCTACCAGCAGTTTTTTGCCAACAGAATCTCCCGGTAATTGCGGAAGGAATGCCATCAGCAGGATCAGTGCAAGACTACCAAACAGTACTATTTTTATGTTCAGATCTCTTTCTGTACGGGGAACTACTCCTGCTACTTCACCCTCAGCAAGTTCTTCTTTTTTCAGGGAGCCTATGCTACCCTTGAAAGATGAAACAATGGTAGGAATGGTTTTGATCAGGGTAATGAATCCGCCCGCAGCTACAGCACCCGCACCTATCTGGCGTACATAGGCAAAATAGATAGCAGCTGAATAATCTTTAAAAGTATGTGTAATAGGATCCCAGGCACCTTTACCACCAGGGGTGGCCAGAGTAGCCAGGTAACCCAGTTTTACAAGTTGAGTGGCAATAGCATCTGCCGGTACCAGAGTAGCCAGTAACGGAATCAACACCAGCCATGACATTACACCACCGGCAACCAGCACACCCGCAATGCGGGGGCCTATAATGTATCCCACACCCATATATTCAGGTGTGATTTCTCCACTTATTTTAGCAGAAGGAAAATATCTGTTGGTTTGTTTTGTTAGAAATACCGGTACCTCAGAAATGACGTGCAGCACCTTTTGCATAATAGCATAAGCAAAAGCAAACCCCAGTCCGTAGAAGGCTGTCTTAGCAAAATCACCCCCTTTTTCACCAGCAATCAATACATCTCCGCAGGCGGTACCTTCCGGGTAAGGCAGTGTTTTATGTTCTTTTACGATCAGTGCCTTGCGCAAGGGGATCATCATCAGCGTACCCAGGATGCCTCCAAAAATAGCCAGGATCAGGATAGTGATGTAATTGAAATATTGATCACCACCGCCGTCTGTCAGGAACAGGAAGCCGGGTAAGGTGAATACCACCCCTGCGGCGATAGACTCTCCGGCAGAACCGGTTGTCTGTATAATATTGTTTTCGAGGATGGTTGTCTTAAAGAATTTCCGGCCAAGCGTAATGGCGATTACGGCTATTGGGATAGAAGCGGAAACGGTTAAACCCGCTTTCAGCGCCAGGTATACCGTGGCAGCGCCGAAAATAATACCGAAAACACAGCCCAGTAGAATGGACTTGAGCGTAAATTCTTTCATTTTCACATCTGGTGAAACGAAAGGCTTGAAATGATCTGCCATAAGAAGTTTTGATGGGTCGATTTTGTTGATTGAGAAAGCAATATAAGCGAAAAAATGGTTTTTTGGCTCTAAGCTAAAACGGAGAAAACAGGGATTCCCCATTTTCTCCGTTTCAATAATATCTTATAATTATTCTAGTAAGAGCCTGTTTTTTCTCTCACCACTTTGGCTATCCACTTACTGATAATAAGCATCACAGTACCCGCAATACCGGCACAAATCACCAATATAAGGAAGTACGATTTTTTATCGATGAAGCTATCCCAGAAGGTAGCCATCATTCCGGCCACTTTACCAGCAATGGCATTTACCAGGTACCAGCCACCCATCATGAGTGCTGTTACACGGGGAGGAGACAGTTTGGAAACCATGGATAACCCGATAGGGCTTACCAGGATCTCACCAACGGTGAATACAGCATAGGTACCAAACAACCAGGCCATGGAACTCTTATCTACGTATACACTTGTCATAGCCGCTGCCATTACCATCAGCAGGGAGGAAAATCCTGCCAGGAAAATGCCCATTGCAATTTTGACCGGTGTAGTAGGTTCTTTGCCTCTTTTCGCCATCCAGCCAAACAAGCCTATTACAAGCAGGGAGAAGGCAACAATAAAGAAAGGATTGATTGATTGGAATATTTCTGTAGAAATCAGTTTCATTTTGCCAGTGGCAGGCCATTGTTCTTTAGGGAGGTTCTGGAAGTAAGGATCAGGTCCCTGTACAGTGATTGTATTTCCGCTGGCATCAGTTATAGCCCGGAAATGGTCATCTATCTTTGTAACAGCATGAGGTTCGAGTGTAACGGTTTGCAACATCCCAAGGGGTTTGGCTGCGTTTTCCACTGCCGGAGACATTGAGCGGTCGGTGTACTGATCTGCCCAGATGGTGAGCCCGGTACTGTTCTGGTTATAGATTACCCAGAAGATGATAGCTACTACAAAGAAGGCCAGCAGGGCACCTAGTCCGCGTTTATCTTCTTTGGCTGCTGTAGTATATATGCGAATGTAGAAAATGATGATGGGTACACAGGCAAACATGAAGGCATCGATGGAGCGGGTGCCGAAAATAGAATGCCCGGTCATGCTGGTCATGAAATAACCAATAGTAGCAGCTATTGCAGCAGGTAAAAAGACGAGGGATAAAATCCTGCTCATAGGCATATCCTCTTTTTGTGCGGGTTTTCTGATATCTCCATCTGCAATCACTTTCAGTTTGGAGGAGAATATGATGAGCCCGACTACCATACCAACACCTGCCGCTGCAAAAGCATGACCCCATCCATAATGATTACGGAGATAGGCAGCCACAAAGTTGCAAATGAAAGCACCGATATTAACACCCATGTAGAAAATGCTGTAAGCCACATCTTTCTTAGGTCTCAGATCTTCCCTGTTGTAGAGGTTGCCAAGAATGGTACCGATGTTCGGTTTGAAGAAACCATTACCAACGATGATGAGGCCAAGGGAAATATACATGGCAGTATCTCCCGGGAATGCCAGTCCGAAATAGCCGGCAGCCAGTAAAGTACCTCCCAGGATAACGGCCCTGCGGTAACCCAGGTAGCGGTCGGCCATCATTCCACCTATAAAGGGGGATAAATAAACCAATGCAATGTAAGAACCCACCAGGTCGCTTGCATGGGCGGTATCAAATCCTTTGCCACCGTTAGCGGTAGGATCGATCAGGTAGAGGAAAAAGATACCTATCATCAGGTAATACCCGAAACGTTCCCACATTTCAGTAAAGAAGAGTACGTAAAGCCCTGGGTGATGTTGCCCTTTCTTGGGGATGTTTGGTGCAGTCACAGGCTGTTCTACAGCTGTTTGGATCATAAAAGGTTAGTTTTGATGTTTGATTACAGGTGTTAGTTAGTTGTTAGTTAGTCGTCCTTTGCCAGTTGCTCAGTGTGGCAAGATAAATAAATTCAGCTTTTTATGAAGTAAAATGGTGATTTTGGTTATTTTTTGGCCTTTCTTTGCAAAAAAATTGGAAGAGCGGGGAAGATAGCGTGTATATTTTGGCTTTGAAGGCAGAAAAGAGAATTACTCATATGAAGATATTACTATTAGGAAGTGGTGGCCGGGAACATGCCCTGGCGTGGAAAATGGCACAAAGCCCGTTGTGTGAACAATTGTTCATTGCACCTGGTAATGCCGGAACTGCGCAATATGGACAGAACCTGGATATAGCTGTCAGCGACTTTGAAAAGATTAAAGCCTTTTGTACAGACAACGCCATCAACCTGGTAGTACCTGGTTCCGAAGAGCCGCTTGTAAAAGGAATTTACGATTACTTTCAGCAGGATGCCGCTTTGCAGCACATCCCTGTAATGGGCCCATCTGCATTGGGTGCACAGCTGGAAGGAAGTAAAGCTTTTGCTAAGCAGTTCATGCTGCGTCACAATATTCCCACTGCAGCTTACAGAGAATTCAGCGAAGAAAACTACGAAGAAGGTGTATCTTACCTGCGCCAACATTCTTTGCCTATTGTATTAAAGGCAGACGGACTTGCAGCAGGCAAGGGAGTAGTGATCCTGGACAATCATGAAGAAGCAGTGGATGAGTTCACGCAAATGATCAAGGCCGCCAAGTTTGGAGATGCCAGCAAGAAAGTAGTAGTAGAGCAGTTTCTGACAGGTATTGAGTTGTCTGTGTTTGTTCTGACAGATGGGCATAGCTACCAGTTACTGCCTACAGCCAAGGATTATAAGCGGATCGGAGAAGGTGATACCGGCCTCAATACCGGTGGTATGGGCGCTGTTTCTCCTGTACCTTTTGCAGGAAAGGCATTTATGGAGCTGGTGGATGAACGTATTATCCGCCCCACGATTGCCGGACTGGAAAAGGAAAAGATAGCCTATAACGGTTTCGTATTTTTTGGTTTGATCAGTGTAGATGGAGAACCTTTTGTGATTGAATACAACTGTCGCATGGGAGATCCTGAAACAGAAGTGATCATGCCACGCCTGCAGAACGACTTGCTGGAGCTGTTTAATGCTGTAGCGGAAGGTAAGCTGGCAGGGCAAACCATTTACGAAGACGAGCGTGTGGCAACTACGGTAATGCTGGTGGCCGGGGGATATCCGGAAGAATACGAGAAAGGAAAAGTGATCACCAATATACCAGCACCGGCACGCGATCAGATCGTGTTCCAGGCAGGTACAAAAGCCACAGGCGGGGAAATCCTTACCAATGGCGGACGGGTACTCACTATTACATCTCTCGCATCCGACCTGGGTATTGCATTGACACATAGTAAGTTAACGGCAGAAAAGATTAATTTTGAAGGGAAGTATTACAGAAGGGACATCGGTTTTGAGTTCGTATAAAACTCATAACTCATTAGTTTAGAGCATTACACAATTTTAACAAAGTATTTTCGTTTAAGCGTTTTCGAGAGTCATTCTGTGCCGGCTGATACATTGTCATTATCTGTTACAACTTACTAACCGGCTCAACAGATACAATAAATAAGATTTTTTAATATTTAGTTGTATAATTGATAAAACAAACAATTTTATCATCGTATATTCGTTGGAATTATTCATTTTTGCACTCATAATATATTTGACCATATTAAGCAATGGGGTTCTTTAATTTTTTAACACAGGAAATAGCGATTGACTTAGGTACAGCTAACACGCTGATTATACATAACGATCAGGTGGTGGTTGATGAACCTTCTATTGTAGCTATAGAGCGCGCAAGCGGTAAGATTGTGGCAGTTGGTAAGAAGGCCATGATGATGCATGAGAAGACACATGAGTACCTGCGCACTATCCGCCCATTGAAAGATGGTGTGATAGCTGACTTCAATGCAGCGGAAGGCATGCTTCGCGAGATGATCAAACTGGTGTACCCCAAAAAGCCCTTATTCTCACCCAGCTGGCGCATGGTTATTTGCATACCATCCAGCATTACAGAAGTAGAAAAACGCGCCGTACGCGACTCTGCCGAACAGGCAGGCGCCAAGGAGGTGTTCCTTATACATGAACCAATGGCTGCGGCCCTTGGTATTGGCATTGACGTGGAAGAACCGGTGGGTAACATGATTATCGACATTGGAGGTGGTACCACTGGTATCTCCGTAATAGCCCTTGCCGGTATTGTGTGCGATCAGAGTATCCGTATCGCGGGCGACGAGTTCACCGCAGATATTATGGAAGCCCTGCGCCGTTATCATAGCTTGCTGATAGGTGAAAGGACAGCTGAACAGATCAAAATACAGATCGGTTCCGCATTGAAAGAACTGGATAATCCACCGGATGATGTACCTGTAAATGGTCGTGACCTGGTAACCGGTATTCCTAAGCAGATCATGGTATCTTACCAGGAAGTTGCAGAGGCCCTGGATAAATCCATCTTCAAAATTGAAGAAGCTATTCTGAAAGCACTGGAAACTACACCGCCAGAACTGGCAGCCGATATTTACCGCAGAGGATTATACCTCACCGGTGGTGGCGCCCTGTTACGTGGCCTGGATAAGAGGCTCACCCAGAAAATCAAATTACCTGTGCATGTAGCAGACGATCCGTTACGCGCAGTAGTTAGAGGTACTGGTATCGCACTGAAACACGTTGGTAAGTATCCGTTCCTAATGCAATAATATCAGGAATCATGCAAGGGAAATTCAAACATTTGCCTTGCATGTTTCTATTTGAAAATATATCCTGTGCGTAATCTCATCATTTTCTTAAGGCGCTATTTCAATTTTTTTATGTTTCTGCTGCTGGAAGTGATTTGTATTGTGCTGGTATTCCGGAACAACGACTTTCAGAAAACAGCCTACCTCAATTCCGCAAATAACATCAGCGCCAGGTTATACAACCGTTACAACAATGTGCAGTACTATTTTCATCTGAAGGCTACAAACGACAGCCTTGTAAATGAAAATGCCCGCCTGCATAACATGCTGCGCAGCAGCTACGACAGCGTTACCCTGGATAATTTTGTTAAAGAAGATACCATCCGTACCTACAGCACAGACACTACACGTAAAGTAGTAGGTATTGAATTGCGCCGTTATCTGTATCATTCCGCCAAGGTGGTAAACAACACGGTTAATAATCCTATCAACTATATCACTATCCACCGCGGAAGCGCAAATGGTCTTAAGCCTAACATGGGCGTTATAGGACCCAGCGGCGTGGTTGGTATTGTACGTAGTGTAAGCGAAAACTATGCAGTAGTACTCTCCCTGCTTTCTAAAGGACGCAACTTCGGTTTCAGCGCCCGCCTGAGCCACAGCAGGGAAATGGGAACTGTTCGCTGGTATGGTGGAGATGCCGGGTATGCCCTTATGGAAGATGTTCCTAAAAGTGTAAGACTGGTAAGAGGCGATACCGTAGTAACCAGTGGTTACTCTGCCCTGTTCCCGGAAAACATCCCCATCGGCTATGTTGAATCTTACTCCCTGCCCGATAAAGGGAGTACCGCTTATAGTATAAGAATAAAACTGGCTACCAATTTTTTTAACCTCCAGTATGTATATGTAGTAGATAACATGCTGAAGGACGAACAAAAATCATTAGAGGATTCAACCTACAGGCTGATCAAATGAGTATACTGTTAAGAAATATCATTCGCTTTGTGCTCTTGCTGTTGTTGCAGGTATTTGTACTGAACCAGGTACTGCTGCATCAACTCGTGAGCCTTAACCTCTACATGCTGTTTGTTCTTTTATTACCCTTCAATCTGCCTCGTCCTGCATTGATGTTGCTGGCACTGCTAATGGGACTTAGTATGGATATGTTCATGAACACAATGGGAGTACATGCCGCTGCCTGCGTATTCATTGCTTATCTCCGCCCCTTCATCATCAATATCTTATCCCCCCAGGGAGGCTTTGAAACTACACAGAAAACACCGTCTATGACCAGCATGGGCGTTTCGCAGTTCCTGACATTCGCTGCTATACTGGTATTCCTCCATAACCTGGTCTTCTTTTCTCTGGAAGTATTCGGGTTTGGAAATTTCTTCTACCTGTTGTTAAAGATCATTTGTTCTACCGCCGCCAGCATTTTCCTGATCGTGCTGTATGAACTGCTGTTCTTTTCAAAGAAGTAATGTACATAAGACGGTGTAAGGATGTATTTTTAGAATGAGAAAGAGGTCCGTATATTAAAAAGCAACAGGTCGCAAAGGCCGCATTATTCAATAAATGTCTGTTTATAATCAGCCCAGAAAAAGAGTAATACAGTTTATTATATTAGGGATGACAATGTTGATCGTTGTCAGGTTATTCTTTTTGCAGGTAGTAGAAAAAAAGTACTCCAAACTGGCGGATGCCAATGCCGTACTCCGTAAAGTTGTATACCCGAGCAGGGGAATCATTTTCGATAGAAAAGGCCGTAGTATCCTGAGTAACGATGCCATGTACGACCTGGTGGTAACGCCCATCAGTGCAAGAAATATTGACACCAACTACCTGTGTCAGATCCTACAGATAGATAAAGAGGAATTTAAAAGACGGATAGCAACAGCTATTATTAAAAATGGTAGCCGCCGCGTATCAGTATTTGCTTCCCTGCTACCGCCGGATATGTTTGGCCGCCTGCAGGAAAGTATGTACCTGTTTCAGCCGGGGTTTGACCTGGTACAAAGGCAGATCCGCTCTTATCCTTTCTCCGCCGCCGCAAATATTCTTGGATATATAGGAGAGGTTTCTCCACAGATGTTACTAAGGCCTGCTTACAGTGCCTATAATCAGGGCGATTACCTGGGTATGACGGGATTGGAAAGAACTTACGAAGGTGTGCTGATGGGAACACGTGGTATCCAATACCTGGTAAAAGATAACCTGAACCGCCCGCAGGGCTCCTACGAAAAAGGGGAATTCGATACCGCTGCTATTGCCGGTAAAAATCTTCGCTTATCGCTGGATATAGACCTGCAGGTATTGGGCGAACACCTGATGCGTAATAAGATTGGCAGTATTGTAGCCATCGATCCGCAAACAGGTGGGCTGCTTACCATGGTGAGCGCTCCTGTTTACGATCCCAACCTGCTTACCGGTTCTTACAGAACACGTAATTTCAGCAGACTTTTTACCGATACAACAAAACCACTGTTCAACCGTGCAATACAGGCGGGTTATCCACCTGGATCTTCCATGAAGCCTTTGACAGCGCTGGTTGCACTGGATGAAGGGGTAATTACTCCCAGTTTCGGATTTCCATGTCACGGGGCATATGTGAACTGTGGCCGGGCAATTGCCTGTACACATAGTAGTCCTGGTCATGCTGCAAATCTCCGTCTGGCGATTGCCAATTCCTGTAACGCTTATTTTGTGCATCTGTACCGTCTGGAAGTAGATGCGCCAAAATGGGGAGGCGTAAAGAAAGGACATCAGAAGTGGTATGATTATATGACCTCCTTCGGTCTCGGACACCGGCTGGGAATAGATATCCCGGGAGAATCCGGTGGTAAGGCCATCGATACGATAGGAATGAATAAATTGTACAGAGGACAATGGAATTCCTGCTCTGAGCTGTATGTGGGAATGGGACAGGGACAAGTAGTGGCTACTCCGCTGCAGATGGCAAATGCTATGTGTATCATTGCAAACCGGGGCTCTTATTACCTGCCGCATTTTGTACACAGCATTGATAATGAGGAATCAGACATTCTGAAAAAATATAAAGAGAAACACACCGTGGCACACGTGGCAGATACTTCCTACAGATCCGTAATATTTGGTATGCAGGACGTGGTGGAATCTGGTACCGGTAGGGTGGCACAGATAGAAGGTGTGATAGTGTGTGGTAAAACTGGTACTGCAGAAAACAATGCTGTAGTAGATGGTAAACTGGTAAAACTGAAGAACCACTCTGTTTTCGTGGCCTTTGCTCCAAGGGATAATCCAAAGATCGCGATTGCGGTGATTGTGGAGAATGCCGGTTTTGGTGCTACTTATGCAGCGCCTATCGCCAGTTTGATCATGGAGAAATACCTGCACGATACCATCTCTGTGAAACGGAAGCCAATGATGAAAACATTGCTGGAATACAATACACTGGATCCTATAGTACGTGAGAAATCCAAGCTGGACTCACTGAATGGAGCAACAGCTAAAATGACATCGGATCAAATACTTAAACTTTATTTTCGCGACTAACCCATGATAAACCGTCGGCAGCAAATAAAACTTACAGAAGGTATTGACTGGCCTATTATGGGCCTGTACTTCGGCCTTGTTTTCGTGGGCCTGTTATCGATCTTTGCTGCTGAATACAGGGAAGGCGATGGAATATGGAATGATATCATCCATCTGAATAAAAACTATGCCCGTCAGCTGATGTGGTTAGGAATTTCAGGAGTACTGGCTACCATCATCTGGCTCACAGACAGTAAATTCTTTACTGCAACGGCCAACCTGCTATATGCAGGGGGTATCGTGCTACTGTTGGTAGTAATCGGGATAGGAAAGGATGTAAAGGGTTCTCATTCCTGGCTGGTGATAGGTGGCTTCCAGTTTCAACCGGCAGAGCTGACAAAACTATGTACCAACCTGGCGCTGGCCAAATACCTGTCGTCACTGGAAACGGATTTTACCAAAATGCGGTCCAGATTGATAGCCGCAGCTCTGGCACTGGTGCCCTGTGTAATCATCATTTTGCAGGATGAAACAGGACTTGCCCTGGTATACTTCTCGTTTTTCCTGGTAATGTACCGTGAAGGGTTGCCGGGTATATTACTGATCATTGCTTTTTCCGGGATTGTACTGGTACTATCGGCGTTGCTGGTAGATAAGAACATCCTGTTCATCATATTTTCAGTTATCACCGCGTTGGTTATTTATTTCAGCCGTCGTGAAATAAAACGCCACCGTTCCAGGCTGGCGCTCATACTGGGTATCTGGGCCTTCTGTTCGGTATTCGTGATGTTCATTGTACCTATGGCATTTACAAAGGTGCTGAAAGATTACCAGGTACGCCGTATTGAGGTGATGCTGGGTAAGGAAAACGATCCGAAAGCTACTTATAATACACGGCAAAGTATGATCGCCATTGGCTCTGGCGGCTTCTTTGGAAAAGGATATCTGAAAGGGACACAAACACGTTATGACTTTGTACCTGAGCAAAGTACGGACTTCATTTTCTGTACAGTGGGCGAAGACTTCGGATTTCTGGGTACACTGATCTTTGTAGGATTGTATGTAGCATTACTCTTACGGATCATTTTTGTAGCGGAACGACAGCGTTCTACATTCAGCCGCGTATATGCCTATGGGGTAGCCAGTATAATATTCTTTCACATGGCCATCAACATCTCCATGACCATCGGTCTGGCGCCCGTAATCGGGATTCCGCTGCCATTGGTCAGTTATGGAGGATCTTCTTTGATGACCTTTACCATGCTTATTTTTATAATGCTCAGGCTGGATGCCGACAGGCAAATGGTTTTGAGATAGTTGGTTATCTTTGCGCTATGGCACGTATTATTCCGTTATCAGAAGGGAGTTTCACCGTAGACGCAACCAAGCAGTTTGTACCATACAACCCTGCTACAGATACTATGCAGCAACGTCCTGGGGGCTCGCTGCTGGTAGAGATCCAACCATTTTTAGTTATTACTGCACACGATTTTATCCTCTTTGATACCGGTCTGGGTTTACGTAATCCGGATGGTGTATTACAGATCCATCAGCATCTCATAGATAATGGTGTGAACCCTATGGAGATTACCAAAGTGTTGATGAGCCATCTGCATAAAGATCACTCCGGAGGTGTATCTGCATTGGACCCTGTCAGCGGTCAGCGGGCACTTACTTTTCCACAGGCTACTTATTATGTGAACCGTCACGAAATGGAATATGCAATGGAGAATGATGGTAAATCATATCATGCAGCAGATATTGCTATTCTTCAGCAGATGGATAATGTGATTTTTACAGAGGGAGATGGTACTATAGATGATTACATCAGCTATGAAGTAACAGGAGGCCATTGTCCTTATCACCAGGTTTTCCTGATTGATGATGAAGGGGATAAGGTATTCTTTGGTGGAGATGAGGCACCGCAGGTCTCTTATATGATCAGACGGTTTGCGGCCAAATATGATTATGATGGCAAACGCAGTATGGAGTTACGTCAGCAGTTTATGCAACGTGGTACCCGCGAAAACTGGACATTCCTCTATTATCACGATACAAAACTTCCTTTCGGTAAATTCTAAGTAATGAGTGAGTTAGCACAACATTGGTTACATGCCTGGAATACGCATAACCTGGATGCAATTATGGAACATTACAGCGAAGATGTTGTATTCTATTCCCCCTTTATACAGAAGCTTAATAATGATCCCAGCGGATGCATACACGGAGTTACTGCATTGAGAGCCTATTTTCAGAAGGCGCTTATAGCATATCCTGATCTGCAGTTTGAACCCTATCATATAATGGAAGGTGTAAACTCTTTAGTGCTTTATTATAAAAGCGTGGGCAACCGGCTGGCGGCTGAAATGATGTTATTAAATGCAGCAGGAAAAGTGGCGGAAGTCAGGGCACATTACAAGAACTTATAAACAAATTATTGCCTGAATCTTCTGGCACCGGGACCACCTACATTACGGTTTTGTCTTTCTTTCAGGGAGCGTACCAATGTGCTGCGGAACTCTCTTTCGGTTCTGAATACAGAACTTGCTTTTGTAGTTGGCAATACTTTCTGAAACTCTTTATCGTAGTGGGTTTTAATATCGAGCATACGCCGTTCGTAGCCCAGTTCATTATCTCCTGCCTCAATTTTATTTTGTGGATCTGCCTTTTTTGCGCTGATATTTCGGCGCTGACGTTCTGCAATCAGCAATTCCACTTCTTTCGTGTATTGATTATACAATGGCCAGAATTTCTGTGCTTCGTCTGGAGTAAGATCCAGTTTCTGAGACAGATAGGCCACTTGTAAGGCCCGGATCTTGTCTATTACATCTGCATCACCACCTTGTTGGGCATGCCCTGAGGGAGAGCCAATACCTAACAGTGTGACTAAAAAGAGTAACCTAAATGTGTAAAAATGTTTCATTTCAATTTTCAGTTGGACTTTCTTTTAAGAAACCTGAATTATCCAGGTATCGTTGGATAGCATCTGAAGACATCTCGCTGGTTTCAGGCAGCGGAACTGTTCCTGAATTAATGTTGAGAGATGCAAGACTTAACAGTTCTTCTTTGTCAAAAGCATCCATATGGGCTTGCAGGTATTCTACTATTGCCTGATCACTCACATCTGCCAGGTTGTTATCCACCACAGGTGCAGTGGTGTGTTGACTGTTTTGTACAAAAAATAAAGTGCCGGCACTTATCAATGCTATCAGGCATGCAGCCACTGCCCATTTCAGGTAAGTTCTGCGGGCGCGCATCGGCACTACTTTCGCTGGTTCGGAAACCGTTGTTTGAATTTCTGCTTCTTCCTGTACGTTTATCTTTTGCATGATCTGCGCAGACAACTGTTCAAAGTAACCGGCAGGTGCTGATAACGAAGGTGTTTTATTTATATCGGCCAGCAGGGGAGAAATGGCTTCCAGTTCTTCCTGTACGTTTATCTTTTGCATGATCTGCGCAGACAATTGTTCAAAGTAACCGGCAGGTGCTGATAACGAAGGTGTTTTATTTATATCGGCCAGCAGGGGAGAAATGGCTTCCAGTTCTTCCTGTACGTTTATCTTTTGCATGATCTGCGCAGACAACTGTTCAAAGTAACCGGCAGGTGCTGATAACGAAGGTGTTTTATTTATATCGGCCAGCAGGGGAGAAATGGTTTCCAGTTCTTCCTGTACGGCTATCTTTTGTATGATCTGTGTTGGTAACTGCTCGAAATAACCAGACGGAACTGATAAAGGGAGCGTTTTTGATCCTTCTGCCAGCAGGGGAGAAATGGTTTCCAGTTCTTCCTGCACAGCGATCTTCTGCATGATTTGTGCCGGCAGCTGTTCAAAGTAACCGGCAGGTACATCACCCATAGCAGGAGTAAGTCCTGGCCATATAGCTTCAGGTACTATATCCTTCAATTCGTTCGCAATATCGTTGTCTCTGGATCTCATCTTGCTATTTTAGACCTTAAAAGCAGGCAATGGTTTAAATAGGTCTGGCTTTCATCTTCAAAAAGGTAGTTTTCATCCTATAAAAATGCTAAGATGTCGCATTTTTAGCCATTTTTGATAAATTCTTCAATCTTTTTTACGGCATGATGATAAGAAGCTTTCAGGGCACCCTCGGAGGTTGATAATACACGGCTCATTTCTTCATAGGGCATCTCATCGTAATAACGCAGGTTGAATACAATCCTTTGCTTTTCCGGCAGGCTGATGATGGCTCGTTGTAGTTTCCACTCTAACTTATTTGCATCAAACTGGCTATCGGCTTTTAAGGTATTGCTCAGCCCAGTTTCCACATCAGAAAGGGAGACAGATGTGTTCTTTTTTTGTTTTTCAAGAAATGTGAGGCATTCATTGGTGGCTATTTTATACAACCACGTGTATAATTGTGCATCTTCCCGAAACCCTTCCAGGTTTTTCCAAACCTTTACAAACACATTCTGGAGCACATCATTGGCGTCATCATGATCTAATACCAGCCGGCGAACGTGCCAGTAGAGTCTTTCCTGGTATTTCTGGATGATATATGTGAATCCTCTTTCCCTGGTAGAAGGTTCACGGTATAATGCCAATAATGTTTTATCATCCTGAGTAATGCTCATAGAAAGGTTAAATGGTTTCAATAAAAAAACCATCTATTAGGATGGCTTTTTTATTATAAAGTTTAATATGGATTGTATTATTTAGCCTTTTTGCGTGCAATTGCTTTTTCAGCAGCTGTTACGATATGATCTGCATCCAGACCGTATTTTTTGAGCAGTTCAAAAGGATTCCCACTTTCACCGAAGGTATCGTTGGTACCAATATATTCGATAGGAATAGGATTGTTACGCGCTGCTACCTGAGCAATGCTGTCTCCTAAACCACCCAGTACATTGTGTTCTTCTGCTGTTACTGCACAACCTGTTTTAGTGATAGATGCCAATACAGCAGCTTCATCCAGCGGTTTAATAGTATGGATGTTGATGATTTCAACGCTATAACCTCTTTCTTCCAGTATTTTACCTGCCTGTACAGCGATCCATACCAGGTGACCACATGCAAAGAGTGTAATATCAGTACCCTCATGCAGGATCTGAGCTTTACCGATCTCGAATTTCTGGTTTTCTGGTGTGAAGTTTGGCCATTTTGGACGACCAAAACGCAGGTACACAGGACCTTCGTAATCGGCAATAGCCATAGTTGCTGCTTTGGTCTGATTAAAATCGCAGGGAACGATCACTGTCATGCCCGGCAGCATTTTCATCATACCAATGTCTTCCAGGATCTGGTGAGTAGCACCATCTTCGCCCAGTGTTAAACCAGCATGTGAAGCACAGATCTTCACATTTTTGTTGGAATAGGCCACTGACTGGCGTATCTGATCGTACACACGACCGGTAGAAAAGTTTGCAAACGTAGTTGTGTAAGGAATTTTTCCTCCAATGGTCATACCGGCAGCAATACTGATCATATTTGCTTCACCGATACCACACTGTACAAAGCGGTCAGGGAATTCCTTGATAAAGGCGTTCAGCTTCATAGAGCCCAGCAGGTCAGCTGTTAACGCTACCACATTGGGATTTTTACGTCCTATTTCCAGGATGCCTTCTCCGAATCCTGCGCGGGTTTCCTTCTCATTGAAAGGTTGAATATCTTTTACCATAGCCTTTTAATAACAATTGAATCGTAAAAGTAATAATTAATGTGAGAATCTCCGATACATCAATTATTTAATACCCTGTCACGTAATGCAACTTCCCACTGCCAGGCGGTGCGCATCATATCTTCTATGCCCGTTTTAGGTTCCCAGCCCAATACTTCTCTGGCCTTGGTATTATTGGCATAGATAGCGATCACATCTCCCGGGCGGCGGGGACCAAGATCATAGTTCAGCTTTACGCCGGAGATCTTTTCGAAAGCCTTGATGGATTCCAGCACGGTTACACCTTTGCCGGTACCCAGGTTGAAGATCTCACAGTTTTCTGTGTTCCGCTGGTCTATGAGGTATTGCAAGGCTTTGGTGTGTGCATTGGCGATATCCATTACATAGATATAATCGCGGATGCAGGAGCCATCGCGGGTATCATAATCATGTCCGTAAACAGTGAGCTTAGGAATCTTTCCTATAGCAGTTTGCGTGATTACTGGAACAAGGTTGTCCGGACGGCCCAGGGGCAGTTCTCCAATCAGCGCAGAAGGGTGTGCACCTACCGGATTAAAATAACGCAGTAAGATGGATTGCGTATCATTTACACGGCTGTAATCTTCAATGATCTGCTCGCCCATTTGTTTGGTACGTGCATAAGGAGACTGTGCCTCTCCCAGCGGAGTTTCTTCTACTACCGGGAGCTCTGTTGTATTACCATATACTGAGCAGGAAGAAGAAAATACCATATTAGGGATATTGAACTCCTTCACGCATTTTAAAACATTTACCAGGGAAGTGAGGTTGTTCTGGAAATAGAATAATGGGTCCGATACTGATTCGGGAACAGTTTTTAATGCTGCAAAATGAATTACACCTACAATATCCCGGTTTTCATGAAATACAGCATGGGTATCTTCCAGGTTGCAAAGGTCTACCTTATAGTTACGGATTTTTTTGCCTGTTATCTTTTCAACGCCTTCCAGCAGTAACGTGCTGCTGCGGATGTTACTGTCTACAGATACCACATCAAATCCATTATTGATAAGATCTACTATAGTATGAGAGCCGATAAATCCACAACCGCCGGTAACGAGAACCTTCATAAGTCTATAATTTAAAAAAGTTTTAAGATTACAAATTACGGATAACCGATTATTAATCAAGAATTAAATCTCTTAATTATCATTCTTCTGTAAACATGATAACTCCTGATGGTATTGACCATGTTTGCCATAAGTATATGATTGGTGGTTATTGTCAACAGTATACATTACCCGATCCGGCTGTTATATCGAAAAGAACTTAACTTTTCTGTTCCAGCACTGTTTCCAGGTATTGACCATAACCGCTTTTCAGCAGAGGTTTGGCCAGTTCTTTCAACTGATCACGGGTTATAAAGCCCTGACGGTATGCAATTTCTTCTATACAGGCAATCTTGATACCCTGGCGCTGTTCAATCACCTGTACAAACTGTGATGCCTGCATCAGTGAATCAAAAGTACCGGTGTCCAGCCAGGCCGTACCACGGGGCAGGATCGATACTTTCAGTTTACCACGTTTCAGGTATTCCCTGTTCACATCAGTGATCTCATATTCTCCGCGTGGACTGGGCTGCAGATCGGCTGCTATATTAATAACTTCATTATCATAAAAATACAGACCGGGAACAGCATAGCTGCTTTTCGGTTGTGTTGGTTTCTCTTCTATCGAAACAGCCTGCATCTGTTTGTCAAATTCAACAACACCATACCTTTCAGGGTCAGACACCTGGTAAGCATATACGATCCCGCCATCCGGGTTGATATTATTAGCCAGCTGGGTACCGAGACCTGCACCATAAAATATATTATCACCCAGTACCAGTGCTACACTATCATCACCAATAAAATCACGGCCAATAACAAATGCCTGTGCCAGTCCGTTTGGTACTGCCTGTTCCGCATAGTTCAGGTTGAGCCCGTATTGTTTACCATCGCCAAACAGCCTTTTAAAGGCAGGCAGGTCGTGTGGAGTAGAAATGATCAGAATATCTTTGATACCCGCCAGCATTAATGTGGACAGCGGATAATAGATCATCGGTTTATCATACACAGGCATAATCTGCTTGCTGATAGCATAAGTAATTGGGTGCAAACGTGTTCCGGAACCTCCGGCCAATATAATACCTTTCATGGTAGATAATTGAATATGATAGAATCTGGTTCTTCAAAAAGCCGTACAAAAATAGGCGGCTCTTTGATAAAAAGTGAAAAAATTATCGGAATAAAGGAAAATCACATTTGGCGGCTCCTATTACGCAAAAAAAGGCTCCGTTAATAATCCCCTGTGTTGGAGATTTTAACGGAGCCTTTTGAATATTATTAACAGCGTGTGCTGTTCTTAAAAGAATAAGGTTGAGATAAAGTAAACCAGTGCGGCTACCAGCGCGCTGATAGGAATGGTAAGGATCCATGCCCATAGCAGGCTTACTGTTACTCCCCAGCGTACTGCAGAAAGACGTTTGGTAGCACCTACACCGATAATTGAACCGGTGATGGTATGTGTAGTACTTACAGGGATACCTAAGGCTTCCGTAAGATACAGTGTAATAGCACCCGCAGTTTCTGCTGCTACACCTTCCAGAGGGGTAACTTTGGTAATACGGGAGCCCATTGTTTTTACAATCTTCCAGCCACCGCTCATAGTACCCAGACCAATGGCGGCAAAGCAGGAGAAAGGTACCCAGTTGGGCACATCTTTAATATCACTGATACTACCATGTGCTACCAGTGCTGCTGCAATGATACCCATTACTTTCTGTGCATCATTACCACCATGGGCAAGGCTCAGTGCACCGGATGAAACCAGCTGCAGACGTTTGAACCAGCTTTCTGCCCGGTAGGGGTTTGCCTTGCGGCAGATATTCAGAATGAAGACGGTAATCAGGAAGCCGACGGCCATACCTATAAAGGGGGCCAATACGATGAAGTACAGGATAGGCAATACTTTGGCATAGTTGATCACATCAAAGGAACCGTGTGCTGCAGCTACTGCAGAACCGATGAAGCCTCCGATCAATGTATGCGAAGAGCTGGAAGGGATGCCATACCACCAGGTAAGCAGGTTCCATAAAATAGCTGCAATAAGTCCGCAAAGGATTACCCGCAGGGTAATAAACTGCTCAAATATAGATTTGGCAATGGTATTACCTACTTTGAACTCTCCATATACATATTTGGAAATAAAGAATGCTGCAAAGTTGAACACGGCGGCCCACAGCACTGCCTGGAAAGGAGTCAGTACTTTGGTAGATACGATGGTAGCTATAGAGTTAGCAGCATCATGAAACCCGTTGATATAGTCAAAGATAAATGCCAGTATAATAATGATAACTAGTAAGGTCATTAGAAAGTTGTTTGCGTTGAAAACAGGCTGGCCTAATTACACAATCTACTGATTATGCATACTTTATGATGATTGACTCTATCACATTGGCGCAATCTTCACACTTGTCTGTAGCGATTTCCAGTGCCTGGTATATTTCGCGCATTTTAAGCAGTTCTCCTGCATTGTTGGCTTCTTTTTCGAACAGGTCTGCAATGGCCATATCATAAATATCATCGGCATGGTTCTCCAGGCTGTTGATCCTAACGCAGGCATCTGTGATGTTGCGCATGTTGGACATAGTACGCAGTTCAGGGATAGCTTTATGTAGTTCCAGGGTACCCTGGTAGATGAGATCTGCCAGTTTACGTACGCTGTCATTGATTTCTACAACTCTGTAAAGATCCAGTCTTTTAGCAGAACCATGGATATAATCGGCCACATCATCAAGGGTGGCAGCAAGGTGGTGGATATCTTCACGGTCAAAGGGGGTAATGAAGTTTTGCCCTAATTCCACAAATATGCGATGTGTAAAATCGTCATTCTTATGCTCCAGCCTTTCTATCAGGTGGGTTTTATCCTTACGTACAGCAGGATCTGTGGATGAGGTAAGTTCTATGAGCACTTTGCCCATTTCCACAAGATTAGCGGCTACATCTTCGAACAATGAGTAAAAAACCCGGTCTTTAGGCACAAATAGTTTAACAAAAGAATTGAAGCCTCCCATACGGTGTAGTTTGAATTTGGCGCAAAAATAGCTTTCCGGGGGCAATACCTCCAAGAAATTTTTTTAATTAATAATTCCTTAACACTGTATTAATGTAAAAGTAATATAGCATTTTTTCCTTTGCAAAGTAGAAATTGACTGCCCATTAACGGATTATAAACATTCAATGCAAGGTCAACTGCGAACTTTTTTTTTCATAAAATAAATAACAGAGAACCGGTTTATTCGGTTCAATTCACCTACAATGTCCGAAAAACGCCCATTAGATATAGCCGTAATTTCAGATGTACATCTTGGAATTTACGGCTGTCACGCTAAAGAACTGATCCAATACCTGGATAGCATTGACCCCAAAATACTCGTTCTGAACGGAGATATCATCGATATCTGGCAATTCAGCAAACGTTATTTCCCAAAGTCCCATACCAAGGTGATCCGCAAAATTCTTAAAATGACAAGTAAGTCAGAAGTCTACTATCTGACTGGCAATCATGATGAGGCATTGCGTAAATACGCAGGCTTCGGATTGGGAAATCTCACTATCGACAATAAGCTGATCCTTGATGTAGATGGTAAAAGGCATTGGTTCTTTCATGGAGATGTATATGATGTAACCATGAAAAACTCAAAATGGCTGGCCAAACTGGGCGGAAAAGGATATGATCTCCTGATCATTATCAACCGGCTGGTGAATAATATCCTGGAAAAAATGGGCCGGGAAAAGATGAGTTTCTCCAAAAAAGTAAAGAACAGCGTAAAGCAGGCTGTAAAGTTTATTTCCGATTTTGAACAGGTTGTAGCAGAAATAGCAGTCGATAAACAATTTGATGTAGTATGCTGCGGACATATCCACCAGCCTATCATTAAAGAAATGCAGCACGATGGTAAACCCGTTTTATATCTGAACTCCGGCGACTGGGTAGAAAGTCTTACATCTCTGGAATATACAGCCGGACAATGGAGCTTGTATCAGTATCCCCTGGGCAAAAGCCAAGTAATATTACCGGAAGAGGAAGAAGACCCAAATCACCCCTGGGGAGATATTTCCAAGGTGATCAGCTTCCCTAATCAGTGACCTCATATAAGGTATTGATTTAACATATATTTATGATATAATAATAACGTCTTAATATTCCGGTAATAGACATCCGCTAAGTTTGCATTGTTGTTACACAGTTAGTTAGACTGGCAATGCTAATAATCCATGATTCACAATGAAAGTATTGAAATTACATCCTTTGATGACTATCTCCCTATTGCAGATGCAGTTTCAGCGATTGCTTTCATGTAATATTGCCGTATATACTATGCATAACTCAATAGCAAATGCTTTTGATACATTGCAGGAAGCCGGGTTTCCGGAAGAGATTCTGATAGAGTTCCCAATTGATGAAACATTAAGTTTAAGAGAGTTTGAGGAAGAACTGGAAGATAAATTCAATTTTACTCTGGAACTATGTAATAAGGATAATAAACCTTTTACAAATAAAGGGATGCACCTTTTTCAATTAATCGCTACAGTTAGTGACGTTTATAAGCATGGAAGTGAGTATAATACACAACTGGATCTTACACTTGAACGATTATTAAATAACAGGCAAGGGCCATCACAGCCTTTCTGCTAGCGCTTTTATCTTTAACCTATATTATGTAATACCCTCTGAAACCATATCTCCTCTCCCTATAGTTGTTAACTATTTTTTAATTATTCCTTAACAATTAACATTCAGGTAACCTTGCAGTAACACTGCGGTAACACTGTGGTAATACTTTTGCGCCAGTAAGTAATCAATCTATATCACGAACGAATCCAACTTAAGAAGTGAAACAATTAATTGTGTCCACACTGTTATGCGCATGTCTTTTTGTGAGTGCCTCACTGTACGCATCTGTAGCTGATAATGGAAAAATAAGCGGGAAAGTAACCGATAAAAAATCGGGGGAAGCATTGATAGGTGTTACTGTTATCATACAGGGAACAGCTACCGGTGCAGTAACAGATGTTGAAGGACACTATTCACTGAATGTAGCTCCCGGCACCTATACCATTGAGTTTAAGTACATGGGGTACCAGACAAAAGCTGTAAGTGATGTAGTAGTAAAAGCGGGTACTCCCACCAGCCTGGCTATCATCATGGATGAACCTAAGTCAAAAGAATTACAGGAAGTAGTAATCAGGGGTTCTTTCAAACAGGAAACAATCAATGCATTATATACCACACAGAAGAACAGCGCTGCTGTATCTGACGGGATCTCTGCCGATGTAATTAAAAAATCGCCCGACCGCAGTACCGGCGAAGTATTGAAACGTGTAAGCGGTACTACCATCCAGGATAACAAGTTTGTAATTGTACGTGGATTGAGTGACCGTTATAACGCGGCCCTCATTGATAATGCGAGCCTGCCAAGCACGGAGCCTAACCGTAAAGCATTCTCTTTCGATATCATTCCTGCCAACATGATCGATAACATTGTTATCACCAAGTCGGCAACACCAGACCTGCCGGGCGACTTTGCAGGTGGTGTGATCAATATTCAGACAAAAGAAATTCCTGAACAACATTTTATAGATATTTCTGTAGGAACAGGTTTCAACACTGTTTCCACTTTCCAGACATTTAAAAGCGGA
This sequence comes from Chitinophaga sp. CF118, assembly GCF_900112615.1. Classification (GTDB taxonomy): domain Bacteria; phylum Bacteroidota; class Bacteroidia; order Chitinophagales; family Chitinophagaceae; genus Chitinophaga. Next base: position 1,572,631 of record NZ_FOMK01000001.1, on the reverse strand, counting down.
TATAAAAGCAGTACCGACTTTCTGGGATTTGATAATGGTGGACGTAAGCTGCCTTCCAGCTTCCCAAATACCAATGCTATTCTCAACAACCAGTTAACGCCTGCTCAGGAAGTGGCTGCAGAGAAATCATTAAACAACGATTACAGCATTAAAGAAAGAACAGGATTACCCGCTGTTAATTTACAGGCTACACTGGGCGATCATTGGAATACAAAAAAAGATGCCAGCCTGGGGATGATTGCTGCTATCACTTATTCTCACAATGAAACAGTGATGAAAGATGTAATCAGGCATTATGATAACTACGATTATATAGACAATGTATATAAATACTCTTCCAATCTTGGTGCTGTACTGAACTTCGGTTATTCTGCCGGTAAGAATAAGATTGTATGGAAGAACCTTTACAACAGGATCTTTGATGACAACCTGCTTTTGCGTAAAGGTGATAACCTGGGTAGTTCCAAATTTATTAACTATTACGCTTTTGACCTGATCCAGAAATCATTGTTCAAAACAGCAGTAGAAGGAGATCACCAGATAGGAGAAGGACAAAACAAGATCAACTGGTTATTGTCTTATAATAAGGTAACAAACAGTCAGCCCGACCAGCGCAAAATATCTTACGGCAGGGCGATAGATGATGCTACTGCTGTAATGATAGCTGATGTAGGTACTATTGGTAAAGCCAATAACCGTCTGTTTTCTGATCTTGATGAGAATATTTATATCGCTGATGTAAATTATACACATCCGTTTCGCTTCCTGAATAATAAGAGTTCTTTAAAAATAGGTGCATTAGGCCAATACCGTAGTCGTGAATTTCATGCACGTTATATTGGTATGAAATTAGATCCTAATGTAGATGGTGGTGATGCTGTTGCACAACGTCCGATATCTACATTGTATGGTGATGATGCTATCAATGGTGGTTATTACCAGCTGGATGATATTACTTCCAGTGCAGATCAGTACAAGGCCAATACTTTAACAACGGCTGGTTATGTACAGTTTGACAATAGATTCTCCGACAAGCTCCGCCTGGTATGGGGTGTGCGTATGGAATCATTCAATCTGCAGTTGAAATCACCTATCAACAATTCTTCTATAGAACTGGATAATACCTGGACGGACTTTTTACCTTCTGCGAACTTTACCTATTCCCTGAATGAAAGTTCCAACCTGCGTGCTTCATATTACAGAACAGTAGCAAGACCAGAGTTGAGAGAGATTGCACCTTTATCTTATTACGACTATGAAATGTCTTCCCTGATTAATGGGAATACTAAACTGGTACGTAGCCAGATAGATAATGCAGACCTCCGGTATGAACTTTTCCCTAAAGCAGGTGAAATATTATCTGCTTCTGTATTCTACAAACATTTTAAGAATCCGATAGAAAGCAAGGTTACTTCATCCGGTTTAAGTCAGTATGATGTAACTCCGTATAATTTCAACAGTGCATATAATGTGGGTGCTGAAATAGAGATTCGTAAAAAGCTGGGATTCCTTTCACAGAACAGTTTCCTGAAGAACACTACTTTCTATGCTAACCTGGCTTATATTAAATCTGTAGTACAGGATAATTCAGTTGTGAACGCGAAAGACAGACCATTATCCGGACAATCCAATTACGTGATCAATACCAGCCTTGCTTATACATTGCCTAATGATAAAGTAAGTTTCAACCTGTTGTACAATCGTATAGGACAACGTTTGTATCTGGTAGGAGAAGGTGGTGGAGCTGATGGTTCCGGTAAACTGGGAAATATTTATGAAAGTCCGCGTGATCTGCTGGATTTCCAGGCGAGTCTGAATATCAGCAAACGTAGTGGTCTTCGTTTAAATGTTAAAGATATCCTGAACGCAAAGTACCGGTTCTATTATGATCAGAATGGTAATGACAAGTTTGATAATCCTGTTTATAAAAAAGGATCTATCAGTTCAGGAGAGGATTATATTTTACAGCAATTCCGCCCTGGAAGTACATTTACACTGACCTACACTTATCGTTTCTCTAAATAGAAATAGTTAATATATACATAACAGGTAGTTAATACTTACATCATAACGCAAGCATATTTTTGAATTCTTAAACAATTGAAACATTTCCATGAAAAGGTATTTATTTGCTTTAATCGCGCTTAGTTCTTTAAGCATTCTGTCTTCCTGTAGCAAGGATGATAACAACGACAACACTAACAACAATGGTACTGACAGTAGTGGGTTTGTTATAGTGAAAGGTGACATTACTGCTAACCAGACATGGACTGCAAACAAAAAATATTTATTGAACAGTTTCGTGTATGTGAAGAGTGGTGTTACATTAACCATTGAGCCGGGTACTGTTATCATGGGCGATAAGGCTAATAAAGGTACACTGGTTGTAACCCGTGGTGGTAAACTGATGGCAGAAGGTACTGCTGCAAAACCTATTGTTTTCACTTCTTCTCAGGCAGCTGGTGCGCGTAGTGCTGGTGACTGGGGTGGTATTATCCTGCTGGGTAAAGCAAAGGTTAATCCAACTGTTGCAGAAGCTAAGATCGAAGGTGGTCTGATTCCTACAAACGGTGGTGATGAAAAAACATATATCTGGTATGGTGGTACAGATGATGCCGATAACTCCGGTTCTCTGAAATATATCCGTATCGAGTTTGCAGGTCTTCCTTACACACCTGATAATGAAATCAACGGTTTAACAATGGGTGGTGTTGGTAGTGGTACCAAGATCAGTTATATCCAGGTTTACCGTTCAGGTGATGATGCTTTCGAATGGTTTGGCGGTAGCGTAAATTGCGATCACCTGGTTGCTACTAATAGCTGGGATGATGATTTCGATACTGACAATGGCTTCTCTGGTAAAGTACAGTTTGGCGTTGCTCAACGTTATAAATCTACTGCTGACGTATCTGGTTCTAACGGTTTTGAATCTGATAACGATTCAAACGGTTCTGAAAATGCACCTCAAACAAGTGCTGTGTTTTCTAACATGACTATCATCGGACCTATACAGTCTGGTAACAGTACTTCAGGTATCAATGCTAACTTCCAGCATGCTGCACAGATCCGTCGTAACTCATCTATCAGCATTTATAACTCTCTGCTGGTTGGTTTCCCTGTTGCGCTGTATATCGATGACAGCAAAGTAGTAGGTAACAAAACTTCTCAGAATGCTATTGCTGGCAAACTGGTGTTTAAGAACAACATCATTGCTGGTTGCACTACTTCTTACAAAGGAGAATGGCTGACTGCTAATACTGCTGCATGGACTACATGGATAGCTGGTACTGGTACAGAAGTACTGACCAACGTAGCTGATGTATTAATCAGTGATGCTTACAAATATTCTGCTGGTATAACTTCTACTGCTACTGCTATAGGTACTCCAAGCTTCCTGCTGAAAGCTGGTGCTAGTGCTTTAACCGGTGCTGATTTCACTGGTCTTACTGGTTTTACAACCGTAGCTTACCGTGGTGCATTTGATGGTACTACAGACTGGACTACAGGCTGGACTACCGCTGGTGCTGAGGTTACTGCATACTAATAAAGGGAATTAGTTAGTACATATAAAAAAAGCCCCCCGCATTTGCGGGGGGCTTTTTTTATGCATGAGAGTTGCTACGTCTCCAGAGGCTACACTCAAAATAACTTATGAGTCTTCAAAAAATGTTATAAAATTTAACATTCATAATTAATAAAGTTAATATTGGGGTAACACTCTCTTAACACACACACGTTATTTTTGATTTCTGCGAAAAGAATATGGATACCTATAAGCGAACCTGGATCTTTTTCTCCCGCATCTTTACCAATCCGGTAATGTTTTTGTCTGTATGCCATGCCAATACTTTCCTTTAGAAAGTAGGAATGCCTACGCAGATTCTGTACTGAGAAGTTCAGATCTGAACAAAAAGTTGCCTCATATGTTCAAGGAATTAATTTGTAATTCGTTGAAAGTGATACGTGCGCCTATGTGTTAACATTAATTTAATATTGTGTTAACATAGGCGTAATGTAGCAGGGATAGGTTTGCGTCAAAATTCAAAAGACGTGAACAAGATTTACTATTCACTCCTGTTATTTGTAAGTATCCTTGTACTTTCAACAACCAACTTAAGAGCGCAGATCACCTCTTCCCAGTTGACTGGGAAAGTAGTGAGTGCTAAAGGAGAAATTCTTCCCGGTGTTACAGTAATCGCCTTAAACACAAGCACCGGCACCCGTTATGGCGGACAAACAAACGGTGATGGCCGTTATCTGATCAACAACCTGAATCCAGGTGGTCCTTACACAATTACAGTAACTTTCATTGGCTATAAAAAAGAAGAAAGGATAGATGTGAACCTTGGATTAGGTAGCACTACTTTTAACTTCCAGCTGAGTGACGAATCAAAAGCGTTAAGTGAAGTAGTGATCAAAGGTAATAACACTGGTAAGGCCGGCGGTTTCCGCGTAGGTCAGAACCAACTGAAAACACTGCCTTCCCTGAACCGCAGTTTCCAGGATTTTACCCGTGCTACTCCGCAGAGTAATAACAACTCCTTCCTTGGTACCAACTACCGTTACAATAACGTAACGCTGGATGGTGCTATCAATAACGATGCAATTGGATTCAGTCCTTCTCAGGGTGGACAGAGCAACAGTTCTGGTCAGCCAGGAAGCAGTACCCGTACTAACCCTGTATCACTGGATGCAGTACAGGACATCCAGGTGTACCTGGCTCCTTATGATGTGAAGATTGGTAACTTTTTAGGAGGTAGTATCAATGCTGTTACCCGCAGCGGTACTAATGAATTGCATGGTTCCGTATATGGTTTTGGCCGTAATGCTTCCCTGATTGGAAAGAACAATGCAGGTGACGGTTCCAAACTGCCTTCAGATTTTCATGATTACCAGACAGGTGTTCGTTTAGGTTTCCCTATCGTTAAAGATAAATTGTTCTTCTTCACCAACGCAGAGATCACCCGCAGAAATGATCCGGTAATCCTGGGTGCAGGATCGTCAGATATGCCACTGATCACAGTGGCTCAGGCGCAGGCTATCAGGCAGCATATGCTGGATCTGGATGTAACCAAAAGCGGAAAATATGATCCGGGAACTTATAGTAATACCAGCATCTACTCCAATTCTAATAAGTTCTTTAACCGTTTGGACTGGAATATCAGTGATAAACACCGGTTGTCTATCCGTAACAATACCATCACTTCACAGGCTACTAACCTGGAGCGTGATCAGCAGAACTTCCGTTTCGGTGGTATAGATTACAAACAGGTGAATAATCAAACCTCAACAGTAGCTGAACTGAAAAGCCAGTTTTCAAATACGCTTTCAAACAGTCTGATTGTTGGTTATTCTGATATTCATGATTATCGTAATCCTGTGTCTGATCCTTCCCTGGCACAGATCCAGATTAAATCTAACGGTGGAACTATATTCCTAGGTACAGATCGTGAGGCTTCTGTTTTTGATATGAAGCAGAAAACATTTGAGTTTACTGATAACGTGAACATCTTCAAAGGGAAAAATAATATTACAATTGGTACGCACAATGAATTCTACAATATCACTTATGGTTTTGTAAACTCATGGAATGGTCGTGTGGATTATGATAGTGTTGGTGCGTTCCTGGCAGATCAGCCAAGCCGCGTTCGTGGTAACTTTAATTATACTGATAACAGTCGTGATTATATCATGTCTCATCCTCCTGCTAAATTCAAGATTGGCATGTACAGTATTTATGGACAGGATGAGATCCAGATTACTGATCGTTTCAAGATCACTCCGGGTATCCGTTTTGATTATACCAGCTTACCAAACAAGCAGCAGTTGAGCGACAAAACAGTGAATGCTGTTGTTGATGCAAACTATGGTACCACTTATACTTATACCAAGCCTAAAGATATCAGGAACAAATATCTGAACAACATACAGATCTCTCCGCGCCTTGGTTTTAACTATGATATCAATGGTGACCAGAGTCTGGTACTGCGTGGTGGTACAGGATTGTTCACCGGTCGTATTCCATTTGCATGGTTAGGTTATGCTTACTATAACAATGGTAATAGCTTTGGTGCATATGATACTAAATTCAAAAACACTACTCCTGCAAATTCACCTGCTGTTGGTTCTAATCCTGTTAAGGTTTCTGACCAGGGTGCTGCACAGTTTGTTGCCGCACAGGGTGTAGACGTACATGATGCTACCGGTGCTACTCAGGTAGACTTAATCGATAATAACTTCAAGATGCCTCAGATGTGGAGAAGCAGCCTGGCACTTGATTATTCTACTCCGAACCAATGGCGTTTCACTGTAGAAGGTATTTATACCAAAACTATTTATGATCTGAAATTCCAGCAAGTGAACCTGGTAGATAATCCTACGTACAACATTTATGATACGCAGAAACAACAGCCTATCTATAGTGGTGCAAAGATCAATTCCAAATTCACCAATGCTTACCTGTTATCTAATACCAAAGATGGATACCGTTATGCAATTACCGGTCAGGCAAGCAAGACCTTCAAATTTGGTCTGAATGCTTCTGCAGCGTATACTTATGGTCAGTCTAAAGATATTACCAATGGTATCCGTAACTCTATGGAGTCTAACTGGCAGCTGAACCAGGCATTAAATCCGAATAATCCTACACTGGCTTATTCTAACTTTGATATCCGTCACCGTATAGTTGTAACTGCAAACTATAAAGTAGACTGGTTGCACAATGGCAAGTTCATTTCTAACTTCTCTTTATTCTTTAATACCTCTTCAGGTGTTCCTTTCACATATGGTTTCGTAAATGCTACTATACAGGGTACACCGCAGCAGGTAAGTCTTGCTTATATTCCTAAAGATCAGGCAGAAGCGCGTCAGTTCTTTACCGCCGCTAACCAGAGCCAGGCAGATGCATTCTTCTCTTATATCCAGGGAGATAAATACCTGAACAGCCGCAAGGGACAGTTCACAGAACGTAATGGTGGACGTACTCCATGGAATACACAGGCAGATTTCCGCTTTACACAAGATTTCAATGTAAAAGTTAGCAAGTCAACACACACTATCACATTAACTTATGATATAGTGAACCTTACTAACCTGTTGAATAAGAACTGGGGGATTCAATACTTCTCTCCAAATACCTTTAACTCAACAGCCAGTGTTGGTTTAACAACTGCTACTGCTGGTACACCTACTGCTTATCCGGTGTATACCTGGTCTAATCCCGGTACTCCGTATTCAAAGGATTTCTTTGCAAGCAGACATCAGATGCAGTTGGGTCTGAGATATAGTTTCTAAAACTGAATAATTGTTAATACGCTGATAATGCTAGGGTAACAGTGAAGTAATATAGTGAGGTTATCTTTAGTACATCATATTTGAACGTAAGCGTAGATTTTCATAAGCTGTTTTAATTGACCGTCCCGGGAATTCTCCCGGGACGTTTCTTTTGATAGCTGTTAATCAATAAATACACTGCATCTGCCTGTTTTGGTTATTAATTGGGCTTTAGAATAAGGGTTTTTAGATCAGATCTTTATTAAACTTCACCTAAGCATCACGGCAGATAAGGTGTATTTATTGATCAACAGCCATCAAACCTCACCATCATGGGAGACAAGATGTATTCATTGACTAATTGATGGCAATTGAACTTCACCTAACCATTATGGCAGACGCAATGTATTGATGATTAATAGCAATTGAACTTTACCTGGCTATTATGGGAGACAAGGTGGGGCCGACTTTAACTTTTGGACTTACGGGAATATTTTAAGGAAGGGTTATGACTGAGCCTATTCTATCTTCTTAAAAAGCTTGCTGGCATAACCTTTAGTGATCCCTTTCAGCCAGTCATCAACTCTTATAGTAGAATCGCTTTCTTTTTCTACCTGAAGATATTGGGAGAGAGAGTCTGTACCAGTAACGATCAGTTTTACTCCAACCCCATCTGCCAATACCTTATAGGTGCCGGTTTGGTGATAGGAGCTTGCGTTAAATGCAAACTGGCCATTATTCCCGAATATATAATATACAGAATCTGTAGCCGAAATGGCTTGCCAGAAAGTATCCGTTGATGGCATGGTTGCTGCCAGTTGCCATGTACCGGTAACATCAATAGAGGGGGTGGCCTCTGTATCATTCTTCTCACAGCTACAAAAGAAAAGAAGTAGTAGCAGGGTGGTAAAAAGAGATCTCATACATAATGAGTTTGTAATTAGACGTGAATTTGTCAATTATGTTACATCTGGTCGGCGACGAAAAGGGGGAAATCGTCGAAAAGAAGGCATATTTAGAAGTTGCACCGGGATATTTTGCTACGAAACAGGGAAGATATTTATCCGGCTCCGTCAAAAGCCGGATAAATATGATATTAAAAATAGTTTTATTACAGTCCCAGTTTGGAAGCGTATTTCTCCGGATTCTTGTCGAACACCCGTTTACAGGTCGGTGAGCAGAAATGAAGGGTATCTTTTTTGTATACACTCCATTCATGATACATGGTATCATAAGGCATTTGGCATACCGGGTCCGGTAATTTGCCTGCTATTAATGGATCCTGGATTGGCGCCGGGGTCTGTTCTGCCGGTTTTACGGCTACGGTTTCAGCATCCGGTGCTTTTTTAGGAGCATTACTACAGGCCGCCATTAATCCTGTTAACAGACAGAAATAAATAATCTTCATCATGATAAAAAATTTAGGCAGTAACCTCATTATCTTTATTAATACGCATTACCAGGGTGCGAAAGTATACTTTAAGAGACATTCCGATTACAACGCCTGCCAGCAGTGCCATAGAAATGATTAATCCTGTGGCTGTCAGCATCATTGCTGCCATTTTAGGCAGGTACGGTAGAATTATGGCCAGCAGGGCAATGATAAGTATATTACGTATTTCTGTACGGTATTGTTTAATAAAGCCAGTCATATGGTCTGATTTTTATCCTGAATGAACAATTCTCAAATTTACGGCATAAAAATCTTTGGCAACCTGATCAACCTTCATTTTTTTTATAAATCTGTTCCCTGAATCCTTTGGGCGTTTGCTGGCTTCTTGCCTTAAACACGGTAGAAAAATAAGCGGGTGATGAAAATCCGCAGGTAAATGCAATCTCTGAAATAGCCATTCTGGAATTAACGAGTAAATACCTTGCTTTTTTTACTCTGACATCCAGTATATAATCATTGACATTACAGTTCAGCAATTGTTTTACTTTACGATACAACTGTACTTTGGAAATAGATAATTGCTGACAGATATCTTCTACGCTAAAGCCATCATTCCCCAGGTTTTCTTCTACAATTGCAGTAAAATCATTAACGAATTTTCGATCCTGTTTATTGGAATTGTTGGTATTTACCCTTATTTCCGGCTCAGCAATATAATGCTCTTTCAGTAGCGTCCGGTTGCTCAGGATGCTGGAGATAGTTTCCTGCAGGTATTTTAGTTTAAAGGGTTTGCTGATATAGGCATCTGCATTATGGTGCATGCCTTCTATCCGTTGTTCCTCACTATTATTGGCACTGAGTAGTATAATGGGAATATGTGAAGTGCGAATATCTTTTTTCAGGGTACTCAGCACCTGTATGCCGTTAATACCATCCATCATGATATCGCAAAGGATCAGATCCGGGATATGGTGGAAAGCCAGTTGTAATCCTTCAGTACCATTGCCCGCATGGAATACTTCGTACTGCTCATTCAAAAAACCTGCCAGGAAGCTGTTGAGATCCGGATGGTCTTCTATGATCAGTATAGAGTAATGATGTTCCTTACCTGAAACGGGCAGTTGTGTCAGTGGTATGGTATTTTCCAGTTCCTCCATATAGTGGTTCTGCTGTGGATTGATCACATTCACGTATTCCGTTTCCTTTAGTATTTCTTCTGAGGTAAAGGGATCGCTGTACCCAGGCATCGTTATCGTAAAGGTTGTACCAGCACCTTTACGGCTTTTTACACTCACGGAGCCATGGTGTAGCGTAATAATCTCACGGGTAAGGGCCAGGCCAATGCCGGTGCCTTTATGTTCACTTTCCCTGCTCTGGTAAAATAGTTCAAAAGCATGTGCCAGTGTGGATTCATCCATTCCAATGCCATCATCTTCAATAATAATAACGGCATCTCTACCATTCTCCGCTTTTTCAAGGTAGATATGTACTTTGCCATAATCTGAGGTGAACTTAAAGGCGTTGGAAAGGAGATTATAGAGTACACGGTCAAAGAGGCGATGATCAAACCATGCTTTGATACCAGGTTGCCGGCTGATCAGGCGAAGGTCTATGTGTTTTTTTACGGCGAAGCCTTTAAAGGCTTCTATGATGTCAATCATAAATACAGCCAGTTCACTTTCTGATACCTTCAACTGCATTTTGCCACTTTCGATACGGCGATATTCCAGCAATTGATTTACCAGTCGCATGAGACGGCTCACATTTCTCTGCATCAATTCAAGCTGTTGCTTTTGTGAAGAAGAGAGTTGCCGTTCTCCCAGAAGATTTTCCAGGGGTGCCTGAATCAATGTTAATGGCGTACGGAATTCATGGGACAGGTTTGTGAAGAAGTCAAATTTAGCTTCTGTAGCTTTCTGCGCTTTGGCGGTCATTTCAACTAACTGATCCCGTTGCTGGACTATTTCATCGCGCTGTTGTTTCAGCTGATGATTAATACGTCTGTTAGTTCTCAGTATAAAGATCAGTACAATCCCCAGTAGGAAAGCGATACACAGGGTAGTCACTACAATTCGGAGCAGGTGTTGCTGGTCCTGATAGAGACGGCGTTGTTCTTGTAAGAGTGATTGCTGTTGTTCCAGTTCATGGTGCTGAGCCTGGATTTTGTCTATCTGGAGGCGCATCAGTTTTACATTACTGTTATCTATAAGGACCGTCTGTAATAAAGTACTCCGGGGTACCTTTTTCCCGGCGAGTATATCTGCAGCCATGCTGATGGCTTCCTTACCACCGCTGGGGTATAAGAGGGATGCACTCAGTATGCTGCGTGAAACAAGGTCGATGCCAGCGTCAGGATAAGGGCTGGCGTCTACTCCTATAAACCGGATATTCCGGAATCCGGCTTCCCGGCAATAATTATACATGGCATAAGCCATCACATCGTTCTGGGCAAATACGACATCCGCTTGCCGGATGGCCGCTTGATTCCGGATAGCGGCTTCCCTGGTTTGTCTGGGTCCCCAGTTGCCTTCCAGGCTGGTAATTACCTGTAATCCAGGGTATTGGGTGAGGGCATCATGGAATCCCTGGTGTCTTTCTATTGTAGGAGATGAACCACGTAGTCCGGTGACCTCGATGATACGTCCTTTCCCTCCTAGTTGTCCGGCAATATATTCCGCTGCCAGTTTACCTATATTATAATTGTCTCCTCCTATGTAAGCCGTAAAAGAATCTGTGGCTGCTTTTCTGTCCAGTATAATCACTGGTATACCTTTACGATATACTTCCGCAATAATCGGTGCCAGGGGAGTCGCCTCATTGGGTGAGACCAACAGGATATCCATTTTCTCTGACAGCAATTCCTTTATCTGGTTAATCTGACGTTTGCTGTCATCTTCAGCGTCTTTATATAATAACTGCATTTCGGGATGATAGAATAACTCCCGTTTCATTTCGACCAGCATATTTCTGCGCCAGTCATCATTGCCTGTACATTGCGAAAATCCAATACGGTATCTGGGTGTTGATTTTTGCCGGCAGCCCAGGCAACATAAGATTGCAAATAGGCAGGAAATGTAAGTGTACTTGGTAAATATAGCAGACAATATGGTGGAATTTAAAGTGGTGGAATGTCCCTTTTTCGAAAAACAATGATACGAAATTGAAAATGATCTATTGATAATGTATTTTAAATTATTTACAACAAATTGATAATAAGGTTATTAGTTGGGATTTATATGAGAATACAATTTTAGAAGGAATAGGTGCTATATAGCAATCCATCCTTTAGGGAAAGTAATAGGTTTGAAGCTCAAACAGATTCTACGTTATGAACAGCAAAATTGTGTTCTTCTGGGCTTATGTGGTAGCCACAGGTGGTTTTCTCTTCGGTTTTGATACAGCGGTTATCTCAGGAGCTGAGCAATCCATTCAACAATACTGGCATTTAACAGAGATGCAACACGGGTTCACTATATCTATTGCATTGATAGGAACGGTGATTGGTGCTTTGAGTGGTAGTCTGCCATCAGACAAACTAGGGCGTAAGACGACACTTATAATAGTTGCCATCATCTATTTGCTGTCTGCCTTAGGTACGGGGATGGCGGCTAACTGGTATTTCTTTTTAGCCTGCCGCTTTATAGGCGGACTGGGTGTGGGAGCTTCTTCTGTCACCGCTCCTGTTTACATTTCAGAGATTGCACCTCCACATTACCGCGGGCGTATGGTAGGGCTTTTCCAGTTCAACGTTGTATTCGGAATATTGATCTCCTACTTTTCTAATTATCTGATCGGGCAAACCGGTGAAAATTCCTGGCGGCTGATGTTAGGCATTCAGGCAGTACCGTCAGCCATATTCCTGGTGTTATTGCGCTGGGTGCCAGAAAGTCCGCGCTGGTTACTGTTACAGCAAAATAAAGAAGCGGCGGCCACTGCTATCCTGCAGATTATTAATCCCACCAGCTTCCGGGAAGATATCCTTACTATCCGGCAATCACAACAGCAGTCTGCCTCTGGTGTACCAAAGGAGCGGCTGTTTTCTGCGCGATATCGTACTCCCGTTATGCTGGCCGTATTATTTGCCATTTTCAACCAGGTATCAGGTATTAATGCCATTATATATTATGCTCCCCGCATTTTTGAAATGTCTGGGTTAGAGGCTGATTCTTCAAGGCTTTCTACTGTGGGAATAGGTATTGTGAACTTTATATTTACCCTCACGGCCATGCGTTTCATTGACAGAATAGGTCGCCGGCAACTGATGTTTATAGGTACAATCGGCCTGATTGCCACACTGGGCCTGGTAGCGATCTCTTTTTACATGCATTCAGGCGGTATTGCGGTAGTATCTTATCTGCTATTTTACATCGCCTTTTTTGCCTTCTCACAGGGAGCAGTCATCTGGGTATTTATTTCAGAGATCTTTCCTACGCAGGTACGTGCGAAAGGGCAAACCCTGGGTAGTTTTACGCATTGGATCATGGCAGCCATCATTGCTTTTACATTTCCTTACCTCGCCAGCCATATAGGGAGCGGGCATATCTTCCTGTTCTTTACCATAATGATGGTGCTTCAGCTATTCTTTGTATGGCGCTGGATGCCTGAAACCAAAGGGAAAACGCTTGAACAGATTGAGGTAACCATGATCATGCATTAAAGAATCACAGCTATGATAAAACATAACATTGTAAGCCTGGGAGAAATACTGTGGGATGTACTACCCGATAAGGAACTGCCGGGTGGTGCTCCGCTGAATGTAGCATACCACCTGCAAAAACTGTCACAGCGAGTAGCGGTTGTATCCAGTGTAGGGCTGGATAGTCACGGACAACGGTTGCTTCAGCTCATGCAACGGCAGCAACTCATCACAGACTATATCCAGCAGGATCCTGTTTATGCTACGGGTAAAGTATATGCCCGGATGGATGAGCATAATGATATGCAATATGATATTGTACATCCGGTAGCATGGGATCACATTACCTGGAATGCATCACTTGAAAATCTGCTGCACGATGATGACCTGCAGTATATGGTGTATGGTACACTGCTGGCACGTAATGTTGTATCACGTAATGCACTCAGTAAAGCATTGCAATCCAGGGCCAGGAAGGTATTGGATATTAACCTGCGTGCTCCTTATTATTCAAGGGAAGTGCTTGAATGGTTAATACTGAGTTGCGACCTGCTGAAGTTGAATATTGCCGAGCTGGAACTGATCAGTTCCTGGTATGGCAATTATGCCACCAATGAAGAACGGATCATAGCTCTGGCTAACCACTTTAGTGTAACAACCATTATAGTAACATTAGGTGGCGCGGGATGTATGGGGTACATACAGGAGCAGTTTTATTATCAGGCCGGACAATCCATTAAAGTTGCTGATACGATTGGCAGCGGGGATGCGTTCCTTGCCGGATTTCTTAGCTGTCAGATTAATCAATGTACACCGGAATACAGTCTTGCATATGCCAATGCATTGGGGGCGCTGGTAGCGTCAAAGTCAGGCGGTTGCCCGGAGTATGATATAGCCGAAATAACGACAATGGCACCGGTTTTTTAGTAAGCGTGTCATGTATATATTCCATTCAATTTAAAGCTACGTTATGAAAAATGTCTTCTATCTCTTGCCTTTACTGCTATTTAATTTCTTCGCAGCAGCACAGCAAAAAACAATTACAGGTACAGTTATCAGTCAGCAGAACAAAACCCCTTTACCGGGAGTAACGGTACAGGCAGGCAACAATCACACTATTACCAATGGCACGGGGCAATTTACCATTTCGGCCGCTCCGGGGGATGTGCTTACCTTCTCTTATATCGGAATGAAATCCTTCACACAAAAAGTGGAAGATAATAGGACCGTATTATCTATCCGGATGGAAGAGAATGCAACGGAATTGAACCAGCTAATAGTTACAGGTTATCAGACGCAGAAGAAGGCCGACCTTACCGGGGCAGTAGCAGTTGTAAATGTGAATGAGATAAAAAACATTCCATTGGGGAGTCCGGTAAAAGCTTTACAGGGACGTGTTCCCGGCGTATTCATTACTACAGATGGTAATCCTAATAGCAGTGCTACTGTAAGGATCAGGGGAATTGGCACCCTCGGTAACAATGATCCGTTGTATGTGATTGACGGGATCCCTACGAAAAGAGGATTGCAGGAACTGAACCAGAATGATATTGAATCCATACAGGTGCTGAAAGATGCTTCTGCGGCTACTATTTATGGTTCACGAGCAGCAAATGGGGTGATCATCGTTACTACCAAAAGAGCAAAGAGTGGATATAGCCGTATTAATGTAGACGCCTCTTCTTCTCTTCAATATTACAATACCAAATTAAAAACATTGAATACTGATGGGAGGGGAAAAGCCTACTGGCGTGCGGCTGTAAATGACGGTGCCAATCCGGATAATAACCAGATTTATCAATACGACTGGAATGGTGATTATACGAATCCGGTGCTCAATAAAGTAATACTGCCGGAATATATTGATGCTGCCAAAACGATGAAACCTGCGGATACTTATTGGTTTGATGAAATAGCACAAACATCTCTGTTGCAGGCATATAATATCTCTCTGGCAAATGGTGGTGAAAAGGGTAATTCTTTTTTTTCTTTAGGATTATATAACAATAAGGGCATAGTAAAAGAAACAAATCAGCAGAAGATCACGGCCCGCTTTAATACGGATTATTCCTTTTTCAAAGGCCGGTTAAAGATAGGGGAGAATTTTTCTGTTACCTATACTAAAGATGCGTTGGTGCCTGCAAGTGATATTCTGTTTGCAGCGCTGGTACAGCAACCTGTTGTACCCGTGCATACTGTGGATGGTGGCTGGGGTGGGCCGGCACCCGGTATGACGGACAGGCAAAATCCTGTAAGGCTTATTGAAGACAATGCGCAGAATAAAAGTAATTTTGCACGATTATTTGGTAATGTATATGCTGATCTGGAAGTGATTCCCGGACTGCATTTAAAAACCAGTTACGGTATAGATTACAATGGTACTTATCAGCGCACATTACGGAAATCTTATACTTCCGGTTTCCTGTCTGATAATACCAATTATTCCCAGACATCTCAGGACTATAATGGTAACTGGGTGTGGCAGAATACGCTTACCTATAATTTAGCAATGAGAAAAAGTAAGTTTGATTTCCTGTTGGGTGAGGAACAGATTAAATATATGGCGCAGAATTTTACTGCCAGCAGACAAGGATATGCACTGGAGAATATTGATTATGCTTACCTGAATGCAGGATCTTCGAATAAGGATAATAGTGGTACCGGTAGTGGTTATACTTTATTATCTTATTTCGGTAAAGTCAATTATTCCTACGATAATAAATACCTCGCATCTGTTACATTGCGCCGGGATGGTTCTTCCCGTTTTGGTAAGGATAACCGGTTTGGGATGTTCCCGGCTTTTTCACTTGGTTGGCGCCTGAGTGAAGAGTCATTCATCAAATCAAATCTGCCTTTTGTATCTGATCTGAAATTGCGCTATGGTTGGGGCAAGAATGGTAACCAGGAAATTGCCAATAATGCTACTTATACTTTATACTCCGCTATTTATGGTATAGATCCTACATGGGATTTTGACAGCGGTAGTGCCTATGATCTGAGTGGCGCAGGCACTGGTCAGCTTTCTTCCGGTTATACACTTATACAACAGGGGAACTCTTCCCTGAAATGGGAAAGCACGGATGAATCAAACTTCGGGATGGATTTCGGATTATTCGACAATCACCTGTCCGGCTCTGTAGATTATTTTATCAAGAAGACTTCAGACATACTGATCAGTCCTGCTTACCTGGCAGTGATCGGGGAAGGCGGAACAAAGTTCGTGAATGGTGCATCCATGCAGAACAAGGGTATCGAAGTATTATTGTCTTACAATGGTAAGATCACGCCGGATCTGTCATTGACTGTTACGGGCAATGTGGCTACCTATCGTAATAAGATCACTAAACTTCCTCCGGAGGTACTTACATCTTATCCTGGCAATGGACAGGATAAAAACATCCTGGGTCGCTCTGTTAATTCAACATTCGGTTATGTAGCAGATGGCCTTTTCCGTACACAGAAAGAGGTAGATGATTATGCTACCCAGCTTGGCAAAGGACTTGGCCGTATCCGCTATAAAGATCTTAACGACGATAATGTAATTGATGACAAGGACCGTGATTATATTGGTAAGGGAGATCCTGATTTTATCTATGGACTGAATATATCGGTTGAATACAAACATTTCGATCTTACCTTCTTCCTGCAAGGGGTACAGGGTATACAGGTATACAATACCTATAAGACGTATACAGACTTTTCTTCTATATGGACAGGTACTAACTGGGGTGCACGTACGCTGGATGCATGGACGGCAGAAAATCCAAATTCTTCTATTCCTGCTTTAACACTGGTAGACCGTAATAACGAGAACAGGACATCTACCTATTTTCTGGAATCAGGTTCTTATCTGAAACTCAGGAACCTGCAACTGGGATATAATTTCCAGCATGTGTTCAGCAAGAAACTGCAAACAGCAAGGGTGTATATACAGGGGAGCAACCTGCTTACATTGAAGAGTAAATCTTTCACCGCTACAGATCCGGAGAATCCTAATAATGCCTATCCCATACCGGTTATAGGTACTATTGGATTAAACCTGTCCTTCTAAGAACCAGTTAATATTACAACAATGAAACACGTTATATATATACTCATATTTTGCTGCCTGCTGCTGGGAGCCTGCAGCAAGTTCCTGGATCAGACACCACAGGCAGTTATTTCCGGCGATGCACTTAACACACCGGAGAATGTAGAGAAAATGGCAACAGCCGCTTACGCTGCCTTAGGTAATGATCACTATACAGCACCTTATTCCAGTATGTGGCCCTATGGTAATCTGCGTAGTGGTGATGCTTACAAGGGAGGGGATGGTACCGGTGATATCAGTGAATATCATTTCTATGAGAGCTTTTCACTGAACCGGATCGATAACAGTTCATCTGACCTGGTATGGTTTCGCCTGTATGTGTGCATCGGTCGTGTGAATGACGCGTTGGCACGCCTGAATAATATCAGTAAGGAAGTGTATCCAAATAAAGTAACCCGTCAGGCAGAAATGCATTTTCTCAGAGGGCATTATTATTTCCTGTTGAAAGTACTGTTCAAATATGTGCCTTATATAGATGAGAACATTGCAAAGGAAAGTTATGATACTGTTTCCAACAGGGCTTATACTAACGATGAACTGTGGACAAAAATCGCAGATGATTTCCATTTTGCTGCTGACAGTTTGCCGGAAACGCAACCTGAAATAGGCAGAGCCAATAAATATGCGGCAAAGGCTTACCTGGCTAAAACCTTGTTGTACCAGGCATATAAGCAGGATGAGAACAATGCAGTTGTCAGCATTGACGCCGCGTTGCTGCAACAGGTGAATTCCCTGAGCGATGAGGTGATCAATTCGGGTAAATACCAGCTGGATGCTGACTTTGCAAATAACTTTTTATCAGCCTATCAGAATAGTACAGAATCTGTTTTTGCCATTCAGTATTCCCAGAACGATGGTACACCTAAAGGTCGCCTCGACTATGGACATGCGTTGGATTATCCCATGAACCGGGATTATGGCTGCTGTGGTTTTCACTCACCTAGCTACAACCTGGTGAATGCATTTAAAACAGATAATAATGGTTTACCCGAGTTTAACACATTCAATGATACGAATGTAAATACGGAGAGTGATTTCCATACCTATACATTTGATCCGCGTCTGGATCATACTGTGGCCATTCCGGAACATCCATATAAATACGATCCCACATTTATCTACAAACGCTCATGGGCACGTGCACCGGATGTATACGGTGGTTATTTAAGTCTGAAAGAAGCCGTACTGCCTGATGATGCCAGCTTTCTGAAAGTACCGCCATTCATGTCCAGTTCAAAGAACTGGGACATTATCCGCTTTGCAGATGTACTGCTGTTTAAAACGGAAAGTCTCATAGAACTGGGAAGACAGGATGAAGCGCTTCCGCTCATTAACAGGATCCGTGAAAGGGCAGCAGCCAGCACCGGCTTATTGAAACAACCGGACGGGTCTTTTACATCCAACTATAAAATAAGTACTTATCAGCCAGGCATCAACTGTACCTGGACACAGGATTTTGCCCGGCAGGCATTACGCTGGGAACGTCGCCTGGAATTTGCAATGGAAGGTTATCGTTTCTTTGATCTTGTACGATGGGGCATTGCCGCAGAATATCTCAATGCTTATTTTACGGTAGAGAAAACACGAAGCGCGCATCTTGAAGATGCTAAATTTACTAAGGGAAGAGATGAATACCTGCCTGTTCCTTTGAACCAGATAAATTTTAGTAAAGGATTATATAAACAGAATACCGGCTGGTAACATTATTCTATAAATTCAACTTGTTATGAAGAAAAAGCTTTTATCCATTTTACTGACAGGCATACTGCCCGTTTTATTACAGGCTCAGGATCAGCCTGCTCCTACTCCGCAATGGCGACCAGTGTATCATTTCACGCCAGCTAAGAACTGGACCAACGATCCTAATGGGCTCATATATTTGAACGGAGTGTATCACCTCTACTATCAGCATAACCCTTATGAAAACAAATGGGGACACATGAGCTGGGGGCATGCTACCAGCAAGGATCTGCTGCACTGGGAACATTTACCAATTGCCATCCCTGAAAAGGAAGAAAAGGATACCACCACATGGATCTTTTCGGGCTCTGCAGTATTGGATGAGCAGAATACCAGCAACTTTGGGAAAAATGCAATAGTGGCCATCTATACGGCAGACCAGCCAAAGCAGCAGAAAGAATCACAATTTATTGCTTATAGTACTGATGGCGGACTTACCTACACCAATTACCCCGGTAACCCGGTCATAGATATTCACCGACCGGACTTTCGCGATCCCAGTGTTATCTGGCTGGAAGAGCAGCATAAATGGCTGATGACAGTCGCCGTTCCGGAAGCACGAAAAGTGCAGTTTTATACCTCATCTAACCTGAAGGAATGGGAGCTGTTAAGTGAATTTGGTAATCAGGGAGATATCCGGAAAATATGGGAATGTCCTTCTTTAACACCAATATTTGTAGATGGTGATCCTGCAAAGAAAAAGTGGTTGCTGATGGTTTCTTCCGGTAATCAGGATGCAGCTACCGGAATGCAATATTTCGTTGGTGATTTCGATGGTAAGACCTTTAAGAATGATAATCCTGCTGATAAACAGTTATTTGTGGATTATGGGCGTACGTTCTATGCTGCTATTCCCTATAACAACCTTCCGGATAACAGGCAAACCATGCTAGGCTGGCTGATGCCTTTTGAAACGGGTACATACCCCTGGCGTGGACAGATGTCCATTCCGCGTGACTTATTATTGAAATCAACTCCAAAAGGGATTCGTTTGTACCAGCAGCCTTCTGAGGTATTATATGCGAGTCTTGACAAATTACCTGCTGCGAACAAACTACTAAAGAAGAATATCACCATTAGCAAGGAGTTAACTTTAGGCACTGCAAAAAGTTTTAATACGAACACTAATTGGATAGACGCCACATTTACCCCTGGTACAGCGCAGAGCTTTGGATTTAAAGTAGCACAGGACAAGAATGGAAATGAAGTGACAGTAGGATATGATATACAGCGTAATGAATTATTTATCAGAGAGAAAGGTAAGGGAGATACTATATCGTTGCCGGTAAGATCAAGCGATAAGGTAAGGTTACAGATTTTGTTTGATAAATCTTCCCTTGAAGTATTTGTAAATGGTGGAGAGACAGTGTTTACTACCTTATTATTCCCTGAAAAAGAGGCTACAGGGTTAGCCGTTTTTGCAGAAGGAGGGAATGTACAACTTGATTCACTGAAAGTATGGAACCTGAGTAAGTGATCAATATATTTTAAATAAAAGCGCCTGTATCGTGCTATGATACAGGCGCTTTTATTTTTGGCGCCTTATGGAGATAGTTGTTTAAGCAATTCTCCTCCCCTTCATTTATCATCTTTTCCTATAGTAAGCTTTGGGGCAGATCTTTTCTGTCATAAAGTGTATAACTATTCATGACTAGTACAAATTTCCAGTGTCTTCGGGGAGGGGGCGGGACAAGTTCCAGGTTTGATAGGGGTTTAGTAGGTGTTAGGCAGGGGTTAAGATGGGGTTAGTTTGACTCGAGTCAAACTAACCCCATCTTAACCCCTGCCTAACAGCAGTGTAAAGTGCAACGCACTACTAACTGTCCTAAATGACTATAGTGCAACTTTCAAGGCAATTTGTACTTAGAGAAGATTGTTTTTATAGGGAAAAATAAAAGCTGGTCAAAAATGACCAGCTTAAATACTTTAATTCCGGGCTTTGTGTTCCAACATGGAAAACAAGCTCTTTGTATATATATTATCCAATAACTCCTATCCTTACCAGATCACTACACGGGCACTATCTGGAAGTACCATTTTATTACCTGGAGTACCTGCCCATGCATCAGCAAATTCTTTCAGGTGAGGCAGCGGACCATTAATACGGTCTCTTGCCGGCGAGTGAGGATCGGTCTGTACCTGGTTCCGAAGTGCAGCCTCTGTGCTGTTGCCATGCCATACCTGTGCCCAGCCCAGGAAGAAACGTTGTTTCCAGTTATATCCATCAATAAGTGCTGGTTCAGGTTTACCTTTCAGAGATTTTGCCAGTGCATAGTAAGCCAATGTAAGACCTCCCAGATCGGCTGTGTTTTCACCGATGGTAAGTGCACCATTAATGTGGAAGCCTGGCAATACTTCGATACCGTCAAAATACCGAACATATTTATTAGACAGGGCCATAAAGTTTTTACGGTCTTTGTCAGTCCACCAGTTCTTCAGGTTACCATCTGCATCGAATTGAGAGCCCTGATCGTCAAAACCGTGGGTGAATTCATGACCTATTACAGCAATGATACCACCGTAGTTGATTGCGTCATCTGCATTAGCATTGAAGAAAGGGGGTTGCAGGATACCAGCAGGGAATACCACTTCATTATTCAGCGGATTGTAGTAAGCATTTACTGTTTGAGGAGTCATACCCCATTCTGTTTTATCGACCGGTTTGCCGATTTTATCCAGAGCTTCTTTATGAGAGAAATGGCTGGCAGAAACGATGTTTTCTATCAGCGTAGCTGGTTTTATGTCGATGGTAGAATAGTCTTTCCATTTATCAGGATAACCGATCTTGTAGGTGAAGGACGCCAGTTTTTTATGGGCCATCTTTTTAGTGGAATCGCCCATCCAGGTAAGAGCATCTACTCTTTCTCCGTAAACGGTGCGTACGTTTTCGATCATCTCAGATACTTTCTGTTTGGAACTTTCAGGGAAATATTTCTTTACAAAGAGTTTTCCCAGAGGCATACCCATTGTACCATCAGTAGCACGGATAGCGCGTTCGAGACGTGGTTTCTGAGCCTTTGTGCCACGCATTACGGTCGCAAAGAAATGGAAGTTCTCGTTGTCTATTGGTTTAGGCAGGTAGCTGGCAAAGTGAGAAAGGGTTTGCCAACGCAGCCAGGTTTTCAATGTTTCGAGCGGAGTACTTTTTAACAGGGCGGATGCGCCTTGCAGGTAAGCCTTATCCTGAATGATCAGTGTATCAGGTTTGATCCCCTGGATGTCTGCAAAAGCATCCCAGTCAACGGCTGGTGCCAGTTTTTTCAGTTCACTGAAGGGGGCCTTGTTGTAAGTTTTAACCGGGTCGCGCAGCTGTACATTAGATAGCTGGATCTTAGCCAGTTTGGTTTCAAAATCAAGGATCGTTTTACCAGGATCGGCATCTTTAAATCCTGCCTGGTTGAATTGTTTATTTACGTGAGTCACAAATTCGCTCCGTACATTCACTGTGCTGGAGTCTTGTCTTTCGTAGTAGCTTTTTTCGCCAAGACTAAGGCCATCCTGGCCTTCATACACCGCATTCATTTTACTGTTGCGGGCATCGGCATCTACACCAAAGCCAAAAGGAGCGGATATCCCGATGTTTTGCAGATCGCCGGAAACTTTGGCCCAGTCTGCCAGTGACTGGATACCATTAATCTTATCCAGGTAAGGCTGTAATGGTGTAATACCCAGCTTCTCGATGGTAGCTGTGTCCAGGAAAGAACGGTAGAAGTCAGAGATTTGCTGTTCTTCAGTGCCTTTCTTCAGGTCTTTTTGTTCTGCCAGGGAGAGGATGATGCCTTTCAGGCGAACTTCCTTGTTTTGTTTGTCCAGTACATTAAATGCGCCCCAACGGCTTTCTGTAGAAGGAATGGGGTTATTCTTCTTCCAGTTGCCATTAACAAATCCGTCAAAGTCATCACAGGGTTTAACTGTTGAATCTATTGAACTTACTTCAAAGGCCGGAACTTTGGTCGAATCCGCCCCTGCCTGCTGCGTGGTGCTGTTGTTGTTGCAGGCAGCCATAAGGGTTACGGCAGCCAACAACGGTAGTTGTAAAGCGTGAATGCTCTTCATAAAATAAACAGGTTTAGATTTTAAAGATAGCTAAAACAGTGCATCCGCGGCGTTTACAGGAAAGGGTTTTTGACAAACGGCGTTTTGCAGGGGCCGACAGTGGGTGATTTGCCTACTGTTTAGTAGGTTTGTAGTCGTTAAAACGGAAATTGCATGACCTTTAGCTTTAAAATATTCAGAGCGCTTACCAGTATCAACTTGTTTTTTTCAGGTTTCTTTTTGATGATGTTATTAATGACATTACTGAGTGGAGCTGTACAGGTGTTGATATTCTTAGTTTTATTAGGTGCGGTTTTCATTCACGCCATCCTCTCATTATACCTGCAAAAGAGTCTGCTTGATAAGTCTATGTCTCTGAAGGAAAGTACGCCGGGCGGTATTTACATCATGGGCGGAGTGGCACTCATTTATGCCGGGATCCTTCTTGTTAGCTGTATCGTATTCGTGTCTAATCATGACATGGTAATGGCAGAGATGGCAAAACAGCTGAAACAATTACCGGAAGATCAGCAGCAACAGGTAACTCCTGGTATGATTAACAGCATGATGAATGCTATTATGGCCTTCCTGGGCTTCTTTGGTGTGATTATCGTGGCAAACATCCTGTTGTCATTCAACTTCCTGAAACAATGGAAAGACAGGGAGAATACAACAGACATTGATATTAATACTGAAAGTTAAATTTTAATAATGGAACCATTAGCAGAGCGGTTAAGACCGGACACATTGGATGAGCTGGTGGGACAGGAACATCTCACCGGCAAGGATAGTATTCTGCGCACTGCGATACAGCAGGGAAAGATCCCCTCTATGATCCTGTGGGGACCTCCTGGTGTAGGAAAAACCACGATTGCTAATATTATTGCACATACCCTGGACGTGCCTTTTTACACGTTGAGCGCTATCTCTGCCGGTGTTAAGGAAGTTCGGGAAGTGATAGAAGTGGCCCGTAGACAGGGGCATGCGGTATTGTTCATAGATGAGATCCACCGGTTTAATAAATCGCAACAGGATGCTCTTTTAGGGGCTGTGGAAAAGGGAATCATTACCCTGATAGGTGCTACTACAGAAAATCCTTCTTTTGAAGTGAATGCAGCATTGTTATCCCGTAGCCAGGTATACGTATTAAAACCATTGGGAGAACCCGAGTTGTTACTATTGCTTCACCAGGCAATGGAAAAGGATGAATGGCTGGGGAGCAAGAAAATAGAACTTAAAGAAACCACTGCGTTATTTAATATTTCCGGAGGAGATGCCCGTAAACTGCTGAACCTTTTTGAACTGGTGGCTAATACCCTGCAGGAGTATCCTATAGTAGTGACCGACCAGAAGGTAATGGATATTGCACAGCAACGGGTGGCTATTTATGATAAGTCGGGCGAACAGCATTATGATATTATTTCGGCGTTTATAAAATCCGTGCGGGGGAGTGATCCTAATGCTGCTGTGTATTATTTAGCGCGAATGATAGAAGGAGGGGAAGATGTGAAGTTCATTGCCCGCAGGCTTGTTATTTTAGCATCCGAAGATATCGGGAATGCGAACCCTAATGCGTTGTTATTAGCTACGAGTGCCTTTCAGGCAGTAACTATGATTGGTTATCCTGAAGCTCGTATCATACTTTCTCAGTGTACCACTTATTTAGCTTCTTCTCCGAAGAGTAATGCATCGTATATGGCCATCAATAATGCGATGTCTGTTGTGTCTAAGACAGGAGATCTTTCCGTACCGATGCATATACGTAATGCTCCTACGAAAATGATGAAGGAGATGGGGTATAACAAAGGATATGAATATTCCCATGATCATGAGAATAACTTCTCTGCACAGGAATACTTACCTGATGAAATCAGAGGGGCCAAATTGTATGATCCCGGCAGGAACCCACGGGAGGATGAGTTGAGGAAGTATCTGAAAGCATTGTGGAAGGAGAAGTATGGGTATTGAATTTATGTATGCCTTGATTGCTATTGGTCATAAATACACTGCATCTGCCTGTTTAGTTTATTAATTTAACTTTGGAATAAGAATAAGATTAATTCCCTGATTATACTTCACCTGATTATCACGGCAGATAAGGTGTATTTATGACCAATAGCAATCCCGCACCATCACAATAGATATGGTGTATTCCCTTTATCAATAGCGGACAAGTGTATTTATTGATTATTCTCTTTCTTCTGCAAAATCTCAAATGCTACCTGTACTTCCTCTCCTTGCTCATCTACCAGTGTAATAGTATGTTTACCTGCTGCGGGATGTAATGCCATCTGGTGAAATTCTGTTGTGGTACCGATATACGTATTGTCCAGATGCCAGAAGATTTTAGCGTTAGTATTCCGGTGTGTTGCTGTGAAGATTGCTTCCCCAAGTGAACCGTCAATTTCTACAGGAACATAGATACGTGCACCAGGCCGCGGATAGATGATCTCCATTGGTGCTTTGTCCTGATTCAGTGTAGCAAGGCATTCCTGTTTATATGGGGGTAAGGGTTGGTAGTTATGCTTGGAGCGATAGTAAAATTCCATAGCAGGTGGTAATACAAACCACGGTACATGTTGCATCTGCGAAGGTGCTTCACAGTTAGCCGTTACTCTCCACTGACCCGTATGATCAAGATGTACCAGCTGATGATAAGGACACAAGCCACTACGCAAGCCATTCACCGGTACCCAGAGGGAATCTTTATCAGGGCAGATATCGCTGGCTCTGTAGCCGCTTTGCCGGCATACTTCCACTTTTCGCAACTTGTTGTAAGGAGTGTTGAACCAGCCTTCTGTATGTAATAACCTGAATACATCAAAGAGTACCGGCGCTGCGGTAGACACACCTACGAGGCCGGGACGGCCTTCTCCGTCAGCATTACCTACCCAGATACCTACTACGTATTGCGGTGTTACCCCTATGGCCCATCCGTCGCGGAAGCCAAAGCTGGTGCCTGTTTTCCATGCGATACGCTGGGTGGAAGAGAATTGCTGCCATAACAGTTCTTCGCCGGGGCGCATTACTTCTTCCATTGCCTGGAATGTGTACCAGATAGCACCTGCATCCAGTACGCCGTAAGGGCTGGGAGTATATTTAGATATGCGCTTCAGCCCTTCCTGGTAGTTAGGCGGATGAATATCATCAAGGTCGTATTTGCCTTTGTATTGATCCAGGTGTAATAATGTACGAGCCATGCTGGCGTACATGCCTGTCATTTCCCAGAGGGTGGTTTCCCCACCGCCGAGTATCATCGAAAGACCGTAGTGGTCCGCTGGTTGATTGAGGGTGGTGATGCCCATTTTTTTCAGCAGTGCATGGAAGCGTTCGTAACGGTATTGTTGAAGCATGCGGACTGCCGGAATATTCAATGACCGCGACAAAGCTCTGCTGGCTGCCACTGCTCCATCATAACCCAGGTCGAAGTTCTGCGGACTGTACCCTGCTATTTGTGTAGGGATATCCGCTACGAGCATATGAGGTAGCAGCATTCCATCATTGAGCATTGCTGCATATAATACAGGTTTCAAAGTACTGCCCGGACTGCGGGGGGCCTGGATCACATCTACATGGCTTTCCATTTCCGGGTTCTCCGGGTGATAGATATTACCTACGTATGCTAATGCGTTACCAGTTTCTACATCCAGTACGATGGCCGCTGCATTGTTGATGCCATTGGATTTGTAGATATTATGATAGCGTTCTACTATGTTGGTTACATTTCTTTGTAGTGCAGCATCCAAGGTGGTTTTAATGCGGGTGCTACCTTGTTTGTAATCACGCCGGAAACGGTCGAGTAAATGCGGAGCGTCCTGTGGTAATGCCTTTGGCTGATCGGGCAACGGTTCAAGCTTTGACAGCTGACAGGTAATGCTATCGATCACGTTTGTATGCCATAACCTGTTGAGCAGCTGATTGCGTTTAGTCAGCAGCGTTTGCCTGTTGCGGCCAGGGTGTACCAATGCGGGACTATTGGGTAATACTGCGAGTGCGGCGGTTTCTCCCCAGGATAGTTGTGTAGCACCACGTCCGTAATACCGCCATGCAGCAGCTTCCAGTCCTACTACGTTACCGCCGAAGGGCGCATTCCCTGCATAGAGTGATAAAATAGTTTTCTTGGAGTTGGTGAATTCCAGCCGGGTAGCCATTACAGCTTCTATCAGTTTTTGCCAGATAGTACGGGGCTTATTGCGCGAAAGGCGAATCACCTGCATGGTGAGTGTACTGCCTCCACTAATTACTTTATGTTGACGGAAGTTTTGTCGTAATGCCCTGCTGAGTGCCAGCAGATCTACTCCCCAGTGATAATAAAAACGTTTGTCTTCGTAGGCAACAATGCATTTTGCAAACTTATCCGGAACGGGTTTGTCTATGGGAAACCTCCATTGACCATCAGTAGCTATGGTGGCATTTAAAAGCTCACCGTTACTGTCTTCTATTACGAAAGAAGTAGGGGTGGTAAAGAGGCGGGAAGGAATGCAGAAAATATACAGTAATAGTAAAAAAGTGGCGGCTGACAGCCACCACTTTTTATTATAAATCCATTTTTTAAATCGTAACCACATATTATTTCACAATTTCAATTCACTTATCTGGAAGGAATGTCAGGATAGTATTTACTGACCAAATACAATCCATAAAAAAAATGCCCTGTATGAATAACATACAGGGCATTTAGAATATTATTTCACTACTTCAATCCATTTGCCTGGAAGGAATGCCTGTATGGTATTATCATACATTGCTTCACAGCTAACGGCTGGCAGATAATAACGACCCAGATAAGCCGCATTCAGCAGCACATTATAGGTCCGTGTTTTATTTTCTTCGATATTAAAGTAAGTATATACTCTGTCATCACGTACATCAATATACGTTAATGGAGAGGTTTGGAAGGTACTATCATTACCCATCAGGCGGGTATTGATAATTTCCCATCCGCTCGGGAAGATCTGCGAGAGAGCCATCTGTTCATAATAACCGCGCTTACCCGGGTTGTGGATAGTAACTGTCGCCATGAAATCCGATCCCTGGCGCATAGTAGCAGGATCCAGTTGTTTACCATCACGGGTACTGTATCGTACCTGTATATCCAGTACCTCAGGATTGTTCGGGATATTTGGCTCCTGGCCTGCATCCGGACGTCCCTGTAATATCAGGCGTGTATACAATACATTCTGTCCTTTGTTCTGGATGCTGATAGTGCCTTCTGCACTAACAGGGATCTGTGTTACGTAAGCATTGTTACTAACAGTACTGCTTTTACCATTTAATGTATAGCTGAAGTTCAGCTTACCGTTTTTATTATTACCGCAGTATTTAGCAATAGCAATCAGTGCATAAGCTGTGGTTTGTGTGCTGTACCAGTTTTCCTGTGCAAGGTTTGCCGCAATCTGTTTAACCAGTTCATCGGCGCGGCTGCGCAGCCCCAGCAAAGTAACTGTTTCAAGGATCATCGCCTTATCGCGCAAGTCTGAGCCGAATGTACCGCTCAGTTGTTTGTAAGGTTTGATATCTGCATTTAAGCCTTTTACCAGGCTATTAGCAACCTCCGGCTGACCGGATAATTTATAGGCAGATGCCAGTCGCCATTTCGCAGCTTCAGAAAGATATTTGAATTCTTTCAGACGGTTCATAGCTCCTAGTTCCGGTACTTTAGCCAGTGCCAGCAAGTACACGCGATAAGCCTGTGTAAGGTCGCCACCATAAAAGTTAGTAGTAGAAGGCGCCCAGGTAGTAGCTTTGTTACGCTGATATTTCTTCCATTGGTCCAGCATGCCGGCAGGTAGTACATATCCTTTCGCCTGCGCTTCCAGGAGGAAGTGGCCTGCGTAGTTGGTACCCCATTCGTCCGCCTGTCCTTCTCCCGGCCAGTAGCTTAAGCCGCCGTCGGAAGTCTGGAATCCTTTTAAGCGGTTGATTCCCGCTTTGATGTTACGGTCTATGTTTGCGAGTTCGCTTTCTTTAAGATCTGCCAGCTGGTTTAGTGCTAACTGAGGGAATACGCTGGAAGTGGTTTGCTCCACACAGCCATGCGGATATTCTATCAGGTAGTTCAGGCGTTTGGCAAGATTCATGGCAGGGATGCTGGAAACTTCCAGTACTCCTTTGTTTGTTCCCGCCATACCGGCAGGTTTGTAACCAGCGCTCCAGCTTTGGCCAGCCTGTAATGTAGCTTCCTGTACGGTGGTGATTACCGGGTTAGGATTACGTACTTCCAGTTCAGTTTGTTCTTCTGCTTTTGCCGCACCACTGGTAGCGGTAACTTTCACTTTAGCCACACCCACTTGTGGTTTTACCCGTACATCGAAGTATACGATCTGTTCGCCCGGTTGGGAGAAGGTAACGGTTTTTGTGTTTTCTCCCACTACTTCAAGCAGTGCGTTGGTGCTTAGTGTTACTCTGGCAGATTTGATATTGTTTTCCAGTCCGAATACGGTCACCGGCATTTGTATTGTTTCTGACGGACCTAATACACGTGGTAGTGTGGTGAGCAGCATCAGAGGTTTTTTTACAGCCACTGCTTTCTCAGCCGAACCGTATGCACCATCCTGACCTGCCACTACCATCGCTTTTACGGAGCCGATGTAAGGAGGCAGTTTGAACTGGTGTGTTTGTTTCTGTCCGCTTTTCAGATAGAATGGTCCCATGAAAAGTACTACAGGCTTAAAGCGGTTGGCTTTAGCGGTACTTGCATTTCTGTTTAGTCCTTCATCACCTCCGATACTTAAGATACGTTCCATATCTCCACCATATGCACCGATTACAAAATCGAACAGATCCCAGGTTTTTACGCCAAGAGCTTCACGTGCATAGAAAGATCCATGAGGGTCTGGTGTTTTAAAGCGGGTTAGATCCAGTAAGCCTTCATCCACCAGTGCGATGGTGTAGGTCATGGATTTACCTTTCGCCTCAGATATGGTGATGTTGGCATTCTGTTCAGGTTCCAGTTTATCCTGCATGGAAATTACCGGCTGCAGCACAGTATTAGCGTCATCAATAGAAATTGGAATAACGCCATACATGCGTATAGGCAGATCGTTTAGTGTTTGAGCATGTGGTTGCAGCAGGCTCACGTTCACGTATATATTAGGAGCCATTTCCTTCTCTACCTTGAACGAGAAGGTGGTTTGCCCTTTCTTTGTATTAACCCAGTAAGACTTCAGTACTTTGCTACCTGATTCAATGCTGATCAGTCCGCGGCCACCTTCACTGCTTGGGATGGTAAGTTTCACATCTTCACCAACATTGTACTTTGTTTTATCTGATGTAAATACCAGCATTGCAGCTTCTGCAGGGTTCTCTTTCTGCACTCTCTCTGCCCATCCAGGGTAATCTATATATACAGACTGACCGCTGGTATGACCGCTTTTCAGGTCTTTCACCCGTACCAGGTATCTTCCCCAATCAGGAGAATTGATCTGGAGATCCCAGCTACCTTTACCATTTTGCAGGGAGATGGTTTCTTTCTTCAGCAGTTGGTTGTAACTATCCTGTGTGAAGTTGCTGAATTCATTATCACTATTATCATCCCACCACCAGCGCCAGCGTATTTTATACAATTCCACCTGTACATCGCTGCTGCCACGTACCAGGTTTCCATTATCATCCACGTTCACAATGCTGATAGTATGAGCTTTATCTGTAAGCAGCATACCTGTCATGCGGTCGCCTTCCGGCATGCGTATCCCTGCATAAGTTGCAAAAGGATTGTACGGCATGGAGAAGTGGTCGATACTGAAATCACCACCTGGTTCAAATACTTTGATCTCAAAGTTTGCTTTAAGCTGTCCCGGTGCCAGTTTATCTAATGGCAGATTCACTTTTACAGGAGCTGTACCATTATCTCCCAGACTTCCTTCGAAGATGGTTTTATCTTCTGCTTCGAAGTGAGTGATCGGATCATCGAAATGATACTCTTTGAATTTTTGAAAGCTGGTAGTCTGTTGACTTAATGATACATCTACTTTTGCTTTCAGGTTCTGTGCGGTAGCTCCAAACAACCATTGTGCACTCAATGTACCATCGGAAGCATCACTCTTAGATAAAGTGGTGCGGGTGCCGAAATCAAGTTTCACTTTCAGCCTGTTTGGCTTAACGGTTTCTATGCGCAGGTTTTTGGTAAATACAGCACCACCAACTTTCACTTTCGCGGTCCAGTTACCTGTCAGATCGTCTGCGGAAGTTGTTGTTGTAAAGCTGTAGAAACCATTTAATGATTGTAGTGCGTTTACGTGTTTGTATAACTGTCCTTTAGGATTGTAGAGCTCCAGAGTAACAGGGTGGTTGGGCGGTAATTTCTGTTGTTTATCTTCCAGAATGAAGGTCAGGAACAGGGTATCACCGGGGCGCCATACGCCGCGTTCACCATATAAAAATCCTTTGATACCGTTCTGTACTTCTTCTCCTTTTACATCAAAACGGCCGAGTGGCAAAGAGTTACCATCGTCCAGTTTGAGGTAGCCTCTTTCATCATCTTTTTTAGCAATGAGGATATAAGGTTTACGTTTCAGATCAAAAGTAGCGAGTCCATCACCATCACTTTTGGTTTTGTAGATTACCTGGTTCTGATAATCGAGCAGTTCCAGTTCCACGCCCATTAATGGTTTGGTATCACGTATATCGGTTACTGCTATCAGCATGCTATTGTCGTTACCACGCTTGGCAGTAAGGCCGATATTAGAAGCGATCACGTTGCGGGATGCCCATTTGTCTTTATTATAGTAAGAGTTGGAGCAGGCATCGTCGCGGCTCTCCCATGAATAGCCGTAAGGATAGTAGCTATCGTAGCGTTGCCAGAATCCATCGTCTTCATCTATTTTATCACCATAATAACTTCCTTCATAGTATTCATCTTCACTTTCACCCTCGCTGCTGCCGGAAGTTTCTTCTTTATCTTTTGCCACACAGGTGAGCAAGGAATATGATTTACGGAAGCCGATGGTTACCCGATAAATAGCGCCTGGTTCTGTACGCAACAGTTTATCCATGTCGAGGAAGAAGCGGTTGTTTTTGTGCAGGTTCAGGGATTTATCGGTATCCAGACGGATCGTTTTTTCCACTACAGGTCTACCTACACGACGCAGTTCCTGGCTACCGTCCAGGTTATTGCTTTGCAGGTATTGTGGAATATTGTTTTCGTATATTTTGATGATAGTAACGTCTACTGCATTCAGATTCACGGCTTCGAAAGGCATTACCAGCTTATTGCTTTCCGGTAAGATCACTCCTTTACCAGGAATGCTGACAGCAGGCAGGGTGTTTTCGAAATTAACGTTGCCGGAGAAGGTATCATCCAGGCGTTTATCATAGATATTGATAACCCCTTCATTTACCACTATGGTATAATTACCCAGCAGACGGGTGGGCGCAAACACTTTTACTTCACTACCTTCTATGATATAACGAAGATCACTGATACCGCTGATGCCGATAAGACCATCCAGGTTCTGTGCCATGCTTATGGGATCGGAGAACTGTACCAGGAGGTATTGTTCAGGATCGGAAACAGGCACTATGTTAAGTACTTTGAACTCTGAGATAGCAGGAACTTCTATTGTTTTCTTGCCGGCCAGATCTACTTTTAACGGTTTGCCATCCCAGCTTAGTTCCAGTGAACGGGCGCTGTTTCCCCGTATCAGGTTATCGATGGTGAATTTGGACGTTCTGTCTGCTGCATTATGCTGCCATGTGATGGGCATTGACTTTCCTTCGTAAGAAGCAGTCAGCACTTTTTCAATCAGTTGAGGATCTTCTATGTCGGCAGTCGTAATCTCTCCGGAAAGGACCATTTTATTCAGCGAGGTATTGCCTGCTGATTTGAGTCCATTATCTTCCAGAGCATAAGCAGGCTTCATCACTTTGAATTCGAAGTCGAACTCTTTGAGGTCGTCTTCTACTTTCATGACTTTGCCTAACCGGAAGGTAGCTGTATAGGTTTTTTCCGGTGTCAGGTTGGCATCGGGACGAAACTCTATGGTAGTAGCATCTATCCAGTATGCTTTCCCTTTAATGTCCGGGCTAAAATCAAAAATGTTCTCATCAACAGGTTCGTTCTGTGTATGAGTAACATTCGCGTTCCCGGTCAGTTGTACACGGATAGTACTCTGTTTGGAAATAACGCCGGCAGTATAGGCTTCTATGTATTTGGCCAGACCCGGGTTCATAACTTTTTTGGTATGTCTGCATGCCGTAATCCACGACATTAATAACAGACAACCGGCGAAAATGACAATTCTTTTGGGATGCATGAGGTTTCTTGAATGCTGTTTAGAAAGAATAAAGGTAGCTTAAATACAGTAAAATCCTAATGTATAGACTTTCCCTTTTCCAGTTTAAGGATTTTAGTAACGGCAGAAGGAATTTCTTCCTGGTAGTGTGTTACGAAAATAAGGGTCAGGTCCATTATGCTGCACAGTGTATCAATAACTTGTTTAAAATGTTCCTTCTGTTGAGCGTCCAGTCCCTGACAGGGTTCATCAAAGATGAGCAGGGGTGGTTCTTTTACCAGCGCGCGGGCCAGCAGGGTAAGGCGTTGTACGCTTTCGGGTACACCCTTAAAAGGCTGTTTCATATGGTCAGCAATGCCCAGGATATCCATCCAACTGGCAGCATGCTGCAGTTGTTCCGGAGTACCGGCACGGTTACTGCCAATAATATCATAGAATCCAGACACCACTACCTGGAGGCAATTGCTGCCTGCCTGGAAATACTGGTGTAGCTCCGGAGACACAAATCCTATTTTCCGTTTGATATCCCAGATGCTTTCCCCACTACCTCTTTTGCGGTCAAACAGGAACAGCTGGTTTGCATATGCCTGTGGATTATCGCCGGTAATAAGACTTAGCAGGGTAGATTTTCCGGCCCCGTTATGACCCAGTAATGCCCATTTTTCATTGGGTTTCACTATCCAGTTAACATCATCCAATATCAAATGTTCACCATACTGGACTTTAACATGTTCCATACGGATGATAGTATCGAACTGGGGGACCACAGGTTTTACCAGCGCTCTCAGCTTTTCTTCATCTATATGAGCGTTTTGGGTAACGATTGCCGGTACAGGCAGTTTCAGATATTCTTCCCGTGTGTACTTTCCTGTTATCCGGCCGGCATCCAGGGTAAGTACGTGGGTGATATTTTCCGGGATTTCGGTAGGAGAAGTCACTAATATAACGGTGGTGCCATTGGCAATGATCTTATTCACCATTTCGCTGAAATCTTTACGGGCCTGTATATCCAGACCGGAAAAGGGATTATCGAGCATCAGCAATAATGGCTTTTGCAAGAGCGCTTTTGCAATCATTACACGACGGGTTTCACCATTGGATAGCTTAATCAGTTCTTTATCCAGCAGTGGTGTAATATGCAGTGGTTGTAATAGCGGCGTATCTTCCGGGGTAGCAGTTGTTTCACCATACAGGTATTCCCGTACAGTGGGTGCATCAGAGGAATCCATGCTGTTAAAGCGCTGCTGATAGTAGAAATCGGTAGTGGTATTAGATCTGTTCTTAAAAGTATGGTGATGCCCTACCTGTGCTATTACATCACGATAGCTGAAGTAAGGATCTGTTATATTATGATGCTGACGGTAAGCATCGTAATAATGATGATGAATACCTCCGTTGATTACATTGAACTTACCGGTGATAGTATTGAGCAGGGCTGTTTTTCCCGATCCCCCCGGACCAGTAATGGCCCAATGTTCTCCGGTATTAACTGACCAGTCCAGACCGGAAAATAATGTTTTATCCAGGTAGCGGACAGTAATATGTTCTAATGAGAGGAAGGTAACGGCATGGGTAATCATGATCAGTTTCTCTAATTTTGCTAAGTCCCGACTATTGTTACAAATATTGTCGCTAAATTATTATTAATTGCGTGGATTCATACTATAAATTATGCAGTGGATTGTTAAAACGTTTGAAGAACTGACTACAGGTGAATTGTATGCATTGCTGCGCTTGCGCAGTGAGGTATTTGTTGTAGAGCAGGCTTGTGTTTTCCTGGATATGGATAATGCAGATCAAAAGGGAATACATGTGCTGGGATATGATGAAGAACAGGAGCTGGTAGCGTATACCCGGTTATTCGAACCGGGTATTAAGTTTGATATGGCTTCTATAGGCAGGGTAGTAACGTCGAAGAAGGTACGTGGCACGGGAGCTGGAAGAGAGCTGATGGAGCAGTCTATCAGGATGCTGGAAGCACGGTTTGGAAAAGTTCCGATTAAGATCGGAGCCCAGCAATATCTGCAGAAATTCTATTCATCGCTGGGTTTTATACAAAGCAGTGAGATGTATCTGGAAGACAATATCCCGCATATTGAAATGATCCGGGACTCTGTATGAGAAATACGGGCTGCAATCCAACTACTCTGTATCTAAAATAGATAGATCTGGCAGAGGGGGGAAAGGTGCTCCCTCTTTCAGAGATTCCTTTGTTTTACTTTTTAGCCGGCCCTTTAGGTACAGGTATTTTAATTTTATATAGCGGGAAATAATATGAGACGGTATATGTCATGTCAAATTGCGACTTTTTGGTCCCACTCCCGAAGCCGGGTATTACTATTGGCGGGAATTCCTTGCTCGCGCTGTTGCTAACCATAATCTTCTCCCTGACACCCCATCCCAGGAAAAAATTCTTCAATACTTCCACTCTTAGTCCAAACACCAGTTCTATCCAATGAGCAGAGACGCTTGTTTTAGGATAAGTTCCATTTAAGTTACTATCCCAATAAGAACTGTGGATATTATAAGCCGGCACTTCGTAGGTGTTATGGGCAAAGCCATAACGGATCCCACCGTATACCATATTCTTTTCGCCAGCTTCTCTTTTTTTGAGGAAGTCGTAATCCACACCAACGGTTACAAATGCGCCGCTACCTTTATAGGTGTAGTTGGTATCGCTGTGGGAGGTTCTGTTAAAGCCGGTTTCCAGTGCAGCAAACAGTCTTTTATTCAGTTGGGCATCTGCCTGTATTGTAATATCTGTTCTGTATGGCTGGAAGAATTTTAACGCGAAGCGGCTGATATCCAGTCCTATACGCAATCCTCCGCTGGTAGTAGTATAACTACTGTCTTTTACAGGCAGTGGTTTAGCGACCAGTTTATGGGTGGTATCTCTTGCAGGTGCAACCTTACGGGCAATAGTATCAGCAGCCGGTTTACGGATGCTGTCTTTTACCTGTGCCTGTGTGGTAATAGCCGACAGACTAATAAGGAAAGATAAAGAATAGAGAAAGGTGCGTATCATTCGAACTGTTTACTTCCTTGTTGTTAATATGGATGGAGTCGATGGTATGATGTGTGGATATTACTGTATCCAGTGTGAAAAATGTAGCGAAACCACAACCAGCCGATACAAAATTCGGTTTCCTGGTATAAAGGAATGTAAGGGTATCTGCGACTTTAGTAGAATCCAGTTTGAGATAAAAACTGGAGGTATCTGACAGTGGTGACAATGATACAAATACGCTTGACCGGA
Source organism: Chitinophaga sp. CF118 (assembly GCF_900112615.1). Taxonomy (GTDB): domain Bacteria; phylum Bacteroidota; class Bacteroidia; order Chitinophagales; family Chitinophagaceae; genus Chitinophaga. The sequence goes on along the minus strand of NZ_FOMK01000001.1, from coordinate 1,535,977 downwards.
GTGCATTACTGAGTATGGTATCTTTATTCAGCGCCATCAGTGTCACTTTGGGCCAGGCGGTATCTTTAACAAGGAAGCCATCAAGGGTATCCTTTTTAAAGTTGATCCCCAGATCCGCGATGAGCGTCTGGTCGCAGGTTTTAGTTTCATCTTCACAGGCTGCAAACACTGACAGCAGTAGTATTGCAATGATTCCGGAAATATATTTCATGCTTGAATATTAATCATTTACGGGCATCGGATGGTCCGTTTTCCGGGCAAAGGTAATCAAACAAGATGTGAGTAACTCCTTGTACTATATTTTTGATATAACCGGGGGTGTATTATGGCTCCCATCAGATCCCCAAATTAAACGAGCCTGTATCTGATTTCTGATACAGGCCCGGCTAAAATATTAAGATTCCAGTTCTTTTTTCAGGAATCGTGCAGTATGACTATCCTTGCATTCGCTTACCTCTTCTGGTGTGCCGCTGCAAAGGATGGTACCGCCACCACCACCGCCTTCTGGTCCGAGATCAATAATATGGTCTGCCATTTTGATCACATCCAGGTTATGTTCTATCACCAGGACTGTATTTCCGCGATCTACCAGTTTATTCAGTACGTTCAGGAGCAGCTGGATATCCTGGAAGTGTAAACCGGTAGTAGGTTCATCCAATATATAGATCGTTTTACCGGTATCCTTCTTTGATAGTTCTGTAGCCAGTTTCACACGTTGTGCCTCACCACCGGAGAGGGTCACGGCTGATTGTCCCAGGGTAATATATCCCAGTCCAACATCCTGCAGGGTTTTCACTTTCCGGTAGATATAATTTACCGGTTGGAAGAATTCCACAGCATCATCAACGGTCATATCCAGTACATCGGATATGGATTTGCCTTTGTAGCGAATCTCCAGAGTTTCCCTGTTATAACGTCGTCCATTACATTTTTCGCATTTCACGTATACATCCGGGAGGAAGTTCATTTCAATCACCCGCATACCACCACCTTCACATACTTCACAGCGGCCACTTTTCACGTTGAAGGAGAAACGTCCTGCAGCATAACCTCTTATTTTGGCTTCCGGTATCTGGGAAAAGAGGGTACGGATATCTGTAAAGAATCCGCAGTAGGTAGCCGGGTTACTACGGGGAGTACGGCCGATTGGTGACTGATCTATCTCAATTACCTTATCTAAATTTTCCAGGCCTTTGATGCTTTTGTAGGGCATCGGTACCATTTTGGAATCATAAGCATGTTTGCTAAGAATGGGGTACAGTGTTTCATTGATCAGGGTGGACTTTCCGCTACCTGAAACGCCTGTAACGCAGATGAAAGTTCCCAGCGGGAGTTTCACGTTCACATTTTTCAGGTTGTTGCCAGTAGCTCCTTTCAGCTCCAGGAATTTCCCGTTGCCTTTGCGTCTTTCTGCCGGCACAGGGGTTACGAGTGAGCCATTCAGGTATCCCGCAGTTGGTGTTTTCAGCTTGAGGATTTGTGCCGGAGTACCTTGAGCAATGATTTGTCCGCCATGTACGCCTGCACCGGGGCCTACATCTACCAGATGGTCTGCATGCAGCATGATATCTTTATCATGTTCCACTACTATCACGGTATTGCCCATTTCTTTCAAATTACGGAGAGCCTCAATCAGCTGCATATTATCGCGCTGATGGAGTCCGATGCTTGGCTCATCCAGGATGTAGGTGATTCCCATCAGTTGGGAGCCTATCTGTGTAGCCAGGCGGATCCGCTGGCTTTCCCCACCGCTCAGGGAGCGGGTAGCACGGTAAAGGGTGAGGTAGTTCAATCCAACATTAAGCAGGAAGCCCAGTCGTTCGCGGATCTCTTTCAGAATATCTTTAGCGATGGTATTCTGTTTTTTATCCAGTCGTTTTTCAACATCTTTAAACCAGGCAAGGAGTTTATCCAGATCCATTCCTCCCAGTTCAGCGATATTTTTTTCATCCACCTTAAAATAGAGGCTTTCTTTTTTAAGACGGGTACCATTACATTCCGGGCAGGTATTCAATTTCATGAAGCCTTCTGCCCAGTTACGTACAGCCTCTGAAGATGTATCATTAAAAAAGCGGCGAACAGTATTGATTACCCCTTCGTATTCTGTAGAATAGGTTGGCTCTCCGTTTTCTTCGAAGGCCATATCCATTTCCAGTTTCCCGTTTTCATCACCAAACAGCAGCAGGTTTAAGGACTTCTGCGGAATGTCTGAAAGTGGAGCTGTGAGGGAGAATTTGTATTTCTTAGCCAGTAGCTGTACCTGTTTAAAAGTGAAGGTATCGCGGGCTTCGCCCAGGGGAGCCAGGCCACCTTCATTGATAGAGCGGGAATAATCGGGGATTACTTCCTCCATATCTATCTGGTAAATGGTACCCAGCCCTTTACAGCGGGGGCAGGCACCATAGGGAGAGTTGAATGAGAAGGTGTTGGGAGATGGTTCCTCATAAGAGATACCGGTATCCTCGCACATCAGTTGTTTACTGTACTGACTTATCTTGTTGGTATCATTATCCATGATAAAGAGCAGTCCTTTCCCCATCTGCAGTGCTTTCTGAACACTCTGGCTGATCCTTGTCCGCGCATCATCCAGTACTTGTATTCTGTCTACCACCAGTTCTATATCATGGATTTTGTAGCGGTCTACCTGCATGCGTTCTTTCAGGTCGATAATTTCGCCGTTCACTCTTACTTTCAGGTAGCCCTGTTTACGGAGTTGCTCGAATAGTTCCCGGTAGTGGCCTTTACGTCCACGGATGAGTGGAGCGAGAATCACCAGTTTCTTTTTCGGGAAGTTTTTAAACACGTGGTCCAGGATCTCTTCTTCAGAGAAGCGGGTCATGCGTTTATTGGTATTGTAGGAATATGCCTGACCCACGCGTGCATATAGCAGGCGGAGGAAATCATATATTTCCGTGATGGTACCTACAGTAGAGCGGGGATTTTTGTTGGTTGTTTTCTGCTCGATGGAAATAACTGGTGACAGGCCAGTGATCTTGTCAACATCAGGTCGCTCCATGTCGCCGATAAACTGGCGGGCATATGCAGAAAAGCTTTCCATATAGCGTCTTTGTCCTTCTGCATAAATGGTATCGAAAGCCAGTGATGATTTACCGCTTCCGCTGATGCCGGTAATGACAACCAATTTATTTTTAGGTAACTGCAGATCCAGGTTCTTAAGGTTATGTACCCGGGCGCCAAACACTTCTATATGATCATCTGCCGGTATCTGCGCAGCTTCCGGCGTAGTTACATTCTCTTTCTTCTTTGCCATATTAGTAGTAAAAAGCCGTGTATATCAGGAGTATAACACGGACTAATTTAGACTACTAAACTACACCATAATTGGCGAGTACTAAAATTTTTAGTGAAGAGTATTGCGTTTAATACTTAAAATACCTGATCATCAGTTAGTAATAAAAAAGCGGATCACTCCAGTGATCCGCTTTCAGATATATTATCAACTTCTATTAAGCCTGAAATTTCTTGAATATTACGATAGCATTGTGACCACCGAAGCCAAAGGTGTTACTCATTGCTACGTTTACAGTACGTTCCTGAGCCTTACCGAGTGTCAGGTTCAGATTTGTAGGTATACCTTCTCCCAGTGCACCGGTGTTGATGGTTGGAGGGATGATATCATGCTGGGTAGCTTTGATACAGGTAATAGCTTCTATAGCACCAGCAGCACCGAGCAGGTGACCTGTCATGGATTTAGTAGCACTGATGTTGACTTCGGTTACATAATCGCCGAATACGCCGGTGATACCTTTCAGTTCGCTTACATCACCCAGTGGGGTAGATGTAGCGTGGGCGTTGATATAGTCAACATTTTCAGGCTTCAGTTCTGCATCTTCCAGAGCTCTCTGCATACCAAGGCGGGCGCCGAGGCCTTCCGGATGAGTAGCGGTGAGGTGGTAAGCATCAGCGGTCATAGCACCACCCACCATTTCTGCATAGATGGTAGCACCTCTTTTCACGGCATGTTCGTATTCTTCCAGGATGATAGCGCCAGCGCCTTCGCCCATTACGAAACCATCACGGGATATGTCGAAAGGACGGGAAGCTTTGGTAGGATCATCATTGCGGGTAGATAATGCTTTGAGAGCATTGAAACCTGCGATACCTGCACGGGTGATAGGAGCCTCGGAGCCACCGGCTACGATAGCATTGGCTTTACCCAGGCGGATAAAGTTAAAAGCATCTACCAGGGCGCTACTGGAGGAAGCGCATGCAGATACGGTACAATAGTTAACCCCCATGAAACCGTATTTCATTGATATCTGTCCTGCGGCGATATCGGAAATCAGTTTGGGAATAAAGAAAGGATTGAATTTAGGAACGAAGTTGGCATTTGCAAACTCGATGATCTGATCTTCGAAGGTTTGCATACCGCCGTTACCGGAAGCCCAGATAACGCCTACCATGGTTTTATCCACACCTTCCAGGTGTAGTCCTGCATTTTCCACAGCCTCCTGAGCAGCCACCATTGCATATTGGGTGAACATGTCCATTTTACGGGCTTCTTTCTTTTCCATGAATTTTTCTATATCAAAACCCTTCAGCTCGCAGGCAAACTTGGTTTTAAATTCCGTGATATCGAAACGAGTAATTGGGCCGGCACCACTGGTGCCTGTCTTCAGATTATTCCAGAAAGTGTTTACATCATTTCCGATAGGCGTTAAGGCCCCAAGCCCGGTAACCACAACCCTTTTTAATGTAACAGTGCGCATATTGCTTTGACTTTAAAATCGAAAGTTAGAGCGCAAATTTAGTCACTTATTCTTATGATTACGCATATTCATAAGAATTATGTGTTATATAAATTTCCGGGGCTGTATGAATGTATTATTATAGAGGTTATAGGCGGGATTTTATCAGGATTAATTTTTTTTCATGTGTTATTCTTCTCGCGGTAATCGATCTGCAGTATTTATAAGGGATATAACAACTTCATTTACAGTATATTCGTTCTGTATTGTCCTGTTATGGTTATATAAGGGATGGTCCCGTTTTGATGTCTGTAGTCTTTGGTGTAAACAGGGGGTAGTTAGAACATTGTTAAATGCTCTCATTACAGGTAAATTAGGTTAATTGATTTCGAAGGATTTTTAAATACATGAAATTGCTTTTGGATAATTCCAAATAATTACTATTTTTGCAACCCCGAAAGGGACGGGGAGAGATGCCTGAGTGGCCGAAAGGAACGGTTTGCTAAACCGTCGTACGGGTTAAACTGTACCGAGGGTTCGAATCCCTCTCTCTCCGCAAGCTGGAAAGGACAAATTATCGAAAGATGGTTTGTCCTTTTTTCATTAGAGTTTGTTGCCCATAGGTTTGCGATCAGCTCAAAAATGAAATTTCCCCTTTAAATGCACTATCCGGAAGTACAAACCGCGATTTATAAAAGAGCCGGTCTATTTTTTCGATCTTTCCTGTTGTCGGCTTCCCTATAAGATTCACAGAACAGCAGATTGTAACTGCATTAAAGAAACAGGAAGCAGGAAACATTCAATTAATTGGACTTGCGAGAAGACAATTTAACCAATTTCTCAACATATTTTTTCCAATCTGCCTCATTTCGCCAGATCCATCGCTCTTTTTTTACCCAACCGTGGGGCGGAGGTATTGTATCTAATGGATGAAATTTCCCGTTGGTAAATTTCGATACCACCATTTCTTTATTTAATCTAATGTCCTGATCAGTCATCTTCTTCAGGTCTGCCATGTGAACTATTTTAATCTCATTATATTTAATCACCTTAAGCCAAAATTCCCCGCCAAACCAAGGAGCAAGATAACTACGTGAAACGTTATTTATATACTGAGCTACAATCGTGTCTCCGTCAATCTTATAAGCTCCCCAATATGAACCGATGTAAAATTCATCTCCGATACCATTTCTTGCAATGGCCATTAAACAACTATCAACATCAGGTGGAAAAGGCTGACGAAAGAAGAAGCTATATACAAACGAACCATCTTCATAAAAAAGCATCTGCACAAAAAAGCTATCCAATTTCCCAGTTCTATTATTCTTCAAAAATTCTCCTCGCTCCCAAAATTGGTAATAACCATCAATATTTAAGAGGCTTCTAATGTTTGTGTTTTTCCCTTCGAGCTTATTGGTAAACCGTTCTCTTATATCTTTAGATATTGGTTTGTATGAGCATGCAAAAAACAAGTTCAATACTATTATAACTACTGCAATTTTCATTACTTCAAATAAGTTGAGTATTAGAATAAAGAATACGGATTGTAATATCCGGAATGGCTGTATGGCCCTTGGTTAAACTGACTATAATCTACATAATAATTTTGATTGCCAAACGTAAATATTCTTGATTGATGAATGCCATTCTGTTGCACGTCCTGAAATTTCCAATGGCTGTAACCAAATCTCGAAACATTTGAACCATTTCTGTAACCAATCCACAAAGGACTCGAGTAAACCCCATAAACGGAAGGTGGGAAATTCGGTGGGTTTTAACCGGGTAGCACAAATACGATCCTGGTTAGGTTTAAATCATCCAGCGGAGTTATGATCTTTAGTAAATCTTTCTTTGAAATAGCCATTTTGTTCGAACTTGATCCCCATCACCGACATAAAAATCTTTTCACAATAACGTTTGAATCTTTGTCAAATACTCATTATAGGAATCTACAATATTACTAAGATCTCCTGTAAACCGGTTCGAAAGTTGTAACCTACAGCCCGCAAGCTTTAAGCCTCCAAGTCGAAAGATTTGGAGGCTTTTTGTATTTGAGGATGGCACTTCTACTGTTTATATTGAAATTAACGTCAATGCCTTCATTTTGAAGAGATCAATCTAAATAGTAGCCGATCTTTCTCTCTATTGACGATTTTAATGTCCCATCTGCTTTATAAGTGATCCTCTTGATCCAATTACCGGTTTTGTCATACTTATATTCACACTGGTATGATCTCTTCATATCTACTCCTGCACTATCTTTTACTATACATTCAAGTTCATTTCCGAAAGTATCATATTTATAGAGGATCTCCCTCATGTTCTCGTAACCGGCATTTATTTTAGATTCAATCAAGCGGTTGTTTTTGTCATATACACTCAGCCTCGTTCCTGAGAGCTCACCGAACCGGTTATATTCTGTTTCTCTTGTAGTATCTCCACTGTACAGCCACTCTGTCCTTCTTTTAAGTTTTGTTTCATCATCGTTGTAATAGTTCTCCGAGGTGCGCCGGCCCCGCGAATCGTATGTATACCTGTAGGTAGAGGTTGAGCCGGGAGGCGTCAAACCAACCCGACTTTTAACAAAACTAAGGCCTGGGCCATAGGTACGTTGGTCCCTGTATTTCAGGTTCCCGGAGCTACCGTAATTAGAAAAGTCAATCATGTTGCCCTGTTCGTCGAACACATAAGTAACTTTGTAATCCAGGGTGCTATCTTCATTATAGGCAATTATTTCAGTATTGTTACCAGCTTCATCATATTGGTATACATTCCTGCCCTGAAAGCTTTCATGCTCGAGGAAAGTGGTTAACTCAGTACAATTACCTGCGGCATTAAATTTATAATATCGCTTTGTAACATAGTAAGTTAGTTCGGAATCAGGAACGTATTGCTTGTAGTTAAATTCTAGAATAGATCTTACATTGCCCTTCAGATTATACGTTTTCCGGTTATTCTGGTAAGCTTTATTAGGCTGTGCATTTACCATATTAGCGAGAACAATAAACAGGAAAAGTAAAGGTTTTCTCATGGTGTGCAAAATAATAAAAGCCCTCTGATTTTCATCACAAGGCTTTTAATTCAGGTATCCTTCTTACTTCGAAACAAGCGTTGTCACACTTGAAGGAGCAAGGCTAATCCCAAAACTTCCTCCGGAAACACTAAAGCTATTGGCTGCCAGGTTTGGGCTGCTGATTGTTACATAGCGGTTAAAGCCTGTAAGAGTAACATAGAATAGAAAAGTGCCGTCATCCTGCGATTCGCTATACTATCCCCTTTGCTAACTGATATATCCGGTCCAAATCCCGGGCAAATTGGTTCGATAATTGTCCCTCGCAGCCCGCAGATATTAAAAGCCTTTAAGTCCTTGGATTTAAGGGCTTTTTTGCTTGTATTTTATTGTTGGTTAATTATCAACTATTTGCAAGTTCGAAATACTTCTTTTTACTTATCTCTTCATAGCAATATTCTTTACTTTCTCTCCATTAGCTATGTATTTTAGGATTTCCCAATGAAATAGTAACTAACTAAATATCAATCAATTGTGTTTGTAAAGGTCAAATTAGGATATTCCAATGAAATAAGCTCAAGCCCAGTAAGGAATATATGAGGCGAACTTTTTTGATATATTGTCTGGATCAGACGGTTTAATAAAACCTGCATCAATTGTATCAGCAATAATTTTAGAAGCAAACGATACATTGTTTTTATTAATATTGAATCTCTTTCGTACCGACTGATTATTCACTGCTTCATTGTTGACATAATGCAAACAGGTATGTTGATAACAAGCTCTAATCCTGTCTTCATTATTCATTTTTGTTAAAGGTAAAGGTGCATATATAATGACCCGTGTATACTCATCTCCTCTGATAAATTTAGGTGCTGGAAGTTGAAATTCTTCAATTACCTCAATTGCTCTATCCACACCGCTACCTCGTTCCTCACAGATATTCAGGCGACGCATAAGTGATGCAAGTGTCTCGTTTCTTGACTTTGGAGCAGAATCAATAAACCGGTTGGTATCTACTAATGGTGTACCTGGATTGGTTATTTCAATTCTGTCCTTAAATACTTCAACCATTACACCTGCGCCGGTAATAGATAATTCCTGGTGAATAATTGCATTTGCTACAAACTCCCGAATAGCTATGTCAGGATATATTTTCAATCGCTGCCGCAAAGCCGCTTCTATTACTTCATTTGTAGGTAATTGATCCATAATATAACTAATCATACCTTCAAATCCAGTAGCATATCCCTTTAAAATCCCCTCCTCTTTGATAGCATTTACACGACTGTTATCCTTGTATATAATTACCCGAACAATTTTCCGCTGCAAAGATTTAAAGACATTTAAATCTTTTGCAAAGAGAATGGCGCCCAGGTTAGTAATATCCCAATTAACTCCTGCTTTTTTAAGCAATCCATCATCAGTTAATGATTCGAGAATGCCTTGCTTAGTATCTGGTAATCGTTTATCAAGCAGCGTGAAATACCGGTCGTAATCCAGCATCCTCAATACTTCATCGCTATGAATATGAGATGCAGCAATGTTGTTTTCATATTCCAATCCAGTAGAAGCGGCAATTAGATGTTTAACTTCTTGTCGAGAAAGTTTTACCGTTTGACCTGCCGAACGTTTATAGCTTTCATATATATCCTTGCCTCGTATATGAACAGGCTTATCCTGATACTCTGGTATATGAACAAATAACACCGGAATTTCATCGTAGCATGTTACTATATGGTCTATACCTATTGGTTGGGCCAGGTTGTTACGAGCAATGTTTCCAATTTTTTGAATGATAATGTCCATCGTTTCCTTGCGCAAATTAACAGACTGACCGTTGTTGTCAATACCAAACGCAAGAAATCCGCCTCCCGGATAATTAGCAAAGGCTGAAATATGTTGTGCAAGCCGATTACCATTATCTGAAATATCAGTTTTCCAATCAAGCTCATTTAATTCTATCGGAATCGGTTTTAAGCTTTTACTTAATAATTGTATTGCGGTATCTTTCCAACTATTCATTCCTCATGTTTTAATTCTACTCCTCACATGAGTTTTTCGATCATGAGAATAAAATGAGTATATGTTTATCCAAACAATACTCACACATACTATCACTTTTCATTAAACTATTAAATGGAGGAGTTTCAAGACTTATACTTACCCGATATGAAATTATTGCATTGCAAGATGATTAACAAATCTAACCACAGGAAAAACTATTTCATAAAATACTGAATATCAAATTGGTTATCTGTAATTCAGTTCAAACTTTGGCATATTTTTTCTACTTGATGGTTTTCATCAATCCATTTGAGTTAGGCATAGCGCAATTTTGTTATTGCGGTATGAATCATGATAATTGCTTACTTGAACAACGAGGGCGATTACATTGATTTTTCGCCCTCGATAGATGAGCGAGGGTAATTTTTACCTTCGTTTATAATTTAACCAATAGCACAACAAACGAATACGGTACAATCGCGAACAGCAATTTTAATAATTAATTTTACTAAGGAATATGTGAATATGAGATAAATCATCCATAAACTGGTTCGAAAGTTGTCCCTCACACCCCGCAGAAATTAAATGGGAAGAATTTAGCTTGATAATGCTGATTCTTCCCATTTTTGTTTTGTTAAACCTGATTGTTTGTTAACATTAAATCGTGCTCAGGTATGAAAGATCTAATAGTAACTGTTTGACATGTGCTATATCTGGCTACAAAATTGTAATTTCAATAATGTCAATAGTTCATAAATCATTGTAATATGCCAAATCCAAAAAGAAGGGCAGCAATAAGGAATCAGTCTTTTAATAGCAAAAAAGTTAAGGTTGCAATACCAGTACATGGGGGGAGGAAGTATGCAACCTTGAGTGAGGTAGAAGATAGGAATGACCGGAGTTTTCTGGCCAATATTGCAAAAAACGCTGCTGTCAATGCTATTAATGAGAATAAAGCAATGAATATTCCTGTAACAGTAACCGAAGATGGTTGGATCGTAAAGAAATATGTTGATGGAACTGTTATAAGAGTTGCCCCAATAGAAAGGAGAGTTGCAGTCCAGAGAAGAATTTTGTTAACGAAAGGAACGGTTCTGCATGTCAAGCCCCGTTAGAAAAAGAATGCGCGTTTTTGCCGGCTCTAATGGCTCGGGAAAGAGTACTATAATCAAGGAAATTCGGAAGTTTGTAACAACAGGATCATATATCAATGCCGATGATATAGAGAAATCTTTCAGAGAAAGAGGATTTGTTAACCTGGCTGATTTGCAAAATATTATATTATTTCTAGATGCTCTTTACAAGAGCCAATTACATAAAATAAAGGCAACAGTTATATATAATTTTTTTTAATTAAACGTATTTCAGGAGGTAATGATCTATTAAATAAGTGTGCTCATAAGCTACTCTCAAATTGGCAAATTTGTTCCAAATTCGTCTTAAACAGGTTCGAAACTTGGCCCTCTTCGCCCGCTAAAAAACAAGAAAGCCTGCGCTAGCGCAGGCTGGTTGGGCCAGGTTGTTACGAGCAATGTTTCCAATTTTTTGAATGTATGCCGTAAAATCGTGAGAACGCACCATGCCCGTCAGTGTCGCTTTTGCTTCCTTAGTTAAAGCTATTGTAACATACTGCTATAGTAGCTTTATCCATGCTTTATCCATGGCATTAGGTTGGACCTGTACCGGAGTTGAAGAGTAAGAGAGGTATTGCTGTTAATAAGCAACTATGATGAGATCTTTTCAGGGTATAAAGATAAAAATCATTGTCAATTTACTGTACCTGTACCTGTTTTAAGCGGTAAAAGTTGGTAACAGACATAGCAAAACCAATAGAAGCATACTTCGATCACATAAGGGTCTATTTTTTTATTGAGCAAAATGGGGTTATACTATCCCGCCGGCAGGGAATTACAGTGAACAGGTATTATTATCAAAGCAGGTCTTGCAGGAGCAACATATGGCATCCAGAAGTGGGGCGCTTTATTCCGGTACCTCTTTTTCTGTTCTTTGGGTGGTTCCACCGGTGCTAATACGGCAATTACATCCAGCGCACACCCTTTCTTGTTTTGAGATGCATGCAGCTGACCATTCACCTCATAAAAAGATTGTATTTCCAGTATGATCAGTGTAGGGTCTCTGCGGTTAACATTCAGCGTAACAGGAGTGAATTTCTCCCCACGTTTGATCACAGCGGTATTACTTTCCAGTTGACGGGTAGTTCCCTTTGCGAAATTAACTGAGAGGGCTATTGCCTTTATGGTTATATGCGTTGTGTTACGTAATACATGACTGCTTTTGCTGAAAGTACCGGGCAATGAGATACTGATATCACCACTATCATTTTTTTCAATTACAGGGGTGCTTTTTGAAAGTTGCTGAATGTTGGCGGCACCATTGAACTGGAAATGCTGCAGGGATTGCAGATTGTTTGCCATGAAAACCCGCTGACCGGAAGGGTGATTTACATCGGCACGTAAGATCTCTGCCATCTTTTTATTCAAACGGGAATGAAGCCTGTTATCATAACAAAGCCGGGTGTATTCCTTAAGAGCACTGCGAATTTGCCTGCTGCTTTTACTGGCAGTACCAAAATCTGCGGAGGCCGTTTTTGTGGCGGATGTTTGCGTCACCATTTCGGGAGCCTGGCGGATAAAGTATTGCTTCCGGTTTTTTCTGTCTTTCCGGTAGTAGTAAATATCATTCCCCATTCTCCCTGATAGATGAGGGTAACCACTTTTTTGACGAGGCATAAAAACTTACTTCTTTGCCATATTAAGTTACTGAAATTCCGGATTTTCAACAAATGGATCAACATGCTGTAGGAAGTCCTATTACACCACCTTGTAATAAAGTTCTATAATTTGTCATGTCGTTGTGATCCATTTAGGAAAGAACTGATTTTCAATAAATCTACAACAAACTGGTTCGAAAGTTGTCCCTTCTCTCCGCTAAATAATTGAAGTTTTCAGATCATATCTGAAGGCTTCTCTGTTTGAGACCGTTTTGCCCGGTCTTGTCTTTAATGATTTTGACTCTAACAGGCTTTGTTTTCTAATAGATAGTAGAAAAGTTACTCCCAATAGGTAATTGTTCTTATCAGTTTCGTTTTATCATCATCATCTTTCGTCAACCAGTTACCGGCTTTATCATTGTGGTAATCATGAAGAACAATTTTCGGTTCATCGTATAAATAAACATGTTCTTCCTTCACGAGGTCATTATTAGCATCGTAATAGTATTTCACATAGGCAGACGTCGTCTGGCAACCCCAAACAATGTCGTTAGTGAGAAAGATTGTATTACCGAGTTTATCCTTTTGTTCGAATCGCTTTTGAATGGTATCTCCTTTATGAAAGAATAGGTAAATCGCAGTACTGTCTGTGGTAATGGATTCTGATTTCTTTTTAAAGCCATCCTCGCCCAGGTTATATTCTCCTTTTTTAATCTTCCCATCCGCATAATAATCATAGACGGTTTTATTAACGTCTATGCCCATGGAATTGAAGATTTCTTCTACAAGCCTGTCGAGGGTATCATAGCGGTATCTGTTGCTCCTTTCAAATGAAGTATCACGTACTAAAAGTCCTTTGGCATTATAAAAGAATTGATTTGGTGTTTGTAGATTTCCGTTAAAGGTTTCATTAATGGTTTTGATCCCATTTATCGTATCATACTCATACTTACAAAGGAAAGTGTCAATGTCACCGTTTGACTGGATCCTAATTCTATCTTTCCGGGTAAGGAATCCCATTTCGTTGTATTCACAGGTGAGGATACTCGTCCATTTTCCGTTTTTATATTCATTCTCGATGACTTGTTTGGGTCTTCCTCTTAGTTGGTCCTCTTTCCAGTCGTTTTTAATATGGAGCAGAAAGTTCTCTTTGTGTTCGGAAGTTGAGCAGGCACAGAATAATAATAGAATGATTACTAACTGTTTCATAGTTTAAATGTTGTTTACAGGATATAGGCAGGGCAAAATTAGAAGAATTATTAAATATTTTAATATAGCCGTGGATGAATCAATTAATTAGACTAAGGCCCGAATATTTTATTAATGATATCTGTAGCACTGGTTAATGGAGGAAGTGCCGTATTGTATGGATGGCCTTCCGGTATGCCTGATATAGACAAAGACCTGCTGAAGCAAAGAAAAATAAAATTTGCACATGATGCGCTCAATGACTACCCGCAGCTCATGCGGATATGGAATCACGAAAAACAACAGGCAGTATCATTCTGAAACCTGAACTCCCAGCTTGATTATTTGGTGGAATACTCGTAAAACAGTTCATAGTCCAATCTTACTGAAAACGTTCCACAATGCATTTTTAAAGAAAGAAGGGCTACTATATCTAAAAGACATAGTAGCCCCTGAAACTGTTTATGTTTAATGAACTGCCGTATGCTAAACGGCACGTACGGTGGAGTGAGAGGATAAAACTATATGGTATTGTCCCACGCTTTTAGCTGATGTTCCTTGAGCATGTCTTCTACAAATTTTGGTACCACGTTTCTGAACTTGCCTGTATCGGCAGGAACTATCTGGATCATCGCATCAATCATTTCCGTAGGGTCCAGGCGGCCCTGGGGTGTTCCCAGCAGGCTGTCAAAAACTTCCCGCATTTCGGCACGTTTGGTGAAATTCTTACTGTCATCGAGCCAGCGGAATGGGTTGTCTGCCATTGTTTCATTGTATCCGGTAAGATAGGCGCCAGGGTTAATGGTCTGTATCTGTATGCCATACTTTTGGGTAACTTCATTTTGCAAGGCTTCTGCTATTGCTTCCAACGCATGTTTGGTAGATACATAAATGCCATAACCGGGAGGTGTGAACAGGCCACCCATAGATGAAGTGAACACGATTTTTCCTTTGCGTTCCTCACGGATGAATTTCGCTATGAATTGCTGTGCCAGGGACAGTGGTGCAAACACATTGGTTTCAAAATTTCTGCGAACCAGGTCTACAGGGATTTCAAAGGTTGGTCCGGCTTCGCCTATGCCGGCATTGCTAAAGAGGATGTCAATGTCCCAGGTAAGGGCATACTTTACATCGTAAGGATCGAGCAGGTCGAGGCGTTCTACACGCAGGTTATCCTGCAAACCAAGCACCTCCGCTTTTTTGCGCAGTGCGGTTACCTGTGGAGAAATCTGTACGCCAGCAATTACTTTGTGTCCCAGTTTGGCAAGACCGATTGCTGCTCCTTCGCCGAATCCGGAACCTGCTCCGGTAATCAAAATTTTTTTAGTTTCCATTGTAGTAAGATTTTAGATATTGATAAATGCTGGTTGAAAATCAACTGTATGGTTGATGATTAATATTAATTAATTGAATAAAGATGCACCTGCCGTTGCTATTGCCAGATCCTCAGTTATAGCTCCGCCCGATACACCAATATATCCGATGATGTCATTTCCTTTGTTGATGGGAAGACCGCCAGCAAAGCCAATAAGTCCTCCGTTGGTGTTTACCATGCCATAAGTGCCGGCTTCCGGTTTTAGAAACTCTCCCACTGCTTCGCTGCTCATCCTGAACAGACTCGCAGTTTTTGCTTTTTTCAGTGCCAGCTCCATAGTACCTAAAAACGCATTGTCCATCCGCTCAAATACCTTTAGGTGTCCTGCAGCGTCCAAAACAGCAATGTTTACCTTTACATTAAGCTGTACCGCTTTGGCTTTAGCCAGTTGAATCACTTGTTGTGCTTCGTTTAAATTGATTTCCATAACATTTTATTTTTAAGTTATTTGTTGTTGTATCATTTTGATAATGCAAAACTATATCAGAGGAGGGCGCAACTTTATAGGAGGGGAAAACCTGTTTTTATGAAAATCAAACCTTGTTTTTTATATTTTGTGAATCTAAACACTGATTTATGAAAAAGGGAAAGGATAGCATTACGCTGGATATGCTCAGGGACTTCCCTGATCTTACACCCATTCTGCGGGAAGACTTTATGCCGAAGCCTGTAGGGGTTTTTAACAGGCAAATAGAAGATTGCAGGAATTATTTATCGGCAAACCGCAGAGATTTTTATAAAATATTGATGATAACCGGTGGTGATGGTTTTTTTTCACTGGGGCTTAATAAATATTTTATTGATAAACCAACCATCATATTCATCCACCCTAATGATATTATCTCCTGGCAGAAAACAGCGGGAGAGTCTGCTGGTTATTATATCCTTTTCAAAAAGGAGTTCATTAACCAGCAACCTATGTTGAAGGCCACTTTGGAAAGGATAAGCTTATTTACCGATAAATCGAAAAGTGTGATACAGGTGGAGGATCATGTATTGCCGGGCTTCATCCGGCTTTGGGAAAGTATGTATGCCGAGCAGCACAATGCCAGCCAATTGGGCTATGATGCCATACAGGCTTATATGCAGCTGATGATGATTGACAGTGCAAGGATGTCCAATTTTCTTGTTCCGGTATCAGCCAGTGATGAGTATGGCCATGTATATAAGTTTTTTGCCCTTTTGGAAGAAGAGATTTCCAAGGTAAATCATAATGAGCCTATCAATATGAGAACTGTAAAAGAGTTTGCATCCTCAATGGGGCTTCATCCCAACTATCTCAACCGGGTAATGAAAAAACATACTGGCCAGCAGGTGAGTGCACATATAAAAGGCAGGATACTGGATGAATGTAAGGCTTTGCTATTGCAAACAAGCTGGACGCTGGAACAGATCAGTTATTCCATAGGGTTTTCCGATCAGCCCAATTTTAATTTTTTCTTTAAGAAAAATACAGGCATTACACCGAGTGAGTTCAGGAGAATGGCTTTTTAAGATCTTTGCAGGCTAAAAACGGTTGATTCTACCTAACTCCTGAGTGCCGTATCGATAGACGTTCTAGTCATTTTTGACCCATTGGATATGCTCAACTTTCCGAAGAAATCATCTGTTTTTTGCTGTCGTACATTGAATTCTATATCACAATGAGTGTCCCGGAAATGATCGCCCTTTTGTGTATTTTAATGACCTGAGTTATTTACACTTGCATTATAAAGGATGATTCTCCAAAAGAAGTTATCAGGTGATGGCGCCGGTTGTTCCTGCATGTGCCAGATCGTTTTGCCCCATAAAGGGTTTATTAATTTGAATAAAGGTCTGTTTAGCAAAAATCCTTAGTGTGATACTGCTTTTAGTCCAACAATAGAACCTATTAATGTTACTATAAAGAATAGCCTCCAGAAATGAGCAGGTTCATTAAAGATAAAGATTCCCATCAAGGTAGTACCGACTGCGCCAATACCTGTCCATACAGCGTAGGCTGTTCCCAGGGGCAGGGTTTGTGTGGCTTTCATTAGTAAAAGCATACTGGCCACTAATGAGAACAGGAAAGCGCCGTACCATAAATACATGGCCATGCCTATTGATTCCTTTGCTTTTCCGAGGCTGGAGGTAAATGCTACTTCAAATAAACCAGCGATGATTAAAATGATCCAGTTCATAATGTTTAATTTTATGACAGCAAGTTCACACTTTGTAAGAAGTAAAAATTTTACAAATGATAAAAAATTAACCATCTATTTCAGTTCAGCCCTGATCCTGCTCAAACTAACCTGCGTCATACCGAGATAAGAAGCGATATGACCTAGTTGTACCCGTTGCAGTAATTCAGGATCAGTTGCCATTAGTTCTTTGTAGCGTTCCATAGCTGTTCTGCATTGCCTGAAAATAAGCCGTTCTTCCACTTTTATTAATTCCTGTTCAGCAAATTTTCGCCCCCAATTGGCGACATGAATATCTTCACTGAACAGCTTGCGCAGATGCTCTGTATTTAGCTTGTACAAATCACATGACTCCAGCAATTCTATGGTTTCATATCCTTTTTGGTTTTCAACATAGTTCTTCATGGAAATGACTGCGTCGCCTTCTTTTCCAAACCAGAAAGTTATTTCTTCATCGCCCGGATTGGCATATGCCCGCACTATACCTTTCTTTATGAAATACATGGTTGATTCTATCCTGTTCGCTTTAAATAAAACATGTGCTTTGGGATAAGTTATTTCGTAGATGTTTTCTTTCAGTAACGTTTTTGATTTTTCCGGTAGCGGGTATATATTGTCAATTATATTGTCTATATCCATAAGTCATTGATATTGAAAAAGCGAATATACATATTGTAGTTGCGAAGTTGAAATAGCAAGGGGTTATGTGAGATGAAAGATATCATTTACCAGGCTTACAGTATAGCCAATGTCTCTGCAACTTACTTCAGTGCCCTATTAAGTTACCGAAAACCCGGGTTTCCGCAAATGGATATTTGGAGGCTTTTTTTTGTAATTTAGTCTTCCTCATAGTAACGAACGGTAAAAAAAAATATGTCGTATTCAACTAATCATTTTCTGAACTAATGCATATAACGTGAAAGAAAATACAATAGATACTGAAGCTATATACAAAGCTATTTTTGATGTAGTGCGTAGCATACCCAAGGGCCGGGTTAGCAGTTACGGCGCGATAGCTAAGGCCGTAGGCCTGAAATCAGGGGCAAGAATGGTAGGTCGGGCAATGGGTCATGTGATGGGCTTGAAGCCCGCCGTACCCGTTCAAAGGGTAGTAAACAGTACGGGGTGGCTGAGCGGGGATGACGGGCAACGGCAGAAAAAACTTGAAGCAGAAGGTATAACCGTAAGTGCTGGCAGAATAGTAGACTTCAAAAGAATATTCTGGGACCCGATGAAGGAATTATGATTTTAAAGAACATCCTTTACTAACTACCAATCCCATTAAGTATGAGTTGATCATCATCAAACTATAAAATAAATCTAAATGAAAAATAGATCTATCTTTCTTTTTATCCTGTTAACAATAATTAGCGGTACGGCTAACATGGTCCGGGCGCAGGATACCGTTTGGAGAACAACCGATATAGGAATCCTTGACTCCTTAAATTCAAACATATTAAAAGAAAAGCGGCTTGTACAAGTATTCATACCTCAAAACTATAAACCAGGAAGTGCTGATAAATACGATGTGCTGTATGTGCTTGATGGTGGTAACTGGAATACAGGCTTGATAACAAAGGTTCAACGTTTTTTAGAAGGAGAGAGCTACATGCCCCCAACAATAATTGTAAGCGTACTAGGTATCGATCGTAATAAAGATCTCACTCCAACTCATATGGATGATTGGAAAACCTCGGGAGGAGCGGGTAACTTCCTTGGTTTTATTAAAAATGAGTTGATACCATATATTAATGAAAAATATCCTTCTAATGGGGATAATACTTTATGGGGGCATTCATTAGGTGGTTTATTTGTTATAAATGCGCTGTTAAATGAGCCAAAAACTTTTAAGTCGTATATCGCAGTTGATCCCAGTCTTTGGTGGGATAATTGCTATATACAAAAAATCGCGCCCGATAAGTTACTTGCATTGGCCGGTTTAAATATCACACTATTCATAAGTGGCAGAGAGGGACAGGAAAGTGAATCTATGAAGATCACTACAATAGATACAGTCCTTAAGAAAATGGCTCCTGCAGAGTTAACCTGGAAAATTGTTAATTACCCCGATGAAACGCATAGCTCGATAAGGCTAAAAAGCATATACGACGGGTTGAAGTTTTCCTATGGATGGCATAATGGTCAAATTGAATTTCATCCAATGAATGGTATAGTTTTGAAAGACAAGCCCCTTAAAATATGGTATTTTGGTGATACAACAAAAGCTCATTACACCCTTGATGGAACTGAACCTACAGTTTTATCTGCAAAAATACAGCCCGAGATCAATTTAACTGATGCCAGTAAAATCACTGTGAAGCAGTTTACCAACCGGTCACGCTATGATAAGATTAAAACCGGTGATTTTACAACTGAAAAAGCCTTAAAACCCATTTCAAAACAAAAGAATGTAATATCAGGTGGTTTCCATTATGCTTATTATGAGGGAGGATGGGATACATCTGCGAACTTTAAGGACTTGAAACCGCAGAAAACAGGGATAACAAACGCCGATTTTGATGCGGATAAACTTCCACGGAAAAATAATTACGCCTTAGTTATTGATGGATTATTGGAAGCAAAGGAAGATGGCTATTATATTTTTGTTTTGGACGCCGACAAAAATTCAAAACTATACCTTAACAATCGGTTACTTATTCGATGGGCTGGCTCTTACAGCAACCGGACGTATTCGTACATATTACCTTTGGAAAAGGGATTTTATCCCCTACGGCTAGAATATCTACATAAAAATGAAGACTTTAAATTAAAGCTCTCTTATCTTACACCAAGTATCATGAGTACTAAAAATCCTATTCCTATTCCTTTAAATCTTCAATATAGCCACGATTAGAATCATTTATATCATCTGCTACCGGGTTCGAACTTCGTCCTTGGGAACTCACAGATTTAAAGCCTTCAAGTCGAAAGATTTGGAGGCTTTTTCATTTCGTCACGTTATAAATTGCATACAACATAGGTGTCCCATAAAGTTCCATTTGCAACTTTGGAAAATAGAACCCCATTCCTCTGTTTGGAATCCATTCTTTGTACACGGTGATAATATCTTTTGTGTAATATGATGTCAATTTATCATTGCGCATCTGAGAGCGGATTTATGTATCTTGGTGTATAATTTTTTATGGAAAGGAACGATACCGAAGGCCAGCTTCTAAACTTCAGGAAAACATTAGAACAGATTATTCCCCTTAGTGATTCTGAGTGGAAGATGATTAGCAGGAAATTCAACCTGATGGAAGCGCCCAAACGCACCCAACTGACCAAAGAGGGTCAGATCGCCACCAGCATTTATTTTATCAATAAGGGTCTCCTTCGTATTTTTTATACAAAAGAAGATGTGGAGATCACTGGTTTTATTTTTTCCGAAGGATTATTTGCAAGCTGTTATGAGAGCTTTCTGCTACAAACAAAGAGCAACCAGACCTTAGAGACGTTAGAAGATTGTGTGTTGCTGACAATCGATCACAGCGAATTACAAACACTCTATAAAGAAGTTCCTGCCCTTAATATCATAGGTAGGGTTGTAGCGGAGCAACGTTTTATCAATGGGCAGCGTATTTTGTCTTCCCACCTGCTGGATAGTCCTGAAGAGCGTTACCGTCAATTCTCTGATCAATATCCCGGATTGCTGATGCGGGTGCCTCAACATATTATAGCTTCCTACCTGGGCATTACTCCTGTATCCCTGAGTCGTATACGTAAAAGGATCAGCCGGAAGTAATTTCTTTACAATTGTTAACGTCCTTTCCGGTTGCGTATAGATAATTTTGCGCAAAAGTTTATATGTATCAAAAATATCTAACCGGCCTATTTCTGACTTTTATTATCGTTCGGGTTTCAGTTGCCCAGACCCCAAAAAGTGACAATCATTTTGAGCTCGAAGTGGATCCAATCGCCTTTATCCTGAACGGCTATTCCGCCCATGTCGGCTACCAATCTGGGCATTTCCGGTGGGATGTGGGTGTATACGGGATTGAAGTACCGTCCTCTTTCTCAGGCTATGATAACTTTAAAATCAAGAGCAATGGTGGAGGTGTGAAAATGGATTATCTCTTCCAAAAAAGAAAAGGACTTTTGCTGGGCATTGAATCTAATATTTCTAATGAGCGGGTCTCGCCAAAATCCAATCCTGACAATGATATTACCAAAACATTTACGAATATTTCCCTAAGCATGCGCGTAGGATACCGATGGATGTTAGGTAGTAAAAGCAGGGGCTACAAAGGTCTGTACATCTTTCCCTGGGTGTCATTTTTATCCTTTAACCTCAATCCTCAATCCGCATACATCCAGGGACAAGAATATAAGCAAAAGATGCTTTCTTTCTTTCCCACTGTTCATTTTGGATACAGCTTTTGAACAGGCGTTCTTTACCAGTTCTCTGGTAGTCAAGGGCATATTGCAGGCAATGCACAATTAGTAAGTAGTTGATTTTTAATATTTAATAAAAGGCTCTAAAATTGCCCTCCTTCTTTCCGCTAAAAAGGGACAAATCATCACAAGCATGATTTGTCCCTTTTCATTTTCGATTGGTGCTGCTAATACGTTAGTGGATAATATTAATGTTGAACCTGGCGCAACATATCCCTATCACAATCATCCTGCCGGTGAAGAAATATTTGTAATAAGTGGTGAAGCAACATTGGAAAGCGCAACGCTTTCACAGGGAGATTATTTATATACTCCGCCAAATTTTAAACATTCTGTTACTACAAAAGCGGGATGCACCATGCTGTTTGTTGTTCCGGAAGAAGTAGAGATTTTATAACTTTTCTTATCCTTCGATGAATAAATAATAACCGACTATTGGAAATACTTGTTAAGTTTTCGGTTGTGTGCCCAAACAGGTAGGTTTATCTTTGTGAAAAGAAATAATAATGCTGACTAAAGAAATGATGTACAAAGCAATTGTCGAAAAGGACATCAGCTTCGAAGGAACATTTATAACAGCAGTTAAAACTACAGGAATATTTTGTAGACCAACCTGTACTGCACGGAAGCCTAAGGCAGAAAATGTAGAATTCTTTAAAACGACCAGCGAAGCTATATTGAAAGGATACAGACCTTGTAAAGTTTGTAACCCCTTAGAAAAAATAGGGGAAACACCTGATTCTATTAAAAATATTTTAAACGAATTAAATGCAAATCCATCAGTAAAATTTAAGGACTGGGACTTAACTCAAAAAGGTATTGAACCAAGTGCAATACGCAGATGGTTTTTAAAAAATCATGGTATTACATTTCATGCTTATCAAAGAATGTTTCGTATTAATGCAGCCTTTAAAAGAATACAAGATGGTGAAACAGTTACCTCTGCTGCTTTTGATGCCGGTTATGAATCCTTAAGTGGCTTTGGAGACTCTTTCAAATCCGTTTTTGGCGTATCTCCTTCAAATAGTAAAGAGAAGCAGGTTATAAACATTGTCAGACTTGAAACTCCACTGGGAACAATGTTTGCCTGTGCTGTTGAACAAGGTATTTGTCTTTTAGAATTTACAGACCGGAAAATGCTGGAAACAGAACTAAAAACACTGGCCCAAAAACTAAATGCTAATATTATTCAGGGAGCGAACAAACATTTTGATTTATTAAAACAGGAACTTGATGAATATTTTGAAGGAAAGAGAAAACAGTTTACTGTGCCCTTGTTCGCACCTGGAACAGAATTTCAACAACTAGTATGGAACACCTTACAAACAATCCCATACGGAGCGACACATTCTTATAAGCAACAATCAATAGCTATTAATAGACCCGAAGCCGTTCGTGCCGTTGCCAACGCTAATGGAATGAATAGAATTTCGATCATTATTCCCTGCCATAGGGTAATTGGTGAAGATGGAAACCTGACTGGGTATGGAGGTGGGTTACATAGAAAAAAGTGGTTACTCGACCTGGAAAAATCAAACAGCTGATTTTCTTTTACCCTTCAGACTAAAGAAGACCGTGCGTCTATCTTTTTATCCATCCTTTATTTAAAAATTATTCATTATCAAATTGTTATATCCGGATCTTTAGATTTTCAATAAATTTAAGTACGTTTAAGCATAAATAAGTTAATAATTCAAGACAACTTTATTTAAGCTTTATGAGATTTAAGAAACCGTTAGATTTATTACTGAAAGAAGCCTCTGAAACTGGTGCCAGTACATTAAAGCGTACTTTAAGTAGTTTTAATTTGGTTACAATGGGGATAGGCGCAATAATAGGGGCCGGATTGTTTTCCCTTACCGGCCTGGCCGCTGCTAATAACGCAGGCCCAGCTGTTACCATATCATTTGTAATAGGTGCTATCGGTTGTGCATTTGCAGGTTTGTGTTATGCTGAATTTGCGAGTATGATCCCGATTGCCGGCTCGGCTTACACTTATTCTTATGCCACTATGGGTGAATTTACTGCCTGGATAATTGGATGGGACCTGGTATTGGAATATGCATTGGGTGCAGCAACAGTATCCATTAGCTGGTCGCAATATTTGACTAAATTTTTGCATTATTTCAATTTGGAAATACCTCCACAATTTACCAGGTCGCCCTGGGAGAGTGTCATTCTTGATAATGGCACGGAGATTCATGGTATCATGAATCTTCCGGCAGTATTTATCATTGTATGCTTATCACTATTATTGATTCGCGGTACGAAAGAATCGGCCTTTGTAAATAACTTATTGGTGGTGCTTAAAGTTGCTGTTGTATTAGTTTTTATAGCTGTTGGCTGGGGCTTTATTAATCCTGCCAATCATACCCCTTATATCCCTGCAAATACGGGTACATTTGGAGAGTTTGGATGGTCTGGCGTATTACGTGGTGCTGGTGTGGTGTTCTTTGCCTTTATTGGCTTTGATGCGGTTTCAACTGCGGCACAGGAAGCGAAAGACCCTAAACGTGGCATGCCAATAGGTATAATAGGTTCACTGCTGGTATGTACAGTATTGTACGTATTATTTTCGCATGTAATGACAGGCGTTGCAAATTATACTGAATTTAAAGATAGTGCTGCACCGGTTGCCGTGGCCATAGCCAAGACTCCCTATGCATGGTTGCAGGAATCTATTATAGTAGCTATATTGGCTGGTTATACTTCAGTGATATTGGTAATGCTCATGGGGCAATCCCGTATCTTTTATACAATGGCAAAAGATGGCTTGATACCTAAAACGTTTTCAGCAGTTCATAAGAAATTTCAAACTCCGTATAAATCCAATATATTATTTGCGGTATTTGTGAGTTTATTTGCTGCTTTTGTACCTGTAAGGGTGGTGGGTGAAATGGTATCGATAGGTACATTATTTGCATTCGTTTTAGTATGTGTAGGAGTGATGGTAATGAGAAAATCGGATCCGGATTCTCCACGCCCTTTTAGAACACCATGGGTACCTTTTGTACCATTGGCTGGCATTATCATTTGCGTTTTGATGATGGTATCATTACCTCTTGATACGTGGATACGCTTAGCTGTTTGGATGATAATCGGATTGCTGGTTTATTTCTTCTATAGTAAGAAGCATTCCCTCATACGTAAAGGTATTGTGAATATTCCTAAAGATCCGTTAAACCCTCATTTGTAAAAGATTGAATTTTATTATACAAAAGGAGACTGTCTTAATTGGACAGTCTCCTTTTTGTTTCTAAACATTTTATAACAGTTTGTAAGTTGACTAAAAAAAAATGCTATCCTCCTGAGTCCGTCAAATGGTTGCCCCAACACCCGGGAATTGTCGCCTTAAATTGAAAAATGGCAGCCTCACGCTGTTTTTTTACTATCTATGATACAGATATAATAGATTTGTGGTTATGAGAAATCAGCTCCCTCTTAAAAGTCTAATCGGCCTGTGCTGGCTATTACCTTTTATTACAGGCCTTCTGGCCTTTATTATTACTCTATTACTCACTAATGATATTTATCAGTCATTCTTACTTTTTTTGCAAAATATAATAGTGATGGTAAGCATTTGTTTTGCAAATCTGAGTTTGCTAAGAATGATGTCAGAAAAAAAAACTCCTGAGAGTAAAAAAAATAAGATTCAACATTATTTACTCAGTTATTTTTCTACTATTATTGTCTGGTTTGTAACTACCACTTTGTTTTTATATATAACCACTTCGAAATGGCATTTTGGAGAAACGAGGGAGAATGTAAGTATGGCATATACGCTTGCGGTACTAACTCTGTCGATTATGAACACACTTATTCTATTTTTACAGAACTTCATTATTCTACAACATAATAAAGCAAAAGCAGAAATTGAAAACCTGCAATTACAAGCTAACGTAAGTGAGACTGCTAATTTGTTGTTGCGGCAACAAATTCACCCGCATTTCCTGTTTAATTCCCTGACCACCATCAAGTCATTGTACAAAAAGGATTTACAGGAAGGCGAAAATTATTTGATGCACCTGGCCAATTTTTTAAGGGCAGTAATTTCCAACAATAGCAATAAAACTACCTTAATAAAGGATGAGTTGATGCTTTGCATGGACTATCTTGAAATGCAAAAAATGCGTTTTGGTCCGGCTTTGAATTATACAATTGATATATCAGAAGAAACGAGTCAGGAAAAATGCCTGCCCTATTTTTCTCTTCAGCCTCTGCTGGAAAATGCATTAAAACATAATGATCTGACGGAAGACCGCCCACTTTTTTTGTCCGTCAAAGAAGAGGGCGAATATCTTGTCGTTACAAACAATATACAACAGCGCAGATCTGTGGAAGCTTCAACAGGAGTTGGGCTCGCCAATCTGTCCGAACGTTACCACATACTGGCAGGAGAGGAAATTATAATCAAATCAGATACTTACTTTTTTCAGGTATATATTAAAACCTTAAACAAATGAAGGTAATAATTATAGAGGATGAACGGTTAACTGCTGAGGACCTGTCTCAAACAATTTTGCAGGCAGATACGGATATTGAAATTGTGGCAATATTGAAATCGGTAAATGAAGGCCGGAGATATTTTAAGAATAATCCACCTCCTGATATTATTTTCAGCGATATCGAGTTAGGTGATGGCCTTAGTTTTGAAATTTTGGACAACCTGAATACTCCGGTGATTTTCTGCACAGCTTACGATGAATATGCCCTTAATGCCTTTAAGGCAAATGGCATTGACTATATATTGAAGCCATTTTCTTTAGCAACAGTTGCTGCTGCCTTACAAAAATTCAAAAACCTTACACAAGTTAGAAGGGATGAAATAAGCAGGCAATATGAATCCATAAAGAACCTTTTTTCGGATACTAAAACAGCACAGGTAACAGCATTACTTGTAAATTTTAAAGACAAAATATTACCTATAAAAATTGAGGATATTGCCTTGTTCTGCCTGGAAAATGATGTGGTGTATCTGATGACATTTGAGCACATAAGCTATTTCCCCAATAAAAGCCTGGATGAACTGGAGAGAATTGTTGGGGATCATTTTTTCCGGACAAACCGGCAATACCTGGTAAACCGCAAAGCAGTACTTAATGTTTCCAGTCATTTATCCCGCAAGTTATCTGTAAGTGTTTCAATTCCCGTGAAGGAAAGTCTTACTGTAAGCAAAGAAAAATCTTCTATGTTTCTTAAATGGCTGGCCGGAGGCCCTTTTTGAAATTCAGATTCCCTGATTAATAAGTTATTGGTAATTAATCGTATCTGCGATGCTGAAATCGCCGGCTTTTGCAGAGTGGTATTATCCTGGAGGCTTTAAGTTCTTATTTGTCCGTTTCGGCAAACAAGCACTATTTCGGCTTCCACATTTGCATCAATTTTGGCTTTTTTAAAGGGTAATTGTAAGTACAATTACTTATTTATAAGCTGAACATGAATAGAAGAATTATCTCAATCTTATTGCTGGGGTTTTCACCCTGCATAGCCGCCGCTCAGCAGACGAAAAGTCTTAAAGACTGTATTTCTTACGGACTGGCACATCACATTAGCAAGGGGGTTTATGCCAACGAAATCCTTTCCGCAAAATACAAATCAAAAGAAGCATTGGCAGGATACCTGCCTTCCGTAAATGTTTCAGGAAGCTTGGACGACAATTTAAAGCTTCAGGAATCTATAATACCTGCAGGGTTATTAGGTCCAACTGATACACATATTACGTTTGGAAAGAAATTTAACTCGAATACCTCCATCCAGCTTGACCAGACCATTTATGACCAGTCATTAATTGCCGGACTAAAAGCAAATAAACTCAATATAAAGCAGGCAGAATTGAACAATCAACAAAATGATGAAACCATCATTTACAACATCTGCTCGGCCTATTACCAGATATTCGTTTATAGAGAACAAATGTCTTTGCTAAAAGACAACCTCAACAGCTATGATGAACAGCTTAAAATATCCAGATTAAAAGTAAACAAAGGTGTTGCCACCGAAGTGGATTTAAATAAGATCCAGGTAAATTATAACAATACCTATTCCCAGATTCTGGTTGCCGAGAGTAATCTGGCAGTATCTGAGAACCAGTTGAAAAATGTTATGGGATTTCCTTTGGACGAGAAAATATTGATTGATTCTGTTTCTGGTATAAACTCCGGAAACGTAAGTGATGATCCTAACCTCTTTAATGCAGAGTACCGGACAGATTATAAATTATCAGGCCTCAATATTTCATTACTTACTATCGATCAAAAACGCATCCGGGCAGGAGCCCTTCCTAAATTAACCGCTTATGGACGATATGGTGCAATCGGATTTGGAGACAACCTTAGCCAATCCTATTCGGGCCTGTCAGACTTCTCTGCCATAGGATTGAAGTTAAGCATCCCGATTTTTGATGGTTTTAAGCGTCATGCCCAATATACCCAGGCTAAATACAAACGACTTAATGCAGTTAAAAACCAGCAGCTGGATAAAGAGAATTATAAGCTTGAATTTGAGAATGCCCATACCAAATTATTAAAGGCCAAAAATAGTATGGAGTACGATCGTCGCAATATTGAATTAGCTCAATCCGTATTCGAAAGTACAGATATGCAATATCAAAAAGGAGTAACTGATCTCACAGATTGGCTTAATGCCCAAACTTCTCTGAAGGAGGCGCAAACGAATTATCTCAACTCTCTTTACAATTTTTATCTGGCAAGCATCGATCTGGAAAAAGCCAATGGTACTTTAATAAAATTCTATAACGCACTTTAAAAAATTATGAAACGGACATACGTTATAATTATCATCATAGCTGCATTGCTACTTCTGGTTGTTTTTAAACTGGCAAGCAATAAAAAAATAATAGATGAGAAAAGCCATCCAGAACAGGTTGTAAGTATAAAAATACCGGTTAAAGTTGCTACTGTAGAAGAACAGGTAATAATGCTGAACATAATCAAGACCGGTAATCTGGCGCCGTTTAAAGAAGCAAAAGTATTAACTACTGCCAGTGGCATAGTTCAACAGATCAGGTTTCAACTGGGCGATAAGGTTAAAGCGGGGCAGGTGCTTGCTGTAATAGACAGCCGTAGTAATCAGATTGATCTTCAAAAGGCAGAATCTAATATGTCTAAATTAAAGAACGATCTGCAAACGTACTCTGAGCTCTTTGCAGGAAAGGCAGCCACGAAAGAAAAGCTGGACGAAATCAGACAAAATTACAATGATGCTGTAAACCAGGTTACACAGATCCAAAGACAAATTACCGATGCTTCCATTAAAGCACCAACTGATGGTATCATTTCCATAAAATCGTTAGAGCAGGGAGTATTTGCAAATGCAGGTACGGAGCTGGCTACGATCATCAATTTGTCGAGGGCCAAAGTACAGGTTAATCTTACAGAATCTGAAGTGTATCAGATTGAAGATGGTCAGTCCGTTAAAGTAACGGCCGATGTATATCCCGGAGTTGAATTTAATGGTAATGTAACCTTTATCAGTCCGCAGGCCGATGCCGCACATAACTATACAGTGGAGATCATGGTGGCAAACTCTTCCAGGTCATTGCTAAGATCCGGCACTTTTGTATATGCCGACTTTTCAAAGAAAACACATGATAACGTATTAACTATACCCAGAGAAGCACTAACAGAAAGTGTCAAGGATGCATCTGTTTATGTGGTTGGTAAAGATAACAGAGTATCACTAAGACCCGTTGTACCTGGCCGTGAAATGAATAGTGCAATTGAGATACGCAGTGGCCTCCGGAAGGGAGAACAGGTGGTAACATCAGGGCAAATAAATCTTAAGAACGGAACAGAAGTAAGAGTTTCAAATTAAACGCAGCGGAATGTCTATATCAGAAATTGCCGTTAAACGGCCTCTATTAATACTTGTGGTATTTACAGTTCTCATTCTATTTGGTTTGCAAAGCTACCTTGGCTTGAATTATAACCTGCTACCAAAAATGCAGATAAATGTAGTAACTGTATCCACTATCTATCCCGGTGCATCTGCTGCTGAAGTGGAAAATTCAGTAACCAAAAAACTGGAAGATGCATTTGCTTCTATTGAAGGACTTGACCAGGTTAACTCAACTTCCCAGGAGGGAGTTTCGCAGGTTACCTTAAACTTAAAGAGTAATGCCAATGTAGATAAGGCTGAAAGGGATGTTCAGCGTAAGGCAGACCAGGTAATGAATGACCTGCCTAAAGGTATAGATAAGCCACTTGTAAACAAAGTGAACCTTGAGGAAGCTCCCGTAATACGTGCAGGTGTAATATCCAACTTAGCCCCCAGGGAATTATATACCCTGATGGATAAGCAGATCAGACCTGTATTACAGAATATTGCAGGGGTAGGCCAGGTGAATATAATTGGTGGAGATGAGCGTGAGATACAGGTGAACATAGACCAGAGTAAACTCAAGAGTTATAATCTCGGTATTGCTGTTATTTCAAAGGTTATTAATAATGCGAACCTGTCTTTTCCTGCCGGACAGATTGAAACTCAGGATCAACAATTTTCGATTCGTTTTGATGCTAATGTTAGTTCCATTGATCAGATCAAAAAACTTATTGTAGCCAGGAATGGGAAAAGTGTTATTTATCTTGGAGATATTGCCGAAGTTGTTGATGCAACAGCGAAAACAACAGCTATCAATCATATTAATGGTCTTCCTTCCATCGGTGTACAGGTTATTAAACAAACCGATGCCAATGCGGTTGATTTAAGTAAGCTTGTGAAAGAAAAGTTTACAGCATTAGAAAAACAATATTCGGCAAAAGGAATAAAATTTACTGTTTCCAGTGATCAAAGTACATATACATTATCTTCTGCGCATGCGGTGATGGAAGATCTTGGTCTTGCTATACTGATTGTTGGTATTGTGATGCTTGCTTTTCTGCATAGTGTGAGAAGTTCGATGTTTGTATTGGTGGCTTTACCATGTTCAATTATACCCACTTTCATAGCCATGCATTTTGCTGGCTTCTCACTGAATTTAATGTCATTGATGGCTATGTCTTTGGTGGTTGGTATCCTGGTGGATGATTCGATCGTGGTTTTAGAGAATATTTACCGGCACCTGGAGATGGGGTCTGATAAACGGAAAGCTGCTCTTGATGGGCGTAATGAAATTGGATTTACGGCTTTGGCTATTACACTGGTGGACGTAGTGGTGTTTTTACCGCTTGCACTTTCCGGAGGCCTTATAGGTTCCATACTAAAGGAATTTGCACTTGTTGTTGTATTCTCTACATTAATGAGTTTGTTTGTTTCGTTTACAATCACTCCACTTTTAGCAAGCCGTTGGGGAAAACTGGAACACCTGACTACTAAATCCTTATGGGGACGTATCAATCTTGGTTTTGAAAGTATAATTGATAGCTTAAAAGCAGCTTATGCGACATTGCTTGAAATTGCTTTGCGCAGGAAAAGGTGGGTGCTTTCAGGTGTATTGCTGATGATCATTGCTTCAATAATGCTGGTAGTAAAAGGTTTTGTGGGTGCTGCATTTATTCCGGCAGGAGATAAGGGAGAACTAATTATTAACCTGGAGCTCACACCTACAGCTACGATTTATCAGACCAATATGGTGGCACAGGAAGCTGAAAAAATAATATTGGCAAGACCTGAGGTTACGGGTGTTTTTTCTGCTATTGGTTTTGTAAGTGGCAGTGTAGCTGGTGCTGGCAACAACAATAATATGGCGGAACTTACTGTAACCCTTAAAAACAGGAAACAACGAACCCTTTCCTCAGATGAGTTTGGGATTGACATGCAACGCCGGTTAAGCGCTGCTATACCAGGTGTGAAAGTGTCTGCTTCTGCTACTTCAATATCCGGTTCGGGGAATCAGGCTCCAATCCAGATTGCGATAAAGGGGATAGAGCTAAAGGCAATAAGGAATACTGCCGACCAGTTTAAAGATATAGTGGCTTCTATACCAGGTACTAAATTCGTTGAGTTATCTGTAAAAGACCAGAAACAGGAAATAGAGATCAACCTGAACCGGGATAAAATGACTTTACTTGGCCTGGATGTAAGCCAGGTTGGGACTGCTGTACAGAACTCGTTTAGTGGGAATGATGATAGCAAGTTCAAACAGGGAGGTAATGAATACGACATTAAAATAAGCCTTGATAAATATAACCGGTCTAATATTGGTGATGTACAGAATCTCTCTTTTACCAATAGTGATGGACAAAGTTTTCTGCTCAGCCAATTTGCGGATGTGCATGATGCATTAGGCGAAAGTGTGCTGCAACGTAGTGACCGTTTGGGTTCAATTACAGTAAAGTCAAATTTGGTAGGGCGCCCACTTGGTGCAGTGATCAGTGAAATCAAAGCAAAGACAGCAACACTTAAAATTCCGGAAGGAATCACTATTGAATATTTAGGGGATGCTAAAAATCAGGGTGATGCATTCGGGAGTTTGGGCCTGGCGTTGATAACAGCAATACTATTGGTTTATTTGATTATGGTGGCTTTATATGAAAGCCTTATTTATCCTTTCGTAGTATTATTCTCTATTCCTGTTGCCCTGATAGGAGCATTGCTGGCATTGGCATTAAGTATGGAAACGCTCAATATTTTTTCTATCATCGGCATTATTATGTTACTGGGCCTGGTATCAAAAAATGCCATATTAATAGTTGACTTTACCAATCAGCTAAAAGCGGAAGGTCGCTCTGCAAAAGAAGCCCTGATCGAAGCTGGTAAAGAAAGACTTCGTCCAATCCTTATGACAACACTTGCTATGATTTTAGGGATGCTTCCAATTGCACTGGCGAGTGGAGCTGGTTCTGAGGTGAAAAATGGAATGGCATGGGTAATTATCGGAGGGCTTACCAGTTCAATGCTGCTTACCTTATTTGTTGTACCGGCAATGTATCTGATAATAGAAAAAATAGCGGTGAAATCTCCAAAGGAGTCAAAGAGATCTGAAGGATCGCAGGAGGTAAGAGCTGTGTTTTCTGAATAGGGGTATTATAAAACTAAAGCGTCATATTTAAAATAATGGGTTACCTAATGAAAAAATACTTACTCTTAAGCATTGTCGTATTTATTTCCTTTTACGCAACTGCTCAGCAAAACGTCAATGCCAATCAGAAAAGGATGATGGATTCGATAAAAGCGGAATATTTTGATATCTACGCACTGAAACATCCTATAGTAAGGCAGGTCACTATTTCCAGTGAAATGGTGACACCAGGTACAATCAAATCTCAATTGTACGATAAGGATTTTTTTAAAGGAAAGTTAGGGGTGTACCGGACTACCGTTAATTTCAATGTACCAGTGGTATCGTGGGGTAAAAATAGTATTTCAGCCAGTGTTGGTATGATAAATCAGAATTTCAAGCTGAATAAAGTTGAAAATTATGGAACCGAGTACTCTGTTACAGATTCAACATTTAACAGAACTACTTTGAACGCTGCCTTATCTTTTACCCACATTGATTCTTTATTTGGAGTACCTGTAATTTTCAATGTTGGTGCAGCGACAATAGTTGATCCAGGTCTTTCCCGTCAAAGGTTTACTTATAGAGGTTTGATTTCCTTCGCACTTATTCGTAATGCTAATTCATCGCTGTCACTGGGGGGATTGGTTATAGTAGATCCTTCATCTCCTGTTCCATTTGTTCCATTCCTTACCTATTCACATATATTCAAAGCAATTGGTACGGAGTTGTTAGTTGATATGCCATATAGAGTTGCATTAAGAAAGGAATTGTCAAAGAAATCTTCTCTGACTGCAGTCGCTGAATTGGCAGGAAATCTTTCCTTCGTTGATATTAATCAGAACCCTTTACCAAAGAATTCAATTTATACCACACTTGATCTTAAAACGGGAATGCTCTTTGAACACCGGCTTTCAAAAAAGGTTGTTTTGAGTATTAGCGGAGGAATGCTTTCTGCATTAAATTCAAAAGTGATAGGAGAAAATGAAAAATCAAACAACTACTTTATCAAGAACAGCAATCAAATGGTGCCCTATGTAAACATAGGTATTTCCTTACTACCCTTTTTTAAAGGATTTTAATTAACCTTTTGATGCCTGATAGGAATTGAATCCGGCTCAAAAGCCTACCGTTATAAAAATAGTTATAACAGTGAAAACAGTAAGTATTTTCGAAACTAATGTTCTGCATTTTAAGGATGCTAAAGCGATCATTTCGTTATTGGAAATGACGTTTCCTCATTACAGGTTGAATTTTGATTTGAGTGACTGTGATCATATTCTGCGGGTCGAAAGTAAGGGAGGGAATATTAATATCGATGAAATAGAAATAGCTGTCAAAGCGATGGGGTATACATGTATGCATCTGCCTTAGTTTTGATTAGATAAAGCCCGAAAGTGAAAAAAAGGGCCCCATTTTACCGGCAAAAACATTTCATTAACCGAAAATAGCGGAGTTCTTACCGATGTAGAATTGCCTGGAATGGATATATATTCTTGTTTTGCCTTATAAACGGTAAAACAAGGAAAACAGCTTATGAAAATCACGTTTTCAACTGTATGTTCAAAAGATGGTACCAGGATTGGGTATCAAAGTATAGGGAAAGGACCGGGAATCATTATTATTCATGGGGCGCTTACTTCCTCCAATGAATACATTGAACTGGCAAATGCATTGGCAGATTCCTTTGAAGTCCATCTTCCGGATCGCCGTGGCAGAGGAATGAGTGAGCCTCAGGGGGATGATTATTGTATGAATAAGGAATGTGAGGATATATGTGCTGTTCAGCGGGATACTGGTGCTGCCTATTTATTTGGTCATAGTTACGGAGGGCTTATTGCACTGGAAACGGCCAGGGGCGACCATTCATTTTCTAAAATAGCGCTTTATGAACCCGGTGTTTCTATGAGTGCCGACTGGCGCTGGATGGATGCTTATGAGCAAGCCCTGAACAAACGGCATTACAGAGCTGCATTTACCCACTTTGTTTTGGGAATGGAGCGAACACCCTTATCTAAAATGCCCCGGTGGCTGTCTGCTACTATTCTTAGAATAATGATCAGGGGAAAACATTGGAAACAGATCAAAAAATTATTACCTCAAAACTTAAGGGAGCATAAAGAAGTCCGCTATCTGGAATCTGCTAACTTCCATCGTTATCAATCAATAAAAACAAAGATCCAATTAATGGTGGGTGAGAAAAGCCCTGAATTTGTGCAACAGATGAATGCAGTATTAAAAATTACTATTCCCAATTCGGAAATGCTTGTATTGCCCCATCTGGAACATATGGCGCCTGAAAATGAAAATGCTCCTTTGATAATTGCACATCATTTTAAAGAATTTCTGATAAATTAAGTATTTATCTTTACCTGGAAATTCTAATGTATGAAAAGAGTTACAGTTTTTTGCGGTTCAAGTTTTGGTACTGACGCGATTTATGAAAAACAGGCTGCGTTGCTTGGAAAAGCATTGGCAATACAAAAGATAGACCTGGTATATGGTGGAGCTAAAGTAGGCTTAATGGGTGCAGTAGCAGATGGGGCGCTGAATGCCGGAGGAAAGGTATATGGTGTTATTCCCGGTTTTCTGAAAGGAAAAGAACTCGCTCATGAATCCCTGACAGAACTTATCGTGGTTGAAACCATGCATGAACGAAAAAAGAAAATGGATGAATTGTCCGATGGTGTAATTGCTTTACCCGGAGGGTTCGGAACATTGGAAGAGCTTTTTGAAATGCTGACCTGGGCACAACTTGGATTGCATAAAAAACCTATCGCTATATTAAATGTCGATGGTTTTTATGATGAGCTGATCAGTCTTTTACAAACCATGGTAAATAAAGGTTTCTTGAAAGAGGTGAATCAGAAAATGGTTCTGATAAGTGATAATGTTGAAGATCTGTTAGATCAGATGAATAAATATCATGCACCGACTGTAGGAAAATGGATCGATAAAGAAAAAGTCTGAGTTTAGAGTAAAATATACTTTCTGAATGGTTTTACATCCCCATCCATTCTTTCAGTGTTAATACGCTGAGCCAGCCCATGATCAGTACAACGAGCCAGCCAGCTATCTGCATCCATACAGGATGCCGGTAATCATGTACCAGTCGCTTACGGGTAGCGGCTATCAGCATGACTGCCAGCGCTACCGGTAATATAAGACCATTGAGCGCACCAGCGGTGATTAATAGTTGTACAGGGTTGCCTATTGCTATAAAAACGATAGTAGAAAACACAATAAAGAAAGTGATGAACCACTTTTCCTGTCTGGCAATAAAAGGATGAAATGTTTTTAAAAAGGAAACGGATGTATAAGCTGCTCCCACTACAGAAGTGATGGCGGCACTCCACATCACCATACCAAAAAAGCGATACCCGATTTCTCCTGCTGCTATACGAAATACTGACGCCGGTGGATTACCGCTATCCAGTATCGCACCTTGTGTAACTACGCCCAATGCTGCAAGGAATAATAAAGTCCGCATTACGCCGGTAATGACAATCCCACTCACTGCACTACGGTTAACATACTTTACAGAGGATGTCCCGCTGATCCCGGCATCCAGTAACCTGTGAGCCCCGGCAAAGCTGATATACCCGCCAACAGTACCACCAACGAGCGTAATCACAGCCTTTGTATTAATATGATCGGGCCATATACTTTGCTGTAGTGCTGCCATTACGGGTGGGTGTGAACTGACAGCCACATATAAAGTAAGCAGGAGCATAAGGATTCCCAGCCATCGTGTAAAATGATCCAACGCATTACCCGCCTCTTTCATCCAGAAGATAAATAACGCGATGCCACAACTCAGTATAGCACCATATACTGTTTCCATGCCTGTAAGCGCCTGTAATCCCAGTCCGCAACCTCCAATATTGGCGATGTTAAATACCAGTCCTCCCAGTACTACCAGTCCGGCCAGTAAATAACCAAGGCCAGGGAACAGTGCATTTGCGAGGTCTTGTGCGCGATAATTGCTCACGGTAAGGATGCGCCATATATTCAACTGTGCGCCAATGTCCAGTAATATAGAAACGAGTATTGCAAAGCTGAAAGCCGCAGCATGTTGTTGCGTGAATACCGTTGTTTGTGTCAGGAAACCTGGTCCGATGGCCGAAGTGGCCATCAGAAACGCTGCTCCCATCAGGATAGAGAATCGTTGTTTGTTCAAGGATGCTGTATGATTAAACTTTGTTGAGTTAAGGTGGTGTGAAGGGTACGTGCAAATTCTGTTGCATGTGCACCATCTCCATGCAGGCAGATAGTTTCTGTTGTGAGTGGAATCGTTTGTCCGTTCACAGTAGTTACATGTTGTTGTGTAATCATTTGCAATACCTGTTGTAATGCCTGTTCCTCACTTTCGATCAAGGCATTAGGTTCACTTCGTGGGGTAAGAGAACCATCTTCCTGATAGGTTCTGTCGGCAAATACTTCGCTGGCTGTTTTTAGCCCGGCTTCTGCCCCTGCCTTTATAAGCCAGCTGTTGCTAAGCCCGAACAGACACAGCTCCGGATCCGTATCTTTTATTGCCTGGGCAATAACATGTGCCATAGCTGGTGTTTTAGCCGCCATATTATAGAGAGCACCATGTGGCTTTACATGACGCATTGGAGTACCCAGGGAGTGACAAATAGATTGAACGGCATATAACTGGGTGGTAATGAGATCATATAATTCTGAATCTGTGAGGTGGTGCTCTTTCCTGCCAAAGTTTTCTTTATCAGCAAAGCCTGGATGAGCCCCCACAGCTACTTTATACAATAAAGCCAGTGTGATTGTACGTATGATCGTATCCTGGTTGCCTGCATGATAGCCACAGGCGATGTTGGTACTGCTGATAAAGGGCATAATAGCCGCATCGGTATCCATGCCTTCGCCCATATCGCAGTTAAGATCAATGTAAGTCATTCCGATAGCAATTAGTTAGTGATGCAGTAATCCTGCAATCGTAATTTACAGGCATTTTGCAGGATATGCAAATGCAGTTCCTGCTTTTCGAACAGTGTTGCTGCCATTTCAGGGGTAACCATACTAAAATGGAGTTCCTGATTAGGCAACAACTGGGAGAGCGCCGGGATATCTGCTGTAGTAACATGAGCTACGCGGCCATAACCACCGGTAGTTTGGTGGTCTGCCATCAGGATGATCAGCTGGCCGTTGGGTAATAATTGGATAGTCCCCTTGCTGACGCCGGCAGAAAGGCGTTCATCCTTATTGCGGGTATGTAATGCAGGGCCCTTTAAACGGAATCCCATGCGGTCACACTGCTCTGTTAATGAGAATCCTTTCTCTATCAGGGATGTCTGTGAATCTTCCGTGAGAACGGGCCATTCACTACCCGGAATGACATGTATATTGTTCGCATCCGTATAGAGGCCACGAATATCGGCCCTCCAGGGGAGTATACGTATGTCGCTGGATTGCAACAGCCTGCTATAATTGTTTACTTCTCTGAACGGTAAACGGTCATTCTTTTGCAGCTGCCTTCCCAGGAAACCTCCTGCTCCTGCTTTCAGATGAGTACTGTAACTATTCAGCCACGACTCAAGAGCCAGTCCTCCATGAATAGCCAGATAACAGCGGGCGCCGGAAACCGGTTTGGTAAAACGTAACACGCTATTTTGGGACAACAGTACTGGTTTATTGATGCTGACAGGCAAATCATTCACCATCGCACCAAAATCACCGCCGGATAACGCAATCAGAGCCTCCGTTTCAAACAGGAAGGCAGATGCCGGAAAGTGCATCTCTATAACTGCATCGGCGGGGTCATTTCCTACCAGGCTGTTAGCCACAGAAAGTGCTATCCGGTCCATCGCGCCACCCGGGTTAATGCCCAGGTGCTGGTAGCCATATCTTCCGGCATCCTGGACGGTATCCAGTAAACCCTGCTTTACTACCTGTATCATTTAAATCATTTTATGAAATGCTTCCAGTGATACCGGCGTAAACTGCACCTGATCGCCGGGATTACAAAAGCAAGGTGATGCTTTGTGAGGATCAAACATACGAATGGGCGTTTGACCAATAATATTCCAGCCTCCCGGAGATGTCATGGAATAAATACCCGTCTGGGAGCCTGCAATGCCTACACTACCTGCCGGTACTTTTAACCGGGGCTTTTTTAAGCGGGGAGTTGCCAGTTGGTCATCTACCTTTCCCATATAGGGAAATCCGGGCAGGAACCCCAGCATATAAACGGTATACGGTTGCTGTGTATGCAGTTCAATGATACGATCAACAGAAAGTCCTTTTTGTTCTGCCATTGACTGTATATCTAATGCCAGGGAAGGATCATAACATACCGGTATCCGGAGTATGCGTGGTGGGGCTGTTGCGCTGGTTGTGATCTGTTCCAGCATTTTTTTTAGCATAACCTGGATCTCCTGACTTGCTGTTTGCTGTTTTAACCGGGGAGTCAGCGAAGGCTGATATACGATTGTTAACGATGCATAAGCAGGAATAAGATCTCTTATATAAGGTAATTGAAGAGATTGCAGGTGATAAAACACGCTCATGACCCGTTGGTGAATAACGGGATCCATCTGTTGTTCCCATTCAATAATAATGGAGTGATCACCCAGAGGAGCTATGTTATAATCGCTGTTCATATTGTTGTAAAAGGTACGGTATCTTTCTAAATTCCGGTATCTGCTTCAATGATAAATGGTGTAAATTTACACTAACACATAATCCGGCGATCCCCATGAAATACGAAATCATCGCAGTACCTCCAGTTCTTCAATCTTTTGTCCGTTGTTTCTGGACATTGGAAGGTAATGCGAAGCCTGCCCTGTCGCAGGTATTCGGTTCCCTGGTAGATGGTCGCCCCGGATTGATCTTTCAGGATGCTGCTGCCGGCACATTGATTATGGAAGATAAACAACTACCGGATCTTTTTCTTTACGGGCAAACAACAAAACATACAGAGATCATGGCTGCGGGAACATTCCGGGCGACGGGCGTTATGTTTCATCCACATGCTTTAAAATCCGTTTTTGGGATGAATGCAGCAGAATTAACGAACTCCTGTATTGATCCTGATCAGGTATCTGTGAAGAAATCGAAAGGGTTGTCAATGAAATTAGCAGAAGCCTCCTCTGTAGAAGAGCAGGTTAAAATATTAAAGTCCTATTTACAAACGCAGATCAGTAATAAACGTGCACATATTACTGGAATAGTGGAATATGCGGTATCTCAGATCCTGACCTCCAACGGTAATATTTCTCTGAAAGATTTGCAGGAAGATTTACAGATAACAGAGAAGAGTTTAGAAAGGAAATTTAAAGATCATGTAGGGATCCCTCCCAAATTATTTTCAGGAATTTGCCGTTATCAGGCGTCACTTCACCAGCTAAGGAATAATCAATATAATAAGTTGTCTGATATAGCTTATGAGAATGATTATGCAGACCAATCGCATTTCATCCGTTCCTTTAAAAAATATACTGGTTGCTCTCCCTTCCAGTTTCAGAAACAATTCTCCCCGGAATAAATTCATTGTCGGTTTTGTTCAATTTTTGACGGTTACGGCATCATAATTTTGTCTTATAAAACAGAACTACGATGAAGCTAATTATTTTCGGTGCTACCGGTGGAACCGGCCGCCATCTTATAGAACAGGCACTTAAGCAGGGCCATGAAGTCACCGCTTTTATAAGAGATGCAGCAAAACTGCAGGTACAACATCCCAACCTCCGGGTTAGTTTGGGAGACGTGATGAATTATTCAACTGTAGAACCTGCGGTAAAAGGCCATGATGCCGTGTTATCTGCGTTGGGTTCTCCAGCTAATAAAATAGGAACTATCCGGTCGGCAGGTACACAGCACATTATACGTGCTATGGAAAAGAATGGGGTTCGTCGTTTTGTATGTCAGACATCACTTGGTTATGGAGATAGCCGGGAAACGCTGAATAGAACCCCCTTTTATTTCAAATATTTTATTGTCCCGTTTATCCTGAAGAAAGGTTTTGCTGATCATGCCTTACAGGAAGAATATATCCGGCAAAGCCGGCTGGACTGGGTCATTGTACGTCCGGGAAATCTTACCGATGATGCTCCTACCGGGAAATACAGGCATGGATTTCCGGCCAATGATAACAAAATTCTGGTGAAGGTATCCCGCGCTGATGTAGCCGATTTCATGCTGAAACAATTGTCGGACAATACCTATTTACATAAAACCGCAAACATCTCTTATTAAAATGAATATTCAACATATACTGCTGATAAGCGCAACTATTA
This sequence comes from Chitinophaga sp. CF118, assembly GCF_900112615.1. Taxonomy (GTDB): domain Bacteria; phylum Bacteroidota; class Bacteroidia; order Chitinophagales; family Chitinophagaceae; genus Chitinophaga. The sequence goes on along the minus strand of NZ_FOMK01000001.1, from coordinate 1,495,194 downwards.
CAACTGCATTGATTGCAGGTCTTTTCTTTGGTTTCGTTGTAGCTATCAATCCCGCCTTTGCCCATTTGCCGGATGCGCAATACATTACTGCGATGCAAGCCATCAATAAGGCGATTATAAATCCTGCATTTGCGGCTGCTTTCTTTGGTGCAGCTGTGTTGATTCCATTAGCAGCCTGGAAGAATAACAATCATATTTTAATGTGGCTGGCCGCTGCTTTCTACCTGATTGGGGGAATAGGGATCACTTTTGTAGTGAATGTTCCGCTAAACAATATACTGGAAGTATTCCCGGTACTTACGGCTTCTCCCATTGAGGCTGCACATGCACGTCGTGCTTTTGATAAACCATGGAATACATGGCATCTGTTTCGGACGTTGGCTATCATCATTTCATTACTGTTACTGATTATCTCTTGTATCCTGCCGGATAATAAAATACATATATAGCAGTAATTCCGGATAGTGTGAAATTTGCATCTAATACTGTAATATGTGTAATTCTGCGAACTGCTCATATCTGATCTTTGTATTGTCATTAAAGACAACACAATATGAGCACACTATCTGGAAAAGTAATTTTAGTAACAGGCGCTTCAAGAGGTATCGGCGCAACTATTGCACAGAAGCTGGCCACAGCAGGTGCTAAAGTAATTATTAACTATGCAGGCGGTAAAGATGCCGCAGAGCAAACTGTAAATACCATTAAACAAAATGGCGGTGATGTAATAGCCTTACAGGCTGATGTAAGCAAGGCTGATGAGGTAAAAGTCATGTTCGATGCTGCTATTGCACATTATGGCAGGATCGATGTATTGGTGAATAATGCCGGTATCATGATCACTAAGCTGATTAAGGATACTACTGATGAAGATTTTACCCGTCAGTTCGATATCAACGTACGTGGTACCTTTAATACGATGCGCGAAGCCGCTACCCGCCTTGCAGACAAAGGCAGTATCATCAACTTCTCCACTTCAGTTAACAGGATTATGCTGCCCACTTACGGTACTTATGTAGCTACCAAAGCTGCGGTAGAACAACTAACCCGTGTATTCTCAAAAGAAGTAGGCGCCAGGGGCATCAATGTAAACTCCGTTTCTCCCGGTCCTACAAATACCGAATTATTTACAAAAGGTAAACCACAGGAAGTGATTGACCGGCTGGCTGCTTTATCTCCCTTCAATCGTATTGGTGAACCAGACGACATTGCACAGATCGTACTGTTCCTGGCTTCTGATGAAGCTAAATGGATCAATGCACAGAACATTGGCAGTAACGGTGGTATGGCTTAATTAAATAACTCTTAAAAATTATTAATCATGAACAGTTTGAAGAATAAAGTAGCAGTAATAACCGGGTCAGCACGTGGATTAGGTAAAGCAATAGCAGAACGTTATGCTGCATTGGGAGCAGATATCGTAATCAACTATTCAAGAGATAAAAACTCTGCGGATGAAGTAGTGAGTAATATTAAAGCAATGGGTGCAAAAGTAATAGCAGTCCAGGCAGATGTAAGCAAAGTTGCAGATCTGGAAAAATTATTCAAAGAGGCTAAAGCAGCATTTGGTAAGATAGACATTGTGGTTGCGAATGCAGGTATTGAGCTGGTAGAGACTCCTGTAGTAGATTTTACAGAAGAGCAATTTGATCGTGTATTTTCTATCAATACCAAAGGTGCTTATTTCACCATGCAGCAGGCTGCAAAGAATATAGAAGATAATGGCAGGATTATTTACATAGCTTCCAGCACTACTTCATTCCCTGTTCCGGGTATGGCGGTTTATGGAGGCAGTAAAACTACTCCAAGATATATGGTGGAAATCCTGTCTAAAGAGATCGGCCACCGGGGTGTAACCGTGAATACTATTATTCCATTTGCAGTAGATCATTCCGGTATCTTTGCTGAAGCCGGCAGCTATCCTGAACTGAGAAAACAATTGCTGGACAGTTGCCCGATGGGCAGACTGGCAGAAGTGGAAGACGTTGCCAATGCGGCTGAGTTCTTCGCAAGTGATCTTTCTTCTTTTGTGAATGGACAACACCTGTTAGTGAACGGGGGAGCAACCAACTAAGTGAGGCAAGATAACCAGGATAGGACGTGATGGATTAAGGTAGAGATAAAGTCATCCTTCGTTCATCCTTCGTTAAAAGACGAAGGATGAACGAAGGATGATTTTATCTCTACCTTATCTTGTATTAAATAAACTCTTACATGTATGAGTAGTGATAGGAGAAAACAGGTCGCAAAAAGCCTCTTCTTTGTCGCTTTCGCCCATTACCTATATAAATTTCGCTGCGTAAGTTTGTATCATCAAAAACGCAATAACATGACAATAGTTAATAAAACTGCAATTACAGTAGAGAGCACTATTCAGGCTCCCGTTGAAAAAGTATGGAAATACTGGTCAGAACCTGCACATATTAAGAACTGGTGCAGTGCTTCGGACGACTGGCATGTGCCGGCTGCTGAAAATGACCTGAAAACAGGTGGACGATTCAGCACAACAATGGCTGCTAAAGATGGCAGTTTCAGTTTTGACTTTGCAGGAGTGTATACAGCAGTAGAAGAAAATAAGCTCATTGCATATACGCTTGATGATAGCAGGGAAGTGAAAATTACTTTCCACAGCGAAGGTAATACCACTAAAGTTGTTGAAACTTTTGAAGCAGAAGATACAAATCCTATAGAAATGCAAAGAGATGGCTGGCAAGCTATCCTGGATAATTTCAAGAAATATACAGAAGCAAATTAAATTCTATTCATGCGTTTTCGGATTCAATGATCTGAAGACGCATGAATGTATTAATTTAGGTATCATGCAGCTATTACCTTCTCCTGCTCTCTCAAATATTGTTAAACACTTTTTAATACTGGAAAGTGATACAGGTGGCATTACCAGTCACAGAATGTTTCCTGATGGTAATACCGGAATGGTATTTCATTATGGAACTCCCTTCATACAATATGACGATAGCCAGAAGGTGACCCACCCCAGAAGTTTTATTTATGGGCAGGTAAGCAAATTTCATAATGTGGTTGCAGAGAATGTAGGGGTATTGATAGTTGTTTTTCAGCCTTATGGGGCCTATTCCCTTTTAGGGATTCCTGCTCATGAACTCACTGATGAAATAATCAGTTTACAAGACCTCTGGGGACGGGAAGCTGTGGAACTTCAAGAGAAAGTGCTGCATGCAGATAATCATTTGACACGGATCTGCCTGATTGAAAAATTCCTGACCAACAAATTAAGCAACTGCGCAATGCCTGATGGGGTGGTTGAAAAGACAGTGCAATTAATTTATCAATTCCACGGACAGGTAACGATGGGGCAGCTAGGCACGCTGCTGCATACTGGCGAACGAAACCTGGAAAGGAAATTTCGTGAGAGTATAGGTGTTTCTCCCAAACACTTTTCCAATACTATAAGGCTGCAGTATTTTCTGCGATTATTAAGGAATAAATCACAGGACGAAAATCTTACTACGCTTGCCTATGAAAGCGGATATTACGATCAGGCCCATCTGATCAGAGAATTTAAGAAGCAGGTGGGTATAACACCCCGTAAATATCTTTCTGACACGCGTTTGCTGGCGGTGAATTTCATTCAGTTTTCCTGATTGTCGGGTTTGTACAATTTGCTGCAATAAGATCCTTATAGCTTTGTAGCATGGAAAAGTTACGTATTGCTACCGCACAATTTGAAAACAGGAGTGGTGATAAACATTACAACCTCTCTATCATCCGGGAACTATCAGAAAAGGCTGCCACAGCAGGAGCTGATGTGATCTCTTTTCATGAATGTTCAATTACCGGTTATACTTTCGCGCGGAATTTATCTAAGGAAGCATTGCTGAATATAGCAGAATACATCCCTGATGGGCCCAGCATCCGGGAGTTAATAGCTATTGCGCAGGATTGTAATATTGTAGTTCTTGCCGGATTATTTGAAAAGGATCATGAGGATCATATTTACAAGGCATACGTTTGTGTAGATAAAAATGGTCTGGTCGCTAAATTCCGGAAGCTGCATCCTTTCATTAATCCGCATATTTTGCCTGGAGATAAATATGTTGTCTTTGACCTGTATGGGTGGAAATGTGGTATTCTCATCTGTTACGACAATAACATCATTGAGAATGTAAGGGCAACCACGCTATTGGGGGCGGAGATCATATTCATGCCGCATGTAACGATGTGTACACCTTCTACCCGTCCGGGAGCAGGTTTTGTAGATCCTGCGTTATGGCATAACAGGGAGAATGACCCTACTTCACTCCGTATTGAGTTTGATGGTCTTAAAGGTCGGGCATGGCTAATGAAATGGTTGCCGGCAAGAGCCTATGACAATGGGATCTATGTAGTTTTTTCCAATCCGGTAGGGATGGATGATGATCAGTTGAAGAATGGTTGTTCGATGATCATTGATCCTTATGGAGATATTATTGCAGAATGCCGCCAGCTTTCCAATGATGTTGCCATTGCCGTTCTTAACCCGGACAATATGAAAAAGTCCGGAGGGCACAGGTATAAGAATGCCCGCAGGCCTGATCTGTATAAGGATATTATTGGACAGGCTAATACTCCGGAACAGCAGGTGGTGTGGTTAAATTATAGTCTTCCCTTTGCCAGTCGCCGGATTTAAAATACTTATTTCCCAGGATCTGGTTGTTAAGGTCAAGGTGATTATTAAAAAGGGCATTGAATACCTGGTTAATCGGCTTCTCCGTGTAGTGTACATTTAGTCCTTCTATACTTAGATTGCAGATATTAAAAGGGACGAAGCGGAATCCGCTGAACTGTTCTTCTATCAGTTCACATAATAATGTAAAGCTATCAGCATATTCATTTTCGGGCGAAACGATGAGGAAGTTAGTACTGCGATAAGTCTTTTCCCAGGTTTTAATTTCATTTCTGTCCCGTCCGATAATAGTATAGAATGGGCCGGTAATGCTTACGAGAAAATGTAATTCTTTAATCCTGGTCAGATTATCCAGCGAACTTCTTTCAAGTTCTACATAAGCACTGAAGGAAGGAGCCTGCCCGTAGGTTGTTCCAATAACCGGCTTCTGAATTTGTTTTTGAACGTTTGAGCTGAAATCTTCCCAATGGGTTTTATAACTGACATCATCATGGATCTTCTCTGCGGTGATTGTTGCCAATGCTTTTTGCCCTGGATAAGCAAGAAACACCTGATTGTCGTCACTCTTCGCAATTCCGATAGGATAGTACTTTGTTATGCAATTATAAACCGGCCAGAAATCGTATTTGTCGGTATCGAAATAAAACATTAAATGATTGTTGACCTATAAATTGAAACCCTTTTATTTTCTGGATTAGCTATAGGCTGTTCCATAATCACAAGATAATAGTTTTCTATTTTCCGGGGCGAAATATACAAGGTTATCTTGATTTATTTGAATCATAGATTTACCAGTACTACCTGTTCCGGAAAATCTGTTATCTTTAAACCTATTAAAATTAACCCTATGAGAAAGTACAGTTTGTTACTGGTATTGTCGTTCATCGCACTGCCTGCCTATACTCAAATATGTATTACACATGCCAGTCTTGTTAATGTCAATACCAATAAAACGGACCCGGATCAAACGATTATCATTGAGAATGACCGTATTATAGCAACAGGGCCATCCAAAAAAATAAAGATACCCGCAAATGCAACTGTTATAGATGCAACCGGGCAGTATATCATGCCAGGAATGACGGATGCACACATCCATTTTTTCCAGAGTGGCGGATTATATACAAGACCAGATGCCATTAATCTGAATGCTGTTTACCCATACGAAAAAGACCAGCAATGGGTAAAAGATCATCTTAATGACCTGATGGCCCGTTATCTTGCCTGTGGTATCACTACTGTGATTGATGTAGGTGGGCCTCTCAGCAATTATGCCATCCGCGACAGGGTGAATGCTGATTCTGCTTCTGCTACTGCATGGGTAACAGGTCCCCTGATTTCGACTTATCAGCCCCCGAACCTGGATGAAAAAGATCCACCGATCATTAAAGTCAACACACCGGAAGAAGCCCGTGAACTGGTGAAAAAGCAACTCCCTTACAAACCTGACTTTATCAAAATATGGTACATCGTTTTCCCAGGACAAAAAGCTGATAGTACACTACCCATCATAAAAGCAGCGATAGAAGAAAGTCATGCGCATGGATTAAAAGTAGCCGTACATGCAACTGAATATGAAACGGCCCGGCTGGCAGTTACAGCCGGTGCTGATATCTTAGTTCATAGTGTAGATGATAAGGTGCTGGATAATGAAATGTTGCAACTGCTAAAGGATAAGAAGATCGTTTATATTCCTACATTGATCGTTCATCAGAATTACATACGCACCTTTACACAGCAGTTTGATTTCTCCGCACATGAATTTGCATATGCTGATCCTTTTATGCTTGGTACACTCACGGATCTCCAACATATAGAAAATGCCCCTGTGGATTATAAACAGGTGCGTTTACGGTTTAGCGGTCCTTCCACCGAAGATAGCATGATGCTTGTTAATCTGAAGCTTGCGGAGCAGGCTGGCGTACTGGTGGTAAGTGGAACAGACGCAGGAAATATTGCCACATTACACGCAGCCTCTTTCTATCCAGAGTTACAGACTATGCAGAAAGCTGGTCTGAGCAATTGGGAAATTATCCGTTCTGCTACTATCAGCGCTGCACAAGGATTCGGGAAAGATAAAGATTATGGAAGCATTGAAAAAGGTAAGATTGCAGATCTGTTGCTACTTCAAAAAGATCCCGTAAAAGATCTCAGTGCACTCGCAGATATTCATACCGTCATTCACCGTGGGAAAATATTCGACCCGAAGAAATTATTGAAAGTCACTCCTGAAATACTGGCACAGCAACAATTGAATGGGTATAACGCTCATGATATTGATGCATTTCTGTTGCCTTATAGTGATACCGTGGAAATATATGATCAGTCATCCGGTAAACTATTGCTGAAAGGGAAAGATCAAATACGGCAGAGGTATAGTGAGATATTCAGTAAGACACCTGCATTGCATTGTAGACTTGTGAACCGGATGGTAATAGGGAATAAGGTGATTGATCAGGAGAAAGTAACTGGAATAAAAGATACGCCATTGGAAGCCGCCGTTGTTTATACAGTAGATAATGAGAAGATTGTGAGAGTAGATTTTATACGGTAGATGGGCAGAAATATCATGATTGAATCGTGATGATTTCGGGATATAGCTATTCAGAACAAATTAATAGCACCTTCCGGGAGAGTTCGGAGTGAGTTGGTATTTGCTTCATACATTGGACATACGTTGGACAATCTTTGAACAGCTATACGTGATCAAAGATTCTCCAACATATTTCCAATGTAGGCCCAACGAATGTTCAATATATAGACTCACTATTGTGTCTTCCCGAACTCACCTAAACAACTATATACAGGTATTTAGGAGCGTTATAATCTCGGATCAACCGGTTCGCTTTCAAGTGCCAGTACACCAAATACACATTCATGTATTTTTTGAAGTGGTTCCTGATTCACAAATCTTTGTAATCCTTCAATACCTAACGAAAATTCACGTAATGCAAGATTCCGTTTTGAGGATAATCCTCTGGACTTTAACCGGATAAGATTTTCCGGAGAAGTATATTCCGGTCCATATATAATACGCAGGTATTCTCTGCCACGTACCTTTACTGCCGGTTGTGCCAGTTTTGCTCCATTTACATGGATGTATTGAGATGGCTTTACAACCATTCCCTCACCACCCGCGCCTGTCATAGATACCCACCAGTCAGTTGCCTCTTGTATACTTTCCATATCCTGCAGGTGAACCACTTTATAAGTGGTGGCCTTTAATATGGATGGATCTGCACGACAAATATTTTCGATCTGCTCCATATGCCATTCATGATCTTTATCTGTCCAGCTTTTTCCCGCAGTTGCGAGAATATGAAAAGGGGCCAGTTTGAAATCATCCAGGCTATTTACTGGCCAGCAATATTGCTGGTAGGATTTAATATACTGTTCTACCTGTTGTTGTTTTGTTTGGTATTTATCCAGTAGGAATGTTACTTCCGGATTATGCAGTACTGCCTGTTGTAAGTTTTGTAGAGTGCTTTGTAATGCATGAGTCGCAGCTGCACCCACTGCACTATATTGTTTTTCCAGCAGGCTTTGTGCTTTTGCACTCCAGGGCATTAATTCAGTATCAAGACAAACCCAGTCCGTCTGGAACTTTTCATAAAAACCAGATTGTTCCAATGCTGTGTTTATGCGTTGCAGGAAAGCCTGCTCAGTTTCTTTATCATTGAACCAGGAACGTCCCGTACGGGTATATATAACTCCAATGCCTTCATTAGTGATGCCAAAGGCCTCTTGTATGGCAGCTTCATTTTTTCCAACAATTATAATGGTTCTCGATCCCATATGTTTCTCTTCACAGATCACCTTTTCCACCCCCACACCGCGGTAATAGTCAAAAGCCTCTTTGGGATGTTCAAGGTAGTCTTCCAGTTTGCTGGTTTCTACAGGGCTCATAGTGGGTGGCAGGTAGATCAGCCATTTGGGATTAACTGCAAAGCGACTCATTACCTCCAGTGCTGCTATTGCATTTTCTTCACGGATGGTTACATTATGTGCATATTGGGTAGGGACAATATGTTTACCCATAAAGTCACTGATGTCCAATATATCATCGTATTGCTGCTGAAGGGAGGTAATGATCCCCGTTGTTGGTATGATTGGTCTTGACGGTTCGCAATACGTTGCTAAAGAAGGAACGCTTACCAGTTCTTTTTCGGGATAACGCAGAGCCGTAAGTTTGCCACCGAATACGCATCCTGTGTCAATATCGATTGTTCTGTTCAGCCATTGTGCTTCCGGTACGGGGGTATGGCCGTATACCACCATTGCTTTTCCTCTATATTCAGATGCCCAGTTATATCTCACTGGCAGGCCGAATTCATCAATCTCTCCGGTAGTTTCTCCAAATAAACAAAACTCCCTCACAGCTCCCGAACCTCTGCCCTGCATTTCTTCTTTTATACCAGCATGGGCAACTATCAGGTTGCCATCATCCAATACATAATGACTAACCAGGCTATCGATAAATTTTCGGGCTTCTTCCCGGAATGCAGGTGTCTCTTTCTCCAACTGATCAATGGATTGTTGTAAGCCATGTTTAGCCTGTACATTCTTTCCATTAAACCATTTAAGCAGTTTGATATCATGATTGCCGGGTACACACAATGCACTACCGGTTTTTACCATTCCCATCACAAGTTTCAGTACCTCCGGTGTTTTAGGGCCACGATCAACAAGGTCTCCTAAAAACACAGGTTTTCTTCCTTCAGGATGAAGCCAGTTTTCGTTTTCATGTTTGTATCCGAGTTGCTGCAACAGCATAACAAGTTCATCATAACAGCCATGGATGTCTCCAATAATATCGAATGGACCTTTCTCCTGTTTCTTGTTATTATATAAAGGATCACGGATTATTTCTTCAACAGCGTCTACTTCTTCCTGGCTATTAAGTTCGATTACATGTCTGAATCCTTCTATCTTTAATCTTCTCAGACCTCTTTTTAATTGAGAAATCTGTTGAGGAATTACATGGCTGCCCAGGTTTCTGTCCGGGCGCAATGTGCTGCGTTCAACGCAAACTTTTTCCGGCAGATTGAAGACTATCGCTGTCGGCAATACGTGGTATTCTCTTGCCAGCTTTGCCCAGTCTTTACGGGAATTTTCCTGTACGTTAGTGGCATCGATTACCGTCAGCAGACCATTTTTAAACCGTTTGGCTGTAATGTATCTCGCCAGTTCAAAAGCATCATCTGACGCTGTGAGGCTATTCTCGTCATCACTTACCAGTCCTCGGCAGTAATCTGATGAAACAACTTCCGTTGGTTTAAAATGTTTACGTGCAAAGCTTGATTTCCCGGAACTGGAAGCTCCTATTAAAAGCACAAGGGATAATTCTGGTAAATGAATCTGTTTATTATCTTTCCGCATTGATTCCTGTATTACTTGTAAAGATTGCCATCTGGCTTAATGCTCCGGTTTCAGGATCTTCTTCTCCAAGTGGTTTGTAAATGACAGTATAAGCATTTTCTTCTGCTACTTTATTTCCCCATGTTGCAAATTCGGATCTTGTCCATTCGAAACGGTGATCGGCATGCCGCATCTGTCCCTCTTCAAAATTTGCAAACTTTACATTGTATTCTGCATTGGGAGTTGTGATGATGACGGTCTTCGGTTTAGCATACTGAAATACTACTTTTTCAAGGGCCGATAATCTTGGCGGATCCAGATGTTCTATTACTTCCACCAGCACTGCAGCATCAAAACCTTCCAGTCTTTTATCCCGGTAGGTGAGGGCGCCCTGGATCAATTGGATACGTTCCTGTTGTTTGGGCGGCATCCTGTCAATCTTTAATTTGTCTTTCACTATTTCAATTGACCGGTAGCTCACATCCATTCCGAGTATATATTCAAATTGTTTTTCGGGGAGCAGGTATCTCAGTAGTTTACCTTCACCGCATCCCAGATCAGCAATACGTTTTGCATCTGTTTTCAGCAGTTCGTCTTTAACTGTCTGCAGACGCAGATCGTGTACCCTGATCTTTGGCTCAACCGGTTCAATTGTTTCTTCCGGTTCAATGGTCTCATCTTTCATCAATATTTCCAGTGCCTGGTTTGCCAGTCCTTTCTGATTTTTCAGATAACGGTATGTAATGAATTCATTAGCGGGATGTGCAGGCAGCCAGTCTTTCCCTTTTTCAAGCAGCTTTTCTACTTCTGCTTGTCCTACCCAGTAGTGTTTATCATTATCACAAACCGGTATTAGTATATACAGATGGGATAAGAGTTGTTGCAAAGTAATTGTATTGCGCAGCCGGACTGTAAAATAACGGCTTTCTCCCCATGATGGAAAGGCGGGATCCAGGGCGTGTCTCTCTGCGTCAATAGTATAACCTAATGGGCTAAACAATTCCTGCAATACCTTTTCACCTCCACGTACTGGTAGCACGGCAATTGTTATATCAAAAGGCATTGGAACAGTCACCAGTTCAGGCTTATCCTTGCAACGGCCATTCATGGCAGTTGAGAATGCTTTTGCAATTGCAGCGCTCATAAAAGAACTAGCTACATAAGGACGATCATTTACGTATTGTTCTAATGCAAAATCATTCCCTGAAGGGCCACTGTTTTTGCGTACCAGTCCTACAGGGTCAATATCTAATAATAAAGCAGCAGTACATTTCTCTTCAGTTACTTCAGTATAGAAAACATGTGCTATGCCACCTGATAGTTCCACTTGCTGTGCTTTGGCAGGATGTTTATGCAACAAATAGCTAAGATCTGAGGCAGGGGTATGTGTGGTCGTAATCGTTAATAACATAATTATATAGGCTGTACCTGATTGAATAACGAAATTAGTAAATTTGCAGTAGCAGAGCTAACAGATATGTCTACTCCCGAAAATATTCTTTTTAATGCTCTTAAACATCACAGAGGATTCATTTGCCAGCAGTTGCAGCAGGCAAATGCTGCTACTTTGCCAGACATGCTGAAGATGCTCGGCAACTCCCAGATGGACATTTATTATGGATCACTGAACCTACCAGAGCTATTCGAAGAAGTGATTACTTCAGTAGCAATCGACGAAACGTCTTATCTCAATATGTTAAAAGCTAACGGGGGATATGTGGAGATCACACTTTCTGATAGTTCCCGTTGGATTCTGTTGCCCGGTACAGAACCCGGTAAGTATATCCATCTGCATCCTGCCCGTTACTCCCCACATAGTTTACGCGTAAAGGCTACGGTGCTTAAAACAGCACTAGCGGTAATGGTTTGTTTACCTGCTGAAGCAAGGCCGGATCTGAAAACGCTTAATCATATCCGGGTATCGATGTTACAGCTTTCTCCTGTTAAGCACCTGGAACAATGTGAGCATTTATGGAAGGTGATGGAGATGTTGAAGGGATAATTATTAATTTTTCTGTTATCAAACATTTTGTCCGATATCGACCACTTTTTCAAATTAAAAATCTCGCAAATAGTTAATTTTCATTGTTTTAATATTGGTACATCCCTTGTAAATCATTGTCCAAATTCCTGTCATGGACAAAGAGATTACGTTGGAAGTAACATTACAAAAAAGAAGGAAGGCGATCCTGATCGCAACGATCAGCATTTTGCTGTTCATTGCTGCTATCTGGTTCATTAGAGCTTTTTTCAAATCAACCATTAAGAAATCTGAAATAACAACGGCCATTGTTGAAACAGGAGATCTTGAGAATACGATCAATGCTTCCGGAGAAGTGCTGCCGGAGTTCGAAGAAATTGTTACCAGTCCTATTAATGCTTCTATCAAAGATGCTGTGATTGATGCCGGGAATAAAGTAAATGCCGGACAATCCATTTTAACCCTCGACAAATCTGCTACACAAACAGCTTACGAAAAACAGAAGTTTCAACTGGAAAGTAAACGTAACGAGATCAGCAAGCTAAAGCTGGATCTTGATAAAAGTTTTTATGATATCCAGTCGAACAATGATATCAAACAATTGCGTATCAGTAGTCTTACAGATGCAGTGGAGAATGCTAAACGATTATATAAAGCGGGTGGAGGAACGAGAGAGAGCATCGAACAGGCAGAACTGAATCTTAAAGTTGCTCAACTGGAGAAAAAGCAATTAGAGAATGAAATAAAAAGTAAACAGCAAACCATGCGCATAGAGATCCGGGAAGCGGTTATTGCAGCCGCTATTCAGCAAAACGATCTGGATGAGCTACAGCGCAAACTGAACCTGGCAAATGTAGTAGCTACGCGTACAGGTGTCGTCACTTATGTAAATAAAAACATCGGTGCTAATATCCATGAAGGAGAAATGATTGCCCGCATTGCAGATCTGAATAGCTTTAAGGTGACAGGCAGTATCTCTGATAATTACCTGGATCAGTTGCATAATAATATGCCCGCTATCATCCGCATTAACGATACGCAATTAAGAGGGCATGTCACCAATGTATATCCTTCAGTACAGAATAGCATTATCACCTTTGATATACAACTGGACGAACGTAATAACAAACAACTACGCCCTAACATGAAAGTGGAGGTGTTTGTTGTGACGGCTATGCACAGTAATGTAATGAGAACGGCAAACGGACCTGCGTTCAAAGGGGGAAGTCCGCAGGATATCTTTATCCTGAACAATGGAAAGGCGGTAAGACGGAGTGTGCACATAGGACTGAGCAACTTTGATTATGTAGAACTGATAGACGGTGTGAAGCAGGGGGAGGTAGTGATTACATCAGATATGAGTGAATATAAAAATGCCAGGGAATTAACCATCAGGGATTAATATTATGAGAGCTTTATTCATTATACTTCTTTGTAGCCAACAAGCTTTTGCGGGAGACACCGTAAGATTATCCCTGCAACAGGTGGTGCAAATGGCGAAAGAGAACTCAATAGCAGCCAAACAGGCTATTGCTACAAAGGAGAACAAATACTGGCAGTGGCGTACTTTCAGATCTAACTACCAGCCACAGTTATCTCTTTCAGGTATATTGCCCGGCTATAGTAAAACCTCTACGCAGGTGTTGCAGCCGAACGGTACTATTCTATTCCAGCCTATCCATTATGATAACTCATCGCTGACACTTGATTTTAGTCAGACGATCACCGCGACTGGAGGTACGATTTATGGTACGACTGAATTACAGCGCTTTAATGATTTTGACCGCAATAGTGTATTATATAATGGAGTACCTTATGCCATTGGTTATAGTCAGCCTTTATTACAGTACAACAGTTTGAAATGGGACAAACGGATAGAGCCGCTGAAGTATAATGAAAGCAGGCAGGCATACATCGAATCGCAGGAGCAGATAGCCATTACCGTTGAAGGATACTTTTTTGACCTGCTTCTGGCGCAGGTGAATTTGCAGGTAGCAGGAAATAATCTGGAGAATACAGAACGGATCTTAAGTATTGCCAACATTAAATTCGATTTAGGTAAGGTATCCCGGAATGAGATCCTGCAATTACAACTGGAACTGTTAAATGCACGGAAGGCAGTAGGAACAGCAAAACGGGATATTGAAATTACTACCTTAACGTTGCGTAGTTATACAGGATTTGAGGATACCGGTAAAATCGCACTCATCATCCCTTCCGCTGTTACTAATATGGAAGTATCGGCAGACAGGGTGCTGGCGGAGGCTTTTGAAAACAGATCTGACGCAATTGCTTTTGTGAGAAGGATGGCCGAAGCACAACGGGATGTAGCCAAAGCTAAGGGGCAGAGCGGATTGGTTGCTACCTTAACTGCCAATCTGGGGTATTCAAAAAGTGCATCCAATATTCCGGATGTATATCGTTCACCTCAGAACCAACAGTTATTACAGTTGCAGTTTTCCATCCCTGTCCTGGACTGGGGCCGGTCAAAATCCCGAACTAAAACAGCGCAGGCAAATGAACAATTTACAGCTTATGCGGTTGAGCAGGATAAGCAGACCTTTAAACAGCAAATAGTAACGCAGGTTACCCTGTTCAATATGCTGAATGAACAGATTCTTTCCACCGCACAGGCAGACAGTATTGCCGCCGAAAAGTATAAAATTGCAAGAGAAAGATATGTGCTGGGCGATCTGAGTATCACAGACCTGAGTATCGCTTTTCAGGAGAATGATCAGGCAAAACGGGATTATATTAATGCGCTGCGGGATCTCTGGGGAGCCTATTACCAGCTGCGCTATTTATCATTATATGACTTTGAAAGAAACAAAAAAATAAGTTATGATACGTTTGCAAAACATTGAAAAAGTATATCGTACAGATACGATTGAAACCCTGGCACTAAACAGCATTAGTCTGGATGTAGAAAAAGGTGAATTTCTCTCCATTATGGGACCCTCAGGTTGTGGTAAAAGTACGCTGCTGAATATTATGGGACTACTGGATGCACCGTCAAAAGGGGATGTGAGGATAGATGACCAGACAACCCAGCATCTGTCAGACAAGCAACTGGCGAACTTCAGAAATCAGAAGCTCGGCTTTATCTTCCAGAGTTATCATCTTATCAATGATCTGCAGGTACTGGATAATGTAGAGTTGCCTTTATTGTATCGCAACACTACTGCAAAACAAAGGAAGTTACTGGCCTCAGAAGCGCTTGCAAAGGTGGGACTCACAAACAGGATCAAGCATTTTCCTACCCAGCTTTCAGGAGGACAAAGACAGCGTGTAGCCATTGCACGTGCCATAGTAGGACGACCAGAAATCATCCTGGCAGATGAACCTACCGGTAATCTGGACAGTGCTATGGGAAATGAGATTATGGAGATCCTTATGCAATTGAATAAGGAGGATGGCACTACTATCGTCATGGTTACACACGACGAGAATATGGCTAATAAAACACATAGACTGGTGCGACTGTTTGACGGAGCGCAGGTACAGTGATCACTCTTAAATCTACAATCGCATGTTAAAGAATTATTTTAAAATAGCCATCGCAGTACTGAAACGAAGAAAGTTTTTCACTTTCATCAGTTTGTTCGGTATCAGTTTTACACTCACCGTACTGATTGTACTCACTGCATTTATAGATAAGGTAGTTGGTGATGATTATCCGGATAAAAAAAGGGACCGTTCTTTATATATCACAAGTATCGAAGAAATTGGGAAAGACAGTCATAGCTCAAGTCCTCCTTCTTATTATTTTTTAAATCGCTATGCCGCCAGTTTAAAAACACCTGAAAAGATTACTTTATTCTCTGGGTTCAGTGGAACTAATACTTATATAAACAATAAGAAAATAGCGATTAACTATAAGTATACGGATGCTAATTACTGGGAGATACTGGAATATAAGTTTCTAGAGGGGAAGCCTTATACCCGTCAACAGATAGATAACGGTGAACGTGTAGCCGTTATATCTGCAGATATGAAAAAAGAATATTTTGGAGATGTAGCGTCTGTGGTAGGGAAATATATTGAAGCAGATAATATAAAGTATAAGGTCAGCGGGGTGGTAAAAAACCTGCCGATCACTTCGTATTTGTTGTATAGCGATATCTATCTCCCTTTTACAGTTGCCAAAAGAGATTATAAGCACAAAGCTTACCTGGGAGATTGCATGGCTATCCTGCTGGCCCCTTCAAAAAGAGACGTATCTAAAATGCATACAGAGTATGAACAGGTTGTGAGTAAAGTGCCCATGGAAAATGGTCAGTTCACGTCAATTTTCAGTCATGCCAGTTCTTACATCGAAGGTTATGTGGATACCGGGAACGAAAAGAGTTCTGGGGTTACTATTGCGCTTTCTGTAATAGGAGGATTTGTTTTTCTCTTTATGCTATTGCCTACACTGAATCTTGTAAATATTAATATTACGAGGATCATGGAACGTTCTTCTGAAATTGGTGTGCGTAAAGCCTTTGGCGCATCTTCAAGGACATTGGTGTATCAGTTTATTGTAGAGAATATTATTCTTACGCTGTTGGGTGGATTGATCGGGATCGTGTTATCTCTGATTGCCCTTTATCTGATTAATAACGCTAATCTTATTCCTAATCTTGATCTTACTATCAATTTTACGGTACTGTTCTGTGGGTTGTTAGTCTGCCTGATTTTTGGTTTATTATCCGGCGTTTATCCTGCGTGGCGTATGTCTAAGCTGAATGTAGTCACTGCTTTAAAAGCACAATAAAAATATTATGTACAGACATTTATTTAAACTGATCTGGAATAAAAGGAAGCAGAACTCCCTGCTGATGTCGGAGATATTGGTGTCCTTCCTCGTTATATTTGCCGTATTCACCTTACTGGTTTATAATTATCAGAATTACAGGAAGCCAATGGGAGTAGACTATGAGAATGTGTGGGTTATTAATTATGATGGTGATATCGGGATAAAAGATAATGATTCAATCAACATATTCTATGAAACATTGAGACGGAACATCAAGTCAATGCCTGAGGTGAAGGAGGTTGTTTTTTCCAGTAACAATATCCCCTTTGCGCCGGTGACCATGCAGAATGGATTTGATTATAATAACAAACATATCAGCCATGTTAATTCATATACAGTAGAAGATAGCTATAAAGATGTATTGAATTTGAAAATGGCAGAAGGTCGCTGGTTTAATAAAACGGATGCTGTAACAAGATATCAGCCTGTTATTATTAACCGAAGTTTAAAAGAAGTGATGTTTGGCCGGGAAGGCGCCGTAGGGAAAGTGTATGGTGAAGGTGCAGATCATAATAAGAAACAGGTAATAGGAGTCGTGGAAGATATTAAGTTTAAGGGAGATTATGCGGAAGCCGGGTATGCGCATTTTGTCAGAGCTGATACTGCTTCATTCCGCTGGCTGAGCCGGATGATGATAAAGGTTACATCAGGTGCTGATGCGACATTTGAAGGACGATTGTATAAGCTGCTGGCAGGACAAATGAAGAATTCAAATATTGAAATCGAACACCTGGCAAATAAACGGAAGAATATTAATTACTTTGCATTGGTGCCCATGATCGTGCTTTCAATTGTAAGCTGTTTTCTGATCATCAACGTGGCATTAGGACTCTTTGGAGTGCTCTGGTATAATATCAGTCGCCGGAGGGGTGAAATAGGTCTTAGAAGGGCAATAGGTGCTACCGGGAAATCTGTATCCAGTCAGTTGGTGATGGAAGCTATGATATTGACTACCTTTTCGCTGATCATAGGGACCTTCTTTGCGATACAGTTTCCGCTGTTAAATGTATTTAATCTGTCTGCAGGCATTTACCTGACCGCACTGGGATTATCTGTATTGTTCATTTACCTGCTGGTGATGGTATGTGCTTTTTATCCGGGAAAACAGGCCGCTGCTATTTATCCTGCGGTTGCATTACACGAAGAATAATGACGAAATTGTAATATGATACTGATCATTGATGATGATATTGCTGTAAGAGTGTCGCTGCAGTTGCTGTTAAGCAACAATGGATATGATGTAGCCGTTGCGGAGGCACCGGAGAATGCGTTAACGATTATCCGGCAGCAACAGCCAGACCTGATCATACTCGATCTTAATTTTACGATCGATACATCAGGCCGGCAGGGGCTGGAATTGTTGGATAAGATCAGAGCTATTCATCCGGCAGTACCGGTGATACTGATCACCGGTTGGGGCAGCATTGAACTGGCTGTAAGCGGGATGAAAGCAGGGGCAAATGATTTTATTAATAAGCCCTGGAGTAATGAACATTTGATGCAATCCGTCAAAACGTTACTGGACCTTCAGGAGCAAAAATCAGAAAGCCATACACGCAAGGAGCTGGATAAACTATATAACTTTCAGCATATAATTGGTGAAGATACCAGGATGCTGCAGATTCTTGAAACCATTGGCCGTGTGGCCGCGACCGATGCATCGGTACTGATAATGGGGGAAAGCGGTACCGGGAAAGAACTGATTGCAGAAGCAATTCATCAGAATAGTTTGCGCCGCAGCAAGCCTTTTATTAAAGTAAATCTTGGCGGGATCTCTACTTCTCTCTTTGAAAGTGAGATGTTCGGGCATGTACGTGGGGCTTTTACAGATGCCCGGTTTGACCGTGTGTGGCGTTTTGAAACTGCCAGTAAAGGAACCATTTTCCTGGATGAAATAGGCGACCTGGATGCGGGTAGCCAGGTAAAGCTATTGCGTGTATTGCAGGACAGAACATATGAAGTGCTGGGCAGTAGCCGCACCAAAACCGTTGATATAAGGATAGTATGTGCTACCAATAAAGATCTGAATGAGATGGTGGCCCGCGCCAGCTTCCGGGAAGACCTGCTTTATCGCATTAATCTGATCACAATCCGCCTGCCGGCATTGCGGGAACGACCAAAGGACATCCCTTTACTGGTGGATTTTTTTATCGGTAACCTGAAGGAGATCTATAACAGGCCATCGTTATCGGTATCTAAAAGCGCTATGAAATGGTTACAGCAACTACCATTGCCCGGGAACATCCGGCAGTTAAAGAACCTGGTAGAACGTTCCATTCTGGTGAGCAGAAATGATAACCTTGAGATAGAAGATTTCCGCTCACAACTGGAGCTGTCGCCTGTGAAAATGGGGAATGTACAGTTACCCGGTGTAGGTATGATTACACTCGAAGAAATGGAAATTGAGATGATTAAGCGCGCAATGGATTATCATAAGAATAAGATCTCAAAAGCAGCTGCATCACTTGGTCTTACCCGAAGTGCACTATACCGGCGACTGGATAAATATCAAATACCCTACGATGAGACTGAGGACTAAATACATACTCTTTGTAGTGATCTTGCATCTGGTGGCGCTTGTCCTCAGCTATTTTATTTTCAGTGAGCACAAGATCTTTTTTATTATCTCTGAGGTGTTTGTACTGATCTCAGTTGTAATCTCTATACAACTATACCGGCAATTGATTATGCCGTTAAAAATGCTGATGCAGGGAGTGGATGCTATCAGAGACCGGGATTTTAATGTGAAATTCTTATCCACAGGGAAGCATGAAATGGATGCGCTGATTACGGTGTATAATCATATGATTGATGAGTTGAGAAAGGAGCGTACACGCCAGGAGCAACAGCATTTTTTCCTCGAAAAACTGATCCATACATCACCCACTGGTATTATAATCCTGGATTATAATGATCATATTCAACAAGTTAATCCCAAAGCGCAACAGCTGTTGTCTGTTGATCAGCAATCAGTATATGATCTCCCGGTAAATAATTTGCCGCATGTATTATCACAGCATATAGCATTGCTGAAATCAGGAGAAACTATCACTATAAAACCGGATGGTGTAAACACATATAAACTGCAGAAATCGCACTTTATAGACAGGGGATTTGCCCGTCATTTTATTATGATAGAGGAACTGACAGCCGAAATACTGGCTGCTGAAAAGAATGTATATGGTAAGGTGATCAGAATGATGGCACATGAGGTAAATAATACGATCGGTCCTGTGAACTCTATTATACAATCCACCCTGCCAACATTTGAGGAAGGCCCTTTAAAAGCTGCGTTGCAGGTAGCGCTTGATCGCAATCAGAATCTCAACCTGTTTATGCGCAACTTTGCAGACCTTGTAAAATTGCCGCAGGTAAATAAAAAGCAGGTAGACCTGCGTAAGCTGATCAATGATGTATCTGTTCTGATGGGAATAAAAGCCGCTAAGCAGGAAATTGAATTGATTGCAGTGCTACCTGAAAAGCCATTTTATATTTCAGCAGATGAGCAGCAAATGGAACAGGCGTTGATCAATATTGTGAAAAATGCGATAGAAGCTGTTGGGGAGAAAGGTAGTGTTACATTTACTATTAGTGCCCGGCAGTTGATTATAACAGATACAGGTAAAGGTATTCCCGCAGAACAGCGTGAACTGTTGTTTACGCCATTCTTCAGTACCAAGTCTGATGGGCAGGGAATAGGGCTTATGCTTGTAAGGGAGATTCTGGTGAATCATGGCTTTGAGTTTTCACTGAAAACGGTTGGCGAAAAGCAAACGGAGTTTGTGATTGTGTTTTAATGTTATTTTGCGCGGCCCCACTATTTTTTGATCTTTTTGTTATATCCCTTTTCTTCAAACGGTTCTAATTCCTCTATATACATGCTTTCAAGCAACTTAATTTCTTTATTATAATCCGCCGTTTCATTTTCTTTATGTTCGATCTCAGCCAATATCTCGTACCTGAAATTTTCTTCACCAAATTCCTGCCATTCATTCTGAAGGTTCAAATTAGGATGAACTCCAAAATTTAATTGCATCCTATGTCTGTTCCATATTGCATTAAGGTTAATACTTCCTTCAATATAAACTTTTCCGTTGATGGTATTCCTGATCTGGAATATTCCCATTTTAAACTTCATCTGTTTATATTCCTCTTTTAAATCTTTCTTCGTTTTCATTCGTTCTGATTTACCGGTTATTCCCAACTTTGATTGAAATTAAAGCATTATTCACCGTAGCGTTTTCTGTTGACAAAGCAGTCCCTGTGCTAATATCAAAGATCCTGTCCAATTGGATGTTGAGCTGATTAACAAACGCTGTATAAGAAGATGGTATCCTCCGGTTGAGATACAATAATAATAACCCGAAAACAGTGGATCTAACCTGGCTTTTCATTATTTCAATATGGTCTGCACTTATCAGATTCAGCGCAATGCAATCATTCCATGCTTCTTCGCAGATCTGATCTAATGAGGAGTTTATCACATCCACAATAGATTTTTTATTTCCGAAATCCTCCATCTTTTCTATGAAGAAAAGATCAAAAATTCCAGGATATTGAATAAAGAAATCGGCATAAGCTCTGATAGTGGACTTTAAATGAGTCGTATTTTTCCCCCGTTTTTTTGTTCTATCCTTCACATATAATTTGCATTCTTCATAAAAATCATGAACGCATAAAAATATCAGGTCATTAATATCCTGGAAATAACTATACATGGTTGTATAAGAATAACCGGCTTTCTCAGCAATATTCCGGACACTAAGACTTTTTAGTCCCTCAGCTTTTAATATTTCTTTGGTAGCCTGTAAGAAATACCCCTTCATCCGCTGTTCGTGGATCTTTTTATCTTTCATTCTATCTTATTTAACAGTGTTAAAATTAATTAACACTGTTAAATAAACAAAATAAAGTTTTAGTTTTTAGGGTTATTGACTATTGCGCCATCATCATAAATCCTGCTTAAACCAGTGATCTGACCATTTTCCCGGATCATTTTAATTCTTAAATAGGGGAGGTCTTCTATCATGAAGAAATCGTCTGCTATAGGCACTAATGGGTATTTTGAATTCCCTGTTTTCTGAATATATAATTGTCCGTTTTCGAGAGAAATGGTCCTGTCTCCATAGGTACCAAGGTAAGGGGTTAAGTTTAGCGTTAAGGGGTGCAGTTTAGCTTTCAAAGCTATCAGGGCCCAGTTAGCCTGGTCGTTGCTCTTGGAAAGCTTTTCCAGGGCCTTTATCTGGGCGGTTAATAATGCATCTTTGGCTGTTACCTCAATATCCGGTTTTACGCCGGTGCCTTCCCAGTCGGTTTTTGTAATGGAACTGATAGATCTGCCCTGGGGGATGTGGATGATAAAGTTGTTGGCCGCTGCTACGGGGCTTACAGGATGAGCACCTCCACCGGTGGTCTCTCCAATTATGGTAATGCGTTTCAGGTTTTGAAGACTGTAGGAGAAGTCTTCAGCGGCAGAGAAGGTGCTTTTACTGGTGAGGACATACACATCTACATCCGGCATGCGTTTGCCTTCTACATAGGCCAGGGTCCATAACTGGAATGTGGAATTAGTAGGCCGCCAGTAGATGTCAGTTAATGGATGCGGCTGATTATCAAATAAATAACTTGCCAGTAGTTGTACCATAGTGGTGGCCCCTCCTCCGTTATTTCTCAGGTCTATTATAATGGCATTTGCATTACTGAGGAAGTTCATGGCCAGTACCGCTGTAGCGCCACCATCGACGGGGTCTTCAAAGCTACTCAGGTTCAGGTAGCCAATGTTCCCATCCAGGATTTTAAGCTCCTTAAAGCCAAAGTTTTGCGAGCGGGAGAATTCAAATCTTCTCTTTACATTGGCAAGGCTGTCCTCCTTTGTTTCGCTATGTATCATCCCTTGGGGATCATATCTTACCGCCAGGTGTTTATCATGGCAAACAGCTAACAGATCTTTAGAGAGTTGATCTGCAAATGCATTCGGGTCTTTAATATTGGTGTAATTGCCCTTTTGTACATTTTGTTGTAGTTGCTTCACCATCTTTTCAGCTACTTCCGGATAAACATAACGTTCCGTAAGCCTTTTAGAGATTGAATCAATGACCTGGATTTTCTCATTGGGCGTAAGTGGATTCTGTGCATTGGCCAGTCCGGAAAAGATTGTTAAAAAGATGGTAAATGTGATAAATTTCATGGGCTTATAATATTCCCCAATGCTAAAGAATTATCTTCATTATCGGTTTGTAAAAAACGGCCATTTAATTTATGGACATCGTTAAAACCAGTCCGTTATATTTAGGGAAATATGTGCAATGCTTTTATTCTGTTCTTTCTCAGGGACTGAATGACATTGTTCACCGTCGTCTTCCGGATGGGACGTTAGACCTGGTTTTTAACCTTGGGGCTGGTGTTACTTTATCCCGTGATGAGGTGCAGTTTGATAAGATGCCCGGAGTTTCTTTGACAGGTCTTTATCCCAACAGGAGTTTTCTGCAATACAATGATAAGGTGCATCTGGTGGGAATTGTTTTTCAGCCGGGAGCTGCGCATCTTTTTATTAATGATAGTCTGGAACATATCAAAGCTTCTACTATAGATGCAGGAGATGTGTTTGGACAAGATATTTACAGCCTGCTTGACCAGTTAAATACTTACCCTTCAGAGATAGCTAAACATCGTTTCCTGGAACAGTTCTTAATGAGATATGTTAGGTCTGATAAGGATGACTATCATTTGTCTCATATATTCAATGCGGTGCGGCAGATTCATGCTGCTGAAGGCAATCTTGATATTGGTGTATTGCATCGGCAGCATTTGATGAGTGAACGGAATTTCAGAAGGAAGTTTGTGGAGTGTGTAGGAATGAGTCCCAAACAATATGCAGGGATCATCAGAATAAAGTCTTTTAGTAAACGATATGAATCTTCCCGTTTTACTTACGGGCAGGTATCAGATCATCTGGGTTATAATGATCAGGCACACTTTAATAAAGATTTTCAGAAGATAGTGGGAACTTCTCCCGGTATATATTTCAATCAGCTGCATCCTATTGCAGAGAACTTCATACATCTTATTTAATCTCAACGGAGCTATACACCAGAGTGATGAAATCTACGTTGTTTAGAAATTGATCATTCTGTCCAGAGAAAGCCTGCTGAATAGGTTTTAGCCTTGCCTTTTATTAATACTCTGTCTCCTTTATCAATACAATACAACGTGCCAATACGATCGGATAATTGCAATGCAGACATCTCTTTTTTCTGGAGTTGCTCACTCCAGTAAGGAATTAAAGAACAATGTGCAGAGCCTGTTACAGGATCTTCTAATATGGATGCCTGGGGAGTGAAGAAGCGGGATACAAAGTCGCAGTTGTCACCTTTTGCGGTGATGATTACTCCGCCTGGATCGAGATTGATCTGGTCGAATGTTTGTCTGTCGATCTTGATATCCCTGACATCTGATTCGTGTTCATAGACTAACACAAAGTCCCTTGATTTCAGAATGGCAGTCGGCTGTTTGCTTAGGGAGTGTTTTATAATTTCTGGTAGTTCTGCCGTTACCGGTTTCCTTGAAGGGAAATCTAATGTGTACAGGTCTTTATCTACTGTAACAATCAGATCTCCGCTTAATGTATTGAAGGTAATGGTATCATTCTGATAGTTCAGGATCGTTTTAAGCACATGCGCTGTTGCCAGTGTGGCATGTCCACAAAGATCCATTTCTATTTCAGGCGTGAACCATCGCAGGTGAATCTTATCGCCATTGTCTACGAAAAAAGCCGTTTCTGCAACGGCGTTCTCTAGTGCTATTTTTAGTAAGAGGTCATCTGCCAGCCATTGTTTCAACGGAACGACACAAGCGGGGTTACCTCCGAAAGTCTTGTTGGTAAATGCATCTACCTGATAAAGTTCTAATTTCATCTGATCATAAATATACTAATTATTTGAACTGACTTATAATCATACTATCGAACTGAGGGTGGTTGTCAACAACAATATAAAACTATGGTGCAAGGCACCCTGTTTCCTATGACATTTGATACTAAATGGACTTGACATTTGTCAATTCTGCCTTGCCTTCATATTGAATGAATTTTCTACTTGTGGCCATTGAGTTTCCTCAACAGGATTAAAGAACCCTTTTATACAGTTGGGATTACGGATACATATCTGGATATGGTTTTTTGCGTTAAAACCAGCGCCTGGATATAGTGCTTCTCCTTCTACAAAAACACCCCGGACAGAATCAAAAGGTTTAAGATCGTTATTTAACCTTTTTTTGTGTACATTTTCAATTACAGCACAGTCCAGATCTCGGATAAGCAGGTCTTTTGATAATCCCGTTGTTTTGTTTAGAGGAAGTTTCATTCCTGATTCCTTAGCAGCTAGAGAAAAATTTGTATACGAGTCTTTAACAACATTTAAAAATGTGGTGTCTAATAGATCTAAACAGAACTGAAGATCAATAACTGCTCCTAAAACAGATGGATGCTTAATGACTTTTTTGCCAGGTGGATTTTTAGCAAAGTCCAGTGCTCTCTCGTAGTTATTCTCCCAGAAATAACACCCGTTTCCTAACCAGTCATAACTTTTGGTACTGGGATTCATACGAAGTCCTTTACCGACTAATGCATCTTTAATTTGCTGATCACAGCCATGAAACCCGATAATTAAACCGGGACGCGTAGAATGTACCATAGGTAGGTATATTTAATAGTTTTTTGAGGAGGAATAATTGGATTAACAAAAACATCTGGCAGGCCTATTAACTCTGCTTAGTAACTCTAGGTACTAAAAGATGTTTGATATTAAGTTCTGTAAGCAATTTGTCGGCAGCTTCAACAGAGGTACTAACTTCCCGTTGTTGCTCTTTCAAAATAGCGTACATTTCTAAGAATTCTCTTTCTGTCATAAATTTAAAATTTAATTAGATAAGAATTTTGGGATGTAATATTACATCAACATGAAACATCAGGCGTATCAGCCTCATTAGTATCTATAGGTACCAAAAGATGTTTAAGATTATATTCTGTAAGCAACGCATCGGCAGCTTCAACTGATGAAGTAATTTCTAACCGTTGCTCCATCAAAATAGCGTGCATTTCTAAGAATTCTCTTTCTGTCATAAATTAGAAGTTTAATTAGATAAGAATTTTTGGGATGTGAATATTGGATTAACGTGAAACATCAGGCGTATTAGCCGCATTAGTACCTATAGGTACTAAAAGATGTTTAAGATTATATTTTGTAAGCAACGCATCTGCAGCTTCTACAGACGAACTAACTTCCCGTTGTTGCTCTTTCAAAATAGCGTGCATTTCTAAAAATTCACTTTCATTCATAAATTGAAGGTATGAATTTTTCATATTTCGCAAAATATTTTAGAAGAGTTTTTTTACAGAAAAATCCGCTGTTTTAATGCTAATATCATAGTAGTTTTTTCACTGTTATAATCATATTTAATTGATCAAATTTGATCTAAGAAAATATTACAGTCCTGAAATTACAGAATCAGGTCACTAAATAGTTTTCTCTAATACACACCCTTTCAAATATCTTTTCTTCACGAAAGAGGCTGTTTCTTTAAAGCCGGCATCCAGCCAAAGCTCTTTGCATTGAGGGTTAGCATATAATACTTTCAACGGTCGGTTCTTTCTTGTCAGGCTTTCATCTACTTTCTGAATAAACTCACTCATGACAATCGCGTCAAACGGATTAAACAGGAATATAACACCTACAGTATCCGGAATATTATATTGACGGGCATCGGCACAGGTGATAGTAACAGATCTGTCTGGATATCTGGTTTTAAAAGCCAGGGTAGCTTCATCACACAATTTCTGGGAAAAATCTATACCGATAATGTTCTTAAATCCATAAGCGGCTGCAATGACTAATACCCTGCCCCTGCCGCATCCAACATCTAAAAAGGTAGTGTCGGTGGATTGCAACTGATCAAATAGCCAGCCGGAGGTATAGTAGTTGACAGGTTCATAGGTGCTTACATGTGCACGGTCTTCCTTGGATATAGTCTCCGACAGGTTATCAAGACCGATGGTGCTGATACCATATTTCTTCTCTCCCCGGATCTCATGTTTTACAATGAAAATAGCCAGGTCAAGCCCCCAATGCCATGCAACGTATAAGAAATAGCGTAGATACTTCATGTGAGGGCCAAAAATAATGCATATATAGAATTAATCTATGATGATTTTTTATTACAAAAAATAAAGCATTTTTGTTTTCAATTTAGAAAGCCTTCGTAAAATTATCAGAATTGTTGTATATTTTGTTGAGTCAACGAGAATCGTAAATCTGTCGAAGAGAAAATTTTATTGTATGAAGACAGCCGCTAATGCTGTCAAAGCTGCTTTAGATGTAATAACCCGATGAATAAAAGTAACAAATCATAACATTACAATGAATGAACAAATTCTGATTGTAGAAGATGAACTGATTGTAGCCAGTGATCTTCGTTTAACACTTGAACGGGCAGGATATCGTATTTGTGGTATTGCCCGTTCTGTGTACAGAGCGCAGGAAATCCTTAAAATGATGCGGCCGGATATAGTGTTACTTGATATTTACCTGAAAGGAGATCTTACCGGAATTGACCTGGCGATGGAGCTGAATGAGAGTAATATCCCATTTGTTTATCTCTCGGCAAACTGTAACCGTGAAATATTGGAAGCGGCAAAGAACACGCAACCATATGGTTTTCTTGTAAAACCTTTCCGGGAAAAAGATCTGCTGGTAACATTGGATATTGCGCGTTACCGTTATGAGCAGGAGCAACTGAGACCAGATACGATAGTTGTAAATACACCTTTGTTGCAACAACCACCCAAACAGGGAATAGCACCCAACTTTGAAGGGATCATCGGGAATAGCCCGGTGATGCAACATATCTTCCATCTTATCGGTCAGGTGGCGCCGATGGATACTTCTGTACTGGTATTAGGAGAAACAGGAACTGGTAAAGAAGGAGTAGCCAATGCGATTCATCAGTTATCAACCCGGAAAACAAAAGCATTTGTAAAGATCAACTGTGCCGCACTACCGGCTCAGTTGATCGAATCAGAATTGTTTGGTCATGAAAAGGGTGCCTTTACCGGTGCTATTGATAAAAGAATTGGGAAATTTGAACAGGCAGATGGAGGTACTATTTTCCTGGATGAGATAGGGGAGATGCCGCTGGATCTGCAGGTTAAATTACTGCGGGTATTACAGGAAAGAGAAATTGAACGTATTGGGGGAAGAGGCTCTATAAAAGTAAATGTCCGGGTTATTGCGGCTACCAGCCGTAACCTTGAAAAAGAAATTGCCTCAGGGAATTTCCGGCTGGACCTGTATTACCGGTTACACGTTTTTCCGATACAAATGCCCTCATTGCGTGAACGTAAGGAGGATATTCCTTTGCTGGTATCTCATTTTATAAGGATGTATGCCTCCAGAACCGGTAAAGTGGTTAAGGGGATGTCTCCTGCAGTATTGAACGATATTATGGCATATCACTGGCCGGGAAACGTAAGGGAATTACAACATCTGGTAGAGAGGAATGTACTGCTCGCAAAAGATGATGTAATCGGAAACGTGGAATTGCCTGTTTCTGTTGAACCGGCGGCTCCCGGAAATATTTCTTCCGGTCAGCAGATTAAGACTATTATTGAATTGGAACGGGAACATATTCTGCATGTATTGAAAGTATGCAATTATAAAATTGCCGGTCCGGGAGGTGCTGCAGAACTTCTGGATTTACCTCCTACCACCTTAACTTCTAAAATGAAAAAGCTGGGTATTACCAGAAGACATTCAGTATAAACCGGCGCTATTTTTGCTGTTATTTTGCATTACATTTGAATTCCTCATTTTAATTTACCATTAAAATCATAAGACATGAATGACCCCAATGTGGAAAGACATTCTCATTACGACACAGTATCCAACGCTATCGATGCTTTAAGAAAACAAGGATTTACGATTGATTTTAATCTTGAAGGAGATTATCTTTTAGCAGATAGGGATAAGATTCATGTTAACGAATTTAATATCGTAGATGTTTACCGTTATGAAGGTAACTCAGATCCCTCCGATGAAGCAGCTGTATATGCCATTGAGTCTACTTCCGGTTTAAAAGGAGTGCTGGTAACATCTTATGGTGCTTACTCAGATTCTTTGTCTACTGCTATGTTAGAAAAACTTAAAATGAAATAAACACTAAAATATCCTTTTGTATATGAAAGCAAACATTGGAATCAGCGAAGAAAATTCAAAAGCAGTTGCCCTCATTCTCAATCAGCTCATTTCTGATGAGCAGGTGTTATTTGCTAAAACGCGCAATTACCACTGGAATATTGAGAGTCCGAGTTTTATGGAATTACATAAATTCTATGAAAAGCAGTACACAGAGCTGGCAGAAACAATAGATGAAATTGCTGAACGCGTTCGTAAAATTGGCCATTATGCAGAAGGCCGCCTGAAAGATTATCTGAAACTGACAAATCTGGATGAAGGAGAATATACGAATGATCAACAAACACAATTGAAGAACCTACTGGATGATCATGAAACAATTATTCGTAGTGTGCGTGGTCATATTTCTAAAGTAGAAGATGATTATAAGGACATCGGAACTGCAGACTTCCTGACAGGATTACTGAAGGAACATGAGGAGTGGGCCTGGATGATCCGCGCTTATCTGAAGTAATTGTAAATTAAATAAAACGGAGTATTGTCTCCCTCCATTAAAAGGCTGTATCATATTGATATGGCCTTTTAATTCATACCTCTTAGTTTTTATAAAACTACTTTTTACTGCCCAGGTTGTTTCAATTCATATTATCTTCTCTACCCGCAATACTTGTCTTTCTACAAAACTGTGTAAAAATGTAGAATTCCAGCCCCTCTTCATTAGTTTGTATTTATACTATTTCATCAACAAGCGGTTCATTTATAATTATTTGCAGTTAATATAGCACATAGGTATATCTTGGTTTGATATTTGAATTGATTCTGTTTTTTATATATATGTTAGAGTTGTTACAAATTAAAGAGCGGTTGGAAGAAAAAATGTATACAGATGTTAGCAGCTTATTTGAACTGCGGCTTTTGCTGATGTATACGGCATCGTTTCTGGCAAAGAAGCATATTTCCAATTTTAAACACAAGAAGGACGAGAGAACATCTGCCATGTTGTTAAAGGCATTCAGTAACATCAGAAGTTACTATTATATTCTAGAAACCACCAGACAGGAACATGAACAATGTTTCTCAGAAGTGAAAGAATTAGTAATCACAGACATTTCCAATCTTTTATCTTCACCATTTATACAGGATTACAGGATGATACCCCTACAAAATACTTCCCTTGCTTTATTCAGGATGGCAAAATGATACCCCATATAATTCCACGTAGTAATAAGCTCCTATTTTGCAATCTCCTGACATGAAAGCATCATAAATTTAGGCTATGAATACAATAAGAATTGGTTGGGCCGGATTAGGTAACATGGGTATTCCCATGGTTAGAAATCTTGTCCGTGCGGGATTTGATGTAACAGTTTATAATCGGACTGTTGCAAAGGCGCGAACATTGAAGGTCGAAACGGGCGTACGTGTTGTCACTTCTCCGCGAGAGCTGACAGCTAATGCTGATATTATCATTACGATGGTAACAGATGATGCAGCGCTGAAGGCAGTTTACCAATTGCCAGATGGCATGTTATCCGGAAAGATACCAGTTGGTTTGCTGGCTATTGATATGAGTA
Organism: Chitinophaga sp. CF118; assembly: GCF_900112615.1. Taxonomy (GTDB): domain Bacteria; phylum Bacteroidota; class Bacteroidia; order Chitinophagales; family Chitinophagaceae; genus Chitinophaga. The sequence goes on along the minus strand of NZ_FOMK01000001.1, from coordinate 1,464,656 downwards.
CAGTATCTCCTGACACAACAAAAGAACTGGCAATCCTATGCAGGGAGAAAGGGATAGGTTACCTGGATGCACCTGTTTCCGGAGGAGTGAAGTCGGCCGAAGATGCTAAGCTGGTCATTATGGCCGGAGGGCGGGAAAATGACTTTGAGCGTGCGAAGCCCGTATTTGGATGTCTTGGTAAGGCTGCTCATCTGATGGGGGAGAATGGCAGCGGTAATTACGCCAAGCTGGCCATTAACACTTTCCTGGGTATTACTATGCAGGGATTGGCAGAAGCTGTAGTTTTTGCCAGAAAGAACGGAATTGCTCCCGAAAGCCTGTTGTCATTGATTAATAGCGGTCCCATAGGTAGTGTGATTACCAAAATGAAATCTCCGAATATCCTCAATAATAACTTTAAACCTGCATTTGCATTAAATCTTCTACATAAAGATATCCGCCTTGCAAAGGCACAGGGATTGGATACGCCCCTGGGCAATGCACTGGCCGATAGTTTGCAGGCTGCAATGAAAAAAGGTTATGGAGAGGAAGATATGATGGCTATTATCAAAAGTATAGCTTAAGACACCTTTAATTAATGTATAACAACAGCCTCTTCTGCTTCCTGCATTAGTACAGGGTGTCCTATCTGTTTACGGCCAATAATGATTGTCAGTACTCCCAGTATAGCAGAACCGGCCATGATACTAACCATAGGTAATGAATTATGTGTATTGAAAAAACTAACACCTACCGATGCCAGTGCTCCAATACTCATTTGCAATGCGCCCATCAATGCCGCAGCACTGCCTGCATTCTTTTTAAAAGGAGCTATAGATAAAGCAGATGCATTAGGATTTGCAAAGCCGAGACAACACAGAAACAGGAATAACATGACGATTGTAGACAATAAGCCATACCATTCAAAATAGCTGCCAGCCAGGAAAATAATCCCTACAACAGCCTGGCAGATCATTGCTACGATGATGATCTGATCGCTCCGGTACCGGCGTAGTACTAAACTGTTTAGTTGACTGGAGCCGATAAAGCCTACAGACAAGCCTGCAAAGATCCATCCATAGGTTTCTTTACTTAAATGGAAGATATTCATGAACATAACGGGAGAGCCGGAAACATAAGCGAACAGACCGGAAAAGGCCAATGCGCCAGTCAGTGCATAGGTGTAGAATTGTGGTTCCCGAATTACAGAGAGGAAATTAATCAGGATAGGCCCTGGTTTTAAAGACATATTTATATCCGGGTGATAGCTTTCCGGCAGGAAAAAGATACTTGCCAGTAAGATCAGGATACCCATTACTCCAAGTATAATGAATACCGTCTGCCAACCAAACGCTGCAGTCACATAGCCGCCAACGGTAGGAGCTATCATTGGAGAAGCACCAACTACCAGCATCAGCAGGGCAAATACTTTAGCAGAGTCTTGTACCGGAAAAAGATCGCGCACCATTGCAATAGAAGCAACTGCAGCAGCACAACTACCAAGTGCCTGGAAAAAACGAAGAATCACCAGCGCATCAAGGCTTCTGGCTGTTATACAGCCGGCAGAAGCCAGGATGTATAATACGAGTCCTATATAAAGAGGTTTCTTTCTGCCAAACCGGTCAAGCAGAGGACCGTAAAGTAGTTGTCCGGCAGAAATGCCGATGAAATAGCTTGATAGAGAATATCCAACATCGTTAGAGGTAACGTGCAGGTCGAATGCAATAGACTCGAATCCAGGCAGGTACATATCTATAGAAAAAGGGCCTAACGCAGTGAGAGTCCCTAATATCAATATCAGAAAGAAATATTTTTTAGCTGGCATTTGTGCTTCCATGGTTCTGTTTATCAAATTCTGTTGCGAAAGTATCTAAAATCCAATAGTATTTACCTGTGTATTGGTAACAAGATAAAAAAGCGGGCTCCTTTATTTTCTATCCCTTCGGCAAAAATCTTTCCGTGATGATTAATTGCCACCTGTTGACAAAGTGCGAGACCTATACCCGTGCCGGAATATAATTCGCGGTTATGCAACCGTTGAAAAATGGTAAAGATCTTATCAGCATATCTGGAATCAAACCCAATGCCATTGTCGCTCACTTCTATTGCATAATAGGGCCATGAAGAATTTAAACTTTCATCATTAGCTACTTCTTCTGCTGTAAGTATTCTGCCATTTATATTAATCACCGGACGGATGTTCTGCCGGGAAAACTTAATGGCATTACCAATCAGGTTAAAGAACAGTTGGCGCATTTCCAACGGAACCGCTTCTATCTGCAACAACGGAGACACATTAAGTATCACTTGCTTATCCTTGATGGCGAGTTCAAAATCTTCTATTACCTCTTCGATAACCGCATTCAGGTTTGTAGGAATAAATATTTTACAGGATTTTTCTATTCTTGAAAAATTCAGAAGATCGGTGATGAGTGCGCTCATTCTGTTTACGGATGCATCTATCTTATCCACATATTTTTTAGTGAAGGGCAAGAGAGGTACTTCACTTCTGGTTTGCAGGATATCGGAGAAGATTTTTATTTTTCTCAGAGGTTCCTGCAGATCATGGCTGGTTACATAGGCAAACTGTTCCAGGTTTTTATTTACTCTTTCCAGATTCTGATTGGCTTCTTTCAGTTCCTGGTTGGCTTTGCTCAATTCTCTTGTTCTCTCCTGCACCTCTGTTTCCAGTTCTATCTGCAATTGTTTCTGTGCGGTAATATCCTGCGAGGTACCTACTATCAGGTAGGGTTTTCCGGTATCATCAAAGAACACTTTGCCTACTGTATGTATGATACGATGTTGGCCGGTAACAGCATGGATGATCTCATATTCCACATTGATAATCCCATCGGATTCCGGCATCAGCGCCTTCACAAGAGCATTGTTAATGATTGAAGGATCTGACATACATTGCATCGCCTGTTCAAAGGTCAGCGGTTCATCGGGAGCACCTCCATACCATTCTTTGATCCGCTCGGAGAAAGTGGTTTCTCCTGTCAACGGATTTGTTTGCCAGGTACCGAGCTTTGCCACTTCGATAGCATTGCGGAGGGTATATTCAGCTTCTGCCAATTTCTGTTTGGCTATCACCTGTTCGGTAACTTCAAGTGCGGTATTCATCACTCCATAGATTTGTCCGTTCCGATCCCGCAATGCTTTGTAAGTGAAGGAATAGTAGGTTGTAGATAGTTTACCGTTCCTCATCAGCAATACTTTTTCTTCCACAGCCTCATAAGATTCTCCTGTCATGAATACGTTATCGAGTTTGTCGAAGAAGGGTTGCCCTTCCAATTCAGGAAGTGCCTCTCTGAATGTTTTCCCGATTACCGACTCATCTTTTTCCCAGGTTTGCAGGATGGCTTCATTGACAGTCTGGATTCTCATTTCCCTGCCAATGTATATGCCGATAGGAATGGGGGCATTCAGCACAAAACTTCTGAACTGTTCTTCATTTTTTTCTGCTCTTTGGCGTTCTTTCACAGATTGTGTAACATCAATAGCATGTATCAGGATCTGTGAGATGTTGCCGGCATGGTCCCGGATAGGCTGGTATATGAAATTTAGATAAACTGATTCAGGGATACCTGTTCGGGAGCGGTCCAGTTCTATTTCTTGCTCATACCCTATTATGGGTTCGCCGGTATTGTATACTTCGTCCAGTAATTTATAAATACCCTGAGCTTCAAGTTCGGGTAGTACTTCTTTAATGGTTTTACCAATGATCTGCCTGGTAACGCCAAATGTCTGCATGTATATTTTATTCGCCAGTTCATAAATATGATCCGGGCCGCTTAATACAGCAATAACAGCGGGAACATCCATTAGTAGCTGGTAAAAATTCTGTCGTTCTTCCAGTATTTTTTGTGCAGTTATATGTTCATTTAACTGGAGGCATTGTTTCTCACCTTCTACGAGATTGTGTTCTATTGCAATAATGATAGTACGGCCTACCAGCCGGATAATATGCAAATCGTTTTCTGTCGGTTTACGGGGAGTTTTAAAATACATGGCAAAGGTACCAAGGAGATTACCCTGTTTGCCAATAAGTGGCGTAGACCAGCAGGCACCTAATCCGGCTTTTGTGGTCAAAGCAGTATATTTTTTCCAGAGTGGGTTAGTAGCAATATCATCTACTATCACCTGTTCTTTCAGAAAAGCAGCGGTTCCGCAGGATCCTTCTCCATATGCAACAGGGATACCGTTTACAGCAGCATTATAATAATCGGGTAAGGATGGGGCTGCACCATGCAGGAGTGTTTTATTTTCTTTATCTGTTAGTAGGATAGAGGCCAGCAATTCACCTTCACTATTTCCTTCCACCCATGCGATGATCCCTTCCAGCACCTCCTGAATAGGAATGTTCCTGGAAATCATCTCAAGCACATATACCTGGCCCTCAATGATAGCCTCTAGTCGGGATACATATTTTGCGGTATATTTTAACTCGTTATCCGGTTCGGCGGATGCATTCTCATTGTTGGTGTTCATCGCTTCACTAATCAGATCTTGGCATACTCTTATTAAAGGTAAGCAAAAGGAAGTTTGTTTATCTTCGTATTCCTATGAAAAATATTTACTTCCTATTGCTACTGATGGCAGGATTCCTATTTCCTTCCTTTGGGCAGGATGCTGGTGTATTTAAAGCGAATCATATAAAATCTTCCGTTTCGTGGTTGTTTAATCATCTGAATGATAAAAAACAACTCGTAGATAGTTGTGTTTACAATGAAAAGGGGTTGCTTGTGTTCAGGCGTACCTATGATCTGTTTAAAGAGGATGATTATGAGGATAAGCGCTATACCTATAATGCTGCCGGTTTGCAGACAATGTGTGTAAATTATGGCGCAGATGGTTTGCCCTGGTTAACAGATTCTGTCAGTTATGATACACAGAACAGATTGGTATTTGAGAAAGTTTACAGAAATACCAACGGTCAGGTATTTATGAATAAGATCATCAGTTATAAAAAGGACAAGATAGAGATTGAGGATACAAAACCGGGAGGAACCAGGAATGTATGCATCAGAACATCAGATAAGGATGGCCGGATAACCACGGAAACCATCTATCGTGATACTTCGATCATAGAAAGAACAGAATACAGTTATCCCCCGGGATTAAAGGAGAAGAAAATATTCAATGGAAGGGTATTGTATAAGGTAACACGAATTTCGGATGATGGGTTATTCCAGGAGGATCTTACTTACCAGAATGGGCTTGTTGCTAAAGTACAGGTGAAGAAATCAAATAGTGAAGAGGAGAAATTAATCTTTGGGAATGTGAGTGGATGGGTTCCAGTAAAGAGAGAATTGACAATATGGAGTAGTAATGGACTGAAAGAAATGGTTAAATATTATCAGGGAACTGCGGATAAGGAACAGTATTATCAGCATATAGAGTATAAATATACGCACTGAGCCGGTTTACGTTTCTTCGTTCTTCTTCTCTGCTAATAATCTTTTGATGCCTGTTATTGATTACAAGCTTGTTTTGCGGAGGTTTCTGTCTTCAATGAGCATAACTGACCTGTCTGTTATTTTCGACGCTGTAATGGGTTTATTTGGGCTTAATTTAAAGGGCCGATCTATTTTGCTTTGATATCAGAAATCGTTATCAATGAAACCAACTAAAAAATAATTTAACTTGTTTTTGTATCTATTTGTTTCTGCCTGTTAGTTAGTCTGGTGGCTCGGTCTGGTGATAGAATCAGAGTCTGAAAACGAGTTTTTCTTACAGGACTTTCCCAGATTTTGAATATTTTTTTCGAAAGACTTTTGGAATATTCCGAAAATGTTCTACTTTTGCAATCCCAACATCGAAAGATGGTCTACGGGTTCGGGGCGTAGCGTAGCCCGGTTATCGCGCCTGCTTTGGGAGCAGGAGGTCGCAAGTTCGAATCTTGCCGCCCCGACCGAAAAATTAAAAAGCCTTCAAGTCATTAGATTTGAAGGCTTTTTTAATTATAATAAATTCTAAATGTATCCTTCTCTGTTATTATAATTACAATATATCCTGATCCTAATGATGGAACTTGATAATGTTATTTAATAAAAATAGAAATCTAACGAAATCACAAACCTATGAAGAAGAAATTTGACGCCCTGTAGCACTAAATGCTACACAATGAAACGTCACAAATGCTTGAAGGCAACAATGCATCGCCGTACCTATAACCTTATAAGTAAGGAATTGCATGCAGTATGCAGCAGATGCAGATGGCATTCTAATTTCTGGAAATCCTGTTATGATAATCCATTTATTCACATGAGATATGAGGAAGATGGTACGGACAAGCCTGAAAAGGTGAAGTTTAAAGATCATCCAAACTGGAAAATGGTTTCAAAAAACAGGAAGCAGTGGATGGAAAAAAAATTCTTCCGGGTTAAGTACAATTATCCAGATGGAAGGTTTAACATTTCTTTCGGGTGGTGAACTTTTGATTGCATCAGGTTTTTAAAAGAACCGCTTTTTGAGTAGTCAGACCTTATTTCGAACAGCTCGAATGTTTCGAGCAGTTGCACTTTGAATAATCTTCTCCAATTATGATCAAAGCGTTTATAAAGTTCAGAATCTGTCCGCTCACCCCGACCGACAAATTAAAAAGCCTTCAAGTTATTAGATTTGAAGGCTTTTTATAGTAAATTCCACATGTATCCTTCTCTGCAATTATGATTTATTAAACAACAAGATCAAACAATCAATCTGGCAGATACTTGTGAAAAAATAATTTATTCAATATAGGAATTGGATAAACTAATGTAATCACTAAGTGATTGGTATTAATTTGACCGCATATTCCCGATTCGATCAAAATCGTCGCAAATTTGTTCGCTTACTCCGACCGAAAAGAAAGAGGTATTAATATAATTATATTTTTTATTATATTCCTCCGCAAAGGATCTTTAACCATTTGCTTTAAACTATCAGAAATTAATTTGTATCAAATTAAATTAGCAAAATAAAATGAGGAAATATCTGTTACTGTTGTTTTGGGCTTTTACCATTAGCTTCACTAATGCCCAGGTAAAAGTGTCCGGTCAAAAAACAACCTCAGTCAGGTTGATACAAGCGGTAAAAATAAATGGTTTTAGTTACCAGGTGTGTACAAAAAATATAAAGGAAGATATTATTGAAACCCCTGTGCCACAAGAAAATCCAAATGCTCCTCAGGTAGTTACCGCACCAGAATATTTGATGGATTATGATCATGATGCAACCGGTGAGGAGTATGTCCTTTACCGTGTGAATAGCAAAGGCAAAAGAACATTGGAAATTACCTTTCCCAAAATAATAAAAAATGGAGCGCATAAAATAACTACTGAAGGTGGATATGTAATAAATAGTAATCACCTGGTGGTTACTTTTAAAAGGTTCGATTATCATTTCCCTTCTGAAATGACAACCGTTTACAGCGTGGACAAATACGGAAGAGTGTCATTTGTAAATCGCAATGAAAAAGCGCTGGACACCGATAGCTTTAGTGAAGATTACATCAAAAAGGCAAAAGATAATACCATAAAGTCAAATTGAGTTGTTGAAAGAGATCTTTTACATCAATCTGTTACCAATAAGGACTCTTTGAGAATTGCTAATGACACTTAGTGGGAGAGAATAAATGAATAAACTTCCTTTATATGTATGATTAGAGTCTTATGTGCGTCAATTGGGATGCAGTTAACCAGGTGTTCGCCGGTATTGTTGAACTTAATTATTGCCTACTTTTACAGATATGGTAATCATCGAAAGTCTGATGCTTTTTTTTGACATCATGAAGGAGGATGCAGAGGCTTTTTTATCGCATTTCCGGAAAGTAGAGTTACAGAAAAATGATGTTTTCATTGAACGGGGAAGGGTATGCCATACCATTGGTTTAATTGAAACGGGATTGATGAAATGTGTTTTCGATAGAGATGGCGTAGATATCGTCTTTGAGTTCGCATTTGAAAATAGTTTTATCTCCGACTATTATAGTTATGTGACCCGGGCCACTTCGGACAAACAAATCATCTGCATGGAGGATACAACTGTTTATGTCATTGAGCGCACGAAGCTTGATGGACTGGGAGGGCAGTATCCCTTCGTGGAAACCATGAGTCGGAAGATGAACGAATATTTATTTGTAAAAATGCACAACAAGGTAAAGTCCTTGTTGCTGGATACGCCTTACCAGCGCTATAAACACTTAATGGAGGACCAACAGGATCTGGCGAATCGCATTCCCCAGTATTTACTGGCGTCTTACCTAAACGTCACACCTGAAACCATCAGTAGGATAAGAAAAAAGATCTCACTTGAACCTGGTTCTTGATTCAGATCAATCAGTATGCAGCAGCCGAAGGCTATTTTTGAGAAAAAAACATGCATTATCGTCAGTTGCTGCTTAGCCAAACTCAAAACGCTTATGAATGGGCGAACCGGCTCATCGATGGGATACCATTGGACCAGTGGGACCATATTCCTAATGGTATTGATTCGAATGTTACCTGGCAGGCAGGTCACCTGTTAGTTAGTTATTACTATCATTCAATTATGGTCATTGCAGGTCACCAGATGGACGTATTACGGGAGGTTCCTCTAAAAGAATATAGCGAACTATTTACGAAAGGAACACCGGTGAATGCCGTCGGAAAGACGTCAGCTGCAATGCTTCGACAGCACTTCGCGATCATAGAGAAAAAGTCAATAGGTATCATCGAAACGCTTTCGGCGGAACAAATGAGGGCGCCGCTGGAGCCTGTTATGCCTCGACACCCCATAGCCCACAGTAAACTGGAAGCGATTGACTGGAATATCAAACATACCATGTGGCATTGCGGACAGCTGGCAATGCTCAAAAGGAGCATAAACGGCCGGCTTGAATTTGCGATATAAATAAGACTTTGTGTACATAGGAAGCGTCGACAACCTTTTAATGGAAGTTTGTTAAGCGTTATATGTTGTTGAGGATATTGCTGCACTGATCGGGTTTATACTCCAGTATGCTCAAATTATTTCTTCGGTATTTGAGTGGTGAGCTTTAATCAAGTAATTTAATTTCTCACTCCGCTTGCAGGAATTTAACCGGGTTGGCAAGAGCGGTTTTAATACCATGGAAGCTGACAGTTATGATGGCCACCAAAATCGTAGATACACCTGCCAGCACAAACATCCACCAAGATAATTCAATATGATAATCCATGGTGTGCAACAGTTTTTGCATAACCCATCCTGCGAGCGGTGCAGTGAGTATAAATGCCACCAACACCGGTTTCAGGAAATCTTTGCATAGGAGGAACCAAAGCTTACCAATATCGGCGCCTAACACTTTACGGATGCTTACTTCCTTGCTACGCCGTTCCGCCAGGAAAGCGGATAAGCCGAAAAGCCCCATGCAGGAAATGAAAATGGCCATCCCCCCGAATGTATTTGCCATATACCCGATAGAGCGGATAACGTTGAACCTTTTCTGATATTCTTCCTTTGTAAAATTAAACTCAAATGGATAACCAGGATTGATCTTCTTAACTACCCGCTCAATTTTTGACAGGCATTCCTGCCAGTTTTCATTATTCTCGATGCGTACAAAAAAATGGTCCAGGCTACCTGTGTTCAGGTAAATGATCATGGGCCTGGGAGTGCCTGTAGGGTCGTTATACACAAAATCCTGTACCACGCCGATCACTGCATTATTGTTTAGTTTCATACCTGCAACAGGCATTTTGAGATGCATGCTTTTTACAGCCGCCTCGTTGATCAGACAGGTGAAGCTATCAGCCCCATATGCCCGGCTGAAATCGCGGCCTTCCACCATTTTCAGTCCAACCGTTTTTACCCAGTCATATTGCACATTGGCGATAGTGAACACCAAATCCTGGTCCGCCGTTTTTCCAGGCCATTCCACGCCATTCATGCCTCCTCCGAACCGTACCAGGTTATCGCCCCCCGCAGATACACTTTTAACGCCAGGAAGCTGCAACAGTTCATTCTTAAGCAGATCAAATTTATCCTTCATGCCGCCTCTTGCGGGTATTTCAATCAGATTCTCCGGATTATAACCCAAAGGCCTGCGCTCCACATAATGCAGTTGCCGGAAAATAACTATAGTCGTAATAACCAGGAAAATGGAGATCACGAACTGGAAGGTTACCAGCCCTTTCCGTAACAAGCGGCCTCCCTCTCCTGCAGGCAGGAGATTTTTCAGCACTTTTACCGGTTCAAAACGACTCAGGTAAAACGCCGGGTAACTGCCAGCCAGCAGCCCGGTAACCAGCCACAATCCCAGTACTAACCCGCATATACGCCAGTTCAGCAAATCAGGCTTGAAATCCCTGCCGGCCATACGCATAAAGCCGGGCAGCGCCAGTTGCGCCAGTACAACACCCAGCAGGAGCGCCAGAAATGAAAGCAACAGGGCTTCGCTCAGAAATTGTAATATGATCCGTTTGCGATTAGCTCCCATAGCTTTTCGTATACCTACTTCGCGCGCACGTTGTTGCGACCTTGCAGTAGAAAGGTTCATAAAGTTGATACAGGCTATCAGCAAAACAAATACGCCAATACAGCCCAGCAGCATCATGATGTCAATAATACCGCCGCTGGGTTTACCGTTGCTGAACTGACCATGTAAATGCAGGTCAGCGAAAGGATAGGCAAACAGAATATTATTCTTTTCATCCTGCTTTTGCAGAAACAGATTTTTCAATTTCGTATTGAGTACATCCAAACGGGTGTTGGGCTGTGTTTGTATCCATGTCTGCAGGTGGTTATCATCCCATTTGCTCAGTCTGGGGCTACCCGGCTCAAAAAGCAGGAAGGGAAGCACCACATCAAACCGACTGGTACTGTTCAGCGGCACATCCCTTATCACGGCCGCTACTTTTAGCGTAAGGAGATTGTTAAACACCAGCATTTTACCGATGGCATTTTCTCCGTTAAACAGTTTTTTAGCCGTACGTTCGGTGATCACTATCGCATCCGGTTCCCGCAATACCGCCAAAGGGTTACCCTCCAAGGCCGGAAAGCTCATAATGTTAAAAAAATCCGGTTCGGCATACATACAATCTTCATAGGTGCTTTTGTCACCATTTCTTACCAGTTGATCGCCTGCGAATGCCACACGGGCGGCATATTTTACTTCCGGTATTTCGGCACGCAGGCTTGCTGCCAGTGGGCCGGGCGTTGCTGTGCCGGTTTTAGTTTCTTCACTCAGGTACTGGGTCCGCATCAACAGGTAAGTATCTTTCAGGTGGACGTGGAATTTATCATAGCTGCCTTCATCCAAAACTACCAGCAGGATGATAATGCCTGTGGCAAACCCGACAGACAGTCCGCAGATATTGATGAAGGAAGAAACCTTGTTTTTGAGAAGGTTCCTCCAGGCCATTTTGAAGTAGCTTTTGATCATAGTTATACCACTTGTGTAGTGCAGATATTCCAAAAAGATGCCAGCATTACAAAATATTAATAATCAACCAACTGTGATTCAAAAATGCCCTTTATCTGCTCAGTTCCGTACAATTGCTGTCCATAATTGAACATATTATCCATGAATTTTAGCGCAAAGACGCTCCGGATCGAATGATTACGTGTAAGCGGCATGTAATGATATTGCAAAATGGATTGCAGCAAACAAAAAGTGAAATTAGCTCATGTTGTCAAATTGGGAATGGAGCCCAATATCATCCAATGAAGTCTATTATAGTTAATTTAATAAAGATCATTAGAAATTGATATAGCTCATATTGTTGCATTCTAATTAGTAGACTATATTGGCGAGTTCTCGGAAATTATCCTAGATTGCGATTCATATACAACGTGTCAGTCAATCAAACATATAACGAAAAAGAACTATTATCGAGAATAGCAGAAGGCGATGGGCAAGCATTTGCTATCATATTCGACCAATATTACCCGTTACTCTACACATACGTCAATCGCATTGTCCAATCAGCCCCGGAAACCGAAAGCATTTTACAGGATATTTTTATGAAGATCTGGCAGGGACGCGAGACTTTACAATATGTAGAGCGATTCAGTCCTTATCTCTGGGTGATGACCCGTCACCATGCCCTCAATGCCATGCGCAATCTAGCGCGCCGCAGTGCATTGTTAGATGATTTTGCCAAGCAAGTCCCGACCGTTGAAACGGAGGAAACCAGGGAATGGCATCTTTCCCTTATAGACCAGGCGATTGCCCAATTGCCGGAACATTGTCGCCAGGTATGGACAATGAACCGAATCGGCAAAATGAAACAGGCGGAAATAGCGATAGAGTTAGGCATTGCACTGCCAACGGTCAAAAAATACATGCAGCAGGCGATCAACCTAATTACACAGTACGTAAAAAATCGTTCTTCACTGGGTCTGGCTGTGACCCTTTTACTTTCTCTCTTTTTTGAAAAAAAATAGGTTTCGCATATACTTTTTGAAAACTCAGGTGTCATTTATATGTACAGGTTAATTTATTCCACATGAATGAGCAGCTGACTGAATTATTTAAGCTTTATTTCGAAGGTACTGCCACTGAGACTGAGCGCCAGGAGTTAATGGCGTTGGTGATGGAATCGGACGATGTGCTGCTGGAATCGGTTATGCGTCAACGTTGGGAAGCACTGCAGGGAACGGCGGTTCAGACGCCCAGTGGCGCCCATGTGTTGGCGGCTATTCTTGATAAACAGGTACGGATGAGACCTGTAAGGCAACGCTGGTATTGGGCTGCCGCTGCAGCGGTATTGTTTCTCGTGAGTATTGGCAGCTATTTTCAGTTAAAGAATCAGAAGGAAATTGCAGGCGTTGCAAAAAAAGAAAAGGTAACACCGGGTTACGAACGTGCTACCCTTACCCTGGATGATGGTTCTACGGTACAATTGGATAGTGCGGGTAATCGCACGCTGCAACAAGGCGGTTCTCTAGTACGGCAGCAAGGTGGACAACTGGTATATGTGGCTTCGGCGGCTAAGGATGCGATGACATATAATACGTTGCGTACCCCCCGTGGCGGACAATTTAAAGTCACCCTGCCGGATGGTACCAGGGTTTGGTTAAACGCAGCCAGCTCTATCCGGTACCCAACTACTTTCCTGGGGCAGGAGCGCCGGGTGGAAATGAGTGGGGAAGCCTATTTCGAGGTGGCAAAGAATGAGGAAAAACCATTTAAAGTAAGTGCAAATGGTAAGGCTGAGGTAAAAGTACTGGGTACTCATTTTAACATAAACGCCTATCCGGATGAAGGCATTATTAAAACCACCTTACTGGAAGGCGTCGTATCGATGTCGAACCCGACAAATCAACCTGTATTACTCAAGCCAGGCCAGCAAGCGGCGGCCGGACAAGCAGATATTAAAATCGTAAACGATGCCAACATCGACCAGGTAATGGCCTGGAGGTACGGACTATTTAATTTTGACCGGTCTAATCTGGAATCGGTCATGAATGAGCTGAGTCGCTGGTACGACGTAGATGTGCGTTATGAGGGACAAGTTTCATCGCGAACTTTCAGAGGAAAAATCAAGCGCGATCTCAGCCTGGCACAGGTACTGGAGGCGCTCCAGGAAGTGAATATTAAATTTAGAATAGAGGGAAAAACAATAGTAGTATATAATTAACAATCAAAAACCAACCGTTTAAAAAAGCAAAAAGCCGGAATGCGTCAACATACCCGGCTACAATTTGGCAATAGTCAAGTCTGGATAGATCCTGTTATTTACCAAACCAACCAAAATTATGCAAAAAAATGCGAAAAGCGTGCAGGCCCGCAGCTCTGGGCCTGGTTGTCTCTACCAAACATTGCGAGTTATGAGGATTACATTCATTTTAATGCTTATTGCCTCACTGTATGTTAGTGCAAACGTAACAGCGCAGAGCAAAGTGTCTATGTCAGTTAAAGACGAAGACCTATCAAAAGTATTGGCGCTTGTAGAAAAACAAACCGGGTATGTTTTCTTCTTTGATGAAAAACTGCTGTCTATTGCCAAACCAGTGACAATTACAGCCAGAGACTTACCATTATTGAAGTTTCTCGACCTGCTCTTTCAGCAGCAACCATTAAAGTATAGTCTAAGAAACACCTCCGTCACGCTTTCAATTAAGGCACCAGTGACTCCCCGCAATGATCTGGTTTTGCAGGAAAATAATATTGACAATACCCTGGTGATAATAAAAGGGATTATTGCGGGGGCCGATGGTAAAATGCTACCGGGCGTATCAGTAAGATTGAAACCATCAACGATAGGCACAACTACCAATGAAGATGGAATATTTGTATTGCAGAATGTACCACCAGGTACTTATACGCTGGAAATATCCAGTATCGGGTATTCCACGATCAGTAGAAAACTGATCGTAACAGATAAACCATTTGAACTCGCTTTCACGCTCCAGCAGGAAGCGATCGAGCAGAAAGAAGTAGTCATCTCCACCGGTTACGGGGTTAAGAAGCCCGGAGAGTTGACTGGGGCAGTACAGAAAATATCAGGAGATGAAATCAGAAGAGGCATCACCTCTTCCGATCCCGCATCTTTACTCAAAGGAAGGGCAGCGGGTCTGTATATTTCGGAACAGAATGCTGCCGACCCCACCAGCAGCGGCGGACAAATATTTGTAAGAGGGCAGAGCAGTATAGCGGGCGTTGGTGTAGATCAGATCAATGAGTTTGTAGTACCTGCACTCAACTATGGGCCACTTATTGTTTTGGATGGAGTAATCATGCCCAATCAAAACCTGAAAGAGCTGGTTACGCCACAGGAAATCCAGGACATCATTATACTGAAAGACGCTGCAGCTACCGCCATCTATGGATCCAGAGCAGCAGCGGGCGTATTAGTGGTCACCACTAAAAGAGGGAGTAACGCAAAAACAAGAATAAACGCCGATGTGAAATATGGTATTAATCAGCCTAACCAGGGTCGTATAAAGTACTTGAACGGGGAAGAGCTTTTTGACTTACAAAAACGATTCTATACCGAAGATTATTCGCAGAACAACGCCAGCTTATCCTCCATGTTCCCCACGTTGGATAATTACCTGGCATATCGCCTGCCAACACAAGAGCAGGTAAATAATTCTTACGACTGGGCGAAATACGCTTTTATAACCAGCCATACCACAGAAGTAAACCTGTCTGCCAGCGGAGGAAATGATCGCACCAGGTACTATATGGGTGGTTCGTACTACAATGAGCAAGCTACCGGCGTCCTTAATAGTCTGATCAGAAAAACTTTCCGCCTGAACCTCGAAAGTCGTTTAACAGACAAGGTTACAGCCACAATATCTATTAATGGCATTATGAATGATGGTCGCCGGGACCAGGGTAATACCGTTGATAACATTCAATCCCTTATTCCATGGGCAAACCCTTATGCCGCAAATGGGGCGGTTAGCCAGGCACTTAACTTTAAAATGGGAGGAATGCAGCAGATCGTTGACAATCCCCTGTTCAGCAGGCAGTATAATTTTTCAAAACGGCAGTCGCAATTGTTTTTCGGGTCTTTTAAGTTAGACTATAAAATTACCGATTGGTTGAACATTTCCAGTACTAACTCTGGTAATCTTAACTACAACAAAAATACCCAATATACAGATGTAAGAACTTATAACGGGGGCAGTTCCTTTTTTGCCCCACAAGGATTTTTGGGAACCATCACCGACAATCTTATGTCTTATCTCACATCCAACCAGCTGACCTTTAACAAAAATGTAGGTAAACATATGTTCCGCGCTTTGGCCGGTATGGAATTCGGACAAACCACTGTTGAGGACATGCTTGTAAATGTAAACCATGTGCGTGCCGGTTACCCCGTTATTTCGCTTGGGAGGGAAATCGGTGGCGCGGCGGATTTATCGATCTTCGGTATCCCGACTACCAAAGCGGGTAATATCGAGGGTGGAAAGGATATAAAGGCCATTTACTCCTGGTTTGGCGAAGCAGGATATACCTATAAAGGCCGGTACAGCTTAAGCGCTTCAGTACGTAGGGATGCATCCAGCAGCTTTGGCCGTGATAACCGCTATGGTACTTTTTATTCCGGAGGTGGTGCCTGGATCGCCAGCAACGAAGAATTCCTCCAGCATGTAAAATGGATCAGTTATTTAAAACTACGGGCCAACTATGGAACCAGTGGCTCTCAACTTGGCGACAACTTTCTCACAAGAACGTTGTACGATCCAAGATATACGTACAGCGGAGCCGGAGCGGCCACGATTTCGGTATTAGGTAATCCGAATCTCAGATGGGAAGTAACCAAATCATGGAATGCAGGTGTTGACATGGAGTTCTTTAAACGTTTTACAGCTGCGGTGGACGTTTACAAACGTCGATCTCAAGACCTGTTACAGAAGGTGTTATTGCCAGCTTTGTCAGGTTTTCCAACACAATGGCAGAATGCGGCTACAGTGGAAAACAAAGGGATAGAAATAGTGCTGAATTCTCAGAATATAAACAAGTCCAATTTCTCCTGGAGTACTTCTTTCAACATCAGCTTTAACAGGAATAAGATTGTTAAGGTGGCCAATGATTCATTAAGACAGGGATACTTCCCTCAGAACAGTTATTATCTTTTTAAAGGAGATGATATCAATGCTTTAAAAGCTGTTAAGTACGCCGGCGTAGACCCACAGTCAGGAAAGCCGAGATTTGAAAAGCTGATCTTCGACGATAAGGGAAATAAAATCGGTGTGGAATATGTAAATACAATTGCTGAAGTAGATGCAGCTTCAGACAACAGGCAGTTTCAAACAATCGGTTCTTCCCAGCCAAGGTTCTATGGTGGCATCACCAACAACTTTACCTACAAGCAATTTTCGTTGAGCGTTTTAATCACTTTTGCATTGAAATATACGATCATCGATAACTATACTGCGTCTTTCCAGGTATCCAATCTTGATCGGTATAACCAGCTGGCCTACACTAAAAACCAGATTCCCTGGACAACACCCGGGCAGACCAACGCTACCGAGCCGGAACTTTATTACCAGGTAACTACGGACTATTTCGGATCAAGCAAATATATGTACGATGCCAGTAATGCCTCGCTTCGTAATGTTCGGTTAAGTTATGATTTACCGCAGTCGTTAATCAACCGTATGAAGTTATCAAACTTCACGGTGTATGCCAGTGGCGATAATTTGTATACACTCTACAATAAACATATAGTTACCTCCGGTCCTGAAGGACCTTCTGTGGGTGAAGCGCAGAACTTTGGCAATGCAGCCGGCCCATTAAGCATCCCACGACGGTATGTATTTGGACTACAGCTAACATTTTAATTGAATGCTAAAAGTATTAATATGAAAAATTACGCTATCATATTTTTAATTACTGTCGCCACAATGGGCTGCGATAAAAAGATCGATGAAATCAGCCCGCTGATTAAAATTGATAAGGATGGGGAATTGTCCTCTGCCGCCGGGATTGTAGAAACCACAGTAGGCAATTATTCCTTGTTGCGCGAAAATTCCAATGCGTCTTACGATGAACCATTGGTAAACTTATCCGAAAGCCGTGGTAACAATGTAACCTTGCGCACCTTCGGGCCTGCAGAAAAAAGGACGGATGGGTTCTTCTATCAAAACAGTAACAGTCCCACGCTCGGTTTCAGCAACGACTTTTATCGTGGCTCATACCAGTTAATTGTAAGCATTAATATTACATTAGAGGGGATCGCTGATTTCGAAAAAACAAGTTTCGCCTCCTCTCCCGAAGCCGACCAGAATAATGTGTTGTATGCGAAAGGCGAAAATCATTTCCTGAGGGCGCTTACTTATTTTAACCTGATCAGATTATACGGCAAGCCTTACTATCAGAATGCTGCAAACAGTTCCGGTGTTGCGTTAAAAAAGACAAGTGATTTAAAGGAGATACCTGCACCATCTACTGTTAAGGAAGTGTATGATTATATCACAGAAGAATTGAAAATAGCAGCGCAATTGATGAAAACCCCCGTGGTAAAAACAAACAGCTTTGCCAGCAAAGAAGCCGCATGGGCATTGTTATCAAGGGTGTATTTGTATATGGGCGGTAACATAGACAATCCGGACGCTATTTATAACCAGGCAGCCGTAACCTATGCAGACAGTGCATTGACTCAAAATGGAGGGAAATTAGCATTGCTGCAGGGGAACGACTATAAAAACCTGTTTGCCGATGATCAGGATGGATCTATTGGCCGCGCTAAATTCGCCTCTAATAAAGAGATCATCTTTGCCTTTGACAACATGACAGGCAATACCCGGATCGGGATTCTCTACAACTATGATCCGACGATTGGATTGGGCGGGGTTTTTATGCCCTCGTCAGACCTTAAACAATTGCTCGCTGCACAGGATATCCGCAGTAGTTTTTTTAGGGTTAATCCTGCAACGGGACTTACCGAGACCACTAAATTACTGGTCTTGCTTAACATGCTCCTCACCCGCGCTCCAAACATCTTTTTACGTACCGGCGAATTGTATCTGAACAGAGCTGAAGCTTATGCCAAAATGAAAAATTACGCTATGGCCAGGGCCGACCTCAGCGCAATCCACACACGTGCAGGACTGCCCGAATCGGATATCACCAACATCGCTGATCAGGATCTGCTTGCTGCTATTCTCACGGAAAGGCATATGGAGCTTGCCTTTGAAGGACATGCCGGATATGATTATTTCCGCAACGGATTACCAATGATCCGGAAGGCTGCCGACAACAATGGGAAAGAGTTGATCATTCAACCTGATGATCCCAAAGTGGTGTTGACCGTCCCGAACTTCTAAGGGACATTATTTACAGTAAACATTTTTTTATAGAAGCTCACGGCTTCTACATAATATCTTTTTGCATTTCAAATTTCAAAATCCAACAAAAATGAGTTACAGTCTGAAGATTTCGAGAACCTTGGGTCTGACCTTTCTTTCCATCCTTTGTTTTATGCTTGTTTCATTGGGGCAGGAAAGGGCAAAATTATTTGTGGGCGACAAAGCACCTGAACTTCGCTACGGAAAATGGCTAAAAGGATCACCTATTAAGCAGTATGAGAAGGGACGTCTTTACCTTTTCGAGTTCTGGGCTACCTGGTGTGGACCATGTATTGCATCTATGCCCCATCTTTCAGAATTTGCCAGGGAACGTAAACAGGACGCGACCGTCATTGCTGTGAATATCTGGGAAAAAACCGGTGACAAACCTTACGAATCTTCACTTCCCAAAGTAAGTAAATTTGTAAAAGGTATGGGCAACAAAATGGACTTCAATGTTATCACTGACAGTAAAGACCAGTTTATGGGAAAGGAATGGATGGAGGCTGCCGGGCAAGATGGTATTCCCTGTTCATTTATGGTGAAGGATGGCATCATTTTGTGGATGGGTCATCCAATTGAGCTGGATTCGGTGGTAAAGGTGGTGATGTCCGGAAATTACGACGTTGCAGCTACCAAAAAGAAGTTACAGGAAAAAACTGAACAGGCAGATTCCGCAATGGTACCCTTCCAAAACCTATATAAAGCTTACGAAAAAGCTATTGCTGACAAGCAATTTGCTAGGGCTTATCAGCTCCTTGATTCAGGTATCGCTGTCATGCCTAACTTTGCCGGAACATTCGGTTTTTTTAAGTTCAATACTATGATCGAATATGGAAGTGAAGATACAGCAATGGCTTTTGTAAGACCGTGGCAAGCTACCAAGCCTGGATATGTAGGTTCTACAGCAGCAGTTATTGCCAGGAAAAAGGGCTTGAAGAAATCAACTTACGAATATGCTTTAGAGTTATTGAATGCACAACTGGAAGTGCCCCAGATGCCACCATCTATAGTTTATGAAGAAATGGCCGGCGCATATGCAAATATGAATGATTACAAAAGCGCTGTGCAATACGAGGAAAAGGCAATTACAACTGCCAGACAGCTACTGAAGGAAGGTAAATTCGCTGGTTTCATTATGGAAGATACCATTAAAGAATCTGAGAAGAAACTTGCCGGTTATAAAAAGGAATTGAAGTAAAATAACAGGATACTACGGTTTAATGTAATACCAACTATTTAGGCCTCCCCACTCGGAGGCCTAAATAGTTGGTGCAACGTGTCGACGGCAAGATCATACTTAATGTGGTATAAATGAAATTGTATTGCCTGATAATTACAAATATAAATTGAATAAGAAGGCGTATTATTTTATACTAAATTAAAACTGCTATGTAATCGGACAATTAACATCCATGTTAACTCCAAATTTTCCAATTTTGACAACTTCTTTTGTCGTTTTCGGACAGGTATCTTGACACTTTAAGAATTGCTATTATTGAGTTTAACTCAAAAAACGGATGGCCATTTACTAGCATTCATAAGTCTACAATGCTTACACAAAAAGAATTGCTTCGACATCAAACATTTAGGTTTTCCATTCATCATTGACAACCTATAATCGATTTCTTCTTCAGCCAAATGAGATCAACTACCACAAAGGCGCTGCGAAAATGGAATTTTTAAAGACGTATAAAATATATACAACAGCATCTCTTATTCCACAGATAAATTGTTCCGTACCTTCATCTCCATTTATCATAATTCAATATTAGATTAGGTTTTAATCCTCTTATTTTGTCAGCGGAGGTTGAAAGTATCTCTATTACAATTTGACATTGACTATTTGTATTAATAATAATCAGTAGGTGGGTAATCGGATCCTACCGGCAGTTAACTTAATTGGAAATTATGATGAAATCTCAATCTGCATGGTCCCGACGGGAGTTCCTTACCGCTGTAACCGGGACAAGTGCTGCGATGATGCTTAACCCTCTGGCTGGGTGGGCTATTAACGAAGTTGATCCACGTGTGGCTGCTATCGTAGCTGCCACGATGGGCATCGACACGCACAATCATATTGACGTTCCCCTTACTCAAGCAGAGGTACCCGGCCCAACCATCGACCTGGCTGGTGAGATGAAGCGGTCGGGTTTATCGGCCATCTGCATGACATTCGCCGTCGACTATCAAAAATTACAAAAAACTGGAGATGCCTATGACCGGTTCTTGAATGGGTTGACTTCAATGGACAAGCAGCTGGCTCAAAATAATATGAAGCGCTCCTTGAACCTGGCAGATCTCCGCACTGCCCATAAGAACCATCAGCCGACCGTCATCCAATCGGTTGAGGGAGCTCATTTTCTTGAAGGACATTTGGAGCGGCTCGCAGAGGCCTACAATCGGGGCTTGCGACACCTCGGACTGCTCCATGACAACGATGCATCTGTGCCATTAGGCGACGTTTTCACTAACCCTCCAAATTTTGGCGGACTAACTGCATTCGGGGCTGACGTCATCAAAGAATGTAACCGACTAGGCATTCTCGTCGACTTATCGCACGCTAGTGCAGATACTGTGGCCGCTGCGCTCAAAGTGGCGACCCGTCCGGTACTCGTCTCTCATACCGGACTCGATTCCCGGTTGGGTCAGAATCCGTTCATGGCCAACATGATGCGGCCAAGACTTATCAGCAAGGAACATGCCCAGGTCGTAGCCGACACTGGTGGTGTGATTGGCGTATGGACACACCTTGCAGATTCTCCATTGGAGTATGCCCAGAATATTCGTGCCCTTGTTGACGTTATCGGAATTGACCATGTCTGCATCGGTACTGATACCAAGTTGACTCCCTCTGGCCCCCGACCTGGTGGTGATCCTGGCAAACGCCATGACGATCCCCCTGGCGATAATCACAAGGATGGTCCGGGAAGTGGTAAAAATCAAGGCCGGGTTGGCGAGCGCACGAATGAAGCCTGGAAGGACCAGAAAGTAGGATTCTATTACGCCGTAGTCGATGCGATGTTAAAAACGGGCTTCACCGGGGAGGAAATTGGTAAGGTAGGCGGCGGCAACTTCTGCCGCGTGTTCGATGCAGCCACGAAAGGTCATCACTAATGTTCGATTGTGGTATTTATTGCCACAATATTGGAAGATTATCATTATTCATCAGGCATTCCGGTGCTGGTGGCTGGGCTATTTTCTGCCTGGTGCATTCTATTGAAACCGCATTGCCAGGAAACTTATTATCTCTGCGTACTAAATTGTTTTTTACATTGTGGTATATTTATTTGCCTTAAATAGTTGTGGTAAATGATAACACTACAAACCTATATTCCTCAAAAAATAAGACAGTTAGTTAAATCGTTTTGGTTTCTTGAGGTGAATACCAAAGATCATTTCTATGAGGAGGATATCATTCCTGACGGGCATCACGAAATTATCTTCCATGTTAACAATGGATCAGCTCAAAGGAAATTGCACAACGATACATGGGTGAATGAGCCTCATACATTCATTGCAGCACAAACAGTAAATAGCTATCAACTCAGGCTGTTACCTGGTTCCAGATTATATGGCATCAGGTTTTATCCGCATACATTGTATACATTGACCCGCGTTCCTTTAGCGGCTTTAACCAATCAATCATATGCGCTGAGCGACGTAGTGAGCAATTTACAGCTGAGCAATTGTATCGCTGATAATCCGCAACAAACCTTTCTGAATTTTGAACAACTACTGTTTCAGAAGATTTCTGATTTATCCTCTGATTATCCCGGCTATGGCTATATACAGGCGTCCATGGGTGCTATTTTACATCAAAATGGATTAGTCACTATAGATGAATTGATAAGAAAGACAGGTATCTCTGGTAAATACCTGGATGTTTTGTTTGATAAGTACATTGGCGTGGGGCCGAAAATGATGACTCGTATCATACAATTAAATCATTTTATAGTTTACAGAACAACTCACCCTCAGAAAACACTTACTGAATGCGCCTACGAAGCGGGTTACTATGATCAGGCACATCTGATAAAGTCATTCCGTTCTCTAACCAATCAAGCTCCGGGAAACTATTTCAGGAACAGGGGATATATCAACGATCATTTTACAGGTTTATAACCAGTTCAGTTTTTTACAATTTTTTCTGATTTCCCCCAGGTAGCTTTGACAATAAAAAGATGAAGTTATTAATAGGTGTATTACTGCTGATTAGCAGTAATATGATGGCACAGCAACATATTGCCCAATTTGCGGTTTGGAAACCGAAACCCGGTTTAGAAAAGAAATTTGAAAATGGTTATAAGCAGCACCTATTATGGCATAAAAACAGTGGAGATACCTGGAACTGGTATGGATGGTATGTGGTGTCAGGACCACAGGATGGTTGCTTTATAGATGCAACATTTGGACATAAATGGGAGGATTTTGATAAACCTGTTAGTCCGGCTGAGGATGGAGCAGACAATGAATTGCATACAGTTCCCTTTGGCGATTTTCTATGGAGATATAAAGTTGAAAAGTTGCCTCATTTAAGCACTCCGGATAGTTCAGTATTAAACGCAAAGCTGCTAAGATTGATTTCCCTTTCGGTTAGTGAACTACCCGCTGCATTAAAGCTAATGGAAAAACTTAAAGACAGAGAGATGGATAGCATCCTTGGGTTTCAAATTTACAAAATGGTAGACGGTGGTGATCTTAATCAGTTGATCATATTAATAGGGTGTAACAGCTTTAAAGAATTTGGAAAAACTGCACATTTTCAGGAGGAAATTGCTGCCCTGGAAATAGCATCGGAAGTTAAGGTAATAAATAGTATACGTTCAGAAACCTTGTTGTATAAACCAGAGATGAGCTTGTTGCCATAATATGAGCCCTGGCTAGCTTCCAGGCTGTAATGGCTTATTTTGTCAATTTTGCTTCGATATGCCAGGAAGTTAGCCAGGCTGCATTAGTGTGATACAGCTTTCAGTCCAACGATAGAACTTATTAATGCTACTATAAAGAATAACCTCCAGAAATGAGCAGGTTCGTTAAAAATAAAGATACCCATCAAGGCAGTCCCTACTGCGCCAATGCCGGTCCATACAGCGTAGGCTGTTCCCAGGGGCAGGGATTGTGTGGCTTTCATTAGTAAAAGCATACTGGCCACTAATGAGAACAGGAAAGCGCCGTACCATAAATACATGGCCATGCCTATCGATTCTTTTGCTTTTCCGAGGCTGGAGGTAAAAGCTACCTCAAATAAGCCAGCGATGATTAAAATGATCCAGTTCATAATGTTTGATTTTATGACAGCAAGTTCGCACATTGTAAGAAGTGAAAATTTTACAAATGATAAAAACTAAACCATCTATTTCAATTCAGTCCTGATCCTGCTCAAACTAACCTGCATCATACCTTCGCTGTCTACGCAAATTTTAGACCCTTAGCGAGCCACGGAATCCCCTGGCGGCATAGTAAGACTCCGCACCGTTGTGATACAAGAAAACATGGTCGTAACGGCGATCACAAAAGAAGGCTCCGCCGAGTTCTCTAATATTAGTAGGAGTTTGTACCCAGCTCGACGTTTTCGTATCGAAATCTCCAAGTTCCTGCAATTCCCGATATTGTTCTTCCGTTAAAATTTTAATGCCCATGGCGGCTGCCATATCAATAGCGTTATTTTTCGGTTTATGTTCTTTCCTGGACTCCAGAGCCTCAATGTCGTAACAAACACTTCTGCGGCCTTTAGGACTTTCCGCTGAACAATCGTAAAAAATGTATTCGCCCGTCTTTTTATCATGACCAACAACATCTGGTTCACCACCGGTTGCTTCCATTTCATAGAGTGACCATAGCTTCTCAGTATTAGCTTCCAGCTTTGCTTCTACATTAGCCCATTTAAGATCTTTATGGAGGTTCATGTTTTTCTCAAAACGGACTTTCAATGTCCTGAGCAGTTCTTCACGTTGTTCCAGTGACAACTCCTTTTTATTGCTTTTAGATTTGTTCATACTTTTATATTATTTCTGTTGAATAGAATGTTAAACATTTTATTGCCTATCTGCAGGCCTGAAATACTACTAATCATTTAGTCCCTTTCCTTCGAGAATTTGCTGCATGCTTTTTTCAATCCTCGAGTCCCGGGTTTTGGATTGTTTGGGTGCAGAAAAATAAAGAATGTATCCCCTTTGCCGTCCTGGTGTCAATGCTTCAAAAGCAGTTCTCAAGGCAGGGGTTTTATCCAATTCCTTTTGAAATTCTTCAGGAATTTCGAATTCAGCGGTCTTTTTAAAATTCACTTCCAAACCGGATTTTTCCACTTCAATAGCTTCATAAATATAGGCTTTGAGGATGGATTTCATCTTCACTATTTCCTGAATACCGGTGAACCGGATCTGGCGCGCCGCCTGCACATTTTCCGTTTGTTGAATTAGAATACCATTGGGATCATTTAGTAAGGTACCTTTGAAAAACAAAAGTGCACAGTATTCTTTAAACACATGTATTAAAACTATGTTACTGTTCTGAAATGTGTAACAAGGAACTCTCCATTTCAATTCTTCTGTCAGCCCACAATCAAGAACGACCATTCTCAATTGCTCCAGTTCTTCCTGCCACTTTTCGGCTTTACTAAAATAAAAATCAACCTTGGGATTCATTTTATTCATTTATTAGAATTAACTGAAATGATTTTTCTGTCCGCAGGTCTGAAATACCAGGATACGATGGTCAGGGTTAGTAATAGTAATGAGGGGAATATTTCCTTCACTGGATCACCAAATGCGATATGTGAAAATATCGCTCCCGACATGGCAAAGAAAAAGCCTGCATAAGCCCATTCCTTTAGTAAAGGAAATTTAGGAATAAGAGATGCTACAACTCCCAGAATTTTCCAAATGCCCAGTATTGTCAGAAAATAGATAGGATAGCCTAGACGTGTAATAGAATCTACTTCTGTTTTCACTTTGAATAACTGTACTCCTCCAGTTGATATCATTCCTAATGCAAGCCAGAGAGTAGAAATCCAATAGATAATTTTATTTCTCTTTGTCATGGTATGTTATTTTAATTTGTTTACTATTTGTTGTAATCGGTTATGTGCCATGTTTATGCCTGGAGCAAAACCCATTTGCATCATTTGGTCTCTGAGTGCGACTGATCTATATACTATATGCATATTGAGTTTGCTGGTGTCGTCAGTGAGTTTTTCAAATTCCAGGAACTCAAGCTGTGCGCAAAAAGGCGTATTCTCCATTTCGAATGTCCGTGTGATTCTCTGGTTCGGGCTAAACTCGTGGATTGTCCCACTGAACCCGTGTTTGTTTCCTTTAGGATCAGTTGTTTCAAATTGGTAACTGCCGTGCTTTTTATTTTCAAGCTTCAGCACTTTCGTTCCCATCCATTGCTCAACAATGTCGGACTCTACGTACGCTTTAAAAAGTAATTCCAATGGCAAATCAAATTCCCTTGTTATCACTAATTCCTGTTTTCCGTCTTCGGCATTAATTTTTGTTTTTTGCTCCATATTATTTGCTTTTATATTTTTTCATTATTGCTTCTAATTTATTGAACCGGTCGTCCCACATTTGGCGGAATGGCTCAATGAAGTCGGCTACCTCTTTCATTTTTTTTGCATTTATATTATAATAAATCTCTCTGCCGTTTTGCTCTTGTTTAAGTAATTCGCACTCGGTGAGTATTTGCAGGTGTTTTGAAACTGTCGGTCTGGCAGTGTCAAAGTTTGCAGCTATTGCACCTGCTGTCATGGATTGTGAGGCTACCAATAGGAGTATAGCCCTCCTTGTCGGGTCTGCTATGGCTTGAAATACATCTCGTCTTAAATTCATTGTGTAGCTATTTGACTACAAATATAAGTGTAGTTATTTAACTACACAAATTTTTCTGAATCCAGCCAGCCATTTATACCGGTAATTATCTTGTTGTTTGATTTCCACACATTCCAATTCCTTTAGAAGTAGAAGCAGCTCGTTATTGAAGGATCGCTTTTTACTATTTCGTACCTTAGCGCCTATGCTTACAGTTAGCGAATTATATATTTATCCTGTTAAATCATTAGGTGGAATCGCATTGCCTGCGGCTTCTCTTACCGATCGCGGTTTTGAATACGACAGAAGATGGATGCTGATAGATGAAAACAACCGTTTCCTCTCACAACGCGAAGTCCCTGCTATGGCTTGTTTAGAGGTAAGCCTGCATAAGGATGGCTTGTTGATTATAAATATCAGTAAATCAGATTTTTTTTACCGGATTCCCTTTCAACCTTTCCATACAGAAACAATTAGGGTTACTGTATGGAACGACAGCTGCATCGCGCAATGCGTAAGTGCTGAAGCGGATGCCTGGTTTAGTGAACAACTGGATATTTCCTGCCGGCTGGTTTATATGCCGGATAGTAGCCTGCGACAAGTAGATGAGTTTTATGCACACAATAAAGAAATCACCAGTTTTTCTGATGGATATCCTTTATTGATTATCGGTCAGGCTTCACTTGATGATCTGAACAGCAGATTATCTTCCCCTTTACTGATGGACCGCTTCAGGCCCAATATTGTATTTACCGGAGGAATTCCATTTCAGGAGGACGACATGAAACAATTTAGTATTGGCGATATACAATTTTTTGGTGTTAAGCCCTGCGCTCGCTGTACTATTACTACCATTGATCAGCAATCCGGTATAAAAGGAAAAGAACCTTTGAAAACACTTAGTACTTACCGTGCTAAAAACAATAAAATTTATTTCGGCCAAAATCTGTTGTTTCAAGGTGCAGGAACTATTCGCATTGGCGATACCATTACCATTCGAGATAACATATCTTAGCCTGGAAAATCTTATTTATTGCACCATTCTTCCAAAGTAAGTACAGATGCCTGAAATGGAAAGACTTTATTAGTAAGAACATTGTGTACTTCTATATCTCTATCGGTACAGCAGTCTGATAATACAGTAATACGATAATCTTTATCGGCAGCTTCACGCAAAGTTGATAATACAACTCCGCTGGTTGCAACGCCGGTAAGAACGAGGTCCTGAATACCTTGCGCCCGAAGAACAACTTCAAGATCACTTCCTGTAAATGCACTAAGACGACGTTTGGTAATGATGATTTCGCCTGGTATTGGAGCGACAGTATCATCAATGTTCATCAAATCACCTATGCTTTTATTTGCAGACCTTTCTTTGCTTGCTGAAAAAACTTTATTATTCATGCTAACTTCAGGCATTCCTGGTCGAAAACCGACCACTACAAAAAGAACAGGTATGTTTTGGGAGCGGGCATATGCAATGGCTTCTGCCACTTTACCAGCGATTTCATTGTAATCCGGAAGACTACGAATAACTGCTAATTGCATATCCATTACAAGGAGGGCAGTGTTGTGATTGTTTGAGTCCATTTAAAATTCTAATTAAGAAGTTTATTCATCAGAAGGTTGAATGTTTGATATTCTTCTTCACTAAAAAGCGAAGCAAGGGATTTCTCATATTTTACCAGAACAATCTCAGTCTGTTTCGCCAGGTTCTTCCCTTCAATTGTCAATTCAATCCTGGTCTTTCGTTTATCCTGTTTATCCATTATAACCTTCACAATACCCTTCTCGCTAAAAACCGAGATGGTTCTGTTAACAGAACCTTTATCACGCTGCAATTGGGTTCCAATCTCCTTTTGCGTGAGGCCTGGTGAACCATATAACAACCTGAGTACCGATACCTGATCCATATCCAGGGGGAAATTCTTTTCCCGGAAAAGTCTGTCACACTCACGCAACAATTTTAATCGCAGAGCACCTATCCCTGAAATAAGCGGCGTAAATTTTTTGTTACCTGCCATACTCGTTTATTGGACGAAAATAAGGAATTTGGTTGATACTATCAATCATTTTTTTAAGTACTGTTCACCTATCTTTGATAATAGGATAAGCCATTCTTATGTAGTAATTAATATAATCATTACTTTTATTGTAATGCTGGTTATGCATATTTTTCAAGAGCTAATTATTTATAAACTAATCCGTGTCTCATTTACTCCGAAATCATATAGAAGCTATAAGTCCATTATCAGATGAAGAATTTGATTATATCCTGAGCCATTTTGTATTAAAGAAACTTAAAAAACATTCCTTTCTTGTACAGGAAGGTAATTATGTGAAGTACGAATATTTTGTATTGAAGGGTTGCCTCAAAGCTTATATAGCAGATAACGATACCGGAAAGGAATTCATTTATCAGTTTGGCGTAGAGGACTGGTGGATTACTGATAGAGAAGCCTTCTTTAAAAGTTCAAAGGCTACTATAAATATTGATTGTCTGGAGGATAGCGAAGTACTTGGTATTACATTAGAGAACCGGGAAAAATTAGTTGCCGAAATGCGGAAGTACGAACATTTCGTGGCTGTGAAAGCTAACCTGGGTTATATATCGTTGCAAAAACGATTGCAATTGATGATTATGGGGAGTGTAAAGGACCGCTATGAAAATTTTATTCAGCAATATCCTCATCTGATTAACCGTATTCCTAAGTCATTTATAGCGTCTTATCTCGGTGTCTCCCGTGAAACACTAAGCCGTTTGTACCGTTTCTGATGTGACTTTTGTCACAAAATCAAAGTGATAAATGCCTCTCTCAGCCCTGCTGTAATTGTAGAATTTTGCATTAGCAATTAACGCAAAATTAAACAAAATGAAAAGAAGTGCATTCACAATCGGTATCCTTATGGGAATAAGCTCCCTGACTTTCGGACAAAATATTTCAATACATGCTGACAGGCTATACCCTGAAGGAACAGCATACAGTAAAAAGCAAAACGTTTTCTTTATAAGTTCAGTTAATATCGGCCAGGTCGGCAAGCTGGATTTTAAAGGCAATTACACGCCATTCACACAAGATCCGGATTTGATCGCATCGGTTGGTATTCTGGCTGATGAAAAGAACAATACTTTATTTGTTACAAATATTGATAATGGTGCAGCAGTTAAAACTAACCCTGCAAAGGCCTACAAATTATCTGAAGTTATCGGATACGATCTGAAATCCGGCAAACGTAAGTTTAAAATAGATTTAGGGAAACTAAATCCAGATCATCCTAATTTTATTAATGACCTTACATTGGATAATAGTGGCAACCTATATGTAACGAATAGTATTTCTCCTATAATATTCAGAATAGATAAGGACCATCATGCATCTATCTTTGTGCAAGATAAAGCATGGACTGGGGATGGTTTTAACTTAAATGGAATTGTTTATCATCCGGATGGTTATCTGATAGTGGCTCAGTCTAACAAGGGCTTATTATATAAGATTAACACTAAGAACCCCAATGATGTTAAGGTAATTAAAGTTGATGAACTAAAAGGTGCTGATGGGCTGATACTTAACGGTAAAAATGAACTGGTAGTTGTATCTAATTCATCATCCAGAATTTTTCAGGTGAAATCAACTGATAATTGGACAACTGCCAGTATCATCAGTTCTAAAGAAAGCATTTTACCATTTCCTACAACAGGGGTTTTAGTAAATGGGAAATACCATGTTTTAAATGCTAAGCTCAGTGAGTTGTTTGATCCTAAGGCTCCTAAAACTGCTGACTTTTTATTGCAGGAAATAACTTTCTGATCACCAGGATTGTCTCCTTTCAATCTGACCAGATCTTCCAATGATAAATTAGAAATACTCAACTAATAAGAGGGTGGTGAATTAAAAATAATGAAGGACTGGAGATTCGCTATACCTCCATCAGGTATACGAATTAAAAGAGCTTGTATCAGACTTCTGATACAGGCTCTTATTGTTTATAACAAACAGAATCGGGAACGTTTGCATAAAAAAATTATTGTTAATGGTATAAAAAATCAAAAAAAATCAGGATTTTGTGTCGTGAACAATGATAACCGGAAACCCCGGTAACGTAAACGTTATTCTACACCATTCATTTTTAACCATTTACGATAAAATAGAAAACCTATGAGAAAAACCTGGTTCTTATCCCTGGTGTTAAGTGCTGTAATATGCCTTACAAGTTTATTTGCACAGAGCCAATGTACAGTAGTTGGCTGGGCCAGCCAAAACGGTGGTGTAACAGGTGGAGGAACAGCCACAGCTACAGTTGTTACTAATTACAACGATCTTAAAACCGCCATTACTTCTTCTTCTGTGAAGGTGGTCCACATATCAGGGATCATCACCATTCCCTCCGGAGGCCGCATCAGTTTACAGGACCAATCAGGAAAGACAATTTATGGCTTGCCAGGTTCTAAACTGGTGTCAAATGATCAGACAAAAGATAATTCAGGTATACTGTATGTAAAAAGATGTTCGAATATCATTTTCAGAAATGTCACATTAGAAGGACCAGGAGCTTATGACACCGACGGTTGGGATAATATGACTATCGACAACACCACCAATATGTGGGTAGACCATTGCGAATTCCAGGATGGAATGGATGGCAACCTGGATATTAAAAATGCAGCCGATTATATTACTGTAACCTGGTGCAAGTTTATCTACAATAAAGCTCCTACTCCAGGCGGCCCGGGTGGTTCGGACGATCATCGGTTTTCTGATCTGTTTGGTTCCAGTGATGGCGCTACAGGTGATAGAGGAAAACTGCGTATAACCATGCAAAATTGCTGGTGGGCACAGGGTTGCAAAGAACGTATGCCAAGGGTACGGTTTGGAAAAGTACATATGGTCAATAACTTTTTTAATAGTACCGTTGCATCAAAATGTGTGACGGCAGGTTTTGAAGCAGATCTGCTGGTGGAAAGTAATGTGTTCGAAAATGTGAATAATTCCATCACCACTATGGATAATACATTTACTGCGGTGACCTCCAGGAATAATATTTTTACCAATACTACTGGCGATGCCACAAACAGCGGCACAGCATTCACCCCTCCTTACACATTGACCATAACACCTGCCGAAAATGTAAAAAGCCTGGTTATGGCAGCTGCTGGTGCAACGTTAACAAGTCCCTCCTGCGGAAGTAATCCTCCTACTCCCAAAACTTACACCCTTAGCATTACAGCTGCACCAACTACAGGAGGTACTATAACCGGAGCTGGAACTTATGATTCAGCTAAAGTTGTAACAGTAACGGCTACTCCAGCTACAGGATATACTTTCATAGGGTGGAGCGGTGATACATCAAGTGTTAACGCTTCAATTACTGTAACTATGAATCGTAATAAATCCCTTACAGCAAACTTTCAGGCTGTTAGCACTCCCGTAACTTACACGCTCAGTACTACGGCCGTACCAACTACAGGTGGTACCATAACCGGAGCTGGAACTTATGATTCAGGTAAGGTAGTAACAGTGACGGCTACACCTGCTACAGGATATAATTTCATAGGATGGAGCGGTGATACATCAAGTACTTACGCTTCAATTACTGTAACGATGAACAATAATAAATCTGTTACAGCAAACTTCCAGTTGCAAAACACTGGCGACTCTACCGGTACGGGGGATTCTACTACTACCATCAGGATAGAAGATAATGCAACCACCGCACAAGGGCTTTGTAGTTATGACGGTGCTATCAGCGCCAACAGTGGCGCCAGCAATGGCAAGGTAATTAACCTGTCCAACGCTTCCGGTAAAGGGGTTACCTGGAGGGTAAATGTGCCTGCAGCCGGTACATACTCCATTAACTGGCGTTATGTAAATAGCAGCAGCAGCAACACTTACACCATGGCGCTGGTCGTAAACGGGACTACCGTCAACAGTGCACAGCCGTTCCCTAAAACGAGTGGCAGCACTATATTTGCAAATGCAATAACAACAGTATCTTTAAATACCGGTGATAATACCATCCGCCTGCAATCAGTAGCATCTTCTGCCACTGCGGATATTGACTGGATTGAAATTGCAGGAAAAACACCTTCAGCGGCAAGCTGTCCGTCCACAATGGCAGTGTCAGTGCTTATGGGAATGATCCCCAATCTTGCAGCTATCTATCCCAATCCAACCACAGGCGAAGCCACGATAACAGTATTCTTGCAAGAGAATGAACAGGCTATTGTGAGGGTATTTAATACACAGGGTAGTATGGTAGATAATCTTGGTACTATCAGGTCACTTACAGGAGGTACACAACAGATACACTGCAATCTGAATGGCAAAAAACCAGGATTATATTATGTGGTCGTAACAGGTGACAAAGGATTAAAGTCCAGTAACAAACTACTTGTACAGTAATAGAATATAACTTCATTAAAAACAAAAGAGCTGCTTTGTATAAAGCGGCTCTTTTGTTTTTATCCATTCTCAGGTCCGTATTTTCCTTTATTCTTCTTTATCTTTATTTACGTGCTCTGAGTCTCCAAACTGTGTTTTCTGATTTCTTTCATTCCCAGGTTGTAATGCTTCTTCATCATTTTATTTAAATGACTGCTATCCGTAAAACCCAGCTCATATGCTATTTCTTTAAATGACTGGCTGGTATAAAAAGCTCTTGCTTCTGCTATTTTCAGTTTTGATTTTAATATATAATCCTGAAATGTCTCATTGGAGTTCCGTTTAAAATATTCGCTGAAATAGGTTTCTGCAACATTAAATTGTGAGGCCAGGTACTTAACAGTTATTTTCTCCCCATCGAGTAAATTATATTGTATAAAATGGATTAAGTCTGCAAACTTCCTATCAATGGAGGCATGGTTGGGAAAAGCGAACGGTTCAATATTCCGCGCAATGATTTCAATAATCGAAGCCATACTACTTCGTATAATAAATTTGGCATGTGCATCCGGATTCTTATTCTCTATCATGATTATTTCAAACAGTGATATCATACTTTTTCGATCAGCTTCATTTTTTATAAGTTCTCCTGATGCCCTGTTGTAATGACCTATAATATAATTGAGTCGATTGAACCAGCTGCTGTAATCAATTATGTTACTGTTGTTTGATACGAAATACTGATAGGTAAATCTTATAAATAGAAAGCTGGTTTTTTTCTTAATAACATACATATGGCAATCAGTGGACGGCAAGAAAAGTATACTGTTTCTGGCATAGGAATAATGTGTATAGTTGACACATTGATCACCTTCGCCATCTAGAATATATACTACTTCAAAGAAATTATTCTTCCTGTTTCTCTTTTCCCAGAAATCAAGTTCAGTTACTGTTATACTGAAGGGTTCGTGCATGAAATCCATAAGAGCGAAAGTAATAAAAAATGCTCTTGCCAATTAGAAATCCCATTATTTTACTGTTTTTTCCAATTTTTACACTACTCTTTACAGTATAAGCCGGATTAGCTTTGTAGTCTAAAAAATAAGAAATGAAAGCTATACTGATAAAAGAGGCTGGAGGGGTTGAAAACCTGGTTATAACAGAAGTTCCTATACCTCAAATTTCAAAAGATGAAGTACTGATACAGGTAAAGGCAATTAGTATTAATCCTGTAGATGTTAAAGCCCGGGCAAATGAAGGTGTACTTGCCTGGGTAACAAATGGTGAAAGGCCGGAAATTTTAGGTTGGGATGTTTCAGGTATTGTAGTTGCAGTTGGGACGAATGTGACAGCATTTAAAAAGGATGATGAAGTATTTGGTATGATTAATTTCATGGGCAGTGGAAGAACCTATGCTGAATATGTTGCTGCCCCTGCTTCGCAAATAGCATTAAAACCTTCAAATGTTTCTCATGAGGAGGCCGCAGCAGCAACATTAGCAGCTTTAACTGCCTGGCAGAGCCTGGTTACCCGAGTGAAAATAAAAGCAGGTGACAAAATATTGATTCATGCTGCAGCGGGTGGTGTTGGCCATTTTGCAGTTCAAATAGCAAGATATTTAGGTGCTTACATAATTGGGACTTCCTCTGCAGTTAATAAAGATTTTATTCTGAGTTTAGGTGCAGATGAACATATCGATTACAATGCACACCGTTTTGAGGAGGTAGTAAGCGATGTAGACTTTGTTTTTGATGCTTTGGGAGGCGAAAACTTTCACCGTTCTTTAAATGTATTAAAAAAAGGAGGAACACTGATTACTATACTCGCGGTAAATGAAACCGATATAGATAAAGCAAAAGCCAAAGGAATGGAAGGTTTCTTTCACATGGTCAACTCTAATGGAAATGATATGAACGAATTGGCAAAACTCATGCAGGCTGGTAAGATAAAGGCTCATGTATCCAAAACCTTTTCCTTTGACGAAATGGGTGCTGCGCATTTACAGGTGGAGTCTGGAAGAACAAGAGGTAAGGTGATAGTTACAATTTAAATGAACGTTTTACCCAGTGAAAGGCTTGAGGATTGCTTAAGTAGCGTATCGTCTCCAACAGTGACTGAATAAAAACAGGCTGTATCGTACTTATGATACAGCCTGTTTCAATAGAGTGCGTTTATGGGAAGATCTGACTAGTAATGGCTTTTGGGCTTCGGAATTACTTTGCAGCAATTTCCGCTCTTATCCAATGGTTCAGAGATATAAGTTCCGTTTACCTTTTTGTCCATTTTTTCTGTGTAAGCTGCGTCGAAAGTTATCAGTCCGCGTTTGATTTCATAGTATTTTGCCGGTATGTAGTACATCGAATCATTTGAAGGATACGTTGCCGTTATATCACTACCTCCAAACTCAAGGAAGCCATCATGGTCCATGTCTTTAACATCTGAACTAATGGCATCCATCAGCGAATCTGCTTTTGAATTATTAATACCGAATACGTAAAGTCTGTTCTTGTTTGGAGTTTTTGTTACTTCCAGAAATAGAAAAACATTACCGTTGTCTTCCACAAGGCGGTTACGTCTGCTAGTGTATACGATAGCATCGGACGCTAATTGGTAAGCCCGGTTTCCATTCACGAAGATGGTGCCTTTGTACACCGTAATTTTTTGTTGTTTGCTGCTGGTAAAATGCAGATCGGTCCGCGGTGTCTGAGCAAAAGCTGGCAAGCCAATAAGAAGCAGGAGGCAATGTCTGAGTCGAAGGTGCATAATGATGTTGTTAAAATCAGCCCTTAACTTAAGCAAATTTCTGCGATTTAGATAAAATATTACCTGCTTTGAGGGCATCTGTCTACGGGATAGAGTATTTGACCCACAACACCCAACAAAGAATCTTGCCAAATGAAGTGAAAAATAAATCCCAGGTGCTTAGATTATATCTCCATCCCATTAATATCGGTAGTTAGTACTTCGCTCATGTAATCTAAAAATGGACGCATGTTTTTAAACGTTTGGTTTGCCTCCTTTAAAAACTGCTCACTTAACACCTCTTTGTCTGAAAACTTCCGTACAAGCAGGAATTGTTTGTAGCGCAATAAGTCAATTGCCTCATGATCTGAATCAAAACCTTTGGGTGCGGTTTTTAATTGTTCGCCCTGCAATGTTTCAAATGTAGATATGAATATTTTGTTGTTTAATATTTTTCTCAATGGTGCGGCATCAAAGGCAATATCCTCCCTGATACGTTTCAGATCTTCTGTGCTTGGTCCCCAGAAGCCACCTGCAATAAAGGTGTTGCCTGGCTCTATTTGAAAATAATATCCGCCTCTGCGATATTTGGTGGCACGTTTAAAACTCCCACTCCAGTGTGTTTTGTAAGGAGTTTTATCTTTAGAGAAACGTGTATC
Source organism: Chitinophaga sp. CF118 (assembly GCF_900112615.1). Taxonomy (GTDB): domain Bacteria; phylum Bacteroidota; class Bacteroidia; order Chitinophagales; family Chitinophagaceae; genus Chitinophaga. The sequence continues at coordinate 1,428,332 of NZ_FOMK01000001.1, read as the reverse complement.
CCTGTAAATGCGGTACAGGCTGTTTTTCCCCGAAGGGGTTTCTATCACATCATGGGCGCTGAGCTCCTGCAGTAATGCTTCCGCAAAGACTTCAATAAGATCCAGTTCTTTTTGATATACTGCTTTATTGGCATTGAACCAATCCCTGTCATTATTTTGCTTTAATGAGTTTAAAAAGTCGAAGCCTGATTGTTGTATCTGTGATTGTCCTTTATGCTTTGTCATATGCCAGTGTGGTTATCTTTAAAGAAGCGTATACTCCGGGACAAATATACTACCTGTTTTAAAAATAAGTTAGCATCAGTACTAAAGGAACTTACATGCTTTATTCTGCCGTTGTAGGATCAATGATAGCAGCTACCTCACTTACAGAATTTGCAGGAAAACCTCCTTGTTTTGCATGTTCACGTACCATTTCCTCATTTGGCGCAATATAAACGCAATAAATTTTGTCGCCTGTTACATAACTATGGACCCATTGAATTTGTGTCCCCATATTACTTAGCACTCCACAAGAAGTTTGAGAAATGCCTTTTAATTGTTCGGCAGTAAATTTTCCTGCTCCGGGAATTTCCCGTTCAATTACATATTTAGGCATAATTTATAAGTTTAACTTTCTCCTACTCGTATGGCTTTTCGGTGCGCCCCGTTTTTTAAGTGGTTGCTGGTCTCCACACATCTGCTGTTAACTTAAAAACAAAAGCTGATTAATAAAGTTCAGTCCAGGCTAAATCCGGGTGTAAACAGGTTATCTTTAGTAGGTATAAAATTTAAACCATTGTATATGCCAAAGTACATTCTCCTGTTCAGCCTGATGTGCTCCCTGACTGCCAGCGGGCAGGTCAATAGCCCGGCAACGCCGCCGCCTACGCTTAAATCCATATTACTGGAACAGTTAAAGACTACCTGGAATCAACAGGACTGGTTTGTTCCTGTTATGAAAGGTCTCGAAGGTCTTACAGCGAAGGAGGCTATGTGGAAGCCTTCAGATTCCAGCCATTCTATTGGTCAGTTGGCTTACCATCTGTTATTTTGGAACAAGCAGGAGCTGGATAAGTTTTATGGAAGAAAACCAGCAGCCTTTGATGGAAACAATAATGAAACATTCGTTGCCTTTACCGAAGCTTCCTGGACTGGTACCGTTCAGCAATTGGATCAGGTTATGAAAGATTGGGAAGAGGCCATTAAACAGGCAGATGAAGCAAAGCTGCAATCGTGGTATTCTATTATTGCCCATATAAGCGCCCATAATGCCTACCATACGGGCCAAATTCTCTACATTAGAAAACTGGCAGGAAACTGGGATTCTGCCAAAGGAGTTAAGTAGTAAGTGAGAGGAGAGTTGATATTAACTTCGGGGAGAGTTCGGGGTGACTTCCAGGGTTGATAGGTGATTGATAGGTGGTTGATAGGTGGTTGGTCGGTGTTAGATCAGGCAAATCTGACCAAACCCCTACCAACCACCTGTCAATCTCCGGCGCAAGGTGCTTCTTACTAAGAACTGTCCTATATCTTTCCGGGAGTTAAGTATTATTTTAAATTCCCGCAGGCTCTCCTGATTTTAGGAATATCGTCCTGTCCCTGGTAGAAACATTTGTGAGTAAGGATTCTCTTAATCGGGCTTCTTTTTCTTTAAAGTGGGTCCATCCTTTGTGATGTATGGGGATTACTTTATTCGGATTTAAAACATTAACAGCTTTTATGAGGTCTTTACTGTCCATGGTATATTGTCCAAATCCTGTGAGATAACGGAATTGAACAGAACCAACATGGAAAATACCAACATCAATTTTATATCTTTTGGCAACTTCATCTATACCTTTAAAATAAACAGTATCTCCGGAAATATAAATAACTCCATTTTCCTGGCCATCAAATTCTATTATAAATCCTATAACCTTACCGGAGATAAATTCCGGTATCCACCCGGGATGATGTTGGGCCGGAGTAGCGGTTATCCTTAAATTCTTAATTTTATCAGTTTCGATTTTTTGTGTTTGCCAGTTGTCCAATCCTATAACTCCGGATAATGCTTTACTGGCATTTTTTGTAGAAATTACATTGGCTACATTCTTCGTAAAGGATTTCCCATTGTTGTCGAAATTATCTTTATGTTGATGATGGCTCAATAGTATAAGATCGATATTATTTATTCCGGTAATAGGATAAGCGGGATTTTCTGTTTTGCGGGATGCAGCACCGTAACCATGATAATAAAACTGGCCAGCATTGTCCAGGGTAGGATCGGTCATTATTCTATATCCATCAATTTCCAATAGAATACAGGCGGTGTCAATATGGGTAACAGTTATATTCATAATTTTAAAATCTGAAATTACTTTTTGTATCGCGACTATGTATACACTCCAAAGCTATTTTATAAAAAAATATATTTCAATGGATAAACAAAGGAATTCGTTGTATGTATAATTAAAGGAGTAGATTATCGACCGGGGAATTAGCAACAGAAAGGACAAGAGTGCCTAATAAAATTTGCTTTCCGCAGCCAAACTTAGGTTATTAACAAAAATAGTCCTAACTTAATAGAACTCTTCACTAAAAGCCTTTTGCTATGGATACGGTTAGAAATATCCTGCAATTAAAGGGAAATTTGATTTACACAATCTGCATCACATGCACTGTGTACGAAGCATTAGAATTACTCGAAGAAAAGAATTTAGGCGCACTGGTAGTAGTAGACGAAATTGGAAAATTAGAAGGTCTATTCACTGAAAGGGATTATGCACGCAAAGTTGTCTTAAAAGGACGCTCATCTAAAGAAACACTGGTACGGGATATTATGATTGACAGCCCGGTATTTGTTGCTCCTGATACAAAAATTGAAGACTGCATGCAATTGATGACGAATAAGTTCATCCGCCATCTCCCCGTTATGGAAAACGATAAACTGATAGGTATAATCTCTATCGGTGATATCGTAAAGTATGTAAACGACAATAAAGACTTTATTATTAAGAACCTGGAACATTACATCGTTAGCTAAGCACGTTATTACGAAAGACTGTACTCAATCTGCGCCCAATTTATCAACAGACTGGAATTGAAATCATTTTCTCTTTTGCATGAAAGATGAATACGCATGTATTCATCTCAAGAAAATATTTGCGTTATGGGAAACGAAATTCACGGTATTCCCTTATGGCCTCTATTGCTATATGCTTGCCTGGTAGTAATACTTTTGGGCGCCATCCTTTTACTGTCCTATGTACTTGGACAACATCATAATGACCGGGCTACCAATAAACCCTACGAAGGAGGTATTGAACAATCAGGAACTGCACGCCTCCGGTTCTCCGCACAATTCTACCTGGTAGCTATGCTCTTTGTGATCTTCGATGTGGAAGCAGTATTCCTTATGTTATGGGCTGTAGGATTTTATGAATTAGGATGGCCTGGTTACTTAGGTGCTGCCCTGTTCATCGGTCAGCTGGCTGTAGTATTGGTTTACGAATGGGGAATAGGCGCATTGAACATTGGCGCCGATACCAAAAAAATACTAAAAGCTTACAAACTAAAACAAGATAAAAATGAAATGGTGGTTAAGTAACCCTGGTGACCAAACCGGACACATCTCAGGAAGCGGTAGCATGGAAGAGACCGTCAGCAAAAGCATTATGTTAACCACTGTACAGGATCTTGTGGCCTGGGGCCGTAAAAATTCTATGTGGCCCTTTCATTTTGGACTTAGCTGTTGCTTCGTCGAAATGGCTACCAGTATCACCAGTAAATATGACGTGGCAAGATTCGGTGCAGAAGTGATCCGGGGTACTCCACGTGAAGCAGATGTAATGGTGATAGCTGGCACCGTCTTTATTAAAATGGTGCCAATCATAAAACGGCTACACGAACAAATGATGGAACCCAGATGGGTGATATCTATGGGTAGTTGTGCCAATAGCGGTGGAATGTATGATATCTACAGCGTTGTGCAGGGAGTGGATAAATTCTTACCGGTAGATGTATATGTGCCTGGCTGTCCCCCAAGACCTGATGCCTTTATGCAGGGCCTCATGTTACTCGGTAATTCAGTTGGTAAAGAAGCACGTCCGTTAAGTTGGACCATAGGCGAACAAGGTGTAATAAAACCTCATCAGCCATCTATGAAAGATCTAAAACGTGAAGAAAGAATGAATATGGTCAACTTTAAAGGAATAGACGAAGTATAAATATAATTCACGTATAGTACGAACCCTAAAAACTGATACAACATATGCAGGATGCTAATAGCATACTCGGGCATCTTCAATATCGATTCGGCAATGATGCATTCCAACAGCAACCTACTGTTGATGGAATACTCACCTTGTGGGTCGGAAAAGACAGCATCGTGTCAATTATCCAACACCTTAAATCAAGCCATCCTTTCCTGTACGATCTATGTGGCATAGACGAACGGGACCGGGCACGAAAAGAGAATATGCCACCGGCAGATTTCTCCGTTGTTTATCACCTCTTTTCTTTTAAACAGAATGAATTTATCCGCTTAAAAGTTGCATTGTTTGGAGAATACCCAACTCTCCCCTCCATCACCTCCATCTTTAAAAATGCCAATTGGTACGAACGCGAAGTATTTGATATGTTCGGTATCCGCTTCGATGGCCATCCTTATCTGAAACGCATCCTGATGCCAACTACCTGGAAAGGTCATCCTCTCCGTAAAGAGCATCCTGCGAGAGCTACAGAAATGGGGCCGTTTCAATACTGGGATGAGAAAGATGATATAGAACAGGAAGCTCTCCGCTTCAAACCTGAAGAATGGGGAATGCAACAACATAGCGATGATGCCGATTTCATGTTCCTTAATATAGGCCCACAACATCCCGGTACTCATGGCGTATTACGTATCATCCTTCAACTGGATGGAGAAGAAATTGTAGATGCGGTGCCGGAAATTGGTTTCCATCACCGCGGAGCAGAAAAAATGGGAGAACGCCAAAGCTGGCATACTTATATTCCTTATACAGACAGAGTAGACTACCTGGGTGGTGTGATGAATAACCTGGCCTACCTGCTGTCTGTAGAACAAATGGCCGGTATCAAAGTGCCCGATCGTGTAAAAGTAATAAGAGTGATGTTATGCGAATTGTTCCGCATCAATAGTCACCTGGTCTGGTTCGGTACGTTTGCGCAAGACCTTGGACAATTATCCCCCGTGTTCTACATGTTCACCCAGCGTGAAAAAATATTCGATATCATCGAAGCCATCTGCGGCGACCGTATGCATCCCAACTGGTTCCGCATCGGTGGGGTAGCACAGGATCTGCCCAATGGCTGGGAAGTACTCGTGAAAGAATTTGTTGACCACTTCCCTAAAGAACTCAAACAATATAATAATATGGTGCTGCGCAACAGCCTTATTAAAGCGCGTACCAAAGGTATAGGAATCTATACCCTCGAAGAAGCTATCGAATGGGGCGTAACAGGCCCTGGCTTAAGAGCCTGCGGCTTCGAATGGGACTTCCGCAAAAAACGCCCTTACTCCGGATATGAGATGTTTGACTTTGATATCCCCATCGCACAGAATGGCGATTGCTACGATCGCTCCGTTGTTAGAGTAGAAGAAATGCGGCAAAGCCTGCGTATTATAGAACAATGTCTGAAAAATATGCCGGCAGGGAGTTATAAGGCCGATCATCCCTTAACAACTCCTCCGATAAAAAAACATACCATGCAGGACATTGAAACATTGATAACCCATTTCCTGAATGTGAGCTGGGGCCCCGTAATCCCTCCCGGTGAGGCGATGAGCTGCATTGAGGCTACAAAAGGTGCGAACAGTTATTACCTGATAAGCGATGGTAATACCATGTCTTATCGCACCCGGATACGCACTCCTTCATTCCCGCATATGCAGATGGTGCCATATATCAGTAAAGGTTATACGGTGGCAGATCTACTTTCCATACTGGGAAGTGTTGATTATGTACTGGCCGATATAGACAGGTAATAAAATATAAATTTTATGCTGACAGCAACAGAAATTCAGGCTATCGATCACGAGATATCGCTGGTGCCTTATAAAAAAGCAACAGTGATAGAAGCACTCAAAATTGTACAGGAACATCGCGGCTGGATAAGTGATGAAAGTGTGGAAGCTATTGCGGCTCACCTGGAAATTAGTCCGGCGGAGGTGGATAGCGTGGCTACCTTTTACAACCTCATTTTCCGCAAACCGGTAGGGCGTCACATAATCCTGTTGTGCGATAGCATCTCCTGTTATATAATGGGATACGGCTTATTATATAATGCACTGCAAAATAAACTGTCCATCGGGTTTGGACAAACAAGCAGCGATAACCGGTTCACACTGTTACCCAACGTTTGCCTTGGTTGCTGTGATCATGCACCTGCTTTGATAATTGATAAAGATCTATATAGAGATGTAACAGTTGAACAACTGGATGACATGTTAAATAAATACGCTTAATAAATATGGAACGTCCGCTTACCAGTAATATTCATCCGGATCGTCCGCCGCTTAATCTCAAAGAATATGAGATGACGGGAGGATATGGTGCCCTGCGCAAAGTTCTCAAGGATATGCTGCCGGCTGACCTGCAAAAGCTGGTGCAGAACAGCAACCTGAAAGGCCGTGGTGGTGCTGGTTTCAGCACCGGCATGAAATGGAGCCTGGTACCAATGGGCGAAAATGCGCCTCATCCAAAATATCTGATTACGAATGCGGATGAAATGGAACCGGGCACTTTTAAAGACCGGCTGCTGCTGGAAGGTAATCCCCATCAGCTGATAGAAGGAATGATATTGGCGGCATATGCTATACAGGCGGATATCTCTTATGTATTTCTGCGCTGGGCTTACCATAAAGCTGCCACCTTTCTGAGAAAAAGTATCCAGGAAGCCTATGATGCGGGATACCTGGGAAAAAATATACTGGGCAGTGGCTTTCATCTGGAAATGTATCTGCATACAGGTGTGGGCCGGTATATGTGCGGGGAAGAAACCGCATTATTGAACGCGCTTGAAGGGAAACGTGCTACGCCCAGGGCTAAACCTCCTTTTCCGCAAATCAGCGGGTTATTTGGCAAACCTACTATTGTTAATAATGTAGAAACGCTTTGTTGTGTTCCTCATATCGTAAATAACGGTGCCGACTGGTTTAAAAGTTTAAGTTATAGTGAAGATGGTGGAACAAAAGTGTATGGGGTAAGTGGTAAGGTGAAAAAGCCTGGTGCATGGGAGCTTCCGATGGGTGTTACAATGCGGGAACTGATAGAGGAACATGCCGGAGGAATGAAACCCGGACTTAAGCTTAAAGGTGTGTTACCCGGAGGAGCGTCTACCGATTTTCTGACTACCCAGCACCTGGATATTAAAATGGATTTCAAATCCGTTGCTGCGGCAGGCAGCCGCTTAGGTACAGGAACCATGATAGTGATGGACGATGCTACCTGCCCCGTTGGATTTGTACATAACCTGCAACATTTCTTTGCACAGGAAAGCTGCGGATGGTGTACTCCCTGTCGCGAAGGGTTACCCTGGGTAGAAAAAATCTTACTCTCTCTCGAGAAAGGAGAGGGGCGAAAGGAAGATATCGAATTATTGGAAATGCACACGCAATACCTGGGTCCCGGTAACACCTTCTGTGCACTGGCTCCGGGAGCAATGGAACCGTTGCAAAGCGCCTTGAAATATTTCAGAGATGATTTTGATAAACATATAGACCATAAGAAATGTCCGTACGGCAAATAATATATTACCATGCCTAAAATTTATATTGATAACAAATCTTTTGATGTAAAAGCAGGTAAGAATCTGTTGGAAACCTGTCTGAGCCTGGGTTATGATCTTCCCTATTTCTGCTGGCATCCGGCTATGGGAAGCATTGGGGCCTGCCGGCAATGTGCTGTGAGAGTATTTAAAGATGAAGAAGATACAAAGGGACGTATCGTGATGAGTTGTATGGAAAACGTGAAAGAGGGATTACGTATGTCCGTCAGCGATGAAATGGCAACAGCCTTTCGGGCCCAGGTGGTTGAATGGCTGATGACTAACCATCCGCATGATTGCCCGGTATGTGACGAAGGGGGAAGTTGCCACCTGCAGGATGTTACAGTGATGACTGGGCATGACTACCGGCGCTTTGAATATAAAAAACGTACGTACACCAATCAATACTTAGGCCCGTTCATCCATCATGAAATGAACCGCTGTATACAATGTTACCGTTGTGTAAGGTTCTATAGGGATTATGCCGGTGGAGATGATTTAAATGTTTTCTCTGCACATAATCATGTTTATTTCGGAAGAGAAAAAGATGGCATACTGCAAAGCCCTTTTAGTGGTAACCTGGCGGAAGTTTGTCCTACAGGGGTGTTCACAGATAAAACATTGAAGGAACATTACACCCGCAAATGGGATCTTACCACTGCTCCTTCTATTTGCCAGCATTGCAGCCTGGGTTGTAATACCATCCCTGGTGAACGGTATGGTAAGTTGCGCAATATTGTTAATCGTTATAATGGTGAGGTAAACGGTTATTTCCTATGCGATAGAGGCCGCTTTGGTTATGAATTTGTCAATAGCGAAAATCGTATCACACAACCTATCATCCGTAATCGTACTATCGAAGCAGTTAGCCATGATCTGCTGATTCAACATCTGGCAATGCTGCTTCCCGGTCAGACCCTCATAGGTATTGGTTCGCCGAGAGCATCCGTTGAAAGCAATTATTCCCTGCGTGAACTGGTTGGTAAAGAAAACTTTTACCAAGGGGTGAATGACGACCAGGTATTTCTTGAACAAAAAATAGTAGATATACTGCAATCCGGTTGTGTACATACTCCTTCTCTGAAAGAAATTGAAGAGGCTGATGCGGTATTGGTATTGGGAGAAGATATCTGGAATACAGCGCCCATCATGGCGTTGGCAGTCCGCCAGTCTGTTATGAAAACGGCGGCAGCAGAAAGTCTGGAGCAAGTACCGCTCCCTGCCTGGCATGATGTGGCAGTAAAAGAACTGGTGCAGGAGGCGAAAGGATTCCTTGCAAATGTAACGGTACTACCTTCACCCCTCAACGAAATAGCAGCCTGCTCCATGCAGGGTGCTCCTGATGATATGGCCCGACTAGGATTTGGGATTGCTCATATCCTTAATCCAACATTACCGTCGGTAGGAGTGATTATGGAAAAAGCGATCATCATTGCTGAGGCTTTAAAACACGCAAAGCGTCCTGTAATCATTACTGGTACCGGCGGTTGTAATGATGGGCTTATCCGTGCTGCTTATGATATTGCAGTGGCATTGAAAACGGAAGACAGGAAACCAGGATTGGCTTTTGTATTGCCGGAATGTAATAGCATGGGGTTGGCTATGATGCGTGCACCTTCCTTAGAAAAAGTAGCAGGGAGAGTTCAAAATACGCCCAACGTAACTGTTGTTATCCTGGAAAACGACCTCTATCGCAGGATTCCGGCTGCCAAGGCAGACGCTTTCTTTCGGCAGTGTAAAAATATTATTGTACTGGATGCGCTGCATAACCGTACTACAGAAAAAGCACATGTGCTGATCCCTGCAGCCACCTTTGCAGAAGCAGATGGGACCTTCGTGAATAACGAAGGCCGGGCACAACGAAGTTGCCAGGTATTTATGCCTGCCATCAATACCATAAAAGAAAGCTTTAAATGGCTATGGGAAATAAAAGCATTATTAACATCGGCAAGTAACGGGCAAGAAAAACATCCGGACGAATTACTGGCAAGATTGGAATCCAGTCTCACACAATTTGCAGGAATCTCTGCAGTTGCCCCGCCACGTGATTTTCGTATACACGGCTCCGCTATTCCCCGCGAATCGCATCGTTATAGTGGTCGCACAGCTATGTTGTCTAATCTTGCAGTTAGTGAACCCAAACCATTGCAGGATGATGATTCCCCATTAAGCTTTACTATGGAGGGTTACAGAGGGATGCCACCTGCTCCGCTCATTCCTTCCTTCTGGGCTCCCGGATGGAATTCCGGACAGGCAGTGAACAAGTATCAGCAGGAAGTAGGTGGACCATTAAAGGGTGGAGATCCTGGTATCCGATTATTTGAACAAACAACGGCAACACCTGTTTTCTCCAGGGATATTCCTGATGCATTTGTTCCCCGGCCAAACAAATGGTTGTTGTTACCGCAACATCATATTTTCGGTACAGGCGAATTAAGCATGTATACCAAAGGAATTGCGGAACGTTCTCCGGAACCGTATATCACGCTGTCAAAGTGGGATGCGGAACAATTAGGTGCAGTAAAGGGGGATCTTCTTTCTGTAAAAACAGATGAAAAAATATATACGTTCCCTCTCATTATAGAGGAAAGTCTGCAGGATGGTATTGTACTAATGCCTGCGGGATTGCAGGGGATGGATGTATGGAGTTGGGGTGCATGGGTAAACATCACAAAATAAAACAGGATGACTGTAATGCAACATATATGGATCGTTTTAGGTGTACTCTTCGTACTCCTGAATATAGCTGCAGGACTTATCTGGGTGGAACGCCGGTTGCTGGCGATGTGGCAGGACAGGCTGGGACCCAACAGGGCAGGCCCGCTGGGAATCTTTATCGTACTTGCGGATACGTTGAAACTATTCTTTAAAGAAGACTGGATCCCTCCTTTCGCAGATAAATGGGTTTTCATTCTGGCGCCTGCCATTGTGGTAGGTAGTGTGCTGATGAGTTTTGTAATCATCCCTTTTGCTCCGGGCATCGTAGTAGCGGATCTGAATATCGGGTTGTTATTCTTCCTGGCAATGTCGTCTCTTGGTGTATATAGTATTGTACTTGGCGGATGGGCGTCCAATAATAAATATGCATTATTGGGAGCATTACGTGGAGCTTCACAAATGATCGCATACGAAGTGTTCATGGGACTGTCTGTAATGGGAGTGGTGATGTTGAGCCGGTCTTTTAACCTGATAGATATTGTAGCAGCACAGGAAAATGTTTGGTTCGTTGTAACTCAACCGGTAGGTTTCGTTATCTTTTTTATTGCCGGTATTGCAGAAACACATCGTTTGCCTTTTGATATTCCGGAAGCAGAAAGTGAACTGATTGCAGGGTTCCATGCCGAATATTCCGGTATGAAATTCGGTATGTTCTTTATCGGCGAATATATGGGCATTACACTCATATCGGCAATGACGGTCACTATGTTCTTTGGCGGCTGGCTTGGTCCGGCTTTCCTGCCTCCTGTATTATGGTTCTTCCTGAAAACATTTTTCTTTATCGGTCTGTTTATTCTGTTAAGGGCTTCTCTTCCAAGACCGCGTTATGATCAGTTGATAGAATACGGATGGAAAATTTTACTACCACTGGTACTGGTCAACTTACTGGTTACCGGGGCAATTGCACTATGGTTGAAATCTTAAAAAACATATATTATGCTCAGTCACTTGCGAACAATGTGGTTGGTTTTTTTGCACCTCTTTCATAAAAGAGAAACCATTCAATATCCCGAAGAAAAAATACAGCTGCATCCACGCTGGCGGGGACGTATTGTGCTGACCAAAGACCCGGATGGTGGTGAACGCTGTGTTGGTTGTTATCTCTGTGCGGCGGCTTGCCCGGTAGACTGTATTGCGTTACAAGCTACTGAAGATGAAGACGGACGGAGGTACCCGGAATTTTTCCGGATCAATTTTTCCCGCTGCATCTTTTGCGGATACTGTGAGGAAGCATGCCCTACATATGCTATCCAACTGATCCCCGATTTTGAAATGGCGGAATATAAACGTCAGGATCTGGTATTTGAAAAAGAAGATCTGCTCATTGACAGCCAGGGAAAATACCCCGGATATAATTTTTATAAAGTAGCTGGTCTTGATGCAGGTGTGAAAGAAAAAGGAAAAGGAGATAATGAGGAAGAACCGGTAGATATAAAAAGTTTATTGCCCTGAAATATATAATAAACATGTCACTGCTTTTCTACATATCGTCTATCGTAGCCATACTCGCTACTATCATGGTGATTACCCGCCATCAGCCTATTCATGCATTGCTATATCTGGTAGTATCCTTTATGGCAATATCCATGATATTTTTATCGCTGGGCGCGCCTTTCTCCGCTGTGCTGGAAGTGATCGTTTATGCAGGAGCCATCATCGTACTCTTCATTTTTGTGGTAATGATGCTGAACCTGGATAAAGAAACTGCATTACAGGAAAAGAAATGGCTGCAACCCAAAGTATGGATAGGACCCTCTATACTGGCGCTGGTATTATTGATAGAGATGATTCTCCTGCTTTTAGAACCGCCATCTGAAAAGATGCTGGTGACGGTGGTTACTCCCCGGCAGGTAGCATTATCACTTTACGGTGAATATATCATCGCCGTAGAGTTGGGAGGATTTCTGCTGATGACAGGTATTGTAGGAGCAGCCCATATTGGCAAGCATACGAAAAGAAACCTGCACAGGTTTTTACAAAATAATCATTAACAGATGTCGTCCATTCATGCACATACAGTTTTAATAGTGGCTTCCATCTTGTTCGTATTGGGATTAGTGGGTGTACTGACGCGGAAGAATGTCATCTTCATATTGCTCTCCATTGAAATCATGCTCAATGCAGCCGGACTGGCTTTCATTGCGGCAGGGGCAAAATGGCAGCAACCTGATGGGCAGGTAATGTTCCTGTTCATCCTGTCGATGGCTGCGGCGGAAGTATCTGTAGGACTGGCGCTGGTGCTCCAGATTCATCACCAGCATAAAACATTAGATGTGGAACAGCTAAAGGAATTAAAAGATTAGGTTTTATATGCAACAATACCTGTATCTCATACCCGCATTACCGTTAGCCGGATTTCTGGCATTATCGCTGGCAGGCAGGCGTTTATCTGCCAACCTCATCGCAGGCATAGGTGCTGGCAGTATCTGTATAACAGCTGTTATCACTATTCTGCTCGGCATTCAATTCCTGCAGTCGCCTCCGGAAACAGGTGTCTGGCAACAAACGTTATGGCAATGGTTCCATATCAGCAACCTGTCTGTAGATATCAGTTTGCGTGTAGATGCGCTTTCGCTGGCATTTATATTCATTATAACTTTCATTGGTGCATTGATCCATATTTACTCTATTGCTTTCATGCGCCACGATCGTGACTATGCCCGTTTTTTCGCGAGTATGAACCTGTTCGTATGTGCGATGCTGATATTGGTAATGGCAAATAATTTAGTGCTGTTATACCTGGGATGGGAAGGAGTGGGATTATGCAGTTATTTACTCATCGGGTTCTGGTATGAAACACCGGCCAACTATAAGGCAGCGAATAAAGCTTTTGTGATTACCCGCATAGGAGACACTGCCATGATCATCGGTTTGTTCCTTCTGTTTAAAGAATTAGGTACATTGAATATCGCGGATATCCTGCACCTGGCTCCTGAACATTTTGCCACCAGCGCTACAGGTATTTCGCTGATAGCATTATTACTCCTGGCAGGAGGGATGGGCAAATCCGCACAAGTTCCGCTCCATACATGGTTGCCCGATGCGATGGCTGGCCCTTCGCCGGTGAGCGCATTGATCCATGCAGCTACTATGGTTACCGCAGGTGTTTACCTCATAGCCAGAATGCATACTATATTTGAACTTTCTCCGCTTGCCATGCAGGTCACCGCCATAATCGGGGCTATCACCCTTTTTACAGCAGGCTGCAGTGCTATGGTGCAAACAGATATCAAAAGAATACTGGCTTATTCCACCATCAGCCAGATAGGTTATATGTTCCTGGCATTGGGTATAGGTGCCTGGAGTGCAGCTATCTTCCATTTCTTCATTCATGCTTTTTTTAAAGCACTGTTGTTCCTGGCTGCTGGTGCCGTAATTGAATCGTTGCACCATGAACACAATATTTTTAAAATGGGCGGACTGAAAAATAAAATGCCGGTCATCTACTGGACCTTTGTGGCAGGAGCAGCAGCATTAGCAGCATTGCCGCTTGTCACCGCCGGATTTTTTAGTAAAGACCAGATCTTGTGGTATGCGTGGAGTGCCGGCAATGGTCATCCTGTATTGTGGGCAGTAGCGTTATGCGGAGCTTTTATCACTGCATTTTATTCCACACGGTTGATCGTTGTAGTTTTCTGGGGAGAAATGAAAACATCCATCAGTCATCTTCCTCCTAAAACCATGACTATCCCTCTTATCATACTGGCTTTCTTTTCGATAACCGCAGGATGGATAGAATGGCCACATAATCTTTTACACCTTTCATTATTTTCGGAGCATATCCAGCATGTATTACCGGCTACTATATTGCAAACGCATCTTCATGGAGAAATATTCTTTCAGCTGATTGCCGCAATAATCACCCTTACAGGTATTTACACCGGATATTTATTATATCATCTGCAACCGGAAGTTATCCTTCAATGGAAACAAAGAAGTGCCCTGGTGGAGATACGGGAGTTTTTCTTCAGCGGATGGAAATTTGATCAGTTGTACAATAATATCATCGTAAAACCTTTCCAGTTCATCACCAGTACCAACAAATCCGATGCATTCGACAAAATATATAATGGCATCGCTTCTGCTAACCTGCATCTGAATCAGTTGTTTTCGATTTCACAAAACGGTTCCTTACGGTGGTATGTAGTAGGTGTACTAATAGGTATCCTGTTCATCATTACTTTACAATTATTATTATGATACTGATATGGATGATAGGCATATTACTCGCAGGAGGTATATTGTGCTGGCTGGCAGCGCAATGGTTTCCTGTGCTGGCAAAATGGATTGCCTTACTAACGGTAATAGCTGATATGGCTCTGGCCTGTACGTTCTTTGTGGTATACAAGACATTTCCGCATTCAGACAATTCCTGGTTCATCGATTACCAGGTGAACTGGATCCCGTCTCTGGGTATCAGTTTACATCTGGCATTGGATGGTCTTAGTATAGTATTACTGCTACTCACATTTTTCCTTGGCATATTAGCCGTGCTCTGCTCATGGAATGAAATAAAGGAAAAGACAGGTTTTTATTTCTTCAATCTTTTATGGACACTGGCAGGGATCAGCGGCGTATTTGTTGCAATGGATCTTTTCCTGTTCTATTTCTGCTGGGAAATTATGCTGGTGCCAATGTATTTCCTGATCATCATATGGGGAGATACCAATCGCCGTTATGCAGCCTATAAGTTTTTCATCTTTACCCAGGCAGGCAGTTTATTCTTACTACTGGCGATACTGGCGTTATATTTTATACATGGGCAACAAACGAATAACTATACTTTTGATTACTTCAGTTTATTGAAAACGGTTCTCGAACCCACTACGGAAAAATGGATCATGCTGGGATTTCTTATCGCATTTGTGATCAAGCTGCCCATGATACCTTTTCACAACTGGCTACCCGATGCTCACAGTGAAGCACCTACGGCAGGTAGTCTGATACTGGCCGGGTTACTGTTAAAAACAGGAGCTTATGGTATACTCCGTTTTGTATTACCTATGTTCCCGGAAGCTGCGGCCTCCATTGCCTGGTGGGCCATGCTGCTGGGAGTAATAGGTATTGTATATGGAGCTCTGCTGGCTTTCGCGCAAACCGATCTCAAACGGTTGATTGCATATACTTCTGTTAGTCATATGGGCTTTGTTCTCGTGGGGATCTTTTCTTTTAACGAAATAGCA
The DNA here is from genome assembly GCF_900112615.1 of Chitinophaga sp. CF118. Taxonomy (GTDB): domain Bacteria; phylum Bacteroidota; class Bacteroidia; order Chitinophagales; family Chitinophagaceae; genus Chitinophaga. The sequence goes on along the minus strand of NZ_FOMK01000001.1, from coordinate 1,412,682 downwards.
ATGCAGGGAGTTGTGATGCAGATACTCACTCATGGTATCAGTACAGGAGCTTTGTTCGTTATGGCCGGTATGCTGAAAGAAAGATTACATACAAGAGATATTACGAAGATGGGTGGATTATGGACCTCCATGCCTGCAATGGGAGGTGTGGCCATTCTGTTCACTATGGCCTCATCAGGATTGCCTCTGCTGGGTAATTTCATTGCAGAGTTCTTTATTCTGCTGGGAACATTTAATATTAATACAACCTTATCCGTTATTGCCAGTGTGGGATTAGTGCTGTCAGCACTATATTCTTTACGGATGATGCAACAGGTATTCATGGGACAACCCGCAACAACAACAACTGTAAAAGATATTAGTGCCAGGGAGCTTATTATCATGGTAGCCTTAAGCATCAGTATTGTAGCATTAGGATTGTATCCCCAGCCAGTAATGGATACAGTGCAACATTTATCTTTCACCATTCACCCCTTACTACATGAATGAATTACAATTATTAGCGCTGTTACCTTTCATTGTGCTGGCTACGGCATCGATAGTCGTAATATTACTGATCGCTTTCCGGCAAAGTCATACTGTTATCCAGGTGGTGGGATTCCTGATGATGTGCATGGTAGTTTTTGCCACATGGTACGTAAAAGATACATTGCCACAGGCAATACCACCACTCTTTGTTGTGGATGGCCAGGGCGCATTGTTCACAGGAATGATCATTTTCTCAGTATTGGCAATAGGTTTGTTTTCCTATATTTATTTTGAAGACAGGGAAGAAAATCCCAAGGAATATTATATTCTCTTATTCCTGGGAACACTGGGTGCTGCCATACTTACCATCAGTCAGCATTTTATCTCCTTGTTCATAGGACTGGAATTGTTAAGTGTAAGTTTATATGCGCTGATAGCTTACCTGCGCAACCGGAACAACGCGGTAGAAGCTGGTATGAAATACCTGGTACTGGCGGCGCTTACATCCGCATTTCTCCTGTTTGGAATGGCGCTCATTTATATGGAAACCGGTAATATGGAGTTTGCTGTTATCGCAAAAAAAATAACTACAACATCTCCTACGCTGTTTATTATGGGATTGGGAATTATGTTAGTGGCTATTGGTTTTAAACTGGCGCTGGTTCCTTTCCATCTCTGGGCGGCCGATGTTTATCAGGGAGCACCTTCTCCCGTTACTGCTTTTATTGGAACTGTTTCAAAGATCGGAGTATTTGCCGTGCTGCTGCGTTTTGCACAAACCATCCAGCTACAGCACTATCCACTGGCAATATCCATTTTTTCTGCTATCGCCATCGCTTCCATGATAACGGGTAATGTCCTGGCTTTGCGGCAACAGAAACTTAAACGTTTGCTGGCCTATTCTTCGATTGCGCATTTCGGTTATTTACTTGTGGCATTCATGCCGGGAAACAGTGCCGGGACAGAAGCGGCCATTTTTTACCTGTTGGCATATTCTATCACTTTATTATCGGCCTTTGGCGTAATCATCCTTTTGTCTACCGGTCAGGGTGATGCGGAAGATCTGTCTCTCTACCAGGGATTGATATGGAAAAGACCTGTAGTTGCTACGGTTTTGTCTGTTGCCTTGTTTTCACTGGCGGGCATTCCGTTAACAGCAGGGTTCCTGGCAAAATTCTTTGTACTGGCAGCAGGCGTACAGCAACATATGTGGCTCCCACTGATTGTTTTGGTAGTTACCAGTGTGATCGGTTTATACTATTACCTCCGGATTATCAGTACCATGTTTGCAGCACCCCTGCCAACATTAGCTTCACCAAAAACACTTCATCCTTTCTTCTATATCTCTACCTACGCCGCCCTGATCATTATGACGGGCTTGCTAACCTGGTTGGGCGTTTTTCCCGGTATTATACTCCAGGGTATAAAAACCTTTTTGTTATTGCATTAACGTCTCATTTACCCCCTATAATTGTCGCGATTGCTCCCCGGATCTATTTGAATAGTATTGGATCTTTATCATGTACTAAAAAAGCAAACAATGGAATTTAAAATAACAATTAACGCACCCAGGGAAAAAGTGTGGAATGCACTTTGGGACGATGCCTCATACCGTGAATGGACTTCTGCTTTCGCTGAGGGATCATGGGCAGATACGGATTGGAAAAAAGGAAGCAAAGCCTTGTTTCTCGGTGAAAAAAATAGTGGCATGGTTTCTACTATTGCTGAAAATATTCCCAATGAATTTATGTCCATCAAACATCTTGGGAATGTTATAGATGGAGTGGAAGATCTGGAAAGTGAGGAAGCTAAGAAGTGGGCAGGCGGCTTTGAAAATTATACACTCCGTACTGTAGATGGAAAAACAGAGTTGAAGATTGATATGGGAGGTGTAGACATATCGCAGGAATTCAAAGACTACTTTATGGATGCCTGGCCCAAAGCTTTACAGAAACTGAAGGAATTAGCAGAGAAAAAATAGTCCCGGACAGAGGGTAAGCATTCCTGTTATTATTACTCAAACGGGTATATAATGAAAATTCAAAAATCTTACCTTTATGTAAAATAACAGGATCATGGTAGCATTTTTAGGTATGGGGCTTTTAGGAGCAAATTTTGTAAGGGCTATGATAAACAAAGGGGCCCAGGTGCAGGTATGGAACAGAACATCGTCAAAGGCAATAGCCCTGGAAGCATATGGAGCAAAAGCTTTTGCGGATGTTACAGATGCTGTAAAAGGAGCGGATATTATCCATGTTGCACTGAAAGACGATGGAACTGTTAATGAAGTTCTCGAAGCAGCAAGTAAGGCATTTAAACCGGGTGTTATCATTATAGATCATACTACTACATCTGCAGAAGGTGCAGCACAGCGCACAAAGGAATGGAAAGAACGTGGATTTACCTATCAGCATGCACCTGTATTTATGGGGCCGCAGAATGCTTTGGAAAGCACCGGCTTTATGCTGGTATCCGGCGATCAGGCTGTTATTAGTCAACTGGAGCCTGAGTTATCCAGAATGACAGGTAAGCTGATTAATTTTGGAACAGAGGCTGGGAAGGCTGCAGGCGTGAAATTGCTTGGTAACCTTTTCCTTGTAACCTTCACTGCCGGAATTGCGGATATGCTTTCTCTTGCCAAAGCGCTGAATATCCCTGTTGATGATATTTCTACATTAGTTGGTTCCTGGAGCCCTGCGGCAACATTCCCTACCAGGTTACAAAAATTGAGTTCGGGTGATTATGACAATCCTTCCTGGGAATTGAATATGGCCCGTAAGGATACAGGGTTATTTATGGACGCAGCAGCAAAGGGCGGAACGAAATTAGCTGTGATACCAGCAATAGCTGCTGAAATGGATCGCTGGATTGAAAAAGGATATGGAAATAAGGATTGGACTGTGATAGGCAAGGATAGTGTAGTCTGAAGGATATAAAGGGGGCAGGTGATATGCCCTCTCTTTATTCTGCCTTGATTTATTATAAGATATTATGAAAATAAAATGACCGGCGAAACTAATTTAAGAACCCTTTTAGCATCCATGAAACCCTTGCTAAATGAAGGGGACTATGTTTTTTGCACAATTAATGATGATACTGATATTGATCTTAAGAATGTGATCTGCACCTTCAGAGAAAAGGAAGGTTTAACTGTGATCATAAAACAGGAACTTGCTGATCGGTTGGATCTTAGTTATTCATTCATCGCATCATGGATCACGTTGACTATCCATTCTTCTCTGGAAGCTGTTGGGCTGACGGCTGCATTTTCGAAAGCATTATCAGATGAGGATATTAGCTGTAATGTAGTAGCTGCGTTTTATCACGACCATATTTTTGTAGCTAAGAAAGATGCTGCTAAAGCAATGGATATTCTACTTAATTTTTCAAAGCCGGCCCTACCTGCTCAATAACTTCTTCGATACAAATTCATCAAAGAAATAATTCCTGTAAGTATTCCCGATAGGAATTTCATATTTGTGAATGAAGATGGTATTATTATCAAACGATTCTATCTTCTGTACATTAACAACATACGATTTGCTGATACGCACAAATACACTCTGTGGCAGTTGTTCATGGATCGTTTTAACGTTCATTGCCGTCATGATCTTTTGTTCGGCAGTATGTAATATCACATAGTCTTTCAACCCTTCTATAAACAGGATATCTTTAAAATAAACTTTAAAGATCTTCCTGTCTGCCTTTACAAAGAAATAGTCTGCCGCAACTGTTTCAATATTATTCTTTTCGTTGTCTGATTTCAGCAGCTGGCTATAGGATAATGCCTTATTGACTGCGGTCTGAAAACGTGCTTTCTGTACGGGTTTTACGAGGTAATCAATTGCTTCCACTTCGTAGCTGTCCAGTGCGTATTCACTAAACGCAGTAGTGAATATCACCAGTGTCTCTTTAGGAATTGTTCTGGCAAAATCAATACCGTTTGTTCCTGGCATCTGCACATCCAGGAAGATAAGATCAACTGTATGATCCTGCATGAATTTTGATGCTGTCATTGCACTGTTAAAGTTACCCAGAAGATTCAGATCTTTAATCCTGTCAACCAGTAGTTGGATGGCTTCTCTTGCCAGTGGTTCGTCATCTACTATAATACAGGTCATAGTATTATTTTTAAAGTTACAGTGAAGGCATCTGTCTTATCCTTTATATCTAATATATATTTACCAGGATACAGTAACTCCAGTCTTCGTTTTACGTTTGTAAGACCCAGTCCGCTGGTATCACTTTTAATCATCATGCTGGAGGACTTTGAATTAATACATTTAAAAGTCAGCACATCATTTATTACTTCAAAATGCAGGTGTACAAACGTTTTCTTTTCGGTATCCATGCTGTACTTCACTGCATTCTCCACAAAGATAATGAATAACAGGGGGGCTACCTGTACACCGCTTATATCTCCTTGTTTATTTACAATAGATTCAAAATTATCCCGTCTTATCTTTTCAAGATTTAAAAAATCCTCCAGGAAGTGGATATCTGCTGTCAGTAATACTTTGGGTCTGGTGCTGTCGTATAATTGATAACGGAGAAGGTCGCTTAATTTCATTAATACCTGGGAGGCTTTTTCGGGATCTTTCTGCGTTAGTACATTGGCATTATTGAGCATATTGAAGAGAAAGTGTGGATTGATCTGGGTCTTCAATTGCTCTAATTCTGACTGCATGGTTGCTTTTTCCAGTTCATTGATGCGTTCTGTGTCTCTGATCCAACGCTGGAATAGTTTGATAGCAGTAGATGCCGCTACAATCATTATTATACTGAAAAGGAAGATTCCTACCTTAAGACCCTCTTGCTTGGGGGGATAGGGTAAAGCCCGGTAGGGAAATAATTTGATTCTGATTATGTTAGCGGTGATGAAAGATAATGAGAGCTGAACAACGACTCCTGATATATACATCCTGTACCTGTTACGAAACAGAAATTTGGGTACCAGTATATACATGTTTGTATAAAATACGAATAATAGGAAACAGAAGATTGAAATCTTTACATAAAAGGCATATGGTTCGGGATAGGGAGTAAATGAATTTAAAACGACCGTCCCTAATAACAATAACGATAAAAGATGCCGGTATATTCTATACCTGGGATTTAGCCATATATAACTGAGGAATTTATTCTGCTGTATGTCAATTTGTTGATCCACGTCTGGCAATTTAATTGTCAATCAAAGGTAAGTACATTAAAGAGGAGAGATAGCTGTTTTATACAAAAGTGGATATGTATTATACTAATCTTTTATGCCTTAGACCCTGTTTGCTATAAAAGTTAGTGCATTTTATTTTATTTTTAGAAGGTACTATTTATAATTTCAAACGACTCACTATACAGAAGACCTACAAACATGTGTAACTCATATTGGATAACCTAATCTCTTTTCGAAATCAGATGGTTTATCAGTACTACATGTTACTGTTATATTAATAAATGTGAAAAAAAAAAATTAGTTGGAGGAAAGTAATTAATTTGATCACCGTTTTATGCTGCTTATTTAATAATAAATATTCACCGCAACTGTAATTTGTAAGACGACACTCATTAATAACCATTTAAAACTCAAAATATCCTGATGACGACTCATTACTTTTCTATTTTAAACAATTGTATTTATTGTACATAATGGTGATTCCTATTTATGTTCGTACATATCTGAGGTCATAGTAAACCCGAATTAAAACATATTGTTTTGCTAAAGTTATTGTATGTATGGAGCTATGGCTTCATAGGACTTCCTATGCTTATATCTTTGAGGAAAAATATTACTTCAGATAGTGAAGTCTCCTTTGATGATTTATTAAAGAGTAATAAGAAGTGTTACCCTCAGGCTGCTATTCGTGTATTATTATCTGAGAAATGGCTTAAGAAAACGGCTGATGGCAGGTATAAATTGCATGATCAATATAGTGAAGAACTTATACCGCTGAATATAACAGCGCTTCTCATGGACGATTGTATTAGCGAGGATGCGCAGGAAGAGCGTGTAGTGTTTTTCCTGGAAATGCTGTATGCCGCATCCGCAAAATGGCACATAAATAATATATCATTGCGATCAATGCTTGACGGAATATTGCTGTTGCCGGTAATGTTACGTCTGCAACAGTCATTGACTGAGAAAAATATTTTCGCAGCAGCATCTTTTCATACACGCTTACATAAACCGTTAACAGACTTTTTTTTAAATAGAGAATGGATGGTAATATCGGGTGGACATCCCGTATTATCAGATGCCGGCAAAATATTAGTTACTAAAGCAGATGAATATCTGCGGCATGGATTGGAGGTATCAGAGGTTTTACTGTTAAGTGCTGCCAGGTCTGGCATATTTTTAACAACACCAGCTTCCGGTGAGGTATTCCCATTTACCCGCGTAACACTGGGGCAATATCATAAAAGAAGTTATAGTATCCGTTATGCTGAAGAAGAAGATCTGAAAACATTAATGGAGTTGGAGAAGGCGTGCTGGCCTGCCGGACTTCGTTTGCCCAGGCAGGAGATTGACAGAAGATTAACTGTTTATCCAGGCGGACAATTTGTAATTGAAGAGAACGGGAAAGTATTAGGTGTTATTTATTCGCAACGTATCCGGGAAATGGAAATGTTGTATAAAAAGGATGTTAGTACTGTTGGAGAATTGCATCGTGCAGAAGGAGGAATTATACAGTTATTGTCAATAAACATTTTTCCTGCGGAACAGAGCCGTGGACTGGGAGATGAGCTGCTGGAATTTATACATCACCGCGTAGTACTGATGCATAAGGTGGAAACTGTTTGTGCTATTACAAGAAGCCGTGATTTTAAAGGCAAAACAATAGAAGATTATACAGCTTATATACATCAGAAAGACGAATATGGTTATTATGTTGATCCCATCATCAGGTTCCATCAGTTGCATGGAGCCTCATTGCAGGGTATCGTACATGGATATCGTATCAGAGATAAAGAGAACCTGGGTAATGGCATACTAATCAGCTATGATGTGAATAGCCGTCAGCGTTATCAGGGAACTGCCAGTGAAGAAAAAATATTGCCCCGGTTTAATGAAGAGGAACTGGCTGATGTGATAAAAAAACATATAACCGGATTATTGCCCAGAGCAGCGCCATTGGATGATGAACAGCCTTTAATGGAAATGGGACTGGATTCTGGTGATCTGATGGGGTTGGGATTATTCCTTGGTAATACCTATAACGTTGCCTTGTCTGGCGCATTCTTTTTTGAATTTAATACCATTCAAAAGGTAGTCAGTCAATTATCTGCACAGATAATACCAGTGGAAGAAACCGGGAAAAGTATAGAGGCTGTTAGTGAAGGCAGAGAGCATGATATCGCGGTGATTAGTACAGCTTTCCGTTTTCCGGGAGCTTGTAATAAAGAAGCATTCTGGGATATTCTTACCGGCGGAAAGCATTCAATTATTAATACACCTGATTCCCGTTGGAACTGGCCGGAATGGATAGACCTGGTTAATAAACATCAGGGAATTAATGCAGGTGGTTATCTTGACCAGATTGATGAATTTGATGCAGCATTTTTCAGAATCTCTCCCCGGGAAGCTGAATTAATGGACCCTCAGCAAAGAGTACTGCTGGAGCTGACATGGGAACTACTGGAACTGTCAGGATATAAACCTTCTGCTTTGAAAGGAAGTAAAACAGGTGTATACATAGGAGCCAGCGGAAGTGATTATGAACTTTTACTTGCGGAACAAACAGGTGCCGATAACTTAACCGGTACAGGTACTGCATTATCAATACTGGCTAACAGGTTATCCTACTTTTACGATTTTGAAGGGCCAAGTATGCTGATAGATACTGCCTGCTCTTCCTCTCTGGTGGCCGTGAATGAAGCTGTAACTGCTATCAGGTCGGGTAAATGTACGCAGGCATTGGCCGGTGGTATTCATCTGATGTGTCATCCAACGAGAAGCCTTTCTTATTATCAATCTCATATGCTAAGTAAAGATGGCAGGTGTAAAACATTTGATGCAGATGCAGATGGTTATGTGAGAGGAGAAGGAGCTGCATTATTATTGCTTAAACCTTTGGAACAGGCAATAGCAGATGGCGACAGGATACAGGGAATCATAAAAGGAGGAGCCGTAAATCATGGCGGACAATCAGGAGGCTTAACAGTACCCAATCCTGATAAACAGCGTAAACTACTGGAAGAAGCATATGCCAATGCCGATGTAACAGTTGATACTGTAAATTATCTGGAGGCACACGGAACGGGCACTATGTTGGGAGATCCCATCGAAATAGCAGGAATGACAGCTGCATTTAACAGGTTGCATGGAAAACATCAGGCTCCATGGTGTGGCATCGGTTCTGTTAAAACGAATCTGGGACATCTGGAAGCTGCATCTGGTATGGCTGGTATTATAAAGGTGCTACTGGCTATGGAATACCGGCAATTACCTGCAACCATTAATTTTAAACTGTTAAATCCAAAGATTGATCTTGCCGGTAGTCCGTTTTATATTCAGCATGAACAAGCTGCCTGGTTGCCCATATTACCAGGGATGCCATTAAGAGCGGGTGTCAGCAGCTTTGGAATTGGAGGGGCTAATGCACATGTTGTATTAGAATCTTTTGGTGAGAAAGTGCTGTCTTCAAAAAGTAATATAACAGGCCCCTTCCTGTTTGTGTTATCCGCAAAAAATGCGGAAAGATTGATGGCCTATGTAAAATTAATGGTGCCCTATCTTGAGAAAAATGAAAACCTGCATCCGGCCGACCTATGTTTTACATTGCAGACTGCAAGGGAAGAAATGGATGAACGCCTGTCCGTCACCTTTCCGGATATAAAAACATTAACCAGGTTATTAAAGGATTATATACAAGACCCTGGTACATTAACGGTGCACAGGGGAAATGCAAAAGCAGTTCAACCCACGAATAAAGAGAACGGTAGCAGTCTTCAAAAGAATGCAATAGCCTGGTGTTATGGCACAAAAGTGAACTGGCATTTATTATATGGAGATAAACAGCCATCAAAAATTTTACTTCCTACTTATCCTTTTGCAAAAGACAGCCATTGGATAACACGTGTATCAGAAAAAGAAAGCGTTGGCAAACTTCATCCTTTATTACACCGTAATACTTCTAATCTTCTCACACAGCAATTCAGCAGTGTTTATACCGGAATGGAGTTTTTCCTGAAAGACCATAAGGTGATGCAGGAAATGATCTTACCCGGTGTGGCCTATCTTGAATTGGTGCGGGTGGCCTGCGAACATTCAGTCTCGCAAAAGGTAACAGCTATCAGAAATATTACCTGGCTGCGACCATTAAAAGTGAATGGAAGCGCTGTCAGTATGCATGTAAATCTACATGCAGTGGGAGATGAAGTGGAGTATGAAGTGTATACGGAGGAAGATGGTGCAGAAGTGCTGCATAGTGAAGGTATAGTAAGTATGCATCCTCAATTGCGGCAGGAAGAGAGAGAGTTGGCCGGTTTGAGGAGTCGGATAACAAAGGTGGTAAAAGGTGAGGATTGTTACCAGTTGTTCAGGGATAAAGGATTTGATTACGGTCCCGGATTTCAGGGAATAAAAAATCTGTACTATAATGAAATGGAAGCATTGTCAGAGATTTCATTATCTGTGGATAAAGCATATGTACTTCATCCCGGGTTACTGGACAATGCTTTACAAACCTGTGTGGCATTGAATGCTTTGAATGGAGACACACGCCTGATGCTGCCTTTTGGTGTGAAAGAAGTGATGATTGATAAAGTATTGCCTGATACCTGTTGGTGTTATGTAAAGAAAAGCAACATCTCTGAAAATGGTTTGAACATTTATGATATTGAATTGCTGGATAACACAGGGAAAGTACTATGCAACTTCCGTGAATTAACCATGCTGCCTGTAAATGGAGCATCTGGAAAATCCAGGGAAAAATCTTTACTGTTTAATTATGACTGGATCCCCTCTCCACTGATTGTTTCTTCGCAACCATCTTCTTCTTCTCAACGGCTTGTAATACTTGCCGGAGCTAGTGTTAGGCTGGCAAGAGAACTGCAGGAGCTCACAGGGAATGTAACAATTGCGGTAGAGGAAACATCCACTACTGAATTCTTTATACACGTACTAAATAAAGTACAGGAACAGGTTAAAAGTAAAGTCTCTACCCGTATCATTCTTGTTTGTAAACAGTCCGATTATCATTCTTATGGTTTTGTATCAGGATTGTTAAAAACAGCAGCACGGGAACATCCGGGGATTAGCTGGAATGTGTTGGGTGTTAAATTAATGACCGCACAGGAAATAACAGCATTACTGGAAACAGAACAATATGCTGCATCCGGAGAGATCCGGTATGTGGATGGTATTAGAGAAGAAAGAAAACTTACTCCTCATGTAGCAACTGCTCCATCTATAAATATTAAAGAAGGAGGTGTATATCTTATTACAGGAGGTGCCGGAGGAATAGGACAAATGCTGGCAACCCATATTCGTCAGACAGTACATACACAAGTGATTCTTACCGGAAGAAGAGAATTAATGCTGGAATTAGCACCCGGAATTATATACCTGCCATGTGATGTTACTGATAAAACCGCTGTGATGGATTTGGTCAGCAATATAAAGGAACGTTATGGAAAACTGGATGGTGTTGTTCATAGTGCTGGTGTAATCCGCGATAGCTTTCTTGTTAATAAAACAATTGAAGAAGTACGAGAGGTATTATTACCTAAAGTTGAAGGTGCTAAAAACCTGGTAGAAGCAACAAGGAATGAAGGACTTGACTTTATGGTTTTCTTTTCTTCCATAGCTGGTATACTGGGTAATACAGGACAGGCAGATTATGCTGCTGCCAACGCCTTCCTGGACGGTTATGCTGCTTTCCTGAACAAAGATGGTCGTACGCTTAGTATCAGCTGGCCACTCTGGAAGAATGGAGGCATGCAGCTTACCAAAGAAAGCGGACAACTACTGGAAATGCAATGGGGGATGTTACCAATGCCTTCTGAAGAAGGAATCAGCATTTTTAATTCCTTACTGAATAATGCATCAGGGCATGTTGTAGCTGGCTATGGAGAGGAGGAGCGGATGAAGCAGAAATTGTATGGAGAAGTTATTTCTCACACGACTATTGCAGCTAGTCAGGATATGATTGAAATGCAACAACTGGCTGCAGAAAAGATCCGGGAGATGGCGGCTGTTATTTTAAAGCTATCAGTGAATGATATTGATCCGGAGGAAAAGTTGGGTGATTATGGATTTGATTCCATTTCATTTACGAGGTTAGCCAATGAACTGAATACCTATTATAACCTCGACATTACACCCACTATATTCTATAATTACCCGGCAGTGCAAGATGTTGTTACTTTTATAGCAACTGATTTTCCTGATAAACTGATCAGCAGGCATACCGGAGGGCAACAGGAAAAAATACCTGTTACCGGCATATGGAAAGAAAGAAGTGTGCGGCAGGGAAGGAGCCCCGTTATACCAATATCCGAAAAAGAACAAGGGCCTGCTCCGGTGGCTATCATTGGCGTTAGTGGCCGTTTCCCGGGTTCTCCTGATATTGCAGCTTTCTGGAATAATATAAGCACAGGTAAAGACCTTATAACTGAGATACCATCTAACAGGTGGGACTGGCGTGAATATTATGGAGATCCCAAAAAAGAGAAGAATAAAACATTATCTAAATGGGGCGGCTTTATCGCAGACATCGATAAGTTTGATCCGCTGTTTTTCAATATTTCTCCCAGAGAAGCAGAACTGATGGATCCCCAGCAACGCATCACATTGGAAACAGTATATCATGCCTTGGAAGATGCTGGTATTTCACCAGCAGGAATTAAAGGTAGTAATACGGGTGTATTCATGGGATTATGCAGTTCTGATTATTCCTGGTTATTGAACAAACAACCTGATCTGGCCAGTGAAGCACAATTTTCAACCGGTATTGTGCATGCAGTACTTGTCAATCGTATTTCTTACCTGTTAAATATCCATGGTCCAAGTGAACCGGTAGATGCAGCCTGCGCAAGCTCTCTGATTGCTATTCACAAAGCTGTGGAGAATATCCGGAATGGCAATTGTGAGATGGCGATTGCCGGAGGCGTAAATTCTCTTTTATCACCAGGGTTTACACTTTCGTTTAGCCAGGCAGGTATGCTAAGTGCGGATGGCCGTTGCAAAAGTTTTGACCAGTCTGCAAATGGATATGTGAGAGCAGAAGGAGTTGGAGTTATTATCCTGAAATCTTTAAGTAAGGCAGAGGCAGACGGTGATCATATTTATGGTATTATCCGTAATACTGCCGAAAATCATGGCGGAAAAGCAAATACACTCACTTCTCCAAACCCGCTGGCACAAAGGGATCTGTTGCTGAAAGCTTATCGTGGTGCTAATATCGATCCCCGGGATGTAACATATATAGAAGCACACGGAACAGGAACATCATTGGGAGATCCTATTGAAACGGAAGGGTTGAAACTGGCATTCAAAGAATTATATAAGGATAAGAATATGGCGCAATCTGCAATTGCTCATTGTGCCTTAGGTAGTGTAAAAGCCAATATTGGTCATCTGGAAGCCGGTGCAGGTATTGCAGGTGTGATAAAAGTGCTGTTGTGTATGAAACATGGAATGTTAACCGGAAACCCTCATTTAAAACGTCCTAACGAATATCTGAAACTGGAAGGGAGTCCCTTTTATCTGCAACGGGAAACAACTGTATGGAAAACGCCGGATCACAAACCCCGGATTGCAGGTATCAGCAGCTTTGGTTTTGGTGGTGCAAATGCGCATGTCATTCTTGAAGAATACAAAGCTATTTCCCGTCCGGCTTACCATAGTGCAGATCCTGCTATTATCATATTATCAGCAAAGAATGAAGCACGTTTGATGGAACTCGTATCCAACCTTCGGAATTTCCTGGTGCAACACCCTGTTTATTCGCTACATGATATTGCCTATACACTGCAGGTGGGCAGGGAAAATATGGAAGAGCGGCTCGCAATTGTAGTGTCAGATACAGAAACATTATTAAAACAACTGACTGATTTCATAAAGGGAACCGCCAGGGAACTCTTCACAGGAAATACCAAAAAGAACAAAACAGGTAGTATGCTTAAGGGCAGTGATGGACAGGCACTGATCAAACAGGCAATGTCTGATAAAGCATTCCCATTGCTGGCTGGTTATTGGATACAGGGAATGGAGATAAACTGGGAAATGTTGTATCCTGACACCAAACCGGATAGAATCAGCCTGCCGGTATACCCGTTTGCCCGTCAGCGTTATTGGGTGCCGGGAATCCCTGAAATAAAAGAATCCCCGATACATGTGGTTGAAAAATTACATCCCTTACTACATTTCCGGGAGGATAATAATAGTATCCATCCCCTCCTTCATAAACAGGAAAAAGCCCACACTTCTTATTAAATAAAAAGGATGATGAAAGAGCAACAATTTACGAGCATCTATACCGGTACTGAATCCTTTTTGGCAGATCATAAGATAAGAGAGGAAAAAATATTACCGGGTGTCGCTTACCTGGAAATGGCCAGGGCAGCAGGCGAAGTATCTGTAAAAGAGAAGATTACCCAACTGAAAGGTGTAACCTGGTTAAGCCCTGTACGGGTAAATGGTACACCCGAAAAAATACATATCAGCGTTTATCCGGCGGGAGAAGAAATTGCATACAGAATTTTTTCACAGCAGGGAGAAGAACAGTTACATAACCAGGGACGATTGGGAACGGGTAAACTGTATGCGCCGGCAAACCATGATCTGGATGATATCCGGCATAGGTTATCTGCTGTAAAAGAACACGCTGACTGTTACCGGTTATTCGCTGAACGTGGCCTGCAATACGGAACTAGCTTCAGGGGAATATCAAAATTGTATTATAGTGAAGAGGAAGCATTATCTAAAATTACTTTGCCCCCGGAAGAAGGTTTTGTATTAACTCCCGGCATATTGGATAGTGCATTGCAGACCAGCATGGGTATGAGGATCGCTGCAAAGGATTATAATCTGGTAATTCCATTCAGTGTCAGAGAGGTAAATATCTATAGTGAGTTGCCCGCAGAAATCTGGTGTTATGCGCGGAAAAGTAAATATAAAAATGCTAATAATGCGATTACCGGTTATGATATAGATATCGTAAATGATGCAGGCACAATATTGCTCAGCTTTACAGATATCGTGATGTTGTCTCCGGAAAAAGAACAAACGGATGACGAGCCGGCTACCCATTTGTATCATTATGTATGGGAAGAAAAATTGCCGGTTTTGACTGCTACAGATGAAACCCAGTTGATTTTGCTGGCTGGTGGCACTTCAGATCTTGCTGATAAACTGAAGGACATATTAGGCGTGGAAGTCGTATCACTTCCGGAAGGGGATGCTATTACCTTTTTTACAGCAGTATTTGACAGGCTGAAAAAACTGTTTACCACGCAGAGTGCTACACAAGTGATCGTTGTTTTTAATAATCCGGATTACCATTACAATGCATTTATTTCCGGATTATTAAAAACTACTGCACTTGAAAATAGAAAAATAAGTGGGAAGGTAATCGGGGTAGATGATCTATCTGTTAAGCAACTGTCTGCCCTGGTACAGATACTTGAAACAGAACGGGAAACAGCAGATGTTGAAGTAAGCTACAGAGAAGGAGTGAGGATGGTAAAAGTGCCGGTACCTGTTGTCAGTGGGACGGAAAGACTGCCAGTCAAAGAAGGCGGAGTATACCTTATTACAGGTGGTGCCGGGGGATTAGGAAAGTTATTTGCAGAACATATTAGCCAGGTGCCAGGGACTACAATAGTGCTGACAGGCAGAAGTATAGTACCTCCACAAACCCTGGGAAAAATACCGGGAGCAATATATCATTCCTGTGATGTTACAGATATGGTAGCGGTGAAAGCACTGATCAGTATGATTAGCACTACCTATCACCGGCTGGATGGTATTATTCATAGTGCTGGTATAATCCGGGATAGTTTTATTATTAATAAATCCGGAGAAGAGATCAGGCAGGTGTTGTTACCTAAAATTGAGGGTGCAATAAATCTGGATGAAGCAACGAAAACAGTACCACTTGATTTTATGGTATTCTTTTCTTCTGTTGCTGGTGTGTATGGAAATGTAGGACAGGCAGATTATGCAGCAGCCAATGCATGGCTGGATAACTATGCCTGTTATCGTAACCAGGAACAGGCAAAGGGAAAGCGATCTGGTAAAACGTTAAGTATTAACTGGCCTTTATGGAAAGAAGGTGGAATGAATATAGGAGGGGAAAGCGAACAGTTACTGGAGAAACATTCAGGCATGTTACCGCTGCCATCAGCAGAAGGACTGATGGCATTTGACATATTGCTGAATAATATTGCCGGTCAGGTATTGGTGGCATATGGTAAAAAGGATCGCCTCAGAAAAAAACTTTTTGCGACTAAAGCATTTCCTGTCGCAGAGACAATTATTGCTGATACAAGTCTGATTGATTTGCGGGAACAAACGATTGGTAAAATCAGGGAAATAGCAGCAGCTCTGCTTAAATTATCTGTTAACGATATAGAAACAGATCAGGAATTAGGGGATTATGGATTTGATTCTGTATTGATGACTTTATTCTCCAACCAGCTGAATAGTTGTTATGATCTTGAACTGATGCCTACTGTATTTTATAATTATCCTACAGTAGAAGATCTTGCTGTTTATCTTTTGGAAGAGCATAAAAACAGCATAATAAAATATCATGTTGCTGTTCCATCTTTACCAATTGTTTCAGCGCCCGCAAAAGAGACCCCGCAACTCACTGCTCCTGTGGGGCTTTCACCGATTGCTATTATAGGGATGGAGGGGCGCTTTCCCGGATCTCCGGATCTCTCTTCTTTCTGGAATAATATAGTCGCTAATAAAGACCTGATTACAGAAATACCGCTTAACAGATGGGATTGGAGAAAATTGGATGGTGATCCTGATAGGGATAAAAATAAGACAAGGATCAAATGGGGTGGTTTTATAGATGACATTGATAAATTTGATCCGTTGTTCTTTGGTATCTCTCCTAAAGAGGCTGCCTTTATGGATCCGCAGCAACGCATTACACTCGAAGCTGTTTACCATGCACTGGAGGATGCCGGAATTTCTCCCGGTAGTATAAAAGGTAGTAATACAGGCGTGTTCATTGGCGTCTCCAATATGGATTATTCCTGGTTGATGCAACATCAGCCTGACTTAACAAGTGAAGCACAGTTTCCTACCGGAATAGCACATGCCATGCTGGTGAACCGTATTTCCTATCTGCTTGATCTGCATGGACCAAGTGTACCAATTGATACAGCCTGTTCAAGTGCACTGGTGGCTATTCACAGAGCGGTAGAAAGTATTCGTAGTGGTCATTGTGAAATAGCCATTGCCGGAGGAGTAAATGTGATCCTTTCACCAGTATTGACGCTTTCGTTTGGACAGGCAGGAATGCTGAGTGAAGACGGGCATTGCAAAACTTTTGACCAGGAGGCAAACGGTTATGTGAGAGGGGAAGGTGTGGGTGTAATTATTTTGAAATCACTGCAACAGGCAGAGGCTGATGGAGATCATATCTATGGTGTTATCCGCAGTTCTGCAGAAAATCATGGTGGTAAAGCAAATACACTTACTTCTCCTAATCCTGTTGCCCAGAAAGACCTGCTGCTGAAAGCATATAGGCTGGCAGGTATTGATCCGCGGGATGTAAGTTATATTGAAGCACATGGTACCGGAACATCATTGGGAGATCCTATTGAAACAGAAGGATTAAAAGAGGCTTTCAATATTTTGTATCAGGATTTTGATCTTGCTGTACCAGCAACGCCTTATTGCGCACTTGGAAGTGTGAAAACAAATATCGGTCATCTGGAAGCCGCTGCTGGCATCGCCGGTTTGCTTAAAGTGCTTTTATCTATAAAACACAGGATACTTCCGGGTAACCCTCATCTGAAAACTCCTAACAGGTATTTAAAATTAACAGATACTCCTTTCTATCTGCAAAAAGAATCGTCAGTCTGGAAAACAGAAAATAGTAAACCAAGAATAGCAGGTGTAAGTAGTTTTGGATTTGGTGGTGCAAATGCGCACGTGGTTGTGGAAGAATATTTATCTCCGCTTAAAAAAGGATATACAGATAATGCCCCGGCTGTTATTGTATTGTCTGCAAAAAGTAAAGAACAGCTAACCGGACAGGTAACTAATCTGCACCGTTTCCTGGTGCAACATCCTGATACAGATCTTTATGATGTTGCCTATACATTACAAACAGGCAGGGAACATATGCAGGAGCGACTGGCAATGATCGTAGCGGATAAAACAACCCTGATGCAGCAACTGGCCGCTTATCCTACTGTATCCGGCAATATTGTTTTTACGGGCAATGTCAGGAAAGATAAACCAGGTGAACCAGTAGATGCAGGATCTCCTATCGAAAATGCCCGTTTATGGACACAGGGTATACCTGTTAACTGGTCGTCATTATATACAGTAGGAAAACCTTCCAGGATCAGTCTCCCGGGCTATCCTTTTCTGCGTCAGCGCTACTGGATCCCTAGTGAGATCAGTCATGTACTGCCTCCGCAGGAAAAAGGAATCTGTGATGTACATGTGCCTGTCTGGAATCGTATCACAGTACCATCTTCTGTTAAATCATTAACCGGTAAATATTTATTGGTCGCTAACGGAAAGGAACATACTTTAACCGGATCGCTAAAAAATACACTGGAAGAAACGGGTAACGTTGTAGAACTGCCTACCGGTTTATCGCCTCTTCCGGCTGGAATCACACATGTATATCTGCTGGACGGATTAGCGGAAGCTGGTGTCATGAATGCTGACTTGTCAATATTCAGGACAATGAAAGAATTACTGTCTTCCGGCTATAGGGAAAAGAATCTAAAAATCACTGTATTTACGTACAGGACACAAAAAGTATCAGCTTTTGATAAAGTAAATGCAAATGGTGGTGGCATTGCTGGTTTAATGGGTTCTTTGGCAAAGGAACAACCCCTGTGGGACATTCGTGTAATTGATTTGTCAACAGGAGATATTACAAGCAAAGATATTGACTTGCTGCAGACAGCTCCTTATGATAAAGATGGAGGTGTAATTGCTTATCGCCATCAGTCTTTTTACCAGCGATCATTATATTCCCTGCAGTTACCGGTGCCCCAATCAGGCAGGATCAGGCAAGGGGGTACTTATGTAATACTGGGAGGTGCCGGAGGTATTGGCAAAGTAACAACTGCCTATCTTGTAAAACATTATCAGGCACAGGTGATCTGGCTTGGCAGAAGTAAAATCAATGAGCAGATCAGCAATGCACAGCAGGAAATAGAAAAGCTGGGTATAAAACCATTGTATATACAATGTGATGCAAATGACAGAACGGATATGGAAAATGTCCGTTTGGAAATTAAAACTGCTCACCCTGTAATTAATGGCTTATTCCATGCAGCCATCGTTCTAAACGATATGCTGCTGAAAGATATGACTGAAGACGATTTCTTAAAGTCTTTTTCTCCCAAATCAACAGGCAGTCATCATTTTATTAACAGTTTCAAAAATGAATCATTAGACTTTATCTGCTTTTATTCTTCCCTGCAGTCTCAATGGAATGCAGCAGGACAGGCGAATTATTCAGCAGGTTGTACGTATAAGGATAGTTATGCAGAAGTGGTAAGAGAAGAATTGCATTTGCCGGTGTATACTATCAATTGGGGATATTGGGGCGATGTGGGTATTGTAGCTACGGATGTTTATCGCAGAAAAATGGAGCAGATGGGAGTTGGCAGTATTACAGCTGCAGAGGGGATGGAAATGCTTGAATGTGTATTGGCTGGCCAGCACAGGCAGGTAGTAGCAATGAAACGAACAGGTAATACGCTCATCCATTTTATAAGAGGAAACAGGTCACTGGTAAAGATCAGTGCGGAGTCATTGTTACGTGTACATGACCCCGTTATAAAGGTGTATGATAGTCCGGAAAATGCAGAAGCCGCATTCCTTGATCTTTGTGCAAAAGGAATATTGCAAGTGCTGCTGTTGATGAATATTGACAAAACTGCGGTAGCTGGAATAACAGTTGCCGAAGTAAGAAAGAAATTACAGATCATAGAAAAGTACGACAGGCTTTTTACTACTGTATGCCAACTGCTGGAAAAACATCATTATATAAGAGAATGGGCAATTCCGGAAAGAACCACGCAGCAACTGGAAACATTCCATTTAACTTCAGCAATTTCCCGGCTAGTAAGTGAACAACCGGAGTTTGCATCCCGCTGTCAACTGCTGCAGATCTGTTTATCCGCTTTTCAGGATATACTCAGGGGAGTGAAAAATGCCACAGACATTATTTTCCCGGGTGGCAGTTTTGATTATGTCAGCAATATTTATAAAGGCAATTATCAATCAGATTACTTTAATGATCTGCTGGCCGATATTGTATTGGCGAGTGTAGCGCAGGGTGTAAAGGATCTTCTGCCGGGAGAAAAAATCCGGATACTGGAAGTAGGAGCAGGTACCGGTGGAACCACTGAGAGAATCTTCAAGAAGTTAACACCTTATAAAGAACACATCACCTACGTATATACAGATCTTTCCCGTAGTTTCTTATTGTATGCGGAAGAGACTTTCAGAAAAGATGCTCCTTACCTGGAAACAGCTTTATTTAATATCGAAAAGTCACCGGAAGAACAAGGCTTTTCAGTGGGTAGTCATGATATTGTAATAGGTGCAAATGTTGTACATGCAACTA
The DNA here is from genome assembly GCF_900112615.1 of Chitinophaga sp. CF118. Lineage (GTDB taxonomy): Bacteria > Bacteroidota > Bacteroidia > Chitinophagales > Chitinophagaceae > Chitinophaga. Next base: position 1,392,433 of record NZ_FOMK01000001.1, on the reverse strand, counting down.
AAGATATCAGTACAAGTCTATCTAATATCAAAGGTCTGCTGAAGGGTGGAGGGTTATTATTGTTGAATGAAATTGCCGGTACAGAGTTATTTACTACACTTACTTTTGGATTATTAGATGGCTGGTGGTTGTACGAAGATGCTGGCTTAAGGTTGCCCGGAAGTCCCGGGTTATCAGCAGAAGGCTGGTATACTGCGTTAACAGATGCAGGTTATGAACAGGTAAAATCCTATCCGGAAAATAGCAAATTATCACAGCAGATCATATTAGCCTGCAGTGATGGAATAGTTGTAAAAACATTGCAGGGGCAGCAGGAAAAAACACCTGTTCCTGTTGTAATTGAAAAAGCTGTAAATAAAGATTGGCTGACTGCACGGCTGGTCACCATTGCTGCCGGTACTATCATGATCCCTGAAAAAGAACTTGATGTGGAAGGGCAGTTCAGGGACTATGGTTTTGATTCTATTCTGGGTACTACATTGGTAAAGAATATTAATGCAGCATTCAATATCACGTTGAAGCCGACCGATATTTATAACTATCCCAATATTTCCCGTCTTTCCGATTTCATTCAGCACACTTATCTGAAGTCAGCCACCCAGGAACGGGACAACCGTTTTACTCCTCCTGCTGCTTCAGTTGCCACAGATGCTATTGCCGTTATTGGTATCAGTTGCGGATTTGGAGATGCTTCAAATCCAGATGAATACTGGTCTGCTTTACGTGATGGCAGAAGTATGATTACTGAAGTGCCGGCAGAGAGATGGGATATAGATGAACACTATAGTCCTGACCCTGATCAGTCAGGGAAATCTTACAGTAAATGGGGAAGTTTTTTAAAGGATATAGACAAATTTGATCCGCTGTTTTTCAGGATCTCGGGTAGTGAAGCTGAGTTGATGGATCCGCGGCAACGGTTGTTTTTAATGCATTGCTGGAAGGCAATAGAAGATGCCGGTATCTCTCCGCGTAAATTGGCTTCCGCCCGCTGTGGTGTTTATGTAGGGGCTGCCCCGGGAGATTATGTGAATGATATAAATGATAGAGCCGCTTCGGCAATGTGGGGCAATTCCAATGCGATACTCGCTTCCAGAATTTCTTATTTACTGGATCTGCGTGGCCCTGCAATTGCTGTTGATACTGCCTGCTCAAGCTCGCTGGTTTCCATGGATATGGGATATAAAAGTTTACAGTCCGGGGAAACCGATATTGTAATCAGCGGTGGTGTAAATGTGATGAACACACGCGATTTCTATACAATTGCGAGTAGGTCAGGAATGTTATCTCCTACGGGGCAATGTTACACATTTGATCAGCGGGCAGATGGATTTGTGCCTGGTGAAGGTGTGGGTGTAGTAATCATGAAAAGGCTGGCAGATGCAGAGCGTGATGGAGATCATATTTATGGTGTAATCCGGGGCAGTGCTGTTAATCAGGATGGTACCAGTAATGGTATTACAGCGCCGAATGTACTGTCGCAGATAGCATTACAAAAAGAAGTGTATAACAGGTTTAATATTAATCCTGAAACAATTGGCTACATAGAAACACACGGCACTGGTACCCGCCTTGGTGACCCCGTGGAGTTTGACGCGCTGACAGCTTCCTTCAGGGCTTTTACAGATAAAAAACAATTTTGTGGACTGGCAAGTGTAAAAACGAATATCGGGCATACCCTTGCTGCTGCGGGAGTAGCCGGTGTAATCAAATTATTGCTGGCGCTGAAATATAAGCAACTGCCGCCTTCCCTTAATTACACAACGTGTAACCCGCTGATAGATCTTGAAAATAGTCCATTCAAAATTCAGTTGAAACTGGAAGACTGGTTGCCGGAGGATGGTGTTCCAAGACGTGCAGCAATCAGTAGCTTCGGATTCAGTGGTACGAATGCGCATATGGTGATTGAAGAATACAATCCGGTACCACAAACTGCATATCAGTCCAATGCTCCTGCTATAATATTACTTTCTGCAAAGAACCAGGATAGGTTAAAGGAGATGGTGGGGAATCTGAAAAATCACCTGTTGGTACATTCCGTTATCAATTTGCATGATATCGCTTACACATTGCAGACGGGCAGGGAGGCAATGGAGGAAAGGATGGCGCTGGTAGTGGAAAGTAAAGAAGAGTTGTTATCTAAACTTACAGCCTGGCTGCAAGGTAGTACCGTGCCGGTATTTAAAGGAAATGTGAAGAGGGATGGGAATGATTTTATGCTGGAAGGCGGTGCCGGAAAAGCATACATCAGTTATGCAATATTACATCGGGAAGTGACTGCACTTGCGCAATTATGGGTGAAAGGAATTCAGATTGACTGGACTTTACTCTATGAAGGGGAATCTCCCCGTAAGGTAAGTCTGCCTGCTTATCCATTTGCCATTGAACGCTATTGGCTGCCGGAAATAGTGAATAAAGAGATACCAGCTATTCACAGGTTGCATCCTCTTTTACATGTCAATGAATCAGATCTGCTGCAACAGCAGTATGCAGGTATTTACACAGGAAAAGAGCTGTTTCTGCGGGAACATAAAGTACGCGGAGAGATGGTATTGCCGGCGGTCGCCTACCTGGAAATGGCCATTGCTGCAGGTGAGAAAGCGACCCGTCATAAAATTACCCTGCTAAAAGATGTAAGCCTGCAACAGGCTGTAACAGTAAGGGCTATACCCCGTAAAATACAGATCCGTCTTCTGCCGCAGGAAGAGAATATAACGTACGAAGTGTATACTGGTGAGAATGATCAGGAAACTGTTCATTCTCAGGGTAAGTTATATACACAACCATTGGCAGTACCTGAAATGTTAGATCTGGATGGTATCAGAAAGCGGTTATTCCGTTCAATGAGTAAGGATGCATGTTATCATGCTTTCAGGGAAATGGGAATGGATTACGGACCGGCATTTCAGGGTATAGAACAATTATGGTTCAGTGAAGAAGAAGCATTGTCGCGTATTACATTGTCTGCACAAAAAGAGTATATCCTATCTCCCGGTTTACTGGATAGCGCTATTCAAACCTGTGCGGGACTGAATTTTGCGCGGGAGAATCATTTCCTGGCACTGCCTTTCAGTATTGGAGAAATAAAGATTTATCAGGATCTGCCTACTACGGTATGGAGTTATGTTAGGCGGAGCACATTGTATCAAAGTCCTAAAGAGGGGATCAGTCATTTTGATATTCTTGTGTTAAACGAGGAAGGAGAAGTTCTGCTGGAGTTCAATGATCTGGTTATGGTATCTCCTGATGGTGGTAATGTAAAAAGATCGCAGGCATCTGCTCATGTTTATCTTCCGTTATGGCAGGAAAAAGCAGCAGTAATAAATAATACCATCAATGCTGTTCCATTGATCCTGCTTGCAGGAAGTTCTGCTGATCTTGCAGATAAGCTTACTGTTCGCCTGGAAACATCTGTAATAGCTTTGCCACAGACCACCACCATTGCATATTTTCTGGATGTAATGGAAAGGATGAAAACTGTAACCGACCGGCATGTTATCATCGTATGCAGTAATGCGGATTACCTGGAATATAGCTTTGTAGCTGGTATACTAAAAACTGCCAACAGAGAAAATTCCCGTATTACAGGAAAGATACTTGGGGTAGATCAGTTGTCTGTAAAAAACCTGGAATTACTGGTCAGCATACTTGAAACAGAACAGTTTACCACGGATACAGAGGTGCAATATCTGGATGGAAAAAGAGTAGTAAAGCGTCTTGTACCTGCATCATCACCTGTAATGAAAGAACATCTCCCTATAATAAAAGAGGGAGGTGTATACCTGATTACCGGTGGTGCCGGCGGACTGGGGCAGATTTTTGCACAACATATCAGTAAGACAGCCGGTACCCGGATAATACTTACTGGTACCAGCCAGTTATCAGAAGAGAAAGTTGCGCTGTTTTCCGGAATACCCAATAGCACATACCACAGATGTGATATCAGTGACAGAACAGCTACGATAGCGCTGATCAAAGAGGTGCTGGCTACAGCAGGGAAACTGGATGGAATTATTCATAGTGCTGGTGTTGTAAAAGATAGTTTTATAGTAAACAAAACAAAAGAAGCAATTGCAGCAGTTGGTGCACCCAAGATAACAGGTTTGCAATACCTGGATGAAGCTACAAAAGATATTCCGCTGGACTTTATGGTATTCTTTTCTGCTGTTGCGGGTGTATTGGGTAATCCAGGACAGGCCGATTATGCGGCAGCAAATCATTACCTGGATAATTACGCACAGTATCGCAATAAAGAAAAAGCAAAGGGTAACAGATCCGGAAAAACTATCAGCATCAGCTGGCCGTTGTGGCAGGAAGGAGGAATGCAGGTACCTGTAGAAAAGATCGCTTACCTGGAAAAATACTGGGGCATGTTACCCTTACCAACGGTAGAAGGTGTTCGGGTATTTGAAAGTGTACTTAATAATAATTATGAGCATGCCATCATCCTGTATGGCAGGCAGGAGGCAATAGCAGCATCCATTTCACGGGAAGATGTATTAGAAAGTGCTGTAACAACAATTGCTCCTTTATCAGAAAGTGTGTTGCAAAGTAATAAGGCTGATCTTAATAGAAACGACACGCAATTACATGATGTTACTGTCGATTTCCTGAAAGAGATATTATCAGATGAGTTGAAGATTGCTATAGATAAATTTGAGCCCTCCGCACCATTTGAACAATACGGTATTGATTCGGTACTGATTACCCGTCTCAATCATCGTTTTGATATTTTGTTTGGAAGAGTGCCCAGCACATTGTTTTTTGAATATCGTACACTGAATGAACTGGCTGGTTATTTTGCCGGGGCGCATGCTGGTAAAATCAGGGAGTTGAGTACACCCCAACCTGTAATAGTGCCGGCAGAGCGGTCAGTTGTACAACGTTTTGCAACAACACCTGCTCCTAAAGTAGAAAAACAGCAACCAGCTACCGGGGTGGAAGAAATTGCTATCGTTGGGCTGAGCGGCCGTTACCCGGGTGCCGATAATATCCATGAGTTCTGGAATAACCTGCAGGCAGGTAAAGATTGTATCACTGAGATTCCGGCAGACAGATGGGATGTTGCTGGCTTTTACGGAGAGGGAAAAGGAAAGAGTTATAGCAAGTGGGGAGGATTTATAAATGATGTAGACAAATTTGATCCTGCATTTTTTAATATTTCTCCAAGGGATGCGCTGCAGATGGATCCGCAGGAACGTTTATTCCTGCAGGTAGCATGGGAGGCTATTGAAGATGGTGGATATACACGGTCCCGCCTGAATGAATATGCAAGGAAAGGAATAACCGGGATGGAAGGGAATGTAGGAGTGTATGTAGGGGTGATGTACGAAGAGTACCAATTGTTTGGCGCCGAAGAAACCTTAAAAGGAAATCCGCTTCCATTATTGGGAAACCCCGGAAGTATTGCCAACAGGGTTTCTTACTTTCTAAATTTACATGGCCCTAGTATCGCTATAGATACAATGTGTTCATCCTCTCTCACGGCTATTCATCTGGCATGCCGGGATATTTTATCCGGCGATACCTCAATGGCTATTGCAGGTGGAGTAAATGTGAGCATCCATCCGAATAAATACTTATTACTCAGCCAGGGAAAATTTGTATCTGGTAAAGGACGATGTGAAAGTTTTGGAGAAGGGGGAGAAGGCTATGTACCCGGAGAAGGAGTAGGTGCTGTGTTGTTGAAAAAGCTGAGTCAGGCTATCGCAGATGGGGATCAGATTTATGGCGTGATAAAAGGCTCTGCGCTTAATCATGGAGGAAAAACGAACGGTTATACTGTTCCTAATCCCAATGCGCAGGCTGCCGTGATCAGAGATGCTATGAAAAAGGCAGGAGTTACACCGGAACAATTCAGTTATATAGAGGCACATGGTACCGGCACAAGTCTTGGAGATCCTATAGAAATAGCCGGTCTTGTAAGCGCTTTTAATACAGACAAAAAGCAATTCTGTAATATAGGTTCTGTAAAATCTAATATTGGTCATTGTGAATCTGCGGCAGGTGTTTCAGGTCTTACAAAAGTATTACTACAATTAAAACACCGGCAGTTAGTGCCTTCCCTGCACTCCTCAAAACTGAATCACAATATAGATTTTAGCAACACTCCTTTCAGGGTACAGCAAACAGTTGAGAAGTGGGAAGCTATGGATAACAAGCCAAGATTGGCAGGTATCAGTGGCTTTGGTGCAGGAGGAAGTAATGCGCATATTATTATAGAGGAATATTTGCCGGTACCGTTAATGGGATCTGCGGAAGATGGTCCCGCTATAATTGTATTATCAGCCAGGGATGCAGACCGTTTGCGAATGCAGGTGCTGAATCTGAAACAGTACCTGGAAAAGCAGGAGAGTGGCCGGTTGCATAATATTGCCTATACCTTGCAGGTTGGAAGAGAATCGATGGAAGAGCGGCTGGCATTTGTGGCTGCTGATAAAGCCGACTTACTGAATAAACTGAATGCTTATCTGAATGGAGATACAGCCGCATTTCTTACCGGGAACATTCAGTCATTTACTACAAAGCCTGATCTGAAAGAACAGCTGAGGGATGCAGTGAATAAGAAAGCGCTACCAGTAATAGCTGATTTATGGATCAAAGGCATGCCAGTTGATTGGCCGCTGTTATATACCGGAGCATTACCTCAACGGATTAGTTTACCATTATATCCCTTCTACAGGAAACGTTACTGGTTTGATAACAGAGTACCTGTAGCTACTCCGGCATTGCCATTGATTGATGTGCCATCTGCGAAAGTGCTGCTGACCGATCTGCAGGATTCACTGATGCTGGTAAAGCCCTCAGTTGAAAATGTCCAGACAAGACTACTCACTTATGAACCAGTAGCAGAAACGCCTGTGCCTTTGAAAACAATATTGAAAGAGACAGAATATCCGGAGCATCTCCCTGTCGCAAATTCTTTATTCCAGGAAGTGAAAGAGGTATCTGGTCAGTTGAAAATAATATTAAAAGAGGCATTATACCTTGACAATAACCCTGATGAAAATCGTGCATTTCAGGAGCTGGGCTTAGATTCTATTGTAGGTGTAGAGTTGGTGAAAAGCATAAATGAAAGGTTCAATATTAGTCTTGCTGTTACTAAACTATATGACTATCCCACACTTTTTACGTTAGCTGCTTATATTCAGCAATTACTTCCCCAAACAATTCAGGTATCTGTACCGGAGCCGGTAAAAACTATTCCGGTCAGTGATAACAACGTTATTCTGCAGCAACTGAAAGAAACATTAAAAGAGGCATTATACCTGGAAAGTGATCCTGATGAAAATCGTGCATTCCAGGAGCTGGGATTAGATTCTATTGTTGGTGTAGAGTTGATTAAGGCGATTAATGAGCAGTTTCAGATAAGTCTGAGTGTAACGAAATTATATGACTATCCAACGCTTAAAACATTAACCGGATATATAGCAGAATTAATGCCGGCAACCACATTCCCGGTTACAGATGTGGAGCTTCCGGTAAATGAAAAAATAGTTGCGCCTGTTGAAATGCATGCTCAACAAGATAACCGGGTAGCTATTATTGGAATGAGCGGCCGTTATCCCAAAGCAGAGAATTTAGCAGTTTACTGGGATAATATTTCTAAGGGGATGGATTGTGTAACAGAAGTATCTGCAGACCGGTGGAATACAGCTGCTCACTATGTAGCAGGAGGAGAACTTACGGGAGAGATCTATTCCAAGTGGCTGGGAGAAATGGCAGACATTGATAAGTTCGACCCTTTATTCTTTAATATATCTCCAGCAGAAGCGGAGATGATGGATCCGCAACAAAGAGTATTCCTGGAAGAATGCTGGAAAGGACTTGAAGATGCTGGTTATAACAAAGTGTTGCTGGATGGAATGAAGTGTGGAACCTATGTAGGTATCATGAGTAATGAGTACGCTTATCTTGTTAAACAATCGGGTATTGATTGTAATGCGGCTCAGCTGATGACGGGGAATGCGAACTCAATCTTTGCAGCCCGCATGGCTTATTTGCTGAATCTGAAAGGCCCTGCAATCGCAATTGATACAGCCTGTTCCAGCTCGCTGGTGGCTACTCATCTCGCCTGTCAGGCATTGCTGAATGGAGAGATTGATATGGCTGTTGCAGGTGGGGTAACGCTCTATCTTAGTGTTGCTCCTTACGAACAGATGTGTGCTGCGGGTATGTTATCCAGGGATGGTAAATGCAAGGCTTTTGATAATAGTGCAGATGGGTTTGTTCCTGGCGAAGGTGTTGGTATCCTGATCTTAAAACGTTTGCAGGATGCAATTCGTGATGGCGATGATATCAGAGGTGTTATACTTGGATCGGGTATTAATCAGGATGGAAAAACAAATGGCATCACTGCGCCAAGTGTAAACTCCCAGATCAATCTGCTGACTGATATCTATAAAAAGTTTGCTATCGATCCTGCTACAATCAGTTATGTGGAAGCACATGGCACAGGAACAAAACTAGGTGATCCTATAGAAGCAGAAGCATTAATGACGGTATTTACGGCCTTCACAGATAAAAAGAGATATTGTGGAATAGGCTCCGTGAAGAGTAACCTGGGGCACACATCTGCCGCTGCAGGCGTCGCTGGCATAGAAAAGATACTCTTACAGTTCAAAGCGGGTAAACTTGCTCCCACTATTCATTTTAACAAAGAGAATGAGTTTATCAATTTTGGAGATAGTCCCTTCTATGTAAATACGTCATTGAAGAACTGGGATGTTCCCGGACATCAGCCCCGCAGGGCGGCTGTAAACAGTTTTGGTTTCAGCGGAACAAATGCGCACCTGGTATTGGAAGAGTATATAGCACCTGTTTCTTCATCTGTTCAGGATAATACCCCTGTATTAATCGTATTATCTGCAAGGGATAAAGAAAGACTAGAGGAACAGGTATTACAATTGAGAGATTTTCTATTGATACATCCGGATGTACTGCTTAAAAGAGTGGCTTATACTTTGCAAACAGGCAGAGAAGCTATGGAATGCCGGCTGGCATTCACGGTTACAAACAGCAGGGACTGTATTGCGGCGCTCTCCGCATATCTTGAAAATGAATTATCAGGTTTGTTTGTCAGCGATAATAATCCGGTTAATATAAAGATCACATATAACGATCTTCCGGTGCTTGCACAGGCCTGGGTGAACAGGGCGCAGGTTGACTGGAAACTGTTATATCCCGGCAGACCGCCACTGAGAATCAGTCTACCTGCTTATCCGTTTGCACGTGAACGTTACTGGTTGTCTCTGGAAGCACCTGTATCAAAAGAAGGACAGTTACATCCCTTACTGCACCGTAATATTTCCAGCCTTAAACAACAACAGTTTACAAGTATTTATACCGGTAAAGAATCATTCCTGCTGGATCACCGGATCGGTGATGAAAAGGTGCTTCCGGGTACGGCACATCTTGAACTGGCCAGGGCTGCGGGAGAGCAGGCTACTGAAGAAAAAGTAACTCATTTAAAGGATGTAACATGGTTAAGTCCGTTAACAGTAAACGGAACTCCTGAAAAAGTAAATATTAATCTTCAGCTGTCAGATGGTGTACTTGGTTTTGAAGTAGTTTCTCCTGCATCAGGTGAAACACATAGTAAAGGGATACTTGGTACTGGTATATTACCTGCCATAAAACCATTTGACCTTACTGCTATTCATTCCCGGTTAACGCATTCCAAACAGGGAACTGATTGTTATAATTTGTTTAAAACCTTCGGATTGAATTATGGTGCAAGTTTCCAGGGAATTTCTACTCTTTATTATAACGAAAATGAAGCATTAGCCCGCATTACACTACCGGAAGAAAAGGGATATCTTCTTATGCCCGGTTTACTGGACAGTGCATTGCAAACCTGTGCCGGCATACAATTGGCCGGAGGGCGTGGAGTACTTGAATTACCTTTTGGTGTAAGTGAAGTAAATATTTATGAAACGCTTCCCGCTACAATATGGAGTTATGCAAGGAAAAATCTTCGTCATAGAACAGATAGTAAACTCACATATTATGATGTTGACCTGTTGAGTGATAACGGAGCCGTACTGCTCAGTTTCAGGGACTTTGCCGTATTGCAGGCTCCCCCAGCTGAGGAGGCCGATATGCCGAAGTTATATACACCTGTATGGAATCGCATGTCAGTATCCTCAAAACAGACATCATTGTCAACGGGTAAGCATCTTATTGTTAGTGGACCAGAAATGCAGTTCGGAAAGGATTTGCAGCGTGTATTGCTGGGCAGCAATAAAGATGTGCATCAGGTGTCTTCATTACAGCATTTATCAGCCGGTATTTCACACATATACCTGTTACAGGGCCTTGCGGCAGTTGGAGAGGAACAGGGATATGTAAACAGAGAACTTGCGGTGTTCAATATAATCAGGGAATTATTGTCATCTGATTATAGGGAAAAAGAATTGCACATTACGGTGTTAACACTGCGTACGCAAAAAGTGATCGCTTCAGATATTGTTACGCCGGGAGGAAGTGGAATCACCGGTTTGATTGGCTCATTGGCAAAAGAGCAACCACACTGGCATATCCGTGTAATTGATGTAAGTGAACCTGTTTTAAATGATGAAGGAATAGCAGGCGTATTAGCAACACCATATGATAAGGAAGAAGTGCTTTCTGCTTATCGTAACGGGTTCAGTTACCAGCGGGATCTATTTGAAATGGAACTGTTGGCCGGTAAAGTCAGCCGGTTAAAACAAGGCGGAACATATGTTATTCTTGGAGGAGCAGGAGGGATAGGTATAGCCACTACCCGTTACCTTGTTGAGAAATACAAGGCAAAGGTGATCTGGCTGGGCCGGAGTGCGCTGAATATGAAAATCAGTGCTGATATAGATGCTGTAGCAAAATTGGGCGTAAAACCCTTATATGTTCAGTGTGATGCCAATGACAGAAATAGTATGGAAGATGCTTTCCGGATTATTAAGAAATCTCATGCTCATATAAATGGTCTGTTTCATTCTGCTATTGTGTTGAACGATATGCTGATAAAAAACATGAGTGAAGATGACTTCCTCAGATCCTTCCTGCCTAAATCGGCCGGCAGCCATCACTTTGTAGATGTTTTCTGTAATGATTCCCTTGATTTTATCTGTTTTTATTCTTCTGTACAGTCTCAATGGAATAATCCCGGGCAGAGTAATTATGCTGCAGGATGTACCTACAAAGACAGTTATGCATTGCAACTGAAGGATACGTTAAAGATCCCTGTTCATATCATTAACTGGGGGTACTGGGGAGAGGTTGGTATTGTATCCTCAGAAGAATATAGGGAACAGATGAAATATATGGGAATAGGCAGTATTTCTACTACTGCAGGAATGGACATCCTGGAAGCTGTATTGTCCAATAAACCAAATCAGGTAACTGCCTTAAAATTTGTTTAAGATGAAAATAATTAAAAAGGGAAGGAAAATAGTTGAAATAGACAGTATTTCTGTGTTAAAGCAATCAGCCCCTTTGCCACCTGTTTATAATAATGACCTTGATACAGAATCGACCCTGAATCTGATATGTGAAAAGGCAGTGCTGCAGTTTTTACTGGAACTGGGATTAACAGCGGGGGCATGGCCTTCTCTGGATGTGTTAAGGAAAAAGATGGGGATAACAGAGCGGTATACACGTTTGTTTGAAGAACTGATCCGCTGTATGGATGTGTCAGGATTTATACAACTGCAGGGAAACAATATTATAATCCCGGAGGCAATGCGTGAATCATTGCAGGGATTTCAGGCTGCGCCGGAATTAAAACGGTTGAAGGAAACATGTCAGGGTTATGATGCACATATTCATCTCCTCACACTTTGTTTGTCTTCGTTCAGGAATATACTGACAGGGAAAGTACTGGCAACAGAAGTCCTGTTTCCTGAAGGAAAACTCGATAATATTCTTAACCTCTATAAGGGGAATTATAAGTCTGATTATTTTAATGAATTAGTAGCAGAGACTGTTGCCGGAAGTATTGCAGCCAGTGTGAAATACCTGATGCCCGGAGAGAAAATAAGGATCCTGGAAGCAGGTGCCGGTACCGGTGGTACAAGTGAACTGATCTTTAAAAAGTTATTGCCTTTTAAAGATCAGGTAGTATATGTATATACAGATATTTCAAGAAGTTTTTTATTACACGCAGAAGCTTCTTATAAAGGGATAGCCCCCTACCTGGAAACAGCCTTGTTTAATGTAGAACAATCAGCCACTGCACAAGGGTTTTTACCTGGTAGTTTTGATATCGTAATAGCTGCTAATGTAGTACATGCAACAAAAAATATAGCAGATACACTGTCTGATATAAAAGTGTTGCTGAAGAAAGACGGAATGCTGCTATTAAATGAAATTGTCCGTACGGAATTGTTTACTACCCTCACTTTTGGACTGCTGGATGGCTGGTGGTTATATGAAGATGCCGCCCTGAGAATTACTGGTAGTCCTGCATTAGCTCCTGCCAGCTGGCAGATAGTACTGACAGAAACCGGGTATGGTAAAGTTTGCTTTTATCCGGGAGGAAATCATTTGCCACAACAGGTGATTGCAAGCGTTAGTGACGGAATGGTTATTTTAAACAGTAATAGCATTGAAGTAGCAAAAGCTGAAAAAGTAACTATTGCAGATAGTGATATTCAGACGCAGGCAGAGAAATACCTGAAAGGAGTATTTGCAGGGATCTTAAAACTGGATGAGCAACGTTTAAATGTAACTGCAGGTTTTGAATTGCTGGGAATAGATTCTATTCTGATAGGCTCTTTATCCAGGATACTTTCAAAAGAATTTGGACCTGTTCCGGCCACTACCTTTTTTGAATACAGAAATATCCGTGAACTGGCAGAATATTTTGCAATACAGCATCCGGAACATTTTAACGGAATAAGTAAAACAGCGGAAGTAAATACTGTGCCGGCTATCTCCCATACGAATGCAGAAGCCGATGATATTGCTATAATAGGCATCAGTGGTAAGTATCCTGGCGCAGATAACATAGATGCTTTCTGGGAAAACCTGAAAGCAGGTAAAGACAGTATTACGGAAATTCCTGCTGAGCGATGGGATAATGATGTGTATTATGATGCCCGTAAGGGAAAAGAAGGGAAGATTAATACGCGTTACGGAGGCTTTATTAATGGCGTTGCTGAGTTTGATCCTTTGTTCTTTAATATCTCACCTAAAGAAGCTGAATTAATAGATCCGCAGGAACGACTTTTTCTGCAAACTGTGTGGGCTGCCATTGAAGATGCTGGTTATGCCGCTAGTGAATTATCTCAGCGGGCAACAAAAAAGGTGGTGCGTACGGGTGTTTATGTGGGAGTCATGTATGAAGAGTATCCGTTGACAGGCCCCGGTTTAGGTGCTATCCCCAGCAGTATTGCCAATAGAGTATCCTATTTCTGTGATTTTAACGGCCCCAGTATGGCGGTGGATACAATGTGTTCATCATCACTGACAGCAATTAATCTTGCCTGTAATGATTTGCGTTTAGGCGAAACCGATGTAGCTATAGCTGGTGGCGTTAACGTGAGTATACATCCCAATAAGTACATACTCTTAAGTCAGGCAACCTTCTTATCAGGTCGTGGAAGGTGCGAAAGTTTTGGTAGTGAAGGAGAGGGATTCATACCGGGTGAAGGAGTGGGTGCTGTGGTATTGAAACGTTTAAGTAATGCAATAGCAGATGGTGACCGCATTTATGGTGTGATCAAAGCCTCCGCAGTCAATCACGGTGGCAAGGCAAACGGTTATACTGTTCCTAACCCGAGGTCACAGGCAGCTGTAATCAAAAATGCGATTACGAAGGCTGGTATTTCAGCAGAAGATATCAGTTATATTGAAGCACATGGTACTGGCACCAGTCTTGGAGATCCTATAGAAATTGCGGGTCTTACACGGGCTTTCCAATCAGATAAGCGACAATATTGCCGCATTGGTTCTGTGAAGTCGAATATAGGCCATTGTGAATCTGCGGCAGGTATTTCGGGCATCACAAAAGTATTATTACAATTACAACATCAGCAGCTGGTGCCCTCTCTGCATTCAGCGGTACTAAATCCTGCAATAGATTTTGAACATAGCCCATTCCTGGTGCAGCAATCACTGGAAGAATGGACTACAGAAAATAATAAGTTACGCATAGCTGGTGTAAGCGGCTTTGGTGCAGGAGGAAGTAATGCCCATCTTATTATAGCAGAGTACAGACCACCTGCCGGCGTACCTTATCAGCATACCGGTGTTTTTATCATCCCCTTATCTGCAAGGAATGAAACCCGGTTGAAAGAGGTGGTAAACAACCTGAAAAAATATCTCGAAAATAAACCTGCCAGCCGTCTGGAAGATATCGCATATACATTGCAGACAGGCCGCGAAGCAATGGAAGAACGATTGGTAGTGATCGTATCAGACAGAAATGAATTGATTAATCAGTTAACACATTATTTATCTGGTACTGCTACCGGCATCTTTGCAGGTAATATCCGCAAACAGGATGCTGAACTGTTATTGGAGGGGCCTGCAATAGACAGGGCTATTGCGATGGAAGACCCGGCTACATTGGCCCGGTTATGGGTAAGAGGCGTGCATATTGACTGGACGATTTTATATCGGGCAAACAGACCGGAAAAGATTAGTCTGCCTTCTTATCCCTTTGCACGGCAGCAATACTGGGCAGCTAAAACAGTGGCACCATTAAAACAGGATAGTATAAACGAAACAGTATTTTTTTCGCCAAAATGGCTGCCTTCAGTTATTACCGCAAAGGATAGTTTAAAAGAAATACGTCAGTATCTGATCAAGATAGGAACAACTGAGGGAGATGTAATAGCAGATAATTATAAAGGTGAAATATTTAACTGGAAGGCCGATGACCCAATGGTTTATTGTGTTCAGTTACTGGAGCTGGTTAAGAAAGTAATCCGGGAGCAACAACCTGCACGTATTACAGTGTTGCATGAACATGGGATGGCTGCTGACTGCAACTTTGCGACTGGCTTATTCAGAACTTTTCAGCTGGGAAATCAGCAACTAAGCGGACAGGTGCTGGGGGTAGATTCCCTCCGGGCCGATATCGGGCACATACTGGCTGCTGAAGTATTCTCCAAAGATATAGAAGTCCGTTACCGCTCAGGGAAAAGAGAAGTAAACGTTTTACAGGTGCTTTCTTTACCCGCGGTGGCTCCATTGACAGTCAGAGATGGAGGTGTTTATTTAATTACAGGAGGCACCGGTGGGTTAGGGAAAATATTTGCATCCTGGCTCGGCGCAAAACATAAGCAGCTTAAATTAATCCTGACAGGCAGAGGTCCCCTTACAAAAGAAAAAAGTGCATTGACTGATAGTATACCCGGTGCTGAATATTACCCATGTGATGTGAGTAATGTAAATGAACTGCGTACACTGATTCAAACTATCAAACAAAAATATGGTAGTATAAATGGGATACTGCATTGTGCCGGTGTAGCTCCTTCTTTTGAAGTATCCGCACTGGAACAGCAGGATATGATTTCATCCGCGGTACTATTACCAAAAGTAACAGGTACTGTTTTGTTAGATGAACTTACACAACAGGAACCACTGGATTTTGTTATGTACTGTTCATCTATATCCGGTACACTGGATGGTGTAATTGGTACAAACCAGGCAGATTATGCTTTGGCGAATGCATATCTGAACAGTTATGCGCATAAGAGAAATAGAGAAGTTGCAAATGGCATAAAAAGAGGAAGGACCATAAGCATCAACTGGCCGGTGTGGGAAGATAGTGGCATGTATCACAAAGACAGTGATAGCTGGATGGAGAAGGTATGGGACATAAAATCATTATCTGCTCAAACAGGCTTAGCGGCTTTTGAAACTATTATGCAACAGGATGCAGCGCAGGTAATGGTGTTATACGGAGAACCGGACAGATTGATCAGTTCTTTTGCAGCAATCAATGAAGGACAACAGGAACAACTTTCTCCTGATTTGTCCAGGCAGGTAACAGGAAAGATACTGGAGATGATCTCTATATTGCTGAAACTACCGGTAAATGATATTGATCCCACTGTAGAATTAGGAGAGTACGGATTTGATTCCGTTTCATTAACAAAGTTTGCAGCTGAATTGAATGATTATTATGGTCTTCAGCTGAAACCTACGGTCTTTTATAATTACCGCACGCTGGAAGAGCTGATAACTTTTCTGCAGGGAAATCATGCAGAAAAACTATTACTGCGGCATCCTGCTGTTACTGCGTTAAGGCTATCACCAGCGCCTGTTAAGGAGCGTATTATTTCTGCCGCACCAATATCTCCGGTCATTGAACGGGAAGGTGTAGCTATAATTGGTATCAGCGGGCGTTTCCCGGGATCAAAGAACCTGGATGATTTCTGGGAACATCTGGCAGCCAACAGGGACCTGATTGTAGAGGTACCGGCAGAAAGATGGGACTGGAAAAAGTATGATGGAGATCCGATGATAGATAAAGGTAAAACAAGAGCAAAATGGGGCGGGTTTATTCATGATACAGATAAGTTTGATCCTTTGTTTTTTGGCATCTCTCCTAAAGAAGCTGAACTCATGGATCCTCAGCAACGCCTGACAATGGAGGCTGTATATCATGCACTGGAAGATGCAGGAATAGATGTGAAAAGTCTTTCAGGCACCAACACAGGAATCTTTATCGGGTCTTATTTTGATGATTATGCATCACTCATTCAACGTAATAACAGTATCCAGGAAGCTCAGGCAGCTACAGGATTATCACATTCTATTCTTACAAACAGAATTTCATACCTGTTTAATCTGCATGGCCCCAGTGAACCGGTAGATACTGCCTGTTCCAGTTCCCTGGTAGCTATTCACCGGGCAGTAGAAAACATCCATAATGGTTCCTGTAATCTCGTTATTGCAGGAGGTGTAAGTCTCGATCTTATTCCTGAAACATTGATGCCCCTTAGCCAGTCCGGAATGCTAAGTCCGGATGGCAGATGCCGCACTTTCGATCAGCGGGCCAATGGTTATGTGAGAGGAGAGGGAATTGGTATTGTGATCTTAAAACCACTCAGTAAAGCCATTGCAGACGGAGATCATATTTATGGTGTTATTCGTGGTACCGCAGTGAATCATGGTGGGAAGGCCAATACATTAACGTCTCCTAACCCGCTTGCACAGAGAGACCTGCTATTGAAAGCTTATCGTACAGCGAACATAGATCCCAGAAATGTGAGTTATATAGAAGCACATGGCACAGGTACGCCATTGGGAGATCCTATTGAAACTGAAGGATTGAAACTGGCATTTGAAGAATTATACAAAGAGCGTCAGTTGCCATTGCCCGAAAAACCTTATTGTGGTATCGGGAGTGTAAAAACAAATATCGGACATCTGGAAGCTGCTGCAGGAATAGCGGGTGTAATGAAGGTGTTGTTGTCATTACAACATCAGACATTACCCGGTAATCCTCATCTGCAGGTTCCAAATGAATATCTGCAATTGGAAGGCAGCCCTTTTTATCTGCGGAAAAATACTACACCCTGGACTATCAATAGTGATCAGGCAAGAATTGCAGGGATCAGTAGCTTCGGATTTGGAGGTGCAAATGCGCATATCATTATTGAAGAATATCAACAGGCAATTACAGCTGCCTTTGT
Source organism: Chitinophaga sp. CF118 (assembly GCF_900112615.1). Lineage (GTDB taxonomy): Bacteria > Bacteroidota > Bacteroidia > Chitinophagales > Chitinophagaceae > Chitinophaga. The sequence goes on along the minus strand of NZ_FOMK01000001.1, from coordinate 1,374,809 downwards.
GAATACATCACCGGCTATCATACTGCTTTCTGCAAAACAGGAGGATCAGATGAAGGAGCAGGCCAAACATTTACTGGACTATATCCAGGCTCACCCTGCTGTAAATATCCATTCCATTGCATACACTTTACAGGTGGGTAGGGAAGCAATGGAAGAACGTTTTGCAATAGTAGTGAATGATAAAAATGATCTGGAAAAACGGTTAACGGAATATCTCAGTGGTAAAACAGCAGATGTATTTACAGGTAATGTAAAAAGAGATAAAACTGATTTTCTGTTAAAAGGAGGTGCCGGTAATGCTTATATAAATTATGCTATAGAGAACAAAGAACTTTCTGCTATTGCTCAATTATGGGTAAAAGGAGGGAAGATAGACTGGAATCTGCTTTATCCGGATAATAAACCGGAAAAAATCAGTCTGCCGGGTTATCCGTTTGCCCGTCAGCGATATTGGGTGCCTGACCAGGAAGATGAACTGCCTCAATACCATATGGAAGAACGCCATACCCTTCCGGATCAGTTGGTATTACTTTCTGCACAATGGGAAATAATGCCTGTACAGTCCCGCCAGGTATCAAAAGCGGTACGTGAGATCATCGTAGTGACGGCTTCAGGACTGTTCCCTGAAAGAACAGGATTACATGTCATTGAAAACCTGTCTCCAATAGCATTCACGATTGCTTTATATAAGATCGTTCAGGAGGCAATCACTTATAAACAGCCTGTCCGTATCACCTTATTGCATGAAAATGCGAATGCCGGTAATTGTAGTTTTGCAGCAGGATTATTCAGAACTTTTCAGCTTGGAAATCACCCGTTAAGTGGACAGGTACTTGGGATAGATAGTTATGACATGCCGGTAGCATCCCTGAATGTTATACTGGAAAAAGAAATTGGTAGCCGGGATATTGAAGTGCGTTATCTGAATGGCAGCAGGGAGGCGAAAGTATTACAGCAAGTAACAACAAAGGAACCAACGATCCATGCATTGCCACTGAAAACTGAAGGTGTATACCTGATCACCGGAGGTAGTGGCGGACTGGGTAAAATATTTGCAACATATCTGTCCGGGTTAAATAAGAACATTCGTTTGGTTCTTACAGGAAGAAGTGCTGCGGATGCAGCAAAGACCTGGATAAATGCTATACCCGGCGCTGTTTATTATCCATGCGATGTGAGTAATAAGGAGGATGTGACAGCGTTGATCAGCATGATTAAAAGAGAATACGGTTCTTTAAATGGAATTATTCATGCAGCAGGCGTATCACCTTCTTTCAGTAGTTCCGTACTAACTCATATTGATGATCTGATAACTTCTCCTGTGTTGCTGCCTAAGATAACGGGAACGGTTAATCTGGATGAGGCCACTAAGGATGAACCGCTTGATTTTGTTACTTATTTTTCTTCAGTTTCAGGTACGCTGGATGGTGTATTAGGAATAGAGCAATCACATTATGCCATCGCTAATGCCTGGCTGAATATATATGCACAGCAGCGTAATATGGAAGTTGCTGCTGGTTTGAAAAAAGGACGGACCATTAGCATTAACTGGCCGGTATGGAAAGAAGGGGGAATGTATCACCAGGACAGCGATAGCTGGATGGAACGTGTATGGGGACTTAAATCGCTGCCGGTTGAAAAAGGGATGCTGGCTTTTGAGAAAATATTGGAACTGGCGCATCAGCAGATCATTGTATTGTATGGGCAGGAGGAACGCTTAATAAAATCATTTACGCGTTCAAAGAAAGAAAAGACAGGCATTGATAGAACCATACTACAGGGGAAAACGGCACAGAAGTTACAGGAGATGGTGGGGCAGTTACTGAAGCTGCCTGTAAGCAGTATTAAACCGGATGAAGAGTTGGGCAGTTATGGGTTAGACTCTATCCTGCTAACGAAATTCACAGCCCGGCTGAATGAATATTACGAACTGGAATTAACGCCTACTGTATTTTATAATTATCCTACTGTAGCAGATCTTGCTGCATTCCTTGTGGAAGAACATAGCGAAAATGCAGAGCGCAGGCATACATCCGCAGGCAGACAGGTATTGAATGAAGTCCATCCTCAGGTGGTACGCAGGCAGCCTGTTGTTGCTCAATCGCAGTCTTCACGAAAGGCTGTAGCTGTGATAGGAATGAATGGACGTTTCCCCGGATCTGCAGATCTGGAAACATTCTGGAAGCATTTGGAAGCTAATAGGGACCTGGTTGTGGAAGTTCCGGCTAACAGGTGGGACTGGAAAAAATATGATGGCGATCCACAGCAGGATAAATCTAAAACAAGGGCAAGATGGGGTGGATTTATAGATAACATAGATAGTTTTGATCCACTATTCTTCAGTATTTCGCCCAAGGAAGCTACGTTGATGGATCCTCAGCAAAGGATCACACTGGAAGCAGTATATCATGCGCTGGAAGATGCTGGTATTAATATAAAAGAATTGTCGGGCTCAGATACCGGTGTATTCATAGGTGCTTATTTTAATGATTATGCTTCGCTGGTACAGCATCATCATTTAACGCATGAAGCATTACTGGCTACAGGTATTTCACATTCTATACTGGCTAACCGTATCTCGTATCTCTTTAATTTACATGGCCCCAGTCAGCCGGTAGATACTGCCTGTTCCAGTTCCCTGGTAGCTATTCACAGGGCTGTGGAACAGATCAGTTATGGAAACTGTGAAATTGTGATTGCAGGTGGAGTAAGTCTGGATCTGGTTCCTGAAACATTATTGCCACTTACACAGGCAGGAATGTTGAGCCCGGATGGTCGTTGTAAAACATTTGATCAGGATGCAAATGGATATGTTAGAGGAGAAGGTGTAGGTATCATTATTTTAAAATCACTGGATAAAGCTATTGAAGACGGGGATCATATTTACGGAGTGATCCGCGGTACTGCGGAAAATCATGGAGGTAAAGCCAATACCCTTACTTCTCCTAACCCGGTAGCTCAGAAAGAACTATTGCTGAAAGCATACAGGAATGCAGGAGTAGATCCGCGTGATGTAAGTTATATTGAAACGCATGGCACTGGTACTCCGTTAGGGGATCCTATTGAAACAGAAGCACTGAAGCTGGCATTTAAGGAATTATATAAAGATCATAAACTGCCGCAACCGGAAAGCCCCTATTGTGCTTTAGGAAGTGTAAAGTCTAATATCGGACATCTGGAAGCAGCTGCCGGAATAGCAGGTGTGATGAAAGTATTACTTGCATTGCAACATCAGGTATTACCAGGAAATCCTCATTTAAAAACACCCAATAGTTATCTTAAACTGGAAGGCAGTCCTTTTTACCTGCAACAGGAAACAACATCCTGGAATACGGTTCATAATAAACCCCGTATAGCCGGTATCAGTAGTTTTGGATTTGGTGGCGCTAATGCACACGTGATTATTGAAGAATATCAGCCACCTGTTTCAGCAGATAACACGATGGAGGTGCCCGCAATAATTGTATTATCTGCCCGTAATGAATCAAGTCTGAAGGAGCAGGTGGCGCAGCTATCCCGGTACCTGAACAATCATCCTGATACCAATCTGTATGATATGGCTTATACATTGCAAGTGGGACGTGTAGCCATGGAGGAACGACTGAGCGTTACGGTAAATAGTGTGGAGCAGTTACAGGAATATCTCAGGGAATATCTTCAGGGAAATGAAGGTATGACCAGGGGAAATGTAACCTCAGGTAAAAAGCAATTGCAATTATTACAGGGAATGCTGGGAGCAGAACTGGTGAGCAAACTTATAAATGAAGGTCATTATGAAGCCCTGCCGGATTTATGGTGTGCAGGCGTAACGCTGGACTGGAATCTCATTTATACGGGCCCGCATCCGCGTAAGATTAGTTTACCGGGTTATGCTTTTGAAAGGAACCGTTATTGGTTTGATAATCATACAAAACAGCCGGTTACTCCTGTTCATACTGCTATTGCGCCTCCGGCTCCGGAAGTGATCATTGCTCCGCCTGCATTGTCAACAGGAAAGATAAAGCTGGAAGATGATTTGTTCAGTCCTGAAAATAAACCTGAAACAAAGATCGTCCTTGAAAATATCTGGCAGCAGCAGGTGGTGAATATTCCTGAACCTTTCATAGTACCTGCTCCATTACCATTACCCGTCATTACAATGAATAAAACTATTACGGCTACACTTTCTGATAAATTATCAGCTGCTGAAGTACGGAATACACTCGCAGACCTTTTAAAGGAATCACTATATCTGGAAGAAGAAATTGGTACGGAAACGAAGTTCAATGATTATGGACTTGATTCCATTACAGCGGTGGAGTATGTTAAAAGTATCAATAAGGCATTTGGGATAAATCTGTCTGCAACAGATCTGTATGATCATCCAACTGTTACGCGTTTAACGGAATTTGTACTGCAATATCAGACAACAGCAGCAGTTACAGAGAACCACGTTGAGCCATTGGTGAAAACATCATATCTGCCGGACATTGCTGAAGAGGAAGTAGCAGATGTTCTTGAAGTGTCTCCTGTTTTGCCGTCATTGATGAAACAGGAAGTAGGGCCACAGCTGGCTTTACTGCTACAGGAAGCATTGTATCTCGACGAGGAAATACAGATGGACCGGAAATTTATTGATTACGGACTGGATTCTATTACCGGAGTAGAATATGTAAGAGCCATCAACAAATCATTCGGGATTAATATGTCTGCAACAGACCTGTATGATCATCCATCAGTAGCTGCATTGACAGACTTTGTGCTGAAACAGTTAACAGGTACATCCGCAAAAGAAAAGAATGCGGTTCCCTTAAAACAGATGGCAACTGCCCCTGTTGCAGAAAGTAAACCTGCGCCTGTTATAAAAAATGGTAATGCGCTCGGGTACCTGGTAAACGGAGTACAGGATATCAATATGACATCTTTGCAACAGGTATTTATTCCCGATCCTGCAGCAGGAGAAGTACAGATAAAGGTGATGGCTTCCAGCATCAACTTTCCGGATATCATGTGTATAAAAGGGTTTTATCCTACTATTCCTCCTTATCCTTTTATCCCGGGTTTTGAAGTATCCGGAACTGTTATGAAGGTGGGTAAGGATGTAGCCGGTATTGAAACCGGGATTAACGTGATTGCACTGACAGGTAAAAATATGGGAGGGCATTGCAGTTATGTGAATGTACCGGCAGAACTTGTTGTGAAAAAGCCCGCGAATATTTCTTTTGAAGAAGCCTGTAGTTTACCGGTTGTTTTCATTACAACATATTATGCTTTGCAACACGCAGGGTTAAAAGAAAACGAAAAACTGCTGATACAGACAGCGGCGGGTGGCTGTGGGCTTATGGCCTTACAACTGGCAAATCTGCTGGGGGCAATCAGTTATGGTTCTTCCGGTAGAGAGGAGAAGATGGCATTTCTGCGGGATGTTGGGGTGTATCATGCAGGAAACTACAAACGGGAAACGTTTGAACAGGATATGCGTCAGCATACACAGGGCAAAGGTTTTGATGTTGTATTAAATATGTTATCCGGAAGTATGATTCAGACGGGACTTAACCTGTTAGCTTCCGGCGGACGTTATGCGGAACTGGCGGTGCAGGGGCTGAAAACAAGTAGTAAACTTGATTTGTCCCGCTTAACCGATAACCAGGAGATCAAGAGTATTGATCTCAGAAGATTGTTCCTTTCTGGCAGTAACGGTATGTATACTGTGAAGGAAGCATTAACTACTATGGTGGAGATGATTGAATCGGGTGCAGTGTACCCGGTAGTAAGCCGGATCTATCCATTATCTGCTATTGGAGAGGCAATGGCGTTTGTAGAAACAGGCGCACATATCGGGAAGGTGATCATCAGTCATACTGCAACTACAATCGATGATCTGAGTGGGAAACTGAAACAACGTTTACAGGCACAGCAACGGAATGCGCACTCTTTTAAAAGCTCCAGGACAGCTGTGAGTCATGCGGTGCCTGCAACGGCAAAACATATTGACTACGCTGATATTGCAGTAGTGGGAATGGCTGCAAGAATGCCGGGAGCTCCGGATACCACTGCTTTTTGGGAGAATCTGAAAGCAGGTAAAAATAGTGTGACGGAAATTCCTGACACACGCTGGCCGCAATCATCTTATTACAGTGAAGATACAAGTGCAAAAGGTAAAGCCTATTGTAAGTGGATGGGCGTACTGGAAGATATCGATAAGTTCGATCCCTTATTTTTTAATATCTCTCCAAAGGAAGCCGAAATGATGGACCCCCAGCAAAGGATATTCCTGGAAGAATGCTGGAAGGCGATTGAAGATGCAGGGTATGATCCAAAAGGACTGGCTAACAAACGTTGTGGTGTATTTACAGGTGTTACCACCGGCGATTATCATACTGGTCAGCAACTGGCATATGATAACCTGGATGCGCATGTTATGACGGGAGGAAGTAGTTCTATTTTAAGTGCCCGTATCTCTTATCTGTTGAATCTGAAAGGTCCTTGTGTATCTATTGATACTGCCTGCTCAAGTGCATTGGTGGCATTAGCACAGGCATGTGACAGCCTTGTAATGCGTAATAGTGATATGGCTATTGCTGGCGGAGTAAGTGTACTCTCTACTCCGGTAATGCATATCATGGCAAGTAAAGCTGGTATGCTTAGTCCGGATGGAAAATGTTATACGTTTGACAACCGTGCCAATGGATTTGTACCTGCAGAAGGTGTTGGTGTTGTGATTCTTAAAAGGCTGGATGAGGCAGTGGCTGATGGTGATCATATTTACGGTGTAATAAAAGGCTGGGGTGTAAATCAGGATGGTGCTACAAATGGAATTACTGCGCCCAGCAAAGATGCCCAGGTAATACTTGAACGGGGTGTTTATGAAAAGTTTGGAATTGATCCTGCATCTATCAATTATGTAGAAGCGCATGGTACCGGCACAAAACTGGGGGATCCAATAGAAGTAAAAGCACTGATAGCATCTTTTAGTCCGGGTAATGACAACGTTGGTTATTGTGGAATTGGAAGTGTGAAAAGTAATATAGGACATACACTTACCGCATCCGGTATAGCAGCTGTGATTAAAGTATTGTTATCTCTCCGGAATCGCCAGTTACCGCCTACGCTTAACTATCAGTTGCTTAATGAACATCTGGATCTTAGCAATACTCCGTTTTATGTAAATACCTCCTTAAAGGACTGGCAAACAATAAATGGGATGCCAAGAAAGGCTGCGATCAGTAGTTTTGGTTTTAGCGGAACCAATGCCCATGTGGTGATTGAAGAGTTCAATACTTCGGAAACAATGAATGCCGGGAGTACGAAACCGGTGTTAGTTGTATTGTCTGCGAAAGATAAAAACAGGCTACAGGAACAGGTGGAGCGGTTGCGTGATTATTTACACAGCAATCCTGTTGTATCGCCTGCTGCCCTTGCATATACTTTACAAATTGGCAGAGCTGCGCTGGAAGAGCGGTTGGGAATCATTGCAAAAGACCGGAATGAACTGTTGGTTCAATTGGATAGTTACCTGCAGAATAAAACAGCCGGGCTGTTTACCGGCAATGTTAGAAAATACCGGGCAGACCAACTGTTGGAAAATGAAGTGATCTCTGCATTGAAAAATCAACAGCTTTCCTCACTGGCCCAATTATGGGTAAGGGGCGTAGCGGTAGACTGGACATTGTTATACCCTGATCATACTCCTCATAGAATCAGTTTGCCTGGTTATCCTTTTGCAAAAGAAAGCTACTGGATACCGGCAGCTGTGCAGATGGCTGCTACAGGGGATGTTAATAAACTTCATCCTTTATTGCATGAAAATACTTCCACACTAAAGGAGCAGCAGTTTACCAGTATTTATTCAGGTAAAGAATCTTTCCTGCATGATCATAAAGTGAGAGCAGAAAAGATATTTCCAGGTGTAGCATATCTCGAGTTGGCGAGGGCTGCAGGAAAATATTCCATCGGGGCTCCTGTTACACTGATAAAAGATATTACATGGTTACGTCCTTTACATGTAAATGGTACTCCTGAAAGTGTATTTACCGGGTTATTCCCATCGGGTAGTGATACAGGTTATGAAATATATACCCGCAATAAAGGAACTAAAGTGGTGCATAGTAAAGGCACATTGAGTACTGGTGTTCAAAATGTTCCTGCTGCACAGGATATTATGGCCATCCGTACCCGTCTGCAGGAGTCTGTAAGCGGTCTGCAATTGTATGAATTACTGCGTAGCAGCGGGATAGAGCATGGTCGTAGTTTTCAGGGCATAGAGCGACTTTGGTACAGTGATAAAGAAGTATTATCCAGGATATCATTGTCAAGGGAAGAAGGATATGTATTAACACCTGGTATCCTTGATTCTGCATTACAAACATGTGCCGGACTTAGTTTATCACAGGGGTCGCAGGCATTGTTACTTCCTTTTGGTATAAAGGAAATAGCTATTTACAAAGAGCTGACGGATACCTGCTGGTGTTATGTGAGAAGACCGGAGGGCCCGGCAGGCCGAATGAGTGGCCGTTATGATATTGATTTGCTGGATGTTTCAGGAGAAGTGCTGTTATCCTTCAGAGATTTTGTAAGTCTGCCTGCGGATAATACAGGCATGGCCGTTACTCACATGTTTGGGAATAATTGGCAGGCACGTGAAATAACAGCTACAGATAATGCTGCATCATCATTGGTATTGCTGGTAGGGGCTCCCATAGGACTATCAGATAAACTACAGGCCATGATGGGAGTTGAAGTGGATGTATTGGCAGAAGGTAGTGCGGAAATATATTTTGTTAGCGTGATGGAAAAGGTGAAGGCGCTTTTAATGAGCAAACGTGCTACCCGGATATTGGTTGTCTGCAACACAACAGAGTACGCTGAATACGGATTCATTACGGGTTTACTGAATACTGCAACGCAGGAGTTTGCATCAGTAACGGGAACGGTTGTTGGTGTGGAAAATTTATCTGTAGCTCACCTTGGAGAACTGGTAAATATACTGGAAGCGGAATTGCAGTCGCCCGACAGAGAAGTCCGTTACAGGAATGGAATACGGGAAGTGAAAACACTTCAGGCAATTCCGGCAAACAGTACTGCTGCAAAAGGTGTGAAGATAAAAGAAGGAGGGGTATACCTGATAACAGGTGGTGCCGGCGGACTTGGATTGATTTTCGCTGCTCATATCAGCCGCATTCCAAACACACGTATCATACTTACAGGAAGGAGCAGGCTTACAGAAGAGAAGCTGGCAGCACTGGCTAAAATACCCAATACTGAATACTATTCCTGTGATATTACAGATAAAGCAGCAGTAGAGGCACTGATCAATACTATCAGAAAGAATTACAACCAGCTGGATGGTATTATCCATAGTGCAGGTACCACACGTGATAGCTTTATTATAAATAAAACCAACGCAGAGATCAGTGAGGTATTAGCACCTAAAATTGCAGGTGCTTCCAATCTGGATGAAGTAACAAAAGATGACGCGCTGGATTTCATGGTGGTTTTTTCTTCGGTAGCAGGTGTAATAGGAAATATTGGTCAGGCGGATTATGCTGCGGCCAATGCCTGGCTGGATAATTTTGCTTTTTCCCGTGAGGAAAAAAGAACAAAGGGAAAACGGAAGGGTAAAACGTTGAGCATTAACTGGCCTTTATGGAAGGACGGAGGTATGCAGGTAGACGCTGCATATGAGCAGCAAATGGAACACAGATGGGGTATCCTGCCGCTACCAGTTCAGCAGGGCCTCCTGGCTTTTGATATTTTACTGGAAAGTACTTTTCAACAGGGCATTGTGGCTTATGGAAAAGCCGGTATAACGGCTGAAAGTTTCAATAGCAAACCAGGAAAAGGAACAATACCTGCAGGGAATAAAGACGAGCAGGATGAACAACAGCTGGCTGCAGTAGGAATGATCCGGGAAATATTAGCAGATGAATTAAAACTCCCCTTAGATAGAATAGAAGAAGATACACCCTTTCAGCAATATGGGATGGATTCTATCGTGGCTGTTAAACTGGTAAACAGGATTAATGAACGTTTACATACAGCCCTGGTAGTGATAGATGTTTTTAATTATCCGGATATCCTGTCGTTAGCAGCAAGGGCGGTTGAATCGGGCAGTAATCAGGTGCCTGATATAATAACTGAAACACCTGTACGATTTGCAAGCCCTGAAGAGCAGGTAATAACAGATAACAGTGATATGGCCATTGTGGCGTTGGGAGGACTTTTTGCAGAAGCTGAACATCCGGATGAACTCTGGAATAAGGTAAAAACAGGCGCATCTATGAAAGGGGCTCCCATTGGAACATCCTTCCAATATGGAGCAGTCTCTGCTACTTATCAGGACATCTATAAAGAAAAGCTGGGCATAACCCCTGAGGCATTTATGCTCATGAGCCGTCAGCAGCAACTGATCTTTAGTGCGCTGGGACAGGCAATGCACACTTATAATATTACAGGCACTGGTCTGTGTGCGCTTACTACAGGAGTATTTATCGGTGCACAACAGGTATTTCTGGATGACGCTGATCTGGATCGTTTGCGCCATGACAGTCATATGGCTTACCTGATCCCTAACAAAATTTCCTTCCAGCTGAATCTTAAGGGCCCCAGTGAAATGATCAACACCTACTGTACAAGCGTATACGTAGCATTGCACAGAGCATTGCAAAGTATTCGTTTAGGTGAGTGTGAACAGGCTATTATAGGTGGTGTGAATGTGGTATCTGAAAAAGATTACAAGGGTAACGCCATTATAGGATTATCGGACTTGTTAAGCCCTGATGAGCTGACAAGAAGTTTTTGTGATAATGGTGCCGGATTTGTAAGGAGCGAAGGTGCCGGAGTATTGATCATAACATCCCTGCAACAGGCAAAGAAAGATAATAAACATGTTCTTGCCATTATAAAAGGAAGTGCGGTATATCATGATGGAAGAGGATTTTCACTTGAAGCCCCCAGCGCTAAAGGTATTAAAGAAGCGATCAGCAGAAGTTTTGCTAACTCAGGAGTTAACCCGGCAACTATTGATTATGTAGAAGCACATGGTATTGCAAACCGTATGGCTGATGCTATTGAAGTAGGTGCTATCAGTAACGCATATAGTGAATTAAGCACTAATCCGGATAAGAAATGGCGGATCAGCAGCGTGAAACCTACTGTAGGGCATCCCGAACTGGCTTCAGGAATGGCTTCTCTGATTAAGGTAATAAAGGCGTTTCAGCATAAAACAATCCCGGGCATTCCAGGATTGACAGCTGTTAATAAAGAACTGGATCCCGGGCATGCAATGTTACTGGAGCAGGACGCTGTATACTGGAAAAATGGTAGTTATCCCCGGAGGGCTGCATTGAATAGTTATGCAGTAGGAGGTGTGAATGCACACATCATCCTGGAAGAATACAAATCAGCGAATGGTAGTATCCCGGATCTGGTTAAACAACCGGAAGTTACAGACATACCGGTAACGGATACTGTTGCCACATCACCAGGGTATCAGGCTCAATTATCAGCGCTTGTAAAAACAATATTTGATATAGAGCTAACAGACATTGACAGGACTTTATCTCCAGTAGATTATAATTTTGATTCGGTAAAAGTGATTCGTTTTATCCGGGAAGTTAATGAAACCCTTGAGCTGGATATAAGAATAGGGCAGGTATTTGGTGCAGATAATTTCGGAGCCTTCTTTGATTTGCTGGAGGGGGCATGGAACAATAAGAAAGATCATGCTTTCCCCGTATATCCTTTGTCCGAAGGGCAGCAGGGGTTGTGGTTTATTCAACAACTGGAACCCGGTAATACGAGTTACAATGTACCTGTTGCATTTACGCTGTCAGGAAAAGTGTCGCCTGAAAATTTCCGGGAAGCCCTCTCGTTGTTATTGAAGGAATATCCCGTGTTGAACACTAATATTGTTCGTGATGCGCAGACGGGTGTGCTGACGTATAAAATAAAAAAAGAGCTAACATCTTTATCTTATGATCATGCAACACTGGGCGAAACACAGGATATAAAAACAATGTTTCAGCAGTGGTTGAGAATACCTTTTAATTTAGAGCGGGACCTTTTGGTAAGAGCGTATACAAGGTATGATCAGTCAATGGACAAAACGTATATTCTTTTTGTTATTCATCATATTATATTTGACGGTATCTCCGCTACCTTATTCCATTCTTCATTTTTTGATAAGTATAAGAGCCTGGAAAAAGGTATTGCAATTCAGCCATTAACACCTGATATGGCCTGTTTTGATTTCTCTGCATGGGAACAGGCATATCTGCGAAGCAGGGAGGGAAACCAAAGTGCTGCATACTGGCAATCTATGCTGGCGGGGAACCTGCCGTTGTTATCCTTACCCTATGATCTATATCCTGTAAAGGATGCGCCCGACAGAAGAATTGGCAGTGAAAGGCTTCAGCTGGGAAAGGAAGAACTGATATTACTTAAAAAAAGATCAAAAGAATTAAATATCAATTCTTCTATTTTATTGCAGGGCATTTTTAATGTATTGCTTTATAGGTTGAGTGGGAATGAAGATATTCTAACGCTGAGCCCTACGGCAGGAAGACCTAAAAAAGAGCATGAGCGCAGTATCGGTTATTATGTGAACATGATGGTAAGCCGGACAAAAATCCGGCCTGCTATGCATTTTGATGAACTGGTGAAAGAAATGAAACAGGCATTCATCAGCAGTATAGATCATGTAGCCTATCCTTTTCCACGGCTGGTTGCAGCTTTGAATCTGAGTCAGCGATATGGGGATGAGCAGTTGTTTGGGGTATGTTATTCCTATCTGAATATCTTTGATACCGTACTGAATGTTCACCCCGATGTTGAACTACTGGATGAACCTTACCAGGAAACTGCATTCGTATATGCAATGGAGGTACATGATCTGCGCGATGAACTGGTTATTTTACTTAAATATAACCAGGGTGCATTTACCTCTACTGCTATCCACCGGCATCTTCAATATTTCCATGAATTGCTTACCGGTATATTGTCAGAACCAACAGGAGCATTGAAGGATTACCGGATGCTACCGGAAAAAGAGTGGCATCATCTGTTGGTAGAAAGGAATAATACAGCGGTTGTTTATCCCCAGCATAAAACACTCACCAGTTTATTTGATGAGCAGGTAGAAAAAACACCTGACCATATTGCGGTAGTATATAACGGAGAAAAGATCTCTTACAGGCAATTACATAATAAGGCCTGCCGCTTAGCTAATTATCTTAAAAAGGCAGGGCTCCCATTAAATGCACCGGTATCCATTGTTTCACATAAAAGTCTGGAACAAATATGGGGCGTGCTGGGCATTTTAATGGCCGGCGGGCACTATATTCCTGTTAAAGGTAATCTCCCTGTTGCAAGGTTAAATGAATTGATTATACAAACAGAATCGCAGTTTGTTTTAGTGCAGGAAGAGTATATGGAGAAGGTGGATTGTCCACCCGGTGTTAAATTGATCCTGCTGGATGAAAAGGTGTTTGCCGGAGAGAAGTTGAAATATGTACCTGTCAGAACGCAGGATACAGCATTGGCTTATATCATTTTTACTTCAGGTTCTACAGGTAAACCCAAAGGTGTTATGATTGATCACCGGGGTGCTGTGAATACGTTATATGATATGAATGCACGTTTTGGGATCACGGCAAACGATAAGATTTTTGGTATTTCAGATCTCAATTTTGACCTGTCTGTATATGATATCTTCGGCACTTTTGCATGTGGTGCAACACTGGTGCTGCCTGCTGAAAGTGAAAGATATACGCCGGCTGCATGGTCACGTTATGTTGCCGATGCGGGAGTAACCATATGGAATTCCGTTCCTCAACTGGTGAAATTATTAATAGATCATCAGGAGGCAAAAGGAGGAAATGATCTGTCCGGTTTGCGTTTATATTTTATGAGTGGAGACTGGATTCCACTTGATCTGCCGGATAGGATACGCAGATTAAATCCTGGCAGTAAGGTGATCAGTCTTGGTGGTGCCACAGAGGGTTCAATATGGTCTATTTATTATCCGGTAGATAAAGTAGATCCTTCCTGGAAAAGTATCCCATATGGATATCCGTTAGGTAATCAGTCCATGTATGTTCTTGATAGCAGCCTGTCTCCGGCTCCGCTGAATGTACCCGGAGATATTTACATCGGGGGTATTGGTGTTGCAAAGGGATATCATAAGGACCCGGAAAAAACGGCTGCAAGTTTTATGTATCATCCTTTGCTCAATCAGCCATTGTATAGAACCGGAGATCGCGGATTTCAACATCCTGACGGATATATCGTGTTTCTTGGCAGGCAGGACGGTCAGGTTAAAATTAATGGATACAGGGTTGAATTAGGAGAGATCGAAACATTATTGCAACAATCGCCGCTGGTACGCGAATGTGTAGTGCTGGCCATTGATGATGGCAACCGTAATAAACGACTGGCTTGTTATGTAGTTCCTGAACATGAATTTGATAAAGAGGCTATACGGGAATATTTAAAATGTTATTTGCCCGAATATATGGTTCCATCCATGATCATTCCCATCAACGCAATCACACTTACGGAAAATGGAAAAGTGGACAGGAGTTTATTACCGGCAACTGATCAGCATTCACTGAACGTAAACAGGTATGTTGAACCTCAGGATGAAATAGAAAAAGAACTGGCTCTTATCTGGCAGGAACTTTTACGTGCAGAAAAAGTTGGGGTAACGGATGACTTTTTCGAACTGGGAGGTAATTCATTATTGATGATACAGCTGGCAGATAGAATTAACAGGCAATTTGAAGGAATTGCATTACAACTCATAGATATTATGAAGCGTAATACAATCTCACAAATGAAATTGCTGATCAAAGAAAGGCAACAGGGAGTAACTGTTATATCTGACAGGGATCCTCACATTATTTTACTCCGCGAAGGTCATCATGAGTCTGTCACTTTTATTATACCGGGAGCACTTGGGGCAACTGAAGCATATCTTAATTTATCTGCACAGTTGCCGGGAAGCGGTGCTGTGTATGGTTTGCAGATGAAAGGAATGTATGGAGATGCACCTGCTTATAAGACTATAGAGGAGATGGCACAACATAACATTAGCCTTATGGCGCAGGTACCTGTTAATGGAAAGATCCAACTGATGGGGCACAGTTATGCGGGAATTGTTATTTATGAAATGCTTAAACACATCGGGAGTGTTGATATGGTAACACTGCTGGATTGTTATACTAATCCGCTTACGCTTTCAGATGAAGAAGAGATTGTTCGGATGGTATTATACTTCAAAGGTCTGATTAGTTTCAGTGGTATTTCCACGGATGAAAAAGCCATTGAACAATTGTGTGCTACAATGACTGCCAGGCCGGTGTTAGAGCGTTTGCCTTTCATCTGCAGTATAGTGAATGTATTACCTGCACAGATGATTCTGAATATGTGGGAAGTGTATAATACATCACTGTCAGCTCATTATACACCTGATATACAACTGGATCAGCCATTACGCTTTGTAAAAGCGGATAACTCACAATTGCTTGGAGGAAAATGGGAACAGAATGGGGATACCAGCTGGTATAATTATTTTAATAAAGTCACGATGGTTTCATCAGCGGGAGATCATTTCTCAATGATCAACGAACCCTGGTGCTCATCATGGATTGCAAAACTATAAATTCACTAAAGTCATCAGGTATATGAAAGCTATTATGTTTCCCGGGCAGGGATCACAGTATAAAGGAATGGGTAAGGAGTTATTTAAATTATTCAGCAGGGAAACGGAGCAGGCTTCCGCTTTGTTAGGATATGATCTGGAAGAACTTTGTGTAAAAGACCCGGAACGTAAGCTGGGTAATACCGCTTATACACAGCCTGCATTATTTGTGGTGAATGCTTTGCAATATTATAATCAGCATCGTAATAATGATGCAGCTTACCTGGCAGGACATAGTCTGGGAGAGTATAATGCGCTTTTAGCAGCAGGTGCATTTGATTTTGAAACAGGCCTTAAGCTGGTGCAGAAAAGAGGCGCACTGATGGCTGCCGCATCGGGAGGAGGTATGGCTGCTATTCTGGGATGTACTGTAGAAACCCTGAAGAAAATGTTATCGGATGGTGGATACACCGGCATTGACGTAGCGAATTATAATACACCCACACAAGTGGTGATCTCTGGTCAGCAAGCCGATATTAATAAAGTGGTAAAGGATTTTGATAGCCGTGGGATTAAGATTATTCCGTTATTTGTAAGTGCCCCTTTTCACTCCAGGTATATGGAATCTGCTGCTGCAGAATTTGCCGTTTTCCTGAAAGATTTTGCATTTTCTCCTTTACAGCTTCCGGTAATCTCAAACGTAACGGCAAGGCCATACGAAAATGATCAGATAGCATCCTTGCTGAGTGTACAGATCTCAAGTGCCGTTCAATGGACAGATACGATACGTTTTCTGATGGGAAAAGGTGTAACCGCTTATGATGAAACCGGGAGTGTGATTCTTACTAAAATGGTAAATGAGATTGCAGGTAGTTGTACCCCTATTGTTGAAGAAAAGGCTGCACCTGTGAATGATAATACTGTACCGCTGGCAATGCGCCTGGGTAATAAAATGTTCCGGGAAGATTATGGTATAAAATATACTTATCTCGCGGGCGCGATGTATAGAGGAATTGCTTCCAGCCAGCTGGTGATCCGCATGGGAAATGCCGGCATGATGTCCTTTCTGGGTACAGGAGGATTGTCTCTTTCAGAGATAGAAAAGAATATCCGGGAAATTCAGGCACAGTTGAAAAACGGTCAGCCATATGGAATGAATATGCTTCATAATCTGAATGATCCTTCTTTTGAATTGAAAACGATTCAACTGTTCATGGAGTATGGAATCAAAAATATAGAGGCATCGGCATTTATGCAGATTACAGTTGCGTTGGTGCTGTTCCGGCTGAAAGGGTTGAGAAAAGGAATCAATGGTGAAGTGATCTGTGATCATAAGATACTCGCCAAAATTTCAAGACCGGAAGTAGCGGAAGTATTTATGCGTCCTGCGCCGGAAAAACTGGTGAAGAGATTACTGGATGATGGACAAATTACAGAAGAACAGTCTGTGCTTGCCCGGCTTGTGCCTGTTAGTCATGATATCTGTGTGGAGGCTGATTCCGGTGGACATACAGATGGTGGAATTGCACTGGTGTTGTTACCTGCCATTCAACAGCTGAGAAAAGAAATTGAAAAAGAATATAGTTATAAGATCAGGGTTGGTTTGGCAGGAGGAATTGGTACACCACAGGCAGCCGCCTGTGCTTATGTAATGGGGGCAGATTTTATTCTTTCCGGTTCTATCAATCAGTGCACGGTAGAAGCAGGTACAAGTGATGCTGTAAAAGATATACTGCAGGATATGAATGTGCAGGATACTGATTATGCACCTGCGGGTGATATGTTTGAGATTGGAGCAAAGATTCAGGTGTTGAAGAAAGGAGTATTGTTTCCTGTGAGAGCCAATAAATTATATGCCCTTTATAATCAGTATAATTCTTTAGAAGAAATTCCTGAAAAAGTTATTCAGCAACTGGAAAAGAATTATTTCAAAAGGAGCCTTGCCGAGATATGGGAGGAAACGAAAAAGTATTATAACAGTAAAGGTGAAAATGCTGAGATTATCAAAGCGGAACAGCAGGGAAGAATTAAGATGGCATTGGTTTTCCGTTGGTACTTTGGTTATAGCGGCAGGCTTGCGTTTGATGGTAATATAGAAAATAAAGTGGATTTTCAGGTGCATACCGGTCCTGCATTAGGCGCTTTTAACCAATGGGTTAAAGGGACTGCCCTGGAAAACTGGCGCAACCGTCATGTGGATGAAATTGGTATAAAGATGATGGAAGATACTGCACAATTATTAAAAGGAATGCTTGCTATTATTAACGCGTAAAAAATAGAACCATATGAAAGAACAAATTGTAAAACTGATTGTCGGAAACCTGGTAGAAATTATTCCGGAACTATCAGAAGGATCCGTTTCACTGGATGAAACTTTTGTAGACATGGGAGCAAATTCTATCGACCGTGCAGAATTGATCATGCTCACGCTGGAGCGGCTGGATCTTGAAGTTTCCCGCATTGAATTTGTAAGTGCACAGACCGTTAATGAACTGGCAGATCTGATTATTCAAAAGCAGCAGCGATGAAAGAAGGTAATGAGGTGCAGGTAACCGGCATGGGGGTGATTACGCCCGTTGGTATAGGAGTGAGCCGTTATACAGATGCTTTAAGGGAAGGAACAACCAGTTTCTCAATAGCCACATTTGAACAGGGCAACCGTTTATTCAGATTTCCTGTGGCGAAAGGAATGGAGAATTTTTCACTTGATGAACTCAATCTTGATAAAACACTGATTGATAAAGCAAAGGGTCTGCGGCATATTTCCGGGAGTGCATCTGCAGGAGTGTATTGTGCGCTGGAAGCGTGGGCAGATGCAGGTTTGGCGGATGCAGGCATCAGCCCGGACAGAATAGCTATTGTATCGGCGGGCAGTAATACGCAACAGGCTTCACTGGAAGTGGTACGGGATAAATGCAGAGAGAAATTGCAATTCATGAATCCGAATTATGGATTCAATTTCTTTGATACAGACTGCATGAGTGCTATCTCTGCTATACTAAAGATCTCCGGAGAAGGTCATGCTATCAGTGCCGCCTCTGCCAGTGGTAATATGGGTATTATTCAGGGCTGCCGGCTGATTGGCAGTGGAGAATATGATATCGTATTAGTTGTAGCCCCCTTCATGGAATTATCCATTTATGAATGGCAGGGATTTACCGCATTAGGTGCAATGGCCGTTATAAATGAGGGGCAGTTTCCCGAACAGATTTGCCGGCCATTTGACACCGGGCATGCCGGTTTTGTATATGGACAATCTGCCGGTTGTCTGATACTTGAATCTGCCCGGCATGCAGCTGACAGACAAAGAAAGGCTTATGGAACCATTGCCGGTTATGGCGCAAATCTGGATGCCAGCAGAGGACCAGAACCTGCTGCTGCCGGAGAGGAAAAGGCAATGAAAGCTGCATTGAAATCTGCCGGACTTACAGCTGCTCAGATTGATTATGTAAATACACATGGTACCGCTTCTCTGGCAGGGGATAAAGCGGAAGTAGCGGCCTTACTGGCTGTAGGATTGGAAGGCGTAAGCGCCAACAGTACCAAATCTTTAATTGGACATGCTTTGTCTGCTGCCGGGCTGGTGGAGGCTATCAGCTGCCTTATCCAGATGAAGGAAGGTTTTTTGCATGTAAATAATAACCTTACAAATCCGATTTCCTCTCAGATTAATTGGGTAAGAGAAAAGGCTGTTTCTGCAGATATCAGTTATGCTGTTAATAACAGCTTTGGTTTCGGAGGTATAAATACATCCATTATTATTAAGAGATAAAATAAAAGTTATGAAAGCTGGAATAGAGGCTATGAATATTTATTGCGGATCTGCAGCATTGAATGTTGTTGAACTGGCGAAGGTAAGGAATTTAAATATCGACAGGTTTGAGAACCTGCTGATGGTAGAAAAAACGGTGCCTATGCCTTATGAGGACCCTATATCCAATGGTGTAAATGCTGCAAAGCCAATTATTGATAAACTTTCACAGGAAGAGAGAGATCGTATCGATATGGTGATCACCTGCACAGAATCAGGGATAGACTTTGGAAAGTCTATGAGTACCTATATCCATCATTATTTAGGATTGAACAGGAATTGCCGTTTAATAGAGATTAAGAATGCCTGCTACTCCGGAACGGCAGGTTTTCAGATGGCGCTCAACTTTATCTATGCCCAGGTTTCTCCGGGAAGAAAAGTATTGGTTATCTGTACAGATATTTCCAGGATGAGTCTTGTAGATGGTTCTATGGAAGCTTCTTTTGCTGAACCCAGCACCGGCTCTGGGGCAGTAGCTATGCTCATCAGTGATTATCCTGTTATTTTCCAGGTTGATAAAGGAGCCAACGGTTATTACGGTTATGAAGTAATGGATACCTGCAGGCCGGTTCCGGATCAGGAAGCCGGAGATGCTGATCTTTCATTATTATCTTATCTGGATTGTTGTGAAAATGCATTCAGGGAATATCAGAAAAGAGTAGAAGGAGCTGACTATGTTTCTACTTTCGAATACCTTGCTTTTCACACTCCATTTGGAGGAATGGTAAAAGGAGCACATCGCTCCAATATGCGTAAGTTTAAACGGGCTGCTACTGAGCAGATAGAAGCAGACTTTAACAGAAGAGTAAAGCCATCACTGGCTTATTGTCAGCGGGTAGGGAATATCATGGGGGCAACAGCTCATCTTGCATTGGCAAGTACAATTGATAATGGAGATTTTGATAAGCCTAAAAGGGTTGGCTTATTCTCTTATGGCTCCGGCTGTTCTTCAGAATTTTACAGCGGTATTGTTACTGCACAGTCACAGGAAAAACTGCGTGAATCTAATTTAACCAAACATCTGAATGATCGTTACATGTTATCAATGGATGAGTATCATCATACCTTTGAAACGAATGGAGAACAAAAATTCGGAACCAGGGATCTTAAAATAGATTCCTCTCAATTTCCCCGCGCATTCAGTCATGTGGAAGGCAAAGGCCGTCTCATCTTTACTGAGATCAAAAATTATCACAGAATATATAAATGGGTATAATGATGCAGTTAATGGAACAGACATACAGCTGTATTAAAATACGTACCCAGAAAGGGGTATTATATCTTCAAATGTACAGACCCCTAGCTAATAATAGTCTGAATGCCCTGTTGATGCAGGAAATGATGGAGGTATTACAACTGGTAGAAACAGATGAAGAGGTAAAAGTGGTGGTGCTGGAAGGGCTGCCGGATCATTTCTGCACAGGCATGGACTTTAATGCTGCAAGCGAAGGTTCGGCGGAAGCAATTGTAGGGAATGACCCTAATGGCTACTACAATTTACTGAAACATTTTTCCGGTTGCTCTAAAGTCATTATAGCTAAAGTTGAAGGTAAGGTGAATGCTGGAGGAATTGGTTTGGTTGCAGCCAGTGATATAGTGATTGCTGATCCCGGAGTTACTTTTGGATTATCTGAGGCACTATTCGGATTATTACCAGCCTGCGTATTGCCTTTTTTAATAAGGAGGATAGGTTATCAGAAAGCGATGTGGCTCACCCTTACCACGCAGGGAGTAACGGCAGAGAGAGCCTGGCAGATTGGACTGGCAGATGAACTGACTACCAATATAAGTGATAGTGTAAGGAAAAATCTGTTGCGTTTAACACGACTGGATACCGCCACTATTCTGTCGCTTAAACAATATATGTCTGCCCTCTGGATTATCAGTGAAGAAACGCAACAACTGGCTGTTGATAAAATCACTTCCCTGGTAAGCTCTGAGAAGGTGCAGCTAAATATTCAGAACTTCATTAAAAACGAAAAATTTCCATGGGAGAAGTCTTAAGGTTAACAGAGTTGGGAAATGATGTTGTCCAGGTAACAATGGAAGATCGTGAAGCCCGTAATGTATTTTCAATAGAATTAATAGAAGCTTTAATCAAAGTATTCAAACAGATTGATGAACATCCAACTTATAAGGTAGTTGTACTTACCGGTTATGATAATTATTTTTGTTGCGGAGGTTCGCAACGTGAATTATTCCGGATCTGTAAAGGCGAAATAACATTCAATGACCTCAACTTTGCCAGTCTGCCGCTGGATTGTAAGTTACCCGTTGTTGCAGCAATGCAGGGACATGGTATCGGCGGCGGATTTGTATTTGGTTTATATGCAGACTTTCCTATCCTTGGCAAAGAGAATATTTACACCACTAATTTCATGAAATACGGCTTTACGCCGGGCATGGGTGCCACGATGATTGTTCCATTAAAACTGGGAGAAGCCATCGGTAATGAAATGTTATTTTCTGCCAGGAATTTCAGAGGGGCAGAATTGAAAGAACGTGGTATTCCATTAAGAGTAGTACCTAAAGCAGATGTATTGAAGGAAGCTATAGAGCTGGCATTCTGTCTTGCAGAAAAAACAAGATTATCCCTCATGATGCTCAAGGCACATAAAAATGAGACCATCAATTCAATATTGCCCGGAATTATTGAAAAAGAGCTGGCTATGCATCAGATCACTTTCAGACAGCCGGAAGTACCCATGTTGATCGAATCTCTTTTTGGGAAGTAAATCTGCTGATGTGGAAAATAAAATGAAGATAGTATACCTGTTTTCCGGTCAGGGGAGTCACTACCGTGGAATGGGAAGACAGCTTTTTGAGCATAATCCTGTTTTCAGGCAGAGTCTTTTACAAAGTGATCTGTTTGTTCAGCAACAGCTGGGAAGATCTCTGGTGGATGAATTATATAATTTTACAGGTACTCCCTTTGATGATTTGCTTATTACACACCCGGCTATTGTGGCAATAGAGATTGCTATGTATTGTGTGTTAAAAGAGATAGGTATTCAACCTGATTTTGTATCCGGCAATAGCCTGGGAGAGTTTGCCGCAGGAGTAGTCAGCGGAATCTGGTCTGCCGGGATGGCAATAGAAGCGGCAATAGAGCAGGCCAGATCTATAGTCAGAAATGATGTGCAGGGAGGGATGATAGCTGTTATTCATCAACATGATAGCTCATTAAAAATCCTTTATCAGCAGCATGGTCTTTACCTGGCGGCTGATAATTTCCCTGGCCACTTTACATTATCAGGTACTGCCGCCGATCTTGATCGTTTTCAGTTGCTGCTGGAAAAGCAGGATATTAACTATTTACGTTTAGCCGTCAGCTATCCTTTCCATTCACCACTCATAGACAGTGGCCGGAATGGATTTGATTACTATACAGGGGGCATCTCCCTGCTGGCCCCTGAAAAAGGATTTATATCTGGTATAACAGGTAACCCCATGCCTGTCATACCTGATAATTACTTTTGGGAAGTTGTGCGTGCATATTCCAATTTTCCTGTTATGGTCAGGTTTCTTGAAAGTAAACAGCCCTGCCTTTATATTGATCTTGGACCTTCTGGTACTGCCGCTACTTTTATTAAATACAATCTATCCAAAACGTCATCGTCTGTAACCTTACCATTAATGACCCCTTTCGGCCGTGAACTGGATCAGTTGGAGAAACTACAGGAGCTAATACGGAGCTTTGAGAGCAGCTCCAATAGTATTAGCTCCTGCTAATGATTAAAACTTAGCCGCAAACTCCTTTGCAAACGTTTCAAGTTTCGTGTTGCCTAAAGCTGGTTTGTTCAGATCATAGTCTTCCCATAACTTTCCGCTGCGCACAGCAGTACCTGCTTCT
Organism: Chitinophaga sp. CF118; assembly: GCF_900112615.1. Taxonomy (GTDB): domain Bacteria; phylum Bacteroidota; class Bacteroidia; order Chitinophagales; family Chitinophagaceae; genus Chitinophaga. The sequence goes on along the minus strand of NZ_FOMK01000001.1, from coordinate 1,351,526 downwards.
ACAAATATAAAGTGGAGAGATAGCTGTTTTATACAAAAGTGGATATGTATTATACTAATCTTTTATGCCTTAGACCCTGTTTGCTATAAAAGTTAGTGCATTTGCTATAATTCCGGGAATGGCAGGCCGCCAAAAAAATAGTTTTGTATCCTTATCAGAAGGTATAGACAGGATATAACCGGAGAATAATGGAAGAAATCTTTAGGGCATTACTTGTTATAAACAGCCCTGATGCCCGATGGGAGTAAGAATTGTCAGAAAAAATATAAAAGTTACAATATTACGCAGAGATATCCGTCTTAAAAGAAGATTTACCCATCTTAACATTATGATGATGCCGGCATTACGATTAAGAGAATATTCTTATAAAGAAACAAAGGAAAGAGCTTGTGAAAAACTAACTTTGCCGCGCTTACAGGATCAGGTGTTAAAGCCTTCTTCCAAATTGTCAAGTGGCCAGCAACAGCGTATAGCCATAGCCAACGAATAGATCACATTTACAGGAAGGTGTTACTGTAAGCACAAATAAATTTAGTCTTTAACAAATCAGATATACTATGAATAAACTAATCCTGTTGATAGTGCTATTGCTACCGGGTACGTTCACATTTGCCCAGCAAAAGCATACCATCAGTGGTACTTTGAAAGCCCGTAAGAATGGAGAAAGCCTTATTGGGGCATCTGTCCGGAGTAAAAACACCGGTACCGTTACCAATGAATATGGCTTTTATTCCCTTACCCTACCTAAAGGAGCCCATACTATTGAGATAAGTTCAATGGGCCTGCAAACTGCATCACTAAATATTGTGCTGACCAGGGATACTATCATCAATCTTGCACTCGAAGAGTCTTCCAGTACTCTGAATGAAGTAGTTATTAATGGTACTACTCAGGGGAGAAGTATCAAAGGCACACAGATGGGGATAGAGAAATTAACAACCAAAGAAATGAAGAACATCCCGATGCTGTTGGGCGAAAGGGATGTAATGAAAGCAATACAGCTTTTACCAGGCATTAAATCTGCCGGGGAGGGTAATGCCGGTTTTTTTGTTCGTGGAGGTGCTGCAGATCAGAATCTGATATTGCTGGATGAGGCTCCTGTATATAATGCGTCTCACCTGCTAGGTTTCTTTTCTACTTTTAATTCAGATGCCATCAAGGATGTAACAGTATATAAAGGTGGTATGCCTGCACAATATGGTGGCAGGTTATCCTCTGTACTGGATATTAAAATGAATGATGGTAATGATCAGGACTATAATGTAAGTGGCGGTATTGGTCTGATATCTTCTAAACTGAATGTAGAAGGACCTGTACAAAAAGGTAAATCTTCTTTCCTGATTTCCGGTAGAAGAACTTATGCAGATATGTTTCTGAAGTTATCAAGCGATACTACACTCAATAATAATAAGCTGTATTTCTATGACCTTAATGGTAAAATAAATTATCAGTTGGGAGATCGTGATAAGATTTATCTGTCAGGATATTTCGGTGCTGATAAATTAGGAGTAGGAGATAACTTCGGTTTGAAATGGGGAAATGGAACAGGCACACTGCGTTGGAATCATATCATCAACAGTAAATTATTCTCCAATACATCACTCATCTTCAGTAATTATAGTTATGAGATCAGTATTAAAAATGGAGCCAATGATGTGAAATTATATTCGCAGATAAGGGATTGGAATATCAAAGAAGAAATACAATGGTATGCCAGTGATAAACATAACGTTCGTATTGGATTGAATTCTATCTATCATACCATGCGTCCCGGAGATATTACTTCTTCGGCAGGCTCCAGCTTCAACAGTGAAGACTTTCAGAAAAGATATTCATGGGAGAATGCATTGTACCTATCAGATGTATGGAAAACCACAGAGAAATTTAATGTTTCTTATGGATTGCGTGTAACCGCATTCAGCATATTGGGTGGAGGTGATTTTTATAACCTGGATAAGGATGGTAATGTAAAAGATACTATGCATTACAAGTCCGGTGAATTTGTGAAGACTTACCTCAACCTGGAACCTCGTCTGGCTATGAGTTATCAGTTAAACAGCAGTGCTTCCATAAAAGCATCTTATGTTCGTAATGTGCAGAACCTTCACCTGATCTCTAACTCAACTACTTCCAGTCCTACGGATAAATGGGTAGCCAGTACGAATATCATCAAGCCAGAAATATCTGATCAGGTATCACTGGGTTACTATAAGAACCTGGCGGGTAATAAATATGAACTGACAGTAGAAACGTATTATAAAACCATGCAGCACCAGATAGATTACAGAGATGGTGCCGATGTATTTGTAAATGGATCAATAGAAACACAATTGCTGTTTGGTAAAGGCCGGGCATACGGTGTAGAATGGTTATTGAAGAAAAAGGCAGGTAAACTGACAGGATGGGTTAGTTATACTTTATCCAAAACAGAAAGGAAAATTGACGGTATTAATAGTGGTGCCTGGTACAATGCACGGCAGGACAGAACGCATGACATTGCAATTGTTGCCATGTATCAGCTGAATGAAAAGTGGACATTATCTGCTAACTGGATCTATTACACTGGCGATGCTGTATCCTTCCCAAGTGGAAAGTATACAGTGGGCAACGAAGTATATTATTACTATACACAACGTAATGGTTACCGGATGCCTAATTATCACCGTCTTGATATCGGTGCTACAAAACAATTAAAGGTAAGGAAACACTGGAGTTCAGAACTGGCATTCAGTCTGTATAATGCTTATGGTCGTGAGAATGCTTATACAATCACGTTCCGCACCAATAAAGATGACGCTTCTAAAACAGAAGCTGTGCAGACGGCATTATTCAAATTTATTCCTTCCATTTCCTACAACTTTAAATTCAGATAAGATGAAGCTATTGATAAATATGGCAATACTGCTGGTATTCATTACTTCCTGTGAGAAGGTTATTGATGTAAACCTGGATAGTGTAGCAAAGAAATATGTGATAGAAGGGAATATTACCAATGAACCGGGCACCTGCCAGGTGAAGATTACCCAGACGAAAGATTTTGATGAAGACAATACCTTCCCGGGTGTTAGCGGCGCAACAGTTACTGTGAGCGATAATGGAGGAACACCTGTAGTATTAACCGAAACAAGCACCGGTGTGTATGAAACAACTGCCATCAATGGGACTATCGGGCATACATATACTTTAACTGTAAATATTGGAGACCTCACTTTCACCGCACCTTCTACAATACCTGTACTGGTGCCTATTGACAGCATCTACATAGATGATCAGTCTTTGTTCGGCGATGTCAAAAAAGTAGCTACTTTAATGTATAAAGATCCTGAGGGCAAGGGTAATGGTTATCATTTTATCCAGTACAAAAATGGCGTGCGGGAAAGCACCATATTTGTGAGAAATGATGATTATACAGATGGTAATGAGATTACTACGTCGTTATTGTCATTTAATGATGACGATGATGAGGACGAGAATAAAATAAAAACAGGCGATACCATAAGAGTTGTTATGGAATGTATCGATCCTGCAGGGTATAAATACTGGTCGAGTTTAGAAGCCGCCAGTGGTAATAGTAATAATGCCACACCAGCTAACCCTGTTACTAATATTACAGGTGGCGCATTAGGATATTTCAGCGCACATACGACAGAAGAAAGAACTATCGTAGTACCATAAAGAGCGTTGTAGTTGTAGGTATATAAAAAATGTCCGATCCAATTTATTGGGTCGGGCATTTTTTTTTAGTTGAAGTGTTATAAAATGAGGGTTATTATCTTTTTGCTGATAATAACCCTCATTTCTTAGAATATTACCTCACGGTAAGTCTTATTGGCGGGAATATCTTCTGCCATTGTCTGGATTTTAGCCCCTTTAGAGACCACATGCTCTTTTGTAGCGGTATAGGTCCAGTCTTTACCATTCCGGCCTAATATGGCATTCCCTTCCTCTAGCAAGGTGCCTTCGGCAGTATAGATGGTCACAACTACCTGGTACACCCTCAACTTATCAATAGCCCGGACAATGATTTTGTCACCTGGATTCCCGATGTATTGATCAGTAGTGATGTTTGTTATCTCAGGTGGCTCATATGCATCCATCAATGCCATATTATAAGCTGTTTGCCTGGGGCCTGCTACAGAAGCGTAAAATGCTTCCAGATCGGGATCCAGAAGTAACTGTTTCGCAATATAGGATGCATCTTTAAAAACATCCTGTGTTTCCAGCTGCTTCTCTGAAGACCTCTTTGTTTTCTTTTTTTGCTTTTTAGATACGATTGTAGCTCCTGCTACTTGTCTTACTGTTATCTGGTTACCAATAGTTCCAGATAAGTGGCTGAGTATTAAATTGTTATTTCCAATAGCCATGGTTCTTTGAGAGTTTGGTTAAAAATAGAGATATCTATTACAATTTACTAAAAATCCATTGAAAATAAAGGGGTTGCGGGTATTTCTTATAAGGTGCGACCTACATTCCTATAAGCTACTTATATGGTTCCTATAAGCTAAGCATATAGGAACCTAGGTAGAACCTTATAGGAATGGGCTTAGCAGGATATAAGCATATAGGATTTTTGGACCAGATTGGCTCTCCCATGGCTCTTGATCTGTAAACCAGGATCCGGATTATCTAACCCTTGGGTTGTCTATTTTAGTTTGATAATGAGAAGGGGGGAAACATGATTATTTTAATTCCATTAGTTCTTCCACCAGTTGCCACACTGTTGTACAAGGATTATGATTGGCATAATCCTGTCTATTCTCAAAATTACCGGCCAGACGTTTTGCATTACGAATTGCATTTTCCAAACTCCCATGTTCTTTGAGCAGGTCATACATCACTTTACTGTTCTTTTGATATTTATAATCATCGCCAACGAACGGTCTTAAGTTATCCTCAATCAATCCCTGGTAATCTTTTCTGCTCATGTTATGATTATAATAATGAAAATGCAGTAGATACCATAACTCAAATGCTTCATTGCTCCATGCACAACCTATTGCTGGTTTCGAATTTTGACAGCGTAACACCGCATTATTAAAATCACTTGCTGAGAAACTGTCTCTGTCAAAAACAGTCCATAGTCTGTCAACGGGCCTGTTATATTCCTTTTCATATAATTGCTTTAAGCGAAGTGCTTCATCTACCAGTGACTGTGTATTTCTGCCCGTTCCTTCAATATCTTCTGGCAATGAGTAAGTACACCTTTTGGTAAATCATCCTTTAAACCCTCAAAATAATTAGGTTCAGTTTTCGCTCCTTCACAAACAATGAGGTAATATTTCCTTTTGCTTCTTACATCTTTTTTTCTTTTCTGTTCCTCTCTTTCAAAACGTTTTAAGCGTTCATTGGGGATTTTTATTTTTCTTGCCATTCCGTTATAATATTTGAAAGATTGCCAATAAACGGAATAGCACCATAACGACCTTCAATATAATCTTTTTCAAAAGAGCGGTCCTTGCGAATGGTTTTGCCTTCCTCTTTATATTCTACCAGGGAATATATTTCAGAAGCACCGTATTGATTTTTTTCAATAAAATAAATCTGATCTCTGCGATAATTGCCATAGCATAACAGATTGGTATCATGTGTAGCAAAAATCAATTGGGCATTGTTGCGGTTGAACTCACTGGAATTAAAAAGCCTTGTGATAGCCAGCGTAAGCAAGGGATGGAGACTTGCATCTAATTCATCCACTACAAGTGCACCTCCATCATTTAAAACATCGAACACCGGGCCTGAAATATTAAATAATTTATTTGTACCTGAAGATTCCTGGCTTCTCATGTCAAATTCTATATTCCCAACTACTTTATTTTTTGCATCATACTTTTTATGGATGGTTTTAATGTCTATTCTGAAAGAACCTTCCAAATCGGTGATTAATTGTTTAAGCAGTCCTTCAGGCAAGTCGCCTGGCAATTCTTTTGAGTCAAAGGGATTCTTCGAAATGGTAATATTATCAAATCCCATATCCAGCTTTCTATAAAAGTCAAGTAAGAGATTTTGCGTTTTCTTATTTTCCAGCATAGCAAATGTTACCGCTTTATATCCCTCGTGGCTTAGACCGGAAATAGTGATAAAATTGTTAAACCATTTCATAATCCGCTTGGCAATTTTCCCGTTAAACTGGTCAACTACAGCAAGAAATAATGCATTTTCTCTTGTCCGTTCTTCCAAATCTTTTCCTTCAGGATATGCCTTTACCATTACCTCAATCCCATCTTTTTCGCGAATAAATAATGGCTTTTCCGTTTGCTTTTGAGTTTCAAAAAGCCATTCAGCATGTACATTATGATCGTCTACTTCAAATCCATAACGATACTTTATATTATCAATAAGAAATATGATTTCAAATGAGGATGGTGCTTTCTCTGTTTCGGTACTTAATAGAAATGGAGTAATATCCAACTCATCTGCAGATGATTGGTCAAATGATTGCAACACCATACGTTTCATTGTGGACATTGCTTTTATAAAATTGCTTTTACCACTTGCGTTTGCCCCATATATTACAGCGCCTTTAAGAAGGTTTTGACGTTCAGAAGAAAAGATATTACTGTCCACGTGTTCTTTAATTGATGTAGCAGCAAGGCTTAAAGTAGTTTTAGCCTTGAAAGATAAATAGTTGCTAACTGAGAACTCTAGTAACATAATATGTCTGTTTTGAGATATTTTCTCAAATATACTAAAAAACACTGAAAATGCCATAAAATGAGATAATCTCTCATTTTATGGCAAAAAAAGCCACCTGCGGAATGCAGATGGCTCTAATTATGTATGCTTTTTGTTTAATTTATCTCACATGCAGATCGGCTGCGCCGCCAAATTCCGTTGAAACTTCCCCCATAGCAGCAGTCCCCTGGTTGTTCTGTCCTGTATATACTTTTACGAAATCTGCCGTTTTGAGGGTTACTTTATTTCCGTTTGCATCTACTGCCCAGTCTATATCAAAAGAGTTGTAATGATTAGCCTGGTAATTATCTTTTGCGGAGTAGTTGTCGCTATAGCCCCAGGCAAATCCGGAATTTATATAAATGCCACCGTTATTTGTGAATGTGCTTCTTAACAAAGTTCCTGTAAAGGTGATAGAATCCTGGTTTGAAGCAAAGGAAGGATAATAAGAATGTTGATGAGATGCATTAACTAACACAACTCCTGTATTGCCCTTGTTATCTTTCCATGTTACATCGGCAGTTGCCCTGGGATTGTAATAAGTGATGCTGTAGTTTTTAAGCGTAGTGGTACTGTCGTACTGACTGCCGGCCAGTTCATACCAATTATCATCAGGCAGCCCATTGCCATTTGTATCCTGACTCACCATAACAATGCCCGGTTCGGACCATTCATAAGCACCATTAACCGCATTGCCATAAATAGCAATATCATAACCTTCGCTGTTAGCAATGGAATGATCAAAGCCGAATACAATATATCCGCCATATCCTCCCAGGGATACCAGATTATTTTTATTACCAATCAACAATTGAGCAGCTGCCGGAGTACCAGCACCTTCTTCATTCACGAACTGGCCCGGAGCCGGAAGGTAATCAAATACTTTACTGATATATTTATTACCGGATGATGACGGGCTGTCTTTTTTGCAGGCACTGAGTGTAATCAGCCCCAATGCAATTAATATAATCTGTTTCATTATAACCTTATCTTATCAAGAGATATCAAAAATAGGAAATACCCTGCGAATCAATCGCTTTTCCGTAATTTGGACAAATAGAAAGGTGAAATACCAGGATAACCCTGTAGCCCGATAGAGTTCCACGTAAGCCGTAATCCTGGTTTAAAGACACAACCTCCTTAATCTCCTTATATGAACTAATTGTTAAGAGCAAGGGGAGAGGGGGCCGGCGAACGTATACCCTATTAGACAATGCAATTCAGACTTCATCAGCAATCCTTAACAATTAAATTACATGAAGGAAATGTACAATTTACTAAGACCCTTTTGTTGTACCACAACTAAAGCGGCTTTCACCTGGCTTTTTGTGATGCTCTTAGCTGTAGCATCGTTTGCCCAACAAAAAGAAGGCAATACCATTAAAGGGATCGTTACCGACGAAAGCAATGCTCCATTGCCCGGTGTAACCGTTACCGTAAAAGGTACTACTACAGGTACTGTTACCAATGCCAATGGTGCGTATTCAATTGTGGTGAATAGTCCTGATGCGATTCTCTCTTTTACACTTATGGGCGAAGTTCCAAAAGAGGTGAAAGCCGGTACTCAGAATGTAATCAATGTAACAATGGTTACTGATACCAAACAGTTAAAGGATGTTGTTGTAATAGGATATGGTACATCCAGCAAAAAAGATGTGACCGGTTCTATTACCACTATTAAATCAGAAGAGTTTAACCAGGGTGTACTGACCTCTCCTGCTGAACTCTTACAGGGTAAGGTTGCTGGTTTGAATGTAACCAAAAGTGGTGACCCGAATTCAGCTCCTGCTGTTATATTGAGAGGACCTTCTACCATCCGTACTACCGGTGGTGCAATGGAGCCATTTTATGTGATAGATGGTGTGCCTGGTGCTTCTATAGATCTGCTGGCGCCTGCTGATATTGAAAGTATAGATGTACTGAAAGATGCCTCTGCTACCGCTATCTACGGTGCGCGTGCTGCGAATGGTGTAATCATCGTTACTACCCGGAGGGCAAAACCCGGACAGGCAAGACTTTCCTACAGTGCTTATGGTGCCGTAGAAAATGTGTCTAAAAGTATCGATATGCTGAGTGGCGATGAACTGCGCGCTTACCTCAAGAAAAACGGACAAACCTTAATCCCCGTTCTGAATGATGATGGTTCAAATACTGACTGGCAAAAGCTGACCGAAAGAAAAGGTTATTCCCATAATCACAACGTTTCTTATGGCGGCGCAACTGCTACTACCGATTATGGTGCCAGTGCTAACTATCTGAAGAACGACGGTATCCTGAAGAATACCTCATTGGAACGTACTATCCTGAGAGGATATATTAATCAGCGTTTCTTTAACAATCGGTTGAAATTGGGTCTTACTATCACGAACAGTCATACGAAAAGCGATGATATTTCGCAAACGAATGTATTATCTAACAGACTGTTTTATCTGCCAACCGTAGCTCCTTTTAATGCAGATGGTTCTTATAAAGAGTTTTATGCGAGAACTGGTAGTGGTACTTTAAATCCACTGTCTCTCGTTGATAATAACAAGCTGGTAACGGACGATAGTAAGTCGATGGTGAACGGTATAGCACAGGTAGATATCATCAAAGGATTGAAATATACTTTATCAGTTTCTACACAGCGCGATCAGAATAATTTTAACAGCTATTACAATAGTAAATCCGGTCTGGCAGTGAACTTTAACGGACTGGCAACAAGAAAATCCTATCTGAATACAAGCAGTGTACTGGAATCTTATTTCAACTACGACAGGGTGTTCGGATTGCATAGCATGAAATTACTGGCAGGTTATACTTATCAGCAGGATAAATCAAATGATGGATTTGGTATTACTACCCAGAATTTCTCAAATGATGCATTAGGATATAACAACCTGTATTTATCAAACCCGGCTAATACTTCACAGATAGCTTTTGATAACAATCCTATTTCTACATTAAGACTGATTTCTTACTACGGTCGTATTCAGTATTCTTATAACGAAAAATATCTGTTCCAGGCTTCATTGAGAAATGATGGTTCTTCTGCATTTGGTGTAAATAACCGTTGGGGATATTTCCCTGCTATTTCTGCAGGATGGAATATCAGTAGTGAAAAGTTCATGGAGAAAATTAAGGCTATCAGCGTATTGAAATTAAGAGCGGGTTATGGTGTTTCCGGTAACAGCGCAGGTTTTAATGCGTTCTCTTCCCTGCTCATCTATGGCTCTGCGGCTACTAATTCCAAGTTCTTATACAATGGTAATATCACCAATGCAATCGGTCCCGTGCGTAACGAGAATCCTGATCTGAAATGGGAAAGTACTGCAACTACCAACATCGGTATTGACTTCGGTATTTTCAAAGACAGGATAAGTGGTTCGGTAGATTACTACATCAAGAAAACATCCGATCTGATTTATGATCAGTATCCTGTTTCTACAACACAGTATTTTGTACCAACCTATACTGCAAACGTAGGTAGTATCAAAAACAGTGGTATTGAAATTGTACTGAGCGGTACGCCTGTTAGAACAAAATCTTTTACCTGGAGAACATCTGTTAACGCAGCACATAATAAAAACGTAATTGAGAATTTATCTAACGATAAGTTTAAGATTAATTATATCCAGACAGCACAACTGGGTGGTAAAGGACAGAGTTTCCTTTATAGCCAGATCGTTCAGCCGGGTTACGCTTTAGGTACTTTCAACTTATGGCATTACCTGGGTAAAAATGCAAATGGTGTAAGTACTTATGAGAAGGCAGATGGTACTACTACAGCTGTTCAACCATTATCTACAGATACAAGAATTAACGGTAATGCGCAGCCTACACTGATTTACGGATGGACGAACAACTTCTACTATAAGAACTTTGATCTGAGTTTCCTGGTACGCGGTGTTATGGGTAACAAGATTCTGAATGCTACACTGGCAGGATTGAATAACCCGGTAGATTCAAAGATTCAGAATATTCCCCACTTTACGGAAGGTGAATCTTACAATGATATCAACGCATACTTTATCTCCGACCGTTTCTTAGAGAGCGGTTCTTATCTGCGTATGGATAATGCTACCCTTGGATATACTATCAAGCCACATACACAGAATATCAAGAGCCTTCGTTTTTATGTATCAGGTAATAACCTTTTCGTAATCACCAAATACCGCGGTATTGATCCGGAAATAAATATGGGTGGTTTAACACCAGGGATTGATAATAAAGATTTCTATCCTAAAACACGCACGTTCATTATTGGTGTGAATGCCTCATTTTAATTAAGTTAAAGATTGCAACCATGAGAAAAATATATTTAATAGCCTTGACCGTATTGGTTACTGTTAGTGCCTGCCGGAAACTGGATGTGTCTGTAGACTCCCAGTATGTAAACGGTAACTTCCCCAATACAACGCTGGATTATGCGGCGTTACTGGGAACGATGTATTCCAATCTTGCTTCCAACTATGCCATCAACTACTGGCGTATGCAGGAGCTTTCTACAGATGAAGCTATCATCCCTGGAAGAGATGGTAACTTTGATGATGGTGGTCAGTACCGTCAAATGCATTATCATACCTGGACTATCGATCATCCTTATGTGACTGGTATCTGGCAGTGGGGCTTTGGTGGTATTAATAATTGTAACCGCCTGATCAGCGTATTAAGAGCTTCATCACTCGATTCAGTTTCTAAAGCAGCAGATATTGCAGAAGTGAGAGGAATGCGCGCTTTATATTACTTCTTTATGATGGATACTTATGGTAACGTTCCTCTGATCACTACTTTCCCTGTAGATGAATTGCCAGGTACACAGCCAAGGAAAAAAGTATTTGAATATATTGAATCAGAATTGCTGGATCTTATAAAGCTGTTACCTGCCAAATCTGATAATGCAGCTACAAATGTGCTGCAGTATGGTCATCCTACCAAAGGAATGGCTTTTGCATTGCTCGCTAAAATGTACCTGAATGCAGAAGTATATACAGGCGTATCACGTTATCCTGAAGTTGTAGCCATGGCTGATAGTGTGCAAACGAATCGTAACTATTCCCTGAATACCAACTACCGTGATATCTTCTTACCGAATAATGGTCCAGCGATCACAGAAACGATCTTTGCTGTTCCTTACGATCAGCAGATTGCCGGTAATCAGTTTACCCGTTTTGGTTTTTACTATTACCTGGCGCAGGCTTATGGATTTAATGTGGGTTTAAGTATTGCGATGAGTACTACTCCGGAATTCTATGACCGCTTTAATCTTGCCGGTGATGCAAGAACAAGAACATGGTTGGTAGGTCCACAGTTTTATCCGGATGGAGCTGGTGGCTTTACCAGTCAGCCGGTATATTATCCTAACAGTACAACACAGATAACTATCACAAAAGCACTGATTCTGGTACCACCTAAACCAATGGACTTAGGTAATACCCAGGCAAGTCAGGCATCCGGTGTACGTTCTATCAAATATTATCCTGATGCGCAGATCATCCAGTTAACTCGTTTGAATGGAAACGATGTGCCTGTATTCCGTTTAGCAGATGTAATGCTGATGAAAGCAGAAGCTATTATGCGTGGCGCTGCTGCTACCACTGTGAATGGTGCAGTACAGACTCCCGAATACCTGGTGAATTTATTGCGTACACGTGCTGGTGCTCCTACTGTAACTAATCTCACACTGGATACATTATTAGATGAACGTGCCCGTGAATTTTCATGGGAAGGATGGAGAAGGAATGACCTGATCCGCTTTGGTAAATTTGAAGTGGAATACCCGCTGCCAAATGATGTGCTGAGCATGAACAAAGATATCAGAAGAAGAATCTATCCTATACCTATTACTGAAATCAGACTGAATGGTAACCTTATCCAGAATCCTGGATATGACCAGTAACTGATAGTGATGAATGATTTAGTTTTAAGAATTGATAATGTCCTGGGCTCACCAGCACAGGATATTATCAATTCTTTTTGATTTAGGGCTAAAGTGTTAATCAGAGAGAATCGTAACAAACTTTAAAATTTATCCAATGAAAGTATTATTAGGTTTGACACTGATGGTTGTTACACCCGTTTTGGACAAAGGTGTACCAGATAATGTGCACATCAACAAAATACAGGTAATAGGTTCGCACAACAGCTATAAGAAGGCTATCGATCCTGCTTTATTCAGCATGTTCAGTAAAAGGGATTCTGTTTCTGCCAGCAAGATCGACTATGAACATATCTCATTAACAGAACAACTGGAAACGGGATTATTAAATCTGGAGATCGATGTATATGCAGATGAAAAGGGTGGAAAATATGCACATCCCAAAGGATTACAATGGGCTCCTGGTCAGCCGCCATTCGATCCGGAAGGCGTGATGAACGAGCCTGGATTTAAAGTATTACATGTGCCTGATCTGGATTTTCGCAGTGATTGTTTAACACTCAGACGTTGTTTGCATGAACTGAAAGCATGGTCTGAAAAACATCCCGGTCATCCTCCTGTATTTATTACAATGGAACCTAAAGATGGAGATGCACCCAATCATGAAATGACAGTACCAGAGAAATTCACCGCTGCAACTTTTGATCTGCTGGATAGTACAATCAGGGAAGATCTGGGAGTAGCACAGTTGCTCACACCAGATATGGTAAGAGGGAAATATAATACATTGGAAGATGCTGTACTGCACGACAACTGGCCTACGCTTTCAAAAGCAAAAGGTAAATTCCTGATCGTGCTGGACGACAATAAAAACAAAAGAGATCTTTATATAGCCGGTCATCCTTCTTTAAAAGGACGTGTATTGTTTGCCAATGCAGATCCCGGTACACCCGAAGCTGCTATGATGATCAGAAATAATCCGCGGTTTCAGGAAATAAAAACCCTGGTAGAAAAAGGATACATTATCCGCACCCGTGCAGATTCTGATACCAAAGAAGCCCGTGAAAATGACAGGTCCGGTTTTATCGCTGCCTGTAATTCCGGTGCACAAATCATTACAACAGATTATTACAGGAAGAGTACGCATTTCAAATCAGATTATGTGATCAGCTTTGATGGTGATAGTAAATATTTCAGATTAGATCCTGTATTCAGTAAATAAATCAGCATATGCTTTCTTTCAGAGGGGCCATATTATTAGCGGGGGCATTTTCTATAAGTACCACGTTAATGGCACAGCAACATCTTTATGAGTATGTAGATCCAATGATAGGATCGGAAGGACTTGGCCGCGTATTCATTGGTCCTTCCTGTCCTTTCGGGATGATCAAACCCAGTCCGGATTGCAGCTCCCAGCCCAACAGTGGCTGGTTACCCGCCCCGGTACCTGTTAATGGTTTCGGACAGGTACACGTGAGCGGTACCGGCGGCGGACCAAAGTATGGGAACATTCTTATTATGCCTTTCTCCGGAAATCCGGATAAACTGGATCAGTCTTCTTTACGGGAAAATGAAACAGCTACATTGGGATACTATGGTGTTACTTTGAAAAAGCACGAGATCAAAGCAGAGGTCACTGCTGCGGAAAAAGTAAGCCTTTACCGCTTCACTTATCAGCCGAAAGAAAAGAAATCATTACAGATAGATGCTGGTTTCTTTTTAGGAGAACAGCCGGTTCCTGATGCCAGGGAAGCGCAACAGTTTGTAGGATCTGAAATAGAAGTGGTATCGGATAATGAAGTAAGAGGGTATAGCAGAATAAGAGGAGGATGGAATAACGGCGCGGCATATACTGTTTATTTTGATGCGGTGTTTGATCAGCCGTTGAGCGCATATGTAACCTGGAAAGGAAAGCAGCTTTATCCAGGGAAGAAACTACAATTTGATTCCGGTGAGAAAACAGGTGCGCTGCTTACATTTGGAAATAATAGTGACTCCTTAAAAGTAAAAGTGGGCATTTCTTTTATCAGCTCTTTAAAAGCAAAAGAGAATATCACTACGGAAATTCCTCACTGGAGCTTTGAACAGGTATTACAGCAAACCCGGCAAAAATGGGAAGATCTGTTAGGGCGTATCGTAATTGATCCTGCTTCAACCATCGAACAAAAGAAGTTGTTCTACACAGCATTGTACCATACCATGCTGATGCCTGTGGACAGAACAAATGAAAACCCTTTATGGATCAGTGATCAGCCTTACTACGATGATTTCTATGCCATATGGGATACTTACCGTTCCTCCAATCCTTTAATCACTTTAATATCTCCCAAAAGAGAAGTAGAGATTGTAAATGCGCTGCTGAATATCTATAAACATGACGGCTATATGCCGGATTCACGCAGTGGTAATTATAATGGTCGCACTCAGGGAGGTTCAAATGCAGAGGTATTGATTGCCGATGCTTTTGTAAAAGGATTAAAAGGCATTGATTATACACAGGGATTGAATGCCATGTTGCAGGATGCGAATGTTCCTCCCGGAGGTAATGAGGAAAAAGAAGGCCGTGGCGGGCTTACAGATTACAACCGCCTGGGTTATGTATCTTATAGTTTTGCGAGATCCGGTAACCGTACTCTTGACTATGCGTATAATGACTATTGTATTGCTGTGGTGGCCAAAGGATTGAACAAGCCAGCGATCTATGACCGTTTTATCAAACAATCGGGAAACTGGCAAAATCTATGGCGGGATGATTATACAGATCATGGTGCAAAGGGATTCATTATGCCAAAAGATGCATCCGGGAAATGGCTGGATTCTATTCCTTATGGTGAGGCTAAAAACCAGCATCCTACTTTTGTTTATTCCCCATTGAGCAGGGAATTTCCCTGGTATGTATGTCATTGGTGCGCCTTTTTCTATGAAGCTACCTCCTGGGAATATTCGCTGAGTATCCCACACCAGGTACCGGCTATCATCGCCAAATCCGGCGGGGCAGATGCTTTTCGTCGCAGACTGGATACCTTATTTGAGAAACGTTTTTATAATGTGGCGAATGAGCCTTCTTTCCTGACCCCTTGTTTGTATCATTGGATTGGTCATCCGGATCTGAGCAGCCAGAGAATCAGGAAGATCATCAGCAGTAATTATAATACGACACATATAGGATTACCTGGTAATGATGATTCCGGAGCGATGTCTTCCTGGTTAGCGTTTCATATGATGGGATTGTATCCAAATGCGGGACAGTCTTATTATTTACTGAATGCACCGTTATTACAATCTGTTACTTTACATCAGGAGAATGGAAAAGATTTCAGGATCATTGCTAAAAATCTTTCTGATACTAACAGTTATGTGAAGTCGGTTACCTTAAATGGTAAGAAGCTGGAGCAGGCCTGGATAGAACATGCAGATATTGTACAGGGTGGTGAGCTGATCTTTGAAATGGATGCAAAACCTTCCTCATGGGGAACAACAATATTACCTCCTGCTATAAACTAATACACGATGAAAAGAATTATTTATTTACTCATCCTGCAGTTGTTTTTTGTGCAGGCTTATAGTCAGCAGGTAAAACAAGGCACTACTTTTAATTATACTTTTAACCTGCATGGACAAACAGTGCCCATTGAATTTTCGGTGTTACGTTTTACAGATACATTGACGTTGGGCTGGAAGATCCGTGGCCTTGCAACTGGTACTTATACAATGGTACCAACAGCATTGCAACATGGAGATAAAATGAATTTTATACAACCTGTTGCTGGTGGTGTTATTCAGCTTGGGGAACATGAAACATTCTTTTTGATCTCGACTGATGCTTTCGGGAAGCTGGTAAAGGATCACCAGTTTATGTATGACAATACTGTGTATGATTTTAAAGATGATAGTTTGATAGCCGGTCAGAAGGTATTGCATGTTACGGCAAAAGATGAAACTACAGAATGGTGGATTCTCAATGATCCGGGTTTTCCTTTGGTATGTAAGATCCAGGGAAGTCCGTTTGGAATTAATTGTTTGCTGAATAGTGTAAAGTAATAGTTTTAATGTACTGAGGATTGATTAATCGATCCTCAGTACATTAAAAATTATTTTTTAAATAGAACTCCCGCATAATATAGCCCTTTCCTGTTGCCCCCATCAGATATCAAACCTTTTCTATTCCATCCCACTGAGAAATAATCGCATCTAGATACTATATATTAGCGATATATAACCCAAAATGAAAAACCATGCATATCCGTTCATCAATGGCATTTATTGCTGTACTCTTTCTTTTCGCCTGTAATAAACATGGTGACAATAATCTGATCAGCGCTACAAAACAAAAAGATTTTAGCGGGATACAACGTGCATTGAATAGCGGTACTAACATTGATACAAAAGATGAAGAAGGTAATACACCTCTGATATGGGCTGTGAGTATGGGTTTTCCGGATGTGGCAAAGTTTCTTATAGACCATAAAGCCCAGGTAGATGTAACAAATAAATTGGGAGAAACGGCTTTAGCGATTGCTTCTTTCAGAGGATATGATGAGATTGCTGTGTTATTGATCAAACATAATGCAAACGTAAATACAGTGAACAGGGATAAAGTAACACCGTTGATGTATAGTTCCAGTCGTGGAGATGAGACAATAGTGAAATTGTTGCTGGATAAAAATGCCGTTGTGAATGTAGCAAGTAAAGAAGGATTAACACCACTGGCATATGCTTCGTTAAATGATCATTTAGAAATAGTTCAACTGTTGGTGGAGCATCATGCCGATGTGAATGTTAAAACCCACGACGATGAAACGATCCTGATGAGCCTTGCTGCACGTGGAAATGTAAGGGTCGCAAAGTATCTGATTGAAAAAGGAGCAATGGTAAATGATAAGAGCAAATACTGTGATACCGCCTTGATGGCCGCCTGCCGGAGCAGAGAGATAGAGATGATTAAATTACTGCTGGCGAATAATGCAGATTATAACATAACAGATGATAATGGGAGAACTGCGTTGGAGAATGCAATTGAATGGAAGCAGGATGAGATAGCCGCTTTGTTGAGAGCCGCAGGTGCAAAATCATAATTAAGAGGCTGTACTTCTGGTACAACCTCCTAATGCTATGACAGATTGCTGATGCTTCCTATTACAGATCGCTGAGTCCGGCACCATTTCCAGAACCGGTAAGTCCGCTATATTTAATCACACCTTTCGCATTACCATTTCTTGTAAAGCCCCATCCTGGTTTGTTATTACTTGCAGAACAGCTGGTTATTGTATGTGCAACGCTCAATCCTGAGCTACCCAGTTTGAAACCATTCCCATCGCCATTAGCGCCAATTCCATTGCTGTTGGCAGTTGAACCTGTTATTTTCACAGGGTATTGTTGTCCGTACAGATCAAAGCCATCATCTGCATTTGAGGTAGCAGTACATCCATTGAACTGGTTTCCTGAACCGCCGGATAATTTGCAGGCAAAACCATCTGCATTTTCACCTGCATTCTGAGAGTCGTTGTTGCCGGAAGATGTGCAATTATTGACACTTACATTGTAAGCCCCATTGTACACCTGGATGCCGGTATCTTTATTGCCCGTGGTTTTTACGTTGTTCACGTAGTTGTTTCCACCGGTCTGGAATACCAGTCCGCAGTCAGGTGCATTTTTGATGGTCATATTGGTAATGTTCCAGTAGCTGCCATTTACTTTCACACCCCAGTCGGCGGAGGTAATACCGGAGCAATCAAGTGTACCGCCGGTGAAGTTGATCTTGGCACTGGAAGTACCACTCTTGAGGCATTGCAAAGTGCTTGTTAATTTAATTGTACCGCTGATTGTAATGATATCACCGGGAGCTGCAGCTGCGATAGCAGCTTTTAATGCAGATTCAGTAGTGACCGTTACGCTAACAGCAGCAACATTTACAAGTGCGGCTGTTGTAAGGGGGCGTTCTGTTAATTCAGGAGCAAGCTGAGTGTTTTTTCCGCAGCTGGAAAGTACTACAGCCAACAGCATGATCGCTAGTGGAGTTTTCATAACATTTGGAATTTTACGTGGATTAAACAAAAATTGAGTTGTATCGGGATCAAAGGTCAAGGATAAATAAGCAGAAGTTAATAGTATGGACAGAATTTATTTATGCAATCGATGCCGGCAACGATTGCGTGTGCTATATTGGAATAGTTAGGACAGGAAACGCCTGACGGATTATCTCCATCAGGCGTTTGTTGGTTAGTTTTTGATCACTTTCTTTGTAGTCAATGTGCCATTATGTATTAGTTTTAACACATATAAACCGGCTGGGATGTTGCTTGCAGAGAATGACCTTGTATAGTTACCTGCTGCCAGGTTTTCCTTTAGTACAACGTTGATCGGTTTGCCACTTACATCGTATACTGCCAAAGTAGTAAAGCCCGCATCTTTCAATGTGAAAGCAATTGTAGCATTACTATTAAACGGTGTAGGATATACGCTGAGTTTTTGTGTTGTTAATTTCTCAAGCGTAGTAATTGCCGTTGTTGTTTTAGCAGCAGCTGTAGTAGTGGTTACTACTAATTGCGGCGCATTATTTCCAGTCTCCTTAGAGTTCCACACTAACCTTGGCGTACTGATAGCATTATCAATCAACGCAAGGGAGATAGCGGAACGGCCAGCAGCTATTTCGCTTTTCACATAAGCAGTAATGTCCCAGTTATAATAACGGGGAATAGAATCTGTGACTGTCACAGTGCTTAATGCAGTTGTAGCGGCGGCGGGTTTATTATTCCAGGTAAGTCCTGCTTCTGTCCACGTAGTATTAGAAACAGAATATACACCGATAGGAATGTTGGTCGATCTCAGATCTTCCAGTTTACCATATACTTTTAAAACCACGCTGGAGATAGTTCCACTTATGCTGCTCAGATCAAATCCAATGTAAGCCTGTCTGTCATAACCGGTAGGAGTCGCTGTATTCAGTTTGGTTGCCAACACTAACGGATCTGTAGTTCCATAAGTTATATCAGCATAATCACCATTTCTTACATACGCATCTTTTAACGCAGTTAAGGTAGTTTGTGAGGAAGTGGAATTTGTTTTTATTTTCACTTCAGTAATGCTGTTCCATGCATTCACACTGTTGCCGTGTCCCACGATCTTCACATATTTAGCTGTAGTAGCTGTAAATGTAAAGCTTTCCAATGCTGTAGATGTACCACTGCTTTGTAATCCGGAAGCAACGGTAGTCCAGGAAGAACCGTCTGTGCTGGTTTGTATGTCGAACAGTGCACGTCTTGTATCTCCACTGTAGAAAGCGATATCAACACCCGTTACAGTAGATGCAGTACCAAGACAGAATTGAATATACTGACCATCACCCGAAGCGGACCAACGGGTAGTAAAGTCATTATCCAGAACATTCGTAGCCACGTTACCATCATCGCTGCTGGCAGTTGCAGGGTCGCATGCAGGAGTCACGACTGTCGTATCAGGTTTCCACCAGTTACCGGAAATAAACAGCTGGCATAACAAGCTGTAGCTATCGCTGTAATAACCGGATTTTTTTGTTTTGAGGAAAGTCCATCCGCTGTTAAGGAAAGCCTGGTTATTTGCGTTCACAACAGAAGCAGCCACAAAGGGAGCAACGAATACTGCTTCCGGATCTGAACCGGAAATTGTGCCGTTCAATTGGTAGCCATCTTTGATGCTGGAAGGATTACCGCCACTTTTAGTGATGATCCAGGAAGCTATCTTGTTAGAAATCGTATATGCGCTGGACGATTGATATAATGCGTAATCCATTACCACTCGTAAAGGAACGCGGCAGGCATTATAATTATACTCGTTTGTTTGCGGACCTTCATCGATGAAATTCTGAGGAGCTGGCTCCGGAGGATTTTTCACCACGAAATCGGAGATCAGACCGGTAGATGGAGAGTAGGTAGCGCTGAACTGGTTGTAAACACTGTATAAGTTATTGATAAGTGAAGTCCAGGAAGCATCGCCAGTTTCCTGAGCGAACGCGCGCATGTGGCTCAGCATCCAGTCGGACGGGCGGGTGTTTAATGCGCTTTTGGTGTCCCAGTCGCCCAGGTTGAGGCGGTTGGTAGAGGTCACATTTGCCACTTTAAGGCCGTTTGTGATCATCTTTTTAGCTTCAGCAAGGTAATTGATTGTTCCATTGGAACCCCATTGGTAATGAGCCAGAATGAGCGAATAGGCAATATCCATATCACCATCGGTAGCAGAATCAAAATGCCCTTGTGCGCCGGAAGCATCAGCAACAACCCAGCCCATCAGGTTTGTGTTGATAGAGCTGTGATAGGCACGGGCTGTTTTGTACAATCCGTCGAAGATAGTTTTAGCATTCGCATCATAACCTGCCATGAGAGCAGTGATGACCATACCGTAGCCATGTCCTTCGGAAGTACCCAACGGCGTATAGCCTTCATCATCACCACTGATTTCTCCTCTTACATAATAACCACCTGGCAAGCTAGCCAGGTGGTTATTAAGATAAGTAGCTTTCCAGTAGGTGTAATAACTCGCCACGCTGGCATTCATTTCTGCCTGTGTTACATTGTTGGGCTTGATACAATTTGGGTAAGTAATGGCTTGTGGGAAGGGCTTGTTCTGAGCCGGCACAAGATTACTGACGGCGCATAGGGCACCTGTTGCCAATAAGGCGTAAAACTTGTTCATAATGGTTCTATTTTAAGGGTAAGGTTTCTCTACTAATACAAATGATATGGTTCCCGGTTATAGGTTTTCAATCAATTGTAAAATACTAATTAATCTAATATTATTGAACATTTTTATGAATACTTTTTAACCATTATTTTTTGGCATAAACATATTGGCATAATAAGTGTTTCTATAGATATAAAGGTATTATTATGGATATAATCATTCAATCCCTGGGCTTTAAAGCCAGTAATTCTATAGAGAGTTTTATTACAGAAAAACTCAAGACAGTTAAGAGCGATAGAATAGTAAGAGCAAATGTAATATTGTTTAAAGGTGCTGATTCGGATCCCCAAAATAACTTTTGTGAAATCCGCCTCGAAATTCCGGGACATGATCTGTTCGTAAAGAAAAATAGTCCCTGGTTCGAAACATCTGTAAATGAATGTGTGGATGTTTTGAAACAACAGGTAAATAAAAATAAAGAGAAACAGGTGCATAATCAGCAAGCCGATGTGGTGAAGATCCAGGATGCGATGATTGCAGAGAATCCAGATGATAAAGATGTAGATCTGGAAGATGTAGTGAAATAATTATTTTGATAAAAAAGCCTCCTGGTAGGAAAACTGCCAGGAGGCTTTTTTGTTATTTGAAATGTAGGGTATTATTTTTCTTATCGTAGAAGCAATCAATGTTAGCCACTGTTTTCATGTTGTTTTACGAAACCATACTACCAATATAGTTTCTCATACTGCTATAATGATGTGGAAGCAAAAACTTAACATTGAGGTGGTATTAGAATAATTGTAAAATTTAACATGACTGTTGCAGTAGTTCAGTCAATTTAAGGATCTTTAGTAACCTTCTCATTCCACAAATAATTTACACAATGAAATTTAAAATTGCGGATATTCCCGGTGAGTCATTAAAACTAAACGACGTTATCCCTTTAAATTATTGCCGTTTTATCAGTGAGTTTGCGAAACCTCAGTTGCTCACTTCAAGTTTTATTGATATCATGTATCACGAACGTTATATGAAAGGATGTACTCTGAGAAACATCGTTTTTTATGTAAAAAAGCCTGTAACATTATTAACTTCGGTTAGTAAGACGAGGGGTGTTATTGATTGTATGTTATCTGGTAACATAGAATTTCAGTTAAATGGTCAGGAACGAATTTCTTTCAATGAAGGGGAGTATAGTGTTTATCTGATGAACACAGATATGCATACGATATACCTGCAACCTGGTACTTATGAACTTCAACGTTGCGAATATTCGATGGAAATCATTAAAAGACTGGAAGAAGAAACATCACAAACACAACATTGGCTGGATAAGTATGAATCCGGAACATCCGCCTTTTTCAATAAGGGACTTATCTGGGATGAATTAGATGCCCTCCAAAAGGAACTTAAGCATACTCCTGTTATATCCCCTTTACGGGAAGAACTGTTCTATTTAAGATTACGTGAACTCCTGGTATTAACATTCGAACATGAAACGTTAGTCATTCAAAATCAATAAACTCCGCTTATCAAAATTACTGCTGCTTCATCCAGCTTTGCTGATAGTTGAATAGGGGATTTCGTATTTTTCGCCCGGAAAGCGTTCTTCCTCAGTATATGTCTCAATCAATATCATTGCCCGGCAAACCGGAGAATACCAAACTATTAGGATTAGATCACCTCAGAACATTTGCAATAACTTTCGTTATCCTATTCCACTATAGGATCTTTAAACATCCGGAATGGATGGATCAGGCATTCGCTTTTGGATGGACGGGCGTTGATCTCTTTTTTGTACTCAGCGGATATTTAATCTCTGCACAATTATTCAGCAAGATCGCACAGGGGAAAGGCATTTCCTTAAAAGAGTTCTTTCTTAAAAGATTCTTCAGGATAATTCCGGCTTACCTGGTTGTGGTGGCACTTTACTTTTGTATTCCGGTATTCAGAGAACGGGAAGCGCTACCTCCGTTATGGAAGTTCCTGACATTCACACAGAACCTGGGATTGAATCTCAAAACGACCGGTACATTCTCACATGCCTGGTCTCTCTGTATAGAAGAACAGTTTTATTTATTACTGCCTTTGATTATAACAGCGTTGCTCTATTTTAAAGTGGGACGCAAATCTGCATGGCTGATCATTGCATTGTTTATTACAGGATTTGTGCTGAGGTACATCAGTTGGGTGAAACTGGTAGTACCATTCCTGGAGGCAGACGATTCCTGGGTAGCCTGGTACAGAGCGATCTATTATCCTACTTATAACCGGTTAGACGGGCTTTTGGTAGGTGTAAGTATCGCTGGGGTATTCCAGTTCTGGCCGGCAATCAGGGAAAGAGTTACCAGGTATGGGAATGTTATATTGATTATAGGATTGTTGTTGCTGGCAGGAGCATACTTCTTATGTGAGGATCCCGGATCTTTTAACGCTACCATTTTTGGATTTCCTTTAGTCGCGATCGCTTATGGTGCAATTGTGATGGCCGCGATCAGCCCGTCATGTGTTCTTTACCGGCTTAATTCAAGGATTTCATCGCGCATAGCTATTTTATCGTATTCCATTTACCTGAGTCATAAAGGAGTGATCCATTTAACTCAACTGCTGTGCAGCAAATGGGGAATAGCAGAGAAGGGACATGTGATGTTTTTTATTTGCATGATTACTACAATATTAGGAGCATTAGTGATGAGATATGCAGTTGAAAAACCATTTCTACATATCAGGGACTATATTTTATACAAGAAAACGACAAGTAATATTGTTAAACCTGTCGCATTCTTAAACGTTGATCTCATTAATAAAAGTTAATTTCATTGAAGGAATCATTGTACTCCCAGATACTTATAATTTACAGGTCGCCCGGTAGTGGAATTTTAAAAACTCTTAAATACTAATTTGGAGTATCTCCATTGTGCATCTTATTTCCCCATATGAAAAAGGTCTTACTATTCATATCATTGCTGTTCAGCCTGCATTCCCTGTGGGCGCAAACGACCTATAAGGTTTCAGGAGTGATAAAGGATAGTACCGGTCAGCAAATGATTGGGGCAAATATATTACTCATCGCAGGGAAGGATACTTTACATACCGCCAGTAATGAAGCAGGGATATTCAACTTCCCTAAGGTAAAACAAACCATTTTCACATTGCGCATTACCGTTATGGGATATAACCCCTGGTACAGGGAATTCTCCTATAAGGAGGCGGGTGAGGCTATCGATCTTCCATCAATCACTATGACAATGAGGACGAACAACCTGAATGAGGTGATCATTAAGGGAAAGGCGTCGGCTATGATCATGAAAGAGGATACCATTGAATATAGGGCAGATGGGTATAAGTTAAGGCCCAATTCAGTTGTGGAAGACTTGCTAAAGAGATTGCCGGGAATGGAAGTGGACCAGGATGGAAACATCACATCTTTAGGCAAGAAGATCACCAAAATCAGAATCAATGGGAAAGATTTTATGGTGAATGATATCAAAACCCTGACGCGCCTGTTACCTGTAGATTTAATCGATAAACTACAACTGATCGATGATTATGGAGATATGGCAAGGGCTACCGGCAGGAAAACCGGGGAACCTCAGCATATCCTTAATATACAAACCAAGTCGGACCTGAGTAAGGTTTACCAGGGGAAGGCAATAGCTGGTGCGGGTAACGATGGGAGGCATAACCTGGGTGTTATGACGAACTACTTCAGCGAGCAGCAACAATTCTCTTTAATAGGCAATAGTAACAACACGAGTTCTCAGACGGGAAAAGTGACCAACTCTGCAGGGAATGTTAATTACCGGAATAACATCAGTAAAGCATTTACTATAAACACTGGCTTTGGTATCGGACATAGTAAAAGTAGCCAGCTGTCTTCCAGCACTGTGCAGACCGTTACCAGTGAGGGCACACTTTTTAGTGCGAATAGCAATAATAGCAGTAACAGCAGCGATAATTATAGTTTCAATGGGGGAGCGGAATATAGGCCGGATGTAAATACAATGGGCAATCTGAACCTGAGCATAAATTCTGGTTCATCTATCGGTAATAATATTCTTTCAGCTAATCAAACGGGATTTCAGCATAAAGACCAACTTACTTCTAATTATGTAACTAGTAGTTCGCCTAATATTGGAGCTAGTATTTTTGCAACGCACCGGTTTAAAGGATTGGGGAGAGTTGTATCATTAAATTTCTCTGTTAATAATTCAGATAACAAAAGTAACCAGGATAGCTACGATAGCTTACGCTATTATAAAACAGATAATACAGTGTTGAAGGATTCTCTTTTACACCAGCTGTTATATAAAACGAATAATAACCTTAACACAAATTCACAATTCTCTTATATAGAACCATTAGATTCTACTTCCAGCCTGGAATTAAAATATGTGATCAATACCACCCAAACATCAAACAAGCTGGAAACAGAGTGGATAAATCCGGCAGGGAAGAAAACATTCATGGATTCGCTAAGCAACCAGTATGCTTATACAATGATCCAGCAGCAGATCGAACTTAATTACCGGAGGAATAAGGGGAAGCTGGATTACACATTGGGCGCACGTTTGCAGCCTTCCCTGTTGCGTAGTAGTATCATATCCGGTCAACGGGCAATAAAACGCAGTACGCCATTAGTGCCAGTATTTACTGCACAATACAAGTTGCCACATAGGGGATTCTTTATGCTAACATATATGGGTAATGTAGGGTTTCCCAGCTACCAGCAATTATTACCTGTAACGGATCTCACTAATGCACAATTCCCCGTAATAGGGAATCCTGATTTGCGTACTTCCTTCACTCATAGCTCTGCGCTGAGTTACCGTTCCGGCGGACAAAACGCTTTATTCCTGTCTCTTTCGGGCAGTTATATAAAAGATAACATTGTTTCAAATGTAGTATTAGTAAAAGACAGCTTTAATACTGTGAAGCAGGAAACACGCTTTCTGAATGCGGATGGTGCTTATAATGTTGGATTAAATTATGGATGGTCAAGAAGGTTCAATGACGGGAAGTATAACATTCATCTGAATGGGAATGGCTCTTACAACAATAATATATTATTTCTGGATAACGTGCAGAAAGCCGCACAGAACCTTACACTGTCTCAATCCATAAGAGGAAGTATGCTGCTGCAATGGCTGGAATTGACGGGAAACATAAGGTATTCTTATAACAGGAATGTATATGCGCAAACAGAGAGTAGTGTTACGAATCTCACTACCTGGGCTTTCAATATGAATGGAAAGATATATTTCCTGAAGAGCTTTTCGCTATATACAGAAGTAAGAAAGCAACTAAACTCAGGGTATAGGGGAGGGACAGGTACAGATCCAATGATGGTGAATAGTACATTGGAGAAGACTTTCTTCAAACGTAAGCTTACCTGCCGTTTGCAGGGATATAACCTGTTGGATGAAGGCATAAGTTTATCACAATCTGTGTCTGGAAATACTGTTACGGAAAGTAGAAATCAACTGGCTGGAAGGTATTTCATTCTTTCTTTGCAATGTGATCTGAAATTATTTAAAAGCAGGTAGTAATTACCTGCTTTTAAATAATCTTATTTCTGCAATACCATCACTTCATTCATAATAAATGTATTCCCGGCATCCGTCACAATATTATATACTGGTTGTAATCCTCCAGCAGACTCAGTTTTGTTAACTACGATGTAAGTCCGGAATGTTTTAGTGTTTTCATCCATACATAACAACTCATCTCCCGTTACTACTTCACCTATCTGCTTTTTGCCAGTCACCGTCTGTACAGGATGATTGGGTGTTGCCTTTAACACTTTCCCTGAAAGGGTTACCATATGTATATTGGCAGCATCTTTTTCAACCGCATTCATAACTAACAACTGGGTAATCGCATAGTTCTTAGGAGTATGTACCACTAATTCTTTTACGCTGACAATACTCGTTTGATGTGTTACAGCATCAAGAGTGGTAATCTTATCGCCTGTTACAATGTTACGCAACGTCTTTTGTGAGCCGTCCGCAAGTGTTACCAGCTGATCTCCCGGAAAACAAATATCAGTACCATATGTACCGGATTCTGTTTTTAGATCCTTTCCACCATTAATAGCTTTATAGAGCTGGAAGCTAAACTCTTTTGATAATACATAGGAGAGTTTAAGCACAAAGTTCTTTTCTTCTTTGTCAATAGCATGAATATCTTCAAAATATTTTTCCCAGATGCTTGCATTACTATTGAAGAGTGGCATAACAGCAGTAAATAATTTACCCTTTTCATTAGTATAGAAGATCACAGTACCAATGTCCAGCATGCTATCCTTTGCCACTAACCGGTACAGATCAATACGCTTTTTAAGATTATCATCACCGGTTATCACGTAAGGCTTCCTCATTTCATAACGGTCCAGTATATATGCATTGCTGAACTTTACATAAGTATCCTTGTCGAGATCTTTTACGGTGAAGGTCTTTGCTTTTTCATATTCTTCCAGTCGCAAAGGCCGTGTTTGTGCCCATAACTGGCAGGCGATGCAGGCAAAGAGAAGTGATAAAATATATTTTTTCATGATACTGATTAAGATAATTCTTTAAAGGCGGCAGCAAAAGCTTCCATTTCATCCATACGACCGATACTGATACGGCACCATTCGGCATTATTCAATTTCCAGTGACGCAGCCCTACTCCACGTTTCATCATTTCATCTGTGAACCTGACACCATCCATTTTTAAAGGGAACATCACAAAGTTCGTATTGGATGGGATGTAACTGTATCCTTCTGCTTTTAATACATCATACAGGTATTGTTTGCTTTTCACCATTTTCTGCAAAGCATCCTGCATATAGGTTTTATCCTGATAACTTGCCAGTGCTGCAGCAATAGCCGGTGCTGATAATGAGAACAGACCCGTAGCCGCATAATTACCCAGCAGGGAAATCATTTCTGGCTGCGCTATTACATAACCAACACGCATACCTGCAAGCCCGTATAATTTGGAGAAGGTACGTGCTACGATAATATTCTGTCCTTTTTTTGCATTTCCTATTAGTGTTGTCGATTGCGGATCGGGGAGATAATCGATGTAAGCCTCATCTACAAATACAGTCACTTTCTTAGACACTCTTTCACAGAATGATTTCAGTTTCTCTGCGTCTACGATAGTACCGGTAGGATTATTCGGATTACAGATATATACAAGTTTTGTATCTGCATTGATGGCCTTCTCCATTGCATCGAGGTCATGTTTATATTCCGCGGTGAGCGGTACTTTAATCCATGTAGCATTGATATGTTCGCAACGGGTAGGCAAATCATCGTAAGTAGGATCGGCAGTTACCACATTGCCACCTTTGGACAATAATGCCAGTGCGGCTCCCAGTAGCAGGGGAGAAGAGCCTGAACCAGTCATTATCATTTTAGGATCGAGTCCTTCGAAGGCACAGATCTTTTCCTCTAATTCTTTCACTTGTGTCAGCTGATACTGGTAGCTGGTGCCCATGCTATCTGTCATTGCCTGTTTGGCCTTTGCAGAAGGACCAAAAGGATTCTCATTGGCGAATAATCTTGCCTTTAAATCAGGAGGCATCCCTGCCGCAAAAGTCATATCACTGACTGTGTTACTGCTGAGCACCGGTTTTGCAGCTGCCTGTAAACGGCTGATTGCCGGGGGTAACATCGTGATTCCTCCTGTGAGGAGAGCGGTGTTCTTTAACCAGTTACGTCTGTTCATAGCGGTTTAGTTTATTTGGTTGGTGGATAGGCAATACGTTGTTCTGTCATTCGGCCATGCACATCTGCCACTGTTCTTCTTGCTGATTCAAAAGCGCCAGCCATCCAGGCATTCAGATAAGTGGTATGTTCTCCCGCAAAATATACTTGTTTGTCGGGCTCCAGGAGGCTTTTATACAAGGTTTGCCGGGTAGCGGTTGTGTATAATCCCCAGCCACCCATGCTATACTTAGTTTTGTGCCAGCTCACAGAAAACGACTTCTCAAATTCCTGTTTGTATTGCGGGTGGATGAGACTGCCTTTTTCCAGTGCCAGCTGTTCCCTTTGCTGATGTGTAAGATTCCCTGTATGCCTGGCTTTATCATTAAAGTTGTAATACCCCAGCAGGATTCCTTTTTTGCTGAGGTAGTCATAAGAAGGATAGAAGATCTGTGTCAGTTCATTATTGGTATGGGTGATGCCTCCATAGATCTGCTCATCTTCCTCCCAGAATCTTCTTTTAAATTGTAATCCTATTTTACCAGTGGCGATATAAGGAACATAATCAATTGCCCTGCTTACATCCGAAGAGAAGTTATGCTGAATGTTACTCAATACCGGCAAGGGTAGCGTGCAGATACAAAGGTCTGCTATTATTTCCTGTTCACCTTTGGGATCTTTGTAGGTAATTTTCACACCCTGCTCCTGGTTGTATATAGCAGTTACTTCACAGTTGAAGCGAATATTGGGCACCTTTTTTTCCAGGGCCAGGGCAATTTGGTCCATCCCGCCAATTGCCTGGAACATAGTCATTTGCAATTCGTAGGTGTATTCTGCCACATTATAAAAATCGGGATCTGCCAGTCCGGAGGCAATGATATCTGCCAGTCTGTGTGGATCCGCAATTTTCCCTGGTTTATCTCCAGCCCCGGGAGATTCTGTGTACCCTCTTCTATCGGACGCTTTGTAGAGTTTATCAATATCCAGTCCGCCTTCTGCCCGCAAGTATTCAAGAATTTTTTGGGTATCTTCTGTTGTAAGGGCAGTATCTACTTTTTTCTGGTCGATGGCTTTGGCCAGTAATTCAGTAGTATAGCCCCTAAGATCATTATGTATTTCCCGGGAGCGGATCTTCTTATTCGAAAGAGGTCCCTTTCCCTCGCTGAAATAGTAAGAAGCTTCATTTACATTATTATATACCTGGATGGGAACGTTCAGTTCCCGGCAATAATGTAATGTAAGCTCATGGTGATGGGGGATCCGGGAAGGGCCTGCATTGAAGTATTGTCCTTCGTCGAAAGCCGCAGTTTGCGGAGCGATATCCGTTTCCTCTTGTACGGCACCTTTCCTGATACTCCAGCATCGCCCTCCCGCCCTGTTTCTGGCCTCCAGGATGGTACATTGGTATCCCAGCTTAGTAAGTTCATAAGCAGAGGCAAGCCCTGCCAGTCCTGCGCCTAAAATGATGATATGCTTGCCTTTGCCACTTCCTTTTAGTGCAAAAGCGTGAGCGGGGGCTTCTTTTAGCATGCCTAAAGCCAGCATGGCGGGATATGCAGCAGCTATCTTCCCCGTTTTGGTTAAGAAATCTCTCCTGGAAATGGACATTTGGTTGATTTGAATAACTTCCTTTGAAGTAAAATATGAAATATTGGGGATTGTTTGAAGGGAATTTTGCTGAGCGGCGAATTTAGATGTCTGTTGCATGCCGGTTTCGGGTATAAGGAAATCTCAGTAACTTGCCATTATGAAAATGAGTAAATATCTGCAGGAAGGGAAGTCTGAAAATTACCAGGATGCGGAAGATAAGCAGTTATTGAAAGCAGGGGAAGTTGCGGCGTTATTAACTAAGAAATTTAAGATCAAAATAACAGCATTGGAGTTGCAGCCTTTTGCCACTGAATGGCATCATGGCGGTGTTTTTAAAAGCACCACAGGGCAATCCTTGAAAGGTAAACGTGTATTCTTTTTCAAACCTGCTGATATAGAGAAAGTTTCGCTGGAGAAAATATTGCACAACCGTGAGAAGGCAGCTGCACCAAAGCCTCCTCCGGATAATAGTATTGTACAGGGCTGGTATGTACAGTTCTTTAAAATGACAGATCCTGTGAGTCGAAGGGTGTTTTCAAAACCATTTGTGGGTATTTACAAAGGACCGAAGTCTAAAGCACCTAAAGGTTTTCATGCATTAGGAGATGAGGCTTTTGCAGTGGCAGAGAAACAAAGAGGAAGGGAATTGAAACCAGGGGAGCAATGTAAGTTTTAAGTTAAAAGCGAATAACTGGTTGGGTATTAAAAAAGAATAGGGAGAAAATTGAGCCTGAGCCAATTTTCTCCCTATTTTATATTCTTAAAAGTTGAACTTAATAAATCGGGTTATCTCATCACTCTTTCACCAACCTTAACGTTTCACTCTTCCCTTCATTCTCAACCTTAATAAAATACACTCCATTCGCTAGTCCATTCGTATCAAATGTCAGTTGATTATTTCCTGCTGGATATACTTTATTTATTAATGTTCTCACCAGGTTGCCATTCGTACTAAAGATCCTGATGATAACCCTGTCTTGTTGTTTATTGAAAAATGCAATGGATGAAAGGCTCGACGTTGGATTCGGATAAACGCGTGTTAATACTGGCTCAAAATCATTTTTAGCTGCTAATCTTGCAGATGAACAAACTCCTGCTGAAGGAGTAGTTCCAGTTACCTCCATCCAGTCTATATTAGCAAATTCTTTTGCTTCAGTAGTTTCGATGCGGACAATATTATTTCCCGCAACAAGATTCGCGGTTATAGAACTTGTTGTTGTCCAGGTGGTCCATGAACTTGTAACAGGGAAGGATACACTGCTTACCACGGTACTACCATTAACAATTAATCTGGCTACGGTTGATACGCTGCTGCCGCCGTTTGCATATCTCCATTTAAAAGAGTAGGTGCCAGCAGCAGGTACATTCACTGCGTAATTAACTCCTTTAGCCGCTGAATTAGATAAATTGATATAATAACCGCCATCTGCACCGGTATAGCTATTCTGACGGCTGCCATCTGCACTGCAATAGCCACTGCCAGCATCGTCAATATGTAAAGTGTTTCCGCCGGTAGAGGTGCCGGTAAATGTTGCCGTCACGGAAATGTTGGATGTTACAGTAACTGTTGCAGTCGTAGAAGTCCCACTCGCCGCGCCGCTCCAGCTTGTAAATGTATAGCCGCTGGCGGGAGAGGCGGTTAAGGTTACCACCGTGCCGGAAGTATAAGAGGATGCAGAAGGGCTGGCGGTAATTGTTCCTCCTGCAGCAGGGGAAGCTGTTAATGTTAAAGTATATGTTCCGGGATTGGATGTACTGCCGGACTCGCGGGCTCCTAAGTCTGGTGCAGAACCAATATACGTGATACCGGTAGAAGTAACACCTGCATTGATCATGTCACTGCCGCTGGCGAGTGCAAGGAAGTTTCCCAGGTTCGGACTACCATCGGAATTCTTTGCTACGGAAGCCGTTAGTGAAACAAAATCCGCACTGCTCACAACTAGAGATCCGGAGTTTGTACTTACATTGTTTTTCCACCAAACGTTAGTGGTACCCACATCGGTGCCGTTACTTTTATCGCTTGAACCAGCATTAAAAGACAGGTTGTTTTTAAAGGTAGCGGTGCTGCCTTCGCGAAAATTAAAGTTCGATTCTGCGTTGTTGTAACTTGTATTGTTGGTCACTTCTATATTACCGGGATTGTTGTTATCCGTAAAGCCATGATGTCCGTTTCCGAAGGCAACACAGCGACGTACAATATGATTGACTGCAATACCGGAGCCTCCTAATTTAAATCCATTCTTATCACCATTGCCGGAAGTGCTACCTGAACTTAACTGTCCGTTATTATAGGATACGCATCCGTCTAATGTAACCGGACCGATAGCTCCCGTTTCGGTTTTAGCATAGAAATCCCAGCCATCGTCAATATTATTATGAGAAATACAGCCCCGGAATACATTCCCGGTACCACAGGTTAATTTGGCTGCAAAACCATCTGCATCTTCATTATCAGGATCCTGGTTGTCGAATGCCTCACAATTTAATATGAGGTTGTTAGCCGGCCACTGACTGATAGCCGTGTTTGTTGTTTTATACCGGCTGAGTTGAAGACCACTGTCATGATTTCCGCTGAAAATACATTTCTCAATAGTGTTGTTATTACCTGATAACAGCATTCCGTTATCACCGGCACCTAGAATGGTGACGCCGGTAACATGCCAGTAATCTCCATCAAGTACAAAACCCCGGTTGGCATCTGCAATTGCCTGTCCGGAGAAGTTGAGCACTGGTACTTCGCTGCCATAAGCAAAAATGTTCTTATTAGCAGATGATGTACCATTGTTCGTGTCTGCAATTATAACGGAAACGGAAAATGCGTATGTACCGCCGCGTAGATAAATAGTACCACCAGCCGGTATAGTTGCAATCGCATTTACCAATGTGGTAGGCGCATTAATGGAAGTACCGGGGTTGGACGATGATCCGCTGGGGGAAACATATAATGGGGTTTGGGCATAGGCTATACCTCCAAAGACAAGGCATAGCATCATGAGTAGATGCTTTTTCATAATCGGGGAATTTTTTATTTGAATTTACATGATTTGAGCCTCTGCCAGTAAGGAATTTACGCAATCGTTCCCGATTTAATTTGGACAAATATGGCAGATTACAGAACATTTTTCGATGGTAATGGTGACATTACTATTTTCGATTTTTATTTCTGTGGTAATGGATGGCTAGCGCTGAATATTGCGTAATCATGAAAAGATGGTATAATTATTATCAACTGCCCAAAGTAAATTAATACATTTATGGAAGTAACTGACGTTTCCTATGAACAAATGCCTGATTGTATTGATGTTCTTAGTATTATCCTGTAATGATTCGGATGAAGAAAACAGGCAGCAGCCCTCAAATGTGAATGCCATCGCTGTACGGGCCATTATAGCGGACACGAGCCTTATGACAATGCCATCACCTCCACAGATAGCAGAGAGAATTCCCGACACCCTGCGTGTAGAAGGTGATTTTAATGGAGACCATATTGTGGATGTTGCTTATGCAGTTTTGTACCGGGAAAAGCGATATGTGGTCCGTTTCTCTTCAGATAGTATCAGATCGTTGCCTCTTTCTGAAGGGCGAATCCGATTGGTAAATGAAGAGGATCTTAATAACGACGGGAGAGATGATCTGAGTATTTTCCAGGAATCTGCGAAAGGAGGAGCTTATAAGGTAAGTACCTGGTCTTATATGAATGGTAAATGGAAACGTATCACAAGAACATGGGTATTGCCTTACTTCTGTGATTACATAAGCGATAAAGAATTAAAGGATAGAATAGTGATAGAAGATGGCACTGTTTATTATTATGATACTGATATGAAGGACGAGAATTTCTCTCTTGTAAAGAAAGAAATGTTGTTGCGATAATTATTTGTTCCTGCCGGTTTCTCCCGGATATAATTCATTTACAGGATCGCTTTGCCAGAATTCCTTTGAATCAATATCCAATGCGGATACCTTGCCATAGAAGGCTGCACCTGTATCAATATTCCACACATTACAGGCATTCATTGGCGTTTCCACGTTATAGTTGGTAGTTGGCGTATGACCGATGTAAATCTCCTTAAATAATAATAATCTTTTAGGATAGATGCGTTCATCTTTTTTGATGTGTTTATTCATGGCAATAGCCATCTCCCAAAGAGTTCTGTCCCAGTAAAGGGTAATCTCGAACCGTTCTCTTACCGGGCCGCCCATAGAGGTAAAACCTGCATGAACAAATAAGCGTTGCTCTTCGTCAATATAATATAATTTCATCCGATTGAGGAAGTCGATGTGCCGGGCTTTTAGTGTTGAAGAAGTATTGGCGTAGCTGTTAACCGTTTGTTGCCCCCCATTTGCCAGCCATACCGGGTCCGGAGTTTCTCCCATGAGCCAGGATTCACACCAGGCATCATGATTTCCCTTAATAAAGATACAAGGCCTTTGTTGTTGCAGCTCCAGGACGTAGTCTATCAATTGAGCAGATTCAGACCATCCATCAACATAATCGCCCAGGAAGATTAGTGAATCATCAGGTTGCAACTGTATTCTCTCGATCACCTGTTTCACTGCTCTCAGCGCGCCATGCATATCACCAATTACGAAGGTCCGGGCCATTTATCTATATATTTTGGTCTGCAAGTTAATAATCAACTTGTCAATAGTAGTTTTTTTTGCCAAAAGATTCAGCCATTCAGCTGGAATAGTCTCCCATCCATAAAGCAGACCTGCTATCCCACCGGTCACTGCAGCGGTTGTGTCCGTATCAGAAATCGATGTATTGAGGAGATACCTGATCCGTGAGCCATACGCCATTATCTGAGAGGTAGAACAGAATACCATCTCTATGCATTTGCCCGCTTTTAATATTAAGAATCACTGGAGATCCGCGCCGGCTGCCTACTTTTTCAGCTGTTTGTCTGTCATGACTCAGATGCAGATGCTGGCGGCTCATCTTTTGTAATCCTTCTTTTTGAATACTTGCCAGGAACTTCGCCACTGTACCATGATACAGGAATTCAGGCGGTTGTTGTGGCTGAAGATCCAGGTTGATGTCAATGGAGTGCCCCTGACTGGCCCTTATTCTGGTATGATCTGCATTGAAGGCAAAACGTTGTTTATCGTTGGTTTCAACCACCTCTTCCAGTTCCTCAGATGTAAAGCGGAGGGAGGATTTTTGAATAAGTTCGTCAACATCTGCCCATCCGTTCGGGTCTAATTGTAAATGAATAGTTTCCGGGCTATGCCGTAGGATAAGGCTCAAAAATTTGCTGATATTCTTCTTATGTTTTTCGTCCATTGTATTAATTGATATTAAGCTGGAAAGCATTTTTTGGCAGCTTCTTATTAAACTTATAGAGATCTGGATGCCGGTTTTGCAGTCCTTCTCTTTTTTTGCCTGTATTAATAATATATTGTGAGTCCAGGATTTTCCGTCTGAAGTTGCGCCTGTCTATCGAAATATCAAGAATGCATTCATACAGTTCATGCAGTTCCGGCATAGTGAACAGGTCGTCCAACAGTTCAAATCCTACAGGGAAGTAGAGGATTTTTGAGCGTAAACGCTGGAGTGCCTGAGTGAAAATGGTTTTGTGATCAAATCCCAGAGCTGGCATTTCGTGTATGTTAAACCACTTCACATCATTTGCCATACTACCGGCTGTAATGGCAAAATTCTTCGGATTGATCAGTGCATAATGAGCAACGGCGATTACCCTTCCGCGTGGATCCCTATCCGGTTCATCGAATGAATAAAGTTGTTCCAGGTATACATCATCCATTCCCAGTTTCGTTTTTAATACCCTGGCGCAGGTATCTTTAAAACGTTCTTCCATTTGTAAAAATGCTCCCGGCAGAGTCCAGGTATCTTTAAACGGCGCTTCATTTCTGTTCAGGAGCAATACTGATAATGTATGCTGCTGATAACCAAACACTACAAGGTCTATCGCAAGTGAGGGATTCTGATAACTATGAAACGGTTTCATGCTTGTTTGTGTTGATTTGACACAAAGTTATGAAGGATTATTGAAATTGTAATACTACTAGCTGAAATATTGTTTACGACTGCAATCTTCTCGCAGCAGATTAATATACCTTCGTTTCATCATTAAATGCACGGCCTTTATCATCCAATTACTTGAGTAACCGAACTTGTTAGTCCCATCACCTGCTAAAAAAATGTAAAACCCATGAAGATGAAAAAGAACAAATTCCCATTATTGGCATTAGCTATTATCCTGGCTGCCGGCGGCGCAGTGGCAAATTCTTTAACAAAAGATAGCCGGGCAGAGACTCAGTATTACCTGGCCAGCGACGGTAACTACTACCCTGCCGGTGTAGAAGGTTATGATTACGAATGTGCCTGGTCCCAATTTGGTGCCTGCACCTATCATCTGGATGCTGCGACTGGTAATTATGTACGCACCAAGTATGGTAAAATTCTGTTCATCAGATAGTATCAGCATGCTTTTTCAGTTATAGACCTTATGGGCTGCATCTTAGCTGATGCAGCCCATATCCCCCTGGTTTATCATTAATCACGTATTAATACGTAATTAAAACAGGTGTTTATGCACTTGATGGGGAGAGATATTTAGTTGAATTTTGTACAACCAAAATTTAATTACTTAATCACAAAACCCCAAAAAAATGCGTAATCATCTCATGCTGATGGGTGTGGCTGGTATTGCTGCACTATCGCTCTTCTCATGTTCCAAAGATCTGAAAACTGATGATCAACTACTATTACAATCAGGCACTGCCATTACAAAAGCAGCTGCTGGTAGTGATGAACTTGATGCTATCCTGAAAGACCTTCCCCCGGAAACGTATCTGCTTGGTTTTGATGGATTGCCCATTAATAATTACATCACCAAATCTATTTACGGAACATTATCCGATGAAACTCAGTTTGGCGGACCACGTTACCCCAGCCCAATTCCTGCATTGTACAAACTAGGTTACACTACAATTCCGTTTAAAAAGATCTGGATCAAAACCTGCCCTACAATGATCCCCTACACAGACATTGCGGGCCGTGTTAGGGAACTGCTCAAAAAGGTAGATAGTAAATCATTTGCAGATCTGGCAGTGACTGAAATAGGTGACAAACAGCAATTGCTGGCTACTAAAACCTTCCTGACCGCAGCCAGCCGCCTGCAACCAGATGCTATAGATAAAGGACTGTCTGGACTTAGCCTTGGAAAATTCAGGCTCTCATTACCTGCCAATAACAAACTGCCTTACTTTACCCGTGGTTTTTATGGTATTGGTGATATTACTGCAATACCAAATGCCGGCGCCCGCACAACTGCATACATTGGACTCAGATGGGAAGATATTCTTCGCAAACGCTTTCCTAACCTGATAGGTTGCTTTGATCCGGAAATATTGAAAGATATCCGTTCCAAATTTATCGTTATTGATAAAGGGGTGTTTACTGGTCTGAATGTTGAAGAAGTGGCTGGTGGTGCTATTGTAGGATTCTAAGATATTTGTTCATACCAAACTTTGTCAGGAGTCCCTGTTTTGTAGCATCTGTTTGTACTACCCGGATACAGCTCCTATTAACAGCGGACTCCCGACGGAGATTGGACTTCAATCTTTTTACTATGATCACGTGGAAACATACTTGCTGGATAAGCCTGGCGTCTTTTCACCTTTTAGTAGCCGGTTTACATGCTGCTCACCTGAAAGAATGGTTTGCAAAGAAATCATGGTTCCTTACTCAACTGGAAGCCTATGCCGATTTTACCGGTGCGGGTAACATTTTCAGCTTTTTTGCTCCTCATATTGGTAATGAAATTGCTGTAGTATATACCATTGCTGATGTACAATCCCAACAGCGGGTAACCCGCCTGGAAGGGGCTAATACAGAATGTAACCGCCGTATTCAAACAGTTTATAATTTTTTCAGTATCGATGAGGCCCAATCTCTGCTGGCCAAAAGCTGCGCCTCTTATATGATGCGGCAATATCCGGAAGGAGAAATGGTGCGGGTAACCGTAATCAGTAAACAAGTGCCGGATATGAGCGCCTTCCGTCAGGGTGCCACCGCAAAGTGGGAACCCATTTTAATAAAGAATTATAAAAGAACAAATCTCTAGAACATGAACCGCTTTTTGAAACCCTCCTCTGCAGAGCCTCTTGCATTCTTTAGAATTGCCATTGCTATCCTGGGGCTTATCCAGGGACTTTGGCTGGTCTTTAACATCAGCTTACTTTATGGTGCCGACGGACTGGTTCCCTGGTCGCTCAGTAAAGAGATCGTATCTCCCTATATGCCACAACTTTCATGGTTACAGCCATTGATTACCACTACCGGTACAAACCCGGATATCTGGGTGTACTCACTGATGGGACTATATCTGCTTAGCCTGTTGGGATTACTTACGGGAAACTATACACGTACTTCAGCTACTATTGCATGGGCATTACAGTTCATGTTTATCAATACCGGATTTATGGCGGCCTATGGAGTTGAAACCTTCATGCATATCGCATTGTTCTATTGTATCCTGATGCCGGTAGGTAGCACATTCTCCATAGATGCTATTGTGAAGCCAGGGTCGAAAAATAATGAATGGAATACATTGTCGATCCGTGTATTACAATTGCATCTTTGCCTGGTATATATTGCGTCTGGTACAGAAAAAGCGATGGGTGTGCAATGGTGGAACGGGGAAGCCATCTGGCAAACGCTGATGCAGGGACAGTTTGCCCGGTTCGATATGCATTGGATAGCCCAATATCCCTGGTTCGCTAAATGCCTTGGCTGGAGTACGCTGATCATTGAAACCTGTTATCCGTTATATATCTTCTGGTCCCGGTCCCGTCCTTATGGATACCTGGCAGTTGTATTGCTGCATATCAGTATTGCCATTTTCATGGGACTGCAACTATTCTCCGCCATTATGATCATCTTTAATACTGCTGCCTTTGGATGGCCTTATGTTCGTAGTGCTTACATTTCTTTAGTAACTCCGTTAAGGGAGCGGAAAAGATTGCGGAGAGCAGGCATGGTGGCTACTCAGGCATTCTGGAACATGGAATAGATCAGGCTCTTAGTCCTGCTATAAGATTGATAGACAATGCTACTACAAATGTATTCAGCACAAAGGCCAGTAAGCCATGCAGCAATGCTGTCCTGCGGATTTTGCGGGCAGTGATTTCCACGTCAGATACCTGGAAGGTCATGCCTATTACGAATGAAAAGTAAGCAAAGTCTAAATAATCGGGACGATCCTCTTCTGGAAATTCCAGTCCTTCGGCTTGTTTGCTGTTATCCTTTTCATCATCGTCATAATACATATGGGCATAATGTAAGGCAAACATAGTATGTACCATTGCCCACGATAATAAGATCCCCGCTACTGCCACCGGAATATATAAGTCAGCATTGGTTTCTTTGGATAACATCAGCAGTAATACCATGATCATACTGGCAAAACTGGCCAGCAGGATGAAGATGAATACGAATGTCCTGCTCCCGTCATCAGCCCGGGCATACTGCCTGATATCATCCACACTACGGGTGAAAAACACGATCCAGCAGGTAACGGTGAAGGAAAGGGCAAATACATCCCATAAGAGCATGATCCTGATCAATGGGGAAAGCTCAACATTCCTGACCAGGAAAAAGACCAATGCTGTAATACCAAGGCCAATCAGACTGCGGTTAATAGGATGGAGCAACATGAGTTTGTTCCCGTGCATTGGACAGATTTTCTGTTAAATTACAGCATTCATACTAAAATTCTACCTTTGCCCTATGAAGTTTGAGCAGTATCATATATCCCCGGAGATCAAAAAGAGTTTGGCAGAACTAGGTTTTAAGCGTCCTACTGATATCCAGTTTAAGGCGATACCAAGTATCATGAAGGGCGACGATGTGCTGGCTATCGCCCAGACAGGTACCGGTAAGACCGCTGCTTTTGCTATTCCCATCCTGGATATGCTGCAAAAACGGCATCCGAAGAAAACGAAAGGAGAAGTGCGCTGTGTGGTAATGGTCCCCACCCGGGAACTGGCTATTCAGATAGCCGAAGTATTTACACAGATCGGAAAATACACAAAACTGAACATTCTCGGACTGCACGGTGGGGTAGATCAGGCACCTCAGCTGAAAAAGCTGGCCCAGGGCGTAGATGTACTGATAGCCACTCCTGGCCGTATGTTCGACCTTATCAGCCAGGGATTTATAGATCTGAGCCAGGTAGCTGTACTAATCCTGGATGAAGCGGATCATATGCTGGACCTCGGCTTTATCCGGGATATCCGCGATGTGATGAAACATCTTCCCCGTAAACACCAGACCCTCTTTTTCTCGGCCACAATAGACAAGGATATTAAAGATCTTGCCTATTCAGTGGTATATAATCCTATCCGCATCCAGATCTCTCCACAGGACCCCGTGTCTAAGAATGTACAGCATGCAGTGGCTTATGTAGGGATGGATGATAAACGTTTCTTCCTGGAACGCCTGGTAAAGGAATTCCCTGAAAATAAGATTCTCGTATTTGTGCGTACCAAAGTACGGGCAGAAAGGGTGTCTGCTGCAATGGCACGGATTGGGGTTAATACTTTAACCATGCATGGGGGAAAGGAACAGGATAACCGCCTGGAAGTGATGGCTGAATTTAAAAAGGGAGATGCAAAAGTGCTTATCACTACAGATGTGAATGCACGTGGTATTGATATTCCCGATGTAGACTATGTGGTAAATTACGACTTGCCGGACGTTCCTGAGAATTATGTACACCGTGTTGGCCGTACTGGCCGTGGGGTAAAGAAGGGACAGGCTGTATCATTCTGCAGTGATGAGGAAAAGCCGGTGCTGGATGCCATCCAGACTTACCTGGGTAAAGAAATCACAGTGATGAAGATTGATAAAAACGATTACCGGGAAACCATCAGTTTCTCCGAAGATATTCCTAATGATAACTGGCAGTTGCTGCTGGATGAACATAATAAGGCGGAAGCACAACTGGCAAAGAAGAAGAAAAAAAAGAAATAGTATGTCGATAACTAACGATGCCGAACTGGCAGGAATGAAGAAGATAAGTGAAGCCGTAGCGACTACACTTAAAGAAATGCGCAACTATGCCAAACCCGGAATGACAGCCAAACAGTTAGATGATTTTGGTGGAGATGTGCTTCAGCAATTAGGTGCTAAATCGGCCCCCAGGCTAACATATAACTTCCCAGGCTGGACTTGTATCAGTATCAATAATGAAGTAGCCCACGGTATTCCTTCAGAGAGGAAAATACTGCAGGAAGGAAATCTGGTAAATATTGATGTGTCTGCAGAACTGGATGGGTTTTGGTCTGATAATGGCGGGTCGTTTGTGTTGGGAGAAGATATTCATCATCATCAGGCGCTGGTAGATACTTCAAAACGGATCTTGAAAAAGGCGATCAATAATATTAAAGGCGGCGTTCGTATCTCAGATATCGGAAAGCTCATTGAAACCGAAGCGAAAAAAGCAGGTTATAAAGTGATCAGGAATCTCACCGGTCATGGTGTGGGTAGAAACCTTCATGAAGAACCCCATGAAATAGCTAATTACTGCGACCGGTTTAACACGGCCAGGTTCAGAAAGAATTCTGTTGTTGCAATAGAAACTTTCATTTCTACACTTTCTACGATTGCTAATACACAACCGGATGGCTGGACGTTAATCGGTAACAGAGGTGGTTATGTAGCACAACATGAACATACCATCATTGTAACAGATGGGGAACCGGTGATTCTAACGGAGATGAATGAGATCTGGTCATAACCATCTGATTTTATGTCGTTAACGTGGCATTAACCGAAAATTTAACGGTAAAGTATTACCATTGTATTCTGATTGAATTTTTAGTCTATAAAGATAAAGCCGGGCAGTCGTGTCCGGCTTTTTTATTAGTAATATATTCTATATTCTATTACACCAATTCCTTCACCTTATCGTAATTCTCAACAGTCTTTAAAAGGATATCGGCAAACTTAAAGATATCGTCTAAAGTAGCAATGTTGTTTTTAACTTCCTTTTTCTGTTCGTCAAATGTTCCCACACATTTTTTCGCTCCATCCAGATAGAGCCTACAAATTGTTTTACGATTGTTATTGTCCAGGAGAATTGCAAAGTATGATTGTGCATCTCTATGAGATATTCTGGTAGTACTAATTTTTTGTCGTAAAATAGCTTTTACAAGCATGAAGGCTTCTAGTTCCTCTTCAGTTGTTACAACTTTAGTATCTTCTGTTTTTAATTGATCTGTAGCCGCCAGAACAGCGTCCTGTTCTTTGATTACTTCATCCTCTTTTGTCAGTGCTGTTTTTAGCCGATCTGTAATAAGATCATTTATATTTTGTTGAATAGACTTCTTCGTTAAATTAGTAAATAGTTCTAAAACCTTAGCGGTGATTACGCTGGGATATACCTGCCTTGCAAAGTGTTTAACAAAGTCAGCACCGGGATTATTAAACTCTGAAGTAAGTAAGATTCGGAGCTCATTAGTGTATTTTAACTCACTTGCGGTATTTACAATATTGTCGAAGTTATAATAAGCTTTATGGAACTTTTTAAGTTCTTCTATCTGATTATCTTTTATATCTGTGATGTTGAATGTAAAAAATGGTTTCTCATCCATTTTGTTCGGCTCCACCAGGTCTGTGTAAAAGCGATATTCAATTCCATTTGTCAGAATTGAAAATTTAGCTTTTGTAGTATGGAAGTACCTAAAGAGTTGAGATGCATTTTGAACATTTAATGGCATTGCGTGATGTTTACATTCTATCAGGATAATTGGTTGCCCATTTTCCATGATAGCATAATCGATTTTTTCTCCTTGCTTTAAACCTATATCAGCAACTAATTCAGGAGTTACTTCTAATGGATTAAAAACGTCATATCCTAATTCTCTGATAAAAGGCATTATAAAAGCATTTTTAGTGGCTTCCTCGGTATTCACCTGGTCTTTAAGTTTAATAACCCGGTCACCAAGTTGCTTGATAAGGTCTTTGAAGTCCATAGTTTATAGTTTATTATTATAAGTGGGATTGTAGTAATGTTTCGGTTATTTATACGCCATAGAGAAACTGGTATCTGTCGTAGCCTTTAAATTATGAGGCTTGGGGATCTTAATAGTATCATGCTATAGGGGTGTTTTGATTAAACAACACCCCACACTTAAATATGTTCAACTAACCTGAAAGATTTATAATATTCCGGCCTTCGGGAAATTATATCACCCCTTAACGAGCTGATAATTAGATTTTTACTTAACTTTCCTGTATTAAAATATCCCAATATGAGCAAATTTGTTATCACCAAAAGTTCCAATGGAGAATACCGGTTTAAATTAACAGCGGCTAATGGAGAAGTGATCCTTGTAAGTGAAGGATATGCTTCAAAAGCCGGCTGTAATGGCGGTATTGAGTCTATTAGAACGAACGCTCTCCACGATGAGCGATATGAAAAGAAAACTTCCGCTAACAACAAGTATTACTTTAATCTGAAAGCCACGAATGGACAGATTATTGGTACCAGCGAAATGTATGAATCAACAACTGGCCGGGATAATGGTATTGCTTCTGTAAAGAAAAATGCGCCAATTGCAATTATTGAAGATCAAACTGTTTAAACTTCGGTCAGTCAATCCCTGCATCAGGGATTGACTGACGTTTTTATTTTACATCTCTCTCCTCATTACTATTACTTTACAGCCATAATACCCATCCACATCATTTATCATCTCTTGTATATTCCTGTATCCGGTAATTTCTGCCAGCAGCGATAATTTAAATGAGTTTTGCATAAGGTGGTTGTAGAGGAACATCATCCTGTTCATTTTAATAAAAGGAGTAATACCCACACTGAAGTGCTGACGGAAACCCTGCGACAGCTTAGCTCCATGCATATTGAACATATTGGCCAGTTCAGTTATGTTGTGAGCAATGTGAGAATTCTCTACAAGATAGGAGAAGATATTGTTGAACAGTTCGGTGCTAGTCTGATTGGATAACAGGAAAGGGTTAGGGGCGGCAGCATCCTGCTGGGCAAAATTAAGGAAGAGGTCGATGCAACAGCGGTGCAGGTAAAAATGTGCCTGATTTTCAACGTAGCGGCAGCTGAGAATATTCTGGATAAGCATGTTACAAACGGCATTAATCTTATACGGTTGTTGATTAATCACACCACTCGTCTTATCCGTTTTTTTATTGGTTAAATAACAAAGAGCAGGGTACTGTTGTACCAGTTGCGCCAATGCGCGGGGAAGGATATTGATAT
This sequence comes from Chitinophaga sp. CF118, assembly GCF_900112615.1. GTDB lineage: Bacteria > Bacteroidota > Bacteroidia > Chitinophagales > Chitinophagaceae > Chitinophaga. The sequence continues at coordinate 1,306,794 of NZ_FOMK01000001.1, read as the reverse complement.
GAAAGGATAAAATCTTTTTATCCGCAGGCATGGGTACACGGTGTATTTCTGCGTAGAGGTTAAACAGGTTACACTCTCTCTCGTCAAGAACAAATTCGTTTGTTTTGAATAATTTTTCAGCCCGGAGACTATCGTCATACATGAAGTGCAGAGCCCACAAATGAAATGGAGTATATGCGCAAAGCATAATATCCTTCCTGGCAAAGATATCATGCACCCAGAGGGAAAAGGGACCCAATGAAAAATGCTGGGAGAGCATGTCGTGATCCTCATCCTGTTCATAATATAGTCCTGCGTAAGGGATGATCAGTGGTAGATATTCCTGTGGGACATATGTAGCAGGGAGATAGTTCTGTTTGAACCGGTCAATTAATAGCAGCTTATTTTCGTCATGTAATTGCGGGTACATAAATATTCTTTAAAAGTTTTTTATTCTTTCACATGGATGGGCAACAAGCCTGTACAAGGCAACCCGGACTATACGGCCCGAACAATGCGTTGTCGTCTTAACCGGTGTGTATGCAATCCGAGATGGGAATTTCTAAACAATGAGTATCGATCAAATGGATAACAAAATATTGGGTAAATTGGAACCAGTTGTTATTTGAAAAGCTAAGCTAGCAAATTGATAAATGATACTCGTTAATAACATGTTAACGAATAGAAAAATAATGGGGTAACTATATTTGTAGTCATAAACATTATGATGAAGATCCATCTAAAAGGCAGAAGCAGGTATTTATATATTGCAGGAATTACAATGTTAATACAGTTCCTGTTTTTTAAATGCCTGTATCCGTTCCCCAACTTTATGCAGGATTCTTATAACTATTTACGCAGTGCCTATACCAATGCGGACGCTAATATGTGGCCCGTAGGATATGCAAAGCTGATCCGTTTTGCAGGGTTCTTCTCTCATTCAGATACCCTGCTGGTATTTATGCAGTATTTCTTTTACCATTGCTGTGCATTGTATTTCTTTTTTACAATCCTTGACCTTACTAATTCAGGAAAATGGGTGAAAGTGGCCATATTTATATTCTTGTTCCTCAATCCTGTTATACTCTACCTGAGCAATTATATTACCAGTGATGTGTACTTCATTGGAGTGAGCCTGATATGGATCTCCCAGCTTTTTAAACTGATTTATAAACCCGGAGTGTTGTTATTAGTAACGCATGTACTGGTGCTGCTACTGGCATTTACAGTAAGGTATCATGCATTGATTTACCCCGTAATCAGCATAATAGTTATCGTTTTCTGTGCAGTGTCTTTGCGGACTAAGTTATTCAGTATTGTAGCTATTCTTGCATTGATCAGTGGGTTTGTTCTTTATACCACAGCACAAACGGAGAAGGTTATGGGAACCCGGCAGTTCTCTGCATTCAGTGGCTGGCAAATGGCCAGCAATGCAGTGTATGCCTATGCACATATGACAGAAAGACCCGCCATTAAGGTGCCGGAAGAATTCACGGCTGTGCATACACGGGTGAGTAATTATCTGGACTCCCTGCAGCATATCCCAATGGATTTGAGACCGGACAAACCGCTGATGGCTTTTTATCTGTGGAACCCGGGCTCTCCTTTACAACCGGTTCCTAATGCAGAACATATCGCCGATAATAAACTGCACCTGGAAAAAATGGCTGCAGTATCCCCATTGTATAATAAATATGGTAAGTACCTGATTAGTCAATATCCGTTGCAATATATCCGTTATTACATTCTTCCCAATATCCTGCAGTATGCAAACCCTCCTGCAGAAAACCTGGCAGTATATAATGATGGCTCCGATACTGTCTGGCCGGTTGCCCAGGTTTGGTTCGGATATAAAACAAATAACGTTTATACGAGGTCGGATACACGTGAAATGCAAATTTTCGAATACTATCCTGCATTTATGGTATTTATTATCTTGCTGTTTACCGGTGTATGGATAGGATATTTGCTGATAGGGGGGCGTAAATTTACTGCTCCCAGGTTCAGGAATGCCTTTAGAATAACAACCCTTTACTGGATAGTGCATTTCGGTTTTAGTGTACTGGCGTCTCCGGTAGTATTAAGGTATCAGCTGTTCAATATGATTCTGGGCGTAACATTTTCTGTATTGCTGATAGATATGTACCTGAGAAGGGCCAGGTATCGTTAGTATTTGTAATTTGTTTAAATTGCAGTGAACAAGGTGTAATGCCTTCTGTCTTTCACCCATCAAAATTATGATGATGCAACAGGATCCTAAATCCTACATAGCTGCTTTGCAGCTTTCTTTTCCGGAGAATGCTTATAAACGAATTGTAAGAGGTGTGCCCACTGAGATTGAAAGTGTAGAAGAGGATAGTGATAAAGACAAGGCTTATTTTGATAACAAGTCAATTGTATCTTTTGTGGCAGGTGTGAGCCCTGAAAACCGGCAGGACATTCTTGATTCTACATTATTGGCTCAACTGGCCGCGGGACATTTGTATCCCAATCCTCAGGATCTCAAACTATGGTATGAAAAATATACAGAGGTTTTAAGGAATATCGGCTGGACAATACAGCTAAATGAGTTCTCGGAGGTCTCTTCTTCCGGATCATTGTTCGAAATGAAAAATGCTATCCTGGGCATTGTTAGTGCTGCTTTTGGCGGAAATTATGTTGCTATTGTTACTAATGTACTGGATGCCCTGAAAAGCCTTAGCGACAGTGACAGCAAAATCGTAGCGTTTGAGAAAAACACCCACAGCTTAGGGAAAGGAACTTTCCAACTGGCTATGGTAGAAGAAGTGAATGGAGCTGTGGCATTACATATGGCCGGTTTCATTATTTCTACTTCCAGTGAGGTTAAGCGGATTCTTTTCTTCTCTTCCAAAAAAGAAAAAGCTACTGTTTCCAGTAATTCAATGGCATGTGCGCTCAATAAAGAAACTTATGCCACCGTACGAAATACTGTTAAACAGAAACTGGGAGATAAAGCACAACAATACATTGCAGAAATAACCATCTAGAACATTACATTATGATTTGTAAGACCCTGGAGATAAGTGTACACACTCATCAGTGACTCCATGATCTCGGGTATATCATTTCCCCAAATGGTATTCACTTCCAGGGTGGTTGTGTCATCGGCTATTATCGGCTCTATTGAAGGGTAATCTTTCATTAGCTGATCTTCGTAATAGTTCCAGGCCTGGATGGTCTTTGTCGTGATTCTGATAACGAATTTCCCCAATGGATTTCCCTTTGTAGACTCAAAACCACCTTCCAGTATGATGGGAGTCAGTGCTGTATTATACAGGATACATTGGAGTTCGAGTCCATCAGGAGCCGTCCAGTTACGATCATTGGTAATTGTCTGGATGGCCCATCTTAATTCCTGAATTCGCTTAATCTGCAATTGTGTGGTTTGGCGGTTGAAAGCTGAATAAAGTTGTATCAGGGAGTCAATCTTCCCGGAATTATCATAAAAGTATTCTGATAACTGCTTGTTGGACTGGCAGGTAAAAGTTGTAAGTAAGTCAGCGAGCTGTTCTGTCATGCTATTGGGGGATATATTATAAGTAGCACAATCAGGGAAAAAGTAACATGACTACATGGCTCTTCTCAACGTCTCCATATCACAACCATAAAACGCCATAAAGGCCTGATCCAGCTTTTCCCAGCTCTTGAATCCAACTATGGTGGCAATATGGGATAAAGTAGTGGCCTTTACCGTCAGCATTTCAAATACAGTCATCATCTTTGTCATGTTGATAAAGGCTTTGATTGGCATACCAAAGTCTTTCAGGAAACCTTTTTGAAGTGTTATAATATCCAGTTGGAACATCTCACCCAGTTCTTCCAAAGTATTATTGATATGTGGATGATCTGTCAGATAGTCAAATAACCGGCGAAAGGAACTTGCATTCAGTACATCAGAGATGAAATACCGTTGTGTGGAATGAGCATCCTGGTAGGCGAAGTTCATAAACAGGTCCAGGCAGCAACGGTAAAGGAAATGATGAGCTGGTATTTCAATATGCCTGCAGGTAAGTATTTTCTGGATCAGAAAATCACAAACAGAGTTGATAAAATAAGGATGTGTATTAATTGGTCCGGTAACATTTGCCGGTTTTTTGCTGGCCAGTCTGCGAAGAGCAGGGTATTTTACCGCCAGTTTTCCCAGTGCTTCCGGTAAAATATTAATATGACAGGAAGTGAGTTTCTGACCATCTTCCATAGGAACTTTATGCAGATCCGATACAAGATTGAACAGATTACATTCTTTTTCCTCCAGGGAAAAGGAAGTGTTTTCATATAATTTAACATTTACACTGGTTTCATACATGAAATGAAGAGCCCATGTAGGACGTGGTGTAAACGGACAAAGGATAATATCTGCATTTGCATATGTTTCCTGGATCCAGAATGAAAACGGACCTACCTGGATATGCTGGCTCAGTATATCACAATGTTCGTCTCTGTCAAAATAGACGCCTGCATACGGAAGGATTAACTGAAGATATTCCTCTGGTATGGCAGCAACTGGTATATAGCCAGGCTCCTCCCTCTCAATATAAAACAGCTTCTCAGGACTGTTGGGTGTTGGTGTCAGCATAACAAAAATGGTATGATGGGTTTGGTTGTTATTAGGTTACTAATCAGTCTTTTAGGTAATGTTTTTGGCTAATGAGTTATTTTGGCTGTCAATGTTAATTGCAGAATGGCAGATTAAGTAACATAGCTTTATTGTAATAATGGAGAGTAGGGAGCACTTGCTCCCTATGCTTATCTTGGTTTCTGTAACGTTTTTAAATCGCATTTATAATATGATCTAAATGCGCTATTTAGCCTTGATTCACTCCCGAAACCCATTAAACCGGCTATTTCAGGTAATGAAATATCATTAAATACTACCAGATCGTAAATCATCATCATTTTTTGCATCCTGATAAATAATTCTATAGTGATCGCAAAATGTTGTCTGAAGCCAATTCTAAGCATCTCTTCTGGTATAAAGAACTGTTTGGCTAATTCCGGTATCGAATGCTCTTCATATGGCTGATTTACGATGTAATTGAATATCGCTCTGAAGGTCGCTGCATTTAGTACACCATAAATAAGCATTGGCTGATCTCCTTGTTGTTCCTGATAGGCAAAGTTGAGCAACAGGTCAAGGCAACAACGCTCGCCGAAATAGCGCCTATGGTCCTCTTGCTGATAGTTACACCTGTTATACTTGTTAATCAGAAGCTTACTGGTAGCGGTAGTAAATAAAGGGTGTTCATTCACCGCATTACTTAACAAACTGATTTTTTTTTCTGCCAACCGACGAAGAACCGGATACCTTACAGAAAGTTCTTTAAGGGTACGCAATCGCATGTTAATATGAAAAGAGTTTATATGCTGTCCTGCAGTCATAAGCACCTCATGTTTGTCTGCATGAAGATTGAACAGGTTACACTGTCCTTCTTCCAAATCAAAATTTAAATCGTCATATAATTTTACATTCAGACTATTGGCAAACATAAAGTGCAGCGTATGTAAACTATAAGGGGTAAATGGACATAGCAAAATCTCCGTGTGAGCTTTTACATAATGTCTCCACAAAGAAAATGGCCCCAGCTGATCATGCGTACTTGACATAGTCCAATATGCATCCTCATCGAAATACTCTCCTCTATAGGATAATAACTCTTGATGGTACTCTTCCGGAATGGTTGATATTGGCGCAAATAATGGACTTACTCTTTCAATGAACAATACTTTCCGAACAAAATTGGCATTCATAAAACTTTAAAAGGTTTAATGTTATTAATAGTTTCACATGATTGGTTTACTCATAGGCAGCCAGACATTGAAAATTGCACATATGCGTATAAGGTAACATTATGGTTATCATATTTATCTGAAAATAAATGAAAATGATATTCAGGATCCGGAGATAGTGTAATAACTCTGCGATAATTGATTGTGGGATACCGCTATCGGTGTTTCTGTAGAAATTATAGATCATTGTACTTTCATCCATTCCGGTGCGGGCTTTCCTTTGAGATAGTGGTCAAAAAACTGTTGCTGGCGCTGCGAGAAATCCAGCTTATGCTGTTCATTAATTAATATATGTCCTTCTCCGTTATACTGTAACATCCACGCAGGCTTTTGTAAACGGCGCAACGCGGTAAATAACTCAATGCTTTGTGCTACCGGCACGGAATTGTCCTCCTCATTATGCAGAATTAACAACGGGGTAGTAATTTTATCTGCCCTGAAAACAGGCGAGTTCTTTATATATAGATCCGGCTGCTGCCAGAGTGTAGCGCCTATATTATTTTGTCCGCGTTCGTATAAATACTGCATTGTATTTCCTGTTTGCTTCTTGATAGCACCATAACCACTGATGAAGTCTGCAGGTCCGGCAGACGCCTGCGCGGCGGCAAATAATGTGCTGTGTGTGATCAGGTAATTGGTGATATATCCTCCAAAACTATGACCCTGTAATCCCAGCTTTGCCGGATCCACCCAGGGATAGCGGCGGAGATGTTTTGCCGCACGGAGTACAGATCTGGCGCCTTTTCCCGGATGGCCGGATGGCCTTTGAATGTCAGGTATGAATACCAGGTAACCATTGCTTACATACCAGGGAATATTCAGGTCGCCAGGGCTCAAATCAGGCTTCCTGAACAAATACAGCCGGTCGCTGCTTTTTTCGTAATAATGGAAAATGAGCGGATATTTCTTTTGCGGATCAAAGTTCTCAGGTTTGTAGAGGATGCCTTTATTTACCAATGTAGCCTGAATCCAGTTATATGATTTTTCCGGCTCAAAGCGGGTAATACTTGTGTATGACTTGAAATCATTTGTGATAAACAGGTTGGGCGATTCCTTATCACTCATACGCTGAAGAAGATAGAGGAGCGTGTCTTTAGCTTTAACTGGTTTAAATGCATCTAATGGATATTGTGGAAAGTAATAAAGACAGGGGGCTGCATTGTTATATTTATTCCGGGTATTGAATGTTGTTATCGTACCCGGGAAAATCATTCTGGATATAGTAGTACGGCTGTTTGTTAATTTAACCGGTGGCCTTTTTTTTGAAGGATCTACCTGCCAGATATTGTATGTATCGTAGATTAATAGTGCGCTGTCTTCCGGCAGCCATTGGGCAATCTCTATGGCTTCAGGAATGTTCCTTATAATTCCTGTAGTTATTTCATAGCAGTAATATTGATCTTCATACCAGGTGATGAATTTTTCGTCCGGAGAAAGTTTTGCAAGGATGATAAGGTCTTTTTTATTTTGCCTGATCATGGTGCGTGCACCATTGTAAGTATTTATAAGGTAAAGAGATGAGATGATGGATTTGTTCCAGTAATATTCGGATGAGTTGAGACTGTTTTGAGCAAGCACATATTTGTTCCCATAATCACATATCTGAATTCCGGTACTGTCTAACCGGGTTACCTTTTTTTGTTGCAGATCAATTGCCATACAGGTGCTGGTGCTGGGCATCTGCTGGGTAGGCAGGTAATAATCATTGTAGTGCCAGATCCGGATCTCCGATTGAGGAATATCTGTTATCCGCAAACGCTGAAAAAATAATAGTGTACCATCTTTACTAAAACGTAATGGTCCTGTCACATGCTGTTGCAATAGGATGGAACTATCCATGCCTGTATGATAATATTTTAGTGTATTGTTTACCGTGAATGCAAGTTGTGTTCCTGTTTGATCTAATGTGTAATGGTCTACAGCTCCCTGGTATATTGTTTTATGTTCGTAAATAAGTGCATTGGTTGTTTGCATCAGTAATCTGTTGCCGGCAAGTGTATAACTAATTACATCTGTGATAAACTGCGGGGCAGTATTATTCATTGCCTGTATAACCAGTGTATCTCCTGGTAAACGGAAAATCAGATTGCTATCTGTAAATGCAGGCTGGAAGCCTTGGGGGAATATGTGTTTATTGTTACCGTCAGTAGTCTGGAGAACGAGAAAATCTCCTGTTGCTGGAGCGCCATACCGGTACCAGATATATTGTCCGTTGTTGCTGATATTATAGTCCGGGTAGAGGTATTGCCAGGTGAGGTAAGAGTCGTTGGTCACAAGCTTTTTCTGTGCCCGTGTTTGTGTATAGCACAGGCACAGGAAAAAGAATGTGATCTGGTTGAAGAGGCGCATGCTACTTTAAGGTAGAGAATACTACTGCGACCCGGATGCATTTATAAAAGATAATAATCCTCTACGCACCGCATCATCCCCAACACACTACTGTATCCGGTTATCTCTGCAATAAGTGTGTGTGGAAGTGCTTTTGCCTGTATCCGGTTATAAATGAACATCATTTTCACCATATGTGTAAAATCTTCTACGGTGGTAGCAAAGAGCTGTTGGAACCCATATGCCAGCTGTTCTGCAGGAATATCAAATATGTATGCCAGTTCGGTATTGGAATGTTGTTTGTGAAGATGGGTTTCCAGATATTGGAACAACTGGTGATAAATAGCTCCATGCATAACGGTTGAATATAGAAGCCGCTGACTGTTTGCATGCTGCTGTTGTGCGATGTTGAGTAACAGGTTTAAGCAACAGCGATACAGGAATTTTCGGGCGTTTTCACCTGTGTAATCACAGGTAAGGATCTGTTGGATGAGAAAGTCGCAGGTACGATTTACCTGATAGGGATAGACATTGACCGGCCCACCAATACGGGCATTTTTTGAGCCTTCCAGGAATTGTAAGATGGGCTCTTGTTGGATCAGTGCAGGAATAGCTGCCGGATCTATATTAATATGGAGCGAGAGTATTTTTTTGCTATTGGGCATGGGTATCTTATGCAACCCCGGTGGAAGATTGAACAGGTTACACTCGCTTTCTTCCAGTAAATATCCCGGATCCTGCCGCAATTGAGCCTGCAGGCTGTCTTCAAACATGAAATGCAGCGCATAGATGGGAACTGGCGTAAAAGGACGTAATACAATATCCTTTTTTGAAAAGATATCATTCACCCACAGAGAGAAGACGGGTAGCCGGATATGCTGGGAAAGGATATCCCATTCGTCATCATGCCGGAAATAGATGCCAGCTTCAGGAATCAGAAGATTATGCAATTCTGACTGGAGACTTTCAGGGTCCATGTATGAATGCCGGGTTCTTTCGAGGAATAATAGCTTGTTCACCTTATATATTGAGGAATACGTTTATTGTCGTTTTCAGTCAATGCTTTGATCTGCCCTATTTTAATAGGATGGGGATTTAGGAATATAACGAAGCTATGATTTTTGTCCTTTTTATATGTTAACTCACAGTTAATGAATTTAAGACTTTGGAAATTGAATAATCTGCAATCCTATTTCTCTTCTTTTTTACTCGCTTCTGCTATTATGAATCCCATAAACAGGAATGCAAACGATGTCATCACAATAATTGGAAATAACTGGAACCTCAATGCTATCGGCGATGCAAATACACTAAATCCAAAGTTCACTAACCACAGGCAAACTACCAGCAGCAGCCCTTTTCCCATCATCCTATGCTGTTTATATCCTTCTAATACAAGGAAACTAAGCATGCCCAGGAAAAAGATCACATTCATTGTACCTACCAGAATGGGATAGAAGTCCAGGATGTTAACCTTAAAGTCTTTGAATATAGTGGTTAACTTATTGCTTTTATAGGCAAACCAGTTTTGCGCAATGGGATGTACACTATCTACACCTGTACTATAACTTTCCAGGAATTCTACCGGGGGGGCATAATACTTGAGTGCATTGGGAAACAGGTAATATTTTAAGAATGCTGCGGGATATGTTTTTATAAGAAACGTACCATAGTCTTTGTATAACGGGGCTACGGCTGCCCAGCGTTTCATTTCCGGTGCTGTAGAATCTTTTTTAAACTGCTGATGCATATACATTCTTAATGGAGCATTTGGTGTCCACATATAAATAGTACTGGCTACAAGCTCTTCTTCCGGATGCATCCGGTTGTTTCGTGTACTGTCGAAGTAATCCCGTACCATTTTATCTAATTTCTGAAACCGGGCAGGGGTAGGTTTCCTCTCGGCTTTTGGTACAAACTTATAAGCATACATGGCATTGTTCGCCATTTGCCAGCCGGTGAAAGGAGTGAATTGTCTGATCCCGGCCAGTTCATTGTATTTGCTGGTATTATACAGGATAAAGCTGCCTATTAATAACACGCATATTGCAAGTCCGGCAATCTTAAGCAGGTAGCGCCTTCTGGACAACAGGAATGCAACGCCAGCAATTAAGGGATAGAACATTGCATTGTACCTGATTGTAAATGCCAGGAATAATACAAGTCCGTGGAAAACCATTAACCGTGTTGTAGGGCGGTAAACGATCCATATCAAAGATGTGAACCACATAATACTCAGTGAAAGGAACAGGGTATCGCTGGATACGTAATTTGCCAGATACAGGAATACGGGGTTGAATAACATGAAGCCGAATAAGCCAATACGGGTAAATTTTGCGGGATTATAAAAATGGAATAAGGTAAATACCAATGATAAAATACTTGATTGCAGCAGCAGATACTGGAATATAACCAGGGCTTTATCCGAATGTGTGAATACACTGAATAGCCGCAGGAACATTGAATATCCTACAGGGTAAGTATTAATATCTAAATTAAAATAAGCAGTTTCCAGGTAAGCATAAGAATCTCCATTGATATAACTGGCAAACGGATACCAGTATTTAAAAAAGAGCAACTGTACCAGGAGGCCAATCACTGCTGTCCATACATATGGCCTGTTCTCCGGTTGTTTGAAAATGTAATCTTTCAGGGAGATATTGGATTTTGTTTCAACAGGAACGGCTCCTTCCTGCTTTTCCTCATGATATTCCTGTTCCGTATTGATAGACCATATATTTTCTTTGGAAGTAATGCCTGCGGCAATATTATCTACGGCAACCATAGCGGTGAGCATGGAATGGTCTGCATTATTATACTTATGCATGCCATTACGCCCTACCAGGAACAGGTTCTCGATCTGGTCTGTGAATGCCCTTACTTCGTCAAAACGTTCATAAGCGCCAAAATAAGCAGGATAGGTTTTTTCCACCCGCAGCACGGTACTGTCCAATACATCTGCGGCATCTGCCAGCCCTATTTTTTCCAGTTCAAGTATTGCCAGTGCGGCAATTTCTTTATCCGGTAATTTCCAGAAGGCATCTGTTTCATTACAGAAGAATTCCATACCTACCCATACCGTATTGGGATCTTTGACCATAAAAGGACTCCAGTTGTTGAATAACTGCAGTCTGCCAACTGTTACCTCCCTTTCCTGGATATAGATCCAGGTATCTTCCATATCCTTATGGGTGAGGCGTTTTAAGAGCACACCTACTGTAATGAAATCGCGATATTGTAGTCCTGCGGCTATTTCCTGTACTTCCAGCGGTACATTGCCCTGGATCCCTGCTACCAGTTCTTTTACGGGCATGGTACTGAAAAAGTAATCGCCTTCTAACAGAATTTCTTCTCCGGTTTTTTTATTAACGGCAGTGATGGCACTCACTTTATTATTGAAGGTATGGATCTGTTTTACATCATGATGCATATGAATGATGCCGCCCATTTCCTGTACCTGCCGGGCTACTTCCTCCCATAACTGGCCGGGGCCGAATTTGGGATAGAGGAATTGTTCAATGAGACTTGTTTCTGTATCCTTTTGTGAAATATCACCTGTTTTCTTCTTTTTCCTGGTAATTTCCTGTACCGCATGTTGTATTGCTTTACGGATGCTCACCCCTTTAATCCGCTGTGCGCCCCATTCTGCAGATATTTCATGACAGGGTACTCCCCATACTTTCTCTGTATAATCGCGGAAGAATAGTTCGTATAATGTATTCCCGAAACGGTTGATCATGAAATCTTCCAGGCTCTTTTCCGGTTTCCGCGGAAATATCTGTGCTTTCAAATAAGAGAAAAGTATTGCGATAGTTCTGCCTACGCCCAGTTTACGTAACGTTTCTATTGATAATGTAATGGGATAGGTAAAGAATTTGCGGAGAAAATAAATCCTGGAAAGGCGTTTGCGTACCAGCATCACTTTGTCAGGATCTGTAGGTGTAATGGCTGCATTCACTTCTCTGGACTTGTTCTGATATTGGATCGTAAACGCGGAGCCTGCCTCCTGCTGGGGAGGCATGATGTTCTGCCACCAGTTCATTACCCTGTCTGATTTGGAGAAAAAGCGATGTCCGCCAATATCCATGCGGTTGCCTTTGTAATTGATCGTTTTGGAGATACCGCCAATATCACCGCTTTTTTCGAGGATGATGGGGGTAATACCTGTACGTTTCAATAATTCATAAGCTGCTGTTAATCCCGCAGGACCAGCGCCAATGATTATAGCTTTCTTATCAGATTGAGAATGAGGGTTATTCATATGGGGCATTGTAGTTTAATGGATGACCAAATATATGTCAGCTTACTGTTGCCCAAAGTTAGGGGAGAGATGGGGTAAATAACTTAGGAGATAGGGAGAGAAACTTAGGAGATAGAGCAAATAACTTAGGAGGTACGGATAAGTGTATGGAGGGAACTTAATCCCTCCTGAGTGATTTGATAGTGCAATCATAGTATGCCTCCACCTGTGAGGTCATTTCCCCGATGTTCTGAAAGCCTGCGGCTTCGGTAATCATTTGCAGTGACCAGAAACTTTTCAGCAGTAACTGATATGTGAGCATCATTTTCAGCATATACATAAAAGCTTCCACACTAATGGAGAAATGCTGTTTAAAACCGTGGGCCAGTTGTTCTTCCGGAAGGTTGAAGGTGTATGCAAGCTCAGGCAGCGAATGCATTTTATGAGGATGTTCCAGCAGATAGTTGAAAATCTTCTGGTAAGTTTCCATATGCAGTATGGTGGTGAACAGGAAAGGCTGTTGTACCGCGGCATCCTGATTGGCGAAATTAAGGAACAGGTCTACACAGCAGCGGTGAATGAATTGTTGTGCAAGGCTCCCTGTATAACGGCAGGTGAGTATCTTTTTGATGATCAGATCACAAACTGCATTAATATGATAAGGTTGTTCATTAATAGCGCATGTGGTTGTCAGGGTGCTTTTTGCCAACGATTGCAGGTCCGGATATTTGGATACGAGAGAGGTTAACATTTCCGGACGTATATTAATATGGACGGACAGTACCTTTTTACCTCCATGCATTGAAATGCGTTGTAAACCTGGCAGGATGTTAAAAAGGTTACATTCTCTTTCTTCGAGTGTTAATGTATCACTCTGGAGGCTGTCTTCAAACAGGTAATGCAGTGCCAGGATATGATAAGGTGTATAAGGGTGTAATATGATGTCTTCTTTAGCAATGATATCATGCAACCATAATGAGAAAGGATGTACCTGCAGATGTTGGGAAAAGATCTCACATTCCTCATCTTCCCTGAAATAGATCCCTGCTGCCGGCACCAGCAGTTTCAGGTATTCTACCGGTAGCATATTGGTTGGGAGATAGCCGGTGTTATTTTTCTCGATCTGCAGCAGTTTGGCCTTAAATAAGATGGAATGCATATAATGAATTGTTTACGACAAATGCAAAATGAATTTAGTGTACGTATTTTATATGCAAGACACTGTCTTTGCCCTCTTTTTTAAAGGAGTAATCAAATAAAGAAGTTCTTCCTTTTAACTCATCCAGGAAAGCTTTGAGAGGTTTATGATGATCAAGCACGGTTGTAAATGTCAGGTTGCTGGCGGCTGTATCATCTATGCTCACATTAATCTGATAGAGTTGTACCAGCTTCAGCGAAATGTCGTGGACTCGCGTATTCTGGAAAGGATAGGTATCTTTCCAGTAGAAAGGATCCTGGTTGTTAAGATTTTCGGGGTGCAGTGGTTTACCTTCCTCATAATTCACTATCTGCCGGGGGCGTAATGTAAGGGTATCTGCAGCTGTCACTACTTTAATGGCACCTGTAGCCAGTGCAATTTTTACCTTTTTGCTGTCGCGGGTATTCACATTAAATTCTGTACCCAGTACATGTACAGTGCCATGAGGTACATGTACCAGGAATGGTCTTTGCGGATCCGGCATTATCTTCAGGTAGGCTTCACCGCTGATGGTAACTTCACGGGTGGGGCCATTGAAGGCTATCAGAAACTCAAGAGTCGATTCCTCATTAAGGATAATGGTAGAGCCATCCGGAAGGGTTGCTGTATATTTTCTACCCCGTGGAACCAGTATGGTAGCTGGTTGCCTGCTGGCACGGGGGCCGGTAGTCCAGAACAGCTGATCGGACTGCTGGTAGAAAATGGCATCACCGAAGGCAATTTTCTGTTGCTTCTCGCTGCCCAGTTCCATTAAAGGAAATCCGGGCAGCTTTAAAGCAACGTTTTTTTGGGTAAAATGGAGAGAGACCGGTGATTGTTTTACGTTTTCGGGCTGCCTCACCTGGGTTGTCACCAGCATTATTAATAATGAAGCTGCAATACCAAGGCCCGTTGCCCTATATATATATCGTTGTTTTCTTTTTTTAATTCCGGATACCAGTTGCTCTGCTGTATGAGTATTGAGAAATTCTTCCCGGGCAGCGCTCATGTCAGGATTGTCCAGTTGCTGACTGAAATCGTCCCATATAGCCCGTGCTGCGGGATCTTCTTCAATCATTTTTTTGAGGGTAGCACTGTCTTCAGGGGAAATAACCCCTGCAAGTTTTTCCAGTACCAGCTGTTCAATGTATTCCGTATTGTGGGGCATGATAAATACCTGTAATAGTGATCAATTCATATGTGAATCACTATATAGTGGTACGAAATAAAAAAAGGTACTTATCGGATTACAAACTTTTTTTCAGATGCCCGCGGAGTATTTTCAGGGCACGCTGGATATGGTTTTTTACAGACTGGACAGTAATGTCCATTTCAATGGCAATTTCTTTTATTCTTTTCTTTTGGATGTACAATTTAATAAATGCTTCCCTGCTGGCAGGAGAAACCATATTGATGGCAATAACCAGTTCCTGGTTCAGTTCTTTTCTTTCAAACGGTGTTTCAGTTATTGAAATATTCTGCAGTTGTATGTATTCCTGCTGCTGACCGCGCAAATTGAAATTAGTACGTGTAATATTTTTACACAGCATGTTTACCGTGCCACACAGGTATGCTTTTACATTCCTGATATCAGTATTTTTCCTCTTCCACAGTGCGAGAAATGCTATTTGCACTACATCATTCGCCTCCGCTTTATCTTTCAGTTTAATCATCGCCATGATGAAAAGCACTTCTGCATAACGATTGTAAAGCGCAGTGAAAGCTCTATTATCCCCATTACTGAAAAATTGAAAAATCTCATCCTCCGAAAATTGCGCAAATGATTTCATATGAAAAACTAAATATCATTATGAGCATTAAATGTAGGGAATCCTAAATGGCAATGAGTTAATAAGCTGTTAACGGTGTGGATTATATGGGTACTTATATATAATAAGAGCAACAATGTAGTAGGTGAATGACATAATAGATTCGCTTTAGAGGGTTGCAATATTAAATACAACGAATGCTTTGTATGAAGATTCCCGTACTTTCAGGCCATCAGCCTGCTTTGTCCTTATTGTTATTACTACTGCTATATACCTGCATCCCTGCACAGGTATCAGGCCGCCAGTTGGGCAATAAGAAGATCACACTTAAAAAGAAAAGGGTGACTGTCGGTTATGTTTTTTTACAGATAGAAGATCAGACAGAACTCCGGTTTAGTTATTTCTCACCGCTAATAGATAAGAACAGGAAAGTAAATGTGGCATTTGACAATACACCGCTGGATGATGTGCTGGCGTTTTTATTGGGGGAGATCAATATTAGCTGGACGTATAATGACCGGCTCATATCCCTGAATGAAAAACCAGGAAAGCCGGTTGCTGCGGTAAAGGCGCCACTGAGGGATACAACGTACGTTTTTAGTAAAATGCTGGACGAAGCAGTGGTCATTGCATATGGTATTACAACTCCGCGTTTTAATACCGGAAATGTATACGCGGTGAAGGCCGCCGATATTGATGCTGAACCAATATCGAATCCTTTATTGGTGCTTGAAGGACGGGTACCGGGTATGAGTA
Organism: Chitinophaga sp. CF118; assembly: GCF_900112615.1. Classification (GTDB taxonomy): domain Bacteria; phylum Bacteroidota; class Bacteroidia; order Chitinophagales; family Chitinophagaceae; genus Chitinophaga. Next base: position 1,290,737 of record NZ_FOMK01000001.1, on the reverse strand, counting down.
TCATGCAAACGGGAGGCATTGCCGGTACAGAACTAAAGATCCAGATCCGTGGTAAGAACAGTTTAAGTAATGGAACGGAACCGCTCATAATCGTGGACGGAATTCCTTATAATGCTAAAGTGAATGGCGGTTTCGGGTCGTTTATCTTTGGCGTGAATGCCTCTGCTGTCAGTTATATTAATCCGGGCGATATTGAAAGTATAGATGTATTAAAAGATGCAGATGCTACTGCCATCTATGGTTCCCGTGGTGCAAACGGGGTGGTGCTGATTACCATGAAAAAAGGGCAAAAAGGAAAAACTGCCGTACGGGCTAATGTTAGTTATGGTGCCGGAACTATTGCACATCCTGTTCAACTGCTCAATACTACCCAATACCTTGAAATGAGGCGGGGTGCTTTCAAAAATGATGGTGTTACCCCTACTTCTGTGAATGCGCCCGATCTCCTGGTATGGGATACCAGCAGGTATACCAACTGGCAAAAGGAATTTATTGGTGGCACCTCCAATATCACCAATGCACAGCTATCAGTTTCCGGGGGAGATACCATCGTGCAATACCTGGTGAGTGGCAGTTACCGGAAAGAGACAACCGTGTTTCCGGATGATTTTGGTTCTCAAAAGTGGGGTACACACTTTAGTATCAGCAGTTCTTCTGCTAATCAACGGTTCAAAACAACATTAACGGGTAGCTTCCTGGTAGATCGTACAATACTACCGGCGAATGATTTCATCAACAGTATTACAGTATCTCCGAATGCTCCTCCTGCTTATGATGCGGCCGGGAAACTGAATTACTCCTGGGTAAATCCGTACCGGGCTCTGTTAGCGCCGGTAAATATCAATGTGAAAAACCTGTTGGGAAATGCGGGCATGCAATATGAGATCTTTCCCGGCCTGCATGTAAAGGCGAACCTGGGGTACCAGACTCTCAGCGGGCATGGATTATCTATTTTACCTATTGCACTTATGGCTCCGGATCAGCGGCAGGGGGTAACCGGTTCAAGTTCTACGAACCGTTATGAGGCCACCTCCCGGATCTTTGAACCGCAAATCACCTATACCCGTGGTTTATGGAAAGGGAAGCTGGAAGCTTTAATAGGGGGAACTTTACAGCAATATACTGAAGAACAGGAGATCATTAAGGCAAAAGGATTTAAGGATGATGGACAACTGAATGACCTGTCGTTTGCGGGAACAATCTCCGGCACAACGGCACATACTGCCTATAAATATATGGCACTCTTTGGTCGTGTGGGGTACAACTGGAAAGAGAAATATCTGTTAAACCTGAGCATACGCCGGGATGGCAGCAGCCGGTATGGTCCACGTATGCAGTATGCTGTTTTCAGTGCCATTGGTGCCGGTTGGATCTTTACCAGTGAGAAATTTGCACGGCGCCTCTCTCCTTTTATGAGTTATGGTAAATTAAGGGTCAGTTATGGTGCTACAGGCAATGACCAGATTGGTGATTACCAGTTCATGGATCGTTATGAGCGGGTAGGAGGTACTTATCAGGGTGTAGTGGGGCTGCAGCCTGTGAGCCTGTTTAATGCTGATTATGCCTGGGAACTTACAAGGAAGCTGGAACTGGGGTCAGAATTAGGTTTTCTGGATAACCGTATCCTGTTATCAACCAGTTACTACCGTTACAGGTCTACTCATCAACTGGTGGAATACCCTATTGCAGACATGCAGGGTGCCGGAACTATCCTGGCAAACCTTCCTGCCGTAATCGGTAATTCCGGATGGGAGTTCCTGCTGACGATGCAGAATATACAAAGCCGTCATTTTGTATGGACTACATCTTTTAACATCTCTATTGCACGTAACCGTCTTTTATATTATCCCGGAAGGAATAATAACGAATGGCCAGCCACACTGGTAGGTAAATCTTTGTCGGAGTTCTTTGTATATAAGATGGCAGATGTGGATAAGGCAACGGGTGCCTACCGGTTTACAGATGCTACCGGCAATATCGTTTCTGCAGATGGTTTTGTGCCAAGGGTAACCCCGGTAGATCTTGTTCCAAAATATTTTGGCGGGTTGATGAATACTTTCCGCTATAAACAATTCCAGCTGGAAGTACTGTTACAGTTTACCCGCCAGTTGGGAGTAACAGATGCATTTGATCCGGTATACCAGCCGGGTTATCAGGTAAATCAATATGCGGCAGCGGTGTCAAATCCCTGGAAGACTGCAGGTGATGTGAGTAACAGGCAACGGTTCACACAAAACGGAAATTTAAGGAAAGGGTATTTGATGGCGATTGAGAGTAACCTGAAATATACCGATGCATCATTCATCCGGTGTAAGAACCTGGTTTTCTCCTGGCAGTTGCCGGAACACTATTTACATAAGATCCATTTCAGGGAATGTAAATTCTCATTGCAGGCACAAAACCTGTTTACGCTAACCCCATACCAGGGGATGGATCCGGAAACACAATCAAGAACAGCGATACCTCCATTGCGTATTTTGATGGCAGGTATGCAACTGCTCTTTTAAAATAAACTATCATGCGAATGCTGCTTTTGGGAATGCTCTTCTTTTGTATTTCCTGTAATAAAAAGAATTTACTGGATGTGGGATCGCCATCAGGTGTGATTGTTTCACCCATTGTATATAAATCTGATGCAAATGCTGCTGATGTGCTTACCGGGCTCTATTACATAATGAGTAGCGGTGGGCCGGCAACTGGTGAACTGAGTTGTACATATTATGGTAGTTTATCTGCCGACGAATTTACTTTATCTGACCAGGATGAGTTGGCGCAATCAGCCTATAAGAATGCGCTCACATCGGCCAATGTACCATTATGGACCCAATTTTATAATTATATCTTTCATGCAAATGCAGCTATCGAAGGATTATCAAATTCTACTGCCCTCACATTGTCTGTAAAACAACAACTTATGGGTGAAGCAAAATTTATCCGCGGGCTATGTTATTTCTACCTGGTGAATTTCTTTGGGAAAGTTCCTTTAGTAGTGAGCACTGATTATAAAGTTAACAAGGGTCTTTCATGTGCAGATATGGATGCTGTATATATACAAATCGCCACCGACCTGGAAGCTGCGCAAACGCTGTTAAGTGATCAATACCTGGAGGCGAATGTTACAACGCTTACCAGTGAAAGGTTACGCCCCACGCGCTGGGCGGCGATAGCCTTACTGGCCAGGGTACAGTTATTCAGGCGCAACTGGGCCGCTGCCATTACTGCTGCTAAAACAGTGATTGATCATACTTCCTTGTTTGATATTGCGCCGTTAAATGAGGTTTTCCTGAAAAACAGCAAAGAAGCTATCTGGCAGTTGCAGCCGGTGAATGGTAAGTATACAGAAGATGGGCAACTTTTCATTTCGTCTCTTCCGGTATATATCAGTCCTTCCCTGTTACAGGCATTTGAACCTCACGACCTCCGCAAAAGCAGCTGGCTGAAAAGTAATTCGCGGGAAGGAAACCCTTGTTATCCTTTTAAATACAAAACCTCCCGGGAGGCAAAAACGATCACCGAATACCTGATGGTATTACGGATCACAGAACAGTACCTGATCCGTGCAGAGGCCTTTGTGCAACTGGGAGATCTGGCCGGCGCCCGCGCAGATCTTAATGTGATCAGGCATCGCGCCGGACTGGCAAATACAACTGCTTCTACCTCAGCAGAATTATTAGCAGCTATTATGCATGAAAGGCAGGTAGAGTTTTTTGCGGAATGGGGCCACCGTTGGCTGGACTTAAAACGGACTGGAACTGTGGATGCAGTGATGGAAAGAATGACAACACAAAAAGGTGGGAGCTGGAAAACTTATCTGCAGTTATATCCCATTCCCCAAAGTGATTTGTTATTGAACACTCATCTCAAACAAAATGTAGGTTATGAATAAAAAAAACCGGCATTCTAAATTTATCCTCTCTATCTCCTAACTCTTATCCTCTTTAGTCTTCTTACCTTTCTATCAATAAAAACATCTATTATGAAAAGGGCAAGAATCGTTTTAGGGACAATCATCCTCATAGCCGTATTTGGTGGATTAACGGCGTTTAAAGTCCAGAGGATGGGACTCACAAATTTATTTTACAGAACCACAGGAGTATTCGTATTAAACGGGGCAGGACGGCACCTCACATATGCCACACTTTCTCCTTACCGCACATTTCAAACCTCACCTACGCAAACCACTGTTAGTGTAACAATGCGGCTGTACACCAGTACTACCTGGACAACAACGACAATTGGCGGATGGCCGTATACTTACATTGTAGTAACAGGGATGGAATGGCCGGACTGGTTGGTTTATGATGATGAGGGACAGTGATATTATTCCTTTTTACATCTGGTAAAAGCTAATGGAAATTGTAATGTTGTTGCGGAGTTAACCCATATAGTAGTACTATCTGGCAGGCTAATGTTTTCTGTTTTCACAGCTCCTTTTTGCAGGGGAAGGGTTACTGTTTTCTCTTCTGAAAGCAGTTTTTTATGACTGACTACATTCGTGGCAGGGATGGTTTTTTCCAGTGGGTGAAGCAGGAAAGAAAAGCCTAAACTGATAATTAGTAATGCAGTAACGCTGAGAGAAAATGGTTGCCAGAAATTAGTATGTTTTGGGCAATTCGGTAACAGGAGGATATCTTTTGCAGATCTGGGGCGTGCTAAAAATTCTTTTACATCCGGAGTATTTAGTATGGTCCTTGTTTCCTGCCATACTTCGAATGCTTCGGGGTTTTCACGGATAATACGGCTGAGGTAGGCCAGATCTTCCTCACTGATTACACCTGCCAGTTCTTCCAGAGCAAGGTGATGTATCAGTTCTTTTTTTATCTTCATGATAACTGTGAATTGCCGATAAGCCCCAAAAGTAACATATTGTCATATGACTTTCTTAAGGTGCGTGCGGATCACTTTGAGCGCGCGGCTTACCTGGTTCTTTACAACCTGTGGCTTAATATTCATATCAACAGCTATTTCCTTGTGGCTTTTGTTGTCTATATACAACAGCTCAAATGCTCTCCGGCAGGCAGGTGCAGTAATGCAGGCCATGGCATCTCTTATTTGACTGTAAATTTCTTTATTCTCGAGTACGTAATTAACGGTCGCTTCTTTAGATACATACAATGTATGCTGGATAAACCTTCTGGCTACTTCACTTTTGCGGCATTTATAAGCATATTGCAAATGCACTGCTTTTAGCAGATAATGTTTCAACGGAATTGATATTGAAAGTTTTTCCCTCCTTTGCCATAGAGAAGCAAAAATTTCCTGTACCATATCTTCAGCTTCTGAATAGGAACGGATCTTATAATAAGCCTCCATTAGTAGCATATGCTGGTAATGATTGTACGTGGCAGTAAAAGCAGGTTCGTGCCCTGCTATTATACCTTGTAGCATTTCTTCATCATTTGTATATAACATAGCCGTTTCCCTTGTATTACATGACAATAGTTGCTATCCAAAAGTATTATTTAAAAAACTGCGGGAAGTTAATGTGAGGTTAACGGATAAGAAAACTAATGGTTTAATACCGTATAGGGTAAAGGTAAAGTGAATCATTAGATGAGATACCATGACTATTGAGTGAGTCCTATGAGGATAGTATATAGAGAGGGGAACTGTAATTGATCCGGGCCCTGATTTTGTTAGAATCACAGATTTTCAGTAATTTAAGATTACTCAAAGTATTATGTTATGGCCAGACAGGAAAGCCTGCTAAAATTCACCGGTAAATTGGGAAATGTGATCGGTTACCGGAACAAGAAAGACTATTTACTACGCAGTGCTTCCTCTGTCGTGAGGCAAACATCTGCTACCAAAAGAGCTGCAAGGGATTTTGGAACCGCCAGTAAAGCCGGCCGGCTTATCCGCCATGCGCTGAGTGAATTCCTGCAGCATTCTTACGATAGCTCATTGACTAACCGCCTGAATAAAACACTAGGTGAAATAGTTCGCGCCGATGACGGTCACAAAGCCGGTGTACGCATACCGGTAGCTGCTAATATGCAATCTTTACGTGGGTTTCGGTTTAACCATCATACAGGTATTGAGCACCTTTTAGGAGGTAATCCTGTTGTTGGGAATAATGATGATGGTGGCATCAGCATCTCATTCCCGGAAACCGTCATCAACAATAACAAAGCAACCCATATCATAATAAAAGCGATAGCACTATCAGTCAATTTTACACAGCAAACAACCCGGCAACTGTCAAGTGAAACAGTAGTGATCAGATATGGTGAAAAACAGATTCTACCCACGCTTACATTAAATCCTGGTAGAAAGGATATTACCCTTCTTATGCTGGAAATACAATCCTGTTATGAGGTAAATGGTCAGCTGTATCAATGCCAGAACAGAAAAGGATCTGCACTGGATATTATTGCAATTCTACCACCAGCAGAACAGCCTAAAGAAATAAAAAGGAAATACCGTAACAAAGCTCCCAAACTCAGGGTCATTCCATCATATGTTCAACCTGCCAGACGCTCTGGTAACATACTACCTGTTGCCTTCTGTTCCCTACCGGAAGGGTGATGTCAGGCAGGTCTCCCACAATATAAATTAGGATTTTTACACTACGGAACAGGCTTCCGTTAGTATTGTCATGCCTTATAAGAGTATTTATCTATATTTTAAACGGGTTACTTCCAGCAATCAGCACTTTATTCCCGGAAAAAGTACTTTAATGAAGCTTATTATAACAAATAACCCTTTTCTAACCCCAATCCGGTAAAAGTCCACCTTATCTCCACCCTTACAAGTACTATCATGGAGCCTTCGATATGATTTCACATTAGTATTTCTAGCTGTTGTCTTTCTGCAAACCTTATATGGTCAGCTGCTTGTCATCCAGCACAAATCCTTTTATTATAAATTTACGCAGGGGCTTAGTTGCCAGATGCGGTAACCCACCGATATAATAGCGTCAAGGTTATAGAAATCAATATTTCTTGTTACTTCTCTCTTTTGAACTGTCTGGAACTTCCGGATAGTTTCTGTTCTTCAAGTCGGGTAGATTTGATAATCAGTTCCACATCTATTCATCATGAATTTGCCCGGACCATTTAGTTTTAAAAGTATCCCATTTTTAAAGCTATTAAAAATGGGATACTTCTATGCTTAGTATAATGAAAGCGTAAACCTTACTTCCACGTATTCTCTCCGCTCTTCATCTTATCCAGCGTGGCCTGGAAAGTAGGCTTCGCATTATCCGGCGCCATATTCAATGCCTTTTGTTCCCACGTAATCGCTTCTTCTTTTTTGTCCAGTTTATACAGCAGGTTTGCATACGTATCTATGAAGTTAGGATCTTCCTGGTGCTGGAAACTACGTTTGCTCCACGCCAGTGCAGAGGTGAGGATCTCTTTATCGGATACATTCTCAAACACGGTCCATGCAAAGCTGTTCATTTCATTGGGAGATATGCGTGCACCATATTTCTCGATGTAAGGGGTTGCCGTTGCAGCAAAGTTTGACCAGTCCTGCCTGTTCAGGCAATGGATGGTTTTAGCACGCCAAACGATTTCTTCGCCTGGAGCGCCATATTTGCTGACTACCGATTTCTCTAATGTATTCCAGTCGGGATTTGCATCTTTGCCAGTTACATAAGGAGCAATTTCTTCTGTGAAGATGATGCCCATTACTTTATTCACTGCCTGATGAGCACCAATGATTTTGTCTACGTTTTCAGGTTGTTTTAAAAACAGCTGGAAGCCGGGATCTTTACTGCTAGTAGTGTACTGCTGAATAAAGGTCATGTTGGTTTTGGTGAACGGATTTTGCAGGCCCTTGATGTAATCAGATGCTATCATAGATGCATTTGCTTTATCATTTACACGTGTGGCCATCAGAGCCAGATCTCGCAGGAAAGCTGAATCCTTTTTGCCTTGTTTGTACTGATTTAATAAAGAGGCGTATTGGAGATCCGGATTGGTAGTATCAGAAGCCTGTGCTTTGAACCCATTCCAGGCATAACTTTCTGCAGCAGGGACTAAAGAACTATGAATCTGACGCAGTTTCTCCGCTGGAATTTTGATGATTTCACGGTCATAACTCATCATCCCGTTTTCTTCTGTTTCCACGTCAAAAGGTTCAGTGTAGATAGAACCAGACAAACCTTCTTCTTCAAATATTTTCAGGTGTTTCAGCATGAACTCATATTTCTTCGCAAATTCAGCCGGAGATACCTGGATGTAACCCCATCCTTCAGCACCATTCCACTGGTGATTTGGTGTTACCACACGCACACCTCCCCATTCGCCGAGTATACGGGCTTTGCCTGGAAGGGAAGGAGAAATACCGGGACCAGGATAGTCGTGGATATCAGTCATATCACTGCTTACCCATTTGTCCATAGGGTTCTGTGGGGAACCACGGTCGTAATTCTCTCCGGTATGACCGTCAATTACACGGGAAGGATCTGCTTTTTTCATCCATTCGGTGAGGCGTTGCTGATCGTAACGCGCCCAGCCTTCATTGAATAATACCCAGATGACGATGGAAGGGTAGTTATGCAATTGCGCGATATTCTCTTTGTTCTCTTTTTCGAATTCTTCATGGGCATCAGGACCATCGCCGGCGCAAGTCACCATATCCTGCCATACCAGCATCCCGATCTTGTCTGCGTGGTAATACCAGCGGGCAGGCTCCAGTTTGATATGTTTACGGATAGTGTTAAAACCCATATTCTTAATCGCCAGGATGTCGAATTTCAGCGCTTCGTCAGTAGGAGCGGTGTAGAGTCCTTCCGGCCAGAAGCCCTGGTCCAATACACCCAGGTGATAGGTGTATTTGTTGTTCAGGAACAGACGGGCCATACCCTTGTCATCGTTCTTCACTTCAATTTTCCTCATCCCGAAATAACTACCTACGGAATCGATTACTCTGCCTTTGTAAAGAAGACGAATACTCAGGTTATAGAGATACGGATCTTCCGGACTCCACAGGTGAGCGTTGTTTACAGGCAGCAGCAACTGAGCCCCTGGCTTGCCTTTGATAGTACTGCCATTGGAAGCAACAGCTTCGATGGTATAATCTTTTGCATTGCCGGCAGTGTTCACTGTTAAACGCAGGTGATTGCTGTCGATAGAAGGAGTCATTACGAGATTGCTGATATGCGCAGCAGGAACTGTTTCCAGCCAAACCGTTTGCCAGATTCCGCTGGTAGCGGTGTACATGATGTTCTGGGGTTGCAGTACCTGTTTGCCATGAGGATTAGGCCCCTGGTCGGTAGGGTCCCAAACCTTTACCAGCAGTTCATTATTGCCTGCTTTCAGGGCATCCGTGATATCGAAAGAGAAATTCTGATAACCACCAACGTGCCCGCCAACTTCTTTTCCATTTACAAAAACAGTGGCCTGATAATCAACCGCACCGAAGTGGATTAATATGCGTTTGCCACCTTTGATGTCTGGTTTGGTAATAGTTCGCTTATACCAGAGCAACTGATTTGGCAGTAAAGGTTTCTTTACGCCGGAAAGGGCAGACTCTACCGGGAAAGGTACCAGGATCTGGCCATCGAATTCGCTGGGCATAGCCGGACCTTTAGGCATAATGGCATATTCCCAGAGACCGTTCAGGTTCTGCCATTCACTCCGCACCATTTGTGGACGTGGATAATCAGGAAGTACATTCTCAGGGTTCACATCTTTGGCCCAGCGGGTTTGTATGCCTACCGGCTGCATTTTCCAGGCCGTTTGAGCATGGGCATGTAAAAGTGGAGCACATAGCACCATTGCAAGAGCAAGGGCTTTTTTCAGTCTGTTCATGATAGCTGTTTATTGAAAGTTTGATTGTTTGGTGTTAGAAAAAATTAGAAAATATGGAACAAGTGAAGTTGCAGCTGGAAAGGAATAGTAACACGGTCATCTGCAAGTAAATTTTCGGATCTCCTAAAATTATTCTCTGTCTCCTAAGTAGAAAACCTCTAAGCAGGTTTAACTTCGATATCTATCAGCATTAAGACCCCGTGCCTCAAAAATGCTGAAGTAGCATTGTTACACCCAAACAGAGACTACAACATGAATACAGAAAAGAAAAGGGCTATTATTATTGGTGCCGGTCCGGCCGGCCTCACAGCTGCCTACGAAATGCTGAAACGTACTGATATTCTTCCCGTTATACTCGAGAAAAGTGATGATATAGGCGGGATCTCAAAAACAATCAACTATAAAGGAAACCGCATGGACATTGGCGGGCACCGCTTCTTTTCGAAGTCGGACCGTGTAATGAACTGGTGGATGAATATCATGCCTCCCCAGCAGGAAGCAGGCTCCTCCTTTACTATCAATTATCAGCGTAAATCCAGGGATGTCCATTCAAATGGCAACTCTGTAGCTGATCCGGATAAAGTCATGCTGGTTCGCAAGCGCTTGTCCAGGATCTATTTCCTCCGGAAATTCTTTACTTACCCCATTACTTTATCTATAGAAACCCTGCGTAAACTGGGGGTGTTCAGAACCATTGCCATACTTTTCTCTTATCTGAAAGCTCAGTTATTCCCCCGCAAACCGGAAAACAACCTGGAAGATTTTATGATCAACAGGTTCGGGAAAACCCTTTATAACCTCTTCTTTAAAGATTATACAGAAAAGGTATGGGGAGTACCCTGCCATGAAATCCCGGCAGAATGGGGCGCTCAGCGTATCAAAGGTGTGAGTATCCGCAAAGCCTTACAGCATGCCATTCAGGAGGCAACAAAGTCGAAGAAAAAAACAGGCGATATATCACAAAAGGATACTGAAACCAGCCTCATTGAACAGTTCCTGTATCCCAAATTCGGCCCGGGACAGTTATGGGAGGAAGTAGCAAGGCAGGTACAGGAAATGGGCGGTATCATCCACATGCACCAGGATGTAAAATATATCCATACCGAATATAATAAGGTAACAGAAGTTACCTCGGTGAACAAGGTAACAGGCGAAGCCTTACACCTGCAGGGCGATTACTTTTTCAGCACCATGCCGGTGAAAGAACTGATTGCCGGTATTGCCGGTCCGGTGCCTCCCGATGTAAAAGAGATCGCTGCAGGATTGCAATACCGGGATTTTATCACCGTAGGTATTTTACTCAAACGTCTTTCTTACCAGGATAAACATACCGGAGAGTGGAAGGCGTTGAAACTGGAAGATACCTGGATCTATATCCAGGAAAAAGAAGTGACAGTCGGGCGATTACAAATCTTCAATAACTGGAGCCCTTTCATGGTGAAAGATCCGGATACCATATGGGTAGGCATGGAGTTCTTCTGCAATGAAACTGATGCCTTCTGGAAATTACCCGATGCAGAGATTAAAGCACTGGCCATTAAAGAACTGGAAAAAATAGGACTGGCTACTGCCGAAAATGTACTGGACAGTACTGTATTACGCGTAGAGAAAACTTATCCCGCTTATTTCGGTGCCTATGAACATTTCGGCAAAGTGCAGGCATATACCGATACCCTGGAAAATCTTTTCCTGGTGGGCCGGAATGGGATGCATAAATATAACAATGCAGACCATTCCATGCTTACTGCGATGGTAGCAGTGGATAACATCAGCGCGGGTATCACATCCAAAGAAAATATCTGGGCTATCAATACAGAACAGGAATACCATGAAGAAAAGGCTTCAACTGACACGCCTGTTGCAATACCGGTGAGTCAATTGAAGCCTTCCTTCAGGGACTATTTAACAGAAGAAAAAAGTATTTAAACATAATCCTCATTATGACAATGAAAACGCCTTTATTACCCCATGAATTCAAGCAATATATCTGGCATGACAGGGAGAATCGTATTTCCCTGTTATTGTCAGTTATCGCGGCATTGATCCTGTTCTTTATCTTCAAAAGATTATATCCCTTCCCTAATTTTCTGCCGGATTCCTATTCTTATATAGATGCCGCATTTAATAATGTGAACATCAATATGTGGCCGGTAGGTTATTCTAAGTTCCTGCGTTTTATCAGTGTGTTTAATCGTTCTGATACAGGCATGGCACTCATCCAATATTTATTATTACAGGCAAGCATCCTCTTCTTCCTATTTACCATCCGTTATTTATTACATCCCGGTAAATGGGTAATGCGTATCCTGTTTGCGTTCCTGGTACTCAATCCGCTGTGGTTTTATATCAGCAACTTTGTATCCAGCGATGCCTTGTTTGCAGCCCTCAGCCTGTTATGGTTCACAAGTTTATTCTGGATTCTTTATCTGCCCAATTTACGGATGCTGATCCTGCATGCATTAGTATTAGGATATGTGTTCTCCGTGCGCTATAATGCACTGTATTACCCTATTATCAGCATTCTGGTAATTTTACTCGCAAAGGGAACCGGGAAAGCGAAATTATATTCATTACTTATCATACTGGTGCCTGTATCCTGGTTTGTGATTTATACTTCCTGGACGTATAAGGAAAAAACGGGAGTGTTTCAGTTTTCTGCCTTCGGCGGATGGCAGCTTGGCAGTAATGCGTTATTCATGTATGCGCATGTCCCTACAGCTGCTACCAGCCCGGTTCCCGCAAAATTTAAAAAGATCCACCAGATCACCACGAAACATATGGATTCCCTGAGGCATGTAAAACAACGCCCGGATAATGAGCTGGGTATTTATTACCTGTGGGATGAGAAGGCGCCATTAAAGATTTACATGGCACAAAAGTATGCGCGTGACAGTACCACTCCTTATTTAAAACGATGGTCAAGTGTTGCGCCATTGTACGCACAGTACGGCGCATGGTTGATTAAACAACATCCCAGTGCATACGTGCAGTATTACCTGCTGCCCAATCTGGTGAACTATTACTCACCATCGCCGGAATTCCTGGCAATAGATAATATGGGCAAGGATTCTGTAGATCAGGGAGCAGTTATGTGGTTTGGGTATAAAAAGAATAAAGTGACTTCGTTGTCAAAAGACAGGAAGATCATCCTGACAGCATTTTTTCCTCCCATCCTGGCTATGATCAACATTATTTTCTTCCTGGGATTCTTAGGATTTATGTTCCTGGGAGGATTTCGAAATGTGGATACTTATTATAAAAAAGCGCTGCTGATTATGTTGCTGGTATGGGTGTCCAATCTTGCATTCAGTGTATTGGCATCGCCTATCGTATTACGATACCAGGCATTTCCGTTCATTATCACCCTTGCTTTTGGGGGATTAATGCTGGGATATGTGGTAAAAGAGAGCTTCACCCCGCAGGAACATTACACTAAACCGATCCCGGGCGAAGCCGGAATCGGTTGATGATTTTTGGGGAAACATGTGACGAAGTAATAGTTGTGTCTTTCAACGTTATCCTTGGTAGAATAATTTACGTTGTCATTGTAATAGCACTGGTTTGCAAAAGGTAACATCAGAAATAAAAAAAAGATTATTGTTCTCAATCTATATTCAATTACCGGAAGGCCCTTATGGGGCCTTTTGGTTGCCCTTCATTTTTTCCAGGGAGGCTTTAATAGCCGGTTTATCTTTTTCAGATACCATTGCCAGCGCCTTTTCCAGCCATTCAATGGCTGCTATTTTCTGGCCCAGCTTATACATACGTTCTGCATTGACACTTACAAAGGCACCGAAAATATTCAGATCACCGGGAGAAATCCGTTCCCCATATTTTACGATGTAAGGAATGATGGCGGCAGAAAAATTATCCCAGTCATTATTATTTAAACTATGGATAACGCGTGCCCGCAGGTAAATTTCTTCACCAGGATTACCATACAATGTTGTAATATGTTTTTCAAACATTGCCCAGTTGGGCGTTTTACCCTGACTGTTGATAAAGGGTAAGATCTCGTCCTGGAAGATAATATTCATCACTTTTTGCTCCGCCTGGTTAGCTCCCAGTACCGCATCTATTCTTTCCGGGTGCTTCAGAAAGATCTGGAAGCCGGGATCTATCACACTTTTGGTAAACTGTGAGATAAAGCTAATATTAGCACGCGTGTAGGGATCGGGCATTGCTTTGATATATTCCCCGCTAATCTTTTCCGCATTCTTTTTATCATTTACTCTTACCGCCATCAGAGCCAGGTTGCGCAGGAACTCAGATTCCTTTGTACCCTGATTATATTGCGCCAGCAGTGCCGGATACTGATTGTCCGGGTTCGTGATGTCTGCCGGTTTAATCTCTAATATGTCTGCATAACTCCTTGCACTCGGTTGCAATGCACTATGCAGCTGGCGGAGCTTTTCTGCGGGAATCTTAATCACTTCCCTGTCGTAAGTCATCAACCCGTTCTCCTCTGTTTCCACATCAAATGGTTGGGTGTAGATGGAACCCGACAAGCCTTCTTCTTCATACAGTTCCAGGTGTCGCAGCATGAAAGCGTATTTATCTGCAAATCCGGCGGCGGGTACCTGGATGTAACCCCATCCTTCTGTTGCATTCCACTGATGACCGGGGGAGCTAACTCTCACCCCTCCCCATTCTCCCAATACCCTGGCCTTGCCGGGAAGAGCAGGCGCCAGTCCGGGGCCCGGATATTCATGTACATCCGTCAAATCACTGCCAGCCCATTTATCATTGGGATTCTGTGGAGCACCACGATCATAGTTCTCTCCGGAATGCCCGTTTACCAGCCGGGAAGGATCGTATTGTCTGATTGTCTGTGTCAGTCTTTCCTGGTCATACCTTGCCCAACCTTCATTAAAGAGCACCCATACCACAATAGAAGGATGATTATATAATTGTGCAATATTCTCACTGTTCTCTTTTTCAAATTCCGCCTGTGCCTCGCGACTCGCATTAGTGCAGGTCACCATGTCCTGCCATACCAGGATCCCTTGCTGGTCTGCATGATAGTATCAGCGGTCGGGTTCTATTTTTACATGTTTGCGGATGGTGTTAAAACCCATATTGCGGATAGCCCGGATATCGAATTGCAGCGCTTCGTCTGTAGGAGCGGTGTACAGCCCATCGGGCCAGAATCCCTGATCTAATACGCCCAGGTGGTAGGTGTAATGATTGTTCAGGAAAAGACGTTCAACGCCGGCGTGGTCTTTCTGTACAGAAATCTTCCGCATTCCGAAATAACTGCCAATGGTATCTGTCACTTTCCCTTTGTATAATAAACGAATATTAAGCTGATAGAGATAAGGATCATCCGGGCTCCAGTAATGTGCATCCGGAACCTGCAGTAATAGAGAACTATTAATCTTTCCCTTAATAGAGCGGCCATTGGAAGCAACAGCTTCCAGCGTATAATCTTTTGTGGCGCCGGTGGTATTCACACGGATGCGCAGGTGGCCACTGTCAATATCGGGTGTCAGTTGTATGCTGCTGATATAAGCCGCAGGCACGGTTTCCAGCCAAACTGTCTGCCAGATACCGCTGCTGGCAGTGTAGAGAATATTCTGAGGCTGAAGTGACTGTTTGCCATGTGGATTAGGCCCTTCATCGGTAGGATCGAAAACGCTTACCAGTAGTTCGTTGTCGCCGGTTTGCAGCGCATCTGTAATATCAAAAGAGAATTGTTGATATCCCCCCGTATGACTACCCACAACTTTGCCATTCACATATATCATCGCTTGCCAGTCGACCGCCCCAAAGTGCAGCAGGATGTGTTCCCCTGGTTGGATGGCAGGCTTCTCCAGCATTTTTTTATACCAGAGCCGTTGTGCAGGCAGCAGGGTTTTCCTTACGCCAGATAAAGCAGATTCAATAGGGTAGGGAACGATGATAGTTCCCTCATATTGATTTGGGAGTGTAGCAGAGGTATCTGTGATAGTATATTCCCACAGGCCGTTCAGGTTCTGCCATTGTGAACGTACCATTTGCGGACGCGGATATTCCTGTAGCGGATGTGCAGGGTCCACCTGTGATGCCCAGCGGGTTTGCAGGGGAGACTGTGCACATAGGATTGTTGGGCAAATACAACAGATAGCCAGAAGTAGATATGTCATGGTTAAACTTTGGGTCGTAAAAAATAAGCTAATTGACCGGGACAATTGTTAGGAGATAGCGAATAAAAAGTGAGAGTTGGAGGGTTATAAAAAAAAGAGTCCCGACTAGATAACCGGGACATTTGTTTTCCTCAATATACCATTAAATGTGTTTTTAAAGTCGTACTCTAAAGTTCCTTCATTGGTTCCTAAAAAGAATTAGGAGGGAAGGAAAATAGTTAGGGAATAGCGAATTTTTTCAAACTCAGTTACTATTCTTTCTTAGTTCTCTGGGACCTAGAGAAAAGCGTTTTTTAACCGCATATGAAAAGCTGGAATAATCGGTATAGCCAAATTCTTCTGCCAGGTCCTGCAGCGGAATTTCTGTTTCTGTCAATTTGCGGTGTATGATTTTCATTCGTGCGTTCTGGAAGAAGTCGTATACAGTGATACCATGCCGGGATCGGAAGATATCTTCCAGTTTTTTCTCATTGGTCCCCGCAAACTTTGCCAGCTGTTTCAGGGTAGGAGGAGAAGGATGATGGACGTGCTGTAACAGCAAAACCTCAGTGCGCGCTCCTCTTTCATGATCCGCAGTATTAAGTCCATTGTGGTCTGTCAGATAACGTGATAACATGTCAAGGGATTCAATAATGAGTTCTCCTGTTTTCTGTTCTCTGTATTTCTCACTTGCAACACATGGTAAGCGCCGTTCTGTGATATCGTTAATAACATTCCGCAAACGTTCCGGAGCCACTATATTATGATCTAGTAGCGTAATAACAGTGCCGCTGTCTATTTTTTCAAGAAAGAGCTCTACTACCGGAAAACTGTCGAGGTATTCTTCCAGTTCTTTAATAGGGATATGTACATTGATCGCCATGTAAATCCCCGGTGATTTAAACCTGATTACGTGATGTAACATATCCGCTACCAGGATATTCATCTGATGGTCACTGGTTTCCATCTCCTCTTCTTCCATCACATAATGCATTGTACCTTTTACTGTATAATGCATCAGCAGATCACCCACATTAGCGGAGATTCTGAATTCAGTAGGTTTAGTGATAATATAATGGCTCACCCAGGCAATATATCTATCGATCGTTATCTGTTGAAAGATAAGGTGCCCAAAACTCTCGCTCTGCGCATAAAAGGGAATAGTACCCTGTAACTGAAAACTGGTTAATGCAACTGGCAAACCAGGCGAGAACAGGATCGCTTGCCCAATCGGGGTCGTAATTGACAATGGGAGGGTCATCTGTATAGCAATTTAGAACTATGCACTGCAACAGAACGTCATGACTGAAAAAAAGTAGGAGGATTGTGACTATTTTTTATTTGCTGCCTGAAAGTATTCTTTTATTTTTTCAACGGACTGGTATGGTAGGTAAAGTCCATTCCTGAATAAAGTTTATACAAGAAAGTTTTTCAAAACTGAAAAGAGTACGATGAAAATATGATTTACAAAAAACAGGGAAAGGAGAGATGTTTGTATATGCGTAAATGGGGAATAAGTTAGTGAGTGGCACCTTTGATAGGGGTTAAGCAGGAGGTAAACAGCAGTTAAACAGGAGTTAAACAGGGGTTAGTTTGACTCCCACCGACCAAACCCCTGCTTAACCCCTGTTAATCACCTGTCAATCCTGGAAGTCTCTCCGAACTCTCCCGGAAGTCTTCCCCGTCACTAGCAATTCGTACGTGGAAAGAAGATCTCAGTTTTGTGTGTAGAAGAGGCGTTTCTGGATCAATTTCCGCTTCTCGTAAAAAATATTCCCGATTTGTCTCGGTCATGTTATACCCTTAACCGACTTTTGCGCGCTCGGGGATATAGGAAGCTTATGCAACATAATTTTTAGAGCTATGTATTGTAATTTATTATTATCAATTACTAACTTGCCAATGAAAGCACTAGGCAGTTCCTGGGATGTTTAGCATTCAAATTTTAATGAATGAGTAAAATGAATCAGCAGCCAGGAAAAAAGGGTAAGTCCTGGTTAAAAAAACTAAATGCCTGGTTACATCTCTGGCTTGGGCTTGCGTCCGGTCTGGTTGTTCTTATTGTTAGTATCACAGGTTGTCTTTTTGTATTCCAGGAGGAGATCTCACAAATCATCCATAAGAAGACCCTTTTTGTTACACCACAGTCCACACCAATATTACCACCAAGTGTATTGCAGGCTAAAGCACAGACAGCTTTGGGTAAAGATAACCCTATCACTTATATGACCTTCTACCGGCAACCTGACAGAGCCTGGGAGTTCAGTGCATATAAACCGGGCAATGACAAAGCCATCACCTTTTTCGGTTCTATAGACTATTACGGTAGTGCATTCGTAAATCCTTATACCGGCGAGATCACCGGAATCCATGATTATGAACATGACTTTTTTGTTATCGTAAAATATATCCATTGGAGCCTGTTGCTCAATGGCCCCATCGGAGAGGGGATTGTAGGCTGGAGTACACTGATCTTTGTGATCCTGCTTATAACCGGCTTAATACTATGGTGGCCTAAAAAGTGGACTAAATCGAGTCGTGAACAGAGCTTTAAAATAAAATGGTCTGCCAAGTTCAAGCGTGTCAATTATGATCTCCATAACGTACTTGGATTTTACAGTATGCTCTTGGCGTTAGTCATCGCATTTACCGGAATGGTATGGGCTTTCAAATGGTTTGAGGCAACGGTATATGTAATTGCAGCCCGTACTACCACACCACCGGAACAAAAAGAATTCAAATCCGATACCTTGCAGATGCCATCTACGAATGCCTTGGATATCGCCTATAGTTATCTCTTAAAAGAAATGCCTGATGCACGGCGTTTTAGCGCCAGTGCAGTTGCACCTGCAGCCTCTGCACCTATCTATATGTCCGGGTATTATGGAAAGGAAACATTCTACAACCGTGATGATTTCCGGTTTGATAAATACTCCGGTAAAGTGCTCAGTCGCATCACCGCTAAAGACAGAAATGCAGGAGAGAAGCTGATAGGAATGAACTACGATATCCATGTGGGTGCCATCGGTGGATTACCCGGAAAGATCCTGGCATTCATCATTAGCCTGATCTGCGCCAGTTTACCTGTAACGGGATTGCTGGTATGGTTGAATAAAGGGAAGAAGAAATCAAAAGCAGAGAAGAAACCATTGCCGGCAGTAACGGCAGAAGTATAGTTGTTAATGAAATGAAAGCTGTGTTGGTCGTTTTGGGGGACGTCCTCCTATTACATTACTTTCCCATAATTGCCCCAGCGAATAATCTTTCATCCAGGATTTCAAACTTTCATTATCCAGCCGTTTAAAAGAAGTATGATCTCCTTCTCTGTTAACGACAATAATATCTTCCGGTTGAAATTCATTTACCAGGTTTACAGACTGAGTAGAAAGGATTACCTGTGTATTAGTAGCAGCTTTCTTAATAAGATCCGCTAATATTGAGATGGCTGCAGGATGCAGCCCTAACTCAGGTTCGTCCAATAAAATCAGTCCGGGTAACACTGGTTGTAATAATAAAGTCGCGAGGCAAATGAAACGTAATGAACCGTCTGATAATGAACTGGCAGAAAATGTTTTCTCAGAATTTTTATCAGTCCACTCTAAACGGATAGTATCAGGGTTGAGACGATTAGGGCGTAATAAAAAATCACTAAAGAAGGGGATAACGAGCCGGATTGTCTTTATGATCCTGTTATAATAATCTTCTTTTGTACGTTGCAGCATATATAAGAATGCCGCCAGGTTTGAGGCATCTTCAAATAAAAAGTGATTATCAGAAAGCGAGCCATATTTTTTCACCCCGGCACTTTCACTGGTATCATGAAAATGATAAACACGCCAGGTGGATAATGTATTATAAATGAGTTCCTGGTTAGGGCGTAAAAATGAATCTTCTGCCTTCGAATTGTACTTTAGCTTTGATTCCAGTCCTCCGGGATTGAAATTCTCCAGGTACCTATCCATATCATCTGGACCCATTCCCGAATCAGGGATACAATATTCACCTTCAAAGAAAAGATTGTCATCAACAGAGGGAGTAAGGATAATTTTATACACACGATCGTATGTAAAAGAGAGGCTTAAAGATAAATTTTTAGTTTGTTTACTGCCATAAAATAGTAGCGTATCCGCTCCTCCGGCTTCCCTGACAGAAATCTGTAAACGTTCTTGTATGATATTACGAAGAAATTTAAAAGCAGATATGAAGTTACTTTTCCCTGCACCATTGGCACCTATAAGCACGTTTACATCATTTACAGAAATTGTTAAACTCTGTATTGATTTATATCCTTCAATTGTGACTTCTTTTAACTTTCGGTCGCTCATATTTTATTATCACTTAAATAAGTACCTGTTAAACCAGGCAGCTATTTAAGAAGCTAAAATACGCCAAATCTGTTTTTTGTGTCAATTTATCTAAAAAACGGAGTATCTGTCAAAAAAGGCCATGCATCTTTTCTGCTTGGACTCAATAGTCTGCAGAGCTATCCTGCAATAAATTATATCAGCATGTGAAGTTTTTATCTTGTATTTCATTCATTATTAATTGGTTATGGTTTTATTTTTAAATGGCGATAATATAAAACCAGTCCCATCAGGTGTTTCATGAACAGCTCATAGCAATATTGATTTAGAATATGTTTTTTATCTTAGCCCCAAACTATCTCTCAATGAAATTATCCTATCTGGTAATATGCCTGGCCACCCTGGCAGCTTGTAAGGGTTCAGGTGACAATGATGCCAACAGTGACTCAACAGCCATTAAAGCTATTGACTCCGCGGGGTTTGTAAAAGATATCGGTATGCTTGCCTCTGATGAATTCCAGGGTAGGAAACCATTTACTGCAGGTGAAGAAAAAGCGATCCATTACATGGAGCAGCGCTT
Organism: Chitinophaga sp. CF118; assembly: GCF_900112615.1. GTDB lineage: Bacteria > Bacteroidota > Bacteroidia > Chitinophagales > Chitinophagaceae > Chitinophaga. The sequence goes on along the minus strand of NZ_FOMK01000001.1, from coordinate 1,269,988 downwards.
TAAGGAAATTGGTCTGCAACCCGGTAACGGCAACAGCTATTTCCAGGAAGTACCTATGGTAGAGCTGACGTCTAAACCTGAAGGGCCGTTGGTGTTCAAGGGAAAGAATGGGAGTCTTAGTCTGCCTTATCTTGATGAATACGTAATTGCTACCCGTCGTGTACAGGAGAAGGTAAGTATCAGTAATTCCCCATTGGTATTTGCCGGCTTTGGGATTGTTGCTCCTGAATATAACTGGAATGATTATGAAGGACTCGATGTGAAGGGAAAGACTGTCGTTGTGATGGTGAATGACCCAGGGTTCTACGACAAGACGCTTTTCAAAGGGAAAACGATGACCTATTATGGTCGCTGGACGTATAAGTTTGAGGAAGCTGCCCGCCAGGGAGCTACCGGTATTATCATCATTCATGATCAGTTGCCCGCCAGTTATGGCTGGGCTGTAGTGCGTAGTGGCTGGTCCAAACCCCGTCTTGATTTGCAAACGCCAGATGATAATATGTCACGCGCAGCAATGGAAGGCTGGATCTCTCAGGGATCTGCAAAACAGTTGTTCAAGCTTGCCGGTGTATCCGATAGCGTGATGCAACAGGCTAAACATCGCGGGTTTAAAGCGATTCCATTGGATGTAACAACTTCCATGGTAATTAACAATAAGATCAGGAAATCAACATCACATAATGTACTGGCAAAATGGCCAGGCATCTCTCTGCCAAATGAATATATCATCTATACTGCACACTGGGATCATCTTGGTGTAGGAGAAGCGATCAAAGGAGATTCTATCTACAATGGTGCCGCAGATAATGCGTCTGGTTCCGCTGCACTCCTGCAACTGGCAACTGCTTTCAGCAAACTAAAACAGCACCCTAAACGTTCTGTTCTTTTCATCGCACTCACTGGTGAAGAACAGGGTTTACTAGGTTCAGAATACTATGCTTCACACCCCGTATATCCGCTGGATTCTACTGTTGCCGATATTAATATGGATGTGCTGAATTTCTTTGGTCGTACGAAAGATATTACCATTATGGGCCTTGGTCAGTCTGATCTTGACGATTATGCTGAGGCAGCCGCTAAGAAGCAAGGCAGAATCATAATACCAGAAGCAAATCCTTCAGGTGGCTGGTTTTTCCGTTCAGATCATTTCAACTTTGCTAAAGTAGGCGTACCAGCATTATACCCTGGCAGCGGAAATATATCCGTATATCATGATTCCGCATGGGCACCTATGCACGCTTCTGCATATGGACGTGAACGTTATCATTCCCCTTTTGACCAGTTGGATAGTACCTGGGAGTTTTCAGGAATGGTAGAAGATGTACGATTCCTTTTTGATGTAGGCGTGACACTGAGTAATGAAAATAAGTTCCCGGGATGGAAAAAGGGATCAGAGTTTAAGGATAAGAGGAAATAAGTGATTAATACTATAATGAAAAAGCGAATGAGGTGTATGCTTCATTCGCTTTTTTGTTACACACAGACTAGGGAGAGTAACTTAGACAATAAGTTGGACAAGTTGTCCAACCTATAATCAAATCGTATACTAAAATGTCGGAACTTAGACAACTACTTGGACATTTTGTCCAAGTAGTTGTCTAAGTTCCGACATTGAAATCTTTAATTAATATCATATGTGAACATACTTAATATTGTTCTCCCTGGCCTGTACTTCTATAGAATCTAATCCTGCGGGCAGTCGCCTTTTATTTACATTCTTCTCATCTTCAATTGGAGCAAATTGATATTGATCTGTGTTATAACCTGTTTTGGGATCCTGTACGGGGATCATTTGCGTACCATACAATTGCTTTTCTCCTTTTTCAATCCGTACTCTGTCAATCATCATTACAACAGATTTTAAAGGCAGTTCGTTTTTACTGGCAGCATCCATAAACATAGGCAGATATTTTTCCTGGTATTTAAGATCCGCATGTTGAATAACAAAAAAGCAGGCTTCATTTGCAAGATCCCCAACAATAGATTTCCCAGGGTTGCCCATGGAGTCAAGTATTTTTACAACTCTGATTAAATTAAGTGAATCTATGAGACCCTGTTTTTCCCAGAGTTTATTAGTTTCTGCTTCACTATTTGAGTGTGAAAGTTGCGCTCTGTAAAGTTGATCCTGGTGGAAGATGAACAATAGCTCATCCCTCAGATGTTTATTGTTATTGCTTATGCAGGAGGGGAATAACAACAATAGTAAAAGAGCTCTCTTGTTCATAACTATAATATTGTATGAGGGTTTATCTTTTCAACCGCACTAAAGCCTCCCCCCAATTTACTGAATTTCATATGATGAACAAAGCACTACATGCTATCCGATGGATTAACAGTATCAAACGGGATCTTCTTAAAGATGTTTGATCGAATGACTACAAACAAAATAGGATGTCCACAGTCAGAAACATTTATAAATACTACGCCAACTGGCAAATACTTCCCTTGCTGTAGATTCCGGAGGACGTTGACCACTATTTGTCCTTGTCAAATATGTCTAAATGATTACTCCTTCGTATTAGAACTAAAGTTGATTTACATAAATGCGCAATTAAATAATCATAATCGCCACTAATCAATTAAATTTGTACTTGTAGTATCGAATTCATAATCCCCCACGTATTTTTTGAATGAGAAATCCTAAATGGCACAGGGATGAAATTATTCTAGCGCTTGATCTATATTTCAACCCTGACAGAGGCTCCTTAGATAGTAATAATCCTAATATTATAAATTTGAGTAGAATACTCAATGAATTACCTCTTTTTGCTCATAAGCCTGATGAACAAAGATTTAGAAATCCTAATGGTGTCACTCTTAAACTGTGCAATTTTCTTCCCTTTGATAATGACTATAATGGAAAAGGAATGACAAGAGGATCGATACTGGATCAGGAATTATTTATTGAGTTCTCAAATAAAAGGTCAGAGTTGAAAATCATTGCTACTAGTATTAAAGCAGCCATCAGTAATATAGATGTGAAAACTGCAATTTCATTAGTGGAAGATGATGATGTTACTGTTTTAGAGGGGAGTATCTTATATAAATTACATAAGGTTATAGAACGAAATTCTACAATAGTTAAAAAGAAAAAGGAGCGCGTTATCGAAATATATGGGAAACTGAGCTGTGAAATCTGTGATTTTGATTTCGAAAATTTTTATGGGGAAATTGGTAATGGGTTTATAGAATGCCACCATCGTACGCCGCTAGCACAGATAAGCGTACGTGCACAAACGTCACTATCTGACCTAGCGTTGGTCTGCGCAAATTGCCATAGAATAATACATAGAAATCTCAAAACACATCACTTTGAAGAAATTAAAGCGCTCATCCAAAAACGCTTGTGTTAAAGATTGATAGCACAGCTTACTTATTGGAAAAGCCTTTATTGAAGCTATTTATGTGATGAGTACCAATATGCTGTCAAGATATTCTTTTGATCTATAAGTAATGTAAAAGGCCTCGAAAGAATCCATTTATCCATCAGAAAGTGGTTTTCTTTTCCAGATCAGGTAGTACCTGATCTATTCTTTTAGCTAATTCAGGAAGTTTAATAGTTGGTACAGCGGGAAACAGATGATGTTCCAGGTGGTAGAACATACTGAATGTGATTTTATTCTTCCAGCCACCCCTTTGTGTTCTGGCGAATTCAGGGTGTTCTTCCGTATCATGATGGACAGTCCATACAGCAAAGAAAGCCATCAGGAACTCTCCGATTACCATTACAATAATATGATAGATGAGGAAGTGGATGTTGAAATAAAAGACCAGGAAAGTAAAGAGAGCAATGGATATTAATTCTATTAACACATTTTTTACATACTTTTTATTACCCAGCTGCAGGGTTACTTTGTGGATCAGGAACATATGAACAGGCCCGTAAAAGATGGCTCCATACCAACTCATTCCCGCTGATTTTCCTTCATAATCTTCTTCAGACAAACAATATTTATGATGCCTGATATGATTGAATTTAACTGCATGAATGGATGCCATCATTAATATGCTGTTGGAGTACAGGGAGAACCAGGTAAGAAACCTGTTTGTTCCCAATGAATTATGAAACCCGTTATGTACTTGTCGTAAACCCGTTAAAAAGAAGAACGCAGAAAAGGGGAGGGTAAGGATGTAATAACCAAAGTAGGCAAGTATCCAGGAAGTAAGTGCCCAGGGAATGGTAAGGTTGTTCTCAATCAGCATTTCTTTTATCGAAAGGCTTTTCAGGTCTTTCCACTCAACTCTTTTCAGGATTTCGGGATGTGTCATATCTGAAGATTTAGATAAGATCTTACAAAACTACGGATCATGTAATACTGGCATATGATAAAAATCACCTTATCACTTATTAAGCCTACCTTGCCCTCTGCTGACAATACAGTCAGATCTAATCTATCGTTCTTTGCAAGAGATCTTTGATGTACTCATCAATAGTTTCATAGAAACTAAAGTAGGGATTGCCAACAACTTTTTAAGTGAACAACTGGCTGGTCACCTCAAGAATAACCTGAACAACCTATATGAACAAAAACATATGCAGGCTGCAGGAATAGGGAATGATAGTATTGTAGTACAGAATAAGCTGGTGAGAAGTGATGTGATCTATTGGCTGGACAAAGAACATAACAATCAACACGAAAATGCTTTTTTTGATCTGATGGATAACTTTGTGAGTTATCTGAACAGCAGTTGCTATACCGGTATTACCGGATATGAATTTCATTATGCACTCTATGAAACGGGTAGCTTTTATAAAAAGCATCTGGATCAGTTCCGGAATAATGAAAGCCGCCAGTATTCAATGATCATTTACCTGAATGAGAACTGGATGGAAGGAGATGGCGGACAGTTATCTATTTACCACGAAGAGGAAGTATACAAAATCGCTCCTACCGGAGGTAAGAGCGTTTTTTTTAAAAGCAGTGAATTGGAGCATGAAGTGCTGATCACCAATAAGCCAAGAATGAGTATCACTGGTTGGTTGAAGCGATAACTACTTCTTCAGCAAGCGGACAATCTTTTCAAATATTTCGGTATTCTCATACACACCTCTGAATTCTAATGAATGTGGTCCATATGCAAATACAGGAACCATTACAGATGTGTGATCATTGGTGCTGAAATTACCGTCAGCATAGCCTTTGCTGATATCGCCATCTAACAGGCTTAAACCGCCGGTTTCATGATCTGCTGTTACGATTACTAAAGTATGACCATCTTCATCTGCAAATTTCATGGCTTCACCTATTGCTTTATCAAAGTCCATCATCTCTGTGATCACATAAGGAAGATTGTTGACATGCCCGCCGTAATCAATCTGTGCACCTTCCGCCATAATAAAGAACTTATTGCCCAATGTCCGGATTGTTTTCTGCAATGACCTGCTTAGAAATTCTCCTCTGCCGTTTAACATAGATAATTCAGCACTCGGAGGTAACAGCAGCCACTTCTTCGACTGAATAGTATCGATGTCATCAAAATGGGTACTGAACGTATATCCTTTCTCTTTGAGCAGAGCAGGCATATTAAGACTGTCAGCACGTTTGTTAAAATGTTTAGAACCTCCGCCAATCATGATCTTTACAGGGCTGCTTAAGAAGTCTTTTGCAATATCATCTTCTCCACTTCTATCTGATACATGACCATAAAAAGCTGCCGGAGTTGCATCAGTAATATCTCCGCAACTGATTAATCCACTTACTATGCCGGAAGGTTCCAAAACATCAGGGATCGCCGGTAACTTTACACCTGTAGCATCTACCCCGATGTAACGGTTATTCGTTTTATGACCGGTAGCCATTGCGGTACCACCTGCAGCAGAATCAGTAATATAACTATCGGAAGAATAGGTTTTTGAAAATCCGATATTGATCATCTGCAGGAGGTTTAGTTGTCCGCGGTTACCTGTAAATCCCGCATAGATCTGTGTTAATCCCATGCCATCACCAATGAGCAGGATTACATTGTTCACAGCCGTCATACTATCGTTATTTACATAACGGGCTTTGTATAAGGCGTGTGGTGCTGCACTACCATGATATTCTATATTGGAACGGTTGGAGAGGAAATCAGATAGAGCTTCTATCTTGTCTGTACCAATATAATCAGCACCCATATTCATTTGGGTTTTCCAGGTATTCGCGTTATCCGCTGTTCCCCAGATACGAATCTTTTTACCTGCCTGATGAACACTATCTATCCAATGTTGCAAATGATCTTTCTCTGCTTTTACGATGATCCCTTTTCCATTCCAGTTGGTAAATGTTTTGATATCTGTACTATAGAGAGGTATACGTGCTGCCTGAGCAGGAGTATATTGTATAGTACGTTTACCATCGAAATGAATGTATGCAGGGTATTGTGACCATAAAGCCGGAGCCGGTTGTTCACCGCTGATTAATATTTGTACAGTTGGGTTTTTGCTGATCTCCGGATAACGGTTGAGTATTTGTACCAATGCTTTTATGGTAGGAATACCCGCTGTTTTAAAATCTATTAACAGTTGTAATGTATCCTGACTGTTTTTATAAGCAGTGCCGCCATTCTTTTTAATAATCGTTTTTAATGGTTGCAGGTAAAGCTTTTCCAAAGAACGGTCGCTGTCAATATCTTTCTCCTCATGAGCAACTAATAATTGTCCATTCTTTTCATAAACATCGGCTTCAATAGAACCAAAGTTACGATAGTAAGCGGTGTAGAATGGAATGGAGTGTTCATAATCATTATGCGCATGTGCATTCATTGGTGTGTATACCCTTTCCTGGGCTGTGGCAAGGGAGGCTACAGTCAGAAGGGAGAGAGAAATAAAGCTGTTTCTGATCATGAGAGTATAAGCAGTTTGTTAATTAATAAGAATAGTGGGTCGATTAAAAAGTAAAATGAACGCGTTAGGAATTGTGTAAAAGCGATTACCTACGCGAGATTTTTAAACCGGCTCCGAAATATAATAAATCATGAGCTGATTATTACATCAAAAGAGGACTAAAAATTTAGGGGCGTATCAGACTTTGATACGCCCCTGGAAATAGTTGGACATCAATTATGTTATCCCCCTGTATTCTTAAGATCTTCAATTATAATTACCAACCAACATTTTGGGTTACTACACCGTTGCTGCTGATTACCTCAACCTGAGGTATGGGCCATACATTGTGTTTAGCAGGATCAAAAGTACGTGCAGGCCATACAACGCTACCAGAAGCTCCATGCAATGGCTGAGCATAAGTAGCCTGTGCATCGCCCCAGCGAACCAGGTCAAAGTGACGGTTGGCCCATTCGCCTGCTAATTCGCAACGACGCTGGATCTTTAGCTCATTCATGTCTGCATTGGTAGTATCTGCCAGGCCGGCACGATGCCTGATCATATTGATCTCCGCATCAGCATTCTGTCCCTGCATCAGCTTCGCTTCCGCCTTGATCAGTATTACCTCTGCGTAGCGGATCAATGGCAGGTTCAGATCTGTAGTAGGGTGGTCTCCGTTAGGGCTGACGTGAATCTTATTTGCATAAGAGAATGGTTCCATATATTTACGGAACTGGTAACCCGACAGGCTGTTGGTAGATGCATATGTTTTTTCTTCACCGAAGTAAGTAAATACATCTCCAGGTTTCAGGATGGTAGCTTCTCTTCTTTTATCACCAAATTCATAGGCATCATACAGTTCTTTGGTAGGCATGTAATATCCCCAGCCATTGTATGCGCCCCATCCTTTGTTTTCCAGCATTACACCTGGTAAGATGCTCCCCCATCCGCTGGCACCTTTAACATTAGAATAGACTGACCAGATATATTCACTTGTCCAGTTGTTCGCGATTGTAAATACATCTGCAAAGTTGTCCAGTAATTTATGTTTCCCACTCAGTATAACAGAGTCTGCATATTTTGCTGCATTGGCATAATCCTTTTTGTAAAGAAACATTTTGCTCAGGAATGCATAAGCGGCAGTTTTGTGAGGACGGCCATATGTATCTGCGCCATATGTATCAAAGTATGGCAAATGTGCAGCTGCCTGTTTCAGTTCACTCTCTACATAATCATACACAAGGTTCACATTTGCAGAACGGGCAATAGCCTTATCTGAGAGAACACTATCCCGTGATACGATAGGAACACCAGCACGTGCATCGCCGTATGTGTAAGCCAGTTCAAAGTACATCAATCCGCTTAAGAAATATGCTTCACCCAGGATGCGGTTTTTCAAGGCTTCATCCATCACGATAGATGGAACATGAGTGATTACATCGTTCGCACGCTTAATCACGATGTATCTCATTTTCCATTGGGTTTCTGTATAAGATCCTCCAATGAAAGTGCTGTTAAAGTTCTTGATATTATCACCTTCAGCTTTTACACGTCCGGTTACCATATCATCGCTGGCATTGATAAACCACCAGTAACCACGTCCGTAAAAATTCTCATTGTCGAACTGGTCATACATAGCATTCGAACCGGATACAGCATCTCCCGACGTTTGCCAGAAGTTACTACTGGTAGGAGCACCTTCCGGAGTAATCTCCAGCTTTTTATTACATGCTGCCAGCAGGGAAATACCTGCCAGAGAAAGTACGATATTCTTTATGATGTGTTTCATTGTCGTCAACATTTGTACTTAATTAGAAATTTACGTTCAGTCCCATTAATATGCTTCTTGCCTGAGGGTAACGTCCTGAATCTATACCCAATTCATCCATCCCAACTTCAGGATCATATCCTTTGTATTTGGTGAATGTGAACAGGTTATTTGCAGTTACGTACAAACGAACAGCGCCAATGTGGGCCTGGTTGGTAAGACTAGCTGGAAGCGTGTAACCCAGTGTTACGTTTTTAATACGCAGATAAGAACCGTTTTCTATGTACCAATCAGATGTATTTCCATAGTTGCCGTTTGCATCTTTAGCAATAACACGTGTTACATCAGTATTGGTATTAGTAGGAGTCCATGCATTTAAGATCCCTTTCAGCATGTTATAATTGGTACCTATGCTGGGGTTCATATTGGTATATTTCAACGCGTTGAACAGTTTGTTACCTTGTACGCCCTGTGCAAATACGTTCAGATCAAAACCTTTATAGTTCAGGTTAAGGCTGAATCCATAGGTAAAACCAGGATAAGGACTACCTACAATCTGTCTGTCTTTGTTATCAATTTTACCATTATCATCATGGTCAACAAATTTACGGTCGCCTGGTTTTGCATTCGGCTGGATTACCGTACCATCTTTGCTTTTGTAATTATCAATTTCAGCCTGTGTCTGGAAGATACCGGCAGTTTTAATAACACTATATGCATAAATAGGATTGCCTACCCGGGTAACAAGCGGATTCAGCGTACCACGCACGTATATGGTGGCAGTGCCAGGCATTTCATCACGTCCGGTTTCCAGGGATATCAGTTTATTATTTATTTTACTCAGCGTAGCACCTATATTATAGGTAAGGTCTTTACCTGCTTTGCCATTATAAGTGATGCCTAATTCAATACCATTATCACGTGCATTACCCATGTTCTTATACATACCAGTGCTTACGCCTGATGTGCTTGGAGAAGTTGTCAGCAGGATCATATTATTGGTTGTCTTGATAAAATAATCTGCAGTTACAGAAAGACTGTTTTTAAACAGTGCGATGTCTGTACCGAAGTTCACCTGCTTTGAATCTGCCCATTTCAGGTAAGGATTAGATAATGCATCCTGAGCCAGACCTGCCGCCTGTGTACCATTTGCACCTGTGTAGATATTGACGGATTTAAGTGGTATGTCGAGAACGTTTGAAGGCAAACTAGCCAGGTTGCCCAGCAAACCGTAGCTGGCGCGTAATTTCCAAAAGCTTAGCACATCATTATGCTGTAGAAACGATTCTTCTGTTAATACCCAACCACCGGAAACAGAATAATAATTCTGGTAACGGCTCAGAGAAGATACACGGGAACTACCATCACGACGTCCGAGTACTGTCAGCAGGTATTTGCTTTTGTAGTCGTAGTTTATACGTGCCAGAAAAGATTCCAATGCGCTCTGATCCCTGCCGCTGGTCGGGGCTACATATGAAGTGGCATTATTAAAATAACGGTACGCATTCCTCTCATCATTAAATCCACTGGCATCAGCAGTGAGACTGGTCCCATCATGATGCTGGTACGTATAACCTGCCACTGCATTTACATTGTGATATCCAAACTGTTTGGTGTAGGTCAGCGTTTGTTCAGACAGGAGCTCAGTAAAATTATTGATCTCTTCATAGAGTTCATTAGTAGAATTAATCTTACCTATTTCCAATGCACGCGTGGTGAATGTTTTCTGATCACTGAATGATTTAGTGATCGCAAAGTTGGAACGGAACAACAGATTTTTTGTAATACGCACTTCTGCATATGGATTGATATTGATGTTATTTACTGGTTTGTGATCATCCAGTCTGCTCAATATCGCTACCGGATTGGCAAGGTCTCCATAAGATGCTGCATATGCAACTGGCATTCCACTGAATGCTCCGGTTGCTGTGTAAGGCGTAACATTAGTAGGATAGCCCAATGCGGTGTAGATAGCTCCAGTATATGGGCTGGTTGTATTTGCACCATTTCCATTGGTATAGGTGTAAGAGAGATTTTCTCCTATTTTTAACCATGGTTTGATCTGTGCATCGGAATTCATACGGAAGGAGTAACGTTCTGATTTTGTATTCAGCAGTATACCTTCATTGTTACGATATCCAAAGCCCATATAATATCTTGCTTTATCTGTACCTCCTTTAACACCTACATTATAGTCCTGAATTTTACCTGTACGGAAAATTTCATCCTGCCAGTTGGTGCGGGTAATTTGTCCGTCGGGGTAGATACTGGCATTGAATGCATCTGCACGTGGAATTCCGGCTGCATCATATGCAGTGTTCTCTACATCTGCAAATTCTTTCGCGTTTAATACATCCAGTTTTTTAGCCGCATACTGCCATCCTGTTTTAGCATCCAGGGTAACAGTCGCAGTGCCTTCCTTCCCTTTTTTAGTAGTGATCAATACCACACCACCGGAAGCCCTTGCACCATAAATAGCTGCAGACGCATCTTTCAATACATTCATGGATTCAATATCATTCGGGTTTAACGGACCACCTGTGTAGATAGAACCATCTACTACATACAGCGGTTCTTCTCCGTTTATACCGCCCATACCGCGGATATATACCTTAGGTGTAGAGGTTGGATCTCCTCCGTTATTCTGAACAAATACACCAGGCGCTTTTCCCTGTAAGGCCTCTGCCATATCATTGAGTGAACGGGAGCTGAGTTTATCCAATTGTACATCTGCTATTGCACCGGATACGGTGGCTTTGCGCTGTGTACCATAACCTACTACTACCAGCTGGTTCAGGTTCAGACTGTTTTCCACCAGTACTACCTGGAAGCTGCGTTGGTTGCCGACGGTTATTTCCTGTGTTTTATATCCGATCATGCTGATTGCCAGAATAAGGTTGCCGCCATCGTCTGCAGTTAGTTTAAACTGTCCGCTGCCATCGGTACCTGTACCATTGGTGGTTCCTTTTATCAGTACCGTAGCTCCGATCAGCGGACCATTCTTATCTGATACCAACCCCGTCAGTGTGATTTTTTCAGCAGCCTTTTGTTGTAAAGATGCTGAGGGCATTGTGGTACTGTCATAAATAAGAACTGTATTATATCGTTCTTCATATTTTAAAGATGAATGGCTTAGCAGGTCCTGTAAAATGTTGACTACAGTTTTACGCTGATAAGTACTGGCATGTACCTGAATTTTTTTCAGGGCTTCTTCATCATAAGCCAGGTTGATCTGTGCTGTAGATTCTAATTTTTTTAGTGCAGCAGAAAGGCTGCCCTGCTGTACCTGAAATTTTTGTAGCATTTTGTGCAGCGCCTGTGCCGTTGTAGGCAGTGCGATTGCTTCTGAGGCGAGTAGCAGCAATGCCATCCCGACCGTGAAAGCGGATTTGATGCGTGTAGAGAAAAAGCGGTTGTCCTTTTGCATATCAGTTTTTGTTAAGGTAAAGGCATGACAATGTCAGTCCGGTGTTTTAATGCCGTGATAAGTTGGATAGATCGTAATCTGAAAATCGATTATTGAATTTTTAGTAGATACTCAGTTGATCCTTTTGCATAGTAAAATGAATTTTTGGTTTGTAACTGATTTTTTGAATGATGTCTAATACCTCCGGTAGCGCCATTGTCGCTGGAAAGCGGATAGTGTAATTTCCCTGGTTTACATTCAGGGATGTTGTGGCCGTGATACCGTATTGATTCTTTATTGTGAGTAGCAATTCCTGTAGTGTCGCATTGCGTAATACGATCTCTTCTTTTGTCCATGCCATGAGATCGTCAGTACTGATACTATCCTGCCTGGGAGTAGTATTATTCTCTCTGAAAGTAAGCCGCTGAGCAGGCAGTAATACAGTGGGTTTGGTTCCCACGCCCTGCACTTTCACCTTGCCGGTAGCAACGGCAACCCTGGATATCCGGAGTGTGCGGCTGGTTTCTACAGTAAAGGAAGTTCCTAATACCGTAGTTCGGATTCCTGAGGCATCTTCTACTATAAATGGATGCCGGGTATCAGTTACCGTTTCAAAGAAGGCCTTTCCTTCCAGGATCTTTACCGGTCTTTCCGGACCGGAAAAATGTTCCGGGAATTGAATGGTACTGTAGCGCCCTAATAATACAATAGAATGGTCTGGCAATATTACCTTTTGCAGATGGTTACCAGTATTATGTACGGTATGCCATGTTTTGTCTGCAACGTATTGTTTACTGCGAGAGTCTTCTTTATAATGCAAAATGAAATAACTGGCAATCACCAATGGTAATACTACGGCTGCCACCCTCATTAAAAGGAGGCGCGTATTGTTTTTTGCAACAGGAAATATTTGTTGCTGCATTTCCTGTTTAATGGTTTGCCTTTCAGCAGCCGATAATGATGCAGGAGAGGTATCGTCCTGTTCCAGAGCATCCAGCCATTTGTATAAAAGCTGCTGTTCCTCCGGAGTGCAGGTACCCTGCCTGAATTTTTTCAGTAATAACGATAATGTCCCTTTGTCCAAACTTAAGTTGGTTTATAAGAAGACACTTCAGGAAGGAGGAATAACTATCTGGGTAGAGTCGTTAACAATTTGGTAACAAAAAAGTCCTGCCGGAGCCAGCCGTTTGCAGAATGTTATAATGAAATATTGAATAGGAGTCTTATAATAACCAGAGTACAATCAGTATTTCTATGACCCAGAAAGATTTTATTTTTTGCAGGGCTGTATTCAGCTGGTTACGGATAGTTTGGGGGGAAGTGCCCTGGAGCAGGGCAATTTCTGCTACGGAAAGATTTTCTATACGGTGAAGGTAAAATACGTCCTTCATTTTCCCTGGTAACTGATTAATGGATTGATGCAATAATCTTTCAGTTTCCTTAAACTGCAGGTGTTCAACGGCAGAATGATCGTTTTCCTTATTTGTTTCTTTAAAGATGTCTACGTGGCGTTGATAGAGGTTTTCGTCACGGAGAGCATTTAGCAAACGGTTTTTCAGTGCGCTGTGCAGGTAAGGGAGAACCACTTTTACTTCCGGAAGGGAAGAATGCTTTTCCCAAAGGTGAATGAACAATCCCTGAACAATGTCTTGTGCGAGTGAATGATCTCTGGTGATCTTACAGGCATAGCAATAGAGGGCTTCCCAGTATTCATCAAATAACTGTCGGAAGGCCTTTTCATTACCAAGCCGGATAGAATTCCATAAACTATGTTGATATTCTTTTGGCATAAGACAATTACGTGCCACAAAGTTATTGGTTGTTATCTAAGCTTCCTCTATACGTGAATTATGAAATTGTTAAGCACAATATAATAAAGTTAATCGCAAAACTGGTAGCAAAAAAAAAAGTCCCGGCAGGATTTGCGGGGACTTTTTTAATAAGGTTTATATAGGGGGGTAATTTACATAGCTGCCAGTTGCACTTTTTGTTGCAATTCGATCACATTGTCACGGAATGTGTTATCGGTATCCATCAGGTCTTTTACAGTCTGGCAGGAGTGGATCACGGTAGTGTGATCGCGGCCGCCAAAATGTTCACCGATGGTTTTTAATGAATTTTTAGTGAATGATTTAGCGAGATACATAGTAATCTGCCTTGCCTGTACAATTTCACGTTTACGTGTTTTTTGCAGCAGTTTATCATAAGGCACATCAAAATACTCGCATACCATTTTCTGGATGCTTTCGATGGTAATTTCTTTGGAAGAAGTTTTTACAAAAGATTTTAGTACACGTTTAGCCAGTTCAAGGTCAATTTCTTTCCTGTTAAGGGAAGATTGTGCCAATAAGGAGATTAGTGCACCTTCCAGCTCACGTACGTTACTTTGAATATTATAGGCAACATACTTGACTACTTCTTTTGGCATTTCCAGACCATCATTACGCATTTTCATTTCTAATATTTCCATGCGTGTTTCAAAGTCGGGCATTTGCATATCTGCACTTAGTCCCCAGCGGAAACGGCTCAGTAATCTTTCCTGTAAGCCATCCAGATCTTTGGGTGGTTTGTCGGATGTTAATATGAGTTGTTTACCGGATTGATGCAGGTGATTGAAGATAGCAAAGAAGGCATCCTGTGTTTTTTCTGCCCTGGCAAAGAATTGGATATCATCTACTATTAATACATCAATCAACTGGTAAAAGTGAATGAAGTCATTGATGATACTATTCTTGGAATGATCGATAAACTGGTTGATGAATTTTTCAGCGCTTACATACAATACCGCTTTGGTGGGATGTACGCGTTTCACTTCATTACCGATGGCTTGCGCCAGGTGTGTTTTACCTAATCCTACACTACCATATATAACCAACGGATTAAAAGAGGTGCCACCGGGTTTTTCAGAAACCGTTTTACCGGCTCTGCGGGCAACACGGTTACAGTCACCTTCAATATAAGATTCGAAAGTATAATGAGGATTCAGCTGAGAATCTATCTGTACACGTTTGATGCCTGGTATTACGAATGGGTTCTTAACCGGGTTTTGAATGGTCAGCGGAAAATCAACATCACTATCTTTTTTTGATTTGGTAAACTGCGTTGGCATGTTCACCGTTTTAGGATGCTGATGAGGAGTACCGTTTTCCACCACGATACGATACTCTAACCGGGCTTCTTTTCCCAGTTCACGCTTAATTGTTTTACCCAATAATCCTACGTAGTGCTCTTCAAGATATTCATAAAAGAACTGACTGGGGACCTGAATGGTTAAAACATTGTTTTCAAGTTGTATTGGTTTAATAGGTTCAAACCAGGTTTTAAATGGCTGCCATTCCACAATATCCCTAATTATATTAAGACACCTTTCCCAAACTTGGTCGCAAGTTTTATTCATTGAGATTTTAAAGATTACGTTGTTCTTGAATTAAGGATTGTTTCTCGAAAATTAAAATCAGTCAACGTGGGGAGTTGAGAGATTTTTCAGACAGGACGACGAATATCTGTAGAAAATGTTGAAAAAAAAAATTTATCTCCCCTTGTTTTTGATTCCCTGATTACAGATCGTCGCCTATGATTTTTGCCCTTTTGTTCATTGTTATCACGCTGTTTTTGTTGTCTTTTTAATAAGATAAAATATAGTACCACACTGCTTTGATATACAGGCCTTTCTAGTTGGCATTACCTCGTTTCCCATAGATATGTATACTTACAGATAAAATAATATTGTATGATAACAAACAGGATAATAAACCATCTTTTATGGCTATACCCGATGTTAATAATTCCCCTGGGGCGTGCAAAACTATGTTAGTAATTGCACTTAAAAAAATGTGCTTTAACAATGCAAATACCATGCAAATTTCTTATATACGCGCCTGTATTTTCCTTACACTACTGATAACTAATTGTTTTAAATTTTATTGCGTGTCACTTCTTTTAAAAAACCTATCTTTGGCCCTCTAGAACAGTTAAAATTTTTTATATGAGTTTTGAAATAACCGGAAAGCTGATCGTGAAGTATAATACGATGCAACGTAGCGAAACCTTTAAGACACGGGAATTCGTTATCGAAAAGTCTGATGATATCAATGGCCGTGTTATAAACAACTTTATCAAGTTCCAGGCGGTACAGGATAGAACCGCTATCGTAGACCGTTTTAATGAAGGCGAAACCGTAAAGGTGTACTTTAATATAAGAGGTACCCGCTGGGAAAAAGATGGTCGTGTTAACTACATCACCAACCTGGATGCATGGCGCATGGAGTCTGTAGTTGCAGGCGGTCCGACAACTGATCCTCAGCCGAATTACAATACATCTCAGGAAGTATCTTCAGGAAGTAGTAGTTCACAGGCAGATGATCTGCCGTTTTAAGACGTTGCAATAACAACTCATTAACAAAATATCTTAGCGGGTACCTGTGATAATCCAGGTACCCGTTTTGTATTTACGGTTTTATCTCCCCGGAATCTTTCACCAGGTAGATCCTGCGTGCTCTCTTATAAACAATAACTGGTAGATGCTTTAATATATAATGTAACCATCAGATTAAACCAATCCCCATATATTTCTACATTACTATCACTTTGTCGCCCCACATTCCTTATCTGTAATAGGTAACAATACTTAGTGCAAGCCCCCGTAATGGGATCATAACGAAAATCATTATCTTCGCAGTGTTTTAGGATAAATACCTAACCTTCAGTATGATACAGCAAATCTCTCTCAAACTCCTGCCTTCCCAGGCCGCATCTGATGATGCTATTATTACACAAGCCGCTGCTGCTATTGGCATAAAAAGAACAACCATCACGGGTTTTCATTTGCTGAAACGCTCTATTGACGCACGTTCCAGGCAAGTGTATTTTATGCTGACAGTCAAAGTATTTATTGATGAACCTTTTGTTGAACGCGAAAGGGTCATACCTCTATATGATACACTGCCTGCAGATGCCCCGGCTGCAATTGTTATTGGTGCCGGCCCTGCGGGATTATTTGCTGCTCTGCGACTAATAGAATCCGGTATTAAACCGATAGTTCTTGAAAGAGGGAAAGATGTTAGGGCCCGTCGCCGGGATCTGGCAGCATTAAATAAAACAGGCACCATAAATCCCGATTCAAACTATTGTTTTGGGGAAGGTGGGGCGGGAACCTATTCTGATGGGAAATTATATACCCGTTCCAATAAAAGAGGTGACATCAACAGGATACTCAGCATCTTTGTTCATTTCGGGGCAACTGAAAAAATAATGTATGATGCACATCCTCATATCGGAACTAACAAACTTCCGCATATCATTATTGCTATGCGTGAACAGATTGAGAATAGTGGAGGTGCCGTACACTTTGAACAGAAGGTCACTGATATTCATGTAAAGAACAATCAGGTAACCGGCGTGCAAACGGCTACCGGACAAACATATACTGCCGAACAGGTCGTTCTTGCAACCGGTCACTCTGCCAGAGATATTTTTCGTTTATTAGCACAAAAGAATATATTAATAAGTGCCAAACCTTTTGCACTGGGTGTGAGAATAGAACATCCGCAGGAATTAATTGACAGCGCACAATATCATAATCCTTTACGCGATGAACTCTTGCCGCCTGCCAGTTACAGCCTGGTAGAACAGGTAGATGGCCGTGGTGTATTTTCATTTTGTATGTGCCCGGGCGGAATCATCGCACCTGCTGCTACAGATCCGGGAGAACTTGTCGTAAATGGCTGGTCACCATCCAAACGGGATAACCCCTATGCCAATTCCGGTATGGTGGTAACAGTAGATGAAACAGACTTCATTCCTTTTGCAGATAAAGGTCCACTGTCCGCTATGTATTATCAGCAAATGGTAGAACAGGATTCTTTTAATGCCGGAGGCGGACAATTTGTTGCGCCCGCTCAGCGCATGACTGATTTTGTTCGTAGTAAAGTATCCGGGTCATTGCCTTCCTGCTCTTATCTTCCCGGCGTAAATAGTACCAACCTGCGTGAAGTATTGCCAGCGAGTGTACATAACCGGCTGGCAAAAGCATTTCAGGCATTCGGAAAAAAGATGAGAGGATATTATACAGAAGATGCTATTGTAGTAGCAACAGAATCACGCACATCTTCGCCGGTACGCATACCAAGGAATGATGATACCCTCATGCATCCGCAAATCAGTGGGTTATATCCATGTGGAGAAGGTGCTGGTTATGCTGGTGGTATTGTATCTGCTGCAATGGATGGAGAGCGTGTAGCAGAGATGATCATAGGTTTTTACACCCGATAATTATACTTTAGTCACATATATTAAAAAAGTGCGTAAGGGATAATTATCATTGCTGAAAGTTTAATCCTCATGAATCAATTCAGAAAAACAGAGCTTGCTGCCGCCACAGGTATTTACCTGTTAATCATATTCATGTTAGTTGCCAGAAGCATTGGTAATAATGTATTTGAACTGCAACATGAATATGGATACAAATTCGAGCACTACAATCAGGTATTTGATTATTATAAACATTACCTGTTACCATTGCTGGCACATATAACAATTATATATGCAGCTTTCCTGTTCATTCATGCCCGTATAGTACCCGTATATCTTGAAAGGCAACGTTTCTTTATTGGTGTATTATTATTGGGGGGCACCATAGGTATAGTATTCCTTACAATAATGATCGCTTACACATGGTATTTCGGATACCTGTTTGGTGTATACAAAACCGTAAGGGGCGTATATTCCCATTGTGTAAAATATGCATTTATTATCACCACATTTTATTCAACTGTTTACGCATTATATTATGCTGTGCGACGTTTGTATTTTGACTTCGTGCATAGAAACATAATCACTAAACCGTGGTTTAGAGAAATAAGAACAGAGCTGGTGGTGATACTGGCAATGCTGGTGCTGTTAATGATCTGCATGGCTGGTGAAGGGAAAAGAGAGATGATAGTCTTCTTCTTTATTGGTATTTATTATGGGTTCATTTATTTCATATGCCAATACAAAACCTATCCGAATTACGAACGGCATAAAAACAAACGGGAACTGGCACGTGAATTGGTCTTTATTTCTCTCACAGGATTCGTATTGGCAATATTTATAGCCTTGGTAGATCGTCATTTGGCACAGATAATTATTCCTGTTATGCTGGCCGTATATGCTATCGAAATAGCAGTAATACTACCGATTTCATGGTGGATCTACCGGGCACGTCATCAGCGAACAATCGCATTCAAAGGTTTGCAGAAAGCACTGGATCATTCAGAGGCAGGACTGGATTTTCTACGCTGGCAGATCAACCCCCACTTTTTATTTAATGCACTGAATACATTATATGGTACAGCCCTGCAGGAAAAAGCAGTCGCTACCGGAGAAGGTATTCAGAAGCTGGGAGATATGATGCGCTTTATGTTGCATGATAATGTACTTGAAAGTATTCCACTGGATAAAGAAATTGCATATCTCCAAAACTATATCGTACTGCAACGCCTTCGTACACAGGGTTCGCCGGATATACTCATTGAAGTAAATATTAATGAAACAAATTGTGAACATGAGATAGCTCCAATGTTACTAATACCTTTTGTAGAAAATGCATTTAAATATGGAGTGAGCCAACGGAACAGATCTCGTATTGCAGTATCCTTATCATGTACATCAGATAAAATCTATTTTGATGTTTATAATACTATACATCTCAACAGGAGTAGCGATATAGAAGATAGCATGGGCATAGGTTTGAATAATGTACGGCAGCGTCTGGCTTTATTATATCCCGACAGGCATGAGCTGAGTATCCGTGAAACAGGAACAGAGTTTTTTGTACATCTCACGATCCAGATAGTATGAAAATAAATGCAATTGCTATTGATGATGAACAGGTCGCTTTATCTGTCATCAGCACACATGCACAACAGGTGCCTTTTCTTGAAATGAAAGGATCTTTTACAGATCCCTATGAAGCGCTTGCTTACTTAAAAAAGGAAAAAACAGACCTTGTTTTTCTTGATATAAAAATGCCGGATATTTCAGGACTGGAACTGATGACTGTGCTGCCTGGTGCTCCTTTAGTCATCTTCACCACTGCCTATTCCGAACATGCTGTACAAAGCTTTGAACTGGATGCAATTGATTATCTGCTGAAACCCTTTTCTTCAGAACGGTTTTCAAAGGCCTGTAATAAAGCAAAAGCGTTACTGGAATTAATGCAGAACAGTAGCAGACAGGATACTCCCACTTATATCGTAATAAAAAGCGGGTATGAACAATATAAACTACCGCTGAACGAAATATTGTACCTGGAAAGTGCGGGTAATTATATCAGTTTTGTAATGAAAGACAAGCGGCTCCTTTCCCGCCTGTCTATGCAGGAAGCGTTGGCCTTGCTGCCTCCTGCACAGTTTACCCGCGTGCACCGTTCTTTTATTGTCGCCAATAATAAAATAGAAAAGGCAGACAGAAATTGTTTATACATAGGCTCCGTGCCCGTGAGTATTGGCGCGGCATATGCAGATGAAGTAGGGAAAATTCTGAGAGGGTAAAATTCGATAGACCTACAAATAAAAATACCGGGATCTTCTATTAGATCCTGATAAACAGAATGTAAAGACAAACTAAGATGCTTGTTTGAACACTGATAACAGCATTTTTGATGAACCTGCTTTTACAGCCGATTTTTTTGCTTTACATTTAATATATGAACCTCATTGAAGTTAAAAACCTGCGAAAAGACTATGCAACGCATAAGGCTGTAGATGATATCAGCTTTGTTATACCCCGGGGCAGCATCTTTGGATTGCTTGGCCCTAATGGCGCCGGCAAAACTACACTACTACGTATGATCACCGGGATCTTTTATCCGGATCAGGGTGAAATATTATTTGATGGCCATCGCTTTGATCCTGACCGGGATATCCGGTCTATCGGCTATATGCCGGAAGAAAGAGGCCTGTATAAAAAGATGAAAGTGGGGGAGCAGGTACTATACCTGGCACAATTAAAGGGGTTGCGTGAAAAGGAAGCTAAAGAGAAAATCAAATACTGGTTCGACAAGTTCGAGATTAATGCATGGTACAACAAGAAAGTAGAAGAGCTGAGTAAAGGCATGCAGCAAAAGGTACAATTCATCTCTACCATCATGCATAGCCCTTCTCTACTGATCCTGGACGAACCCTTCTCCGGTCTGGACCCTATCAACTCAAATCTCATCAAGCAGGAAATATTTGACCTAAGCCAAAAAGGTACCACCATCATTTTTTCTACCCATCGCATGGAGCAGGTAGAAGAAATTTGTGACAGGATCATCCTTGTCAATAAAGGACAGAAAATACTGGATGGAGAAGTGAAACAGATCAGGCATGATTTTAAACAACACCTGTTCCGCATTGGTGTAGGTACGATGCCCAACTTTGCTCAGATGGCCACCTGGCACTTCAGTATTATTAAACAGGAAGACCATGCATATACAGTGAAATTGAGTGAAGGCAGTACCACCAATGATATCCTGATGCACTTTATCAAACATGAAATTCCCATTACTTATTTCCAGGAGATCCTGCCTTCCATCAATGAAGTTTTCATCAACAAAGTCCAGGAGATGGAACAACCACTAAACTAATTATATGAATAAGGTCCTGCTCATTATAAAAAGAGAATTTACAACACGGGTACGCAAGCGTTCCTTCCTGGTGATAACGTTGCTGATGCCGCTCCTTTTTGCTGCACTGCTCATCATTCCTATCCTGGTAGCCACCAGCTCAAAAGATACAAAACGCATCGCCGTTATTGATGAAAGCCATCTGTTTTTTAATCATTTCCCTGATGATAATGGCATCTATTACAAGTACCTTGAAAATACACGCGCAGATACTTTTAAGTATGAGGAATACGGTTATTCAGGCTTACTATACATTCCGGATATAGATATCAAACGTCCGTCGGGTATTACTTATTACAGCAGCGGACAACCAGGTATTAGTGTGGAAAAAGGGATTACCCGGCATATAAATGATATTATAGAAGAGAAGAGACTAGAAGAATCAGGCATTGACAGAAGTAAGCTGAATGCAGCAAAGTCAGATATCAGTATCGATTTTAAATCCAGTACTGACGGTAAGAAAGGCAATTCTGCAGTGGCTTATGGTGTTGGATATGCAAGTGGATTCATCATTTATATTATTCTCATGTTCTTTGGGATGGCTGTGATGCGTGGAGTGATGGAAGAAAAAGTAAGTCGTATTGCGGAAGTGATGATATCAAGCGTAAAACCTTTTCAACTGATGATGGGAAAGATTATCGGTATTGCCGGTGTAGGACTGTTGCAGTTCCTGATATGGGTGGCACTGATCATCTGTATCCAATTGGTATTACCGTTATTCTTTTCGGCAGATACGATCCATGCTGCCAGTCAGGGTGGCATGATGCAGGGAGGTGGTAATACTGCAGCTATCGAAGCATTTGAAAAGATCCAGTATGTATTGGGAAGTATTAACTGGACACTCGTTATTGGTTGTTTTGTATTTTATTTCCTGGGAGGTTATCTTTTCTACTCTGCATTATTTGCAGCTGTAGGAAGCCTGGTGAATGAAGATCCTACAGATGCACAGTCACTGACCTTTCCTGTAACACTGCCTATTATTATAGGAATTATGGTGATGATCTCTGCTGTGAATAATCCTGACAGTACCTTAGCTTTCTGGGGAAGTATTATTCCATTCACTTCGCCGATGGTGATGATGGCAAGATTACCCTATGGTGTTCCAGGGACCGTTCCTTATTGGCAGTTGATATTGTCGATGGTATTACTGATCCTTGGATTTTTAGGTACTACCTGGGTGGCTGGGAAGATTTATCGTACAGGTATATTGATGTATGGAAAGAAAATCACGTGGAAGGAAGCCCTTAAATGGATCGGAAAAAGAAATTAAAAATAAATGAAGGGCCGGAGAATTGCTTACTCCATCAGGGGCCCGATTAAAAAAGCCTGTAGCGGACTTCCGCTACAGGCTTTTTTAATTATACTAGTCAACAAATCATTGACTATGTTTCAATCTTGTGGTATTTAATACTACAATTCAGGATACAAAGAGAACTGCTTCATGAAGTCGTTCACCGCACCTCTAATAGAAGTAATCTTAGCTTCATTATCAGCATCCATCAGCAGTTCATCGATCCAGGATACTACCTGTTCCATATGTCCTTCAGTCATACCACGGGAAGTGATAGCAGGAACACCTATACGGATCCCTGAAGTAACGAAAGCTGATTTATCATCAAACGGTACCATGTTTTTGTTCACGGTGATATCTGCTTTCACAAGTGCCTGTTCTGCTTTTTTACCGGAAATGTTTTTGTTACGCAGATCTATCAGCATCAGATGGTTATCTGTACCGCCAGATACGATTTCGTATCCTTTACTTACAAATGCTTTGGACATAGCCTGGGCATTTTTGATGATCTGTTTAGCGTAATCGCCGTATTCGTCAGTCAGGATTTCGAAGAAGGAAACTGCTTTGGCTGCTATCACGTGTTCCAGCGGACCACCCTGGATTCCAGGGAATACAGCTGTATCCAGCAGGGAGCTCATCATGCGGATTTCACCTTTTGGTGTTTTCAGGCCAAATGGATTTTCGAAATCTTTACCCAGCAGGATTAAACCACCGCGGGGCCCACGTAATGTTTTATGTGTAGTAGTAGTAACGAAATGACAATGTTCGAAAGGAGAAGTCAGTAAACCTTTCGCAATCAGTCCGGCCGGGTGGGCGATATCTGCCATTACGAAAGCACCAACAGCATCAGCGATCTCGCGGATACGTTTGTAATCCCAGTCGCGGCTATAAGCAGAAGCACCGCATACGATCAGCTTTGGCTTTTCGCGCATGGCAATTTCTTCCATTTTATCGTACTCAACAAGACCGGTCTCTTTATTTACACCATAGGAGAAAGGCTGGTACAGTTTACCTGAGAAGTTTACAGGAGAACCATGTGTAAGATGTCCGCCCATGCTCAGATCCAGTCCCAGGATTTTATCACCTGGTTTTAAAATTGCCAGCATTACTGCTGCATTCGCCTGTGCACCGGAGTGAGGTTGTACGTTAGCATATTCAGCACCGAAGATTTCTTTAGCCCTGTCTATTGCAAGCTGTTCGCTCATGTCCACAATTTCACAGCCACCATAATATCTACGTCCCGGATAGCCTTCTGCATATTTATTGGTCAGAACGGTTCCCATGGCCTGAATAACCTGCAGACTGGTAAAGTTTTCCGATGCGATCAATTCTATGCCATGACGCTGACGCTCCAGCTCCTGGCCGATGATATTAAATATTTGCTGATCTCTTTGCATTGTATGTTGAAAATTTGCTGCAAAGGTAATCGAATTTGTGAATAGTCCATAGACATTAAAGGATAGTTTGTAGATATTTTTCCTATATAAATGACATGATATAGTTATATATACTATTGATCACTATATTATCAATGGTTTAAACTGTCCGCAGCCCCGTTATTATTGAAACGTACCGGCTGATGACAACTATGGATTTTTTAAAATTTGTACTACCTTCACGCGCTCAGGACGAGAAGAGAATCAACATCTAAATCTAATTATTGCTTACATGAAGGCCATTATACCAGTTGCCGGTGCTGGCACCAAGCTACGACCGCATACATATACACAGCCTAAAGCATTAATTCCCCTGGCGGGAAAAACCATACTCAGTATAATAGTCGATCAGCTGGTAGACGCCGGCATTACGGAATTTGTTTTTGTAGTAGGTTATCTGGGCGAAAAAATCCAGGATTATATACTGAAAAAATATCCGCATCTCACCTGCCATTTTGTGCAGCAGAATAGTCGTGAAGGCACAGGACATGCTATATTACTTACCCGGAATGTGGTAAAAGACGATGAAATACTGATTGTATTAGGGGATACCATTTGTGAAGGAAACTTCCAGGAGCTGATCAATTCACCTATCTCCCTGCTGGGACTTAAAAAGGTGGATGATCCACGCAACTTTGGCGTAGCAGAACTAAGTGATGGCGGAGATATTTGTAAAGTAGTGGAGAAACCACAGATCCCTAAGTCGAATCTGGCGTTGGTGGGTGTCTATAAGATCAAGGAAACATCGCAGCTGTATGATTGCCTTGAGAAAAATATGCTGGAGCATAAGAAGTCGCATGATGAGTTTCAGCTAACGGATGCGCTGCAGTGCATGATAGAACATGGAGTGGTGTTCAAACCATTTAAGGTAAGTAACTGGTTCGACTGCGGGCGTAAAGATACCCTGCTGGAAACCAATGCCATTCTGTTAAGCAAATATAAGCTGGCTAATAATCCTGTGTTGCCTTATGAGAATACGATCATCATTCCCCCGGTAAGTATCGGAGAGGGATGTAATATCAAAAATTCTATTATTGGCCCTAACGTGGCCATTGGCGATAATACCGTGATCAATTATTCTATCGTGAAAGATTCTATTATCGGCTCTTTCAGCAATTTATATGAAGTTGTACTTAAATCCTCCCTTATCGGTAGCGATGCCAATATCCGCGGACTCAGCCAGAGCCTGAATATTGGGGATAATACTGAAATAGATCTTGGTTAAAGTTATGAAGGCTCCGTAAGGGGCCTTTTTTAATCCCTATATTATTAATACAATTGTAGGCGTATTTCTACATATTAGGTATTTTTAAAACATTATATTTGCCATAAGGTTTAAATTAAATATCCTATGAAAGGCATCCTGTCCGCCTTGCTTGGTTTAAGCCTCATATTATCAGTAGTTAATGCCTCAGCACAGTTCGTAAAAACGAAGGATATAGAGAAAATGAAGAAACGGACCAGCTTTATTGTGGTAAAAGAACGGCCGGACAAAAAGATAATAAAGTTGCTGAGACAAAAAGCTCCTGATCAGGTGGCTGATTATAAGCAGGCTATTAAGCAATTAAACCGGGATTTCCCGGAAGTAGTTAAGCAGTACTGGGCCTTGAATGGCGCTATCACTGTAGAGCAGAAAACAGAAAAAGAGGTGGCGCGGTTGCGCACAAGAAATAACCGGAACTATATCGTATTCGACTGCCAGTCAATGAAAGTGAAACCCGGCAGCAGGTCGCGGCGTTCCAAATATGCCCGTACCTACACTTCCTCCCTCTCCTGGAAATTCGACAATAAAGACCTCAGTGTTCCCGTAATCAACATGTATTTTATAGAGAACGATGTGCAATATCCGTTCTATATTCAAAACATGTCTGACAGGTTCCCTGATTATACTGATCTCGCCGTAGGACTTCGCCTGGCGACTTATGTTTTTACCGAGCAACTGGGAGGACGGCCGGAACGCAGTATGCAGCAGGAAATAAAACACAATGCGATGTACCTGAAGGATAAGACATTGGTATTGTGCAAAAACTGGCTGGATGATGATTTTGTAGAATCAATGGCAAAGAGTGATTACCCTTATCCCATCCGTTTTGTTAGCAAAGAAGAACTGGATGAGCTATTTAAAAAGGATACATTTGATGGTAGTGCAATTGCCTACATTCCGGCAGGAGTATTTTCCACATTTGATATGAACTACCCCAGTATGGAAGTGAATGTTCCGGTAGTGTTTGACCCTGTTAACGGAATGCCATTGTGCCACACAGATATCAGCGATGAGATGTTCCAGGCATGGGGCTTTTCACTGATTCCCCAAATGGGAAAATCAATGGTGGGTTTTAAAAAGATCAGAAATCAGGATATTAAGAATTTTGCAAAATCGATGAAAGAATAATTATAAAAGAGCCGGCGTTTTGTAAGATCAGGGCCTCGTGAAAGATCTGGCCTTACAAAATCAATAAAGATCATCAGCATGACCATTATAGATCAGGCTTACAGAACCGATAAAGGAATATAAAACAACGGTTATAAGAATAATCATAAATGATCAGGCTTACAGAATCGATATAAGAGTCACTACAAGAATTTACAAAATCGAATCATCAGAACTTTAATGCGGAAAGCATTTTCCGGGTGAATTCAAACTCAGCCCATATTTCAGCCACTATCTCTGCTGCAGGTTGAATGGCGTTAATCAATGCACTTACCTGCCCGATTTCCAATTCCCCCTCTGCAAGATGTCCTTCAAACATACCGGTTTTTGCCCTGGCACGCCCCAGAAGTGTAGCGAGTGTTTCCTTATCAGCACCATTATCTTCAGCAGCTTTAACTGCTTCGTAAAAGTGATTTTTCAGTAAACGTACCGGTGTTAATTTTTTCATTGTAAGCGCAGTATCTCCTTCTCCTGCATCAAGAATAGCCTGTTTAAAGAGAGGATGGGAAGACGCCTCCGGCGTAGCAACGAACCGGCTGCCTATCTGTACGCCCGTAGCACCTAATGCAAATGCTGCAGCCATTGATTTTCCTGAGGCAATACCACCTGCTGCAATCACGGGAATATTTACTTGTTCACATACCGCAGGAATCAGTACCAGGGTTGTTGTTTCTTCTCTTCCGTTATGCCCACCTGCTTCAAATCCTTCTGCTACCACAGCATCTACGCCTGCAGCTTCACTCTTTTTTGCAAAAGAAGCACTGGATACTACATGTACAACTTTGATCCCGGCAGCTTTCAGCGCAGGTGTCCATGTTTTTGGATTACCGGCAGAGGTGAATACTACCGGCACTTCTTCCCGGATAATGATATCAATCAGCCGGTCAACGCCAGGATAGAGTAATGGGATGTTAACGCCAAAAGGTTTGGAGGTGGCCTGTTTACATTTAACGATATGCTCCTGTAAAACGTCGGGGTACATGCTGCCAGCACCTATCAAACCTAACCCGCCCGCATTGCTGACAGCACTTGCCAGTCGCCAGCCGCTGGCCCAGATCATACCAGCCTGAATGATGGGATATTGAATGTGGAATAGTTGTGTAACGGGATTCATGTAAGTGAAAATAGGATATTTCTGTAATTCAATCATTATCTCTCAAAAACACCATCGTAATTCTGAGAGATAATGATTGAATGGAGATTCGCTTTAAACTGCTAATTTCTAACAACAACCACGGATTTGAACTAACAAATAGCTGCAAAATACTCTCCAGCGAAAAATATTTTTTTATCCCTCTCTTGGAAATATCAAAAAATACCCCTTACATTTACAGTGTACTAGGTATGTAGTGCACTAAATCACATACTATGATCTCTATTCAAAATCTTTCATTCAGTTACAGGAAGAACAAACCCTTGTTTGAGGGGTTGAATCTGCAGCTTGAAGCCGGTCAGATCTATGGTTTACTTGGAAAAAATGGCGCAGGCAAATCCAGTTTGCTGAAACAGATGGCTGGATTACTTTTCCCTCAGGGAGGCGTGTGCAGGGTAATGGGATATGAGGCCCGTTACCGGCAGCCGGATTTCCTGCGGAACCTGTTCATGGTACCGGAAGAGTTTTATCTGCCTCAGGTGCACATTAAAAACTATGTAAAAACATATGCTCCCTTTTATCCGGATTTTGACAATAAAGCATTCAATAATTATCTGTCAGAATTCCAGATCCCACTGGATCAGCGGATAACGGATATGTCTTACGGGCAGAAGAAAAAAGTGCTGATTAGTTTTGCATTGGCTACCAATACAAAGGCACTGATCATGGATGAGCCTACCAACGGGCTGGATATTCCTTCTAAAAGCCAGTTCCGCAAAGTGATTGCTGCTGCAGTGAGCGACGAGAAATGTATTGTAATCTCCACACACCAGGTACGCGATCTGGATAACCTGATCAATAATATTGTGATCATCGAAGATCATAGAATTATTTTCCAGCAGGATGTAGCAGCCGTGACGGATAAACTATGTTTTAAAACGGTAAGCAATTTGGAAGATGTGGGTGATGTACTGTTTGCAAGCAGCTCTCTGCGCGGACATTCAGTAATAACAGAAAATGCGGGCATGGAACAAAGCCGCATCGATATGGAAATGTTGTTTAATGCTGTACTTGATCAACCTGAAAAGATCTCTAAAATATTCAACTAAATGCAAGCAAATAATATTCTCAGCGCCGGCCGTTTTGGTGCTTACTTAAAAAAG
The DNA here is from genome assembly GCF_900112615.1 of Chitinophaga sp. CF118. Classification (GTDB taxonomy): domain Bacteria; phylum Bacteroidota; class Bacteroidia; order Chitinophagales; family Chitinophagaceae; genus Chitinophaga. The sequence goes on along the minus strand of NZ_FOMK01000001.1, from coordinate 1,240,952 downwards.
CACCTGGTTGATAATTACCGTTTTTACCTGATGTCAATAGTAGTGGTCACAGGATTATTATTGCTCCTGCTGATATTCGTAGGGATCACTGACACTCATTTTTCTCATTATGGTGATCTGGTGCCTTTTTACCTGATAGGATTATATGTATCGGGCCTCATATTCACCAGCATGTCATTCAATGAACTGGGTAATAAACCCCATGGAATAGATTATCTGCTGCTACCGGCCTCTCATCTGGAAAAATTCCTGACTACGCTGCTGATAACAACAATAGGTTTTCTCCTTGTTTATCACCTGGCATTTTTTCTTGCTGCAAAAGTACTGGATACTATTATCGGTATCCGTACAGGTGCTCATATGGAAAATGATCTGACCCGCCATTTTAATTCTGATGAATGGAAGTGGAGTTATATTGTATGGTTCATAGCACAGTCTGTCTTTTTCCTGGGAGCCATTTATTTCCATAAATACAGTCTTATAAAAACAGCGTTCTTCTTTATTGTATTTGTACTGGCCCTATACCTGATCCATGCAGTATTTGCACAAATATTTTTTCATAAATATATGGATGACTGGAGAACTCATATCCCTTTCGTTGGTGTAAATATAGAACTAGAACAACAGAAACATTACACGGTGATGGTATCAGGTAATATTTATCATAATCATGTGATGCTGATGCTGCCGGAAAAGGTACGCGATGTATTACTGTTTATGGTAAAATATATGGTAGCACCAATACTTTGGACAGTTGCATATTTCAGACTGAGAGATAAAGAAATATAAATTACTGTGTGGTAGGATAAAAAAACAGATCATGGAATTTAAAGAGTCACAAGCAATATATCTGCAAATTGCAGATCATATATGCGAACAGATATTACTGGATAAATGGAAGCCGGACGACCGTATTCCTTCTGTCCGCGAACTGGCAGTACAGCTGGAAGTAAATCCTAATACGGTGATGCGTACCTGTGAGTATCTTCAGCAGTATGAGATTATTTACAATAAAAGAGGTATCGGCTATTTCGTTGCTGTAAGTGCTGGTAAGAAAATAAAACAGCTGAAAAAGGAACGCTTCCTGGCAAATGAACTGCCACAATTCTTCCGTAATATTTACTTGCTGGATATAGAACTGGATGAATTGAAAACGCACTATGAGAAATATAAAAAATCAAATTTCAAATAATTAACTATGCGTACCGGCAATAAATTATTACTCTCTTTTGTAGCACTCATTGTGTTGCTGATGCTGCTCTCAGACATAGTATTATGGGCCAATTTCAAAAGAGGAAAATCGGGAGATGGAGAGCTATACGAAAAGCTGCAATCCGATCTGCATCATACAATTGCATTACAACCTGCTAGAGTATTGCAGATGAAAAGTGATGGCAACTATGACGTAGAAATAAAAAAGTCAGACAAATACGCGTTAAGTTATTCTGGGGATAGCACACTGCAATTAATGTATTCACAACACGGAGATACACTTTTTCTGGAGCCATATAAAGATAGGAGTGTTATCCTATATTGCCCGGATATCCAGACAATCCTGTTATCTAATGCAAATGTGATTATGAGTGACATGAAGCTTGCCCGGTTAAATATCATATCGGCAGATTCATGCCACACTACTCTGGAAGGAACAAGTATAGGATCATTTCATTTTACAGGAGGAACAGAGAACTATTTACGTATTAATGGAGGGGCTGCAATTGATTCTCTTCATCTGAAACTGGGTAAGTACAGTTCATTTATCTCTGATGATATACCTTATAAATATACTTCGATGAAGATAGATAGTATAAAGGTGTTTGAAATTAGAGGTAGATCCCTGGAAGCGTTAAAAGAAATCAAATAGTTTATAAAAGAAGAGGACGGGTCAAAAACAAACGACTTGAGGATCGTTTAGTAAATTACTTTTTTCTGAAGTTTGATCCGAATAAAAAGAGGCTGTATCGTAGAAATACAGCCTCTTTTTATTCGGATCACTGATGGAGGCGATGCTCTGTTTAAGCAATCTTCAAACCCTCATTTATTTTCTCTATATTTTTATAATTGTGTTGCGAGATAAGCCATTGTACCTATTCCAACTTCAATAGCACTTTCATCTACATCAAAGGTTGGTGTATGTACTCCGGAAGTAATACCACGGGCAATATTACCTGTCCCTAACCTGAAAAAGCAGGCAGGCACTATCTGGGAATAGAAAGCAAAATCTTCTGCTCCCATCCTGATCTCTGTATCTTCTACTTTATCAATCCCCAAGTAATCTTCTGCCAGTCCGCGGGCCTGGGCTGTTACAGCTTCATTATTATACAGGCAGGGATAACCCACCAGGATCTCAATATCAATTTCAGCTCCCATGGCATGTGCCAGTTCTGTTGCCTGTTTTTTGATGATCTCATGTGCCTTGAAGCGCCAGGTTTCATCCATAGCACGGAAGGTTCCCATCAGTTTTACTTCACTGGGAATTACATTGGTCGTGTAGCCGCCATTGAAAGCACAGATACTAAGTACAGAAGGAGAGAAAGGGTTGGTATTACGGCTGATTACCTGTTGCAAACTCACTACAAGATGAGAAGCAACGAGAATAGTATCTACCGTGAGGTGAGGTAAAGCGGCATGTCCGCCTTTCCCCTTGATGGTGATATAAATCTCATCAGCACTGGCCATATATTTGCCATCGCGAAAGCCTAGTTTACCTGCTTCCAGGGGAGGCTGCACATGCATTCCCAGAATGGCATCAGGGCGTGGATTATCCAATGCACCGTCTTTGATCATCAGACTGGCCCCGCCAGGATGTTTTTCTTCCCCCGGCTGAAACAGTATCTTGATAGTCCCCTCAAATTCATCTTTCAGCTCCTGTAAAATTCGGGTAGCACCGAGTACACAAGTAGTATGTACGTCATGCCCACAGGCATGCATTACACCGTTATGCTGTGATTTATAAGGAACATCATTCGCCTCCGTAATAGGAAGAGCATCCATATCCGCCCGTAAAGCAATTATTTTGGAAGATGGGTTCTTTCCTTCAATGATCGCTACTATCCCTGTACCGGCAATGCCGGCAGTATAAGTAACACCAAATTCATCCAGCTTCTGCTGTATGAACTGAGACGTTTCAAATTCCTGAAAAGAGAGCTCTGGATGAGCATGTAAGTGTTGTCTGATCCCTATAAATTCCGGTGCATATTTATGCGCCAGCTCCTTAATTCGACTCTTCATTTCCCGATTCTTTCTCTGGTGACACATTAATAATAGCAGGCACTACGAAAACACCACCAGGAAAATTGGTAGATAATTTCTCCCGGAAATCCGTTGCTTCGTCGCGGGATTTAAAGTCACCTATACGTACTTTGAAGTACGGGGGCTGATAATCAAGGTAAGTACGGTATTCGGGGTACAACTGCATTACTTTTGCTTTCATATCAGTGGCCTCATTCCTTTTGTTGGTGGAAATAATCTGTACCCTGAATCCTGGCTGATTACGGATTGCCAGTGTGTTAATGTAGATCTGTTTCCTCACCAGCAGATCGAGCCGGCTGTCTTTTACTACTTTAACACCACCTTCAGTGTTGGCTGCAAGAACATTTTCCTGTGCAGCAGCAATTCCGCCGATCAGTAATCCCGAGAATAATAATATTAATTGTTTCATTGTCATAAGGTTAAACTGATGCCTTCATTAATTCCACACTTCCACTGCATCCTAATCTTGTGGCTCCGGCATCTATCAGTTCTTTGGCAAACTCAAAGGTACGAATCCCGCCGGAAGCTTTTATCTGAATATTTGCCGGCAAATTTGCGCGCATCAATTTTACGGCTGCAACAGTTGCCCCTTTTTCAGCATAACCGGTAGACGTTTTAACAAAGTCCACCTGGTATTTAGTATACAACCCACAGCATCTGATGATCTCTTCTTCCAATAATATGCCACTTTCTATGATCACTTTGATCACTTTGCCTTTATTACGGATAATAGGCATAATGGTGGCTATTTCCTTTTCGAGATATTCCCAGTCGCCATTGCGTATAGCCAGCAGGTTGGCAACCATATCCAGTTCATCTGCTTCATCAATGATCGCTAATACGGTTTCGGCTACTTTGGCCTCAATAGCAGAATATCCGAATGGGAACCCCGTAACCGTTGCTACTTTGGTATTGGTATTGCCCACAAATGTTTTGGCCAGTTTTACAAAAGGGGGAGGGATACATACCGCTGCAAAATCATACTCCACAGCTTCCATACACAGTTGGCGGATGTTATCGAGTGTAGTCGTAGGTTTTAAAATCGTATGGTCTATATATTTATTCAGCAACATATTGTGACAGATTTCTGCTACGAAAGTAATATGTTTTCTACAAACAACCGGCTTCTGGCGGAAGCCGCTGACTAAAAAGGGATATTCTCCCGGGAGTGGGGATGGAGACTAAACCGCTTTTACATAATTCTTAACAACATCATTTTACTTTAGTTCAGTCCCTAAAAAAAATCCCGTCCTGGGTATACCGGGACGGGACTCTTATAATTTATACTGTACGGTTAAAAATCTTTACCGTGACATTGTTTGTATTTCTTACCGCTTCCACAAGGACAAGGATCGTTACGGCCTACTTTTGGACCAGTGTTACGAATCGGGTCTTGTTTCACAGGTTCTGCATTGGTAGCATATTCCTGCACATCGGCAGGTACAGCACCTTCAAATTCCTGATGGGAAGCACGCATACGGCTCATATCAGTCCTTTCTTCACGGCCTTCGCGGATCTGCACCGGCTGTTGTTGCTGACGGTTATCATCCTGAGTAGGGATACCGCATTTGCTGAGGAAAGAAACGATTTCACGGCTTGTGTCGCCATCCATTTGTTTGAAGAGGTTGAACGCTTCGAATTTATAGATCAGTAATGGATCTTTCTGCTCGTATACGGCACCCTGTACAGATTGTTTCAGGTCGTCCATAGCACGCAGATGTTCTTTCCATGACTCATCTATGAGGGTAAGGGTAATACTGCGTTCCAATGCATTGATGGTTTCAAAGCCTTTGCTGCTTACCACTTTCTCCAGGTTGGCCAGTACGTTCATGCCTTTTTTACCATCTGTAAAAGGAATAGAGATATTCTCTATCTGATGGCCCTGTTCTTTATGGATCTGCTGGATTACAGGCAGGGTGTTATCTGCCAGTTCCTGCGTTTTACGCTGGTAATTATCTTTCGCCTGATGGTATAGACGGGATGCCAGCGCATTAATATCTCCTTTTACCAGTTCTTCCGGAGTAATATCAGTATCAACAGCGAAATTGATGATCACATCCAGTTTGAATGCTTCATGATCTGCCGTTTCCCTGTGACTGGTTACCAGGCTTAATGCCACATCATAAAAAGCGTTGTCTATATCTATGGCCAAACGTTCGCCAAACAAGGCGTGGTTACGTTTAGCATAAATTACAGTACGCTGTTTGTTCATCACATCATCATATTCAAGGAGACGCTTACGGATGCCGAAGTTGTTTTCTTCCACTTTCTTTTGCGCCCTTTCAATAGAACGGGTGATCATGCTGTGCTGGATCACTTCGCCTTCTTTATAGCCCATACGGTCCATCAGTCCGGCAATACGGTCGGAACCGAACATCCTCATCAGGTCATCTTCCAGGGACACAAAGAACTGTGACGTTCCCGGATCTCCCTGACGACCGGCACGACCACGCAACTGGCGGTCAACACGACGGCTTTCATGGCGTTCTGTACCAATGATGGCCAAACCACCAGCTTCTTTGACACCAGCTCCCAGCTTGATATCCGTACCACGACCAGCCATGTTGGTAGCGATCGTGATGGCACCAGCCAGACCAGCTTCTGCCACTATCTGGGCTTCACGGGCGTGCTGTTTAGCGTTCAATACGTTGTGCTGTACTTTTTCGAAGGTGAGCATTTTGCTCAGCAGTTCAGATACTTCCACAGAGGTAGTACCTACCAGTACGGGCCTTCCGGCTGCCTGTAACTGCTTCACTTCTTCAATAACAGCTTTATATTTATCGCGTTTGGTCTTGTATACAAGATCTTCAGAGTCTTTACGGGTAATAGGCAGGTTGGTTGGGATGGTTACCACGTCCAGCTTGTATATTTCCCAGAACTCACCAGCTTCTGTAGTTGCTGTACCGGTCATACCGGCCAGTTTGTGATACATACGGAAGTAGTTCTGAAGAGTAACGGTAGCGAAGGTCTGTGTAGCAGCTTCCACTTTTACGTTTTCCTTTGCTTCTATCGCCTGATGTAAACCGTCGGAATAACGGCGGCCATCCAGGATACGACCAGTCTGTTCATCTACTATCTTCACTTTACCATCCATCACCACGTATTCCACGTCGATATCGAACAGTGTATATGCTTTCAGTAATTGTTGTACGGAGTGGATCCTGTCAGATTTCAGTGCAAAGTCCTGCAGCAGGGTATCTTTACGATGCAGTTTTTCGTCTGCAGTCAGTTCCAGTTTCTCGATCTCAGCGATCTCAGAACCTACATCCGGCATGATGAAGAAGTGTGGATCTTCTCCGGACTGGGTGATCAGGGAGATACCCTTATCGGTCAGGTCTACACTGTTATTTTTTTCATCGATGCTGAAGTACAGTTCTTCATCTACTTTCGGCATTTCGCGTTGCTGATCTGCCAGGTAGTAGTTTTCTGCTTTTTGCAGCAGCACTTTGATACCTGGTTCACTAAGGTATTTAATGAGTGCGCTGTTCTTTGGTAAACCACGCCATGCACGCATCAGGGCCAGACCACCTGTTTTAGGATCATCTTTACCCTCAGCTATCAGTTTCTTTGCTTCCAGCAGGTATTGTGTAGTTGCTTTTTTCTGTGCATCCATCAGGCGCTGAACGCGGGGCTTCAGTGCATGGAACTCCTGTTCATCACCACGTGGGATAGGGCCGGAGATGATCAGCGGAGTACGCGCATCATCGATCAGTACACTATCCACCTCATCCACCATAGCATAGTGGTGTTTGCGCTGTACCATTTCATCCGGAGTATGCACCATGTTATCACGCAGGTAGTCGAAACCGAATTCGTTATTGGTTCCATAAGTGATGCCTGCCAGATAAGCGTTGCGGCGTTCCGGTGTATTGGGCTGATGTTTATCTATACAATCAACAGTAATATCCAGGAATTCGAAGATCGGACCGTTCCATTCGGAGTCACGACGAGCGAGGTAATCATTCACGGTTACGATATGTACCCCTTGCCCTGCCAGAGCATTCAGGTAAGCAGGGAGGGTAGACACCAGTGTTTTACCTTCACCCGTAGCCATTTCGGATATTTTACCCTGATGGAGTACCATACCACCGATCAACTGTACATCATAATGAATCATGTTCCAGGTAACAGGGCTTCCGGCTGCCGTCCAGGTATTTTTCCACGTCACATTGTCACCTTGAATAGTGACATAATCCTTCTTCACTGCCAATTGGCGGTCCAGTTCAGTAGCTTTCGCTGTGATCGTGGTATTCTGTGTAAAGCGGCGGGCGGTTTCTTTTACCACGGCAAAAGCCTCTGGTAACAGTTGCTCCAATACTTCTTCCAGTTGTTTGTCACGGTCTTTCTTCAGCTTATCTATTTCCTGGTAAACAGTATCTTTTTCAGTAACGTCCTCCGCTGTTTCAGCTGTGGATTGCCGTTCTGCAATAACACTGTCTATCTTTTCCAGATGGGCATTTATACGTTGACGGAATTCCTGTGTTTTGTTACGCAATTGGTCTACAGGCAGGGATTGCAGTTTTTCAAACGCGTCATTGATCTGCTTTACAACGGGCAGGATCAATTTGATATCCTTCTCCGATTTATGCCCGCCAAAAAGTTTTGTTAAAAAACCTAACATGTCTAATTTATTACTAATGATTGTTAAAATAGTTGTTCTCTCAGTTGTCGGTCTCCCACACTATCCAAATATTATGCTTGGAACACTCCGATGACAAGGTGTCATATTATCTCCGGTTCTTGTGAGGCCTGTAAAATTAGGAATAATTTGCACATAGTTGAGCGCATAATGATCTCAGTTAGGATATTCTCAAAAATGACCAGGTATTGTATCAAATAAGGAGCGACAATTCTTTCTAAATAAAAATCCCCCCTTAACATAGTGATGAAACCACTAGCCAAGGAAGGATTATGAGAAAAGTAAAATTTAAATGTAAAAGTCTTACCGCGGAACGCTGATCTAACAAAGTAGCGTGATAAGTACTATGTAAATGTAGGTGCTTTTTTTATGAAAAATCAAGTTCAGGAGAAATATTTTTGTTCCATGATCGCTAATAATCAATTAGTTAACATGAGAAAATCAATTTGATATTTCGATTGTCAGCGCTAAGATTTGGCAACAAAATGTAAGAGATTAAACAACTTTACTTCTAGCCTATTCTTTGTAAGGTTTTTGATCAAAAACCTTACAAAGAATAGGCTAGACACTCTGAAATCTGTTATTACTCTCACTTTATACCCCCTGAAACCTGCTATGGTACTGTATAAATCCTCTTTTCTTATAAGCTGCTACCTACCTTCCTATAACCTTCTTATAAGGTTCCTATAAGCTAAGCTTATATAAACCTAGGTAGAACCTTATAGGAACAGGCCTAGCAGCTTATAAGCATATAGGATTTCAAGATAAATCAATGTCCTGGCCTTATGAGATAAGACAAGAGAAATCGTTAATCCGAAATCCGGTTTATAATGTCCAATGACAAAGTGAACTAGCTATAAACCAACAAGTTTATAGCACTGAAGAAGTTATTTCTCATTTACAAACCCATCCCTCAGAGAAGTTCCTCTCATTTTTACACCCTGGGGCATATGATCTGCGCAGGGGAGAGGAGTATCCCAACATAATTCTGTATTAAGCGGGACATAGAGATGAAAAGGAGTCTCATGGACGGCAACAGCCTGTTGCGTGTAAGGTGTAGGTGTTAGCCACAGCTGATGTGGTGTATCTTTTACCATTCCTTCTGTAAGGAATGTTTGATGTAGTCTTTTCTGTAAAACAACAGTCCCTGCCTGGAACAACAATGTTGCAAGCAATGACAGCGCTAATACATAACGGGTATTTTGTAACAGCGGAAAGCCGAGAAGGAAGGTTATTACTAATAACGGTACCAGATAGCTATATGCAAAACGGGGATCTGGTGCCTGGCTTAGCCAGAAGCAGCAGCCCAGCATCAGGAATGCATATAAGGGCAGGAAATTTTCAGGAAGAGATTTGCGGCGCAGATAAACGATCAGCGGAGATATAATCGTAACAAGCAACAGGAGCTTGTCATACACCCGGAGGTGCTGTCCAAACCATGTCACAAATCGTTGCGACCAGCTATCAGTCATAAATTTCGCAATATCCGCAGCGCGGTAAAAGGCAAATGCGGTAATATCCTGACGGGTAGCATGAACTACGGAAAGAGGTACTCTCCAGCCGGTGTGAAACAGATCAGGTAATTCCATCGGGAACAGCGGATAACCTGATAATATAATATTACGTATCAGCCAGGGGACTAACATCACCACTCCAATGCTAAGAATGCTTAACACCCTGGTGTAATAGTGCTTGCGTAACGATTGTAGTAAAAAAAGCGCTGTAAGCAGTAATACCGGTACCGCAGAAACTTTTACTGTGACAAGGAATAAAGGTGCCAATAAAAGAAACACAGCACCAGGACCAGCCAGCAGATCGGTTGATTTATTTTCCAGCCACACCACAACTATCAAACAGCCAAGGTAAAACACCGGGAGGTCTGCCGCAGGGGCAATGATATTATATACACATACCTGCGGCATATTGATCAGGATCAGCAGTCCTGCTTTAAGGGCACGGATAAACGTAGTGTCCTGTTTACGTGGTAGTAAATATAGCACTACCATCAGATAGAGTACTCCATTCAGATGATTGCCGGCGGCTCCGGGAATCCATGAGAAGTTAAAAACGGCCGCCAATACATGCCAGTGCGAATTAAAGCCGAACCGCACATGCAGGTTGGCCAGTCCGGGAACAGTAGGATAGTACTGCATCCATTTGATGAACTGAGCGTAGTACAGGCCTTCATCATATGTAAAAGAAGGTTGTGCCGATAAGTATAATACATACAGCACAGCCGCAGCAAAGAATGCCTTGAGGCCACCAGAAGCAGCACGGGCAGCTTGTATATAAGCACGGATCTGCTGGATGATTGCTTGTCTGTAAAAGAAGAAATTCAGAAGTGCTCCCACCAGAATCAATGCATGGGCACCTGCACTTAACGGAATGAAGATGGATAGAATAGCTGCGAAAATGCATATCCAGAATAGTCCTGTTAGCACTGTTAGCGGGAAAGAGGGCTGTTCCTGTTCATTTTTCAGGATTCTGCTCAGAAACTTTTGCGGGAAGTATCCATACAGAAAAGACAGTATAATAATATACAGGAACTTGAGTAACAGGAACAGCATGGTAAGTTATTTTTCGATGACGATCGGGCTTTTCTGTCTGGCGAAAAGGTTGTATTTCAGGATACAGTAAATAGCCCGGAACCCATCCTTATAATTAATTTTCTTGCCTTCTTCATAGGTACGGCCATAATAAGCAATACCTACTTCGTAGATCCTTATTTTAGGAATACGGCTGATTTTGGCCGTTACTTCCGGCTCAAATCCAAAACGGTTCTCTTTCAGCTCTACCTGTTTGATGATTTGACTGCGGAACAACTTGTAGCAGGTTTCCATATCCGTCAGGTTCAGGTTCGTGAGCGCATTGGACAGGAAGGTCAGGAACTTATTGCCAATGGTATGCCAGAAGAAAAGAATCCGGTGAGGACCATCGCCCATAAACCGGCTACCAAACACAACATCGGCTACGCCCTGCAATATAGGCTTCAGCAAACGGTTATATTCTTCCGGATTGTATTCAAGATCAGCATCCTGGATAATCAGGTAATGACCACTGGCCTTCTGAATACCGGTACGGATGGCTGCACCTTTACCCTGATTCACTTCATGACGGATATACTGCAGCTTTACATGCGGATATTTTGCACTAAAACGAGCCACTTCTTCACCAGTAGTATCAGTAGAATGATCATCTACCACAACCAGCTCTTTTTGTACATCTTCAATAAGTTGTACAGCGTCTACCCTTTCAAGGATATCATAAATAAACCTTGACTCATTAAATGCGGGAATGATCACGGAAAGCAGATGTTCTGACATAATGACAATTTTCTAATGGTATACCACCGATAAACGTGTGCAAAGAAGCAAAAAAGTTATGTAGAAAAAAAATTATTCATCATCTATATAAAGAGGTAGATATAAAAAAGTTACAATATTAACGACTGTTTAACACCTATATTTGTTACAACACTCTACCTTTACAGTATTAGGGTTTTCATAGGATAGTAAACAAGAGCCGGGTAGTCTTATCCGGCTCTTTATTTTTTATAACATATTGGCCTTTATCCTATTATTCTTTCAATTTCCTGATAATTATATTCCATTTACTATTTAATAGCGTGTACAAAATATACTAAAAAGTGTTGATTATACACTTAAGTATCAACGTGCTGTGTCCGCTAGCCTCTTTACCTGTTATTATCGGGAAAGCCATACCAAAGACATGGCAATACCATAACGGTCGTCATTTCAAAAGAATACCAGGCATGGGCAGCTGTTGATCATATAAATACGCCTTATCTGCCGTGATTAACTGGTGAAGCATAATTGTCAAACTAATCTCTAACCTTATTCTAAAGCCCAATAGCGCACAAAACAGGCAGATTCAGCGTATTTGATGATCAACAGCACTCAGCATTCAACATAAGGGGAATCGGGAGCAACGGCGCCAGGTTTTTGTAAAATTGATTTGTAGTCCAAAATCCCTGCTGCATTGATTTTGACCGATAACCGACTATATGAAGGGTATGAAATTTCCTATTATATTGATCGTTGCCTTTACTTTTTTATATATTAGATTCCGGAATTAAGCTAAAATTAGAGTAGCCCAGTCCGCGTGAAAAACAAAAATAATCCTCTCCGGCATGCCCGGGAATTTTAAACAGGCAACTCAATCGTCTAAAGAATAAACGTTTTGCTAATGAACCGTAAGTTAAGAATGGGAATGATCGGAGGCGGAAAAGATGCCTTCATCGGTGCAATTCATCGTATTGCAGCTAACATGGATGGACTTGTAGAACTCAAAGCAGGTGCCCTGAGTGTACACCCGGAAGTGGCTATAGAGTCAGGGAAAATGTTATTCCTGGACCCCAGCCGTACTTATACGGACTATAAGACCATGTTGGAAAAAGAAGCAGCTTTACCCGCAGCTGAAAAACTGGACTTTATTACCATTGTAACACCCAATTTCGCACACTTTGAACCCGCTATGATGGCCTTAGATAAAGGCTTTAACGTAGTAGTGGAAAAGCCGATCACTTTTACCCTCGATGAGGCAAAACAGCTGAAGGCGAAAGTAGAAGAAACTGGACTTACACTATTACTTACACATACATATACCGGCTACCCACTGGTAAAACAGGCCCGCCAGATGGTAAAAGAAGGTGTGTTTGGAAAGATCCGCAAGGTCTATGTAGAATATCCGCAGGGCTGGCTGAGCAAGCCTACTGAAAAGGATAATGCGGGTGCTGCCTGGAGAACAGATCCTAAACGCTCTGGTAAGAGTGGTTGTATGGGAGATATCGGAACTCATGCTGCTAATCTCGCAGAATATATCAGTGGCGCAAAAATTGAACAGTTGTGTGCCGATCTGAACATTGTAGTACCAGGCCGTGGTCTGGATGATGATGGAGCTGTACTATTGCGTTTCGACAATGGTGCTTCCGGAGTGCTGATTGCATCACAGGTAGCTGCCGGTGAAGAAAATGCCCTGAAAATAAGGATGTATGGCGAAAATGGCGGTCTTGAATGGTCACAGATGGAGCCGAATACCCTGTTGGTAAAATGGTCTGATAAGCCAACACAGGTATACCGTGCGGGTAACAACTATGGTGGTTATCAGAGCAGCTATGCTACTCATAACTCCCGTACTCCGGGAGGTCATCCGGAAGGATACCTGGAAGCATTTGGTAACCTGTACCGCAATTTTGCACTTACATTACAAGCTAAAATAAACGGTACCACTCCTTCAGCTGAAGCACTGGATTTCCCAAGTGTAGCAGAAGGTGTGCGCGGTATGGCATTTATTGATAACGTTGTGAGATCCGGACAAAGTGAGCAGAAATGGACAAAATTTGAAATATAATGAAAACGATAAAAGGACCTGGTATATTCCTGGCGCAGTTCCTTGGTGACAAAGCGCCTTTCAACACACTGGAAAACATCTGTAAATGGGCGGCAAGCCTTGGCTTTAAAGGCGTGCAGATCCCTACCAACGATCCTAAAATCCTGGATCTGCAAAAGGCTGCGGAAAGCAAAACCTATGCAGATGAAATCAAAGGAATCGTGAATGCTGCCGGACTGGAAATCACTGAATTGTCTACGCACCTGCAGGGACAACTGGTGGCAGTACATCCCGCTTATAATGATATGTTTGACGGATTTGCACCGGCAGATAAAAGAGGGAATCCTGCTGCAAGAACAGAATGGGCAATAAACCAGTTGAAATATGCAGCAAAGGCCAGCAGAAACCTGGGATTAAATGCACATGCTACCTTTAGCGGATCACTGATGTGGCATACTGTATATCCGTGGCCACAACGCCCTGCGGGCCTGGTGGAAGACGGATTCAAAGAACTGGCAAAACGCTGGCTGCCTATCCTGAATGAGTTTGATGCAAATGGGGTAGATGTATGTTATGAAATTCACCCGGGAGAAGACCTGCATGATGGAGCTACTTACGAACGCTTCCTGGAAGCGTCCGGTAACCATTCCCGTGCATGCCTGCTCTACGATCCAAGCCATTTTGTGCTGCAATGCCTTGATTATCTGCAATACATAGATATCTATCATGAGAAAATAAAGATGTTCCATGTAAAGGATGCAGAATTTAATCCCACCGGCCGTTCCGGTGTATACGGAGGCTATCAGGGATGGATTGACCGTCCGGGCAGATTCCGCTCCCTGGGCGACGGACAGGTGGATTTTAAATCTATCTTCAGTAAACTAACCCAGTATGATTTTGCCGGTTGGGCAGTGATGGAATGGGAGTGCTGTATTAAGCATCCAGAAGATGGTGCCAGGGAAGGTGCACCATTCATCAAAGATCATATTATCCGTGTTACCGAAAAAGCGTTCGACGACTTTGCCGGTAGTGGAGGGGATGAAGCATTGAATAAGAAAATATTAGGATTGTAATGTATGAATATTATGATTGAAGGAGGCTACCGGATATCATATTCATCCCTGAATATTCGTCATAATAATTATTTTTATCTTTTGCAGGTCAAATTTGAATTTCGGAAACTTATAAATGAATTAAAAATGAGAATGCGTTTTTTGGCGCCATTGGTATTGAGTGCAATTTTCCTGGCATCCTGCGGTGGAGGTAAAGACTCAAACAGCGAAAAGAAAGAAGAAGCAGCGAGCAGTGAAACTCCTGTAGATAATTCCATGGTAAAAGCAGGTGCAGCTGAGGCCGCAGCTTCTAAAGGTGCAGCTTTGATAGAGCAGAAAGATTGTAAAACCTGTCATAAGGTAGACATGAAACTGGTAGGTCCTGCTTACAAAGATGTAGCCAAGAAGTATGAAGCTACAGATGCCAACATTGATATGCTGGTAGATAAAGTCATCAAAGGTGGTAGCGGTAACTGGGGTGAAGTAGCAATGCTTCCTCATGCTGATCTGCCAAAAGACGATGCTAAAGAAATGGTGAAGTACATACTGTCTTTGAGATAATTACACATAAAGGCTGACTAATTTAGTCAGCCTCTTTTTACTTTTCACGTTCAGGTCCAACTATAAAAAAACTCATCATGAAGAATATTGTTCCCGTTCTGGCGCTCAGCCTGATCTCATTAACCACGGCTGCCCAGCAAATTAATACCCTCACTGCCAAAGAAAAAAAAGCAGGATGGAAATTACTATTTGATGGTACTGATAAAGCCGGCTGGCATACTTATCTGAAAAGTGAAGCAACCGCTTCCTGGCAGGTACAGGATGGTGCATTAACCACCGACGAAGCTGCTAAAAAGAATGGTGCCGAAGGTGGCGATCTCGTTACCAACGATGAATATGAAAACTATGAATTATCACTGGAATGGAAAATCTCTGAAGGTGGAAACAGTGGAATCATTTTCAGTGTACATGAAGATCCAAAATTTGGTGCTACCTATCTGACAGGTCCCGAAATGCAGGTATTGGACGATGCAAAACATCCGGATGGTAAAATCACCAAACACAATTCCGGTGATCTGTATGACCTGAAGAAGGCTGTAAGCAATGCCGCAAAACCAGTGGGCGAATGGAATAAAGTAAGAATCCTGAAGAAAGACGGTCACCTTACTTTCTGGCTCAATGGTACTAAAACAGTAGAAACTACAATCGGTAGTGCAGAGTGGAAAGAAATGCTGGCAAACAGTAAATTCAAAAACTGGAAAGGCTTTGGTGAATATGCAAAAGGACATATAGCATTACAGGATCATGGCGACCAGGTTTGGTATCGTGATATCAAAATCCTTGTATTATAATTTACAATATAACTTATGAATACTATCCACGTCAAAAAACTATTACTGCCAGCATTTATATTAGTGCTGGCAGTTTTGCCCCTCATACCTGTTCAGGCAAAGCCCAAACCACGACTGCTGGTGTTTTATAAAACAGCAGGTTTCCACCATGACTGTATCCCTGCAGGTAA
Organism: Chitinophaga sp. CF118; assembly: GCF_900112615.1. GTDB lineage: Bacteria > Bacteroidota > Bacteroidia > Chitinophagales > Chitinophagaceae > Chitinophaga. The sequence continues at coordinate 1,225,138 of NZ_FOMK01000001.1, read as the reverse complement.
GCTGGCTGTAGCAAAACTCGGACAGGAAAATGGTTTCGAAATAGATACTACAGAAAATGCCAGCGTATTTAATCTTAAGGATCTGAAAAAATATGCCGCTATCCTCTTCCTGAACACTACCGGTAATGTGCTTAATGAAGAAGAACAAACTGCGATGGAAACATACATCCATAACGGTGGAGGATATATGGGAATTCATGCAGCTTCTGATACAGAGTACGACTGGCCCTGGTACAATAAACTGGTAGGAGCCTGGTTCTCTAATCATCCTAAACAACAAAACGCTACATTACTGGTGGTTGACCGGGATAACGATGCTACCCGCCACCTGGGTGAAAAATGGGAACGCTGGGATGAATGGTATAATTTCAAGAACCTGAATCCGGATGTGCATGTACTGATTAAAATAGACGAACATTCCTATGAAGGCGGAACAAATGGGGATAACCATCCCATGTGCTGGTATCATAATTTTGAAGGAGGACGTGCGTTTTATACAGAAATGGGGCATACAAAAGAATCCTATGCAGACCCCGTATACCTGCAACATGTATTAGGAGGACTCCGTTATGCAATGGGCATAAAGGCCGATAAGAAGAAATCATAGATTCAACATAGACTAACATGCAAATCAGGTACGTATGTATGCTGCTGGTATTACTGGGAACAGTAATGTCCAGTTGCGAAAAGAAAATCCGCCCCGGCAATCCCAGGGTGCTGGTATTTACCAAAACGGCCGGCTTCCGGCACGCTTCTATCCCTACCGGTATTAAAGCCATTCAAAAGCTGGGAAAAGAAAATGGTTTTGATGTAGACACCACAGAGAATGCTGCCAATTTTACAGAAGATACCCTGCAAAAGTATGCTGCCGTTATCTTTCTGAATACCACCGGAGATGTACTGAACAACTATCAGGAGGCAGATTTTGAAAGATATATCCAGTCGGGCGGTGGTTTCGTAGGGATCCATGCCGCTACAGATACAGAGTATGAATGGGGCTGGTATGGCTTACTGGTAGGTGCTTATTTCGATAATCATCCTGCAGGCATACACAAAGCCACGCTAACGGTAAAGGATAAATCATTTGCAGCTACTGTTAAGTTGCCTGAAAAATGGGAACATGCAGACGAGTGGTACAATTTTAAGAAGATCAATAAGAGTACACATGTACTGATCACCGTAGATGAAAAAACATACCAGGGTGGTACCAATGGTGCTGATCATCCAATCAGCTGGTATCATGAGTATGATGGTGGCCGTGCCTTCTACACAGAATTAGGCCATACGGAAGAATCTTACACAGAAGCGAATTACCTGGCACATATCCTGGGTGGGATCAAGTATGCCATAGGGAATAATCAGATTCTGGATTACAGTAAGGCGAACACATTACGTGTACCTGAAGAAGATCGCTTCACCAAGAACGTACTTGTTTCTGGTGAGTTCTTTGAACCTACGGAAATGACGGTATTGCCAGACCTGAATATTCTGGTAGCACAACGTCGTGGTGAAATCATGTACTTCGACCAGAAAACGCGTAAATTATCGCAGGCAGGTTTCCTGCGGGTATATTATAAAACAGAAATACCGAATGTAAATGCTGAAGAAGGCGTACTCGGATTGTGTGCCGATCCTGATTTCACCATGAACCATTACATCTACATTTATTATTCTCCTGCAGATACTTCTGTGAACAGATTATCCCGTTTCAAGTTTGAGAATAATGTGATAGATACGGCATCTGAAAAAGTAATTCTGCAACTGTATTCACAACGTAATATCTGTTGTCATACCGGTGGGTCTATTGCTTTTGGTCCCGGAGGATTGTTATATCTCTCTACCGGTGATAACAGTACCCCGTTTGATGAACCCGGACAGAAATATGTAAACAATGGTTTTGCTCCGTTGGATGACCGTCCTGGTCATCTGCAATATGATGGTCGACGTACATCTGCAAATACCAACGAGTTGCGGGGTAAAATCCTGCGTATAAAAATTAACGCAGATGGTACTTATACCATTCCTGAAGGGAACCTGTTCAAGCCAGGAACTCCAAATACAAAACCTGAAATATATGCAATGGGTACACGTAACCCCTACCGTATTTCAGTAGATCGCAAGAACAGTTATTTATATTGGGGTGAAGTAGGGCCGGATGCCAATAATGATGATCCTAACCGCGGTCCGCGCGGGTATGATGAAATCAACCAGGCAAAGAAACCAGGCAACTACGGGTATCCGATGTTTGTGGGTAACAACTATCCTTACCGTTTATACAATTATGAAACTGGTGAAAGCGGCCCTGCTTTTGATCCTGCCAAGCCGGTGAACAACTCCCGTAATAATACCGGGTTAAAAAATCTGCCTCCGGCGCAACCAGCGATGATATGGTATCCATATGCCAAATCGCCCGACTTCCCTTCTATAGGTAGTGGTGGCCGTAATGCGATGGCAGGCCCTGTATACTATAATGAATTTTATCCTCAGGAAACCCGTTTCCCGGATTACTATAATGGTAAGTTCTTTATTTATGACTGGATGCGTGGATGGATCAAGGCGGTAACTTTTGATAAGAATAATGACCTCTCCAAGATGGAGCCATTTATGCCAGGTACTAAGTTCAATGCCATAATAGATATGGAAATGGGACCTGATGGTCGCATTTACATACTGGAATATGGTAATGGTTGGTTCAGCAAAAATAAGGATGCCGGCCTGGCCCGTATTGATTACAATGGTGGTAATCGTGCTCCTGTTGCGGAGCTGGAAGCCAGTAAATTATCCGGAGGTTTACCATTTAAGGTAAAACTGAGTGCCAAAGGATCAAAAGATCCTGATGGTGATAAGCTGACTTATCTCTGGTATCTCGGTAATGGTACTAAAAAGGAAACAACAGAACCTGAACTAGAATTTACTTACACAACTGCCGGAGAATATGCGGTGTCTGTGGAAGTAAGGGATGATAAGGGAACTACTACCCGCAGCAAGGGCGTTGAACTATATGCCGGAAATGAAACACCTGATGTAAAGGTGAATATCACCGGTAATAAAATGTTCTACTTCCCTGGTAAATTTGTTTATTACAGTGTTGTGGTGAATGATAAGGAAGATGGTTCTGTTGCAGACAAGAAGATTGATATGGGCAATGTATTTATCCGGGCAGAGTATATGGAAGGCAATGATAAAGCAGGTATTCCTCAGCAGGGACACCAGATCATAACAGGCGCTATTGCCGGTAAGAATATGGTGGAATCCGGAGATTGTAAAACCTGTCATAAACCGGATGAAAAATCTATCGGCCCATCCTTTAAACAGGTGGCAGATAAATATAAAGATGACCCTAACGTATACGAATATCTGATAAACAAGATTATCAAAGGCGGTAGTGGAGTATGGGGTGAAACGGCGATGTCTGCACATCCTACCTTAACACAGGGAGAAGCGCATCAGCTGGTAGAATATGTAATGTCTCTTGGAGGAAATGTAAAGAAACCGGTTTCCCTGCCACTGGTAGGTACTATAGATGCCACTGTTGGTAATCCAGAAAAGGATAAGGGTATCTTGTATATCATGGCCAGTTATACCGATAAAGGTGGTCCTGGTATCAAGCCTATTACCGGCAGTGATGTAATTATGCTGCGTAATCCTAAACTGGGTGCTACAGAATCAGATAATTCAGATGGTGTATCTTCCTTTGAAATGGATGGGCTGAAATTGCTGATCCCTACTGCAAACGGATGGGTTGCTTATCATGATATTGATCTGACAACAGTCAGCGGTATCAACATTATCTATCATTCACAAGGGCCGCTGCTGTATGGTTATGTGGTAGAAGCATTTCTGGATAAGATGGATGGTACTAAACTGGGAGAAGTAACGATAGGCCCTGGAGCAAAAGAGAAAGTGCCTAATAACGCAATCATTTCCATTGCACCTGTTTCAGATAGCAAACGACACACATTGTATTTCCGTATTAAAGCGGCCAATGCGAATGAGAAAACATCGTTGGGAATAACATCGTTCCAGTTACAGACAAAGTAAAAAAACATGCTATAATAAAAAACGCCCCGGAAATTTTCCGGGGCTTTTTTATGCATACTGAGAATTAAAGTACATATAATTCTCAGTATGAGATATTATCATTTCCACCTGGAAATAAGAAGTTATTGTACATTCTTTATGGGAAATGAGTTTGTTCTTATTAAGGTAGTTCAGTGTAAAAAGTGATCGTACTTTGTGTTGGAGAATCAACGATGTCCACACGAACATAACCTGTAGGCACTTTTGTTGGATGTGCTACGTAATAATAAGTACCTTCCCGGCTAAAGGAATATGAGCCAAGGAAAGAACCTCCGCTATTGTAAAAGCTAATAGAACTAGGAGTACTACCTCCAACTACCGAATAAGTATTGCCATTGGGTAAAGTACCGCTACTTGCATACCCGGCTCTGGTAGCATGTTTGATATTGAGTTTAATTTTTTCAACAGGGCTATGAGCTGAAGAGCTTGACATAGCAAACAAAGCGCACACAAATAGTGCGAAAACGGGTAACTTTTTCATAGTAATAATGGTTTGTGATTGTGGGTTTTGAAAATGGTTTAATGGTAATTTAAAAATGGTATGCAATAAACTGGAACTCTTGCAGTGCCAGTGGGAACAACGCTTTTGTAATGTGTCTATGGGTTAAATGATAGACTGAATTTACATGTTTTTTTGTAAATCCACGATTATTTTTTTGCATATTGATTCTCAGGTTTTCTAAGAAATAAACGCTTTTAAAGCGCTTATTTCTTAGAAAACTTTCCTGCATAAAAGTAGTTGATCATTAGCACGATGATTACAATAAACAACCCGAAAAACTCACGTGTTTCCTCTATCCACGGTGTAGATGCTTTCATCGTACCTGCAATATTCTCACCATGATGTTCTATTGCCCAGTCGAGTACACCGGTTTTATCAAAGAAGAGATAAGCTGCATATACCAGGTAAACGAAAACACCCAGCAGGTATGCTTTCCTGTGAAATTTCTTTCTGGCTGCCAGCGCACAAAAGAAGGCCCCATATAAATAGATAGGCATCCATACATATGGATCAGGATCATTGTATTGCAGTCCTGCAAAAATGATAAACACGACGCAGAAAAAGATGTTGAATATTTTCATAAAGAAATTTTATGAGCGATACGCGAAGATAATAGATAAAAGATATATCTTTGCGTCCGCATTCCTTATTATTCACTTCTAAAATTCAAGGAATCATGACAGAACGTATTCACATATCGCCCCTTTCGCCCGCTGCCTAACAGGCATCATTTCCATTTAAATTATCTGGATAAGCACCAGTAGTGATCTATTATCAATACGCTGAAATGCTATTGCCTGCTATATCTGCGCCTGCGGAAGGGAATTGCTATCTCTACAGCATTATGGGACAAAAAGGTTCCGTCAGGAGCTTTGTGTCTTATCATTTACAAAATATTATCCGCACCAGATATGGGCAGTTTAAAAGCAAAAGAACTGAGTAAAATCGGTTATACAAATGACAGGACAAGAAGCCTTGTCATTAATATTATATCCAAACATTTCAAACATCATACAAAAGATCAGATTACTGCATTATTAACCAGTATTAAAAATGATCCGCAGTTATTTATCAATGATGCAATAACAGGCATTATCGCAGCTACTTTTATCGACAAAGAAGAAGTCTGCAATTTTAAATCCTTTTCATTATTAGAAGAAACAGGACAACTGAAAATCTATGGTGCAAAGGAAATAGAGCATTCCGCCAAAAAACAGATGGAGCTGGCAATGTCTTTACCAATCACAGTACAAGGAGCATTGATGCCCGATGCACACACAGGTTATGGATTACCAATCGGTGGTGTGTTGGCTACTCACCAGGCAGTAGTGCCCTATGCAGTTGGTGTAGATATCGGTTGCCGTATGGCTTTATCTATTATAGATGAAGGAGAGAGTTTTCTGAAACGATATTCTCACCAGATAAAACTGGCAATAAAGGAGTACACACATTTCGGTAACGAAGGCGGACTGGAATTTTATCAGGAGCATGCAGTAATAGATAGCCCGGTATTTCAGTCAACAGAATTGCTGAAAAAATTGCAGGCGAAAGCATTGCGGCAACTGGGATCTTCCGGCAGTGGTAATCACTTTGTTGAATTTGGAATCATCACATTAGCAGAAGATAATTCACTGGGGCTTCCAGCCAAAGATTATCTCGCATTGTTATCACATTCCGGTAGCCGTGGACTGGGTGCAAACATTGCACAGCATTATACCAAAATTGCGATGGACACCTGTAAATTACCCAGGGAAGCGCAGCAACTGGCATGGCTGGATCTAAATAGCGAAGCGGGACAGGAGTACTGGCTCAGCATGAACCTGGCAGGTGATTATGCAAAAGCATGTCATGAAAGGATCCATGCAAACCTGCTGAAAGCATTGAAATTACAGTGCCTGGCAACAATAGAGAATCATCACAACTTTGCGTGGGAAGATACTCTGGCCGATGGACGGCAGGTGATCATTCACAGGAAAGGAGCTACACCTGCCCATGCAGGAGAATGGGGTATCATACCGGGAAGTATGACAACAGCGGCATACCTGGTGAGAGGGAAAGGTATCGATAATGCGCTGTTTTCCGCATCGCATGGTGCAGGCAGAGCGATGAGCCGGAAAAGAGCAAGGGAGAATATGACTGCTTCCGGGCTGAAGAAAATGTTGTCCGATGCAGGTGTAACACTCATTGGTGGAAGCGTTGAAGAAAACCCGCTGGCTTATAAAGACATTGAAAAGGTCATCGCTGCACAACAGGAGTTGGTAGCAGTAGAGGGGCGCTTTTTGCCCCGTATTGTAAGAATGAATAAAGAGTAAATCATGGACAAAGTAATCATACAGATAACATCCGGAAGAGGTCCGGTAGAATGTTGCAGAGTAGTAGCACGGGTAGCTGAAATAATGTTGAAAGATGCAAAAAGTGCAGGCATCACAATATCCGTACTGGAAAGTAAAAAAGGAGATTTGAATGGTACATTATTATCTGCCACATTACTGGCTGCCGGAGAAGGACTGGCACCCTTTGTGAAAGAATGGGAAGGTACTGTACAGTGGATTGCACAAAGTCCTTACCGGAAGTTTCATAAGCGTAAAAACTGGTTTGTCGGAGTCGCAGTTTTTGATGTAAAGGAACAATTACAGTGGCGTGCAGGAGATGTGAAATTTGAAACCTGCAGGGCTTCGGGTCCGGGTGGACAAAATGTAAACAAAGTAGAAACTGCAGTAAGAGGGATTCATATTCCTTCCGGTATTCAGGTGCTGGCAATGGACAGTCGTTCGCAACTCCAGAATAAGAAACTTTGCATGGAAAGGCTGGAAGCGAAATTTATGGCCTGGCAGATGGAGAAGCTGGTACAGCAACAGCAAAACCAATGGCAGGAACATAATGAGCTGGAGAGAGGCAAGGCCGTGAAAACCATTACAGAACGTTTGTAAGAGAGAGTTTGTTATTAAATCAATCTCACTAACAAATCACAGGCTTTCGTCAGGAGGCTTGTGATTTGTTTTATAAAAGGAGATGTGCCAAAAACAAATGAGTTGCTTAAATGGCAGCATAGCTCCGATTCAAAGAGCCTGTATTTCAGAGGCTTGGTGATTAAAATAACATTTCATCCGAAGTCATATTTTTTTTTCAAACATAAGAACTTAGAAGTGTAATATGGGCTCTTTTAGGTACGACAAAATCCTTCTGATGATATCTTTCCATCCAATTGTGATAAAATATTATCCCTGTACTTGTATTAATTAAACGAATGTATTATCTTGGCTGCCAGTTAACACTTGAATTTTTAGCCCATAAGAAAACCGAAATCTAAATTCCATGAACCTAAATCTTTAGTGTTAACACGTATGAAATCTAAGCTGTGTGTAGAAAGAATTCCAATTTTATAGAGTAGCCCGGATGTATGTAATGCATTGATATTGTGGTGCAACTGCATTATTAATTAGTCAACAGAGAGGAACTGTACTTTAGAGCCAGTTAAGACCAGATCAGGATTTAACCCGGTACTTTTTGCTGTGCCCGTATTTACCGCCAGGTAGAAACGGGCCAGGAATAGGCCATTTATTAACCATAAAAAAACGATTCACGTTATGAACAAACACGTCTACCGCACGGTTGCGTGGTGCTGGCTGTTGTTACTTATTGCTGGCAGCGCATTAGCCCAAACAAAGTTTACGGGCAAAGTCACGGACGAAAAAACAGGGAACCCCCTGCCCGGGGTTACTGTAGCAGTAAAAGGCTCTAACAGGGGAACAGCCACCGCTCCAACAGGAGTGTTTAGTATTGAAGCAAAAAAGGGGGAGATACTGATATTCTCATTTGTTGGTTATGCACAACAGGAAGTACCACTGGGAGATGGATCCCAGTTATCTATTGTATTGAGTGAAAAAGTAGGTTCCCTGGATGAAGTAGTAGTAACAGGGTATGCTACACAACGTAAAAAAGATCTGACAGGTGCAGTATCTGTTGTAAATGTAGCTCAGATCAACAGGCAACCCACTGCACAAGTAAGTAACCAGCTACAGGGGCAGGTATCCGGTATTACGGTATTAGGTTCGGGACAACCAGGTGAAGAGCCACAGGTACGCATCCGTGGTGTAAATACTTTTGGTAATAACACACCACTATATGTAATAGATGGAGTACCTACCCAGAACATCGTGGATCTGAACCCCTATGATGTAGAAACGATGCAGGTATTGAAAGATGCGGGTTCTGCTTCTATTTATGGTGCAAGAGCCGCGAATGGTGTGATCATCGTCACTACCAAAGGTGGTAAAGTAGGTAAGGGAAGAGCAAGAGTTACCTATGATGGTTATTATGGTACGCAGCGTCCTAAAGGCGGGAATGTATGGAATCTCCTGAATCCACAGGAAACCGCCAATCTGAAATGGATGGCGTTAAAAAATACAGATCCGAACGTTGTGTATAACGATGGATTATATGGTACAGGAACAAGTCCTGTATTGCCTGATTATATTGCACCTGGCGGACTTCATGAAGGAGATCCCGGCACCAATCCTGATCTGTATTTTGTAGATCCGAATTACAAGAATCCATCGGATCTTGATAAATTCTATCGCATTACCAGAGCTAATAAAGGGGGAACAGACTGGTTCCATGAAATATTTAAACCGGCATCTATTACCAGTCATAACGTTTCTGTAAGTGGTGGTTCAGACCAGGGTAATTACTATCTGTCATTCTATTATTATAATCAGCAGGGTACTTTACAGAATACTTATCTGAAGCGTTATTCTATCCGCTCTAACAGCCGTTTCAATGTAAGTAAGCATGTACGTATCGGGGAAAACCTGGAGTTCTCCGTGATTGATAATCCGCAGATCACAGATCTGGATGAAGGGAGTGCTATTGGTATGGCATTTCGTGAACAGCCTATTATTCCTGTACGTGATATTAAAGGTAATTATGCGGGTTCTTTCAGTACCAATGGTGCGCAGTTGGGTAATGCAGAAAACCCTGTTGCTATACAGGATCGCATACGTAATAATAAAGGATTGGGAAATCGTTTATTTGGTAATGTTTACGGAGAAGTAGACTTCCTGAAACATTTAACTTTCCGTACCAGTTTTGGTGGTGAAATATTTGCAGCATCCGTAAATTCTTTTACCTATCCGGAATATGAAAACGTAGAGAATGATAAAGTAAATTCCTTTACAGAAGGTGCAAGCCATGGCTGGAATTATACGTGGACAAATACTTTATCCTATCATCAGAACTTTAACAACCTCCATGATATTAAAGTAGTAGCAGGTACGGAAGCATATGATAACAGGGGACGTACACTCACCGGTACCACACAGGGTTATTTTATCTTCGATCCTAACTTCACAAATCTGTCTACCGGTACCGGTACCGTGACCAGCGGCAGTGGTAATTATTCTGATGGATTGTTTTCTGTGTTTGGACGACTGGATTATAGTTTCCATGACCGTTACCTGTTAGGTGCAGTAGTTCGTCGTGATGGTTCCAGTAAGTTCAGTTCTAATTATCGCTACGGTGTATTCCCGGCAGTGAGTGCCGGTTGGCGTATTTCCCAGGAAAACTTCATGAAAGGCATTTCCTGGCTCTCTGATCTGAAGATCAGAGGTGGTTATGGCATCATGGGTAATCAGCTGAATGTTGAAGCATCTAATGCTTTCACCCAGTACGGTTTGAATAAGGGTTCTTCTTTCTATGATATTGCGGGTACTTCCAACAGCATTATGACTGGATTCCTTCAAACACATATCGGCAACCCGAATGCTAAATGGGAAAGTAACATCAACTCCAACATTGGTATTGATGCAACTTTATTCAAAGGAAAACTGGAAGTAAGTGCAGATTACTATCAAAAGAGAGTAAAGGATTTGTTATATAAACCAGAAATATCTGCTACTGCGGGCAGAACAGATCCTCCTACTGTGAATATTGCAGAAATGAAGAATCATGGTATTGATCTCTCTATTACGGCTACAGGTATTAATCTTACGAAAGATCTGGTATTAAAAGCGAATGCTACTTTCACTACCTATAAGAATACGATCGAAAGCATCTCTTATGATGCTCCATACTTTGATCTGGAATCCCGTCGCTTTAACGGTAGCTTCATTATCCGTAATGCAGTTGGCCAGCCTATTTCCAGCTTCTTTGGTTACAAGGTAGATGGCTTCTTTAATACACCACAGGAAATTGCAACATTAAATGAACAGGCGCAGAAAGCAACGAATAATCCGAATGCTGTTTACCAGACAGCATTAGGGGTTGGTCGTTTCCGTTATGCAGACACGAATAAGGATGGTATTATCACAGAAGCTGACCGTACTTTCTTAGGTAGTCCTAACCCGGATTTCAGTTATGGACTGAACCTTGAATTGGACTACAAAAACTTTGACTTTACTGTATTCTTCTATGGTGTACAGGGTAATGATATCTGGAACCAGGTTCGCTGGTGGACAGATTTTTATCCTTCTTTCGCAGGTGCAAAAAGCAAAACAGCATTGTATGATTCCTGGAGACCAGATCATATGAATGCAAAAGCTCCTATACAGGAAAACGCCGGTACGTTCAGTACTAACGGAGTTCCTAATTCATTCCTCGTGGAAAATGGTTCTTACCTGAGAGCAAAGAATATGGTGCTGGGGTACACCATTGCACCTGCCGCTTTAAAACGTGCTGGTATTGAAAAATTCCGCGTATATGTACAGGCAGCCAATTTATTTACGATCACAAAATATACTGGTATAGATCCTGAGATTTCAGGTGGTACTACCAATTTTGGTCTGGACGAAGGGGGATATCCTAATCAGCGCCAGTTCCTGGTAGGTGTAAATGTTGCTTTTTAACGTAAACGGTTATGTTTAAAACATTTTAAGATGAAACGGAATCTGATAAAATCAAAATATATTTTCATCATCTCAGTAGTAGCCGCAGGTTTGTTACTGGATGCATGTAGTAAGAGTTTCCTGGAGCGCGCTCCTCTGGGTACATTAACCGCCGGAGATGTTTCCAGTAAAGATGGTATCGCGGCTTTGCTGATAGGTGTATATGCTGCACTGGATGGTCAGGCGCCGGCTCAGACAGCTATCGGTGGTGGAAACCCATGGGAAGCTACGCCAACTAACTGGATCTATGGTAGTGTTGCCGGTGGTGATGCACATAAAGGTAGTGATGCGAGTGATCAGCCACCTGTAAGCCAGATTGCTACAGGACAGTTTGATCCAAGCAACGGGTTCTTTAATACCAAATGGAAGGTATTATTTGATGGCATTGTACGTGCTAATAACTTGCTTGCATTATTGCCGAATGCTACTGGTATGACTGCTGCAGAGAAGTCCCAGGTAAAAGCAGAAGCACGTTTTCTGCGCGGACACTTTTATTTCGAACTCAAAAAGATGTTTGACAAAGTGCCCTGGGTAGATGAAACAATGATAGTTGATTATAAGCAACCCAACAACGTTGATATCTGGCCAAAGATTGAAGCGGATTTTCAGTTTGCAACAGATAGTCTGGCTGAATTACAATCCCAGGTTGGCCGTGCGAATAAATGGGCAGGAATGTCTTATCTGGCTAAAGCATATGTGTATGAGAAAAAGTATGCAGCGGCTAAGCTATTGTTTGATGTTATTATAACATCAGGTAAAACTCCATTAGGCGTAAAGTATGCATTAACAGCCCGCTTTGAGGATAACTTCGATTCAGATAAGAAGAATAATTCAGAATCTGTATTTGCTATCCAGATGTCAGCCAATAATGGAACAGGACAGATAGCAGGAAGTAACCAGGGAGAGATGTTGAACTTCCCGTATAACAGTCCTTTTGGCTGTTGCGGTTTTTATCAGCCTACTCAGGACCTGGTAAATTCTTACCGCACAGATGCTGCCGGTTTACCTTATCTGGATGATTTTAATGATCATGCTGTTAAAAGCGATATGAAATTATTATCTACAGATCCTTTCACTCCTGATACAGACCCTATAGATCCACGTCTTGACTGGACGGTTGGTCGTCGTGGTATTCCTTATCTGGACTGGGGTAATCATCCGGGTCAGACATGGATTCGTGATCAGACTTATGCCGGTCCTTATGGTCCCAAGAAGAATGTATACTGGCAGTTTAATCAGGATAAATACAAGGATGCTAACTCATGGGCTCCCGGTTCTGCTATTAATGTTGTATTGATCCGTTATGCAGATGTATTGCTGATGGCTGCGGAAACAGAAGCCGAACTGGGCAATCTTGATGTTGCACAAGGGTATGTGAATCAGGTGAGAATCCGGGCAGGAAATCCTGCTACGAAAGTGTATAAATATATTAATGATGCTACTCCGATGGCAGGCTTCTCTACCACTCCGGCAGCGAATTATGTGGTTAATCCGTATCCTGCAGGTGCTTTCACCGGAGGGGGTAAAGCTTATGCATTAAAAGCAATTTATCATGAGCGTAAACTGGAACTCGCGATGGAAGGCCAACGGTTTTTCGATATCGTACGCTGGGGTATTGCCTCTACCGTACTGACGAGTTTCTACACTTACGAGTCCAAGATTACAACTGATCTTGCAGGTGCTAAATTTGTTGTAGATCGTAATGAACACTATCCCATTCCACAACGCCAGATAGATCTGAGCTTTAAGAATGGTGTTAAAACGCTGGACCAGAACAAAGGGTACTAAAATTTTGGTGAGTGATGAATACCGGATGACGGATTGCGAATGAGTTTTCATTTGTAATTCGTCATTCCTCGTTATATTTATACTATGCCGAATTTGTATATCATAGCGGGTTGTAATGGCGCAGGAAAAACAACTGCCAGTTATACTGTATTGCCGGAGGTGCTCGACTGTAAAGAATTTGTGAATGCAGATGGCATTGCAGCAGGACTCTCTCCTTTCAATCCTGAAAGTGTGGCATTTGAAGCAGGAAGGATCATGTTGCAACGAATTGATCATTTACTGGTAGAAGGAGCTGACTTCGCATTTGAAACAACTTTGTCTACCAGAAGTTATGTATCGTTTGTGAAGAAGGCACAGGGATTGGGATATACTGTAACATTACTTTATTTCTGGTTGGACTCTCCGGAGTTTGCAATTGAACGGGTGGCTGAAAGAGTTGAACAAGGAGGGCATAATATTCCCTCTGATGTAATTATTCGCAGATATTACAGAGGTATTCACAATCTGATAAATTTATACATTCCTGTTTGTGATAACTGGTATGTGGTAGATAATAGGGACGAAGTACAGGTAATTGCCCGGAAAAAGGAGGACTTTGACGAAATGATAATTAATAACGATATTTGGGGAACGATTTTAAGACAAAGTGAGCATAATGGAAGATAAAAAAATATATACCGACGAATTATTCGAAAGAATCTTAGTGGGGATAAAAAAAGCCCGCAAGAAACTTGTTGAAACCAGTGCCGCTAATAATGAAGAGCTGGTTATAAAAGGCAAAGATGGGAAGCCCCATAGGGTGCCGGCTAAAGATCTGTTGCACAGGCTGGACTAATACCATATTATTAAGTTTGTTAACCTCCCATAATCTAAGATTCCAATTATGCATTCCTAATTGCTATATTTTGAAATCACTATCCGCTTTTATCTTATTACTACTTATTGCCTGCAATCCGCCGGAGCCACACGAAAAGGGCAAAGCTTTAGCTACAAAATATTGCGGCAGCTGCCATTTACCAGTATCACCAACATTACTGGACAAAGTAACCTGGACTAAACATGTATTACCCGCTATGGCCCCAAAACTGGGCATTGGTGTATGGCATGACGATGAGTATTATCCTGCTACCATAAAAAAGGCTGGTCTTGTCAGTTTTGAAGAATGGATGGAAATAGTCGCTTATTATAAGGCCCTTGCTCCCGATAGCTTACTCCCTGCAAAAGTTCCGGTGCCCCTGAAGGAAGATGGGAACTTGTTCAGCATAAAGAAGCCTGTATGGAAGGATACTGCACAAGTCGCCACAACCACTTTGGTATCTGTAAATAACGGAAGGATTTATTCTTCTTCAGACGAAAAAGCATCCCTGCAGGTATGGAACCGGCAGTTACAACCATCCCTTGTAATGAAGCTGGAATCAGCTGGTGTAGATTTGTCGTGGCAGGGGAAGGATACCGCTTTACTGACCTGTATTGGTAATCTGCGTGCTGTAGATGCACCAAAGGGAACATTATGGAAAGTGATTCCGGATGCTCCGGCAAATGAGCAGGTACAAACAATCGGATTAGGATTACCGCGTCCGGTGCAAAGTGTGGCCGCCGATTTTAATAAAGACGGGAGAATGGACTATGTGGTATGTGGTTTTGGTCATAATTACGGTGGGCTATACCTTTTACAACAAAAGCCGGATGGTGAATATGAAAAACGCACTGTATGGGAAGTCGCTGGTGCTATACATGCCATTACCGGGGATTTTAACAGTGATGGCTGGCCTGATATCATGACACTGTTTGCTTATGCTGACGAAGGGATCTGGTTGTTCCTGAATGATCATAAAGGGGGTTTTAAATCAAAGAACCTGCTGCGTTTCCCGCCAGTATATGGATCTACCAGTTTTCAGGTGGTAGACTGGAATAAGGATGGCAAGCCAGACATCCTGTATACAGCAGGAGACAATGCTGATTATTCTATGATACTGAAGCCTTATCATGGAGTATATGTGTATCTCAACAAAGGAGACTTTACCTATGAACAAGCCTATTTTTATCCTGTAAATGGCTGTACCAAAGCAATAGCCGCAGATTTTGACGGCGATGGAGATCTGGATATTGGATCTATTGCCTTTTTCGCAGATCTGCAACACCGACCCGCAGAAAAGTTCATTTATTTCGAGCAAACCGGTGGCCTGCAATTTTTACCTCATGCTGTACCACAACTGGTGGAACAGGGAAGGTGGATTTGTATGGATGCCGGAGACTATGATCAGGATGGTGACCTTGATATTGTACTGGGCAATTATTCCCGCGGCTTTATTATCCAGGATGGTGTCAGGCCGGATTGGAATATCAATCAACCCATTATTCTGCTGGATAATAGTAAAAAATAGGCAGGAAATATCATACTCTTTTTAAAAATAGTATTGTTCGCTAAACGGATTTAACATGAACGATTATAGTTGTAACAAATAAATTCCTATATTGCAGTAGAACTACAGGCAAAATCGATGCTACTATCCGGCGTTTAACCCAAATAGCTACTGTTTTTCCTGGTTATTTAATGAAACTCAGAGCAATATACCCGGAAGGGGATATTGTCTTCTAATAATACTCCTGATTGAACTAATCAGGTTTTAGAATGGCGGAAGGAGGGGCACATTGTGCCTCTCTTTTATTTTAAATGCCTTCTGTAACAGTTTCACTTATTTTTTATCATATTCTGCTAACTTTAGCACCGGAAATATTAACCAGACGAATGAATGAACTATATCACTATGACAGGACCAGGATGGATGCATTGCTATACTCGATAATTGAAAGGAATAGTAGCAGCCAGATACAGCAGTGGTTGCAACAGCAAAAAGATAAACTGGAGGAGACAGGAGCATTGCAGCGTTTCAACCTTACATTCACCGCAATACCACGGTTCACGGGTAAAAATGTTATACAGCTCTCTGCATCAGACCTTACGGCACTGGCTCTTATGCCCGGATTTTTCATACAAGGTTATGCGTTAGACAAACTTGCCCGCATATGGTGGCTGTTACAGTTGTCAGCTAATGACAGGGAACAATATATACAAGCCATAGAGAGTTTATTTAATGCTGCTGATATGAATGAACTGGTAGCATTATACAGCGCATTGCCATTACTGGCATGGCCGGAGGAATGGAAGCTGCGTACTGCAGAAGGAATTCGCTCCAATATCGGATCTGTGCAGGACGCCATTATGCTGAATAATCCTTATCCTGCTTCCTGGTTGGATGAGGCTGCCTGGAATCAGCTGGTGATGAAAGCTATTTTTACAGACAAACCGGTACACCTCATATCAGGTCTCGATGAGCGTGCTAATCCACGGTTGGCAATGGTACTCCATGATTATGCGCATGAGCGCTGGGCGGCCGGTAGGCCGGTAAACCCTCTGCTTTGGCGGCTGATAGGCCCTTTTATTGATGAGGTCTTTTTTCGTGATATAATAAACGTATGGAATTCCGGTAATGATACAGAGAAAGAGGCCGCTGCGCTGGCATGTGCAGCCACCACTTTTAAACCCGCGCAGGAATTGCTGTCAGGGTCACCCGCATTAAAGCAGGAGATTACTGGTGGTCGGTTAACATGGGACACCATTGCCCGGCGTATAGCATAAACGTGTATCACACCTTCAATGTATATAATTTAAACTTGCAGTCGCAAAGTTTGTAAAACAGGTTTCAACCAAATTGTAATCGACATGTGTTGTAGTCATGAACTAACAGAAAAGAATTTACAGCCACTTACCGTTAATCCAGCTTTCCTGGAACGTATAAAAGGAATGCGTTTTTTTGATCCGCATATACATATGACATCACGTACTACCGACGACTACCAGGCTATGGCAGATGCCGGTATCAAGGCCATTATAGAGCCCTCTTTCTGGCTGGGACAGCCTCGTACAGGTGCAGATACATTCCGTGATTACTTTAACAGCCTCATAGGCTGGGAACGCTTCCGGGCCTCTCAGTTCGGGATTCAGCACTACTGCACCATCGGGCTTAATTCGAAAGAAGCTAATAATGAAAAACTTGCAGCTGCCGTAATGGAATTATTGCCACTTTTTATATACAAAGAAGGCGTTGTGGGGATTGGTGAAATTGGCTTTGATGATCAAACACCGGCTGAAGAAAAATATTATCGTGCACAGCTGGAACTCGCTAAGGAAGCAGGTTTACCCGTCCAGATTCATACTCCACATCGTGATAAAAAGAAAGGAACCCAACGGAGTATGGACATTGCCGTAGAACATGGAATTGATCCGCGTATGGTGATCGTAGACCATAACAATGAAGAAACTGTACAAGAAGTACTGGACCGCGGTTTCTGGGCCGCATTTACCATTTATCCATTTACCAAAATGGGAAATGAGCGAATGGTAGAAATTGTAAAGCAGTATGGGAGTGAACGTATTATGATTAATTCTGCAGCAGACTGGGGTATCAGTGACCCCCTGGCAGTACCCAAAACAGCAGCCCTCATGCACGAAAGTGGTATTGACTTGAATGATATTCATTTGGTAACTTTCCGCAATGCTATATCTGCCTTCGCACAAAGTGGTCAGATTAACGAAACAGATTTTGAAGGAGATAAAGAAATAGATCAAAGTTTGAAGTTCAACGGAAGTACTGTGCTGAGAGGTGGTCAGCAACCAAGACGAAACAATCTATCTAATATCATCAGATAACAGCAATTAACTTACAACTTAGGATCTTGTAAATTGCGCGTGGTGCTATCGCAACTGGCTTCATTGTGCATTGTCTGAGTTGTTCATGAAAAACCCGTATGCCAGGTGAATTATATTATTAGCAAATTGTTAGGATACATACGTTTAATGCGGCCTGCCAATATCGTGACTGCTGTTGCAGATATATTGGCTGGAATTGCCATTTCCGGTTTCCTGGGGCTGGCAGTCGTAAATTACCTTGATCACCTGTTGCCTGTTATGTGCCTTTGTCTGGCTACAATAGGTCTTTATGGTGGTGGGGTAGTATTAAATGATGTGATGGATGCACGGCTGGATAAAGAAGAACGTCCGGAACGGCCTATCCCCAGCGGACTTATTTCCAGCACACAGGCAATTGTACTGGGTAGTTACCTTCTGCTGGTAGGAGTACTGGCAGCATTTACCGTAGGCCGTATCACAGGTTACCTGGCGCTGGGCATTACCGTTTCAGCCCTGGTATATAATAAATGGGGGAAACATTTGTCATGGGGACCAGTGAACATGGGATTGTGCCGCGGACTGAACCTGTTAATGGGCATCAGTATTGTAGTGCCCGCATTAACCTGTTACTGGTGGATGGGGCTGATACCCATTTTATACATTGCCGCAGTCACTGTCATTAGCAGAGGAGAGGTACATGGAGGAAATAAACGGACTTTGCGTTTTGCAGCAGTATGTTATGCCCTGGTATATTGTACAATGCTGGTTCTGGCTATTATAAATGGTCATATATGGGAAGCCACTCCCTTTATTCTGTTATTCGCATTTATGATTAATTACCCGCTGTTTGCAGCTATAAAGGAGCCTTCAGGGCCTAATATCGGCAAAGCCGTAAAAGGAGGGATCATAGCATTAATTGTTATGAATGCCGCCTGGGTGGCAGCTTTTTCCTCTCTGCCGCATGCTATGCTGGTATTAATACTGCTTCCTGTATCTTTATTGCTGGCCAAAGTTTTTGCTGTTACATAAAGAATGTTGTAACGCTGCATTTATAGGACCCATATTTATATTGATAATTTAGTATTTTAGGAGTTACAGGTTCAATTTTCCAGGTTAGAAGAATCATTAGTCATGCCACAAATTCAACAATCATTCAGTGTGAATTTCACTTACGGAGTATTTTTCACACAACATCTTTTTGATCTTTCCAATCCTCATCTGAAGGATTTTTTATTAGCTCAGGCATCTCCGGGGTATAAAAAAAAGTTACTCGTAATAGTAGATAATGGAGTGATCAGCAAACACTCTTCGCTTGCCGAACAGATAGATTTATATTGTGCCGCTATAGAAGGTTATCAGCTGGCAGCACCAGTGATGGTTATTCCAGGAGGTGAGGCAGTTAAAAATGATGAACCGCTTTTTTATCAGTTAGTAGATGCCATTGATAAATATGCAATCGACCGGCATTCTTTTGTGTTGGCAATAGGGGGTGGTGCTGTCTTAGATCTGGTAGGATTTGCTGCAGCAGTGTCTCACAGGGGAGTACGGCATATACGTATACCCACTACCGTATTATCACAGAATGATTCAGGAGTAGGTGTGAAAAACGGGATCAACTACAAAGGGAAAAAGAATTTTCTCGGCACATTCGCTCCTCCTGCAGCTGTATTCAATGACTCCCATTTCCTGACTACGCTGGATCCGCTGGATTGGCGTGCAGGTATTGCAGAAGCAATAAAAGTAGCGCTGATCAAAGACGCAGCTTTCTTCGAATGGCTCGAGGTAAATGCCTTCGCGCTCGCCGCCGGAGATCTGCCTGCGATGGAGGAACTGGTATACCGTTGTGCTGCTTTGCATATGGCACATATTGGTGGCGCAGGTGATCCATTTGAAAGTGGTTCCTCCCGCCCGCTGGATTTCGGACACTGGAGTGCACATAAACTGGAACAGCTCACGGGATTTGCTCTGCGACATGGAGAAGCCGTTTCGATTGGCATGGCTCTTGACAGCGTATACGCTTCGTTGTTAGGTATGCTGGATGAGGCATCCGCGAACCGGATTGTAGATGTGCTGGAACAGTTACAACTGCCGGTGTATCATCCGCTGCTGGAAATGCAGGATGGGATGCCTTCTCCCGTGGTCAAAGGATTACAGGAGTTTCGGGAACACCTGGGTGGGCGACTAACTATCTGCCTGCTGAAAGCCATCGGTCAGGGTGCAGAAGTACATGAAATGGATCACGTCCTGTTAAATCAGGCCGTAGAAAAACTAAAGAACAGATATGCAAATAGCTGAAAGTCATCTTACCTATTGCACTAACATACACCCTGGTGAAAACTGGGCAGCGCACTTTCAACAACTGCAACAGCATATACCGGCTATAAAAGCCAGTATATCACCAGATAAACCTTTTGGCATAGGACTGCGGTTATCAAATACCGCCAGTCTTGAACTCAGTAAGGAACCTGCATTAAATGCTTTCAAAGCATGGCTGCAGGAGCAGAATTGTTATGTATTTACCATGAACGGGTTCCCATACGGAGGCTTTCATCATACAAGGGTGAAAGACCAGGTACATACCCCCGACTGGACTACCACAGAAAGAGTGGACTATACCATGCGTTTGTTTCGTTTGCTGGCAGCACTGCTGCCGGAAGGCATGGAAGGAGGAATCTCTACCGCACCACTTTCTTATAAGTTGTGGCATGTACGTTGTGAAACGGAAAAAGAAGCCGTCATGGAAAATGCCACCCTGAATATGTTACAAGTGGTACAGCAACTGGTAAGTATTCACCGGAGCGGAGGTCCTTTCATGCACCTGGATATTGAACCGGAACCAGATGGAATGCTGGAAAACTCACAGGAATATATCCGCTGGTTCTTTGATTACCTGCTACCTGCCGCTATCCCTATGCTGAAAGATAAATTCGGCTTTACGGATGAAGAGGCGGCAGAAAAAGTGAAAGTGCATATCCAGCTGTGTTATGATGTTTGTCATTTTGCACTGGTATATGAATCACCTGCTGCTGTGCTGGAAACGATGCGCCAATACGGACTTCGCATTGGTAAACTACAGATCAGTGCTGCTTTAAAAGCAATATTGCCTGAAAGCACTATAGATAGGGAGGCTGTCATCAACTCCTTCCGCACATTTAATGAACCTACGTATTTACACCAGGTAATAGCACGTACAACTACCGGTTACCTGCATTATCCTGATTTGCCGGAAGCCATATCAGATGCAGATAATATTACAGTGAAAGAATGGCGCTCTCACTTTCATGTTCCTGTGTTTATAGATCATTACGGATTGTTATCATCTACACAAACAGACATCCGGGAAGTATTACAGTTGCAGGTAAAAGAACCTTTTACCAGGCATCTGGAAATAGAAACATATACCTGGGATGTATTACCAGCAGATCTTAAACTACCTATGAGCCAGTCCGTTTCACGGGAATTGGGATGGGTATTACAGCAGTTGGAATATTGAGGAGGGAATGATAGCTTTGATCACAGTTTTTTAACCACATCGCTAAAATGAAAAAAACAGTTGTAATTGATGTAGTAGGACTTTCGTCCTCTCTAATAGGAATGCATACACCTTTTTTACAACAGTATGTAAAACGGAATCACCTGGCCACTATTACTCCCATGGTGCCCGCTGTCACCACCGCTGTACAAAGTACTTATGTTACAGGGGAATGGCCTTCAGAACATGGAATTGTAGGCAATGGCTGGTATGACAGGGCCGACTGTGAAGTGAAATTCTGGAAGCAATCTAATAAACTGGTAGAAGGTTCTAAAATATGGGATAAGGCCCGTAAATTAGACCCCTCTTTTACCTGCTCAAAAATGTTCTGGTGGTATAACATGTATTCTACTGCCGATTACTCCGTTACTCCAAGACCAGACTATTTATCAGACGGACGTAAAATGCCGGACTGCTATGCACACCCATCATCCCTGAGGGACCATCTGCAGAAAGAATTGGGCACCTTCCCGCTGTTCCAGTTCTGGGGACCCGGTGCAAATATCCGTTCTACACAATGGATTGCAGATGCGTCCATCATCACCGATAATTTGTATGATCCTACTTTATCACTCATATACCTGCCACACCTGGATTACTGCCTGCAAAAGTTTGGTCAGGATCTGACCCGCATTAGTAAGGAACTGGGCGAAATAGATAATGTGTGCAAGCAGTTGGTAGACTTCTATGAGCAGAAAGGATGTGAAGTGATCATTTTATCAGAATATGGTATTACCAATGTAAACCACCCTATTCACCTAAACCGCATTTTCAAGCAGGAAGGATTGATCCAGATCCGTGAGGAGAGAGGATTAGAATTGCTGGATGCAGGTGCATCCAAAGCATTTGTAGTAGCAGATCATCAGATAGCACATGTATATGTGAACGATCCTGCCAGTTATAAGAAAGTGCGCAGCATTGCAGAGAATACGCCTGGTGTGCAACTGGTCCTTGACCGGGAAGGCAAACGCCAGCATAATATGCATCATTCCCGTAGTGGGGAACTGATCCTGGTAGCAGATGCAGACAGCTGGTTTACTTACTATTACTGGCTGGATGATGCCAAAGCGCCCGACTTTGCACGGCTGGTGGATATTCACCGCAAGCCAGGTTATGATCCTGTGGAAATGTTCATGAACCCCGCAGATCCGTTGATAAAAATGAAGGCTGGCTTTAAGCTGCTAAAGAAAAAACTGGGCTTCCGTTATCTGATGAATGTGATACCACTGGATGCTACCCTTATCAAAGGCTCACACGGACGTATGACCGAAAACTCAGCATATCATCCTGTATTGATCACCAGCACGGTACAGGTTACTCCACAGGTGAAGGCAACTGATGTATACCGTGTGATATGGAATGCACTGACGAAAGTATAGATTTATCTTTTTAACTCAAAAATCCTTCGGAGTATCCAAAACATAGATTTAGTAGATTTAGTAGGCTTTATAGGCTATAGGAAGGTTTTACCCAGGCCTGGCCAATCTATAACCTTAGGTTATCCAGCATAACTTTAAGTGATCGTTTGTTATATCCTGTTTATTTGTTGACCCAGTGTGATCTCTGTACTTTTGAATTGTCCTTTTATAAACATCGATGTAAAAAAGCAGGACACCTGTAATTCACGTAATTCCCGTTGCCGGCAATACCTGACAGTCTGCAACCAATTTTCACCAACCATACAAATACCCGCCGCACCCGGAGTACTTGCTGCTATAGTCTATTATGACCGCATTATTATTAGAGAACACCAATTACATGGCCATTTTGTTTATTGGCCTGATAGTAGGATACCTGTCCGGTCTCCTGGGTAAAGGAGGAAGTGCTGTTAGTACACCTGCTCTGCAGATTTTTGCCGGAGTAAATCCATTCTTTGCTCTGGCATCACCACTGCCGGCAGCTATTACCAGTACAATATCTGCTACCACTGTATATAGCCGTGAAAAGTTATTCGACAGGCGCGTGATAATCATGGGCGCCTTGTTTGGCGTCCCGGCAACTGTTGCCGGTGCTTATCTGAGCCGTTATCTGCCTGGCAAAACGCTGATGATTCTAACAGCAGTCTTCATTGTTTCTATTGGAGGCACTTTGCTGTTTTCTTTTCTGAAAAAAAACAGGCAGGAGTCTGAAGCGCTGGCTGTTTGTAATACTGTATTTGATAATCGCCTGATTATAGGTGCTGCGCTGGGTATCGGGCTTTTGTCAGGATTGCTGGCAAATGCAGGAGGGGTGTTGTTCAGTTCATTCTTTATCAAAAGGCTTAAAATGCCCATCAAGCAAGCGCTCGCCTGCTCCATCGTATTATCTGCCTTATTATCTGTACCCGGTGCATTGATCCATTGGTGGTTAGGGCATATCGATTGGAATATAGCGTTGTTATTGTCATTAACAGCTATCCCATCTTCTTACCTTGGGGCCAAGACTGCCATTAAAATGAAATCACCGTTATTGGAAAAGATTTTTGCCTGTACGTTGGTACTATTTGGAATCTATGATATTATCTATACTGTTTGGGGGTAATCAATAGGCATAAGATAACTACACGCTGCCTGGCGTTATGAGTTACAGTTTCTTGTGTTGTGTGAAATTCAGGATCACACCCGTGCTTTTAATATTTGCGCCTGTTCTTCCGGTGGCAATGTGCTTACTACCAGGTCATATGCATGTTGAAGTAATGATTGTAATTCGATCAGAGGCAATGTATCCAGTTGTTTGATCTGGATCCAGTGGTAGCGGGCCAGATAAGGAGCAGGAACAATGCCCGGATGGGAAATAAGACGGTGGAAATCTTCCAGCCGGCATTTAATAGATACCTGATGTGGATGTGTTTTGGACACCATGCAGAATAATTTCTCTCCTACAAAGAACCGGAGTTCATCGTCCCACTTTTCCTCTTTTGTCACCGCAGGAAAAGAGAGGCAGTAATTAAGGGTCATGTCAAACATAATACTGGCAGCTTAAAAGTGAACAAATTAGTTGCTTGGTGGAATATATAAAAGCATCAATATACGTATGGCTAAGATTAACTATATGGCAACTTAACCCTTAGAGTTCCCTGAATATTTATCTCCACTATAAATTTAAGTATCTTTTAGCAAAAAGCATGTGTATTAATTGTTAAACAGGCAAAGAAAAAGGGTCCATAGAAAAGCAAGCGAACGTTGCATTTCTATGGACCCTTTAATCAGGTTTCTTATTTAAATCTTCTTGCCATTTTTTCTTCGAGTACATCTAACGGTACACAGCCATCACCCAGTAGTTCATCATGGAAGTCCTTAATGTTGAATTTACTTCCCAGTTGTTGGGAATATTTATTGCGTAATTCCCTGATTTTCATCTCTCCTAATTTATAAGAAAGCGCCTGACCAGGTATTGCCATATAACGTTCTATCTCTGCAGTAGCTTCCTGCTCGCTTACCGGCTCATTGTCCATCATATATTTGATAGCCTGTTCGCGGGTCCAGCCTTTATTGTGCATAGCTACATCAACTACCAGCCGGATAGCACGATGGATCTCGTCGCCCAGCCGTCCGAAGTACATATAAGGATTAGTGTATAAGCCCAGCTCCTTACCCAGACTTTCACAATATAGTGCATACCCTTCGCCATAGGCTCCTATCCAGCAGAAGCGGCGAAATTTAGGCAAAGAATCGTTTTCCTGCTGAATAGAAATCTGGAAGTGGTGTCCCGGAATAGCCTCATGTAGAAACAGGCATTCCATACCGGTATATCCAAATTCCTTTGGATTGAGAATAGGTACATAGAAAACGCCGGGGCGGGTACCATCTGCGCTGCCCTGTAGATATTCTGCACTGGCAGAAGCAGCCCTGAAGGCTTCCGTTTGCCGTACCTCAAATCCAGTTTTGGGCAGGTGGCCATAGAGCTGTTTTACAGCCGGCATAATTTTATCCTTTATGGCCCGGAAGGAGTCCAGTACCTGACCAGGGGTAGAGAATATTTTGAATTGTTTATCTGTGCGCAGGAACTTGAAGAAAGCGGGCAAGTCACCTTTAAAACCGGTGCTTGCTTTCACGGTTTCCATTTCTTCTCTTATGCGGGCCACTTCTTTTTCGCCAATGGCAAAGATCTCATCCGGAGTGAGGTGGGTGGTAGTCCATGATCTGATCAGGTATGCGTACCACTCCTTTCCATGAGGGAGGCTGTCATATCCACTACTATTACGTGCTTTAGGCAGGTATTCTTCCAGGAAGAACTTGTGTAGTTTGGTGTATGATGGCAATACATATTGTTCAATGGTAGCCGTATATGCATCCTTGAGTTGCACACGTGCGTTACTGTCCAGCTCTGCGGGCAATGTTTTAAGAGGAGCATAGAAAATGTTCCCGGTGTCCTTTTTAGACAGGTCTGCCAGTTGGGGGATGACTTTTACCGCCAGTGCCCGCGGGAGTACATAGCCGGTAGCCATTCCTTTACGCATATTTACGATGGCAGTATCTGTCCATTCTGCAAAGGTTTTCATGCGGTGCATGAATTTTTCATAATCTTCTTTGTTCTTGAAGGGCTGTGCACTGGTCCCGGAACCCAGTTGGGGCAGGGTAAGTGTAAGTCCCCAGAACTGTTGAATGGGCATCAGGTGATCCGGAAATTGGAGACCTTCTTTGCCAATAGATACCTCCCGTAACAGCATGGAATAGCTGATAAGGTCATTCGGCGCCAGAGAAGCTGTATCTACCCCCTGTAAAGATTCCTGGTAGCGGGAATAAAAGCTATCAAGCCTTTCACGGAAATGCTCGCTGATATCGATCTGCAATAGCCCATCATATTGATGTTCCCCATTCATAGTAGCATCCAGCGGGAACAGGAGCATTTTTTCATCATAATAATGCTGAACAAGGTGATGTAAGGAGTCCGTACTATTACCAGTCTGCTTACCTGTACGGGTACAGGCGGCAGCGAACAAAGCGATAGCCAGCAGAAAAAGACGGTTCTTTGGAAAGCTCATGTTTGGTTAAGGTGATTTTGTTGATAAATTAAGATGTTATTAACAGGTGTAACAACAGTTGAAAATAAAAAAAACACTCCGAAGAATCGGAATGTTTTATATAGAACAGTGAACAATGAAAACTTTTTAAGTGCTATAACATGTACAAATGATTAACTCCCGGCATAGTGAACTAGCCGCCATGGCTCGTTTTCCTACTCATAACGGAGTCTGTTGTATTGTTATAACATGGTGTGTGATAATAACTCCCTGTTGGAATTATTATCTGACGGTCCGTTAGGAGCCATCATTTTAAAGGCTCTAAGTTAATTTATTCTATAAAGTTAAACTGTTAACCTATTTTAAATTTTTAATCTTTATGCTACGGAATGATACAGTATTCCCATGGTCTTGAAGTAGAATGTGTCCTTCTGGCCAAAGTCCAAAGTTATTCCAATTTTTGTATTTACTAATAGCCACCAGGTCATTAAATTCTTTTGACCCTCTTTCGTATTCCACCATTTTGAATCCATTGAGCCAATGTTCTACATGATTATTGGGATATACAATAATCCGCCCTTTATTCCATTCTCCTATCTTCTTGATAGCCATCTTATTATCTTTCCGGGTAATAAGATCGTATACAGATGACAGTGTCCTGTCTCCATCGCGACCCAGTTTGGCATCCGGATGGCGTTCATCATCCAATACCTGGTATTCCAGTCCGATGGCTGATTTACCTTTGGTATCATAATCTTCCTTTACGAAGTATTTAACACCACTGTTAGCGCCTTCAGTCAGTTTGAAATCGAATTCCAGCTCAAAAGCCCCATATTCTTTAGTTGTAACAATGTCTCCACCGGAACCCATTTCATCCCCGTTTGACTGGTGAATAGTGAGTTCCCCGTTTTCGATGCCCCATCCTTTGTCCGGGAACTTATCTTGATTCACACGTCTCCATCCGGTGGTTGTTTTCCCATCCCACAGCAGTTGGAAGCCGTTGTTCTTTTCCTGGGTAGATACATCGTTGGGAATATCATTTACAACATAGATCTTATCGTAAGGTGAATATTGCTCCGGTGCCGGATTTTCAAGGATCCGGATATTACGCCAGTGAATCGTCTTACCCTTATCTTCCGGTTTGTAAATCTGGTGTACCTGCAGGGCAATAAACCCTTTCAATGTCAGATCATCAATCAGGTGAGCCGCCGGCACTCCGTTTACCCAGGTGCGTATTTCTGAGCCCCTGCATTCTATACGGTATTTATTCCAGTCGCTCTTTTTAAAAGCAGGTTTAGCTGCCGGATTTAATTCCAGTGGATATAACCAGCCACGGCGAGCCTCATCGTAAATACCACCACTCCAGGCACGGTCGCTGGGATCTACTTCCATCTGATAACCATGCACACGGCCGTTGTTATAGTCCGGTTTACTCTCACTGCGGAACTGTATACCATAGTTCATTGCAGCATCCAGTTTCAGTTCCAGTTCCAGGATAAAATCACCATAATCCTTTGTTGTAGCAAGGAAAGAATTCGGGCTCTGAGGTACAGACGTCCCTATTATTTCATTGTTTTTTGCCTCATAGAGTGCTGTCCCATTCACTTCTTTCCACCCATCAAGGTTTTTACCATTAAAAAGTGGTTGCCATTGAGCTTTTTTACTTTGTGCCATTGTCAGGCTGCTGATGAGCATGACACCGCATAATAACGTGTTTTTCATAACAATAGATCTAATGTATTTTCTAAAAATATAAAAATGCCTAGAACTTATTCAACCGATTGCATCATTTTGTGATGAGCGGCATAATTTCTTTTTTTCGAATTTATGCAATCGTTTGCAATTTATAACGAATCTACTTAACTTGTATCGTTCCCTGCCCCGAATATTGTGATAAAACCTTAGGAAGTAGCTATTAAATCACGTGGGCAGGAGGTATTCCGTTACGAAAAAAAATTTCACGAATGAAAAACACGTTATCAAGAGCAGGAGCCATGCTTCTATGCCTGCTATTATCCGGAACGCTCATCCGGGCACAATCATCTATGACAATTAAGGGGAAAGTTACAGCCTCAGATGGTACGCCGGTTATTGGGGCCACCATTGCGGTAAAAGGACAAAAAACAGGGACAGCCTCAGATATTTCGGGCAATTACAAACTGGACGCTGACCGTAATAGCGTACTGATCGTTTCTTTTATTGGTTTTTTATCACAGGAAGTGCCGGTTAATGGCCGTGGTGTAATCAATATTCAACTATCCCCAGACCAGAAAAAACTGGACGAAGTAGTGGTAGTCGGATATGGGCAACAAAAGAAAAAAGATATAACAGGCGCCATTTCCTCTCTCAGCGGTAAATCCATTATGGAGGTGCCTGTTACTAATGCGCAACAGGCTCTGCAGGGCAGAACGCCTGGTATAGAGGTGATTAACAACAGTAACAAACCAGGTGATGAGCCTCGCGTGAGAGTAAGGGGTACACGCTCCTTATCTGCCGGTAATGATCCGCTGTATGTAGTGGATGGGATACCTTTCGCAGGCAACCTTAATGATATCAATCCCCAGGATATTGCTTCCATGGACATCCTCAAAGATGCTTCTGCTACCGCCATCTATGGTTCCCGTGGTGCCAATGGTGTAGTACTGGTTTCTACCCGGAAAGGAAAAAATGGTCGTGCAGTGGTAACCTATAACGGTGTATATGGTTCTGTACATAACCTGGGCCGTACCGATATGATGGACAGTCAGCAATACCTGGCCATGAAACGCGAAGCCTTTCGCACCTCCGGTATATATGACGACAGTAACCCCGCTGCTTCCGATATCAAGATATTCAACTCTACAGAACTGGCAAACATTCAAAAAGGTGTGAATACCGACTGGCAAAGCCTGATGATTAGCCCGGGCTGGCAAACAAGGCATTCTCTGGGTGTAAGTGGTGGTAGTGATAAAACTAAATATGCACTGAGCGGAGGATATTTTAAAGACCAGGGTGTGCTGAAACCGCAAAGCTATGAAAGGTATAACCTTCATGTAAGTATCGATCAGCAGATTGGCAAGCGGGTTCATGTAGGAGCTTCTACACTGGCCACCTACAGTATGAGAAAAGGTGCCACCTACAATGGGATGGATGCTGCACTGAAAATGTTACCTATCGGAACACCTTACGATTCTACTGGTAAACTGGTCACTTATCCTACCGGTGATAATCAGCAGCCTAATCCCCTGCTGGATTATGTACCTGGCAACCGCATTGAGAATCTCAGTCACATCCGATTCTTCAATAGCGTGTATGGAGAAGTGAGCATTACAGATGGACTCAAATACAGGCTGAACCTGGGTGGTGACCTGATGCAGAATAACAATGGCCTTTTCCAGGGGAAAAATAATACTAACCTGCTGATAGGTGGAGGAGATGCTACAGCTAAAAAAGAGGGTCAATTCGTATGGGCCTATACGGTGGAGAACCTGCTTACCTACAATAAAATTTTCAGGAAAAAACATGCATTTAATTTCACAGGACTGTATAGTGTGCAAC
This sequence comes from Chitinophaga sp. CF118, assembly GCF_900112615.1. Lineage (GTDB taxonomy): Bacteria > Bacteroidota > Bacteroidia > Chitinophagales > Chitinophagaceae > Chitinophaga. Next base: position 1,195,186 of record NZ_FOMK01000001.1, on the reverse strand, counting down.
GGCAACGTGAGGATAGTTCTACGGCAAGTGTAAGAGGTATCTCTATAGAACAGCAGCAATATTATAATCTGGGGCAGGCTGCAAATGTTACAGCACTCGGTAGTCAGTTAGGTACATGGACAATCCTCTCTTATATGGGGCGTGTGAATTATGGATATGACGATCGCTACCTGATTACATTGACCCTGAGAGCAGATGGATCTTCCCGTTTTGCTCCCGGACATAAATGGGGGTATTTCCCTTCCGTAGCATTGGGCTGGAACATTACCAGCGAACGTTTTATGCAGAACGTATCATTTGTCGACAACCTGAAACTACGCGGCAGCTATGGTAAAATAGGTAACACAGGTATTCCTCCCTATGCTACACAGGGGTTGCTGTCCCGTTCACCTTATTCATTCGGTAACAAAGGATCTATCGGTTATCAACCACTATTATTACATAATCCTAACCTCACATGGGAAACAACATCTTCTACCAATATCGGTGTTGATTTCAGCTTCCTGAAAGGACGTATTACAGGTACGATAGATGTTTATAAGCAAAAAACAACTGACCTGTTATTACAGCGTTTCCTGCCATTCAGTAACGGATTCGACTATGTCCTGGAAAACACAGGTGTTACACAGAACAAAGGTATTGAGATTGGTCTCTCCGGCGTAATCGTTGAAACGAAAAACTTTAGCTGGACGATGGATGTGAATGCATTTAAGAATAGTGAAAAGATACTGGCATTGGGAGAAGGCAAAAAACAGGATGTGGGTAATGGCTGGTTTGTTGGTTCGCCTACTTATGTATACTATGACTACAAAAAGGTGGGTATCTGGCAAACGGAAGCGGAAGCGCAGGTATATAAACAACATATGGGAGAGATAAGGCTGGCTGATCTCAACAATGATAAGAAGATAGATGATAAGGACAGGAGTATCCTGGGCACTCCTCAGCCAACATGGTCTGGTGGTATGACACAGCGGTTCTCTTATAAAAACATTGATCTGTCTGTAGTAGCGTTTGCCCGTTTCGGTAGTACGGTCAAGAGTGATTTCTATTCTACTTTTAACACGCTGCAAGGCCGTTATAATAATCTGGACATACATTACTTTACACCTTCGAATCCGACAAACGATTTCCCTCGTCCTAACTCTAACCAGGAGCGTCCTAACAACTATAATACGCTGAGTTATTTTGATGGTTCTTACTTCAAGATCCGCAATATCACCCTGGGGTATTCAATGCCCAAGCATATGATGGAACGCTGGAAAATGGAAGCATTACGTTTTTCTGTAGACGTTAAGCAACCTCTGATCCTGGCGCCTTACCGTCAGAAATATAAAGGAATTGATCCGGAAGATGTGAATACGATAGCTGTAGATGCTCCTGCTACATGGATGCTGCAATTCGGTATCAATGCTACATTTTAATTTATGATCATTAAAAAAGAGACGATGAAAAACATATTATGGTGCCTGCTGTTTTGCCTGTGTGTGAGCAGTAGTTGTAATAAAATGCTGGATGAAAAGGTAGTATCTTCTGCTGTAGACGATTTCTATAATACACCTGGTGGTTTCCAGAGTGCCGTAACTGCCAGTTACCTGGGGCTGCGCAGCTTTTACAGTACTGAACGAGGTATGAGTCTTTCTGTATTTGGTACAGATACTTATACCAATGGCTCAGACGGCGATTTTAAATTTGCGAATCAGTACACTTCGCAATTTGATCCGCGATATATACATCTGAGAGATCTATGGAATAGTTTTTATCAGACGATTAATACCTGTAATGTTGTAGAGGACAGAGCTGATCTCATTCCCGGACTGGATAGTACCGTCAAACATTTGGGTATAGCACAGGCCCGTTTTTGCCGTGCAAATTATTATTTCATTTTAGTACAGCTGTTTGGTGCTATTCCATTACAGTTAAATGAAAATAAGGAGATCGTAACGGAATCACATCGTGATCCTGTTGACCTTATTTACAATACTATTATAGCAGACCTGCGCTATGCTGTACAAACGTTACCAGCTACACAAATAGAATGGGGACGCGCTACAAAACCTGCAGCAGAACATCTGCTGGCCCGTGTGTTCTTAACCAGAGCTTCATCTGCAGTGGCCGTTGCCGGAGATTATGACAGTGCTGCTACTTATTCTACCCGTGTAATTAGTCAGTATGGATTTCAGTTGTTAACAGATGTTGGAAAGGTATGGGAGCAGGGGAAAGAGAATAATACAGAGACAGTATTTGCAGTACAATATACTACCGATGCATTATATAATTCAACTGATAATAATGCCTGCCGCTTCTTCCTGATGCAGTACGACGTGCTTGCCGGTATGAAGCGCGATCTGGCAAATGGTACACCCTGGAAACGTTTTCGCCCTACAAAATTCCTGTTAGATACACTCTTTGCAGATAGGGTAAATGACACACGTTATGAGAAATTTTTCACGACTGTCTGGTTTGCTAATGTTGCTACTGCTAAACTGAAAGTTGGAGATACATCCGTATGGATGCCAGGTTATAAAACAACGGATACAGTTAAAAATTATTTACTGGTAACTCCCGATAAGTACACTGAAAAGTTATACCCTTCACTCAACAAATTTGCTGATGCACTTCGTCCGGACAACCAGGCTTCGGGTGTAAGGCCATTCATTGCATTCCGCCTGGCTGAAGATTACCTGATTGCTGCGGAAGCATTGATGATGACCGGTAAGAAAACGGACGCCATAGGGTATATCAACACCCTGCGTATGCGTGCTGCGAGAGTAGGCGCTAACGAGGCGGAAACTACCGCATACAGGGAAGCAATGAAGATCTCAGAAGCCCAGCTTACTACGGACTTTATCCTGGATGAACGCGGACGTGAACTGGTAGGAGAACAGCAGCAATGGTTTGATCTGGTGCGTACCCACAAACTGGTGGAACGTGTACGGTTACATAATCCGCAAGGTGGACCAAATATTGAAGGTAAGCATGAGTTACGGCCAATTCCACAGGATCAGATTGACAGGACAAGTAATGAATTTTTGCAGAACCCGGGCTATTGATAAATAGAAATTCCATCAAAACAACAGGATGTATGAAGTACGATGCCACCGTACTTCATACATCCTGTTTCATTTTCAGAATTCATCATATACAAAACCCCACCTAAAATCTGTAACTTTAATATTCACCCAAAAAAAACATAACCCCCATGGCACAGAAGAAAATTCTCTTTCTTACAGGCGATTACGCGGAAGATTACGAAACAATGGTTCCATTTCAGATGCTACAAATGGTAGGACATATTGTGCATGCTGTTTGTCCTGAAAAAGTAGCAGGTGATAAAATAATCACAGCCATTCACGATTTTGAAGGCGATCAGACATACAGCGAAAAACGGGGGCATTATTTTGTATTGAATGCATCTTTTGCCGATGTACAGGTAACTTCTTATGATGCCCTGATGATTGCAGGAGGGAGAGCGCCAGAGTACCTGCGTTTAAATCCAAAGGTGATTGAGATTGTGAAACACTTTGCAACTGCAAACAAACCCATTGCTGCTGTTTGTCATGGTATCCAGATCCTGACCGCCGCAGACGTAGTAAGGGGAAAAAGACTAACAGCCTATCCTGCTGTAGGACCGGAAGTAGCCATTGCCGGAGGGCATTTTGAAGCAGTGAATGTGTATGAAGCCGTTACGGACGGTAATCTGGTAACAGCACCCGCCTGGCCAGCTCATCCTCAGTGGATAGCTGCTTTTTTGAAAGTACTGGGAACAAAGATCGAGCTATAGGGAAATACCCCGGTTTTTTGTTATTTTTGGTATAATAATCAGCTTCCTATGAAAAAGAGTTATTTATTATCCATTTGCCTGCTTCTCCTGGCAGGCATAGCCAACGCTCAGTTAATAAAGATCGAAAAAAACGGGAAATACGGATTCAGTGATGCTGCGGGAAAGGTAGTAATTCCGGCAAAGTACGACTCTGTAGGTACTTTCAGGAACGGTTATACCGTAGTAAGACTTAAACATAAGTTTGGTTATGCTTTTAAGAACGGGCATGTTTCCGCTGTGAAATATGATACTGTATGGGCAACAGATCCTTTACATCCGTCAATAGGGCTGAAGGGGAAGAAAGGAGCGCTGGATACTACCGGCAGGGAAATCGTTCCGCCTTTGTATGATGAGGTGAGACATTTCAGGCAGGGGTATGCCACTGTAGAGCTGGAAGATAAGTATGGTGTGGTTAACGAAAAAGGAAAGGCAATATTGAAGCCCATCTATGATATGGTTGGTATTGTGGATAATGGCTCTGTAATAGTATACATAGATGGAAAATGCGGCCGTGCAGATCTGAAAAAAGGAAAGGTGGTGATGACGATTTATGATAAGGTAGGTACATTTAAAGATGGATTGGCCTGGGTGCGCTTGGATAAGAAATTTGGGTTTATTAATACAAAAGGCGACCTGGTGATTCCGGTTTCATATGATAATGCCCGGGATTTCAATGAAGGATTAGCAGCGGTTGGTACTGGAGGGAAATTTGGTTTTATAGATAAATCCAATCATATGGTGATCCCACAAAAATATGATGATGCCTTTGTTTTCTCTGAGGGCAAAGGGCTGATAAAACTCAATGGTAGAGTAGGTTATGTAGATAAACAGGGCAATGAGTCATGGACAGAATCGGTTCCCGGAACAACAGTTGCGGCAGTCCCATCTGGAGGGAATAAGTAGTATTGATTCTTACTTAACAAGAAATTCTTTACCTTTGCACCCAAATTTAAAGGGCCCTACAGGCTTTATTGTTATACAAATATAAAGTAATACATAAAACATTATGTCCGGTCAGCTTAAAGAAGTTCGCAACCGTATAAAGTCTACACAGTCCAACCTTCAGATCACGAAAGCCATGAAAATGGTGAGTGCTGCTAAGCTGCGTCGTGCACAGGATGCTATCCTGCTCATGCGTCCTTATGCCGTTAAACTGCAGGAAATGTTACAGAATATTGTTTCTAACAGTGAAGGTAGCATTGAACTGGCACTGGCAGCCCAGCGTCCGGTAGAAAAGGTGCTGATCATCGTGATTACTTCCGACAGAGGATTGTGTGGTGCTTATAACTCCAACATTATTAAGCTGGCAAAGCAGGTGATCCGTGAAAAATATGCGGAACAGTTTGCGAAGGGACAGGTAGAGATTCTGCCTATTGGTAAAAAAGGATGGGAATTCTTTGCCAAGAGCGGTTACAAACAGAACGAAACATATTGGAACCTGTTTACCCGTCTTGATTTTGAAAATGTTAAAGAAGCTGCAGCTGTAGCACTGGATGGTTTTACCAAAGGTGATTTTGATGCAGTGGAAATCATATACAGCGAATTCAAAAATGCTGCTACCCAGCGTTTTGTAGCTGAGCAGTTCCTGCCTATTGCTAAAGTGGAAACAGCTGAAGGTAAAAAGGAAACCCGTGCAGATTTTATCTTTGAACCTGAAAAACAGGCCCTCATTGCAGAACTGATGCCTAAGATCCTGAATACGCAGTTGTTCAAGGCTATGCTGGATGCCAGCGCTTCCGAACATGGTGCTCGTATGACGGCAATGGATAAGGCTACTGAGAATGCGAATGAACTGTTACGTGGTTATAAGATTAGCTACAACCGTGCTCGTCAGGCAGCAATTACGACCGAACTGACTGAGATTGTGAGTGGTGCAGCTGCCTTGAACGGATAATTCCAGGAACTTATACACATCAAATTAACATCAAAATATTTTGATTTCTTCATAAGGGTCAAAGGCTGTATTTTCGGCCTTTGACTTTTTTGTTTACAGGGGTATAGTAATGGCTGCAGGCCAGGAAATTCCTGCAATTGAAAATCGGACAATGGAAATCTCACAGATAATACCGCATGTTGAATCGTTGATATTTGCAGCAGACAGGCCACTTCCTGTTCTGGAAATAACAGATCTGTTAAATAACGCAATGGCCTTCCTGGAAGACAGGGCCACGCTGGACCAGGTTGAAACAGCACTGGAAGCTGTCAGGGAGAAATATAGCTCTGAATTCTACGCTTTTGAAGTAAGAGAAAGCGGAGGTGGTTACCAGTTCCTTACCAAAAAGGATTATTACCAGACAGTGGCACAACTGAACGGGGAGAAGTTCCTGAAACGCTTGTCTACTGCTGCGCTGGAAACCTTAGCTATCATAGCTTATAAACAACCCATTTCCAAAGGGGAAATAGAACATATCCGTGGGGTAAGTACCGATTATTCCATCCAGAAGTTACTGGAAAAGGAACTGATTGTCATCTCCGGCCGTAGCGAGAATTTACCGGGTAAGCCATTATTATATACTACTTCCAAAGCATTTATGGATTACTTCGGGTTAAACTCTCCCAAAGATCTTCCTAAGCTGAAAGAAGTATTTGATGAAGATGTTGCTCCTACACTGATGCTGGATCTGGAAGGAAACGGTCATTCCGAAGAAGAGCTGCTGACAGATGAACCACTGAACATGATCGTTTCTGAAACCGGTGAACTGGTAGAACAAACGGACTTAATAGAAGAGACATTATCCCCGGTAATAGCAGGTGTGGTAACAGATGAAACATTGGAAAAACTGGCAGAAGAAGGAGAGATCCTGGAAGCTACAGATGATGTGGTGCTGGAAGCGACTGTGGATAATGAAGGGGATGTTATTGATGAGCTGGTTGTGGAGGAAGAAGAAATTACGACTGTAGAAATACCCGAAGCCGCCACAGATAATACAGAAGTTGATCCTGAGGAAGAAGATGAAGAAGAGGACGATGACGAAGACGAAGATGATGATGATGATAGTGATGATGATGACGAAGACGACGAAGACGAAGATGGGGACAATGATGATGATAGCGAAGACGAAGACGAAGATGATGATGACAGTGATGATGATGAGGAGGAAGACGATGAAGAAAGTGATGAAGATGATGATAACGACGAAACGAAAAAATAATTATAAGTAAAATATTTGCCGCCCGCAAACCATCAGTTGTAAAACTGAATGATATGCGGGCGGCTTTTGTATTTAAAGTGCAATTTGTTGTGATAAAAAGAGGGTCGGCAAAGATTATACCGTAGCCATTACATTTTAATCAGAGCTGTTTTATCACAGCTACAAAAAGCTCACTCAGCTTTTTATCTGCTGTACCGGCAACTGCAATGATCTCTTCGAGTGATACCGGTTTCAGATTATCAGGATCACATTCGTCAGTAATAACGGATACAGCCGCACAGGGGAGTTGTAACTGGTTAGCAACTATAACTTCAGGGACAGTGCTCATCCCTACTATATCAGCACCTATAAGGCGCAGGAAACGGTATTCGGCTCTTGTTTCCAGGTTAGGTCCCGTTACAGATACATATACTCCTCCTGTATGCAGGGTTAATCCTTTATCTGCTGCCGCTGTCTTTAACAGCTTTCCCAGTTGCAGATCATAAGGCTGGCTCATATCCGGGAAACGGGTACCGAAAAAAGCCGAGTTCAAACCACGCAGAGGATTTTCAGGCTGCAGGTTGATATGATCATCCAGCAACACTATATCGCCTTTCTTGTAAGAAGGGTTCATACCACCAGCCGCATTGCTCAGCAATAGCTGCTGAATACCAAGGGCTTTCATTACCCGAACCGGAAAGGTGATCTCCTGCATGGAGTAACCTTCATAATAATGAAAGCGTCCCTGCATGGCAATAACAGGTGTATCCCCGATTTTACCATAGATGAGCTGCCCTTTGTGTGATTCCACGGTGCTTTCCGCGAAGTGAGGAATCTGATTATAAGGAATACTTTTTTCTACCTGTATATGGCTTATCAGCTGACCGAGTCCGGTACCTAATACAATACCTACACGGGCCCGATCATAGTTGAATCCTTTTAAGTACGAAACTGCTGTGTTGATCTGTTCTTCCAGTTTATGCATCTTTATTTGAGTTGTGTAATCTTAATGTTTTTCCATCTCACTTTAATACCGCCGCCAGAGTGAATCTGTAAAGCTATCTGTCCTGTTTTCTCTCCGATTTTCGCATCTTTAAGGTTGATCATTTCGTGGCCATTCAGCCAGGTAGTTACATCATCGCCATTCACACGTACTTTCATAGTATTCCATTCTCCCATTTTAAGGTATTGCTCTTTTGTTGAATCCGGCTGTATCAGCCATCCACGGCCATAAGACTCATAAATACCTCCTGTATGCTGTCCGGGAGGAGCTACTTCTGCCTGCCAGCCGGCTATTTTGGTTCCTTCTATAGATGAATGAAAAAACACACCACTATTTCCATTGGCTTCCTGTTTAAATTCTACGGTCAGTTCGAAGTTTTTAAACTCCTTGTCGGTTCCCAGGTAACCATATTCTTTATCCGGACCGCTTTCGCATACCAGGGTGCCATTATCTGCATACCATTTCTCGGTACCGTATATTTTCCAGCCATCCAGGTTTTTCCCGTTAAAGAGAGATTGTGCTTTCTGAGCAAAAGTGGGGGCCGTTGTAATTAACAAGCTGGCAGCAATTATCCAAGTGAGTTTCTTCATAATCTGGAGATTTTATACCAAAAAATACAACAATAAAGAATTTAAAGAGCTTTTATTACGGGAGTAAATATAAAAGATAATTAAAAATGAGTATCTGCAAGATGTTAAAAAGATGCGCTGGTTAAAGAGATTTGAAGTAGGTAACAAGTTGATAGCAAGTTAATAGTGAGTCTATAGTTGCTTCATACGTTGAACATACATTGGACACTCTTAGATTGTCTATATGCGAACTAAGGGTGTCCAACGTGTGTCTAACGTCTGTTCAACGTCTGTCCAGTATATAGACTCACTACGGAGTCGCCTGGAAAAGGTTTAAAAGGTAAGCCCTTAAAAACTAAAAAGAGACACCGTTCAGGATGCCTCTTTTTAATCAAATATGTTATTGCTTATGCTTTTACCTGGCAACGTTCACAGCACGTTTTTCACGTATTACTGTTACTTTGATCTGACCGGGGTATTGCATATCATTCTGTATTTTGGTCGCAATCTCAAAAGAAAGACGGTCTGCATCGCTATCAGTTACCTTATCGCTTTCTACAATCACGCGCAGTTCACGACCCGCCTGGATAGCGTAGGCTTTTTCCACACCTTCATGTGCAAGTGCCAGGTTCTCCAGGTCTTTGATACGTTGCAGGTAGCTTTGCATGATCTCACGACGGGCGCCGGGACGTGCACCACTGATGGCATCACAGGCCTGAATGATTGGGGAGATCACGTATTGCATTTCCATTTCATCATGGTGGGCACCGATGGCATTTACCACCGCAGCATGTTCACCATATCTCTCAGCCAGTTTGGCTCCCAGCAGGGCGTGGCTCAGTTCTGTTTCTTCATCGGGTACTTTACCAATGTCATGCAACAGACCTGCACGTTTTGCCAGTTTAGGATTTAATCCCAATTCGGCAGCCATCACACCACAAAGGTTGGCAGTTTCTTTAGAGTGCATCAGCAGGTTCTGACCATAAGAAGAGCGGAAACGCATCTTACCTACCAGGCGAACCAGTTCTTTATGCAAACCGTGGATACCCAGTTCTATTACAGTTCTTTCACCAATGTCCATTACCTGTTCTTCCAGTTGCTTCTTGGTCTTTTCAACTACTTCCTCAATACGGGCAGGGTGAATACGTCCGTCCTGTACCAGGCGCTGAAGTGATAAACGTGCAATTTCACGGCGTAATGGGTCAAAGGAAGATAATACAATTGCTTCAGGGGTATCATCTACAATCAGGTCAACACCGGTAGCTGCTTCAATAGCGCGGATGTTACGACCTTCGCGGCCAATGATCTGGCCTTTGATTTCGTCGCTTTCCAGGTTAAATACAGTGATTGCATTTTCAATGGTATGCTCTGCTGCTGTACGCTGGATAGACTGGATAATGATCTTTTTAGCTTCTTTGTTTGCTTTCAGCTTGGCATCTTCAATGATCTCCTGGATATGTGATAATGCCTGGTTACGGGCTTCATCTTTCAGACTTTCAATTAACTGATGACGTGCTTCTTCTGCTGTAAGGGCCGCTACTTTTTCAAGGCGGCGGATATGTTCTTCCTGGTGTTTTTCCAGTTCTGTACGCTTCACAGCTACTAATTCCATCTGGCGGTTCAGATTCTCCTTAATCGCCTCATTTTCCTGCATTTGCTTCTGAAGACTTTCAGTTTTAAGGGTTACGCCCTGTTCTTTCTGTTTGATCCTGTTCTCCGCATCTGCCAGTTTCTGGTTCCGCTGCATTGTTTCCTTCTCATGTTCACTCTTCAGTTGCAGGAATTTCTCTTTGGCTTCCAGTAACCTGTCTTTCTTAAGGTTCTCTGCGGTTGTTTGTCCTTCTGCTATTATCTTTTGAGCTTGTAATTCTGCATCCTGTATCTTTTGCTGTGTGCTTTTGGCAAAAATCACTTTACCTAACAAAATGCCTATGATCAAAGCCACCACTGCGGCTATTGTCGTTATTAAGGTACCATCCATACAAAAAATTTAAACTTGATTTATGTTGCATTCCTAGCCACATTCCCATTCCGTGGAAAAGGTAGAGGGTGAGAACTTGATTTGCGAAAATACAAAAATGATGTGTGAAATGATGAGATAATGCGCTGAGAAGCAGATTATTTCAGATGTTCGTCCAACAATGTTTCCAGATGTTGCAATTTTTCCTGTAAAAAGGGAGCCATTCCGGCTTGCTCCTTTCCTCCGCTGGTAACAGGATGGGTGGAATACATGATAAGGGCCATAGCGATATAATCCTGGAGATCTTTGCCGGCATAAGCGGTTTTGAACTCAATGATCTTTTCGTTGACTTCCTTCATGGTGCGGCGCACTTCCTCCTCTTCCTCCGGATTAATCTTAATGCGGTAGGAGCGATCGGCCACTACAATATTAATAGGGATGAGATTTTCCATGTTGTTTTTAGTTGTAGGCGGCTTAACTAGCTGTTCAGCAAGGCGATGCAGCGGTCAATTTCCCGGATATAGTCATTGATCTTGCTCCGCATCTCCTTTTTGAACTCATCATCATCTTCTTTATTTGACGGGGCTCCCTGGGTATTACCTGCAATTTTGGTCATTTGCAGTTTGTTCGACAGGGTAGCGATGGCGTCGTTCTGCGCGCTCAGTTCTTCTTCATTTAAACGGATCTGCTCTTTCAACAATACATTTTCCCCCTGCACCTGCTGTAACTTTCTTACCAGCAGCTGCAGTTTATCCTCAATGCGTTGTATGTATTGCTCTAAAGCCATATTTTTTATTTCCTGATTTCAGCATTCAATTGTCCTTCAAATGCTTTTACCAGTTTTTCCATTACACCGTCAATTTCCTTATCCGTAAGGGTCTTTTGGGCATCCTGGAATGTAAAGCTCACTGCATATGACTTTTTATCAGCACCCAGCTTCTCACTTTCAAAAACGTCAAACAGGTTCAGTTGTTGCAGCAAAGGTGATTTCACCGTTTTGGCGGCTGCTTCCACCGCTACAAACTGTATTTTCCTGTCCAGTACCAGTGCCAGATCGCGACGTACGGCCGGGAACTTTGGTATTTCCTTGTAAAAGTTATTGCTTTTTTGCAGTAATCCCAACACATTCGTCCAGTTGAAGTCGGCAAACCATACTGGTTGTTTGATATCAAACTGTTTAAGCTTCTGTGCAGGCACCGCTCCCAGGCTTACCACCTCCTTGTTACGGATACTGATCTTCCAGAAACCACCGGTTTCAGGTTCACTCCATTGGAGGCCGGTTAAACCCAGCAATTGTAATACGTTCTGTACATAACCTTTCAGGAAATAGAAATCTACCGGTTGAGCTTTATGCAGCCAGCTTTCTGTTTTTTTGGATCCTGTGAGGTACAGGCACAGATGAGGTGTTTCTTCGTATTCGTTTGGCTTATAAGTAGCATAGGTATTGCCGAATTCGAAGAACAACAGGTTCTCGTTCCGCCTGTTCAGGTTATGAGAAACGCTTTCCAGACCGGTTTCCAGCATGGAAGGGCGCATTATATCCAGGTCGGCACTCAGACTGTTGATCATCCTCACTGAATAGGCCAGTACTTCAGGTGTAAAATACTTGCTGTTAGTGATAGAATTGGTAAAAATTTCATTGAAACCGTTGGAGGCGAGATAGTTAGCTGCCTTTTCCCGGATCTTTTCCTTGTCTGGGCGTTGTGCCGGGGCAGGAGTGATCGTTACCTGGGACGGTATTTCGATGTTATCCAGTCCGTCAATACGCATGATCTCTTCTACGATATCCGGTGCCAGGCTGATGTCGGGCTTGCTGTAAGGCACCGCTACGCGGAACTTTTCTGCTGTTTTGGACATCATGGTGAAACCCAGACTGGTGAGGATGCGTTCTATTTTATCAGCAGGATATACTTTACCACTTAGCTTTTTAATATATGCCCAGGTAGTTTCTACCTCTGTTTGTGGCTTTGGAAAAGGATATACATCAATGATGGGAGATGCTATCTGTCCGCCGGCCAGTTCGCAGATCAGTGCTGCTGCACGCTGTAATACGTATACAGTACCTGATATATCCACTCCTTTTTCAAAACGGGCAGCTGCATCTGTACGGAGACCATGCCTGAAAGAGGTGGGGCGGATACTTGCCGGGCTGAAGCAGGCACTTTCCAGAAATATATGTTGAGTATCTGCTGTAACTCCTGAATGGAGGCCTCCAAATACGCCGGCTATTGCCATTGGCTCACCTTCAGCATTGCAGATCATGAGATCGGCAGCATCCAGTTTCCTTTCCTTTTCATCCAGTGTAACAAAAGTGGTGTTTTGTGGCAGATTCTTTACGATCACCTTTTGGCCTTTGATGGCTTTTGCATCAAAAGCGTGCAGGGGTTGCCCCGTTTCGTGCAGGATGAAATTGGTAATGTCTACTATGTTGTTAATAGGTCTTACCCCGATTGCCAGCAGCTTGTTCTTCAACCAGTCGGGCGAAGGCTGGATCTTTACACCGGAGATGGTAACTCCGGAGTAACGTGGACAAGCATCTGTATTTTCTATTGTAACAGTAATTGGAAATGCTTCTGTTGCCTGGGGCAGAGGGGATATTTCCGGTATTAATGCCTTGTGTTGCAGAGTATTCTCTGCATTATTCAGGTAGGCACATACGTCTTTCACTACACCCAGGTGGCTCATAGCGTCCATCCTGTTAGGCGTTAATCCTATTTCGTAGATCCAGTCCTGTACAGGGTTAAAGATCTCTCTTGCCGGTGTACCCGGTTGCAGGGCAGGATCCAGTACCAGGATACCCTCATGACTGCCACCCAGACCGATCTCATCTTCTGCACATAGCATCCCATGACTTTCTTCCCCACGGATTTTGGCCTTTTTCATGGTTAGGGGTTCTCCGCTGGCAGGATAGATGGTAGCGCCGATAGGAGCAACCACTACTTTCTGACCTACAGCCACGTTCGGTGCTCCGCAAACGATATTGAGGGGCTCGCCGTTGCCGGTATTTACGGTAGTCAGCCTTAGTTTGTCTGCATTGGGATGTTGTGCTACGGTGAGCACTTCTCCTATGATAAGCCCTTCCAGGCTACCTTTTACGGATTCAAATTGTTCCAGGCTTTCCACCTCCAGGCCTATACGCGTCAGGATAACAGATAGTTCCTCCGGTGATGGTTTTACCGGCAAATAGTCACACAGCCAATTGTACGAAATAGTCATTTGTATGTTTATAAGTGGCGTAAAGTTAATAAATAAGGACAAAGGGTGAAAAGGAGAAAAGTATGGAATGTGAATAACGTTCAAAAATACACTGTCCGTCTTTCCCAAAACTTATGTGGAAAATCTTTTTGCACAAAGTTTGTGAATATGCGGACCTTTGCCTGGGGATTGAGTGTGCATTTGGTGAATAAGTATGAGTCAGTCAGTGGATAACTGACAAATTGCTGGTGGATAACCTGTGGATGTGGTCTTATAAACTATATCAGGAATCAATCCTTAATAAATGGGAAAATGCGGTTACCTTAGTTTTTCAAGCCCTGAAAAGTTTACAATTTGTTCAAAGACTGGTACAAAAAGAATTGTAAAGAACCGAGGAATTGCCATGACATAACTTTATTTGATTAACTTTTTTAATAGGAATTAACGATAAATGGATCTTAATCTAAAGAAGGACCGCAATGTGCGTCGTAAGCCGTCCGTTGACATCTCATCTATGATGTACGGCAAAATACCGCCACAAGCAAAAGAAATGGAAGAGGCGGTGTTAGGTGCTATCATGCTGGAGAAGGGGGCGTTTGATTCTGTAATAGAAATATTGAAAGGGGAGTGTTTCTACGTAGAGGCACACCAGAAGATCTATTCGGCCATGGCCAAACTGGCAGGTAAATCCATGCCTATAGATATCCTTACTGTAGTAGAGGAGCTCAAATCCCTGGGCGAACTCGAAATGGTGGGAGGTCCATATTATATAACAAGACTCACCAACATGGTGGTGTCTTCTGCCAATATCGCGGCCCATGCCCGTATTATCCTCCAGAAATTTATCCAGCGTGAACTGATCCGCATTTCCGGCGAAATTCTTAGTGAATCTTATGAGGATACTGCGGATGTATTCGATCTCCTGGATTCTGCAGAAAGCAAACTGTTTGAGGTTACCAATAATCACCTTCGCAAGAACTATGATAGTATAGACCGTATTCTGGTAAACACCATGAAGCGGATTGAAGACCTGCGTAACAGAGGAGATGATATTACCGGGGTCCCTTCCGGATTCCCTTCCCTGGATAAAGTAACTTACGGCTGGCAGGCAACGGATCTTATTATTCTCGCGGCTCGTCCTGCGGTGGGTAAGACGGCATTCGCACTGAACCTTGCCAGGAATGCAGCCCTGCATCCCCGGTTCCCGAAAGGTGCTGCCCTGTTCTCACTTGAAATGTCGTCCGGACAGATCGTGCAACGTATCTTGTCTGCGGAGTCTGAAATAAAACTGGAAAAGATTTCCCGTGGTAAGCTGGAAGAATATGAGATGAAGAAGCTGATGACCCACGGTATTGAACGTTTGGCAAAAGCTCCCATCTTTATAGATGATACTCCGGCACTGAACATCTTCGAATTACGTGCAAAAGCCAGAAGGCTGGTACATAACCACGGTGTGGGTCTGATTATAATCGATTACCTGCAGCTGATGAGTGGTTCTGCTGATGGAAAAGGAAGTAATCGTGAACAGGAAATCAGTAAGATCTCCAGGGATCTGAAAGGGATGGCAAAGGAATTAGGTGTGCCTATCATTGCACTGTCTCAGTTAAGCCGTGATGTGGAAAAACGTAAGGACGGTAATAAGATGCCACAGTTGAGTGACCTTCGTGAGTCTGGTGCGATTGAGCAGGATGCGGATATGGTATTGTTCCTGTACCGTCCTGAATATTATGAGATCAACACTAACGAAATGGGAGAATCCAATAAAGGTGAAACCCACGTGCGTATAGCTAAACACCGTAATGGTCAGCTGGATACTATCAAGCTGCGTGCAGTACTGGAGTTCCAGCGTTTTGAAGATGATGGAAGTGTAGATAACCCCGGTAGTGGCGGTGGTGGAAACTCCTATGCTGGTTTCCCAAGCCCTAACGATGGCGCCAATAATGAAGCGAAATTCTTTATCCAGAAGGGTTCCAAAATGAATGACATGGAATTCGAAGAAGACGCACCTTTTTAATAAAATAATTAAAAGGTAAAAAGGGTGTCACGCTTAAACGGGACACCCTTTTTACTTTCCCTGAATAACTATGTGGAAGAAATATCAACAGTATTATAAAGATAATTTCCGTTTAGCCTACCCTGTGGTCATCTCCCAACTAGGGCATACTCTTGTGGCTTTGTCAGATACAATAATCATTGGCCATAAAGGTGACGTACCGCTTGCCGCTGTAGCATTGGGTAGTAGTTTGTTCTCTGTATTTATGGTGATGGGAATTGGCATGTCCTACGGACTTACACCACTTATTGCACAGGAACATGGTCGTGGTAATATTGATGCCTGTGGTTCCCTGCTGCGGCATAGCTTAGTCATTAACCTTATATTGGGATTAGTTCTCTCTACCACTATTATTATCGGTAGTAATTATCTGCATCTGCTTCATCAGGAAGCCGATGTACAGGAACAGGCACGCCCTTTCCTGCAATTCCTGGGTGCTTCGTTTTTTCCGTTGATGGTTTTTCTCAGCTTCAAGCAGTTTGCAGAAGGATTAGGATTCACGCGCCAGGCCATGAATATCAGCATTGTGGGAAATGTACTCAACATCGTTTTAGGAATTATATTGGTATACGGATTTAATATGGGAGTGGTTGGAGTAGGTATTGCCACACTTACCGACCGTTCACTAATGGGTATTGCCATGGCCTGGTATGTACTGAAAAGCCCCCGCTTCCGCCAGTATATCCGGCAGTTTGGACACTGGCAATTATCCGGCGAGGCCATAAAAAAAATACTGGGCATCGGTACCCCTGTAGCCTTGCAATATATTTTTGAAATCAGTGCCTTTAGTGGTGCTATTATTATGGCAGGATGGATAGGTGCGAAAGAACAGGCGGCACACCAGATAGCTATCAACCTGGCTTCCATCACTTATATGATGGCGAGCGGCATTTCTGCGGCAGCGGGTATTAAAAGCGGGAATCACTTTGGTGCCATGCAGTTTAAAGAGCTGCGCTTGTCTGCCATTGCCAGTTATCATATGGTATTAGCAATGATGAGTACTACAGCATTTATCTTTATGCTGAGTTGCCGGCTGCTACCCTTGATGTATATCAGTGATTCCGCAGTGGTGGACATTGCTGCACACCTGATCATTATCGCTGCCTTTTTCCAGCTGTTCGATGGTACGCAGGTAGTTGGGCTTGGTATTTTACGCGGAATGGGAGATGTGAAGGTGCCTACCATTATTACCTTTCTGGCTTACTGGGGATTAGGATTGCCGGTAGGTTATTTCTTTGGCATCTACTTAAATTTTGGCGTCCAGGGTATCTGGTGGGGATTATTACTGGGATTGCTTACGGCATCAATCCTATTGTTTTTCAGGTTCCAGCATAAGACAAAGAAGGCTATCCTTGAAAATGATAATTTTGCAGCAATTAACGTGTAAGGATATGTTTTACGCAAAAGATATTTCTCCGCAGGCAGGCACCTATACAATGGATGAGCCAACATCCAAATATTGCATCCAGGTATTACGGCATACCGCCGGAGAAGAAGTATTGCTTACAGACGGTCGTGGTGGCCGTTATACAGCAGTGATTACAGATGATAACAGGAAGAAATGTGTACTGAAGATTACGCTGTATACGTTAATCCCGCCGGTAACAAATCCGGTACGTATTGCCATTTCTTTTACCAAAAATACATCACGTATAGAGTGGTTCCTGGAAAAGGCAACGGAGATAGGGGTGCAGACAGTGATTCCATTGATCAGTCAGCGTACGGAAAAGGAAAAATTCCGGGCAGATCGCTTTGAGAATATCCTGGTAGCAGCCATGCTGCAATCGCAACAATACTATTTACCTGAACTGGCGGCACCTGCCACTTTTGATAAACTGATTCAGCAACCCGGCGCCAGCCAGTTATTTATAGCACATTGTTTACCGGAAGAAAAGGCCCATTTGTGGCAGGCCATGCAGGCAGGAAAAGATACATTAATGTTGATAGGCCCAGAAGGTGATTTTACGCCGGAGGAAATTACAGGCGCCCTGCAACAGGGTTTCCGGCCGGTATCACTGGGAAATACCCGGCTGCGTACGGAAACAGCCGGGGTAGTAGCGTGTACTATGATGAATGCAATAAATGTTATTTAAGTCCTTCACAGATCTTCTTCACAATAGTAGGGCCTTCATATATAAAGCCGGTATACACCTGTACCAGTGATGCGCCCGCATCCAGTTTTTCCTGTGCATCTGCAGCTGTGAAGATGCCGCCTACGGCGATGATAGGAACATTGCCACCGGTATGCTGATGAATGTAGCGAATTACTTCCGTTGCCCTTTCCTTTACAGGCAGGCCACTTAATCCGCCGGCACCGATAGCTGTCACTTCACTTTCAGGTGTTTTCAAACCTTCCCGGCTGATGGTGGTATTGGTGGCTACAATACCAGCCAGTTTAGTTTCCTGGATTATCTCTATGATATCATCCAGCTGACTGTTGGTAAGATCCGGTGCTATTTTCAGCAGGATAGGTTTAGGTTTGGACTTAAGAGAATTCAATGTTTGCAGATGATGCAACAATTGTTTCAATGGTTCTTTTTCCTGTAATGCCCGCAGGTTGGGTGTATTGGGAGAGCTTACATTTACAACGAAGTAGTCTACCACATCAAATAGGGAATGGAAGCATTTTTCGTAATCGCTGATCGCTTCATCGTTAGGTGTA
Organism: Chitinophaga sp. CF118; assembly: GCF_900112615.1. Classification (GTDB taxonomy): domain Bacteria; phylum Bacteroidota; class Bacteroidia; order Chitinophagales; family Chitinophagaceae; genus Chitinophaga. The sequence goes on along the minus strand of NZ_FOMK01000001.1, from coordinate 1,176,793 downwards.
AGTTTGTTCTTGCCAATATTACCGCCTATGATAATATCCGACCGTCGTTTTTGCAGTCGTTTAGCTGCAGCCACAGCCCCCCCGTTATTAAAGCCCATCCTGTTAATGAGGGCTTTATCTGCCGGAAGACGGAATAAGCGGGGCTGATCGTTCCCCGGTTGAGCAATTGGTGTAACCGTTCCAATTTCCACAAATCCGAATCCCAGGCTGGCCAGTTCGTCAGTGTATTTAGCATCTTTGTCGAAGCCCGCCGCCAGTCCTACAGGGTTTTTAAATGTTAGTCCCCATAGTTGTCTTTCCAGTCTTTTATTTGCCGGCATACAAAAAGTGTGCACGAGCTTTTTCCCCATCGGCAGATGATGTAACACCTGCAGTCCTTTCATTACCTGGTAGTGAATTTGTTCCGGCGGGAAGCGGAACAATATTTTTTTGATAAGATTGTACATGCGGGCACAAAGATAATATACAGAACGTTTGGGGGTATGAAAAAAAGCGTTACCTGTTGCCACATGCATAAAATAGTAACTTTTATTATTGATTAAGGTATTGATCTTTACGCCGGAGTATTATTTTTGCACTCATAACCATGCTGACCTGGTTGATGGCTGCCGAATTATATCTGAAGGTATTGGAAGTCGTCACCATAAGGTAAAACTGGAAGGAAAAGCAATGTTTGATGTAACCCCAGGCGCTGTTCATCCGTTTATTGTGCAACTGTACTGGGTAGGAGGTAACCGTCCACTTTTATGGGAGAACTGGTTTGAAATGTACTGGAAGTAATTACCTATATGATTAAGTATTCCTGTTGTACAGCATACAACAGGAATTGAATTAAAGTAGCATGAAGAATAAAAATAAAGTATGTCGCTGATGGGAAAAGTACTGTTGGGAATGTTAATGATATGCATTCCCGGGCAGGTGTTTGGGTGGGACTGGCAAACAAAAGTAACTGTCTCAATTCATGATCAACCGTTGCTGGCAGTATGTGAATTACTTGAGCAGCAGTATAATATTCATTTTTCCTATAGCAGGGATATTGTTAACCTCTCGCGAAGGATAACGTTGAATGTACATGACAAGCCCCTGAAGAAATTACTGGAGGATCTTTTTTCCCCCTACAATATTCGTTTTGCCCGTATAGGAGAGCAGATTGTGCTCACTGTTAAAAAGGATGCACAGTATACAGTGAGTGGTTATGTACAGGATTTACGCACCGGCGAAAGACTGATAGGCGCTACTATTTATTCGCCTGCACAACAAACAGGTACCATCACCAATCAGTACGGTTTTTTCAGTCTTACCCTACCGAAAGATACCAGCAGTCTGCAGGTAACATACATTGGCTATACGCCTGTACGGTTGCCGGTTACAGGAATCAGCAAGAAACAGGTGATTGTTCCATTGCAGCCATTGAACAGTTTACAGGAAGTAGTGGTATCAGAATCATACCTTAATCATCAGGCCACACAAATGCAGATGAGCCGGCTCAATGTTTCGATGGCAGATGTAAAATCAATGCCACGGCTGTTGGGTGAAGCTGATCTGATGCGAACCCTTGCAGCACAGCCAGGAGTATCAGGAGGGATGGATGGTGGAGGTTCTTTGAATGTAAGAGGTGGCAGCCCTGATCAGAATCTTATTCTGCTTGATGGAACGCCGGTATTTAATGCCTCTCATTTACTGGGTATTTTTTCAGTATTCAATCCTGATATTGTGAAGAATACAGATTTTTATAAAGGTGCTTTTCCTGCACGCTATGGCGGACGGTTATCTTCTATTGTAGATGTTTCCATGAAAGACGGAGACATGCAGCACTATCATGGTGAAGCTGCGATAGGCCTGATTGCTGCCAAGTTTATGGTAGAAGGCCCTATCGTAAAAAATAAAACATCGTTCCTCGTATCTGCACGACGTTCTTATACAGATCTGCTGATCAATGAGCTTGATATTAACAGCGATGATGATAATAATACGGGAAACTCCGCATCTGTTTATTTCTATGATGCTAATGTAAAAATCAATCATATTTTTTCTCCTGAAAACCGTATTTATTTCAGTGGATATATAGGTGATGATCACTTTTCAGTGAAGAGCGAGAAAAGTGTTGCTTATTCTGATGGCTCCGATTATTATAAAGAGAATGAGCTTACGCGTATGGGATGGGGAAATGTTGCCGCTACTTTACGATGGAACCATATATTTAATCCACAGTTATTTGCCAATGTTACATTAAATTTTTCCCGCTATTCTTTTTCCACTGATTTCAGTTATAATTATAATTCAGTTCGTATTGCTGATGCATCCCATTTGTATGGGAAGTATTATTCAAAGATCAGAGATGGATTAGCAAAACTTGATTTTGAATATCGTCCCAATCCTCAGCACACTGTTAAATTTGGAATGAGTGGAATCTCCCACATTTTTAATCCTGGTGTATCTATCCTGAAAAATTATTATAATGAACGGCCACCTATAGATACTGCTTACAATAAGAAAGCTACGTGGGGGGCAGAAGTTGCTTTATATGGAGAAGATGACTGGGATATCTCATCATCACTGCATCTGAATGCCGGCCTGCATATTTCAGGATTCTTAATAGATAAAGTCTGGTATAATTCCATTCAGCCCAGGTTGGGAGTGAGGTATAAATTACCGCATAACTGGGCACTGAAAATGTCTTACACACATATGAATCAATACCTGCATCTGCTGACTGATGGTGGTACCAGTTTGCCTACAGATTTGTGGGTACCTTCTACAAGTAGGGTAAACCCTATGTTTTCCCGTCAGGTATCCCTGGGAGTTAGTAAAATGAGCAGGAATAATATGTTTGCGTATTCTGTAGAGACTTATTATAAGACCATGGATAATGTGATTGAGTACAAAGAAAATGCAGCTCTTTTTAGTACAGGTAATACAAATTGGGATGAACAGGTAGTAACAGGTATTGGTCGGAGTTATGGCGGTGAAGTATTACTGGAAAAGAAGACCGGAACTACAAGAGGATGGATAGGGTATACACTGGCTTGGTCGGACAGGCAATTCAAAAAAGTAAATAAAGGCAAACCGTTTCCTTATAAATATGATCGTCGTCATGATGTGGAAATCGTGATTATACAACGGTTGGGTAAATGCTGGGAAATGTCTGCCAGCTGGGAATATACTTCTGGTTTGCCATTAACATTACCGGTAGCCAGTTATGAAGGGATCAATAATCCATCGCCGTGGGATACTCCGTCAAATGTCCCTATTCTGGATCGTGTAAGTAATCGTAATCAGTTTCGCGGCAGGAATCAGCACCGTCTGGATCTGAGTGCTACTTATACAAAAAAGAAAAAGTATTGGGTGAAGAGCTGGACTTTTAGTTTATATAACGCCTACAATCAAAGAAATCCTCAGTTCTATAGTATCGTAACAGACAGGGCAAAGCAGGAACGTTATCTTTCAGAGATAAGTCTGTTACCGCTTTTACCAAGTGTAACTTACTCTCTAAAATTTTAGAATAATGGTACGTACATACTTAGTTTATGTTGTATTGCTGATCCTGTTATGTGCAGGTTGTCAAAAGGAATCTAAAATTAATATTCCTTACGAGGGAGATAAAATCGTGCTCAACAGTCTGATCCAGCCGGATAGCCTGATTTATATCCGTGCTACGCTGAGCAAGCCGGTCCGCGAATCTGGAAATCTGCAATTCCCTGAATTAAAGGGTGCTGCTGTAACGTTGGAAGAAGATGGAGTCGCATTACCTGCACCACACTGGCAGGTGATTAATGGCCATGGTTATTACGTATCGGAGAGCGTTGCCCTAAAGGGGAAAAAATATACTATTGGCGTAACGTATAAAGGATTGGATAGTGTTACTGCTATAGACAGTACACCCGCACGTCCGGTAATAAAAGATGTGCATGCACAAGCTAATACTAATCGTATCCGTTTCACATTAATTGATAATGCTGCTGAAACTAATTATTACCGAATCCGTTTTTATAAAGCAGACAGCATCAATGGAGAACTGGTGAAAAATAAAAAAGATACAATAAAGTGTCGTCCCGATCCTTCATTTACGAATAGTTTTATCGATATAATAGGAGACGCTTATTATAGCGATATCATTATTTCAGATGTATTGCTGAATGGAAAAGAGGCGATCTTTATTATGCAAACAGAAAAGGATATATCAGTTTCACCACATCTCATTATAGAAGTATGTGGTTTAACAAAAGGGGCGTACAAATATCTGCTTGCTGCTAATGATCAGTGGCAGGATGATGATATTGATTTTGTGTTAAATCCGGTAAATATCTACTCTAATGTGCAGAATGGGTATGGTATTGTAGCTGGTATAAATGCAACGGTACTCAACTTTAATATAGAATAATCCAGTTCACTCTTCAACATAATGTTTCGCAATAATCTCATTTAGTCTACACGACAGCTTCACACATTCTGCAATAATAGTAGTATCTAATTCCGTATACCCGGCAGATTCGAGGTGATAAATCTGTGGGTATATAGAAGAAACCAATCGCTTGGTAGCGGTAATCAATCCATCCTGCAGGTTGACCAGTCTTTGTTGCTCGCGCATCGCATCCTGATAAAGTGGCGATAGTGGATTTAGTAATTCATCCCAATCCATGGGCAGATGTTTTTTATTCAAATGATAGGTGGCTTTATTAGTTAACAATCCTTAAAAGTATTTGGTTTAAACCACAGGATAAAAAGTGGAATTTGAGAAAATCCATAAATATTGAGAAATTTGAATATTTCGTTTTGCGTAAAGATTGTCATGAAAATTTCCCGATTTGATCAATACTTTACACTTCTATGACGTAGCTTCGCATCACTCAATTACTCCGCCACACCTGTCAGTAGCTTGCAGGGTATGATCCGCATACCTCTATGAGATAACTGATCCATTTATTTACAACTCAACACGTACACCGGAATGTCATAAAGTTCCGTAAGGGATTTTTATGTGCCATTGCTGCACTTTATGACCTTTTGTTACCTTATTAAGATACTTGCCGGAGCATGGCGGAGTAAAGTGCTCCCGGTAAGCGATGGTTGACCCAAACCCCGGGTAGGGTCAGCCATTATTTTTATCATTCTTTCAATACCACATTAATAATGAAACGTTCCCTGATTATATTATTTATTGCAGGCTTTCTGCAATCGGCCAGTGTGCATGCTCAAAAACGTATAGTATCGCTCAATGGCGCTATAACAGAAATTGTTTGTGCCCTGGGCTTTGAAAAAACACTGGTAGGTACGGATGTGACCAGTACTTACCCGGTAACTATGCAAAAGGTTCCTAAAGTAGGGCATAACCGTAATATTTCTGCTGAACCGGTACTGGCCTTACAACCGGATCTGATACTGGCAACAGATAATTTCATTCAGCCAACAGTTATTGAACAATTTAAAAATGTGGGTGTGAAAACAGTGTTGTTGAAACAGGAATTTTCTGTGGAAGGCACCAAAAAGTTAATCACCGAAGTGGCCGCTGCATTACAGGTGCCTGCAAAAGGAATTGCGCTGTGTAAACAACTTGATAAAGAACAAAAGGAACTGCATATTGTTGCAAAAGGCAAGAAAGTGTTGTTTATATATGCCCGTGGAGCTGGCACCATGATGGTAGCCGGTAAAGAAACTCCATTGGATAAGATCATCAGTCTGGCAGGTGCACAGAATGCTGCTACCGGTTTCAGTGATTTTAAACCACTTACGCCGGAAGCACTGGTAACAGCCAACCCGGATGTGATCCTGATGTTTGATGAAGGACTGAAAAGTATGGGTGGGGTAGATGGTTTGCTGAAAGTGCAGGGCGTTCCGCAAACCACTGCCGGAAAAGAAAAGAAAGTGATCGTGATGGACGGACAATTACTCACAGGTTTTGGACCCAGGGTAATCCAGGCCGTAAAGGAATTATCTGAGAAACTGAAGGCAGAAGCGTGATTAAAAGTCTGAGTATTACTTTTTTGAGTATCCTGTTGGTGCTGGTTATCCTGATTGCTACAGGAACCGGAGCCATGCATATGTCACCTTTACAGGTAATTGCTATCTTATTGGAACGCGCTGGTATTCATTTGCCGGTAGCATATGAGGAGAATATGGCCGGCGTATTATGGATGATCCGTTTGCCTCGTGTGGTATTGGGAGTACTTATTGGCGCTGGCCTGGGAGTGGCGGGGGCTGCATTACAGGGCCTCTTCCGCAATCCGCTGGCCGACCCGGGATTGATAGGCATCAGTTCAGGTGCTTCGATGGCGGCTGTGGTGATGATTATTGTACAGAATGCATTGCCCGTATTTCATGACTTTCCCGCTTTGAATTTTTATGCATTGAACCTGGCAGCCTTTGCCGGAGCTGTCATTACTACGTTGTTCATTTTCCGTATTGCCCGTACCGGCGGCCAGGCAGCCATATCTACTATGCTACTGGCAGGTATCGCAGTCAGGGCATTATGTGAATCTGTAACGGGACTGATGACTTATATGGCGAATAATGAACAACTGCGCAGCATTACTTTCTGGTCGCTGGGTAGCCTGGGAGGAGCCAGCTGGCAAACCGTTCTGGGGGTATTACCATTCATCGTTATTCCTCTGATTTTACTGCCACGCCTGGCGCCCGCCCTAAACCTGTTATCACTGGGAGAGCGGGAAGCTATGCACAGCGGAGTGAAAGTACAACGGTTGAAAATACAGCTGATCATCCTGGCTACAATGGCCGTAGCGGCAGGAGTTGCAGTGGCGGGGATCATCGGTTTTATCGGGTTAATAGTACCACATATTGTACGGCAGTTCACAGGTCCGGATTACCGGATGCTGGTACCTGGAGCCGCTTTGTCGGGCGCCGTACTGCTCTCTGTTGCAGACCTGTTGTGTCGCACTATAGTGGCCCCTGCAGAATTACCGGTGGGCATTATCACCGCTATTATAGGTGCGCCTTTTTTCATCTGGCTGATCTTAAAAGAAAAACGAACAATCTTAGCATAATGCTGCATGTAAAAGATCTATCGCTCACATTGGGAAAATCCACTATACTGGACAAGGTAAGCCTGAATGCCTGTGCAGGAGAGCTTTGTGTGATCATGGGGGCCAATGGAGCAGGTAAATCCTCCCTGCTCAAAGTGATTGCAGGAGAGTATCTGCAATACGGAGGTAGTGTGACCCTTGCTGGCAGTGAACTGCGTAATATATCAGTGGCAGAACAGGCTCGTAAACGAGCGGTGCTGTCTCAGCAGCTTACCTTGAATCAATCATTTCCCGTAATAGATGTGGTGAACATGGGACGTTATGTTTATGACTCCCATTTATCAACTCTTGATCGGGAGATCGTTTCCTGTGCATTAAAGACCATGCAGGTATATAACCTGCGACATCGTACTTATCCTACTTTATCCGGCGGACAAAAACAGCGTGTACAGATGGCGCGTGTGCTGGCACAGTTGCTGGAAGCACCGGATCTTTATGCAAAAGATTACGCAGGTAAAAAAATGTTATTGCTGGATGAACCAGTAACGGGAATGGATATTCTTCATCAGCAGTTATCCCTGCAACTAGCAGCCACACTGGCGGCACAGGGCGTACTGGTAATAGCTGTATTGCATGATTTTCAACTGGCCGCTGCATATGCCCATCGCCTTTTTTTATTGAAGGATGGAACAATGTATGCCAATGGTACAGTAGCAACTGTATTTACTCCACAACACATAAAACATTGTTTTGGTGTGGATGTTGCTGTGTTGCAACATCCACACTGCAATTATCCGCTGGTAGTTACCGCCGCTGCCGCCGGGATATTTCAATCACCAGCCGCTATGGCAATAAATGAATTGTAAACATGAACGCAACTGCAACACAAACATTAAAAGATCGATGGATCGCCTTCAGGGAACAAAACCCTAAAACAAGAATACGTGATGCGGCGAATCAGCTAAAGGTGAGCGAAGGTGAACTGGTGGCTGCCTGCACAGGATCAGCTGTAAAGCATATCAGAAATGAATTTCCTGCATTCGTTCAGCGTATGCCGGAGCTCGGAAAAGTAATGGTGCTTACCCGCAATGAAAATTGTGTGATAGAGCGGAAAGGGGTATTCGAAATGATCAATACTGAGAATAAACATGTAGGTACAGTATTAGGTAAAGATATTGATCTGCGGATGTTCTTTTCCCGTTGGAAATTTGGTTTTTCTGTTGGAGATGATGCCGCTACCGGTTTCAAAAGATCCTGGCAGATCTTCGATGCACAAGGAACTGCAATTGTTAAAATATATCCGACAGATCTGACAAACCTGGCTGCATGGGATCAATTAGAACGGGATTTTGTGACAGCTGAACAACTGAATGTTATTACAGTAAGCCCGGCACCGGAACCAAAGGTGTTTGCTCAGGAAGCAGATACGGCTGCTTTCCTTCAGGAGTGGTCTGTGTTGCAGGATACACATGACTTCTTCCCTTTACTGATGAAGTATAAATTATCCCGCGTACATGCATTGGAGATTGCTGCCGGCAAGTTTGCCCGTCGTGTTGAAAATGATTGTGTAAAAACTATTCTGCAAGATGCTGCTCAGAGTGGATTAGAGATCATGGTATTTGTAGGCAATCCCGGTAATATTGAAATTCATACTGGCCCGGTGCAGAAGATTCTTGAAATTCCTTCCTGGATAAATGTGATGGATCCTGATTTTAATCTGCATTTAAAAACAGATGGTATTGCCCAATGTTGGGTAGTGGAAAAACCTTCTGCAGATGGAGTGATAACTTCAGTAGAAGTTTTTGATGCAACAGGAGAAATGATTGTACAATTTTTCGGAAAGCGTAAACCGGGATCTCCTGAACTGGAGGACTGGCGTACGTTAACAGCGAAGTTATAAAAAATAAGAGGCTCGCTCCAACCACGGAGCGAGCCTTGTCTACCTTAACCTTAACATGAACTATTAAAGTATCTTTGATTATTTAGAAGTATAAACTCTTACCCAGTCAACATAAGTAGTTCCAACTACAATCTTGGAAGGATCCAGATTGCTGAAGTTAGCCCCACCTACAGCCGCATTCAATGCTATACGCTGTTTCTTCCCGAAAAAGCTTGGAATAAATCCACCACCACCGGTAGTATCATTTTTATATTTGGTATTCACTACTTTACCGTCCAGTAAGAAGGTGAGTGTATCTTTCTGCCAGATTGCTTCATATACATGATAGCAGGTGGTAAGATTTACTGAAGATGTAATTATAGCACCATCTTTTGCAGTGATAGCTTCTGGAATTTCAGGTTTAGACCCGTACCAGTAGTCAGTAGTATACACGTTAGGATACTGGCCCTGGGATTCAAGGATATCGATTTCACCATTTGTAGGCCAGGTATCGCCATATGTCCAGAAGGCAGGCCACATGCCGTAACCGGCAGCCAGCTTGATACGTGCAGAAAAACGTACTTTAGGAGTAGTTGTTGACGCAGAAAAATACTGATTGCTTTCAATTCTTCCAGAAGTATAGTTAAACGTCTTTTTGGTAGAATTGTCAGGATCTGTAGCACCTGTAACTGTTTCCTTTTTAGCGGTAAGTACTAATTTACCATCTGCTAAAGTAACGTTAGCTGGTTTGTACATTTGTAACTCTTCATTGTAAGCGCCACTGTTCCATATTTCCCAGTTATTCAGGTTAGTAGAGAATTCTTCGCCATATACTTTGGTATAACCTTGTGCCAGTATAGATGCATCAGTCTGATCATACTCACAGATCCCTACAGCATTTACTTTCACAATGCCAGTTGTGGGTAAAGTCAGTTTTTGTTCAATTTTGTTGTCTTTGGTGCAACTTGTCATTCCCAGCATCGCTGTTACTGAACAAGATAAAATGCTTACAGCTATCGTTTTTCTCATAAAAAATGGTTTTTAAAGATCTAATTCTGGCTTCTGTTAAATGCGCATTTTATGTTGCCTATCATAAAGACATCTCAAAAAGGTCAAACTTTGATGCCGGGTAAATATTTTTTTAATTTTTTTAATTGCCCCCGATGGATGGTACATTTGATTCATTTCCACGTCATCTTGTTAGTTTTTTTATCATAAACCCAATATCATGAAGTCCCTCATCAAATTAACCATGATCATGGTCCTCCTGCAGTTGCGCAGTTTTGGACAACTCAATGTTTTCGGTCCGGTAGCTGAAAACTTACAAACAAGTACTATTAATACATATGGTGTTCCAACAGCTAATTATTGGTGGTGTGCACACGGTGTAGATGTATTGGTAGATGGATATCAGCGCACCCGGCAGGATATCTACAAAACCCGGATGAAGACCCTGCTTTACGGCATTAAAAGTTTCAACGGGAATACTTACATCAATCACTTTTATGATGATATGGAATGGCTGGGCATTGCCAGCCTCCGGGCATATCAGAGTACAGGAGATGCTGAGTATCTTACAGTTGCCAACCAATTGTGGACGGATATACAAACCGGGTATTCCGATGGTGCCATTAACTGGAATAAGGCTTGCCCGGGATGTAAAAACACCTGTGCCAATACCCCGGCCGTTATCATGGGAGTGAGGTTATACCGTACCACTGGTGTTGCTGCCAATCTGCAAAGGGCAAAAGATATTTACAGTTTTGTAAAGGCTCATCTGGTAGATGCTGCTACCGGTGCAGTATGGGATAATTATAGTACTATCTCTGGGAACATTGGTTATGCTGTTTTTTCTTATAACGTAGGTACTTATATTGGCGCTGGTCTGGAATTATATAAAGCAACCGGGGATATTACCTATCTGAATGATGCTGTTAAAAGTGCCGAATATGTAATGACATCCAGAATTACCAACGGGATGTTCTTTTTGAATGCAACAGGCACGGGCGACGGCGGATTGTTCAATGGTATATTTGTCCGTTATTTTTCCCTGCTGGCAAGAGAAGGAAATATTCCTGCAGATACAAGAGCCCGGTATAATGAAGCGATCAGATTTAATGCGGAAAGGCTAAGGACAAGTGGTATTAGTAGTGCAGGGCTGGTAGGGACTAACTGGACGGTTCCTCCAGGGGCAACAGATTATGCTACTCAATTAAGTGGAGTTATGTTGATTGAAGCAGCTGCTACACTGGATCAGTCATTCTTTTATAAGGATATCAATTATGGTGGTGCTTACTGGGGACTGCCAGAAGGTAGTTACAATACCGCTGCGATGGTAGCAAAAGGGATAAAGAATAATGATATTACTTCCTATACCATCCCTGCGGGTTACCAGGTTACTTTCTACAAGAATGATAATTTTTCTGGTGGTAGTATAACAGTAACAGGAAATAATTCATGGATAGGTAATGAATGGAACGACAGTATATCTTCACTGATTGTTAGTCCTGTAGGAAGTTCCAGCACATTAATCCAGGCAGAGAACTATAGCTCTATGTCAGGCATTATTACAGAAACAACCACAGATGCAAATGGCGGACAGAATGTAGGTGCTATTGATACTGGCGACTGGATGGCTTATAACAGCATTTATTTCCCTACTTCCGGTACGTATAAGGTTGAATACCGGGTGTCCAGTTTAAGTGGCGGTGGTAGGTTATCGCTTGACTTAAATGCAGGGAGTACTATCCTCGGATACATGGATATTCCTTCTACCGGCGGCTGGCAAAACTGGACCACCATCTCTCATAATGTAACTGTTACAGCAGGCACTTATAATCTGGGTGTATATTCACAGACCGGCGGCTGGAATATTAACTGGATAAGGATCACAAAAGTAGCGAATGCTGCCTGGCTGGCCAATGTGAGTACACCGGCAAAAAATGCGGTATCACTTACGCTGTATCCTAATCCTGTACACGATGTACTGACAGTGAAAGCATCATTTAATCTGTCTGAAGCAAAAATACAGATCGTGGATATGCTGGGGAAAGTGGTATTGTTACCCCGTTCAACTACAGGTAGTATTGATGTTTCTCATCTTCCTTCCGGAGTTTATAATCTGGTGATTACCCATAATGGTGAGCAATCAGTTAAACGTTTTGTTAAGTAAGAAAACTATTTTAGGAATATTACTTCTTTGATTGATTTTCAATTGTAGGAAGTAATATTCCTGTTTTATATAATTAGCAGGAGAATACATACTCAGTTAACCCTTAATTATTCCGTCATGGAATTAATGGGTACAGCCCCGACATTGCCCACCTGGACCCAAAGCTACAGCAGAATCTTTTTCCCATATAGTAAAATCGTTTTCCTGATTCGAATATCTCAACACATTTGTTCTTATTACTTTTGATATACCGGTTGTAAACATGCATTGCTTGTTTCCCCCAAAAAAGTATTCACTATCCATGAATACCTGTTAGAATAAAGCCATACTGCCTTATTTGCCAGCAGCGAAAAAAGCTGACTGGCAAACAAGGCAGGGTATCATAATAAGGTAGTCACAAAAACAAAATTTATGTGCGAGATCAGAACATTGTGTATTAAAAATCAGACCCACATCAGTCATTGTACCCATTGCCAGACCATGCATATCTGGCATAATAACCTGTTGCTAAATTTTACACCCGACGATTTCGAACTTTTCAGAGAGATGCTGAACCGTCAGAATTTTTATGATTGCTGTGTGTTATTCCCTGATGGTGAAGAACGGGTAATTGTCCACGCACCCTGGAAAGATATCAGTTTTACCTTTACCCGTGAAGAATGGATAGATCTCAAAGAAGCCATGGATGAATCTTTCCTGATGAAGGAAGTCTATGAACTGATTAAATAGTTTTTCCCTTTCGCGTAAATCATTTTCCTGATTGGATAAAGCCAATTGCTCATAACATGCTTTCTTTGCATGTACAATTTACTCCGCCAATATCCTGTATTGTATAACAGCTGTTAACTCCGAAACAGTCAGTACAATACGGAAATAATATTTATTGACACAGGCTATGACAGCCTTTGCTGCCGTGCTTTTTCAGCACAGTAGTAACGCCTGCGCATGCACTATATCACAGCGTTATACTTATGAAGTTACATGTTAGTGTGCTGATCTTTGCTATTGCTGTATCCGGCAATACATGGGCACAGTCTGTCGTGAAGATGGATTCCGTGCTACTGCATGATGTTGTTGTAACAGGACAATACAAGCCGCAGTCTTTAAAGAATTCCGTATACCAGATCCGGACTATCACCGCAGCATATATTCAACAACGGGCTGCAACCAGCGTACTTGGTGTGCTGGATTATGAGCTGGGTGTGCGCTTCTCTGCAGATGCCACACTTGGAGAAACAGATGTGGAACTGATGGGCATGTCCGGTGCCAGTGTGAAAGTATTACTGGATGGCGTACCGCTGGTAGACAGGGGCAGTACCCGCCAGAGTCTTACACAGATAGATATCAACACAATAGAACGTATTGAAATAGTGGAAGGCCCAATGTCTGTGGTGTATGGTACAGATGCCCTGGCGGGGGTTATTAATATCATCACCAAAAAGAATACTGGCAATACACTTGCTGTAGCGGCAAGGGTACAGGAAGAAACCGTGGGAAAGGAATATGCAGCCTTCAGCGGCAAAGGATTACATAATGAAAATTTGAATGTCAACTGGTCACAGAAAGGTTTTTTTGCTGGTGGAGGTATTACCCGTAATGATTTTGGAGGATGGGCGGATACACTTACTGGCCGTAAAAAAGCCTGGAAACCTAAAGAGCAACTAATGACCAATGCAACATTTGGTTATGGTAAAAACAACTTTAAAGTATGGTATCGTCTTGATTACCTGAACGAAGATCTGATCAGCAGGGGAGATATAAACTATAACAATGCAAAAGCTACTGATCAGCATTACTTCACGGAACGGTATACTCATCAGGCGCAGGCAGTATGGCAATTGAATAATGATCTGAGCCTTAATGGCACGGCCTCTTACCAGCAATACCAGCGCCGTACCCGAACAACTATCAAGTCTCTTGATACAGGTGCTGAAGTACTTTCTACAGATGATGGTGCGCAGGACGTTTCTTCTTTCAATACGCTTTTCTTTCGTGGAACTGCACAGTACACATTATCTTCTGCAGTTTCATTTCAGCCCGGTATTGAATTCCGGCGCGATGCCTCTACGGGACAGCGTATAGAAGGCACACCGGTCATCAACGATTATTCTGTATTTATATCATCAGAGATCAAACCTGTTGCAGGTATTAATATTCGTCCGGGAGTGAGGATTAATAAAAACTCTTTGTATGATGCGCCTCCTGTTATACCATCTCTCAATACAAAATTTTCATTATCGAAAAATCTGGATCTCCGTCTGTCTTATGCCAGGGGCTTCAGAGCTCCTGCCTTGCGCGAATTGTATTTCTATTTCTTTGATGCCAGTCATTCTATTAAAGGAAACCGTGATCTGAAAGCGGAATATTCCAACAGCTTTACAGGATCGCTTTCATGGCAGGCATTGCAAACAAACAATCTGCGGATCGGATTAACTGCCACTGGTTTTTATAACCAGTTCAATAACCGGATAGATATTGCTTATCCTGCAAATTCAGATACTGCTACTTATGTGAACATCAATAAATTTAAAACTACCGGGGGAACATTGAACGGTACGCTTAACTGGAAAAATATCCAGGCTGGACTTGGCTTTTCTTATATAGGCCGGTATAATGCTTTTGCGGATGATGCTGCTTATGATAAAAGTTATCCAACTCCGCAACTGGTATGGACTCCGGAAGTAAACAGCAATATCAGTTACCGTTTTACCCGAATAGGTGCTACTCTCAACTTGTCTTATAAATACAATGGAACCAGACCTGTATATGAGGAGGTGACGAATGTTGATGGCAGCACATATATTCATCTGGCCAAAACATCCGCATTTCATAATGCGGAAATAACTGCCACAAAAAAAGTAACAAAATATGTTACTGTTAATGGAGGTGCCCGGAACCTGTTTAATACAACCAATTTAAAAAATACAACATTGAACAGCGGTCAGGCGCATAGCGAAGGAAGCCTGCAACCTATGTGGTATGGCCGTTCCTACTTCCTGGGATTAAGTTTTAACTGGAATAAATAAACACTAAACATACATATAATTTTAAAGAGGATTTTATGAAATTAAGCAGACTTTTCCTTGTACTTTCTACTGCCGCATTATTTAGTGCATGTTCAAATGATGATGATACAACAGTTGTAATACCACCTTCAGACGGATCGCAACTAACACTGGAAGGCGGTGGTGGTACGGGCGCTCCCAATACGGTGTATGCAGATATGAGTGCAGATAAACAGACGGATGTTGCCCGTGCCAGCTGGTCACTCGGTTTTTACAGCGGATCCACTTACCGGGTTATTCTGAATGGCTTTAGTAGTATGAGTGCTGTTGCACTAACTAAAACAGATATCACACAGGTAGGTATTGCAGATACAGCGGGTGTGAGCCTTGCTATTGGTCAGGGTGCGGGTACATTGAGCATGATAGATGATGTATTCGGAGATTTAACTAAAACAGTAATTGCAGAAGTATCTGCTACCGATGCTGATAATAAAGTATACCTGGTAAAACCGGAAACAGCCAGTGCTACTGATGGTACTACATGGTACAAAATCCGTGTTTCACGCAGCAGCACAGGTTATACACTGCAGTACGCCAAACTTGCTGAAACAACTATCAAAACAGCAACAATTGCAAAGGCTTCTGATTACAACTTTGTATTTTATTCACTTGAAAGCGGAGCGAATGTAACAGTTGAACCCAGGAAAGCTGAGTGGGATTTTGCATGGTCTTATGCAGCATATTATACAGCTACTTTCCCTTATTTCTTCTCAGACTTTGTGGTGATTAATAACCTGGCGGGTGTACAGGCAGTAAAAGTAGATACTACAACTATTAGTTATACCAATTTTGCAGCGGCAAATCTATCGGGACTTACATTTTCTTCTACACGCGATGCTATTGGCAGCAGTTGGAGAGCAACCAGTCCTGCAGCTACCGCAGGGATTTACTACAATTATTTCTTTGTTGTAAAAGATCCTGCCGGTAATTATTACAAACTGAAATTTGTAAGCATGGGATTAAATGATGGAGGAACCAGAGGCGTACCTGTGGTTGAATACAAGTTGGTAAAGGCAGCCAGTTGATGTGACTGTACCCTGGGTAACTATCACTATTTACATTTCAACTATAAGAAGATTAGTTAATGTTGAGATCAACTGCTTCGTATAGATACAGTTAACTACACCAGAAACCCCGGTATTATTGCCGGGGTTTTTTGTATATTCATATTAACTGCTGTAATAACATGGTAAATAATCGTAATTTCCAGATTCATTTAAATACATTCCCGTGAAAACGATTTATTCCCTCATACTAGTAATTTTCCTTGCCTCTACATTCATGGCTTGCAGGAAAGACAATAAGACCGATGATGCTCCTGTAACACCTGCGGAAGGTAGCAGGGAACAGCTTACACTGGATTCCCTTTTTCTCTATGCTAAAGAGATGTATCTCTGGTATGATGCCTTGCCGGATTACGCCACCTTTAACCCACGGCAGTATGCTACCGGTGGGGATGTATTGAGTAATTATGAGAAAGAACTTTTCCTCATCACCCAATATAAAATTAACCCTTCCACCGGTAATCCTTATGAGTATTCAGGGTATCCTGGTAGGCCCAAGTATTCCTTTATGGAAGAGGGAAGTCCCACTACCGGTACCTCAGGTTCTGTATCTCTGGCTGATAAGGGAGATGATTTTGGTCTTGCACTGACGGCTGTATCGGCTTCTGATATCCGGATACGTTATGTAAATCCGGTTTCCGCAGCCGATGATGCCGGCCTGGTAAGAGGAGATCAGATCCTGGCTGTAAATGGCAATACAATCTCGTCCAGTTCATCTTCATATGTTGATGCAGCATTGGCGCAATCGACTGTTACTCTTTCGGTAAAGAAGGGCAATGGAACAACAAGTAATGTAACATTGACACAACATGATTATACCACTAATCCTGTATTTAAGGATACGGTATTAACTGCTGGTACACAAAAGGTAGGATATGTGGCCGTAAGCAGATTTTCTGCACCTGCCAGTTTTACACCGGCATTGAAAGAAGTGTTCAGCACTTTTGCAACAGCAGGTGTTACGGCATTGGTAATAGACCTCAGGTATAATGGGGGAGGGTACACCCAGGCGGCAGAAGACCTGGTGAATCTGGTAGCGCCTTCCGCCCTGAACGGAAAGGTGATGTACACAGAGTATTTCAACACATTACTGCAGAATGGGAAGGCTCCTATTCTGAAGCAACAACTTTACCTGGATGCAAATGGTAAACCAGTTACTTACCAGGGGCGTAATGCTACTTATGCTGATATAGATTATTCTGTGTCCGGAAACACTTATACGTTTAAAAAAGAAGGCACATTGCAAACTGTAAAACAGGTGGTATTTATTGTAAGCGGGGGCACGGCATCTGCCAGTGAACTCACTATCAACAGTTTGAAACCTTATATGCCTGTGAAGCTGGTAGGACAGCAAACCTATGGGAAACCGGTAGGTTTCTTTGGTATTAAGATAGATGCCTATACCGTTTACATGTCTAGTTTTACCATGCAGAATTCCAGCGGTGAAGGAGATTATTTTCATGGTATGACGCCTGATATCTCTGCCAATGATGATATAACCCATGATTTCGGAGATCCTTCAGAAAACTGTCTGGCTGCGGCCCTTTCTTATATCAGTGGGAATCCTTCCGGTCGTACAGGAAATGTGGAATCCAGTCCGCTTATTCACATGGGACCGTCTTCTTTTAATGGGATGATAGAGAATAGGGCGAAGTTCCGTTAAGCAATCATTATCAATCCCCTGTTAAACATGGGATTTCCTTATTGCGTAATGTTTTTTCCCGATCCGATCTGCTTTTTGAAATCAGGGATGGTAGCTTTGCTTAGCTTCCTTAAATAACAACACTTGTTACCCCCGATTTTGACTTCAATAATATCATTCTTAAAAGTGTAAAGTCCTTCAAAGTAGTCCTGGGATTTATATCCCGGGACTGCGAAGGCACAATTTCACACTTACGTGCTATTTTGCGACATTATTTAAGTAAATTTAGCCGTTAAATTTTAGAATTGGATGATCAGAAAGGTGCAACGTACCAGGAAATGTATACTCGTGGCAGATGACGACGCAGATGACAGGGAACTGATTAAAGTTGCATTTGAAGAAAGTGGTGCTGAAGCAGAATTACATTTTGTGGAGAACGGAGAAGAGTTAATGTATTATCTGAACAGACATGGTAAGTATTCTGATGAAGAAAAATATCCCTTCCCCAATATTATATTACTTGACCTGAATATGCCCCGTAAAGACGGGCGTGAAGCACTACGTGAAATCAAAGAACATATCAACCTGAAATGGGTACCTATCATTATTCTCACTACTTCAACAGAAGCAAAGGACATCACTAAATGTTATGAACTTGGCGTGAACAGTTACTCGATTAAACCCGCAAATTTTTCAGACCTGGTAGCATTCACCCGCATGCTTCATACATACTGGTTCACAGTGGTACAACTCCCGTAGAAATTATTCCACACCGTCAGCATATTTATTCATCGTAATTTTAATCATCAGTACTAAACCTATATTTGATGATGATTAAATACATAAGGGAAAGCACTGAAACGCTTTACCAGGAACTGGAAAACATATTCATTTCCAGAATTAAACAAGTAAGTACACCTTCTGAATATATGAGTCTGCTGCAATTGTTTTACGGATATTACTACCCGTTAGAGCAGCATATTGCAGCCCATCTGGATACCAGTTTCTCTGTAGGCTTTGAGCACCGGCGAAAGGCTCCCCTCTTGCTGCAGGATATGGCTGTTATTAGCGGATCTCCTGTTGAACCATCACATTTATGTACCGGAATTCCCGAAATAACTGATGCCTGCCAGGCTTTGGGTGCTTTATATGCACTGGAACGATTTGCCCTGGGTGGACAAGCGATAGCCCGGATACTTACTGATAACCTGTTAATACCTGAATTACCCAAGGCCATAACCTTCTTTGAGGGATATAGCAGCAATACCCAAACCATGTGGGATAGTCTTGTTCATTACCTGGACGGCTATAACGGTACCGATGCACAAAAGGCAAGATTAATCGGGACAGTTGAAGATACTTTCCTCAAATTTAAACTCTGGGCACAATCCAATATCTAGAGTGCAATCCCCCGGCAATGAGAATAGCCGTACATCTCCGCAATTTTATCCTGGAATAATTGAATTAATACATGCTCATACCAGTAGTTTTTTTGGTATGAAAATGGTTAATAGGATAAATAACCCTTGATGAAAAAAGCTAACTACATAATAGCAATTGGGGCCTCAGCCGGGGGATTGGAAGCGATTCATGAATTTTTTGATAATATGCCGGAGTACGGCAATCTTTCTTTCGTGATCATACAGCACCTATCCCCGGACTATAAGAGCCTGCTGGTGGAACTGGTGTCCAAGCATACGAATATGAAAGTACGGGAAGTAGAGAAGGATATGCCTGTTGAGAGCGATTGTGTATATGTTATTCCCAACAATAAAGAAATCATCATTGACCAGGGCCGTTTGCAACTCCAGCAAAAGCCTGCCGGAAAAAGACCTAACACTGCCATAGATACTTTTTTATTTTCTCTCGCTAAAGATAAGGGTCGTTATGCCATCTGTATTATCCTGTCTGGTACGGGAACTGATGGTACCCGCGGTGCGGGAGCCATAAAAAAAGCCGGTGGTATGGTGATGGTGCAGGATCCAGAATCAGCCCGGTTTGATGGGATGCCCAGGAGTGCTATCAATTCTGAAAATATAGATTATGTGCTGGCTCCGGAATTTATGCCCGGAGAGATCTATAACTTAATCCAGGATATGCCTGTACAGGTATTTAATGGAAAAATAGATGAAGAATTGTTACCCGAAGTATTCCAACTTGTAAGAGAGAATAGCGGACAGGATTTTCATCATTATAAATCGCCTACTATTACACGGCGCATTGCCCGGCGTATGACCCAGTTTAATTTAAATACACTGGAAGATTATCTGCAGGTACTGCGCCAGAATCCTGAAGAAAATAAACTGCTGGCACAGGATTTCCTGATTGGCGTGACCCGCTTTTTCCGGGATAAAGGTGCCTTTGAGGTAATAAAAGATCAGATCCTGAGTAAACTGATAGAGGAGAAAGAAGAAGGTGCCATCCTGAAAATATGGGTGACTGCCTGTAGTACCGGTGAAGAAGTATATTCTATTGCCATCCTTCTGGATCAGTGTTTGCAAAAACGGAACAAATGGTTGGATATAAAAATCTTTGCTACGGATATAGACAGTAATGCCATTGAATATGCAGCGAGAGGTTCTTATCCGGCAGCTGCGGTAAATGTGTTAGACCCAGCCATCCTCAAAAAATACTTCCTGAAAGAAGAAAATAAATATCAGATCGTTCCGCGCCTGCGTAAACAGATTGTATTTGCCCGGCATAATATCCTGAAAGATCCTCCATTTATAAAAAATGACCTGGTCACCTGCCGGAATATGCTTATTTATATGGACAATGTGCTGCAACGCCAGGTATTAGCATCTCTTCATTTTGCATTGAATACCGGTGGCTACCTGTTTCTAGGTCCCAGCGAGTCTGCGACAGTAATTCGTGGCGGACTGGAAGAAGTGAGCTCTAAATGGAAGATCTACAGAAAGAGTGAGAACTTACGGGGGGCACCACCGGAAAATCTGTATAGCCCGTTAGAATACATCCGGAAGGCGCGTGAAATGCGGACCAGTGCCAATGGAATGGTAGCACCCGAAAAGCGGGTAGCTGCTGAACTGCTTGAAGAGTTCCGCCAGGTGATGGCAGATGACTACGGTTATGCCGCCGTTTATATAGATAAGAATTACGAGATCCGCGAAGCAATAGGAAATTATAAAAAATATCTTTCCCTCCCGGAAAAGAAGCTGAACCTGAATTTGCTGAAAATGGTCCCTGCAGATCTTGCTATGACATTGAATATGGCATTGCGGCAGGCCTGGAAAACAGAACAGAAAGTGCCCGTCAAAGGAGTGAAACTGAATACAAAAGAAGGCTTACGGGTAGTGAATATGCTGATCAAACCAGGAGTTAACACACTTATCGTATTTGGTGAAGAACCGGAGAAGACTATTGTATTTGATCATACAGATATCTCTGATATACATACCGGGGGAGTAAACGAGCATATTTTATTATTGGAGGCAGAACTGGGCGAAACAAGAACCAACCTGCAAATGGCTATCGAAGGATTGGAAACCTCCAATGAAGAGTTACAGTCGAGCAATGAAGAACTACTCTCTGCCAATGAGGAACTGCAATCCAGCAATGAAGAACTGCAATCATTGAACGAAGAGCTTCATACGTTGAACACCGAACATCAGCTGAAAATAAAAGAACTGATAGAGTTGAACGACGATATGAATAACTATTTCCGTAGCACGGATATAGGACAGGTATTTGTAGATGCAAGGCTCCGCATCCGCAAGTTTAATCCTGCTGCAGTAAAAATGATCAATCTTATTCCTACGGATATAGGTCGTCCTATTAATCATATTTCCACAAATATTCAGCAGGATAGCCTCATTGATGATATTAATACGGTGATACTGAATAAGGATACCCTGGAAAAAGAAATGGTGCTGAGCAATGGCAATATACACCTGATGAAGATCATGCCTTATATCCGTCAGGATAAACAAACGGACGGCGTAGTGATCACCTTTGTAGATATCACTGCCATTAAGGAACTGGACATGCTGCTAAAAGGCGTATTTAATGCCAGTACCAGTGTGATCATGGCCTTTAAGGCAATTACATCAGCTAAAGGTATTGTGACTGATTTCAGGTTGCTAACTGCTAATAAAGCAGCGTCCCGTTTATTGGGTAAAAACATGCCCAGGGATGTTTCTATGTTAGAATCATTGCCCCAGTTGACGCAACAGGGATTGTTTGAAAAATATGTACAGGTAGCGGGTAAAGGCAGGATGCTGCATACAGAATTTAAAACAGAACTGAACAGACAGGATGCCTGGTTTGAACTGGCAGCCGTTAAAACACAGGATGGTATTGTGATCACCTGTAATGACCTTACAGAGAAGAAAGATACAGAAGACCGTTTGCGCAGGAATTACAATGAGCTGGTACAGGCAAGGGAAAGTCTACGCATCCTGAATGCGGCACTGGAAGATAAAGTACTGGAAAGAACGCACGAACTCACACAAAGCGAAGAACGTTTCCGTATGGTATCCCAGGCCACCAACGATACTATCTGGGATTGGAACCTTACCAATAATGAGGTATGGTGGAGTGATAACTTTTACAGCGTTTACGGATATTCCAGGGATAATAAAACATCCGGTCGCAGTTTCTGGCTGGAAAACATTCATCCCGATGACCGCGACCGGATACATGAAAGTATTACCCGTGCTGTCAGTACAAAACAAAGCCAATGGTCTGAAGGGTATCGCCTGCGCAGATCAGATGGATCCTATGCGCATGTGCTGGACAGGGGCTACCTGATGCTGGACGAATACGCCACCCCTTACCGTATGCTGGGGTCTATGATGGATGTGACCATCCTCCGTGAAGCGGAGGAGCTGGCAATCGTTAATATGGAAGAAAAACGATTCCTGGCTGAATCTATGCCACTCATCCTGTGGACGGCCATGCCCAATGGTGAGATCAATTTCGTGAATCAGCAGTTCATTACCTATACAGGACTTTCATTCGAATCTATCAAAGAGAAAAGATGGAATGACATTATTCATCAGGATGATCTGTCCGTATGGAATGATACCTGGAATACTGCAGTAAAAAGTAAAGAAGATTTTTCTACGGAATTGCGTCTTAAACGCTATGATAACCTGTATAACTGGTTCCTGATGAGGGGCCGCGCACAGAAAGATATGAGTGGGGTGGCTATTTTATGGGTAGGTACCAGCACAGATATCCATGAACAAAAAACGCTGGCAGAACTGATGGAACAACGGGTGATGGAGCGTACTACTGCTTTACAGAAGGCGAACCAGGAACTGGAATCCAGCAATACGGAACTGCAACAATATGCATTTGTAGCTTCGCACGACCTGAAAGAGCCGCTGCGTAAGATCCATATGTTCGGTAATATGCTGAGGGAACGGTATCAGGATAATATGGAAGATAAGGCGATGGACTATCTGGATCGCATTATTAATTCATCTTCCCGTATGACCAGCCTCATTAATGATTTGTTAAAATTTTCCCGGTTATCACAGGTGAATTTCTTTGAGCAGGTAAACCTGGAAGTGATCATTAAAGAGATCTTATCTGACCTTGAAATAATTATACAGGAGAAAAATGCAATTGTTACTGTAGGTTCGTTACCTATCATAGAAGCAGTTCCAGGGCAGCTCCGGCAGGTATTTCAGAACCTTTTAAGCAATGCATTTAAATTCTCCCGTAAAGATATTCAGCCGATGATCAGCATCACAGCATCACGTATTAAGTATAAACAGTTCGACAGTCCGGCAGATCCGGCAGGGTCTTATGCCTGTATTACAATCTCAGATAACGGTATCGGCTTCGACGAGAAATATCTCGATAAAATATTTGTATTGTTCCAGCGTTTACATACGAAAGACAAATTTGAGGGCACAGGAATAGGCCTGGCAGTTACCCGCAAGATCGTAGATAAACACAACGGACTTATTACAGCACACAGCCGTGAAAAGGAAGGCGCTACATTTACAATCATACTACCTGTAAAACAGGAACAGGAAGCAGGGTAATTTTCCTTAATTTTGCGCGGATTAAACGTTTGCCACTTTAAACATCCCTGATTATGACAAGGAGAATGCTCTCAGTATTTATTAGCATTGCTGTTTCTACTGCCGCTTTCGGACAAAGTAAGACTGTAATAGGTATAGCACCCTTTAGGGCCGGTGCTTCTCAGAATAGTAATAATGTGATCTCTGTTCAGGAAACTGTATCTGACGTATTTTCCAGGAACAAGCGGTTATTACTGGTAGAAAAGGAGAAAATGACCCAGGTGAAGGCTGATTCTGCTTCCCAACAGAATAAACTGGATCCCCAATTGCTGGAACAGGCAAAAGCTACAGGAGCTCAATATATTATCACCGGAAATGTATCCAGAGCTGCCGTTGAAATTAAACAAACCAATATTCCTGTAATAGGAGTGACTACTTCCAACGTTGCAGAAATTTCATTCACTATGAGTGTAATCGATGTTGCAAGGGAAGAGGTAATAGCCACCACTACCATCAATAGCACTGGTAAAGGAAAGATTGCGTTTGAAGATGCCCTGAGGGATCTTAAGCCGCAGGTAGAGCGGTTTATGAAAGATAATTTTAAGATCACCGTATCCATTGCTGAAATAGAGGAAAAGAACAGCAATGGTGGTGCAGCAAAGGTGCTGATAGTTGCAGGCAGTTTATTAGGAGTAAAGGAACTGGATGAGTTCCGGGTATATGAACTGACAGAACTCACCGTGGATGGTAAGAAAATGACGCGTAAGAAAACATTGGGCAAAATAGCTGTTTCAAAGGTAGAGGATGAGAATTTCTCTGTATGTCTTGTACAGGAAGGTGGAATTGATATTGCCAAAAAGGTGGAAGAAGGCGCGAAGATAAAATGTGAGATGATCACAGAATAATTGAATATTCGTTATAAGGCGAATAAAGTAAAAGGCGGTCAGTGATGAACTAACCGCCTTTTTTATAATACAAGTTTTAGAATGGCCGTTTTTATATTTTAGTCATTACCATGAGCCCTTGTTGTAATTGAATGATAAATTTCAGGGTATGTCCCGTTAATGCATCTATCCAGACGTATCCAGGCCCGGGAATACCACTGGCTGTGAATTTAACGATATGACAGAAGCCTGTTGTACCGGTTAATACATCTTCTCCTAAATATTCTACCTTAAAGGTTTCTTTTCCATTCTTCTCAAATGTATATGCATTCCTACAGATTTTAAATAAAGAGTTTCTGCCGGAAGAGCGTCAGCAAATTGTTGGAAGTATTCAGGTTCTGTTTTCTGATCTTCACAGACTATTAAAAATAAATATTCGTATTTCTTAAATCGAACAGGTCTTTCAATAGTATCCTTTTCTGCTTTTAATCCAAGTTTACCTTTCCTCGCCATGCTTTGTAACCTTTAAAGATGATAACTCTTTAAAATCCGGGATAGCACCATATCTTCCTTCAAAATATCTCTTTTCTTTATCTGTGTCGGGACGTTCTTTTTCACTCTTTGCAAAGGGATCATCTTTTCCTACATATACAAAGTCAGAAAGAGAATAAATCTCAGTAGATTCCCAATCGTTCTTGTCAGAGAAATAAATCTGATCTCTTCTCAAATTGCAGTATGATAAAAGATTTGTATCGTGAGTTGCGAAAATGATTTGAGCTTTATTGGGATTGGTTTTGTTGTCAAGAAAGAGGTTGATAGTGCGCAAGGTCATTAACGGATGCATTTTAGCCTCAATTTCATCAATAATTAAAATGCCTCCATTCACTAATGCCCAGATTACAGGTCCACTTAAGTGAAATGCTTTTTTTGTTCCGGCAGATTCTCTTTCTTCCAGTTTCCAACTTAATAGTTCTTTTGTTTTGTTACCGGCATTATCGTATAGATTGTGTTTAGACCAGATTGTGAATCTCTCTTTCCCATCAAGCTCTTTTATCAGAATATTTTTAATCTCTTCTGGGAATCCCTGGTTGATTTCACTCGCATCAAATGTTTTGGTAGTAATTTCCAAATCAACAATTGATAAGTTCAGTGTACAGAAATAGTCCTTTATTTTAGACTGGTATTCTGGATTTTGCCATAACTCGACTGTGTGAATTTCTTCATCATCAGTCTGAAGACCATCAACCATATTGAAATACCTGAACCATTGAAATATTTTTTTTGCCTCTTCAACATTAAGCATGTCGCAAGTCGAGAGAAATAAGGCATTATCCCTTGTTGCTTCAATTGCAGCTTCAATTACTTTCCCTGATCCTTTGAACCCATTAGAAGTATCAATTACATCCCCTTTTCTTTGAAAGAGATTCACTTCCCTCCCTTGCCCTTTTCTGAATAGCCATTCGGTAAGGATTTCCTTCTGGTTAAATTCTAAGCCATATCTATAACGATAGTCTTGTAATATAAAAGTGATCTCAAAGAAAGTCGGTTTTTCATTCCATCCCTTTTTTAATAGGAATGGATCATAAGGTAATTTGGTGGTAGATGAAGCTCTTGCAGAATTGTGCAAGAGCTTATCCAGCAATCCCATTGCCTTTAACAGATTACTCTTACCACTGGCGTTAGGTCCATATATAGCAATCGCATTCAGGGCATAACTTTTCCCCTTTTCTATTATGTTATCGGGGAAATCCCTTTGCTTAGGTGCTGGAACAAGGCTGAGTATCTGCTCTTTTCCAATAGATCGATAGTTTGATATTTTAAACTCTATCAACATGTTAAATTCAGAGTTATTTCTTCTAAATTACGATACTTCGGTGATAAAATGAAATGGAAAATGTTTTTTTAGAGATGTAGTTTATTCTTCCTGAGGTTAATTTACATATCCGAGGTGGTGTTTAGATCCAGTAGAGATTCAATCATCCTTCGTTCATCCTCCGTTAATAAACGAAGGATGAACGAAGGATGATTTTTGCCAGACTATATCTGATCTCTTTACATATTACGAATATCTGCTTTTTGGATTGAGAATTCGGTCGGATTGTCACGTAAGTTGCTTGTAATTTTTAAAATTCACTCATCCTATACAGGAAATATCAGGCCCATGAGAATAATATAGCATACTCTACGAAGCCTTTGTTTCATTATTTGTGCAATAATGATGAATGTTTCACTAAATTTGCAATAATGTCGAATGTTTCACTTTTTATGCAACTAAATATCAACTTATGAATTTCATATTAATGGCTGATATAATAAACAGTCGGGACAAGAATCAACAGCTTCTTATAAAAGATTTTAAAGAAGTTGTTGATAATATTAATGAGGAGATGGGAGAAAAAGTGTTATCGCCCCTAACAATAACACTAGGAGACGAATTTCAAGGAATTCTTCGTGATCTTCCATCTGCTTTAAATACGATTATTAATATTGAAGAGAACATACTCAAATCTAAAAAGAGTTTCCAACTCAGATATGTTCTTGTTGAAGGTAAAATCGAAACAAAAATTAATACGCAAATAGCATATGAAATGTTGGGTCCCGGTTTAACTGAAGCAAGACAGTGTCTTGCAGAAATGAAAGAATCAAATTTGAAATTTATAACCAGGTTACGGGATAAGAAAAAACAAAATGCGATAAACGATACATTTATAGTTCTTCAGGGTTTGACTGACGACTGGAACCTTTTAAAGGATAGCACATTAATTGATGCGTTCCTTGTGTATAAAGACTATAAGTTAGTAGCAAAAGAATTAGATAAGGACCGGTCACTTATGTGGAAAAGGAAAAAGTCATTAAAACTTGATGAATACATTGCACTAAAAGAAGTGATAAACTACCTGGGAGAAGTAAAAGATTAACCTGGAGTTTTACTACCAAATTTTTCTCTATGCCATATTACTAAATTGGAGCTTTTGCAACATGACTTGTGCCCGTTAAAATGAGGCAACTTCAAATGGCCAAAGTAATTATATTAATTATAATAATTATTATCGTAGAGTTAATATTAGCATTTTTATTTAGCCTTATAGCCCAGATTTGGTATAAAAAGAATGGGATAGATTTAAGAGCAGTATTTAAAGGCGTGCTCGAACGAATTTTCTTAGCCATTGCGCTAATCAATAATCAGACAAATGCGTTAACTTTTTTTAGTGCGCTAAAATTGGCGACGAGGTTAAAACATCAGGAACCAGAAAGCGAGCGTAATGGATTTAATGATTACTACCTTATAGGTAATCTGGCTTCTGTTACAATAGCTATTTTATATGCTTATCTGTATGTTCATTTTGGTGAGATTGAAATTTTCAATAAATTAACCAGCTAATACCACATAAAAAAAAGCCGCCTCAGAATTACTCCGAGACGGCACTGTCCACTGTATTGTTCCCTATTCTATCTCTTCTTCATTTTTAACAGCATGTTTCGCGGACCTGTTCTTTTCCACCCATGAATACAACGCTGGAATCAGTAATGGTGCAAAGATCAGGGTACTTGTCAGCCCACCGATAATTACAGTGGCCAATGGTCTTTGTACATCCGAACCTATCCCGGAAGAAGTAGCAGCAGGTATCAGACCTGCAATCGCTACTATCAGGATAGAAAGAATTGCGCTTAGTTGTTCTTTGGCTCCCAGGAATACGCTTTGTTGCAATGTAAGATCGGGTCGTACCCTGACCCTGTTAATAGCTGATACGAGCAGTACTCCTGCCATTACAGATATACCGAATATACTCACAAATCCTACCCCTGCAGATACGTTAAAGTGATATCCCCTGATGAGCAGGGCAACGATACCACCAGCCAGTGCAAACAGGATACAGCTCACCGTTACAATGGTTTGCGGCATGTTACGGAATAAGATGAACAACACCAGGAATACCATGATGATAGTCAGCGGGATGGTCATAGACAATTGTTTGCCTGCACGTTCCAGGTTCTCATATTGTCCGCCGTATACAATCGCGTATCCTTTAGGGATATGCAGTTGAGTGTTGATCTTGTTATTGATCTCCTTCACAAAACCTCCCTGATCACGGCCGCGGATGTTGGTACGTACAGTCACCATCCGTTTGCTGTTGTAGCGATAAATATTTGTTTGTCCCTTTACGTAGGAGATATCTGCCAGCTGGTTCATGGGAATGAGCGCTCCTGTGGCAGAAGGCACCTGCAGATTCTTCACAGATTCTATCGTACTGCGTTCGCCGGGAAGGTAGCGGATTACCAGATCGTAGCGTTTGGTGCCATCATAAAGGGTGGAGATAGTTTTACCACCAATGGCTGCTTCAATCATACTCTGGATATCTGCCACATTGATTCCGAAGCGGGCAGCATTTTCTCTGTTGATGTTGATTGCTATTTGTTCCTGCGGGCCTTCCTGCTCGATGTTCACTGATTCGGAGCCCTGCATATGTTTTACAATGTCGGAGATGGTATCTGCTTTCGCCCGCATCATGGTAAGATCATCGCCTACGATGGAGATGGCCAGATCCGCTGCACTGCCGGTCACAATTTCCATTACCTGGTCAATGATCGGCTGACCGGAAGAGAATTTTACGGAAGGCATTGCCCTTTCCAGATCGTGGCGGATGTTGGTAACCAGTTCTTTTTTAGAAATGGTATCGCTCCACAGTTTATATTCTTTCAATCCTACCAGGATCTCATTACGATTCGCGGGGAATGGGTCAGTACCATCGTCGTTACGGCCCGCCTGTGTGATCACAAAAGAGACCTGCGGATATTTGGCAATCACCTTTCTTATAAGGGGAGAATAACGCGCATTTTCCTGGATGGTAATACCTGCCGGGAAGTTGCCACGGAGGAAGATAGATCCTTCATCCAGTTCAGGTAAAAACTCTGATCCCAGTTTGGCTCCGAATAATACTAACATGATCACTACCGAGAATCCCACCAAAACGGTTGTTTTAGGCCGTTTAAGCGTGACTCCCAACACTTTTGCATAATACTTGCCGAGGAAATCAAGCACCACATTGCGATGCTCTTTCATTGGTTTATCCGTATTGTAGAATGCCTTTCTGAATGCAAAGGAGATAAGTACTGGTATTAATGTTAATGCTGCCAACATGGAACCTATCACTGCAAATGCCAGGGTAAGTGCCATTGGAGAGAACAGTTTACCTTCTACACGTGTCATCAGCAGGATAGGCATATAGGCCAGGATGATGATGGTAACGGAGAAGAATATTTCGCGGCCTACTTCCTGGGAAGAACGAAGAGTGAGGGCGATAATTCCCCGCTTCTTCTCTTCCGGTGGTGCTGTCCGGTACGTTCGTATCAGATGTTCTGCCATTACACAGGCGCCGTCTACAATTATTCCGAAGTCGATTGCGCCGAGCGATAACAGGTTAGCCGGTATGCCGGTGAGGCGCATAAGTATGAATGCAAAGAGCAGCGAGAATGGAATGGTTAGCGCCACTACCAGTGCACTACGTAAACTGCCTAAGAAGAAGATCAGTATGATCACTACGATAGATACCCCTTCCAGTAATGTATGACCAACTGTTTCAAGAGAGTGGTCTATCAGGAAGCTACGGTCGTACAGCGTACGCAGATGTACTCCTTTGGGCAGTTCGTCCCGCTCCAGATCCTCCACTCTTTCTTTCAGTATTTTCAAAACTTCGCTGGGATTCTCATAACGTCTCAGCAGAATGATTCCTTCTACGCCATTGTTCGAGTTTGTTTTAGTAGCGTTGATGGTGTACCCCATTACACCACTGGGTGGGGGAGGAGCTACTTCTACAGTTGCCACATCACGGAGGTATATCGGCATACCATTGGCTGCTTTCAGCACAATGTTCTGGATATCCTGTTCTGTTTTTACCGCCCCGAGTCCGCGTACGGCAAAGCCTTGTTCCCCACGGTTAATAATATTCCCACCGGTGTTCTGGTTATTCTTCTGCACCGCATCGATCACATCCTGGATAGTTAGACTGTATTTGCGCAACTTATCGGGAGCAGTAAGAATATGGAACTGTTTAAGCGGACCGCCAAAGGTGGTGATGTCTGCTATCCCCGGTACCTGTAACAGGTAAGGTTTTATGACCCAGTCCTGCAGGTCCCTGATTTCTGTTGGTGTAAAATTGGGAGGTGCTTCTACTACATAACGTAATATTTCACCTACAGCGGTAGTGAGTGGTGCCAGTTCCGGCGCTACACCTTCGGGCAGTTCTGCCGTGGCGAGTCTTTCATTTACCTGCTGGCGGGCAAAGTAATCGTCAGTGCCATCGGTGAAAGTAAGCTGTACTACGCTGAGGCCGAAGATGGTACGGCTTCTGCGGTCGAGCACATTCGGGGTATTCTGTAAAGCCCTCTCTATGGGGATGGTTACCTGTTGTTCTACCTCTTCAGCAGCACGGCCGGGATATTGCGCTACAATGATCACATTGGTATCTGCAATATCCGGGTAAGCTTCTATTTTCAGCATGGTAAAACACCAGTAGCCGATGCCCATCAGGCCCAGCCCCATCAGGATAACTACCCACCTGTTTTTTAAAGAGAATATTAATAGATTACGAATCATTGCGTGTGTGTTTCAATCAAGATCTAAAATCGTTCTACTTTACTGGTAACTATGAATCCGCTGCTTACCCGCTTGCGTAGTTCTTTTAATACATCCAGCACCTTTTCCTCTTCATCTATAAAAGTGATCAGCATAGGAGGTTCATCGAAACTGAACAGGCTATCCGGTCGTTTTACCTGGTGGTGTTCTCCAAAACCAATAGTTCCGCGAAAAGCCGTAGCACCTGCTACTTTGTGTTTGAGTAAGAACTGTACAATGAATTCATATAAAGGTTGTGAGCCGAATACTTCATCTTTATCTATAAATATCTGTGCTTGTAACATGTTGTATGGTTTGTAATATCAATGTCCGAAGCTGAATCATTCAGCTTTATCAGATGATTTAAGATCAGTATCCGAAGCTTAAACCTTTAAGTTGCATCACTCCTCGCACCACTACATTGTCCCCGTTCTTCAGGCCACTGTAAACGGCTATGCGGTCTCCTATCTGTTGTCCTGTGTGTACTTCACGTCTTTCAAAAACATTTGCGGAAGTTTTTACAAAAACGTAGTTCTGTCCATCGGAGGTAAGCAGTGCATCTTTGTTTACGTTAATATCTTTACTGTCTCCTTTTACGTTGAAAGTAACGAGGGCAAACATGCCGGCGCGTATGTTACTATCCGGACTAGCCAGGCGGATACGCATTTTTACCATGCGGGTAACATTATCTATCACATCAGCAATCGCTTCTACATGACCGGAGAATGGTGTATTGGGAAAAGATGATAATGTGATGGTGCAGGGAGAGCCTTTGCTGACATTGCTCAACTGATTTTCCGGTATATCACAGATGATATAGGCGTTGCCAGGAGCTGTATTGCGTAATCCTTCCGGATCAAATCCTGCCGCTTTCAGGCTGGATTCATGTTCTATCAGCTGTGTTTTTTCATTAGCCAGGTTCGTCTGCTCCACAGCCAGGTTGGACTTGGCTTCGAGGATATCCTTCCCGCTGGCAGCGCCGTGATCGTACAGATCCTGTGTGCGGTCCAATTCTATTTTCCGTTGTTTGATATTGATCTCCTGGATATGATTGATGTTAACCTTATGCTGAATCAGTTGTGAATAATCACTTTCCAGGTCTGGATTGTCGAACAATACAATGTTTTGTCCACCTTCCTGAGAGCGGATGATAGTAGCTCCTACTTTTCCGGGAGCACGTAATGTTCCACTGAGTGTAGAATCACCTACCAGCTCCACCGTAAAAAAGTTGGAAGACGCAGTATCAGGGAAAGTGATCAGTTGCCCGTTGTTGGTAATAGTTGGACCAGGGTCATCCGTTACTGTACTTTTTTGTTCCTTATGGCCACATCCCGCCAGCAGGAGAGATGTCACTAAAAAATATCCGGTGATGCGTTGCATATTATAATTGATTTATAAGGCCGGTGGCGAATAATAATTGTATGTAACTCTGGTAGTATGTCTGTAAGGCATCATAGTAAAGCAGGCGCGTATCATACCAGTTGCGCTGGGCATCGAGAAAATCGATGATAGTTGTACCACCACGCAGGTAAGAATATTTTACATTGTCCAGGATCTGTTGTGATTGTTGCAGAATACCTTCATATTTTTTGATATTCTGTTTCTGCACCTGGTAGGTTTTGTAGGACGTTGCTACATCTGCCTGCGCTTGCCGGCGGGTAGCAGATAATTCCTGTTCGGCCTGTTCCTGCTGGATATGTGCTTTTTTGATTTGGCCCTGATTCCTGTTAAAAAAGGGGAGGTCTATAGAACCATAGAATCCGATGTAAGGCACCGAGTTCTGTGGATTGTAGATCACTCCCAGCTGCGGCTGAGGAACTGCCATAGCTTTCTGGAACTTGATGTTGCTACTGCGTTCATCAATGTTGTTCTTTGCCAATACCACGTCCGTGCGGTTTTCCATGGTTTGAGAAATCAGGCTATCCAGCGCAGCTGAGGGTGAAATTGTTTGTACCAGGCTGCTGGTATCAACATCTACATTGCCAGTAGTACCAGTGAGCAGTTGTAGGTTTTGCAGTTCGTTCTGGTAGTCCTGCGCAAATACGCTTAGTTGTAAGTTGTATTGATCCAGTAATACCCTGGTCCTTGACAGATCTGTTTGGGTAATTACCTGGTTTTTGTACCGGAGTTCGTTGATTTTTACCAATGTATCCAGGTTGCTTTTACTATCATTCAACAGTGCCAGCCGTTTTTTTAAAACCCAGCAGGTGATCCAGCTACTACCTACCTGCAGAGAGAGGTTCCTTACATCTTCCTGGTAGGCATTGTTCGCAAGAACTACATCCTTGTTGGCCGTTTCAATCTTATACTTACGTTGGTTGGGCCATTGAATTGGTTTGGTTACCTGGTACCATACCTGCCGGTTATCTTTCGATGACCATCTGGTATCTGGAGCAAAATGATCGGAGCTGATCAGTTGCAGGGTCTGATTGTTCAGATTGGGATTGGGCCTTAGTTTGGCTGTAATAACATCTGCCTGTGAGGCGCCAATATTCATATAGCGCGCTTTTAACACAGGGCTGCTTAATCTGGCAGTATCTATTGCTGCTGCCAAAGTGTAGGTTGTTTGGGCGTTGGTAACATGTTGGATACAGGAGAGTATCAATGTTACTACAGCCATGACAATCGTTCGCTTCATGAGATGTTGTTTGTCCGCGGTTTTATTTATAATTCCAACACAAAGGTTAACAATGGTTATAAGCCAGAGAATATGCAGGCATGATTTTAACCCGTTTTTAATTTAAAAATTAAACTTTATTACGCGTTATTATCAGAGGGATTAACAAATAATGTAGTAGAAATGTTTGATTTATAATGTGTTGTGTGTGGCGCCACACTGGGGATGTGTGGCGCAGGCTGCTTAAAAAATTAAATAGTTTTATGCTCCATTTGCTGGATAATGTTCTCTACTTCTGCCTCAGTGGCACGTAGCCGGGTTTGACAGAAGGTAATAAGTTCTGAGGCGCGTTTCACTCTGGCAGCCAGTACGTCGACAGATACAGACTCTGTTTCTATCTCCCGGGCTATTTCCTGCAGCTCTTTATAGGCTGCTTCATATGTCAGACTCGTTTCCATCGATAATTGTTTTTGAAGTGATTGTAGCATGTACGGCGGCATCTGCCAGTTGTACGGTAATGGAGTCTCCTGTTTCCAATGCGGCAGCACCGGTAACAATCTGTCCATTGTGATATACCATTGCAAAGCCTTTGCGTAGCAGGGCTGCGGGGCTCATGATCCTGATTACAGTAGCATGATGTTGTAATTGCTGTTGTTTTTGCTGCAATAGTTTGCGGGCAAAAACCTGGATATGCTGTTGTATGTGTATGAGTTCCTGCAGGCGTCCCGCTGTTACCTGTCCGGGTTTTGCCAGCAGTTGGCCCGATAGCTGCGTCATAGCAGAACGTTGCCGGAGCAGCAAATGCCTGGCTGCCTGCGGAATCACCTGCCGGCACTGGCTTAATCCTTCTTTATATTCTGTCAGCACATCGCGGGAACGGTTCACGATATGCGCATGCAGGGACGATAATTGCTGTTGCCGGCCGGATACCATTTGCTGCATTCGGATAATGATATTCCGTTGCTCTTTGAGCAGGGCATCTTCAAAAGAGCGGTTATGGGAAATGATCATTTCCGCTGCCATAGTGGGCGTTTTAACAGATGTATGTGCCATCAGGTCTGTGATGGTTTCATTGATCTCATGACCAATACCCGCTATGATGGGAATATGAAAGCCTGCTACTGCTTTCCCTATTTCAAACTTCTCAAAAAGCAGTAGATCTGTTTGAGCACCACCACCACGAATGATTACTACCGTATCGTATATTTTACCGGATGCCCTGATTGCTTCCAGCTGGGCACATACCTGTGCTACATTGGCCTCACCCTGTACCGTAGTGAAGTAATTATCCATGTAAAAAGTATACCCATAGATGTTATTCTGCAACGATTTTCTGAAGTCTCCAAAACCTGCTGCAGAAGAAGAGGTGATCACGGCAATGCGTTGGATCACAGACTTCATCAGCAAAGATTTATTACGGGTGAAATAGCCATCTGCTGTTTTTCGGACAATATCACTGCACTCTGTCACAAGACGTAACAGGGTAGCCTGTTTTTGTTGTTCCAACTGCCCCCTGGTAAAACTGGTATCAATATCCTGTAATGATAGTTTTAATCCATACAGGGGATGATATTCTACTGATACTCTTATCAACAGGTGCAGATCATTTCCAAAACGCTGCCCGGTAACACGTTCAAATTCGGCAATGCGCGCAGTCCCCTGGCTCCAGGCGTTTGCCTGGATCTTAGCTGTCAGCTGATGTGTATGCGGATCCTTTTCTACCAGGTCGAAAAAATGAAACCCTTTGGCCGGATAATAAGAGTGACCGGTAATATCAGCTATCACCCAGAAACTTTTTCCGTTAAAGGCATTTCTGATAGTGCCCTGGATAGCCGCGGTTAATTGCGATAATGTTATGTATGGATTTGTATTCACGTACTGGTGCAAAGGTACGTTTTATCATCTGTGCAAAAAAAACGACTGCCTGGAAAGGCAATCGTTATATACTTCCACGTTATGAAAACAAATCAATAAAAAGCTGCAGTGGCTACTTTCTATGCAAAAGCAAATTATGCGATTGCTCATGTAATAAGGTTAATAACTAGTTAAACAATTCGTTAATTAACCTGCAAACATCATGTCATGAGTCTGGGAATTAGCTACCACTCTCATTATTATTAAATACTTCTTTTGCCCGTTCATCGCCTTTCCGGATGTATGGCCTTATGATTAGCCTGTTGCCTTTATCATAAGTGAACAGGTTCCATATCCAGTTGGTCAGTACAAGTAATTTATTCCGGAAAGTGACCAGGAAACTGATATGTACGAACAGCCAGATATACCAGGCTATCCTTCCTCCAAAAAAAATATTCCCGGGAAGGTCTGCCACAGCTTTACCCCTGCCAATAGTTGCCAGCGAGCCTTTATCGAAATAATTAAACGGTTTTATGGGTTGCTGCTGATGTAGGGCCCACAGGTTTTTGGCCAGGTATTTCCCCATTTGTATTGCAGGTTGCGCCATCCCAGGATGTCCTTTAGGATATTTTTCCTGCTTCATAAGGGCAATATCACCAATGGCGAAAACATTGGAACTGCCTATGATACGGCAGTTGGAATCCGTTAACAACCGTCCGCGTTCCGCCCATTCTTTCGGTAAACCGGGCATAGTTTCTCCGGTTACGCCGGCAGACCATATCACACAGAATGATTTGATAGATTCTCCATCTTTGATCCTTACTGTTTCTCCATCGTAATCCTGTACCATTGTATTGAGCCGGATGATCACCCCCATTTTTTCAAGATCACGTTGCGCACGCGCACTGGCTTTGGCCGACATGGGAGGCAACACCCGGTCAAGGCCATCCAGCAGGTAAATCCTCATTTTGGTGAAGTCCAGCCTGGGATAATCTTTATGAAGGATATGTCTTTTCAGTTCAGACAATGCCCCGGCCATTTCCACACCTGTGGGGCCTGCGCCGATCAAAACAAAGTTGAGTAAATGGTCGGCAATATTTGGATCTGCATTCAAACTGGCCCACTCAAACAACTGCATGAGCTGGCTGCGCAGATTGAGTGCATCGGGAATAGTTTTTAAGGCAGAAGTGAATCGTTGCACATTTTCATTACCAAAGTAATTGGTTTTGGCTCCGCCGGAAATGATGAGGTAATCATATTTCAAATCACCTGCGCTGGTATTAATTGTATTGGCAGCAGGATCTATTGCCTGTACTTTCAACATCCGGAAGTGGACATCCTTTCTTTTATGGAACAGGTTACGGAGTGGACCGGCAATAGAATCGGCCTGTAAGCCCGCAGATGCTACCTGGTAGAGCAAAGGTTGAAAAGTATGGTAGTTGTGTTTATCAAAAAGGACCACCTGGAATTTCTCATCGGATAGGCCCATGGCGGTATTCAGTCCTCCAAAGCCTGCGCCTATGATTACTACCCTGGGTTTTGAAGTATCGGGGATGTTAAGTGCAAGGTGTCTCATCAGTTCCATAGAAGAATGATTTTACAGGATGTGAGCCCAAAAACCATGCCCCCACAGGGATTACACCACTGTACTTAAAAACATATCCAGGCTATCATCTTTTTGCAAATTCAGTTTTTGCTTTAGCCTGTATCTGGCCATACGAATACTTTTGGCTTCTACTGCCAGCCTGTTGGCAATCTCTTTATTTGATAACCCCATCCTGATATAAGCACAATATTTAAGATCCAGTCTGGTAAGCGTTTCGCCTGCTTTTTCCTGTAAACGTGTAATGAATTCCGGATGAATATCTGCAAAGTCAGATTTCGTAGATTCAAACTCCTCATCCATCTTACGACTGTCAGTAATAATACGATCCATTTGCCGGAGTACGGGATCTGTACTATTATGAGTAGTGATCTTTTTCTGTAATGTTTGCAGCAGTTCATTTTTTTCTTCTACCTGCAGAGCGCCTGCCAGTAGTTCGTTCTGCAGGCGTTCCTGCCGCTCCTGCAACAGGAGTTGCTCTGCTTCCAGTCTTGCAGTAGCTTCTGCCTGTAACTGTAATTGTAATTGTGCTTCATGATTTTCAAGCTCCAGTTGTTTGGCTTTGGTTTCATTCAGCAATGACTGAAGATTAGCTTCCTCATGTTGTTTCGTGAGCAGTTGTTGTTTTTGCAGAGACGCTCTGAGCCGGAAATGATAGGCGCGGAAAAAGAAGATCAGTGCGAGCAATGCCGCTACTGCCAGTGAGATATAAAAGAAGTTTAGTTGTTTGTTGAAGGCTGCACGTTGCTGTAATAATGCCAGTTCTTTTTCTCTTTTCTCAGACTCATATTGCGTCTCAAATTTTTTAGCAGTTGCCTGTTGCTGTGCATCAAAGGCTGTTTTATAATAGTCGATATATTGTTTGTAGAAGAGCAGTGCCTGTGCGTTGTTTCCTTTTTTCTCTGCCACTTTAGCCATTGCCTGCATGATCTTTGCTTTGGTAAGACTGCTTCCTAAAGGAAAACTTTCTATTGCTATAAGGCTTAGATTCAGGAATACTTCTGCATCATTATAATTACCTTCCTGTACAGCATAATCACTCAATAGTCCGTAACAACTGGCAACGATTTCCTGCTGCCCTGTTTCTTTACCTAATGCAAGCGCAATGTTAATATATTTTATAGCACTGTCTTTTTTATCAGGATAAAATTCTCCATAAGAATTAGCTGTATTTAATGCTATTAAAGAGAGAGTACTGGGACTGATTAACCGTTGTTTTTGTGCTTGTCCTGTGGCGAGTGCCAGCCTGTTATAGTAAAGTACAGAATCCAGTAAACGACTGTCTTTATTATTTTCGCGGTATGTTATGATGAAGTAGCTGCCTAATGCCTGATAAGCCATGCAGATCTCATCTGGTTTTTGCGAGAGCAGGCCTTTCTGTAAACATAAGCGGGCATATTTTAATTCGTTCTCTGAGTTTTTCCAGTCGCCGTAAATGCCTGCTAAAAAATAATAGATATTGCTCTCGTAGTTATATGCATGTTGTTTTTCCAGATAGCGTAATGCCTGCAATAAGTCATTGACGGCACTGTCGGGCTGATCTGTCAGCATCTGTAGCCATCCTTTGCGGAACCATACAAACCCTTTTGTGATGTTATTATCTGTTTTGTCTGCATACCATACAGCACTATCCGCGGCTTTTCCTGCCAGTTGCATACTATCATTCAGTGCATAAAGGTGTATCAGGCATCCGTAGACGAAGGCCTTGTACTGCTTGTCTTTTAAGCCATTGCTCATTGCAAGGGCCTGTTGTTCCATTCCGATAGCTGTTTTCGGATCACTGCCCCCGGTTATCCGGCCCAGTTGTGCTGTTGTCATGATCCGGGTTTCCACCGTCGTTTCTTTCTTTGCAAGAATCTCTTTCAGGGAGTCTATGAGTATAGACTGTGCTTTCAGTGAATGACATGACAATAAGAGGATAATCCCCAGAAAATAACGTTTACGAATAATTGGCATCTTGGAACAAAAATAATCAGTTTGTCGGGATATTTCTACGTTCGCCTATTTGTTGTCTCCACATGGCATAATAGAGGCCCTTTATTTCCAATAATTCGCTGTGGCTACCCGTTTCCACAACTTTCCCTTTTTCCAGTACATAAATTGTATCTGCATGCATGATCGTGGACAGCCGGTGAGCAATAAGGATATTGATTTGTTCCCTGCGGGCGGAGATATTACGTACCGTATCGGTAATAGCTTCTTCTGTAAGGGAATCGAGTGCAGATGTGGCTTCATCAAAGATAAGAAGCCGTGGGTGACGTATCAGTGCCCGTGCAATGGAGATCCGTTGTTTTTCTCCACCGGATAATTTTAATCCTCCTTCTCCCAGTACGGTATTAAGACCATTGGGAGAACGGGCAAGTAATTGTGTGCAGGATGCCTTATTCAAGGCTTCAATCATTTCTTCATTAGTAGCATCTGCTTTCACGAACAGGAGGTTATCCCGGATTGTTCCTGCAAACAATTGGGTATCCTGAGATACGAATCCTATTTGCCGGCGCAATTGGTTATACCGGATCTCACTGGACGGAATATCATTGAAATAGATCTCGCCCGAAACCGGTTGATACAAGCCTAACAGCAATTTTACTAGTGTGGATTTTCCGGATCCGGAAGGGCCAACAAAAGCCACCGTATCGCCCATCCCTGCATTGAAGCTGATCCCATCCAGTGCATTCTGTGTGGCCGTTTGATGCCGGAAAACGATATCGGAAAAGTGGATCCTGTCCAGCAAACCCAGTTCTATCGGACTGGCAGGGCGTTCTTCCACAGGTTTCTTCATCAGTTGGTCAAACAATTGGAGGGAGCCTTCAGCTTCCCTGTAAAACAGGATGATACTACCCAGATCCTGTAAAGGAATGAAAATGGTAGTGGAGATGAACTGCATGGTGATCAGTTCTCCGGTACTTAATACTTTATGGAAAATGAGCCAAAGCAGGATGAACAGGATAGATTGCCGTAAGAGGTTGAGTGTAGTGCCCTGCAGAAAGGAAAGAGTGCGTACCTGCTTTACTTTCGTCATTTCCAGATCATAAATATTTCGCGTAAAGGTGCGCAGGCGGCGTATTTCGGGGAATGTCAATCCCAGGCTTTTCACCAGTTCAATATTCCGGAGGGACTCTGTAATGGAGCCGGACATCTTCAGTGTTTCTTTGTTGATGGCCCGTTGGATTTTTTTCATTTTGCGGCTAAGCATCCCGGTAAGTGTTCCCAGAACTACTACACCAAAAAAGAATACGGGCACCAGCGCCCAGTGTTTATTGATAGCATACCATATCAGGAAGCCAATTCCTACAGCAGAAGAAAAAAGAATATTGATAAAGGAATTAATGAACCGTTCAGTATCTGTTCGCACTTTCTGTAACAGCGCTACAGTTTCTCCACTACGTTGTTCTTCAAATTCCTGGAAAGATAAGCGGAGGGTTTGTTTGAGACCATCATTGAAAACCTGCATACCAAAGCGCTGTACGATCTTACGCATAACGAAATCCTGGAGAGACCTTGCCAGTCTGGCCACCATGGCTACCGCTATTGCTACGGTCAGCCAGAAAGATACACCCTTTACCAGTTCTTTTTCCGGTCTGCCATCCGGATGTAGCGCATAATTATCAATGATCTTTCCAAAGATCATCGGGTCTATCATTGTCATGATCTGACCCGTTCCGGCCAGCAGCATTGACAATAATATCAGCCAGCGATGGGGCCGCATATAGTTCCAGAAAATCTTCATGCCGCAGTGTGCGCAAAAACTACACCATTATCAGGATGGTTTATCTTTGGTATTCCGGATCAGGCCAATGCCCGCAAAGAAGAAGATAGCACCGAGAATGGAGAAGACGATAATTGTCTTTACACTTCTCTCCGCACCACTGCTATTCAGGAAGTTAACAGCCGACAGGATAAGACCGGCCACTCCTAGTAATGTGAGGATGATGCCCAGTATTCGTTTTTCCATGGAAAGTCTTTTAATAGGATTAGCAAATTGCATGCCCCCTCCTGTCATTACTACAGGGAATCTGGCAAAGTGTTTTTTATCCTGCGACAAAGTGACAATATATGTCCCGAATCCGTATTATCTGATACCGGGCTGATCGATCAGTTAGGAAAGTAATTCTACTCTAAAATAAGTGATACTTGAAATACTTAATATCGTACGCTTGTTGTAAATCAATCAATTGTAAAATATTTTGCAAATAGGTTGATAAATATGTTGAATTTATTGAATGAATTAAGTAATTTAGGAACTGTAGTGAATTTCTATTATATGTTAGTAGTTATCAATGACTTGTGCAAACGTTTGCAACTTTCAGAAAAAGCTGTAACATTGTAATATATTATTCGCATATTTTGGTATTAAATAATCAGCACTATTCCTATGCCGTACTGCGGTATTAATTATGGAAAACAGTCCGGTTGCAAATCAGGGATGAGGCACAGTAGTTTTAAAAGAACCCTATATATATCATGGAAAGAAGACGTTTTCTAAAGCAGGCATTTATTACAGCTGCAGGTACTGCGCTATTGCCTGGGATGATGAAAGGAAATACATTATGGGAACCAATTATTATTGATGGGAAGGCACCGGGGAAGCCTTTTACTCATTTCTGGAGTAAAACTGTAGGTGGAGGCAGGGCAAGTGAAGGATTACGTGCTACCTGGCTGGAGCAGTTACAGTTTAGCAAGAAACAGTGTGGATTTGAATATAGCCGTTGTCATGGAATATTCCATGATGACATGTATGTGTTTAAAAGCAATAATGGAACTACAGTATACAACTGGCAATATGTAGATGAACTGTACGATAAGATGTTAAAATCAGGTGTGAAGCCTTTCGTAGAGTTAAGTGTTTTCCCAAAAGAAATAGCGGGCAGTCAGAGCACCCAGTTCTGGTGGAAAGCACACGTAATGGCACCCTCAGAATTAGTTAAGTGGGGCGATATGATGACTGGTTTTGCAAAACATTGTATAGAACGCTGGGGGATTGAAGAGGTAAGCACCTGGTATTTTGAAGTGTGGAATGAACCGGATCAGCACAACTGGTGGGAAGGTACCAAAGCACAATACTTTGAACTGTATAAAACATCGGTACAGGCAATAAAAGCAGTTTCTCCCCGTCTGCGTGTAGGCGGCCCTGCTACCAGCAGTTTTGGTGCTGATGGTAAAGGCCCGTGGATAGAAGAGTTCCTGGCTTATTGTGCTACTGAAAAATTAGCATTGGATTTTGTGTCTCTTCATCCTTATCCAACTGATGCTGGTATGGCAAGAGAGGTGGATGCTACATTAAAAGATCTGCAATGGTTGAACGGAGTGGTACGCAAGAGTGCATTTCCCCAGGCAGAAATTCATCTGACAGAATGGAATTCCAGTGCAAGCCCCCGCGATGTTATGCATGATAGTTTACCGGCAGCGGCTTATATCATCCGGGTAAATGCAGATTGTATAGGATTGGTAGATTCTCTTGCTTATACATCATTCACAGATGGATATGATGAAACCGGGGCTGGTGATGCTTTTCATGGCGGTGTTGGATTGTTGAACAATCAGGGTATTCCTAAACCATCGTTTCATGCTTATCGTCTGCTGCATTTACTGGGCGATGAAATGCTATATAATAAAGATGGGATTGTAATAACACGTCATAAAGATTCCAAAAGGATCACTGCAATCGTGTATAATTACCCGACTGGTATAAGGACAGTACCAACTGGTGCTCCAGAGCAGATACTGAATATGGGAGAAGAGCGTGCCTTTAATTTAAAATTGACAAACGTGCATCCTGATGCGCGCTTTAATGTAGAAATACTGGATCGTGATAATGGAAATGCTGTACATTCCTGGAAAGATGCCGGCAGTCCGGAAGTGCCAACAAAAGAACAGGCGCATACTTTGCAACAGATGGCAATGGCTGTGAGAGAAGAACAAATCCTTGCTAGTACTACAGGTGTATTACAGGTAGGTAAATCATTAAAATCATGGGATGTTGTACTCATTGATGAATTAGCCTAGTAACCGGAAAATATTCCGGTGCTAAGTAATAAATAGCAGGATAATTATATTGTGTAAAATAATACTGACAGGTCGAAATTATTATTCCGGAAATATTTATCAATTAAAAATAATCCGGAATAATACTGTTTATTAATGAAACGAAAAATATAACAGGTAAGCAGGATTGAGTCCCCTGCTTACCCGAAATAATTCCATTTATGAAAAAATTAACCCTTCTGTTCGTGAGTCTGCTCACGCTGAAAACATTTGCACAACAACCCCTGAAGTTATGGTACCGGCAGCCCGCCGGAGATACGTGGACAGCCGCATTGCCAGTTGGTAATGGCCACCTTGGTGGTATGGTGTTTGGTAATCCCGGCATGGAAAGGATACAGTTGAATGAATCAACCGTATGGACCGGTAGTCCTAATCGTAATGATAACCCCGATGCTCTGGCGGCATTACCGGAAATAAGAAAACTAATCTTTGCCGGCAAACAGAAAGAAGCACAGGACATTGCAGGACAAAAAATACAGAGCCGTACCTCAATGGGGCAAATGTTTCAGCCGGTGGGCAATTTGAACATCATTTTTCCCGGTCATGAAAACTACACAGATTATTACCGTGAACTGGATATTGAAAAGGCAATAGCAACCACTACCTACACTGTAGCAGGGGTGCATTATAAAAGAGAAGTTTTTGCCTCTGTTCCTGCACAGTGTATCATTGTAAGACTAACGAGCAGTCAGCCGGGAACATTGACTTTTAATGCTTACTTGTCTACACCGCAGAAGAATGCTACTATCAAGGCCAATGGTAAAGACCTTGTAGTGAATGGTACTACTGGCAGTCATGAAGGCGTGGAAGGAAAGGTGAACTTTCATGGTATTGCGAGAATCACCACCCCTGATGGAAAGATTTCCACTACCGATACTGCTGTGAGTGTTAGTCATGCCACGACAGCGCTCATCTATATTTCCATCGCTACTAATTATGTGAACTATCATGATTTGAGTGCAGATGCTGTAAAACGTGCGGTAAGTTATCTCCCAACTAAACCATATCCGCAATTATTAAAGGAACATATAGCTGCATACCAGCATTATTTTAACCGGGTGCAAATAGATCTGGGAACAACTGATGCTGCCAATGCGCCCACAGATGAACGACTGCTGAATTTTTCAAAAGTGAATGATCCGCAGTTCGTGGCATTGTATTTCCAGTTTGGCCGTTATCTGTTGATCTCCTGTTCACAACCCGGCGGACAACCAGCCAATTTACAGGGCATCTGGAATGGTGAAATGTTACCACCATGGGATAGTAAATACACCATCAACATCAATACAGAAATGAACTACTGGCCGGCAGAAAAAGACAACCTGCCGGAGATGCATCAACCTTTGATCCAGATGGTAAAAGAGTTGTCTGTCACCGGGCAGGGAACAGCACGGACAGTATATGGTGCAAGAGGATGGGTAGCGCATCATAATACAGACCTGT
Source organism: Chitinophaga sp. CF118 (assembly GCF_900112615.1). Lineage (GTDB taxonomy): Bacteria > Bacteroidota > Bacteroidia > Chitinophagales > Chitinophagaceae > Chitinophaga. The sequence goes on along the minus strand of NZ_FOMK01000001.1, from coordinate 1,131,942 downwards.
GGCGTATCACAGGGCCGGTAGATAAAGTTTTTCATGGTATCTGGAGTATGGGAGGGGCATGGTTAAGTCAGCATCTATGGGAGAAATATCTGTATAACGGAGATCAGAAATATTTAGCGGATGTATATCCTGCCATCAAAGGTGCTGCAATGTTTTTTGTAGATGACTTACAGGAAGAACCTACACATAAATGGCTTGTCATCAATCCCGGCACTTCTCCTGAAAATGCACCTAAAGAAAGACCAGGAGTTTCTTTTGATGCAGGCACCACAATGGACAACCAGATTGTATTTGATATGTTAAGTGCGGCTATTAATGCAGCAGAAATATTAAAGAAGGATGCTGCGTTTACCGACACATTGAAAATGATCCGCAAACGTCTGCCTCCTATGCAGATAGGGCAATATGGGCAACTACAGGAATGGCTGCATGATCTCGATGATCCGGAAGATCATCATCGTCATATCTCACACTTATATGGATTGTTTCCTTCTTCACAGATTTCTCCCTATCGTACACCTGCATTATACAGTGCAGCGAATACAACTTTATTGCAACGCGGAGATGTATCTACCGGCTGGAGTATGGGCTGGAAAGTAAACTGGTGGGCACGTTTACTAAATGGTGAACATGCATTGAAATTAATCACGAACCAGTTAATGCCTGTAGGTAAAAAAGGTGGAGGTACTTACACCAACCTGTTTGATGCACATGCTCCATTTCAGATAGATGGTAACTTTGGATGTACTTCCGGTATCACAGAAATGCTGATGCAGAGCTATGATGGGGCTATTCAATTATTACCTGCCTTACCGGCAGCATGGGCAGGAAAAGGAAGCATTAAAGGATTACGTGCCAGGGGAGGATTTGAAATTATGGAGCTTGAGTGGAAAGATGGGCAGGTAGTGAAATTAATTATCAAAGCTAACCTGGATGGTAACTGCCGTCTGCGTGTGCCGAATAAGTTGAAATCCGCTGGTGTGGCACTGAAAGAAGCTTCAGGAGATAATCCTAATCCATTCTATCAGACACCTGTTGTTGCTCAACCCCTTGTTGTGAATCCTGCAAAAGTACAACCGCTTACATTGCCTGCTACTTTTCTATATGATGTGCAGGCACAAAAAGGTAAATTATATGTTTTTGAAAAGTAACTTTAGTACATGAAAAGAAGTTTCTTAAGTATACTGGCCATCTTCATTACCATATTTTCTGCTACCGCGCAGAATGTGTATGTGTTTGCTTATTTCAGAGGAAATGGTGAAGACGGGCTACACCTGGCTTATAGTAAAGATGGGTATAAGTGGACAGCCTTAAAAAATGATCAGTCCTTTCTGACTCCTACGGTCAGTAATGATAAACTGATGCGTGATCCCTGTATCATCAGGGGTGGAGATGGACTGTTTCATATGGTATGGACTGTTAGCTGGAATGATAAGGGAATCGGACATGCCAGTTCAAAAGATTTGATTCACTGGTCGCAGCAGGAATACTTGCCAGTAATGGACCAGGAAGCCGGTGCACGAAACTGCTGGGCTCCTGAAATTACTTATGATAAGAAAACCGGTACCTACATGATTTACTGGGCTACCACTATTACCGGTAAATACCAGGAAACCGCTTCCGGAAAGGAGAGTGGTTACAACCACAGGTTGTATTATGTTACCACCAAAGATTTTAAAACGTATACGCCCACTCAACTTTTGTACGATCCAGGATTTAATGTGATTGATGCGACTATTGTAAAAGCAGGCAAAAAATTCATGATGGTAATGAAGGATGAGACGATAGAACCGGCACAGAAAAACCTGCGACTTGCATACAGTGACAAACTTACAGGTCCTTATAGCAAAGCTGGCATTCCCATTACCGGGAAATACTGGGCAGAAGGTCCTACAACATTGCAATTGGGCAAGGAGTGGCTGGTGTATTTTGACCGGTATACGGATCATCGTTATGGTGCCATTATGTCTACAGATCTGGAACACTGGAAAGATGTGTCTGATAAGATCAGTTTGCCCACTGGCATCCGTCATGGAACTATCTTTAAAATTAGTAATGAGGAATTACGGGCAATTAAATAACCTTTGGCATGTATAATGCAGCAGTAGCTGAAAGGATTTTTTAAACTTAATTGCTTAAAGATGAAAACTAAACAATCGTTGACATTTAAATTAGGAGGTCAGCTTGAAATCAATCGTCTTGGTTATGGAGGAATGCAGTTAACCGGAACTGGTGTATTTGGAGATGTAGCTGATCGTGAGAATGCGAAAAAAGTATTGCAAAAAGCTGTTGAGCAAGGCGTGAATTTTATTGATACAGCTGAAGCATATGGTCCTAAAACCAATGAAGTGCTGATAGCAGATGCTTTGTATCCTTATAAAAAGGATGTGGTGATTGCTACCAAAGGAGGTTTTGAACGTCCCGGTCCTGGTCAATGGATAGCTAATGGAACGCCGGCGTTTATCCGCGAAAATATAGAAGGTAGTTTGAAACGCCTGAAAGTGGATACAATAGATCTGTGGCAATTGCATCGTTTTGATCCGAAGGTGCCGGTAGAAGAAACGCTTGCTCCTGTAGTGGAAGCTGTGAAAGCAGGTAAGATCAGATATGTGGGTTTATCTGAGGTAAACATTACACAGATAGAGCAGGCTGAGAAAATATTGCCTATTGTATCTGTGCAGAATTTATACAATCTGGGTAACAGGCAATGGGAAGAGGTTGTGGATTACACTGCAAAGCGTAATATGGCATTTATTCCCTGGTATCCGCTTGCTTCCGGCCCGGATAAACTGGCAGATAAGATTAACAAAATAGCGGCTAAACATGGAGCTGTAACATCGCAGATAGCATTGGCCTGGTTACTGAAAAGATCTGCCAATATTCTGCTGATTCCTGGCACTAAATCATTGGAGCATCTGAAGGAAAATATGGCGGCTGCAAACATCGAATTATCTGAAGAAGAATTTACAGAATTATCGAAATAATTTTGTTTGATCTTGTATAAAGGTTGGTCTGTTAAAGGCCAACCTTTTTTTATAGATGGATTTAAAACAGACAAAATAAATTAAGCATAAACGAAGAAATAATTATACATTTAGTATGATATAATTTTAAACCCAACCCACAATCCCATCAAATGAAAGCACTGTTATCCTTTGCATTAGTATGCACGTTTTTCTCAATGTCCAGCTTTACGGTTGTTAATCACCGTACACACAAAGTTCTTAAAGCACCATTAACTATTTCGTCATGGCCTTTAACGGGTGATGTCCAAACTTCTCAGGGTATAATGACTTACTCTATTTCCGGAAGTGGTCAGATACCTTCTTCTATTACTTTCTACAATTCAAGTAATGTTTCAGTTGGCTCTTACGGTTTCACTGCTACTGGCAATAGTGTGTACCTTGCTACCGGTATGAAAGCATCATTAAATATTTCCGGTGTACAGTTGGGTATTTACACTAATCAGGCAGGTTATACACTGGATTTCTACAGTCCGTATTAACCTTTTTGTTTAAAGTTAAAAAGTTTTTGAAGCCGGTCTGAAAAGACTGGCTTTTCTTTTTATAAGAGGAGAAAATATAATCAGTTATTGTATATGTAGTTTTTTATGTTTAATTTTTTCGGCGATAAATAAACATTAAAACGATCCACGTAACATCCACGGAATATTCCATACAATAACATCAATCAATCCTTAAACATGTTCTCTTACCCTGTTAGAATAGCATTAATCGCAGCGATAGGCGGTTTCTTATTTGGTTTTGAAACGGCGGTGATATCCGGCGCGGATAAAACGATAGAGCAATTATGGTTGTTAAACTCATTCTGGCATGGCTTTACCGTCGCCTCCAGTCTTATTGGTACGGTACTTGGGTCATTAATCGTAGGTACACCTGCAAAAATATATGGCCGTAAAAAAGTACTACTTACCATCGCTATTATTTATTTGTTGTCTGCCATCGGCTGTGCTTCCATTTCCACATGGCTGTTATTTGTATTTTTCCGTTTTACCGGAGGTATTGCAGTAGGTGCTTCTTCAGTAGTAGGCCCAATGTACATCTCTGAAATAGCTCCTGCACATTTACGAGGCCGGCTGGCTGGTTCTTTCCAGCTGAATATTGTGGGAGGGATTTTCATTGCTTATCTCACCAACTTCCTGTTTGTAGATTTGGGTGATAACTCCTGGCGCTGGATGCTGGGTATCATGGTAATTCCAGCCGGACTGTTCTGGATTTTGCTGCGTACGATTCCTGAAAGTCCCCGCTGGCTTATTCTGAACAACCGGGAAGCAGAGGCGATACCAGTAATGAACAAGCTGGAAGAAAAAGATGTACCCGGTGCTGTGCGTGCCATCCGCGAATCTGTAAAAGCTCATCAGGAATCTCTCTTTCAGAAAAGATATATGAAACCTGTGTTGTATGCAGTATTGCTGGCGATGTTCAATCAATTATCAGGGATCAATGCTATTTTGTATTATGCTCCCCGTATTTTTGAAATGGCAGGTTTTGACAAGAGTGCTGCTTATCTGCAACCCGTGTATATAGGAGCCGCCAACCTGTTGTTTACTTTGCTGGCTATGACAGTGATAGATAAGTTTGGCCGTAAAACGCTGATGCTGATAGGTTCTATTGGTATGATTGTATTTCTTGGGCTCACTGCTTATGCTTTCAGGGATATCAATACAGCTAACAGTAATGTACTCATCTACCTTATTGGATTTATAGCCTTCTTTGCCTTCTCGCAGGGTGCAGTTATCTGGGTGTTTATCTCCGAAATATTTCCTAATTCTGTCCGTTCACAAGGCGGTTCCCTGGGTAGTTTTACCCATTGGATTATGGCTGCTATTATTTCCTGGACGTTCCCTGTAATTGTGGAAGGTAGTGCACATGGTGGATTTTATTCTTTTGTGTTCTATAGCGTGATGATGTTGTTGCAATTACTCTTCATCTGGAAGATTATGCCGGAAACAAAAGGGCGCTCACTGGAAGAAATTCAGAAAGACCTGGGCATTGAATAGACGGTGGATGAATGGTGAGAGTGCCTGTATGGATGGACGTTCTACTTCATTAAATTGTGGTATTTTTAAGCTACAACGAAAAAATCTGAACCAACATGAAAAAGACACTGCTTTTTTCTCTCCTGCTGTTTCCCGCAGTACTTTTTGCCCAGAAGGGCGATTTTGTGCTGAAGGGTAAGATCGGTAGCCTGAATGCCCCTGCAAAACTCCTCCTGAGGTATCGTAATGATGGTATAGAAGTAAAGGATTCTGTAGAACTGAAGAATGGTATATTCGAGTTTAAGGGCATTACAGATGGTCCTACCCAGGCCATGCTGATATTGCAGCATGTGGTGCCTAATCCTAACCCCAATGAAAGGGATGCTATCATCTTTTATGTAGAAAAAGGAACGATTACGCTGAACAGCCCGGATTCACTGGGTAAGGCTACATTTAGCGGTTCTCCTGTCAATGCTGACAATCAGCGCCTGACAACTGCATTAAAGCCGGTAGAAGCGAAGAATATGGCACTGTATGCCGAGTATATGGCTACTCCCGAAGCTAACCGTCAAACGGAAGAGTTTCAGAAAAGTATTGAAGCGAAAAGTCAGGCAATCCGTAGTGATGAGAAAAAAGTTTACCTGGAATATATAAAAGCAAATCCGAAATCTATCATCAGTCTGGATGCATTGCAGCGTTATGCCGGTGGTGTACCAGACAACCTGAAAGAACTGGATTCCATCTTTGGCAAATTATCTCCTGACGTAAAAAGCAGCAGGAAAGGGAAAGAGTATGCTACCCTGATAACTAATTGGAAAAATACGTCCATAGGAGCAGAAGCACCTGGGTTTACACAGAATGATACATTGGGCAAGCCTGTGAATTTAAAAGATTTCAGGGGTAAATATGTACTGATTGACTTTTGGGCTTCATGGTGTGGTCCCTGCCGTGCAGAAAATCCGAATGTAGTAGCAGCCTTCAATAAATACAAATCCAAACAGTTCACTATATTAAGTGTATCCCTTGATCAGTCGACCGGCCGTGACGCCTGGTTAAAGGCTATCAATAAAGATAATCTGACATGGACACATGTTTCTGATCTGAAATTCTGGGATAATGCAGTAGCCAAGCTGTATGGAGTAAGAGCAGTACCTCAGAACTTCCTGCTGGATCCTCAGGGTAAGATTGTTGCCAAGAATCTCAGAGGGGAAGCATTGGACAAGAAACTGGCTGAAATATTACCTAACTAATAGTATATTCACCTTTATAGAAAGCCGCTTCCGACCAAGGGGCGGCTTTTTTTAATAATTAGACCATGGGAAAAGAATCTGCCATATTTATTGAGGATAAAGACATTACATGGGAATTTCCAGATCCGGGTATTCGCCGCAAAGTAATGGCATATAATGAACACCTGATGCTGGTAAGAGTTGATTTTGAACAGGGAGCAGTGGGAATGCTGCATGAACATTATCATTCCCAGATCTCTCATGTGGAAAGTGGAGCTTTTGAAGTACAGATAGACGGACAAAAGAAGGTGCTCAGGGCAGGAGATGCTTTTTATGTACCTCCGGATACAGTACACGGGGTTATTTGTCTGGAAGCGGGAGTATTGATAGACGTGTTTAATCCCAGCCGTGAAGATTTCCTAAAGTAGTAATTATTTAGCTAAATTTATGACGTTCATATCTTTACCCTAAAAAACGCGAATATATGTTATCACAAAGAATGCAGGAAGCACTGAATGTACAGGTAGTAATGGAAGCGCAATCCTCACAGGCCTATCTGGCAATGGGTAGTTGGGCCGACATACAGCCTGGTTTAAAAGGAGTTACTAAATTTTTCTTTAAACATAGTGACGAAGAAAGGATGCATATGCTGAAGTTGATCCACTATATTAATGAGCGGGGAGGTTTTGCCATTGTGCCGGCATTAAAACAACCGGTGTTAACTTTCGTTTCCCTGAAACAGGCTTTTGAAGAATTGTTTGCCCATGAGGTAAAAGTGAGTGAAGGGATTAATGAGCTGGTAGATATGTCTTTGCAGGAAAAGGACTATGCCACGCATAATTTTCTGCAATGGTATGTAAATGAACAAATTGAAGAAGAGCGTTTGGCCAGGGAGTGTAATGACAAGCTGGAGCTGATAGGGGATGATAAAAGTGGTTTGTATCTTTTTGACAGGGATATCATGACAATGGAGAACGGGGAAAGGAGATAGGGAAAAGAAATAAATCGAGAAAGGGCGATATGTTGTATTTCAGCATATCGCCCTTTCTCTTTTTTTTCATTTATATATCTCTTTTTCATTGTTTATCGTAGATAATATATATTATAAATAATTAATCCAGAAAGATTTATTATTTTTATTTGACATATACTTTTATTACATTGCCGTCTGAAATATAATGAAAATTTAGAATGCAAAAAGAGGTTAATATAAATGATCTATGGGAGCGCATCACTGTTGATAGCGACTCTAAATCATTTGAGGTTTTATTCCATGAATTAAACCCCAAACTCATTAAATTTTGCACATTGTATGTTCATTATCAACAAGTTGCAGAAGAGATTGTTTCTGATGTTTTTGTGAAATGCTGGATGGACAGGGCACAGATGAGGCAGGTTCTGAAGCCAGAAACCTATCTTTTTATTGCAGTTAAGAACCATGCCCTGAACTATAATAAGCGCTTTTCCAGCATGCAAATCGTCAATATTGACGATCATTCAGGGGGATCTCAGCTCATAAACAGTGCCTCTCCCGAGATGGAACTAGAAAAGAAAGAGCTGCTTTTCAAAATGGATCAGGCAATTGCATCCTTACCAAAGCAATGCGGGATTATTTTCCGGCTGATCAAAGAGAACGGCATGAAATACAAGGAAGTAGCTGAAATTCTGAACATTTCTCCCCGCACGGTTCATACACAAATGATGCGTGCCATGAAAAAGATGACAAAAGCCATGGATCCCTATCTGACAAAGAAAGGAAACACGGCTCCAGATAATATAACTACCACATTGCTTATATTGTTAATATTTATGAGTAATTAGGTTCCCGATGTATATGTTAAATTTTTTTTTAAAGCTTGTACGCATATCGCCTCTTAAAAGTTGTCCTATATACAAAGGGTTATTCCATCGGACAATGAGCGAACGTTTTTTTGAAATTGTTATTAAGGACCTGGCAGGTGACATCTCACCGCAAGAAGGCCAGGAACTGCAACATATCATGAGTGAGGATACTGTCTTCGCCAGACAGTATGAGCTGTTCCGCATGTACTGGGCTCAGAATCATCACGACTATATTGATGGCAGGCAGTTATTTGAGAATGTGCAGTCACGCATCAATAAGTTGGAGAAAGAGGCTGGTATTGCAGAGATGGAACCATTCATGGAACCTGTTGGCAGGGTAAGAAGACTTGGCTGGGTTTCAGGAGTAGCTGCCGCGGTAGCGCTACTGATTACTGCAGGTGCAGTGTTCTTTTATGTCGGTAACCGCAGCACATTGATTGCAAAGTCAACGGCAAAGGGTGAAAAGTCCACTTTCATTATGGAAGATGGTACCCGGGTTACCTTAAATGCAGATAGTAAACTTGAATATGCTAAAAGTTTCCCGGAAAAGAGCCGGGAAGTATATTTAACGGGGGAGGCTTTCTTTGATGTACATGAAGATGCTGAAAAGCCTTTTATCATTCATACCGAAAATATGAATATAAAGGTACTGGGCACAGCATTCAATATTAAATCATACCCCAATGAGGCTTCTACAGAGGCTACATTGCTCAGGGGAGCTATTGAGGTGACAGTACCTGATAATCCTTCGGAAAGGATTGTACTGAAGCCTTCTCAGAAGCTGATCGTGCATAATACAGTAAATCATGATTCGACCAAAACCAAGTCGGTGGCAGTCAAAAATGTATATCCTGCATTAACAACCATGACTTATTTCCAGCAACGTGATACTATGATTGTGGAAACATCATGGCTGCAAAATAAACTGGTGTTCCAGGACGAAGATTTCGAAAGCCTGGCAAAAAGAATGGAACGGTGGTATAATATCAGCATCCGATTTAGCACAACAGGTTCCAGGCAGTTAAGATTTACCGGAATACTGGAGGGGGAAACAATTGCAGAAGCATTGCATGCATTACACATGACCGAGAATTTCAATTACAGGATAGAAGATTCGACGATAGTAATATACTAAGAGGGAGGAGTAAGTAATTAATCAGTAAAAAATATCCTTTCATAAATCGTGAAAAGTGAGATGAAGATCCTATGCCAATACCTATGTAATACCTATGTATTTGCCCTTTCATTTCACCAGAAACAAAGTATTAACGTTTAAAATTTTGTCTATGGGAGAAGAAAGCGACAACTAAAAAAAACATGGGGATTACTCATCATAATCTTCGTGGAAAGATGCCTTATTACCTATAAATACTTTAATCACCTTTAACATCTAAGTTATGAATTTTTTCCTACGCCCGAGGGGCGTAAAGATCCCATACGGGCTCCTAAAGCCATTGCTAATTATGAAATTGACGTTTGGATTCATTCTCTTAATGAATCTGAATGTGAATGCTAATGTTTCCTCTCAAACCAAGATCACACTGAATCTCCGTTCCGCAGAATTTAAACAGGTACTCTCTACTATAGAAAGTCAGAGTGACTACCGTTTTATGTTCAGCAACAGGAATATCCCCAGTAATAACAAACTGGATATCTCTGTAAAGGACGCACAGATTTCTACAGTGATGGATATGATATTGGACAATTCCGGGTATACTTACCAGGAACTGGCTAATAACCTTATCGTGATAATGCCTGCGGGAGTAAGACTTAACGCTGTTAAAATAACAGGTAAAGTATTAGACCAGACAGGTGAAACACTGATCGGAGCTTCGGTAAAGATCAAAGGAACCTCAGAAGGGGTAACTACAGATGAAAATGGTGCGTTCACCATCAGTGTTCCTGATGATGCCGTACTGGTAATATCATATGTTGGTTTCAAGACACAGGAAATTCCTGTGGCCGGCAAAACCACACTTAACATTACCCTGCAGCCTAATGAAAAAATGATGAGTGAAGTTGTTGTAACGGCACTGGGTATCAAAAGGGAACAAAAAGCCCTGGGATATGCGGTTAGTACTATAACCTCTGAACAGATCAATGCTTCTGGTAACACCAACTTCGCCTCTGCCTTATATGGTAAGGCAGCTGGTGTTAAAATCACCACCGCTCCAGGTGGTGCTACCAGTGCGGTGAACGTTCAGATCCGTGGTATTAACTCACTGAACTATAACACACAACCATTATACGTAGTGGATGGTGTACAGATCAGGAACAATAATGAAACCGGAGGTAAAGGTGGTAACTCCGATGGTTATTGGCAGGATTCCCGTATCCGTGGTAATGGTATCCTTGATATCAACCCTACGGATATCGAAAGTTTAACAGTATTGAAAGGTGCGAGTGCTACCGCTTTATACGGTTCAGATGCATCTAGTGGTGTTGTGGTAATCTCTACTAAAAAAGGTGTTAAAGGCCGGGGATTAGGTGTTGACGTAAACTACTCAGCTACTGCGGAAAGAGTTGCTTTCGCTCCCCAGTACCAGAATGTTTACGGACCTGGTTACAGCAGATCTGATAATGTGTCTGTCAAAGCACGCGCAGATGGCTGGGTACCAGTAGGTACTGATGGTACGGTTCGCCCTAACTTTAACGCTTATGCGCAGTTTGGGCCAAAAATGGATGGCCAGATGGTTCCCTGGTGGGATGGCTCAATGCATCCTTATTCACCACAACCCGATAACTTTAAACAAATGTTCCAGAAGGGATACAATTCAAATTTGAATGTATCCCTTTCGAATATGAATGATAAGGCGAACTACCGTTTCTCATATACCCGCAGTGATTACAAAGGTATCCAGATAGGTGGCGCTCAGCAGCGTAATACATTTAACCTGAACAGTACAATCAAACTGCATAGCAAAATCAGTCTGGACGTAGTAGGTGGGTATGTAAATACCAGGATCGTTAACAGACCAATGCAGATGATGAACATTTTCAACTCTTTTGGTGGTTTCTTTAGCCGTGCAGAAGATATGGCGGTTGTATTTGATAAATACAAAACCTCTCAGGGATATAAATATGTTCCTTATGATAACACTCAGCTGAATCCGGACGAAGCACTGGCTTATAGTACCAAATATGAGACGCTTAACTTCGTTTGGGACCAGTTGCGTAACAATGAAACTGAAAAGCAGGATCGTTTGCTCTCAAGTGTTACCTTAAACGTTGACATAACAAAAGGTTTGAAATTCCGTACGAGAGTTGGTAATGACTTTACCAGTCTGAATACAGAAACCCGTCAGTATAACACAATTCCTGTTGCATTCAATGTAACCAACAGTACTGGTCTTTATGGTGTTGCCAAAGGTCGTTACAGCATTACATACGGAGATGTGTTACTGACCTACGCGAACGATCCGATGAAGAATTTCGGATACTCTATCAGCGGTGGTTACCAGACACGTAAAGAAACTTTCAGTGATCAGAGCTCTACTACCAGCGGTGGTTTGGTTACTGCAAACTGGTTTAGTATCAACAACTCATACAACCAGCAGTCTACTTCTGAAAGACGTAGTGGTCTGATAAAGTATGCTTATCTGGGTATCCTGAACCTGAGCTATAAAGGCTTCCTGTTCTTAGAAGGTACTGCACGTCAGGAAACCTCTTCTACATTACCTCTTGCAAATAACAGCTATTTCTATCCTTCTGTTAATACGAGTTTCATCCTGACAGAAGCATTTCATCTGCCAAGGTTTATCAACTACGGAAAAATACGTGCTTCTTACGGTCTGGTGGGTAATGCGCCTCCAGCATTTGAGTCTAACGTAACTTATACACAACGTCCTTTACCAACAACTACTGGTTCTGTTCCTGTATTAATCCCACAAAGCGCTTACGGAAACGAGAGCCTCCGGTCTGAGAAGAAAACGGAGACCGAATTTGGTATTGAAACAAAAATGTTCAATAGCCTGATTGGTGTAGATATCTCCTATTACAACAGCGTGGTTACTGATCTGTTAATGCGTTTAGCCGTTGCCGCAAGTAATGGTGCTACTACCAGGATCACGAATGTGGGAAAACTGCAAAGTAAAGGTCTGGAATTAGCTTTCAATGCTACCCCGGTATCCCGTAAAATTAAATGGAACACCCGCCTGAACTTTGCCTTCAACACTTCCAGTGTAAAAGAACTGGCTCCCGGTGTAAACCAGATCGTATTTAAAGACTTCGATCAGCAATCCATACATGTTGTAGCAGAAGTAGGACAGCCAATCGGTAACATCTATATCTTCCCCCGCGTAAAAGATGCAAAAGGGAATGATATTATCAACAGTGATGGGATAATGCAATTTGATAACACCAAATATGAGAAAGTTGGTAACGTATTGCCAAAGATCGTTGGTGGATTCTCGAATACAATCTCTTATCATAACCTGTTCCTGGACTTTATGCTGGATTATCGTTTTGGTGGTGAAATCGTTTCTACTCCGCAGAAATATCAATATGGTGCCGGTATGTATAAGAGCACAATGCAGTATAGAGATGCTGATAATGGTGGTATTCCTTATTATGTAAATGCTGCAGGTGTCTTTGTAAAACTGGATAGCCATAACAGTACTGCTCCGGGTGGTGCTACTGTTTATCATGATGGTGTGATTGTAGATGGGGTTAAAGCCGACGGGACTAAAAACGACAAGATTATACAGGCTGCTACTTATTACATGAATGCATCCAACTGGGGTGAAACTGGTGATGGTATGCACGCTGTATACAAGAACAACTATATTAAGTTGCGCGAACTTGTATTGGGATATAATGTTTCTAAATCATTTGCGAACAAACTGCATTTACAGAACCTTCGCGTTTCTTTGATTGGCAGAAACCTGCTGTATGTTTATAGAACAATGAAGAACCTGGATCCAGAAGCTCCACTGGGTGGTAGCTGGATGAGACAGGGGATTGATGAAGGGTCTACCGGTGCTACCCGCAGTTTTGGGTTTAGCTTAAATGCCAGTTTCTAAGAAAAAACAAATGATCTGTAAAAACTTTATTATATGAAAAAACTAGTGAGAAATATAGGTTGTGTTCTTCTGCTGGCAGTTGCTATGTCCAGCTGTAAGAAACAACTGGAAGATATGTATACCGATCCTGATAAAACTACCAATCCTACCATTGAAAAACTGTTTTCGGGTATGATGGATAATAACAGGGTTAGGCCCCAGTACTGGGATATGCGTACACTCCAATTCCTTCAAACCGGGGTATACAGCCAGAGTATTACTGGTGTTAACGATCAGTTTGTATACCGCCAGACAGATGGTTATGTACAGTCACGCTGGAATGATTTTTACGTTCCCAATAACTTTACAAATAACCAGGGTGATTATAACTCTGGCTCCGGCCCTATGGCACAATACCGGACTATTATGCGTTTGTATAATGCGCTTCCGCAAGGTGCAGAGCAGGAAAACGTGGAGATATTTACCTGGGCAGCGTACACCTTGTTACTAGATCAGGCTTCACAAATGGTTGATATGTTTGGAGATATTCCTTACTCCGAAGCTGGCGGTCTGGACGTATCGAATACAATCACCAATGCAAAGTTCGATGGTCAGAAAGAATTGTATGATTCTATTATGAATGGGTTGTTTCAATGCCAGGCTTATTTTTCGAGTGCATTCCTGAATTCCAGTGCAAAGGCATCTTTTTCTGTACAGGATTATGTGAATCATGGTGACATTGTGAAATGGCGCAGATATGCAAATTCATTAAGATTACGTCTGCTGATGCGTACTTCTTTTGTGGATGAAGCAACTTCAAAAGCTGCTGTACAGCAGATATTAGCTCAGGATCAACAATTCCTGCTGATAGATGGTAATAGAGTAGGAGATAATTATAATCCAGGTAATACGGATGTACTTCTGATGCAGACAACTGTTTATACGGATAATTTGTCGAGCGCATTTGGTGACCTGAAAATGCCATATGCAGCACCTGATTATATGCTGAATACATTGATGTTGCCTGCAAATGACCCTCGTATTCCTTTTATGTTTGATAAATTTGGAAGAACTGATGATAACAAGGCTTTCATTCCAAATAAAACTTATAGGGCAATGCCTGCCGACTGGGGTAGCACAACGCAGCTAGATAGTCTTACATCCTTTTCTACTCTCGATTCTACCACTTACCGTTATAACTCTAAGATACCTGGTGTGATGATGAGTGCTCCTGAAGTTAACTTCCTCCTGGCAGAAGCTGTAGAACGCTGGGGTACTGTCGGAAGCTCATTATCGGCCCAACAGTACTATGAATTAGGTATTCGTCAGTCAATTGCATTTCTATATTTCATGTATAACCTGAATCCAAACAAGGCAGAAGCTCTGACACAGCCATCTACTGCTGACGTGGACGCATTTATTGCCCAGCCAACAATTGCGTATACAGGTACAACACAGGAGAAACTGGAAAAGATATGGAACCAGAAATGGTTATATTTTGGATTCACGCAAACTCCTCAGGCATGGGCAGAAACCCGCAGAACTGATTATCCTAAGTTCCCTAAAACATATGCTTCTACCCTTTCAGGATATGAAAGTGCACCTTCCAGATTTAGATATCCTGCAAGTGAAATTTCTTACAACTCCAGTTACAAGGACGTACAAGCAAAAGATACCCGGGATGCGAAAATATTCTGGGATGTACCACAACCTTGATAATATAAAAAGATAATAAGGCAGGATTTATAATTTAGATGGGAACAAGGCCACAAAGATAACAATGCGAGACATCGTTATCTTTGTGGCCTTGTCTATTTAAGCAGATTATGAAAAAAGTATTATTGTCGTGTATTTTAACAGGCAGTTTAATGTCCTCCGTGGCGCAAACAACTGCCAGTCTTGTAAAGCAGGAATTTCTGATGCAGCATCCTCCCGTGCCTGCCGCTCACGCATCTACTATTACTCAACTGCCTGGTGGCCAGCTGGTGGCTTCCTGGTTTGGTGGCAGCCGGGAAAGTGCTCCTGATGTATGTATCTATACATCCGTATTTACAAAGGGTAAATGGTCTGCTCCTGCTATTGCAGCTACAGGGATTATAGATGAAAAAATACGCTATGCTGCCTGGAACCCGGTATTGATCACCACCAGGGCTAATAAACTGTTGCTGTTCTATAAAGTAGGTCCGTCTCCCAGGGAGTGGTGGGGACTGATGAAATACAGTATTGATAAAGGTCGTACCTGGTCGAAAGAAGAGAAGCTGCCTGATGGGATTTTGGGCCCTATCAAGAATAAACCGGTACAACTGGCCAGTGGAAATATCCTGCACCCCTCCAGCACTGAGAGTAAAGACGAAAAACAATGGCATATCCACGTGGAATTGTCAGACAGTAGCGGGCATAACTGGCGGAAAGTGGCTATAGATTGCGATACCTTTGGTGTAATCCAGCCTGCTGCATTATTCCAGCCGGGCAACCGGTTGCAGCTGTTGTGCAGAAGCCGGCAAAATGTGATAGTACAAACATTCTCTGATGATAATGGCGAAACATGGACTCCGCTCACAAAACAAACCATCATGAACCCCAATTCAGGTATTGATGCCGTAACAACCCAAAACGGACTGCAGGTATTGATCTATAATCCGGCTAAAATGGGAGCGGATTGGTCTGATGGTCGTAATGAACTTCGTGTAGCCGTTTCTAAAGATGGTGAAAACTGGAAGGATGTATATGAACTGGAAAAACAACCCAAAGGTGAATTCAGCTATCCGGCGGTTATCCAGACAAAAGACGGCTTACTACATATTACCTATACCTACAACAGGCAAAATATTAAACATGTAGTATTAAAATTAAAATCATACTAATATGCCAGAAGTATGGATGCGGGGACCAGTAGATGGTATTTCCCCATTGCTGCAACCCGTAGCACATACATTATTGCAGGCACAGGAAGAGATCCATGCACTGCTGGTTGATTTTTCTGATGCACAACTCTGGCTTCGACCGGCCGGAGTGGCGGCTGTTGCATTTCATTTGCAGCATATGGCCGGCGTACTTGACCGCTTATTGACTTATGCTGCCGGTCATGCGCTTTCTGATCAACAACTGGCATACCTGGCCGCAGAAGGACAGCCTGATGAGTTGTTATCCGTGGGACTGTTATTAAATAAATTTGATGACCAGATAGCAGCTGCTATAGCGAAACTAAAAATGACAGATGAACAAACTTTAACGGACGCACGAACAGTAGGTCGTAAACAACTACCTTCTACTGTAATGGGCTTACTGTTTCATGCCGCAGAACATACTATGCGGCATGCCGGCCAACTACTGGTGACCGTTCGCGTTATACAGGACAGCGTTTAAATAAAACATCATCTCCTGCAAGTATCTAAATTTAATGAGGATGCTTGCTGCATTTGAGTTTTTATGCTTGAAAAAGAAAACATGGCTTCAAGCACGATGTAACTCTAATTACAAAATCTCTGAGTCCTGTTTGAAACTACATATCATCGAACAGTGATAATTGCCCATTCTTATTCTCCGGTGGGAGTGTTACTTCATTAAAATTAGAAAGAGAAATACCCAGTAACCTGATCTTTTTATCTTCCGGATAAGTAGACAGCAGTAATTGTTGTGTTGTTTTTATGATAATATCCAAAGCATTAACAGGGTGAGGGAATGACTGATTACGGGTAATCTGTTTAAAGTCGCTGTACTTTATTTTCAGAGTGATGGTTCTGCCTTTTAATCCATATTTCAACAAGCGCTCATGTACTGTTTTAGCTATTTTATCCAGTTCCGCATTCATCTCATCTATAGTAGTGAGATCGTAGGCAAAGGTATCTTCTGCGCCCAGTGATTTGGTTTCACGATGAGGTTGTACTTCGCGGGTATCTATTCCTCTCACTATCTTATAATAAAAACCACCAGCTTTCCCAAAGTGCTGACGAAGATCCTGTTCAGATAATTTCTTGAGATCTGCTCCTGTATGCAATCCCATCCGTTTCATTTTATCTGCTGTAACTCTGCCTACACCAAAGAATTTTTCTACCGGTAGTTTTTCCATAAACTCTTCTACCGCAGAGGGACCTATAAACGTAAGGCCATCTGGCTTATTGAGATCAGAAGCAATTTTAGCAACGAATTTATTAACGGAAATACCGGCAGAGGCAGTTAGCTGTAGTTCATCTTTGATAGCCTGTTTTATCTGTTTGGCAATTTCTATGGCAGAGCCTATCTGCAATTTGTCTGTAGTAACATCCAGGAATGCTTCATCCAGTGATAATGGCTCTATCAGGTCTGTATAGCGGCTGAATATTTCACGGATCTTACGGGAGGATTCCTTATAAGCATCAAAGCGGGGCCTTACAAAAATAACTTCCGGGCAAAGCTGTAATGCCCTTTTTGATGGCATGGCAGATCTTATTCCAAATTTACGGGCTTCATAACTGGCGGTTGCTACCACGCCACCACGGCCTTCGGGAGAGCCTCCTACTACTATTGCCTTGCCCCTGTATTCAGGGTTATCACGTTGCTCAACGGATGCATAAAATGCATCCATATCTATATGGATGATTTTACGTTGTATGTTATTTGTTTCATTTTCCATTGAGCGCAGGTAATACAAATATATAATCCGGCACTTTAACCTGCGACTTAAAAATTCAGGACTGACCGGTGGCCAGTCCTGATAATTATTTATGCCTTAAATGCTGAGCTGTCTTCGTCTGCACTTGGTCCATAACTACCGGGAATAGCTACGTCCAGCAGGCGGAGAAAAACTCCTAACTGTGCTCTGTGGTGAACTGTCTGGCAGAATGCCATCCGGATTGTTTCTGCCTTGGTGGATGTGCTGATGATATAGTCGCCATTACGCAGTACCCAGGGCTTTTCCAGTTCTGCTTCTGTAGCCTTTTCCAGTTCTGCTTTGCCCCCGACAAATGATTTCTCGAAGAGTTCCAGCACACCGGCAGTATTACTGATGCCTGCAGGTGTATACGGGATCTTTGCGAAATCGAGTTCATCTGTAGTCAGCGTCATCGAAACCCAGGATGGTAATTCTGCAATGTGATTGGATAGCTGTTCAATGGTCATGCTTTTGGGGTGAGGTTGCCAGCTATATTTGTCGTTGGGGATGATGGAAAGCATTTTACGGGTCGTTTCAGCTTCCTGTTCCATTTCTTTAAGTAGTGCTTTAATGATATCCATGGTAGTATGTTTTTATTGATAACAAAGAAAAGAAGGGTAAGTGACAACCCTATGTCAGTAGGACAAAAAAAGATTAATATTGTTCAATAGCGGAAGTATTATCTTTTATAATCATAATAAACTTAATAGAAATGAAAAGATGGTTTTTTTGGGTGGTGTGTTTTGGCTTACTGGCTTACACCGCTGCTGATGCGCAGAGGATAACAGTGGGTACTTACAACATGCGGTATGATAATAAAGACGATGAAGAAGAAGGCAATGGCTGGAAGCAGCGTTACCCGGTAATAGCAGGTATGATCCGCTTTCATGGATTTGATATTTTTGGTACGCAGGAATGTTTGCGACATCAGTTGGGAGATATCAAAAACAGTCTGCCCGGATTTACGTTTATTGGTGTAGGTCGTGATGATGGTAAAGAGGCGGGTGAACATTCTGCTATCTTTTACAACACTGAAAAGTTTAAGCTGCTGGAGAATGGGGACTTCTGGTTATCTACTATTACAGATAAGCCCAACAAGGGATGGGATGCGGTATTACCAAGGATCTGTTCATGGGGGAAATTCAGTGATATTAAAACAGGTTTTACCTTCTATTTCTTTAACCTGCATATGGATCATGTTGGTGTACAGGCCCGCGCAGAAAGTTCCAAACTGGTACTTGCAAAAGTGAAAGCGATGGCAGGAAATATTCCAGTTATCTTAACCGGCGATTTTAACGTTGATCAGAACAATGAATCTTATGCGTTGATCAATAACTCCGGCATATTAAAAGATGCCTATGAAACTGCTGCTTTCAGATTTGCACTGAACGGTACATTCAACTCCTTTAATGTTAATGGTAAAACAGATAGTCGCATAGACCATATCTTCCTGACTAAACAATTCAAGGTGGAAAAATACGGGGTGCTGACGGATACCTACCGGAATAAAAATGAGGATAACAGTACTGCAAATACCGGCAATTTTCCGAAAGAAGTTTCTATGCAGAAATATACTGCCAGGGAGCCTTCAGATCACTTCCCGGTGATGATTGTTGTGGAATACAAAAAATAACTTTAAGTGAAGTATAAGTACTCATTTATTAAATAATGTGTGACACTTATCAGTGATAACACCATACTGTCGTGTATTGATAACCAGGTAGTTAAATTTCTGCTATAGAAAAACATCTATATTGCATCCAAAAATATAATTCTTATAAAACAGTTTGTACATACATTGTGTATATTTTTAATGTATTAAAGAGTTCTTTACCTTTTTACCTATGACGCAACAATTACAAAACAACACTGTTTTAACAGCAATTATTGGATTGTTACTTTCTTTAATTGTTTTTCTCGTAACCAGTTATTTTTTTACGAAGAGGAACAAAACAGACTACCGGAAAAAGATAGAAACAGCTAACAATGAAATGTTATATTCTATCAGACCGCTGTTAGTTGAAAAGAAAGTACCATCAAAAGACATCCTTGTTGCTGTACGTTTTTCTACAGCAAAAAAGTATGGCGTTGAGCAACATGATCTGTACGATGAGTTTTCGCTTACCAGCGATTTGATTAATGAAACAATAGCCAATGTTTTCTTAACGTCCGATGAAAAACTTGAATTCTGTAACTTATTACAGGCGATCAAGTAAGGTGAATTGTTAAACTTTTTTACAAAAAAATAGCCTGTATCAGAAGACCGATACAGGCTATTTTAATTTTGGTCTCTGAAGGAGATATGTAATCATTTAATCAGCCACTTTGGTTTTCATCATGATATTCATGAAGATGGTAGCTGCCTGTTTTGCGAGTGGATGTGCACAGTTCATCATAATCACATAGGCTCTTCTCTCCGCGCTGTCTATTAAAGCATAAGTATAAAAGGTGCCTGCAGATCCAATATGAAAAGAAACTGTTTTTTCTCCTATCAGACCATTATTCCAGCCCATTGCATAATCTTTCAGGCCAAAGTGCATAAATTTATAAGTATCCGCTTTCAGTTCATTATCCTGCCCCAGCAATCCATTCAGGTGCAGTTGTACAAATTTGGCATAATCTGTTACCGGCATGCTGAGATCTGTGCCCGGCTGGATAAGGTTTAATTTGTAAGGATTGTCCGGTAATAATGCCCTGATCCGGTTGTTTTCTACCCAGTGTCCAAAAGGTTGTGTTGTATCCTTATTTGAATTAGGCCATCCGAATTTGAACCGCATGCCCAGTTGCTCACCAATAACGTCTGTAACAAGAGCTTCCCAGGTTTTGCCGGACACCTTTTCCAGCATTACTGCTGCCAGTGAATATCCTGCATTGGAATAATGATATGATTGTCCGATGGGCCCCAGTGGTGTACTTCTCAATACATGCTGCACAAATTCTTTCCGCTGTTGTTCTTTTTCTCCTTCATACATAGGAAGTACGGCAAATTCTGATCCTTCTGTATAAGCAGGTATGCCTGCCCGGTGCGACAGGAGATCTCCCAGGGTAATATCCTCATAAGCCGGATTGGACATTGATAACCATGTAGGAAAGAGCTCGAAGAAACGGGTATCCCAGTTAATCTTTTTTTCTTCCACAAGGAGTGCCGCAATAAATGAAGTAACTGCTTTTGTGTTGGAACCAAGATGAAAAAGGTCCCTTATATCTGACTGTGTTTTGGTATTGGGATCGTCTATCCTGTGATGACCACTGGTATGTAATTCAAGGATGCTGGTAGGGCCTATTATAGCATAACTCATTTCCGGAATGCCATTTTTTATCCTGATACTATCTGCTATCTTCGTCAGTATTTGACCATCTGCTGTATTCATAATACAGCCAGTAATGATCAATAACCATACTTTTCTCATAGATAAGGGTATAAACGTTTTTCTATTTAGGAATTACTGTCAAAGGCCATATCATTCACATAGTTAGGAGCGGGCCTGTATAATGATCAACTCTATAAACAAATATAAATAATTTAATGCATATTATTAAAATGGAATAGGCTTGTACTTAGCCATTATATTCTGCAAGTCTTTGCAAGAGGGGGAGGAATGCTTCTATCAGTACCAGTTCTTCCGGAGAGAAGAGGTGGTCCATGGCTTTAACCAGCCATTCTTCTTTGATCCGGCGGGTTTCAATCAGATGTTGGGTACCTGTTTCTGTCAGGGAGATAACCAGTTTGCGCCTGTCGGTTTCATCTGCCACCCTATCTACACATCCTGCTTCTGCCAGCCTGTTCACAATTTGGGAGATAGCCTGGGCAGAAATTCTTTCCATTTCAGCCAGTTCTGAAGGTAATAACTTACCATGTTGATCCAGTAGTCCCATTGTGAGCAGTTCTGCATTGGAAAAGTCAGATGAAATGTTTTGCTTTCGCAGTTGCCTGATAAGACGTGTGACAGTGCTCCGTAATGAGGCCGCTACCTCATAAGTATTTGTAGATGACATATTTATTTACACAATATTAGCAAAGCTACTTTACATTTATTTAACAAGTAAAATTAATTTTTAGCCTGGCTATTATACATAAAACCCCTAACTTTGTAAAGTTACTTTACTAATTTACTTTAATACAATGTCACTCTTTCGTTCACTTAAACATTATAATTTTCGCTTACACTTCATAGGACAATCAATCTCTCTTATAGGAACCTGGATGCAAAGAGTTGCCATCAGCTGGTTAGTGTACCGGCTTACAGGATCCGCCTTATTACTTGGGTTAGTTACTTTCCTGAGTTTAATTCCCTCCCTCATATTGTCTCCTTTTGTTGGTACTTTCATAGACAGGCATAACAAATTCCGGGTGGTGAAGATCACCCAGATAGCATTGATGATACAGGCAGGCGTGCTGGCGGGAATGGTATGGTTAAACTATTACAGCATAGCCTGGATTGCACTTCTTAGCCTGGTACAAGGCGTTATTAATGCCTTTGACACCACTGCCCGGCAGTCTCTGATGATAGATCTGGTAGACGACAATGAAGACCTTCCCAATGCAATAGCGCTGAATTCATCTGTTTTTAACGCCGCCAGGTTGATAGGTCCTGCTTTTGCTGGTATCATACTGAGTTCTTTTGGTGAAGATGTTTGTTTCATAATCAACTTTCTGAGTTTTATAGCTGTGATCTGTTGTTTGCTGATGATGAAGCTGAATATTACAGTTGTTGCCAGATCTGAAGAAAATATCTGGATAGATCTCCGCAGAGGATATGATTACCTGAAAGAATCACCCGATCTGCTTTCGCTGATCCTGGTATTGGGAGCATCCAGCCTGCTTGTGATTCCTTTTACAACGATGTTACCCGTATTTGCTAAAGATGTATTTCAGGGAAATGCTACTACTTTCAGCTGGTTCGAAAGTGCTGCCGGTTTTGGTGCACTGATTGGCGCTGTGTATATGGCTAAACTGCGGCCTGGCAAAGATCTGAACACACTTACAATTGTATCGGGTACTATATTCGCTATTGCATTGATTGCATTGTCTGTATCCTCCACCTTGTTCCTGGCGCTGGCATCAACTGCTATCACTGGTATCGGATTGATGGTGCAGAACTCTGCTATCAATACCTATATACAGATGCATGCTTCTTCAGAAATGCGTGCCAGAACATTGAGTTATTATATTATGGCTTACCAGGGGATCTTACCGATTGGTAGTTTGCTGATAGGTTTCCTTGCTCAT
Organism: Chitinophaga sp. CF118; assembly: GCF_900112615.1. Classification (GTDB taxonomy): domain Bacteria; phylum Bacteroidota; class Bacteroidia; order Chitinophagales; family Chitinophagaceae; genus Chitinophaga. The sequence continues at coordinate 1,109,012 of NZ_FOMK01000001.1, read as the reverse complement.
TATATGGGAGTGAATATGGTTGTGTTTGGAGAAGGTATTGCCGGTATCCTGATTGTATTTGCATTTATGGTGTACCAGAAACATATGCATCATAACAGCTGGAAACGGTATTTAATCATTCCGGTAAGACGTAAGTATTTCCGTTAGTTCCGGTAAAGCATAATTACTGCCGTCAGAATCTGGTTGATTGTTTCAATAGGTAAGTCTCTGGAAGGGTCCAGCAGTAGTATTTTCATCTTCGCTCTTTTCTCCGCAATCAGATCCGGGTGATCTATTAATTTTCCTTCTACGATTCCAATATAAGGTTGCTGATATTTCTTATGTACCCAGAGATAACAGCACATCTTTCCCTTATAACAGTAAACCGGCATACCGTATTTCCAGGCTTCCGAGATATTAACATCCTGTTTAAGGATATGTTCTCTTAAAAATAGTAAGCAACTTCTTACTGGTTCTTCTTTTTGTAAAAAATAGTTGTCAATGGGGCGAAGCATACAGGTAATATAACGCCAATTTTAAGTTTATAATAATTCTCGTTTTCTGACTGCGTACTGCAGGTATACTTCATACATTAGGAGCTCATAAAACCCATTTATATGAGAGCCACTAAAAAAATCCTGTTTGTGCTGTGTGCAGCAGCCATTTTCGCATCATGTAAAAAAGATGCAATAACACCTTCCGCAAATTCTGTCGATCAAACACCCCGGAAAGCTACAACAGAATTAACCACTACATTATCAGAAACTTTTGAATCCGGTACAAAAACCGCTTATGCTACCGGAAACGTTACACTCAGCAGCGGTAGCTGGAGCCTGAATGACGCCCTGATCGGCAATTTATCTACCGATCTTAAAAACGGTACACAGTCCTTACGTATCAGGAACACAGGTATTGTAAACATGAACTTTGATGCGACTGGAGGTGCTACAACTATCACCATTTCGCATGGTATTTTCGGGAGTGACGGTAGCAGTACCTGGCAACTGTGGATCTCTACCAACAGTGGATCTTCCTACACCCAGGTGGGCAGTACCATTACTTCTACCACCTCTCTTCAAACTGCTACTTTTACAGCTTCTGTAACCGGCAGTTATCGTTTATCTATCCGTAAAATCAGTGGTGGTACCAACCGTATCAACATTGATGATATTACTGTTACAACAGGCACCGGCGGCGGCGGCGGTGGTACTACCGGCGACAACAGCAATCTGTTAATGGGGAATCCAAGTAATGCTTCAACTTCTGTTGTTTTTAACACCAACTACCTGATGGACAAAACTTACTATACCTCTTCTTACAACAGCGTGCGGGGTACGCCTAACTGGGTAAGCTGGCACATTAATTCCTCAGATATTGGCAGTACTGACCGGCAGGACGATTTCCGTGCGGATGTAACTCTGCCCGGTAGCTGGTACCAGGTGGGCAGCACTTCTTATTCAGGCTCTGGTTTCGACAGAGGGCATAATTGCCCTTCGGGAGACCGTACTTCTTCTGTTGCGGCCAATAGTGCTACCTTCCTGATGGACAATATGATTCCGCAGGCTCCGCAGAATAATCAGCAAACCTGGAATAATATGGAGCAGTATGTGAGAACTCTTGTATCTGCCGGTAATGAAGTATATGTTGTAATGGGTAGTTATGGCACAGGTGGTACAGGGTCTAATGGATCTGCCAATACCATAGACGGTGGTCATGTAACCGTTCCTTCAAATATCTGGAAAGTGGTGGTAGTGATTCCTAACGGAAATGGAGATCTGGCCCGTATTACTACTTCTACCCGTGTGATAGCGGTGAATACTCCTAATATTAATACAACAAACAGTGATTGGAAAACTTACCGCACTTCTGTAGATGCTATCGAATCTGCAAGCGGTTATGATATCTTATCTGCATTGCCAACGAATGTGCAGGCTGTTGTAGAGGCTACAATTGATAATCAGTAATTTATAAAGTACCGGCGATGCTGCATGGGTCGCCGGTGCTATCTTACCAGTGTTACAGAACCTTGTTGTTTCATTGGTTGTTTTCTGTTGTCCAGATAAGTTACTGCCCATAAATAACTTGCGGGTAATGATTGAACACTTCCTACTGAACCATTCCATCCTTTTAAGGGATCCTTACTTTCAAATACCTGGTGGCCCCAGCGATCATATACCTGCATATGAAATTCGCTGATATCGTCCTGAATCTTTACCCGGAAAATGTCGTTAAGTCCATCGCCGTTAGGGCTAAATGCAGAAGGTACAAATATGTGGCAATAGCGCCATTCTTTTTGTACCGTAATAATCCCTTCTATAAATTCGCCTTTACTATCTGTAACGCGACAGGTATATTTATTAGCATCCAGGTTTTTAATAATACTGTCTGACTGAACCACATATCCGGGGATGCTATAACTATAGGGTGGGGTTCCTCCTGATACAGAAAAAATGATCTGTCCGTCTTTCGACTCGCTGCACCTGATATTTACTGAAGTGAGGTTTACCAGTATGAGAGGAATAGTATCTTCCGGGGCCTGGACCGGAGGCTGGGAGACATCAGTGTGTCCAATATCCTGAGCACCACTAACCTGATTGATTACCATTAAAGATGCGGTAATCACTAAAAGAAAATAGTTCTTAGCATTAGGTAGATCAATAATCTTACACGTAGTGCGATTGAAAAAATTCAATAACACCTGGCTGGTCTTTCTCTTCATAGGGATAATGGGTTCTTCCTGGATATTCAGTTTTTGCCTGCTGCGTTCCCTGCTGCAAGCAAAACCAGGCAAATATAAAACTCTTAAACAATTGTTATTATTATTTAATATTAAAAATAATTATATAGATAATGATTGGATTGATAATAATTCACCAAAAGAAGTTGAAAAATCATCAATCTCGCAAAGAATTGAATGGATTGGACCCGGCAGACAGTAATTTAGGCCGAACCCTTAATCAGAGACCCTTGTCATGGATAATTTGTTAACAATCAATGTTGGCGGGCAAACCCCATGCATTTTCAATCTTTTGTAAGAACAAAACCTATACAATAGCTAAAGCTGTGCTTTTTCTTCACTGCTCTATGTTTATGCAACGGGCTAGCTGGTTATCAACAAATTAGGGTCATTTATTCAACAAACAGATGCCGGGGGAGTGAATGAGGATTATCTGGGGATGGCTTCCTTTTATTGAAAGTTTACAATAAAAAAGCTGGCCCGGGGTTTTTAAACTCCAGGCCAGAATAATTTATTCCTGTGGAGGCATTAACTGAGTAGTAATACCTATCCTGTTCCATGAATTGATAGCAACAATAGCCATGATTACCAGTGCCAGGTATTTCTCGCCCAGCAGTTCCAATGCCTTTTTATATGTAGCATCAGATACGTGATGCTGAATAAGGGTCACTTCTTCTGTGAGTGCCAGTATAGCACGTTCTTCTTCAGTAAAGAAAGAAGTTTCACGCCATGCATTCAAAGCATAAATCCGTTGTTCTTTTTCTCCGGCTTTGCGTGCCTCTTTAGTATGCATATCTATACAAAAAGCGCAGCCATTGATCTGAGATGCCCTTATCTTGATAAGATCTTTATGAGTGCTACTTAATTCACTTTTTGATAAAAAAGATTCCAGAGGGAATAACGCTTTATAACCATCAGGCGCTACTTCATTGATTTTAATTCTTGTGCTCATATGATTAAGTTTTTATCAAAGTTCTATTGAAGTGCCGGAAAAAATCTTAATCATGATTAAGAAATAGAAGCAGATGTGTTTTTATCAGATGCTTTCTGTATGTCGCAATTTAATAATCAATTGAAGCTATATATACTATCTGTTTATAAACAGGAAGAGCCTGTATTTCACATAGAATACAGGCTCTTCCTTAATGGAGAAAGGTAGTTGTTTAAGCAATTCTCACAACCTTTATTTTTATGGGAAGCCCATTCTTTTTATTGTTTCAAAATTACCTTCGTATAAGTCTTTCCGTTATGAGAAATCTTTACTACATATGAACCTGCCGGTAGCGTTTTTGTATCCAGTAAGCTCCGGTGGATGCCGGGTTTCAGGCTGGTATTAAGTACTCTCGCAACTCTTTTATCCTGCATGTCAAATACTTCTACAATAGTATTACCTGCTTTTTTTACCTGCAGATCAATGTTGGTGGTCTGCTGAAAAGGGTTAGGGAAAATGTTGACAGATATTGCAGCCGTAGCATCGGTTTTATCATTTACAGATGCAATCTCTGGAGTAGTCAATGCAGCAGTGCTGCCGCAGGTAGCGCTGCCTTCAGCAATGCAGAAGTCAGCAAAACGTACCTGTTCATCGCGCATACCTGTTACCAGCTTACGGTAAATTCCCCATTTTGGTCTGCAGAAAGTGGTACCACTTCTCCACATATCGATGTTATTGTTCGTATACGATAATAGGGTAGTGCCGTCACTTACTTTTTTGATGGTTACCTGGTAAGTACCAGTGGAACTGAATTTGATCTTTTCTACTACCTCTACCCAGGCACCCTTAAACGGAGCCAGAGGAGTGCTGGCTTTTTCTCCACTACCAGGTAAGCCTTCGCCTGGAGTATAGATAACCTGCAGTTTTTGCGGACTACCGGCACGTGGTGTAAGGGTGATCAGAGGTGCGCCATCATCGCCATCGCCGGCCTTAATCTGGTGCAGGTGACAAAATCCGGTAGTGGGTATGAAGCCCGCATCTATTTTAAATTTCCAACGATAGGTAACAGTTTCTCCATAGGCGGCTTTTACATTTGCAGGAGATGATCCAAATGTTTTAATCTCATTTCGCTGACGATCTGTATTGGATCCGCAGCGGTCATTATCCGGGGTTGTGTGGATATGAAAAATGAAAACATTTTTATTCAGATCTGCATCAAACACTTCTGTGATGTGACGTCCAAAAGAAGTGTGTCCGCAGTCCGGCACTTCGCCTGTTGTACCACTACCCAGTACACTTTCAATTAGTTCGTAGGTACTGCCCGGACCATTGGCTGAAAGGGTTACCTGGGCATGGCTATGAAAAAATAACAGGAGAGAAGCCAGTAATAGTGAGGCCGACTTACATGAGAAGATTCTGTGCCTCTGCAGAAGAGGCACGATGAGGTGAAATTTCATAAGTGAAAATTTAATTTTGAGGGTTTTAGTTCAGAATTTATGGTTTTATGCAATCGATTGCCAAGTAGTATTAAGTTAACACTTTTATAGGGGATAAACAACAATTTATAAGTACTTATTTAAAAATAGAAAGAGTTATCATATAGAAGCAGGTTTATGATATTTTTCTTAAGGAAGAAATGAAATCAGCCATTTTTTATAGATATTAAAAATATTGATACCTATATGCTATATTCACTCATCAGATGGAAAAGTTAAACACTATCAATAAACTTTTAGCACTTAAACGGAAGGATAAATTTTCTGCAGAGGAATGGGAACGAAGAGGAGTGAATCCTTCATCTTCTGAACTTTGTGAGCAACTGACTTTGCTGTTTAATGATGCACTTGATGCTTTAATAAAGGCTGTTGAGAACAATGCTTCCGGCAGGCAGTTAAAGTCAATTCTTTCTCAGCATTTATCAGGATTCAGCAAATCAGATTATGATACTGAAGAAAGAGAGTTTATTACCGATCTCTTTTATAAACTCGCTTCCATTTTAAATATAGAATTCAAACACCAGCTAAACAACTGGTTGTATGGAATTGTATTAGGTACACTGATCAGAATTAGTTCCTTATTCAGAAAGGCCAGGGTAGTAGTGGAAACACTATCTCAGGAATGCAGTAACTGCAAAATTCAACTCGATACTTTTATTCTTGAAAGAGGAGATGATATCCCTGATCTCTGTTGGGATATTATTCAATGTGATAGTTGTAATGAATACAATTTACTTAATAAAGGTCCGCATATCCGTGAGTTGAGATTTGGAAATTACAGGTGGATAGAACAATTGAGTAAAGATGAATTCTCTGAAGAACAGGCGCTGGTGCGGCTTGAGCAGATAAAATATTTCAGAAAAAAATAAATTCTATTTTAATCTTGCTTTGTTAAATCTTTCCCATACTTTTGCACCCACATTGCGAGGTAGAGCAGAGGTAGCTCGTCGGGCTCATAACCCGAAGGTCAGAGGTTCGAATCCCCTCCTCGCTACGAAATTGGACAAGGCATCCGCTAGCTAGCAGATGCCTTATTTATTTTTATCACTTTCTGAAATGCTGTTCAGTTGTAGGATTCGCATAACCCTTCGTTTACTTTGTCAGTCCCTTAAATTAAAGTGGCTGCTACCTGTCAATCCCAGGACAGTTCAAATGTAATATCAGCTGTCATTTTAACGATGCGCTCAGGATCGCTCGGGCGGGTAACGCCTGGAATAGTTAGAATGGTCTGAGATAAGCGCTCCATTTCCTGCAGGTGATCAGGCTCATTACCATACCATTTTTGGCGAAAGGCAAACCAATGTTCATTTGTATGCTTTCCCATGACTTCACCAAAAGCAATACTCAATAATCCGAGAAACGCACGCAGGTTGGGCGCTACAATTTGAGCGTGATCACCAGGGTCAATACACACAATAGGGGATTCTTCGTTTTCAAGGTCTGGTGCAGTAAGAAAGCCAAAATGAACCAGATCTCCACCCGTAAAAGCAAAAGCCTTCACGTTTTTTGGCGTGCCGCTGCCACCAAAACAAGTATTATAACCATCATATTTTGCATCAAGCCAAGGAAGTATAAACCAAAGTTTGGCAAACGCATGAGACGGTAAGGCTGAGGACGTTTCGTAAGCTCTTTTTGCCAATTCAACAAGTGTTGGACCTGGAGTAAATCCGAGACGCTTCTCCATTTCTTTTATTGTTAGCATAATTTGCTCTTTGTTGATTAAATTAGGTGATGATCCGCTTTTGTCAATACGATTGTTGCTTGCATAGGCCCATCTGCTTATTGATTTAATTTATAAAAGTCCCGGTCGCTGACGGGCTTGATCAAGCTCATCTTCGATATTTATATTCTTACTTAAGACTTCATTGTTATAAGATGAACGGCAAATGTCAAACTTGTATTCAACACTTGTATAAAACGCACTACTACAAATGATATACATGTATTAATATCAATACATTCAACCCTTACAGATCATCTACGGCTTGGTTTTTTAAAATGAATTTAAATGCGTATTTAATTGATTTTCATCATGTGTTGAAAAAAATAAATAAATTACTTTTCTTACAATTTCGGAATCCAATTCCGAAATTGTAAATACCCCATCATGATTATTCGAACAGCTACGAAAGAGGTAAAGCTGGTAGCCACTCAATTTCGAAATCTGTCCGCTCGCCCCGAACGAAAAATTAAAATAGTTCCAAATATTGGGGATCAAGGGATCAAGGGATCAAGTCGAATAGTTCCGGGAAGACCGTCTTTTGTATGGATTCCTTTTGTGGTGCTGTGTTTGGAGTCGTTGACATAATAATAGTTAACGGGATTACTGGGGATCAGGTAGAACCATATTATTCCTCTTTACGGTTAGGAGATTTTGAACTACTCGAATTTTTCGAGTAGTTGAATCTTCCTGTAATTCACCACTTTTATAAATTTCTTTAAGATGGTAAGTGATTGTATGGCTTTCAACTGCAAATAGTTCTCCCATTTTCTTTTTGCGTAAGCCAGAATGTCCCATCGTTAAAAACAACTTCAATTTTTATATCCCCCTGGGGGCTGCTGTAAAATATTATATCTGATGATTCTGATGTAGGCATAATTTAATGTAACGTGAAACTATTATTTTCCACCCCAACAATTTAGCAATCTCTTGAATTTGAACCAAATCTATTATGAAGTAGTTTGAAACCTGTCTAATCAATCTGACCGAAAAATAAAAAAGGAGAGCAATTGCCTCCTTTTTTATTTTATATTCTCCCGCAGCATTTAGTCATTCATTCCCAAAGTAAAAAATCTTTTAGTTTTCTTTTTGCCGGATAAATGTAAATATTTACATTTGATAGTATCACATGATACTATCAATGTAGCCAGAAATGAATCCACCATACCAGATTACCAATCGAATACTTCAGTTAATTGTCTCCATTTCCGAGAAAATAGGGGAGATTAATGCCACACATTTACAAAAAGCTCCCGCTACGTTACGTAAAACAAACAGGATTAAAACAATACAATCTTCTTTGGAAATAGAAGGTAACACACTGACTGAAGAACAGGTGACGGCCATTATAAACAACAAGAGGGTGCTGGCTCCTCAAAAAGATATCCTTGAGGTGAAAAATGCAATAGCTCTTTATGATGCTATCAATGAATTTAAACCCAATAGCCAAACATCATTTTTAAAAGCGCATAAAATACTTATGCAGGGGCTTATTGCGGCACCTGGAAAGATACGCAGTACGGCCGTTGGAATTGTAAAAGGTTCAAAGATTACCCATATTGCACCACCGGGACAGATGGTAAAACCATTACTGAATGAATTATTTGCTTATTTAAAGAATAATGAGGACTTGCTTTTGATTAAAAGTTGTGTTTTCCATTACGAAATTGAGTTTATTCATCCATTTGTAGATGGAAATGGGAGAATGGGACGTTTTTGGCAAACCATTATTCTCAAAGATCATTATCCGGTCTTTGAGTTCCTGCCAATTGAAACGGTGGTAAAAAAAAGACAGAAAGACTATTATAAAGCATTCAATATCTCGGATAAATCCGGAAGTTCCACCTTTTTTATCGAATTCATTCTGTCTGTTATAGAACAGGCATTGGAAGAATTAAACTTGAACCAGCTTATTCCTATAAAAGGAAAAGATCGAATGGCGCAGTTTCAGATCTTAATAAAAGATGCTTCTTTTACCAGAAAAAATTACCTTGCGAATTTTAAAAACATATCAGGTGCTACTGCAAGCCGAGATCTGAAAGAAGCTATCGAAGCAGGTATTCTGGGGAAAACAGGTGATAAGAACACAGCTGTTTATAGATTTAAAAAGTCTTAAAAATTTAAACAGCTGCCTTGTTCAATAATAATCCGATTGGTACAAATGCAAATGATCACATTGTTATCCGGGATCGTCTGCCTTATGAAATTTTTATTACAATCTTACCAAACGCCCCCTTTGCCAAATGCTTATATGCATCAATAGCTTGTTCAAATGAATATACCTTTTCAATAACTGGTTTGATATTATATTTATCGAAAGCTTTATTCATCTCTTCAAATGCTTTACGGTGACCTACCGCAATACCCTGAACTTTGGTTTGTTTAAATATAACACTCATCAAATCCAGGTTTGTAGTTTGACCAGCCATAAATCCGATTACTGCAACCTGACCGGCAACCTTTGTGGCTTGTACAGAATCATTTAAGCCCTCACCTCCTACAACTTCCAGCAACTGATCGGCTCCTTTACCATTGGTTAATCTTTGCACTTCCTTTGCCCAGTCAGGCGTCTTAACATAATTGATAATTTCATCAGCTCCCAGTACTCTTGCTTTTTCTCCTTTTTCATCACTGCTGGTAGTTAAAATCACCCTCGCTCCCAATGCATGAGCAATTTGTAATCCAAAAATGGAGACTCCCCCGGTGCCTTGCAGAACGACTGTTTCACCAGCTTTAAGATTACCATATGTCACGAGTGAAAACCATGAAGTGAGCGCAGCAATGGGTAAAGTCGAGGCTTCTTCATCTGTTAATGTTGAAGGAGTTAAAACAGCAGACTCTTCTTCCAGGATCATGTATTCCGCCAATCCACCGGGTAATGGCATACCCACGCAGAAATCCGGTTCATTTGGAGCAGGTGTGCCTTCTATCCAGTGTGAATAAAGATGAGATATTACCCGATCACCGATCTTAAAACGGGTTACATCTGAACCGATGCCAACCACTGTACCTGCAGCATCTGATACCGGGATTAACGGTTTCGGAACCATCTCCGGTTCATAAATTCCATCAACAATGGCTTTATCCCTGAAATTCAGTGATACTGCTCCAACTTTTATCAAAATTTCATTTGGTTTTGGAGTCGGTATTTCAACGGTATCTAATGATAGGTTCTCTAAACCAAAGGCGTGTAATTGCCAGGCTTTCATTTTTGTTGTTTTATTCGCCATGTCTAATTTGATTTCTTACAGTTTGTAATCTAACTATCGTAACACTTCACTAATCTGAAATACGGGTTCTATGTCAGTATAATTAGGTACATCACTCATGATCTCTGCAAAGTGTGGTACTAACGAACTTTGAAATGCATCTATATTATCAAAATACAAGTGCGCTACTATCAGATAGAATGGCTTTGAACCAGGCTCCCCTCCTGAAAATCCCTTATCTACTGCAACCTGCTTCAATGCATCTCCGGTTAATCTTTTAATCATAGGGAGGTGGCTGTTCAAATAATAATCCAGGTTGAATTTTTTACCTTCAAGGTTTTTGTAATAGGCAATTAACTTAATCATATTTTTTTTAATTGTTGAATCATTCATTTTTTAAAATCTTTATGGTACGAAATTATTTATGCATGGAAAGCATCCGCAACATCAGCGTTGTATCCCACTCCACATCTGCTAACATTTTTTGAGTGCCTCCATTTTTTGGTCGCCATCCGAGTTGGACCCCGTTTGAACATTTCATCCGGACATTACTTCCCCAGAACCATCCCGATTGCAAACCAGTTGTGGCAACGGGCGTCGCAAGTAGTTGTTTTGCATGCAGCACCTGTGCAATACGGTGAGCAACAGCGGACCATGTAAAATATTCATTGGCAGGATAATAAAATCCCTGCAAGCCTTCTGGAGCAGCATCTTTCAAAGCGGCGTCGAGTATCAAAAGATACAATTCAGCCAGGTCAACTACATGAACATTGGTCCATTGGTTCTCACCTTTGCCCACATACATCGCCCTGCGTTGCATAAGTGAGTGATAAACGAGCCGGGGAACCTGGATGGACATACGTTGTTCGGCGAAGTGGCCAAGCCCCTGACCAAATACAGTTGGGGGAACTACAAGGTAAGTTTTCACCAGCCCTGTTTTGGCAGCAGCGAAAATTTCAAGGTCAACAAATCGATGAGGTGCATGCATTGGAATAGAAGTATGGGCCTCAAAATCAGTGTCATCCCATATGGTTGCTGTTGGATCATCCTCAGGAGCTACCCCAATTCCTTTTGAATTATCCGATAGTACGCCTGCCCCTGAAGTATGGATAAGAATGGGCCGCTTGCCAGTTTCTTTCGAGTGCTTTGTGAGTCCTTGTATGATGGCTATAGCACTTTCCCGATGATCACAGTTTGCTGTATTAAAAACGATATCAGCTTTGGCAGATTCCCTTCTTATAATTTCAAGATCATCCAAAGTCCCAATAACGGGCTCAATGCCTAACTGCCGCATTCTTTGCGCATCGTCGCGCCGGCGAACCAGTGCCGAAATAGTGAACCTGTTTAAATAGTCGCGCATCAACATGAGCTGAAGAAAGGTGCCGCCAATATATCCGGTTCCGCCTGTAATAAAAATTACGGGTTTGGTTGTTATTTTATTCATATCTTCTTTATTCCAATCATTATTTTTTTTCGACTGTACAGCAATACCTGCTTTTCCACAAAATTGACATTATTTATAAAAAGAAAACAGATGCAGATTTTGTGAAAAAAATGAGATCAGTTTTCTATATCCGGAATCACGACTTACCTTTATTCGTATAAACAGCGGTAATAATGACGGGGAAAACTTTTCGATATGAAGCAGTGGCTTTTAAGATAGAGGAAAGCATTAAAAACCTCCATTTACAGCCGGGGGAAAAGATCGCATCAGTACGGAAGGTTAGCACAGAACTTCGTGTTAGCCTGAATACTGTTTTCCAGGCCTTTGCTATATTAGAAGCCAAAGGTTTGATATATGCCAAACCGAAGGCTGGCTATTTCGTTAATGTGCCGCCCGGAAAATTAAGCATATCACAACAAAAGCACAGTTTGGCACTTCCTGCTACGGTTGACATTACTGCAATGGCAACTGCGATGATGAAAAATGCAAAGGAAAACGGTATTGTCAATTTTTCCATCCTGGCACCCGTTAATGAGCATCTGCCGATCACCAAATTGAATAAGCTTGTAACCATGTCTTTGTATGAAGCAAGGAATGATAATTATCAATATCCGCTGGTAGATGGACATTCGGGATTGCTGAAACAGATCGCTTTAAAAACATTTGAATGGCCCCACAGCATAGATCAGCAAAAAATACTTGTTACCAATGGATGCATGGAGGCTGTTAATCTTTGTCTCGACGCTATTACAAAACCAGGTGATATCGTTGCTGTAGAATCTCCCACTTACCATGGCATACTACAAAGTCTTGAACAAAGAGGTCTACGGGCATTGGAGATCGGTGTCAATCCGCAAACAGGTCTGTGCCTGGATGATCTTAAAGAAGGACTGAAAAAAAATAAAGTAACAGCCTGTGTTTTTATGCCCTCCTGCCACAATCCGACCGGTTGTGCCATGCCGGAAGCAAACAAGATGGAGTTGGTTCATCTGTTGGGAAAGCGGAATATTCCTCTTATTGAAGATGATGCATTAGGAGAACTGAGTTATCAAAACGGTAGCCTGCCCGCAAAAGCTTATGATCAGTTCGACAATGTGCTTTATTGTTCCTCTTTTTCAAAAACGCTGGCACCCGGTTTTCGTGTGGGTTGGGTATCGGCAGGAAAATACCATACGGCTATAGAGAAGTTGAAATATGGTTCAAATATGTCAACCAACGGCGTTTTGCAGGACGCCATTGGAAAGTACCTGGAAAGTGGTCAGTATGATAAACATATCCGTAAAATGCGGCTAACCCTTCAGGCGCAGATGCTCAGGTATATAAGTACTATCTCTGCCAGTTTTCCTAATGGTACAAAGATATCCGTTCCGAAGGGAGGGCTAAGTATCTGGGTTGAACTTCCTCCGGAAACAGATGCCTTTGCTTTGCAGAAAGCAGCGCTGAGAAAAGGCATTGGTATTTGCCCGGGGCACATCTTTTCTACTTCTGATTTCTTTCATCATTACATAAGGATTAATTATAGTCCACTTTGGAACAATTCAATAGAAAAAGCAATTAAGGTGCTTGCAAAGGTGCTGCGAGCGCTTTGACACTTCATTATTACCGGAGGACCGGGCACGGCCGGTCTTTTAAATCTGACCATAAAAAATCCGCATATTAGCTATACCTTGAGTCAGATTCAATTATAGCGAAGATGCTTTATTATGAAAAATATTATGCAGGTTAAGCCCTCAATCATATATAATTGTATTGTCAATCTTCAATTAATAAGTTCGATAACTGTCCAGCTGGCCCTACGAAATTGGACAAGGCATCCGCTAGCTAGCAGATGCCTTATTTATTTTTATCACTTTCTGAAATGCTGTTCAGTTGTAGGATTCGCATAACCCTTCGTTTACTTTGTCAGTCCCTTAAATTAAAGTGGCCGCTACTTGTCAATCCCAGAACAGTTCAAATGTAATATCAGCTGTCATTTTAACGATGCGCTCAGGATCGCTCGGGCGGGTAACGTCTGGAATAGTTAAAATGATCTGAGATAAGCGCTCCATTTCCTGCAGGTGATCAGGCTCATTACCATACCATTTTTGGCGAAAGGCAAACCAATGTTCATTTGTATGCCTTCCCATGACTTCGCCAAAAGCAATACTCAATAATCCGAGAAACGCACGCAGATTGGGCGCTACAATTTGAGCGCAATCACCAGGGTCAATGCACACAATAGGAGATTCTTCGTTTTCAAGGTCAGGTGCAGTAAGAAAGCCAAAATGAACCAGATCTCCACCCGTAAAAGCAAAAGCCTTCACGTTTTTTGGCGTGCCGCTGCCACCAAAACAAGTATCATAACCATCATATTTTGCTTCAAGCCAAGGGAGTATAAACCAAAGTTTGGCAAACGCATGAGACGGTAAGACTGAGGCCGTTTCATAAGCTCTTTTTGCCAATTCAACAAGTGTTGGTCCTGGAGTAAATCCGAGACGCTCCTCCATTTCTTTTATTGTTAGCATAATTTGCTCTTTGTTGATTAGATAGGTGATGATCCGCTTTTGTCAATACGATTGTTGCTTGCATAGGCCCATCTGCTTATTGATTTAATTTATAAAAGTCCCGGTCGCTGACGGGCTTGATCAAACTCATCTTCAATATTTATATTCTTACTTAAGACTTCATTGTTATAAGATGAACGGCAAATGTCAAACTTGTATTCAACACTTGTATAAAATGCACTACTACAAATGATATACATGTATAAATATCAATACATTCAACCCTTACAGATCATCTACGGCCTGGCTTTTCCCAATGAATTTTCATTCGTATTTGATGGATTTTCACTAATTCTCTGATTAAAAGAAGAAACAACAAGACTGTTGTTGCGAGTTATGTTGGATTGAAGTATTTTCCAAAGCCCAAAAGAATCAACATATAGTGGATACCCTCATCTAAAAATGGAATAGCAAAATCAACATCCTCTTGTTTAAAAGGATGTTGTGAAAATCATTTAGCCCTGGTCGAATAATTGTCATATAGCAATAAGAGAACTAATGCTAATAGTTGGTTATTAGTTAATTATAAAATCGGTGTCGCAAATACGCAGATTGTCAACACTTTCCCTCAAAGAAAAAAATTATGAGCTTCGCATTTATTTTTTCTGCAAACAATATGATAGTATCTTTTTTCTTAACCTAGAAGTTAAGTAATTTTGAGAGTTCTATTTCAGTTAATAGAGGATTTATCCAATGGAAAGGTTTCATTTTATACTGTCAAATTAGGAAATTCTGAATTGACAGAATTTGAGTTATTTGATGAAAAGGATTTCTCCAGGCATGAAAAGAACTTGAATTATTATACTTAGCTATTGATGAAATGTTCCATAGAGGAGCGAAAAAATACTATTTCAATAATGAAGGACCGGCAGAATATATGCCAGTGGTATCTGCAAGTATCAAACAGGAAAATAACGAAGATTTCGGAATAAGGCTTTATTGTATTTGGCTTTCTCCATCTGTGGTAATATTAATGAATGGAGGGATAAAGACTAAACTTAAGCCAGAAGATTGTCCCAATGTAAGTGTACATTTTAACCGGGCTTTAAAGATCGCCCGTTTGATTTATAAAGAGATAGAAATACAAGGTTTGAACTTAAACAATTTAGAGTTAGAAGACCTAGAATTAGATTTATGAAATTGGAGAAATTTAAAAAAATTGTAAAAGAAGCTTCCCTCGAATCTCGTGAAGAGATCAGGCTTGCTCTTGACATTCAGGACCGTTTACATGAGTTACTGGAACTCAAATTTGATGGCAAACAAAAGCGCCTTGCTGAAAAGATGGGAGTAAGTGAAGCGATTGTCTCAAAATGGTTTTCTGGAGTTCAGAATTTTACTATATCCACAATTGCCAAACTATCTATTGCATTTGAGGCAGATATTATTGGAGTAATAACTAATTCTGATTGTCACATAAATTATGAAAAGGTAACTGTGGCACGTCATAAAGAGGTTAAACATATTGAGGTGAATGAACAAGGCCAAATGGCAGAAGTTTTTGTATCCGTTAAGATCGATAATCCCAAAGGAAAAAAAGGATTACAAACTGAAATTGGAGCATGAGCGACAGAATATTCAATATAGAAAATGTATCGTTGGATGATATAAAAATCAACAAAGCATCACTAGAGAATAGAATGATTTCTAATATTCATGTGGATATTAAATCATTGGAAATTAGTTATGGCTTTGAAGGTGCGATAAACACAGACCACAAGCTAGTCAAGGTGACTTTTTGGTGTAATATTGAATCCTCAAACAAAGAAGAAGGTGAATCAGTTCTTAATGGACACTACAATATTGATTTTTTATATAAGGTCCAGGATTTAGAAAATTGGACTCATAGGTCTGAAGGCGAAACCTTTATTCAAGCAGATGCTTTGGTGCCATTAGCTAATATAAGCTATTCTACGGCAAGAGGAATTATATATAATCGTTGCTTAGGAACACTGCTCGACAAATTTATTTTGCCAATTTTGCCCACACATGAATTGTATGATTTTTTTCCTGCCAATACCCCTTAAGCTTTTCTAGTATACGATTTCAACAGTAGGTCTTGCCAGTATTGACAATTAGTACACATTTTAATTCTACATCATTATTCCTCCAGATCAATGAACCTGTCAAGGAATGTTAACATCAGCTCGTTAATAGATGAGTAATTCTGCGCCAGTAATTCCTGTTGCGTTTGTGTGTATTTTGATGGGGCAAAGTCTTCAGGGCAGGCAGTTATCATCTTTCTGATACCATCAGCATCAATTTCCAGGTGACATTGAAAACCATATACATTCTTTTTATAGCGCACTATTTGCCGCGGACAACCAGGACTGTATGCCAGTACAACTGCCTCTGCAGTAAGTCCGGGCATATCATTATGCCAGTGGATCACAGGAGAATTATCAGGAAAATCTTTTAATAACGGATCATTTATTCCTGCTGTTGTTAAGGTAACCGGGTAAACGCCCACTTCTTTTTCAGGACTTTGTGATGTTTTAGCACCTAGTGCTTCTCCGATAAGTTGTGCACCCAAACATAGTCCCAGCACTGGTTTATTCTCTTTTATGGCAGATCTTATCAGATCAGTTTCTAAAGCTAAGTAAGGAAATTCGTTGGTTTTAAGCGGGCTTTGCGGACCACCCATAACAATTAAGAAGTCGAAATCAGTTACATCAGATATAGGTTCTCCTTTATATGGTTTTTCTACCTTAAAATAATGATCGTTATTTGAAGCCCATGATGTGATAACACCAGGTGTTTCAAAATCAGCATGCGTAATGCATAATATGTTCATATCATTTCTTTTTCGGTATTGTAACGCCAATTATTACGCCAAAACTACCGTCTGTCTGCATCCATTCTTTTTCCGGCAAATATGTCCTTGAAACAAAGCCATCCAGATATAGTGCGTTTACACAACCCAGACTTTTAAAATATTCGGCAAAGTCGTAGAAGTTTGTTTCTCTGGTAGACATTGCAAACACTAGTTTATTGTCGGCCAGGATGCCAACACCATTACGTACGTTTACATTCGCAGAACCTTTTTTTAATGCAGGATGAATACTGCCATCAATCAGTAACATGGGACCGGATTGAGTTGCAAACTTAATATGCTTATTATTTGCAAAATTACTGGTTTGACAAATCACCGCCTTATTTTCATCCGTGATATAAAGAACACCATTGGGCTTCAGATAAAAGTTGCCATTGCCTGTTGTTGTGTCCAGTGGATTAAGGATTACATTCTGTTGAATAAAAAGCCCCACAGGTGAATTGTCTGGTTTGAACATTCCACCATTCGTCGCAAAAACAAGTTTTTGTTGTTTGTTATCAAGATAATTTTTAAGATGTTGAATGCTTCCTAAAATATGTCCGTTATCATCTTTCCAGTAAAAACGGAGATCTTGTATTTTGGGGTCAACAGTGTAGCTGATAATATCAGTCTCATTGGGATGCTTATGAGTAAATGCTATAGACACTACTGTCAATAAAGCAAATGCTGCAAATAATATGAATGAATAATATCGTTTCATAATGGGCGAATAATCTAATGTTTAATAAAAGGAATCTACAGGCATATTATAATTTAGTATAATTGTAGTCATTTGCATTCCTGCTAATAACCAAATTATAGAAAATAAATAAAGGCTATGACAAAAACTTTTCGACAAGGAGCTGTAGGCGCATTACTGGATGAGTATGAACGGGCTATCTCAGACTTAAAGAAAGTGATTGAAGATATTCCTGATAATGCCCTCACTATTATTGCAGACCCACAAACTGATAACGAAGATTGCAGATCTGTTCAGACAGTTCTGTCTCATGTGGTACATTCAGGGTATGGCTATGCCACCCGTATTCATAATCTGAGAGGGAATAACCTGGAGAGACCTGTTAAAACATTCCGACTCACTATCAGAGAATACCTGGATGATCTGACTAACGTTTTCTCATACACTGAAAATACCTTCAGCGGAATTACAGACAATGAACTGGAGCAATTCGATGATGCATTAAAGATGAGAGCATGGGGACAGGTATACGATATAGAACAAATGATGGAACATGCTATTGTGCATATTCTGCGCCACAGGAGACAAGTGGAGAAATTTAAATTGTTGATAATTTAATCTAAAGGACGGTACATAATCTCATAATACTCTTTCGCCATTCTTCCTGATTCAAAAGCGGGTACAACATCAGTCGCTGCTTTTTTAATAATGTCCAGCCATTTATGTTGATCCTTATAATACGTAGGAAGTACTATTTTCTCTATAAGGTCCATCAAATGATTATTCTCCTGTTTATCTTTTTCCTGAGATGAAAGGCGATCATCTGCAGGTTGAATCAGAAAACAGTTATCTCCGTTTCTGGCAAATTCCGGTACCCAGCCATCAGGAATGGAAAGGTTAATACTGCCATTCATGGCGGCCGCCATGCCACTTGTACCGGAGGCTTCTCTATACATCTGCGGGTTGTTCAGCCATACATCAGATCCTTTTTTCAGCAGCTCTGAAAGTCCGAGCTCATAACCTGTTAACACTGCACAGTTAGGGAACGGTTTTACTTTAGTCATGATCTGATTGAATAGTCCGATAGCTGCAAAATCTTCAGGATAAGGTTTCCCTGCCCAGATAATCTGGATAGGGTAGAGGGTATTACTTACAAGGCTTACGAACCGGTGCCAGTCCTGCATGACAAGGTCTGCACGTTTATAACCGGCAAATCGCCTGGCCCATACAACTGTCAGGATGTTTTCATCGAACAACTTCCCGCATTGATCTGCCACTACCTTAAACAATTGTTGTTTCAGTTCCTTTTTTCTGGATGAGATAATAGAATCATTGTTAGTTGTAATCGCGTTATCCAGCACGTCATCTTTCCACCAGATTTTATTCTGTGCATTGGTAATAGAAGTGATCTCACAAACACCGGGGTTATGATTCCACATTTGCCTGGCTACCGCTCCGTGGATTCGTGATACACCATTTGCTTTACGGGCGAATTTTAGTGCCGCCAGTGTATAGTTAAATTTATCGCCTTCCATCCCCAGGATATGTTTCACTTCATGTTCCTGCAGGTGATAGAAGAAAGACATGTTTTTTAATAGTCCATAGTCATGTTCTTCATTACCTGCCATTTCGGGCGTGTGTGTAGTGAAAACAACTCTCTTTTTAATTTCTTCCAGGCTTCTGAATTTAGCGTACAGATAGAAGTTAAGCGATACGGAATGCCCCTCATTCATGTGGTATACATCTGGCGTGATGGATAAGAGGTCCAGTAGTGTGGCACCGCCTGTGCCCAGTAAAATGCTTTGTGCAATACGGGTAGCTTCGTTGGGATCGTATAGGCGGTGGGTGATGGTACGGGCGAGAAAATCGTTCTCAGGAATATCTGTGCTCAGTAAAAAAAGAGGGGCAGAGTTGAAGGTTTCGGGGCGTAGCAGGAAGGCCTTCACATGTACGGGCGAATCGTGAATACTTATCTGGAAAATGATCCCTGTATCCTGTAGAAAGGAATAATCCTTTTCTATAAATATGGGCTTCATAGATGCGTTGAGATCTCTTCCCTGGTCGTAATAACCGAATTTCCACAGGATGCCGATGCCAACCATATTTTGCTTTAGTTCATAGGCGCTGTGAAAATGAGAGCCTGCAAGGAAGCCAAGGCCACCGCTGTATATTTTCAATGCCTGGTCTATGGCAAATTCCATAGAGAAGTAAGCTACAGAAGTATTGTACTGATTATCGGGTTCGTATCCGAGGATATCCTTTTTGTTCATTTTTGGGTTATTTTTTTCCTGTGTTCTTTACCTCTTGCTATCATAGAGAGGATTATTGATATACTCTGTTATACTGGTTACAAAGTAATACCATTATATCGATAGCGTCACATCATTCTGAAACAAAAATCATGTCAAAAGTAATTTAATAACGGGTATAAGCAGTGGTTTGGGGGGCTGATTAGCAGATATTTTACGGAATAGCTCCGGAATACTGCTCCTATTGAAGAATAACCGGAATAAGTGGCCATAAGGTGCTAAATAAATAATACAACAGGTAACAAAGCCGTATATAAGCCCTATCTATATAAGTGGGGCTTATATAGGTGTTAAATTGGGGTTATATAGGACTTATATAGGGGTTATATATCTGTATACACTGTTAATCAATACTTTACGACTTGCTTTAAATATTTTATTGCAAAACGGATATAGAGTAACAGTATTTTACAAATATACTATTAAATGTATTTGTTGTGTTGAAAAGGAACTAAGTTAGCAGATTTTTTCTCTTTACATCTTTAAACTATCATTCATTTAGTTTATAGTTATGGATTGGAGAATTAGAAAAGAATTGATATCATACTTGCAGAAAAATCTCTAATAGCAAACTTTGACTCAGCCTGTTTATCAAACTAAGGATTTATTTGCTGATATTTTTCCAGATTGAATATTCTCTGTTAAATTCCTGAGTGCTTTTTTTAAGTACGAAATAGACAAATTATAAATAGATATAACTTTTTAGAAAATCACTATATATTTTAGTAATTGAAATTATTAATGAGGAATTCCTGTTTTTATTTTATCCAAAAATAGTTGTAAAATTGTCTTACAATATTTCTGTACTATAATTTTAGCCTCCGATTCCTGCAAATGAAATTTATTGAAAGCATTGGTATTTCTTCCTCTGCAAGCAAATAAACAAGCCTTTCGTTTCTTCGTAACCTTCGCGCCAGCTTTCCCTGTAATGGGCAATCCTTATAATTTAAGGTGAGAGTCTATGTTTGATTATTAAAAGATGACATGATGAGGCTCTGGCTACTATTATTAGTATTATTAGCGGTAAATGCTACCGCACAAACAGGTGTGAACAACAGCATCCTGAGGACAGCATTACGTACTCCAGAAGGATACCAACAGCGACTGAAAGATGAGCGGTATGAAGGATTATATGCCCGTGATGTGAGTGGTGAGATCCTGGAAGTAGCTTCTCTGACTTATGGAGAAGTGAGTTATGAATTAAATGACAGGGCAAAACTAAAGATTGAATGTCCTTTGCTGCGCAATTATAAAACCATTGGTGTAGCTGGCTCCAGTTTTAATCTTAATAAGAATTATCGCTTTGATATGCTGCTTTCCCCTGGCAAGCGGAAAGTAATACCAATAAGTGCTTCAATTGGTCCTAATCTGATCTATGCCAAATATCTTGGCATTTATGGTTACCTGGGAGAACCGGAAAATCCTACAACATACATTCCGGTAAAAGTCAATACAGTAAAAAGTGATTTGCAACTGGTGCTTATATGTAACCGGACATTAGAAAGCATCCGGTGGAAGTATATCTGCTCCGCGAGTGATAATTCTACGATTTATCACGATGGCCCTGCGCCTGAAAAAAAGTCGCCTCTTTTTATGCTGGGAAATCCTATTGTTATACCACTACATCTTGCCACTGATATGATTCCGGGCAGTGTAGTATATATAAGGCTGGAAACAAAAGCCGTAGGGGATAATACCTGGGTACCTAAAGATATTAAAATCCTGATACCCTGATGAGAATAATAAGAAGGGGAAAAAAGGGGATGCCAGGAAATAAGTTACCATATTTAGGTGTGGGACTTATCATTATAGTTTTGACAGGCCTGGGATTTTGTCTATTTACGTCGCCATCGGCTTCCAAGGTCCGCGTTGAAGTAAAAGTATCCTCACTGGAATATGTAGTCAATAATATGTCTAAAGATGACAGGTTTAATTTTTCATTATCATCTAATGACAGTCTCCCGTTTATACAGGATTCCGCTTTATCAGACACTCATGCTAATGAATTGCAGAATCACCTTCCATTGCTGATTTTTCCTGCCAGCAGAAATGATCATATCCGGATGGAGAGAATGATCTTTCCTCCGGGAGCAGCTGTTAAACTGGAGCAGATAACCGGGGATCCGCTGAAATTGGTGGTGATGGCTGATGAAGATGTTCCACAATTACCTTTGATATTCAATTGGAAGGTATCATTCCAGAGAGGATTAATGTATAACTATCTAAAGCAACAATATGATACTGTTGGTGATATAGATACGAGACAGGCACCACAGGTTTTTGAATTTAGAAAAGATATCAGTTCGGGTAAAAAATACTACGCTGAATTTTATAAACCACAATACTGGAAATGGCCATCTGAGCTTTATATTAAAAGCATCAGGTTTGTTTATAATAATAGCATGGAAACATATCCTGTATCTTCTTTATTACAGGGGGAAATTTATATGTATGATTCTAAAGATTCAATTTCTCTTCATAAAGGAGATATTCTGAAAGTGACACTTGCAAAGCCGGTAGCACTCACTGTAGAGGGCGATTCTACAATGCTTTCTGCCAGTTTTGAGGGTGATATTTCAAAAGTTTTGTTAGGCTCCAAATCAACAGCAGATATGGAAAATCTGATACCATCCAATATGCAAATTATGCATACGAAATATCCTTATCTGATAGAGGCTTTTGGCTTCCTGGTTACCCTCGTGGGTGTTATTTTATCACTACCATTATTTAAGAAATGAGATTTAACGCTACTATAATAGCCTTACTGCTGGCTTGCAATGCTATGTGCCAGTTGAAATTGCCAGATAATAAACTATATAAATCAGGGGTAGTCAGTTTAAACCTTGCATCTGCAAATTCGGGAGGTAGCGGTTTTATAATAGGTGCGACAGAAGACTCCATTTATATTATTACAGCCAGGCATGTGGTATTGAGGGCTAAAGAACATGCGTTGCAGATAACTGCAAATATTGGTGATGGTAATAAATTGCCGGTTAATATCCTGTATATGAAGGATGCAAGTGATAATCAATTAGACGATATAGCACTGTGCAGTGCTCCACTTAAAAAAGTTCATGTTGGTAGTTATTGTTCAGTATCTGGTGCTGAACCGGATACTGAAGTGTTCTTTTTTAGGAGTGAAGCGCAAAAGGAAAGAATACCAGTTGTTGAAAATGGTACCATTGAATCCTGGGAAGATGAGAATAACAGAATGTTTTCTATTTATCTCGTGGGCATCAGTCCGTGCGATTCCGGAAGTGCATTGTTTTCGAATGATGGTATTGTAGGGATGATTATCAAAGAACAATCAAGCTATGGATATGCTCTGTCAATTGATCATATAAAAGATGTTATTACCAGCTGGAATAAAAAGTACTGGCAACTTTGTTCAAAACCTTACAACCCCTGACTTATAAATTACTGATATGAAAATTATATTTTCCGCTTTCTGTTTTGTACTGTATTTAATTTCGGTAACTATTGTTCATGCACAGGCACCATCTTCTTCAGTAGGGAAATATATTGATAATCTGATCCTGGTGGCAAATACTTACGATCTGTATGGTTTTATAGTGGGTAGTGAAGGCAGAGACAAAGACCTTTACTTTGTTATAGTAAAAGAAACGGAGAACTTCGAAAATCATGTAAAAACATTATATAATAAAGGGAAAGATGTCAATGAGGCTACACTGGTAGAAACCCCTTTCAAGATAGGAACATACTATGTTGGCTTATATATGATAGGGGGAGGGGCGCATAAGATCTGTAAGAAATATTATCAGACGACAAACGGAAACGGAGGAGACTATTACATTTTCAGAGACAAGCGGAAAAGTATTGGAGGTTCCGCGGCTATGAACAGAACATTGGATGCTTCTATCAATTACCATGAAACTGTAACACGTAATGACGATGCTAATAATTATGAGAAAGAACAGATAACATTCTCCACTACAAGGCCTGGTCTGTTTGCAAATAGTGGCTTGCCGATTTTTGATAATAAGGGAAATGTGTCAGGCATCATTGCAGAAAATCAACTGGAACGATCTACTACTTTTTATGTGCTGGACATTGTACCTATCAGGAATAAATTAGTTGAACTTGGGAAAAAGAAAGGAAACGAATGCAAATATTTTAACCTGATTGAAAACAACGCTCCACACGATGAAACACCCTGCGAACAATATGTTCGCCGGCAGAATGAATTAAAGAAACAGGCAGAGATTGCGGAAGCGGAGAGGATCAGACAGCTGAAGCAGGAAAGTGACAGAATGCTGGATCTGATGGTGAAAACAAATGGTAAACGCAGCCTGGATCCCGTACAAAGGAGAATGTATAACAGGAATATCGACCGGCCGTTTGCCATAAGTCTGGCGGCCAATGCTAACTGGGATTTAGTCACTATCCCGAAAACATCGGGTGCCGGCTCCGGGAGTAGTTCCAGTTTTTCATTCGGTGCAAATCTGCATATCAATCCTGATAAGGGGAAATTCAGGGTAACATTAAAACCACGTTATTGCCTTAATAATATAAAGGTTGTGAATGGATATAATTATGGTACATCTGCAGCTGAATTTAGTTTGACCAAGGTAACTTCGGTGTCTTACGAGATGCCCATTATGCTGGAACTTCTCACCTCAAGAGCGGAAAGGAAAAATGTTTACTGGGGACTAGGTTACGCTCCGGGGCTGCTACAGTCTGTTGACTTCCGGTTTAATACAAAGGATGAAAAAGATCGCAGTCAGCATGTTATTATGAAGCCACTCTATTTAAACAAAATAATACTTGAAACCGGATTAGAAGGCGGCCGTATGGGTATTTCCATTTATTTGGGCTACCAATTTAGTGAGGTTGTTAAGAATGATTATGAAATTATCCTGGGAGGAGAAACGATAAAACCATTGAAGGATGTACCTAAAAATTACTACTCTTTAGGGATACACGTTTATTACCGGTTATGGAATCAATGGCGGAATAATTACAGGACGATGTTTTAATTATTTTTTAACTGGAGAAAAGGTTTCTGTTATCTTATACTCTGTATAAGACCCCGATATTTTTACTTTGTAGGTGAAACTGAATCTGTCTTCACTAATCTCATGAATCTTAAAAATATTGTAATAAGAGGCAGGATTTTCTTTTGATGCCAGATATAAATATAATCCGTCTTCAAGCTCTCTAATATCCCAGATACCTTCCTGGAGTTCCGGTGTACTACAATTAGCCGGACTCCTTAAAGAAACGTATGCCCCTTTCATATAATCGTTTTCCTTTACTCCCCTTGTGAATGAAAATCTACGGTTACCTGCACAGGTATAATTTTGTGCTTTATAATACAACAGTATATCACTAAAGTATTGAGTAGAGCCATTGCTATATTCCAGCGGATAGTCGGGAGAAGATGTCCATGAGGACATTGCCCAACTGGTTCTGCTGATCAATGCAATTCTGTCTGGTACAGCTTCTTCTGGCTTGCAACTGTTTAAAATAATACTACATGACAATAGTAAAATGAGAAAGATTTTTTGGAGCAACATGGAGCATTCGTTTTTTAAGGTAAGTGGTCGTGCTACAATGAAAATAGTTAGGACTGCAAATATACTTTAATCCGGTATTAATTGCAGTTGCTTATTTGTAAAAAGGATGTCCGGCTTTTATATTATATTCATTCCCGGAAATTATCCGATAGTCATGAAATATTTAATAGCCTGCTTGCTTTTTAGCCTCTCCCTGACAATAACCTGCTTTGCACAGGATGATCTGAAAAAGAAGAATGTAAGTGATACTATTTTAAAGCAGGACCGTACGCTCGAAATGCCGAATCCTTTTGATGCCACTAAAGCCCTGCTAAAACTCTTTCCCGGTAAATACTATAATTTATCAAAAGATAAATACATCAATGATCTGATCAGTTGGGAATGTAAAACCTGCGCTACGAAGCAATATACAGATGTTAATGAAGATGGTAATTCGCCATTCCCATTTAGCGACGGCGTGGCTACACGTTTAATCAATATAATGAGTTACAAAGATTCCTCAGGCACCCAATATAAAGTGATCAGCTTTAATCATTCGGCTTATGATCCGGATGGTGCACAAACATCACGTTTTACAGGCGGCCTCTTAGGACTTGCCAAATTTGTGCTGAGTGATAGTACCTGGAAATTGAAATTCTTTCAACCTGCTATCGCAGCTTATGGTGCATTCTCCCAATGCCCAAGACCTGTTGCCGTCCTCATAGGAAAGGACCAATACGCGTTTATGATTAAAAGTATTAACGGCGCAGCAGGTGGTCCTTTTGATGGTGCGTTTTTTCTCATTGCAGGTGCCAATGGGGCTTATCAGCAGGTAATGGGCGCATATGGTATCGAACGCACTGAAGCAGGTGATGAGTGGTCTTCCTGGACAAGTGAATACAGTGTTCCCGTGAGTGAAAAGAAGTTCTTCAGGGATATTATTATTACTACAAAAGGAACTTACACATCAGAGGATACCGAAAACATGCCTGAAGAACTTAAAGCGCTGATAAAAGGGAAAAAGAAAGGTAAATTCATGATGGTACAACAGTATGTTTATAAAGGAAGCAAAGGATATGTACCGCAACCTGTTAAAGCGTCTTTGCTTGATTAGTTTCGGTTTATATAGAAACAAAAAGAGGTTGCATCAGTGCAACCTCTTTTTGTTTCTATATATGTTGTGGCAGCTTAAAAAATATATCGTAGTCCCAGTTGTAACTGCCATCTGGAAGGCAGATCCGGGCTGGTAATGAATGTTTTTGTTTGTGAAGGATCAAACTGGTAAACAGCTTTGCCTGCCCCGTCATTACCTGTATAGGTAAGCGGTTGGTAATAACCGGTAGCACTGGCGTATTTACGTACTCCCCATTTGCTATTGATGAGGTTACCCAGGTTCACAACATCAAGACTAAACTGCAGAGTATTACTGGTTCCTTTGAAATTGAAGTCCTGTAAGATGCGCATATCCAGCTGACTGAACCAGGGAGTAGCACCATCATATTTACCGGTATATTGTCCGCGGTGTTTACTCAGGTATTTATCCTGACCAATAAAGGCTTCCAGTGCAGCGCCCTGTGCGGCGGCATTCTGTACGTTACCTTCCACATCTGTTAAAGGTGCAAAGTTCATATTACCAATCTCTGCTTTGGTAGGCACATACATAAGATCATTTGCCCCGGAGCCATCACTGTTTACATCTCCGCCGTACACATAAGAGAAGCGGTTGCCGCTTGTCCAGTTGCTGAAGAAGGAGATGGTAGTAGCATATTTACCTTTCCCGTATTCAAATTTCTTAATGCCGGCCAATGTAATACGATGTTTATTACCATACAGGGAAGTTGACTGTACTGCTTTATTGGCATTGCCCAGCACTGGATTACGATCAAAAGCATCGCCGGAAATTTCGGCAGAGATAGAGCTGGCATCTTTAGCAATAAGATAGTTATACCCCAGCATCAGGAAATATCCTTTCTTAAAGGTTTGCTGTGCCTGGAAAGATGCATTGAAGGAATAGCCCACTTTCGTATTGGTAAACACATAGGTACCTCTGTCGCCTTTATCAGCAGCCAGATATACACTACGATTATCACCAGTACCGGAATTCAGCGTGCCGGTAGGAGTTCCTAAACCATAATCGCGAACCATCATTGAGTTTACATCTTTGGAATAAGCTATGTCTGCAGTTAGGATAGTCCCTGTAGGCAGTTTGTAATCCAGTCCAAGGTTAGAACGCCAGATCTGTGGCCATTTAAAGTTACGCGCAGTTACATTGTAATAACCGCTAAAAGGATTACCGATAGCATTACCTACCCATACAAATGGGAAACGGCCGGTAAACAAACCGGTACCACCACGCAGCTGTACAGTTTTATCACCATTGATATCCCAGTTGAAACCCAAACGAGGAGATACCAGTATCTTACCACTAGGCATGCGGGTATTATCTATTTCCTGGCCGGGGCCATTTTTCACAGGGTTCCCGTTTTCATCAAATAAGGTGAGGTTATCTGAATTGGGAACAGTAGGTGATCCGGTTACATAGGTGCCAGCAAAAGTACCATCTGCATTTACGTTAGGACTGCTGTAACTCGCTTTGGAAGGATAATACAGAGCTTTGTCGAAGCGCACCCCATATGTCACTTTAAAGTTACTGGCAGGGCTCCATTCATCCTGTAAATAGGCAGAAGCTTGTCCTACAGTCAGGTAATACCAGGTCCATTTATCGGCAGCAGCACGGTTTTGTGCATAAGAAACGTTTCCGTCGTATGCACCCGCAGCAGCCGTTGTAAGGAAGGTATTAATATCTACCCCTGAAAATACGGTGAAACCGAAACCTGTGAGGTTGAAAGAGTTACCAAATTTGAACTGCTCATAGGAAGCCCCTATGGTCAGCGTATGTTTAGGGAGGATTATATTGAAGTTGTCGGTTAACTGTAATGCATCCTGGTTAAGCACATTATTAATGGAGAAAGGTTCGTAACCCGCCACTATATATGGCGTATTATATTTGGTGATATTCAGCACAGGGAAAGGCGTAGAGAAAGGGTTTCGCTTATCCCTGAAGATGGTATATACTGCACGGAATTTATTGGAATAGGTATCGTTGAAATTGGATTTCAGTTCCAGTCCGAAGGAGTGCAGTTTGTTCACCATTTCATAACCGGAGTTACGGAATTGCAGGGTGATGGCATCTGGCCCGCGGCGGTTAATAGCATTGGGATGGGCTGGTTTTTCCTGTGAAGCATTCAGTCCGTTGTAAGTAAAGGAAAGAGTATGTTTACTGTTGATGATCCAGTCCAGTTTTCCCAACCATTTATAGTTGCTGCGTTTCAGTTCGTAGTCCTGATAAGGACCGGTTACATAACCATATTTATCGAACAGTAATTTACTCACAGCATCCAGGTCGGTTTGCAGCACGCGGGAAGTAGTAACACCCCCTGCATTGTCTGCGTTCCTTGCCACATAGGCGCTGGCACCGTCTTTACGCTGTTCGGATTCGAAGTTAACGAAGTAGAACAGTTTATTTTTTTTGATGGCACCACCGAGAGAAAATCCCCCCTGGAAACTTTCGAGAGCGGGTACGGTAAGTTTCTGGCCATCTATTTTATTACCGGAAAGAGCATCATTACGATAGAAGGCATAAACTGTTCCCGCGAATTTGTTACTACCGCTTTTGGTAACAGTGTTCACGCCCGCACCCGTAAATCCGGATTGAGTAACATCGTAAGGCGCGATATTGATCTGGATTTGATCGATAGCGTCCAGGGAGATAGGCTGAGCGTTTGTTTGTCCGCCGGGAGCAGGAGCATCCAGTCCGAAAGGGTTGTTGAACACGGCCCCATCCAGGGAGAAGTTATTATACTGTCCGTTTCTACCGGCAAAGGATATCCCGTTGTAGGTAGGCGATGCCGAAGGTGTCAGTCGCAGGTAGTCGTCCGCGGAGCGGGAGATGGTCGGCAATTGCCGGATCTGTTGCGCGCTGATATTAGTAGAAGCGCCGGTGCGCTGGTCGTTGAAGATAGTAGAGCGTCCGCTGATCACCACCTCATTGAGTTTACCGGCAGCTTCAGTAAGGCGGAGGTCCAGAGCGGTGTTTTGTCCCAGGTTGAGGAATACATTCGTAGCCGTTACAGTAGAAAAGCCCGTGAATGAAACGGTCACTGTATAAGGGCCACCAACGCGGAGGTTGGGCACTACGAAACTACCATCAGATTTGGTAACCAGTCCTTTATTAATACCGGCATCTACATAAGCTACTCTTACGGTAGCCCCCGGTAGTGGTTGTCCTGCCTCATTTTTTACCACACCGCTTAAGGTAGCAGTGGTAACCTGGGCATGGGCCTTTACCAATAAAAAACAGGTAATTAGAAAGCACAGCGATAGCTTCTTTAGATTCAGATTTGGTTGATGCATCTTTATGAAATTGGTGATTAAAAGCAAAATTTTACATACAGGCGGTCAATCTTAACAACATAACCAATATACTATAATAAGTGTACATTTTTTCATCACGCATTGAAAAAAGTGATACTATAAGAGTAATATTATCTTATATTAAATAAATCCTAATGCGATATGAGTGCTTTCATTGACATATTGAAAGGATGGTTTGAGGAATTAATCGTCGGTTTCATTCGTGGTATTGTGCGGTTTTTTTATAGAGGGAGTATCTGGTGTTTTCAAATAATAGTACGAAAATGCAGGGGGAAATAATAGACCCGATATGGTGGATTAAGGCATAAGTAGAACTGTTTCAGGGAATTGTGGTAGCTTTTTATTTTTATAATTTCCTGTTGTTTCTTATGTAATTTTCCTCGTAAAGCATCTGTAATAAAACGATACCTATGAAGTACTATTACCTTATCCTGTTATTTGCTGCAGTGAGTTGCGGTACCCGGGAATATTATAATCCTGTTTTATTCCGGATGTTTGAGAATAATACAATTGGTTTCATGGATTCAACCGGGAAAGTAATTATCTCTCCAAAGTTTCATAGTGCCGGAGACTTCTCAGAAGGCCTTGCGCCGGTAAGGTTAGACGGGACTTATGGTTATATAGATGAATCAGGGAAGTTTGTTATTGCACCTCAATTTGACTACGCAATGGAATTCAAGGGGGGCTATGCCATTGTTTATAATAATGGACACCCTTTTTATATTGACCATAAAGGGAAAAAAGCATTTGAACATACATTTATTGATATTTTCAACTTTGAAAAGGGAAGAGCGTTTGTGCAAACATTCACCGGGAAATGGGGAATAATTAATCCAGCTGGTAAATTATTAATTGATACTGTTTATAAGGATATTGAAGCAACAGAATACGGAACTTATATTGTAAAAGGATTAAATGAGGCTGAAAGCGGGATTATCGATATGGAAGGGAAATTTATTATTCCTTATGCTAAGTATAATTATATAGAGTCATATTCAAATGGCTTTTCAAAGGTTACATTAAATCAAAAAGATTCAATAGGAGCGGCTATAGTGGGATTTATTAACAGTAAAGGAGATCTTGCTTTTGCAAAAGCAATTTCGAATAATGGCTGGTTGGATGGGGATGTCAGTGAAGGGCTTGCGCAGATTAACTTTGATGAAAAAAATGTACTTGGTGAATATGTTCACCATACTGGTTTTATTGATATGAAAGGGAATATTGTTATAAATAATCCGAAATACAGGTCTGTAAATGATTTTAATAATGGCAGAGCTTTTGTTCTGGATCAGGATGGGAAATATTGGATTATCAACCAAAAGGGAGAAATAGTTTCGAATAAATATTTTGATGAGGTTCTTACTGATAAATTTCATGATAATCATGCATTTGTGAGAAGGGAGTTTAAATGGGGATGTATTGACAGGAATGGGAATTATATGATAGAACCCAAATTTTCCAGAATTGAAGAATTAAATGGCAATGAGGATTATTTTATTTTTACGGCTGATGATAGCTATCCAAAATATGGTATTGCCAACATGAAAGGAGAAATTTTGATTCCTGCTAAATTTGAACAGGTTGATCCGATTGGATTTCAGCATGGCATATTAAAAGTTGTGGAAGAAGATAGACTTGGATATGTTAATACTAAAGGGAAATATGTTTGGAGGCAGAAAAAACATATGGATGAGATTGATTCGCTGAATATTGACTATATGAACAGCGGTTATTATTATGGCGCTGATCCATATAGAGAACCCCTGCGTGTTCCTTTTCGGTATGTTTCAAATGGTAATACAAAGCCGATTCCTGACAGCCTGCACTTTAAGGAGAATAAGTTTGAGATCATAATTGATACGACTAAAAAATGCAAGTGGGAAGGTCAATATGAAGGCATAACAGTATATCTGATTAATACTACAAAGCAGACATTTTATTTTGATGTACAGGATGCACGGCTTAGTATGAAGATGCAGGCTTTAGATAAGGATGGCCGCTGGAGCGATATTGAATATTTACCTGGCAGCTGGTGTGGAAATAGTTATGGTAAGGCATATTTAAATGGGGGGAGGTATATAGATTTTTATGCTCCTGTTTACCATGGAGCTGTGCGGACTAAACTTAGATTAGAGCTATCGTATCTCAGGAAACCCGATCAGGAAGAAAATGACATTCTGTATAGCAATGTAATAGATGGTAGTATCAATCCTGGTCAGTTTTGGCGGGAGCCGGAATATTCCGGTAGCAACATCATGGATCCGTATAAATAAAATAAAAGGTCCTTCAGCAGGAAATTTGCTGAAGGACCTTTCAATATTTTTATAATCTTTCGATAATACCGGCGATACCTTGTCCGCCGCCTACGCAGGCAGTCACGATACCGTATTTCTTATTCAGGCGTTTCAGATCGCCCAGGATCTGCACTGTGAGTTTTGCACCAGTACATCCCAGGGGATGGCCTAACGCAATAGCACCGCCATTGATATTTACAATATCCGGGTTGATGCCCAGCTCACGGATAACGGCTATAGACTGCGAAGCGAATGCCTCATTCAGTTCCACCAGATCGATATCATTCAGGGATTTGCCAGCCTGTTGCAATACCTTGGGAATGGCGGCCACGGGACCGATACCCATGATACGCGGATGTACCCCTGCAGAAGCGCAGCCTATCAGTCGCCCGATTGGCTGGAGCCCCAATTCCTTCATCATGGTTTCACTCATTACTACCACGAAAGCAGCACCGTCGGACGTCTGAGAGGAGTTACCTGCGGTAACGCTGCCGCCGGCAGCAAATACTGGTTTCAGTTTTGCGAGGGCTTCGGTCGAAGTATCTGCCCTTGGTCCTTCATCTGTATCCACCACAAATGTGCGTTGCTGTTTTTTGCCCCTTTCGTCCACATAAACCTCATCTACGGAGATGGGGAGTATCCCTTCTTTGAAGTACCCGTTTTGAATGGCATTTAAGGCCTTTTGGTGGGATTTCAGGGAGAAATCATCCTGATCTTCCCGGGTTACATTAAACTCGCGGGCAACGGCTTCCGCTGTTAATCCCATACCCAGGTAATACTCAGGGGTGGAGGTGGCCACTTTATAATTAGGGACTGTTTTCCAGCCGGCCACCGGTACAAGGCTCATGCTTTCCGTACCACCGGCAACAATGCAATGGGCCATGCCAGACTGAATCTTGGCAGTGGCAATCGCAATTGTTTCCAGCCCGGAAGCGCAGTACCTGTTAACGGTCATGCCCGGAACTTCTATTCCCAAAGCCCTTACGGATATCATGCGCCCTATCTGCAGCCCCTGTTCTGCTTCAGGGACGGCATTGCCTACAATGAGGTCGTCAACCCGTTTCGGGTCGAGTTGCGGGACACTTTTCAATAATCCTGTAATTACTTCTACGGCCAGATCATCAGGCCGGGAAAAGCGGAATCCGCCACGCTTGGCCTTGCCCACGGCGGTTCTATACCCGGCTACTATATAAGCTGTTTCCATTCTTTGTACTCCTTTTCCGGGCTTTCGCCCGATTTTTTTTATTTAAGTTAAAGAAGTTTTTGCGAAATATAAAACAAGGTGTTAGATTTGCAGCCCGTTCAACGGGAAAAGATGACTCCTTAGCTCAGCTGGTTAGAGCTACTGACTCTTAATCAGTAGGTCCAGGGTTCGAGTCCCTGAGGGGTCACAGAAAATAAAAAGCTTCAAGTTCAAGGACTTGGAGCTTTTTTTATTTTTTCAATTTTCGCACATTATCTTCATTATCAACGAATAGGTAGGTTCGAGTCGTAGTGGGTTGTTTTGAAGTAAGTAAGATTATGCCAGCTTTTGCCCTAACCCGAGTTGCTGCACCAGTGCATAACGGGCCTATCATCTTTTCGGAATAATCCGCCTTCACACGGCTTGAAATGCTCCAACAGTTCCTCTTCTGAAAGAGAAAACATGCGAAGATCAGTATCGCTCAGAGAGAAATTAAATTAACTGGTAAGCTCGAACATAAATTCAGGGCCTCCTCTCTACTAATACCCAGATTGTCAGGCAGGTCAGAAATTAGGGTAGGGGAAGTCACCACTACCGTGCCATAGGTAATAAATGTCTTAAATCTATTGAGTACTCGTCCAGTGTAAGCACCTTATCGACCTAAGCATTCGTCATGCCAATTCTTGTCCTCACGCCATAAATCATGACCATTGAAGCTCTCCCTGTCTCAATAAAATATTTTAACTCATTACCATTATTCAATTGAACCAAACCGAAAGTAAAAAGTTTACTTTGGTACCCTTTGAAATCTCCGTATAGCCTGTCTGTTGCACTATTCATTTTGCCTGACAATAATACTCCACTTTCTTTTGTAGTTAGCTTTTGGGATGTCAAGACGCTGAAGTTATCTTTGTCAATTACAGTTGAGCAAATTACTAATTCGTTTTCTAACAGCTCAATTTCTATTTCTGGAAATGAATTATTAAAACCTATATTTTCTTCATAAAATCTTGTCCATTTAAAGTCGTACGGATCTATGGTGTGTCTCTTTATAGAAGCAAGACAAATATTGTGAATTGATTTGTCAGATTTTTCCATCTGCACGGCTTTTTATAATGAAATTAATAATTGAGTTTAAAGATAGTATTATTTAATAATGCGACACAGACGGATATAAAGGAATGGGTTTATACTATTACAGCTAGGAGCTTTTATGGAAAGTAGTTATTTAAAGCCATATTGTTATAAGCAATAATGTCCGCTCGCCACACGGGATGGAATTCTTATTAGGTTAAATTGCTTTTAAGTAACCAAACACAAGGCATTTTAAATTCAAGTCGCCCTATTAAACCTTATAATCACCTCGAACTTTTGTTGTATTAATTTGCCTCATTTGGAATCAAATTCCAGAATTGCAGTCAAATCCTGCATAATCTGGTCCGAGGTTCCGATACCTGGGATCACCAAAAAATTAGAAAGCTTCAAGTTCAAGGACTTGGAGTTTTTTTGTTTTGGAGAGATTCTGTAATAACTTCATTATCAGCGTTTATTGGGTTCGAGTCGTGGTGGAAATCACGTAATGGATTACTCTTTTTTTTAAAATTCTTTTTCCGGAACTTACTGTAATCATTTTCATTAAAGGAAACCTTTTTATCATCATACCATATTAATGATTACAATAACCCAATTACAATAATCTTCGCCTTATTAACAACTGATTAACTACATTTTCTTCAATAGAATATAATTTAGCGTACAATATTTCCATTATGGAAATTGACTTCCAAGGATTAAAACTTAATCATCTTATTAAAGTGCTAAAACGAATGAAAAATGATTTACCATTATATAAATCAAATCCTGAGCTATTTAAAATTCATCTTTTAGATAACTCTTTAGATGAAATTTCAATAGTAAATGGATTGACTGAGGAGGATAGAATACTAGCCATGGAAATAAAACTAGGCGTTAGCATCAAATTTTTTGTACAATCCAGCAGTATATTTAACAAATGTACGAAAACAATTATTTTAGCAGATATAAGAAGAAAGGTTAAAAGGATTTTGCATTCTTACAATGGGGTGATTACTAAAAAACACATGCTTTCTAATACCAACCCTTCTTTATTTAAAGCGAATCCCAGATTATTTGAAAAATTTGTATTGCAAAGCTTTCTAGTCCGTCCTTGTAAAGAAAAAATAAAAGGAATAACACAAAACGATAGAAATTTAAGAATAGAAATTACTACTCGTGTTTTATTCGATGAAATTGTAAAACTATTAGCCAGTATAAGAAATCAAAGTGTTAATGAAGTGCAAGATGAAATGAACCAAGATGTTGAAAAAATATTATCTGGCTATGAACGGCTTTTAAATATCGAGAATAGAAACTAATCCCTGCAGTAATACATGGGTTTTTTATACGTCCTGAACCATGAAAAATCAGCAGTAGGTTAGATTTTAAAATTCATACAGAATAATAGCTATCTTATGCTTGGCTTTATTATAGTAATTCCAATACTTTTAATTTTCATATTCATAGGAGAATTTATTGGAAGAGTCCTCGCTGGAATTATTTTTTTCATATTTGAAAATATCAAAATTATACTAGCAGTTTTACTTGTTGGCCTAATTATATTTGTGATAGTTAAGTCCCAGAATTCAAAAAAATACTATTATCCGAAATATAATAATCAACAAGTTTATCCTACCAATAGATATTAATTGGGGATGGATATTAATTGTTACTTGTTCGGGACTGGCTTCCATTATTGGAAGCCAGTTTTTTTGCCCACTCAGCATCTACGCCCAGCTTGCGTATCTGCACTGTCACCTCATTCAATTCTGTGGTTAAGCCCCAGATTTCTATACTTGGTTGCGCACGAACTAAGTATGATGACAATTATGCAGGATATTACATGATGTCTCATTTCTTTTCTGTTTTTTTATCAGACCAATTCATATGGTCACATTTCCTGCTTAGAATTTTTTTGCAGGTAATTCCCTGCAAAAAATTGAAAAGGGTGTGGCTATGGTTAATTAGAGGTTAAAGACAGATAATCGCCGGCTTGAAAGACAGCTTGCCGGTCAGCATTCAGCGAAGCTCACTGCCGATAAGTAGGAACCACGGCAACGGCTGAAATTGTCGATAGGAAGATTTTTATTTCTGGTCATAGAATCCCCCAGGCCCCAACGGATACCACACGGCGAATTTTATAAACTTATTTCTTCTCTCGCTTTCTGGGATGATAGCAACTCGACGCTGGAGCCCTTTGTCTTCTTTAATGTTCTTTGCGCAAAGATGAACTATTAGCAATTCAAAAAGATTTAGTAAACTATCACGAATGTCAGGAAGATATCTATTTAGAGACGTGCGTTGAACTGTAGTATTATTAAAGTCCATTGCTATAGTTGGAGAGATAATTTCGCCAGTTGATTGAAGGTCAAAATCTTTGATTTCAATTTGAGCCATTCTGTGATCAAGACAATTTCTTATATTTCGAGTGGTGTCAATGAAAGGCTGTATTTCTCTGATAAATTTAACAAAGTCGTCCTGATCTTCATACTCGTTCCCTACATATTCAGTAAACTTATGGAAGTACTGTTTTCCTATTGCCGGGTAAAACTGTCTGATAATTTCCATTAGTGCCTGACAAACATGATCGACTTTTTGAAAAATGGTTTTACACCTGGTATGTACATCTGGTACTGATGGTATGGCGTAAGATACATTCTTACCTCGACGTTCCTCATACTCGTTCGATCCCTTTTCTTCTTCCGTAAGATAGTCACCAATTTCATCGTCCAGGTGTTGAAAATTCTTTCACCCCCTCCAAAGCGTAAGATAGGATCTTATCAATGTCCACCTGTGATGTCAGGAATTCTTTCCTCATAAGTCGTTTGGCTGTGAGAAACGTACGACAAAATAATTCAGAGTCAGTACCCAGTTTCAGGACTAATTTATGAACATTGGGGGGAAGGGCTTCATTTTGTCGTTGCGGATCTATGTCATCGGCAAAACTCAGTTCATATAAGGAACGTTCTTAAACGATAAACATTTTTCCATTAACAGGAAACATTTCAACTATGGCTCCGTCTTCTGGAGAGCCGATATCTGCCCTACCACCGGATTCCCGCTTTATATCAATAGGTCTTTTTATATCCATTTTAATATTTATGAGAGAGAAAGTAGCTCCTTCCTAATTATAGAGATAGATAGGTATGAAAATGTGGTTGTTGGTTCACTTACTAACAACCGTTGTTGTGTTAAGACCAAATATTGTACTTACTCGCGTAAGGAGTTCATTATGAGTAGTGCCTCCAAGCCCTGCATCTTTGATGACTTGTTTCATATCTGGATTTTCTTCCGTTAAGAGTACTACATATCTCATTAGGTCACCTTTAATTATTGCGGGAACTTCTACTCTGTAATTTCCAGGGAGCATTGATAGCAGTCTTACAATGTCATTACGATGCTTTTTTATTTTCTTAGAATCAATGTTACCTTGCTCTGCGTTACGCTCTGTTAAATCAAGATAGGCTTTTGCCTTTAAGGCGATAAGTGATCCTGCAGAAGCAATATGTAGCCCTTCAATAAAATCCGTATTTTCAAGAGTAAACTGATAGTAATCGTCATCCATTAAAATAGCGGACAGACTTGTTAGCCCTTCCTCTACTGGTATTGGTGTATACCTCATTCCTTCTTTTAGGGTAATTACATCTGGTAGCCTTGAAAATAGCTCTAACTGAAAAGGATAGCCATCAACTCCAGGTTTCATAAAGCGGTAAAATTGCCTGTTTTCTGATTCCTCTTCCTGGACTGCATATTCCCCTTCCTCAATAAATTCCCAAAAACGTTCTACAAAAGCAGGCGTTAAAGCTTCTGCTATTAAAATAATGTCTACATCATTGGTTGTCCTGAAAGGACGTTCTAGCTGCGATAGCTGCCTATCGCAGGCTGTGCCGCCAATGATAATATATGAATCTTCATATCCTTCAAAAAATTCCCGGAATTTGTCTAATCCGTCTACCATAATACCTTTTTTAATAATTGATCAAGTGCCATACTCACACGGTCATCCTCGTCATCTCTCATGGAAAGATAAAGAGACAAAGGATCAACAATATTTGTTGTAGTTAACTTACCAGGAGGATAAGTCCAATGCTCTATCCTAACATTACCTTCAAAATAATCTATATTGAGTTGAGTCTTAGCCTTCAAGCTTTGAAAGTCATCTGGTGCCAAAGCGTATGCTTCCCGTCTACCCGGAGACAAATCCGAATATTCCGCCAAAGCGTTATCATGCGTTTTAAATAACATGTATTCAGTGGGTGCAATATCTATATAGCCATTAATTTTAACAGGGCTTACCAGATATTTAAGCGCTTTTTCCCATAAATACGACCTTCTGTCTTTGAATAGGAGAAATTTATCCTTACGACCTTCAATTCTTGCCAAACCAAAATCCGACAGCTCCTGTGCTGCTCTGGTAATTGTCATTGGAGTATATTGCAAACGACTGCCTATATGCTGAAAATTTAGGTGACTAATTCTTTCTACCTCTAAGTGAAAAAGCAAGAGGCACTGGCTTGCTGGCCGGAGTGTACTTCTTTCCCTTTTAACTACTTCGTTGACTTCCGTTAAGCTTAGTGCCACAAAAGGCAAATAAAGCTGCTTAAAAGGGACAATAAAGGGTATTCTCAGATCAAGCAAGCGATTACGTTGATAAGTAGAAAGGCTTTTAAACACGTAAGCCACCGGTTTGTTAAACTGCTTTTTTAGTAAGTTATATTCCTTTCCTAATTGCACCGGTGTACTTTCCTGATGGACTTGTTCTGCAAGGACCATGTCTACTTCTAGTACAGCAGTTTGATAAAAGTTATTGCTTTTCTGCAGAAATAATGGCAACCCAGCCATATCTTGCTCAGCAAGGGGCTTCACCTCTTCTAATCTAGTGAATGTTTTTAATAGATAATCTTTTAATTCGCTTATTACCATTATAATAACATGATATATTTACAATAACAAAGGTAATGTTATTATTTAATTATTCATGTTATTATTACTAAAACTGATTATATAGGTCATGTTTAGGTGATTTTTTTACTAAAATTCGATATATTAGTCACTAATGAATCCCACAGTCATACCGATATTACTGCTGTACCTTCGATTCATTGTTGCGATTGCTTCTTATGGGCGGATACCAAGAAGATTTATATCTATTTGTTTATCAGTACTTTTAACTCATAAGGGCTTTTAAACCTTCATAAAACCGGTTCGAGAATTGTCCAATCGAGGTCACCAAATGGACAAAGGCGCGATTAATCGCGCCTTTGTCCATTTATGCACATTTCAGTTTAAGCAAGTCCCAGTAATTTCTCAGTATAATCGACCATAAATAATGGAATATTAATTAGTCCATCATCTTTCTTTAAATTTTTTAACGAATACCGGATACGCACAGTTGGCTGATATAGGTTGTGATAAACTGTAAGACTCTTACTTCGTATGTTTTCGTCTGATTTGACTTCTATGGGAATAATTTCATTTTTTACCTGGATTAAGAAATCTACTTCTGCCTGATTCCCTGAAGTCCAATAACGTGGTATGCCCTCGAAATTCGCAATCAGATGTTGCAATACATAGTTCTCACTTAATGCACCTTTAAATTCAGTAAACAACCGGTGACCTTCCTTTACAGCTATGGGATCTAAAAGCGAAAGTCTACGCAGTAATCCTACATCAATCAAATAAAGTTTAAATGCGGTAAGATCGTCATAGGCGGAAATTGGCAGTCCGGGTTTCGTAATTCTGAAAATGCGATGCACTAAGCCAGCATGTGATAGCCAAAGCAACGCATCTTCGAATTCACGCGCACGTGCCCCATTCCTTACAGACTGATACAGGAATTTTTTATTATCTCTGGCCAATTGCGAAGGAATGGAAGACCAAAGATGATTAATCTTTGGTACTTCTTTATTTTCAGCATGTTTTGAAAAATCCAGTGCATAAGCATTAATTATATTTTGAAGCACCTGCTGAGTTCTTTCTACATCCTGTTTTTCTAATAATGTTACCACTGCTTCAGGCATTCCTCCACAGATAAAGAACATCTTTAATTTGTCTATCAAAGGATTGAAGAATATATCAGGGAGTGGTTCAATTTGATTAATACTTTCTAAAAGGGAAAATAACTTAGGATCAACAGCGGAAAGAAATTCTGAAAAGCAGATTGGGTTCAATTGCAGGAAATCCACTTTTCCAACAGGAAAAGAGTTCCCCCGTGACATGGCAACTCCCAGTAATGATCCAGCACTTGCAACTGCATATTCTGCCGCGTTTTCACAAAAATATTTTAATGTATTTAGTGCTTCATTGCACTCCTGAATTTCGTCAAAAATAATGAGTGTTCTTTGAGGTAATATTGCTTGTCCATGTACCAATGATAGATTTTGCAAAATACGTTGTACATCTTTTGTAATGTTTCACATTTTAAGTGCCAATTTCGTGATTTAATTCACGCAAATGGCATTAAACTATGCGAAGTTAAGTATTTCCCCTGGAAAGAGGTTACATTATCCAGTGAAGATCCCAAGGCCCAAAAAAGCGTGTTTTAACTAAGCAATCATTTTCAGTCAGAGATAAAAAAAATATTATATCTATTTGATTGTCATTATTTTTAGTTCGTAAAGGATCTTTAAATCCTGATAAAACCGGTTCGGGAATTGTCCAACCGGGGTCACAGAAAATTAAAAAGGCTTCAGAACGTATTCGTTTTGAAGCCTTTTTGATTCGATAGCTGATTGATGAACTTTAAACTTAATTTCAACTTATTGATTTGTACGAGGCCTTAGGTTCGAGTCCTATCAGGATGATGCTGAATGAGTCGCAGCAAATCCGAGCTATTACAGTTAATTTTAAGTAACCACACCTATTCATTAACCCACTCAGCTTCAATCATCGTGATTAATCAATGTTGCTATCTGATTGATGGCATGTTGAGACTCTTTCATACCTGTTAAAACCATCCAAACATGGAACATTTTTGGGTATTCAAAATAGTTGATTGCAATGTCCTGCCCCTTCATTTTCTGTTTGAATTTTCTCGAATCGGCATGGAACAAATCATGGGTGCCAGTAAATAGTGAAATTTTTCCCAATCCGGAAAAGTCCCCATAAATAGGGCTTACCCTGTAATCTGTTGGATTTAGCCCGGCTGCGTATAATTCTCCGGCCATTTTAAGTCCTTTTATACCAAGCAGTTTATCTTTCTTGTCAATTTCAATTATGTCCGGATTGCTCATAGTAGCATCAAGCCAAGGGGAATTCAAAATGATTTGTGAAGGTTGTGGCTTGTTTTCATCTCTCAGTTTCTGGGCAAAGCCCAATGCAATACCACCGCCGCAAGAATTGCCCATGAAAATAATATTCTCCTGTGATGTCTCAGAGAGCACTTCTGGATAGAGCTTATCAAAATAGGCGTAGACATCGCTGTAATTTGATACCGGTACCAAAGGGTAATCAGGTACTACAATTGAACAGTTGGTTTTGACTAATAACTCATGGACGAAACGCCAATCATATTTTGTTAAGTTCGAAATATAACCGCCACCGTGTATATAAAGAATTACTTTGGATGAGGCATTTTGTTTTGGCTTGAACATCCAAACCTTTCGCTGATTTATTTCCCCTACCTGAGTTTGAAAATCGGACAGTAAAACCTTTGGGGGGGCCACGGCTTCTGAAGAAAATCTATTGGTTTTGATACGCTTTTCAATGGTGTTTTTCTTTCCAAGTACTGTCATTAATGACTGTAAAAACTGCGGTTTGAAACTTGGAGAAAGGTTGTGAACATAGGTAATTGATGTATCTGTTTGTGATTTGCCAGCCATTATTTTTGTAGTTAATAAGATCAATATTAATAATGCACGTACATTCATTCTTTTTTCTACAAAAATAATTGAGGGTTCAATACTGGACAATGAACCCAGGTTAAGAAATACGCCTCCTTATTCTGCTTAATGCCTGTGGGGTAATGCCAATATAAGACGCGATATACTGTAACGGGATTTTTCTGATCAAATCAGGTTGCTCTGTGAAGAGATTTAAGTATCGCTGCTCCGCCGTGTCATTTAAAAGCGAAATTTCCCGTCTTATCTTTTCTAAAAATAGTTTTTCACTCGCAAGTCTGCCAATTAGGTTTCCTCTTTCTGTGCTTTGAAATAGCATTTGCACATCATGATATGATACTCGCCAAAGTTTGACTGGAGTGATAGTTTCTATATGATAAACTGAAGGCAGCCTGGTAATGAAAGAATCATATGCTCCAATGAAATCATTTGAAAAAGTAAGCTCAAAAGTAACCTCTTTATTTTCCTTTGGGATAAAGTATCGTACAATGCCTTCTTCAATAAATGAGACGTAGTCCTCTACCTCACCCTTCTTCAGGATAAGGGCTTTTTTCGGAAATTCCTGCTGAATAAATTTAGAAGAAATAATCAACCAATCCTGTTCAGAAAAGTCAGTATAGTTACGCTGAAAAAAATTTCTAATCTGTTTCATTGTTAGGGCAATTTGTTTGTCGTTCCCAAGTGAACCTGGGAATGAGTAAATATAAAAAAAATAGCCTCAACACCGGACCAGCCAGTATTTCTGCGGATAGGTGAAAGGTCATTAGAGCCGTGTGCTTTGTCTATATTAAGCTATATCCTTATGTATTGGCTAATTTTTTTAAATCGAGAATGAAAAGATTCGAGTTTTGTATAATTGTCATGAAAAAAACATGAGCGGTAATTCAGATTTGTTAACACTTTTTTTGCTTTCTTTGGTACTATGACAACATCCAAAGATGATATTGTAATAAAGTACTTCAAAACACCTGCACAGTTTGAAACGTGGTTGGCTAAAAATCATGCTGCTTCAACCGGATTGTATCTGCAAATCTATAACAAGGATTCAGGTGTAGCGTCATTGAATCATGCGGATGCGCTGGATGTGGCGTTGTGTTATGGATGGATAGATGCAATAGCGAAGAAGTATGATGATCAATCTTACTTACAGCGGTTCACTCCCAGAAGGAGTAAGAGTATCTGGTCGAAAAGGAATATTGAGCATGTGGAACGCTTAATAAAGGCTGGCAGGATGAAAGAAAGTGGTTTGAAAGCGATTGAAGCAGCTAAAGCGGATGGCAGATGGGATGCGGCTTATGATTCTCCTGCAAATAGTGAGATTCCGGATGATTTTCTGAAGCTGCTTAAGAAGAATAAATCGGCCTATCAATTTTTTAAGACCTTGAATAAGACGAATACATTTGCCATTACCTGGCGGTTGCAGACTGCTAAGAAGCCGGAAACAAGAGAAAGGCGGATGCA
This sequence comes from Chitinophaga sp. CF118, assembly GCF_900112615.1. Classification (GTDB taxonomy): domain Bacteria; phylum Bacteroidota; class Bacteroidia; order Chitinophagales; family Chitinophagaceae; genus Chitinophaga. The sequence goes on along the minus strand of NZ_FOMK01000001.1, from coordinate 1,065,335 downwards.
GGTTATCATTGCGATGCTGGAAAAAGGAGAGACCTTTCATTAATTATTTTACCTCATTCCAGGTACTCCAGGACCGTATTTATTGTAATATTGCTCTTCCTCCTTACCATCTTCCTCAAGTATTGAATAGACAGTCCATACTGACTCGTTATTTGTACCATAGTATCGGAGTCGCTTTATTTTATTATCATATTTAATAATCAAATCATCTTGTAATACCTTTTTGCTTTTTAATTGATTTTCATAGGGTATAGACCCAATTTCTACCGGCAATATGCGAACAGTGTCTCTGACAAAAATCATTTCTCCATGATATAAATACTCATAATCTATAGTATATTTTTCTGCTGCGTAGTAAAGCGCAGCCTCGCCCCTGTCAAATGAAACAAGGTAACCCGGATTATTGATCTTCGTAGTGAAAAAATGATTCCCGTCAATGTGTTTTGCTGGGAAAAAATACTTCTGACTGGCGAAAAAAATTAAATAACCAGTCCTTTTAGTATATATTCTGTTCTTACTTACCAGCAATTTATAATTGCAGGAACTGATAACGATAAGCAGCGTAAAAAATATAATGGCTTTCTGCATAACTAGAATTATTGACCTTTCAATTTTCCATTCTGATCTAAATCGACAACAACAATTGAAATTATCGCTTTTTTTAATATTGCTAAGTTCCAACAGCTTACTGCCCAAATTGTCAAAATGGGTTTGGCTAAACTCTACTTTCCCATACCCCTCTCCCATAATGTCGTGTTTATACGCAGCGGGAGTTGCCACTAATCCGTTTTTCCCTTTATACCGATCACTTAACCCATACTGATGAAGCGTTTCATGAATGGCGGTTGAAGGTGCTGTATAATAATCATCCAGACTTTGTAGTACAGATTTCCGGGATGTCAAAAGTTCCCTGCCTACAACTGCAAATATGCCATTTCTTTGTATTAATTCTGGTTTAGTGTTGGGTTCTGCTCTACCATTCTTAACAATAGATTCATTACTGGCTCCTGTTTTTAATGGACTAAGGAAAAGCATATTTTCCCCTGCATTATCAGTTCCTGCTTCTTCTGTCATTTGTAGCATTCACTCCAATTTCATTCAGCAATGCAAGTGCTTTTTCTTCATTGAATTTTTTTCCGTCATAACCGAGATAGTTTTTAAATGTATCAAGTTTATTCTTTGCCATAATTATATATGTATGAAGCCTAAGAAGTGGTCTATGGGTAAAAGGATTTGTTTTGATTCAAAAGCATAAATGCCTACAGAGAAATAGTGCTTCCCACATCCAACAAAACAATAGAAAGCTGATTCATCAAGGAACAAGTTGATTTATTTATAGCGCGCGGCCCAAATGTTAGGTAACTTCTCTACCTGGGCATTCGTCATGCCTTCAACTTGAATTCTTGTCTTTACTCAATGAACCATCACCATTGAAGCTTTGCCTGTTTCAATAAAATATTTTAATGTATTACCGTTATTCAGTTGAATCAAACCGAAAGCCAAAGGACCAGATGCGTGTTCTTTGAGATCTCCGGAATGTTTGTAAGTAGCATTATTGAGCTCACCGGATAATAATATTCCGTGTTCTTTTGTAGTTAGCTTTCGGGTTGTCAGGACACTGAAGTTATCCATATCAATTACAGTTGAGCAAATTATTAATTCGTTGTCTGAGAATTCAATTTCTATTCCTGGAAATGCATTTGTAAAATCAGTATTTTCTTCATAAAACCGTGTCCATTTAAAGTTATACGGTTTCATGGTGTTTATCTTTATAGAGACAATGCAAATATTGTGAATTGATTTATCAGATTTTTCCATCTATATAGCTTTTTCATGGGAACAGCCCTTTTGATCACTAATACTGAAGGGATCGGGGCTGATCGGAACTTTTGGATTAATTGCAAGAACTCACCATTGGAACCCAATAATCACCTCGAACTTTTGTTGTACTAAAGTACCTCATTTGGGATCAAATGCAAATAATTCAGTGAAATCCTGAACAATTTGGTCTGAGGTTCCGATACCTGGCAGATTTCGTTAAGCGGCAGTCTTAGAAATGTATGCTGTCAGTTAATTAATCGCTGTTTCTTAAAGAAACGGTAGCCTTGATAAATATCCATATCTTGTCGAAAATAGAATTATAATGAGCTGGAATAGGAAATACCATTTCTTTCTCATCTTTGGAGATACTATCGGAGATCAGGCTCCCTGGAGCAAAGACATATGGAGAGAAAATATTCAACCTAAATTGGATTATCTCTTAAGGAAATCTTCATCCTATAAAAAAACGGGGCTTGGGACGAGCCAATACGTTCCTAAACCTGATTCTAAATACTATGAGAGGCTTAAGTTAGGAAAATTAGTATGGAATGAAAGTTCGCATGATAAATGGACTTTAGCTACCATTAATCCTGACCGTCATAATGAAAGTCCATTATAGTCAAACGTTAGAAAAAAAGGAAGCTATTCTTATGATTTTCTGCAATCAAAACTATTCAACACACCCGTTCCCCTAAACGTAATTCTGAAACCAACAATACGGCCAATATTTTGCCTGAACTCGTCTTCATATCCCGTGTTCCCATTCACAAATATCTTAATTCGCCCATTTTTTGCTTCACAATGCACTTTTACAGGTCGTTCAAAATCTACTCCCAGCCCCGATAAATTTATAGTTTTGCCATTAATATATTTCATCCCTAACATAATACCAATTTCTCCGACACATCCGCTTTTACAAAGAGGAATGTCAATGAGTCCTTCCGTCCCTAAAACAGCGATATGGGTTTCCCTGCAAATTCCTTTACTATTATCATTAAAAGTATTTTGCAATTCTGCATCCAATAAAAAATTTTCGCTGGACAAGTCAATGCCTTTATCAACATTGGTAAGTGTAAAAACGGGCAGCTCTTGGCTAAAATCTATTTTCTGGTGTGCTAATACTTTTTCAGTAATACCCATTTGCCGCTTATTTTCAAATACAGATTTTGGCAAATAAATGGGTATCGGTTTGGTTTCAATAAGTCCGACCCAGCCATCGGTTTCTATATATACATCATTCTGTTTTACTACAGAATCGTTAAGTATCAGTTTAGCTTTATAGTAACCCGGCACATAATAGGTGCTGGTATATTCATGTAATTGCTTATCTACTTTAAACCGTTGCCTTGTATCCCAGCTTTGCTGAATAAACACAGAATCAGCATTGGAATCAGTTGCATCGTATTGAAAAATGACAGTATTCGGCAATCCCGATGTAACGGGCTTGCTGGAAAATGACACCTTACCGATCTTTATATGATTATCAGTTTTTTTTAATAATGCAAGTACAACAATGCTTAAAAGGATTACCGCCGCACCTGTCAGCAGCCATTTTACATAAAATTTTATAGCAGGTTTTGCTTTTGTCTCCTTTATATCTTCGGTAACAATCTGAGTACCGGCGGATGTAAAAGCCCTCCAATTTTCATATCCTGTAAATTGAGCCAATACGTTAAGGGTAGCCATATTGGGCTTACTGTCGTACCTGACCTTTCCCCAAATTCTTTTCAGGGTACTGCTGCTGATCATCGAACTGGTTTCTTCAAAAATTCTATCGCTTAAATTTTCGAAGTCAGTACTTTGCCAGGTTTCGCTTTTTCCCCAGCCCAATTTTTCTTCAATCAGGCGGCGGCACTTTTCGATAAAAAACATTTCATCGGGCATTTTTGAACAGTTTTTGAGCTTGAACAAACTTGAATAGGTTTGAACTAGCGTTGAATTTACGGCATTTGAAACGTTTTACAACTTTGGATACTCATTCAATAAAAATAATAATATGAAAAAGTTCACTCAATTGAAAGTGATAAATGCCGGCTTTGTTTTTATCCTATCTATGGGCTTTATGATAAGTTCCTGTGCTCAAAAAGGTTTTTTTAATAGTGCAGATGCTTACCTGGGGCAGAGGCCTTCAGGAGATACGCCAATAGTTTTTGCTCCCGGTATGCTTGCTGATTCCGGGATAGTCCTTGGGAAGGTAGCCTTTTCGAAAGACGGCAAAGCTTTTTATTACTCCTTTGCCAGGCATTGGTTTGACGACAATGGCTCAGGCACCAAAGAAATTCGGTTTGACGGAAAGAAGTGGCTGAAACCAAAAGTGATAGCCGAAAAAATCACCAACCCTGCATTTTCACCTGATGAAACGAAGCTGTATCTCGGTGCCGGGGGGGGCCAGGTATGGGTATTAAACAGAACAGACCAGGGCTGGTCTAAGCCGGAATTTTGGATAGAGAAAAACTACGGATTGTACAATTTTCAGGAGGCAAACAGCGGCACCTTTTATATAGGCAGCAATGGCAAGCAGGGCAGCAAAAGCGACTGGAGTACCTACAATTTTTGCAAAATGACCATAGCCGGAAAAGATACAGCTATCAGTAGCCTCGGCAAGACCATCAATACGCCGGCCTTTGATGGTGATTTCTTTATCGCACCGGATGAATCATACATCATCATATCAGCTAAAGAAACTCCTACTTATGAAAGTGAACTTTGGATAAGTTTCAGAAAGACTGATAAATCCTGGACAACACCCCGCAACTTAGGACCAATGGTAAATGATGGTCTTGCTCATCGTTTCGGCCAATATGTTTCACCAGATGGAAAATATCTGTTTTATACTAGGGGTACGAGTGAGCAAGACTGCAATATTTATTGGGTAAGGTTCGATACTTTGCTGCATAATTTGAAAAAGAAAATGCTGGAGTAAAATACTTACTTATTCAATCTGGTTTATGTATGAACAATATGCGGCTTTAATTTATACAACTGGCGCAGATCTTCCCTCAACCGGTTTGACTAGCAATATTTTGGATAGGGGCAGATACTTCCTATATAACTAATAATATGGAGTATACTATCAAAAGAAATGCTGCAAACTTTGGTGATACAGTAGAGGTAACCTTTAAAGGCCTTGTGACGGAGGAAGATGCCACCGGCACTCCTGATACAGCCACTGTTACCGGCGATTTCCGCGCGGTATTGGTTAATTCAGAACTATAAAAAACATTAAAACAGAAAGATGAGGAGGGTGTCAAAAGTAATTGAAGCACCCTCCTCTTTTACATATTTATTTGAATCTGGATGTCACAACCAACAAAACCAAAACTTGGTTCTGTTGGTTGTGACATCCAGATCCGCTACTTTTATTGGGTTATGTTTTGACATTGCGAAGCTGAATGGACCATTAGCATAATGCTTTACATCCTCAAATTTCCATGCAAAAAAAGGATCATCGTTTTCAAGTATTGACCACAATGGATTTCTTTTATTTCAGACAAACGACAGACAAAAAAATCCATATGAATACTTCTATACCAAAGACGGTATCAGTAAAGCTGGTTATTAGTTTTATAATTATAATATTCTTTAACTGCTGTCAGCATTCCAGATTTGATCCGGAACATCCTTATACCGAGCGGGGGTATGTTATGGAGGATGCAACCGGTTATTTCTTTATTCCACTGGACAAGGGCAAAGGCTCTTTTCTTGAAGATATAAAATGTGAGGAAAAAATCACCGGGTTTAAGTTTGAGATAGATACTTTTAAGAAAGACGGATTCGTATACGATACGCTGGAAGATGTAAAGAAAAAGGCGGAGGGATATCCCCGCCCCTATGTCATTAAATATCTGACACCCGTAGAGATAAGTTATTATTTTGACAGTGTAAAAGGAATGACGCTTGATTTCCCCATGAGATTCGGTAATGACAGCTTTACATTTGCATATAAACATGAAGGTATACATGTTGTATCGCTGAAGCCTCTCAGGCGCTAACAACGGTTAATGGAAGCGCGAAATTGATTTGTGGACCGGAGGCAAACATGATTAAAAGTTAGCTGAACACCATATTCATGGTACTTCATAAATCATTATTTCATGAGATATACCATGCCTATGGGATTGATAGCGCTTGTTAATGAAGTTAGGTTTGCGGTATAATAAAACTTAAAATCATGAAAAAGCATTTGATTTATACTGCAATCACCCTGGCACTTGTGGCCTTTTCCTTCAGCGCATGCAAAAAGGATAGTAAAAACGATATTAACAACGAATCATTGTTTAAAAACACCAACTGGACGGGCGAATTTAATTATGCCGGCAAGGGACCCGAGCCGGTGAGCATCGAATTTCTCGAAGGCGGCCAACTGGTCTGGAATGAACTATTGGCTGATCATACGGGCAGCTGGAAGGTCACTGGCAACCAGGTCGCAATAGGCCTTGATGGCTCCCCTTCCTTTAATGGGAATATTTCAGGCAATAGTTTAACTAATATCCAAAGCTCGGACATGAGCGGAAGGAGCCTGAAAAGTGCGGCATTGAATACCGACCCGATCCCCGAATTGGATGGTACCGTATGGGGAGCGGCGAATGTTTCTTTAAAATTCAAGCCAGGTGCTATGGTAGACCTGATATTCGGGCCCCCATCAAATCTACCGACCTATACTGATCTGCCCTACTTACGGACTGGAAAAGCCATACATTTTGCTGCCAGCCCCGGTTATAACTGGTTTACCGTAATCACAAACGCCTCCACTATGCAGGGCACCAATCATGCTCCTAGTGATCCAACGGTGTACAGCTTTAAGGTGACGAAGCAATAAGATTGTAATCGGCAAGTGACAATGCAATTTTCTCTTTTGTAAAGTTAATTTCATGACTAAAGAAAGAGGCTGCTACCTTATAGATAAATTCATTAGTATTTAGTTCAAAATAATTGAGACATTTTTTATTTCTATAACAACCAAATTCCAATCAGGTTCACAAAAAAAAGACGCGAGTAATCGCATCTTTTTTTATAGATAACTCCAGAAAGTATGATTTCCCAGCTCATGACCGTAAAGGTCAGCTTTCCGCCACGACTCCATCCGGTTTGCTACAACAGGAGAGGAGCCGATAAGGTAGAAGGTAGCTTTCAAACCCAATGAGTCCAATACAGGCAGCACATTATCCAGATCTGCATCAATTGCATCGTCATAGGTTAATACCACAGCGCATTGTTTGTGATTCCATACATTGGCATTCTGTGCGTGGCTTGACAAAGTTGCCAGGAATAGAGTCGAATACCCCATGATATATTATAACTATGTTATTATCATTATTTTGATTCGTATAGAGTCTTTAAGTGTTCATAAAACCGGTTCGAAAATTGTACAGATGGGGTCACCACATTGGAAAGCGCTGAATTTAGGCCGGCACTGTCGCTTGATTTCTTTAAAGTTATATTTGTTTGCTCTTCCCACTTATGATTACTCAATTCGTACACAAAATTTAATTTAGAAGCTTCTCCAAAATAGTGCACTTCCTGCTCGCCGATTTTTTCCGCACCAATACGACCAATGGCAATTTGAGAGCGGATATTGTTTGCGCCAATATGGAAATATACTTTTGAAACAAATTGAAAAATATAATTCAACATCATAGTCTTGACTAAATGATTGATGCCCTTGCCCCAACAAGAGGTAGCGTAAAACGTATAGCCAATGAATATGCTGTTTTCCTGCTCGTTATAGTCATAGAAGCGTGTGCTCCCTATAGTACTCCCTGTGGCTTTGTTCACAATTTTAAATGCTCCTTTGCTTTGTATTGCCCCGTTAAAGAATATTTGGAATACATCTCTTTTCCAACGGTCTTTATTGGGATGCTGTTCCCATATTTTGGAATCTGATGCAACAGCATATAAATCTTCAAATTCTTTTTCCTGTAATGGGTGAAGGATTACCTTTTCGTTATCTAGTATGGGTTGTATATTGAAGCTCATTGTCAAATTCTAATTTTTTTATTCAACATTTCGTAATGTAGTGTCTCAAAATTACCTTTAAATTGGCCTGTATTTGTAGGCCAATATTAATAAAACGAATAGTCCAATTTCATTGCAGTTTTTTAATGGCATATCCCAAAGTAGACAAGAGGTATTATTAGGCCAGCAAAAGATGGAAAAGTGAGCGTTACGGTTAGCAATATAATATTCTTGTACGGTTTTCCTTTTTTTTGAAAAACATTACATTTACGCTACCACATAAAACTATAATTTGTTGACTATACACGATTACTAATTCACATCTAATAATTATCATATGGCAACTCTTAGAAAAATAATAAACTTTTTTGTATTCAATCTTATCACAGTGGCTACTTGTTTTGGACAACAGTCGCTTTCATCTGCAATAGAAAGACAATTTGATAAAATTGAAAGTGATATTTTGACAACTGCCGAAGCGATGCCTGAAAGCAAGTTTAATTTCACACCTGAGAGTCTCAATATAAAAAATAGTACTTTTAAAGGAGTCCGGACATTTGCCGGACAGATAATGCATCTGGCCACCGATAATATTCTCATTTGGAGTGCCATTACCGGTGATTCAATACGTGCTGACATTGAAGATGTAAACGGTCCCCAAAATATTAAAACCAAAAAAGACGTTATCGAATACCTCAAAAGCTCATTCGCAATTGGACGTAATGCGATTTCAACATTGACAAATCAAAATGCAATGGACATGATTGATTTTAGATGGAGAAAACTTCCCAGGCTTGATCTTGCGTTTTACGCGCTTACCCACGCGAATGAACATTACGGTCAGATGGCAATTTATCTCAGGATGTGTGGAGTAGTTCCTCCTTCAACGCTTAGTAATAAATAAAACAGGAGTATCTGTCTTGGTCTGATAATTTTTATATCCAGATCACTTAATTTTTCCAAAGACTTAACCACCGGGTTTGAAAAAAAAACCTTCGGGGGCACCAACAAAAAAGACGCGAGCACTCGCGTCTTTCTCCATTTATGCATAGTCATATCCGTTTCTTTTCAATTACTCATTCTCCTTTCCCTCTACTAAAAAATAGTGAAGCGCATCTAATAGTGCATCTGATGTATTGGAGTTCGTAAAAATCACATAGCCCATTTTCAGATCCTGGTATACTTCAAAGCGACACTTGAAATCACCGTTATTTCCTCCATGACCGAAAGATTTGCCGAAGGGTGTTTCCCTTAATTGAAGGCTCATACCCATATAAGTAGGATATTTGGGCTTTTCATCTCCAGGTTTGTAGTTGTAATCGGAGTGTTTTTGGAACATAACCTTGTAGGTTTGTGCATTCAATCCTTTTTGTTCAAGCAGATAAAGCATGAATTTAGTGAATATGCGGGCTTCAGTATACATGGAGTAAGCCATGCCTGGAAACTCGGGTAGTTCGTCGTATGTGGGTAGCATATCATAGTGCCCATTGGCCGCCATAAGCTTCAGGGAGTCGTTCCTGGAAAAAAACGTATGGTAGAGTCCAATTGGATGCACTACTTCTTCCTGTAAAATCTGTTCCACTTTTTTGCCTGTAATTTTTTCGATTACCTTTTTCAGATACTCAAAGCCTTCACCGGAATAATTATAGTCCGTTCCCGGTGTAAACAAAAGATTCAATTTCCCATCTTTATTCATCCACCGCCAATTAGGAAAGCCTGTACGATGAGTTAATACATGTCTTGCCGTCATCAGTTTATATCGTTCATCATATTCAATATCCGGGTATGGAAGATAGAGATACAGTGGCTTGTCAAGGTCAATTATTCCACGTTCTGCCAGCCTTTGAACTGCAAAAGCGAACACCGGCTTTGTAACGGAAGCTGCTTCAAAAAGTGTGTTCTCGTCAACTTTCTCACCAGTGAACGTGTTTCGAACGCCATATGTTTTGTAATACACCAAACCGCCGTCCTTTATTAATGCCAGTGAAACACCAGGGATTTGGTAGTACTTTTGATATGTTTCTATGAAATTATCAACCTTGCTAAAACTTTCCGGTCCAAACTGATGAAGTATGCCTTTTTCAGGAATTAGATCAGGTTGAGGGGTACTTGAAATGGTAAGCCTGGGCACATTGTTTTTTTGTCCGGTCCTGACGAAAACCATTGTCGGTTTTTTCTGTTCAAGCGCATACACATTCTTTCCATTTTGAAAATAAGTATATGGCAATAGGAGTTCATATTTGCCGGCAGGGACCTCTACAGAATAATTGCCCAAACTATCCATATCGGTTGCCACCCATAATTTCGGATTTTGAACCGAATGTAGATGAACTTCACCGGGTAGTGGTATCTTCATTGGTTTATCCCAGCTAACGTTACCTGAAACAGTTGCGGTTTTTTCATTAGCAGCTAAAAAGATAACATCTCCCAGACTTTTTGGGTTCCTGTATTTAGCATCCCCCTTACCCCAACCCATAAAAGTGAAACTGTCATCTGTATCCCTGTCAAAAACCAGGAAGTCGAAGCCAATAGACTTATCCACGACCAGCTGATCGCCCAGGCTGATACGCCACTCATAATAACGTTTATTGCCCTTTCTGACAAAGGCAACCTCCGTCATATCCCAGGAGGCATTTTTTGCGAAGGAATCATAAAAAGCATTATCAATGTTACGTAGCTTTTTGCTGTACATAAAAGACGCAACGCCTGAACCGAATGGCAGATGTCTTGCATCAAGGCTAAGCTGTAACCCATCCTGAGTGTTCCAGCGTACATTTTCAGTGGTATCTTCTACGAAATCATTATCCGTTATCGTAAAAGCAATATACAATGAGTGGTTTTCCATCCGGTATCCCAGTTGAAAAAAGCCGCTAAAGTCAGCGTCACCGTCAGGTTTTGTATCTGATATATTTGTCTTGATTAAATATTTCACTGTTGTCGGAGGCCAATCGGATAAATCACCGTCTATATTGATTTTTCCGAGTGGGTAAGCATAAGCGACTTTGCCATTATGGGCTGACAATTGTAGACAAAACAGGACACATAATATGAAAATGCAACCCGTTTTAACTGGTAGTTGTGACATATTCATTTATTGGTTTAATAAGTTAGGGTTCAAATGTTGTTTTTCGCATGAATATTCCTGTTAGAAAGACAACTTAAATATAAAAAGGTTGCATACATGATGAGTTTGCTTTATTCATATAAGATGAGATTATTTGCATCTTTTTCCGTTTAAATAAACTTTTCTGTCACAAAATGTTGCGAATGCCCTCTATCCTTGCAAAAGGCATATTTTATGGCATACAAGATTAATCGAGAGGCAGTTGTTAAGAAGTTACACTATTTTACCGGCCTCACTCTATCCTTATTTATTGGCTTTCATTTGCTTAATCAACTGTGTGCACTGGCTGGCCCGGAGGCGCATATTGCAATGATGGAAAAGTTCAGAAAAGTATACCGGCATCCGGTAATTGAAACCATTCTGCTGCTAGTTGTACTGATCCAGGTTGTATCGGGAGTCAAACTATTATTTAACAGGAAGAAAAAGGCAATAGCCGAAAAAATACAGATGTATTCAGGGCTTTACCTTTCATTGTTCCTCATAGGCCATGTGTCTGCCGTTATAGCAGGTAGACTGGTAGAACATCTGGATACAAACTTTTATTTCATTGCAGCAGGGCTCAACCTTAATCCCGCTACACTGTTCTTTATACCATACTATTTTATCGATGTTTGTGCTGTAAGCCTGCATATAGCCTCGCTGCATTATTTAAAAACAAAGTCAAAATGGAGTTCCTATCTAATAGGAGGTACCGGCATCCTTGCCGCGATGCTGATTATTGTTGGATATACAAATTTCTTCCAGTGGCGTGAGGTACCTGCAGAATACCGCCAATTTATTGAGAAGTACGCGGGTAAAGGATACTGACATTAAACAAGGTATCTCATTTTATCGGGGTTTCTGATAATGAACAACTCACTGATCTGGTTATTTTGATCAAAAACTGGTATCATCACTGTATCAGGATTGACCGACGTTGCGTTTTCAAACAGAACCCCGGTTTCCATATTCACCTGTTTTATAGTGTATGACAAATCCTTGCCAAATTTAAGAGCGCTATTTACAAGGTATGCAATGGCATTATTCCGACCCACGATAGGCTTGAGCGCAGTAGCTGCCTTACCACCTCCATCGCCAAAGATGGTGATCTCTTTTGATAGATATGTTTCTAATTGTTTAACATCGCCGCTTGCGCATGCAATAAGGAATGCATTCGTTATCTCCTTCTTTTTTTCATTGGAAGGAGTATATTTCACTCTGCCGGTTTTCAGTTTCTCTTTGGCGCGGTGCAGTTGTTGTCTGCAATTATCTTCACTGATACCAACCAATGAAGCTATTTCGTTATAATCGTAGTCAAAACTTTCACGAAGTAAAAAAACAGCTCTTTCCACAGGATTGAGTTTCTGAAGCAGCACTAACAACGCGTATGAAATATCAGTATTCTGCAGGTCAGGAAAGCGTTCATAGAGAAGTGGTTCCGGAAGATTGACCCCAGGATAAACAACATGTTTTCTTTTTTCAAGTATTGCAAAGCAGCCATGAACCACTGAACGGACCAGATATGCCTCCGGGTTCCTGATCTGCTCGAACTGCTGACGTGAAAAAGATACATATACATCGTTCAAAACATCCTCCGCATCACTTACACTTTCGGTCATTTTGTAGGCCAATGCATGTAATCTGGATTTACGGCTCAGAAAAAAGGATAGATGAACTTGGCTATCTGACATCGTTTTACGAATAATTATTATCAAAATTATAGTAAAATCTGTAATTATAATTAAACGCTTATTTACATCGCTAGTTACTACTTAATCATACAAGAATCCTTTGTACTGTCAGGTCAAATGTTGATTATTGCAGGCCAGATAACGCAGGTACAATGTTAGCGGTTGCCAAATATCTCATGTTTTAAATCGGGATGCTGGTTAACAGGAGTTTCATTTCATCTTTCAATTGTTTGAAGCGTGGCCTGGATAAAACGTCCGAAACTGCACAGGTCAGTCTAAGCGCACTAAGCTTTGCAATTACTTTATGTTCCTTTGGCCCATCGCAAAGAGCAATCAGGTCTTCAAGCAGATAACCATAAGCACTCACTTCAAGTCCTTCCAGTGCGGATGCGATTTTTATATCTGTTCTATCGTAAAAACAAGCAGCACCAAAATCGCTAAACAGGGTATTACCCTCATCATCTATTAATATATTATGAGCATACAAATCACCGTGCATGATTCCTTTGCAGTGCAATTTCTCTGCCACAGAGGCAATAGTAAACGAAATGTTCAGTACCTGCTGAACTGTAAGTCGCAGTCCTTCTTTAAAAATGTCTCTGGTACAGCTTGCAAAGCTTGGCGGGAGGCCTAAGTTATAGAAGTTTTCAGGGATCAGCTCCATAACCAGCCCTTTATTATCTTTGGGGTGGGCAGTAATCTGTCCAATCAACTTTACCAGGCCTGGATGGACACCGGCAGTAATGCATGTAGTCATCTCGTCTTCTGGAAACCCGTCGCTGGTCACAGTACCTTTAAAGACTTTAACAGCAACTTCTTTTATTTCGCCTTCTGTGTACAAGCTGGCCCTGGAGATGATGCCTGATGCTCCTTCTCCAAGAACATAATTGATCTTTAATGTGTTCCAGTCAATAAGAGGAAGTGAATCAACAACAGGTTTTTTGCTAAACGGATTTCCTGAAAAGGCAAGCCAGGAAAGTTTTGGCATAGTTAATAACCACTCCGGCATTTTATCCAGCCTATTGGCCGAAATACGTAAAAGAGCTAGATTATGACAATGGCTAAGCGTTTCAGGCAACGTATTTAGCCTGTTTCCTGCAAGCATTAGCTTTTGGATTCTTGAGCAGTTACCTAGTTCCTCAGGCAGTTTTTCAATTTTGTTGTTCGTGAGAATTAGCCAGCGGAGATTCGGGTTGAGCGATCTGGGAGGAACAGTTTCTATTTGGTTTGATTTAAAACCAACAATATCCAGCAGAGGGCAATCAGCTAGTACTTCAGGCAAAACCCGGAATAGATTCTCTGAACAGAAGAAGATCTTCAACTTTTGTAGCCTGCCGAAATCAGGAGGTAATGAGCTTAAGTTGTTGAAAGAAAGGTCAAGTATTTCCAGTGTTTCAGCCAGGTCAAATATCTCATTGGGAAAGTAGCAGAGTTCCTCGGATAGTTTCAGTGAAACGGCTCCTTTTAGTTCTCCATTCTGTAATTGTTTTAAAGTCTGCATAGCTATGAATTCCGTTGCGAATATAAAAGAAAATATAGCAGGTACATAACTAAAGAAGATCACCTGATAAAGTGGCCTTTTGTGGGAGAAGCGGTGCAAATTATTTAGTGTTAAAACAGTAACGCCTCCGTATATTCGGAGGCGTTACTGTTTTAGTGCAGGTTTGATTACATAATGCCGGCTTCTGTGATCGTCATAGGATCACAAACAGCACAGGTAGGTCCTTCTGTGGGGGCGTTTGTTGCCGGCAGGTATTGCCTGGTATTGCTTAGTTTAGCAATTTTAATTTTGCCCAGGTTCAGTTTTTTCTTGTTTTCTTTTTTCATGAGTAATAAAGGTTTGGGTGAAGAAACAGGTATTAATAGCCAGCTTAAGATTGCCAGGCAGATGCCATTGTCCCGGTTTTCAAGCAATAAGTTTGCCCGTTGCCGGCAATGTTACCAGTACTCCGAATTTACCGATAATTCGTGATATCATTACCAAAAGAAAGAAATAATGGCCGCCAAATGGTTAGTTATTCGGCAGTGAGTTAAAGTCTATATTTGGAGGAGTACCTGTACTATTACGCTGCACCAATCCTCCCCGCCGCAGGTTATTCATTTCCTTGAAACTGCCACTGTACATATACATCCATTGACCGCTGGCTCCACCTCCATAATCATAGCGTGGGTGTCCCACAGGATCTGCTGAAGTAGAGAAGTTTGCTGTTTTTAGCTCCTTCCACACACCGGTGCTGGAACAAACCCACTGGTTGCCGTAGCGGGCCTTGAAAAGATCATTACCGTTTGAACCATAATTCTCAATAAAAGAATACAAACCACCCAGCAGCTGCCCACCGGTTTTCGGCTTATCCCACCCTGCAACGAGGTTCCATTTATTAGTCTCCGGTGTAAATATGTAAGCGGTATAGATTGTATGATCACCAGCTGCTTCTGCATGTACCAGCAATTTATAAGTAGTTTCTGTTGTCCAGTTAAACATCAGGGAGCTTTGTCCACCTGAGCCCTCACCGCCAAAATCTTTGGTAATCACTTCTGTTCCTTTCTTTACCAGTTTAACAGTATAGTCGGGAGGGATCTGGGTAGGATCATCTGTGCTATAATTGCTCCAGATGGAAAAAAGCACTTTTCTTTGCGTAGGAGAGTTTACCTGTATACCCAGGTAGCCACCGTTAAAGCCATTCGTCACATAGTAACTGTAAAGAGGGTCTGCTCCCTCGGGAACAGATATCTCTGTATAGAACCAGGATACATTATTATCGTCATTGTTATAGTAGAGGTGTGTGGCTGGTGCTCCTCTGTACTGGCTGGTATTATATTTCAGATTAACGGCAGCAGGTCCGGAGAATACAATTGCCTTTACATCGGGAAGATAGGTACCGTTCTTGGTCACTGCCGTTATTTCAAGGCAATGATACCGGGCGCTGTCAATGTTAAAGTCCCCAACCTGGATGGTTGTATATGTAGAAGATTGGGATACGGGTATGAACCAGGCGAGGGCATCTGAGCTATCTAAACGAACACGCAGCATATTGAAATCGCCCGGTGCTTTTGCGACGATCGAAAAGTATATCTTCCCTGCTTGCTGCGGATAGAAAAATACGCGGGTAAAACCGGCTGTGTCTGTCCAGGCGCTCAATCCTGTGCTCGAAATACTACCGTAACCGTTAACTTGATCTTCAGGATACACATAACCATTACTGTAAAGTGTCACTGTACTGGGATTACTGGCATCAAAGCGCACCGCTTGTGTTTCAATTGGACGCAATTTTTCGAGTTCATCAGGCATGCGGGTACAACTACCAGCTATCGTGGCAATGCCCACGATAAAAATAAGTGCTTTCATAGTATCAGATTTTATATTAACAAATAGGTCAAATGGTTTTGAATGTTAGAATGTATAGCAGTAATAAGATCACGTGATCAGTGATGCCGGCCAAAGGTCCATAACAGTTTAAAGTAGATAAGGGCACGCAGTACTCATGCTTCGGCAACAAATTTTTGAAAGTATAAGTCCAACACCAGCAGCTACATTGTATTATGTTTTGCAAACAAGTTCTTCACTGCATACAGTCAGTGTTAGAGTTTCCCAGTCTACATTATCTGCGGATATATCAAAAAAGTGGATGGATATTCCTTCGGAAAGGAAAATTGGGGTGGAGTACCATATCGTGAAGCAGCGAGATTAAATATTTCATTTGAGTATAGTATAGGTTATATATATCAAAAGTAAAGACCTTTGAGATTTTATAGTTTATCCTTGAGTACTAGTACTATTATTCTTTATGTTGAGAATAAGAATAAAAAAGATGCTTTTGATAAGAATGGCTACAGACAATATTGGTGTTACCGCTTATGAAATATATCGTAACGGTACGCTCATTAACACCTTGCAATTAAACCAGGTCCCAATGGATATTGAAAAAACAAAAGCCGCATAAATCATATGATTTACACGGCTTTTGTTTTTCAATATTGTTTCGTTATACTACAGTGGATAGATGAGGCGAATGGCCTTTATATCACCAGCTGTAAATCCAGCCCACGGTAATACGAATGAGTTCATAACAGACTTGGCATCTACACTGGGAGTGCCTGGTATAAATATACCATTGGTCTGATCGGTATGGAGATAACCAACAGTATGACCAAATTCATGTGTAATAGCAAATAGCTTCTGACTGGCAGCCATGCTGTTGAATTTTGAATTGATTTCTACAGTTGTGCCTGGTTTGCCATTTGATGCTGGCAGAACAGCGCGTGCAACCCAGTTGGCATCCTCAGAACCCATAAATATCCGGGTATGTGCTGCGGACTTGGTTGTAACGATAGACATAGCAAGTCTGGTATTCGTTACTGCATTCCAATTAGCAACAGCACCCTTTACTGCAGTCTTCCATGCAGCAGGTACAGATGGCTCAATGTAAATCTTTATATTATTGTTGTAGTTAACATTGACACGATATTGGTTTCTCCATTGTTCTGTTTGAGGCACGTCGGAATCGCCTTCCTTCATCCGTACTGCAACATCTTCCTGGGAGATTAAAATGTCATTCTGGACGATAAAATTTCCGTCTTTAAATTGGATGTCTTCAGCTTTAAAGCCCTGGTTAGTGAGATAAGATGTAAGGGAAGCAATCTCTCCTTCTGCTACCTGTGGTTTTGTAACGGTTTCTTCTTTTTTACAGGAGAATAGGAGGGTAGAAACTGATAATACAATAGTTAATACCGGTTTTGCGCACGACAAGTGCATGGTTTTCATCTGCATAATTGCGATTTTAAATTGAGGGAATATTTCAGGGGTGAAGTGACAAAAAAGCACCGGATAAATTTACTTGTATATTGACAGGTATAAGCAGGATTTTAACCCTGAATGAATATTGAGGTGCGCTTTTTATGGGAATAACCTTTTCGATCACGGCGTCATAACAGTAATCATTAAACTGTATACATGGAGTCAGTCCCTTTTAAAAGAAAGCGCAACTTGCTTCGCGAATATCAGTGAAAAGCTCGCGATTTTACGATATACAGTGACGGATTCCTGTGCATTAGATTGAGTAATAGATTCTTTATAGAATAAAACAACTCCATCTTAACTTCTTCAAAACAGCTTACTGTAGCTATTTTGAAGGGAAATAACCTACTACCCAACCATGAACTCACAGCGATTCTTTTTGCTCAGGCACTTATTTTGATCCAAACCTTGTATCCTGGCCAGGTACATATTAGGCCTTTAAGAGGCTGTAATTTATTAAACTCATTATTATGAAAAAGTTTGTTTTCAGTCTTACAGTGTTACTCACTGTATTCGTATTCAGTACAAAAGCTCAACATCAGGATCACGCTGATAAGGAAGTAACAGTTTATCCACCTAAACTCCTCTTCACAAAACAGCTCCCAGCCAGCCTCAGGAAAGAAGAAGCCAAAGTAGTACTGGTGAGATTTGCTCCAGGTGAAGTATCTCATGCACACAGACATCCGATGGCAACTATTGGATATGTACTGGAAGGCTCAATAGAGTCTACATTTGAAGGAGTGAAACATGTCTACAAAGAAGGAGAAGTTTTCTGGGAAGAACCAGGCGGACTTCACAATCAGACCAGGAATCTGAGCAATACCAAGGAAGCTAAATTGGTGGTTTTCTTCGTAGGGTCTGCAGGAAGCCCTGTTCTCATTCCGGAACAGGCTAAAAACTAAAATCTTACGGGCAAGACAGATATTTGTAGTGACTGTCTTGCCTGTATTTTTGAATATTTCTTACACCTCTCTTTCTCCTGATTACACTTATAAAGATGCGCTGATGTTAGCGGGCCTTCTGCATTTGTTCGATGGCGATCCATTCTTCTGGTGTGACGCCCATAATCTCAGGAAAAAAAATTAGCCAAGAATTAAAAAATCAGACGGTGATAATTCTACCTGTATCGTTCTGAAAACACCCTGCGACCTGCTGCGCGTATGAAACGTTCCCTGCTTTGCCAGAGGAAAAAGGACTTCCCATTCACTTCCTTCGGAATGGAGATTCTTATCCACCACAACATCCACCACTACATTTCTTTCTGTATTGGTATTCGCCAGGATCAACACTTCTTTGTCGTTCAGTACGCGGGAAAAAGCAATAACACCGCCTTTATACGGTGAATGTCCAAAATTGACACCATCGCCGCTACAGGGACGGAAATACTGTCGGCCATAACGGAGTGCCGGCACTGCAGCACGTAATTTGCTCAATTCGCCGATGAACTGATACAAGTCTTCCTGCTCATTAAAAGCATCCGGCAGTCCCCACAAGGCCTCTCTGGCGTATTCCCGCATATTGCCCGCGCCATCGAGCCCTTGCTCAGTGCCATAGTAAATGCAGGGAATGCCCTGCATGCACAAAAGACAGGTAAGGGCGAGTTTTGTCAGCTCAGGAAACTGTTTATTGTGAAAGCGGCTGTCCAGGTCATGGTTATCGAGAAAGGTTACATAATGCTTGCTGGCATCACCGTGCGAGCTCACAATTTGTCGAAGGATTTTGAGCCGGTAATCAAAGTGATCAGCAAGGTCCTTGGGAGGTGCAATGCCTTTGCAGATATCAACCAGGCGTTTGCGCATCGGAAAATCGATGGCTGCATCCACACCAATGAATTCCTCATCTTTTTCGGTATTGCGGCCAATGAATTCGGCAATCCGTGCTTCGTCATTATCCTGCCACACTTCGCCGAAGGTGAAGAAATTCTTTTTGCCGATCGATAGCGCGTACTCGCGCATGGTATTGCCAAATACGCGGGCAAAATCAGCTTCTACATATTGCAACGTATCGATACGATAGCCATCAAGATCAAACTTTGCCATAAGGTATTGATAGGCCTTAATCAGATGATTGCGGACTGGGTAGATCGTTGTATCCGGAATAAGATATTCAGTAACCAGTTCTTTCATGCGGGAGAAATCACCGCGTAAACCGCCATCACCACGCCGCCGAAAGAAGTCGTTCTGCTGTAATTGTTCGGGCCAGATAACACCATCGCCAGGCCGATTCGGAATATTACTGGTATCCGTCCACTCACCCTTTGCCTGTCCCTGGCCGTCTCGCCAATAGATAGTATATTCTCCTGTATCATTCCATGGCGCCTCATCGCGCATGCCTTCATAATTAAATACATCGCCTGTATGGTTAAGCACAATATCAAGAATCACATACATGCCATGGGCATGCACCTCATCTACCAAACTCCGAAATTCAGCGTCGCCCACCGTAGGGTCCTGTAATGCTGAAACAGGATCGTCACAAAACCGGGGCTCGATGCGCAGGAAGTCAAGAGTGCCATAGCCACCCCAGTAATTTTTGAACCATTGCGGATTCATCAGCACCGGTGAAAGCCAAAGGGCGCCAACACCCAGCTTTTTAAGGTAGGGTAACTGTTGTTTGATACCGGAAAAACTACCGCCCTGATATACGGCGCATGGATATTCGTTCGGCGTTGGCGGATGGTGAGGGTTGTTGAACCGGTCTACCAATAAAAAATAAATCCAGTGATCGCGCCAGTCTGCAGGCGAGGGAAATGGATAAGGAATTTTGGTTCCCGATGTGGTTTGTGTGATGGTTGGCTGTGCATTAAACACATCCTGTATAATGGGGTCTTTTAGTGAGCGGGGCATTTGATGAGTATTGCTTGGTAAACAATAATTTTGATTTGCACGTGTTCTATTAAGTTAAGGAAAATTTAGATAGTGAGTCCATATCAATTTGTGAGACACTGTCTCACGTTTTGATATGGAGATATAAAATTTTCTTATTAAACCCCTTTTCAATAAGTTTCAACCAGAATGGTATTCATCTGTGAGAAATGCCACCTCAGAATCGTGCTCAACGCTGGGACGTGCAATCGGACAAGCCGGTCAGAAACCTTTCTTTGAAGATGAATTAATCCCGGCATATCGCTTTATTTCATTAGTAAGATGTGCGAGATAAATGCATGAGATTATCAACAATTGGTTCAAGTTTTGTAGCATTAGATTCAAATGATGTTCCGTCGCCTCCTGCCCCTGATTATTATCCTGCTATGCGCTACTTGCGCTACCGCACAATCCGTGCCCGTAGAAGACGTTTCTAAAAGCCTGCTCAGCTGGACCCAGCACCTCAATGCAGACGTAGATAAATATTTCACCCACGAAAAAGGAGACGAACTTATCCGCAATCTGGATGCTTTTAAAGGGGAACTAACCCTTTACGCAAGGACAAGGAAAAACCTCTCCGATAGTATCTTCCGCAAAAACATCGCTCCCGGGAATAAAGACCCGAAAAACCTGGAGTTGCTGAAGACCCGGATGGGAGAAGTTGTACGGCAGATGCGCAATGTTACGGACCTTACGAATAATGAGTTACGGGCGGAAGGAGATCACCTGAACGATCAGATTTATAACGTGCTGAACGGGGAGGGAAACCAGTACCTGTCATACCTTGAGGCTTTCCTAAACGGTTTGACAGTGACTAAGAAGGAGATGGCTCTTGATAACGGCATGACGTATGACCGCCTGCAGCAATCTATCAACTTCCTTATTTCCACGCAGGACAAGATTCGCAGTAAGATGAAATGAAATATGGAACTAACTATAACCACTCAGAAGGAGCCTTGCCAAACCTTTTTTTAAAAGAGTGCGAGAAATGAGATAGGCTTTCAAACCCAAGATCCAGATAGATGGCAGAGGCTTTCCTGTTCTTTTTTTCTATAAGGTGGCGTGCCTCCACCAGCCGTCTTTCCTTTAGCCACTGCCTGGGTGGAGTACCAAACGTTTTTTTGAAGTCGCGCTTAAACCCTGCAAGGCTTCTTCCAGTGAGCTGCGCAAATTTTTCAACCGGGACGTTGAAATGAAAATTGCGCAGCATAAATTTTTCCAGGTCAATCTTATAGGGTTCCGAAAAATCGAACAAAAAACTGCTGAGCCCGGGCATAGCATGCAGCAGTAACTTCACGCCTTCCTTCACTTTCAGAATGCCCATGGCAGCCGGTATCTTCTCTTCCGGATTGCGGACATAGGGTATTACAGATTGAAAAAAGCCCCGCAGAAAATCGTTTGTGGGAATAAGAATGTTAGGCGGACCAGCGTATTTCTGCTGTATCTCTATTTGTTCCTCCAGCGCAATCTTCCTGAGCAGGTCTTCCTGCAGGGAAATGACAATCGTTTCATAATCTTCATCAGGTAGAGGAGTTTTGGTTATCTGCCCCAGTTGATTTTTGCCGATTAGCAACATCTCACCTCTCCTCATCGAAATTTTCTGGCTGGCTGTTTCTAAAGTAAACAGCCCCGAAACCTGTAATACCAGGGTATTGTGCCCCATAAAGACCACTTTCTCTTTTCGCATGGTAGCGAGATAAGAGTAAAAGATGACACCCGGGATTATTTCGGTTGGATTTCTCACTACCTAAAAGTATATAAAAAGGTGGGATTTATGCTCGAAGTCATGCTACCGCTGCAGGTACGTACCGCCAACGATCGCACCTGGCGAAAAATGCGTGTTCAGGATATTCATCTCTTCAGGAGTAAAGACGATTCCCATGGCCTGAATATTTTCCGGCAGCCTTGATCTCCGGCTCATACTTACCAATGGCATGATATCATCACCCTGTGCATTCACCCAGGCAATCGCCAATTGTGTAGGAGAGAATCCTTTTTCCTTTGCCATTGTCTTTAATACTTCAACTTTCTCCAGATTCTTTAACAGATTATCTCCCTGAAAACGTGAGAAGTGATTGTGATAATCACCCGCCGCAAGGGGTGCTTTCATCTCACCTGTAAGTAACCCTTCGGCTGTATTGGCAAAGGCCACAACCCCTATACCCAGTTCTTTGGCCGCAGGAAGTAAGTCGCTTTCTATCTGCCGGTCCGCTAGTGAATAGCCTATTTCTAATGCTGTTACAGGGTGTACGCTATGGGCTTTGCGAAGTTGTTCTGTGGTGATTTCAGAAACGCCGAGGTAACGCACCTTTCCTTCTTTGATCAGGTCGGCGACAGTTCCGATTACATCTTCCAGAGGAACACTGTTATCAATTCTGCACGGCTGATAAAGATCAATGGTATCTATACCCAAACGCACTAAAGAATAGTTGATGAAGTTCTTAATGGCTATTGGACGCAGGTCCAACCCGATCCATTGACCGCCATAGACGATCCCGCCAAACTTGACACTCACAAACGCATCGTCCCGTCTGCCTTTGATAGCTTTGCCTACAAGCAGTTCATTGTGACCACTGCCGTAAAAGTCTCCTGTATTCAAAAAATTGATGCCACTGTCCAATGCCATCTGAATGGTAGCGATACTTTCACTTTCGTCATTTCCCGGGCGTCCCCAAACTGATGACATGCGCATGCAGCCCAATCCAAGTTTAGATACAAGCGGACCATTTTTGCCGAGGGCTATTTTTGTTATTGTTGTCATTGCTGTTATGTTATGAATTAACAATGCAAAGATTGTTATTTATAACCAATGGCTGATTTCTCTTACGGCTCAATTTACTTGTCTGGATGGCTCACTTTTTTGTCCTCATTTATCTGGCGATGGCTATTGGCAATAAAACTTTCAACATTGAAAAAAAAACACTAAATTAGTAATGACTACTAATTTCTTCTTAACCCCCCAAAATGCTTAACCCTATGAAGGCTAAAGCCAATTTGCTGGTGACCTTTATATTAACCTTTTCACCTTATACATCACCTGTAATAAACAAACTGAAGTATTATTAGCACTTTGATTATATGCTGAACAACCACTCCATGGCATTGCCCCAAGCTAAAGACAGGAGAGGACTATTCATTAAACGTTATCCATCATGAAAAAGAGCACAATTCCCAAAAAACTCCAGCTAGGGAAGATCAAAATTGCCAATCTCAGTCAATCAAACCAGAAAAAAGCTATTTGTTTGACATCCCTGGATCAAACCACCTGTCCTGGTTGTCGGCTAACGACTGATTGCGTTTGAGGTATGTGATAAACAATGTCAAAGGTTATAACCTTTGACATTGTTTATCACATTGAACAGCTTTTCAAACCAAAAGATGCAAAGATCTTCGAGTAAGGAAGAGTAGTGTATAAATTAAGTCTGGCAGTAAGATTATATTTGCGTAACATATTTTCCCTATGAAACTGTATTATATCTTCTTATCCCTGATTATCATCTGTGGATGCCGGCAGGTAGTGAAACAAACGGTTCCGTCCACTGATAGTATTTATGTTGCAAAAGATACTGCTGTAGTTGTACCATATGCCAAGGATTTTTCAGAGGTAATAACCACAGACCTGAATAATGATGGTAAGATTGATACCATTACTTTATCTACTCCTCCTGAATATGGTGATCCCGGTATTTTTCAGAAGATAGAGATTGCATTGATGGGAGCTGACAGACAATCATTCGAATCAAAAAGTGTGTGGGATTCGGTGGATAACAGCTTTCTTAAAGAAAATAAAAATGCAGTACAATCCACGCATGTTTTCGCTTACAAAGATATTGACCAGTTTGTAATTTTGTTATTTGGATATGTCTATGGAGCCGGAAGGAGTGATTTTAACGTCATTTATGGTAAAGGCGCACACTTTAAAATGATTTTTAAAGATGCATTCCAAACTCCCATGAAACTGGGAGATCTGAACCATGATGGTAAATTAGAGCTATTGGGACGTGAAACCGAACCCCAATCCGAAGAAAACAGTAGCATAGATAGTCTGGGCCCAGGATATATTGCTACTTATGATCCGTTTTCTATACATATGATTGACAAAGATAGCTTCATGTTAGATGAAGCTGCAACCCAGAAATACAATGAGCAGAATTATATATGGCTTGGGCCGGATGCGAGCGAAAACCTGAGACTTTACTTTTTCCTGGATAACCGTAAACCGCTACTTTTAAAGTAATACTGTGGTAATCCTTTTCTTAATCTTCCCGTAAGTTATTAACCGGGTTAATTAATGCCGCCTTTACACTTTGGAAACTGATTGTTAATACCGCAATAGATATAACTATCAGGCCTGTTAAAATAAATTCCCCTGATGATAGTGAAATCTTATAATTAAACGTTTCCAACCATTGGCTCATGGCATACCAGGCCAGTGGAAAAGCAATTGCAATAGCTACCAATACCAACTTTAAAAAATCACTGGATAATAAAGTTATAATGCTCATCACAGAAGCTCCCAGAACCTTTCTGATACCAATTTCCTTTGTCCGTTGTTCTGCTGTGAAGGCTGCTAAACCAAACAAACCAAGACAGGCAATAAAAATCGAAAGACATGCAAAAAGAGCGATAAGCCTTCCTACGACTGTCTCACTTTTGTAGACATTCTGAAAATCTTCGTCTAAAAATGAATAGGCAAAAGGAAATGTCGGGTTCATTTTCTGCCAGAGTGCCTTAATCCTGGAAAGTGTTTGTTGCTCCTGACCTGGTTGTGCCTTAATCAGGATATTTCCATATGCCCAGTGTTCAGCCAATCGAATAATAATAGGCCTGATCGGCACATGCAATGAATTAAAATGAAAGTCTTTGAGTACACCTACAATTATACCGGGGTGTGTTCCAAATGTGAGTGGTTGACCAATTGGATCGTCATAGCCAAGTCGTTTGGCGGTAGATTCATTTATCAGATAGTTCGTAGAGTCAGATCCAAAAGCCGGTGAAAAATCCCGGCCACGAACAAGTTCTAATTTCATCGTTTTAACGAAGTCATAACCCACTGCAGTATTATTAAACTGAATAGCAAGGCCAGGATCTTTACCTGTCCACTGCACCCCATCCGTTGTATTACCATTGCGTAACGGGCTTGTTTGCATATGTGTGACAGACTGAATTCCCTGCTGCAGCAGCTCTTGTTTAAATGTCTGATATTTTTGTGCGATCTCTCCTTCTCCACGAAGGACTATTAGATTCTGACGGTCGAAACCCAGATTCTTTTTCTGAATATATTTCAATTGCTGATAAACGACGACGGTTCCGACAATCATTAAAACTGACAAAACAAACTGGAAAACAACCAAACCACGTCTAAATAACGTTACTCCTGAACCTATCTTTAAAGTTCCCTTCAACACACGCACCGGCCTGATTGAAGACAGAAATAAAGCCGGATAGCTTCCAGACAACGCAGTTGTTACAATCACTATTACTAGAAGCAAAGCCCAAAAACCAGGATCATTTGTGGGTAGAGATAATTGTTTGTCGGTCAGCTGATTAAAAAATGGAATGCTTAACCACACACCTAAAATAGCCAATACAGCAGCGAGTATTGTCATCAGCAAAGCTTCATTCATGAATTGCCAGATAAGTGAAAACCGTTCTGCTCCAACTGCTTTCCTGACACCCACCTCCTTTGCGCGCTTAATAGACCGTGCGGTAGCTAAATTCGTGAAGTTGATACCAGCAATCAGTAATATGAAAGCTGCCACAAAAATGAAAAGCCGGACGTATTCAATACGGCCTCCATCGCGGTGGCCGTTTTTGAAGTTAGAATACAAATAAGAATCTGTCTCTGGCTGTAAAAACAACTCAATATTGAATGAAGAATTAATATCTTGATTACGCCCTTTCAGAAAAGTTTTCAGTTTAGCATTGACCTTTTCAGCATCTGCCTGTGGTTTAAGTAGAATTCGGGTACCAGGCCCACCGTTTTCCCAGACATTTAGCCAAGGCTCTTTTTTTAAATACACATCCCAATTCAGTAGGAAATCATATTTATCGGTTGAGCTATGCGGTAGATTCTCAAAGACGGCCATAACCTTATAATCAGTGTTGTTATCAAATCGGATAACTTTGCCCAATGCTACATGGGGATCTTTGAAATATGCTTCTGCTATTTTGCGGGAAATTGCAATGTTATTCGGTTCATTCAGAGCGGATTCACTTGTACCGGCCAACAATGGAATACTATACATCTTAAACCAGTCGGCCCCGACAAAACATCCTGATTGCCGGGTTATTTTTTCACCAACACTCAACACGTGATCTTCATTTGATGATATTCCAGCTGCGTAAGTGATTTCCGGGAACTGTCTTTTAAGCTCGTCTGCCAATACCCCAGGAGTGTCCTCGTCCGTTACAACTCGCCCATCGGCAATTTCATTTTCCATGATCCGGAATAGCAGATCCATATTTGCATACTGTTTACCCATGTGCAATTCATCCTGCACCCATAACAATAGCAGTATACTTGATGCAATACCTAACGCCAGGCCCAGGATGTTGATAACAGAAAAAGTTTTATTACGGACAATATTCCGATAGGCGATTTTCATGTAATTGCGCAGCATAGCGACTGGAGTTTCGGTTAAGGCTCAATACTCATGCCATGTTCAGAAAGTCCTTTTTCCCGCTAAAAGCCCGGTGGAATTGGTATTTAATTGTTCAATTATGGACAGGTAAAGTCCATTTCCGGACAAATTTTGTATGTCCGATTTAATAAATAAATTGTACCCAATGTGAGTTGTTATTGGATCCGCTATGTATAATTTTGCTAAATTCGTACTCCTGTTTCAATTTTTTTTCTACAGTAAATAACCTGAATAATTACCAACATTGATAGCAAAAATTGTATTATTAAAATCGCTACTGCTAAATAAGTTCCCCTCCGGCTCTGCTATTAATTACTATAATGGGAAATTATATTTAATTGGAGATGATGCTAAAAATATGTTGGTACTTAATACCGATTACCAGGAAATTGATTCACTAAAGCTTTTTGATTATTCAGGGAAAAGGATTCCCAAAGCTGAAAAAGCTGACTTTGAAACCGCTGTATTAGTAAATGTCAATGATAAGATTCATTTACTCATTTTGGGCTCAGCATCAGGAAAAGAAAGAGAAAAAGGAATACTGATTCCTCTTCCAGCATCTGATGTTAGTCTTCCGGAACCGCAGGCATTTTCCAATGCAGAGTTTATAAAGAGGGTAAAGATGAAAGGGATTCCGGAAATAAATATCGAAGGAGCAACATTGATTGGAGATCATCTTATTTTAAGTAACCGTGGGAATAGTGCTAATCGGGAGAACCATCTTGTTATAACGGAAAAAGACTTTTGGATCCGGCAAAACGAAGCTGCACTTTCTGTATTGCAAGTTGCAATGCCTTTCGGTATCAAAGAAGTACCAGGAATTTCAGAGTTGTGTTATGTAGAATCAAAGGATATCCTATTATTTACATTATCCAGTGAGGCTACTAATAACGCTTACGATGATGGTGTTATTGGAGATAGCTACATTGGATGGGTAAATGGTATTAATCAAAAATTACAACGGTCTGATATTGTGCTGGACGGATTGATTAACCTCTCTGATGTTGATGCAGACTTTAAAAGTGAAAAAATAGAAGGAGTTTGCATCGAGTCTGCCAGTGGAAATGAATTAATACTTCATCTGATTGCTGACAATGATCAAGGTGAAAGCAGATTATTTAATATCAAATTAGTGATGGGAAATTGATAAGGTGTGAAGCCTTTTATTGAATGTCCCATATTCCTGGCAGACCTTGCTTAAAAATCATTATCAACCTGTGTTTCCCCTGTTTTTTGCCAGATGGCTGGCGGTAACTTCTCCATGTCTATGTCTCCAAAGATAGATTTACGGTAAGTCCAGTCGTACTCAAAAGGTACTTTCTTGCCATCTGTTGTTAAGAAATCACCTAAGGCATATAAACTCGTCGAGCCGGAACCCGCATTATTCTTATAGGTTTTGAACGATCTGATGGTAATAACGGTACCGGCAGGCAACTCATAGGCAAGCTGGTAACCGCCATTCCGCCGCTCTGTTAAGACCTGTGGATAGAAACTGTAATTACCCTTCGGATGAATGTAAACCAGTCCTGGGTGCTGTAAGATAAGCGGTTTGCCTATCCATTGTTTGAATGCCGGTATGCCGGACTGGTTCCGGATAGTAGGCGCCAGTGCTATATAAAAGACCCCTATTATTAATACAAATAATATCAATGCTGCAAGAAGGATATATTTAAGCATAGACATTTTTAAATTATCGGGAATGAATTTAAAAAACAGGACAAATTAGAATGGAACAACTACCATCAAAAATCAAACACATGCTCTACCTGTATATGCTCTTTCTCTAATTGTAACAGCACTTCGCTCAATGAAGAAACTGGCGTAGCAATCGCAACTCGTTTCATAGATGGGGCTGAGGATATAGGCTGCACAAACAACGTTATCGCGTTATCAAAACCAGTTCCATTGCCTGCCGGCACCCACACGGTTATCAGAATAGCCGAATTGTTGCCTGCAATCTCCTTGAAACTATGTCCCTTTTGGGCCAGCGCAAGGACGGCGGGAGCAAATTTGTTATAACGT
Organism: Chitinophaga sp. CF118; assembly: GCF_900112615.1. Taxonomy (GTDB): domain Bacteria; phylum Bacteroidota; class Bacteroidia; order Chitinophagales; family Chitinophagaceae; genus Chitinophaga. The sequence goes on along the minus strand of NZ_FOMK01000001.1, from coordinate 1,036,440 downwards.
GGCAAATAATGCAGGCTGTCATCGTCCAATACCACCGCAGTTGTGGGCAATGCCTGGCCATATACCTGCTTCGTACCGATACCGATTAGTTTTCCATATACATACTTGATCGAAAGCTCAGAAGTCAATATATATTTACGTTCCCACTTCCGGAAAAAATGCGGACCGGAAAAGGAAGTATTTTTCCACAGATCTTTCAAACGGCTTTTGAAATCAAATTCGTACCAGGGACGATCCTTAATGAAATCGACGTAGTCCTGAGTAAATCGTGCATTGAACTGATCTTCCTCCGTGATTGCCAGCTTTGTATCCGTTAGCCTGCCGACGATAGTTTCGTAGCATGACTTTAAAGTATATTCTACGGTAGTGCTTACACCGATTACCCAAATCATGAAATGATATCCCCAGTTGGTCGGAAAATTCCCTTTGATCTGCTGATTTACGATACGATAGCTTTTCCATATTTGCGCCGTATGCTTCATATAAGGAAAAGAAGTGGCGGTATGTTGTTTAAAATAATTGGCTTGTTCTTCCGGGCTGAATACCAGAAACCATTCCGGAAAGGTCAGGAATGTCTGATCCGCCGGCCTTATATCTTTGGCTGGTGTTACCGGGTTCTTCGTGGTTTCCAGCCACGTTTTCGGGATCACCGGGTCTTTGCTGGCCGGTATGGTGGACGGCTGTCTGTTTTTAAAAAAGAAGGTAATCATAGATAATCCCAGGGAACAAAGAGTGAGCATGTACAAACGTTTCATAATTACAGCTTGATGAATGATACCAGTGTATTATCAGAGGGATCTTTATCCTGTAATATTCTTTCGCCAAGATCTTTAAATCCTTTGAGCGAAATGATCTGACTCCATTCATCAATGGTTTTAAATGATTTGAATTCGCTGTTGTCCTTTTCCCAGTCCACTTTCAACCCCAGGTTAAATACTGTATGTACCAATGAAACGAAGGTGGCCATTTCCGGCGTCTTCACATCATGATCGCGAATAATGAACAAACCACCTCTCCTCAAAACGCGATGTATAGAATGTATATAGTCGTCCAGCAAGTTATGGGGACAATGATGCAAACCAATATGACAGGTAACCAGATCCAGGCTTTCATCCGGGATATCAGTTGCTTTGATGGGAGTATAATCCAGCGGAATGAACTTGCCCAATTTGCGGATCTGCCCACGTTCAAAGATTTCGCCCGGAGAATTGTCTGGTGCAATATCATTGGTTAAAAATATATCTCCTGAAACAGCGACATGCTTGCGCAATTCACTGATATAACGGCCTGTAGATCCGATTTCAAGATAACCTTTCACCTGTTTCCGATCACCTAACAGTTGCAATACCTGTCTGGCCATTTCTTTTTTTTGCTTTTTCAGCGCAGGCAATGCGTAAGTGAATTCGGAAAGAAATGGCTTTATGGAAGGTAACTGCTGTTGCACGGCTTTATAGATCATTTCGTCCGTCGATTTTTCCTTTGCTGTAGTGGCCAGCAAGTGGTGGAATTTATCTTCCGGATATAAATGAAAGATCACCTGCAGGAAGCGATAGAAATCATCACTCCATTTGGTGTCTGAAAATACTGCTTTAAACTCCGATTGCATATTTATCCTATTTTATTGTAAGTGTCCCAGATTACATTGCGAAATTTTCCCGAAGGGTCCAGCTGCTGTTTAAGCGCAAACAACTCCTTCGCTTTTGGATAGGCCTTATGTAGTTGCTCGATGGTGGCATGTGGTTGATAAGGCAGGTAGTAAGAGCCCTGGAGGGAAAGTGCCGCATCGATCAGCTCCCGCGTCCAAACAGCCACACGACCCTTTTCTATTCCATCCGTCTTTTGTTTGTAGTAAACAACGAATGCAAATACTTCTTCGTTTGCCCATGCCAGTAGCGATCCGCTGTCTGCCTTTGCATGGCGGACGGATACATTGATCACGTTCACCTGATGGCGAATAAATATCTCCGACATCAGGGCCAGGAATGCATCGAACTGTTGCACCGGTACAAAATATTCCTGTAACACATATGTGCTTTGTTCCCTGGAGGACGGTTCCAGTTCTAACACATCGTAGCCCGCCTCATAGTTACGGTAGTGTCTCTTTTTAAATCGGAACAACAGTGGATCAATCAGGAATTCGCGTCTCCATTTTCCAAAGCGGTTTTTACTGAAGGCCCCTAGAAAATAGCGTTCCAGCGGGTAGGCAGCGGCCAGCGGCATCAATTTTGTTTTTTCCGTTGGTTTTTCGAGAGTCTTCACCCAACTTACCGCTCTGATATTTTTATACAATGGCGGATAAATATCGCCATTATGAAAAATAACTTCCTTATTTTCCCTCACCTTTTCGAAGAAATATTGCTTATAGTCCTTTCCTTTCATTTTCACCTGTTGCCGCTCCACGATTACGTTATCATCAAGGTCCAGCGTTACATTCACAATGATGGCGATGGCATTGTAGCATCCCACACAGGCATAAAAAATTTCTGGCCTTTCGGTGGGCGACACATGTATCATTTCACTATTGGCTAACATCACATCCAATGATCTAACCGACAGTATCAGTGGGCCCAGACCAACGTAACGGCCATGACAGTTTACGCTAAGTGCCCCGCCTACAGTAAAATTAGCGTAGGTCTGCATGATCTTGATGCTTAAACCATGAGGATCTATAAAATGTTGAATATCGCACCAGCGGATGCCTGCCTGCACTTTGATCGTTTTGTGTGATGCAGAGAAATCGAGTACCTGGTTCAGCGCGCGCATATCAATGTGAATACTTTGCGGGCTGGCCGTTTGCCTTCCCATGCTGAATCGCCCGCCTCCTAATGACAGGGGCCTGTCTGCCTGTTGGACGATCTTCTGTAATTCCTCCACTGTTTGCGGTACTTCTATCCTGGCTACCAGCACTGGATTGAGTTGCGTTATATCGTTGATCAGTCTTTCATCTGTTTTCAAATGTGGGATCACTGTACCGGCATCGTTCTTATAATAATCTGCAGCTGTACCAGGAACGCTACCAAAATTATTGTGATCCGGATTTCCCTTTCGGAAGCCCAATAAATAGATCAGCCATAACGGGCCCGCTACGGGAATCAGCAAGGAAACCAACCATAGCCCGCGTTTATTCGTATCGTGCAGTCTTTTGACAGCCGTTGCAAAAAGCGCCCAGAACAAAATGGGATAAATGATGAAGGTGGCAGTAAAAGAGAAAGCAATATTCAACGCGTTAAATAACACATAAAAGCTGCTCCAGATAAAAAGAGAAGCCATCCAATAAGTCAGGCGATTGATCCTTCCGCGGGTCGTAAAAAGTAAATAGCTGACAGGTAATTTATCTTTAAATGCCATGCAGGAATTATAGGGGATATGAATACTGTTAAAACTATAAAACACTTAACCGGTAGTACCAGTTACTTTCATGATATTTAGACATCAATCAGTACAAGTAATATTCACAGATACTTTACAAATATATAATTTATACTATAATATTGGAAATTAAAAGGAGATAATCCTGTATTTTTGAGAATAATAAAAATTACTTATATTTCATATATCTCGATAATGCTTCCAACAATGAACTTATCAGGAGCATTTTTGAGGTAATACCTGTACATATTATTGGTTTAGCATAATCATTGATTTGATTCGCATACGATGACTTTGGCGGCGGGGCTTATTATAAAATTCCACTGTTGCCCGGAAGGAGTAGCCATAGTGACTTATGCTGACCGGAGCATCCCCGTTAAAAATGGTGCGATTATTTTCAGTAATCCCATTTTGTGACGATCGTCACAGGAACTTCTTTTCCTGAATTCAGACTTTTGTAAAACACTTTAAAGCTGAGTTCTATGAAGAATTATTTCACTGAAGAAAACATTTCCGAGGCATTTGCTATAGCCAGGCAAAAGCAACTACCCTTATTGATTGACTTTTGGGCCCCAGGCTGTAAGGGTTGTAGGAAGATGGACATTTCAACCTATCAGGATACTAAAGTGCTCAGTTACATTGAGACTACATTTATTTTCATAAAATTCAATGTAATGGCGAAAAACAAGGTTCCGCGTGGTACTTTTCATTCATCCACTGTTTTATGGACACCTTGCTTCATGGTGTATGCCAATGATGGAACAGAAATTAGAAAAGTAACAGGCTATTTATCTCCTGATCATTTTATTGATGAAATGGATCTGGGGAGGACTATGGCTTTATTGTTTAAGTCAAAAAGCAGAGAAGCTTTGAATTTACTGGAGGGGCTTTGTATTTCATCTTCTAAAGATACAATTATTCAGGAAGCACTGTATTGGTGTGGAGTTGCTGCCTTTTTCCTGCAGCAAAGAGCGCCAGACAGTCTATATCCTTATTGGGAAAAGTTAATGCTGGAATATCCCGGTAGCATCTGGGCCGAACGTGCAGATTGCATGTCCATTCAAATGTAACCCTATCCATAATATTTGGGTGATCACCTTAACAAAGTGGGTTATCAGACCTGGGTTAAACTTTTAAAAACAAAAAATGCTTATAGCTCTTGAGGACTAAACCAACAACCCCTTGTTGAAACAAGAGGTTGTTGGCAATCAGGATTATCCTTGTTATATATTATAGCTGAACTATTGTCCACTGCTGGTTATAACTCGAACCACTATACCATTGTTGCATAGACGAACCATTAGTGGTTTGACCGCCCGTATCAAGGCATTTACCGGTAGCAAGATTAACTACTTTATAATAGCCTCCTCCCGCAGAAACAAGTGTCCAACGCTGGCTGGTGTTACTAAAGCTTAAGGCCTTCTGTTGAACAACAGAGCCATCGGTAGTATTGCTGCCTACGTCAAGGCAGTTTTTTCCGGTAGCACAACTTAATGTATAATAGCCGGCTGTATAGCTCAGATTCCATTGCTGATTGGCGCTTGTACCATCCTGCCATTGAGCTACAGTTGCACCATCTGTTGTACTGCCCAGGTTATCAAGCATAAGACCGCTGGCCCGGTTCTTTAGCTTAATTCTTCCATCTGCAATTGGCCCCTGCCATTTTGGTGCTGTACTAAGCCCCCATGCCCATCTGAACATGTTAGCGCAACCCGGGTTAACTTCCACAAGATTAGTGTTTGATACATACCAGCGATATGTGTCAATATCATTTACGCCCGACCAGGCAATGGTCCCCATCTGATTGTCTTTTGAATAGGCTAAAGCTCCTGTTAAGAATGCCTGATCTTCATATACTCCTGTATCCCATTGCCACCAGAAACTAACAGTACGATATGTTTCAACACCGATTTCCGTAACAACAGTTCTTGCTGCATATGAACCCACTTTACCTGATACTATATTATAGTAACTTGACCATACATTATATGATCCATAAAACCACCAATAACAATGAACACCAAGATAATGGCTGCTTAACCGGCTATCATTTCCTACTGTGATTACTTCTCCGGCATATCCGGTACCATCTAAAATACATTTCCAGGAAACAGGATGAAGCGTATTTAGAAAATTGGCATACAGATTACATAAATCAGTACCTGAATAATCTACGGGTTCGTTGATGGGTTCATAATATACAGATCCATTGTTTTTATAAACAGAATCTACCTGCTTCCACATTGTGTACCATTGCGTAGAGTCAGGCACGTGATGAACGCCATCAGGCCAATAACAAAGAATCACATTGCATCCGTTCGCTACAATTGCATTAATAGCCGACTGATATACCGGCCAATAAGTGGAGTTGCTGGCAGTCAAAGGGGTGATTGGCATTCGAATTGTTGTACCACCACTTGCCTTTAAAGAATCAGAAATCCGCTTCCCAACAATAGCCGCATTTGTTGCTGATATTGTAGATGACAAACCACTGGGGGTGACTACTCGTGAGGGTGCCTCGTTTCCGTTAGGGTCTGCCCAGTTTATGCCCCGGAAACTATTCGTATTTACAGTAGGGGTGCCGGCCACGGCAACAGAATTGGAAAGCAGTTGGCCTTTTTGTAAAGTCGCTTCTTTCTTTGAACAACTGGCCAAAACTGCCAGCAAACAAATTAACAGAATAAAAATGTTGTTTTTCATTTGATTGTATTTTTGGGTTGACGAAATACATACAATACGATACGTGGAAAATCAATGCACTCCGTAATAACCGGAAGTTTGTATAAGGCTGACTAAAAAGGGGTTTTCATTTTACTTTTTAGTCAGCCTTACGGGGTATCCTACTCTTTATTAATAACCGGGATTGTTTGGAAGAAGATTTTTATTTATATCAATATCACCCTGAGGTACAGGCCACAACCATCCTTTTGTTGCATCGAAAGTCCTCGTTTCCATTTTGACCTGTTTAAATGTCCATGTTGCTGAAGATGAAGGGTCTGAAAGCAACGATTTATCGTAGCCATAAACATCATGTACCAGGGAAGCATCCTGCCATCTTAACATATCAGCATAGCGGGTTCCTTCATTATAAAATTCTACTCTTCTTTCATGTCGTACGATAGCTCTTAACTGAGTCTGACTCAATCCTGTTCCTTCAACAGCTTCCACTGTTGGCATATTTACTCTGGCTCTTACTTTATCAATCAAAGTATAAATTTCCTGATCCGTACTTCCGGATTCGATAAGTGCTTCCGCCCGCATCAGGTATATATCAGCATAACGCATTAAAATCGTGTTAAGCGAACAATTATTAACGTCCGCAATACCAATACTGGCATTTTTACGTGGCCTTGCACCACAAGGTACCTGGTCGAGGGACGGTATAAATGTGGATGAACCAAATGCCGAACCTGGTAACACCACTGATGCGGCTAATCGTGGATCACGATTCACAAAAGGATTTTGCGGATCATAGCCTGAGGCTGCATCTGTAATAGGCAACCCATTTTGCATGTAATAAGAATTAATCAGGTCTGCAGTAACATTGGCTGTGGGCCAGCTGGTAAGCGACAAGGCTGCCGTTGGCCATGGTTGCGACTGCGTTGTAGGGATATATTGGATATCAAAAATCACCTCTATATTATTTTCATGGGCTTCAGAGAATGTACCTGCATAGTCGGGGTATAAATCATACTTTGTCAGATTTATAACATCCAGGGCTGCCTGTGCAGCATCGTCCCATTTTTGGTTTGCAAGCAAAGCTCTTGCTTTATAAGCAAGCGCGGCTCCTTTCGTAGCACGACCTACATCTGTTCCTGAATAGGAAGTGGGAAGAGCAGCTGCAGCATCATTAAAGTCTGAAAGAATTTGAGTAAGCACGTCACTTTTAGCAGTTCTTGACACATAAGCATCCGATAAAGCCAGCACTTTCGTAATAAGCGGAACATTCCCGAAATAAGCAATAAGGTCAGCGTAAGCATAACCACGCAGAAATTTAGCTTCGGCAGACATTGCTGATTTTACATCATCACTTACGGTTGCACTGCTGATGTCCTGAAGAAATTCGTTGGCTCTTGATATAATGTTATAATCCTGTGTCCATTTAGCGTAGGGCGCCCAGCTCGAGGAGTTTGTAAGCCATTCACCCACTTCTTTCGATCCCTGCCATGAATCCTGGCAATAACCATTATCTGACATATAGTCGAACTGATAAAAATGCGCAGGTGTTGCATTGGGCTGAATAGCGTTATAAATTCCTATCAGGGCCATTTTGCATTGTGTCTCATTCTGAAAGAATGTAGAAGGGGATAGCTGGTCCTTTGGAGTTTTATCCAAAAGATCCTTTGAGCAACCCGTAAAAAACAATATTGAGATGAAAAGAGTGATTTTATGCATGTTTTTCATAACCTGTTCTATTAAAAATTAACATTTACACCCATCGTCATTACGCGAACCTGCGGGAAGGCCTCTGCTCTGGTCTGACCAACTGTTTGCTCAGGATCAAACCCTTTGAATTTTGTAATGGTAAAGGCATTTTGCACATTTCCGTAAAGTCTGAGGGATTTGATGCCCGCACGGGAAAGAACTCTTGGACTTATGGAGTATCCCAGCTCAATATTTTTCAGACGTAAATACGAAGCATTTTCCATGTAAAAGGACGAATGAATGTTATTCCGCACACCGTCCAGGGTCAATCTTGGTAAAGTATTAGATGGATTCTCCGGTGTCCATCTGTTAAGCCACCACGAGCCCATATTAGCAAAACCACTGAATGGAGAAGCTATCTCATAGTAAGTATACCCCTGAATGCCCTTAACTCCCTGTAAGAAGAAACCCAAATCAAATCCTTTCCATTCTGCATTGAAATTGAAGGCATAGGTGAGATCAGGAAACTGGCTTCCTATTATTTCCCTGTCATTATTCATATCAACTATATTATCCTTATTCAGATCTTTATACTTGATATCACCAGGTTGCGCTGTATAGTTAGAAACCTTTACTACTCCTGGTTTCAGAGTGTAAGTTCGATCGGCGTATGCTATTGACTGATCGCTGTTGTTTTGCCAGGTAAAATCGGAGATCTGGTAAATTCCGTCCATTTTATATCCATAAAATGAATTGATAGCGGCACCTACTTTAATAGCTTTAGGAGAAGTAAGCTGCTCAGCAACATTCATCCTGGTTATTTTATTCACTATATGAGAGGCATTAATAGTTCCTCTCAATTTAAGACCATTAGAAAATTCCTTTCTGTAGGTCAGAGATGCTTCGATACCCTTGTTCTGTACTTCTCCGGCATTTGCATATGGTGCAGATAATGCCATTGTAAGCGGTATTGGTTGAATCAGCAATAAGTTCTTTGTTCTCTTATCGAAATAGTCTGCAGTAAATTCAAAATTATTTTTCAAAACCAGATCCACACCAAAGTCAAGCTGCTGTGCAGTTTCCCAGGTCAACTGTTTATTGGTCATAGCAGTAACAGCCACCCCTGAATATAAGGTACCACCAAGCGAATAGTTTTGTCCTGAACTTAAAATATCGCTTCCGTTGTAATAAGTGTTTATATTTTGATTACCCAGTCTACCCCATGAAGCACGCAATTTAAGATGGCTCAGCCAGTCCAGCTTTTCCATAAATCTCTCCTTTGACATTACCCAGCCTCCGGAAAAAGAAGGGAATGTACCCCACTGATTTCCCTGGGAAAACCGGGACGAACCATCTCTTCTGATATTTGCTTCAAACAAATATTTCCCGTCGAAATTATAATTGATACGTCCAAAGTAAGAGCGTAATCCAAGATCGTAACTTCCTGCATTATTGGTTTGCGTAGAAGCGTCTCCCAGGCTAAGCACCCGTTGCGTGTTATTAACAAAGTTGGCACGGTAGCCGCTTTCCCAATCATAAGTGAATTCCTCTTCGGAATAACCGCCGAGTATATTAAACTCATGTTTTCCGATCACCTTGTTATACTTTAAGAGAGAAGTCAGCAATGTTTGAACATCTGTCTCATTGGTAACTGTTAAATTGGAAGCCAGATCAGTGGTAGAACCACTTTCATTATACAATGTTACATTTGCATGGAAGGCATTCGCCTTTGAAGATGTCACATTATACCCATAGGTAACCTGGGCGCTTAAACCATTCAGGATCTTATATTCTCCTTCTACCTGTCCGCTGAAATTGTAACGTTTTGTTTGTGCGGTACTACCTTCTTTAATTTCACCATAGAAATTCCGTTCCCCATTAACAGACACCCATTTCCCATCCGCATTTTGTAGAGGATGAATAGGTGCAAGTGTTGCGTACCACTCAGCACTCCACAGATCGGTAGGTTCATTTTTAACACCAAGATTACCGGCTAATTTTGATGAAATTCTTAACCTTTTGTCTTTTAAGAAATAGGCATCAATATTTGACCGGAAGTCGGTCTTCTTATAATTGGTTCCTACAAGAACACCATCCTGATTCAATTGACCAAGCATTAATGCGTAGTTAATATTATCAGTTCCACCTGAAAGACTCAACCGGTGATTTCGGGTAGTTGCATTTCCATAGTATACTTTAAAATAATCGATGTCCGGGAACATCGGATCATTATGTGCCGCATATTTCTGAATGGTTGCATCGGAATATACAACTGCACCTCCTGAATTTAAAGAAGCCTCATTATAAAGTGTTGTATAGTCAACGGAGTTTAAGACATTCGGTAACCTGGTGGGACTTTGCGTGCCGATGTAGGCATTATAATTAATTTTTAAATTCCCGGCGGTACCTTTTTTAGTAGTAACCAGAATTACTCCATTAGCAGCCCTGCTTCCATAAATGGAAGATGAAGCGGCATCTTTCAACACAGATATGGATTGGATGTCGTTTGCACTAACATCGTTTATATTCCCCGGAACTCCATCTATTAATACCAGTGGAGAATTATCACCAAATGTACCGACACCACGTATATCAATTACAGCACCATCATCTCCCGGCTTTCCTGAATTTTGCAACGCATATACACCGGAAACGGTGCCCTGCAAAGCCATACCGGCATTAGTTAATGGCCGGGTTTCCATATCTTCCATTTTAACTACTCCAACAGAGCCTGTTAAATTTGTTTTCTTTTGCGTACCGTAGCCAACTACAACTACATCGCTCAATATTACTTTACTTTCCTCCAGTACTACTGTGATGTCGGAGGTATTCGTAACCTTTACTTCAACGGATTGGTAACCAACATACCTGATTTCCAACACATCGCCCGGTTTCGCATCAATCCTGAATTTGCCATTTTCATCCGTCATTGTACCTGTTCCGGTCCCTTTTACTAAAACCACTGCTTTGAAAACAGGATGTCCATTTTTGTCCACTACTTTTCCGCTCACTTCCGTTCGGCTTTCAGTCAATTTAGGGTTTGTTGTAGTATTCTTCTGAGGCGGTATTACCGTAACTATATTTTGCGACCATTCAAAAGAAGCGCCCGATTGTTTATTTATTTCGGAAAGAAGTTGTTTTAACCTGAGTTTCTTAGCAGATACTTCTACTGGCTCATTTAAATTCAACTCCAAAGCATCATAAGCAAACCTCACACCAGTTTGCGTTTCAGTAATAGTGAAAAGTTCAACTAATGAAAACTTCTTTTTATTAAGTTTAATAATAGTGCCGATATAATCCTGATCTCTGTCATCGGGTCCGGCTTTTGCATTGTGATACAGGGAAATCGCTATCATTAGGAAAAGTACATGCAATACTTTCCCTCTGAGTATAGCTAGTCTACTCATGGCATTGTTCATTTAGTGTTAGGAATATTTAGTGAATCGTTATTACATTTCCATTGGTTGTAAATGAAAGTTGTTTCGACAGACAAATAATTTTTACTAGTTCTTCTGGTGAAATTTTGGTAAATGATCCATTGAATCTGAATGCTGTTTTATGGCTTAGATTTACTAGTCTAATATTGTAAATCTTATCAAAGCGGTCGGCTATTTCATTAAAATCAGCATTCTTAAATACAACAATGCCCTGTCGCCATCCTATTTCTTCATTTATATCGAATTTCGTTTTCCTGAGCGATAAATCTGATATTTTTAAAACGCCCATTTCGGAGGGTGCCAATTCTATTGTTTCGTCTGGTTGATGATTGATTTTGTTTAACCCAACTCTACCCGTAACCAATGCCACCTTAGCAAGGCCTTTATTCGGGTAACACTGCAAATTGAAAGAAGTGCCAAGTACAGTGATAGTCAGATTTTGAGTGGTTATATGGAAAGGATGTCGCGAATCTTGTTTCACGTTGAAGAACGCTTCGCCAGTTAGTTGCAATTCCCTTGAGGAGCCTGTAAATTTCGACGGATACGCCAACTTGCTATCGCCATTCAGCTCTACTTCCGAACCATCCGGAAGCGTAATTTTTTCACGCTGACCTTTGGGCACATATTTTTCTATCATCGTCACCTTTACCGGCTCAAGGGAAACAGAAAAATAATTAGCTTTCTGCAAAGCTACATATACAATGGAACCCACTGCCAGAAAGGTCAATGCCAGGGCCCCGGTTATTCTTCTTCTGAGTTTTCGCGCTTTGTAACTGTTCTCAATGATAGTTATGCCTGGTTCTTCATTGTTGGCATTATCCCGGCACAAATCGTTATCCAATGAAAGGTCATTTAATGCCTGGGCAAAACGTTGCTGTTCTTTCTGAAATTCAGATTCAGGAATCCGCACTGAAAAGGCATCAATATAATTGTTGGCTGATATAATAATATCCAGTTTTTCAGGATGAAGTTTTATCCATTCTGTCCAAAAGTTAATATCTTCTTCATTTTCCTTGAAATAATAACGTAGATATGACTCATCTGTGATGAAATCCACAACGTGGTACAATAAATAGTCCTTCATTCCGTGTTTACTTAATAGTATGACGGAAGAACTGGAGTTTTTTACCGTAAAATTTTAAGATTTTTTAAGAAATATGTTTGGTGGAGAAGTAATGCCTGAGCCGTTTAACAGCCTCGTATATGCAGTTGTAAATCGTACGTTGTTCACAACCAATCAGTTGTGCGATTTCTTCGTAGTTTTTGTTTTCAAAAAAGCGTAAACGGATTACCTCTTTTTGTTTATTCGTTAAATGGGATAGTGCTTCTTTAAGGGTTTTACTGATTGCTTCCTGCTCCTGAAAAGCAATAATGACCTCTTCATATGAAAGTTCATGTCCGGCATCCATCCTTAAGAAGGCCGTTTCAAGCTGAGACTCTTTCTTTAAAGCATCAATCACCTTTCTTCGTACACAGGTGTTGAGATATCCGCCCACGGAAGTTACGGATGGGAGTTTGTCGCGATTGGCCCAAATACTAATGAAAGCTTCATGAATACTGTCTTTTACCATATCCCGATGTGTACAAATAGAGAAGTTTGCAGAAAAGAGGTTGTTATAAAATGAATTATACAACTCTTTCAATGCACTAACATCTCCCGCCCGCATGCAGTCCCAAAGCTCGGTAGTCTTAAATGTTTGCAATTTAATGTTATGGCACGTGGATAAAATAAGTGTCAAATTACCACTTATTTTATTTTAACCAAACTTTTTTTATCTATTCCTGTTCTCTTTGTCTGAAATTATTAACTTATTGATTATCAATATTTTTATTTGGGTATTAATATATCCAACAGCCTTACATAGAAGGTGTAGCGCTTGCCATGAGAAAGTCCTTTATTGAGTGCCTTTTTTTCCAGACAAAATAGAGATAGACCAATCCCATGAGCATGATCGTTGTACCTATTTCAAGGCTATGTGAAGAGAATGGAACAAGAGATAAAAGAAGGAGCATGAGAATGACGGGAGTTCTGTTAAGAATTCCAGCACCCATTATTGTGAGCGCAAAAAAGGGTAAAATAATGCTGGCAAAATTCAAAGGTTGCGGTTCTGTCAGTGCCATTGCTGCGAAGATGGCCATGAATAATGCAACAGCCCAGCTTTTTAAACCCCAACCCATACGTGGCATAAACTGCATTACTTCTGTAGTGGAGAGCAGTTGATCATTAGCATAGATCTCGACCGTATCAAACAGGATTTTGGCCTTTTTATCCTGCACCTCGAAAAATGTTTCAGCCGGTTCACCTGGGCGAAGATTGCGGTATAGCTGTGCAAAGGTTTCCAGTTTACCATATTTATCATACACACTAAAACGCATCATAATATCAACGGGAACATTGCCCACATTCTTAAAACCAATTCGCCATGCCTGGGAAACCTTTATGGACGTATAATAGCCCTTGCGTGCATACACATGCCCACTTTCTGTGATCCGGCCACTATAGCCTGTGCTATGATACTCTTTTTGGCGATGCTGATAAGGTTTGATCTTGGAGAATTGAATACCAGGGACGTTAAGAATGGTAAGGTTCATAGGTTGTTCATTATGCTTGACTCACAATAATAAGATTTTTCGCTTACCCACGCGCCATACACACTAATACGATGTCTGATTTTTTTCTATCCAAAACCTGGTTCCGGAATGCGATATGCAGCAGCTTGCTATCAGCTTCAGGAAACATAATTATTTCTGCTCCTTTAATCAGAAATAATATTTATAAAGATCTGATCCTTTATAATAAAGGAAACTATTATTCCAGGATAAAAAACAAATGGATATAATCGTATCAAGCAGGCTGATCATCATAAAAAAGAATTTCGTTTATGTATAGCTGATAGGACCATATATTATTTTTATTTCTCAATAATTTTACTTAACCTTTGAGTATATCGTCTGCATGGCTAGAATCGATTAAGTGGCTTTCCCTTTCTCCGGACCTGTGGCTAATTTTAGATATTCTGGTTTTATACCGCCAGTTACGTTCGTTCAACTTACTCCGATGGAATAATTTAATGCTTTAATGAAAATTTTTAAGGGGTAACTCAATCACCCCGTACATGTGAATAATGTAAGAGATCTGCATTATCAGGAGTCGTTTGCATTCCCTGATCAGGAGTGTATTATTCATCTTCCAAAGAACTAAACATGGAATCAAATCTAAATGAGCAAAATCTACATCTTATTAATCTAGACAAGGCAAGATCAAATCATTTCTGTACTTTTTCAGCAATAAGTTTTTTCTTCATCTTCCTGCTCTCATTATTTATGCCGGAAAAGATACTGGCACAAGGCACCAAAACCTTTACAGTGAATACAGTAGGTGATGAAAGCGATCCCAATGCCGGTGAAATTGGTGATGACGGAGTATGTGATGTAGACCCCAATACTCCGGGAGATCAGTGTACTTTTCGTGCTGCTGTTGAGAATCAGAACGGTAATCGCAACTTGGGGCAGAACGAGATAAAGTTTGAGATACCCAACGCACCAGGTTCCGGTAGTATCGTCATCAAAATAGGAAGCACAGGATTAGGGCCATTGCCCTCTATCCTTGGAGCAGTAACTATCATCGCCAAGAACAATGATGGAAGACGTATTGAACTGGATGGAACCGCGGCCGGAGCCAATGCAATAGGCTTGCGCCTGTTGGGAGGGACTTGTCAGATTTCATTCTTTATCATCAACAGCTTTTCTTCCCATGGTATCTATATTTCAGGTACTCCTCCTCCGGGAGAAGGTAGCCACCACATCGAAAGCAATTATATAGGTACAGACGCCACTGGTACTATTGCCAAAGGCAACGGGGGAGATGGAATATTCATTGATAATACCCCTGGAAACAGAATTGGCGGTACCGGCGTGTCGAGAAATATCATCTCCGGTAATGATGGCTATGGTATTAATATCCAGGGGTTGGATCCAGCTCAATTTGGCACCAATGGTGCTTCGAATAATCAGGCAATAGGTAATCTCATTGGTCTCGATATATCGGGAGATAATGCACTACCCAATAAAAAGGGTGGCGTTATTCTTAATGATGCCCCCACCAATACCATAGGAGGAACGGGTGCGAACGAAGGAAACAAAATGGCGGGCAATAATACCAGTAACGGTGTCACAGTCACGGGGAGTCTCACAGATGGCATTAAGATATTGGGCAATTTTATCGGAGAAAATAAAACGGGAGCCAAATTCGCGATAGGCATCTCAGCCAGTGCCAAGCCAATAACCATTGATGGAAATATCATTACCGATATTGAGGGTGTAGGTATTGACCTGTTTGTAAAAGGAGATGGCAGTTATAATTTGCGTAAAAATAGTATTGAAGGCAATATGAAAGTCGGTGCTAAACTACGGTTCTCAGAAGGTAGGACTGTTCAAATAATGTATGAAAATAATTTCCACACCAATAACGATATGGCCATGGATGTGGAAGAATCGGTCAGTGGCAAAATCGACTGGCTCGTTCTCGGTGATACCATGCGGCTGGGACAGGTGGGCGCGAACTTTATCTTCCATTGCTCGGGTAATAAGAATTTCACCAATGGCATATATAATGCCAATGCAGGTGTTGCCTTTAATTATGTAGCAGATATAAGCCCCGGGGCACAAATGGCATTGAGAGCGAGTGGGGAGACATACAGTGCCAATGGTGCTGAAGGAAGAAAAGGGAAAGTTGTGCTGAAGGCTGGAACGGAATTTAGCTATGCACTCTCCGGTTCATCAGGGGTCAGTAATGGAAAAGACGGGGACCGGTTAGATGTGTTTACTGATGCCAATGCCATTGCTACATTCACATCAATGGACAATGATTTTTCTCTTAATGCAGGCGCAGGACTCCGCTGGATCAGCGATGGAAAAAATCTTATTACCGTCCGCGCTTTTATAGAAAGAGATTTATTTGACAAAAATACGATCGCCGGGATTGAAGTCACCAGCTTCTTAAGTGGAAAGAGTATCCTCGATAATACCATTACCAATAACGGAGGTCCTGGTGTGTTACTCAACGGTAGCACTATAGCGCATCTTGAAGGGAATACAATTTCCGGTAATGGCACTGGCATACTGGTGAACGATGCTGCAACAGCCAGCATCACCAGTAATACTATCACTGCCAATGGAAAAGGTATCGCATTGGGCGGAACCGGAACAGGAAGTGGGTTAACAGCTAATTCCATTTTTAAAAACAACGGACTGGGTATCGATCTGGGTAACGACGGTCCTAGCCCTAACGATGCAGATGATGCAGATACGGGCCCGAATAACCTTCAGAATTTCCCTGTATTAACGGCGGCGGATAATGGAGGCGGAAATGCCAACATACAGGGCACTTTAAGCAGTACGCCTAATACCACTTTCAGGCTGGATTTCTTCTCAAATGATGCGTGTAACCCTTCGGGCTTTGGGGAAGGACAGGCTTTCCTCGATTCTTTTAAGGTTATTACAGATGGAACAGGTAACGCCGCTTTTACGGCTGTATTAACAGGTAAAACATTTCCAGCCGGTGCTGTTATTACGGCTACTGCCACCGATCCCAATAACAATACAAGTGAGTTCAGTGCCTGTCTGCCCACGGGAAATGTACAAACAGCTGACCTGGAGTTAACCAAACAGGCCGATAAAACGCAATACAATGTTGGTGATCCGGTAACATTTACCATCCAATTAATCAATAAAGGACCGGCCACTGCAACCGGTATTGTGGTTACAGATGTATTGCCTGCCGGTATTACTTTCGGCCAGGCAACAGCATCTGCAGGTACTTATGATAACACTACCGGTAAATGGTCTGTCAGTGCTTTGAGCAGCGGCCAGCAAGTTACACTGACTATTACCGGCACCGTTACACAGCCCGGAACTATTACCAATACTGCTGAAGTTACCGCAAGTGGTGTAGCTGATCCTGATTCATCACCCGGTAATGGTGTTGCTACAGAAGATGATCAGAGCAGTGTTTCCATACAGGTAGTTCAGCAACCTAATATAGCAGAACAGTACAAACAACTTATACAACAGGTAACAGCGTTGGTAAATAACGGTAAACTGACTCCTAAGGAAGGAAGGGTGCTGAAGGGATTCCTGGAACTCTCGTTAAGACAGGCAACCAAAGGAAAAATACAGCCTGCCATTATTGTACTTAAAGTATTCATCATACTGGTGAAGAATGCTACGCATAGAACGCATCTTACAAATGTTGACAGGAAAGCGCTTATCCTTGCAGCTCAAAAGATTATTGATCAACTTAAATTAATGCAGGATCATCATCATCCGAATTGGTGGAGGGAAAGCAATAATAATGATGAACTGAGAAGTCTGGAAGATAACAGCAGCAAGGAATTAATAGATTTCAGCTTCAATGGAAATTATCCTAATCCATTCAGCAGCTACACTATCATTTCATTTGGATTGAAAGATCAGCATAAGGTTCAATTAACCGTTTATGATGCAAATGGCAGGATGGTTACACGTTTACTGGATAAAGTAATGCAGCCTGGTACCCAGACTATTACCTGGCAAACTCCGGATCTGCCCGCAGGTATTTATATCCTCCAGTTGAAGATGGATAATTTCACTAAAACTTATAAGATGGTCCATATAAAACAATAACTGAATAGTACCGGAAAATTAGAATAATACTTGTTCATACATTATGGCTGACCTTTTGAGTCAGCCATAATGTATGAACAAGTATTATTCTTTCACTATTTTCTTTATTGTTTTTTTATTCCCGCTAATAATTTTTACAACGTATATGCCTGCTGGTAGTTTGCTGACATTCATGTTATAAGTATTTCCTGTTTCCGATCCTGAAAAATATACTTTTCCGTTAATGTCGTAAAGGATGATCTGGC
This sequence comes from Chitinophaga sp. CF118, assembly GCF_900112615.1. Taxonomy (GTDB): domain Bacteria; phylum Bacteroidota; class Bacteroidia; order Chitinophagales; family Chitinophagaceae; genus Chitinophaga. The sequence goes on along the minus strand of NZ_FOMK01000001.1, from coordinate 1,018,361 downwards.
TTTTCTGTTGATTGTTATTGGGAATAGTGATCAACACATGATCATGTGCCGGATTGGGATATACTGTGATCAATTGTTCGTTGACGGTTTTATTTGTAGCTAGTGCTGTGGTTGACCGTAACGCGCTGGCGGTTCCATATACTTGCATTTCGTAGATCGAATACCCGTAATCCGATCCGCGTGAGGTTCCATACATACGAACATATCTTGCTGTTGCAGACAAACTGGTATGATCGTTATTGAGGGATGTATTACCCTGAATTGTTTTCACCGTATTCCAGTTCGTATTGTCTGTTGAAACCTGTAACAGGTAATCCTTTGCATAGGCTGCTTCCCAGATTATTTTAACCTGCGAGATATTGTAATTACCGCCCAGGTCAACTGTGATCCATTGCGGATCTGCATACATGGTGGATGACCACCGTGTTGACGTATTGCCATCAACAGCATAATTGCCTTCAAGTCCGGATGTTTCTACAGACGATACCATTACTGATTTATTCAGGGCAATATTTGGCGAGGATACCAGTGTGCCATATACTTCCAGCTCGTAAATAGAATAGCCATAGGTTGTGCCGCGGGCAGTACCGTAAATGCGAACATAACGTCCGGTGCTACTGAGACTTGTGAAGTCGTTACTCAGTGAAGTATTGTTCTGAACATCCTTCAAGGTAGTCCAGTTTGCATTATCAGCAGATGTTTGTACAAGGAAGTTCTTACCATAGGCTGCTTCCCAGTTTATTTTTATCTGTGAGATATTGTAGTTATTACCGAGATCAACGGTTATCCACTGTGGATCAACTGCTAATACGCTGGCCCAGCGGGTGGATGAATTGGCATCAACAGCATTGGCACCAATGAGTGCAGATGTTTCTGTTGATGAAACAGTAATGGTTTTTCCTAATGCCAGATTGTTGCCGGCAGAACCGAAATCATCTGCCGGGCTTCTCATGTTATTGCGAATGAAAATGCCCGCTTCTTTGAGTTTACTTGTTGTCCAGGTGTTACCAGAACAAGTACCGCTAATCCATACCCCACCACTAAGCGGGTTGTCACTATAGTTCCAGTTTGTCCAGCTTATTTTTTTAGTCCGCATCAGGTCCATATATCTTTGTCCCATTGCCAGATCATTAGGACCATCACCGGATGCTTCCTGCGTACCAAATTCAGTAACGAAAATGGGTAAACGGTCAGATGCCCAGTCCAGATGATTTATATAATAATCCTGGTGACTTTTGGCATAAAAGTGAAAACTGTACATGATATTGGGAAAGTTGACAGGATTGTTTATAATATCCTGAGAGGTACTGCCCTCCGAAAGTCCCAGCGATGACCATCCTTTTGTACCTACACAAATAACAGCATCGTTATCAATGGCCCTGATCACAGGAATAACCTGATCGGCATAATTTTTTATACTTGCCCAGCTTACGCCATTCGGCTCATTACATATTTCATACAGCACATTGTTATTGTTCTTGTAAGTATTGGCAATATCGGTGAAGAAGGTTATTGCCCTGCTGGTGTTATAATTAGGATCGCCGGGAGTAAGCATGTGAAAATCGATCAATGCATATAAGCCCCGGGCTGTGGCTTTATTTACAAGTGTTTTAACCAGGGAGGTATAGTAGGAGGGGTTGGTTTCATAGCCACCTTCCTGAATGTACATGGATACCCGTAATATGTCAGCGCCCCAGTCGCGGGTAAGGGTATCCAGTGAGGCATCTGTCATACAGCTTTCATACCATTGAATTCCGTGAGTACTCATACCTCTTAATTGAATAGGGTAACCATTCTGGTTACACAGTTTTGTACCAACTACTTTAAGCTGGCCATTAATGGATACTGGCGTTTGTGCGTAAGCGTATGCTGTTAAGAATAGGCTTAGTAATAGGATAGTGGTTTTTCTCATCTTGTATTTATTTAGGTTAATCTAAGAGACAATAGTTGGCTTACTCTCCAATTTTGAATTGCATATGGCAATGCATTCGGGTTATTAATGATAATAAGGGATAAAAAAGAATAATGGTTATATCGATCAAATGTATAATATAAATTGAAGAATGACTTTACTTATTTTAACATGTTTGAAAAAGTCGCTCAACAGTTGTGTGATTAACAGGGACAAAGGGAACGCAAAATACATTAGTGTCTTCAAAACACTCTAACGATATTGTAGTCATAGTTTGATGAAATAGGCCTGATCCAATCTTCCATAAATGCATCACTGTTCCGGTACTAAGGTAAAACATCACCATATACAGTTAAACCGCCGGTTACTTAACGATATATCGTGAAACCCACGTCATTAAAAATCTCGTAAATAATTAATAATTACTTAGTTATCCATATGGCACATTGGTTGTAATCCATTATACAGAAATCACCTAAAAACTACAAGTTATGATAGCGCTTTTCCAAATTATTAACAAGCTTTTTAAAGACAAAGAGTCCGTAGTGATACTGGTACAAACTCCTCTGGAAGAAATACATAAAGAAAATGTTGCTCTGGGATGTGAATTTCTGGACGACTTTATCAGGCTGGATGAGGACGACATCCCTGACGATGAGACAAAATAAACGGACGCAAGAAACTTTGCAACATGAAAGAATTTCTATTGCCAATGACATTCCCATCTCCCAGATAGGAATTGCCCCCTCTGATAATGCCTCAGACCGATATTATTATATAAAACCCCAAAAAGAATGTCGGGAATTTGTCCAATAACAAAAAACCGATTGTTATTTAACCATAAAAAAAACAGTAAAATGGAACAAAGGATCAATTATCTACAAAAAGGCCATAACGCCTTAAAAACGCTTTTTAATATTGGTGCGTATCTTAAACAATCCCCCCTGCAGGAAAATTTGCTGGAGCTGATATTCTTCCGTGTATCCCAGATCAACGGTTGTGCTTACTGCCTGGACATGCATTCAAAGGATGCACGCGCTCACGGAGAGACTGAGCAACGTTTATATGGTTTAAATGCATGGCGGGAAACTCCGTATTTTACAGACCGGGAAAGAGCTGCTCTGGCCTGGGCCGAAGCTGTGACTGCCTGCCAGATGCCTGATGCGATCTATACCCGTGCCAAGGAACATTTCTCCGATGAGGAGTTTATTGACCTTACACTGGCCATTACGACCATCAATACCTGGAACCGTTTTAATATTGCCTTCACCATGCCAGAAGCTGTGGGTACTTACAGAGCAGGGCAATTTGGCTGAGCTATCACTACCGCATACTAAATCCATATTTTATGAATGAATTCTTGTTATTATTCCGCAGGGATTACAAGACAAAAGAGTCCCAACCGTCCCCCGAACAACTACAGGCACATCTGAGCCGCTGGCGGGACTGGTTTCGCAGCCTTGAGTCGCAGGATAAGCTTGCCAGACCCTTGCAACCCTGGGACGCCAGTGGACGGGTGCTTAAGCATGATAAGAGCGTAACGGACGGCCCCTACGCCGAAATCAAAGAGTCCATTGGTGGTTTCATAGTAATAAAGGCCACCGACTATGAGGAAGCTGTGGAAATAGCAAAGGGGGCCCCTGTTTTTGAACTGGGCGGTACTGTGGAGATACGTATGGCAATGAAATAGTGTGGCTGTGAACAGCAAATGAAAATGCCTTCTTATTTTTGCAAGAAGGCATTTTTATTTGTAATGGAAGAGAAAGAACTATTACCGCATTTATTCAGAACAGAGTATCAAAAAATAGTTTCGGTGCTGTGTTATCTTTTTGGGATTGAGCATATAGAGGTAGCAGAAGATATTGTAAGCGATACTTTTCTTTCCGCTACTGAATCATGGAGTGTAAGGGGAGCGCCTGACAATCCCACAGCGTGGCTATATACGGTGGCAAAGAACAAAACTAAGAACTGGCTAAAAAGGAACTCATTCTTTCAGCAAAAGCTCCTGGCTGATCTGCATCACAGCATGCCACAGGGGGAAGAGATAGAAATAGATCTCTCTGCCCAAAATATTACAGACAGTCAGCTGGCAATGATATTCACTGTATGCCATCCTTCTATCCCCAGCGAATCACAGGTAGCGCTTGCACTAAACCTGCTCTGCGGATTTGGAGTACAGGAAATTGCCGATGCCTATCTGACCAATAAGGAAGTAATCTACAAAAGGATCAGCAGAGCAAAAGACAAACTAAAGGAAACAAATATAAAAATACAACAGCCAACACTTGCAGAAATAAACGACCGGATGGAAACAGTACTCAAAACCTTGTACCTTCTTTTTTCCGAAGGTTACTATTCCGCTTCCAGTAATACGGTACTCCGGAAAGAGTTTTGTATAGAAGCCATGCGGCTGAACTATCTGCTGGCAGAACATCCCCACACCAACAAACCCGCTGTAAATGCGCTATTGGCATTGATGTGCTTTCACACTTCGCGCTTTGATGCGAGATTAAATGACACAGGGGAAATGGTCTTGTACCAGGATCAGGATGAAACACTCTGGAACCGGGAGCTTATTGAGCGTGGCGAGTACTACCTGAATGAAGCAGCCGCTACATCTACTCTAACAAAGTACCACCTGGAAGCAGCTATCGCCTACTGGCATACCCATAAGGAAGACTCCGGTGAGAAGTGGGATAACATCCTGGACCTGTATAATCATTTGTTAGTTCTGGAGTACTCGCCCATTGCAGCATTAAACCGCACTTTTGCACTTGCCAAAGTCAAGGGTAAACAGCAGGCGATCAATGAAGCGGAAAAGCTGGGGTTAACGGGCAATTATTTTTACTACTCATTATTGGGCAACCTATATACTGATATCGACGACGAAAAAGCACTGCAGCACTATGAAGCCGCTTTGAAGCTGGTCAATTCTACGGCCGACAGGATATTGATGACAAAGCACATTGATCAGTTGAAATACAAACTGAGCAGTTAAAGGTATCTGGGACAGCTTCTAAAGGTGCAGGCTTATACCTGCTTTAGAGCTGTATTAAAGCAGGCTTTTTATATAGAATACAATAGGCATAAGCGCAAACGTTAATGGAATAATAATCGTAAAGAGCCATATACCCGTGAACTGTATGATAGGAGTATATTTATTATGAACCAGCCCTGCTGTCCGGAAGGCGCTTTGAAAACCGTGATACAGATGATAGGAAACCGCTACCATTGCTACCAGATATAACAACACATACCACAGAAGGCTAAAGCTGTGTGTCACTATAACGTATAGATCCTTTACGCGTACGATCTCAATATTATTCTCAGTAGTTACCGCGTACTCAAAATCAGGAGAAACCGGTTGGTAAACAGAAGATGTCAGTTTGCCTGTCAACAGGTCTTTCCGGTATTCCCGGTAAGTACCATCCATGAATTTATACCGGCCCCAGAAGTTGCTCATATGTATAATGAGAAAGAGGAAAATAATACTGCCCAGCAATCCCATATTCAGGGAGGCCCATCTAACAGGCGTTTTGGGCGCGATAGCATATTTTACAGGTCGCGCCTGCCTGTTTTTCAACGTTAGCACGAGGGCATAGAAGGCATGAACCAGAATGGATATATACAGCACATAGCCCGCAATTTCAACAGGAGGGAAGTGCGTCATAAAATGAGCATAAATATTAAAAGTGTAGCCATCATCACCAGCAAACAATGTGAGATTGCCGCCCAGGTGTACAATAAGAAAAAGGCAGAGGAACAGTCCTGTCATGGACATAATTAGTTTTCTGCCTATTGAGGAACCAAAGAATTGAGAGAATTTTGTCATAATAGATGGTTTTAATAAAGAGGTTGTAAAAAGTATGATACAACATTTTATTATTCGGGTATCTGATGGAGAACAATCGTTAGCCCCTTCTTTTATTTTTACAACCTCTTTATTTATTATTTTTCAGTACCGCTTTCAGGCAGCGGTGATAGCCATACGCACTTCAACGATGGCGCCGTATTTAATGATAGGGCAGCCTTTTGCGATCTCTACCGCCTCGTCGTAATCTTTGGCTTTTATCAGGAACAAGCCGCCAATGGACTCCTTACTTTCAGCATAGGGTCCGCTGGATACATGATCTTTCTTTTTCTCGTGCTTAATGACGCGGCCATCAACATCCCAACGTTTGGGAGGTGCTACCAATTTGTCCTGGGCCGCAATGCCAGCCACCCAATCCTGATAGGGTTTCAGAGCTTCTTTCATTTGTTCTGGAGAGGGCGCCGGGTTAGCGCTGGTCAGATCTCTGTGGATCACTAATAAGAATTCTTGCATTTTTTGCTGTTTTAAATGTTAACAATGATGATCTATTATTGATGTATTCAATACGAATGATAAACTTCCAGGCTTGCCAGGCGCTGATGTATAACAACCACAACGAACTGACACCCGGCATCTGAAAAATTTTATTTAACCGTTTCCGTTATCCCCACCTTTCCTTTTGTTGGCTGGCGGGGAATACTTTTACCGTTTATTGTTGCTTACTATTTTGCAAGCAGGATGCCATTCATGTATATAATTGCAAATCAATTCATTGTATGGGAATCTGCTTCTTCCATTTCACTTTATTAAGAGAATTGTCATTAGCTTTCACTAAATACAGTGAGATCATTATCTGTATAAAATGAAAAAGGCCGGAACCGTATATGTTCCAGCCTTGCATTACCTGTATAATAGCTATTTCATAAAATAATCTGCTTTTGAGATACCCAGCTTCTTCATTTTAGAGTGGAGAGTAGTGCCGGGAACCTCCAATATTTCTGCAGCTCCGCCGGTTCCGGAAATTTTACCGCTACATCTTTTTAGCACATCAATGATATAAACACGTTCGATTTGCTCCAGTGTAACGTTGTAAACCCCCGGGGTCTGCTTATTATCCTCATGCCGGGGCAAATGAATTTCCTTTAATGTATTGCCCTCGCATAAGAGTATACTCCTTTCTATCAGATGTTCAAGCTCCCTTACATTGCCTGGCCATTGGTAGCTTTTTAATTCCTGCATCACCTTGAGAGATATGCCATTTACTTTTTTACCAGTATTCTTATTGAATTTAGCGACGAAGAAATTGGCCAGAGGTTCAATATCCTCGTGTCGTTCCCTTAATGGAGGCAGGTTGATAGGAAACACATTCAGTCTGTAAAAAAGGTCAGACCTAAAGCGGCCTGCCTGCACCTCTGCTTCCAGATTACGATTAGTAGCAGCAATGACGCGCACATCCACCTTAATGGTAGTCCTGCCGCCAAGCCTCTCCAGCTCCCGCTCCTGCAATACACGTAAAAGTTTAACCTGCAGTTCCAGCGGCATCTCGCCTATCTCATCTAAAAACAGCGTGCTGTTATTAGCCAGCTCGAACTTACCAATCCTTCTGTCTATGGCACCGGTGAAGGCACCTTTTTCATGACCGAAAAGCTCGCTTTCTATCAGATGGGCAGGCAAGGCTGCGCAGTTTACTTTTACCATTAATTTACTCTTGCGGGGGGATGTGTTATGAATGGCCCGCGCAATCAATTCCTTACCGGTGCCCGTTTCGCCCAATAAAAGCACTGTTGAGTCAGATTCTGCCACCCGCGATATCAGGCGGTATACCTTCTGCATCTGGGCACCACTGCCTACTATCTCCGAAAAATTGTAGATCGTTTTTATCTGCTCTCTCAGGTAATCATTCTCCATCTCCAGTTTCTGCTTATAAGCAAGAACCTTTTCATTAGCCCGGATATTTGAGATAGCAATAGAGATCTGTGCACAGATTCCCTTGAGGATAGTGAGGTTGATCTCATCTATCAGCAACCAGAGTGTTCCCAGGTTTACATTCCCGACACGCAAAGGCGCCCCGAAGGCATTCTTTACCCCGGCCTCTTTCCAGAACTGAACATATCCGCCTGAGTTACCCTGTTGTATCTCTTCTTCAACATTGAAGATAACCACTTCGTCACTATTTAACACTCTTGCAGACAATGGTTCATTTATATCAATATTCATAGATGCCTGCATTTTGAACGTGCTGTTCACTTTCTCAAACATACTTTCATCATACATATAGGAGCTGAGTGTAACACCATCATCCTCTATGATACGGATCATGGCCAGCTTTATATTCAACACTTTTTGCAGCACGTCGGAGATGGCCTGTTTCAGCTCATCTTTTGTGCGTACAGCGGCAATGTCATGACTGAATTCCACCAGAAAAGACTGTTCCCGTTCTCTGCGCAGTAATTCCTCATTTGCCATAATGTTATACATAGCAATGGAAATCTGTGCGCATATACCTTGTAACAGTGGTATATTAATTTCTTCAATCCCCAGCCATAAAATCCCCAGCTTTACATCTCCCGTACGCAAAGGTGTACCCACCATTGTTTTGAATCCCATCTTTTTCCATAAATACAGGTATTTGGCAGTATTGCCCCGGCTGATCTCCATATTTACGCTGACAAGAAGCGGTATTTCACTATTGAGTACCCTGTTTTGCAGTCCGTCTTCGATAGGGAACTTTGCGACCCTCATTTCCTGCAGATCTTCATCGTCATCTGCAATATTGGCCTGATAGATGTATGCGGTCATGGTGGACAGATCATCGTTGATCTTCCGGATAGCATATCCCAGTTGTGGATTTAATTTTTTGAGGCATTTACGTACCACATCAGAGAGATCTTCCTTACTTCTTACAGTAGCAATATCACTACTGAAATCCAACAGGAATGATTTTTCATTCTCCCTTTTCAATATTTCCTCATTGGCCGATATGTTACTGACAGCAGTAAAAAGCTGGCCGGATATACGCTGAATAATGCTTACCGCCTCTCTGCCAAAGGTGCCCACCTTATCAGCGAATAACACCAAACTATACTTGGACGATCCATTGTCTCCCAGTATCTTCACCATCATTTCCCTGGCACCTGCTTCGTAATGCAGCCTAAACCACAAGGGTGCTCTGTCTGCATCGAAAGACTCCATATTAAAGACCAGCGGCTTGTAGTAAAGAGAAGCTATATCGTAGATACCGTCTTCGACTGGCGTGGGTATGTTAAGAGCGTCCCCAAAGTCCGTCAGCTCCCTAAGCCTGGCCTCTGCATCGATCAGGTAAGCTTTATAGTTCTCTTCTGATTCATCCATTACAGTCATCATGCTGTGGGAAAAACCGAGGACCTCTCTAAGGTTGGAACAAATGACCTTCAACATGGCCTGCCGGTCTCTAACCTTTACCATTTCAGTACTTAAGGACAACAGCACCTCATTAAGCGATTCTTCACGGCTTATCTCCTCATTCCTTATGATATTGATTACCGCACTCGAAATCTGCGGAGCAATACCCTTTATGATGCTTTTGAATTCGTCAGTAAAACCATTGATATTACTAACATACATATGTAGAAACCCGATAACCTGCTCCTTGCTTTTCAAAGGAGTCATTAAGATCTCCCTCACGCCTCCTTCATAATTAACCTTCAAAAAAGGAGGACTTCCCGGAACATTCATTACATCTTCCAATATAAAAGCACTAGGTCCGTCGTTTGCCATCACCTGCCGGATAAACGGCTCATCCAACGGATAATGTGCAGCCACAAGTGAGGGATAAGCCGGATGGTTTTTAATGGGAGAAGAGGCAGGATCAAGCAGAAAAGGTGTATAGACCTGCGCTTCATGGTCTATCAGGGTAATAATGGTATGGGAAAAAGAGAATAACTCCTTTAACCTCAATGAAAATAAAGTGATCAGGTCATTTTTCTCCCGGACCTTCGTGATGTCATCTCCCAACGCCAGAAGTATTTTGCGTTCTCGTTCCAATGACTTTATCCGCTGGTCAAATACAGTGATGTTGCTTTCTCCGACACCCATTTTCGGCTGTCCAGTCGTAGTTACACTCTTCATTTCTTTCATGCTATAAATTGACAGATTAATAATTGTATTCCCTGCTCTATATACATGACAATTGAAAAATGATATCTGGACAAATTTCGCCCAATATTTTATATCCTTCTAAAATTTAACAATTTTTACTTGGAAATCAAGAGCCTGCGAACACTACAATTACTTATTTTTCCAATGCTGCATAAACATTTTCCAATATCAAAAAATGAGCATGAAATTTATTTTTTCATTAGAGAGGATGAATAACGATCTGGAGACATTTCTGCCATCCAGTCTTTTATGTAAGTAAGCAGTACTTCTGAACCTGGCAAGGATTCATTCCTCACATATGCCCCTGACACTACCTGACCTAAAGCAATACAATGAGGAGTTTCCAATTGAAGTAACAAGCCCAGCCGGTAACCTGCATCGAAACAATCCTTGCCCTGTCCGGGCATATAAATATTTTCGAATGATCTCCCACCGAATTGGGATTGTTGCCCCGTGGAGTATAATATAGTACGGTTGGCATAGAGCACTATTAAGGAATCTATCCTCATTGTATTAAAAATGAACAAATATCTTTCTCTTGCGTCCTGTGGCCGGGAACCGGGAATAGTTACATCATATGCAATACCATTCAGTTTGCTCCATAATTTGTCAGCCTCATTGTTCTCAAGAACTAATGTAACCCTTCCATAAGAGGAATATATTCCCATTATATCAAGGATCTCGTCTATCTCAAATACGAGTCTTCTTCTAATATCTCCAAGACGAAAAACGAATTGAAAATCCCGTTTACCAAGTGGCTTTATCACATCATAAAATATTCCGTCCCAAAAATCTGAAGCCCCATCCACGCTTGCCCAATCTGCGAATTGAACAACCGAACTATAACTAAAAAGCGTTTTGAGCTCTTCAAGGATGGCATCATTTTTTACATTCCGCCATCTGTAGGTCGTATTGTTATTTTTGTCATTTTCTATATTCCAATGATCCGGAACTTCTAATCTGCTATGGAGTGTATTTAATATTAAATGGCGTATTCCCAGTCTTTCCCAGAATTCGCAAGGGATTGGTTTATTGATCCCGACAGAATCCATCTCAGCACTACTCTGAAAAGGATTAAAGACTTCATAATCCCTGATTTGATTCATATATACATCCACTGAATCATTAAAATTCTGAATACTGCCAGCAAGTTCTGCAAGTAGGGAACCGGAATTAGGTTCATTATTTTTTAGGTACATATCTATCTTTTTTTTGGTTATAAACATGATCCATTCGGATCCATTAAAGTACCCTTTACTCCATTTGACGAAGAGATGACCTTGCTTTTAAAAGATCTCACTAAAAATGATGATCTGGCCAGATACGACCTAAGAATTGCAAGTGGCGCACCATTTATTAAAATTATAGATATCAGACAGTTAGATAGAATCGCTGATATTTTATTTCACTATATTTCGCCATTTGACGAATCGATATTCTATATTTCGGGTAACTATAAGCAATTGCAGGTTCTTCCAATACTGCCATATCTACATAAAAAAAGCCCCCGATAACGGAGGCTCTCTATTATATTATTTGCTGAATTTTACAATCAGGCTAAATCAAACCTGTCTAAATTCATCACTTTATTCCAGGCTGCTACAAAGTCTTTCACAAATTTGTCCTGAGCATCTGCACTTCCATAAACTTCTGCAACAGCTCTCAGTTCTGAATTAGAGCCAAACACCAGATCTGCACGGGTACCTGTCCAGTTTATTTTACCAGTGGCACGGTCGCTGCCTTCATAAAGTTCCTTGTCTGCCGATACAGCTTTCCATGCAGTGTTCATGTCGAGCAGGTTTACAAAGAAATCGTTGGTGAGCAAGCCCGGGCGTGATGTGAAAACACCATGTTTAGAACCATCAAAATTAGTGTTCAATACGCGCATACCACCTACCAATACTGTTAACTCAGGCGCTGTAAGTGTAAGCAATTGAGCCTTGTCTATCAGCAACTCTTCCGTAGATACAGCAAATTTTGATTTGCGGTAGTTGCGGAAACCGTCAGCAGCAGGTTCGAGATAGCCAACTGACTCAACATCAGTTTGCTCTTGCGAAGCATCCATACGGCCAGGTGTAAAAGGAACTGTGATTACACGCCCCGCATCTTTAGCTGCTTTTTCAACGCCTGCACAACCGGCCAGTACGATCAAATCTGCCAGCGAAACTTTTTTACCGCCTGATTGCGCTCCGTTAAACTCTTTCTGAATGCTTTCCAATGCATCCAATACTTTTTGCAGCTGCGTTGGATTGTTTGCCTTCCAATATTTTTGAGGAGCCAGACGAATGCGGGCGCCATTAGCACCACCGCGTTTGTCAGAACCACGGAAGGTGGAAGCCGAAGCCCATGCTGTGGATACCAGTTCAGATACGCTCAATCCGGATGCCAATACTTTTGCTTTTAAGGCTGCAATATCATTGGCATCTATCAATTTATGGTTAATAGCAGGAATAGGATCCTGCCAAAGCAGTTCTTCTGCGGGTACATCAGGACCCAGGTAACGGGCACGGGGGCCCATATCGCGGTGCGTTAATTTAAACCATGCGCGGGCGAATGCATCTGCAAATGCTTCAGGATTTTCCAAAAAGCGCCTGGATATTTTTTCATAAACCGGATCAAACCTTAAAGAAAGATCCGTAGTAAGCATGGTTGGCAGATGTTTTTTTGAGCCATCATACGCATCCGGAATAATACTATCTGCATCTTTAGCTACCCATTGGTGTGCACCGGCCGGACTTTTAGAAAGTTGCCATTCAAAACCAAACAGATTTTCGAAGAAATTATTGCTCCATTGAGTTGGTGTTTTCGTCCATATCACTTCAAGTCCACTAGTAATAGTGTCAGCACCTTTACCGGAACCATAGCTATTACTCCATCCGAAGCCCTGCATTTCCATGTCGGTCGCTTCAGGCTCTTTGCCTACATGGGTAGCGGGAGCAGCGCCATGGGTTTTGCCAAAGCTGTGTCCGCCTGCTATCAGCGCAACCGTTTCTTCATCGTTCATTGCCATGCGGCCAAAAGTATCACGGATATCTTTAGCAGCTGCTATAGGGTCCGGATTACCGTCAGGACCTTCAGGATTCACATAGATCAGCCCCATCTGTACGGCAGCAAGTGGGTTTTCCAGATTGCGGGAGTGGATATGACCGTCAGCCTTGTCGTCCGACACTACTACGCCATGATGCTCTTGCACGCCATGAGATCCATGCGCATAACGCACGTCGCCACCCAGCCACGTGGTTTCTGAACCCCAATAAACTTCTTCACTTGGCTCCCATACATCTTCACGTCCACCAGCAAAACCAAAGGTTTTAAAACCCATTGATTCCAGTGCTATGTTACCGGTAAGGATCATTAAATCTGCCCAGGAAATTTTGCGGCCATATTTTTGTTTGATAGGCCAAAGCAGCCTGCGGGCTTTATCGAGGCTCACGTTATCGGGCCAGCTATTAAGCGGAGCAAAACGTTGCTGTCCTGCGCCTGCTCCACCACGACCATCACCCACACGATAGGTGCCTGCACTATGCCAGGCCATGCGAATGAACAAAGGACCATAATGTCCGAAGTCTGCCGGCCACCAGTCCTGTGAATCGGTCATGAGTGCATGAAGGTCTTTTTTCACTGCGTCCAGGTCGAGGCTTTTAAAAGCTTCGGCATAGTTAGAATCTTCACCCATCGGGTTTGATAAGGATGAGTGCTGACGCAGGATATTTAGCTTTAACTGGTTCGGCCACCAGTTATGATTCCTGGTGCCGCCACCGCCAACATTGTTCTTCATACTGCCATTATGAAACGGGCATTTACTGATGTCGTTTAATTCTTTTTCCATTTTTATAAATTTAGGGTACGGAGTGAACACATGCTTGCACCTGGTATTCGTGCAGGTTTATAAAATTAAGATATTGGAGATATAATCACAATCAATTAATTCTATATTTTAATAAATAAAACCTATTGTAACATAATTCATCTGTGTGTTTGAGTATCGTTGAGCTCGAAAGTAGGATTCAGCATAGCTGGTTATACCAGAAGTTATTTTTGCTGTATATTAAGGTAAAATAGCAAATACATAAACTACTATGGACAAATCAATACAGGAATACAACGACTCCATGTCAATTGAAGATAAAGCCATTTGCGAAAAACTGTGCGGGGAAATTGATCAACATCTCACTGGAGCAGAAAATAAAATCTGGCACAGGCATCCGGTTTGGTTTCTGAATGGCAACCCGATTGTTGGCTATAGTAAACTGAAAGGTGGTGTACGTTTGCTATTCTGGAGTGGTCAGTCGTTTGATGAATCAGATTTACAACCGGAAGGAAGCTTCAAAGCTGCCGAGACACGCTATACAGATGAAAAACAGATTGATACAAAGCAACTGAAACGCTGGCTTGAAAAATCTGCAAAAATCCAGTGGGACTATAAGAACATCGTGAAACGGAAAGGTCAATTGGAGCGGTTACTATAGTTGTCGTTTATAGTCTGTGTGGGCCCCATTTTCCACATATCCATACTCTTTTAAAAATTGGTTACAAAGGAGCAGAATTTCATCCGGAGTCTTATCTAAACCATGAATGGAAAAAATAACTTCTACTTTCTTCGTTTTACCTTCAATGCAAAGATGATGTTGGGGTACAGTATAGGTTGTTGACCCGGTACCATCAGTAGGACTCATAGTATATTCTTTATTATAAATTACTAAGCCAAATCCTGCTATATTTTCCCAAAGAAGTCGTTTTTCGCGTCGAGCCTGGAATTTTCGCAAAAAGGCAAAGCTGTCGAAGATACTTTTACTTGGGGATAACATCAAACCATCATCTGATATTATCATTGCTGCTTTTAAAGGAATTTTAGTCGAAATAAAATTGATGAATGAAGGTAGAAGAAAAGCTATTATAATAATACCATATGCTATAACGTCATACTTATGGTTGGCTGTAAGCATCGCGTATAAAAACCCAATAACTGGTAGTGCCACTACCAGCAGGCAGCCAAGGCTTGCTTCTATATTAGCATCAGTTGATCTTTTTATAATTATGGATTCCATTTGGAGCAATGATTTTCTATTTCCGGAAAAGACATTGTACAAATTTATGATGCAACGCAATGGCCTGCAAGTTTTAGCATACTACAAAACGCCTACCTTTCTTTAAAAAGGATCTACAATACGTCTACACAATTTTCAAGGAGCTTATAAAAGATATAGACTGTTTTCCAATAACAATCCGAAGTACTTTACAAGGGACTTTGAACTGGAATACAACCTACTTCCATCCGTATATAGTGGGAAAGCGAATAAACTATCACTTTTTATAAAAAAGCAGGCTTCAGAGGTTTTACTTCTGAAGCCTGCTTTTTTATAATCATCTAATATTCAATCATCAACATATAAATCACTTTATAGTATTCTCTTTTAAAACGTGTTCAAATGTATGCTAGCAGTGGTTTGTAAGTAGTATAACTCTTATATAAGCCTTATTCTAGTCTTATTTTAGTCTTATATAAACCTTATCTATAAAGGTATGGCTTATATAAGACCTTAAATTGGTTTATAATAGACCTATTTCAATAACCAGGATGAAATGTTAAGCATATATCAATATTGCGTTTATCTGCTACACAGTCTTCACTGCCAGACTACTTATTTTGCATGTACGTTGCCTGCAAAGCCAATAATTTCCATTGATCACCTTGCCTTATATAAGTTTCAGTAATTCTTTCCCATAAATCCCTGACGGTATTGTCGTTAGTTATATCTCTGATGATATTTATATGCATTATACCCGTCAATATTGCTGTATTCTCAATAACTACTATTTTTTGATTTGAGGTATTTAGTAATGGTATTTTTATAGAGGGATTCATTGCAAATCCTTTTATGAATTTTTCTTTATCCAGAATATCCCCATTCGCAGATGTAAATACAAATTCTTCTCTTAAGCCTTCACGTATAATTTTTTCTGTTCTCAGCGTTAAAGCATCATAAAATGATTTGTGTAACGTAAGTATCTTTTCCTGATTTTGATTCATTGTTTTTGCAGTTTCCATGATTTCATTGCTAGATTGTGCGTAAATAATTGTGTTGGCTAATAGCAGAGAGCCAACAATTAGCATCTGTTTCATAATGACATTTTTGATATTTAATTACGCAGTAAACTTAGCTTGTTTAGATGCCGTAATACTATAACCTGGGTTATAATATTTCGGTTCAGAAATCTTTTTTTGCAATTCGCCTTCTTATGCGGCTAAGGGAAGGTTGTTTCACACCGATATATGAAGCGATATGATATAAAGGTATCCGATCTAATATCAGGGGATATTGAATGCCTAAGTTTATGTATCGTGTTTCAGGAGTATCCAACAGTAGCATATCGTTACGTTCCTGGGCAGCAATAAAAGCATTTTCTGTAGCAATTCTTCCAAACCTTTCCCAGTTTTTACTCTCATTAAATAAGTATTGCAGATGATCATAGCTAATCAAAAAAACATTCGAATCTTCCATTGCCTGAATCCACATTTTGCTGGGTTTCTGGGTTAAAAAACTATGGTAGGCCTTGGGCCATTGACCTTCAAAGTAAAAGTTGCAATTTATTTGTTCTCCGTCGATAACTTGAAATGCCCGAAAAACACCTTTCAGAACAAAAGCTATTTCTTTATATGTTTTTCCCTCTTCAACCCAATTCTCGCCCTTCTTTATTTCTTTATACTGTAACCCTGGTTTGCATAGCGCCCAGTCAGTTTCCGTAATCGGGCTTACACAACTAATAGCGTTAAGAATTTTATCATAATAATCATTCATGGAAATTTTATTTAGGAGATTTTCTGACATTTCTGAAATCAAAGGTATTTAATTCTTCAGTCTATGGAGAGACGTCTTTTTACCTTATTAGAATGAAAGCTACATCTGATAGGGATATGGGGCTGGGGTAGTAAAATTATCAAGACACAAATTTTTATATGAAAGAAGAAGATTAATAGTCTAACTGAATAATTATTGTCGTTTTTTTACAATTTTTTCAATTGTAAAATCCGAACTTTTGTTGGCTCCTAACCGAGTGTTTAAAGTTTTACAGAAAACCAGAAAGAATATGCATCAGGAATATATCGAAATACGGGGAGCCAGAGAAAACAACCTTAAGGATGTGACATTGAGTATACCGAAGCGTAAAATAACTATATTCACAGGAGTGTCCGGCTCCGGTAAATCGTCCATTGTATTTGATACAATTGCGACAGAAGCCCAGCGTCAACTGAACGAAAACTTCAGCATGTTCATCAGGAACTTTTTGCCCCGCTATCCGCAACCACAGGCCGATGCTATCGAGAATCTCAGTATGGCCATTGTAGTAGATCAAAAGCGACTGGGTGGTGGTTCACACTCCACTATGGGTACAATCACCGATATCTCCCCTGTATTACGACTATTATATTCACGTATTGGTCAACCTCATGTCGGCTCATCAAATGTCTTTTCGTTTAATGATCCTCAGGGTATGTGCCCCGAATGCAATGGTATAGGCCGAAAAATGGGAGTGGTTTCCGATTCGTTTGTGGATATGTCCAAATCGCTGAATGAAGGGGCCGTACAGGTTCCGGTATTTGCTGCCTGGGAGCGTGACAGTTACGCAAGTTCAGGGTTCTTTGATAATGATAAGAAGATTTGCGATTACTCACCCGAAGAATTGGATCTCCTGCTGTATAGTAAACCCCGCAAGTTTAAATTGCAGATTGGCGGTGGTACCATGAATGCTACCTATCAGGGCATTATTGAAAAATTTACCCAATCATACATTAAGAGGGATATTAAAACATTATCAGAGCGCACACAGAAGATGGTTGCCCCTTATATTGCATTTGGTCCTTGTTTGCTTTGTAAAGGTTCCCGACTTAGCCAGGCGGCTTTAAGTTCAAAGATTAACGGAAAGAATATTGCAGAACTTTCGGCAATGGAGGTTTCCGAACTGATAGAAATAATTAAAGAAATTAAGGATCCGGTAGCAGCAACCATGGTTACAACTTTAACCGAGCGTTTGCAGCACCTGCTGGACATTGGTTTGGAATATTTAAGTCTCGACCGGGAAACCAGTACACTATCCGGAGGCGAGTCTCAGCGTATTAAAATGGTTAAACACCTCAGCAGCAGCTTAATTGATGTGATGTATATTTTCGATGAACCAAGTGTAGGATTACACCCGCGTGATGTTCATCGTTTAAATGAACTGCTTCAGAAACTTCGTGATAAGGGTAATACTGTGATTGTTGTAGAACATGATCCGGATGTAATCAAAGTAGCTGATTATATCATAGATGTTGGTCCGCATGCCGGAACGAAAGGAGGGGAGATCGTGTTTCAAGGTAGTTATAAAGAACTGCTGCAGGCAGATACGCTTACGGGGAGATTTATTAAACAGTCATTACCAATTAAAGACAGTTTCAGAAAACCAGCGGGACATTTATCAATAGCAAATGCTAAGGTTAATAATCTGCAAAATGTGAGTGTGAATATTCCCAAAGGCGTACTTACTGTTGTAACCGGCGTAGCAGGTTCCGGCAAAAGCTCACTTATTAATCATGTATTTCTAAAGCAACATCCTGAGGCTATTGTAATAGATCAATCGGCAGTAGGCACATCTACCCGGTCTAATCCTGCTACCTATACCGGCATTATGGATGATGTTCGTAAAGCATTTGCAACAGTTAATAAGGTAAGCGCTTCATTGTTTAGCTTTAACTCAAAAGGTGCCTGCGAAAATTGCCAGGGCTTAGGTGTGGTTTATACCGATCTGGCTTTCCTCGATGGAATAAAAACACCTTGCGAAATATGCGAAGGGAAGCGTTTTAAAGAAGAAGTATTGGCCTACAAACTGGATGGAAAATCAGTTTCTGATGTGTTAGAGCTGACAGTATTACAAGCAATGGATTTTTTCCAATATAAAGAGATAAATCGTAAGCTTCAGGCGATGAGTGATGTTGGGCTGGATTACTTAACACTCGGACAGCCATTAAGTACTTTATCCGGGGGCGAATGTCAGCGTATTAAGTTGGCAAGTGAGCTACATAAAAAAGGAAGTATTTATGTGATGGATGAGCCTACAACAGGTTTGCACATGTCAGATATTGGCCATTTACTAGGCATCATGAACCGTCTGGTAGATACAGGGAATACTGTAATCATCATTGAGCATAACCTCGACGTAATAAAAAATGCCGACTGGATCATAGATATGGGACCCGAAGGTGGCAACAAAGGCGGACAAGTAATATTTGAAGGTACTCCCGAGCAGCTTTCGAATGTGAAGAGTTCACTTACAAGTCAATACCTTTTTGCTTAATCCGTTCGCTTATTCACGAATCCGCCAGCAGGTGGATTACCTCTTCATAGGGCAATGACCTTGAGAGATGGATAATAATAAAAAAAGATGCAGTAGCGTTAAACGTACTGCATCTTTTTTATTATGCTGGTAAATAGATAAGTGATCTAGTTCTCGAAGTATTCGAAGCCATCTATAATATCAAGATAGACACCGTCGAAATGACTGTTCAGCAGCTTTTTCGCGTAGGAAGTATCATTACCGGAAATGATATTTTTCCAGTCGGCGTTCCAGTACTGCACTTTATAGTTGCCTGGCCAATCAGGATTTTCTGCTACGATGAACGATGGGCTGCCTACTTTCCAGGTGCTCTTCCAATAGTAACGGTAATCTTCTGCTTCTCCAATAGACATATAACAAATAACCAGACGTTTACCGCCATTGGCTTTTGTTTTAAGCTGATCAATCTCCGCTGCGGTAAATTCGGTGCTTCCCAGGAACAGGTCCATCAGGATCACATCATAGTTTGTAGCCTTTACAGCGTTGATGAACTGCGTCTTGGTAGAATAGTTCTCCGGGTTGATCAGATACAGGAAATTCTTTGCGAGGGACAGGCTGGTGATATTATTGCTGTTCACGCCATAGGGTGTGGCCGGGTAAGAAGGAATGTTATTAAGCTCACGGTGATCCGCGGCAAAAGAAACATATCCGTTGGTGTTATTGGAGCTGTAAGACTTATCCATGTTCGTCTTACTTGAACAATAATCTGTTACCAGCACTTTTTTGGTGGTCTTGATCCTATTGAGGAATTCTCTCAGATACAGGTTGTCGTCGGAAGGTGTAGGCACATTATCGCTATCATAGCCATAGAACAAGTCTTCTTGTCCTACGCCGTCAATGGCGTTTATGTAAGTCTGTGCCAGGGTACCGTCGGCTTCCCCGTTGGTGGTGATCAGTTCTATTCCGTTCTGTGGAATAATGGCAAACTGTGGATTCTGTGCTTTTGCATACTGGCTGATACCGATCACAAAGTTCCGCATCTCTGCCCGATAGTCTATAGCAGCCTGAACCCGGGCCTGAGCCAGCTTCTCTGATTGTGATAGACTAACTTTTTCGGTTTTGGAGCAGGACAAAATGCTCAGTAGCATGGGTAATGCAAACAGTAGTTTTTTTCTGGTTTTCATAGAATTTTATATGGTATAATTAAAAGAATGAAACATCCCATTTATGAAACAGGAAGCATCATATTTTTCGGGCGCAAGTTACTAATTTGGGAGATTAAAGAAGATGGGTAGGGCATTTAAAATTGTGGGTACGTTCAAACAATAAGCAATAGAACATTGACTTGTATACTTCATATGAATTAAGTTGTGATGAAAATAATGATGGTAACACATCTGGCAAATGCAGGTTTCCATGATGGAATAATGCGTATAGATGCAGACGATATTCAGATAATGAAATAGTAATTATTCCAGTTGCCGGAAACGATGATTGCCTTTTTGCTTTTTCATTATTCATATGGAATAAGTTGATTATCGCAGATAACAAACAGGAACCTTTCTCAGATTTTACGGAATCCAAGCATAATGTTATCATTAAACAGTTCTTAATAAAGTTTATGCAATCGTTTGCAATTTGAGATAAAATACTTACTTTAGATAAGGGTCAACGTAAATTCCACGAGTAAGACTGTTGATTATTAATGTATTGCGCAATTTTAAAGGATTCCCAGGTATTTTCTACATTATTCCCCGTGATGTTACGAAATCCCCATGACAAATGAATGTCACCCTCACTCAAAATGAACCTCTAAATCGATCAAAATGAATCGGAAAAATTACTCATTATTATTCATGCTGCAAACACGCCGCATGGTAAAACAGATTTTCTTTTTTATGTTATGCGTAACGGCAGCACTAAAACTTTCAGCTGCCACGATTAATGTTTCTTCTTTATCGGCTCTGCAAACGGCAATCAACAATGCTGCACCAGGGGATATTATCATTCTTGCCAATGGTGTTTATACTGCATCGACAGACATTACTATCAACAAGCAGGGAACTGCTGCACTGCCTATTACTATTGCTGCACAAACAATAGGTGGAGCGGAGGTAAAAGGGACTGCTGGTTTTAGTATTGTGAGTCCTGCAAAGTATATTGTTATCAGGGGATTCAAGTTCACCCATAATGCCTCTCAGGCTACCATGGCCAGTGGTACCAGCTTTTGCCGGTGGACCCGCAACGTGTTCCAGACACCTAATGAAGGAGAGAATCTGTTGATAAATGGAAATGACCAGGAAGTAGATCATAATACCTTTCAGCATAAAAATGCTCTGGGACGTTTTATTGCTGTACGTGGTAGTGGTAGCCAGATTGCACAACGCCTTCACATTCACCATAACTACTTTCTTGATCAACAGCCACAAACAGGTAATGGGGCTGAAACAGTACAGTTCGGGCTTAGTGGTTTAAGTCTCTCATCTTCCAACAGTATTATAGAGTATAATCTTTTTGAAGATTGTGCCGGCGAAAATGAAATGATATCTATCAAATCATCTGCTGTTACTGTCCGTTATAATACTATCCGCAATTGCCCTGCCCAGTTTACTTTGAGGCATGGTAATCATTGCACCGTGTATGGAAACTATTTTATTAACACGCCGGGAATCCGCATTTTTGGAGATGATCACAACATTTTCAGTAATCATTTTGAAAATTGTAATCCTGCTATTAATATTGGTAATGGTGATGGAGAAGTGGCAGATGGAGCTGCGCTTACATCACATGATCGTCCGGACCGTACACTGATTGCTTTTAATACCCTTGTGAATAATACGGGGAACATCGTACAATCTGGCCGTACAAATGGACTTGGTGCTACTGCCCAAACCGTTGTTAATAACATCATTCAGGGTGGCGGCTCAGCAGCTTCAATTGCAGGACCTTACACCGGTGCCGTATGGTCGGGCAATATAATCTATAATACCAATGGCGATGGTGATATGCCAACCAGTGGATATACAACCGCTAATCCATTGCTGGCAAGAGACGCTACCGGTACTTTTCACCTCCAGGCAGGAAGTCCTGCTATTAATGCTGCTACAGGCTCTTATTCAGCAGTTACAACTGATATGGACGGACAGACACGAACTTCCCCGAAAGATGCGGGAGCCGATGAAGTTTCTTCCACCGCTGTTACTGCCCGTATCCTCACACCTGCAATGGTAGGCCCTTTGGCCAGTGATCTGACAACTGACTGTCAGCCCGTAATTGCCAGTGCCGATGATGGTAATGTGGCTACGAATGTACTGGACGGAGATTTGAATACCCGCTGGTCTGCCAGTGGTGATGGACAATGGATACAATTTTGCCTCGATGAAACACTAGCGGTATCTGGTGTACAGATTGCCTTCTACAGTGGCAATGTACGGACATCCACTTTTGATGTACTGGTAGGTAATGATGCCATCAATTGGACTACAGCAGCAGCAGGACTGGTTAGCAGCGGTACTTCTCTTAGCCTGCAAACATTTTCCTTTACCCCAAAAACCGGTAAATATGTGCGGATAGTTGGTCATGGCAATAGTGTAAATGCATGGAATAGCTATTCAGAAGTGAAAGTACAAACAGGCAGCAACTTGCTGGCGTCTGCCAGGATGAATGCTACTCATGGTGTGGATGATTCTTTTTCCTTAAATAGTTATCCCAATCCAGTTAATGACCATACAACGATTAGCTTCAACCTGAAAAAATCCGGTATTGTAAGTCTTACAGTGTATGACATACATGGTAAACGGGTGAAAGTATTGGTAAGTGCACACCTGGAAGCAGGTGCATATAATATTCCGTTTGATGCCAGCAGTAAACCAACAGGTACATATATAGTGTCACTGAATTATAACGGGAAAGAGAGTGTGAGAAAAATACAAAAATTATAATCGACAGATTCCTTTGAGCCCTGTTTTGTGTAGCGAACAAAGGTGCGATTAATCGTGCCTTTGTTCGCTTATGTATTTCACTCTAAAGCTTGTTAGTAGCTTTTCTTCCTACAAATCTAATCACAGAACCCTTTCCAATATGATATTTCCCTTCATTTAAAAGAATCTCTTCTTCCTCTAACACTAATATTTCATAATCTTCAAAATCGGCTATTATTTCTGCTTTAGAGTATAACATATCAATATCTTTCGGCCCCCCGACTTTTGGATCAAGTTTGCTAAAGTGTATGTGATTTTTACTGAAAGCCTCTAAAATAATTATGCCACCCGGTCTGAGATAGTCATTTAATTTTTTATGGAACATAGACTTCTTTTCAGATGAAAAGTGTGCATACACAAGTCCAATAGCATCGAATGTTTCTCTTTCAAACTGGAGTTGTTCCAGATCTCCAACGATATACTCAAGAGCAACACCATTATCTTTACTAAGTTGTAATGCTTTTGATTGCCCTTCTACACTTAGGTCAAATGAAGTCACTTTCCACCCGAGTCGGGCTGCAAATACCCCATTACGTCCTTCTCCATCGGCTGGCATCAATATAGATCCGGATTTAAATTTTGGAAGCCATTCTTTAAAAAACATATTAGGGTCCTTGCCATAAGCAAATTCCTGATCTTTATATCTTTCATCCCATTTCTGATTCATATAATGATTTTATTTACCCACAAAATTAGGTCCTCTGGTAATCTGTAGGATAGGACAAAAATGTAGTTTAATAGGACTTATCTGAAATTATGTCTAAATGCTTCAGGTGAATGGCCTGTATGCTTTTTGAAGAATCTGATAAAGTAGGAAACATCTTCGTAGCCCAGATGATATGCTATTTGGGTTACCTGATTTGATGTTGCGAGAAGCTGTCTTTTGGACTCCAGTATAATGTATTCATTAATAAGTTCTGAAGACGTTTTACCTAACGTTGTTTTAGTAATTGCATTGAGCTGATAAGAGGAAAGATTCAACATTTCAGCATATTGAGACACTTGCTTATGAGTAGAAATATGAGTATCCAAAAGTTCTAAAAATTCCTCAAGTCGTTCCTGAGTGTAAGTGTTAACATTCTGCAAGGAGGTTTTGCTATACTGCCGAACAAGTTCGATAAAGAAAATTCCCAAATTTGCTTTAATGACTTCCTGATACCTTTCCTGTTTGTTAGTATACTCCTGAAAAATGTAAGTTAATATTGAAAGTAACTTCTTGAACCTATCGGCATCAGGCTGATAAAGGTTCATATTACTTACCTTATGTAATAGCTGGTTTGATTCTTTGTCATTAGGATAATAGAAATCAGTCTTAAATTGCATCAGGTATCCCGTACTTCCTGCTTTCAGTATGAGCTGATGTACCTGACCGGGCCGCATGAAGAAAACAGAATTGTTACAAACTTCGTATGGCGTAAAGTCTATTTCATGATTCCCTGTTCCTTTTTTCAAAGCCAGAATATAAAAGAAATCATGTCTGTGAAGCTCCTGAATCATATCTTTCTCAGCAAGCAAATCCCGAACATCCCGTATGCTAAAGCTTCCGGAAAAATCCGGCTCTTTTTGTGTTACATTAATATGCCTTATTGGAATTTTTCCCATTTTATTCTAATTATTGTTAGCATTTGGCCAACTTAAATCGACAAATAAGATTACTGGGTTGTTTTTATCTTGTCCCCGAACATATACCCATTGAAAATAAAATTTTATCAGGTGTTTAGATGTAGAAATGTCAATATACAAAAAAAGAAAGCTTCAAGTCATTGAACTTGAAGCTTTCTTTTTGCCTGAACATAAACTATCAATCCTCTGGTATCAGTACGAAAATAAATAAATTGTCTTCGTTAAAATATTTAGCCGCAACCTCTCTTATTTTTTCCGGTGTTACCTGTTTTAGTACATCATTATAATGCAGTAATCCTGTAATATCTTCCTGTTCCCTGTTTTCATACACGATTCTGTCAAGCCAGAAACCATTATCTTTCAGCTTTAGTTCCATTGTCCTTTGCTGTTCAGCAATGAATTTTTCGACATTTTCTTTTGTGGGACCATTTTCTCTTATCTTTCTTAATTCATCCTTTACAGCAGCGATCAGTTTTTCTCTTTGCTGAGGAGAAGTGGCAAAACTAATATTCAGAGAAAAGCGGTTTACAGGATATTTATAAGTGGCAGGTGTTACATTGACGGTATAAATACCTCCCTCTTCCTCTCTTAGTCTTTCCAGCAATCTTATATGTAGGCATTCTGACAAAGCATCCATCAGCAGGTTTTCCTGTTGAGTATAAGTGTACTTACCGACATATGCCATTGCAACGGTTGCTTTGTCTTCTTTACCTTTTCTGATAGTTGCTGAAAATCCTTTATCGGGCGGATAAAGTCCCAGGTTGCGTGCTGTTTCCTTACGTCCGTTCGCTGGTAGGGTTGCCAGATATTTAAGCAACAAAGGTTCAATTTCATCTATTGTAAAACTACCCACAATAGTAAATACAAAATCGGAAGCATCTGCAAAACGCTCTTTGTAGATCGCTAATGCCCGATCAGCATTTATATTATTTATTCTTTCTAATGTAGGTGTTGTTTTACGGATGTTGTTCTTGTATAGTAATGTGTTGACAGTATCAGCGAAAACAGCGGCAGGGTTACTGCGTCTGTTCACTACGTTAGTGCGTGCTTGTGCAATGCTGGCAGTAAAAAAGTCCGGATCCATACGAGGACTGGTAAAGTAAGCATGTATCAATTCAAAAGCCTGAGGCAGGTCCTCTTTTCCACTAGCACCACTGATCCCTTCATACCTTTCTGATATATAAGGAGCGATCTGCACATTTTTACCTGAAAGGTAATTTCTCAATTGTGTAGCATTGTAAGTGCCTAATCCACTGGAACGTACAAGTGCTGTTGCATTACTGGCTGATTCAAAATCGGCATCAGAATAAAGTGATGTACCTCCGGGACTGAAAGCATACATCTGTATTTCATTATTCTTAAATGTTGTCGGCTTAAGTATAACGGTCACGCCATTACTTAATACCAGTGTTGTAGTGCCAAGCTGTTGATTGTCGGTTTTCTTAATAATACGACCGGGAACTGGCAACTGTGCTATTAAAGATCCATTTCCCTTGTCTTCCTTGTAGGCGGTTACCTCGCTGTTTTGTACAGTTGTGATCCAGGACAGCACTGTTGCTTCAGATGGAAGTTGTTCTTTCTGCGAGGTTGGTGCCATCACAAAAATATCACGGTTGATATCGTGCTGGTATTCTTTGATGATATTGTTTATCTCTTCAATCCTGATAGCAGGTATTATGCGTGCTGCTGCCTTGTGATAATATTCAATACCTGGCGCAGGTGATTTGCCCAGGAAATAGTTGAGATACTGATCTGCATAAGATTGAGATTTCTTTTTGTTTCTTTCCAGATAAAGGGCCTCCATACCTTTCAGGAAACTTTCCCTGGTCCTGTTTAGCTCTGCATCAGTAAAACCAAAACGCTTTACTTTTTCCATCTCTGTGTATACAGCTTTTACTCCTCTTTCAATCTCTCCGGGTTTCAAAGTAATGTTCACTGCAAATGCTTCCAGATTACCATAAAGGTCTTCAAATCCGTTACTGGCATTGATATAAGCGGGATTTGCCACGTGTGTCGCATCTGCTAGTCTTGCGCTCATCATACGGCTGTAAAAGCTACGTATCAGCTCCTTGCGGTAATCATCTTCGGTGCGCATCTGCTGAACCGCGAACTTGTGAAGTACCCGAAGATGTGTACTGGTCATCTCGTTATCAGTAATGGCGAGGAAATGATTTTCGCCTTTCAGGGGAACGGTGTATTGTTCACGTTTCCGGATCTTTGCAGGACTTTTCAGATCTGAGAACAAGCGTTTAATATCCTTTTCTATTTTTGCTTCATCAATATCTCCTACAATGATGAGTGCCTGCAGATCCGGGCGATACCAGTCCTCATAAAACGTTCTGATTTCTTTATAGCTGAAATGGTTTAGTACATCATCCGTTCCGATAGGCATACGTTCTGCATAACGGGAATGATTCATAATGAGCGGTAGTGTTTGATCCTGAATGCGCTGATCAACTCCTTTTCTCAACCGTTTTTCTTCCAGAATAACACCTCTTTCTTTATCGATCTCTGTTTCTTCCAATAAGGCTCCCTTTGCCCAGTCACGCATGATCTGTAATCCCTGCGCCAGCAGCAAGGTATCGTCTGAGGGGAGGGGGAGTTGGAAAATAGTCTCGTCAAATGTTGTGTAAGCATTCAGATCTGCTCCGAACCGCACACCAGCTTTCTGAAGATAATTTACCAGTTCATTTTTAGGGAAGTGGGTGGTGCCATTAAAATTCATATGTTCCAGGAAATGGGCCAGCCCGCGCTGATTGTCTGTTTCCAGAATTGAACCTACTTTATTGGCAAGATACATTACCACACGTCCGGACGGCTCTGTATTCCTCTTAATGTAATATTGCATGCCGTTGGCCAGCTTGCCTGTTTTTACTTCAGGATCCAATGTAATCTTCTCCTGACCCAGCGCCAGATGCGAGCATAGCAGCAAAGTGGCCGGCAGGTATCCTTTCAAAATTTTCATACCAGTGTTCATATTATTAAAAAAGCGAAGGCCGCACAATTAAGAGCGGCCCTCGTAGGAAATATTATTTTATCTTCTTTTTCTTCGTAAAAGCATAATTGCAACAGCGATTACAATTATACCAGGCAGCACAGCAATGAGGAACCATGTTATCATAGAAACTCCGCCTGCATTTGTCAATATAGCATTATCGGTAGAAGGTTCTTTATATACATCAACAGGGAAATTATCGAATGAAAACCATCTGAATAATTCCATCATAAAAGTGAAATTACCTGTCTGAATATTACTTCTCAGTAATTCAGCATTGCTCATAAAATCAGCGTCGCCGGATACCAGGATACGTTGCTCCTTCTTATTTATATTCCTGGTAAGTGCTATCACTACCGGGAATTCTCCTTTTTCGTCATGTAAAACATCAT
The DNA here is from genome assembly GCF_900112615.1 of Chitinophaga sp. CF118. GTDB lineage: Bacteria > Bacteroidota > Bacteroidia > Chitinophagales > Chitinophagaceae > Chitinophaga. The sequence continues at coordinate 990,199 of NZ_FOMK01000001.1, read as the reverse complement.
TGAATTCCACAGAACGCAGACTGTCATCTATCTGGGCAGTTCTGCGGATTGAGTTAAGTGTATTAGCAACAATGAGAGGAGTTACCTTAAATGAATTTAATGTATCCCATGAAAGTGTTGCAACACCAGGGAATACCATTCCAGACATCAAACGAGGAGATGGTCTGGCTCCCAGCAATTGCATTCCTTCCGGAGTAAGTGGGGCATGGAATAGCGACGGAGCAAAATCTTCACTTTTCTGGAGCATTACACCCGGGTCCAGTTGTACGCCTATCATGTCCAATAAAGGCTTTATGATATCTCTTCGCTTTGGTTCACCAGCGATAAGCAGATTACCTCCGGCATTGAGATAATTCTTTATCTTATTCATTTCTACAGGTGAGTATGGTGTACCGGGATCTGCGATTACCAGTACGGCTATATCCGCGGGAAGATCTGTATTTTCGAGCGACATCTCCTCCACATCAAATCCCTGATTTACCAGCGAGCTGCGGAAGGTGATTTCTGTAGTGGGAAGCTTTATATCATTGTCGCCCATTCTACGTATACTTCTTTCATTATGACCTTTCAGAAATACAGCCTTGGGCGGTGTTACTGCCAGACGTTTAAAAGCAGCAGCAAACTCTTTCTCAGTGGGCTGACGTATGATGTCGTCGAACATCCGGAGATAGGTAGTTTTATTACCGTATTGTATTACACGTACCAGTCTGTTTTGCTCACTACTCAGGTTGATCGTTTTACGGATCTCTTCAGGAGAAAGGAAATCTTTGAAATCCAGTTTCATGGAAGCCGCCATTTTACGCGCTACTTCTTTTGCAGGTAGTCCTTTATTGCGCGTGAACAGTTCAATGTTATTCGTAGTGTCGTAATAGTAAACATACTTCACTTCTATATCATGCTTAAAACGGAAGTATTTGTCATAACTTGATAAGTCAGTATTTCTTGAAGATGGCAATCCAATATAATAATTCAGATCCAGCAGGTTTACGTATGTAGTCACCTTCACTGGATCTTTCAGCTTACGAAGAATCTGCTGCGTGTTGGGAGAAAGTGTACGTTTATTGCTCGCGGTCATATCCCTGTAAACGATCAGCTGAGGACGTGCAGTAACATATCCTATCAGCAGTGCGAAGGCGATAAGCGTTACATAACGCAGCGATTTCAATACGGGAGATCTGGATTCCCTGTCGCCTTTCAGTTTCAGGATAGTAAGACCCACGAACATGCAGATAACGATGAGGAAGTAAAACACATCTTTGCTGGTAATGAGACCATCTATGAACTCATCTACTCTTCCGGAGATCGACAAAAAATACGTGAGGTCCCGCACAAAATCAATGTCCTGCCATAAATGTCCTACATAATTTAATCCTGCCAGTAAAGCCAGTGTGCTAATAGCCGCCACTACCTGGTAAGTGGTGAGTGAAGACATAAACAGGCCAATAGCAGAGTAGGCACATATCTGCAGAAACAGACCGATAATACCACCAGTAATGAAAGAAAGATCTGCATTTTTAATAGTAAACCCTGCAATGATTTCGAGCAATGCCAGGCAAAGCATCAGCAACACACAATACACTACCATTGCCAGGTATTTTCCCCATACTACAGAACTGACCTTTACCGGAGAAGAGTATACAAGTTTAATAGAGCCGCTACCTGTTTCCCGGCTGATAAGTCCCATCGTTAGTAAAGGAATATATAAATACAGGTACTCTTTTATTTTTGTAAATACACCAGCAAAGCCTGAAAAAATGTTATTCGTCATATCGGAGGACGCCATTCCCATTTGCTGGGCGCGTTCCATCCGCTCCAGCAAGTGGCTGAACTCCCAGCCGGATTGTATCATAAATATGACCAGTACCACCCAGGCAACAGGAGAGTAAAACAGATTGCTGAGTTCTAACCGGGCTATTCTGAAAGCAATTTTCATCTTAAAAAAATTATTTAATCTTATTTGATAATCGTGCAAATATTTCTTCCAGAGAACTTCTTTCCAGATGTATCTCCTGCATTTTCCAGCCTCTGTTTACGCTGTATTCAATCATCTTTTCAGCAATGTCCGGAGAGGAATTAAAGCTGACCCTGATCTTGTTGCTGTTCAGAATTTTCACCTGTGTAACCCCTTCGATAGCCAGCAATTCTGCTTCTGTTGGCGGATTTTTCAGATAAAGCACCATGGAGTCCGGCTCGATATAATTGTTGAAATCATCTACCGTACCGCTAAAAACAACTACTCCCTGTTCTATCATTTTAATGGTATCGCAGGTGGCCTGTACTTCTGAAAGGATATGAGAAGAAAAAATCACTGAGCGGTCTTCTCCTATTTCTTTAATCAGTCCTCTCACCTCTGTGATCTGGTTAGGATCAAGCCCGTTCGTTGGCTCATCCAGTACTACCAGTTTGGGTTTGTGAATGATAGCCTGTGCTATACCAACTCTTTGTTTATACCCACCAGACAGGTTCTTGAGTAGCCTGTTACTGAAATGGGCTACTCCGCATCTTTCTTTTGCTTCTTCCATGGCCGACCGGATCTTATTTTTAGGAATAAGTCGCATATAGGCACAGTGACGTAAATATTCGTCTACTGTAAGGTCCAGGTACAATGGTGCGTTCTGCGGCAGGAACCCGATCAGTTTCTTAGCCTCCAGTGGTCGTGTACGCAGATCAATACCATCTATGAATACATTTCCCTGCGTTTGATTTAACACACCGCACAAAATATTCATCGTAGTAGATTTGCCGGCGCCATTGGAGCCAAGAAAGCCGGTAATACCCTTTTGCCTGATCTCCAGGTTGATATCCTTTATAGCCCAGGCTTGACTGTACCTGTGCGAAAGGTTTTCAATTTTTACAATACTTGTATCCATAAATAGATTTTCCTTGAAAATTCAAATAAGTTCCTGACATCATATTCTGATGCATGAAGACTTATGGCGATAACTGAAAGGAATACCCGGAATACAACTAAATGTATTCCGGGTAAAGGGACTATTGGTAGTCCGGGTTTTGTATTAGGTTAGGATTGGCGTTTATAGCAGTTTGTGGCAGAGGGAAATAAGCCGCACGTGGCAGCCATGTTGGTTTAAGAGCTCCCAGCACAGCATCGATGCGATTAGTTCTCCGAAGGTCGAACCAGCGGTGACCATTTTCGCAGAAGAATTCATGTTTGTTCTCTTCTTCGATTTCCAGTGCAATAACAGCAGCGTCTGTAGATGTACTGGCAGTCAGCCCTGCGCGTACGCGTACCACGTTCATATCGTCACGACCTTCAACTGCGCGCTGTAATTGTAACCTCGCTTCTGCACGGATCAGATATTGCTCTGCAAGTCTGAGGACAGTAGGGGCTTCCATACGTCCGGTACCGTTAGCACTGGTTGTTACCTTGAATTTATACGGTTGATAGTTAAGTACACCTAAATAAGTGGTATCTCTGATCCACTTTGTACGTCGTACATCACCTGATGCAAAGCTGTTTATAAATTCTGGCAGCAGCGAATACTGTGTACCGTTACTGGCAAAGCTCATGCCTTCATAAGTATAACCGGTTGTTGCGGAAATGTATGAACCGAATTGTAAAATGGCTTCGCTGTTATTCTTTACAAACACATTACTGATAGTCGCGGTTGGTGTCATTACAAACAATGATCCACTACTTTCTATCACTTTAGTTGCTTCCTGTTCTGCAAGTGCCCATTGTCCGGTATAGAGATATACTCTTGCCAGCAATGCGCTGGCTGCCCATTTGGTAATGATTGTTCTTGCACCGGGAACGGTAACGGAAGTATAATTATCTGGTAATACATCGCGGGCCTGGACGAGGTCTGCAATGATTTGATTGTATATTTTGCTTGCAGAGTCTTTAGGAGCCAGTGCTGTTTGGTTTACATCTGTCACTAATATCAGTGGTACATCTTTATACAGATTTACCAGATAAAAATAACATAGGCCCCGCATAAACTTTGCATTTGCGGATAACTGTATTTTCAGTGAATCAGAAAGCGCTGTAGTGTTTTGTACTCCTTCCAGCAAGCTGTTGAAACGGTAAATACCAGCATACAGATCCGCCCACATTGTATTAAGGTTGCTGACAGCAGAAGTGCTGGACAGCGGCATATAAGTGTTTTTTTCTAATTCCTCATAGTTGGTGTTAGCTAAGAATTTCAGTTCATCAGCTGCCATTGCAGTATAGGATGTAAGATATACAGACATCGTAAGAGAATTGGTGGTACTGCTCATCGCTCCGGACAATGCAGACAACGCCGTCTTTTCCGAACTGAAGACCAATGTGCTGGACATTTCAGTAATAGGCGCCGGAATCTCAATCATTTTTTCACAGCCAGTCAGCACCGTTATGAGTAATATACTATTGAAAAGCATTATTCGTCTCATTAGAAAGAAATTTTTAAGCCAGCAGATAAGGTACGTAATGGAGGCAGAGACATTCCCTGCGATTCAGGATCAAACCCTTTATACGATGTGATCGTAAACAGATTCTGTCCCTGGATATACAGCTTTGCAGCATTCATTTTCATCTTCATTGCTACCTGAGCAGGAAGATCATATGAGAAAGCAACGCTTTTCAGACGAATGAAGGAAGCATCCACCATCATTGCATCAGAGCCGAAATAATTGCCTATGCTGCTGTTATAGCCTGCCAGTACATGTCGCTTATCGGCCGGGCCATCGGCCAGATATTTATCGAGTGATGATTTAGATACATTATAGATATATCCTGGAGGATAGGTATTGGATACCAGCAAATCCCTGCCGGTTTGTTTAACGAACTGTAACATCACGTCCAGGGAAAAATGTTTGTAGGTGAACGAGTTATTAAACCCACCAAAATATTTCGGATAGGAAGTACCATAATAATACCGGTCTCCCAGACCTTTAGCATACAGTCCAGATGAAATAGTACCGCTCTTATCCAGGTCTGCCACTTTAGGCAGGCCGGTGGTACTATCATAACCTGCATATTTGTAAATGTAGATACTGGAAACAGGATCTCCTACAACATACCTGGTATAGTAAGAACTCTTTTTGAGATCGGGGTATGATTTCAACTTATTCCGGTTCATTGAAAAATTGAAATTGCTGGTCCAGGTGAAGTTTTTCTTCACAATATTGATGGTGCTTAATGTCAATTCCAGTCCGCTGTTCTGCACTGTAGCCGGCATGTTTGCCTGATAGCTGCTGAAACCGGCCTGAGAGCTGATGGTATAGGTGATCAGCTGATTACCTGTGTTATTGTTATAATAAGCAGGCGTGAATCGTATTCTGTTCTTTAAGAATCCAAGTTCCAGCGCTATCTCTATCTTTTTCGTCTGTTCCCATTTATAGTTACTGTTAGCTATACGGGAAGGAAATAATCCTGGAGAACCATTGTAGTTATAGGAGGTAGATGAATAGGTATCCAGATAACCATAGTTACCGATGTTATCACTTCCGGTGATACCATAACTACCACGAAGTTTTCCGCTGCTTAACCATTTTTGCTGAGCGGCCATGAAAGGTTCATCGGTAAAGATCCATGCTGCACCAATGGAACCGAAGTTACCAAAGCGGTTGCTTGGTCCGAATCTGGAAGATCCATCCCTTCTGAAGATACCATTCAGTACATAACGTTCTTTGTAAGTGTAGTTCAGTCTTGCGAACACAGATGCGAACTTATAATCTGCAGAGCTGGACCTTGTAGTTACTGTTGCCGCCGATCCTATATTTTCCAGGAATTCATCAGAAATAAAGTCTGATGCAAGGGTATAATAAGGCTGCCTGGATTTTGAGTATTGCCATGACCCGCCGATAAGTGCAGATATTTTACCCAGACCGATACCTCTCACATAACTCACCTGTGGTTCTACAATATAATTGTTGGTATAGCTGTAAGAAAATATTGATCTCGAAGTATTGGTGGCCACAGACCTATCCTGCGAAGCAAGAGGTATTAATTGTGCCTGATCCATGTCTGCACGGCCAAACCCTCCAAGTATCTTAAATTCTAATCCTGCAAATGGTCTGTAACGGATATTCAGATTACTGTTCAGGTTAGAGGTTTTGTTACGGTTGGTACGCATCATAACAGCTATTGGATTCTGTACCAGTGATCCGGACCAATAGAGGCTCCCATTAGGATTGTACAAGGGGAAATTTGGTGATGTCTGATATGCACGGGAAGTCAGGTCTTCTACTGCCAACCTGTTGTTGTCGGCACTGTACATTACTGAAAAGCTGATACCCAGTTTCTGGTCTATAGAGTTATGATTAACACTGAAATTTGCAGATCCTCTTTTGTACGATTTATCGAGGTAGTATACAGTTGTTTCATTATGATAGGTACCACTGATCAGGAAGTTGGTCCTGAGATCACCACCGGACACGCTCGCATTGACATCTGTAGATTTAGCGGTATTTCCTATAAGCAGTTTCTGAAAATCGGTATAAGCATTCTGGTCCCAAAGCACCAGGTCCGGCGCATTAGTAGCATTAGGCGTGGTACCGGAGTTTTTGAATCCCAGTTTGCGCAGTTCCAGGTATTCTTTTGTATTTAATTCCGGCACTGTTTTAGGAATATGTGAAACTCCAGTATTCACATTCAGGTCAAACCTTGTTTTTCCTGGTTTGCCTTTTTTTGTGGTAATAAGTATCACGCCATTAGCCCCACGGGAACCATAGATAGCGGTAGCATCGCCATCTTTCAGTACTTCGATACGTTCAATGTCTGCCGGACTAATGCTGTTTAATGGACTGGTAGAACCATTGGACCCGGTAACTTCAGTACCCGTTTGTGCATTGATAGCTTCGGACAGGAATGGAACGCCATCCACTATATAAAGAGGAGTAGAGGTTCTAAGCATAGAATTGACACCTCTTACCTGTACATTAAAAGCTGTGCCCGGGAAACCATTGCTTTGAACAATACTTAATCCGGGTACTCGTCCCTGGAGGGCCTGTAATACGTTTGTGACAGGTTGTTTTTCAATTATTTTTGAGTCTATGCTGGATACGCTGCCGGTAGACAGGCGCTGGCTCTCTGTATAATACCCTTTATTTACAATTACCTCTGAGAGATTGCTTACAACAGGAGTCATGATGATAGCAATTTCTCCTTTTACAACTTTTAATGATGTTGCCTGAAACCTGTTGACAACAGCGGCGGTAAAACTTTCACCTGTGCTGTGAACAACAATTTCTACCGGCATATATCCCACTATAGATACCAGTACGACGTCTCCCTCAGCAACATCGCTCAACTTAAACGTTCCTTTCTGGGAGGTGATGGTACCTGTATTGGATCGTTTTAACTTAATGGATACACCGGCAAGTAATTCTCCGGAAGTACTTCTTACGGTTCCGCTGATCTCTCCCGGAGGGAGTTGTGACGGGGCTTGAGTCACAATTTTTTGCTGTGACAGATAAATAGTTTTTCCTTCAATAATATAGGATACCGGAAGATCTGCCAGCACAACATTCAGAAAAGACGTCAGAGACATCTCCTTTACAGATACTGATACAGGTCTGGCATTCGCAAGTACATCCTGGTTATAAAACACCATGAATCCGGTTTGTTCTTCAATAGCATTAAACACTTTTTTCAGGGGAAGATTTTTCCCTGAAAGCGTAACGTTTTGAGAAAACCCCGTAGCCTGAACATTCAAAAAAGCTACGGTCAGTAAGATCACTGTTAATTTCATTACCCGAATTAGATTTGGCAAGGGACTGCCCTTGGGCCATTGTGGCAGGCGCACGAAGGTCCCGGAACAATCAGCATTTTTTTGCATAAATTGCATTGTTTGGTTGTTAAAATGAGTGTTGAAGCGAATTTTGACTCAACCATACGCGCCGAAAGTGTTCTAGCACTTTCGGTTTTGTTTTATAGGTTGGTTTCTGATTTAAGATTTCCTGGTAAGCGTCATCGACAATCTTTGATTGATTACTATTATTTATAAACCACTAATTTTCGTCCCTGTTCAATTCTATAATGTACGCCGGTGGCCTGAAGGCCTCTTAATAAACCGGCAAGACTTACATCCCTGCTTATTTTTCCGCCGAAACGGGTTTCCGGTAATCCCGGTTCGTATACTACTTCAATATCATACCATCTGGAAAGCTCGCGCATAACTTCCTGTAAAGTGGCGTCATCAAAATAAAAAGCACCGTTTTTCCAGGCCAGTACCTGGTCAATATCCGCTGGCACTATTTTTATATCATCTGGCCGGCTGGTAAGTATCTGTGCCGTATAACCAGGCTTGAGTATTGCATTCTGTCCTTTTGTGGACAATACTTTTACGGTCCCGTTTACAAGAGTTGTATTAAGAGATGGTTCTTCTATATATGCCTTTATATTAAAATCTGTACCCAGTACGGCTATCTCTGCCCTGTCCGGAACGTTTACAATAAAGGGTTTCTGCTCATCTTTTTTCACTTCGAAATATACCTCACCACTGATATTCACTCTTCTTTCCTTACCTGTAAAGGTTGTGGGATAGCGAATCGAACTTTGTGCATTCAGCCATACGTGAGAGCCATCCGGTAAAACCAGGTGAAACTGGCGGCCTTTGGGGGTTGTCATTGAATTATATACAATGGTATTTGCACTTTCGCTGCCACTTTTCTGGTACAATAACTCGCCATTCATAAGAACAGCTTTTACTCCATGCTGGCTTGCAACCACACCATTGTTGAGGCTATCCAGCACTACCGTAGATCCGTCTGCCAGCGTTAGTATTGCTCCCTGGGTACCTGGGGCAATATCTGCCAGCTGTACTCCTTTTTCATTTTTCGGCTGAGTCTGTTGCTTCAGGAACCATATGCCGCCCAGAAGCACGAAAACAATAGCAGCAGCGGCCCACCAGAAGCGAAGCCGTTTAACAGGCCGCTCTTCATATAATGCAGCGCCTGCTATCTTCTGTTGAACCCTGGCCCAGTTGTCATCGTATGAAATACTATTATAGTATTTCAGTTCAGAAACCGGCCACTCGCCAGACATGATCTCAGCGTACACAATCTTGTTTTGTGGTTCTGCATCCAACCACTCATCAAGAGTCTGCTGCTCGCCGGAGCTTAATACGGCTCCAGACAGGCATTTATATAAAATGCGGACTAATAAAGGCGAAACTTCAGAGTTTGGTTGCATACATATATTAAAACGACCGGGGTAGGAAAGTGCAACAGGAATTTTAAATTATTTTTCCAGGATAACCCAAAGGAGAAGTAAGGATTCTAGTAATTGTTTGTCGTTCAGTAACTTACGCAACTGTGATAATGCCCGGGATTTTTCCATCCGGACGTGAGCTTCAGACAAAGAAAGTAGTGCTGCTATCTCGGAAGTTTTCTTTTCCTCTAAAAAACTCCATTCCAGGATTTGACGGGAACGTTCAGGAAGGTTGTTCAGTTCCCCGAGAATGATCTGTAACAATTCGGTTTGTAAGATGCGGGCATCAACAGCAATATCAGGTGTATTGCCGGTATATTGAAGATTATCTTCTGATTTGTTTACTACGTTGCGATGTTTCAGTAAATCATAGCAGCTGTTACGCACAGCGATATATAAAAATGATTTTACTGCACTGAAAGCGGAAAACTGCTGCCTGCGTTCCCATAAGCTCGCAAATGCTGTGCTAACGATATCTTCGGCCTCTTCTTTCTGGCCTATTAACTTATGAGCAAAGTAACAAAGGGGACGTAACTGCTCATTAAATATTATACGGAACGCGACTTCATCACCTTGCGAAAAGCGTGATATGATATCCTGATCATTATGAAGCTTATTAGTATCTGAAATGCCGTTATTGGCCAACCCCTTGCGTTTGAGCCAAATTTAATCAAAAACATTCAGAAGTAAAAGGTATCTTCTGAATGGGCTAAAGAAGTTAAAATTACATTCGGGAAGTTAAAAGTTAAAATTTACGAATTGATTTGTTTTATTTTACAGGTAATATTCCTGTCCTTATTCAACCCATAATGAACATAGAAATACACAAGATTGGTGACATTCAAATAGCAGAAGTGATTTCAGAAGAAGTCCTGATTAAAAATCAGGAGGATGCGCTCGATTTTATTGTTGACCTCTACTACCAGGACTTTGAAAAAATAATTATCCACGAAAAAAATATCACACCGGATTTCTTTAATCTGGAAACTGGTATCGCAGGAGAAGTCCTCCAGAAATTCTCCAACTACAAAATACAGCTGTTCATCATCGGCGAATTCACAAAATATCCAGGCAAGAGTCTCAAAGCTTTCATTTACGAAAGTAATAAAGGACAGCGTTTCAATTTCCTGGATTCAGTTGAACTGGCTGTTGAAAAAATGTCGAAATGATAAATTCTTAAATACCGCTACCCATAATTTGGATTAAGAGCCCTCAATCAATAAATTGTTTGAACCTTTTTGCATCTGCACTGTTTATTAATTACCATTTGCTTTATCAATAGAAGAGGTCCCCATAACAACCTTATTTTATTAACTAGTAAAATATTTTATTTTGATATTACCGGAGTGGAATTACCCCTTCCTCCGGTTACCCTTTCATTTTATAACTACCAATTACTCACCTAAAAACTTACACTTATGGATGGTTTCATTGGCGAAATCAGGGCTTTGGGATTTAATTTTACACCTGTTGGCTGGTTGGCCTGCGATGGTAGTACTTATAGTATCAACTCTTTCCAGGCCCTTTTTGCTATTATTGGTATTCAATTCGGTGGTAATGGTACTACGAATTTTAAGGTTCCGGACCTCCGCGGAATAGTATTAACAGGTGTTAATCCCGCTATTTCCGGTTTTGATACCCCAGGAGAAAACGGCGGCAGTGAAGAGGTAGCGCTGGTAACATCTACCATGCCCGCCCATAATCACAATATCCAGGCTGTTACGCGTACGAGCCTGCAACAGACAACTGTTGCTACAGCGCAACCTGCGGCCAATGTATATCTCTCTAATGCTTTTTCATCCGGCCTCTCTCAGGGTATTGTTGTTTATTCCGATACACTTAACAATGGTACAATACTAAATCAACAGTCAATAGGTCTTACAGGCGGTAGTACACCACACCAGAATATGTCACCTTATCTGGCACTAACATATTCGATCTGTGTAGAAGGAATATTCCCTCCACATTCGTAGTATCTGTATTTTCTAACCTTATCTCATTTACATCATATGGATAATTTTATAGGAGAAATTCGCCTCTTTGGTTTTGATAGAACCCCCAGAGGATGGGCAGTGTGTAGCGGTCAACTTATGTCGATCAGCCAGAATTCAGCACTGTTTTCATTGCTCGGGGTATATTACGGTGGAGATGGCATAACAACTTTTGCCTTGCCCAATTTAAATGGCAGAGCAATTATCGGAGAAGGCTCCAGTTTATCTGGTACAACCTATCCAATTGGAAGTGTGGGAGGTACAGAAAATGTTACACTAACCACTAATAACATTCCCTCTCACAATCACCTGGTATCTGCAAACATTTCATACGATCTGGGTAGCCCATCTGCTAATTATTTCGCGAATGCCAACACCTCTACCAATGTTGGAAATAAAAACAAAGCTACAGTTAATCTGTTTGCTCCGCAGGGAGGTACCCCCGCTCCACTTGCGCCTGCTATCACATCTTCCGGAGGAAGCATTCCACATGAAAACAGGATGCCGTTCCTTGTTATGAACTATTGTATTGCAACTATCGGGATCTATCCTTCCAGGCAATAAACTCATTTATACAAAAACGTTTAATTAATTTATATGGATAATTTCCTTGGAGAAATAAGAATCTTTGCAGGTAACTATGCCCCGGCTGGCTGGGCATTGTGCAACGGTGCTTTGCAAAGTATCAATAGTGAAACCGCGCTTTTTTCATTGCTGGGTACTACTTATGGTGGTGATGGAATAACCACTTTTGCATTACCTGATTTTCGTGTAAGGATAGGCGTTGGGATGGGGCAGCTTGCGGGTGGTGGAAATTATATTCCTGGAGAAATAGGAGGAGCACCACAGGTTACTCTTCTTCCAGGTAATACAGCATCACATACCCATTCCCTGATGGCAAGTAATACCCCAGCTACCACCGGCGACCCCACTAATAATTTTCTTGCTCAAACAAACGGAAATGACAGTACGGTGCAACCACCTTATCCGGATGTAAAACTGTATACTACACTGCCGCTGCCATCAGGCCCCAGTACGCCCAATGTAACACTCGACGTTAATTCGCTAAGTATGACGGGAGGAACCCAGCCTCATGATAACATGATGCCATACGTATGTATTAACTACATTATCGCATTGAACGGTATCTTTCCATCTTTTCAGTAAATAGTGATCAGTTTATTCCATTAACACACATCTGTAAACCAGGGTTTGCAGATGTGTGTTAATGGAATAAACTAATCAGAAAGTTGATGTTGTAATTTTAATCTTGTTTGCTGGTAGGGCAGGATCGTAAATAATATTAGCTCTTTCCTTAGGGTGAAACAATTTATATGTGCAAACAATGAAGACCTCTTAGCTGAAAAGATTCATAGGTATAGATCCTAATCTGTAAATCTATTGGCTCTCCTTTAGCATTCAAAAGAGCAGCGTACGCTAGCGCAAATCTGACTACAAACTGCAAATAAAGAGTTTGTTGACCTGTTATCTCCTTTGTTTACAATTTGGCTGTTCGTACTTAAATTTCCAATCTTAATTTTGTCAAGCCTCAGCTTTGGCATTGTTCTCTTTTTCATAAAACAAGGTTTAAAGGTTTTACAAAACGTATTGCTATTTAAAGATATAGAGAATAGCACAGGTTTTTACTCCTGCAAAAGGGGGATTTTTTAATAAAATGTTATGGATATCTGCCAATAAGAATCGGTTAGGTGAGAAATTATTAGAGCAATGGCAGGATGAAAAAATCAAACTGAATCCGGAAGCATCGTCAGATCTATAATAATCCTTATATTCATAGGTCATAACCCATTTTAAACCTATAAACAACTATTAATGAAAAAACGGCTCCTATACGCGTTTGGTTTATCCTTATTATTTATTTCATTCAATGGTAGAGGTCAGTCAAAGGATACATTTTACAAGGGTGCTATAATCGATATGCACGTGCACCTTTTTATAGAAGAAGGAGATAATTTAAGTGCAGAACGTACAAATAAACTGGAAGATATACTTGCTTTCATGCCTAAAGCATCCATAGAAAAAGCAGTTATCATTACCATGGCACAGAAAGGAAATATGAAGGATACACGCTTGAGAAATGACAGCATCATTTCCGCGAGCAAACGATACCCTTCTTTAATCCCAATTTGTTCTGTACACCCAATGGACGGAGCGGATGCGCTTGCAGAAATGACAAGAGTGCATAACCAGGGTGTGCGTATTCTAAAATTACATCCCAATACCCAAAAATTTGATGTAGCGGCGGCGGAAGTAAATGTAGTAGCGAAGAAAGCTGGTGAATTGAATATGGTGCTGCTGTTTGATAGTTATAGTCCGTGGGATTCCGATGAAATCGGCAAATTGATCCTGCTGGCGGCGAGTAATCCGACCACACAATTCATATTTGCTCATTCGGGACTAGTGAATTTTCCACAGCTAATTACTATTGAGGCATTGAAGAAATATCCCTGGTACAAAAAAAATATCTGGTTCGATTTATCTGCAATTGCACCTCTCCTGGGAGACTCACCTTTCCGTGATCAACTGGTATGGATTATCCGGAAGATTGGAGTGGAACAGTTCTTATTCGGATCAGACTTTCCGGTGTTTACTCCATCGGAATCGATTAATGGCGTTCACGCTATGGGCTTTACGAGGGAAGAAGAAAAGAAAATATTCTATACAAATGCATGCAGATTGCTACAGATTAAAACCCATGATTAACAACAAAAGAGGAAAGCGTTTCACAGCTGCTTTCCTCTTTTTACATTATTTTATGAATCTGAAAACGGTTTCTGCAAACTCATTATTCTTTTCATAATAGAGCACATGGCCGCCTTTAATAATTTTTGTCTGTTGATTTGGAAACCTGAATAATTTATAGTGATCCGGACCAATATTATGATCTTCTGTTCCTGAAATTACAAGTACGGGAATGTTTACCCTTGCAGTTTCTGTTGTGAAGTCATTCAAATATTCGTGAATGCCAAATGCATGTTGTCCAAATGAATAGTTACGGGGGATCGCGTCAATGCTATCCAGCTTTTCTATAGCGGCTTTATTGTCGGACAACATTTTATATGCCAGTTGTTTTTTGTTCAGTAACTCCTTCGCTATAAAGAAGGATTGCATAATGGAGTCATCATTCTTCATAGCTACGTTTTCACCTAACAACTGATTTATGAACCGGATCTGTGAGCGTAGGGAGTTATTTATATAAAGTGTAGCATTAAGAAGTACAAGTCCCTTTACATGGGTAGGATATTTTTCTGCATACTTAAAGGCGAGGATACCACCAAACGAATGCCCCAAAAGGTAAACCTTATCAGATCCGGACAGCACGCGAATATTTTCAATATCCTCTATCATTCTGTCAAGGCTGTAGTCGTTATTACGCGGTGATTGGGAGCGCCCACAACCACGTTGGTCGTAATAATACATTGTGAGATGTTTTTCCAGGCTGTTGCCCCCCATTGCCTCAAAAGATCTGCTCCAGGCTCCGGGTCCTCCATGTACAAATATACATGGGGTACCCTTGCCGGATACTTTAAGATAAAGTGAAACACTGTCAGATGTAAGGACACTACTATCCTTTGTATTTGTTTGCTGGCAATAACTGCTGGAGATTACGCAAAAGATGAAAGTACTGAGGAATAATATAGATTTCATAAGCAGGAAATTGGTTGTATAAATGTATTGATAATGGTATTCTGCTTAATTATCACTTCGCCCTATAGCGTCAATCAGCGTGACTGTAGGATCAGCTTTGGGATTTACTCCATACTCATTCGATTCTTTAATACCATTCCGAAACAGCAGAACAAAAGGATAAAACGGAATGAGTTGCCACCAGGCAGCTTTACCCACATCATGGCATCGTTTAGCTCCCTGAGCATGCAGCAGCCAGAGTATTGGTATGTAAAGGAGAAGTGTTACAATGCCAATTGCAGCATCCATATCCAAAGAGGTATTTCCTAATTGCGCTAATGAAGATAACGTATTGACCAGAGTTGCTAAGATTGTATAAACAATTAGTGTAATGCCGTATTCTTTTCTTCTGATACGTCCCTCAGATGAAAATGGAGACTTAAACATTCATGGTGATTTTAAACGAATTAAAAATTGTCCTTTAATGTAAGATCTGAAAGTTTGCTGGAATATCCTAGAATTATTCCGGACAATTTCATATAGACATAGCAGGTATTTAAGGTCTCATAATTTGTACATAATATCTGTTCGCAACACATATTTCACACCAGCTGTCAGCAGTGATCCTTCATGACGTAACGGATGGTGGAAAATGAGGGCCGAACCTGTTTCCGGACGGATAATTTCACCGGATGCAAAGATCGTTTCACCTCCTGTATATTCATCATTCAGGTAGATCATAAAAGTGTACTGACTGGCTTCCGAAGCATCTCTTATAAAGCTACCATCTTTATGCATTTTAAAGCGTTGGCCTGGGCTATATTTATAAAACCGGAATAGCTCATTCAGTCCGCATGCGGTTGCATCAGACTTCCCTTCCGGAACAAAATCTTTTAGCCGGTTCCAAATAATAGCAGCATAAGACTCATCCTTGTATAGAACTCTTTCGTTATTCCGCACTTCTTTAAGCATACGTTGTACACCACCAGCAGCAGTTACTGTAGCTTCTTCATAACCTATGGCTTCACTTTTCTGAATGAGAGCATCGCATTCTTCCCTGCTCAGGAAATTACTAATAGTAAAGATGTCCTGGGTATAAACATGTTTTTCCATAAAATATTTTTACTCGGCTATTGGCTGGAAATATGCCTGTTTTCAAGTTGGACACAGACGTTATATTTGCTTTATGTTATTTTGACACAAAGTAAAGTGTTTTCAGTGAAATATCCTAAGTTTACAGGACACTGTTTTTCGGGTCTTTGGGCCAATCCTTTATATTAAGAATGCCTTTTTGTATGATGATCATTGATTGTTAATAATTTACCTTTTTTTCAGGTGAATGACACTTTCGGGAAAAGTTTGTAGCAAGTTCGTAGTGAGTCTATAATTGCTTCATACCTTGAACATTCGTTGGACAATCTTTGAACAGGTATATGTGATCAAAGATTGTCCAACGAATGTCCAATGTTCGTTCAATGTATGTTCAACCTATAAACTCACTTAGTAGTCTCATCCTTCAAAAACTGATTTCCCGGCAGATCCTTTCTTTCGGGTACACCGGTTTTATATTATGTATTATCTGCATAAATATTTAAGTAAAAACCGTTCGTGCTGCTTTTTAGGCTGTTCGTGCATGTTTTTTGTGATGCCCGTGCATATTTTTGAAATGTGAAATGGAAGATTTATTAATATTGCTGTAATGATGAAAGTCAATGGGAACAAGCCTTCTGTTTCACTTATTCATCATTAAACCCTGCTAAAATGGAATAAAAAGTATAAGGATCCCGATTTCTTCAAAACTTAAATACACACATAATGGCACGTTTAAAAAATGGCCTCCTGGGTGGTATTACAGGAGCAATAGGTAATATTGAAGGGTATATGTTGAGAGGACAATTAGTTTATCGTACGCGTCGTGCAAAGAGTACTAAACCGCCTTCTGAAAAACAGTTGAGTTGCAGGTTGAAAATGAAGATTACTAAAAGATTTTTAGGAGCATTTGCAGAATTTGTAAAAGCCGGATTTGCTTACATATCTATAGGGAAAACTTATAGTGCAACCGAAGCCGCCGTTGGCTGGCAGATTAAAAATGCAATTGTAGGAGAATATCCCAATTTGACAATAGATTATGCAGCGGTAAAAGTTACCGCAGGACCAATAGATACAAAGGATATCCACGCTGCAGCCACATTGGAGGATAATAAATTGATTTTTACCTGGACTCCGGATAATAGTTTTAAACATGCCAGTGATCGTGTAATGCTGCTGGCTTATTCACCCGTTTTAAACGAAGCAGTTTATATCCTTTGCGGAGAAAGGAGAAGTACAGGTACCGATCAGTTGATTTTGCCAGTTGATCAATGGGGGAGAGACGTAGTGGTTGAAACGTACCTTTCATTTATTACTGAAAATGGGATCAGATGTACCGATAGTATTTATACAGGGAATTTTAGTGTAGGCTAACGGTTTCATTAAACCAAACAAAAACATAATCTTCCATGTTAATATTCAGCACCATCATTCTTATATTTTCACTGCTTAATACATTTGAAGTATAGTATACTTTGGATATATTAAGTTACCCTAAAGACATTACCTAAAATGAAAACTAAAGCAGACCCAAAAGATCTCTTTGATCGCCCCTTAAGCCTTTTTGAAGTTGATAAAGCTGCCGTTGAGGCTATTGTACAACAAGCTGTAAATGTTGAACTATTTACAATCCCATTGTACATGACATCCCTGTATTCTATTCAGGGAGTACATCAGATTACCGGGAAAAACAGCGACTTATATCAGGGACGATTATGGCCGGGATTAGCACCTACATTTAGACCAGGGACAGGATCATCTTTAAACAATATCCCTGAAAACGAAAAAGCATTCAATACAATATTCAGCGTATTTATTGAAGAAATGCTTCACCTGCAACTGGCTTCAAATGTCGCTACTGCCTTGGGTATTGTTCCTCAATTCACACAACTGTCTCCCGCTTCCGGCAATTATGCATGGACATGTTATAGTCCAGACAGTACTGTTATTCCAGGCATTATTGATTTCAAGGATTGTAAACCTGAATCAAACGGCGTTAAGTATGCCGGCATGAAGGTAAAACTTGATGAGCTTAATTTAAGTCAGAACGACTTGTTTCTGGCCATCGAAGCACCTGAAGAAGAAGCTAAAGCCCGTGTAAAAAATCCGGAAAAGTACTTTCCCATAGCTCCTTTCGGGAACTGGGAAAAAGGTGATCCGTTGCCTATGTTTGGTAGTATTGGTCATATGTACCAATGCCTTTGGGATTACCTTGATATCACCTATAAAGATGATGAAGGCAGCGTTACTACTCTTTGGGAAAAAATGTATTCTCCGGCCTCTATTCAGCAAGATATATTTAACACTGTTTCTTCAAGCCACCCCTATAAGGAGTTTCAGAAATTGGAAACTACCATTTCAGGCTGGTTACCTGAAAAAGCTAAAGAACTTGTGTTCAAACTTATTTGCGGTATAACCGATCAGGGTGAAGGTAGTGGTATCAGAAAAAACATACGTCCATCAATAGGTTTACAAGCCGTTGATCCGGTTAACCAGGCTTCAGATGAAGCCCTTAAAGCGGATTATCCATCTTATACCGATGCGGGGACTCCTGCTCCTTCATCACATGCTTATGCCCGTTTTGATAATGGCGCGCAAGACCATTATGAACGATTTGAAGAGATACGCGATGATCTTAAATCAGGCAAAATTATAACATGGCCTACCTGGCATTCCCAAATAAGAAAAGATGCCAATAAATGGACTGCAAAGGATTTAATGGGTGTAGATTATGATAAGAATAAACACCCGTTACCATCGGCGGAGGACATTGCAGGTGCGTTAAACCGCCTGAATAATCCATTGTTAAAAGATTCTCAGAATCTTGATACTGCAAAACGTGATGCCAACTACAAACAGTTTTGCGAAGTTGCCACAGGTGCAATAGCTGGTATTACCACCGTGCTTGACCAATACTGGCAAGATACCTCAGTAGGATTCCCTTATCCGTCAATGGGTGGCTCTGGCGATCGTTTGATGATGTGCTGGGCTGTTTTTGGGCAGCTTCCCGATCTTTCAGTAGGAGTACAACCCCGTGTGGCAAATACACTGTATCATGCATGCCAGGGCATGAATCTGAACCAGGATGCACCCGTTGATAATAACTGTGCTTCAGCGGAGGTTTACCATAACTGCAAGGGCTCCAACTCATGTAAGGCTGAAGGAGGCTGCGGATTTGTACAACTGGTTGGCGAATCAAAATCATGCAGCCAAAGCGTTAGGTTGGTACAAGGAGTAGGAGCAGATGGCGTACAAGCTGGTTGCGGTTTACCTGCTCCTCCATACAGCGCCCCTGCCGATAATATGTGCAAGAGTTTTGGTGGCTGTGCTGTTCCTATTTCTGCATCGCAGATCTATCCTCCATTTACTGATCAACAAGGGAAACCTGCAACTGTTGGCGCTATGGAGTTGAATGATTTTGAAGGTCCGAAACACAGCACTACTAAATTACCAGGCCGTGTTATATTTGAATACGGCGATCTGGTTTATGATGTGGCATGGGATGCTTATACTAAAGTTTTACAAAGCAGAAACCCTGATGCACCGGAACCTGTAAAACCACAACCCAGCGACATCAGACTGGCATTTCCTCCATCTACCTGATCTATTTGTATGGATATAAATAATAATCAACGTCTGGGCCTTCCGAATCTGGGCCTGGGCGTTGGCTTACGCAGCAAACATTATGCTCACCTGATGCAAAATGATCCGGCCATTGACTGGTTCGAAATCATCAGTGAAAACTATATGAATAACTTCGGCTATGCCAGACATGTGCTGGAACATGTTGCCGGGTTAAGACCAATTGTGATGCATGGAGTATCTATGTCTATAGGTAGCACGGACCCATTAAACCTGGAGTATCTTAAACAACTGAAAGAGCTGGCCGATGTAGTAAAACCAGTCTGGATATCAGACCATTTATGCTGGACGGGTGTAGCCCATTTAAACACACATGATCTGCTGCCTTTACCTTTAACGCTGGAAAGCCTGCAACATGTAGCCGATCGCGTTAATCGCGTTCAGGATATTCTTCAACGTCCGTTGATATTGGAAAATCCTTCCACCTATATGGAGTTCCAAAGCTCCAGTTTATACGAATGGGAGTTTATGACTGAACTGGTGAATAAAACCGGTTGCGGTTTACTGCTGGATGTAAACAATGTTTTTGTATCAGGTCATAACCACAATTTTGATCCGGAATTTTATATCCGCAACATACCTCATAAAGCCGTAGTGCAGATACATATTGCCGGACCTACAGATTGCGACCAATACTATTTAGATACTCATGATAGGCCTGTACCTACTCCCGTGTGGCATTTGTACCACCTCGCACAACAGTTTACCGGAGGTGTATCAACGTTATTAGAATGGGATGCAAATATTCCGGAGTATGATGAGCTGATTGCTGAAGTAAATAAAGCCAAACAAGTATTGCAGGGTAATTTTCCCGAAGTACCGGTTTACCGTACTCCTTATGCCGATGCGGTTTCAAATCCAATTGATCATCAAATGCAAATAACTAATGAGTGAGTTGGCCAAAATTCAGAAATGGTTAACATCCATTATCATTAAACCCGGCAGGCTAAATGATAAAATAGGTATGGCAGATCAGTTCTATCAACTCAACCATACAGAAGTGATCCGGCAGGATGGAAGTATGTCGTCCGGACAAAAAATAGAGATATATGCCAAAGGATATATACTGCGTTTGATGGAATGTATGACGGCAGAATACCCTATACTTTTACATCTGCTTGGTGAAAAGCTGTTCAATACTTTTGCACGGTCGTACCTGGTGGAAATGCCTCCTGTTTCTACCGATCTGTACGACCTCGGACTAAACTTTCCTGCATTCCTAAAGGCTTCGCAACCCAAAAATAAAGTGAGTGATGAACCAACCATGCTTGATCTTCCCGTTGAACTCGCACAGCTTGAACGTGCTTTGGCTGAGGTTTCCAGATGTAAAGGTCTTGAGGGATTGGAAAAAGAAAGTACTGATGATAACCAGATGCTTTATCTTTTTGATACGGCATCATTTAAAACTTCACCATGCCTGGTTTTATTGCAGCTCCATTTTCCACTAACGGGATTTATAAAATCTGTACAACATGGAGAAGATGCTATAACACCAGGTATAAAAGAAAGCTTTGTAGCTATTAGCAGGAAAAATTACATTGTTCATCTAAACGATCTGGAACTATG
This sequence comes from Chitinophaga sp. CF118, assembly GCF_900112615.1. GTDB lineage: Bacteria > Bacteroidota > Bacteroidia > Chitinophagales > Chitinophagaceae > Chitinophaga. Next base: position 969,109 of record NZ_FOMK01000001.1, on the reverse strand, counting down.
GCAATGGCAGTTTCTAAAAGTATTGCAAAGCAATAATAATTATCTTACTGCTATAAGCATCGCCGCCGGAAACTCCGGGATAAGTAACGGTACCCTAATGGCCGAACTGATGTTATGGATACCTATAGCTTTAAGATCCGGATATATTTACCGGGATGATACTGTTGATTTAATGCTCCCTTAAACTCCTGTTAGTTCAAGATAAATAAAAACACCGATGCAGGATTGCACCGGTGTATTGCTTAAACCTACAACTGTTACACTGTTTGTAACAAAATATATTGTACGACTATATAAGTCGTTTAATTACTAATGCATACTTCCACTACTCAGGCTTTCTCCCTTTTTAATCTTCGCAATAAATACTAAAGGAAGTATGACTGCGCAAATAATACCGATCATCATGAACCCTTCACTATATGCCAATACTGACGATTGTCCCGATAGTGCGCGTTCCATAATGCCCATTGCCATTTGTTGCGCCTGTTCGCCCGACTTTCCACTCGCTATTAGTTGCCCTGTAAGAGCTTGCAGCCTTTCATTAGCTTCCGGATTATACAAAGACAGGTTGCCCATTAAGTCTATTCTATGTGCTGCTATTCTTCTTGTAACATATGTGTTAATGATAGCCAGTCCAACTGATCCTCCTAACAATTGGAGCATATTGGAAAGACCTGAAGCCTGACTAATATCTTTCCCTTTTAAACCGGCTAAGGTGAGACTCGCCGCGGGAACGAATATGAAGCCAAAACCCACTCCACGTATAAGCTGTGGCCATAAGAAGTCCCATTCACCGGCAGCCGGTGTGGCTAAACGGTATGTGATATATTCATAAGCGATCACCATCCCAAAGCCAAAAATGAGCAGTATTTTAGGGCTGATACCTTTTTTTATCAATGCACCATTTACTCCCATTAACATCCCCGTTATAAAAGCAGCGGGAAGAATAAGAAAACCTGTTCTTGTCGCGTTCCAACCTAAAACACCCTGTACAAAAACCGGGTACAGAAATATCGAACAGTAGATACTTAAACCGAAAGCAAATCGTAGAGCCGATCCCACTGCTACATTCCTGAAACGTAACACCCGAAGATCCACGACAGGATTTTTAGCTTTGAGTTCACGCAACACAAAAAGACAGATTCCGGCAATGGCCAGGATAAAGAAAATGATAACAAAAGTACTGGCAAACCAATCTTTTCTTTCTCCCTCTTCCAGTAGCAATTGCAAACTGCCAATACCAACTACCAAAGCCAGGATACCCCAGTAATCGACCTTGCCGGCTATCTTGCTGCTAGCTCCTTTTATAAATTTCCAGGATAGAATCGCAGCAACAATCCCGATAGGAATGTTGATATAAAATATCCAGCTCCATGAATAATTATCGGTGAGATAACCACCTAAAACGGGGCCGAGTGTAGGCCCCATCACGATGCCTGCTCCAAAAATGCCGTTCGCTTTATCCAGTTCTTCGGGAGGAAATGTTTCAACCAGCACAGTTTGCGCTGTTGCCAGTAACGCACCTCCGCCTATACCTTGCACAAATCGCCATGCAACCAGAGTCCATATAGAACCGGAAAGACCGCACATTAATGAAGCGACAGTAAATAATATAACAGAGGCAGTAAAATAATTCTTCCTGCCGAAAATATCCCCCAGGAAGCCGGTTAGAGGTATAATGATGATATTGGAGATCGCATAAGCTGTAATCACCCAGGCTGTTTCCTCAACAGTCGCTCCCAGGTTACCGGCGATTTGCCGGGTAGCCACGTTCACGATTGAGGTATCAATCAATTCCATGATAGCGCAGGTAATGACCGTTATAGTGATCAGCCATTTACGTGCGCCCACCTCAAAAGTGGGTTTAGTATCAGCTATCGTTTCCATTATTAGTTGGTTTTAACTTTTACATAAACACTCATCCCTGCACGCAGCGGATAATTTTGGCTCATATTTTCTGCCATAGTGATTTTTACGGGAATCCTCTGTGTAACCTTTACGAAGTTACCAGTGGCGTTGTCAGCTGGCAGAAATGAAAACCTTGCACCTGTAGCTTGTGAAATGGATTCCACCTTTCCGCTAAAAGTAGTATCGGGATAGGCGTCTACCTCAACTTTAACATCCTGTCCGGGGCGAATTTCTTCCAGCTGGGTCTCTTTGAAATTTGCTACTACCCATACTTTTCTATTATTGGCAATGGCCATCAGGGGATTACCGATAGCAACAACCTGGCCTATCTGTACATTTTTTTTCGATACAACACCGTCCGCTGGGGCAACTATTGTACAATAGGAGAGTTGTAGTCTGGATGCATCAAGTTTAGCCTGTGCTTGTTTAACGGAAAGCTCTGCCAGTCCTATATTCTCATTGGTGCCGGATAATTGGGTACGGGTATTTTCAATCTGTAATCTACTCGCATCAATTTGTTTCAGCAAAGCATCCCGTTGGCCGATAGCCGTCTGTAGTCTGGCTTCTGCAGCGATCTTGTCTGCATTTACCTGGTCGAACTGTTGCTGTGTAGTTGATTTCTGCTGTAAAAGTGTTGAGTAGCGTTCGAAATTCTTTTCGGCTACAGCCAGTTGTGCTTTGGCAGATTCGATAGTGGTATTAGCTGAGGATAAAGTAGCTGAAACTGCATAAGAATTAGCTGTGACATTGGATACATTCACATTAGCAGATGAATTATTGATGCTGGCCACTTTTACATTCCGGGTGGCCTGGAGTAAAGCAATTTCAGATTCTTCCACAGCAATCTTATAGGTTGCATCATCCAGTATTATCAGGGTATCCCCTTTTTTCACCTGTTGGTTATCCGTAACACGGACTTCCATTACGGTACTGTTTACCTTGGGAATTACAGGACTAATATCGGCTTCCAACTGAGCATTATCTGTTCCTTCTCCGGAGCAGCCGGCCATAAATAAGGAAGCGAGGAGTATGGGTAAAAGAGTATATATAGCTTTCATGGTGTGATGTAGTTTAAGTTTAATTAATTGGCAGTTTCGCCCGTTGATTTAATAAGTTTACGATAGGCAAGTTCTACGTTTGCCTTAGCAGTAGCCAGATTTAACTGGGACTGTAACATTTTTGTATTTGCATCCAGGAAATCTGTAGGAGTTGTCGTTTGTGCATTCAGTTTGTTTTGTTCTACTCTGAAATTCTCTGTAGCCTGTTCCAATTCTGTTTGCGCAAGTGTTATCTTCTCCAGTGTCTTTTTGTATTCCAGATATTTAGTGTTTACTTCTATCTGAATGTTTTCTGTTGTCTGTTGTAAATTATTGTTCAGTTGTGTGAAAACTAGTTTGCTCTCACTTACCCTTGTGCGATTAGTATAGAAAGATGATAGTCTCCAGGCCAGGTTAACACCTGCATAGGCAGAGTAGTTAAACTTATCCACACTAGGTATTACCCGTTGATTGGGTTTATCATAGTTGTAATTCCCAATAAGGTTTATTGTAGGAAAATAATCCGCTCTTACAGCTTTTATTCTGTACGCAGCAGCTTCACTGCGGTATTTGTAGCTCTTTAGTTCAGCCCTTTTAGTTAAGGCCGAACTAATATAATTCTGCAGAGGTTCTATTGCTGTTAGCGTATGCAGATAATCATCCGGAATCTCAATAGTTGTAGTAGGGTCGATGCCTGTTGTCAGGCAAAGATTATAATTCAGGCTTCCGGCAAGACTGGAAATATCAGCCAGGTTGGAACGAAGATTTGTGATAGACAATTCAATCTTCAGCACATCATTATCCAGTACAAGTCCCTGTACACGGAATGTTTCCAGGTCGTCCCTTTTTTTGCTGAGAGCCTCTATATTAGCCAGTATAATTTTCTGGGAAGCTGTTGCATTGTAAAGGTTAAACCAAAGGTCTGTGACCTGATGATCCAGTTCCAGCACATTCTTTTCATAGTCCGATTTTGCGGCCGCTGCTTCCTTTTTAAAGGCCTGTTTATCGTAGGTCAGCTTTCCTCCGCTGAATAACAACTGAGTAAGTTGTACAGCATTAAATGACTGGTTTAAGATTTGCTGATTTAATTGAAAAGACCCACTTGGCAGACTAATTGAAAAGGGAGTAATGTTATTACTTAAACGCTGGTAACTTGAGCTTAAGTTAATCTGCGGTAAAGCGTTTGCCGAGGCTTGTGATACATGGGTCTGTGCAATGCGGTATTGCAGACTGTCGGCACTGAGTTGGTTACTATGCTTATGTGCAAGCATAATTGCCTCTTGCAAGGGCAATCGCCTTAACTGTTGGGCATAGGAGACCCCTGGCAATACCATTAATAATGGTATAAACCTAAAAATCAATCTTTTAGACATATTATTAGTTGCTGTTAATTTAGATCATAGCTATGCTATGATTATTCAGTAAAATTCTGGAACTTCGTAGAACAAAAGTAAGCAATGTTTACCAAATAGTAAACATTGCTTACTTATATTTCTCTACTCTTTTTACAAAATGATGACATGGAAATAGATGAACAGCTAAAACAATTTGAAAATCAGAAAGGCAAAAACTGGCAACGGTTGATCTTTGTTTTAAGAAAGCATCTGGATATCTGGGCTCATAGGCATATTAAGCCACGCTGGGGTCAAATGAAAATATCCTATTGGCCGGTAATCTGTAACATAGCTGTAGAAGGCAGCACCGCCATGGAAATAGCCCGCAGGTCAATGATTGTGAAGCAAACAATGAGTCGTACAATCAAGGAACTGGAGGAAAAGGGTATGCTTTTCAGCGAAACGAGCAAAAGTGATAAAAGGAGCGAGTGCCTCTATTTGACGCCGAGTGGTAAGCAACTAATCCTGGATTCAAACATTGAGTTAGCTAAATTGATGGATACTTATAAAGAGTTGGTGGGTGAAAAGAACCTGGACATTGCATTCGATGTCTTAAATAAGATCATCAATTATCATGAATCTCTAAATACACATGATGACGATAATGATGATCATTTTGGCGACTAAGAAACAGCCAAAGCCTATACGCTTATCTATTGTTACTTATAGTAGTACCATACAAGGTCGTTATTGAGTATTTTATAAATAATAATTGGCTCATTTACAATTAATTAAAAAAGATAACATCGAAATACGAAATTTACATTGAGTAGATACAATAATTTTGTAACTTAGTTAGGACCATAGTTCTTTAGCTGATAATATACCATTAATAACCTCTAAGACCAAGATTATGCCCAACTTTACACTTCTATTTATGCTGTGTTCCCATACATTCCGGCGAGCGCGTTTTCCTCAATAAATTATAAATAAGGCAATCTACCGGATGTGCCTATATTTTTTGTACCCCTAATAATCTTCTCTTTATGAAATTACCGCTACTTGTAGTGCTGTTGTTTCTATGCAACAGTATATCTGTATCCGCTGGTATTACCAGCTGGAATTTCCCGACTGCAAACTTCCGTCATCAGCTTGAACAATCAACCCGTTTTGCGGATTATCAACTTTCATTCAGCGACATTACTGCACGGGAGAATGGAACAGATGGCAGCTTTACTATTACTGTAACTACTGCCGGATCTTTAACAGTAACAGACACTGTGACGGTTACTTATACTGTAGAAGGGAAGGCTCAGATAGGAGTGGATTATGTACCCTTCCCCCTAACAGTTAAAATCCCTGTTGCTGCTGGCAGTGGTAGTGTAACGATACCTGTACATGCCATTGATGACAGGATAATGGAATATACTGAAGTTATCATCTTTAAATTTCAAAGTGCAATTGCGCAATCCGGAACTACTGTAGATTTACCTGACCGACCAGCAAGTGTTGCTATTCAGGATGATGATGAGGGTAAACTCATAACTTTCAAAGGCAAAACAGATGGAATTGAAGGAGGCGAGTATGCAACTGTAACGGTTGGTATAGAGGGTGATTACCTTGCTTCAGAGCCAATTACAGTAGCGGCTAGTGCTTCTGGAACTGCAGGTGGTTACGATTTAGACGAGCCCACACTTGTTATTCCTGAAGGTCAGAACAGTGTAACTGTACCGATTTATATAGCTGATGATTATAAAACGGAAGGTACAGAGTATATTATACTGGATATATTTGACGCCTATGGAGCTGAAGATAATTATTTCTACTACGTGGCTCATGGAAGAGATACTATTTACATCTTTGATAATGATAGCATCCCCGTTGCCCGTGGGGTGGTTAGATTAATAGGAAATGGAAGTGCTTACTCCTCCACAGAAGGTAGTGCTGATAATCCTGGTAACTTCTTTCTCCGCTTTGAAAATCTTGGTAGTTTACCTATCTCAGAACCAATTACCGTATCGTTGACAACGAAAGGTCCAGCAACTAATGGAATCGACTATACTATGCCACAAACCGTTATAGTTCCGGTTACTGATACAATGTATAACTGGGTAAACGTACCTGTACCTGCATTGAATGATAATATTATAGAAGGGAATGAGTTTGTTGAAGTACATATCAGCAATGTAACCATACCACCTGGCGCAACTATTGACTATTATATTAATGATGCGGTATACATTAGCATCATTGACGATGATTCTGCAAACATCACTATTGCCGGTTCAGCGAATGGAAAAGAAGGTGGAACGCAGGGAAGTATTACACTCTCTTATTCAGATGATTTAGTTGCAGCAGAAGATGTCCAGGTAGATTATCATATTGACCCTTCCGGAACAACTGCCACACAAGGTACTGACTTTACAATACCTGCTGATGTTATTATTCCGGCCGGTCAGCATAGTACTACTATACCAATAACGATTATTGATGACAATGCAGTAGAAGACACCGAGTATGTTAAAATAGTAACAGATAGTGCATATGGGAATAATTTGCATTATCCGGTTGGTCCGGTAACAGATACTGTTGTTTCAATTGCAGATAATGATCGTGCGCCAACGCATTGTGGGCCTAATAGACTCGTTATCCCGAATGTAATTACACCTAATGGAGATGGCAGGGATGATAAATTTGTGATCCGTGGCTTGGAACAATATCCAAACTCAAAGTTATTTATCTATAATCTGCTGCGTGGCGGAACATTGGTTTACCAGTCAAAAGATTATAAGAACGATTGGGATGGACAAGGATGTTACCAGGGACTGTATAGTTATATTCTGGAAGTAAATGAAGATGGGAGAGTGAAAATATACAAAGGACCGCTGGTAATAATAAGGTAGGTTATTATCATTTCTTATATTATCTGGGGCTTGCTATGTGGCGAGCCCCTCTTTTTACGGAATAATTTCCCCCAAAAAAAACGCTCGCATAGTCACCCGTTTTGCATAAATGAGTGTAGTTAATCTATACGTTGTACTATACAATTCCAGATTACTCATGAAACAAAACGTTATAATGAAAGTGCTTTTAGCAGTTATGATAGCGGCGGCGTGCAGCAAAAGCAACCCTCCGGCAGAAGTTAACAATATCATCAAACATCACACTTATTATGTATCTCCCAACGGTAACAATGCCAATGCAGGCACACTGGCTGCACCACTGAAGTCCATTGCAACAGCTCTGGCCAAGGTTGTACCCGGGGATACAGTAATAGCCAGGGGAGGTATTTATTATGAACAGATCACGTTTCCCCGCTCTGGCGCGGCAGACAACTGGATCACATTAAAAGCATATTCCGGTGAAAAACCACTGATTGACGGTAGCAATATTTTAGTTCAGGGTTGGCAGGCACTGGTGACTTTTAGTAATGTCAGGTACATTTCAATAGAAGGGTTTGATATATGTAACCTTGTCTCCTCTTCTTTCAATACAGACCCGGAGGGCATTGCAATTAATGGTGATTCGCATCATATCACCATCAGGAATTGCAATATCTATAATATAAAAAGCAATGCATCGCTGAAAGACTGGCGTAGCGGACATGCAATACTGGTGATTGGCAATGGAACCACGGCTATCACCAAGCTGCTGATTACCGGTTGCACTGTGCATGATACACAAACCGGAACCAGTGAAAACATTACGCTGGCAGGGAATATTGACAGCTTTACCATCAGCCATAACAAGATGTACCATACTGAAAACATAGGGATTATCATTGCCGGTGGAGATAACCTGAATCCTAAGGGTAATGTGGCGACCAATTACGCTCGCAATGGAGTAATCAGCGATAATGAACTGTCCAACATTTCCATGAGCAATAGCGTGGACATATGGGGTGCCGGTAACTATGGTGCCATTGCCATCTACGTTTGCGGAGGCACAGGTACTGTAATAGAGAGAAACATTGTACGCGACTGCGATCGTGGTATTGGACTGGTGAGCGAAAGCAATATCTATCCTACAAAAACTACCATAGTAAGGAATAACTTTGTGTACAACTGCTGGCGTACCGGCATTTATATGGGAGATTACCTGAACTATACTTCCGGTGGTACATATGACTGTTACGTATTGAACAATACTCTGCTTCAGAATGATCGCGCCATCGGTGCTTTCGGCGAAATTGAAGGGGAGATCCGGCTGACTGAACGATGCTTTAACAATGTGATTCGTAATAATATCATATATGCAAGACCTGTAGATATTTTCGTTCACAAATATACAAATACGGGATCCGGGAATATAATAGACAACAATCTTTATTATACCACTGGCACACCTCAATGGATCTGGAACAGTACCAATGATGCACCTCTGACGAGTTTTGATGCCTGGAAGGCAACCAGTGGTACCGATGCCGCGTCCACTTATGGTGTAGATCCTTTACTGGTGAGTGTAACAACGCCCGACCTGCATATACAAACATCTTCTCCCGCCAGGAACACCGGATTTGTAATTAGTGCAGATATCAATGGCACGTTGGATATAGATGGTAATCCCCGTATTAAGAATAATATGATCAGCAAGGGGGCACAGCAGTAAGAAGTTGATGCATAAAAAGAGGCCGCTTCAATTATTTTTGAAGACGGCCTTTTATGATGCCGGTAACGTTTGCGCACTTTTTTTCCTAGCTTTGCGCCATATTTGAATTATTCCTATGCACTGATGAGATTGTATTTAGCGCCATTTATATGGTATTATATATTACTTCCTGATCTATAGCATTAATTTAAAAACATCTCTATATCTATAATGCATAATCAGGTTTACCGGAATTCAGCATTCTTTCCATTTGATGAATCAAAAGAAGTCAATTCACTAGCAGCCGGACTTACCTTTTCATTAAACGATGCGCCGCATCCACTTTGCCTGCTGGCCGCTGGCGAGCTGCAGTTATATTTGCAGCATCAACAGGAATGGACGCACAATTTTGGGTTGTCATCTGATATAGAAGGGACAATAATAGGGAAGATGTTCGGAGTATTGATCGTTCGAACGAAACGAAATGAACTGGGTTATCTGGCAGCATTTTCGGGAAAATTAGCAGGCGGAAATCATCATGCTAAATTTGTTCCGCCAATTTTCGACGGACTGGCAGAAGGAGGTTTTGTGAATGCAGGGATGACAAAACTTACTCAGATTAATGAAGAAATCAGTTTGCTGGAATCGTATAAAAATGAAGCATATGATGAAGAAATCCGTCTCCTGAAAATATTACGGAAAACCCATTCCATCTCCCTGCAAAATAAAATTTTTGAGCAATATCATTTTTTGAATAAGGCCAGTGAATCAAAAAGTTTAATTGAGATTTTTGAAGACACCCCTTATAAAAAACCACCTGCAGGTGCTGGAGAATGTGCTGCACCTAAACTATTACAATATGCCTTTCGTCATGAGATGGAGCCATTGGCGCTGGCCGAATTCTGGTGGGGTTTATCTCCTAAATCGGCTTCCTGGAAACATGGACACTTCTATAATCCTTGCCAGGAAAAATGTGCTCCTATACTTACGCATATGCTAGCGGGATAGAATATGTTATTATACTTTTCTTCTTTGATATTTTAGCTGATTAAACTTGTGTAATATGTAAAATATTTACCCTTTCTGAAAAATGTTGATGACGTTGGAGTTCCCCCAAAACCTTTATTGAAGCATTGTAATTCCCGTTAGTATGTCGCAATTTACCCCTCTTAATGTCTTTTCCTCCCCCCGTGAAGTCTTTCCAGTAGGTATATCTTTGCATTGAACGAATAGTTGGATAAATCGAAAAGTGATGACTGGCATAGAAGCAGAACCCCCTGATGATACTTTTTAAAACTACAGTTTTGCTGACAAAACGGACACACATACACTGCCTTAAATAAACTGAAAGAACTAGTAAACAATAAAAACTTAAAGATCATGAACAATTTCGTTTATCCTTGCCTTACCATTAAAGGCAAAATTGCAGAAGCTGCTGATTTTTATATCAACACTTTTGGAGAAGGAAAAATTGGACAAACTTCACCTTATGTAATTCAAATTGAATTAAGCGGGCAAAAATTTCTGCTGCTGAATGAGGGACCAACTTCATCACCTAATGCATCTATTTCCTTTATGGTAACTTGCGAAAAAGCAGAAGAGACAGAACAATACTGGAACAAGTTGATTGACGGGGGAAATATTATGATGCCGTTAGATAGCTATGGCTGGAGTCCTAAATATGGTTGGGTGCAGGATAAATATGGTGTTTCCTGGCAAGTGTACACCGGTAGTAGAACTGATACGCCGCAAAAATTCTGCCCTACATTAATGTTTACAGGAGCTAATGCAGGTAAGGCTTCAAGCGCAGTGCATTTTTATACTGAACTGTTTCCACAATCCAATATTAAGGGTATCTTAAAATATAGTGAAGGGGAGGGCGACAATCCTGAGTTTGTGAAACATGCTCAATTTAAAATCAAGGACTATGTTGTTATGGCAATGGATAGTTCGGCAGCTCATGGTTTTGGTTTTAATGATGCTATATCTTTAGTTGTGGAATGTGACACTCAGGCTGAAATTGATAAGTATTGGGAGCAATTGACTACTAACGGTGGACACGAAGTGGCTTGTGGCTGGTTGACGGACAAATATGGCATAAGCTGGCAAATAATACCAAAAGTATTAATGGAATTAGTAAAAGATCCTAATAGGGCCCCACGAGTTATGAATGCGCTGATGCAAATGAAAAAATTAATTATTGCAGATCTGGTGAATGCATAACCTCGTATAAAACCTCATACAGCATTTACGTTATATAGTACAAGATAAATTGCTATTCATACTTGTCACTTTTACCGGTAAAAATTCAGCTTTCACCGGTTAAGCAATGTTTCTAACCGGAATTCTCTTTGGTATGGCATAAGCCAGAGCTAAATTTGATTGCGTATTTGGTAAGAAAAGCATCTTGATCAGGTTGGTGGTTGATACCGGAATCGGAAAGGATTGTTTTTTTTGTTCAAAAATGTTCACTTTTGCAAATTTTCTAAAGTAATATTATGCACACATCTAAGAAGGCTGCCATAAGTTTTATCTTCATTACATTGCTGATTGATATAATGGGATGGGGGCTGATTATTCCTGTAATGGCTGACTTGATTGCACAGCTAAAAGGCATTCCCGTTAATCAGGCCAGTACTTATGGCGCCCTTTTGTTATCCGTTTTTGCCATTACCCAATTTTTATTTTCTCCTGTAATTGGAAACCTGAGTGATAGGTACGGCCGTCGCCCCACCTTATTATTTTCCTTACTTGGCTTTGGGATTGATTACATTATTCTGGCATTGGCTCCCACATATGGATGGTTATTTGTAGGACGTGTTATCGCCGGTATTACAGGAGCGAGTTTTACTACAGCCACCGCCTACATTGCTGATGTAAGCACAGATGAAACATCAAGGGCTAAGAATTTCGGTCTGATCGGTGCCGCATTTGGTTTGGGTTTTGTACTTGGACCAGCTCTTGGTGCGTTGCTGGCAAACTGGGGTATAAGGGCTCCTTTTTATGCAGCTGCTGCACTTTGCCTGCTTAACTGTGTATATGGATACTTTTTCTTACCCGAATCATTAAGCAAAGAGAATCGCCGGCCCTTTGACTGGAAACGTGCTAATCCATTTGGCTCATTGAAATTTTTAACCAAACATCCTGAGATAGGCGGACTGGCACTCAGCTTTTTCCTTATTTATCTTGGAAGCCAGGCAGTTCAGGGTAACTGGAATTTCTTCACTATTTACCGTTTTAACTGGAGTGAAAAAATGGTTGGTATTTCCCTGGCAGTAGTAGGTGTGTTGGTTGGAGCTGTGCAGGCCGGGCTCACACGAGTTATAAATCCTAAAATAGGGAATGAAAAGAGCATCTACCTCGGGTTATCTCTTTACACCCTGGGATTGATCCTGTTTGCCTTTGCCACACAGGGATGGATGATGTTTGCTTTTCTGATCCCTTATTGTTTGGGCGGGCTATGTGGACCTTCATTACAATCCGTAATATCAGGACATGTACCAGCTAATCAGCAGGGGGAACTTCAGGGTGCTCTTACCAGTCTGATGAGCCTTACTACCATTATTGGACCACTGATTATGAACGGTACATTTGCTTATTTTACAACAGATGGAGCACCATTTTATTTTCCGGGAATACACTTTTTAATTGGAGCAGTGTGCATGCTATTTAGTATAGTTATTACGTACAAAGTGTTGAGCCGGGAAAAGAAAGATCGTCCTGAACTATTGCAGGTGATTAAAGGTGTAGGCAGTCTTAGTGATACACCTGTGCATTAACCGTTAATTTATTCAACTTCAACAATCTTATTCAGCATATGCCCCTCCAGGGCATACCATAAAAAGCAAACAGCCGTCATTACATTTAATGGCGGCTGTTTGTTTTCTATAATGTCTCTTCAGATACCCCACAGTAACCTACTGCTCTACGTTAACAATAAATAACAGTTCTCCCCCGAGTCTGGCACAGTTTTGTCATTTACTATATCTGAACAAGAAGATTAAACGGCCTGCAGACGCTTAACTTCCCTTAATTCACCACATACATTCAAACCTTACAATCATGAAAACGTTAAAATATCTTGTTATCACAGCATTGCTAATATCCGGATTAAGTAGTTGCCTGGTTGTCCGCGACAGGCCGGGATATTATCACCCTCATCGTTATTATCACGGACATGGATATTACAGATAAAATGAATTTAGTAAAAGGTTGGAATCCTTCCGGGAGAGGGATTTCAACCTTTTGCTATTTTGGAAAGGAATTTCATCCATCATCTTATTATAGCTAATTTTGCCTCGTAGTTTAATTAAAAGTATGGATGCGAAGGCACTTTGGGATGACAGGTTTAAAAAGGGATTATCGTCGCTGGTAAAACCGGATCCTTTTTTTATAACGATGTATGAGCAGCATATCAGCAACACATATCCATCGGGAGGAAAGGTGCTGGACCTGGCTGCGGGAATTGGGAGACATACTCTTTATCTGGCAAATCGTCAATGGCAGCCTACAGCTGTAGATATTTCTGCAGTAGCAATCGATCAACTCAAAGAAGCCGCCGCCAGTCTTCACGTGCATGTTGATACTTTTATATTGGATGTGGCCCACTATCACCTGCAACCTGAATCGTTTGACCTCATCATTTTATATTATCATTTTGACAGGGCGCTTTTCCCCGAAATATTTAAAGCGCTTAAACCCGAGGGGCTGTTCATCTGTAAACTCGCCGTTAGTAAACCAACAGACCTGCAAGTAGAAAACATGCCACTTCAAAAAGATGAATTATTGTCTTTAGTATCATCCTTTGATCTCATCAGCCATACTGAAAGACCTGTAAAAGATAGAGGGGTTGTAGAATATCTTGGTAGGAAGAGAGTACCTGATTTCTGATGAAACAGGGCGTTGGTCGATGAAAAATCGCCGGTCAGAGAAAAAGAATTGTTAATATTCCAGCTATTCTTGATTATGTTTTCATCCTGTCTTAGATTCGGATCTGATGAAGACCTACAATCTTTTGCAAAAGATAACAATATTTACATTATTAGTTTTGTTTCGCCTGGCCGCCTCCGGACAGGTGCAGATCAACGGTACAGTCTATGAGCGTTCGGCGCGCTATGGAATGGAAGGGGTGAGTGTGAGGAGTACTACCGGTGCCGGAACAATCACCGATTCTTTAGGGCATTACAGCATCCGATTGCCATTAAGCGATTCCATCAGTTTTTCCTACCAGGGGAAGGCTACCCAAAAATTCCCGGTAAAGGATATTCCCATAAACCGCCCCTTCGACATGAGTCTGCATGTGGATATCAAGGTATTACCAACAGTTGTGGTACAACAGAGAAGTTATCATCTGGATTCATTGGAAAACCGTGAAGAGTATAAGAAGGTGTTTAACTATGAACCAGAATACATAGCCAGTGGCAATGGAGGGGTGGGTATTAACCTGGATGCGTTATTCAGTATCAGAAAGATTAAGAGGATGGAGAATTTCAGACGTTATATGGAGCAACTGGAGCGTGATAAATATGTGGATCACCGGTTCAACAAAGGGCTGGTAAAGAAAATAACAGGTTTACAGCCGCCCGCCCTTGATACCTTCATGGTAGAATACAGGCCCAGTTATGAAACACTTCAGGGTTTCGAAACCGAATACCAATACCTTGAATACATCAAAGAATCTGGTAAATATTTTTCTCAAACATGGAGAAGAGAGCATCCTGCTCAACCTTAATAAAGCAATAAATAGTTGACGTTATAAGTGCCGGGGAAACATCTAATCCTTCTATAGTTATCATGAAACCCATTCCTGGTCTCTATTCTGTCATTTGAAAGTCATTTCCTGCCCGTTGTAAAATAATTTCCCGATTGCGCAAATTGTTCCTTTTTTGATAAGTCAACTTTGCACTTCAAAATTATTCTGTCAACCGAACAATAATGCCTATAATGACTAAACGTTTCTTCTTTACTATTACATTATTATGCTCCATCTCCGCATTATTTGCTCAGAGTGCAAAAGATAATAATGCTATTATAAAAGGAACAATCACTACCAGCGATGGTAAACCTGCCGTTAATGTTACCATAAGGATCGACCATACCAAATGGGGTGATATCAGTAACGAGAATGGAGAATATACGATTAAGAATGTAAAACCCGGTAACTGGACCTTAAAAGTTTCTGCTGTTGCTGCGGGATCGCAGGAGAAGACAATTACTATTGTGGCAGCGCAAACCTTGCAGCTTGATTTTGTACTGAATCAAAATGCTGCTCAACTACAAGAGGTGATTGTGTTAACTAAAAACTCCAGGAAAGAGGTAAAGTCTGTAGCCAGAATACCCCTTAAAAACCTGGAGAATCCGCAGGTATACAGTTCTGTTTCATCAGAGATATTAAAGCAACAGGGAATTACGAATTATGATGATGCCATGAGGAATGTTCCTGGCATTAGCCGTACATGGGAATCTACCGGACGTGCCGGCGATGGTGCTTCTTATTTTGCATTAAGAGGCTTTGACGCACAACCTATAATGTATAACGGTTTGCCGGGTATTACCAGCGGTAATCTGGATCCTGCAAATGTTGAAGAGATACAGGTAATCAAAGGACCTTCAGGAACGCTGTTCGGTGGTAATTTCTATAGCTATGGAGGGATCATTAATACCATCACAAAGAAACCGTATTACGATTTTGGTGGTGAAGTTGCCTATAATTTCGGCAGCTTTGGACTAAACAGAGTAACCGCAGATATCAATACTCCTTTAAGCAAAACAGAAAAGATAGCATTACGTGTAAATACGGCTTATCATTCGGAAAACAGCTTTCAGGATGCAGGATTTAAAAAGTCTTTCTTCGTCGCTCCTTCTTTATCATATGAAGTGAATGACAGGCTTTCATTTTCCTTTATGACAGAAATTCTGAATGAAGAAAGGGCAGTCCCTCCGGTATTTTTTCATAACAATAGAGACAGTTCACTTGATTTTAAAACGGTAAAGGAATTAAATCTTAATAATTATCTCTCCTTTACCAGTAACGATCTCACAATAAAAAATTCCAGGTATAATCTGCAGGGACAGATGTTATATAAATTATCTGATCAGTGGACTTCACAAACGGTGTTCTCAAGGGGATCAGTAAAGTCAGAAGGGATCTATACTTACATATGGGATGATGTAGCGAGAGATAATTGGTTTGAGCAATACTTCCACAATGAAAATAATACCATCAATACCACTGATATACAACAGAATTTTAATGGTGATTTCAAGATTGGTAAAATGAGAAACCGTGTATTGATAGGACTGGATTATTTTAACCGCAATGTTATTGATAACGGCTCAGGAACGGTGCTTGGAAGAAGTGTAACTCCACAGGGAGATACGATGAATGCTGTAGACTTATCAAGGGCTACTATTGATAATCTGCTGGCGGGATCGGGCATAAACAATAGTAATATCTCTAACAGCACATACAGTGCATATGTTTCTGATGTAATCAATTTCACTCCCGGATTAATGGCAATGGTCAGTTTAAGGGCAGACTATTTTGAGTCCAAAGGAGAGAAGGCTACCGCTGATGATGATTTCGAACAGTTTGCATTGTCACCTAAATTTGGATTGGTGTATCAACCTGTTCTGAATAAGGTGTCCGTTTTTGCAAACTATATGAACGCATTTATAAATGTAAATCCACGGGAAACATCCGATAAAGATGGTAACAGCACCGGTATGAAATCATTTAAACCGGAACATGCCAACCAATGGGAATTCGGTGTGAAAACTAATTTATTGGATGATAAACTCAGCGCTACTATTTCTGTATATGATATAAGGGTAGCGGACAGAGTTGTTCCTCTTGTTGATAATAAAAACGACTACAGACAGGGAGGAAAGGTAAGTAGTAAGGGTATTGAGTTTGAGATGAGTGCTCATCTGTTACCCGGATTAAATCTGATTGCCGGATATAGCCACAACGAAATAAAAAACCTGGAAGGAAGTTCAACCGATTTTTATACAGAACCAGGCAGAGCTCCCGGAGGACAAGGTCCTTCAGATCTGGCAAACCTCTGGGCAACATATAAAATTACAGAAGGTAAATTGAAGAACTTCGGTCTTGGTCTTGGAGGAAACTATGCTGGTGAGTATAAAGTAATTGATAATAGTGTAACAGGTGTTTTTAACCTGCCAGGTTATACCCTTATAAATGGAAGCGTATTCTATAATTCAAATAAATTCAGAATTACCCTGAATGTAAATAACATCAATAACGCCGAATATTATATTGGTTACTGGTCTATTAACCCGCAGAAGCAAAGAAATTTTGCTGCCAGCTTTGCCTACAAGTTTTGATTCCCGAAAAAGTTGACGGTTAAAAATAGTCCCGGTTGCATCATGTAACCGGGACTATTTTTTTAAAAATTAGCCGGTATGCCGAACCTGTTTACACAGACTTAACATTGGCTTAACAAGGGCAGTGTATTTTTGCGGTAAATACCAGGTAACATAACGATGAGATTCAATAGTGTACATAGTGCGTCATCTGATCCTGAGGTGTATTTTGACGGGCTGTTTAGGGAAACCTTTCCGAATGTTGTTGCCTACCTGGAAAAAATAAGCAACAATAAAGAACTGGCAAGAGACCTTGCTCAGGAAGCATACCTCAAAGTCTGGCAGAAACTGGAACTGCTCCCCAAAGATGAGGAAGAGGCACTGCGCTATATATTAATAATGTCCCGCAATTGCTTCCTGGATCATCTGAAACTGGCTTTAAAGCAAAAGAAACAATATGATGCTTACGCCAGTACATACATTGAAATAAGCAGCGCTTCGAACCTTATAGAAATAAAAGAACAACAGCAGATCATAGACCATACCATTAACACCCATAAGGAAGCAGCCCGCCGCTTTTATCTGCTAAACAGGGAAGAGGGACTCACCTATAAAGAGATTGCTCTGCAGGAAGGCGTTTCTGAAAAAACAGTGGAACGCTATATTGGAGGCATACTCCGTTCCCTGCGCTCCCGCCTTGCCAGCATGATTTTTTTCTGGTAACAATTTCTTAACCTCCCAGGCTGACGGTAACCTTTCCCATTTACTGTTCTTATAATAAACTATCTCAGTCAGCATGGATCTCAGGGGAAAATTAGACGATTTCGCAGCAGGTAAATTAACACCTTCCGAAAAGGAAGACTTACGGAATGCTCTTGCGGCATTAACGGAAGAAGAACGCATGGAACTTTTTCCTGTAGATGCCTATCTGCAGAAAGACCGTTTTCAACTACCTGAAGAGGAGATAACAGCTGCGCTGTCCCGTTTCAAACAAACTGTGAAGCCAAAAGGGAAACTGATCCAATGGAAAAATATCAGCCGTTATGCAGCCATCTTCATTTTGCTGTTAGGCAGCACTTTCCTTTTAAGGAAAAGTACCAGTCTGTTTAACAGGAATGGAAAAGCCACTAAACAGTTTCGTAGTATGAAGGTTGCAGACGGAAAACAAGCAACTTTGGTACTGACAGATGGTACGCGCATTACCATCAATGGCGGTAGCGAACTGTTGTTCCCTGAAAAGTTTGAAGGAACACAACGTATTGTTTATCTGAAAGAAGGAGAAGCCTATTTTGATATAGCTATGGATGCACAGCATCCTTTTATTGTAAAATCGACTCAACTGAAAGTGCAGGTGTTAGGTACCTCTTTTTCTGTCAGGAATTACAGCGATGAAAAACAGGCTGCTGTTTCCGTTAATAGCGGCAGGGTGGCTGTGGGACAATTTGAATTAATAGCCGGCACCGGCACTATATTGAACAAACATACAGGAGCACTTACAAAACAGAACATTGATACCGCTGCTACAACTGCCTGGACAAAGGGAGAACTCATTTTTCATGATGCAGATTTACAACAGGTGCTGCAGGTATTGCAACACAGATATGCTGTACGTTTTGATGTGAAAGATTCGCTGTTGATGAAACGACGGTTTAATGCCACTTTCAGAAACAATAACATTCAAACGATTATGCAGCAGCTGAAACTGATGAGTAATATCTCTTACACAATTACTGACGACCAAATACTTATACAATAAAAAACACCCTGCTGTAACAGGGTGCCGAAATTCAGAACTGAGCTAAATTTTAAAATGAATGGATAAAAGTACAAAAAAGCGGGGAGTCCCGTTCGGAAATTGCTGCCCGGAACCGAACGGTATCATCAGATGTACAGTGCTGGTAGTACTATTCTTCTTTGGAGCATTCTTTTCATCTGTCAACGCGCAGGCCAGTGAGCCAACACTGGATATTGCGTTGGAAAACCAGCCACTGAAAAACGTTTTCCAGTTTATCCAAAAGAATACCCGGTACCTGGTGAATTATAGTGGAGATGAGGTGAATGGTAATACAACTGTATCTGTAAACCTGCAGCATGCCACTGTACCTGAAATCCTCAGAACAGCGTTGCATGGTACCAGTTATGAATTTGTACGCAACAGCAATGCGTTTGTAATAATGCGTAAACCGCAGGATATAGTTGTTCGCGGTAAAGTGACCGATGAAAAAGGAGAGCCCTTAATTGGTGTAAATATCCGGCCTAAAAACGGTGGCCGGGGAACCATCAGCAATATGGACGGTAACTATACTCTTACTGTTTCTTCCCCCGGTACTATTATCATTTTTTCTTTCCTGGGATATACCAGTCGCGAAGTTTCCGTAATAGAAACACGCAAGCTGGATGTACAACTTTCTCCCGATGCTAAAGCACTAAATGAGGTGGTAGTAACAACTGCACTCGGAATAAAACGTGAAGAGAAAGAATTGGGTTATGCTGCTACTGTAGTTAAAGGAGAGCAGTTAACAAATGCTATATCAGCCAACTGGACAGATGCTTTGTCCGGCAAGGTTGCTGGTTTAAACCTGGTAAGATCAAATGCCGGTCCTACCGGTTCCAATAAAATTATCTTAAGAGGTGAGAATAATCTGAGTGGAGATAATGAAGCCCTGATTGTAGTGGATGGTGTAGTTATTAATCAGAGTAGCGGCCGTCGTAATGCTATTTCCGGAGAATCATCCTATGGCACTAGTAGCGATAATATGCCTGCAGATTATGGTAGCGGTTTAAATGATATTAACCCTGAGGATATTGAATCTGTAACTGTGTTGAAAGGACCGGGAGCTTCTGCTCTATATGGTCAGCGTGGTGCAAACGGAGCGTTAATCATCACCACAAAATCCGGTAGACCGCGTAAAAAAGGTTTAGGTGTTACCTTCAATTCCAACGCCTCATGGGAACAGGTAAACCGCTGGCCCGACCTGCAATATGAATACGGACAAGGTCTGGATGGTGCAGGTTATTATTCATATGGAACTTCTCCGGATGGTGCTGCCAACACAAGTGGTACCAGTTCCGCTTATGGCCCGCGCTTCGACGGACAAAAGTTTTATCAGTATGACCCGGTAACGCAAGCGCAGGGCACAGAAAAAACGCCCTGGGTAGCTTATCCCAATCAGCTGCAAAAGTTCTTCAATACCGGAGAAACATATACGAACACAATCAGCGTAGATGGTGGTTCCGATAAAACCACCGCCCGTTTTTCATTCACCAATGTTTCAAACAAATGGATTGTACCCAATACCGGCTATAAACGTAATACGGTATCGATGTCCGTCAATTCAAAAGTGAATGATAAATTACAGATCTCTTCAAAAATAAATTATACCAATAAATGGAGTGATAACCTGCCAGGCTCCGGATACGGCAACCAGTCGCTGATGTACTGGTATATTTTCTGGCAGCCGAATGCAAACCTGGACTGGCTCCGGAATTACTGGGCAAAGGGTCAGGAAAACAAGGTGATAAAATATCCCTTTAGTTCTTTCCCCGAAAATCCATATGCGGTAGCTTATGAGTTTATCAATGAAACGAACCGTCATGGCATCACAGGTAATATTCAGGCCACTTATAACTTCACTAATGAGTTAAGCCTGATGGTAAGAACGTCTGTGGATTTAGCTTATGAGCAGCGTGAACAACGACGTCCTTATGATGCGGGAGCAAAACTGCCCAAAGGAAGTTATCGCACACAGAATCTTTTTGCCTTGGAAGCGAGTAGTGACTTTCTGTTAAAATATGCAAAAAAGATCAACAATGATTTTGCGTTTTCTGTTACCGCCGGTGGTAGTACTCTGAAAAATACTTACAATAAAGATGAAACCCGCGCAGACTCATTGGCGTTTGCCGGTATTTATACAATGGCCAACGCTGCAGGCCCTTTAGTAACAATACCTGAAAGAAGCAGATATGCTATCAATAGCTTTTATGGATTATTGGCTACCAGTTATAAAGACTTCCTTTTTTTAGATGTAACAGCCCGTCAGGATTGGGCCAGTACATTGGCAACACCCAGTCGTACCACCAATGCAGGATTCTTTTATCCATCTGCAAACCTGAGCTTTATTGTCTCCGAAGCATTTAAATTACCTAAGGCTATCAACTTTGCAAAGCTGCGGTTTTCTGCTTCCAGTGTGGGCAGCGGAAGTACTGTCTCCTACCTTACCGCATATACTTATGTTTCAGCAGGCAGCCTTTATAATGGTGGTTTAAAGAACCCCGGATTATTAGCCAATCCAGATCTTAAGCCCCTTAGAACAGCCTCTTATGAAGCAGGTACCAATGTACAGCTATTTAATAACCGCCTGGGATTTGACCTGGCAGTATACAAAGGAACTACACGCGATCAGCATTTAAGGCGCGTAGTAGACCGTTCTTCAGGTTCTCAATGGGTATTGATCAATGCAGGCGAAGTGAGCAACAAGGGTCTGGAACTGGCTTTAAATGGCACGCCTGTTAAGTCGAAAAGTGGATTCAGATGGAACACGAATATTGTATTCTCTGCTAACAGTAATAGAATTGAGAAACTGCTAGACAGTTCTTTAGTGTTGCAGACAGGCCCGGTAGGGGGTGGACAGATTGTAGCGCAGGTAGGTGGAAGCATGGGAGATCTGTATGGAAGAGGATATCAGCGCTCTCCCGATGGTCAGGTTGTTTACGATGCTACCACCGGTGTTGCATTACTTACAGAGGGTGTTAAATACCTGGGTAATACAATCCCTAAATGGAAACTGGGATTCAGCAATGACTTTCAATACAAACAATTTAATCTGCACCTGTTATTCGATGCCCAGTATGGCGGCGTTGCGCATTCTCTAATGCACTACAAACTGGCAGAGCAGGGGAAAACAAGTAATACACTTCCTGGAAGATATAGCGGGATTATAGGTAATGGTGTTGTGCAGGACGGAGATGGAAAATACAGAAAGAATGATGTGATAGCTACTGATATTGATGAATATTATCGTTCTCACTATGGTGTGGACAATGCTGAAGGCAGTACTTTCCGGACCGACTTTATCAAATTCAGGGAAGCACGTCTGGATTATACTCTTAGTCCGCAACTCACTAAGAGAATAGGACTGCAACGTGCTACCGTAGGTGTCTATGGCCGTAATCTGCATATCTGGTCAACATGGCCAATGTTTGATCCTGAATTCGGTACACTTAGTGGAACTGATATCGTACAGGGTTTTGAAATTGGTCAGTTTCCTTCTACCCGGACATTTGGATTTAACCTTGTAATCGGACTTTAACTTTTTTGAAATGAAGAAAATAATTGGTTGTTTATTGATGTGTGGCATTCTGCTCTCATCATGCACAAAAGACTTCAAGGAGATTAATACCAATCCCAATGGTACTCCCGTGGCATTGCCGCAACAGCTCTTAGCGCCGGCATTGGTGAGCACATTATCATATGGAATGTTGCGTAACCGCAACTTCAATAATGAACTCATGCAGGTAACAGTAGATATGGGTGATGCCGAAGGGAAAGTTTTCAGATATGATTATCGCGCTACCTGGGCAGACTATCTCTATAATGGATGGTATTCGGAACTAACTAACTTTAAAGACATTTATAAAATTGCCAGTCAGGAGCTGAACTATAATAAATCCTATATGGGCATATCATTGATCTGTCAGTCATGGATCTATTCAATGCTCACGGATACTTATGGTGATATTCCTTATTCGGAATCAAACCTGGGGAAAGACAGTGGTATTTACGAACCTGTTTTTGATGCACAAAAAGATATCTACCTCGATATTTTTAAGAAACTGGAAGAAGCAAATACTCTGTTAAGTGTAGGTACTGCTATCAATGCCGCAAGTGATCCGGTATATGGTGGTGTAGTAGCTAACTGGCGTAAATTTGGCAATTCGCTGTACTTAAGACTGCTGTTAAGACTTTCCGGTAAAGCAGAAGTATCAGAAAGTTGTATTGCAAAAATCAAGGATATCGTGATAGTGAATACGGCAACT
Organism: Chitinophaga sp. CF118; assembly: GCF_900112615.1. GTDB lineage: Bacteria > Bacteroidota > Bacteroidia > Chitinophagales > Chitinophagaceae > Chitinophaga. The sequence continues at coordinate 945,882 of NZ_FOMK01000001.1, read as the reverse complement.
TATCCGATTATAGCAAGCAATGCTGAATCTGCCATTCTGAGATGGACCGGCGTAGGACCTTATTCTTCTCCTTATTTGAGTGTAAGAGAACAGGACTTTAAAACTCCCGGACTTGGTAGTTTTTTCATTGATCACCTCGCAGCATGGAATGATCCCCGTATCGATATTCCTACTTATGGCACCAATAGTATTAACAGGTGGGGTATTGCTCCTTATTCAGGTTCATACCAGGGAATTCCCGCTGGTTATGCTCCCGGAGAGAATCCTATTAAGAAATCATATTTCTATTCAAATACCTCGACTTCTTCTTTAATGACGGAGCCATTAACAGGTATGATGATGAATTATGCCGAGTTGCAGTTTATTCTTGCTGAAGCTGCGGTAAAGGGATGGATAAGTGGTACTGCTGAAAGCTATTATAATAATGGAGCTTTAAATAGTATCACACTCTGGCTGCCCAAATGGTCTGTACCTATTAAAGATTTCCTCACTGCTGCAGACATTGAATGGATTGAAAGTGCTACACTAGATGAGAAGATGGAGAAGATTCATTTACAGAAATACTATGCTCTGTTTCTGACCGATATGCAGCAATGGTTTGAATATCGCCGCACTGGTCATCCGGCATTACCTAAAGGGCCTGGTTTGAGAAATAACGGCATCATGCCCGCAAGGATGACTTACCCGGTGTATGTACAATCTACTAATCCCACAAATTATAAATTGGCTGTTGCCGCGCAGGGACCTGATGTGATCTCTACGCAGGTATGGTGGCAAAAACCATAATAAACTATGAAAAGAATATTCATATACGCCTTTATCCTGCTTTTTTTCTGGGGATGTAAAAAGGATACTTATCCGGGTGGAACAATAAGCCCTTATATAGCTATATACGATGTAAGAAGTCTGTATAAGGGGCAGGATATTACGCTTACAGTAGATAATATGTTGGGTTCTGATAAGATTGCCGCTATGGTTGTATCAGATCATACAGAAGGTAATCTGCCGGAGGGTTTACTGATTGTGCAGGATGGCCGCCGTCTGTCACAGATTAGGGGGATTTCTATTCCGTTGGGTGCAGATGCAGCAGGTTATTTACCAGGGGATTCTGTGGTGATCAATGTAGCAGGTAGTGTTCTGAAAAGAGTAGATGGTATTTTACAGATCACTGGTATTAAAAAAGAAGATATCACGAAAGTATCTTCCGGAAATGAAATTCGCATTAACAGGGTTGCAACAAATCTCATATTGGCAAAGCCGGATGATTATGAAAGTACGCTGGCCGTTGTAGTAAGAGGTGGATTTGATCCGCTGCCTTCGCCTACAGATGTATTGGCAGGTGATAAGATCCTGAATGATGGATTTGGCGATCTTACTTTGCATACACTCCCTACTGCTGCATTCGCACAGGATTCGGTTCCTGTAAGTGCTAACTATTATGGTATTGTTTTTAATACAATCGCGAAAGAGGGACAGCTTGTGCCACAGTTACGTCTTCGTAAAGGAGATGATGTATCGGTATTAAGTTCCACTATAGAAATTGCACCTGTCATCATTACCGGTTTTATCAGTGATGTAAAGGGGGGAGATGGTAATTATGAGTATATACAGATGATGGCCACAAGGGATATTAATTTTGCAGACACGCCTTACGCGGTGATAGTTACTAATAACGCTAATGCGTCAACGCCTACAGGTTATCCTGCTAAGGGATGGGCTACCGGAGGGATGCGTACGTTTAAATTTAACCTGTCAAAAGGTTCGGCGGCCAAGGGGTCCTTCTTCTATGTAGGTGGTGACGGTAAAACAATTAACGGTGCCGGTTCTACTAGCATGAGTACATCCAACTGGATCAGGGCTTTCAATTATACAACTGCTGACGGAGATGGTTTTGGCACCAAAACAGGAGGTCTGTTAGCCAACAGTGGTAATGCTTTCGGCATGGCGGTATTTAAGGATACAGTAGTAACTGTTAACTCCAAACCTGTTGATGTTATGTTTATTTCTACTGGCGGAAGTTTATATACTCCAGGTTCTCCGGCAAAGGGGTATCGCATTACCACCACAGATTTTTATGATGTAAAAAATCCTATCACCAGGGAAGATCAGCCATTTTATTTAAGTGGTTCAAATACACTTAACCTTAGTTACAACACAGCCGACCTGGGCTATTTTTATATGCTCGGAGGTATTTATAGTCCGGCTTTAGGTAAATGGATCAGAGCCAGAACCCAGACAAACGTTTTATTAACCAAAGAATCCGCTATCAGTGAAATAGAAGGTGTGGGATCTACAACGCTCAAATAAATTATAAACAGACTATGATCAACAGACGAAACTTCTTAAAGAACTTAGGCATTACTGGCTCTTTACTAACCATGCCTTCAGTGTTGCTGAATGCAAGACCTTTATCCAAACCCGCCAACATAGATCTTGGAGCTATTACCTTAAAAGGAAAGGTACATAATCAGGGAAAAGGTATCGCAGGAGTAGCCGTAACAGATGGTATCAACATCACATTAACAGATAAGAACGGGCAATATGAACTGGTGAGCAACTCTACCGCAGAATTTGTTTACATCACTGTGCCTGCAGGATATGCATTCCCTGAAGAGAAAGGTATTGCTACATTTTACAAGTCAATAAGTAATTCATCTAAGAATGATTTTAAACTGGACAAACTGACGGTAGATGATCGTAAACATACTTTTGTGGTATGGGCAGATCCACAGATGAAATCAAAGAAAGATGTGGAGCTTCTGTTAAGCCAGTCAGTACCGGATTTGCAGGCAGTTATAAAATCTTATCCAAAGGATACTCTGATTCATGGTATAGGATGTGGAGATCTGGTATGGGATGAGTTTGAATTATTCAAAGATTACAAACAAGCCGTTGAAATGTGTGGGATTCCATTCTTCAATGTGATTGGTAATCATGATATGGATAACGATGCACGTACCGATGATAAATCGGCCAATACATTCAAACAGCAATTTGGACCTACCTATTATTCCTACAACAGGGGAGAGATTCATTATGTAGTACTGGATGATGTGTTCTTTTTAGGTGCTGCCAAAAATTATATCGGTTATATCACGGAAAATCAGTTGCAATGGCTTGAGCAGGATCTGGCGCTGGTAAAACCAGGAACTACCATCGTATTAAGTCTGCACATTCCTACTTTCACAGGTTCTGCAAGAAGAGCGAAGAAAGCAGAAGAACCTGGAGGTACAGTGGCCAACAGAAAACAGTTGTATAAAATGCTGGCTCCTTACAAAGTACATATCATGAGTGGCCATACGCATTTTAACGATAACTGGGAAGAAGGGAATATCATGGAACACAATCATGGCACTGTTTGCGGTGCATGGTGGACAGGACCAATCTGCGGTGATGGTACTCCCAGTGGCTACGGTGTTTATGAAGTGGATGGCACAGAGATCAAATGGCATTATAAATCCACGGGTATGGCAAAGGACAAACAACTCAGGATCTATGCTAAAGGCCGGCTGAAGGATGCACCTGAAGAAATTTCCGCCAACGTATGGAACTGGGATAATAAATGGAAAGTGGAATGGTTTGAAGATGGCGTTCTTAAAGGTCCGATGGAGCAACGTGTGGCTTATGATCCCTGGGCAGTAGAGCTATATCTTGGACCTGCGCTTCCTAAAAAACGGGCATTCGTTGAACCTACATTAAACGATCATATGTTTTTTGCAAAGCCTTCTGCCGATGCTAAAAAGATTACTGTAAAAGCAACAGACAGATTTGGTAATGTGTATGAGGAAACGATCTGATAAAGGTTAGAGTACCTGAGAATTGCTATAACAACTACGTATCGCCATCTAAAACCCGAATAAAAGAGCCTGTATTCCTTGTGATACAGGCTCCTCTTTTTTAGCTTAAGGGTTATTTTATTTTCAACTGCCTCACCTCTTCTTTTAACTGCCTCAATTCCATCATCTGCCATTTTCTCCTGATAAATGGGTACATTTATTTATCTCAATAATTACTTTTATGCCCAAAGACTATATCCTGGAACGAGTTGAAGACTTGAACAGAGCATTAGAAGCGGTATTAGCTTTTAAAAAGAGTAACCCGGGAAAGGCACTGGAAAATATTCATCAGGCATTTAATGCGACAAAGTTCAAGGACAAAAATATCTTCAACAATTTAAGTGTAACAGAACTTGAAGAGTTTGTTAATAAGGAAAACATAGATTACAGAAACGTTGATGCAATCATCGATCTTTTACTGGAGGAAGCAGATATAAAGAAGGATCTCTCTGATCTTAATGGTCTGGAATTATTGCTGGCAAAAATTCATTCCCTTATTACATATACGGCTCAGAAGGAAAGAGAACAAAAGATCTTCTCATTCAAACGGGGTTATCAAAGGGATAGATTGAAAAGTATGCTTAATGCTCGCTAGAATAAAAATGCCTTTTTATTTCATGGAAGCTCTACGTTTTCTGACAATATCAGGAATGTATTTATTTTTCTTAAACTGATCTTCCAAACCTAAGCGTTTATAAACAGATCCGCCAATACCAGGTACAACTTCATCTGCTTCATTTAATTGGTTATCGGTAGCAAAATATAAAAATTCAAATCTGCTACTAATGTCTGAAGAAAACTCTTTAGATAAGTTGGAAATAGCATCTGCAAACAATACCGGTGAAGCAATAATTATCTTTTTGGGTTGAGTTTTTTCAATTAAATAAGTAAGATTAGTCCTGATAACACAGGATGTACTTATTATTGATTTACATATTATCAGGTAATCAATACGATCTGTTGGTTCAATATATGATTTAATGATAGGAGCGATTGTTATATCTTTTTTGTCAAAAGGATTTACTCTTAAATTCCAAAATACAGCTAATGATGTATGTGCATTTTGTGTATGATCCAGAATCCCTTTGGATAACCAGTCTGCATCTTCAGAAGAACAAGCAATTGTTATTTTAGAATTAGAAATATCAAATTTCTTTTTAATGATATCAGATAAAATTTCCCCAAGATGATAAAAAGATTGAGCATAATCTACAGGAGTAGTATTGAAATCAGCTAGTTTGTTCAATAGATCCTGAACAATTATAGAACCTTCGGCATGTTCACTCAGTTGTCTCATAATCAAGCCATTATCTTTTCAAGGTCATCAAATGTTTTAGGTACTTCTTTTATGATCTCTGATTCAATATTACGAAATTCTGTTGAATCTATTGAATTAGGTATACTTCCGCTGTCTGCAGTGCCATATGTCCAGCTGAAATATCCATTTTTAATTTCGTAGCTAAACCCTGAGATATTACGAAGAATACTATCTAAAGTTGGGGATATATACAAAGGTATATCACTTTTTAAATATGAATACCCCATATTTCTTACCCGATTTAAAATATCGGAAATTGGAATGTTGTTTTTATTTGTTGAACCCCAGGCTCCGAGAATACAAGAGGCAAGAGCCTCAAGTTTATTAAGATCGTTTAAAGCGCATAAATGAGATACTACATCTCTAAATTGAGAATTGTTGATTAGTTGAGAATTAATTGAATGATGAGAAGGGAAATATTCTATAATGGTACACTTCTTTAATTTTGCAGGTAAGGACTTCTTCATTTTCTCAAATACAATTGAACATCCTACTACCAGATAAAGTTTAAATTTCCTTTTGCGATATTGAAGTATATTCTTCTGCTTATTAAAGTCAAAGAACAGGGATTGGAATTTTGTTCCCCAGGACAAATCGTTCCCCATCTTTAATTGATAGAATGATTCATTTTTCTCCTTTACATCATTTATATAAAGATCATCCACAAAGGAAGTTGCCTGACTTGATATCAGGAAGTCATGAAGTTGTAAAGGAAATGCATGCGTAATTTGCATGATTTTATAACATGCATAATAATTCTCGAATGTATTCCCTCGTTCATTTATCCTTCCACCCCTTAACTTGTTAATTAAATATTTTTTATGAGGTCCCTTCATATACCATATATTCATATAACTAAATCAGCCTTTATTGTAGTATAATGATTCAGGTGTAATCAGTTTAACATACAATGTTTTAGTGCAAAATTATTTCAAGGAAAGCATGTGGCTGCTGCTATAGTAAATGTATCATAAAATTATTTCAAGAAAAATTTTATGATACATTTAAGTGGTGTTTTTTAGGGAAGGAGAGCGTCCTTATGGTACCTGCCAGAAATAATCCGGGTTGTTGGTTTTATATGTTACCCAGGTTACTTTGGTTGTATTATTTGTACTTACGGATTTGTCAAGTGATTTTTTAGAGTCTAAAGGGATAAGTTGTACAGAGTTGATAGTTTTCCCGGCCTGCCTTGTTTCCAAATCAAATTGGCTATTTAAAGGGGTTTCCAGTAGATATAGATTTTTGGCCATGTAGCTGTATAAATAATATCCTTTTGTGTAAGACACTTTATGATTCCAGTTTGCTTCCGGATTAAGAATTAATGGCTTATTGTTGACGATTCTTGCTCTTACTTCTTCTATACCCAGCAGTTCTCCTTTTTCATTCATCACATAAGCATCATTAGTGGGGTCAATCCATATCCATTTCTTCTGTTGAGTTAAATAAACCATATTGATTACATGGCAATCATTGTCAACGCCTAAACTATCCTTTGGCATACAGGTAACATATCTTGATTTGATTCCCAGGGATAGATAGCATTCATTTAACGTCATTGCCAGCCCTCTGCAGTTTAATCCTCTTTGATCTTTCTTACAAACTGCGATCATATCCATTGCATTCATCGAAGCTGGATTACCATGGTTCCCGTCATGTGGTACTAAATTGTGGATCCAGTGTAATAAGTTTAAAATTTTAGACGCCTCATTGCCTCCTCCTGCAATAGAGTCCAGGTTAAATGCCTTTTTAAGTGCCTGAAGATTCGGATTATCTGCAGATTGATAAGTGAATGCAGGTAAGTCTCTTTTTTCTGAATAATTATACTTACCGGCTCTCTTCAGTATACCCAAAGTATCATAGGATGGCATTATGCCTGTTAATGCTGTGTCTTTATTATTGAGTACGATATTAAAAAGGAAATGTGAGTTTGTTTTAACATCAAATGAAATGGAATCTATATCAGTATAAAATGTAACCTTTTTGGTTTTTCCTGGAATTGGTTTTGTGAAATAGATATCCGGTTTTATTTCAGGTGCAATTGTCCAGCCATTTTTTTTGAAGTTATTCCCATCGCGTATGTTTACACTTTTTCCAGTCGCTCTGATTACAGGTAATTCTTTCTGAGCAAAAAGCAGCTGTGCTGAAAGCATAAAAGTCAGGGATATACTTAACTGTTTTATCATAATGAATTTGAATTTTAATAAATAGGCTGTCGCCTGTCCCAAGCCCCAATCCCTATTATTTAATGATTACATCAGCATAGTCAAACTCCTTCAGGATGGCAATAAACGGGATATAAAAGTTATTTACTGGTAAACAGGTCAACGATATTCCATGGATTTATACCGAGTCAGGCACAAATACTATAACATCCCACAGGCCGGGCTGCCACATGGTTGGCAATGAAACAAGATTAGCAATAAAATTCAGATTTTCCAAATTTTCAGATGAATTCTGTTTATCTATATCTGGACGTTATTGTTCCCATAAAAGATCAATGATTTTTTACAATCCTCCCTTTTGAGCCATAGCTACTTTTGTAAAAAAAAACAATGAAATCAATTCTGATATTAGCTATTCTAATGATCCCCGTGATCTCTGATGCCCAATTAACTAATAATAAATCTAACATGGAAAGAAACAAAGAAGTAATACGGAAACTGTATGAAGAATCTCTGAATAAGAGAAACATGGCCTTACTCAGCGATTTCATATCTGAAGATTATATAGGTGTTCAGGGGAAGAAAGGCGCCGCCGGATTTGAAGAAAATGTTACTCCACTTATAAAGGCTTTTCCAGATATGCAGTGGGAAATAAAGGACCTGATCGGTGAAGGAAATAAGGTAGTTGTAAGATGGAAGTTACATGGCACTCATACTGCGTCATTTAGAAATATTGCGGCAACAGGTAAACTGATTACAAATGATGGAATTGGTATTTATGAATTGAATGATGGTAAAGTAACGGATACGTATATTCTGACAGACCGTTTAGGGTTCCAACAGGAGTTAGAGGTATTACCACTTGATTTAACCTTGTTAGCCAGGAAATCAGGTAAGGACAATGTTCGCTTCATTGATAAGTTCCTGGTGCCCGCCAATGCGAAGAATGAGTTTTATGAAAGGGTACGTATTAACCGGAACTTCATTAAACAGTTACCCGGATTTATTGAAGATGCTGCATATGAGCGTACAGATGAGAATGGGAATCTGATTTGTATTACTGTCGCCTTATGGGAAAATGCAGCTGCATTAAATAAAGCAAAAGAAGCGGTACAGGCAGAATATAAAAAACAGGGAGTTGATATGCCAGCAATGTTGAAAAGATTAAATGTTATTGCTGACAGAGGTGTTTACTCAAAACTGGATGACTATTAGGATCTTAAGGCCTGACTACTTTCGGCTAAGATTGTTCCGGTATTAAATTCTATACATAATCATTTAATAAGAAAGAGGGAGATGGTCATACTCCCTCTTTTTGCCTCAAATACCCCGTTTTTCGCCTTTTCATCACCCTGAAACCTGTTATGGTACTGTATAAATCCTCTTTTCTTATAAGCTGCTACCTACCTTCCTATAACCTTCTTATAAGGTTCCTATAAGCTAAGCTTATATAAACCTAGGTAGAACCTTATAGGAAGAGGCCTAGCAGCTTATAAGCATATAGAAACATCTGTACAGTCAATGTCACTTCCTGGTTAAATAATCCTGTTTGAAGTTTACAGAGGGGATTCGTTGATCCAGGATCCGGGTTACATCACTTTCCGGTATCAGATTACCAGGATGGCGGGAATGAATTTTTCTTGTACTTTGTGTTGATAATCATGCTTTTAATTAAATTCTCCAGGTTAACTACGTTTACATACCCCCTTTTACCAATAAAATAATTCCAATAAATTAAACTTTTTATTAATTTGGTACCTGGAACTTTTGGGGACCTGTGTGAAAGCCTATATTATCTTTAATTTATCCCAATAATTATATAACCATATCATTTTTATGGATCGCAGACAATTCCTTACGCTATCTCCTCAGCGCCAGAAAGCGGTGAAAGCGAATATTACCGGTGGCCGTACTGATTCCGGTGTTGGAGCTTATACCGGTACATTTGATACTGGTCAGGCTGTACATTTGCTTAAACGTACTATGTTTGGGGCTACTCCTGCAGACGTGGCATGGTGCAAAGGACTCGGAATGGACCAGGCAGTAGAAGCGCTGTTAACAACTATAACAACAGTATCTACCTCTCCTTTAAATACTTATGGTGATGATATTACGGGGATTGCTCCAGGAGCTACCTGGGTAAATTCAGCTCCGCCACCTGCAGCAACAGATGATCTTGATCTGGATAAAATGAGACGCCCTACCTACCAGGCATGGTGGTTAAGCGTAATGCTGTCACAGGGTAGAAGTATCCAGGAAAAAATGGTACTCTTCTGGAATAACCACTTCTCAACAGAAGCAGATAAGGTGCTTGATGCCCGTCTTCTATATAGGTACAATAACATGTTTCGTGCAAATGGCCTGGGTAATTTCAAGGCATTGGTGAAAGCGGTTACCCTGGATCCTGCTATGTTGATTTACCTGAATGGTAATCTGAATGGTAAAGAGGTGGCAGATGAAAACTATGCCCGTGAGTTGCAGGAATTGTTTACTGTAGGGAAAGGATCTGGTTCTCATTATACAGAGGAGGATGTAAGAGCTGCAGCGCGCGTGCTAACCGGTTTCAGAGTGGATCCTGTTACAATGACCAGCTACTTTGACACTACACAACACGAAATTACCAATAAAGAATTCTCAGACTTCTATCTGAATAAAAAGGTTTCCGGTCAAACAGGGCCGGCTGGTGCTACTGAGCTGGACTCACTGCTGGATATTATCTTTTCCGCCAATGAAGTGGCAAAACATATCTGCCGGAAATTATACCGCTTCTTCGTATACTATCTGATAGATGATGCGGTAGAAACGAATGTGATTTCTCCACTGGCAGACATTTTCCGTAATAGTGGTTTTGAAATCGCTCCTGTACTGAGGGCATTATTTAAAAGCGAACATTTTTATGATCCGTTAAATATGTCCTGCCTGATTAAAAGTCCGGTAGACTTTACTGTGGGTATGTGCCGTGAATTTGGTGTTAAGTTCCCGACTGCCTACATGGATGCCTATACCGCCTGGGATACCATGCGTGACTATATGGCGAAAATGCTGCAGGACATCGGACAACCGCCTACTGTTGCCGGTTGGGATGCTTACTACCAGGAACCGCAATTTCATGAATTGTGGATCAATACCGATACACTGCCTAAACGTAACCGGTTAAGCGACAGCCTAGTTAGCGCCGGCGGTTTTGAAGGCCTCAAAATTGATGTACTGGCCTTTGCAGATCAACTCTCTGCACCTTCAGATCCTGTTGCACTTGTAAAAGATTCTCTCGATATTCTGTATCGTATAGATGTATCTGATGCTACACGTAGCTGGCTTAAAAATACCATATTACTCAGCGGACAGAATCCGGACAGCGACTATTACTGGACTGATGCCTGGAATGATTATAAATCCAATCCCGGCAATGCTAGCTATCAACAGATCATAGAAAGCCGCTTGCAAACGCTCTATAAGTACATTATGGACCTGTCTGAATATCAATTAGCCTGATCTTAGAAAGACCTATACTATTACTATGAAACGCAGAGACTTTCTTAAATATACCGCACCGGCCGCCGTACTACCCACATTCATAAATGGGTTTGCCGTAAAAGCTTTTGGTTCATCGTCGCTGCTGGCTGCTCTGGAAGCTGCTGCAGATAATGACCATGTGCTCGTCATGATCCAGCTTGCTGGTGGTAATGATGGATTGAACATGGTTGTTCCGTTGGATGTATACGATAAATACCAGGCAGCCCGTACCAATATTGCCATCCCTGAAGGCAAGGTACTGCCACTGATCAATAATATTAAAACAGGCCTTCATCCAGCGATGAAAGGTATCCAGGAATTGTATGATGATGGAAAAGTGTGCATCGTACAAAGTGTGGGCTATCCTTCACCGGATTATTCGCATTTCCGTGCTACAGATATATGGTTAACGGGTTCCGATTCCAACCAGGTATTACAGACCGGTTGGGCTGGCCGTTACCTGGCTACAGATCACCCCGATTTCCCGGATAATTATCCTAATGATAAGGAGACAGATCCGCTGGCTATCCAGATAGGCTCTATCGTATCCCCGGCTTTCCAGGGACCTGATGCCAACATGGGTATTGCTATCACCAGCTCTACAGACTTTTATAATCTGATAGATGGTGTGCAGGACCCCGTGCCTAATACACACGCGGGGATAGAACTGGAATATATCCGTACTATAGCCCGGCAAACCAACAAGTTTGCAGATGCTATCAAAGCGGCTGCATCTAAGGTGACTGCCCAGGGTGCTTATCCGGATCATAATGGCCTGGCAGACCAGCTCAAAATAGTTGCCCGCCTTATTGCCGGTGGTTTAAAAACCCGCCTCTATATGGTAAGCATCGGTTATTTTGATACGCATGCCAGTCAGACTCAAGGTGGAGATAACACTACCGGTTATCACGCAGAACTGCTGGGACGTGTGTCTTCTGCCGTTAAAGCATTTATGGATGACCTTACCGGTCTGAAAGTGTCCCGCCGCGTTACCGGTATGACCTTCTCAGAATTCGGCCGCCGTATAAAATCAAATGGTAGTATGGGTACCGACCACGGTGCTGCTGCTCCTATGATCATTTTTGGAGATTATGTACTCCAGGGGGTACTGGGTGCCTCACCCACCATCCCGGATGCTACTTCAGTGAACGATAACATGCCTATGCAGTACGATTTCCGTTCCGTATATGCATCCCTGCTGGAACAATGGTTCTGTGTGGATAACACCACCCTGCAAACCATTCTGCTGAAAGATTACCAGCGCCTGCCTATCGTAAATGGCATCGCGTGCGGTACGATCACTGCTATCGATGATGTTAACAACGGCAGCAAGAATCTGATCACCAACTATCCGAATCCTTTTGCTGATTCTACAACATTGAAATATAAAAGCAAAGGCGGACATACTATGATCCAGATCTTTGATACCATGGGCCGCCTTATCGGCGTACCTGTAAATAAGATCCTGGCAGCCGGAGAATACACTCTTTCATTTGATGCACAACAACTGGCTACTGGTACTTATTATGCCCGTTTGCAGAATGGTCCTTACCAACAGGTAAGAACTATGTTAAAAGTGAAGTAAGAAAATATAATTATAAAGAAACTCCCGGTGAAGTGAATTGCTTTACCGGGAGTTTCCTTTTTTCAACATTGTTGCAAATAAGTTAATTTTCTTACCTTTGTCTTCGTCTTAATAACTGGTGAAGAAGAACTTTCTATATAAAATATTGGCGGTCACGCTCCTGGGTGTATTTACATTTAATACTATCCCCAGGGAGTTTATTCACCAGTTCCTGGAACATCATGATACAAAAGATACTACCATATCTCATGATATCACCGCGTTTTCAGCTAAACACCAGCATTGTGCTTACCTCCAGATAGAACCGGAACCTTACGAACACGTAACCGCTTTCTACCAGGTATCCGTACAGCATATCATCTGGAATTACGCTTCACCATTTATGCCTGTTGTCAGGTATATTCCATTCAGGGCATTATCGCTCCGCGCACCTCCTGTCGCATAAACCTCTACCCATTTACTCTTTCCGGAGCAGGCTATACCTGCTTTTTAATTATTCGCGTACAGCGGACATGATGCCAGTCCGCACAAAAAATATAAATAAGACTTTTTATGCACTATTTACGTGTCTCTATATTAGGAGCAATCGCCGTATTGATGCTGGTATTGCCAGCGGCATCTGCTTTAAACATACCGGACGAAATTGCCGATAATACATTAAGCGGAACCGTTAGGGATAAATCATCAAACACCCCATTACCCGGCGCTACTATTTACCTGCCGGATCTTCATGTAGGTGCTTCGGCTGATGCACAGGGCCATTACACCATCAAAAACCTGCCAAAAGGAAGATACCTTGTAGAAGCTCATTATATCGGGTATGCTGCTTTTACGCAGGCTGCTCAGATCAATGGTTCTACAACTCTCGATATCTATCTGTCCGAAACACTGATAGAAAAGAATGAAGTCGTAATTACCGGTGTGAGCATGGCTACTACCTTAAAACAAACACCTACACCAGTAAGTATTGTAAGAAGGGATTATCTTGATGCCAATATCTCCACCAATATCATAGATGCTATCGCTAAATTACCGGGTGTTAGTCAGCTGACTACAGGTCCGGCTATCTCCAAACCTTTCATTCGCGGATTAGGTTACAACCGCGTAGTGGTTGTAAGTAATGACATTCGCCAGGAAGGACAGCAATGGGGGGATGAACATGGTATTGAGGTGGATGATTATAACGTCAGCAAAGTGGAAGTGCTGAAGGGTCCCGCTTCACTGGTATACGGTTCTGATGCACTGGCAGGTGTGGTGAATATCGTGCCGCCTGGTCCGGTGCCACTTGGTCATATCAAAGGAAATGTGGCCGCTAACTATCTCTCCAATAACGGTCAGATCGCTTATCACGCTGATATCGCCGGTAACCAGAACGGTTTTAACTGGAGTGTATATGGTACTCAGAAATGGGCGCACGACTATCAGAATAAATACGACGGTTATGTGTATGGCTCCGGATTTAATAACACCAATTTTGGAGCTGCAATCGGTCTTAATAAAAGCTGGGGATCTTCCAGCCTGAGTTTTACTTCTTTTAATCAGCACCTCGGTATTGTAGAAGGAGAACGTAATGCAGAAGGCAAATTTATTAAACCAGTTAATAACAATGGTACAGAAGATGAAGCCGTAGCTACCAATAGCGATTTCAAATCTTACAGCTTAGGCTTACCCCGTCAGCAGATCAATCACCAGAAATTGGTATGGGATAATAATCTTTATCTGAATAATGGGGGACGTCTTGCATTAACTCTGGGTTACCAGTGGAACCGTCGTCAGGAATTTGAAGATGTATTAAGCCCCAATGAGGCAGGGTTATACCTGAAATTAAATACGTTCAATTACGGATTGAAATATTTCCTTCCGGAAATGAAGGGCTGGCAAACAACCATTGGCGTAAATGGTATGCAGCAGCATAACGATATTTCTTCCAGTAAGGAATTCCTGATTCCTGCTTATGACTTGTTTGATGCAGGTGTGTTTGCGGTTACCAGTAAAACATTTAATAAACTTACTCTGAGTGGTGGACTGCGGTTCGATAACCGTTCTATGAAAACAAAATCACTTTCTCTGGATGATGATGGCAAACCCGTAGGTACAGGTGGTGAAACTAAATTCAGCAGTCTCGATAAAAACTTCTCTAACATTTCCGGGAGTGTTGGATTCAGTTATGCTGCCAGTGATAAGGTTACATTGAAACTGAATGCTGCACGTGGTTTTAGGGCTCCTAATATTTCCGAACTGGCTGCCAATGGGGTACATGAAGGAACCATCAAGTATGAGTACGGCAATAATGATCTGAAACCCGAAGTAAGTACGCAGGGAGATGCCGGTGTGGATTTTAATTCAGAACATGTATCGGTAGCTGCCAGTGTATTCTATAATCATATATCCAACTTCATCTACAGTCGTAAATTGCAGAATGCTGCGGGTAATGATTCCATTCCTACCGTAGATAATAGTGAAGGATATAGCGCTTTCAAATATCAGCAGAGCACCGCTAACTTGTATGGTGGCGAATTTACACTGGATATTCATCCGCATCCGATCGACTGGCTGCATTTTGAGAACACAGTTTCTTATGTAAAGGCAATCTCTCCCAATGCCACCGACTCTACTAAATATCTGCCTAATATTCCTGCTGGTCGCTGGTTATCAGAACTGAAAGGGAAATTTAAAAAGGTAGGAGGTGTTATGCAGAATGCCTACATCGGCATCGAAATGGATAAAACCTTTGCGCAGAATGATGTATTCTATGCTTATCAGACAGAAACTGCCACACCTGGTTATACTTTGTTTAATGCAGGATTGGGGACTGACTTTGTAAACAAAAACAATAAAGTATTATTCTCTTTACACCTGGCTGCCAATAACATCACTGATGTGGCCTACCAGAATCACCTGAGCCGTTTGAAATATGGTCCTGAAAATGAAGTGACTGGTCGTAATGGAGTATTCAATATGGGGAGGAATTTCAGCGTGAAAGTAACAATACCAATAGATTTTAAGTAATTAAGGGGGACATGTATAAAATCCGGCTCCGTAGATTCTTCTGTTAAATATTATAAACAGGGAGTCTACGGAGTCGGTGTTTTTATTGATATTTTTTTACGGGCAATGTTGTCTTAATGCACTTATTAAAGTCTTATCATAATCAAGTAATACCGGTTTGTCCGGATCTATTGTGATATCTTCCAGTTTCTCATTAGCCTTATCCAGTCTTAACCATCCCAGGGTGGATTCATGGTCTTTTTCGCTGGCAAAGAGTTGTATAATGAGTTTACTGTTTATCTGCCTGTCTATCCTCACTTTGATATTTTCCTTTTTAGCATCATCAGATTTAAAACTGGAGCTTAACACAATATCAGTAATCGCCTTATAACATTCAGGCGAGTAGGGGCCAGCCTGTGGCCTGAGAGTAGTTGAATCCGAAACTAAAGACGTAGTATCTGCGCCTATTTGTTTAACGGCTTCGTTCCTGGCACCGGTTATTACACTGGAGCTGTCGGCGGAGCTTTCCTGTGAGGCAGATGATACACAGCTGGTCAGCAATGTAGTTGCCAGAATGTACAATATGAGTGATCGTTGCATGATAGATCTTTTGCAGGGAGTATTACAAAAGTCGTGCAATGAATATTATTTTTCCGGGAGATCTGCTGTACTCTCATCATAATATACAAAGAAGTAGAGGTAGATTACTCTGCTAATGCGCATCAGCCAGGGTTGTAAAACTACCAGCAAAAAGCCGTTCACCCCCAGCCAGATAAAAATACTGTTATCCTGCCAGGAGATACCAATTAGCACCCAATAAGCAACAAGCGTAGCTACAGAAAGAGCTACACTTAAAGCATAACTCACATAACCGGTACCAAACCAGAAGCCGGCTTCCAGTTCAAACTTCTGTGCACAAACGGGGCAACGTTCAGGCATGTCAAAAATCTTCGATAAGCGCCAGTGAAAAGGGTTTTTGGTATTGTACATGTGACCTTTACGGCAATGTGGGCATTTCATACCTAATAGGCTCAGGAGATAATTCGGTCGCTTTTTACTCATAGCGCAAAGATAAATTTAAAAAGCCTGTATAGTGATTATACAGGCTCTTCAAATAAAAATTTATCCTACTTTTTAGCTAACTCCTGATGTAGAGTAACGTTCCCCTATCTGCTGTCTCCACATCGCATAATACAATCCTTTTTCCGACAGCAGGTTGGCATGAGTTCCTGTTTCAATGATACGTCCTTTTTCAAGTACGTATATACGGTCTGCATGCATAATGGTAGACAACCGGTGTGCAATCATTACAGTGATATGTTCACGGCTGGCCGTCACTTGTCTTACAGTAGTGGAAATTGCTTCTTCTGTGATAGAGTCCAGCGCAGAAGTGGCCTCATCAAATACCAGCAACCGCGGGCGACGCAGCAATGCCCTGGCAATAGACAAACGTTGTTTCTCTCCACCGGATATCTTAATCCCGCCTTCACCGATCATGGAATCAAGTCCTTTATCGGCTCTATCCAGCAGGGAGTCACAGCTGGCCTGTTTCAGCGCTTGCAGGATCTCATCGTCTGTAGCGCGCGGATTCACAAATAGCATATTCTCTTTGATACTACCGGAAAAGAGTTGTGTATCCTGTGTTACAAATCCAATCTGGTAGCGTAATTCTTCAATATCTATCTGAGTGCTGCTTACACCATTGTAATCGATCTGTCCTTCCTGTGGGGAATATAAACCCACGAGCAGTTTTACAAGGGTGGTTTTACCGGAGCCGGATGGTCCTACAAAGGCCACTGTTTCGCCAACATTAACTTTAAAGCTGATATTTTCCAATGCTTTGGTAGCAGCAGTCAGATGTTTGAATCCTACATGCTCAAATGTGAGGGTATCTATCTGGTTGATCTGCACCGGATTTACCGGCATTTCTTCTACCGGCGTATTCAGAATCCCTTCAAAATTCAGCAGGGATACCTGTGCCTCACGGTAAGAGAGGATGATATTGCCCAGCTCCTGTAAGGGACCGAATATAAAGAAGGAATACAACTGGAGCGTGAAGAGCTGTCCTACAGTTACTGTATCCTTATAAATCAGGTACAACAGCATAAACAGGATTACCTGCCGGAGGAAGTTCACAAAAGTTCCCTGTACAAAGCTGATACTGCGGATGCTCCTTACCTTTTTTAGTTCCAGCATCAGGATGCGGATAGTAGTGGAATTGAGCCGGCGGATTTCCTGGTTGGTGAGCCCCAGGCTTTTTACCAGTTCAATATTACGCAGGGACTCCGTAGTGGCACCTGCCAGCATGGTGGTTTCCTTTACGATCGTTTTCTGGATCGTTTTGATCTTCCGGCTAAGTACATTCATCAGCCAGCCCAATAACAGACATCCGCCGAAGTATACAAATACCAGGCTCCAGTGTACGCGGAATGCATAGACCATCACGAATACTACCCCTACCATTGCTACAAACAGTACGTTCACAAAAGAGGTGATGAACTTCTCACAGTCAATCCTTACCTTCTGAAGGACCGCCAGCGTTTCTCCACTCCTTTGATCTTCAAACTGTTGATAAGGGAGCCGTAATGAATGGCGTAATCCATCGGTGTATACCTTTGCCCCGAATTTCTGAATGATCACATTCACGAAATAATCCTGGAAGGCTTTGGCAATACGCGATACCATGGCTACGCCAATAGAAGCCAGTAATAACCACATCACCCCGTTAATATACTCCGATTGCGGACGTGGTATACCTTTCCCGGTGTTATGCGGATGCGAAGCAAAAAGATCAATGATCTTACCGAAGATGTATGGATCCAGTAAAGAAAACACCTGGTTAACGGTGGCAAGCAACAGTGCGAGTACAATTAGCCACCTGTAACTTTTCAAATAATGCAAAAACAATTTCATGCTTAAAACAATCTAGGTTGCAAAGGTACATTAAGTTGATGTTGCAACATATTATATTGATTCAGTACTCAGAAAAATGAAGTAACTTAATAGGAAGAATCGGTTACACAGCTATTTTCGCACCGGCAGAGTTCACAAAAACGGCATTTCCACGTTTACTTAATCTCGATGCGGCTACCCCGCCCGTCACATACTTAATCTTTTTATTATGAAGACCTATGATGAGAAACACATCAGGAACATCGTACTATTGGGTGCCGCCAAGAGCGGTAAAACGACCCTGTGCGAAACAATGTTATTTGAAGCTGGTATTATTCCCCGCCGCGGTACAATAGAAGAACGTAATACTGTCTCGGACTACCACGAAATTGAACATGAAAGGGGAAGCTCGGTATACGCCACCTGTTTGCATACAGAGTGGCGAAACTGTAAAATCAATATTATTGATACCCCCGGACTGGAAGATTTTATCGGAGAAGTAATTTCTGCCATCCGCGTCTGCGATACTGCCGTTTTACTATTGAATGCACAACATGGGGTGGAAGTGGGAACAGAGCTGATATGGGATTATGTAGATAAATACCAGAAACCCACCATATTGGCTGTTAATCAGCTGGATACAGAATTTTCCAACTTTACATCTACTGTAGAAGATGCCCGTCGTACTCTTGGGTCCGCCGTAACCGTCATGCAATACCCTGTAAACCAGGGGCCCGGATTTAACAGTGTGATCGACCTCCTCAAAATGACCTTGTACCGTTTTCCTGCCGGCGGAGGCAAACCGGAGAAGTTGCCTATACCAGACAGTGAAATGGAAACTGCAGAACGCCTGCATAATGAGCTGGTGGAGAAAGCAGCAGAAAATGATGATACCCTGATGGAACAATATTTTGAGAAAGGGAACCTGGATGAAGATGAACTTAGGGAGGGACTGAAAATAGGGATGCTGAAACACCAGGTATTCCCGGTATTCTGCCTTTCGGCGGTGAACAATATGGGCTCTGGCCGACTGATGGGATTTATTGATAATGTAGCGCCTGCTGCTATAGAGATGCCGCCGGAACATACAGAAGAAGGTGACCCTGTTCCCTGCGATCCTGCCCGCCCTCCGGTATTGTTTGTCTTCAAAACATTATTGGAACCACATATCGGCCGCCTGTCATTCTTTAAAGTACTTTCCGGCGAAATAAAACCAGGTATAGAATTGTACAATGAGAAAGGGAATACCGCAGAACGCCTCAACCAGCTGTTCATCGCAGATGGCAGGAACCGTAACTCCGTAGAAGTGCTACGCTCCGGCGATATCGGTTGTACACTTAAACTGAAAAATACATTTACCAATCATACTTTATGTGATAAGCAATTTGGCAAACAGATAGCCGGCATCGAATTTCCGCCTCCAAAAGTGCGGGTAGCCATAGAAGTGGTTAATAAGTCGGATGATGAAAAACTAGGAGAGGTGCTGGCAGAAATTCACATGGAAGATCCTACCCTTGAAATAGAATACAACAAAGAACTCCGGCAGGTAATCCTGCATGCACAGGGAGAACTGCACCTTGCGCTGATCCGCTGGCGACTGGAACACATCTATAAAATGCCAGTGGAGTTCCTGCCTGCGAAAATCCCTTATCGTGAAACGATCCGCCAGCAGGCAATGTCCACATACCGGCATAAGAAGCAGTCCGGCGGAGCAGGACAATTCGGTGAAGTATATATGAAGATAGAACCTTATTATGAAGGCATGCCTCCATTAAAGGATTACCCTATACGCGATACCGATACAATAGATCTTGCCTGGGGAGGTAAACTGGTATTCAATAATTGCATTGTAGGTGGTGCTATTGACAACCGTTTTCTGCCTTCCATCCTGAAAGGGATCATGGAAAAAATGCATGAAGGACCACTTACCGGTTCATATGTGCGGGACATACGGGTAAGTGTATACGACGGTAAAATGCACCCTGTAGATAGTAACGATATTTCTTTCAAAATAGCTGGTATGATGGCATTCCGTGATGCCTTCCATCAGGCAGATCCCCAGTTGCTGGAACCCGTGTTTGATGTGGAAACTACAGCCCCCGATAGCATGATGGGGGACATCATGGGCGAACTCCAAACCCGGAGAAGCATTATAACAGGGATGGATACACATAATAACTATCAGGTGATCCGTGCCCGTACGCCGCAGGCAGAATTGGATAAATTATATGCTGCGCTGCGGAATGTTACCCAGGGGAAGGCAAAGATTAAAGCTGTGTTTGCAGAATATGCCCCTGTGCCCGGTGAATTGCAGAAGAAACTGGCGGAAGAGTATAAGAAGGAGGAAGTGCCTGCATAATTGTAGAGCTCATGAACTGTATAGCTTCTACAAATATGAGGTGGCTGTATATTTTCGCTTCTGTCCATTTTAACAAAGGGAGCGAATTAGTTTCTTCCTCTAATTTCTATTTGATCAGTAATTCTCAAATAGCAACGGCTGTTCTGCATTGAGAACAGCCGTTGCTATTTTAAATGAAATTTTATCATCACAGCGGTTTTGCCCTAACCGTTATTTTAATTTCGTTTGGATAATCAGTTTATCCAGATAAGTGGATTACGAACAGGTAAATTTCTGATAACTTCTTCTACCGTTGGCGAATGCTTTAAACGCTTCCAGGTATTAAGCCAGTCCTCATTTGAATAAGCAATTGCTCCAAAAGCCAGTGCAGGCTGAGCTACCGGCCATTCATCCCAATACATCACATCGTTTTTAAAAGGCCATTTGCTTTTATCGGCAAGAAAAGGATACATGAATTCTATACCTTTCTTCATAGACCTTCCATCGGAAGTGGTATATGTCCACAGATTGTCTTTATCATCTGAAAGGATCTGGCAAACGGTGGCCATAGCATCAAGGTTAAAAATAGAATAACCATAAGGCTTTGTTCTTCTAAGTTCCTGTGGGAAGCTTCCATCAGCAGCCATCTGATTGGGAAGCAGCACATTTTTATAACGATCACGGCAAAAATCCATTATCTTTTTATTGCCGGTGAACTTTGCAAAACAGGAAACCTGCATTACCCAGCATGTGCCATGATTGTTGGCAGCATTCATTTCATCCTTACCATACTGATGGGTGGTAAGCCATTGCAGGTATTGTTCGAACCAGCTTTTAATTCCGGCGATAGCTTCTTTATCGTAAATTTCCACTCCATTCATTGCCATCAGGCCTTGCACAACTTCCATAAAATGAATGGTATCAATAATACCTATCCCTCTTCCTGTATGTCTTCCTTTAATAGCCTGGGCAAATAAAAGATTAGGATTCATCCTGGTAGCAGTATCTAAAAACCATGCACGGCAATGAACAATGGCATGCCTCATATATTTTTTGTCTCCTGTCAGTTTATAAGCCGAAGAAAGTGCACCCATTATCCTGCTGAACCTGATCATTGCCAGGCGGTGAGCAACAAAGTTATCGGGGTTTGTCATGCCATCGCGCTGGATATACGGACTATCGGCACTTGCGGGATTGGGCCACCAGTAGTCGCCTTCGGAAAAGAAGTCGTGTTTGCCTCCTGCACTTCTGCCAGATGACTGAGCCGTAACAGTTATGGGTTTCTGATCCAGAGCCCATAAAGCATCTTTAATAATCTGTTCGTGCAAAACGGCGGTAATCTCCTTTTGAGAGGAACTACCAGATGCACTGTTGCCAAAATACTGAGCGGAACAGGAGATCGACAAAAACAGTGATAGAACTATTGTCAGCGTGGCTGACTTGCTTCTGTCATAAACTTCCATGTTATTTTGTTTATAGTATTTGGCTTGCCTTTTACGGCAGCGGAGATTGTTCCTTTCCATTTTCCGTTTTTATCTTTTTCAACTTTTATTTCACGCCAGGAGTATTCACCCTTTTCGTAATTATAACTTTCACCATCGTCGTCATAAAGTTTGTACAATCCATTCTTTTCGCCAAAGTGCCTTATTTCAAGATCTACTTTTTCTCCTGCAGCGGGTGCATGGAGCAAAGGCGGCATAATTGGTATAATGCCTCCATCTTTTACATATACCGGGATCTTATCCAGCCCGGGAGTTATGGTAATCACTTCCCCGTTTCCTACTCGCTCACCTGTATAGAAATCGTACCAGTTGCCTTTAGGTAATACTACCTTCCGGGTTTTCTGTCCTGTAAAAAGAGGCGCTACCAGCAGGTATTCGCCTGCCATATACTGATCTTTTATTTCTTTAGTTGTTGCTTCTGCATAGGGGTTTTCTTCAAGGCTGGTATTGCCGGACTCTTTCTTTACATCCTGTGCAAACCCTTCTTCCAGGTTCATGGCCCTGAAAGGAGGGGTGCCCTCGAAATGATATTTTGCAAATTCGGAATACCAATACGGTATCATCTGCATACGCAGCAGCGCCATTTTCTTCACCTGTTCTGCTACTTCAGGATAGCTCCAGGGTTTTGTTCCGCTTGACCATGCATTGATCATGGCCATAGGAGAAAAAATTACTGTCTGAAACCTGCGCAACCATTCTTCACCAGTTTTCGAAACCCGTACTTCGGGCGTCCACAATACACCTGCATAACCGCTGTTGATTAGGGCCGTTATGAAATCTTCATGATTATAATAGTCGTTATAGATCACATAAGGAAAAGAGTTGGCCCCGGCATTTGACGCCCGCACCAGGCCATATGTTCTCTGATTTCTTGCGCGGTACATTTCCTCACTGTAGCGTTGCGCCAGCAGACCATAAGTCTGACGCATTTGTTCGCCATCTTTACCTGAGGGGAATGTGGCAATATCCGGCCAGAGGTAATAATCATATCCGTCTACTTCATCTATTTTATAACCGCTTACACCAATGTCTACCTGATCTTTCTGCAACTGTCCGAAGAAGATTTTTCTTGCTTCCGGCATCGTGAAATCTGGTACTTCGCCTACCCATACTGTATGAGAACCCGTGTAGGGAGTAATGCTTTTATAAAATGGAGCGGACTTAGATACATATGGATTAATCCATAAGTTAAGTCGTATATTTTTATCAAGCATTTCCTTTACAAACTTTGCAGGTTCCGGGTAACGTGTTGTATCCCATTCAAACGTACCGGGATAAGATTTGCTTTGCCATCCTGGCTCGAGTCCTATATAATCAAGCGGATATCCTTTTAGAAGAAAACTGTCTGCCTCATCTTTTACATCCTGTGCGTTATATAATGTTTTCACCCGCTGCGTAAAACCCAGTCCCCAGCGAGGAGGGAGAGCACCACCGCCATTAAAAAGGTTATAACGCCTTACTGCATCCAGTGCAGTAGGTCCCGCAAACAGATATACTTCTACCCCGTTTGCAGGTACCTGGATTTCCACAGCATCGGAATAGGGTCTGGAACTCCAGCTTTTGTCTTTATTCCTGTCTTTTTCCAGAGGTGGGTTCTTACTGTCTTTCCGCACTCCTGAGCCGGCATAAACATTAATATAACGTGCAGAGTTTATAAACACACCATAACCTTTAGACGAAACATAAAACGGCACGGGTGCGTGTGTACGCCCGTTATCTCTGCCGCCATAGTGGTCTACATGTAACTGAAGTATCTTTCCGCGCTGATAAATAGTCTGGAAATTAAGACCAAATCCAAACAACTGCTCTTCCCGGGTAAGTGGGAAACGCAGAGATGTTTTATTATTTGCAGTTGTGGTACTGATCTCATTCTGAGACAAAGGGAAAGCAACCCGCTGCATTCTGCCTAAGGCAGCCGTATCGGGAACAGCGCCTGATGCTTTTAGCAGATCGTAGGATTCGGGACTACCTACAACGGTTTTCCATACACCCGGAGCAACCTCCTTCCACGGAGTCTGCTGTGCAGATAAGGCTGAGGAAAGTAATAAATAGCATAATAATGATAAGCCTGTCTTAAGATTTGGCATGATAACGTGTTATATTATTGTATATGATTTCTCTTTCTCTGGTTTAAAATTTATCGGGTAAACGGGTCGTAATGGCACCAATAAGGACAACATGGAAAACGCCTTGGCTAGCGCAAATAAATTTACGGAATCCGCACTAATAGTTGTTGAAGTTTTAAATGGTAATTAATTAAATCAGGAGATTTACCCCCACCAATTCTCTCTATCGAGACTCCTGAACTGTATCGCTTCTCCAATGTGTACGGGCTGTATATGCTCACACCCACTCATATCCGCTATCGTCCGGCTTACCTTAAGAATCCTGTCATACGCCCTTGCTGATAACTTCAGTTTGCTCATTGCATTCCGCAATAAATCTTCTGATGGCTTATCCAGTGTGCAAAAAAGCCGTAAGAGTTTACTGCTCATTTGTGCATTGCAGTAAATCCCGGAGTGTGCAGCAAACCTTTGAATCTGTATTTCCCTTGTTGCTATCACCCGTTGACGGATGACCTCACTGGATTCTCCGGTAGTATGTTCAAGCAGGGAATTAACAGGTACCGGAGCAACTTCTATATGAAGATCTATTCTATCCATCAGCGGACCGGATACTCTGTTGAGGTATCGTTGTACCACTCCTCCCGCACAGGTACACTCTTTTTCCGGATGATTAAAATACCCGCAGGGGCATGGATTCATGGACGCTATCAACATAAAACCCGCCGGGAAATCTACTGACATTTTCGCCCTTGAAATAGTTACCCTGCGTTCTTCTATGGGCTGCCGCATTACTTCCAGCGCCTTACGACGAAACTCCGGCAGTTCATCGAGAAACAAGACTCCGTTATGCGCGAGGGAAATCTCGCCCGGTTGGGGAATGACACCACCACCTACCAATGCAGTGTCACTGATAGTATGGTGTGGCGATCGGAAAGGACGTTGTGTGATCAGTGAGGCATGAGCCGGCAACTTCCCTGCCACAGAATGGATCTTGGTCGTTTCCAATGCCTCCTGAAGACTTAACGGCGGAAGTATTGTGCTCAGCCTTCTGGCGAGCATGGTTTTACCCGCACCAGGAGGACCGATCAGCAACGCATTATGCCCGCCGGAAGCTGATATTTCCATTGCACGTTTGATGGTATATTGTCCCTTCACATCATTAAAATCTATATCAAAATGGTGTTGGGCGGAGAAGAATTCATCTTTTGTATTTACCACAACGGGTTGCAGGGAAGCTGGGTCCAGTAAAAAGGAAATCACTTCGCTCAGGTGAGTTACGCCATATACGTTCAGGTTATCCACCATAGCAGCTTCCCTGGCATTTTGTGCCGGAAGTATCAGTCCTTTGAAACCTTCCTGCTTTGCTTGTATAGCCATCGGCAGTGCGCCTCTTACAGGCAGTATGGTACCATCCAGAGACAGTTCGCCCATGATAGTATAATGTTGTAATTGTTCGCCGTTTATTTGTCCGGAAGCGGCAATGAGGCATAGTGCGATGGGAAGGTCGTAAGCAGAACCGGCTTTCCGGATATCTGCCGGTGCCATATTCACAACAGTTCTGAATCTGGGAAAACGATAGCCTATATTGGTAATAGCAGATTCTATGCGCCGTTCACTTTCCTTTACGGCATTATCAGGTAGCCCGACAATATAAAATTTTGTGCCTTTGGTGGCTACATTGATCTCAATAACAATGGATATGGCTTCTACGCCCTGTAAGGCGCTGCCAAAGGTTTTAACAATCATGGATGAAAAATTATGCTTACTAAGATAGCATAGTTTATTTAATCTCTTTCAAGAGGTCTAATACTTTTTCTCTTTTTAATATCAGATAACCGATCTTTTCTTTTGCAATACCGTCTTTCAGCTGGTAGGTGAAATAAAGATTATCATCTATCACTTCAGATTCGAAATATTTGAAACGGATATTAGGTGCTTTTTCCAGATCATCCGCAATTTCATACAGGTGGGTAGATAGTATAAAGAGGCAGCTGGTACTTTGCAGCAAACCGTTGATCACGGCCAGGGAGCAGTTACGGGCATCTTCCACATTGGTACCTTTGAACATTTCATCTATCAGTACCAGCCATTTCCTGTTATCATTAATTTTTATGATTGTATTCTTGATGCGTTGTACTTCGTTAAAGAAATAACTTTCTCCTTTAAAGATGTTATCGGTTACGGAGATATTACTGAAGATACCATTAAAAAAACTCAGCCGCATTTGCTGTGCTGGTACGCCCATGCCTATATGAGCCAGGAATACGGCTACTCCTACAGCTTTGATAAAGGTAGTTTTGCCCGCCATATTCGCACCTGTCAGGAACAGGAAATGAGATTGCGGTTTTAAGGCAATATCATACGATACTGGTTTGGGCAGGATGAGGTGGTAGAGTTTTTCCAGTTCCACAAAAGGTTTGGGCTGGTCGTCAAAAACAGGAAACTGTAAATTGAAGTGACGCACCGCTTTCGCCATCGCATAATATGCATCCAGCTTAAGATAAATCTCAAGCAGTTCAGAAATGGTTTTACGGTGTTTTTTACGGATGTAATGATCATAGCGCAGAATCTGCACAAAAGAGATCGCACCCTGTTCATCTGCCGCAATAATATCATTAAATTCTTTCTGATAGAGCAGGTGATGCGCCCTGTCTAATAATTGCTTTAACACCTTCGGTGTCGCATCTGTATTAAACCCGCGCACCAGTCCGCGGAAGCCTTTCAGTAGATGCAGCAATTGTGTAAAGGAAAACTGGATAAAGCCGTAATCAGGAGCATACATAGTGCGGGTAAGTACTGCACTTACCAGCAGGGAAAGTCCTTCCGGATTACTGATAGGGGCGATCTGTGCTTCCAGGTAGTTTTCCATCACCACGATGGTACCGTTGGTGATCTCTGTTGGCCAGCTGTCTTCCTGCTGGAGGATATATTGTAAGGTTTGCTGTCTTTGTTCGATAGATGGAATATCTTTCAACGGCGTACTAAACAATTGCCTTAAATAATCCCTCCCACCAGTAGTCGTCGTAAAGTCCAGTTTATGAAAAAGGGAATATTCTTCTTCACGGTTAAAAATGGAGAGATCATAGTAGGTTGTTTTATCCAATTCCATGCACAGGTATTTTATGTGAATATAGATGTAGAAAGCCGCAATTTCCACAAATGTTAGCGGGAAAAGAGCAGACGCTGTCCTTTCACTGATTCATGGAATGTACCGTTTTCATATGCCAGGTGGCCATTTACAAAAGTATGTGTAATAGCAGCAGGGAAGGTATGTTCCTCAAAAGGAGACCAGCCGCATTTGTAGTGTACGTTACTTTTATCTACCATAGTCGCCTGTTGCAGATCTACGATTACACAGTCAGCAAAATAGCCTTCCCGAAGATATCCTCTGTCTTTTATCTGGAAACAGATAGCAGGCGCATGACTCATTTTCTCAACTGTTTTTTCCAGGGAAATATTACCCAGTGATACATGTTGTAGCATCATCAGCAAGCTATGCTGTACCAGTGGTACACCGGATGGCGCTTGTAAATAAGGTTGTTGTTTTTCTTCCCAGGTATGCGGCGCATGATCTGTTGCAATGATATCCAGACGGTCGTCCAGCAGTCCCTTCCACAAGCCGTGTTTGTTATGCTCTGCTTTGATAGCCGGATTACATTTTATCAGGTTACCGTAGCGGGTATAGTCATCAGCGGTAAAATACAGATGATGTACACATACTTCTGCGGTGATACGTTTTTCTGCCAGTGGCAGCATATTACTGAACAGTTGTAATTCTTTCTCTGTAGAAATGTGCAGAATGTGCAGGCGGGAGTTATGTTTTTTTGCAAACTGGATAGCCACCAGGGATGACTCGAAACAGGCCTCCTCATTGCGGATCAGCGGGTGGTAAGCTACGGTAAGGTGATCTGCCCCCACTTCCTGTTTGTATTTTTCCATGTTGGCTTTGATGATCTTCTCTTCCTCGCAGTGTGTTGCTATCAGCAGCTCACTACCAGAGAAGATCCGTTCCAGCGTAATGAAATTATCTACCAGCATATTCCCGGTAGAAGATCCCATAAATATTTTTACACCGCAGATGCGGTCTTTCTTTTCATTTGTCCGGAGTACTTCTTCTGTATTATCATTGGCCACGCCCATGAAGAAGGAATAGTTCGCCAGAGAATGCTGTGCCGCAATGGCGTACTTATCTTCCAGTAATTGCTGTGTAAGGGCAGCGGGCTGTGTATTTGGCATTTCCATAAAGCTGGTAGTACCACCGGCTACGGCTGCACGTGCTTCCGTATAGATAGAGGCTTTATGTGTAAGGCCGGGTTCGCGGAAATGTACCTGATCGTCAATAACGCCTGGTAGTAAGTGTTTACCTTCCCCGTTTATTTCAGTGTATTGTTCAGTGATCTGTAGCTGGGGAGCTATCTTTTCGATACGATCATTCTTGATGTATACGTCCTGTACCGTGGTCTTGCCTTCATTCACCACGGATATATTGCGGATTAAGTAGTTCTGCATAACCGCAAAGATAATAAACTGTCTTCTATCCTTCCAGATGTATAGAAAACACAATCATCCGGGATTGCAGTTTATCAATTACATTGGAGTAGCGGAGGTTTTTATCTTTCACATGTACATTGCCGATACCATTGCTGATCTTGAATTCGGGAGAAAATATGAAGCTCTCGAAGTAGAATTCAAATCCTGCGCCCAATTCATAACCATAATCGCCTGCCCTGATCTTTACAAGGTCTTCTGCGCGGCGGGCCCGTGCATTGGAAGCAAGGTCATAGTCATATTTCAAACCGGCAATAGTGTATACACGCATGTTACCAATACGGTCCGACTTGAATTTTACCTGTATAGGAAAGCTGACGAGGATAGACTCAATATTCTTCACCGTTTCACGGCTGGGATAGTTTTCCTTGTAGTACAGATTTTTGGAGGCAAATAATAACTGAGGATTCAGACGGAGGTCAAAAAATTCGCTCAGGCGTACATTTGCCAGCAGCCCCAGGTTAAAGCCAAAGGTCTTTAACGGTTCAGCCACCATAATGGAGTCCTGTTTCAGAAAAATTTCATCATGAAACAACTTGAAATTGGAGTTATTCCCTGCCAGAGTGATCCCAAAGTAATAGGGCTTGGCATCGTGTTCCTCCATGTTCATGACAGTCTGCGCTTTCGCACCATGGGTAATCGATAAGATAACCAGTAGTACTAGCGGGATGCGCAATAAATAGAGCTGATGCCGAATGTAAGTTTTTTGCATGTTACTGCTTGGAAACCGGTATTAGTTAAAATATTACACATTTCTTTACCCTGTGGGAATGCTTTTACCGATTCTGGCAGGTAGCTATAAGCGGCCTGGCTTCGTGCAATCCATTTCCCAATCAGCGGTGTAATATAACGAAAATATAAATTATATAATTGTTTAATGGGAAAAACAGTAGGATTGGAGAACTCCAGGATCACCAGTTTGCCTCCCGGTTTCAGCACTCTTAACATTTCTGAAAGCCCTTTTTCCAGGTTTTCAAAGTTCCTCACGCCAAACGCCACTGTTATGGCATCAAACGTATTATCAGGAAAACTTATTGTTTCACTGTCGCCCAATTCAAGGGTTATTTTATCCCCCAGTCCGAGTTTGCTGATCTTCTCACGTCCGTGGTTCAGCATACCTTCAGAGATGTCTATTCCTACAATACTATTGGGTTGCAGCATCTTATGCGCCATAATGGCAAAATCTCCGGTACCGGTGGCCACATCCAGCATCTTTTTTGGATGCAGATCCTTTAATTTCTTTAAGGCTTTTTTACGCCACTGGATATCGATCCCCATGGACATAAAATGGTTTAAAAAATCGTAGCGGTAGGCAATGTCATTGAACATTTCCGCTATTTGTTCCTTCTTGCTTAAATTTGACGTAGCAAATGGCACTATCTTCTTATCTGACATAGCCCGCAAAGTTAGGGTGTAAATGTGATAATGTGAGGGGGATAAGGAGTACTTTTGTATTTTAAAACTTTCCGCAGGCTTTCGGCTTTCCGGATTATACTCTTAGATTATGATTATTAAATCAGCAGAATATATTATCAGTAATGTGGAATATGATAAGTGTCCACCAGCCACTTTACCGGAATAT
Source organism: Chitinophaga sp. CF118 (assembly GCF_900112615.1). Lineage (GTDB taxonomy): Bacteria > Bacteroidota > Bacteroidia > Chitinophagales > Chitinophagaceae > Chitinophaga. The sequence continues at coordinate 915,552 of NZ_FOMK01000001.1, read as the reverse complement.
GCCTTTATAGGCCGTTCTAATGTGGGTAAATCTTCACTGATAAATATGCTGACCAACCATGAGAAGTTGGCAAAAACGTCCGGTACGCCGGGTAAAACGCAGTTAATCAATCACTTTATCATCAATAAGGACTGGTACATTGTCGATCTTCCCGGTTATGGCTTTGCCAAAGTAAGCCAGGCACAACGGAAAAAGTGGGAACGGATGATAGAAGATTACCTGCGTAAACGTGAAAACCTCGTAAACGTATTTGTATTAATAGATAGTCGTCATGCTCCTCAGAAATTAGACCTGGACTTCGTAAACCAGCTGGGAGAATGGCGCGTTCCTTTTAGCCTGGTATTTACCAAAGCAGATAAAACCACACAGCTGGAAGTGAGCCGTAATGTCAAAGCTTTCCTGAACAAACTGAAGGAAACATGGGAATTCCTGCCTGCCAACTATGTTACCAGCACAGAGAAGAAAATGGGAAGGGATAAAATCCTCACATTTATTGATGAAATGAATATGCAGTTCCGGGCAATAGCTTAGTTGTGGCAGATAGTCTAAAGGTTACAATACTGCAAAAAAGGGGAAAGTTAGGGGGGAAAGAATCCACCAGAGGTGCGAAGCACATCCAAAATTGGGGGGAGTAGTAAGGTGTTCTGCCCTAGTTCACCATTTTATCTGCACAGCAACTACTGGCAAATGCATCTGGTTTGGCTTTAAAGGCAAAGCCCATACCCAGTATATAACCCATCGCTTCGCGTAAAGCCAGGTTACTTTTAAACTGGGGATTGGTGTTGATGTCTGCATGTACTTCCATGTCTACATTGTAGTCGGTGAACATGTCGCAGAGTTCGTAGGCAATTTCGATGCTTTTAGCCACCTCTATGAGCATACGCTCTTTGATGGAATACACATCGCGTGTTTTTTCATTGTGAATGAACATGAAACCTCCATGTCCTTCACGCAGGAAAACGATCACCGTAGCAAATTCTGTTTCAGCACCTTTAACCTGTGAGTCCGTGCCAATACACACTTTAAGGTGAAAGCCCCTTCCGGTTTCCCGGACAATAGCCTGACGCACCTCTTCCTTAATGGGCAAATGAATTGGTTCGCCGTTGAATCTTCTCCATTTCATCATGATATATATGATTAGAGTGAATAGGCTTAGCAGTTACATTAATGCCGGTCTTTGGTGGTAATGCCCTTCTTATGAATCTGTTATCTCCGAATATACAAAATATTTCAGATCATTAGTACTGTCCGCTGCTCAGCATCACAAGTGTACAGGCTTCAATGGGCTTTATCCCCTTACTTTCAGCCAGTTCAGCCAGTTCATCATTCTCTGTCCCAGGGTTAAAAATGATCCGTTTGGGATGCAGTTGGAAGATATAATCATAGTACTCCCGTTGCAATGTAGGATTCATATAAAGTGTAACAGTATCGACATTTTCAGGAAGAGGATGTGCTTTGATAATGGGGGTATTGCCTATCTGTCCGTCTCGTTTGCCTATTGCCAGTACCGGGTGTCCTTTGGCAACCAATCGGGATACCGCCAGGTTACTATATCTGCCAGGGTTTGGCGAAGCGCCTAATACGACTGTTAGCTTTTTGTCACTCATGATCATGTTTTTAAATTAATGTAGGGCTGACATCGGTCAGCCCCACTTCCTTCAATCTTAAAACGCAAACATTAAACCAGAAAACACTAAAAAAGCTGGTACCGCCTTCTTGGCAGCTGACCAATAATTTCTTCCACCGCCTGTTGCAGTTGCGGATATTTAAATGTAAAACCAGCTGTCAATGCCCGGGTAGGCACTACCCAACGGCTTTTCAGCAATAATTCTTTTTCTGTGCCAATGAGCCATCCGCCGATGCTCAGCATCCATGAAGCGGTAGGTAATCCAAAGGATTGTCCAGCCGTCTGCCGGACCGTCTCCATGAATTGCCGGTTAGTGACGGGGTTAGGAGAGCTGCAATTAAAAGTTCCTTCCTGCTCCGGATGTTCATAGAGCCATTCCATCATTCTGCACACATCTGTAATATGCACCCAGCTGTACCGCTGGCGGCCATTTCCCTGATGTCCTCCCAATCCGAATTTTACCATGTTAAGGTAAGGCATCATCACTCCGCCATCCGCCCCAAGAGTAATTGCAATACGCAGTATAGCCTTACGTGTATGCGGTGTATTTGTCCCATTAAAAGCAGCTTCCCATTGTTTACATACCTGTACGGAAAAATCATTCTGCATTTCCCCGGTATACTCATCCATCGGGCGGTCTTCAGCGTGACGGTAAATTGTAGCAGATCCTGCATTGATCCAACATGTTGGCGGATGTTCCAGCATATTAATAGCGGCTCCCAATATCTTTGTGGAAGCAGTACGGCTATCAAAGATCTCTTGTTTGTTCTTTTCATTATACCGGCAGTTCACACTTTTGCCGGCAAGGTTGATCAACAGATCTGCGTTTTCAAGGTATTTTTCCCAACCCTGCAAAGTTTTCCCATCCCACTGAACATATTTAACACGGCCAAAGCTTGCAAGAGGATGCCGGGTAAGAATAATAATGTCATTATTCTTACCAAAGTATTTTATCAGCCCATTACCAATAAATCCTGTACCGCCGGCTAAAATGATCTTCCTGTTTTCCATGATTAATGAGTATGTATTCAGAACTTTCAATAAATATTGAAATGTGTAAGCAAAAAAAAGGTCACTTAAATAACTTCAGCAATGTGCCATAAAACCAGCTTTCTTCTGATTTAATAAAAGTGCTGATGGTCTTATCTGTCTGATGTGCAAATTTGTTGATGTTCAGGATGGAGTCTCTGAAGGCTTTCACATGTTTATCTTTGGTATCGCCTTCTACTTCCTGCAGTTGGTTCAGTGTTTTGATAATTGGATCCAGTTCTCTGCGTTTTCTTTCCCGGGCAATATCTGTAGCCACTTTCCAGATATCTTTCTCCGCACTGAAATATTCCTTCCGTTCACCAGGGATCAACACTCTTTCTACCAGTCCCCAGTTAATCAGTTCCCGAACATTCATGTTGGTATTACCACGGGAGATGTTCAGCTCCGCCATAATATCTTCTGCACTCAAAGGGTCCGGCATGATCATCAGCAGCGCATGGATCTGGGCCATCGTGCGGTTAATACCCCACTGAGCACCCAGGGATCCCCAGGTTTGGATAAATTGTGCTTTTGCCTCTGCTAACTTCATAGCTCAAAGTTATATAAAGTTACTGAACTTTCAAAAGTAATTGAAAGAATGAGGGGAGATTAAGTGTTTCTTTAGGAAGGGATATCCTTTTGAGTATACGAAAATTCCGTGTTTAGAATCCAACTTTACAAGCCCAAGGCTTGAAACCTATGGAAAGTCCTATATGTACATAATTAGAAAGCCTGTTGTTGTTGTTGCAGTTAAAGAAGGGGTAACTATATATTCTGAAAAGGAATTTATCTAAAGTATGTGGAATGGAGATAGGTCAATACATGGAGTGAAGGGCTACTCTGTTATTATCTGTATCAAATATGATTGCGTAGTAGCCAAGATCCTGCTCTTCAGATACTGCGCGTTTCCCTAGTTCTATTTTTCCGCCGGCATCTTCCACACGATTCAATACAGTCGTCAGGTCATCACCAGCATGCAGGTAAATGAGCGTTCCTCGCTGACTGGGAAGATATTCGGTTCCCTGTACAATAGCACCGCCTGCACCACCATTGTTATGATCATAAAGAAAAAAGCCCATTCTTTTATACCCTGTGTGGCTTTCTGGCATTTCATAGTCAAATATCTGGCTGTAGAATTTCCTTGCCCTGTCAAAATCATTTACAGGAATTTCAAACCAGTTTAATGCATTCTTAGGAATTACCATTGGTTGTTTATTATTTGGGGGGCTACCTAAATTTAAATAATAATATGGCAAATCCCAAATCCGGCGACGGTAATAACCCGGATAAAATAAAACAGGCGTCCCGCTTAAAACGAAACGCCTGTTCTTATATTCAAGAAGATCATTTAATTGCTATACAAGCATTGTTACCGGGTTCTCCAGGTAGCTTTTCAGTGTTGCCAGGAAGCGGGCACCTACTGCTCCATCCACACTACGGTGGTCGCAGCTCAGAGTTAACTTCATGATGTTCACTGCTTTGAACTGACCTTTTTCAGAGATCACTGTTTCTTTAATATTTCCTACTGCAAGGATTGCAGAATCCGGAGGATTAATGATAGCAGTGAATTCGTCAATGCCTAACATACCCAGGTTGGAAATGCTGAAGGTGTTACCAGAAAATTCCTGTGGCTGCAGTTTCTTGTTCTTTGCTTTATCGTACAGTACTTTCGCTTCACTGGCTATCTGACTGAGCGTTTTCTGATCTGCAAAGCGTATCACTGGCACTATAAGCCCTTCTTCAATTGCTACAGCGGAACCGATGTGTATATGATGGTTCTGACGGATAAAATCACCCATCCAGCTGCTGTTCACAGCAGGATGCTGGCGCAATGCCAATGCAGCTGCTTTGATCACCATATCATTAAAGGAAACCTTTACAGGAGAGATTTCATTAATTGCCTTGCGGGCATCCATTGCTTTATCCATGTTCACATCTATTTTCAGATAGAAGTGTGGAGCAGTGAATTTACTTTCACTCAGGCGTTTGGCAATTACCTTACGCATCTGTGTGAGCGGAATATCTGTATGACCTTCCTGTCCTGCAGGAACAAACGCTGCTGCTTTCGCTTCCGGTGCTCCGGCTGCTTTCGCAGGTTGCTGTGTAGCCGCTGCCGCTGCAGGTACATAATTATCAATGTCTTTCTTAATGATCCTGCCACTGTCGCCGGAACCGGTTACCTGTTTGATATCGATACCCTTTTCTTCTGCCAGTTTCTTAGCAAGAGGAGAGGCCTTTACACGACCATTATCTGATGTTTCAGGAGTTGCTGAAGGAGCGGCAGATGCTACAGGGGTAGCTGTTTGCTTCTCTTCTGCTTTACCGGCAGCAGGAGCTGCTGGTTTACCTTCTGCGGCGAGTATTGCGTCTACATTAGTGCCTTTTTTACCTACAATGGCAATGATACCATTTACTTTCGCTGCATCACCTTCTTTTACACCTACATATAACAGCTCACCATCAGCATAACCAATCACTTCCATAGTCGCCTTGTCGGTTTCTACTTCAGCCAGTACGTCGTCACTCTTCACTGTATCGCCTACCTTTTTGTTCCAGGCAACGATCTTTCCTTCTGTCATCGTATCACTCAGCAACGGCATCCGGATAACGGTAGCATTCTTCAGCGCTTCTGCTACAGCGGCGCTATCACCACTGCTTGCAGCTACAGGTGCAGCCGTTTCCTTTTTCTCAGCAGGTTTTGCTTCTTCCTTTGCAGGAGCAGCAGCTGCATTATTATTATCGCCTTCAAGTAAAGATTTATAATCTTCACCCGGCTTTCCTACAATCGCTATTATTCCGTTTACTTTAGCAGCCTTACCTTTCTCTACTCCGATATATAAAAGTGTACCCTCCACATATCCCATCACTTCCATGGTGGCTTTATCAGTTTCCACCTCAGCAATTACATCGTCTGCTTTTACGGTATCTCCTACCTTTTTATGCCATTCCGCGATCACCCCTTCAGTCATTGTGTCACTCAAAAGGGGCATTCTGATAACTTCTGCCATAGTATTTTTCCAAATTTTGCTCAAACCTACAAAAGAAATGCGAATTGTGAAAGTCGGATTACGGAAGATGTCTTCCTATATCCGTATTAAAAATCAAGTTCAAGATTAAGTCTGTCCTTCAGCTCTTTTACCAGTGGGTAACTTTCCGTCATCTTCTGGAATTGTTCCCGGCTGGAAAGTGGTGCAGGGCCTATATCCACGGCTTGCTGACTCTCATCCAGCAGAAGAGTCAGCACAATCCCCAGGTTATGAAATTTGTCTTTGAAAAAAGCTGAAATCGCCAGCTTTTCTTCCTCCATAAAACGGAACTGCACAATATTACGACTGGTAATCGCTATTTCTTCAGGTGCGGGCAGTGAAATAGCCGCTAACTGAAGATTACTTACGACTGTCATTTTGTTAGCCTGCCGGAATCTGTCTATGAATTCTTCCCAGTAAACATGCAAGGCTCCCAATGTGATTGGAATGGCCTGCTTTACCGGATTTGTTTGCTGTTTTGATGCCAGCGCTTCCTTCATAGCTGCCAGCCCGGTCATTTTAGGCTGTGGCACAGTGGGTTGCGTTGGCTTAGGTATTGCCGTTGCCAGTGCATCCTTCATAGCCGTTACCCCGGCCATTTTAGGTTGCTGCTCTGCGGGTTGTGCTGTGGCCGTCTTTGCTGGAGGAGGAACGGGTGTCTCAATTGTTAAACGAGCTTCCTGGTTAGCAATGCTGGCTGTAGTGGCCGGCTGTCCGGCTGTAGCCTTCACTTCAGGGGCCAGCTGTGCAAATGGTGCCCTCAATCGTTGAGGTACAGCACCATCAGCTACCAGTTTTTTTTTTACTACCTCACCGGTTTGATCATCACTCACAAGGTTCACCGCCTGTTGCAGAAAACACAGCTTTATCAGTGCCATTTCCACATGCAGGCGTTTATTACGCGCCATCCGGTAATTGATCTCCGTTTCATTCAGCAGATGCAGGGCGGTAATCAGGTAAGAAGGACTCACCTTGCCGGACATCTGCCGGTAACGGTCTTTCAGGTTCCCTGATACTTCTACCAGGTGCATCACCTTTTCTTCCTTGCACATCAACAGGTTACGCAAAAACTCTGCCCAGCCATTCAGGAAATTATCTCCCTCAAATCCTTTTTGCAGAATTTCATCAAAGATGAGGAGAGCAGTGGCTACATCCTGTACCATCACTGCTTCCATTACTTTAAAAAAGTAATCGTAATCCAGGATGTTCAGATGTTCCAGTGTATTCTGATAAGTAAGATGACCTCCGGTAAAACTTACAATTTTATCCAGCGTACTCAGTGAGTCACGCATACAGCCGTCCGTTTTCTGGGCTACCAGGTGCAGAGCGTCTGATTCTGCTTCAATACTTTCCTTCCCACAAATCTCCTGCAGGTGATCTACAGTATCCTGGATGGTAATACGCTTAAAATCAAAGATCTGGCACCGGCTCAGGATCGTTGGTAAGATCTTATGCTTTTCTGTAGTAGCCAGGATAAAGATAGCGTAGGAGGGGGGCTCTTCCAACGTTTTCAGAAACGCGTTAAAAGCGGAAGAACTGAGCATGTGTACCTCATCTATTATATAGATCTTGTACTTGCCTGCCTGGGGAGCAAAACGTACCTGCTCTACCAGGGTGCGGATATCATCAACAGAGTTATTGGATGCGGCATCCAGCTCGTGAATGTTAAAAGAACTGCCTTCATTAAATGAGGTGCAGGAATGACACTGGTTACAGGCTTCCCCATCAGGCTGCAGGTTCTCGCAGTTAATGGTTTTGGCCAGGATACGCGCACAGGTTGTCTTACCCACCCCTCTCGGTCCGCAAAACAAAAAGGCATGTGCCAGTTGGTTATTACGGATAGCATTTTTAAGCGTGGTGGTAATATGTGCTTGTCCTACTACGGTCGAAAAATTCTGTGGACGGTATTTACGGGCAGAAACGATAAAATTCTCCATATGCAACTCATTCGCAAAGGCCGAAAGTACAGAAAATTGTCCATAGACGATAGCCCTCAACAGGGAAATGCTACTGATCCCATACTGGTAGCATCATTTCCAGTAAAGCTTTTTTTATCAGCTGGATGCTGTTATTATAATGTTCCTGTATTACCGAAATGATGGCGTGTATGTTCTCTATTTCTACCTCTACCGGTTCATTTTCCAGCAGGTAAATATAATGATGAGATAAAAAGTGAGCAATCTGCGCCTGTAATAATGGCTGCCATAAACTGGTAACAATAGAGTCTGCCGAAAGCTCTTCCAGGAATTCCCGCAATTCATTACTTCCCTGCTGTAACGTCTCAAAAAAGGGCAGGGATTTTCTGACGCTGATGCCATTACTACCAAAAATAATACTGATGCTATGCATGATCTTTACTACAATATCGCTCAACCTGGAGGCTTTTTGTTCATGCCGGTATACTAACAGGTATTGCTCCACCAGTTGATGTGCAGCTTCCTGTCCCTGCAAAAGGGCCACTGTATAATGATACCGGAAGGCCATGTGATCCTGTGCTGCCAGCCATTCTCTATCCTGCTCAAGCTCTTTTTGTAATTCTTTTAGTTCAATCCGGGCATGCGAGGCCTGGTGTTGTACTCCTGCAAATTCAAAATACCCGGTTTGGATATCGCCATCAGCAATTGCCTGTAATGTTTCAGCATCCTGACTGTTACGGAAAAAACGGCGTATGCGAAGTCCGTTTTCCGGGATATATAATGAGGTAAAAGAAAGCTGCTCCATTGTGGCTGCTGATAATGGCTCCAGGTTATCTGTATCTATTACAGGGAAAGGCCGGTTGTTATAATATTCATGGAACTCAGCGGGCAGTGCATATAACAACTGCTTTACTTCCAGGTCTGCAATGAAATCGGGGGTAGTATACCATTCACATAGATCGGAGTGGGGTACTTCAAGCTGGTAAATAAGGGCGGACATCCCTTCCTGTAGCTGTTCCCGGTCATTGAACAGAGTCCAGGCACTATCAGATATCGTTTGTGAGGGAATATCTGCTGCCAGATACCGGCGCTCCCTTTCTTCGCGGGTAGGGTGGGAGGCTGCCTGATCTCTCAATAACACCCGGCTCCTTAAAAAAGTCCTGAAATAGTCGTCTGTAATCAGTGGGAGCTGCTCTCCATCTAATGGTAGATTGTTCTGGCTGGCATAATACCGGATCATGGCAATGTGAGCCTCATAGATATTCAGGAACTTCAGATTTTCTGCTGCCAGCCCGGGCAGTTCCTGTAAGCAGTTCTCAAAACAGAAAATACTCATTTCCATTCTGCGCATCGTGGAAATGGCTGTTTGTGTACCACAGATTGAAAGCGCCACTGAATCAGCATGGTATTCTATTTCCCTGCACAGTAGCATATACTGGCGGTTCAGGAGATTATACATTTTACGCAGTGGGAACTGGATGCCCCTGGCAATGTAAAGAGTGACTCTCGTCAGGAGAATATTAATGAAGCCAAAACCAGCGCCAGACCATTTTATGATAGCCATATTCCAGTTGTCATTTTCGTACAACATATTATACACCACCTTATTCAACACATATACATAGCTGCCAGGTGCCATACTGCGTTGCGCAAAATGACCGAATTCATGAGCCAGTGCCATCTTGAACTCACTGATATTCAAACTGTTTATCAATCCTATTCCTATCTCAAGATTTTTATCTGAAGGCCAGAACATGCTGAAGAAACTGGAGTTATAGAAGACACCGGCATTTACGTCCGGGATCAGGAATACCCGTTTGGGGAACCTGGTTTTTGTTTCATCGGCAATTTGACGGATAAATGCGAATAACTGCGGATGTTCCTCCACAAAGATCTCTATCCTGTAGGGATTGGCAGGTTTCTGCCTCCTGAACAGGAACTTAATAAGAAACATTACTGTCAAAATACCCAGGGTAACCATTACCAGGCCCAAAACAAGAGTAATAAATCTGGCATAATCAGGTGGTGCATGAATGATGAGCAATATGCCACCTGCAATACATCCCAGGGCTAATATAACCGCAAGCGATAGTAATAAACAGTAGGAAAGAAAAAAAAGCAACACTCCCCCCACCATTTTTATCATCTGTTTCCGGAAAAATGCAGACGTTTTCATGAAGGATCCCTCTGCTGGCTTAATACCGGCAGGATACACGTTGGACATAGTTATACATGGTTAGCACAAGTAGAAACAAAAGAGGATAAATATAATCCTATTTTGGCGTGATAACTAGTTCATTCTGTATTACTACTGCGCAAGAGCAGCAGGGGAAATAATTGTATATCTCAGCAGTTTTCTCTAAATTAGTCGCTGGTATCATAATGATAATCAAATGAATAAAAGCCGCCAACTTTCGATATTTTTATATTAACTGCTGGCTTGGGCACGTTAGTTGTGCCAGGTGCATAACACTAATGCTTTTTAAACTTCAAATGTTGACAATGTTCCAGCTGATTGTTTTTAAAATAATCACATGTACATTTCTTCTCTTAATGTTTGCTGGTATGTCATTGTATGCTGGTATCACTGTTGGAGTAGTTGCTGTTGTATGCCTGTTACTGCTGATAAAGATCCGCAACCTGAAAGTGCAATTACAGCGCAAGAATGCAATAATTGCGGAACATGCAGAAACAAGAATCGACATTCTTAACAATATCAACCAGGAAATACGTACGCCTCTCAATGCGGTAATTGGTTTCAGCGAACAACTGGGGCACTCTTCCATGGAAAAAGATCAGCGGGAGTTACTGAAAACTATAGAAAGAGCAGCAGGTATGCTGGTAAGGGTGGTGAACAATGTGCAGGATCTTAGCAGAATTGAAAAGAAAGAATTGCAGCTGGAGCAACAACCTTTCTCCTTATACCAGGCTTTTTCCGAAATAATAGTAATGATGCGGGCACAGGCATCCAGAAAACAACTGCAGTTTGATGCTTTTTACGAAGGAAACCGTCAGTTACTGGTAACAGGAGATCTAATGCGCCTGAAACAGATCCTGATCAATCTGGCAGATAATGCCATCAGGTATACCGATAGCGGTGCCGTTACCATAAAAACTATAGTACATAAACTGGAAGAGGGTAAAGCTGAAGTGAAAATAATTGTGACTGATACCGGTCGTGGCATTACAGCTGATGCATTACCTCTTATATTTGAACATTTTCTCCGCAGAAGAATCCCTTATACAGCCGCTGTGAATGGGGCGGGTTTGGGGCTTGCCATTACAAAAGGCTTGCTCCAATTGCATAATGGATCCATCAATGTAAATAGCATCCCCGGTACAGGCAGTACTTTTTCCTGTAATATCCTTTACAATATTGCTCTTGCTCCACAAACCCTGCTGATCACACAAAGGGAAGTGGAACAGATGACAGGCCATTTTATGGAAGGCCGGTATGTATTGGTGGCAGACGATCAGGAAATGAACCTGGTATTAATAGAGAAGATTCTTACCCGCTGGAAATGCCGTTTCGATAAAGCTCCTGATGGCAAAGAGGCTTATGACCTGTTCTGTGCCAATAATTATGATATGGTCCTCCTGGATCTGCAAATGCCCCGCATGAGTGGGATAGAGGTGGTAAAAAAGATCCGTACAGATAAAGACACTATAAAAGCGAATATTCCGGTATTAGCCCTAACTGCCGATACTACCTTACAGGATAATGATGCTTTCCTGGAAGTCGGTTTTGATGGTTACCTGCTGAAACCTTTCAGGGAAAGGGATATCTATAATGTGATTATCCAACATTTGCCTTATAATCCTTCACAGGAGATAGAGCGGATCAAAAGCTAAAAACAATATAGCAAAAAAAATCCCCGGCTCTGAAGGAGCCAGGGATCATATATTTATCCCAATATAGGATGTCTTTTAAACTCCTGGGTTCTGTTAAACAAATATCTATAGGTAGCAAGTTTACGACTGCGCTTAGTTCCCAGCCCCTCTGCAATGTTCATCATCTTCGGATTAAAATCCCCTATCCACTGCATTTCATACTCAGTATACGGTAATTTATTCTGAATAATTTTTGCTCCTTCTACAATCATGTATGTATCTGCTCCTTTTCCCTGGAATTCAGGTATAACACCAAATACAATCCCAACAAACTTCTTGCAGGCTCCTATCTTTTTCAGCCAGAGGAACTGTAGTTTTTGCAACAGTCCGAACTTCCCGTTCATATGCTTAAAGAACTGGTTCAGTTCAGGGAGGTTCAGCCAGCAGGCAATAGGCTCTTCATTATAATAGAGAAACCATACGATCTTTTCATCCATCGCCGGTGCCATGGTTTTAAAAATCAGGTAGGCCTGCTGTTTGGTCATATCCTTGCCTCCACCGTGTTTAGACCAGGCCTTATTATATATGGTACAGAAGTCTTCTGCATATTTAGCCAGGTGTTTCTTGTTGATGTACCTGGCTGAATATCCGGGATCCTGGGACAGCTTGGCATGCCGCTCAATGAATTTAGGTTGTAAGTTATGGTCTACACTTGTAGAGTAGCAGATCTGGTTGAAGAATACCTGGAAGCCATAGGTTTCAAACAGTTGCTGATAATAAGGAGGATTAAAGTTCATGCAGTAGAGGGGTTCATAAAAACCTTCTACCAGCAATCCCCACCAGCGGTCACGCTCACCAAAATTGATCGGACCATCCATTGCGCCCATCCCTCTTTCTGCCAGCCAGGCTTTGGACGTATCCAGGAGCAGGTTAGCGGCTGCCTGGTCATTGATGCAGTCAAAGAATCCAACACCACCTGTAGGCTGTTCATCTCCTTTGGTTTTATATTTCTTATTCACAAAAGCGGCTATACGCCCTATGAGTTCACCTTTCTCATTTTTCAGCAGCCAGCGGATACATTCACCATGACGAAAGGCCTTGTTCTTCTCAGTATCAAAAACAGCTTTTATATCCTTGTCTAATGGACGGATCCATCCGGGAATATGCTTGTTTAAAGCCACATGCACTTCCAGAAACTGCCGCGCTGTTTGTTCATTATTTACAATTACCAGTTCCATAGGGATCATTTAGAAATGTAAAAATAATGTTTGTCCAATGTTTTAACATTTATTTTTCAATTAGACATATACTTTTATATTGTTACCGTACACAACCTAAGTTTCTATAAACCCATATACCGCTATGTTTAAAAACAGAAGGTGGCTTTGGCTGGCCCTTGTTATACCTGTAATCCTGATATTGTATTTTTTCCTGACAAATAAAACAACCGACAATAGTATTACTGCAAAAGTGCGTAAAGGAAGTTTCCGTGATGTGATCAGTAACTCAGGAGAACTGCAGGCGGAAAATACTGTCTATATCTCTGCCCCTGCCGACTTGCAGACAAACCAGATCTATGAAGAAATCAAGATCCAGGATATGGTGGCAGAAGGCGTACACGTAAAAGAAGGCGAATACATTGCTACACTCGATCCTTCTATTGTTAACAAAAAGATCGGTGATATGGCACTGGCACTGGAAAAGGCCAGGGCCGGTGTATTACAGACATCTTTGGATACAGCCCTCACTTTACGAGAAGCACGCGACCAGATGGCAAACCTGCAATTCCAGATGGAACAGAAAAAACTGGCGCTGGACCTTAGTAAATACGAACCCCCGGCTACTATCCGGCAGGCAGAAATAGACCTGGAAAAATCTCAGCGCGACTTCGTACAAATGAAGGAGAATTACAAGATCAAACAACAACAGGCAGCTTCTAAAATGCAGGCCGCTACCCGTGAAGTAGAAGTATTAAACACCAATATCGGCAAGCTGGAAGAACTGAAAAACCGCTTCGTAATCAAGGCTCCCAAAAACGGACTACTGGTATATATAAACGACTGGATGAGCGGGGGTAAGAAAAAAGCGGGCTCCGTGGTACGTCCCTGGGATCCGCGTGTGGCCATGTTGCCGGATTTGTCCAGCATGCTCTCAAAAGTATTTATCAACGAAGTAGATATCAGTAAGATTCACAAAGAACAAAAGGTAACAATGGGACTGGATGCCTTCCCTGAAGTGAAGATGGAGGGCGTGGTGAAAACAGTGGCGAATATAGGGGAAACTCGCCCGGGTGCAACCGCTAAAGTATTTGAGGTAAACATTAAACTGAATAAGGTGGATTCCATTCTGAAACCAGGGATGACAACATCTAATAATATCCTGGTGAATGAAATACCCGGTAAGCTTATCATTCCGCTGGAGGCTGTATTCGCCGAAGGTAATACCAGTTTCGTCTACATGAAAAAAGGCAATAGTATCGAGAAGCAAGAAGTGAAACTGGGTAAATCAAATGATGAAGAAGTGATTGTTGAAAAGGGACTGGCAGAAGGAGCAACAGTGTATCTGTCCTTACCTGAAACGGCGAAGGAGAAGAAAATAACGATGTTAAAATAATCTCCGCACATGCAATTAGACCGTAATTTCAACAACCTGTACATTGCCCTGGATTCTCTTGGAGCCAATAGACTACGTTCTTTTCTGACTGCGCTGGGAATCATCTTCGGAGTGTCTGCAGTGATTGCCATGCTGGCTATTGGAAAAGGTGCGAAAGAAGAAATAATGAACCAGATGAAACTGGTGGGTGTGAATAATATTGTGATCAAACCAAAGACACAGGAGAAAAAAGAAGAGCAGGAAAAGAAGGAAGCGGCTGCGGAAGAATCACCTAAAAAACAGGAAAGTGGTAAGGGCCGTTTCTCTAAAGGATTGAGTCTGGCAGATGCTGAGAGCATCCGGAAAATGCTACCGACGGTAGCGGCTATCAGCCCGGAAATGATCCAGGAACAGGATGTGATCTATGGCAGCAAAAGCAGCAAAATGAAAATAGTAGGCATCCAGCCTGCTTTCTTTGGAATTAATAATATGCGGCTGGGTGAGGGCATAATATTTAACAAACAACAACTGCAATCAGGTGAAGCAGTATGTATCATTGGCAGTGATGTAAAACGGAAATTCTTTATCGCTGAAGATCCGTTGGGTAAAACAATTAAATGTGGAAATCAATGGCTGAAGATCATTGGTGTAACCGAAGAAAAAATGATCAGTAATGCTACTAAGGAAAACCTTGGCATTCGTGATTATAATCTTGATATTTATATTCCGATTCAGACAGCTTTAGTCAGATATAAGAACCCCTCACTGTACCTTGGTTCAGACGATAGAGATCAGCAACAGAATACACCTGCTTCCAATATGATCTTTCATCAGCTGGATCAATTGGTGATCCAGGTAAGTGAAACGGAAACATTGTCAGCATCTGCTGCTGTGATCAATCGTATGCTGCGCCGTCGTCATAACAATGTCGCAGATTTTGAGATCACTATTCCCGAACAATTATTAAAGCAGCAACAGAAAACAAAAGATGTATTCAATATCGTATTAAGTGCTATTGCCGGTATTTCATTGCTGGTAGGAGGTATTGGCATTATGAATATTATGCTGGCCTCTGTGCTGGAACGTACGCGTGAAATCGGTATCCGTATGGCATTAGGTGCACAGAAAAGTGATATCGTGATGCAGTTTCTGTTTGAGGCAGTGCTGATCAGCCTCTCCGGTGGAACTATTGGTGTACTGCTGGGTGTATCTGGCGCTTACCTGGTAGACAAATTAGCGGAGATCCATACACTGATCTCCGGTATTTCTATCGTATTGTCCTTCCTGCTGGCTTCTGCCGTAGGACTAATCTTTGGTATTTCCCCTGCCCGTAAGGCGGCTCAAAAGAACCCTATTGAATGCTTACGCCATGATTAAAATATTGCCTTTTGCCCTATGCGGACTGCTGACCTATGTCTCTTCATCTGCACAACAAACCTTATCATTGCAGGATGTAGTGCAGCAAGCACAGAAGAATTCACCTTCTTATTACAAAGCCCGCAGTAGTGCACTCAACAGCTTGTATGCTTACCGGTATTATGTCGCTTCCCGTCGCCCACAGCTGAAATTGCAGGCTAACAATAACAGCAGTTTTCTGGGAAGTACACAAAGCATCCAGCAGCCCGATGGTACCTATGCTTTCAGCCGTAGCTCTTATTCTTACAGCTCTGCCGGATTAACGGCAGACCAGATTATAGGCTTCACCGGCGGACAGTTATCACTGGCTACCAATTTACAGCGCAATGATGTTTTTGATCCCACCAGCGATATCAGTTATTTGTCTGTACCCTTTTCTATCAACTATGTACAACCAATGATCCTGTATAATCCATACCGCTGGGACAGAAAAATTCAACCGTTGTTATATGAAGAATCTAAAAAGCAGTATGTAGAAGATCTGGAAAGAATCGCGTTGCAGTCTGCCGGATTCTTTTTTAATGCACTGGCTACCCAGCAACGGGAAAAGATCCTGTTACAGAATGTGGCAAATACAGATACCCTCTACAGACTTTCCAGGGGAAGATTTGAGTTGGGAAAGATTGCAGAAAATGAATTATTGCAGATAGAACTGAACCTGCTAAATGCACGTAACAACCTGGAGCAGGCCACTCTCTCAAAAGAAATCGCTTACCGGGAACTAACACAGTTTCTGAACATGCCTAAAAGCAGTGCAGTAAATGTTTCCCTGCCGGATAATGTACCAGCATTACAAATCGCTGTGGATTCTGCACAAAGGGAGGCCCTGGACAACCGTCAGAAGGTTTTATCTTTCCGGCGTCAGCGCCTGGAAGCCGAACAACAGGTGGCAGAGGCAAGAGGGAACAATGGTTATGAGCTGAACCTGGGGGCCAACTTCGGCCAGGCAAGACAGGGCAATACTTTCAAACAGGCCTATACCGGCAATAGTCTGCAACAAAACCAGTTGCTGACAGTAGGAGTTGCTATCCCTATTGTAGATTGGGGCAAGGCGCGTAACAAGATCCGGCAGGCAAAGGCCAACCAGGAACTTATAGAGATAGACGTACAGCAGCAGGAGCGTAGTTTTGAACAGGAAATCTATTTACAGACGCAGCAATTTAACATCCAGCAAAAACTTCTGGCCAGTGCGTCGAAAGCAGATACTATTGCAGCACAACGTTACGAAATCACGAAACAGCGCTACTTTATCGGAAAAATATCTATTACAGACCTCAATCTCGCACAGCAGGAAAAAGACCAGGCCAGTCAGAATTATATCGATGCCCTGCGGGCCTTCTGGAATGCTTATTATACTGTACGATTGCTTACCCTTTATGACTTTGAGCGGAAAGATAAGATCAGGTATGATTTTGTGGAGCGGGGAAAATAGCTTCTGGCATTATTTTTTCTCTTTCATTGATATGAAGCGACATATAGGGTACTCCATTGTTATAATTTTTCTCCTCATTTTCCTGGTAGTGAGTTACTCCAGGCAGCAGGATCGTATTAAGCAGGTACTGTCTCAAAATGAGCGTTTGCTAAATGAAAACCGGCAGCTAAAGGAATCGCTGGACATTAACAGTAATACCACACAGCAGATTGAAAGCAGGAGAGAGGTACAGCAACGCACTGAAGCTGCAGGAGAAGGTACGTTCGTAGAGCGCCGTACCTATTTTCGCCGCAACTGGAAGCAGTTCATAGCCGTAAGCACCAGTGATTACAAAACCGGATTTTTTGGCGGGATCAAAGATCTGAAGATAATTGTACGTAACCAGACGGAGTATCCGCTGGATAATGTAGTGGTATCTGTAGAGTACTTGCGCGGAAATGGCGACGCATTCAAAACAGAGCAATATACAATCAATGATGTACCTGCAAAGGGTACACAATCAGTAAGTGCGGCTGCCAGCCGTAAAGGTCAAAAAGTGGAAATTAAACTGGTAAGTATTACCAGCCAGCCAATGAATTTTTGCTGGGCTGCCAATAAAGCTGCAGCACCAGGGAATCCAGATCCTTATCAGTGCACTCCTAAGCAGTAAAAGAAGTAACATATAAAATCCGGATCCTTATCTGTGCACGTCCTGGCACTAGAAGCAATCTTTATCTCAATAGAAGAAGTAACATTTGGTAATCCTGATACGACCAAACGGTTACTTATCTTTGCTTTTACATGATTACTCTCAATCTTTTACAGGCCATACCTGCAGAAGTAGAACAACTCTATGAGTTGTCTTTTCCCGTGAAGGAACGCCGTAATTTGTCTGCCCAACAGGAATTGCTGAAGGAGGGTGTTTTACAATTGCAGATAGTACAATATAACGGTGAGTTTGCGGGCTTTGTATTCTGTTGGTTACTTACCGGTTTTATTTTTATAGAACACTTTGCCATTGTTGAAGGGCAGCGTGGGGGTGGTATTGGCAGTAAGGTGATGTCCTTACTGCTTGCGCAGTATCAGCAGATAGTATTGGAAGTGGAACCGCCGCATTCGGTGGATGCAGAACGACGTATTAAATTTTACGAAGGACTGGGTTTTACTGCCTGGCCTTATAGCTACCGGCAACCTTCTTATCACGCCGGTGGAGAGCCATTAGTGATGTGGCTCATGCAAAAAGGCATGCCCCAGGAGGAACATGCCTTTTCAAAAATTACCAGTGAAATATATCTTACTGTTTATGGTATTTAACTAATTTCTATCACGTCCTGAACGTTCCTGCGCTGGAGTTGCCTGTCTTGGAGCTGCCTGCGGTTGCACACGAGTTGGCTGTTGTGGTTGTGTACGCTGCTGTTGTGGCTGCATACGTGGTTCCTGCTGAACAGGCTGCGAACGTTGCTGTTGAACAGGTTGTGTACGTGGTTCCTGAACTTGCTGTGTACGCGGTTGCATCTGCTGCTGTACAGGTCTGTCAGGTTGTGATGGCATAACACGTGGCTGCGTGATAGGTCTGCTATCATTACGTCCGGGAGTGTTATTGTTTACAGGAGCATTCGATCTGTTGTCAGAAGGATTCATTCTTCCTGGAGTATTATTATTTACGGGAGTGGTCGGTCTGTTGTCAGAAGGATTCACTCTACCGGGAGTATTATTATTTACGGGAGTGGTCGGTCTGTTGTCAGAAGGATTCACTCTGCCGGGAGTGTTATTATTTACGGGAGTGGTCGGTCTGTTGTCAGCAGGATTTACTCTACCTGGAGTGTTATTGTTTACGGGAGCATTTGGTCTGTCGTAAGCAGGATTCACTCTACCGGGAGTGTTATTATTTATGGGTCTGTTCGGTGTTGGATTATTGATCCTGTCGCCACCGGGCAGATTATTGTTAGGCTGATTCACTCTTCCGGGAGTAGAAGGCCTGTCAAAGTTATTGTTCGGGCGGGTATTACCATTGGTAAAGTTGGTACCGTTACGTCCGGAACGCAGTGTTGCTTCCTGAGGACGATAGATTCTTACCTGGTTGTTGGCTACGCTTGCCCTTCCCGGACGATTATCGTTTGTAATACGCATTGGGCGTATTGGAGCATTGGTAACACGTTCCACATCCCTGGTAGAAGGACCGCGGTAGTAAGTCCTGTTATTAATAATAGTGGTATTATTAATGATAGTGGTTTGATGGTAGATATTTACCCTGCTGCCACGGTCTACATAATAACGGTTCACATATGGATTGGCAATATACCGGCAGGGTACAAATGACCAGTAGGTAACCGGTATATTATAGCTGGCACCAATGGTCATACCGGGGCCTAACGGAGCCCATCCGTAGTAATCGTTGCTGTTTCTCCAGCTTACCCATGCTGGTCCCCATTCGGTACCTGGAATCCATAACCAGCCATAGCTGTTATCGAATGTCCAGCGGCCGTAGTGAAACGGAGCCCATCCCCAGTCGTAGTCAGACATCCATGTCCAGCCATAGTCGGTGTATACCCAGTGACCAGCAGTAGAGTAGGGTTGGAAATCGGGCCCCACATTAGGTTGCCATACTTCGCCATAACCGTCATAGTTTATCCACTGGCCATAAGGACTTAATGCGTTATAGAAACCATCATCGTCGTATACCTGTTGTACTTGTTGTGGCCTTGCGGTCACGCATGAGGAGATACCAGGCATCAAAGATGCTGTGATGATACTGAGGATAATATAATTTTTTATGTTTCTCATTTTGATTGTTTTATAGGTCGTGGCATTAATTGATTTACTTGTCCCTGAACTTGTACAGTTGTACTTAATGTGTTTGAAGACTGTAAGATTTAATTGTGAATGTTTATAGGCTGTTCGCTGGCCTGGCGCATCTCTAAGTGATGGAACGGTGTCAGATGTTAGCTTACCTTAAATAAAACAATTATTGTGCCTGATCAACTAAAACTAATGCTGTGGCTATTTTAGATGAATTGGGAGGTGTTTTTTAGCAAAACCTTCACATTTAATAGGAGGGGAGCCTATGGTTTACAGGATTATGCTTCTTAGTAGTTAATAGTATTTTTTGGAGGGCTAAGTCTGTAATTATTGCCAGAGGGCTTCGGTTTCCCAATCGGGTATAAAGCCCATACGATTGAGATTAATGCTGGGATATTTTGCAATTAATTCTTTTAACTTCTGATTAAAATTGTTGTCGGGGGAGCAGCTGTTAAGAATATATTTAACGACACATAGCTGGTAGTAAAGGTGTTGCTTTAATATTCCACCTGGGATGTTTTTTATCCAGGGAAGCCTGCCTCTGTGTAAATCTTTAGGAGGAAAACTATAAATCCGATAACAGACTCTGCTATGATGAGCGCAATAGTTACGTAGAACGGAAATTACCTGCATCCAGCTATCCAGCCATTTTTCGTTAGGAAGGCCGAGTGCGGCAGCAATTGCCTTTTTTTCAGGAATGCCGGTTTTGATATTGTGGTATATTTTAGAAAGTGTACCAAAGGAAAGGACTTGCATAGTCTTCCAGGCAGGGGGATGAATGTCTTTACCATATTTACGGTTGTGATGAATGACAAACTCCTCACTGGATCTCTCTAATTCCTTATTTATGCAGGTTAGGTTTTCTTTAAACCAATTTGTCTGCTCTGCATATTGTTCATCACTAAACCAGGTAGGTCCATAACTCGTGCACATTTCATGTATGATCAATGCACGAAAAGATACCTCAATCCTTTCAATGGCATCATTTAATAATAGTCTTAATTGCCGGTCAAAGTTATATAGTTCGATAATCTGATCTATAGTGGTATCAGGAATAAAAGTGTGTCTTACTTTGTCGTGCTGAAATATCTGCCAATAACCAGCCAGGCGGTAATAGCCAATATGCCTTAAATGATGTTCCGCAGTAGCAGTATTTGTAATAATTAGCCCGCGTTGTTGTAAAAGCGCTATCTGATCCTGAAAGGAGGTAGCTGGTTTATTGAAGAAATTAACCATAACAAACAATGTAAAAAAAAAGCCTCGCCGTGGGACGCTGATCTTACGGGTAGCGTGGCGAGTTCTGTCAATGCGAATTTAGGATAATTTTAATTAAACGCAAAAAAAATCCTTTTGCATAATATTTTAAGACTTTCTCCAGCCTCCTATTGCTATAGTATTATTTATTTTGTATATTTGAAATATCCTTTCAACCACCTTTATGCATTAAATACCTTCTGGTGGCGGTTCTTTGTATTCAGACAAATACCGCAGGCGATTCTTTGTGCTTATTTTGAATTTCCCCTATTAACAGTTACCTTTGCGCAAATTTAACAAATCGCTCATTTTAGCATTTATAAACCTCTTTAAAATATGCCTAACACAGGTAAGATCAAGCAAATTATCGGTGCAGTGGTGGACGTCCATTTCGACGGACAGTTGCCCGAAATCTACAACGCACTGGAAATTACCCGCGAAAATGGTCAGAAAGTAGTACTGGAAGTGCAGCAACACCTCGGAGAAGACAGTGTTCGTTGCGTAGCAATGGATTCTACAGACGGTTTCGTTAGGGGAATGTCTGTAACAGACAAAGGTACTCCAATTAAAATGCCGGTAGGCGACCATATCAAAGGACGCTTGTTCAATGTGGTAGGAGAGGCGATCGACGGTCTGGGAGATATCGATACGACTAATGGTTATTCTATCCACCGTAAGCCGCCAAAATTCGAAGATCTGGCAACAGATACTGAAGTATTGTTTACCGGTATCAAAGTAATTGACCTGATCGAACCATATGCAAAAGGTGGTAAAATTGGTTTGTTTGGTGGTGCTGGTGTGGGTAAAACCGTACTGATTCAGGAACTGATCAACAATATCGCAAAAGGATATGAAGGTTTATCCGTATTTG
The DNA here is from genome assembly GCF_900112615.1 of Chitinophaga sp. CF118. Classification (GTDB taxonomy): domain Bacteria; phylum Bacteroidota; class Bacteroidia; order Chitinophagales; family Chitinophagaceae; genus Chitinophaga. The sequence goes on along the minus strand of NZ_FOMK01000001.1, from coordinate 893,780 downwards.
CTGGTGTGGGAGAGCGTACCCGTGAAGGGAACGATCTGATGCGTGAAATGATCGAAGCAGGTATCGTAAAATATGGTGAGAAGTTCAACGAATCCATGGAACATGGTGGTTGGGACCTCTCATCCGTAAATATGGAGGAACTGAAAAAATCTCAGGCAACCTTCGTATTCGGACAGATGAATGAACCTCCTGGAGCCCGTGCTCGTGTGGCTTTATCTGGTTTAACGATGGCTGAATATTTCCGTGATGGCGATGGTACTGCAGGTAGTGGTCGTGATATCCTGTTCTTCGTGGATAACATTTTCCGTTTTACACAGGCAGGTTCTGAAGTATCCGCACTGTTAGGCCGTATGCCTTCAGCGGTGGGTTATCAGCCTACTCTGGCTACAGAAATGGGTCTGATGCAGGAACGTATCACTTCTACTAAAAATGGTTCAATCACTTCCGTACAGGCGGTTTACGTACCTGCGGATGACTTGACTGACCCTGCTCCGGCTACAACATTTGCTCACCTTGATGCTACTACTGTATTGGATCGTAAAATATCCGATCTTGGTATCTATCCTGCTGTGAGTCCGCTGGAATCTACTTCCCGTATTCTTAGTCCTTCTATCGTTGGTGAAGCACATTACAATTGTGCACAGAGAGTGAAAATGATTCTGCAACGTTATAAGGAATTACAAGATATCATCGCTATCCTTGGTATGGATGAATTAAGTGATGAAGATAAACTGACAGTATCACGTGCACGTCGTGTACAACGTTTCCTGTCACAGCCATTCCACGTAGCAGAACAGTTTACTGGTCTGAAAGGTGTACTGGTGCCTATCGAAGAAACTATCCGCGGTTTTAACATGATCATGGATGGTGAAGTAGATGAGTATCCTGAAGCTGCGTTTAACCTTGTAGGTAATATCGAAGCTGCAATAGAAAAAGGTAAGAAATTGCTGGAATCAGCTAAGAACTAATTAATAGTTTTTATCACTGAATCACATTTCGTTTTTCAATCACAACAACTCATAACTTTTAATATGTTATTAGAGGTATTAACACCTGAAAGAAAAATATTCTCCGGCGAAGTGTACGGTGTACAATTGCCTGGTGTAGATGGTTCTTTCGAAGTGCTGGACAGGCATGCACCATTGATTGCTGCCTTGGGTAAAGGCAAGATGAAGGTGCTTACAAATAAGACACACAGCGAATTCTATAACATCGAAGGAGGCTTTGTTGAAGTGTTGAAAAATAAAGCAACTGTGCTTGTAGAAGGAGCTGTTGCACAATAATTTTCAGCTTACATTATTAGCATAAAATAATAGGCCGGGTATGATTACCCGGCCTTCGTTTTGTCCTAACTATTCCAATCTAATTATTAATTGCCCTGTTCAAAGCGCAGTAAGATTACTGGCCAGGGCATCGTACAAACCAGACCCACGCTGCACAGAATAATTAAATTCTGCAGCCGCACTTGGGCCCGTTCCTATGAAAATGAATATCCTATGTATTGAATGATTTTGTGTAAACCTTTCAAAGCACAGCCCTTAGCCCTTTATGAAAGGGCTTCAGCTTTATATTTTAATTGTTAAAATTCTAAGTCCAGGAAGGATTGCAGAACCTGAAATAAGATCTGCCCTTCATAGGTATATATATTCGGTTATAATTAGTTTCGCCAGTTCCTCATTTGTCTGATATACAGGGTTATAACAACAGAAGGTACGTTTTCACTGTTTTTGCATAGGCAAGATATTCGATTTTTTTTAAATATCCTCTTGTCGGATGACTGTTTTGGACAAGAAAAGACAGCCGGTGACGTTAGTCATTGGACCTCAAAGTGTAGGCAGAAAATATTTTTTCTCTTTTTTATCCACAGTCTCTTTTAAAAGGCTGCTTTATGCGTGGTGGAATATGTATATGTAACTAATTCAGGAGAGGGTCAATCGGGAAATTGGCCATGATAGCAAAGTTACTCCCTAAATTCTTTAAAGCCTGCTTCCAGATATGCTGTTCTTCTTCTTCAAATATAAGCGGGATATCACTGGTAGAAGTGATCCAGGATTTTTCATTCAGTTCATTCTCAAGCTGTCCGTTACTCCAGCCGGAGTAACCAATAAAGAATTTGATCTTCGTAAGGTCCAGTTTTCCACTGTTAATTAATGATACTACTGTTTCAAACTCTCCTCCCCAGTAAACTCCCTTAATAATCTCAAAACCACCCTTTATTAATTCGGGCTGCTGATGAATAAAATGAATAGTATCTATCTGCACAGGCCCGCCATAAAACACAGGAATGGTGTTTATCAATATTTCAGGCACCAGCTCATTTAATTGCTGATCAAATAATTTGTTGAGAACAAAGCCAAAGCTGCCTTTTGTATCCTGATGTTCACAAAGCAATACAACAGTACGTGCAAAATTCGGATCTTTCAGAAATGGGTCAGCGATGAGTAATGTACCGGGCAATAAGGAAACCATACACAATCAATTTTAGCACTAATCAAATTTAACTAATTGAGCGCAAGTAGAATAGTATTAATTTATAGAATTTCTGATATAGATTCTTAAATTCTGCCCCGTAGTAGTAGCAAAATAATAAAGGAGGCTAGAAAGCCTCCTTACCATTTTATCAACCAAAATCTAAATCGCTTATGGAGTCGAATCCATTTCGATGTATGTAGAAATTTTAAATTCGCTTGTTATATCTCACCAGTACATCAAATTTGGTACCAGTTTGATATGGCAAATGTACATAAAGAAGATCAATTCCAAGTGCAATTACCCAGTTAAAATTACGTTAAAGTGATGCTTTATTATTAAAGTCAGTACTGTAAAAGGTTCCAGCGTATTAATTTTGTATTAACGTTGCTATAGCAAATATTAATTTTTAACAATTTTTACACTGGCGCCATCAATGTTTGTAAGTATATTGCGCGTTTTACTATTGATCTAGCATGATACCACTGAAGAAAGTATTTCCCATTATTGTGGTGTTAATTACACTATCCCTGCTGGGAATCATTTATATCCAGGTAAACTGGATCTATAATGCCTCTATTGTACGCAGGGAACAGATGGAACAACGCATGATCAGCTTTATAAATAACGTAAGGGAACAAATGCTTCTCAGGCAGGCTCCTCCCATGCGCTTTAAAGTAGATGGTGCCAGGGCCACTGAAAGAGGACTGGTAATAGACAAATTTGAGTTAAAAGCGCTGTTCAATGAGAATATAAGCGACCGCTTTACTACAGACGAAGTACAGAAACTGATAGCTAAAGGATTAAGAGATGCTCACCTGGATACTACCTTCGAATTTGCCATCATGGGCAGAGGTGTTTTTGGTAATACCAACGGTGTAAAAATGCAATCTCCCGGATTTACTAAAATGATAGAAGAATCCGGTACAGACAGCCTGAACTACATTGTTCACTCCGTACCACTGGTCGTCAGCCTGGAATATGTGACAGAACAAACGGAATCCCTGTATGTAGTGCAACCAAAGAATAATCTATTACTGCTGATGTCACTGGGCAGAATGATGGCCGGAGGACTTCTATTCACCGCCGTGATTATCACTGCCTTTATCCTTACCATCCGAACGATGTTAAATCAGAAGAAGATCTCCGAGATTAAATCTGATTTTATCAATAACATGACGCATGAACTGAAAACGCCACTGGCTACTATTTCCCTCGCTATCGATGCTATTGGCAATGAAAAGGTGATGGATAACAAAGAGAAGATCCGGTATTTTTCAGGTATCATCAAAGAAGAAAATAAACGCATGAACAAGCAGGTGGAAAGCATCCTGCAATCTGCCCTGCTGGAGAAAAATGAAATTGCACTAAACCTGCAGGTAACAGATGTACACGATGTGATTCAGCATACAGTCGATAATCTGCAACTGCAGTTTGGTTTACGAAATGGCCGTGTGGAAGTACGGCTGGATGCTATCAATCCTATTATCCAGGCAGATGATGTACATTTTTCCAACGTGATCTTTAACCTGCTGGACAATGCAATAAAATATTCAAAAGAAGATTTAGAAGTAGTGATCTCTACTTACAACAGCAAAAAAAGCCTGGTGATCACTATTGCAGACAACGGTATTGGTATGAGCCGTGATACGATTTCCCGTATCTTTGAAAAATTCTATCGCGCCCACACAGGGAATGTACATAATGTGAAAGGATTTGGTCTTGGATTAAGTTATGTGAAAGCCATCGTGGATGCGCACAAGGGTAAGATCAAAGTAGAAAGTACCCCCGGAAAGGGAAGTAAATTTACAATGGAGTTTCCTCAGGAATAATTGATCATTCGAAAATCAGATCAGCTTATGGCGTTAATTGAAAAGGAACTACAGCATTTTAAACATGCAATAGCCGTTCCGGGTATGGGAGTGGCCATGCAGGAAAAACTAAAAGAAACAAGAATCCTCGTAGTAGGTGCCGGCGGATTGGGATGCCCGGTAATCCAATATCTTAGCAGCAGTGGTGTGGGTGTAATCGGCATTGCCGATTATGGTGTGATACTGGATGAAGATATGCACCGTCAACCTATCTTCCAGGTGCAGGATCTGCGCAAGCATAAAGCTAAAATGGCTGCCAGCCGTTTATGGGCCAGCAATCCATTTACAAAACATTATCCCCTGCTGTTGCAGGTGAAACCACAGAATATACTCCAGTTACTGGAAGGGATGGACCTTGTGATTGATTGCTCACAGCACGTTCCTACTCACCTTGTAATCAATGATGCCTGTATGGCACAGGGTAAACCTTTTGTTATAGGAGAGGTACATAACTGGGTGTCCTGGTGGGCTGGCTACAATATTGCTCCTGCCAGCGGAGAGGCCGCTGCTTCTTACCGTTGCAGTACAAAACTGACGGATGAATACCGCAACTTTGATGCGGGCATCATCGGTGTTACACATGGTGCTACCGGTTTGATGATGGTGAATGAAATCCTGAAATTTATTGCAGGTGTACCCGACGGCCTTGCAAACAAGTTATACAGTATGAACTATCTGCATAACGTATACCAGTCACACACTCTCTCTCCTGATGCTGATGGCATTGCAAATACACTTGCAAAAGGTGTATTGACTGCAGAAGAGTATGGAATGGAGATTGTTCCTGATATTGAAGACTAATCAAGATCTGTTTACCTCCTTTATTTGTATGGCCCGCTTCTGGCGGGCCATACAAATAAAGGATTGTTTTATTCTGGCACTGGAATAAAACAATCAGAAAATAAAATAAAATCAATGCTTCGTAAAAGATTACGCCCTATTATCTTTCTGTTAGTAGCTCTCTACCTGTTACCGGGTATCTCATTATATTTTTTCCAGAAGAAACTCATCTTTCATCCGGATGTATTGGCGGCAGACTATAAATTTCAGTTTGATGTTCCTTTTGAGGAGTTAAAGATTCAGGTGAAGAAGGATGAGTTACTGAGTGCCATATTATTTAAAGCAACGGCCCCTAAAGGGATTGTAATCTACTTTCATGGTAATGCCAGGAATATCTCCAATTATGCAGCTAAAACGCCCGATTTTATCCGTAACGGATATGATGTGCTGATGATGGATTACCCTACATTCGGAAAGAGTACCGGAACACTTCTGGAATCCAGGATGTATGCCGATGCCTTGCTGATGTATCAGATAGCTCGTCAACGTTTTCCGGCTGATAGTATTATCATCTTTGGCCGGTCATTAGGTACAGCTGTTGCTGCACAACTAGCCAGCATCAGGGATTGCAGACGGTTAGTGCTTGAATCACCTTATTACAGCATGACGGACATGGCCATGCGATATGCGCCTATATTTCCTTACAGCCTGATGCTGGAATATAAATTTCCTACAAATGAATACCTGAAAAAGGTAGCGGCACCTGTTACCATCATTCATGGTACAGCAGATCGTACAGTGCCATTATCCTCCGGAAAGAAATTGGAAGCACTCTTTAAGCCCGGTGATAAATTCATTGCTATTGAGGGGGCAGATCATAATAACCTGGATAATTATACAAGATTCCATCAGGCATTGGACAATGCACTGCAATAATTCGTATGTATTATTACCCGATGCGCTGTAATAATTTACATTGTTTGTCTGTTACCAGCAGATCATGCTGCAGGCCGAATTTCATTGCATAATTCTCATAACTATGTCCTGCCGGGAAACCGAAACAAACAGGATACTTGTACTCCTTAACTATATTGCGGATAATCTCGTATTCTGTTTGACCAAAAGGGGTGATGGTTTCTTTTTCCTCAGTAAATGAACCTACAACCAATCCAGCCAGTTTATCCAGCCAGCCGGCTCTTTTCAGATTATACATCATCCTGTCCACATTATAGCGGTATTCTCCTATATCTTCCAGGAATAAGATCTTGCCTTTGGTATCTGGCTGGGAAACAGTTCCTGACAGGTTCGCCAGCAGGGACAGGTTACCACCTGTTAAAATACCATTAGCTTTACCATTGCGGTTCAGCTCATGAGGAGCACAATTATATTTGGTGGCTTTACCTTTAAGTGACTGCCGCAGACTGTCCACATATTCATTATCTGCAGTCTCTGGTGTAATACCGCTGCACATCATGGAATGGATGGTAGGAATGCCATAACGTTGCTGGATATGGCTGTGTAGAGCCGTTATATCACTGTATCCGCAGAGCCATTTAGGATTTTTACGGAATTTGGTGAAATCCAGTTGATCCAGAAGGCATACCATACCATAACCTCCCCGGCCAAATATGATCGCTTTGATCTCAGTGTCATCCAGCATATCCTGTAGTTCTTCCAACCGCAGTTCGTCCGGAGCGGAAAAATTATGGAAGCTGGTGCCTACCGTAATGCCCAGGTGAACACGGAACCCCCAGGAATTGATCACTCCGGCAGCATATTCAGCTGCCTGCTGGTCCATTTTACTGCTGCTGCAGGTGACGCCTATCAGATCCCCTTTTTTGAGATATGGTGGAATTTTCATTCTTCTATGCTTTAAGTTACCTTTGTCGACTATTAACCCGACAGGGCTAAGTTGATAAATACTTTTCGCTCTTCCAAAAGCACAAAACAGATTTTAGATTATTTAAGCATTCTTTAAGCGAACATGGCAAAATTTAACAGATATCTAATAACCGCGGCGCTGCCTTATGCCAATGGACCGGTTCACATCGGTCACCTGGCTGGCTGCTACATCCCTGCCGATATATATGTACGCTACCTGCGTGCTAAAAAAGCTGACGTGAAGTTCATCGGCGGTACCGATGAACATGGTGTGCCTATTACCATCAAGGCAATGAATGAGAACGTGACTCCGCAGGATATAGTGGACAAATACCACAAGATCATCTCCGATAGTTTTACAGATATGGGTATCTCTTTTGATATCTTCTCCCGTACAACCAATCAGGTGCATCACGAAACAGCCGCTGCATTCTTCAAAAAGATGTACGACGACGGCCTGTTTGAGGAACGCGAATCCGAACAGTATTATGATAACGTAAAGAACGTATTTCTGGCAGACCGGTATATCATTGGTACCTGCCCTAAATGTGGCAATCCTAATGCATACGGAGATCAGTGCGAACGCTGTGGTTCTTCCCTGAGCCCCGATGAGCTGATCAATCCGCGTTCTGCTCTCAGTGATGCTACCCCGGTGAAAAAGCTGACCAAACACTGGTACATGCCGTTACAGAACTACGAACCCTTTCTGAAGGAGTGGTTGCTGGAAGGTCACAAAGAATGGAAAAACAATGTATACGGCCAATGTAAAAGTTGGTTGGATAATGGCCTGCAAAGCAGGGCCATGACACGCGACAGCAACTGGGGGATCAAAGTTCCCCTGCCCGATGCTGAAGGAAAAGTATTGTATGTATGGTTTGATGCACCTATCGGGTACATCTCCGCTACAAAAGAACTGACGCCGGACTGGGCCGATTACTGGTGTAAAGAGGATACCAAGCTGGTACACTTTATCGGTAAGGATAACATTGTGTTCCACTGTATTATCTTCCCGGCCATGTTAAAGGCGCATGGTAATTTCGTATTACCGGAGAATGTTCCTGCCAACGAGTTCCTGAACATCGAAGGTGAGAAAGTATCGACTTCCCGTAACTGGGCTGTATGGGTGCATGATTATGTGAAAGATTTCCCTGATCAGCAGGATGTATTGCGCTACGTATTGTGCAGTACCGCACCGGAAACTAAGGATAACGACTTCACCTGGAAAGATTTCCAGGATCGCAATAACAATGAACTGGTAGCTATTTTCGGCAACTTCATTAACCGTACAATGGTGCTGATGCACAAACTGTGTGGTGGTAAAGTGCCAGTTTTCCATATGGACATAAAGGACGCAAAAGATGATGCTTTAATAGCGGCTATCCAGGAAGGGAAAAAGAAAATAGAGGAGTCATTAGAAAACTTCCGTTTCCGTGAAGCATTGGCAGAAGTGATCAATGTGGCACGTGAAGGGAATAAGTATTTACAGGAAAAAGCACCCTGGCTGTTAGCTAAAACGCCGGAAATGCAAGCCGAAAACCAAAAGGTGATCGACAACTGTCTGCATCTGTGTCTGCAACTGACGGGCAACCTGGCTATTTTTGCCAATCCTTTCCTGCCGTTTACAGCTAAGAAGATCTGCCATATGCTGAAAGTGGTTGATCGTATCCTGGACTGGGAAAATGCAGGCAGCCTGAAACTGGTAAGTGTGGGATATTCACTGCGCCCACCTGAACTGCTGTTTAAGAAAGTGGAAGATGATCAGGTGAAAGCACAGGTAGAAAAGCTGCACGCCGGACTTAAAAAGTCTGCTGCTGAAACTACCGCTGCTGCGGCACCTGCAGAAGAGAAGGTTGAGGCAGAACCAAAGGCACTTATAGAGTTTGATGATTTCGCTAAACTGGACCTTCGTGTAGGTACTATCTTAGAGGCAGAAAAAGTAGCGAAAGCAGACAAATTACTAAAGCTGCTGGTAGATATCGGTACAGAAAAACGTACCGTTGTTTCCGGTATTGCACTGCATTTTACACCGGAAGAAATAATAGGCAAACAGGTAACACTGGTGGCTAACTTAGCTCCCCGGAAAATGCGCGGTATCGAAAGCCAGGGTATGATCTTAATGGCAGAAAATGCTGCCGGGAAACTGGTATTTGTGAATCCGAATGCAGCAGTGGAACCTGGTAGTGAAGTAAGATAATTTACAGATATTCTAAAGTCCTCCGGAGTATATACTTCGGAGGACTTTTTTTTATTCAAATCTGTCCCACCATTTTTTTAGTATAGATCCAAAAGAGATAAAGTCATCCTTCGTTCATCCTTCGTTTTTAAACGGAGGATGAACGAAGGATGACTTTATCTCTTTTGGATTATTCCAGAAAACTATGGAAGTATTAATGATAATGACTGAGAGACCTCGGAGAGAGTTCGGAGCAAGTTGCTGGAGTCTCCCAGGTTTGGTAGGTGATTGGTAGGGGTTTGGTAGGGGTTTGGTAGGTCTTTGGTTGGTCGTGACCTATCAAAGACCTACCAAACCCCTACCAATCACCTATCAAAGTGCTAGTCTCTGGCAACTCTCTTCGAACGTACTCTGAACTTAATAGTACGAGGTTCTAATCGGTCTATAACTACTATACGTTTTCAATAAGAAATCAGGAATGGGAGTTTAATACCAAATATCATTATTGATTTTAGTATAAAAATATTTGTCATTTTAAATATATTAATTGCACTGTAGGTGCAATTATGAGGGCAATGAAGATATTTTAAATACAATTATTGAATAAAATAATTGCACTCACAATGCAAATATTAGGTATATTACTTTAAGGAAAGGATATGGAAAGCCTAACAAAATACAACAGGATAAAATCTATTCTTGCCTTAAAAGGAAGGACGAGTGCCGACTTAGCCAAACATTTAAATAAATCAATTTATACGATTTCAAAATGGAGTACCAACAAAGGGCAACCGACAATACCTGATTTGTATGAAGTTGCTGAGTTTTTAGGAGTTCCCGTTTATGATTTATTAGAGCCCAATAAACACTAACCCACTACGCCCTAAAAACTCTCCCCATTTGATTTAAGTCTCCCAAAAAATGCTAAATTCATTCATCGATTAATCAAGACTCACTACAATGCTGATTGCTTGTAGATAAAACGCTTTCTATGAAAAGACACATCAATAAGGTGGCCGTTTTAGGTTCAGGAGTAATGGGTTCCCGCATTGCGGCCCATTTTGCAGGGATAGGCGTTCAGGTGTTGTTGCTGGATATAGCCCCTAAAGAATTAAATGATGCGGAAACAAAACGTGGCCTGTCGCTCGACAGCAAAGCCGTTAAGAACCGCATCGTAAACGATGCCTTACAGTCCACGCTGAAGGCTAACCCATCCCCCGTATACACGAAAGACGTGATCAAAAATATCCGTACCGGGAACTTTACGGATGATATGCCGCAAATAACCAATTACGACTGGATCATAGAAGTAGTGGTGGAAAATCTTGATGTAAAGAAGGTCGTGTTTGAACAGGTGGAAAAATACCGCAAGCCAGGTACACTGATCACCTCCAACACTTCTGGTATTCCCATTCATTTGATGACAGAAGGCCGCAGCGAAGACTTTAAAAAACACTTCTGCGGTACACACTTCTTCAATCCACCGCGTTACCTGCGTTTGCTTGAAATTATTCCCACTCCACATACAGATAAGGAAATCATTGATTTCCTCATGCACTATGGCGATTTGCACCTTGGTAAAACTACAGTGCTCTGTAAAGATACCCCGGCTTTCATAGCCAATAGGGTAGGGGTGTTTTCTATCATGGCCATCTTCCATATTATGGAGGAGATGGGGTTAAGTATAGATGAAGTGGATACGCTGACCGGCCCTGTAATAGGACGGCCAAAATCTGCTACTTTCCGCACCGCCGATGTAGTAGGGATTGATACCCTGGTGAAAGTGGCCAACGGTGTAGCTCAAAACTGTCCGGGAGATGAAGCAAAAGATATCTTCGTGATTCCTCCTTTCCTGCAAAAGATAGTAGAGAACAAGTGGCTGGGTGATAAAACAGGACAGGGATTCTACAAAAAAACAAAAGGTGAAGGCGGTAAGGAAATCCTGACGCTGAACCTGCAAACAATGGAATATGGTCCCCGCCAGAAATCTAAATTTGGCAGTATCGAAGCCGCCAAACCAATAGAAGACCTGAAACAGCGCATAAAAATGCTGTCGGCAGCGACTGATAAAGCGGGTCTGTTCTATCAGCAGTTCCATGCTTACCTGTTTTCATATATCTCTCACCGTATTCCTGAAATAGCAGATGATATATACAAGGTAGATGATGCCATGAAAGCCGGATTTGGCTGGGAAATAGGGCCTTTTGAAACCTGGGATCTCTTAGGTGTGGAAGCAGGTGTAAAGATGCTGGAAGAAAAGGGGCATACCGTAGCTGCCTGGGTGAAAGATATGCTGGGCAAAGGGATCAAACAGTTCTACAAAATTGATAACGGTAAGAAATTCTATTATGATATCAGCAGTCAGGCATACAAATTACTGCCGGGTGCAGATACTTTTATCATACTGGAAAATCTGTCTGGTAATGTAGTATGGAAAAATAGTGCCTGCACGCTGTACGACCTGGGTGATGGTGTGGTGTCGCTCGACTGGAAAACTAAAATGAACATCATTGGAGGTGAAGTGCTGGAAGGAGTGAATAAAGCTATTGATCGTGCAGAAAAAGATTTCCGTGGATTGATCCTGGCCAACGAAGGTGCTAACTTCTCTGCCGGTGCTAATGTAGGCATGATCTTCATGTTTGCGGCAGAACAGGAATACGATGAACTGGATATGGCTGTGCGCCTGTTCCAGAAAACCACTATGCGTCTGCGTTACTCTTCTATCCCCACTATTGTAGCACCTCATGCATTAACGCTGGGTGGCGGTTGCGAAATGTGCCTGCATGCCGATAAAGTACAGGCAGCCGCAGAATCATATATAGGGCTGGTAGAACTGGGCGTTGGATTGATTCCCGGTGGTGGTGGTACCAAAGAAATGGCACTGCGCGCCAGCGATGAATTTAAAGAAGGCCGCATTGAGGAAGAACCACTGAAAGATCGTTTCATGACAGTAGCGATGGCTAAAGTGAGCACTTCTGCACAGGAAGCTTTTGGTCTTGGTATTCTGCGTCCGGGTCATGATGAGATTTCCATGAACCTGAGCCGGCAGATTGCCGATGCCAAACGTAGTATCTTACTGATGGCAGATGAAGGTTATAACCGCCCTGTAGAAAGGACGGATGTGAAAGTTCTGGGCCGTGGCGCTTTAGGGATGCTGCTCACCGGTATTCATAGCATGCGGTTCTCAAACTACATCTCAGATCATGATGCAAAGATTGCAGGTAAACTGGCCTATGTAATGTGTGGAGGAGATTTGTCAGAAACATCCCTGGTAAGCGAACAATATCTGCTGGACCTGGAAAGGGAAGCCTTCCTTAGTCTGACAGGGGAACGCAAAACACTGGAAAGACTGCAAAGTGTAGTCAAAACCGGAAAGCCAATAAGAAATTAATAAACCACCAACAGGTATGCCTATCCTTTCCCTGCATAACATCTCGAAAAAATATGGTCCTGTACAGGCACTCTCACAAGTGTCTTTCGAAGTTCCCGCCGGTAGTGTATTTGGTATACTGGGGCCCAACGGTAGTGGAAAAACTACCTTGCTGAGTATTGTAACGGATGTACTGAGGGCCGATGAAGGTTCTTTTACTTTATTCGATGAGGCCCCCACCGCAAAACAACGCCGGAATATTGGCACTCTGCTGGAAACGCCTAACTTTTACCACTACCTCTCTGCTTACCGGAACCTACAGGTAGTAGCCGGCATCAAACAGAAAAGCGAAAAAGATATTGCACGTGTGCTGGAGCTGGCTGGTTTGACTGCCCGTCAGCATTCTGCTTTTAAAACCTATTCACTTGGTATGAAGCAGCGGCTGGCTATTGCGGCTGCACTGCTGGGAGATCCCGATGTACTGATCCTGGATGAACCATCGAATGGACTTGACCCAGTGGGGATTTCTGAAGTCAGAACACTGGTAAAACAGCTGGCTCAAAGCGGTAAAACCATTATCATGGCCAGCCATCTGCTGGATGAGGTGGAAAAAGTCTGCACCCATGTGGCTATCCTGCGTAAAGGGAAACTGTTGTTGTCCGGACCGGTAAATGCAGTCATCACCCGCGACGACTTTATAGAGCTGGGCTGCAACGACAATACGGCTCTGAAAACACTGATAGGGAAACATCCCGCATTCGTGCAACTGTCAGCCACTCCCGAAGGATTACTACAGGTCATTTTCCGTACACCGGTAGATCCTGCAGATCTTAATAACTGGTGCGCCCAACAGGGCATTTGGCTGAATCATTTGCAGGTACGCAGGAAAAGTCTGGAAACGGCCTTCCTGGAGTTAACCAATAACTAATAACTCCCTATGCTACAAATCATAAAAATAGAATGGCTGAAAGTTAAGGTGTACCGTACTTTCTGGATCTTACTGGGAATGGCTGTCGCGATCATCCCTGCTTCCAACCTCATCGTACAGGATATCACCAGCCGTATTCCCAAAGAGGCCCGTACCCTGCTGGGTGGTACTGCGTACGACTTCCCACTGGTATGGCAGTCTGTCGCCAATGTGAGCTCATACACTTCTGGCATTTTCTCATTACTACTACTAACACTTGTTACAAACGAGTTTACCTTTAAAACACACCGCCAGAATGTTATTGATGGCTGGGATCGCCGGGATTTCGTGTTTGCCAAGCTGTTCTGGGTACTGGCTTTAGCCGTGCTGGCATTAGTCGTTTCTATGCTCACAGCCCTTTACTTCGGATTCTTTTACGGAGAAAAAGCTTTCAGTGCTGAAGGTATTTCTTATATGGGCTATTATTTCCTCCAGGTATTATTATCGCTCTGTATGGCTTTGCTGCTGGCTATCTTTGTAAAACGCGCCGGACTAGCCATTGTGTTATATCTGGGATATATCATGGCCATCGAACAATTACTGGTGCTTACCATTAAGCGTTATTGGGGAAGTATAGGCGGACTATTACCGCTACAGGCAGGAGATGAGTTGATACCTTTCCCTTTAGGAAGTATCGGAAAGATGATGCCGGGTCTCGAACAATATGATACCAGTATATACCTGCTGGCATTATTCGCCTATATTGTGCTCGCATTGTGGTTGATCTTCAGAAGATTGTTACGTGCCGACATATAATTTAACATTCTGAAGCAACATAATATATTCAATACATATTAAATTTGTGCAACGTGAAGGGAACAGCGCAGGAAAAAATCATACTGGTTACCAACGATGATGGAGTAACAGCTCCGGGCATCCGTGCCCTGATAGAAGCCGTGAGTCCGCTGGGCAGAGTAGTGGTGGTAGCCCCTGATAGTCCGCAGTCAGGAAAAGGACATGCCATTACCATAGGAGTACCTTTACGGTTAGACCCTGTGGATATCTTTGAGGGAATAGAAGCCTGGCAATGTTCGGGAACACCGGTAGATTGTGTGAAACTGGCACGTGATAAGATCCTGCACCGTTTGCCTGATCTCTGCGTAAGTGGTATTAATCATGGTGCTAATCATTCTATCAATGTAATTTATTCCGGTACTATGTCTGCCGCAATGGAAGCAGCCATAGAAGGAGTGCCTTCTGTTGGGTTTTCTTCATTGGATTTCAGCTTTGATCAGGATTTTATCTTATCGAAAAAGGTGGCGCATACTATTGCAAAGAAGATGCTGGAAACTAAACTACCGGATGGAACGTTATTTAATGTAAATATTCCGGTTGTAAAAGAGGATGAATTCAAAGGCATTAGAATCTCCCGGCAGGCAGATGCTAAATGGGTAGAGGCTTTTGATGAACGTCGTGATCCGCGTGGTAAGAAATACTATTGGCTCACGGGAGAGTTTGTAAACAGGGATTCAGGAGAGGATACAGATGTGTGGGCACTGGCCAATAATTATGCATCACTGGTACCGGTGCAATTTGATCTTACAGATTATAAGCTGAAAAAACAAATAGAGGCAGAATGGAAGTTCTGAGCGCTCAAAACTACAATATGTTAAAGAAGGATAATCTTGTATTAGGGATCGTGTTAGGATTGCTGACACCTGTAATCACGTTTTTTATTTATTATCTGCTGGCGGTATATATGCCATATCACCGGGGATTAGATGAATTTTTCCAGATCCTGCTTAATAACAGGCAAATGCTCCCCAAAGTCATCAGCATCTGCCTGCTGTTGAATGGAGGTGTATTTTATCTCTATACAAGGCAAAGAAAGGACCTTACTGCCAGAGGGATCTTCCTTGTTACTATGTTATATGCCATCACTATCATCCTGCTTAAATTATTGCACGGATAAGTAACGTCGAACATTTCTTCCTCCAAATGGTTTATAACTATATTTGCTGCGGTTCTAATGTAGAAAAATGAAGTATTATATCATAGCGGGGGAAGCTTCCGGCGACCTCCACGGCAGTAATCTGATCAAACAGTTAAAGCAACAGGATCCTGAAGCAGACATCCGTTGCTGGGGAGGCGACCTTATGCAGCAGGCTGGTGGAACCCTGGTAAAACACTACAAAACACTGGCCTTTATGGGCTTTATTGAAGTAGTGATGAACCTGCGGACAGTATTGCGCAATATGGAGTTCTGCAAAAATGATATCCAGGCTTACCAGCCTGATGTACTCGTATTTATAGATTATGCTGGCTTTAACCTGCGCATCGCAGAATGGGCAAAACCGCTGGGCTATAAAACTGTTTTCTACATTTCTCCACAGGTTTGGGCCTGGAAAGAAAACAGGGTGAAGAAGATCAAAAAATGTGTAGATAAGATGTTGTGTATCCTGCCCTTTGAACAGGACTTTTATAACAAATGGAATTACGAAGTGGAATATGTGGGACATCCACTCATAGAAGTAATAAAAGAAGCAAAAGAGCAACCGGCAGAGCCGCTGTCAGATAAACCGGTAATAGCATTGTTACCAGGTAGCCGCCGGCAGGAAATAAGTGTAAAGCTGCCTATCATGCTCACAATGGCAAAACATTTCCCGGAATATCAGTTTATGGTAGCACAGGCTCCCAGTCTTGATGATGAATTTATACAGGGACTTATAGGGGCACACACAAACGTATCTACCGTAAAAGGGAAAACATATCCTTTATTACGCCAGGCAAAGGCCGCGCTGGTTACCTCAGGTACAGCTACCCTTGAAACGGCCTTATTCGGTGTACCTGAAGTGGTATGCTACAAAGGAAGTACGATCTCTTATTTTTTTGCAAAAAGACTGATCAAAGTAAAATACATCTCCCTGGTAAATCTGATCATGGATAAACTGGTGGTAAAGGAATTGATCCAGGACGAACTAACTGAACAGAATTTGCTGAAAGAATTAACCTTGCTGCTGAAGGACGATGCAGCACGCAACCGGTTAAAAACAGATTATGCTGCACTATGGACAAAACTGGGGGAAAAGAATGCAAGTCGCCGTGCAGCAGAAGTTATCTATAAAGAGGCAGTTAATGCCGTTTCGTAAATAACCGGATACACATTATGATGATGGCAATAATGAACACGATTATAGAAATCCTGTTCATGCCGTTCATCATGGATAAATAACGGTTCTTAGGTGCATTTGCATCTTTCTTTCCTATATACAGGTAACGCAGAATCTGCTGCCATATACTTTTCATATTACAAAGATAGTCACCATAACCTGGTTTATGAACAATAAGATAAGTTATACACTTCTGCTATGCTTTTGTGTGTTCGCAAAAGTTATGCAGGCACAGGAAATACCACTGGATAAAGGCTGGCAGTTTTCACGCACCGATGATACTACCTGGCGTACGGCTACCGTACCCGGAACAATCCATACAGATCTGATAGCACATCAACTGATCCCGGATCCATTTGTTGGCAGCAATGAAAAAGCTGTGCAATGGGTAGATAAAAAAGACTGGATATACCGTACAGATTTTAATGTAACAGCCGCCTTCTTAGAGCAGCAGGTAGTAGAACTGGACCTGCGCGGACTGGATACCTATGCAGATGTATACGTGAATGAACACCTGGTACTGCAAAGCCATAATATGTTCATAACACAGAAAGTGAATGTGAAACAATGGCTCACAGCTGGTAACAACAGGTTACGTATCTTATTTCATAGTCCCATAAAACAGGATATGCCCGCGTTTCTCCGCGATAGTATTATTTATCCCGCAGGGAATGACGCCAGTGATATTCCGCTGAGTATATATGCACGCAAAGCACCTTATCACTATGGCTGGGATTGGGGCCCGCGACTGGTTACTTCCGGCATATGGAGGCCGGTATTTCTGCGGGCATGGAATAAAACTGATATACAGGATGCATGGCTGCAGCAACAGAGTCTGACAGATAAAGCGGCTACTATCCTGGCTGCTGTTACCCTGCAAACAGTGCAGGCAGGCCGTTATACCATACGGATCGAAAGTAAGGAGAAAGCATTCGCAACTGTTACAACAACCACCAGTATCACAACCGGACCACAGGTGGTGAACCTGCCTTTCACTATTTCAAAACCACAGCGCTGGTGGCCCAATGGATTAGGTGTTTCGCATTTATACAATGTGCAGGTAACTGTGCTTGATGGAAATCAGGTACTTTCTACCCGTGCTTTACATATAGGATTAAGGACGGTGGAAGTAGTGAACGCACCGGATAGTATGGGTGTAAGCTTTTATGTGAAAGTCAATGGTCGTCCGGTATTCATGAAAGGAGCAGATTATATTCCGCAGGATAATTTTCTGCCCCGTGTTACATCCGGAAAATACAGGAAACTGTTTGCCGATATGAAGGAATCCAACTTCAACATGGTACGTGTATGGGGTGGCGGCATATATGAAGATGATCAGTTTTATGATCTGGCAGATGAAAATGGTATCCTGGTATGGCAGGATTTTATGTTTGCCTGCACGGTATATCCTTCAGATTCTGCTTTCCTGGAAAATGTAAAAACAGAAGTAGCGTATAATATCACCAGGTTACGTAATCACCCGTCACTGGCTTTATGGTGTGGAAATAATGAAGTTGCTATGGCATTAAAACATTGGGGCTGGAAAGATGGGTATGGATACACAGAGAAGCAATGGCAAAGCTTGCAGAAGGGATATGACGTACTTTTTAAGGAGCTATTGCCAAGGGGGGTACAAACATTGGACCCGGGCCGTTTCTATTTCCATTCCTCACCTATCAGTAACTGGGGACTACCGGAAGATTTTAGAACAGGAGATAATCACTACTGGGGCGTATGGCATGGGATGGAATGGTTTGATGCCTTTAACACTCATATACCACGTTTTATGAGTGAATATGGTTTCCAGTCGTTTCCTGACATACATACTGTTCGCCGTTTCACTTCCCCGAATGAAAGGGATCTGTATTCTCCAGTCATGTTATCTCATCAGAAAAATGCAGCCAGGGGGAATACAGCTATCAATACGTACCTGCTGCACTACTATAAGCAACCGAAAGATTTTGAATCGTTTCTTTATGTAAATCAGGTATTGCAGGCAGAAGGTATAAAAGTTGCCATTGAAGCACACCGCCGTAATATGCCTTTCTGTATGGGTACTTTATACTGGCAGCTGAATGACTGCTGGCCTGGTCCTTCCTGGTCGGGGCGTGATTATTATGGCCGCTGGAAAGCCCTGCAATATTATGTAAAGAAGGCTTTTGAACCATTGCTGGTATCCAATATCATAACGGACGGGCATCTGCGTACTTACATTATTTCTGATGAACCGCGGGACGAGCAGGTAACGCTGGACATGCAACTGATGGATGTGGAAGGAAAGGTGCTCTGGCATAAAACATTACCAGGGATAACAGCCCGTTTCGGCAAGAGTATTGTGCAACATGAAATAAACGTAAGCGATTTATTAAAAGGAGCAGACACAGGAAAGGTAATATTCTACACGAAAGTGGTAAAGGAAAATAAGTTATTGAGTGATAATGTCTTTTACTTTGTAAATGCGAACACAATGAACTTACCTGATCCCGGTATTCGTACAGAAATTACTGCTGATAAGGAAGGAACGATACAGGTAAAAATTGCGGCTGGCAAACTGGCCAGGAATGTATATTTGCTGGTAGATAATGATCCGGAATCACACTTTAGCAACAATTATTTTGATCTGCTGCCAGGAGAAGAAACGACTGTAATACTAAATACCACCTTGACTTTACAACAGGTGAAAGATCAACTTAAGGTTATAAGTCTAATAGATACATTTAAAAATTAATCATGCGAAAACTTTTGATGTTATTAAGTGGTGCATTGATGGCAATATCCACGGCCAATGCACAGAAGGAACTTCCTCCTTACATCCCTGAAACGGATAAGGCCGTATTGCAGAAGCTGGATGAATGGAGTGACTGGAAATTCGGGATGCTGATCCACTGGGGTACTTACTCAGAATTGGGTATTGTAGAATCATGGAGCATTTGTCCGGAAGATGAAGGCTGGACACAGCGCGATCCTTACGGGATTCCTTATTATGACTATGTGAAAAAATATGAAGCGCTGAAAACAAAGTTCAACCCCGTAAAGTTCAATCCTGATAAGTGGGCGAAAGCAGCAAAAGGTGCAGGAATGCAATATGTGGTATTCACTACCAAACACCATGACGGCTTCTGTATGTTTGATACCAAACAGACAGATTACCGGGTAACAGCACCTGATTGTCCTTTTAGTAAAGATCCGCGTTCCAACATTGCAAAAGAGGTATTTGAAGCATTCCGTAAGGAAGGATTACATGCCGGCGCTTATTTCTCCAAACCAGACTGGCACAGCGAAAACTATTGGTGGTCTTACTTCCCGCCTAAAGACAGGCACGTGAACTATGACATAACAAAATATCCTGATCGCTGGAAACAGTTCAAACAGTATACCTATAACCAGATTGAGGAACTAATGACCGGTTATGGTAAGATTGATATCCTCTGGCTGGATGGTGGCTGGGTTCGCCCGCGCAAACAGACACAGAAAACAGCTGCAGATGTTACTGCAGCAGAAACAGACGGTATAA
Organism: Chitinophaga sp. CF118; assembly: GCF_900112615.1. GTDB lineage: Bacteria > Bacteroidota > Bacteroidia > Chitinophagales > Chitinophagaceae > Chitinophaga. The sequence goes on along the minus strand of NZ_FOMK01000001.1, from coordinate 873,645 downwards.
TAACCAAGCAGGACGAAGATATTGATATGGCTGGTATCGCAGCTATGGCGCGTAAACATCAGCCCGGTTTGATCGTGGTAGACCGTGAAGTACATGGTCCGTACGAGAACTATCGTACACCAGAACAGAAAATTCCTGCCAAACCACTTGATTATCCCTGGGAAACCTGCATGACAATGGCTAACTCATGGTCTTATGTTCCAGATGATCATTACAAGCCTGTTGATGTAATTATCCATAACCTGGTAGATATTATTGCAAAAGGCGGTAATTACCTGTTGAATGTTGGTCCTGGCCCTGATGGACAGCTGCATGATGAAGCATATACCACCATGACTGCTATTGGCGACTGGATGAAGATCAATGGAGAAGCGATTTATGCAACAAAAGCTGTAGCACCGTACAAAGATGGTAAAGTATGCTTTACCCGTAAAAAGAATGGTAATGTATATGCTATTTATTTGCTGGATAAGGGTGAGAAATTACCTGCTACTATCTCATTCAGTGGTCTTAAACCTGTAAAAGGAGCAAAGCTCACAATACTGGGTGCAAGCAATAAATTATCATGGAAGAGCACAGCTGATGGCGTACAAATCAGTATCCCGGCTGCATTACTGCAGAAAGACTGGAAAAATGCTGTAGCTATTCAGATTCCTGCAGTAGAATAAAAATTAACCGATATCGGCAGTTGTGAACAAACTGCCAACAAAAAAAATGGTTGCCTTTGAACAGGCAGCCATTTTTTTTGTTGTATATAAAACATAGAAGACAACCTACAATTATCATCATGATCGGTTCAATTTTACATTGATTAATAATGTTATATAAGGCGGGAAACTAAAATCAATAACTTCTTATTAACTAAACCACATCGCTTTATTTGGCAATATTGTAGAGGCATTATTGTGAATGGATGTTTTGTTAACATGATTGAACCGGATAAACTTTATTGCATGGAAAGTAATGTGCAGATTCTGCTGGCAGAAGACGACTATTATTATGGGAACATCATTAAAAAACAGTTGGAAACAGCCGGTTACACTGTAACGCATTGTTTTGACGGAGAAGTTGCATGGAAGAAATTCCAGCGGGATGATTTTGATCTTTGCATACTGGATGTAATGATGCCTAAAAAAGATGGATTTACACTGGCGCAGGAAATCCGTAAAAGAAATGGCATGATTCCCATCATCTTCATTTCCTCCAAAGGCCTTGACGAAGATCGTTTGCAGGGATTCCGGATAGGAGGGGATGACTATATGGTTAAGCCCTTCAGTATGAGAGAACTGGTGATGCGTATCAGGGTGTTTATAAGAAGAACACTGCCTAAAGACCTCCCCAGCGATGGCATTTATAAAATAGGCCATGTAAGGTTCAATTACGAAGAAAAAGAGCTGAGCAGGGAGAGCAGTGATGAAGTATTTGCATCTCTCACCAAAAAAGAAGCAAAAGTGCTGAAATACTTGGTAGAGAACAGTAATAAGCTGGTCAAGCGGGATGAAATACTCCTCAAAGTATGGGGTAACAGCAGCTTCTTTTCCAGCAGAAGCATGGATGTATTCATTACCCGGTTGCGAAAGCATTTTAAGCTGGAATCGGGAATCGAACTTGAAACGTTACACAACATTGGTATCAGATTAAATATTCCGGAAGAAACAGAGAGCAACAAAGGAGAGAACCAGCAATAAAATGTGCTATTGAGCTACCCCAATTTAATGTTAAACCCAAACTGTTCAAGATGAACTTTTTAAGTAGGAACCAACCTGGAAGAGCACAATTCCCAGCCCGAAATGTAAATACCAAACCACGTTTTAAACCACAGAATAAGCCTCCCGAAGAAGTGCATAGAATTTATTTTATCGCTTTGCTGCCAAATGCAGCTGTAGGGAAAGAGATTATCCGGCTTAAACAGGAATTTGCAGATCATTATGATGCCCGCCAGGCATTACGTACCCTGCCGCATATTACGCTGCAGGTACCTTTTACGGCCAATCCATCAATGGAAGAAGCCCTGTGTACAGAGCTGGCACATTTTGCAGCAGCAGAATCCCCCTTTGATATTCACCTGGATGGATTTGGCGCTGTTCATTTAAAAAACCGGCGGGTGCTGTTTATCAATGTGGAAAAAGATGCCACTATTACGGCGCTGCACAAAAGGCTGATAGTATTGTTGCGCAAAAAATTCGGGTTCAGCAGCATGCTGGCCCGTTATGGGTATAATCCCCATATTTCCGTGGCCCTTAATGATATGAAAGGCCGGGAACTGGAAGCGGCCTGGAAGGAATATCAGGATAAACCGTTTGAGGCTACTTTTAAAGTGAAAAATATCTACATTTTCAGGCATTCAGGTATCTCCTGGGAGGTATTGCAGAAGTGCCGGCTGGGTTCTCCCAAACAGGGATAAGAGAGGATACCGGCGATATTTCCTATGCAATAAAATCGTAACTTTAAGGCAATGGAAACAGTGGCCGTTCAAAAATATAGCCTGGATGAGGAACAGGAGAAAAAAGAGATCGTTCGACATTACCGTGCCTTACTACGGGCGCTTAAACCCCGCTTAAAGAAAGGAGACCGCGAACTGGTGCGTACTGCCTTTGAAATGGCAGCTGATGCGCATAAGGAAATGCGGCGTAAATCAGGTGAACCTTACATCTTACATCCTCTTGCCGTATCGCAGATCTGCGTAGATGAAATAGGTCTGGGGGTACGTTCTGCTATTTGTGCACTCCTGCACGATACAGTAGAGGATACTGAAGTTACCCTCGAAGATGTGGAAAGGGCCTTTGGTGCTGAAATAGCCCATATAGTTGACGGGCTGACCAAAATTTCTACCGTAATAGACTCCAGTACCAGTACTGCACAGGCAGAGAATTTCAAAAAGATCCTGCTTACACTGGCAGATGACCCGCGTGTAATCCTTATCAAGCTGGCAGACAGGTTGCATAACATGCGCACCCTGGATAGCATGAACCGGGAAAAACAACTGAAAATAGCTTCCGAAACCGTTTTTATTTACGCCCCGCTGGCTCACCGCCTGGGCTTGTATAATATCAAGTCTGAGCTGGAAGACCTGGCTATGAAATATACCGAGCAGCAAACTTACCGGGATATTGCAAAACGCCTGAAAGAAACAAAACGTGAGCGTACCCGCTACATAAATGAGTTTATCAAACCAATAAAAGAAGTATTGCAGGAAGAAGGACTGACCTCTGAGGTATTTGGTCGTCCCAAATCCATACACTCTATCTGGAATAAAATAAAGAAGAAAGGAGTCACCTTTGAAGAGGTATACGATCTTTTCGCCATCCGTATCATCCTGGATACACCGGTAGAGAAAGAAAAATCTGACTGCTGGAAGGTTTACTCCATCATCACAGACTTTTATCATCCCAGTCCTGAAAGGACCCGCGACTGGCTCAGTAACCCAAAATCCAACGGGTATGAGGCATTACACGTAACAGTGATGGGGCCGCAGGGTAAATGGGTGGAAGTGCAGATCCGCACCAAGCGTATGAACGATTATGCGGAGAAAGGGCTGGCTGCTCACTGGCGCTATAAAGAAGGTAGCAATCAAAATACCAATACAGAATCCAAATTTGACCAGTGGTTCACCCAGATCAGGGAAATCCTGAACAACCCGGATTCCAATACCCTGGACTTCCTGGCCGATTTCAAGAGCAATCTGTTCACGGAAGAGATCTATGTCTATACTCCCAAGGGAGACCTTAAAATCCTGCCGGTAGGTTCTACTGCGCTGGACTTTGCCTATGCTATTCATAGCGCAGTAGGGAATAAATGTATAGGAGCCAAAGTGAACTATAAACTGGTTCCGCTTAGTCATAAGCTACGCAGCGGCGACCAGGTAGAGATTATTACCTCCAATAAACAGAAACCTTCCGAAGACTGGCTGAACTCTGTGTTGACTGCCAAAGCCAAATCCAAAATCAAAGATGCGCTGAAAGAAGAAAAGCGTACAATAGCTATGGATGGCAAGGATGTGCTGGAGCGTAAGCTGGATCATCTCAAAATATCTGCCAGTCAGCATAACATTAATGAACTGGTACAATTTTATAAACAGCCTTCCCCGCTGGACCTGTATTACCAGATAGCCATCAAGAACATTGATCTGAAAGAACTGAAACAGTTCAATGTATTGGGCGATAAGCTGGAACCTCCCCGTCCCATAGTGGTAAAGCCACCTGAACACATTTCTGAAGATCATATCAAACATCAGCTGCCTGCTAAAAAGGATGCAGAGCTGATCATCTTTGGAGAGAGTTCGGACAAGATTGCTTACAAACTGGCCAATTGTTGCCGTCCTATTCCCGGAGATGATGTATTCGGGTTTATTACAGCCAGTGAAGGATTGAAGATCCACCGTACCAATTGCCCCAATGCTGCACAGTTGCTGGCCAACTATGGGCATAGGGTGGTAAAGACCAAATGGGTAAAGAACAGGGAAATATCCTTCCTTACGGGCCTGCGGATAGTGGGAATGGACGATGTAGGTGTAATTCACAAGATCACAAATATTATTTCGGGAGAGCTGAAGGTGAATATTGCCGGTTTGACCATTGAATCAAAGGAAGGGTTGTTTGAAGGCCTTATTAAGATCTTTGTGCATGATAAGGAAGAACTTGATGAATTGTTCGAACGCCTGAAGAAACTGGATGGCATTCAGTCTGTAAGCCGTCTGGAAGACGAATAAGATGTAGAACATCCATATCTTTTTATTTGGGTCCTCATCTCCATCATTTACATGGAAGGGGGGATTCTTTTTGGCCGGCCTTGAACTATAATCCGTAAAAATCTTGGTTTCTTCCTTTTTACCCGTAATTTTGCCACTTCTTTTTAAAAATCAATATCAACACTATGGTAGATGTTTTGCTGGGCCTGCAGTGGGGCGACGAAGGCAAAGGAAAGATTGTGGATTACTTTGCAGGTAAATATGATGTCATCGCTCGTTTCCAGGGCGGACCCAATGCAGGGCATACCCTATATGTGAATGGTGAAAAGGTAGTATTACATACCATTCCATCCGGGGTGTTCCACAGCAACACCACCAATCTTATCGGCAATGGTGTAGTGCTGGACCCTGTTACTTTCAAAAAAGAATGTGACAAGATCACTGCATTAGGCATCGATCTGAAAAAGAATCTCTACATTGCTGAAAGAACGCATATTATTGTGCCAACGCACCGCGCGTTGGACAAAGCATCCGAACTATCCAAGGGAAGCGAGAAAATAGGCTCTACTCTGAAAGGTATTGGTCCTGCTTACATGGATAAAACCGGTCGTAACGGATTGAGAGTAGGAGATTTATTGCGTAAGGACTTCAAAGAGCGTTACGAAAATCTGAAGCATAAACATGAGCATCTGCTGGCAGGATATGACTTCTCAGCAGAAGTAAGAAGCGAAATAAGTAAGGATATAGCCGACTGGGAAGCTGAATTCTTTGATGGAGTAGCTTACCTTAAGCAAATGAACATCGTAAACGGTGAATACTTTCTGAACGAGAAGCTGAAAGCCGGTAAAAAAGTATTGGCAGAAGGCGCACAGGGGAGTATGCTGGATGTAGACTTCGGTACTTATCCGTTTGTTACATCTTCCAATACCATTTCTGCAGGTGTATGTACCGGTTTAGGTATTGCCCCGCAGTGGATAAAGGATGTAATCGGTGTAACAAAGGCTTATTGTACCCGTGTGGGAAGTGGACCTTTCCCTACAGAACTTCATGACGCTACCGGCGAAAAGCTGCGTGCCGAAGGAAACGAATTTGGAGCCACTACAGGCCGCCCACGTCGTTGTGGATGGATTGATCTCGTTGCACTCCAATATACCTGTATGCTGAGCGGCGTAACGCAGCTGGTGATGACCAAAAGTGATGTGTTGGATGCCTTCGATGAGGTATATGCATGTACTGCGTATGAAATTGATGGAAAGCAAACAAAAGCGATGCCTTTTCAGTTAAATGACGCTGCAGTGAAACCAATCTGGGAAAAGTATAAGGGATGGAGTGATGAAACTGCAGCAAAGAGCAAGTTATTCAGTGAGTTACCTGCAGAAATGAAGGCTTTTGTAAAGGCTGTAGAGGAATATCTGGAAGTGCCGGTAAAATATGTATCCAACGGACCGGGCCGCGATCAGATACTGCAACAGTAAATTGCAAAAAAGTACAAAAAAAAATCAGTAAAAAAAATTTGGCTAATACAAAAAACTGTTAAAACTTTACGCTAAAGAAATACGCTAAAGACTTAAGTGACCTATTATGAAATCAAAATCTGATAACGAAAAAGAGACCAAAAAGACGAGTTCTCCAAAGACTACTAAAGCCGCGCCCAAAGCAGCAAGTAAGCCCAAGAAGGAAGAGGAGGACGATGATGATGAGGATGAGGAGGAAACTCCCCGTAAGTCTGCTGCTTCAAAAAAATCAGATAAGCCGGCCTCAAAATCAAAACGGAAGGATGACGATGATCTGGATGATGAAGATGATGAAGTAGGGGACGAAGACGATGATAATTGGGAAAAGGGAGAAGGAGATGAGGATTACGATCCTGATTTCGAAGAGTTTGATATGCCTAAGCCAAAGAACAAACGTGGCCGTCCAGGTAAGAAAAGTGCTGATGACGATGATGATGACCTGAGTATCGACGACGAATTCAAGGATATGGGGCTTTTCAATGACAGAGGCGGTTTTGACGACGACGACGACGATTTTTAAGCATTAAATGCACGCATTATCAGGATATTTCACGATTTTCCGGTTAATGATCCAACGCTATTTAAACAACAAATGTTGAACTTGGGTAACACGTTCAACATTTGTTGTTTTTTGGACAATAACAATTACGCTTCAATATATCACCAAAACGAAGCCATCCTTGCCGCAGACGCACTGGATACACTGTCTTGTAATGCCGGCAACGCTTTTGCTGCATTGCAGGGATACTATGATAAACACCAGGACTGGCTCTTCGGCCACCTCGGATACGACCTTAAAAACGAAACATTCCCCTCTCTCCAGTCTCTACATCCCGATGGGATCAACTTCCCGGACCTGTTCTTTTTCAGGCCCAGAATCCTAATGTTGTTGGAACAACAGAAAGTAAGAATTGGAGGCTGGAATCTGGACCTTGCTGGTGCACAAAAACTCTATGATCAGTGTGCAGCCATACCAGTACAAAATACCCTTCATCGCCCAAAGGGCAAAGTATCAGCATATTTAAACCGGAAACAATACCTGGAGGCAGTAAAGGGCTTACAGGAACATATTCATCGCGGGGATTGTTATGAGGTGAACTTTTGCCGGGAAAACTATATGGAAGATGTTGTTGCAAACTCTCTAACATTATTTCAACGCCTGAATACACTCTCACCTGCCCCTTTTGCGGCTTATTATCGCACTGGTAGTAAATACGTAGTATGTTCCAGTCCCGAACGTTTCATGCAGAAAAAGGGCCCGCTGGTGATTTCACAGCCTATTAAAGGCACTATAAGAAGGGAAGAGGATGAAGCAGCAGATGAACTGAACCGGCAGGCACTCCGGCAAAACAGCAAGGAACGGGCAGAAAATGTAATGGTAGTAGACCTGGTACGTAATGATCTGTCCCATACCGCTTCTCCCGGAAGCGTAAAAGTAACAGAACTGTTTGGCATCTATTCCTTTGCGCATGTACACCACATGATTTCTACGGTAACGGCTATCCCTGAACCGGGACTGCCGTTTACGGAAATTATAAAACAGGCATTTCCGATGGGGTCTATGACAGGCGCCCCTAAACTGAGGGTATTACAACTGATAGAGCAATATGAGAAAAGCCGCCGTGGCCTGTTTTCAGGCGCACTTGGTTATATTACCCCTGAAGGAGATTTTGACTTTAATGTAGTTATCAGAAGTATCCTGTACAATGAAGAAAGCAGATACTTGTCATTTCCAACAGGTTCTGCCATCACTTCTTATGCAGATCCTGAAAAGGAATGGGAAGAATGCCTGCTGAAAGCTGCATCCATGAGAAAAATTCTTGAAAGCTAATTATTGTGGATTTCCGCCAAAGATCTTTTCCATAGCCCCTTTTATTTCAGGATAGGAGAATACAAAGCCTGTTCCCTGTATTTTGGACGAAGATGCCTGACAGCTTTTTAATACTTCAATACTCATTTCACCAAGTGCCAGTTTTAATGCAAAGGAAGGTACATATACCGGCAGGAAGCTCTTTCCTTTAGCCACCTGTGCCATCGTCATAACCAGCTTTTTATGCTGGACAGGATTAGGTGCTACTGCATTATAAATTCCTTCAAGATCATGGTTTACAATAGCACTCAGATAAAGCCTTACAAGATCGTGCAGGTGGATCCAGCTGATATATTGCTCACCGTTACCCAGGATAGTGGCAAAACCAAATTTCAGTGGCTTGTAGAACTCTTTAAGGGCACCTCCTTCCCGGCTCAGTACAATGCCTGTGCGCAAGATCACGATCTTCTTTCCCAGCTGCTTCATTTTCAGTATACTTTCTTCCCATGCTACACAGGTAGTGCCCAGGAAATCGGTAGCCGGGGCATCGGTTTCTATAAAAGCATGACCCTGATCTTCTCCATAGTAACCTGTAGCAGAAGCACTGATCACCTTTTTTACTTTATTGGGATGTTTTTCCAGGGAATCGTATAATAAGGCCGCACTATGGGTACGACTGTTCAGGATCTCCTTTTTACGGGAAGCAGTCCACCTTTTATCGGCTACGTTGGCTCCGGCAAGATGTACAATATAATCAGCCTGTTGCAGAGCATCAATATCTATTGTTCGGCGCGAAACATCCCATTGGGCATAACTGATAAGTTCATTATCTGAAGTTGTACCGTTGTGGCGGCTCAGGATAATTACCCTGTAGCCAACGTCTGCAAGTAGCTTGGAAAGCGCCTGGCCTACCAGTCCGGTACCACCGGTTATTAATACCGTATCCATGAAGGTATAAAAGTGGGTTTGTAAGAAATTGAATAAAAGTACACAAATAAATGCTCAATAATCTATTGCAGGAATATAGCCAGAATCGCACCAATCTTTTATTGGTCAGGATTCCCGTAATTGTGCATGCTGGTTTTGCAGTAAGCAAATTTTCGTGTAGGTTTGATAACAGAATGGAGAACAGAAAGCCCCTCCACGTTAATTATCGGCTTTCACAATGAATTACAGCCATTTACCGTTTAGATCATAATAACCTTAACTGCAATTTTTAAATCATATAGCAATGCGTATTCTATATCTCTATGCTTTACTGGTTTTATGGAGTGGGACCGCCATCGCACAGAAGGTATCCTACACCGATCCTGAAAAGGATGATTACAAAAGCACAGAATTCGAAATTCTCGGAAAGGTATCAGGCAATATCCTTGTTTACAAGAGCGACAGGGACGATTATGCAGTATCTGTATACGATAATGCCATGCAGCTCAAAGATCGTGTAAAGCTGGATTTTCTTCCCAGGAAACTGATTAGCGTTGATTTCGTGTCTTATCCGGATAAAGTATTTATGTTATACCAGTTCCAGCGTAAAGATGCCGTTTATAGCTTCTGCGCTACCATGAACGGAGATGGTAAGTTCAAAGATGCTCCTACTATGATAGATTCTACCCGGATCGGCTTCTATTCCAAAGAAAACAAGGTATACTCTGTAGAATTTTCGGAAGACAAGAGTAAGATACTGGTATATAAAATCAATCAGGATAAAGAGAACGATAACGTTTTCTACACCTTTCTGTACGATAGTACCTTCCATCTCATGAACAACAGCAGGGTATCACTGCCCATGGAAACCAAAAAGTCTTTCCTGAGCAATTTTAACCTGTCTAACGAGGGGGACATGCTGTTCAATAAACTGGAACGTACTTCCAACCGGGATTATATAGTCAGTGGTTCACTGGTCATCAAACGTGCGGCTGTAGATTCCTTCGAACAGGTGCCACTGGAGCTGAAATCACAACTGCTGGACGAAGTGAAAATGAAGATGGATAATGCCAGTCACAAAGTACTCGTGACTGCATTCTATTACAAACAGAAGCGGGGGAACGTAGAAGGATTGTACGTCAGCAAATATGATTATGCACAAAACAAACTGCTGTACGAAAAAGAAGTAGTGTTCTCTCCCGAACTGAAAGGTAATGCCCGTGGAGAATCATCTACGAATGCTGCATTTAATGATTACTTTATCCGGCGGATCATCAATACAAAAAACGGTGGGTTCATTCTTACAGCAGAATCATTTTATACCACCTCCCGTTATCAGCCCTGGAACCGCTGGAACTATATGTATGGCGCGCCTTACGGCATGTACTCACCATACTACTACTCTCCGTATTCTCCATGGTATTACAACCCGTGGTATAATAACAACAATAATAATCAGCAGAACCGTTATCACTACGATAACGTAGCCATCCTTTCCATGGATGATGACGGCAACCTGCTGTGGAGCAACTTTATACACAAAAGTCAGTATGATGACGGAGAAGACCTGTATCTCTCTTACATGATGGTAAACATTGGCAGTGAACTTCGTTTCCTGTATAATGAGCTGGACAGGCGTAATTATATCATGACAGATGTTGGTTTGGAACCCGATGGGCAAAGCAGCCGTAAACCTACATTACGTAATCTCGATAAAGGCTTTACCTGGATGCCCCGTTATGGTAAACAAATAAGTGGACGCTCTGTACTCATCCCATGTGTGTATAGAAATTACATCTGTTTTGCTAAAGTAGATTTCTAAGGGCTGATATAGATATTTAATGAAAAGGGGCGTATCAAAAGGATGATACGCCCCTTTTTTGGTTCCCTGAGGAACACAATGCTTCATTTAAGCCCTTCATATGTTTTATGAGGGCTTCTTATGTTACATTGCTATTAATTTAATACATTGACTGGGTGGGCTATTTGAGACTAGTTTGTTGACTTTTTTTAGTAGCCAATTATTTTATTATAAAATGTCTATGATTTTTTGATTATTTTTTGTTTTTTTAGAGTATCAACCAGTCGACGAGCTAAAATCTACAACATTATTAAAAAACTAAATACATACAGTGAAGCTGAGCTCATTACCTTATTAATAAAAGGTGACAGGGACGCTTACGAATGTATTTACAATGATTACTGGTCAAGATTATATGCATATGTTTATAATCGTCTGAAAACCAAAGAAGCCGCTGAAGAGATCATCCAGGAAGTATTCTTTTCCCTCTGGACCAGGCGTGCAGAGCTTACATTGACCCATTCTCTCACTGCTTACCTGTTTACCGCTGTTAAATACCAGGTATTCAATTATATCAAGGCAGACAAAGTACGACGAACATATGCCAGCCATTTTTCCCGCTATGAGGAGAAAATGATGGATAACTCCAATCAGGAAAACATCGAATTATCAGACCTGACAAAGGCAGTGGAGAAAGAAGTAGCCCGTTTGCCCGAAAAATGTCAGCAGGTGTTTAGAATGAGCCGTAATGAACACAGATCTATCCGGGATATAGCCGAAACATTGAATATCTCGCATAAAACCGTTGAAAACCATCTTACCAGGGCGCTCCGCCAATTGAGAGTAGCTTTTAGTGATCACTTCTGGTTCTTTTAAAAAATATTTTCCGGCCGGCTAGGTGTATTACCTTTTTCAGTTTACTTATCTATTACAACGTGCTGATATAAGGTCACACAAAAATGAATGTTTGAGATGCCGATGAACAACCAAAAATTTGAATCCTTAATAGATCAATATTTAAAAGGACTGCTGAATAAGCAGGAAGTGGAATATGTGGAGAATTGGCTGGACTCACTGGAAAATAAAGAAGCATTCGATACCCTGCCTGCACAGGAACTTGCCAACGATAAGCAGGTAATGTATAATAAACTGACAGCACGTATCAACAACCATGAACAGAAAAGGGGGACCGTTATTTTCAGTTTCAGTCGTAATAAGTTCCTGAAAATTGCAGCATCCGTTATTATCATTGTAGCAGCAGGATTTTTGTCAAGAGAAAGCCTGCTGAACCTTATAGCTCCGCACAGAAGTACTTATGTAGCCGGTACGGCGGGAAGTATTAAAAAACAGATTCTGTCAGATGGTACTATTGTATGGCTGAAGGGAAACAGTAAACTTATTTTTCCGCTCACATTCGGCCATGGTGACCGTAAAGTAACATTACAGGGAGAAGCTTTATTTGAAGTAGCAAAAGATGCACAACACCCTTTCCTGATCTATTGTGGTTCTCTTACCACAAAGGTATTAGGTACCAGCTTTAACATCCGTAATACCGGTAGCGAAATAGCTGTATCAGTGCTTACCGGGAAGATATCTCTTACTACGGGACAGTCAAAAGAGCTCATGTTGTATGCAAATGAAAATGCAGTTTATTCAGAACCGCAGGCCACTATCACGAAGGCACAGAAAGCTGGCAGGGCTTTGCATGAACTGACAAAAGGAACAGAATACGATATGGCATTTAACGACGCAGGCATGCGGGATGTCATCCAGAGAATAGAGAAGAAATTTAATGTAGATATACAATTAGAGGATCCCGCTATCGTAAACAACTTAATTACAGCGGACATGACAGACCAGTCTTTACAAAAAACAATGGAAATGATTAGCCAGGCACTCAACCTGGAGGTACAGATAAAAGGACCAATTATTTTGCTTCAACCAAAAATATAGAATATAAATTATTGCAACCAACGAGAATGTATCAAACAAAAAAAAGTAAGCCTATGCGTAAAACAAGCACCATATAGAATTAAAAAGCAGGAGGTGACAGCCCCCTGCTAAGAATTATAGCCCATGTAATATCCACGTGACAGCGTGGTAATGGAATCTCTTTGTCTCATTCAACCAGAAATCTAACAAAGTAAATAGGTCTATGAATATAAATGTAAAGACAAATGCCTGTATCTCCAAATTCATGAAAAGAACAACAGCGGGTATGCTCATGTTGTTACTAGCCGGTATTTCCTGCGTCAATGGCGCTTATTCACAAGGTATCCTCAGTAAAAAGATCTCCCTGCAGGCGGATGATGTTAGCCTGAAAATGGTATTGAACCAGATTCGTAATGAGGCAGATGTAAAGTTCGTATACAGCTCCAATCGTATTCCCATGGATAAGAAAGTTTCTGCTTCAGCAGATGGTGAGGAGTTGGGAAAAGTATTGAATAAAATGCTTGGACCACTGGATATTAATTTTGTGGTGAACGATGGCTTTATCATCTTAAAAGATAAATCGCCGGTTATTATTGCTCCCGCCGCAGATACTATCATTAAAGGAAAAATAGTGAGCGAAAACGGAGAACCGTTCCCCGGTTGTACCATTGTAGAGAAAGGTACTTCCAATGGTGTAACCTCTGGCCCGGATGGCTCTTTTACGCTGAAAGTAAAACAGGATGCTACATTGATGATCTCAGCTGTTGGTTATCATGTTACAGAAATAAAAGCGGCAAATGCAGGTACCATTAAACTGCAGGCGGCTGTAAAACAGCTACACGATATAGTAGTAACTGCTGCGGGTATTGCCCGTCAGAAAAATAGTTTGGGCTATTCCGTTAGTACCGTTACTTCCGATAAACTGGCTCAGAAATCTGAACCTGATCCGGTACGTGCTTTAACAGGTAAAGTGGCGGGTGTAAATATCCAATCGGCTGGTGGTGTGGCCGGTGGCGGTACCAATATTACCATTCGCGGTAACTCTTCCCTGAATGGTAATAACCAGCCACTGTTTGTTGTAGATGGGGTGCCCTTCGATAACTCCAGCTTTGCGAATGTAGGATCTGCTACTGTAGGAGGTGCCGGTGTTACCAACCGTGCTTTTGACCTTGACCCGAACAATATTCAGAGCATGACAGTGCTCAAAGGTGCTGCTGCCGCTGCATTATATGGTTCCAGGGCGGCAAATGGTGCCATCATTATCACTACAAAAGCTGGTAAAAAGAAAAGTAGGAAGGGTACTGAGATCACTTACAATACTTCTTATGCTATTGAAGAGGTGGCGGGCCTGCCAGATTATCAGACTAAATATGGTCAGGGAACTAACAACGATTACCGGCAGGGGGTATATGCTTCCTGGGGGCAACCTTTTCAGGGAGTGCAGAGTATGCTGCCTACGAGGGCTACCATACCTCATCAATTAACAAGGCAATTCAGCTCAGCTGTATTTCCACAGTTTTATGAGTCGGATGGCGTAACACCTATTCAGGTGCCGTATAAGTCTTATGCAAAAGAAAATGCTAAAAACTTCTTCAAGACGGGTAGTGTATATGAAAATGCGCTTTCCATTTCTTCCGGTAGTGAAAAAGGTAATTTCAATGCAGGGTTCTCTAATACAGTGAATAAAGGAGTAGTACCTGGAAATGAGATCAAACGTACTTCTGTCAACATTGGTGGTAATATCAAACTGGATAATAAATTTTATGCGAGTGGTTCCATTAACTATGTAACCACCCGGCAGAAAACACCTCCTGTAGGCGGATTGACAGGTTCCATCATGTCTACGCTGATGTATGTACCTACCAGTTACGACTTAACAAGATACCCTTACGAGAATCCAATAGATGGCAGCAACGTATATGATTACACGGGTATAGATAATCCTTACTGGTCTGTTAAGCATAGTCCTAATACCAGCGATGTAGACCGTTATTACGGTAATCTGATTGTGGGCTTTGATCCGTTGCCCTGGCTGAATGTACAGAATACAATTGGTTTTAATGCTTATACAGACAGGCGCATGAGTGTAAGAGGAAAAGGTTCCGCATCTTACTCAAACGGTAGTATTACTACAGATAATATCTACAGGCAGGAACTGGATAACACCTTGTTATTAACAGCTACACATACTATCCGTCCTGATCTGTCACTCCGCGCTATCTTCGGTAATAACGTGAATCAGCGGTTCACGGATCGTAAGGCATTTTATGGTGATAATATCATTGTGGCCGACCTGCACGATATGAATAACACCAGCTCTGTTACAGGTGTACAGCTTACTAATAACAGGAATATACTGAAACAACGCTACTATGCATTCTTCACAGATATCACCCTGGATTATAAAAACTTTGCATCATTGAACCTGGTAGGAAGGAATGATATTTCTTCTACACTACCAGCCAACAACAGAAGCTATTTTTATGGTGGTGTAAACGGATCGCTGGTATTTACAGAAGCACTCCACCTATCTAAAAACGTATTGAACTTTGGTAAGGTAAGAGCTGGTTATACAAAGGTGGGTAATGAGGCTTCTCCTTATCAGACTGCCAATTTCTACCAGATTAATGCCATCCTGGGAGGTTCTACCAATCCTTCAA
The DNA here is from genome assembly GCF_900112615.1 of Chitinophaga sp. CF118. GTDB lineage: Bacteria > Bacteroidota > Bacteroidia > Chitinophagales > Chitinophagaceae > Chitinophaga. The sequence continues at coordinate 858,314 of NZ_FOMK01000001.1, read as the reverse complement.
ATGTAGGGTTGCCTTTCACTCCGGCAAATGGAAGCACTTATAATATTGTAACACAGTCCAACTTGCTCACCAACGCCAATTTAAAACCTGAGTTCATTACAGAGTTGGAACTGGGTACAGAATTACAGTTCTTCAATAACCGGATAGGCATTGATTTCACCTATTATAGCAAACGTAGTACTTCCCAGATCTTTGAAGTAACGGCTGCACCTTCTTCCGGTTATACCACACAAATCCTGAACCTGGGAGAAGCTACCAACAAAGGAGTAGAAATAGGATTGAACCTGTCACCTATCCGAACCGATAATGGTTTTAACTGGGACATCAATGCCAACTTTACCCGTAACAGGAACATGATCAAAAACCTGGGTGGTTATGAAAAGTTCAGTTACGGTGGTACTGCTGGTACCAGCAGTGTGCACATCGTAGGCCAGCCTTATGGACTGATCCAGGGAACCGCTTATGCGCGTGATGAGGAGAATAATATACTGATAGATCCCGGTACAGGAAAACCACTGATATCCGGTGCATTGAAAGCAATAGGAAATCCGAATCCTGATTTCATGGTGGGCCTTACCAATACCTTCAGGTTCAGAAGCCTTTCCCTGAATATTTTATTCGACTGGAAACAGGGTGGGCAAATGTATTCCAATACGGTTGGACAGATGTTATCCCGTGGAGTAACCAGGGATACGGAAAACCGTGAATTCCAGACTGTATCTAAAGGAGTGCTGGGTGATGCGAAAACGCTGACTCCATTATTTGATGCCGGAGGAAAGAAGATTCAGAACAACGTAGCCATGTCTTACGAAGATCTCTTCTTTAATAGTGGTATTGGCCCCGGCGGATTAAATGAAGGGTCTGTATTTGATGCCACTGTGTTCCGGTTGCGTGAGATTTCACTGGCATATGAATTACCAAAAAGCTTTTTAGGTAAAACGCCTTTCGGATCTGCTACCATTTCTGTTTCCGGTCGCAACCTATGGTATAATGCGCCCAACTTTCCTAAGTATACCAATTTCGATCCGGAAGTTAGTTCATTGGGTGTAGGTAACTCACAAGGTTATGATAACCTCGCAGTGCCTACTACTAAAAGATTCGGCGTCAACTTAAGGTGTTCTTTCTGATTTGGGATATTGATCAATCAATCTGTCATGTTTATGAATTATAAATACATCACATATACATTCCTGATAGCCGGTATTTCGTTGGTAGCCGGTGCCTGCAAGAAGTTTGTAGATATCAATACAGACCCTAATAATCCAACCACAGCACAGCGGTCCTTACTATTGCCTTCTACCGAAGTCTCTATGGCAGCTAATATGTATCTGCTGAACAGTGGTACATCTACGTTCATGCAGCATGCTGTTTTCTCCGGTGATCTTAGTCGCTATCAGCAACAAGGTACCAGCTTTGACGACTCCTGGAATGGCTTTTACAGCCAGACGCTGAATGACCTGGAGGCAATCATTGCCAGTGGTACAGCGCAGGGCGACTGGGGGTATGTGGCCATAGCAAGGCTGGAAAAAGCATATCTCGTAAGTCTGATGGTGGATATGTGGGGAGATATTCCTTATTCTGAATCTGAAAAGGGACAGGAAACAGTAAGTCCTAAGTTTGATAAAGGCGCTGATATATATGAAAGTGTATTAGTACTGATAGACTCTGCACTCGTAAATGCCGATAAGGTTACAACTGCAACACTGGTACCTGCCTCGTCAGATATGATCTATAGCGGTACTAAAACATCGTGGATCAGCATGGCTAATTCACTGAAATTAAAACTGTATAACCAGATCCGGCTGGTAGATCCTACCCGCTCTGCTACTGCTATACAGGCACTGATCAGTAGTCCTGGTACATTGATAGGAGGTACTACTAATACTAACGCCACTGATTATACTTTTAAGTTCGGTTCTGCACAGAATCCCAACAACCGTCATCCCTGGCATCGTATAGAATACCAGTCTCCCAAAACATTTTACATGTGTCAGTCATTTATTGATCTCCTGTTCAATAACGATGATCCCCGCTTACGGTATTTTATCTATCGTCAGAATGCAACAGCAGGCTTAAATAACTCAACGAACAGCAACGGCTATTATGGCCGTAACCCGGGCGATGGTACAGCAGCTCCCGCAGATCTGAACAGGCGTTCTACCTTTGGAGTGTATCCTGCCGGAGGTTTATACGACAATGCACCTATTAATAATATTCCTGTCACTAATGTATTCCTCACAAATACAGGCGCTACTGCCACATTGAAAGTAGTAGCAACTACAGATGGAACAGGCGCCGGAGTGATCCCGATGATCACAAACGCCATGGTGAAATTTATCCGTGCAGAGGCAGCACTTACCTTAAATACAGGCGATGATGCCAGGCAGAACTTTAGTGATGGCGTTACTGCAAACTTAAATAGCGTAAGCACTTTCGGTGCTGCCAATGGTGGTGTTGCGTTGTCCGCCAGTGCAATCAGTGCATTTAAAGATAAACTGCTCATAGCGTATGACGCGGCAGACGATGCAGGGAAACTTAATATGGTGATGACGCAGAAATATATTGCCACCTATGGAAATGGGATGGAAGCATATAATGATTACCGTAGAACAGCATTGCCGGTATTACGTACACCATTATCACCACTCACTACTTTCCCATTGCGGTTGTATTATTCACAAACGGAATTATCTGCTAATACTAATCTGGGTGATGTAAGTGCTTTACAAATTGCGCAGCAAATCACTCCTGTTTTCTGGGATAAATAAAATCACGGGGCATTAAAATATTAATTATGAGATATCTGTTAGTTACAATATTGATCATATCATTAGGTTTACCTGCTTGTAAAAAGGAGCACTATGAGTGGGAAGATTACCAATATACAGCGGTTCCTGTAGTAACGATAGATACTACTAAAACAGCATTGCCTACACGACAGGCAGGAAAGGTTGCATTCTTCAATCTGAAAGATACGAATGTGGCCAATCAGGAGTTTGCGTTCTCATTGGATTGGGTGGGATTTGATAAAGCAACTGTTACCTCTATAGAAGTATATACTACCTACAATAAAGCAGAATCAAGTGTGCCTCCATATCCTTTGGTGATTTCATCTCCGGGTAATCAATATACCAGTATCGCACAGTTTCCGCTGCCAAGCATAGTAGGCTCGGGTGAGTTGCTATATGAAACAGTAACAACCTTTCCCAAAACATTCTCCTTTACAGCTGCACAACTGGCTGCGATCAATAACGTTGATCTCAGTACTGTAAAGACGAATGATTATTTCTTATTCAAGTTCATACTCAATTTGGGAGATGGCAGTAGAATAGTAAGTTTTTATAACAATATTTGTGATGAAGCACGTGGAGAACCCGGTGATTGCAGGGTAGGTGTAAGGTTTAAAAATCAATAGTTCCGTTCTGAAATACAAATAACTATGCGTATTGTAAAAAATGTTTCACTTTCATTCGCTCTGATAACTGCGGCCCTGGGCATTCGTGCCCAGGATAAGCCCGCAGCTAAATACACTGCAGAGATCAAAACAATTACTGATAAGGCAGTGGTAAAAAAGGCATTACAGACCATTATCGACCTGGAGCCACAAACGTTAAGCAATCATATCTTATTGACTGAAATTCCGGCACCTCCTTACAAAGAATCAGTACGGGCAGAAAAGTATGCAGCTATGTTGAAAGATGCGGGTGTTGATTCTGTATGGATTGATAATGTGGGTAATGTGATCGGTAAGCGGAAAGGTAAAGGCGGAAAGAAAACAGTGGTCATGGAAGGACATATGGATACGGTGTTCCCGGAAGGGACAGACGTGAAGATCGTACACAAAGGCGATACGCTGTATGCGCCCGGTGTATGTGATGATACAAGAGCATTGGCTGTTGTATTGACCGTCGTAAAAGCACTTGAAAAAACAGGAATTGAAACTGATGCAGATGTATTGTTCATTGGTACTGTAGGTGAAGAAGGACAAGGAGATCTGCGCGGCGTAAAGAATTTGTTCAGTGAAAAAGGACCGGGGAAAATAGATAGTTATATCGCGATTGACGGATGGGAAAGTACGCATATTACACACCGGGCACTGGGTTCTCATCGCTATCGTATAACCTTTAATGGCCCGGGAGGTCATTCGTCCTATAACTTTGGCTTTGCCAATCCGCACAATGCTTTAGGTCGCGCTATTCATTACTGGTCTGCAGGAGCAGATTCATTATCGCTGTTGCCAGGTGTAAGGGTTACTTACAATGTAGGTGTAATAGGGGGAGGTACTTCTGTCAATTCCATTCCTTTTGAATCATGGATGGAAGTAGACATGCGTTCTGAAAGTCCGGAACGTGTGGCCGGTATGGACAAACTATTACAGGATGCGGTACAGCGGGCACTTGTGGAAGAGAACAAAATGAAGCATAGTGGTAATGACCTGACAGTAATGGTGAAGCTGATAGGAGACCGTCCTTCCGGAGGACTGGATTCCACATTGCCGGTCATTCAGCGGGCGATGGCCGTTATCCGGTACGAAGGCGGAACGCCTAAATTGACCGAGGGTTCTACCAATTCAAACATTCCTATCTCAAAAGGTATTCCCGCAATAACGATTGGTGTAGGTGGCAATGCGGGTAATCCGCATGCATTGAAAGAATGGTGGGTGAATGATAATGGTGCATTGGCAATACAACAGGCATTACTGATCTTACTATCAGAAGCCGGTATTGCAAAATAACATCGCTTTCGATCCAACTTCCGGGGTGAGTGCCTCCGGAAAAAAATACAGCAATTTTATCTAATCGAAATCAGGTCTAATGAAGAAGAAAATCTATAGTATGTTAACCTTACTGCTATTATGCATAGCAACGGTCCGGGCCCAGACAATTCCTTCTCCTAAAGAGCATTTTGGTTTCAATATCGGCGACGATTATCAACTGGCTACCTACACTCAAACGGAAGCCTACTTTAAGAAACTGGCGGCATCAGATCGCGCAAAACTGGTGGATATTGGTCTTACAGAAGAAGGACGGCATCAGTATATGCTGATCGTTTCTTCTCCCGAGAATATGAAGCAGTTGGAGAAATATAAAGCGATCTCACAACGGCTGGCACATGCAGAAGGATTAACAGATGAACAGGCCCGCAGTCTGGCTGCTGAAGGGAAGTCCGTAATATGGATAGATGGAGGTTTACATGCTACTGAAGTAGTGGGTACACATCAGCTGATTGAAACCATGTACCAGCTGGTAAGCCGCAATGACCAGGAAACGTTGGACATACTGAAGAATGATATCATCCTGCTTACGCATGCTAATCCTGACGGACAGGAGCTGGTGACTAACTGGTATATGCGTACGGAAGATCCGAAGAAACGTGCAACGAACATTCCCCGCCTGTATGAAAAATATGTAGGGCATGATAACAACCGTGACTTCTATATGATGAACATGAAGGAGTCGCAGAACATCAGTCGCCAGTTATATGTGGAATGGATCCCGCAGATCATGTATAACCATCATCAACGTGGTCCTAATGGTTCAGTACTGGCAGGTCCTCCTTATCGCGATCCTTTCAACCATGTCTTTGATCCATTAATTGTAACCAGTATTGATGCAGTTGGCGCTGCCATGAACAACCGGCTGAATGTAGAAGGTAAGCCTGGTTACACTCAGCGTGCAGGTTCACAGTTCTCCACCTGGTGGAACGGTGGCCTGCGTACTGCACCTTATTTTCATAACATGATAGGGTTGCTCACAGAGATCATTGGCGGGCCTACGCCTGAAACAGTACCACTGGTTCCTGAAAGATTGATTCCTAATGGAGCCACGCCTAACCCTATAGCTCCGCAGGAATGGCACTTCAGACAGTCGATCGATTATTCCGTATCACTGAACTATGCAGTGTTGGATTATGCAGCACGTTATCGCAGTGAGTTGTTGTATAATATTTACAAGATGGGTAAGAATGCTATTACACGGGGTAGCAGTGATCACTGGACTTTCTATCCCCGTTATATAGATTCTATCCAAACCGCTTATAAAAGGAACAAAAAAGATACAGTAAAGGACAAAGAATCGACAGGAGAATATACATTAGGAAAAGAAGATACAATTGCATCAAAATATTATGCAGCCGTATTGAAAGAACCTGCTTATCGTGATGCACGTGCATATATTATTTCAGCAGATCAGCCGGACTTTCCAACTGCCGTTAAATTCATTAATGCGTTGAGTCGTTCCGGAATCGCCATACAAAAAGCCACAACTGAATTTACTGTAGCTGGTAAAAAATATCCTGGGGGCTCTTACATTGTGAAAACTGCGCAGGCTTTCCGCCCGCATGTGATAGACATGTTTGAGCCACAGGATCATCCTAATGATTTTCAGTATGCAGGTGGCCCGCCTGTACGTCCTTATGATGCAGCAGGATGGACGCTGGCCTTCCAGATGGGAGTACAGTTTGACCGGATCCTGGATAACGTGGACGGGCCATTCACTCAGTTACCTTATGGAGAAATTGAACAACCACCTGCAAGTACTTTTGCTGTTTCCAAAACAGGATATCTGCTGAGCCCTGCGGTAAACAATGCATTCATTGTTGTGAACGACCTGCTTAAAGCCGGAGTTAAAGTATCCCGTTTGCCAAAGGATGGCGCATTTTATATTCCTGCTACTGCAAAAGCACAGGAGATATTGAATACTGCTGCTGCAACATTGGGCATGACTGTACAAAATGCCAGTACCCGCCCGGAACAATTGAAGCCTGTTTCCCCTATGCGTATTGCTATCTGGAATACTTATGGTGGTTCTATTCCTGCGGGGTGGTTAAGCTGGCTGATGGAGCAATATCATTACGATTATAAAATGGTATACTCACAGGAAATTGATGCAGGTGCGCTGCGCAAAAAATATGATATGATTATCTTTGTAACCGGCGCCATTCCTGATACAGGTAAACCGAAAAAGTCTGAATACTCATTTGGCAAGCTTCCCAAACCCGAAGAGCTGACAGCGGAGTTCAAACCGTGGCTGGGAAGAATCAGCAAGGATACATCTATTCCCCAGTTAAAAACTTTCCTTGAAGCAGGCGGACAGATAGTAACGATCGGTAGCAGTACTAATCTTGCTTATCACTTAAAGTTGCCTGTTGAAAATGCGTTGGTTGAAAAGAATGGTAAAGGAGAATTAAAACCACTGGCAGGCGCTAAATATTATATTCCAGGTAGCCTGTTAACCGCAGATCTGGATACAACTGCTGCTGAGAACTGGGGTATGCATGCAAAAAATGATGTGTACTTTGAACGTAGTCCTGTATTTAAAATTACACCTGGCAGTAACATAAAAAAACTGATGTGGTTTTCTACCGGCACACCGCTGCATAGCGGATGGGCATGGGGACAAAACTATCTGAAAGATGGTGTGGCAGCCTTCTCTGTACCAGTGGGTGCAGGCAAGTTGTATGCCTTCGGACCTGAAATTACTTTCCGCGGACAATCACACAGTACCTTTAAATTGTTGTTTAATCAATTGTACAAATAACGCGTGTTCATCATTTAACATGATTTCATGAAATACTATCTTCTTCCAATACTCTGTTGCCTGTCTTCTTTAACGATGGGGCAGAACAAAGATAAAGCAGCGCTGGTATCCTATCTGGACCAGCATACACCAGAATATAGCACCATTGCAAAAAAGATCTGGGGCTTTGCAGAAGTAGGTTACCAGGAGCAGAAAAGTTCTGCTCTGCTACAGGAAACGCTGCAGCAGGAAGGCTTTACTGTAAAAGCAGGTATTGCTGATATTCCTACTGCCTTCATGGCTAGTTATGGAAGCGGAGAACCGGTAATTGGTATTCTCGCTGAGTATGATGCATTACCTGGATTATCACAGGTAGATGAGCCAGAGCAAAAAGCTATAACAGATGGAGGAGCAGGACATGGCTGCGGTCATAACCTGTTTGGTACAGCTTCTGTAGCAGCAGCTATTAGTATAAAGAACTGGTTAAAGAACTCCGGCGCAAAAGGTACGATCCGTTTGTATGGTTGTCCTGCAGAAGAAGGTGGCTCCGGTAAAGTATATATGGTAAGAGCAGGATTGTTTGATGATGTAAGTGCTGTATTACACTGGCATCCCGGCAATGAAAACTCTGCTGATATATTTCCCTGGTTGTCTAACAAAAATGCAAAATTCAGATTTTACGGAGTTGCTTCACATGCCGCTGGTGCACCAGAAAAAGGACGCTCAGCACTCGATGCAGTAGAGGCAATGGACTATATGGTGAATATGATGCGGGAGCATGTACCCGAAGAAACACGTATTCACTATGTGATCACCAAAGGAGGTGACGCTCCGAATGTAGTACCAGCATTTGCAGAAGTGTATTATTATGTGCGTCACCCGGATATGCAGGTAGTGAAAGATATATGGGAAAGGATGGTGAAAGCCGCAGAAGGTGCAGCTATGGGTACTGGCACACGTATGAACTATGAAGTGATCGGAGGTGTATATAACATGTTGCCGAATGAAACTTTATCGAAGCTGATGGATAGTAATCTGCATACCGTTGGCGGTTTTACTTATACAACTGCTGAAAGGGATTTTGCTACGAAAATTCAGTCTACCCTGATAGACAAAACACATCTTCCTGATCTTGATAAAGCTACTTCTACCGTACAACCGTTTAAGGTAGAAAAATCAGGAGGAATTGGATCTTCAGATGTTGCAGATGTGAGCTGGGTAGCACCTACTGCAGGTATATCCACAGCGACCTTTGTACCAGGATCTTCTGGACATAGCTGGCAGAATGTAGCAGCTGCGGGTAATAGTATAGGCGCGAAAGGAATGATGATTGCAGCGAAAACATTAGCATTAACAGCCTATGATCTGTTTAATAATCCTGCAGCTTTAACAGCTGCAAAGCAGGAGTTGAAAAAAAGACAAGGACCTGATTTTAAATATGAGGCCATGCTGGGCAATCGTGCACCCGCTTTGGATTATCGCAAAAAATAACCCGCTTTATGAAAAGTAAACTTTCCGTCTTATGGATAGTAACGGCATTGTTATGTGCTGATGTATCTGTTGCACAAACAATTCCTACTCCCAAACAGCACTTCGGTTTTAATATCGGAGATGATTATCAGTTGGCCACTTATACACAGACTGCTGCTTATTTTGAGAAGCTGGGGGCCACGTCAGACAGGGTAAAGCTGGTAGACATTGGCTTAACAGAAGAAGGACGGCACCAATATATGCTCGTAGTTTCTTCTCCTGAAAACATTAAACACCTGGAGCGTTATAAACAGATCTCCCAGCAGTTGGCAAGGGCTGAAGACCTCACAGAACAACAGGCACACGCACTTGCCACAGAAGGTAAGGCAGTGGTATGGATTGACGGTGGATTGCATGCTACAGAAGTAGTGGGTACACATCAGCTGATAGAAACAGCTTGGCAGCTGGTAAGTCGCAAAGATCCTGAAACGCTGCGCATCCTGGATAACGTAATCATCCTGATGACACATGCTAATCCTGACGGACAGGAATTGGTAACCAACTGGTACATGCGTAATGCAGATACATTGAAAAGATCTACAGAACAATTACCGGTGCTGTATGAGAAATATATTGGTCATGATAACAACCGTGATTTCTATATCATGAACATGAAAGAAAGCAGCAACATGGGAAAACAACTTTTTCTGGAGTGGATGCCGCAGATCATGTACAATCATCACCAACGCGGACCGGAAGGTTCTGTCCTGGCAGGACCTCCCTACCGCGATCCTTTCAACTATGTGTTTGATCCTTTAATGATCACTGGTATTGATGCTTTGGGAGCCGCTATGTATAACCGTCTCAATGTGGAAGATAAACCCGGTTACACCCGCCTGAACGGGTCCAGCTTTTCTACCTGGTACAATGGCGGTTTACGCACTACTACACAGTACCACAATATGATTGGTCTGCTTACAGAGATCATTGGTAATCCTACTCCTGAAAAGATCCCGGTAGTACCCCAACGCCTGATTCCAAACGGAGCTACGCCAAACCCGGTAACGCCGCAGGATAACTGGCATTTCAGAAGATCTATTGATTATTCCGTATCCCTGAATTATTCTGTATTGGATTATGCAGCACGCCAGCGCGACGAAGTATTGTACAACATCTATAAGATGGGAAAGAATGCGATAGACAGGGGAAACAAAGATTCCTGGACACTTTCTCCCAAACGTGCCGACGCTATTACTGCAGCATATAAGAAAGATAAAAAAGACACGACAAAGGATGATGGCAGTGACCCATATGGTTGGATGAAGAGAGGCAACAACATTCCAATGTCTTACTACGATGCAGTGTATAAAAATCCAGCGGAAAGAGATCCGCGTGGGTATGTTATTTCTGCTGATCAGCCGGATTTTGCAACAGCTGTGAAGTTCATCAATGCATTGATCAAAGCAGGTATTAGTGTACACAAGGCAACGGATTCTTTTACTATAGCAGGTAAACATTATCCTGCCGGATCTTATATTGTGAAAACAGCGCAGGCATTTCGTCCGCATGTGCTGGATATGTTTGAACCACAGGATCATCCTAACGATTTCCAATATCCCGGTGGTCCTCCTATTCGTCCGTATGATGCAGCCGGATGGACACTCGCTTTCCAGATGGGTGTTCAGTACGATCGGTTACTGGATGCTTTTGACGGACCTTTTCAGCGTCTGCCTTACGGTGAATTACAGCAAATGCCAAAAGCTACTATTGCTACAGCTTCGGGCTACCTGTTAAGTCCCCACGCTAACAACTCATTCATTGCAGTCAACGACCTGCTGAAAGCGGGCGTAAAAGTATATCGCCTTACAGAAGGAACGGCTGATTATGCTGCCGGAACCTTCTATATTCCTGCAGCGGGTAAAGCGATATTGCAACAATCTGCCGTGCAGCCTGTTGGCATTAGCAAAAAGCCCAAAGGAATGGAACCTGTTTCCGCTATGCGTATTGCCCTTTGGGATAATTACGGGGGTTCTATACCTTCCGGCTGGATCCGCTGGATTATGGAGCAATATCATTTTCCGGTAGAGGTGATCTATCCGCAGGATATTGATTCCGGCAATCTGCGTAAAAAATATGATGCCATCATCTTTGTAACCCGTGCTATTCCGCCTGTATCAGGAGTAGAGCCTAACCGTTATGGATGGGCAGAGAAGCCTCCGGTAAAAGAAGAGATTCCTGAAAAGTACCGGCGTATGATGGGCAAGATCTCGAAAGATACTTCTGTGCCTAAACTGAAAGAATTCCTGGAAGCAGGAGGTACTATCATCACCATTGGCACCAGCACTAATCTTGCTTACCATATGGAGCTACCTGTCCATAATGCATTAGTGGACGACAAAACAGGTAAGCCTTTACCTGGTACGAAATATTTTGTACCCGGCAGCATTCTGCAGGTAGCATTCGACAGTACACAAACCGCTGGTTGGGGAATGCCTTCTGTGGGGGATATTAATTTCGATAACAGTCCGGTGTTTAAGCTGGATGCCACAGCAGCAGAAAAGGGAGTGAAGCCTATAGCCTGGTTTACAACGGATAAGCCTTTACGCAGTGGCTGGGCCTGGGGACAGGCTTACCTGAAAGATGGAGTAGCTGCATTTGTTGCACCAGTAGGAAAAGGAACACTTTATGCTTTTGGTCCTGAAATCACTTTCCGCGGGCAATCACATAGTACATTTAAATTGCTGTTTAATGGATTATACACTGTTAAATAACGAATAATCTCTTCCCTCAATGAAAATACAGCCGTCACGCTCCGTTAAAAGAGATGTGACGGCTGTTTGATTTAATGCACGAAAGTGGTAAGTTGCATTAGATAGGAAAAGTTATGAAGAAGCATAAAAAGGATATCATTCAACTGGGCGTACTATTATTGGTGCTTATCGGATATGTATATGGAAACACAATTTGGTATAAATTATTCCCCACTGCCGATCAATACGGTGTAAAATTCAATAAGGAAAGAATACGCCGCGGCATTTTGCCACTACCAGGCAACTGGACTACTGCGAATGATGAAAAGGAAACTAAAGTCTGGTTCCCTCCGAAGAGCGATATCAACAGTATACACAGGGGAATGAAGGTGGTAGGAGTGGCATATGACCGGATAAAATATGAAAATGACTTTATCCTGAAACCACTGCCCAACAAAGAAGAACTGGCTCTCAATTATCGTTATGATACCACTCCCTCATGGACATATACTTTCAGTAGTTCATTAACGAATCAAAGACCAAATGTGATTACCAGGGAGCAAGTGGATAGTATTCTGAAAGCCTGGGATTTTCATATAGATTCATCTGGCAAGGCTACTTCAAGGAATTAATTTACTTCCTGTTTGGAAATGAATTTGAACTCTATTTATAAAAATGACTGAGATTAAATTATTAGAACAGGCCTTACATTCTTTCACCGGAATGGATGAAAAGGAATTTGCTTTATCGATTCCGTTCTGGCAGGTGAAGCAATACAAAAAGGGAGAGTACTATAATGAATACAAGAATGTTTGTAAGCATCTCGGTTTTATCATCAATGGTATTTTTCGTACTTACTATTTGAATGAAGAAACGGGGGAGGAGAAGAATATATTATTCTATACTGATAACCAGATTGTTGCCGCCTATAAAAGTTTCATCAATCAAACACCTTGTAACTATTATACTGAGTGTATGGTTGATTCCACTATTATATACATCCATATTAATCATCTGCAGGAACTTTATCAGCAGTCGCATCAATGGGAACGCTTTGGCAGGTATGTGGTAGAAATGGGTTTCAACCTGATTATGAATCGTACGGAAGACATCTTATTTAAAACTCCCGAGCAGCGATATGTGGAGTTACTGAAGTTACATCCCAATATCTTCAATACAGTACCACTTTATCATATAGCCTCTTATCTTGGTATCCAGGGGCCATCCCTCAGCCGTATCCGGAAAAGAATGCTTAGCAAGGGATAATCACCAATTTATACATGGTTTTCATAATATTTTGATTTTCTCCTGCTTTAAAATACCTTTGGAACGCTTTCAAAAGTGAAAAAGAGATAATAGACTGTGGTAAAATTTTTCCGCTCCGGCAACCCGCTGACGGTTTTGCTGTTGTTAATATATACGTTACTGGTAAAGTTCTATTACCTGCTGCACCCGTCCACCTTCCTGGCAGACGGCTCAGAAGGCTTATTATATGACCTGTTCGTAAAATGGATCCAGCGGGCGATAGGGACAAGTCCTTACCTGTTTACCAGCCTTGCCATCCTGGTATTGCTGCTACAGGCATTGCTTATTACCAAGATCATCAATCACCAGCGTCTATTTGCCAAGCCAACTTATTTACCGGCTATGAGTTACATGCTCTTTACCTCTCTGCTGGAGGGATGGAATGTGTTTTCTCCTGCTTTGCTGGTAAATCTGATCATGTTATGGGTATTTTCCAGCATCACACTTCTGTATACACGTACTTCCGCCAGGGATGTAGTGTTTAACATTGGGTTTGCCCTGGGGGTATGTAGCCTGTTTTATTTCCCCTCTGTCGTTTTCTGCCTGCTGTTATTGCTTAGTCTGCTTATTATGCGGCCTTTCAGGCTGGCAGAGTGGATTATTGCTTTATTGGGGCTGATATGCCCGTTATACCTGCTGGGTACTTATCTCTATCTTACTGACCAGTGGAGCCTGTTTGCAAGGATTCCACGCATAGGCGTCAATATTCCGGTAATCGCACATTATAAGGTGTGGGGAGCCGTGGTGGCCAGTATCTTCTTTTTCAGTTTGGGTTGGCTATTATTGCAACGAACTATTAAGAAGATGTTGATCCAGGGCCGCAAAATATGGAGTGTGCTGATTGTATATGTGTTTGTCGCGATGGTAGTGCCTTTCTTTAATGTACATTTTTCTCCCTCTTACTGGTTACTGGCAGTATTGCCACTTTCTATGTTCGTCGCCAACGTATATTGGTCTATCAGGAACAACACTGTGGCCAACCTGATCCATATCATAACATTAGTATATGTTATTGTAATGCAGTATTTCAGTCATTAATCTTCTGCAGGTATTTGTTAAAACCGGATGAGCGGCCATTGAAATGTGCAGACGGCGCTGTAATTTTGTACCTTTTCCGGTAATTTCGTAGAATGATTTAAGCTGTTAAAATGCCGGATAGAAGCAGGAATTAATATTTTAGATCATAAAATTCAATTAATTAGATATGAAATTTGGCGTTGTCACCTTCCCAGGCTCTAACTGTGACCATGATATGATTGATTCATTGCGTAATGACCTTGGTCAGGAAGTAATAGAGTTATGGCATAAGGACAAAGACCTGAGTAAGTTCAGCAAAGAAGATTGCATTGTTCTGCCAGGTGGGTTCTCTTATGGTGATTATCTGCGCTGTGGTGCTATTGCGCGTTTCAGTCCGATGATGCAGAGCATAATAGAGTTTGCCAATAAAGGTGGTCGTGTAATCGGTATCTGTAATGGTTTCCAGATTCTTTGTGAAGCAGGTTTACTGCCTGGAGCGCTGTTACAGAATGGTAATCAGCAGTTTGTATGCAAGAATATCTTCCTGAAAAGTGAGAATACTGTAGCTGCCATGACCAAAGATGTAACTGGTCGTCCTTTGATGATTCCGGTAGCACATGGTGAAGGCCGTTATTATGCTGATGATGCTACTTTGGAAGGACTGTTTGCCAACAATCAGGTATTATTCCGCTATTGCGATCAGTTTGGTAATGTAGTGGATGAAGCTAATCCAAATGGTGCGATGCGCAACATTGCAGGTATCTGCAATAGTCAGCGTAACGTATTTGGTATGATGCCACATCCGGAAAGAGCTACCAGATCTGTGTTAGGTAATACAGACGGTCAGCTGATCTTCCAGAGCCTCATCAACAATAGTAATTGATAAGATCAAAACACCAATAATCAACCAACCAACCAGTTAAAAAACGATTATGAGAAAAGTAATGACAGCATTCTTATTGCTTGCTCTGCCAATATTGGCGAGTGCGCAGATAGAGAACCCGGTTAAGTGGAGCTTTACTTCTAAAAAGATCAATGCAACTACATATGAACTGCATATGACAGCTAATATCGATGGTGGTTGGCATTTGTATGCACAGGTTGCTGGCGAAGGCCCGGTACCAACTTCTTTCAAACTCAATAAAAATCCTTTGGTAGTACCTACAGGTAAAATTGAAGAAGTGGGTAAACTGCACAAGGCATTTGATAAGAACTTTGATTCCGAACTAAAATATTACGAAAGCCAGGTAGACTTTGTACAGAAAGTGACTGTAAAAGGTAAAGCAGCTACAAAAGTAAAAGGTACTGTAGAATTCATGGTGTGCGATGACCACCAATGTCTGCCTCCTAAAGAACTTGAATTTGCCATCAGTGTTGGCGGAAAATAAACATCATTTTTAGTAATAATCTGATAAACGAGTTCTCCAGGGAACTCGTTTAT
Organism: Chitinophaga sp. CF118; assembly: GCF_900112615.1. GTDB lineage: Bacteria > Bacteroidota > Bacteroidia > Chitinophagales > Chitinophagaceae > Chitinophaga. The sequence continues at coordinate 842,814 of NZ_FOMK01000001.1, read as the reverse complement.
CATTTAGAAGAATACAAAGTCTCTAAAGCCTATTATTTATATGAAGCAGTTGCTAACGTTTATCATATTAATCGCCGCTACTTTTGGAGTAAAAGCACAGGATACAGCTTCTCCGGTTGTAGCTAAGTGGGAATATACAGCAGAGAAGAAAGGGGAGAATGAGTACCTGCTACATTTGAACGGTACAGTGGAAAAGGGCTGGAAGTTATTTTCCACCACTATGAAAGATGATGATCCCAATACCCGTGTAGTAGTAGATAGCGCAGTCACTATTACAAATATCACAGAAGAAGGTAGTCTGAAAAAACAAAAGGAGCCTTTATTTGATAACCTGGAAATTAAATACTTTGAAGACAAAGTATCATTACTGGTAACTGTCAAATTGAATGGTCCGGTAAAAAAGCTGGAAGGTGCCATTAATTATATGGCGTTGAAGGGAGAGGAAGTAGTTGGTCCGGAAGAAGTGAAGTTTAAATTTAATGTGGATGCAGCAGGCAATCTCGTGAATGTAGCTGCTGGTTTGCAGGCTTCTGCTGATGCGGAAAAAACACTTAAACGTACCACTATCGATCTTGAACATCCGATAAATGATTGTGGTGGTGTTGGGCACGAAGAAGGTAAAAAAGGATTGTGGAGTCTGTTTGTATTGGGTATGCTGGGTGGTTTCATTGCCCTGCTTACTCCCTGCGTATTCCCAATGATCCCTTTAACAGTATCTTTCTTTACCAAGAAATCCCAGGATAAGAAGAAGGGAGTTATTCATGCTGCTACCTATGGCTTCTTCATTTTTCTCATCTATGTATTACTGAGTTTACCTTTCCATTTTCTCGATTCACTGAATCCGGAAATACTGAATAATATTTCTACAAACATCTGGTTGAATCTGGCCTTCTTTGTTATTTTCATAGTATTTGCAATTTCCTTCTTTGGTTATTTTGAGATAACAATGCCAAGCAGTCTGGCCAGCAAAGTAGATGCTAAAACCAGTGTAGGAGGTACTATTGGTATCTTTTTCATGGCGCTTACATTAGCGCTGGTATCATTTTCCTGTACAGGACCTATCTTAGGTTCTCTGCTTGCAGGCTCATTATCTACAGATGGTGGTGCTATTCAGCTCACAGTGGGTATGGCTGGTTTTGGTTTTGCACTGGCACTGCCTTTCGCGTTATTTGCTATGTTCCCGGGTTGGTTGAATTCATTACCTAAATCCGGTAGCTGGCTGACGTCAGTAAAAGTAGTATTAGGTTTCCTGGAAATAGCGATGGCTATCAAATTCCTGTCTAATGCTGACCTGGTAAAACATTGGGGTATTTTAAAGAGAGAAGTGTTCTTCGGTATCTGGATCATTATCGGTTTCCTGATTGTATTATATCTGTTAGGTAAGATCCGTTTCCCACACGATGCTCCATTGAAAAAGCTGAGTCGCCCACGTTTGATTCTGGCATTGCTTTTCCTTGCATTCACTCTTTATCTGATCCCAGGCGTTACTAACACTAAATATGCTAACCGTGCATTGATCAGTGGTTTTCCTCCACCACTCAGCTATAGCGTTTATGGTGAAGATGCAGCCAAAGGAAAAGGGGTAGAAGCGAATGTGGTCAACGATTATGATGAGGCGCTGAAACTGGCAAAAAAACTTAACAAACCTGTATTACTGGACTTTACCGGCTGGGCATGTGTTAACTGCCGTAAAATGGAAGAAAACGTATGGCCGAAAGAGGAAGTAAAAGTGTTGATCGAAAAAGAATATATACTTGTATCTCTCTATGTGGATGACCGTAAATTACTTCCGGAAAATGAGCAATTCCTGTTCACAACCAACACTGGCCATAAAAAGGAAATTAAAACGATAGGAGATAAGTATGCTACTATGCAGACAGAAAACTTCGTGAATAACTCCCAGCCATTTTATGTGCTAATCAGTCCGGACGAGAAATTACTGACAAGACCAGTAGGTTACACACCTGACGCGAAAGCATATGCAGCGTGGCTGAAATGTGGATTGGAAGCGTTTAAGAAATAGTATAAACTTTTATTTAAAAAGACTCCGTCTTTGATCACCATTGATAACCAAAGACGGAGTCTTTTTCTTTTATTGTATAGCAATAAATGAGAGTTCTTCTTTTTTAATAGTAGAACATTTTATTTTTAATGGATTTATTCTGGTCCCCAACTTTTTATTAAAATAAATGATGAGGGTATTAAGATGTCTGAGTGCTTTCTCAAAATGAACATCATAAGTAAGAAATACTTTTTGTTCATTTAAATTATCATCTTTCTCATTTACGAGATATCTGCTCCTTCTGGAAAGGGATTGTAACTTTACATAGGCCAGATATTCTGTTTGTTCCAAAGCACTTCCTTGACGAATAGAGGATGCACTATGCGGATTGATAGCATCCTTAACATCTACATGAGTTCTGTACTGCATATCATGGTTTGCAAGATGTGCATTAATTAAACGTACAGCAACATAATAGCAAGAGGTAACCTGCCAGTCAATATACCCGGCAGGATTGGAACTATTAATATTTTCCAGGAAACTTATATTATGTTTGGCCTGGTTAACATGGTCTAAAAACTGAGGCACAAAAAAGGTATTAATAAAGTTAACAAAGTTCTATATAATGATTTGGTATGTTGAGATTATCTCTGTTTTCAACAATAGTAGTTGTAAGGTCATACCCTATATTGTGATAGATGCCATTGATTTCTGCTTCAATCATCAATAATCGATCTTCAGTTTCGGTGTCATCATCTTTAATTTGTGCCCAGACTAAGATTTCACAATTATCCATGTCAAAGGCCATTTTAACGGGTAATTTTTCTCCAATTACTTTTTTCAGATAAGATAAAAGCAGTTGCTTTATGAAATAAATCTTGGAACTGTTATGGCTTGCAAGGGCAATTTCATCCTGATTGCCTCTCATTAGCATATCATACGTCTCCATAACTTGTTTAGATGCAATATCTGCATCCAGCATAAATTTATCGGCCTGAATGCTGGAAATGAATTCGTGAAACCATTTATCCCTGTCAGCTTGCACCTGTGTGTTTGCTATCATAATCTTGGGGATTTTAAACGAAGGTAGTTTTGGTCTACCAAGGTAATAAAGTTAGTTTTTTTTCTGTTCTAAAATACTCTTCTATATTTAAATAATTTCAATTGCCGTTTGTATTTGAATCATGACTATACAATTTTGCCACATTGATTTTGTTTCAGAAAATGTTATTTTAATGTATTAATAATCAGATTTTTATGGGGATTATTTTTTGTTATTCCACATTAAGACATATAAATTAGTGTCTGTAAATCTCAAAACATTAATGCTAAATGAATATGGCTACACATGAAGAAAATAACAAATCAATTAAATCTGATACTCGGGAAATAGAATCTCAGGATGAAAGGTTTTCTGCGTTTATTATTGACCGCTATAGGGAAAGATTCGTTACGGCTGAAAGGGAAAAGAAGGTTTTACTCAATAGATTAACTGCTATAACAAAAGGTAAAAGGATTATATTGGAAAGTAAACGTCGACCTGTAGGGATATAGAGTTGTTTTTACATTCAGGATAATTCATCTGAAATGCAGGCAATTATCGAAAAAGTAAGTGACGTTGTGGCAAAAGAAAATGCGAAATCTGATAGTACTTTAAATACACTTCAAGAATTCGTGCGAGTAGTGGATAATTTAGAGAAGATGGGATATGTTTCCAAACGAGGTTATTTTATTCCACCAGTTGATACTATTGGGAAAACTTATTACAACAAATTTAATAAGCGGTCTTATTAAGCTAAATAGAAGGAGGGAATTTCCCTCCTTTTCTATTAGAGAAAATAGTTCCCCAAATTTTTGATCACCATTGGAGACCTAAAACGAATAGAGTTCTTCTTTTTTAATAGTACTTTTTAGCCGGCCTCAGTTCCTATAACTTTGCCATTACCTTGTTTGTCCAAGGGGTCTTAATACCAGCTCATTTACTGTTATATTTCCCGGTTGACTTATCGCATATATAACCGCATTTGCAATGGCCTCTTCGTCCATTTTGGGCATGCCCTGTAAGTTTCCGTAAATTGCCTTAATCTTCGGACTGGTAATATCATGGCCTAATTCAGATTGGGTGGCTCCGGGGTAAATTGTTGTTACTTTTATAGTTTGTGCCACCTCTTCACGAAGCGTATCCATGATGGCCCGTACTGCGAATTTAGTACCTGCATATACACCTATCCCTGGTGTGGTTTTTAAGCCACCTACCGATGAGGTAGCAAGAATATGGCCCTGTCCTCTTTTCAACATATGTGGGAGCACTGCGTTAATGCCATATAAAACGCCTTTAATGTTGATATCGATCATCCGGTCCCATTCATCTACCAGCCCTTCATCAAAGAAAGAGATTGGCATGATACCCGCATTATTCCATAATACATCTATTTGACCAAACTTTTCTATTGCCTGCTTAATAAGGTTATCCAGATCGGAACGCCTGGTCACATCTGTCTTTACGTACATGGAGTTGTCTCCCAATTCCTGCACCATAGTTTTTAACTGATCCTCACGACGGGCAGCCAATACAACTTTAGCTCCCAGTTGGACCAATTTACGGGCTGTAGCTGCACCCATGCCACTGCTGGCACCTGTTATTACAACAACTTTGTTTTTTATACCTTCCATTTGTAATTATTTTTAGGATACAAAATTGGTACAAAAGCTAGCGCGAAAATTATGCAAATCAAATCAATTGTTATTCCCGTCAATCATTTGCCTGCGAAAGTGATTTGGTGTTTGACCTGTATGTTTCCTGAAAAAAATATTGAAATTAGAAGCGTGTTCAAAACCCAGACAATAACCGATTTCTGCTATATCCCAATTACTATTGATGAGCAAATCCTTTGATTCATTTATGATTCTTTCACTTATATGTATTGAAGTGGTTTTACCCGTTACTTCTTTCAATGATTTATTTAAGTGATTCGGATGTATAGATAACTGTTTTGCAAACTCACCTGGGTTTTTAAGCTGAAGGATATGTTGTGGCGAGCTGATAGGAAACTGACGTTCCAGTAGCTCCAGGAACAGTTCGGTAATGCGGATGGAAGAAGAGCTTGTCGCATTGATATTTTCAGGTGTGCTCATCTTTAGAGCCTCATGTATTATAATCTGAACATAGTTAAGTAACAATTCATATTTGTTCGTATATGCAGCTGTTATTTCCACTAGCATTTGTTCAAAAATCCCTACCATCAGATCCATAGATTTTTGAGATGGAAACAATACAGGATTGCCATTTACCTTAAATAATGGCGACTCAGACAGCTTTTTTGATTTTAGTTGATGATGTATGAATTCCTCGGTAAACATACAGAAATAGCCTGTTTGTTTTTCTGAAATACGTTCCCAGGAATATGGGATCATTGGGTTTCCGAAAATGATTGCGTTATCTTTTATATGGAACGATTTATCGGCATAAGAAAGCAGTCCCTCACCTTTACAAATCAGGGATATTTTATAATAATCTCTTCTGATGAGTGGAGATGAATTTCCTTTATAAAATTCATCCACTTTATAAACATTGAAGCGCCCCGCTTCAGAATAATTCCTGCCGCTCCGTTCAAGAAAATCAGTCACGTTCTCCTTTCTTCTCATACCGCAAAATTATGAAATTCAAATATAACAAAAAGGAGTGGGGTCAGTTATCTGGATGAACTGATTATTTGTAATAAATTGCAACTATGACAAAAGAAGAATATAAAGACTCATTTGATGAAGAGGATGCCGTGGGATGGTTATCCATAGATAAAAAACTGGAAGAGATTTATGGAGATACCGAACCCAGACATTACGCTCCTGCTCTCCATTATGCAATTGGAGGTGAAGATCCAATTGATGGCTCCAGTATTTATGATAGCGAAAAGCAATCTTTTCACAGGCATATTATCAGTTATGGTATGTCGGAATTATACTATAATGAGGAGAAGATTGGCGAGCCATTCAGTAAATGGGGATTTGAATTTACCTTCAGGATCAAACCGTTTGAAGAGGATGAAAAAGACCCTTTATGGGCTATCCAGGTAATGAACAACCTGGCAAAATATGTATACAGCAGTGGTAAATGGTTTGAGGCATATCATTTCATCCCCGCAAATGGGCCTATAAGGCTTGAAACTGACACCGATATTGTAGGACTGGCATTTGTACCAGACCCTGAACTGGGGGTAATCCAGACACCGCATGGCGAAGTTTCTTTCTTACAGATGGTGGGACTTACTACTAAAGAAACAGAACGTTTGCTTGCTAATCCTAAAACGGATGAAGTGGAAAGGCTGATCAATGAAATGAGGGAAACAAATCCCTTACTGATTACTGATCTTAAAAGAAAAAGCTAATGTATGAAACGCCAGTTGTACATAACTGCAGATGGCTCCCATACAATTGTACTTCCGGACATGCAGGTTACCTATCATAGTACTTATGGTGCCCTGCAGGAAAGTCGTCATATATTTATACAAGCCGGATTGAAATACGTAATGCCAAAAGACAGCATCAATGTATTTGAAATGGGATTTGGTACAGGATTAAATGCTCTGCTAACGGTGCAGGAATCTATTCAGAGCAGATGTCACGTCTATTACCAGTCTGTTGAATTATATCCTCTTTCAATGGAGGACGCAGAAGGTCTCAATTATACAACACAGCTGAATGATTCATCCGAAACATTCTCCTTGCTGCATAGTAGCAAATGGGAAGAGGATATAATGATCAATCCTCTTTTTACCTTACATAAATCACATGATTCCATTACCCATCTGTCCGTGAATAAACATTTCCATGTAATTTATTACGATGCTTTTGCTCCCGATGTACAACCCGAATTATGGGAACCTGTTATTTTTGAGAAGTTATACAACTGGTTACATCCGGGCGGGGTGCTCGTTACCTATTGCAGCAAAGGAAGTGTAAGAAGAACCATGCAATCCGCAGGACTTAAAGTGGAAAAACTACCTGGTCCGCCGGGTAAAAGAGAAATATTACGCGCTATAAAAATAAACTGAAACCCTGTTGGCCACCTTTTAACTATTGGGTATTGATGTTGTTAAATGGCTACTTTAATTGAGGGATGACTATAGGTAGAACATATATAAAACATACCTTGGACATCCTTTGAACACATTTATGCGAACTAAGGACGTCCAAGGTACGTCCAAAGGACGTTCAACCTACGAAGCAACTATAGACTCACTACGAACTCACTATAGACTCACTATTAACTTGCTATAGTAACTCCTCTTGAAGTTACAATTTTGTCATCAGATGTGGTATTGTGAAGTCTTAAAAAAATGATCTTTTTTTAAGATTTCACAGTCTTAGTATACCTGGTTAGGACGTAAAGGAATAACCTTCCAGTTCTGCTACTTTAATTTTGCTTTGTTCCCCGGTCACCATATTTTTTACACTCAGCATTCCTTCCTGTATCTCACTTTCTCCCATAATAATCACATAAGGAATACCGCGTTTATTTGCATACTTCATTTGTTTATCCATCTTCGCCGGCTCATGAAATAATTCTGAGGCAATGCCTCTTTCACGTAGTTGCATCAGGAGATTAAATGCAGTACCTGCTGTATTAGCATCAAGGTTCAGGAATAATACGCGGGTGCTCTGTTGTGCCGTAGCAGGGAATAATTGCAGTTCTTCCAGGACATCATAGATTCTGTCTACACCGAAAGAAATACCTACGCCTGAAAGTCCTGGTAATCCAAACAAACCGGTAAGATCATCATAGCGACCACCGCCTCCAATACTGCCCATTTTAACGGTAGCAGGGGCTTTCACTTCTACTATCATACCTGTATAGTAATTCAGGCCGCGGGCCAGTGTTACATCCAGAATAGGAGTTGTTTTAAACGCAGTTGGTTGTGTATGCAGTACGTATGAAATTTCTTCAATGCCTTTCAATCCTGTGGCAGAATTTTGCAATAAAGTACGAAGCTGTTGCAATTTTTCTTCATTGCTTCCCCGGATGTTCAGGAAATTTTCTATCACTACAATTTCATTTTCTGCGAGCCCACGTTCCTGCAATTCCTGCTTCACTTTTTCCACACCTATCTTATCCAGTTTATCTATCGCGATAGTGATATCAGTCAACAGAGCAGGCTGCCCTATTACTTCTGCCAACCCGCTCAGGATCTTACGGTTATTGATCCGCAGTTCATAGCCCGACATGCCCAACTTAGTGAATACCCTGTCATAGATCAGCAGCAATTCTATTTCGTTGAGGAGAGAATTACTTCCTACCACATCTGCATCGCATTGGTAAAACTCGCGATAGCGACCTTTTTGTGGCTTATCGGCCCGCCATACCGGTTGCATCTGGTAGCGTTTAAAAGGCAATGCCAGTTCATTCTGGTTCATTACTACATACCGTGCAAAAGGAATGGTAAGATCATAGCGCAATGCTTTCTCACATAATAAAATACCCAGTTCCCGGCTATCTTTAGCTTGTTGTGCCCGACCTAATATATCTCCGTTATCGAGTATTTTGAATATCAGTTTATCTCCTTCCTCACCGTATTTTCCGGTGAGTGTATCCAGATTTTCCATGGATGGTGTTTCCAATGGCTGGAATCCAAACAGTTCAAATGTTTCACGGATCGTCTGGAAAATGTATTGCCTTTTTCTTACCACAACAGGACCGAAATCGCGGGTACCTTTTGGTATACTGGGTTTTATCATTATCGTTCAGTATTATTAATTATTTTTTCGCAGGCCTTGTAGACCATATTATACACAGGTTCAAACAGTGCATCATCATACCACGGATCTGGTACAGGCTGCTGATCATCAAGGAGTAACTGTACTTTAGCCTTATCAGAATCGGTACGTGCTTTCTTCAATACATCCCTGTAATTATCCAGATCCATCACATAGATACGATCAAACACGCTAAAATCTGTTGTCTGGAACTGTCTGCCACGCAGAGAGGATATGTCAATACCATACCGGCGTGCAACGGCTACAGACCTCCGGTCTGGCGGATCTCCAACATGCCAGTTTCCTGTGCCTGCGGAATCTATTTCCCAGTTAAGTCCCTTTTCTTTGGCAAGATGCCTTAAAATTCCTTCTGCCAGCGGCGAACGGCAAATATTGCCGAGACATACCATTAAAACCTTCATAATTTGCGCAAACCTACACGATTTTAGGCAGATTAGCCACCCCGGGCACTTCTTCCATCTTTTTATGGAAATATCCACTTTTGGCATCTATATGGTAATACTATACTATCACTTTGTGCGTATATAGGTTTAATGCAAAAAAGACCGGAATTATAGTATTTAACACGCCTTTAACAAGTTTGGAGAATAATAATCCGTTGATCGATTTGACTAATATGTATGATGGTGGTGGTTATTATATCTGCTGTAGTGGCTGGTTTAGGGAAATATGTTTAAGGAGTGTACCTGTTTTTTTTAACATTTTTCTAAAAGAACAGGTATTTGTTTAGAAATTTTTTTTTGTATACTTGTAATTCGCAACAATGCAGATGCAACACGAACAACCAGATAACGAACAGAAAGGAACAGATTCCCGCACGTATGAAAGATCGGGCAAAAAGGGCATAGGAATTAATTACCGTGCACTGGGAGAATTAGTAAGAGGTCTATTTTTTATACTCTTTGGATTGTATGCCTGTTTTGCAGAAAAGCTAGGTATTGGCCACTTTGCAGTATCTCAGAATATTTTAAATATTTTGGGAGGGGTATTAATTGCCTATGGGCTTTTCCGTGTATATAGAGGGGTGAAGAATACATTTTTTAAAAAGGACTAACCAGAAGAGCTATGTATACCAGACTAATTAAACGGAATCAGGCTTATATTGTACTGCTGGCACTTGTAACAATCATGCTGGCATCATGCGGAGAGTCTAAATCAGAAGCGGAGAGGGATACACAAACGTCTGGTACTATCCGGATCAGCGTGGACGAAACCTATAAGCCATTAATTTCATCAGAAATAAAAGTATTTGAATCTTTATATCCAAAAGCTCACATTATTGCAGAATACAAACCGGAAGCGGATTGTTTCAAAGACCTGCTGACAGATAGTGCCCGCCTGGTAATTGTAACAAGGGATTTCAACGATAAAGAGATCACATTCTTTAAAGAGCTGAAGATAACACCGCAAAGCATGCTATTGGCATGGGATGGAATTGCACTGATTACTAATAAAAGTAATGCGGATTCTATCCTCACCATGGATCAGGTGCGTAAGATTATGGACGGTAGCGACACTGAAAAGAAATGGCAGATTGTTTTTGATAATCAGAATTCAAGTACCGTAAGATTTATACGTGATTCAATCAACAAGGGAAAACCTTTACCTGCCAGTGTAATGGCGGCAAAAACAAATCCCGAAGTAGTTGATTATGTGGCTAAAATGCCAAATGCACTTGGAGTAATAGGGGTGAGCTGGATCTCTGATCCGAACGACTCTTCCTCTATAGAATTTAATAATAAAGTGAATGTAGTTAAGGTGCGCGCAGATTATGGTTCGGAATTTGTAAAACCATATCAGGCATATATTGCTCTGGGATCATATCCGCTGAAACGTGGCTTCTTTTATTGTTTAAAAGAACCCTATTCCGGACTGGGATCAGGCTTTGCCACTTTCCTGGGAAGTTATGAAGGGCAGATGGTAATTGGGAAATTCAGGTTGTTCCCCGCAAGGTTGAACATCGTATTCAGGGAAGCAAATATTAAATAGAAAAAACTAACACAACTAAAAATTTAAAACCGGAGTGCTCATGACCAGACGGAAAAGTTTAATCGTAGCCATGTTGTGCGTCGCTAACGGCGCAATGGCCCAATCCGTAGAAGATGGATTGAAAGACCTGTATTATGGTAAGTATGAAACAGCCAGACAAGACTTTGACAAAGTTATTACAGCTAAACCTACTGAGGATAAAGCATATTATTACCAGGGTATAGCACTGCTGGGACTGAACGATCAGGCCGGTGCTGCTGCTGCTTTCCAGAAAGGATTACAGGCAGTTCCTACCTCTCCTTTACTGCAGGTTGGGTTAGGCCGTTTAGACCTTTTGAAAGGAGATGCCGCTGCTGCCAAACAGAAGTTTGAAGCTGCCAGCACTGTTACTCAGGGACGTGATGGAGATGTAGCCCGCGCTATTGCAGATGCAAGTGCCGACATTAAAGGTGGCGACCGCGGTTATGCAGTAAGCATCATGGAAAGGCTGCTGAATAACGAAGGCCGTAAAAAGAAAGAACAATACACTGCTAAAGCAGTAGACTATATCGAACTGGGTGATGCTTACCGTCAACTGGGTGGTGAAAATGGTGGTAAAGCCATCAATACCTATGAGAAAGCATTGGAACTGGAACCAAACAGGGCAGAAGCAGTTATGAAACAAGGTCTGGTAAACTATAATGCCAAACTGTTGCAGGATGCGGTGAATGATTTCACCAAAGCTACCAACATGGACCCTCAGTATGCACCTGCTTTATACGAACTGTACCAGTTCTATATTACCAAAACCAAAGCCCAGTTCTCTCTGGAAAACGCTGCCAAATATCTTGAACAATATATGGCTGTTGTAGGTGAAGGTGCCGGTAAACTGGAAAATGAATACAACCTTGCTGCTATCTCTTTCTACAAGAAAGACTATGATGCTGCTATTACCAAGGCTAAGGCTGTACTGCCAACTGCTACAGAAGGTTATAAAGATAAATTTACCCTGCTGTTAACAGATGCTTACCTGCAGAAAGGTGATACCGCTACAGGTAAACAGGTAATTGATGAGTATGTGAAGAGCGTAGGGGAAGCTAAATTGCAGCCTAATGATTATAAACTGCTGAGCGCTATTTATCAGGCTAAAACTAAAGACTCTGCCCAGGCGGTTATCAATGATTCACTGGCATCTTTATACCTTGAAAAGTATGCATTGGCAGACACCGCCAAAGATGTTGAGAAATACAGAAATGTAGCTGAAACATTCAAAAGCATGCGCGATTTTAAACGTGCTGCTCAATGGTATGGTAAACTGGTAACTGACTTTACCGATGAACAGAACACCGGTAAAATACAGGATCAGTTCTTCAAAGGTACCTGGGAAATATATGCACGTGAATATGATCTGGCAGATTCTACCTTTGGTTCGTTTGTAGCAAAGTATCCTACTCAGGAGGCTTTAGGTACTTATTGGAGAGGTCGTGCCAACATGGCCAAGGATGCAGATGCCAAATTAGGTGCCGCATTACCTCACTTCCAGCATTTCTTTGAAATCAAGGGTGAAGAGAAAGTGAACAAGCCGGCTTTGCTGATGTTCCCTTACCAGTACCTGATGATCTATTACTATAACAAGGATGATCTGACCAACATGAAAACCTGGATGGACAAAGTAGTAAGCCTTGATCCTAACAATGCTACCGTGAAAGCGATCCAGGAAAACCTGGCAAACAGGGCCAAAACAGCTAAACCAGCTGCTCAGGGCAATAAAAAGTAACATAAACGTGTTCATAATATAGGAACCCCGGCAACTGCCGGGGTTTTTTTATTTCCGATTGGCGAAAAAAGATAATATTTTAATCCTTCATAGATTTGATTTTTGGTATAGTTAGCCTATTTTTGCGCATTCGGAGAAATGTTCATCATATTTAGGGAAGCTTATGTTTACAGACACAGTATTATTGTCGGCAACAACTCCATTTAGCTATTTTCCAATAGTCTTACAGCTAATTGCTGCGCTCGGCTTTGTGGGTCTCACTATGTTTGCGACACACTTTTTGGGCCCAAAACGTAAAACGAGCGACAAACTCGTTACCTTTGAGAGTGGTATCGAGCAAAAAGGAAACGCACGCCAACCAGTAGCCATTAAATATTTCCTAACAGCCATCCTGTTCGTATTGTTCGATGTGGAAGTGATCTTCTTCTATCCTTATGCAGTGAATTTCAGGGAGCTTGGTTGGGAAGGCTTTATGGCCATGTTACTCTTTGTAGCCTTCTTTATGGGTGGTTTCATCTATATCCTGAAGAAAGGTGCGTTAAAATGGGAAGACTAATACAATCAATTGTTGGTCAAATCTGATTCTGAAATATTTAAATCTGAAATGGTATGTCTCGTCCGGTTCAGTATAACGAAAAAGTGAAGTCTGTGGATATACCCGAAGGGTATTCCGGAGAAGGTTTTTTTGCTACCTCTTTCGATAAAGTGATAGGTCTGGCACGTAAAAATTCCATCTGGCCGTTGCCTTTTGCAACTTCCTGCTGTGGAATCGAATTTATGGCTACGATGGCTTCAACTTACGATATGGCGCGTTTTGGTGCGGAAAGAATGGCTTTCACCCCCCGGCAGTGTGATCTGCTGATGGTGATGGGAACCATTTCCAAGAAAATGGGCCCCGTATTACGTCAGGTATATCTGCAAATGGCAGAGCCCCGCTGGGTAGTTGCCGTTGGTGCCTGCGCCAGCAGCGGTGGTATTTTTGATACCTATTCTGTATTACAGGGTATAGACCAGGTAATTCCGGTAGATGTATATGTTCCAGGATGCCCTCCGCGCCCTGAAGCTATCATTGATGGCTTTATGCGGATCCAGGACCTGGTAGGTCAGGAAAGTATGCGCCGCCGCAACTCTGAAAAATATAAGGACCTGCTGAACTCCTACGGAATCCAGTAATCCACCTAGCTAAAATCGAAAATCCGAAATCGTAATGTCTTTGACAAGCGACTATATAAAGCAAAGATTGGCAGAAAAGTTTGGAGAGTCAATCTCCCAGGTAGAAGAATCCTTTGGGACGCTATCATTTGCAGCACCTAAAGACCTGAACCTGAAAGTAATGCAGTTCCTGTACGATGATGAGGAACTGCAATTTCGTTTTTTAACGGACCTGACTGCTGTACACTATCCCGAAAGGAAAGGAGAAGAGCTGGCTGTGGTATATCACCTCTATAATTTTACACAAAGGGTTAGACTGCGTTTAAAAGTCTATACCAGCGTGGAAGATCCAAAGGTATTTACCGCTACCAAACTGTTCGAATCTGCTAACTGGATGGAAAGAGAAACATACGATTTCTTCGGGGTGGAATTTGTAGGACATCCTAACCTGAAAAGGATCCTGAACGTGGACGAAATGACCTATTTCCCCATGCGTAAGGAATTCCCTCTGGAAGATCAATCGCGTACAGATAAAGACGATGAAATGTTCGGCCGCGGCGGGCATATTGGCATTTAATAAATTATTCGTTGAACATGTCAGAGCAGCAACATATAACACTGCCGGAAGGCTCAATAGAAAGGCAAACGCAAACTCTTAACCTGGGTCCTACTCACCCTGCTACACACGGTGTATTCCAGAATATCCTGGAAATAGACGGTGAACGTATTGTGAGTGCAGAATCTACTGTAGGATATATCCACAGGGCTTTTGAAAAAATTGCAGAACGCCGTCCCTACTACCAGATTACTCCTTTAACAGACCGACTGAACTATTGTTCATCTCCTATCAATAATATGGGATGGCACCTGACTGTAGAAAAACTGCTGGGCGTGCAAACTCCTAAGCGGGTAGACTACATGCGTGTGGTTATCATGGAGCTGGCACGTATTACCGATCACCTGATCTGTAATGGCGTGGTAGGTGTGGATAGCGGAGCCTTTACCGGCTTCCTGTACCTCATGAAGCATCGTGAAACAGCCTATGAGGTGTATGAAGAGATCTGCGGATCCCGTCTTACTACAAACATCGGTCGTGTGGGTGGTTTTGAAAGAAACTTCACACCAGCGGTATTTGAAAAATTAGAGAAATTCCTGAAAGAATTCCCGCTTGCACTGAAAGAGTTTGAATCACTCATGAACCGCAACCGGATCTTCATAGAAAGAACACAAGGGGTAGGTGCTATTAGTGCAGAAAGAGCTATAAACTACGGCTTTACGGGTCCTAACCTGCGCGCTGCAGGAGTGGATTACGATGTGCGTGTGGCTCAGCCATATAGTTCTTATGAAGATTTCCAATTCTCCATACCTGTAGGTACCACTGGCGACTGTTACGATCGTTTCCTGGTGCGTAATGCCGAAATGTGGGAAAGCCTCAGCATTATCCGTCAGGCGCTGGATAAGATCAAAACGCTGCCTTCTGATATCTGGCATGCCGATGTACCGGCTTACTACCTGCCTGAGAAAAGCGATGTATACACAAAAATGGAAGCCCTCATTTATCACTTTAAGATAATTATGGGTGAATCCGATATTCTGCCAGGTGAATTATACAACCCGGTAGAAGGTGCGAACGGTGAACTTGGTTTTTACCTGATCAGTGATGGTGGCCGTAGCCCTTACAGGCTGCATTTCCGCCGTCCCTGCTTTATCTATTACCAGGCTTATGCCGAACTGGTAAAAGGTGCAATGTTAAGTGATGCGGTGATCTGTATGAGTAGCCTGAACCTGATAGCAGGTGAACTGGATGCTTAATTTTTAATTTTTTCTTTCATAGTTATGTTTTCTGAAGAGAAACTGAATAAGGTAAAAGAAATCATTGCCCGCTACCCGCAAGGGAAGCAGAAGAGTGCATTGCTGCCGGTATTACACCTGGCACAGGAAGAGTTTGGCGGATGGCTGAGCGCGGAAACCATGGATTACGTGGCTTCCCTGTTACAGATAACGCCAATCGAAGTGTACGAAGTGGCAACCTTTTACTCCATGTTTAACATGAAGCCGGTAGGCAAACATGTATTTGAAGTATGCCATACAGGTCCCTGCATGCTGCGCGGCTCAGATAACATCATCGACTATATAAAAAAGAAGCTGAACATCGGCGTGGGTGAAACCACACAGGATGGACTCTTCACCCTTAAAACAGTGGAATGCCTGGGTGCCTGCGGTTATGCACCAATGATGCAACTGGGTAAACACTTCCGTGAACACCTTACTCCTGAAAAAGTGGATGAGATCATTAACGAATGCAGGGCAAAAGCAAACTAAATAACGATGGGACGCAAATTACTTTTTGACAAGGCTCATATAGAAAATATCCGGTACTACGATGTATACCGGGCCAACGGTGGTTACGATTCTGCTGAAAAAGCACTAAAGAGTATGACACCGGAACTGGTGCTGGAAGAGGTGAAGAAGAGCGGCCTGAGAGGTCGTGGTGGTGCTGGTTTCCCTACCGGCCTTAAATGGAGTTTCATCGCTAAACCAGAAGGCGTTCCCCGCTACCTGGTGTGCAATGCGGATGAATCTGAACCCGGTACGTTCAAAGACCGTTACCTGATGGAGTTCCTGCCGCACCTTCTGATAGAAGGATTGCTCATCTCCAGTTACACACTGGGTGCCAATAGCTGCTATATCTATATCCGTGGTGAATATGCCTGGATTCCTGATATCCTTGAAGAAGCTATTGCTGATGCTAAAAAGAATGGCTGGCTGGGTAAAAATATCCAGGGTTCCGGCTTCGATCTTGAAATATATGTACAGCGTGGTGCGGGTGCTTATATCTGCGGTGAAGAAACCGCACTGATAGAATCACTGGAAGGTAAACGCGGTAATCCCCGTATCAAACCGCCATTCCCGGCTGTAAAAGGTTTGTGGGACTGCCCAACTGTGGTAAATAATGTGGAAACACTAGCTACCGTAGTGCCTATCCTGCGCATTGGTGGTGAGGAATACGCTAAATATGGTATTGGTAAATCTACCGGTACCAAACTGATCTCTGCCTGTGGTAATATCAACAAGCCGGGGGTTTATGAGATAGAAATGAACATCTCAGTAGAGGAGTTTATTTATTCTGAGGAATATTGTGGTGGTATTGCTAATGGCAAACGCCTGAAAGCCTGTATCCCTGGTGGTTCTTCCGTTCCCATCCTGCCGGCTAACCTGCTGCTGAAAACAGCAAAGGGTGAACCTCGTATGATGACTTACGAAAGCTTGTCCGACGGAGGCTTTGCTACCGGTACGATGTTAGGTTCCGGTGGATTCATTGTACTGGATGAAGACCAGTGTATTGTAAAAAATACCCTCACTTTTGCCCGCTTCTACCATCATGAAAGCTGCGGACAATGCAGCCCTTGCCGTGAAGGTACCGGCTGGATGGAAAGAGTGCTCAAGAATATTGAGAAGGGTAAAGGTAAAATGAGCGATATAGATCTGCTGTGGGATATTCAGCGCAAAATAGAAGGTAACACCATCTGCCCGCTGGGTGATGCTGCTGCCTGGCCGGTAGCTGCTGCTATCCGCCATTTCCGCGATGAATTTGAATGGCATGTGCTGAATCCGGAAGAAAGCCAGGTGCGCAACTTCGGACTGGCACATTATGCTGATCCGCTGGAAATTGCTGCTCCTGCTGCAGTATAAGAATCGATAGTAATAAAAGTTTAAGCGAAGCAAAATGGCTGAAGAAAAGAAACTTTTTAAGGTTAAGATTGATGGTATCCCTGTGGAAGTGGAGCCGGGCACTACTATTCTGAATGCTGCCCGCCAGATAGGAGGAGATATCGTGCCGCCTGCAATGTGTTACTATTCCAAGCTGCAGGGTAGCGGTGGTAAATGCCGTACCTGCCTGGTAAAAGTAAGTAAGGGATCTGAAGCAGATCCGCGCCCTATGCCTAAACTGGTGGCCAGCTGCCGTACTACTGTAATGGATGGTATGGAAGTAGCCAACATCACCTCTCCCGAAGTGTTGGAAGCACGTAAAGGTGTGGTGGAATTCCTGCTGCTCAATCATCCTCTGGATTGCCCTGTGTGCGATCAGGCGGGAGAATGTCACCTGCAGGATCTGGGTTATGAACATGGTGCAGATGGTACCCGCTATGAATTTAAACGCCGTGAGTTCGAAAAGATAGATATCGGCGATAAAATACAACTACACATGACGCGCTGCATCCTCTGCTACCGTTGTGTGTTCACCGCAGATCAACTGACCGAAACCCGTCAGCATGGTATTCTTGGCCGTGGAGAAGCATCTGAGATCAGCACTTACATTCATAAATCACTCGATAATGAATTTATCGGTAACGTGATTGATGTTTGTCCTGTAGGTGCGCTGACCGATAAAACTTTCCGTTTCAAAAACCGCGTATGGTTCCTGAAACCGGTAGATGCTCACCGTGATTGCGAAAATCCAAAATGCTGTGGTAAAACTGTACTCTGGTTACGTGGAGATGAAGTGTTCCGTGTAACTGCCCGTAAAGACAAATACGGTGAAGTGGAAGCGTTTATCTGCGATACCTGCCGGTTTGATAAAAAAGAGACGAAAGACTGGATTGTGGAAGGTCCACGTAAAGTTGACCGCCACAGTGTAATCTCTCAGGGTCAGTACGTAGGTGTACACAAACCTAAAGATGCATTACCGGAAGTTCTGGATGGTCGCCAGCCTAAGCTGATGATGAACATTCATAACATCAGTCAGGTGAACCGTCCGGAGATAGACCTTTCCAGGATAGAAGGGCCTGCACACTCTGATGATTTTAAAAATTAACGAGCATATTTTAAAAGCATAATAGATGACAATAGATTGGGTGTTTATTCTGGAAAAGGTCCTGCTGATATCAGGAGTCCTGGTAGTATCACTGGTAGTAGCCATGTATTCTACCTGGGGCGAAAGAAAAGTAGCTGCTATTATCCAGGACAGAAGAGGTCCCAACAGAGCCGGGTTTATGGGTTTGTTCCAGCCGCTGGCAGATGGTGGTAAACTGTTCTTTAAAGAAGAGATCATCCCTACAAACTCTAACCGCTTTCTGTTCATACTGGGTCCTTCCCTGGCAATGATGATAGCGTGTATGACCAGTGCTGTAATTCCTTGGGGAGATACCCTCACCATTGCCGGACATAGCTTTTCATTACAGATAGCAGACATCAATATCGGTATCCTGTACATCTTTGGCGTTGTGAGCCTTGGTGTATATGGTATTATGCTGGGTGGATGGGCTTCCAATAATAAATATTCTTTGCTGGCATCTGTACGTGCAGCTTCCCAGATCATTTCCTACGAACTGGCTATGGGGTTGTCGCTGATCGCGTTACTGATGATGACTGGTACACTGAGTATCAAAGAGATCGTTGAACAGCAGCGTCATACTTACTGGAATGTTGTTGCTCAGCCACTGGGCTTCCTTATTTTCTTAGTATGTTCTTTTGCAGAATGTAACCGTTCCCCATTCGACTTACCGGAAGCGGAAAGTGAACTGAATGGTGGTTATCATCTGGAATATTCTTCCATGAAACTTGGATTTTACCTGTTTGCAGAGTATATCAACATGTTTATCAGCTCAGCGCTGATGGCTAGTTTATACTTCGGCGGGTATGCTTTCCCTTACATGGATAAGATGGGACTGGATCAGAATATAGTAACCATATTGGGTACTGTAGTGTTCTTTATAAAGATCATCTGCTTCCTGTTCTTCTTTATGTGGGTACGCTGGACTATTCCAAGATTCCGTTACGATCAGCTGATGCGTTTGGGCTGGAACATTATGATCCCGCTGGCACTGGTGAATATGCTGATCACAGGAGCAGTCATTTTATGGCAGCAGTCACATTGATTAAAGACTTTTTAAAAAGCATTATATGCAAGCATTAACGAACAGGGCAAAACCGGTAGACCGCAGGCCGATGACTTTCACAGAAAAGCTCTATCTGCCGGCTATTGCCAAAGGGATGGTGATCACGTTTAAGCATATCTTCCAAAAGAAAGAAACCATAAGTTATCCGGAACAGAAACGTAAGTTTAGCCCGGTTTTCCGTGGTTTGCATGTATTAAACCGGGATGCGGAAGGACGTGAGAATTGTACTGCCTGCGGTTTGTGCGCCGTATCCTGCCCGGCAGAAGCCATCACGATGGAAGGAGCTGAAAGAAAACCAGGTGAAGAACATCTGTACCGTGAAGAGAAATATGCAGCCCGTTATGAAATCAATATGCTGCGTTGCATCTTCTGTGGTTTTTGTGAAGAGGCTTGTCCTAAAGACGCTATTTATCTTACAGAAACATTTGCACCTTCTAACTACAACCGTGAAAGCTTCATTTATGGTAAGGAAGATCTGTTGATCCCTATGCCTGGTGAAAAGAAGAAAGCATAAAAGAAAGAAAACACATTAGTCAATTATAGCAATGGGAATGAGTTTACAACAAATAATTTTCGGGGTACTTTCTGTCATCTCGCTTGTATCTGCCCTTGGGGTAGTATTGAGTAAGAATCCCGTTACCAGCGTTCTTTGTCTTATAGTAACCTTCTTTACCATAGCCGGGCATTACATTATGCTGAATGCACAGTTCCTGGCAGTGGTACATATTATTGTATACGCAGGTGCTATCATGGTACTGTTCCTCTTTGTGATCATGCTTATGAACCTGAATGCAGAAATAGAACCGCAGAAACGTAGCTGGTTGAAATATGCCGGTGCTATCAGCGGCGGTGCATTGCTGGTGGTTCTGCTGGCTGCATTACGTGAAGCCAGTGTTCCTTCCCTGAAGCCGGAATCTACAGATATTGGGTTAATCGCCAATCTTGGTAAAACATTATTCAGTCAGTATGTTGTTCCTTTTGAAGTGAGTAGCATCCTGTTCCTGAGTGCCATGGTAGGTGCTGTAGTAATAGGAAAGAAAGAGGACTAATTCTATCATCAGAAATTTACAATCAAAATAAGATGCCTGTTCAATATTACATTTTCTTAAGCATTGCACTGTTCTGTATAGGTGTTATGGGTGTGCTGATGCGCAGGAATGCCATCATTATATTCATGTGTGTGGAGCTGATGCTGAATGCTGTGAACCTGCTGATGGTTGCCTTCTCTAAAATGTGGGCAGATGCTGGCCGTGTGGATGCGGGTTCTGCACAGATCTTTGTATTCTTTATTATGGTGGTGGCTGCTGCTGAAGTAGCTGTAGGACTGGCCATTATCGTGATGGTGTACAGGAACTCCCATTCAGTGGATATAAATATAATGAACAGATTGAAGAATTAGCAGCAATGTGAGGGCTAATTGTAACTGTAACTTGTAATCGTCGTAAATCAGATTGTATAAATGATTAATCTCGTTTGGCTGGTACCATTTTTACCATTATTAGGATTCCTGGTGAATGGATTGGGAAGAAGATACCTCTCCAAATCGCTGGCAGGTATTGTTGGAAGCGGGGCTGTACTGGCAGCTTTTGTTATTAGCCTGCTGATATTCCTGGAAGTGAAGCAGCCAGGATTCCAGGCACAGGTTGTAAGCCTGTTCGATTTTATCTCAGCGGGTAGCCTGCAAATTCCATTTGCATTCCAGGTAGACCAACTGAGTGCTTTGTTCCTCCTGATTATTACCGGCGTTGGTACGCTGATCCATATTTACTCTACTTCTTACATGCATGATGAAACCAGCGAAGGGTTTGCACGTTACTTTGCATACCTCAACCTGTTCATTTTCTCCATGCTTATATTAGTACTCGGTGCTAACTATGTAATGATGTTCATCGGCTGGGAAGGTGTAGGATTATGTTCTTACCTCCTCATCGGTTTCTGGTATAAAAACACCAATTACAACAATGCCGCCAAGAAGGCTTTTATCATGAACCGTATCGGTGACCTTGGCTTCCTGCTGGGTATTTTCATGATGATCGTAAACTTCGGTAGTGTTACTTTCCCTGAAGTATTTGAAAAAGCTGCTGCACTCGGTGCACACAGCGCTGTGATTCCTATTATCGCTATCCTGCTCTTTGTAGGTGCAATGGGTAAATCAGCACAGCTTCCTTTATATACATGGTTACCAGATGCAATGGCGGGTCCTACTCCCGTATCTGCACTGATCCATGCTGCTACGATGGTAACAGCAGGTATCTACATGATAGCCCGCAGCAACATTCTTTATACACTGGCTCCCTGCATACAGACTATCGTAGCAGTGGTTGGTCTGGCTACAGCAGTACTGGCAGCTTCTATTGCATTAAAACAGGATGATATCAAAAAAGTGCTGGCTTATTCTACAGTAAGTCAGCTGGGGTATATGTTCCTGGCACTTGGCGTAGGCGCTTACACTACAGCTGTGTTTCACGTAATGACACATGCATTCTTCAAAGCATTATTGTTCCTGGGTTCCGGTTCTGTGATTCATGCAATGGGTGGGGAACAGGATATCCGTAAAATGGGTGGCCTGAAAAAGTTCATGCCAGTTACCAACATTACTTTCCTGATCGGTTGCCTGGCTATTTCCGGTATTCCTGGTTTATCAGGGTTCTTCTCCAAAGATGAAATTCTGTCCAGCACATTTGAGGTGAATAAGATCATGTATGTGATTGGACTGATCACCGCGCTGATGACAGCCTTCTATATGTTCCGTTTATATTACATGACTTTCCAGGGTAAATTCCGTGGCACACATGAACAGGAACATCACCTGCATGAAAGTCCTGCAGCAATGACCTTCCCGCTGATTGTACTGGCTACCTTATCTGTATTTGGTGGTTACATAGGATTACCTGAAGTATTCGGTGCTAAAAACTTACTTGCAGAATATCTCGCTCCTGTATTCGCACCTTCTGTACCATTTGCAGAAGTGCATCACCTGGAGCACAATACTGAATGGATACTGATGGGATTGAGTTCCGTTCTGGTGATCATTACTATTTTCATTGCGCGTAGCTTGTTCCGCAATTATCAGGATACTGGTGTACAACGTACCGGTTTCGCTAAAGTGCTGGAAAACAAATGGTATGTAGATGAATTATATGATGCGATCATTGTAAAACCTCTGATAGGACTAAGCCGTTTCTTTGAAGATGCAATAGAAAAATCGGGAATAGACAGGTTGATCAATGGGGTGGGCCGTAGTGTTTCCTGGGGTAGCCAACAGGCACGTTTATTACAGAATGGCCAGGTTGGGTTCTACATCTTTGCCATGGTGATAGGAATGGTTATTTTATTTGTGATCGGGTTTTTATTGAAATAAAAGGAACTAAGCGTACGATAAATTATGTTGACAGTATTACTCATATTAATTCCTCTGGTAGCGGGCCTGGTCACATTTGGTCTGAAGGGGTCGGGCCCTAAAACGCTGGGTTTGATAGCATCTGTAGCTTCGCTGGCAGTAACAGTGGGTGCCTTGTTCCAGTTTCGGACAGCTCCGGAAAGCCTGCAGCTTACCGCCAGCTGGATCCCGCAACTGGGTGCTAATTTCAGCGTAGGTCTGGATGGAATGGGAATGATGCTTTGTTTACTCACAGCCATTTCTTTCCTGCTGATCTTTATAGTTATTTATAACCGGAATTATGAGCGTTCCAATTGCTTCTATGGCCTTATGTTGCTTTCACAGGCAGGGCTTACAGGTGTTTTTACCGCTTATGATGCAATGCTGTTCTACGTTTTCTGGGAACTGGCACTGATCCCGGTATATTTCCTCTGCTCTCTCTGGGGCGGTGAGAAACGTATTCCTGTTACTTTCAAGTTCTTTGTATACACCTTCGCAGGTTCTCTGTTGATGCTGGTAGGAATAATTTACATCTACCTGCAATCACCAGATAAGTCATTCAGTTATGCCAGCTTTACAGCAGGTAGTATTGATGCACATGCACAATCATGGTTATTCTGGCTTTTCTTTGCCGCCTTCGCGATCAAGATGCCAGTATTCCCTTTCCATACCTGGCAGCCGGATACATACGAACAATCACCCACTCCTGTTACAATGGTACTTTCCGGTATCATGGTGAAGATGGGACTGTTTGGTGTAATGCGCTGGTTACTGCCTGTATTACCGAAAGGCGCTGATATGTGGTCTGATGCAGCGATTGTACTGTCTATTATCGGTATTGTTTATGCTTCCTGCATTGCCATCGTTCAATCTGATTTTAAACGCCTGATTGCTTATTCTTCTATCGCGCATATCGGTTTAATGAGCGCTGCTATTTTTGCTAATAACGAACAGAGCCTGCAGGGTGTGCTGATCCAGTTATTCAATCACGGTATCAACATTATCGGATTGTGGATCATTGTAGAGATCATCCAGGACCGTTTGAAGGTGAAGAACCTGAACGATCTGGGAGGTATAGCACAATATGCGCCCCGTATGGCCATCTTCCTGGTAATTATCAGTCTTGCAAATATCGGCTTACCGCTTACCAATGGATTTATCGGTGAGTTCCTTATGTTCAGTGGTTTGTTCCAGTTTAATCCCTGGTTTATGGCAGTAGCCGGACTGGGTGTTATCCTTGCAGCAGTATACACACTCAACATGGTGCAGAAAGTGATCTTTGGTGAAAGTAACCAGCTTACCGCAACTACTACAGATCTGAAAGGAAATGAAATGCTGGTATTAAGTATTATAGTAGTGATCATTATTGCATTGGGAGTGTATCCTAAACCAATGCTGGATCTGGTAAGCAGCACTACGGAATTGGTTAATAAGGTTTATTAAAAAGGTTTTCGTAACACAGGAATATGAATGCATTAATATTTACTGCTTTATCGGGTGTTGTAATGATGTTTGCGGGTTTATTTGTTCGCAATAAGCAGCACATTAAATTTATTGCCATAGCGGCGTTGCTCATTACGTTCGGCGCTAACCTGGCAGAATTATCTACCATCGCAGCAGGCAGCCGCACCGTATATGGTATGATCACTATCAGTAATTTCAGCATATTATTCAACGCAGTAGCTTTTGGTGCTACGTTGTTATTCTTCCTGTTGTCTGGTAGCGCGTTTGAAAAAGTAGGAGAACATGTTTCCGACTATTTTGCGCTGGTCTTTTTTATCTTGTCTGGTATCACGCTGGCATCTTCTTTCAGCAGTTTATTAATGCTTTTCCTGGCAATAGAAATCATTTCTATTCCGCAGTATATCCTGGCGGGCAGCGATAAAAAGAATCCAAAGAGTAATGAAGCTTCCCTGAAGTATTTCCTGATGGGTTCTTTCTCTACCGGTATCCTGCTGATGGGTATCACGCTCATCTACGGAGCTACTGGTACATTTAATATTAACGAATTAGGTTTGGGAGAAGGTGAAGTTAGTCCACTGGCACTCTGCGGTATTATCCTGCTGGCCTTTGCATTATCTTTCAAAGTTTCTGCCGCTCCCTTTCATTTCTGGACACCAGATGTGTATGATGGTTCACCTACCGTGTTCACCTCTTTCATGGCGACTGTAGTAAAAGCTGGTGGTTTCATCGCTTTTATCCGCATTTTCCATATTGCTTTTGCAGGTGGTGTAATCAGTGAGCACTGGCAGTTGCTTTTATCTGTTATTACTGCAGTTACCCTCATCATCGGTAACTTTACAGCAGTATTCCAGCAGAGTGTAAAGCGTATGCTGGCTTATTCCAGTATTGCGCAGGCAGGCTTTATGCTGCTGGCTGTTATTGCACTGAACGATCTGGCTACCAAAGGGATCATCCTGTATGCCGCTGCCTACAGTGTTGCTACCATCGGCATATTTGCAGTGCTGATCAAATTAAAAGATTACACTTTTGATGGTTTTAATGGCCTGGCACGCACACAACCGCTGCTGGCTGTTACTACTACTATATTCCTCTTTTCACTGGCAGGTATTCCGCTCACGGCAGGTTTCTTTGCTAAGTACTTTGTACTGGCAGCCGCTGTACAGCAGGGTAATCTCCTCTGGCTGGTAATAGTTGCAGTGCTTTGCGCGGCAATCAGCGTGTACTACTATTTCAGGGTGATTATTGCCATGTATTTCAAACAGGGCGAACCGCAGACAGCGGAAATTACCGGTGGTTTCAAATTCCTGCTGGTTCTGACTGCTGCTATCGTAATTATTCTGGGTGTTTTCCCCGGACTGTTACTTCAACTGATCTGATCTAAAATTATTGCATTATAAAAACGACAATACCGGCCACATGGCCGGTATTGTTCTTTGGTGGTGGTGCTGCTTTTCAAACGACACGGTCGCTGTAAGATTATCATGCAACAGAGTTGCCGTGCATGGCGACCGCTTGAAAAAATTCTCCTTCTTTTTCTGTAATTCTATCCAATAACGTGAGCTGATTTCCTGCTCTTACCAGGTTATGTTTTTCATATTTCGCGCCATAGTAGGCATCATCATTCAGGTAGTCTGTTAAGAAACGGATACATTGCATATACACCATAAACTGGCCAGCATAGATCATATGCCGGATCTCTGTATGACTAAGTTCATTTTTCAATTCGCCCAGGTATCCATCTACTATTGCTTTAAAATATTCTTCTCTTGCTGTTATCTTGCTGAAATCAGCTTCTTCTTCATTGGCCGGCGACAGATATGTACGCATCATATCTCCAAAATCACTGATAAAATAACCTGGCATAACTGTATCCAGGTCAATCACACAAAGCCCATTACCGCTTTTATTGAACAACACGTTATTGATCTTGGTATCATGATGCATCACCCGTATCTTAAAATCGGGATCCAGCCTGATTTTTTCGAAGGTAGTTGTGATAAAACTGTACCTCTGGATGGCTGCGATCATACCTGCCGATTCTTTGATCCTTGAAGGATTACCATTTTTAACTGCCTTCTCGAACTGTTCATAACGCAGGGTGAGATTATGAAAATCAGGTAAAGTCATCTGGATAGCAGCAATGTCCAGTCCTGACAGCAGCCGGGTAAATTGTCCAAACTGTCTGGCAGCTTCAAAAGCGAGTTCCACATTCATTACCACATCATAACTTACAGAATCCGGAACAAAGGGTTGTAACCGGAAATACTCACCGTTTTCTGTAATGACCAACCCTTTATTATCCAGCGTTTGTACCGGTTCCACAAAGAAGTACTCAGGATGATGGAGGTTCAGGTGTTCTCCTATATGTTTGATATTCTGTGCTATCAATGCCGGATTCTTAAATACCTGGTGATTAATCCTTTGCAGGATGTACGCCCGGTTTCCACATGTTACTTTCCAGGTGGTATTAATGAGGCCACTACCAAAAGGTTGAATATTACATTCATCTGCCACTAATCCATAAGCTGCCAATATCGTAGCCTGCATGTTGTTGATTGAAAGATTGCTGATATCCCAAACTTATGAATTAGATCAATAGAGTGCGTGCGCAAACGGTTGCGCAAAATTTATTTGCCGGGAGCCAGTACAAGACGGGAGTCGAGTGTAACGGTGTGAAAAGTAGGGGAAACGCTTTTCCCGGATAGTAATTCAAGTAGTATTTCGGTAGCTTTTTGTCCCTGCTGGTAGGGATATTGCTCCACAGATGCGATAGGAGGATAGGCCATATAACTGCTGAGAGGAAGGTTAGCATAACTCACGAATGTAATATCCTTATTGATTTCCAGCTGCTGCTCCAGTGCATATTGTACAGCATCCTGTGATACATAATCATTAAAAGCCACTATAGCGGTAACCTTTCTTTTATGGGAGAGTAATTGCTTCATAGCCGCACGGGTACCTTCTTTGGTAAGGTCCGAAGTTATTATCAGGCTGGCATCGAACTTCAGCCGGCGTTTCTGCATAGCCTGCTGATAGCCGGTAGTTCGCTGCTGACTGGCAATCAGCTTTTCGGGCCCATTGATCATACCTATCACCCGGTGACCTTTTTCCAGCAGTAATGATACTGCCTGCAAGGTACCTGACTGCATATTACAGGCTACATAATGGATTTTTTCCAGGTTGGGAATCCTGTCAAAGAAAACCACCGGGATATCATATTTCCCGAGCATTTCAAAGTGTGCATAATCCGCTGTATTCTTAGCAATAGATACCAGTAACCCGTCCACCCGGTGATTTTTCATAATCTCCACAATCTTCTTTTCCCGCGCCTCATCATCGTGCGATTGCCCCAGGAGTACCATATAATTACTTTTATTGGCCGTATCCTCAATGCCGCTGATGGCAGCAGAAAAAAAGGCTTCAGACAGCTCTGGCAATACAATTCCGATGGTAAAGGTTTTTTTTTGCTGGAAGAAGATGGCCGTCTGGTTAGGTTCGTAATGTAATGCTTTGGCCAGTTCCTGCACCTGCATGCGGGTCCGGAGCCCAATACTGGGGTGGTTGTGCAGCGCTCTTGAAACTGTTGATTTAGCCAGATTCAGCCTTTTTGCAATCTCTTTTATGGTAGGAGGATTCGCCATCGGCCATTTATGGAATAAAAGTAGCGGAAAAAAAGTTTTTATTAACTTTAAATCATGCAATCCCGAGACATCTTTTCCCTCGCATATCGCTCTGTTAGCGCAAACCGTTTGCGCACCGGGCTTACCATTGCAATTATCGCATTTGGTATCATGGCCCTGGTGGGCATCCTTACTGCCATCGATAGTATGAAAGGCAGCATTTATAGTGGCTTTGCCAATATGGGAGCCAACAGCTTCTCCGTGCAAAGCCGGGCTTTAAGAATCCGTATAGGAGGAGGAGAAGGTGCTACCAAAGGAAACAAAAAGGTGAAAGTGAAAGCGTCCAACAGTAATATTCCTATTACTTATTCGGAAGCAGTGGCTTTTAAAAAGCGGTATACTTTCCCGGCATCTGTAAGCCTTTCATTAGTAGCTACTACAAGTACTACTGTATATAGGGGGGAGAAAAAAACGAACCCTAACGTGCGTATGATTGGCGGAGACGAGAATTATCTGCAGTTATCCAATTATGATCTGAAAGATGGTCGTAATATAAACCTGCTGGATGTAGAGTCTGGCCGTAATGTGGTGATTATAGGAGAGGACGTTGCCAAAAAGCTGTATGGAGATAACCGTAAGAATATCGTTAACAGCATTATACGGGTGGGGAATGTACGTTATCGTGTAATAGGCGTGCTGGCACCTAAAGGCAGTGGTGGATTTATGAGTGCAGATAATGTGGTGATCACAACTGTGAATAATACACGCAGAATCTTTGACCGGCCGAATGCATCCTACAATGTAGGCGTTTCAGTAAAAGATGTTACCAGGATGGAGGCCGCCGTAGGAGAGGCCACTGGCTTGCTGAGAATCATCCGGCACCTGCACCTGAATGAAGAAGATAATTTTTATATCAGCAAAAGCGACAGTATAGCGGAAATGCTGTTTGGCATTTTGAGCAAAGTGACAATTGCCGCTGCTATAATCGGCTTCATCACCCTGTTTGGCTCAGCCATTGGGTTAATGAATATCATGCTGGTATCAGTAGCTGAACGTACACGCGAAATAGGTGTTAACAAAGCATTGGGGGCTACCAGTGTTGTGATCCGCCGGCAGTTCGTATATGAGGCTATCATTATCAGTATGTTGGGTGGCGTGCTGGGAGTTATTCTGGGAATGTTGGTAGGAAACCTTGTTTCTGTATTACTGAATACCAGTTTTATAGTACCATGGATCTGGATATCCCTGGGCATACTGCTTTGTGCAGCGGTGGGACTTATTTCAGGTATTTACCCTGCAATTAAGGCATCCCGTCTGGATCCGATTGTTGCATTACGTTATGAATAAAAGGCAGTTGCCAACATTTAATATTGATTCATGGTTTTATGCACCGTTTTACAGCTCCTGCATGAGTGGGTTGGGCCTACATTTGCGCCGCTGGTAGTCGTTTTTATCTCAATTTTGTTCTTGATATTCCTGGTGGCCTGGCTCCGCCTGAATACATTCATCTCTTTTCTGCTGGTGTGCCTTTTCATGGGACTCACTTTAGACATGAAGATTTCAGATATCACACAGTCTGTTCAAACAGGTATCGGTAAAACCCTTGGGTCGCTGGTGATCATTATTGTTTTTGGCAGTATGCTTGGCAAACTGGTGGCGGAGAGTGGTGCTGCACAGCGCATTGCCAATGGACTAATGAATGTATTCGGCCGCAAATATGTGCAATGGTCATTAATGTTGACCGGCTTTATTGTAGGAATTCCTCTATTTTATAACATCGGGTTTGTACTGATGGTGCCGCTTATTTTCACGGTAGCGGCCCGTACAAAACTCCCTGCGGTATACCTTGGTATTCCTATGCTGGCCTCATTATCTGTTACACACGGTTACCTGCCGCCGCATCCTTCTCCTACAGCACTGGTGGGTACCTTTCATGCAAATATGGGCCTCACACTGTTGTATGGTCTGCTGGTGGCCATCCCATCTATCATACTGGCCGGACCGGTATTCAGCCGTTTCCTTAAAAAGTACACACAGGAGCCAGCAAAGCTTTTTACCATAGTACCCATACCGGATGAAGAACTGCCAACTATGAGCAATAGTATTCTGGCAGCCTTACTACCAGTGATCCTGCTGGCAGGTACTGCTTTGTTGAAATTAGTGGTGGCACCTGAAACAGTATGGTTTAAAATCGCTACCTGGCTTGGGGATCCTGTGATCGTGATGTTACTGGCTGTACTGAATGGCGTATACATACTAGGTATTCGCAGGGGTACACCTGTGAAGAAAGTAATGAGTTTACTGGATGAGGCCATCAAAGATGTGTCTGTGATCATCCTCATTATAGGTGGTTCCGGAGCACTCACACAAATGCTGCTGGACAGTAAAGTGAGTGGAGCAATTGCTACAAGTTTGCAACATATGCATATGAATCCGTTACTGCTCGCCTGGAGCATAGCGGCATTGATTCGGGTAAGTGTAGGTTCTGCTACTGTGGCAGGATTAACAACTGCAGGTATTATAGCGCCTCTTGTGGTTGGCTCTACAATTAACCCATCCCTGATGGTATTGGCCACAGGAGCCGGCAGCCTGATGTTCTCCCATGTAAATGATGGAGGTTTCTGGATGTTCAAGGAATATTTTAACTTATCAGTAAAGGATACCTTTAAAACCTGGACGGTCATGGAAACAATTGTATCTGTTGTGGGGTTGTTAGGTTGTCTGTTAATGAGTCTCTTTGTTTAATACTTTTAATTTCGGGATTGCAATAATAACTTTAAGCTATAAAACATTGATAACATGTCGGCTACAGAAAATTTCAAAGCATTAGGATTGTCATTACCTCCGGCTCCATCTCCTTTAGGTGTATATAAACCTTGTCTGGTAGACGGTAAATATCTTTACTTATCAGGTCATGGCCCGGTACAGGATGATAAAAGTCTGATTATAGGCCGTATCGGTACAGATCTGGATATTGAGCAGGGCAAACTGGCAGCCCGTCAGGTTGGATTAACCATGTTATCTACTATCGTTGCCAACCTGGGTAGCCTGGATAAGATCAAAAGAGTAATAAAAGTATTAGGCATGGTGAACTGTACACCAGACTTTGGTCGCCATCCTTATGTAATAAATGGCTGCAGTGAATTGTTCGCTAAAATATGGGGTGAAGAGAATGGTATCGGTGTTCGTAGTGCAGTAGGTATGGGCTCTTTGCCTGATAACATCCCCGTGGAAGTAGAAGCTCTGTTCGAGTTATATTAATAACCAGATTATGCATTGGTACGAATTACATAATGTCAACACCGTAGACTCACCGGGTTTACTGGTATACACGGAACGTATGCGCGACAACATACTGGCGCTGAAAGCAACAGTAAATGATGTAAAGCGTTTACGTCCCCATGTAAAAACCAGTAAAATGACAGAGGCTGTGCAGTTGCTGATGGAAGAAGGAATCCATAAGTTCAAATGTGCAACCATTGCAGAAGCTGAAATGCTTGGCATTGCCGGAGCTGCGGATGTATTACTGGCTTATCAGCCGGTAGGGCCGAAATTGAGCCGGCTGCTGGATGTTGTTCAGCAATATCCGGATACCAGATTCTCCTGCCTGACAGATAATAGTACCACTGCCATTGGCATTGCTGCCTGCTTTGCAGCAGCAGAACTGGTGCTGCCAGTATTCCTTGATCTGAATGTTGGGATGAACCGCACAGGGATTGTTCCGGGAGAAGCCGCCCTGGCATTATACCAGGAACTGGAGCATCTGCCGGGAATCAAACCTCTGGGATTGCATGCTTATGATGGCCACCTGCATGACGAAGATGCTACTGTCCGCAAGGAAAAATGTGATGCCGCATTTGCACCGGTGCAGGCGCTGGCACAGGCTATTACAGACAGCGGATCGCCGGCGCCATTAATCATAGCCGGGGGCACACCTACTTATACCTTCCATGCAACTCGTCCTGGTGTTGAATGTAGTCCGGGCACTTTTATATTCTGGGACTGGGGCTACCGTCAGCATATTCCGGAACAGGCATTTGAATACGCTGCACTGGTTATTACAAGAGTGATCTCTGTAATAGACAATGAACGTTTATGTCTTGATCTGGGACATAAATCCGTAGCAGCCGAAAATCCGCAGCCCCGTGTACATTTTCTGAATGTGCCGGATGCACTGCCGGTATCACAAAGTGAGGAGCATCTGGTTGTGAAGGTATCTGATACATCACTGTATCCGATAGGCACCGTTTTCTATGGTGTACCTTATCATATTTGTCCTACCGTTGCACTGTACGAACGGGCAAACGTAATAGAAAACAATACCTGCATTGCACAATGGAAAGTGGTGGCAAGAGACAGGAAGATTATGATCTAAAAATAATAATAACATGTTTGCAATAGACGCGCACCTGGATCTCAGCATGAACGCAATGGAATGGAACCGCGATCTGCGGTTGCCGGTAGGCGATATCAGGAAGCGGGAAGAAGGGATGAATGATAAACCCGACAGGGCCAAAGGAGTGGTGTCGTTCCCGGAGTTGCGCAAAGGTAATATAGGACTGGTAGTAGGAACCCAGATTGCACGTTATGTGGCTCCTGATAACCCTTTACCAGGTTGGTTTTCTCCGGAACAGGCATGGGCACAGACACAGGGACAGCTTACCTGGTATAAAACCATGGAAGAGGCAGGAGAAATAACACCCATCACAGATCTCGCTTCTCTGGAAAAGCACCTTGCATTCTGGAATGATGGAACACCTAATACAAATAAACCAATTGGTTATATCCTGAGCCTTGAAGGTGCAGATTCGATTGTAAATGTCAGCTACCTGGAACGGGCATATAACAATGGGTTACGGGCAGTAGGTCCCGCACACTATGGCCCCGGCCGTTATGCGCAGGGTACAGATGCTACCGGATTTATGGGAGAACGTGGCCATGCTTTGCTAAAGGAAATGGAACGACTGAACATCATTCTGGATGCTACCCATTTATGCGACGATAGTTTTTGGGAAGCCCTGGAACATTTTCATGGACCGGTATGGGCCAGTCATAATAATTGCCGGGCACTGGTGAATCACAACCGTCAGTTTTCTGATGAGATGATCCGTGAGTTGATTAGCCGTGATGCTGTAATTGGTGGTGCAATGGATGCCTGGATGATGGTACCGGGTTGGGTAAGAGGCAAATCTGAGCCAAAAGCGATGGGAGCATCTCTGGATGTAGTGATTGATCATATGGACCATATCTGCCAACTGGCAGGTAACACATTACATGTGGGAATAGGTTCTGATCTGGATGGCGCTTTTGGGAAAGAACAATGCCCTTATGACCTGGAAACGATCGCAGATTTGCAAAAGATCCCTGATCTCCTGAAAAAGAGAGGATTTACAGATACCGATGTTGAAAATGTGATGCATGGTAACTGGTTGCGATTCCTGAGAAAGGCCTGGGCTAAGTAGTGCTAATAAAATAACTGCGACAACACATTCGTGGCGTCATTTTCCGTTGGTTTCAATTGCAGGAAGCTGGTATATTGATCTTCCGTTAAGATACTTTTCAGCTTTCTGTAAAAGCCATTATGCATGCTGTTCAGCTTTGTATCATAGGCTTTAGGATTGCTGTTTGCCGGTGGAAGAATGAGCGCCCGCTGATTCAAAAAAGTAGTTATTCCGGTTGATATTTTAGGTTTTTGTATATCTGTTAATGTCAATGCAGTATTGAGTTTACTCATTATGGCATTGACATTTCCCTCAATATTCTGCATAGGTGCCTGGGCTAAGCTGCGTTGCACAGGAGCCAAAACCGCAAAAAGGCATAAGATCACAGCGGAGATCCACATATTTTTCATACAAAAGGGCTTTGCCTGGGAAGTTACTTTATTTGCAGCATCCTAAAAACAATTAATGTGTTTATTGCATTACCATCCTGACAGGTTTCACCACTTTATTCATGGCAGCATCCATGCTGATAGCTTCTACCACCAGGCTTTTATTGTCCAGCCATTTTACCTGGCCAGGCCCCCAGTTCTCCAGGTTTATTTCACCTACCGGGATAATCTTTCCATTCAGGTAAGAAAATAATTGAAAGCCATTAGCAATAACATCTGCACCCAGGTCATAAGAGGAGCAGATGAAGTATTTTTTATCGGGAGAAATGATGGGAGCACCCCATGTGTGGACAGTTTCGCCGGTAGCCTGGTTTATCAGTAAGAAGTCGGTAGATTCATAGTAAGTACCATAAATTCCGTATTGTTTTATATCCGGGAGATAGCCGGTGTAGGTATATTCTGTATAGCTATCATCGTGTTCCGGGTGGATATTACTTTCAAATACTTCCTGATGGCCATTATCCAGTGTTATAATCAGGGAGTCATCTATCCGTTCCACATGGCCGCTTTTATCCAGGTGGTTTAATAGTTTCAGTTCTGCACTGTCAGACTCTACTGCAGGTGCTTCATCAAAGGGCGATTCGTCCAGGGCATAGATAAGGAAGGTTTGATTCCCCATCTGGATAGTATCGGTTGGTATATTGGCAGATTTTGTTGCCATTGCAACAGAGGAACTATCAGTAGCCGTATTATTGGCCGTTTTGGGATGGATGCAGGCAACTGTAAATACCGCTATCAGAAAAATTGGCAGGTGCTTTCTCATATGACGGGGTAAATATAAAAAACTTTTCAGGGGATAGGGAGAACAAAAAAATCCCGGGACAATGCCCGGGATCTTTTCAACTTAAGATATTTGAGTTCTACTCAGCTACTACTTCAAATTCCAGTTCAGCTTCGTTGCCTTTACCGAAATCGAGTTTTGCTTTGTATGTACCTAATTCTTTTACATCATCCAGGATGTGGATGCGGCGACGGTCGATTTCATAACCTTTTTGCTCTTTAATAGCACGTGCAATCTGCACGCCGGTTACGCTACCGAATATCTTACCGGATGTACCGGTTTTAGCGCCAATTTTAACAGGGCCTGCTTTCAGCACTTCCACCACTTTGGCGATTTCGGCCAACATTTTCTCTTCCTTAGCTTTCTGCACCTTCAGGCGTTCCTGCAGTTGCTTCATGTTGGAAGGACTGGCTTCTACCGCAAATTTCTGCGGAATCAGAAAGTTTCTGGCATAACCGTTTCTCACGGCAGCCAGTTCATTTTTCTGGCCCAGGTTATCTACGTCTTGTATTAAGATTACTTGCATGTTAGTCGGTTTTAAGCACCTTTTACTTCCCGATTTGCATCAGGATTAGCTGAGGTTTACTTTAAAAGGTCAGTAACGTAAGGCAACAAAGCCAATTGACGGGCTTTTTTAATAGCCTGAGCTACTTTGCGCTGAAATTTCAGAGAGTTACCAGTGATACGGCGGGGTAACATTTTACCCTGGTCGTTCAGGAATTTCTTCAGGAATTCTCCGTCTTTGTAATCCACATACCGTATGCCCATTTTCTTAAAACGGCAGTATTTCTTCTGACGTTTCTCGGTTTTTACGGCCGTTAAATACTTAATTTCTTGTTTTACTGCCATAATTTTAAGCTTCTACGGTTTTAGAATCAGTATTCGCGCCATGCCTTTTGCGGTTATTGTAAATAACAGCATATTTGTCAAGTGCGGTAACCATGTGACGTAATACATTCTCGTCGCGGTTCAGCTGAATTTTCAGCTTCTCATTGAGGTCGGATGGCGCAGTATATTCCAGAACAAGATACATACCTGTAGTCTTTTTCTGAATAGGGTACGCCAGTGATCTTAATCCCCAGGGATTTTCGTGCGTAACGTCTCCACCATTGTCTTTAATGATATCGGCGTATTTCTTTTGGGCGACTTTGTAGTCTTCCTCAGAAAGCACAGGGGTAAAGATCACCATCAATTCGTAGTTCATAATTTCCCTGATTTTAGAAAATTGTTAATAAAAAAATTTGGAGTGCAAAGATACTCAAAATGTGGAGACCAGCAAATAAAAGGGCAATCTTAAAGGCCACTCTCTTTTAGTTGCTGGTAAACCCGACCTTATCAGTCCCGGATCTTATCAACCTCAGTTAATTCAAATGAATATAACAGGTATATAAGCCCTATCTATATAGGTACCAATTATATACGGCTTAAATGGGGGGTATATAGGAGTTATATAGGGGTTATATATCTGTACAAAATGATAATCAATTAGTTAAACTGTACTAATGATATTATGGAGCATTTCTAATACTAACTATTAATTGATTAGACATAGTAATAAATTAGTTAGTGTTGATCTTGAGCGGTTTTTTGGATTGCTTTAAAAAAAAGGACTGGCCTTTCTGGCCAGTCCTATGAATTGAGGGATTTTCAAAAAAGTCAATGGCTAACAAAGATCTTGCTTACCTGTGACCCTTCTGCGGTTGTTACACGCAGGAAGTAAATGCCAGTCTGTAAGTTATTGATATCCAGTGTTTTTAGATTCATGCCTTTATTGAGTACTATTTGGGACTGGTGTCTTATACGTCCCTGAAGATCAACCAGTTGCAACTGTGCCGGACCGTATTTTCCCATATCCAGCCAGATTTGCAGCTGATGACCAAAGATACACCAGAAAAGCTTTTTCCAGATGTCTCTAAGTGTAATAATTACCCGCTGATTATTACTGTAAACAACTGTACCATCCTTACTTACTGCCTTAAGGCGGTAATAAGATAATCCCAGCCATGGACAGGTATCATAAGTAAGATAATCACTGGGTTGTGTAGTAGTACCGTGTGCTGCAATGGTATCCACCGCCTCAAAGTTGCGTTGCGTACGGGAACGCTCTACTACAAAGTAAGCGACATTGATCTCATATGGCGTTTGCCAGGTGAGCTTCACATTTCCAGAGTCTGTAACAGCTGTAAAGTTGCTCACCGGCACAGGATTACCCAGTATGTGCAGGTTGTAATTGGTTTGCACCGGGTAATGATCTGTAGTAGTGGTACTGTAAGCATTAACCAGCTTTTCTACCTCCTTACGTACACGGGCAGAGCCGGGTAGATAAGATATCGCCAGTTCATCAGAAGCCAGTACATTATCTATTACTGTATTATAACCAACGGTAGATTGCTGCCCTGCCAGGCTCAATGGTAAAGTGAGCGGTTTATAATGCAGGCTGTCATTAATGAAATCTATATAAGAAGTTGTAGTATCTGGTGCCCTCTCAGTTGTAATGGTTTTATCCAGTGCATCATTGAAATCACCGAGCACCACAAAATTGCTGGCAGGATATTGTACATCCAGGGAATCTTTTAATTCCAGGGCGCCATCCTTCCGGCGTTGCCAGGAGATAAGCTTTTCTGCACTGGTGCCTGTATTGGCCTTACCATGAATCAATATAAAATTGATCAGTGCACTATCGCCATTCAGGTTTGCTTTTGCTTCCATCAGGAATGGGAAGCGGCCAGATGACCAGTTATAATAAGCAGTACTGCTACCCCCTCTTCTTAATATACCATATGAGCGCAGGCTACGGATAACAGATGTCTTATATACAAAGGCGAGTTTCTGTGCAGAAACATAATCAACATCTGTAGTGCTGTCTGCATAAGAACCAAAGTCGGATAGTATATAACTATATCCATTCAACTGGCTCACCACAGTTCTGAAACGGGCAGTGTCTACCACTTCTGCAAGCGCGAAGATGTCTGCATCCAGTTTTTTCAGGATGGTAGTCACATTAGCCTGTTGCAGACTATCATTAGCCGGATTTTGTGCCGGACTGCCAAACCATTCTATATTCCAGTTCACTACTTTCAGAGAACGCAGGGAGGTGCCTGAAAGTGCGATGGAGGTAGTATTTAGTCCGGTTGTGCTGAAAGTAATATTGCCACTGTAAGCCTGGTTGGCTGCGGTGGGCAGGAATTTCACCCAGGCTGTTTGCAGGCTGTCTGCCTGTGACGGGGTGTAATTCAATGTCTGGCTGTAAGATCCGCTACTGTCTTTTGCCAGCAGGAACCCTGCAGAAGCAGTGAGCGTCAGATTACCGGTGAAGTCATTACCCTGGAAGGTAAATGGCTGAGACGTTGATTGCTGTCCGGCGGGTACATAATCAAAGTCTATGCTTGCAGGACTTTTATCAATCGTCGGCAATGGAGCGGTAACACTGTTGCTAATATGTACATCGTCTATTGTCCAGCGTGCAGCACCAAGGGCAGGAGAGGATGTATATCTGAATGCCACATGCACGCTACCCTGCTTAAAGGCTGCCAGATTGATACTGTCAGACGGAGTCCATACATCGGACAGTAATTGTGGGAAGCGGCCGTTAACAGCCACCCAGGTGGCATTATGTGGATTGCCGGTGCCGCTGTAATCTGTAGATACCAGCAGCTGGAGTGTAGGGCCTGAGAAGGCAGTCCGGCTGGCAAATCCAAGTAAAGGATAGTCAAATCCCGTCAGATCAAATGCCGGGGATATCAGCCAGTCCTCATTTTCAACAGCGCCACCACTATAACCGTTTATCTGTACACCGTTGGTATTGTTTTGTCCGAAAGTAGTGCAATCCCATACCTGAGAGCCACTCACACTGTATTGTGTGAACCCGCCCAATGTCCCACTGCAATTGTTGAAGTCGAAATTCAGTTGTTGAGCACCGATGCTGAACTTCCATTTAGTGCTATCTGTAATACCTGCAAAGGCATTCCCACTAAGATCCAGTACCGCAGCACTGTCCAGCGTGATAAAATAGGTTTGGTCTGGATGAAGAGTTGCTATCAATGTAAGGGTAGCATTGCTGACAATGATAGATGAACTATTCACTGCAAATGTTTGCTGCACACCAGTTGTCACGTTATGCAGAATGAGCTGTCCATTGCCTGCCTGCACATTTTCAGTGAAGGTGATAGCCGGTTGGGTGGAAGGAGCGGCACCAGTGGAATTATTTTCCGGCAGCAGGGCGCTGATAGCAGGAGGGGTGGTATCCGCACCACTGCTTCCAGCCACAATATTATCCACTGCAAAGGAGGGGCGTGAACCTGCTCCGCTTATTTGCCGGTTTACCCAGCGTAGCTGTACGAGTGGCTGGTTATTACAGTCGGACGGGAGCACCAGCGTTTTGGTAGCAGGGTCCAGCGGAGTGGTAACACCAGAGGTAGTTTGTGTGGTAGTGGTATTCTGGTATTCTGTACCGGTAATATTGGTAAAGGTACCAGTGCTGCCAATGCGGTATTGCAGGAT
This sequence comes from Chitinophaga sp. CF118, assembly GCF_900112615.1. Lineage (GTDB taxonomy): Bacteria > Bacteroidota > Bacteroidia > Chitinophagales > Chitinophagaceae > Chitinophaga. The sequence continues at coordinate 803,610 of NZ_FOMK01000001.1, read as the reverse complement.
CACTTCATTGATGCGGGTATTGCTGGTGCCATCATAAGGATTGCGCAATGTCATCACATCATATTGAACTGAAATGTTCACCTGGCCGCTTGTGTTAAGCGCCAGTGCCAGGCAGTTGTCTGCACTGCCACTGTTCAGAAATCCCAGTTTGCCATTGTAATTATATACTCCGTTAGTGGTGCTGGAGGCACTGCCAGTAGCGAGTGCCTTATCTGCTGACGGAGTGGCGGTATTAAAAGCAGCAGAAGGAGAGCCACTGAGCGTCCAACCCTGCCAGCCATCCGGATAGGTGGTGGAGGTGGAAGCCAGGCCGTCAAAATGTTGCTGATAAGGCAAGGCTTGCGGAGGCGGCTGTGTTTGTGCATATGCATTGGTAAGGCCGGTAAACGCAAGAAACAAGAGTAGAGTTTTCTTCATGTAGAAAGACAGTTTATCAGGGGTGGGTAATATTTTCTAGTGCTTCGAGTTAATGGTACTTAAAACTACAATATTTGTATTAGAGTTCTTATTGCTTGTACATGAATTATTTGTTAAGATCAGACAGACAGTTTGTCAGCTATCTGCCTGCTGGCATGTCCTTTGGGGTCCCTTTCTTTAAAAATTGACATCCATGCAGAAAGGCGCAATACGTGTTCAAACAGAGAACATTTTCCCCATTATCAAAAAATTCCTCTATTCGGATCATGAGATCTTTATCCGCGAACTAGTGAGCAATGCAGTTGATGCGACCCAAAAGCTCAAAACCCTTGTTAGTGTTGGTGAGTTCAAAGGCGACCTGGGTGCTCTGGAAATAACTGTAAAACTGGATAAAGAGAAAAAAACACTTACTATTTCTGACCGTGGTGTTGGTATGACAGCGGAAGAAGTAGATAAATATATCAATCAGGTGGCCTTTTCCGGTGCGGAAGAGTTCCTGAACAAATATAAAGGTCAGGGTGACGGAACTAACATTATCGGTCATTTTGGCTTGGGCTTCTATTCATCCTTTATGGTGAGCAATGAAGTGGAGATTATTACAAAATCTCATAAAGATGCTCCTGCTGTACGCTGGGAATGCGATGGCAGTCCGGAATATACCCTGGAAGAAACTACTAAGGAAGATCGTGGTACGGACATCGTAATGCACATCAATGAAGAAAGTGAAGAGTTTCTGGATGAGCATCGTATACAAACCATCCTGGAAAAATTCTGTAAATTCCTGCCGGTACCAGTAAAGTTTGGCGACAAACAAATCAACAACACTAATCCTGCCTGGACTAAAAAGCCCAGTGAATTAACTGCTGAAGATTATCAGGGCTTCTACAAAGAATTATATCCTTTCTCTGAACCACCATTATTTTGGATTCACCTGAATGTAGATTATCCTTTTAGTCTTACAGGTATCCTATACTTCCCTAAGATCAATAAGAGTTACGAAATACAGAAAGATAAAATCGGCCTTTATTCCAATCAGGTATTTGTAACAGATGAAGTAAAGGAGATCGTTCCGGAATTCCTGATGTTGCTGCATGGTGTGATTGACAGTCCGGATATTCCGCTAAATGTGAGCAGAAGCTATTTGCAGGGAGATCCTAACGTGAAAAAGATCAGTGCGTATATCACGAAGAAAGTAGGAGATAAGCTGGATGAAATATTCCGCAATGACCGTGCAGGTTTTGAAGAAAAATGGGAATCCATTGGTCTGTTTGCCAAATATGGTATGATGACAGACGACAAGTTCCAGGAAAAGGGGAATAAATTCCTGATCATGCATGATGTAGATGCCAGCAAATATTATACCCTGGAAGAATACAAACAGGAAACCGCAGCATTGCAAACTAATAAAGATGGCAATATCATAATTCTGTATGCTACAAATCCTATTCAACAGGATAGTTATATCCAGGCAGCTAAAAATAAAGGGTATAAAATTGTAAAAATGGATACCCTGGTGGATGCAGCGTTTATCAATACGATGGAATCCAAATGGGAAAAAGTATCCTTCACTCGTGTGGATGCGGACATTGTTGATAACCTGATTGACCAGAATGAACCGTCCGACAGTGTACTTACACAGGATCAGGAAGCAAAACTAAAAGAGTTGTTTGGTCATTTGCCGCAGCTGCATGTAAAAGTAGAACTCAAAGGGTTAAGTGCAGAAGCACAGCCGGTAATTGTAACCCGTCCGGAATTAATGCGTCGTATGAAAGATATGGCAGCAGCAGGTGGTAGCGGTATGAGCTGGTATGCAAGTATGCCAGACGAGATCAACATGACAGTGAACGCCAATCATCCTATCTACCTGCAGATCCTGAACGAAGGAGATGAAGGCAGACAACAGAAGAAAGTACGTAACCTGGCAGACCTTGCACTGTTATCACAAAACCTGTTAACAGGTGCAGACCTGACAGCTTTTGTAAACAGAAGTGTTGAATTAATGGAAGGGGAGAAGAATAATTAAGGTTTAGTATAAAATATGAATCCCGTCCGTAGTTAAACCCGGACGGGATTTTTTATTGTGGATGTAGGAGACTTTTGCCCAAAGTGTTGAAAATAATACAATTTGTAAGAATAGGTCTACACAGTTAGAGCATTAGCTTTTAGCACTTCTGATATCAATTACTTTCAGTTGCAGATTCATTTTACCATTCCATTCAATTTCATCAATTGTGAAAACCATATCAAATGGTTGGTTGCTGGAAACAATGGGGAATTTTTCCGACATATAAAATCCGATACCTGTATGAGATATGGACGATCTGCCCTGTTTCACAGAGAATTTGATATGTTCATCTTTCACAAGGCGGGAATATCCGCTGTCCATCACATTTTTCACCAGGAACACGGGACGAAGGTTTTCAGGTCCCAGAGGTTCAAACTGTTGAAGTATTCTGAAAAATTTGGGAGTAATGTCGTGTAATGTGATCTCAGTATCAATAACGATTTCCGGTTTCAGTAATTCCGGATTGATACTGTCAGATACTACCTGTTCAAACCTTTCCTGAAAGGCCAATACGTTCTCGGGCTTTAACGTCATGCCAGCGGCATAAAAGTGACCACCATAGTTTTCCAGGAGATCTTTACATTTATGTATAGCCTCATATACATTGAATCCCGTTACAGAACGTGCAGACCCTGCAACTTTATCATTGCTGAGAGTAAGAATGATAGTGGGCCTGTAATAATGTTTATCTATAAGACGTGAAGCCACAATACCCACCACACCTTTATGCCAGTCTGGTTTATAGAGCACTGTTGATTTACGTCCCTGCAGTTCAATATCGTTTTCTATAATAGCAACTGCCTCCTTAGTGATGGTGCTATCTACTTCTTTACGGTCAAAGTTATCAGCATGTAATACTTTAGCAATATCCATGGCCTTTTCCATATCGGTTTCAATGAAAAGGTTCACGGCTTTGCGGGCATCGTCCATTCTACCGGCAGCATTAACACGTGGTGCAATTACAAATACCAGGTTCGAAATGGTGAGTTGTTCTTTGAGGCCACTCAGTTGTATCAGTGCTTGTATACCAGGAAGGGGAGATTCATTTACTTTTTTTAGCCCATGAAAAGCCAGTACTCTGTTTTCCCCGGTCATCGGAACAATATCTGCTGCAATACTGGTAGCTACAAGGTCCAGGTAACGGTGAACATTCTGTTCCGGTACATTTTGTTTCTGAGCAAAAGCGGATATCAGCTTATAACCTATACCACAGCCACTTAACTCTTTATAAGGATAAGGACAATCGTACTGTTTCGGATTTAATATAGCCACAGCCGGAGGCAGGATGGCATCCGGCAGGTGGTGATCACATATTATAAAATCAATCCCGTGCTCTTTCGCCCAGGTGATCTGTTCCACTGCTTTAATTCCACAATCAAGTGCTATCACCAGTTTCACATCATTATCACGGGCATATTCTATACCCTGTGTGGATATACCATAGCCTTCCCGGTAACGGTGAGGAATGTAAAACTCTATATTATCATATAAGGTATGCAGAAAATCATATACAGTAGCCACAGCAGTAGTACCATCCACATCGTAGTCTCCAAATACCAGTATTTTTTCTTTCATGAAAAAAGCATGTTCAATGCGGGATACCGCTTTATCCATGTCTTTCATTAACCAGGGATCATGAAGATCAGCCAGGGTAGGGCGGAAAAATAGCCGGGATTCGTCATACGTATGCATCCCACGCTGTACCAGCAACCTGCATAACAGGGGGTGTATGCGCAGTAAGGACTGTAGCAATGCTTCCTGTTTTGGTTGATGAGATCTTACTGTCCAGCGTTTTTGCATCAAAGCGTATTAGTTGTATCTAAAGAAGGTTGAAATTGTCTCTATTTGTCGGAAGATAGGGTTTATATTTTAAAAAGTGCGGTCTGTTGTATATCTGACCAGTGTTTCTAAGCCTGTCCGGATGTCATTTTCTGGAAGACTATGAAGAATGGCAAGTGCCTCATCCCGGTATTCGAACATTTTACCCCTTGTATATTCTATACCACCAGAGGCTTTAACGAGGTCTATGACTTCTGCCACACGGTCTTTTTCTGTATTGTGGTTTTTCACAATATTGATAATACGTCGTTTTATGTCAGGAGTAGCGTGTTCAAGTGTATATATAAGAGGTAGTGTAAGCTTTTTTTCCCGGATATCTATACCTGTAGGTTTGCCTATTTTATCAGAGCCATAGTCAAACAGATCATCTTTTATCTGAAAGGCTACTCCTACTTTTTCTCCAAAAAGGCGCATTTTTTCAGTAATCTCCTCATTATTAGTAGAACTCCATGCTCCTGCCGCACAGGCAGAGGCCAGGAGAGAGGCCGTTTTCCGGCGTATGATTTCAAAGTAGATATCTTCTTTAATATTCAGCTTGCGCGTTTTCTCTATCTGGAGTAATTCGCCTTCGCTCATTTCTTTAACAGCCTCAGATAAGATTTGTAAAGACCTGAAGTCATTATTATTAAGTGAGAGTAACAATCCTTTTGATAGCAGGTAATCGCCTACCAGTACTGCAATCTTATTTTTCCATAAAGCATTGATAGAGAAAAAACCACGTCGCTCATTGGCATCATCCACAACATCATCATGAACGAGTGTGGCTGTATGAAGTAGTTCTACAAGTGCAGCAGCCCTGTAAGTACTTTCCTGGATATCATTACTAAAGAGCTTAGCGGAAAGAAATACAAACATGGGCCTGATCTGCTTTCCTTTGCGTTTAACAATGTAATGCATGATCCTGTCCAACAGAGGAACATGACTTTTTACAGAGTCTGCAAATTTGATTTCAAAATCTCGTAATTCCTTACTGATCAGGTGTTTAATTTCGTCCATAGGTGCACTAAAAAGATTGCTAAGCTATGCTTAAAATGTCAAATTTTAACAATTTGGCCCCTAATTTGTATATAAGGGAGTAACATAACTTTAACATTAGTTTGTTTTAGTTATAACAAATATGCTTATTCGTTATATACCAAAGCAAATTAAGGTATAACATTTGTTTTGACTAAGCGCTAGTAGTTAAGTAGTTATCAATGAAAATAATATTGCAACAAAAATTTGAATTATCATTTGAGAATTTTACCTTTGCTGGGTAAAAAAACGGGTTATTAGTAAATTTTTAACAGTTTTTAAATAGAAAACAATTATGGCAAGCAAAAAGTACTTATTACTGGGTGGCGCTATGCTCTTGGCGGCGTCAACTAGTTTTGCACAAGTTACCCCTGTTTTTGACGCTCTGGATTCAACGAAAGTTCCGGCTAAAAAACAGGCGCAACAGAACAATTTTTCCAACCACCAGTATGATTTCCCTGCAAAACCACGTGATATGTGGGAATTAGGATTCCATGGTGGATTGCATGTGATCAATGGTACCATTCCTGCAAGACCAGGTTTTGGTGGTGGTATCTCTCTGAGAAAATCACTGGGTCACACTTTCTCTGTTAGAGCTGAATACACTGGTTCTTTCGATAAAGGACAGGATTACAGATTAAGACCTTCTACCGGTGCAGGTAGTAGCACAGCATGGGCTGCTACAGCTGCTAGGAATGGTGGTTTTATCGTTCCTAACTATAAAACAGCTACTCACCAGCTGTCTTTAGATCTGATGGCTTCTTTGAGCAACATCCTGTTTTACAAGGCTCAGCCTAAAGTAAACTGGTATGTATTCGGTGGTTATAGCCTCGGCCTGATCGACGTTGACGTTGATGCAAGAGATGGTAGCGGTGCTGGTTACGACTACACTGGAATTAATTTCACTGGAAAACGTAAAGATATCCGCGACCAACTGAAAAGCCTGCAGGATGGAGATTACGAATCTAATGCTCCTTCTCAGGGTAACAGAGCTAACATCGGTCGTAAAGATGATAACCAATTGTTACGCCATGGTGCTGATTTCGGTACTGGTATCGCATTCAGAGTGTCTAAACGTTTCAACATTGGTTTTGAAGAAAAATACACAATGTATTTTGACGATTATCTGGACGGTTATTCTTCTCCTTTTACCAGCCACAAAGACGCATTCAGCTACACAAGCGTTCGTCTGAACTTCAACCTGGGTAACTCCGCTAAACGCGTAGAACCATTATGGTGGATAAATCCGCTGAACTACGCTTACAACGAACTGAGCGCACCTCGTCACATGAAGCTGCCTACTCCGGTACTGCCTGATGCTGATGGTGATGGTGTAACTGATCAATTCGATCGTGAGCCTAACACTCCAGCAGGTGCTCCTGTAGATATCCATGGTGTTGCTAAGGATACTGATGGTGATGGTGTTCCTGACTTCAAAGACAAACAGCTGATCACGCCTACTTATTGCCAGCCAGTTGATGCTGATGGTGTTGGTAAATGCCCAGATCCTGAATGTTGCAAGAATGTAGGACCTGCTAAAACTAACTGTGCTACTCTGGTTCTGCCTAGCGCATCTTTCAAAGGTAGCTCTACCAAAGTATCTGCAGAAAACGAAGCAATTCTGTCTAGCGTAGCTAACACGCTGAGAACTGCCCCTGAATGTAATATCCTGGTTACCGGTCACGCTGGTGCTAAGGGTAAGAAAGGTGGTGTTGATCTGAGCAGCAGAAGAGTTGACGCAGTTATTGATTACCTGGCTGACAAGCAAGGTATCGATCGCGGTCGCTTCATCAAACAAAACACTCCTGGTGAATCCAGCACTGTAGATTTAGCTCCTGCTAACTAATAAGTGTTTCACTTGTGAAGATATAAAACCCCGTCAAGGCTAACTGTCCTTGACGGGGTTTTCAATTTGAAGAATACCCCAGATACTCACATTTGTTGATATCCACATTTCGACTTACCTTTGGTCGCTTTTTTAATCAATTGCATACTTGTGAGAAAAGAAGACATTAACAGGGTAAGCCTGGCCGGCTTAGTAGTAGCACTAGGTATTATTTACGGTGATATTGGAACCTCTCCGTTATACGTTTTCAAAGCTATTGTAGGAAATAACCCGGTAAGCGATCTGCTTATCATTGGTGGTATATCCTGTATCATCTGGACACTAACTTTACAAACAACCATCAAATATGTGATCCTGACTCTCCGTGCCGATAATAAGGGCGAAGGCGGGATTTTTTCATTATACGCCCTCGTAAGACGGCATGCTAAATGGGCCGTAATATTTGGTATGATAGGTGGTGCTGCACTACTGGCAGATGGCATTATTACACCACCTATTACAGTTACTTCTGCTATAGAAGGGTTACGTACACTGGAAGTATTTAAAGATCTTAGTCAGTGGACAATCGTAAAGATTGTACTTACTATTATAACAGGAATGTTTGTAGTACAACAGTTCGGTACTGTTTCCATCGGAAAGCTGTTTGGACCTATCATGGTAGTTTGGTTTTCCATGCTTGGTATTTTAGGAATGTCGCATCTGGCAGATGATCTGTCAATACTCAAAGCATTTAGTCCCCATTACGCTATTGAATTATTAACCACCTATCCAAGAGGGTTCCTGATCCTGGGAGCGGTATTCTTGTGTACTACAGGAGCAGAGGCTCTTTATTCTGATCTGGGGCACTGTGGTAGAGGCAATATCCGGATGTCCTGGATATTCGTAAAAACCTGTCTTATCCTGAATTACCTTGGGCAAGGAGCATGGTTACTGACACAACGTGGTCAGATTATCCCTAAAGATCAGAATCCATTCTTTACCATTATGCCAGAATGGTTTGTGATTTTTGGTGTACTCATTGCCACACTGGCATCTATTATCGCCAGTCAGGCACTTATCTCAGGATCCTTTACCCTAATTTCTGAGGCAATGCGACTGAACCTGTGGCCTAAATTGAAGATCAATTATCCCACAGAAATGCGTGGGCAATTATATATACCCGGCATTAACACAATGCTTTTTGTCGGTTGCGTGGCTATCGTGTTGATATTTAAGGAGTCAAGCGCAATGGAGGCGGCCTATGGATTGTCCATTACAATCTGTATGCTTATGACATCCTGCCTGTTTGCGTTCTATTTATATACGCGACGAGTACGGCTAAGCCTGATCCTCATCTACCTTATCATTTACTTTACTATTGAGTTCTCTTTCCTTTTTGCCAATCTGGTGAAATTTATGCATGGTGGTTATGTAACAGTAATAGTTGCAGGTGTCCTCTTTCTGATCATGATAGTATGGTTTAAATCCCGTAAGATCAAGAACAGATATGTGGAATTCGTGCGATTGGAAGACCATCTGCCTATCATGCAGGAGCTGAGTAATGATACCACTATTCCCAAGTATGCCACTCATCTGGTATATATGAGTAGTGCAGATAATCCGAAAGAAATTGAACATAAGATCATTTACTCTATCTTAAATAAGAAGCCTAAACGGGCTGATATTTACTGGTTTGTGCATGTAGATGTAGTTGATGAGCCTTATCTCAGTGAATATTCTGTGCAGACTATCATCCCTAATGAAGTGATCCGGGTTGAATTCCGGTTAGGCTTTAAAGTGGAACAACGTATTAACCTGATGTTCCGTATGGTAGTGGAAGATATGGTACGTAACAAGGAAGTGAATATCACCAGCCGTTACGAATCTCTGAGTAAGAATAATGTAGTGGGCGACTTCCAGTTTATTGTGATGGAAAAATTCCTTTCTCATGATAATGACCTTCCATTATATGAGCGCCTGGTAATGAGGATGTACTTCTTCCTGAAAAAGATCAGTCTCTCGGAAGAAAGAGGTTTCGGTCTCGATTCCAGTTATGTTACGATTGAAAAATATCCTTTAGTGGTGGCTCCGGTCACCAATCTGCAGCTGAAGCGAATTATACATTCTTAGAAAAACAGACGGTTTACCGTCTGTTTTTTTTACTTCACTTTTCCCGCTATTGTTTGTATTTTATCTGCTGAAAGCAGCTAAAACCAAAACCACCTATGTTCAGTAAACTTTATTGGGCCGCCATACCAATGGCCCTTACCTGTGCATCCTATGCACAGCAGGCAAAGCCTTTGCCTTACCAGGATCTGCCAGATCCCAGAACACTGAATAAGTCTTCCTGGGATGCCGTTACGGGGCCGGACCTTCATGCCAGATTTGCCAGTGCCGACATTCGCTATGAAAAGGGTAGTGTTCCGGATGCAGGCAGTTTGCAATCCGAATGGCAGGTGAAAGCCTGGAAAGGAGAGCAGGTGCATACACAATTGTTGATATGGACCACAAAACCCTTGACTGGTACAACTGTGAGTTTACTGCCATTGCAGGATGGAAAAGGACATACTATTCCTTCTCCCCAGATCAGTGCCAGCTTTGTACGGTATGTTATGACGGATGAACTCAATAAAGATGGTACAGGCTGCGGTTTCCGTAGTAACTCCGCCGATTTTGATTCTTCCCTCGTAGAAGATGCTATTGACGTAGTAACAAAGCAGGACATACCTGCTTATACCACACAACCAGTGTGGCTAAGTATAAAAGTACCCTCAGCAACACCCGCAGGTGTTTATCATGGAGCTGTAAAAGTGGGAAAGATCACTTTGCCTTATCAGGTACAGGTGCTGGAACATACACTGCCACCAGCATCCAAATGGCAATATCATCTTGATTTGTGGCAAAGTCCGTATGCTATTAGCCGGGTGTATAAAGTAAAGGACTGGAGTCCTGCACATTTTGCAGTGATGAAACCTTATATGAAAATGCTGGCAGATGCCGGGCAGAAAGTGATCACCACCACACTGATCTATGATCCCTGGAATGGTCAGACTGAAGACATCTATGGCAGCATGATAAAATGGACCCACGAGCGTAATGGTAGCTGGTCTTACGATTATACCATCTTTGATAAATGGGTACAGTTCATGCTGGATCTGGGCATCAGTAAAGAGATCAATTGCTATAGCATGATCCCCTGGAATCTCAAATTCTGGTATTACGATGAGGTAGCTGGTAAAGACACCTTTATTGTGGCAAAACCCGGTTCAGCGGAATATGATGCACACTGGCGACCTATGCTTACCGATTTTGTAAAACACCTCAGAGCAAAGGGCTGGTTCAACATCACTACCATCGCAATGGATGAACGGACAATGGAAGACATGAAATGGACCATTGGACTGATTAGGAGCGTTGATAAAGACTTTAAAGTTTCACTGGCGGGTAGTTATCATGCAGAAATAGAAAGTGGCCTGGCGGACCTCTGTGTTGCTTCTGCTGAAGTGATCCCTGCCGATGTATTGGCTATGAGAAAAAAGCGGGGGGATATCACAACTTATTATACTTATTGCCACGAAGGACATCCTAATACATTTACGTTCTCTCCACCGGCAGAGGCTACCTGGTTAAGTTGGTACGCAGCTATGAAAGGATTCGATGGTTATCTGCGCTGGGCATATAACAGCTGGGTGAAAGATCCTCTGCACGATTCCCGCTTCCGTAACTGGGCGGCAGGGGATACCTACTTTGTATATCCAGGTGCAAGAACATCTATCCGTTTCGAACGGTTGAAAGAAGGGATTCAGGATTATGAAAAAGTACGTTTGTTGCGGGAAGAATTTACCCGCGAAAATAATACTGCAAAGTTGCAACAACTGGACGCATTGTTAGCACCTTTTCAGCTGGATGCTTTGAAAACGCAACCGGCAGCAGAGATGGTGCGGAAGGCGCAGGCCGGATTGAATGAATTATAATAGTAAATGAGGATGGATCAAAAATAGATGCAGGGCTTGAGGATCACTTAAACAGAATATCGCCTCCAACAGTGGCCCCGAATATAAAACAGGCTGTATCGTACTCTTGATACAGCCTGTTTTATATTCGGGTCACTAAAGAAGATAGCCCATCATAATAAAGGATTAAAGTATCATTTAAAGTCTGCCGGAATATTTAGAATAAAAAAAGTCCCCCGGGGAACCGGAGGAGCTTTTTTAACACAACTAAAAAACAATCAAACATCGAATAGATCAATCGGGTTTTTTCCCATCTAAAAAGGTATTAATCGTATTGATTTCTGCCTGGTTATTATGACTATCGGTTACAGTATAGTTAGAATAAAAATTTTCTGCAGAACCCGAACCGTTATCGAGATCGATATTGCGGCGGATGTATGCAGGAACGTTTTCCAATTCAGTTGCATTGTCGATGCCTTTCACATTAAAACTGATGCTGCGCAATTTTGCTACTCTCTCCGCCTGTTTCCTTTTTTGCTCTTCCATCTGCTCATCGAAGTAGTGCAATTGCTGCCCATCCTGATGTGGTTCCGGTGCCTGATCTTCTTCTCTGAATACCATCTTCATAGCTGGTGTTTCATCGGCAGAAGGGGGCGTATTACCCGGTTCTATGAAAATGGGTGAAGGTCTGGCAGGGTATCCGTTAGCTGCCTGATTTGGCTGGATAACATTTATGCCACCAGCTTGTTGAGCAGGAGGAGTTGATATAGGCTCAATGTTGAGCGTATAGTTTTGTCTTTCCGGCTGTTGAGGTGGTGTATAAGAAGTAACTGGTTGTGTTACCACCGGTTCCACCAGTCGTGGTGCCATATGATCGGTAGGTTCCACAACAGGGGTCACCTTGTTATTCATTTTTTTTTCATCACCATCGCGACCCAGTTCCATCACAATTTTTGGTTGTTCTATCTGAGAAGCATCCTGAGGCAGCTTTACCAGCTGTATTGGTTTTTGTTCAAAACCTGTAGCAATAATGGTAACACCAAGATTGCGATCAAGTGTATGATCATAACCAACACCGAGGATCACGTCGCAATCCTCACCAGCCTGGCTCTGTACATATGCTTGTATAGCATCCATTTCATCGAGTGTGTGTTCGAATTCACCCTCAGCAGATGAAATGTTGATAAGAATCCATTTAGCACCACGGATATCGTTATCATTCAATAGCGGAGATGTCAGTGCTTCCTCAATAGCTCTCTGTGCACGGTTTTCACCTTCAGCAACAGCCGCACCAAGAATCGCCACACCACCATTGCGCATAACGGTACAAACGTCGGCAAAGTCTACATTGATCTGACCAGTTGAGTTGATCACATCTGTAATACATTTAGCCGCAGTTGCGAGTACGTTATCTGCTTTTTCAAAGGCCGCTTTGAATTTCAGATCGCCGAATTTCTGACGCAGTTTATCATTGGAGATGATCAGCAGGGTATCAACATAGTCTTTCAACCTGCTCACACCTTCATCTGCCTGTGCCATCCTCTTTTTACCTTCGTAAGAAAAAGGTGTGGTTACAATACCCACGGTTAGAATACCAAGCTCCTTACATATTTTAGCAATGATAGGAGCGCCACCTGTACCGGTACCACCACCCATGCCTGCCGTTATGAAGGCCATCTTTGTATTTACCTCCAATATCTTTTTGATTTCTTCAAAGGACTCTTCCGTCGCCTGTTCTCCGATGCGCGGATTAGCACCTGCTCCCAGCCCCTGCGTTAAGTGCGGTCCCAGCTGAATTTTGTTGGGCACGGGACTGTTTGCAATAGCTTGTGCATCGGTATTGCAGATGATAAAATTCACACCCTCAATGCGTTGATTGAACATGTGGTTCACCGCATTACTCCCACCACCACCAATACCTATCACCTTGATGATGGAAGATTTTTCTTTGGGAAGATCAAAATGTATCATGACTCTATCTCTTTTATGGGTTAGTTAGTATAATTAATAATGCCCACAACAACTTATTCCTATGGTCTATCTTATGTTATTAATTATTCGCGTATTAATTACTGATTTTAAAATCGGTTGAAGCTGCAACAATTAAGCCACTTAGTACAAAATTGCTGTTAAAGCTTTGCGTCCTCTTCTTCTGTGAACATATCTATAATCTTTGTTTTCATCCCGTCAAGGAATGTTTTCAAAGAAGCATTTCTTTTTTTCGCTCTCTTTTCCTGCACCTGTTCCGCGGAAGACTCTTCCTGCCAGTCATCAGCTTCCTCTTCAATAGTAGCATTTGCAGCCTGTTCTTTGCGGAGATAACTGGTATTTATTTTAACATAGTTTTCTTCCAGCGCTCTGCGATCGTTCTCATAATCATTGTAACCTTTGAGAATGAGCCCCACACAGGTTGCATACATAGGTCTTGTCAGTTCGTCTATATGACCATTGGCAAGATGTTCGTTCGGATAACCAATTCGTGCACTTACACCTGTAGTATATTCTGTTAACTGGATCAGGTGCTTCAGTTGTGATCCTCCACCGGTAAGGATAATGCCGCCATTCAGCATCTTGTTATCCATACCTATCTGTTTCAGATGGTATACAACAAAGTCCATGATCTCACTCATACGTGCCTGTATGATATGTGCCAGGTTCTTTACGGAAATCTCTTTCGGACTCTGACCACGCAGACCAGGTATTGTGATATAGGCATTGTTTTTAGCCTCATCAGCCAGTGCGTATCCGAACTGTACCTTCATCTGTTCCGCCTGTGTTTTCAACACTCCCAGTCCGTTCTTGATATCGTTGGTTATGTTCTCTCCACCGTAAGGAATAACTGCTGTATGTTTCAGAACACCTTCATAGAAAACAGCAAGGTCGGTAGTACCACCTCCTATATCCACAATGGCTACTCCAGCTTCAAAGTCCATATCACACATTACAGCAGCAGCGGAAGCCAGTGGCTGTAATACCAGGTCATGTATTTTCAGACCGGATTTCTCTACGCTGCGGTTGATATTACGGATAGCGTTTTTATCGCCCGTAATGATATGGAAGTTTGCTCCCACCTTAACACCAGACATCCCGATCGGGTAAGTGATGTTCTGGAGGCTATCCACGATATATTGTTGTGGTATCACGTCAATGATCTGATCACTGGCGGGTATCACTGTTTTATATTGGTCATTGATCAGCTGATCAATGTCTTTTTGCGAAATCTCTGCATCCGTGTCGCTGCGAACAATGTCACCGCGTGTTTGTAAACTTTTGATATGATGTCCTGCGATACCTACGTATACTTCATTTATTTCCAGGTTAGGATTGGACGCATAGCAGTTCTCCAGGGCCTGACGGATGGCCTTGATAGTTTGGTCGATATTCAGCACCATGCCGTGCTGAACACCAAAAGACGGGGCTTTACCGAATCCCAGGATTTCCAATTTTCCGTATTCATTCTTTCTTCCTGCAATGGCAGCAATCTTTGTAGTTCCAATATCGAGACCTACAATGATGGGAGCTTCCTGATTCATGGCGTTCTATTGTTTTTTGTTGTGTTAACAGATCTCTTCACCGGCTTATACACAGCTTTCGGCTCCTTTTTATGGGGTACCGTTTCCTTTTGTACTTTCGGTTTTACTGGCGCTGGTTTGGGTGTTACCACCTTTGTCTTTGCCTTTGATTTTGTTGTTTCCGGTTGCTTTACTTCTTTCACGTGTGTTTGTACATGTGCTGTGCTGTCATGCGTTCCCACAATCTGTGCACTGTCTGCAGCTGTCAGCGTTTTAGGCTGTTCTGCACCGTTCCTGCGTGTACATACTACCTCGTTCTCATAAGCAACATTTATGCGTGAATAATTGTTCCAGCCTACTTTACTTAGTCCTTCTTTATAAAACGCCAACAGTTTGTTGAATTTCTTTTCTATATCAGTACCATCACCAAATGCAATTACGTGATCACCAAGTTTTGGTATAAGTTCAAATTCCCGTTTCGACGTAATCTGTACCTGGTCAACCTGTGCAAGCCAGAATGGATCTGCTATAATGAAGCTGCCCATCTCTATCACTTCTGCTGCAAGTGCACTATCTGCCTTTTGCAGGTTGATGGCATCCGTTGGGAAGTCAGTGAATACCGGTACCCTGGCCGCATAGCGCGAAGACACTGGTATGCGGTCTCCATCTTTATCAAAGTAAAAGCTACTGCCCAATGTCGTGAATACACGTGCTACCGGTTCCCGCTGAGTTACTTTGATATTCAGCTTACGTTGGTTGTCAATGAATATCTCAGCATTCTTTACCCACGGATCGCGTGATACGATCTTTTCCAGGTTGGCGATATTGATGCTGCTGACCGACATGCCCACAGGGTTTAATGCCCGGTCGTTTGCTATCAGTGCTTTGATATCTTTTTCTTCAATGAAGAAATTACTATCATCACCCACCAGTTTCACCACAATACCTTTACATCTGCTGGCTTCTTTATCCTGCACCGCAGCTACCAGCAATACAACGAAACCGCTCACCACTGCCATCCAAAGCAGTGTTGTGCCTATTCGTCTTAATGCTATTTTGGTTCTGCGCTGCATGCGTTTTATTATTATTTTATTTCGTCTGTAATAATGCGTTCACCATTTAAGATTTCCTGCACCGGTTCCCTGAACTGATCAATATCTCCTGCACCTGCTGTAATGAATAAAGGTACATTGTGCAATTTGAGCCAGTCCTGCACGTTCTCTTTTTCTATTATTTGTACAGGCACCTTACGGATCTTCTCTGCTATCATTTCACTGCTTACACCCTCAATAGGTAATTCCCTGGCAGGGTAGATGGGCAGTAATAACACTTCATCTGCGAGAGACAGGCTTTCTGCAAAGCCTGCTGCGAAATCGCGGGTACGTGTGTACAAATGCGGTTGAAAGATGATCGTACACTTCTTATCAGGAAACAATGCACGCGCACTGCTGATGAGTGCCCGCAATTCTTCCGGATGATGTGCATAATCGTCTATATACACCTGATAATCATTCCGGATAAGGTATTCAAACCGCCGTTTGATTCCTTTGAACTCAGCGATTGCAGCACGGATCTTATCATCTTCAATACCAAGCAGATGAGCAACAGCTACTGCCGCCACTGTATTCTCAATATTGTGTGTACCGCCAATTGGCAATTGTATATCACGGATTGTCCAGTCTTTTTCTATCACATCAAACCGATATCCACCATCTTCTATTTTGATATTGGCAGCATATACATCTGCTTTGTTATCCTGCAGGTGATACCATAGTTTGTTATCACCCTTCAGATCTGTCGCACGTTGTAATCCCATTCTTGCAACCAGGGTACCATTTGGTTTTATATTGCCGGAGTATTGTAAAAATGCTTCCTGCACTTCAGCTTCGGTACCGTAAATATCCAGATGGTCTGCATCCATTGCTGTTAATACAGCCACGTCTGGATGTAGTTTTAAGAATGAACGGTCGTATTCGTCTGCTTCAATAACAGCAACTTTCCTGTCATTGCTCCAGAAATTACGGTTGTAGTTAGCACTGATACCTCCAAGAAAAGCATTGCAACCATAACCACTGTTCCTTAGTATATGCGCAATAAGGGTAGAAACAGTTGTTTTACCGTGTGTACCACCTACTGTTATAGCAAAAAGCTCACGGGTAACTTCCTGAAGTACATCACTGCGTTTTACTACTTCGTAACCATTTTCCCGATACCATTTCAGTTCCTCATGAATAGTAGGAATAGCAGGTGTGTAAATTACCAGCTGTACCTGTTTGTCTACCATGTTCACATCTTCCGTATAATGGATTTGCATACCCTCCGCTGTTAGCTGGCGTGTAAGAGCAGTCTCTGTACGGTCATAACCGCTCACATGCACGCCCTTCTCATTGAAGAACCGTGCAATGGCGCTCATGCCAATGCCTCCTATGCCAACGAAGTATACGCGTTGTATGTTGTTCAAATCCATTTTTCTTATCCTATTAATGTCATTATCTGTTTTGCAATCACCATATCTGCATTGGTATTACCAAGTTTTCCAATGTTCTGTTCCAGTTGTTCCAGCAATGCTTTGTTTTGTACCAGGCTGAATAATGTATTTCCCAGGAGTGTTCCTGCTTCATCGTTTTTAATGATGAGTGCCGCACTCTTTACTACCAGGCTTTGTGCATTGAAAGTCTGATGATCTTCGGCTGCAAAAGGGTAGGGTACAAATATTACCGGCTTTTTTACAACACATAACTCAGCTATGGCCAGCGCACCTGCACGTGATATTACTACGTCTGAAGCCTTGTATGCAAAGTCCATCAGGTTAATAAAGTCAAACACCTTTACATGCGAACTGTATGGTAATGCTGCTGCTTTGGCAGTATCGAAATATGGTTTGCCTGTTTGCCATATCAGCTGAATATCTTTCTCAACAAAACTTGCTAACAAAGGCTGTAATGCTTCATTGATAGCTTTGGCGCCCAGGCTGCCACCTACTGCAAGTACAGTGGTTTTACCTGATTGTAACCCAAAGTGCTGTAATGCATCTTCCTTTGTAACTGCCGATTGTGTAATGTTCCCCCTAACAGGGTTTCCTGTCATCACCAGTTTGTCTGCCGGGAAGAATTTATCCATGCCTTCGTAAGCCACGCAGATCTTCTTTGCTTTCTTTCCCAATGACATATTGGCCTTTCCTGCAAAAGAATTCTGTTCCTGAATTAATGTAGGGATGCCTTTATGCTGCGCTTTTCGCATTACAGGGAAACTGGCATAACCGCCAACACCTACCACTGCATGTGGTTGAAAACGTTCTAAAATGCGGCGTGCCTGCCCCAGGCTTTTTAGTATCTTGAATGGCAGCAAAAGGTTCTTAAACATATTGCTGCGGTTAAAACCTGCTATTTCCAATCCTTCTATAGGGTAGCCAGCCTGCGGCACTTTTTCCATTTCCATTTTTCCTTTGGCTCCTACAAAAAGTATCTCAGTATCCGGATTTATCTTTTTCAACGCATTGGCAATAGCAATAGCCGGGAAGATATGTCCTCCTGTACCGCCGCCTGCTATGATAATTTTGCGTTGCATCATTTTTAATTTTTCTCTTTTAAGCAATTTGTTGTTCCATCGCCTTCGCAATCCTTTCCTGTTCAATACGTTTGCCTTCCAGTTCGTCTACATTGCGCGAAACACTCAATATGATTCCAATGGCAAGACTGGTAAATATTACTGAGGATCCTCCCATACTCACTAATGGTAGTGTTACCCCTGTAACCGGAAATATCCCTACGTTTACCGCCATATTTGTAAGTGCCTGTATCACAAGTGTAACACTTAACCCTACTGCCAGAAATGCACCAAATGCATAGGGACATTGCCGGAATATGCGAATGCTTCTTAACAGAAGCAACATGTAGGCCATCAATATCAAAAAGGCGCCAAAGATACCATACTCTTCAATAATAGTTGCATATATATAATCACTATATGCATGAGGAAGAAAATTTCTTTGTGTACTGTTGCCCGGACCTTTCCCCAGCAGTCCGCCACCTGCTATTGCAATGTTTGCCTGTTGCACCTGGTAGGGCATTTCAGTATTATCATTATTGGAAAAATGTTCAAGCCTTTTAGCCCATGTTTTAGTACGTAGCTCTATTCCCGTTATAGCTGCAAATGCAAACATCAGCAATATCAGAACAACACCTGCACCTACCATGGCAGCCAGGAACTTAATGGGTACCCGGCCTATAAAACACAATAGCATGCAACTGGCCCCCAGTAGCAATGCAGTAGACATGTTCGCCGGCATGATCAATACACAGATGATCCCAACCGGTATAATGATCGGCAGAAAGCCTTTCTTAAAATCAGTAATTACATGCTGCCGTTTAGACAACTGCCTGCTTACATACATGAAGATGGCCAGCTTAGCAACATCTGATGTCTGGAATGTCAGATTAATAACGGGGAGCCTTATCCACCGGCTTGCGTCATTAATATGAGAACCAAACGCTAATGTATATACCAGCAAGGGTATGGAAATAATGAAGCCCACCTGTGCCGCACGGGAGTAAATAGTGTAATTTACCCGGTGAGCAAAATAGATGATCAACAAACCCATTCCCAACACACTCAGTTGCTTAAACAGATAATACTCCGTATGACCTCCCTGTTCACGGTATGCCAGTGACCCTGTTGCGCTGTAAACAGCCAACAGACTCACAAGTGATAAGAAGACCACGATGGTCCATATCACTTTATCGCCCTTTGTCCTATGAAGTATACCGTCCATTTTTTCTTTTTTTTTAATTACAGTTCTCTGACTGCTTCTTTGAACTGCTTGCCTCTGTCTTCGTAATTCTTGAAGAGGTCAAAGCTGGCGCAGGCAGGAGAGAGTAATACTACATCTCCTTTGGCCGCATGCTGAAAAGCTGCTTGTACAGCATCTTTCATATTGCTGGTATCTACCATTACCGGGGTATCGTTTGACAATGCTTCTCTGATAGGTGCATTATCAACGCCCAGGCAAATGATCGCCTTTACTTTTTCTTTTACCAGTTCCCTGACAGCACTATAATCATTCCCTTTATCTACTCCCCCCATGATGAGTATCACTGGAGTTTCCATACTTTCAAGCGCAAACCACAGAGAGTTTACGTTTGTTGCTTTGCTATCATTAATAAAATCAATTCCACGCACTGAAGCTACATACTCCATGCGATGCTCCAGGCTCTTAAAGGAAGTAAGGCTTTCGCGTATCTTCTCTTTTCTGATGTCCATGGTGCGTCCTGCAATACCCGCTGCCATTGAGTTATATAAGTTATGTTTGCCTTTAAGTGCAAGATCATACATTGATACGATCACCGGCTCATCATTTACCTGGATGTTCACCTGTTCGTTTGCCATAAATCCTCCTTGCTTTAATGGTTCCATGATAGTAAAGGGTATTGTTGTTGAGTAAATAGTTTGTTTCTGTAAATAACGGCTGATCTCCGGATCGTCCTTGCAATACACGAAGTAATCTTCCGGTCCCTGATTCATTGCTATGCGGAATTTAGAAGCTACATAATTTTCCATCTTGTAGTCATAACGATCCAGGTGATCTGGCGTTATGTTCAGTAAGATGGCCACATTAGGTTTAAACTCCGTTATATCGTCCAGCTGAAAGCTGCTTATTTCCACTACATAATAATCTGCAGGAGCAGTAGCTACCTGCCTGGCATAACTAAGACCAATATTGCCTACCATGGCTACGTTCAGTCCTGCTGTTTCGAAAATGTGAAATGTAAGTGCTGTAGTAGTGCTTTTACCATTACTACCCGTTATCGCAATGATTTTTTTATCCTTACTGAAACGATACGCCAGTTCAATTTCTGAAATAACCGGTACCTGTTTTTCCCTCACCTTTTTCATCAGTTCGCTCTTTTCAGGAATACCGGGGCTTTTCACAATTTCATCTGCTCCTAATATTATATCCCAGGAATGCTGCCCTTCTTCAAATGCAATACCGTTAACAGCCAGTTCCTGTCTGTAAAGATCTTTAATGGCACCACCATCAGATACGAATACATCATACCCCTGCTGCTTGCCTAAGATGGCAGCACCTATTCCGCTTTCGCCAGCGCCCAGTATGATGAGTTTCTTCTTCATGCTTATCTCATTTTTAATGTTGCAATTGCTACCACTGCACACATAATTGTTATGATCCAGAATCTCACGGCAATCTTACTTTCATGATATCCAAGCTTCTGATAATGATGATGGAGCGGAGACATTTTGAAAATGCGCCTTCCTTCTCCATACTTCTTTTTTGTGTATTTGAAATAAGATACCTGTAATACCACACTCAGGTTTTCTACCAGGAATACCCCGCAGAAAATAGGTATCAGCAATTCTTTACGCACAATAATAGCCAGAGAGGCAATGATACCGCCCAGTGCAAGACTCCCAGTGTCTCCCATAAATACCTGTGCCGGGAAAGCGTTATACCAAAGGAATCCCACACATGCTCCTACAAAGGCTGCGATAAAAATAGACAGCTCGCCAAGGTTGGGTATATACATGATATTCAGGTACTCTGCGAATTGTATGTTACCTGATACATAGGCAAACACACCAAGACAGACTCCGATCACAGCTGACACTCCGGTAGCTAATCCATCCAGACCATCTGTAAGATTGGCTCCGTTGGACACAGCTGTGATAATGATAATCACTATGAAGATGTACAGGATGTAAGTATACTTTTCTGCACCAGGTCCCATCCAGGAAATGAGTTTTGAATAGTTGAACTCATGATTCTTTACGAATGGAATAGAAGTAATTGGTGTTTTTACATCAACAAAACGGTGACCGTCTTTCGTTACCCGCTCACTGCTGCTGATTACCCTTTCATAGGGCGCCAGTTTCTTTGCACCTATGATTTCACGGGAGATAACTACATTTTCATTGAAGTATAATGTGCTACCAATGATAATACCAAGGCCAATCTGGCCAAGTACTTTGAATTTACCGGCAAGCCCTTCTTTGTTCTTTTTGAATACTTTGATATAATCATCCACAAAACCGATAAGGCCCAACCATACCGTGCATAAAAGCATCAGCCAGATATACACTGTTTTTACTTGTGCAAAAAGGAGCGTAGGGATTAAAATAGCTGCCAGTATGATAAGACCTCCCATAGTTGGAGTTCCTCTTTTAGTATTCTCACCGGCCAGTCCCAGATCGCGGATTGTTTCCCCTATTTGTTTACGTTGCAGATATTTCACTACGCTCTTACCCAACAATAAGGAAATGACCAATGACAGCAATAGCGCCATGGTAATTCGGAACGTAATGAATTGAAACATCCCGCTTCCGCTGAAATTCAGTGTTTTTAAATAGTTGAATAAATAATATAGCATATAGTTAGTTAGTCTCTATTGTTGTTATTTTTCCATCAGTTCCAGCATCTCTCGTAATACCTGTTTATCATCAAATGGGTGTTTCACCCCGTTGATATCCTGGTATTTTTCATGTCCTTTGCCAGCTACCAGGATAATATCTTCCGGGTTGGCGAGGCTACATGCTGTTTTTATGGCTTCTTTCCTGTCTGCGATTGATAATACTCTCTTTTTAAGATGTACAGGTACACCAGCTTCCATCTGCCGGATTATCTCTGCCGGATCTTCCGAGCGGGGATTATCCGAAGTAAGGATTACTTTGTCACTGCGTTCTGCTGCCACTTCAGCCATCACGGGACGTTTAGCCGTATCGCGGTCACCGCCGCAACCCACTACCGTGATTACCTGTTCATTTCCTTTACGCAGATTCTTGATAGTAGCCAGTACATTCAGTAAAGCATCCGGGGTATGTGCATAATCAACAATACCAATTATCTTCTGCTCTGCAGACATGATATAATCAAATCGTCCTTCTGCACCGGTTAATCCACTGAGTGCCTGCAATACCTTGTCTTTCTCCTCTCCAAGCATCAGGGCAGCACCGTATACAGCCAGCAGGTTGTAAGCATTGAACTCTCCTATAAGGCGGAAGTGAACTTCCTTCTCATTTACCATCATGATTAGCCCTGTCAGATTGTTTTCAAGGATTTTGCCTTTGAAATCTGCCACTGTACGAAGGCTGTAGGTTGTTTTCTTTGCACGTGTATTCTGTAGCATCACATTCCCTCTTTTATCGTCGAGGTTTGTGAGCGCGAATGCTGTGTTGGGAAGTCCGTCAAAGAAGGCTTTCTTCACCTTTATATATTCATCAAACGTTTTATGGTAATCAAGGTGATCATGTGTAATGTTACTGAAGATGCCACCGGCAAACATCAACCCGGCAATACGTTGCTGGTGGATGGCGTGAGAGCTTACTTCCATGAAAACATACAAACACCCTTCCGCTACCATATCTGCCAGTAATGCATTCAGATGAATTGCATCCGGTGTGGTATGTGTAGCAGGTATGATCTTATCACCAATCTGATTCTGTACGGTAGATAATAATCCGCAATGATATCCCAATGCCCCAAACAATCTGAACAGGAGCGTAGCGATGGTGGTTTTCCCATTAGTTCCTGTAACGCCTACCAACTGGATCTTCTGAGATGGATTATCATAAAAGTTACCTGCAATCGTACCTGCTGCAATAGCACTGTTCGCCACCTGTATATAACATACATTAGCAGTCAGTTGCTTTGGTAACTCTTCACAGATTATTGCAGTTGCTCCTTGTTGCAGTGCTTTATCAATAAAGAGATGACCATCAGCATGTACACCCCTGATAGCAATAAAAGCATCTCCACTGCCAATGGCACGGGAGTCTATGCTCAGAGCATTCACGGTAATATCAGTACTACCATGCACTGCCTGGATGTTCACGTTGTATAATATGTCACTCAGTGTTCTCATCTCTCAACTAAGTTCTATAACGATTGTCTGATCTCTTGATAACTGTGTACCGCCTGGTATGGATTGATTCCTCACTTTACCGGCACCTTTTATAACAACACGCAACCCTGCATTTTCCAGCAGGTACAGCGCATCTTTTAATCCCATTCCTGTTACATTGGGTACAGCACCTTTATTCTGTGCCACCTGCGCAAAAGCGATTTTTTTGTCGTCCACCTTTGCACTTACCCAGCTATTGTTGCCCACATTGCCCTGCATCGGGATGTTCAATGTGTTCAGTATTTCTTTCCACTCATGCCCCTGACCATTCTTGAAAGCCATCAACGTATCTATCTGCATGCTGGCTTTTATGGGCAGTTGCTTTTCTACTGCTATCGCAAACAATTTGTCTGCCACCTCACGAAATACGGGTCCTGCTACTGCTGCACCATAAAATTTAGACGCATGCGCTTTGTTTTTGATTACTACCACGCAGGTGAACTGCGGATCGTTTGCTGGAAAATATCCAGCAAACGATGACTGATAGATCTTATCCGAATAACCACGGTTGCCGTTAGCTACCAGGGCCGTACCGGTTTTAGCGGCAAATTTGTAATAGCGAGTCCATAATCCTTTAGCAGTTCCATTCATCACCACACCTTCTAACATTTGTTTCACCTGCCTTAAAGTACTCTTGGAACAAATGCTGTCAAGTACTACTGTTGGTTCGAATTCCTTTACCGGTTTACCATATTCCATAATAGAATTTACCAGGTAAGGCTTCATCATTTTGCCGTTGTTCGCTACAGCATTGTAGAGCATACAGGTTTGTAACGGACTGACCAGCACTTCATAACCAAATGCCATCCAGGGTAAACTGGTAGCACTCCATGTTTTTGAAGCGGTCGATTTTATCACCGGCCTTCCTTCTCCCACCAGGTCAATACCTGTAGATTGGTCCAGCTTCAATTTCTTCAGATGCGCAACAAAATCGTTTGGTTTTTTATAATAGTACTGGTACGCCAGTTTTGCCATTCCCACATTAGAACTCAGTTCAAAAGCGTGTTTGATCGTCACGTTCGTTTGTCCCGGATGAGGTTCAGAATCGAATACTGTTCTGCGACCTATCTGCCATTCACCCTCATGCAGGTTTACCATGTCATTCATGGTCGCATATTTATCATCCAGAACAGAGATGATGGTTGCAAGTTTGAATGTCGAACCTGGTTCTGCTACCTGCAGGGCATAGTTCATATCTTCAAAGTAACTGCCATCCGGTTGTTTTCCCAGGTTGGCAATAGCCTTTATCTTACCAGTCTTTACTTCCATGAGAATGCAGGTACCATGTTCTGCTTCATTACTCACCATCATGTTCATGAGAGCTGTTTCCACAATGTCCTGCATGTTCACATCTATGGTAGTGATAACATCGCGGCCATTTTCCGGTTCTATATCATAACCTTCTACCGGTATGTAGGTGCCGCCTGCTATGCGGCGCATTAATCTTTTTCCTGTTACCCCTTTCAGGTAACTGTCATAGGTTCTTTCCAATCCTATGTTCTGTGCATTTTCCCTGGATAATCCTATTGTCCGATTCGCTAATAGTTTAAAAGGATTGATGCGTTTGTTTTTCGTTTCTGCTATCAGTCCTCCTTTATTCTTACCCAGTCTGAACATAGGAAAACCACGGAGCTGCTGGAACTGGTTAAATTGTATATCACGTTTTAAAAGAAAGTAACGGTCTTTGCTTTTGAAGCCTTCGCGTAATATCTGTTTGTATTCCCCCGGTGTACGATCATTGAACAGGCGGGAAAGATAAATGGACAATGAGTCTACATTGTCCTTGAATACTTTTCCATTTTTGTCGCGCAGGTTATCTGCTGCAAAATCTATCCGCACATCAAAGTAGGGGATAGATGTAGAGAGCATCCTGCCTTCTTCAGAATAAATAGTACCACGGTCGGCATCCAGGGATACATAACGGGTATGCAGGCTATCTGCTATACTCCGCCAATAATTACCTTCTACATTCTGTACAAAGAACACCTTTACCAGTATTGCCACAGCAAACAGTCCCATGCCAATAAAGCATAGATACACTCTCCACAATATGTCCTTCTTTACTTCCACTGTTTGATTTATTCTTTTTTCTTTAGTTCTACTTTTTGTGGTGGGATACTCAGTTCTTTTAATCCCAGTGGTTCCACAGCTTTACTCACTTCGCTCATTTTGCTGCGGAACATCAGTTCACTCTTCACATTCAGATATTCCCATTTCAGTTCTTTTATTTCTCTTCCCAGTTGATTAATGCGGCGAACTTTTTTCTCCGCCATGTGGCTGTTAGCGATATATATCAGTGCCAATAGTGACAGAAACAAAATAAATGGCATGTTTTGCGTGATGGCTCTGTAATTGATCCGCAAGCGCCATTCCCTTTTTTGTTCCGGTTCTTCCGGCATCACCTCAACTGGTATATTTTCTTCCTGCAACACGATATGCTATTTATACTACTAAGCCAACATACCTGTCGCATAACAAGCACATTGGCATAGCGGATTCATAATCTGGATTATATCTTTTCGGCTACCCGTAGTTTCGCACTCCGGGACCTTGTATTACGTTTTAATTCTTCCTCACTGGCAGTAACCGGCTTTTTAGTTACTAAACGAAACAATTTGGCAGGTGTTTCAAAAGAATACTGATCATCCTGCACCTCAAATTGTCCGGTCTTCATAAAATTCTTCACCAGTCTGTCTTCAAGAGAGTGGAAAGTGATGATAGCCAGTTTGCCTCCTGGTTTTAATATTTCGGCAGACTGAATCAAAAGGTCTTTCAATGCTCCCAACTCATCATTCACAGCTATTCGTAGTGCCTGGAACACTTGTGCCAGGTATTTTTGAGGATTCCCTTTAACTATAGGTTGTATAACAGATTTAAACTCATTGATCGTACGCATAGGCCGGGCCCTGCGTTGTGTTACAATTGTTTTTGCCAGGGTCCGTGCATTTGTTACTTCCCCATAATCCTGGAACATCAGATGTAGCTGGTGTTCGGAATAAGTTTGCAGCAATGAGGCCGCTGTGATGGTGCTACGTTGATCCATTCTCATGTCCAACGCGCCTTCAAAACGGGTACTGAACCCTCTTTCTGCTGTATCAAACTGCCAGGAAGAAACTCCCAGATCTCCAAGGATACCGTCTACCGGAACTGTTTTATACAGTTTCAGGAAACGTTGCATATGCCGGAAATTATGCTGTACAAAGGTGACCCTTGGATCATCTATTCTGTTCTTAAAAGCATCTTCATCCTGGTCAAACACGATGAGCCGCCCGTTTTCATTCAGCTGTTCCAGGATAGCCCTGGAATGGCCGCCACCACCAAAAGTGGCATCTACATACACCCCATCAGGGATAATCTGTAGCTGCGTGATCACTTCCTGCAGTAATACAGGCAGGTGATATTGTGAAGATTCTGCCATACTCAGTTAAATCGAAATATTATTATCTCCACCTCCCATTACATGCTGAGCCAGATCACTAAAGGATCCTGGTGAAAAATTTTCAAAGAACTCCTGGTATTTGCCTTTATCCCAGATCTCTATCTTATTTGATGCTGCTGCCAGTACGATGTCTTTTTCAAGGTTGGCATATGACATCAGGCTTTTTGGTAATAATAATCTCCCTGCACTGTCCAGTTCGAGAATAGTTGCTCCATTAAGAAAATAGCGGCGGAATTCCCTAACTTTCGGATCAAAATCATTTAGCTTACTGATCCGTTCAAAAATTGGCTGCCATTCACTCATGGGATACAAGGACAAACATTTTTCAAACCCCCGATTGATGACATATTGCTCTC
The DNA here is from genome assembly GCF_900112615.1 of Chitinophaga sp. CF118. Taxonomy (GTDB): domain Bacteria; phylum Bacteroidota; class Bacteroidia; order Chitinophagales; family Chitinophagaceae; genus Chitinophaga. Next base: position 776,278 of record NZ_FOMK01000001.1, on the reverse strand, counting down.
CGGCGCTTTCTCCCAGCTGTTTTTTAAATCCAGCAGGTAGTAAAAAGCGCCCCTTTGCGTCAAGCGTAGCCTCATATTCACCCAGAAAACCTATCATACTTGGGGGAGAAAGTCCTTAATTTCCATTTTCTAACACAAAATAACACTTTTTCCCACTCTCTAACGACTAAATGGAATATAAATTTTTTCCACAGCACTTTTATGCTTGCTACAGTAGCTTATAGTGGCTTTTTATAGAGCTAAATGTGGATAGTGTTAATATGAATGTGGATAATTTGTTTAAAACCTTTAATATTTTGTTTATAAAATCGTAGTTGGCTCATTAGTAACTATTCTCATCAGGAAGATTCGGCCATTGAAAGATAAAAAATGGGACTTTAAAGCAAGTGACTCGTATGCAAATACCCTTATAGAAAGGAATAAACAGGGACAATACAGCTAAAAAAGCCCAATTGTGGTAAAATGTGGGGAGCCGGCTTTGACAAAATTTTAACAGCTTCAATTCCTTCCCTATCTTACATTTACATTTAATTCTTAACTTTGCCCACATTTATGCGGAAAATTCTCTTATATATCAGTCTTTTATTAGTCGTAATTGCTTCTTCTTGTAATGTGGAGCTGCGTAGAATTGAAAAAAGTAAGGACTATGAGGCCAAACTAGCCTATGCTGACAAACTGTACGGAAAAAAGAAGTACACATCAGCGCAAGGGCTTTACGAATCCCTGTTCCAGGTATATAAGGGTACTGAAAAGTACGAACCTATATATTATAAATATTGCTATTGCTCGTATTACCTGAGGGACTATGTACAGGCAGGATTTTATTTTAAGAACTACCTGGACAACTTCCCGAACAGCCCTCACGCTACAGAAATGGATTATATGCAGGCGTATTGCTATTATAAGCAATCTCCTAAAATTCCATTGGATCAAACTAATACACAAAAGGCTATTGCTGCAATGCAAACCTTTATTAATAACTATCCTACTTCCGATAAAGTGGCCGAAGCCAACCTGGTAATCGAATTATGCCGCCGGAAACTGGAAACGAAAGAATTTAATAGCGCAGAACTGTATTATAACCTGGGATATTATAAATCAGCTGCTATCTCGTTCAAAAGCCTGATGCGTAATTACCCTGATTCTGATAAGAGTGATGGTTATAAGTACATGGCTATCAAGGCTTATTACAAATATGCTCAGCATAGTATTATGGATAAGCAGAAAGAACGCTATGATGACGTGGTAACAGAATACCTTGATTTTGCCGACCATTACCCAGATAGCAAATTGAAGGGTGATGCCGAAAAATACTATAACTTAGCACAAAGTAATATCAAAACGCTTGAAGCTTATAGCAAGCCCGAGCATAAGACATCCACTTTAAACAATATCAATTAGTAAACAACATAATTCTCTGGAGAATGAGCAAAATAAAAAGAGGTCTGACCAGTAGTATTAATCCCATGGTGGAAACTAAAAGTACTACCGAGATTAAAAGCAAGACTGGTAACCTGTATGAATCTATTGCCGTAATAGCCAAACGCGCCAATCAGATTAATATATCTGTAAAGGAAGAGCTGCATTCCAAACTGGAAGAATTTGCCAGCCATACAGATAACCTGGAAGAAGTGCACGAGAACAAAGAGCAGATTGAGATTTCCCGTTTTTACGAAAGAATGGCTAATCCTGCTATCCAGGCTACACAGGAATTCCTGGAAGACAAGATCTATTTCAGAAGAAATGATGATGATCTGTATAGCTAAGTAATGACTGAAAAATATCTAACTTCATGGCGGCAGAAATAATATTCTGCCGCCATTTTATTTTTATATGCTTCAAGGAAAAAAGATCTTACTCGGCGTATCAGGCAGTATTGCAGCTTATAAAGCGGCAACCCTTGTCAGGCTGTTGGTAAAAGAAGGGGCAGATGTGAAAGTGATCATGACCCAGGCTGCCTGTGATTTCATTACGCCCCTGACACTGGCTACTTTATCAAAGAATGAAGTATCTGTTACCATCAGTGATAATCAAAGCTGGAATAACCATGTAATATTGGGTCGTTGGGCTGATGTAATGCTGATAGCTCCTGCTTCTGCGAATACCATTGCGAAAATGGCCAATGGCTTCTGTGATAACCTGTTACTGGCTGTTTATCTTTCTGCTACCTGCCCTGTTCTTTTTGCGCCGGCAATGGATGAAGATATGTGGCATCATACAGCTACCCGGCATAATATTGAAAAATTGCTCTCTTACGGGCATCAGCAATTACCAGTGGAGAAAGGTGAACTTGCAAGTGGCCTGTTTGGAGAAGGCCGTATGGCTGAACCTGCCGATATAGTAACCTATTTAGATACGCATTTCGGAGATAAAAAGCCACTTGCCGGGAAAAAAGCCCTGGTTACAGCTGGTCCTACACAAGAACCATTGGATCCTGTACGTTATATTAGCAATCATTCCAGCGGGAAAATGGGGATTGCTATTGCAGAAGCACTGGCAGCAGCTGGTGCAGAAGTGACACTGGTACTGGGGCCTACCTGGTTATCCACTACAGCTCAGGGTGTTAAGACACTGAAGGTGGTAACAGCGGCAGAAATGCTAAGCAACAGTGAGGCGCATTTCTACACATCAGATGTGGTTGTGATGGCTGCGGCTGTGGCAGATTACCGACCTAAATCTGTGGCAGATAAGAAGATTAAGAAAGGTGAAGGAGATGGGCTGACACTGGAGCTGGAAAAAACACAGGATGTGCTGCGTACACTGGGAACTAACCGACCTGCAGGACAGGTCCTTGTCGGATTTTCACTGGAAACGAATAACGAAAAGGAATACGCACTAAAGAAATTACGTGAAAAGAACCTGGACATGATAGTGATGAATTCCCTGAATGATCAAGGTGCTGGCTTTAACTATGATACCAACAAAGTGACTCTGTTTGATCGCAACGGAATAGCAACGGACCTGCCGCTGAAATCGAAACAGGAAGTGGCAAAGGATATTGTTATTGCCATAACAGGGATCATGCAAAACAGCAACACGCGGATAGTAGTATGAAAATCTGTATAATAGAATCGCAAAATGGTAAATAATCCACAATCATGGCATACGAAAGCTGGTACCGGCATCGCATGTCTGCTATTAATGTTTGCTACCCTGTCATTACAGGCGCAGGAGCTGCGGGTAAATGTTACCGTTAACAGTAACCAGGTAAGCGGTTCCGATAAAAAGATGTTTACCACCCTGCAGAATTCCATCAAGGAATTTTTAAATGGCCGTCGTTGGTCCGATGAGGTATATACTCCCGCAGAGCGCATAGAATGCAATTTCCTGCTTAATATAACAGGGGATATGGGTGGTAATCAATACAAAGCTACATTGACTATCCAGGCTACACGTCCTGTGTTTAATTCCGGTTACGTAAGTAGTCTGCTGAATATGCAGGATAACAACCTGGTGTTCCGTTATGTTGAATTTCAGCCGCTGGAATTCAGTGATAACCGCGTAGTGGGAAATGATCCCCTGGCCTCTAATTTAACGGCTACTCTCGCTTATTATGCCTATATTATCGTGGGGTTGGACAATGATTCTTTCTCTCCCCGCGGAGGTGATCCGTTTTTCAAAAAGGCACTCAATATAGTAAGCAATGCACCGGATGGTAAAGATATTGCCGGCTGGAAACCTTTTGAAGGTAACCGTAACCGCTATTGGTTGCAGGATAATCTGCTGAATGTAAAATTCAGCCGTTTTCATGATGTGATGTATCAATATCACCGCCAGGGATTGGATGTGATGTATGATGATATGTCTAAGGGACGTGGAGCTGTCATGAATTGTCTGAATATGTTATATGCCGTTTATCAGGATATCCCTAACTCTATGCTCATGGCAACGTTCTTCACTTCTAAATCGGATGAGCTACAAAAGATATTTTCCAAAGCTCCGCCACAGGAAAAATCCCGTGCAGCACAGTTACTTGCACAAATGGATGTTACCAATGCAGCAAAATATCAGCAGATGAAATAGCTTTGCACTTTATTAAGCGGAAATTTTTTATGTATAGAATTGTTATAGTTTTTCTTTTGCTGTTTACTATTGCCTGTGGACAAGCTGACAGAGTTCCTGATGGAATCCTGTCTAAAGAAGATATGCGGGATGTGCTTATCGATATGAATATGGCAGATGTCTACAGCAGTGAAAATGGCGATCATGGTATGCCATTACCGGATTCTGTCCGCCAACATCAGGTAAAAATATATTTCAGTCAGATCCTGCAGTTACATAAGCTCACGCATCAACAGTTTAAGAAGAGTTATGATTTCTATGAAAGTCATCCGGACAGGCTGAAAGAGGTATATGATATGATGAAGGATGTAGTGACTGCGGAGAAAGATGTTGTGGAAAATGAAAGTCGTATAAAAGAGTATATCAATAATCCCAAGGCGCTTTTGCCATTTGGTAAGAATGTGCTAATTTCAGATGTAAGGGATACAATAATTCCATTTGTTAAGAAAAATAAGAGGGTGAATTTCAAACAATAAACTCTCTGCTCAAAACACCAAAACATGAACAAAGTTGTAGCAAATGCCGATGAGGCATTGCATGACATCCGCGATGGGGCCACACTTATGCTGGGTGGATTTGGCCTTTGTGGAATACCGGAAAACTGTATAACTGCATTAGTACGCAAAGGTATTCAACAGTTAACCTGCATCTCCAATAACGCTGGTATTGATAATTTTGGTCTGGGACTCCTGCTGCAAACAAGACAGATCAGAAAGATGATGGCGTCTTACGTAGGTGAGAATGCGGAGTTTGAACGGCAGCTGCTTTCTGGTGAACTGGAAGTGGACCTGATCCCCCAGGGGACACTGGCTACCCGCATACAAATGGCAGGCATGGGAATTCCTGCCTTTTTTACACCTGCAGGTTACGGCACAGAAATAGCAGAAGGGAAAGAATCCCGCGTTTTTAATGGCAAACACTACCTGATGGAACTGGCATTACATGCAGATTTCACAATGGTAAAAGCCTGGAAAGGCGATACAATGGGCAATCTCGTTTTCCGGAAGACTACCCGTAACTTCAGTACTTCGATGGCAAAAGCCGGTAATATTACAATTGCAGAAGTCGAACATCTTGTGCAACCAGGAGAGCTTGATCCTGATAATATACATGTTCCTGGTATCTATGTACATCGTATTTTCCAGGGAAGTAATTATGAAAATCGTATTGAACGGAAAACAGTGAAAATGAATTGATGGGTGTGTATCCTTGTTTACAACCTTAAACCTCAGCATCAGTATGTCTTTAGATAAATATGGTATAGCTAAAAGAATAGCGCAGGAACTACGCGATGGCATGTATGTAAATTTAGGTATCGGGATTCCTACACTGGTAGCTAATTTCATCCCTTCAGGTATTTCCATTATGCTGCAATCAGAGAATGGGATCTTAGGTATGGGGCCTTATCCTGTAGAGGAAGAAGTAGATGCAGATCTTATAAATGCCGGTAAAGAAACGGTAACATTACTGCCAGGAGGTTGTTTCTTTGACTCAGCAGAGAGTTTTGGGATGATCAGGGCTGGTAAAGTAGACCTGACAGTATTGGGAGCCATGGAAGTATCTGATACAGGTGATATTGCCAACTGGAAAATTCCGGGAAAAATGGTAAAAGGAATGGGAGGAGCAATGGATCTGGTAGCCGCTGCAAGAAATATTATTGTAGCTATGATGCATACAAATCCTAAAGGAGAAAGTAAATTATTACCAGCATGTGGTCTTCCATTAACAGGTGTTGCCTGTGTGAAAAAAGTAGTAACGGAATTGGCTGTGCTGGATATCACTCCCAACGGATTTCGTTTACTGGAACGTGCGCCTGGAGTAAGTGTGGAGGAGATCATCGCTAAAACCGCAGGCCGGCTCATTGTGGAAGGAGACATCCCGGAAATGAAATTATAATTTGAAAAGACTGAAGAAAATTCAGTCTTTTTTTTGTCTGATTTCAAAGTGTCTTTTACACACCAATAAGTATTCTTCTTCAAATTTACAATACCCATAAGTGGCTATTGTATTGCGCGCCAAATAAAGCATCTTTGTCCTGTCAACTGTTAGGAATTATTCCATCCTTTTCAGCAGCAATAACTGGTATAAATCTAAGGGGCAAAAACCAAAATAAGAAATGTCGATGATGCAAAGCCATCAAAATTGTCAGTGAATTAATCAATTGTTTTACAATATTTTAGTGACACTTCACCGCGTGTCAACCTATCCTGTTTATTAAAGAGACAATTAGATACAATAACTTATTATAAAATTCTAAATATAGATTATATAATAGTTTTGTTCCTTTATTGTCCTACTTATCCTTAATCTGTGTCTATGACAAAAATTGTGTCGACTTTAGCAGTTTCCATGGGTCTTTTCCTGAGGGCTCGCGCACAGCAAGATCTTGCTGGATTCCATACAGAAAATTATACAAGGGTCAATGGTATTTCCTTCAGCTCCGCTAGCATTCCAAACAATTATTATCGTTGGGATAAACAACAAGCGAACTAAACAGCAATAAATATAAATAAGGACAAGCGTTCATCCACGGTTATGCCGTAGAAGAACCCCTGTCCTATGTTAAAAAGGCGGTTGTCCTGGGTACTTACCGGGATGACCGCTACCTGTTTTTAACCCATTAAATTTCCGTAACTTAACAGTTCTTTTCACAGTTAAAGTGCTCGAAGTGCAATCAGGATGTTTATGTTACAATGGGAAATTCCTACCGGCCTCTGATACCATTTTAACGGCCGATAATCGTTCTTTCCGCTATGGAGACGGGTGTTTTGAAACTATGAGGGTATACCAGGGTGAGGTGTTACTGGCAGATCTCCATTTTGAAAGGTTAATGGCCAGTCTTCACCTGCTTCATTTTGATCCTCCCCAACATTTCACAAAAACATACTTCACAAAGCTGGTAATGGAACTTTGTAACAGGAATGACCATGACGAGCTGTCCCGGGTAAGACTGACTGTTTTCCGGGGAGACGGCGGCTTGTATGATCCTCTGCATAATATCCCCCATTTCATTATTCAAAGCTGGGAACTGGACAAAAAAGTACTGGAATTGAATGATACTGGTCTGGAACTGGACATTTTCCCAGATGTGAGAATTGCCTGCGATAAGTTTTCTTCTATCAAATCCAATAACAGCCTGCGCTATGTAATGGCGGCTATGTATGCGAAACAGCACCGTATCCATGAAGCCATACTGTTAAACCCTTATGGACGGGTAGCTGATACAACTACTGCCAACCTATTCATTGTACAGCACGGACAACTCATTACCCCACCGTTATCGGAAGGTTGTGTGTGTGGTGTGATGCGTAAAAATCTTCTGAAGATGGATCTTCCTTTTCCCGTTATAGAAAAGCCCCTCACAGTTGAAGATCTTGAAAATGCAGATGAGATATTTCTAACGAATGCCATTGCAGGTATCCGTTGGGTAGGAATGTTTCGTGACAGTAGCTTTGGAAACGCTTCTGCTGTAATAATACATGAATTATTGCACGAAGGAATATTGTAAAACCATCATTACTAATTACAAATAAATACTGATAAAGCATCGCAGTGGTATATTTTTAGTACAGCTATTTTAATTTATTCCGGCTTATATTGCCATTGATTGTGTACAAGTAATCGAGAATTGCAAAACTAACCCTTTATGCCTGCAACAGTAAACTTATGCTGGTTGCGCCGTGATCTGCGTCTGCTGGATCAGGCCGCACTTTACCATGCCTTAAAGTCAGACAACCCCATAGTGCCTGTGTTTGTATTTGATTCCGACATTTTAAATGATTTAGATGATAAGCATGACCGCAGAGTTACATTCATTCACGATAGGCTGGAGGAAATGCAGGAGCAGCTTGCCAGGCTGGGAAGCACAATGGATGTATTTTATGGCACTGTTGAGAATGCTTTCAGACACTTTACAAATGAGTATGATGTAAAAGCTGTATTTACAAATATCGATTATGAACCTTATGCCACCAAACGAGATGCAGCTATCGCCAGAATGCTGAAAGAAAAGAATATCACTTTTCATCAGTATAAAGACCAGGTAATCTTTGATCGGGATGAGGTATTGAAAGATAATGGAGAGCCATATACCGTTTTTACTCCTTATAGTAAAAAATGGAAGACATTACTGAAAGATTTCCATCTCCGCCCATACCCTACAGAAAAGTATTTCCGCAACTTCCATAAACAGAAAGTTAAGAAGATTCCTGCACTGCGTACAATAGGCTTCTTAGCCGGTGAGCGTCATTTTCCTTCACTCAGGGTAAAAGACAGCCTGATAGAGAAATACGATGAGACGCGTGACTATCCTGCGTTGTCAGGCACTTCACATCTTGGATTACACTTGCGTTTTGGAACAGTCAGTGTGCGTGAAATAGCTGATAGGGCAAAACATCTGAATGAAACATTTCTGGGAGAATTGATCTGGCGGGACTTCTTTCAATCTATCTTATGGCATTTCCCGCATGTGGAGCATCAGTCATTCCGGGCGGAATATGATAAGATCCAGTGGCGTAATAATGAAAAAGAATTTCAGCAATGGTGTGATGGGGAAACGGGGTATCCCATTGTGGATGCGGGAATGAGAGAAATGAATACCACAGGCTTTATGCATAATCGTGTACGTATGATTACGGCAAGTTTTCTGACAAAACATTTGCTGATCGACTGGCGCTGGGGAGAAGCCTATTTTGCAAAGAAGCTATTGGATTATGATCTTGCAGCCAACAACGGTAACTGGCAATTAGCGGCAGGCTGTGGTTGTGATGCCTCACCTTACTTCCGTGTATTCAATCCTGTATTGCTGACAGAGAAGTTTGACAAGGATTTTAAATATGTAAGAACCTGGGTGCCTGAGTTTGAAGAATTAACATATACCAAACCGATCGTTGTACATGAAGATGCACATAAACGGGTACTGGAAGTATATAAAAAAGCATTGAACGGTTAATGTTCCAAAGTATAAAAAAAGGGGTATGGTCCACAAGTGCGGGCCATACCCCTTTAACTGTATTTCTTTTATTTCACAACTGCCATTAGTCTGTCTACAGCTGCTTTGCCAGCTTCGCCCAGTCCAAGACTGAAATCATTTACATACAGATCTATATGCTGTCTCATTACCTTTTCGTCCATTTCCTGTGCATGTGATGTAACATAAGAAGAAAGAACAGGGTAATGTTTATAGGAATATTGTAGACTATCATGGATCAGTTGATCTACTTCCTGTTTGATATGATCAGGAATATCTTTACGTATAAAGATACCACCAAGAGGAATCGGGCTGCCGGTAGTATTTTCCCAGTATTCACCCAGGTCAATGATTTTTACCAGTCCTTTCAACTGATAGGTAAACCTGTTTTCGTGAATGATCACACCTGCATCTACACGTCCTTCCAGTACTGCATTTTCAATGTCAGAAAACACCATAATCTGTTTATTCTTTGCCTCTGGAAATGCAAGGGAGAACAATAGGTTGGCGGTCGTGTTTTCTCCGGGAATTGCAATTTTGCAATCCTTGATTTTCTCATCGGGGATAGGCTCCCTGGAAATCAGTAAGGGGCCGCAGCCCCTGCCAAGTGCGCTACCGCTGTTCAGCAGTTCATACTGGTCTTTTACTTTGCTGTATACACCAAAACTCAGTTTGGTAATAGCCAGTTGCCCCTGCATGGCCAGCTTGTTTAGTGTTTCCACATCTTCAAGCCTTGTGTTGAACGTAATGCCTTTCGTATCAATCTTCTTGTTCACCATGGCATCGAAAATAAATGTGTCGTTCGGACATGGTGAAAAACCCAGTGTTAGTTCCATTGTTCAATATATTTAATCAATGTTTCATTCAACGTTCTGATGGCGAGTGGAATATTCCATTTGCTTTTATCCCTTACCTCTACATAGTTGGAAATACTGCGTAATTGTAAGAAGGGAATTTTTTCCTGCAGGCAGGCATAATGGAAGGCGGCCCCTTCCATGCTCTCCACATCCGGAGCATATTTGGCTACCAGCAGATTACGGGTGCGTTCACTGCCACTTACTGTATTGATAGTAACACCTGATACTCGTGGCAATGCCGGTATAAATGGTAAATTATCCAGGCTGTTGATCAGTTGCCTGTTGTTAAATGGAGCCTGATCTGGCTGCCATAACTGTATGTCAAACAGGTCTTTAAAGGCCTGGTCGTCTTCCACACCAAGGTCACCCAACTGTTCATTTTCAATGATAACGACTTTCCCTATTTCCCAGGAATGGTCAAAACAGCCGGCAATACCGGCCTGGATAGCTATATCCGGTCGGGATGTGGCGAATTGTCGTCCCAGTTGGAAGGCTGTATGCATCATGCCAATACCGCCAATAAGGGTGGTTACTTGACAATCAGGATAAGTATGTGTGGCCAGGTGATCAAGAAACGGTTGTATTTCGAAGATAGTAGCTGCCGTAACCAGTATTTTCATGGTGCAAATTTAGACTTTTTTGATTAGTAAGGGGGGATAGTGCCCATACCTTATTCCGTATAGTATTGGTCTAATTGTCGTACTTTTGCGGAAAATATAAGGGTAATAATGATCTATTTAACGCGTGTCGAGAATTTCAATGCCGCGCATAAGTTGTCCAATCCTGCATGGAGTAAGGAAAAGAACGAAGAAGTGTTTGGCAAGTGTGCTAATGAAAACTGGCATGGTCATAACTATGAGCTGCATGTAACGGTGAAAGGTAATCCGGATCCTGAAACTGGTTTTGTATTCAATGCCAAAACATTAGGTGTAATTATAAAAGACGAGGTTATAGAAAAGATCGACCATCGGAATCTGAATATGGACGTGGATTTCATGGCAGGCAAATTTACTTCTGCAGAGAATCTGGCTATTGGAATATGGGAGCAGTTAACACCGCATCTTCCTGCTGGTGTACATTTACATTGCATCAAATTGTACGAGACCCCCCGTATTTATGTAGAATATTTTGGTAACAGTAAGTAATATAGGATGACTTGCTGATTTGTTGATTAAGTTTAATGATCGAATCGAAATGGCTTACAAAAAGATAGAATCGTACGATGATAAGGTAACTTCTGGGCTTATAGAAAATTATAGGAGTAGCATAGAGTTATTAGGTGAGGATCCGGAGAGGGAAGGACTTTTGAAAACACCAGAACGCCTGGCCAAGGCAATGCAATATATGACTGTGGGGTATCAGCAGGATGCAAAAGCGATACTCGAAGGTGCCAGATTCACTGAATCTTATAGTGAAATGGTCATTGTAAAAGACATAGAGCTGTATTCATTATGCGAACATCATATGCTACCTTTCTTTGGCAAGGCTCACATTGCTTATATTCCTAATGGATATATTACGGGTCTTAGCAAACTGGCTCGTGTGGTGGATGTCTTTTCCCGTCGGCTACAGGTACAGGAGCGTTTAACTCACCAGATTCTGGATGCTATCCAGGAAACCCTGCAGCCACTTGGCGTAGGGGTGGTGATAGAAGCCCAGCACTTGTGTATGATGATGCGCGGGGTACAGAAACAGAATTCTACCACGACCACATCTGCCTTTTCCGGACAGTTTGAAGACGGTAGAACCAGAAGCGAATTCGTACGACTGATCAGTGCCAACCTGATCGGTAAATAATATCAAAATATCATTCGTAAAAAGATATGGCCCGCACAAGCGGGCCATATCTTTTTACGAATGATATTTTGATATATCACAAAGAGTATGAATATTTGCAATCCAAATCACGAAGATATATGTAGGAACATTAATACATATGTTCGGTTGGCAACTGTAAATCAAACCAGATGAAACACGCTTACGTTTTCCCGGGTCAGGGTGCTCAATTCCCCGGTATGGGAAAAAACCTGTATGACAGCAATCCTAAAGCAAAAGAACTGTTCGAAAGGGCTAATGAAATCCTTGGCTTTCGTATCTCCGATATACTGTTTACCGGTACAGATGAAGATCTGAAGCAGACAAAGGTGACACAGCCAGCCGTATTTCTCCATAGCATAATTGCTTTCCTGTGCGCGGAAACTCCTGTAAAACCTGATATGGTTGCAGGTCATTCCCTGGGAGAGTTTTCAGCGTTGGTAGCGAATGGTACACTCACTTTTGAAGATGCACTACGCCTGGTATTTATCAGGGCCACTGCTATGCAGAAAGCCTGTGAACAACAGCCTTCTACAATGGCAGCTGTATTGGGACTGGATGATGCAAAGGTAGAAGAGATCTGTACGGCAGTAAGTGCTGAAACAGGAGAAGTGGTGGTGGCAGCTAATTATAACTGCCCTGGCCAGTTAGTGATTTCAGGAACAATAAAAGGAATAGAAATAGCCTGTGAAAGAATGAAAGCTGCTGGTGCTAAAAGAGCTCTGGTATTACCGGTGGGTGGCGCTTTCCATTCTCCGTTGATGGCTCCTGCCAGAGAAGAGCTGAAAGCAGCTATTGAAAAAACAACCTTTAATACACCTTCCTGCCCGGTTTATCAGAATGTGGTAGCTAAAGCGGTGAGTGAGCCTGCTGTAATAAAACAAAACCTGATAGATCAACTGACAGGTGCTGTAAAATGGACCCAGTCAGTAAAGGCAATGGTTGCTGATGGTGCTACAAATTTCACAGAAGCAGGACCTGGAAAAGTATTACAGGGATTGATCGTTAAGATCCAGAAAGATGCTGTAGTAAACGGTATCAGCTAATTTGATATTAATTAATCCACCACATTTATAAACAGAAAAGCTCCTCAAGGAGCTTTTCTGTTTATAAAGTTATACTCGCATTCCACCATTCTGTGTCGAACTGCGCCTCGTATTTTTTATAGAAATTAATAGCGGGTTCATTCCATTCCAGTACTTGCCATGCAATACCATTAAACTCTTTTTCCCGGGCTTCTTCTATCAACCTGTCAAACAGCAGTTTGCCAATTCCTTTTCCTCTCCAGCTTCCAGTCACCAACAGATCTTCCAGGTACATCCGGCAACCTTTCCAGGTAGAGTAACGGATATAATAAAGTGCAAAACCGATAATGGTTTCATGACCGTTTTCTGTATAAGCGGCAGCAAAGGCTTTCCATACAGGCTTCTCTCCGAAACCTGCCGTAGTAAAATGTTCCAGGGTAACCGTCACTTCCTGTGGAGCCTTTTCATATTCCGCCAATTCCTGTATTAATTCCAGCAATCGCGGACAGTCTTCTCTTCGTACATCCCTGATGGTAACACCTGTCATATTCTTTTGATTATTTGTATGTGCGTAATTTTTGGTATTTTGTTGAAGGTAGTAAACTAAAATAATATCCATGAAGGATATCCTGCTCAGTTACGCAGCATATAATATTTGGGCAAACGGGAAGATGGTAGATGTGTTGAAGAAGTTGCCGGAGTCACAACTGGATCATGAAACCGGCAGTAGCTTTGGTAGTCTGCGCAAAACCGCTTATCATATGTGGGATGCAGAAAGCCTTTGGTACCAAAGGTTACATCTTACAGAGCAGGCTGTAAAACCTACAGACAGCTTTGATGGTTCTTTTCCGGATGCCTGTCAGTTATGGCAGCAACAATCACAGTCGCTGCTGGAGTGGGTAAAGAAAGCAACCCCGGTAAAACTTGAGCATGTGGTGGCTTATTATGATACCCGGAAACAATATTGTAAATCAACCGTTATAGAAATACTGATGCAGGTGTTTAATCATGCCACCTATCATCGCGGGCAGCTGGTGACTATGTTACGGCAGGCTGGTATTAATAAGATTCCTGTTACTGATTACAGCGAGTTCACAAAAAGCAGGAAAATATAGCATCTTTGCAACTGATGAGCTATACAATAACAGGTGCAATAGCCGTTTTTGAGCTGTATTGCCAACCTGTAACCACGCAGACAATAATATTTCAATGAGTGCACAATCATTTTATGCAAATGTACCTCAGCACCTGGTAGCAGTAGATTGTATTATTCTGGGTTTTGAAAATGGTAAGCTAAAATTGCTGATCATGCAGCGAAAGGTAGATCCCATGCAAGGGGAATGGTCCCTGATGGGAGGCTTCCTGCAAAATGAAGAAAGCGTTGACGAAGCTGCGGGAAGGGTGTTGAAACAAACTACCGGTCTGGAGAATATTTATATGGAACAGCTGGCCTGTTATGGCAATGTAAGACGTGATACTGGCGCGAGAGTGATATCCATGGCTTATTACGCACTGATCAGGATTACAGAGCATGATCATTTTCTGGCACAACAGTATGCTGCTCATTGGCTGGAACTACACCAGATTCCCGAACTGATCTTTGACCATCGCCAAATGATTGCCGATGCACTGAAGAAACTGCGTGAAAACGCTCATTTCCACCCTATAGGATTTGAATTGCTTCCGGAAAAGTTCACACTCTCACAATTAAGAAGCCTGTATGAAGAAATTTACCAGCATGAGCTGGATAAGCGTAACTTCAGGAAGAAGATATTATCGATGAACATACTGGAAAAGCTGGAAGAAAAGGATAAAACTACCTCCAAGAAAGGGGCTTACCTGTACAGGTTTGATAAACAGCAGTATGAAGAACTGAGAAGAAGAGGCTTTGTTTTCGAGATATAAAAACCAATATTTTACGCATCAAAAAGACCGCATTATTCTTTTGGTTGATAGTTTGTTCCGGAACCTTTTGCCGGTACGCTAATTTGTATGCACAGCAAAAAATTATCCAGGCTTTACAGTCACAGTTACCCCTTACACATGATACTTCCCATATAGATATATTAAACAAGCTGGCTGCGCAATATCTGCACAGGCAGCTGGATACCTGTTTCTTATATCTGTCAGCGGCTTGCGAAGGCGCCCGGCAGGCGGGTTATAAAAAGGGTGAAGCTCAGTCATACAGGACTCTCGGGTCCTATTACACGTACCGTGACAATAGTTACCTGTCATTCCGCTTTTACCTGGATGCCCTTAAAATTTATGAAGCACTTGGCGACAGTATCGGCATCTGTCTCCTGAACATGGACCTTGGAACCTATTACCAGTTTGGAGGGAAACATAAGGAGGCCACGCAATACATACAAAAGGCTGTGGGTATTGGCCGGCGTTTACATAATGATAGTCTGTATGCCATTGTGCTGGCCAAATATTATTTTATATACCATTCAGATAGTCAGTATAAGGCAGATGCGGCAAAGGCTTTGGCTGTTTCGCGCAGCCTTGCAGTAAAATACGGTGATGAACGTATGGTATTGTATACCAGCATCCTGCAAACAGATGAACTGCTGGACAAAGGAGATACTGCTGCCGCAGAGAATAAACTGGATACTCTGATTGCCGAGGCCATCCGTCAGGGATATTCCTACCATGCAATGTATGGGTATTCTCAAATAGCCGTATATAAATGCCTGCAACACCGCCCGGATTCGCTCTACTATCAGCAGCAATTGATAAAAACGGCCCTGGCTTCAGGGTATCGTGAGGTGGTACTACCAGAGGCACTGGGGATGTATGCATATTATTCCGCCTATGGCCCGGTAGATTCTGCTACACATTATAGTGGTGTGCTCGCAGACATTACAGAAAAGCAGGAACAGAGTAAAACACAGGGCGAACTTGATTATATCGATTACTATATGCAGGAAAAACAGTTGCGGGAATTGCAGCTGCGACATGATTATCAGCAGCAATGGCTGGACAGGAAAGCGATAGGGAGCCGTGACAGGTACATCATCATCATTGCTCTGCTCATTCTGCTCCTGTTAACTGTATTATTGCTGGTAGATGTGAATCGCTCCCACCGGCGTTCTGCCAGGAATACAAAACGTCTGGGAGAAAAGAACCGTGAGATCAGCGAAAAAAATGTACTTCTGCGCACACATGATGATTTCAAAAATAAACTTATTTCCCTGATTGCTCACGACTTCCGGGCACCACTGATCCATATTACAGATATTACAGCGCTTTTAAAAGACCAGTTGCTTACCTTGGATGAAGTGGAAAAGCTCTTCAGAAGACTGGAGAGTAATTCGCAACATACCCTGCACATATTTGACAATATTTTACGTTGGATAAGATCCCAACTGACTGGTTTTGTATATGCACCTTCGCCCTGTCAGCCTGCTGAAATGATAGCAGAGGCATTGCTGGCACTCAAGGAAAACTGTGAAGAGAAATCAATAAAGATCAACGTACAGCTATCAGATGATATCCTGGTGCTGGCGGATAGGGAAATGTTGCAGTTTATACACCGCAATCTGTTGCATAATGCTGTAAAGTTTAGTCCTGCCTGCGGAACTATCAGTGTGTATGCAGTTGTGGAAGGAGAGAAGGTGACCGTCTTTTTTAAGGATGAAGGAAAGGGAATTCAGCCGGAGATCTTGTCTCATTTATTCGAATACCAGGATATGGACAAAGACAAAAGAGGTGCAGGGCTTGCTCTCATTATCTGTAAAGATTTTATTGATAAGATGAATGGGACAATAAAGGCCGTTAATAACCCGGATAAGGGAAGTACATTATCATATACTTTGCCGGCTGTAAAATGAAAATAACACAGGGTTACATATCGAAATTACACATAGTTCTCCCACTGATAATGGGTTGGATGTTTTTGTGCAATTCACTCCCTGCACAGGATAAGGTGATCCGCGAACTGAGGCAAACTCTGTCCGGAAAGCGGGATAGTATTGACTATGTGAATGTGTTGAATCAACTGGGCATGCGTTATCACCTGAGTAATGCAGATAGTTGTTTCCTGTTTGCGGTAAAGGCCCGGGATATTGCTACCCGGCTGAATTACAGGAAAGGGGGTGCTGATGCGCTGAATAACCTTAGTATATTTTATGCTTTGAAGGCCAACATGAAACAGGCCATTGAATATGATTATAAAGCATTATTGTTGTATCGTCAGTTGGGCGATTCCGCCAATGTATGCCAGGTATTGATGAACAGTAGTGTTTATCATGACATTGAAGGAAGGAAGCAGGAGGCCACAGTATTGTTACAGCAGGCAATGAACATTGGTCAGCACCTGCGGGATGATTCTATTTATGGTCTGGTCCTGATCAATTATGCACTCCATTTTGATGACGATACGCTCCGGAAAGATTCAGTTTCGTGGGCGTTAAATAAAGCAAAAGAAATCCTGAAGAAATATCCGGGCGGCCGGAACCATTATTATATTGAGGCTTTTGAGGCAGATGAATGGATGCGAAGGGGAGAGGCTGGAAAGGCCGTGAAGAGGATCAATGAACTGGCTGATCAGTCACTCCGGGAAGGATTGGTTTTTGTAGCTATTGATATGCTTGAACACATAAACAACTATCATAAAAATAGTAATGTCGTTGATGTGATATCTTATAAAGAGAAAATATTCGAACTGGCAAAACAGGCAGGCTATACCGATCTGATGTTACCTGTCACTATTAGTTTATACCGCTATTATGCGGCCAGGAAAAATACCGCTAAAACCGCTGTTTATGGTAACAAACTATATGAATTAATAAGTCGCAAACAGGAAATAAAGAATAATACCTATTTAAATCACCTGGATTATTTCCTGAAAGAGCAAATATTGGCGGAATGGCAGCTAAGTAATAAGGTGCAGGAGGAAAAAATAGCGAAGGCCAATATGGTAAAGATGCATAGACTATTGCTGATAGGCTTTCTATCGGTTATGCTCCTGCTATTGGGAGGCTTTACCTTTAGCCGTTATCGTTCTTACCGTAACCTGCGCCAGCAGGAACTAATGCTTGCAGGTATGAATAGAGTTATTTCTGAGAAGAATAAGCAGTTACAAACCAATGACGATTTTAAGAATAAGCTGATCTCTATTATTGCGAATGATTTCAGGGAACCGCTCAATAACATTATTCGCGTGGCGGCTATGTTCAGGAATAATGCAAACCAGGAGGCATTGCAGGAGGTGATTGAACAGGTAGATGTTTCCTCCCGTAATACATTGGTTGTTTTTGATAATATTCTACGTTGGATTAAATCTCAGCTTTCCGGGTTTGTTTATAGTCCGATGGCCTGTAATCTGCTACAATTGTTTGAGGAAGTAGTGCAAAGCCTGGAATTGGCACTTATGCATAGGCAGATCACTGTTGGTCTGAATATTTCTGAAGACCTGTTGTTGGCAGGAGAATGTGAAATGTTGCAGTTTGTGAACCGCAGCCTGTTACATTGTGCGGTATCATTCTCACCAGCGAATCATACTATTGGCATTGTAGCAATAAAGGAAGCCGACAGGGTAAAGGTGACATTGACCTCTATAGCTCCGGAGCTTACCGGGGAAGTGGCTGCAAGGCTGTTTGATATCTACAGGGAAAAGGAAGAACCGGAGGGGGAGGATATTTCCCTCACACTGGTAATCTGTAAAGACTTTATTGATAAGATGGGGGGACATATATGGGCAGAAAAGAAAGGAGGGTTGTTGCTACTGGTATATACGCTACCATCATTTAACTAAACTTATTGTATACGATTAAAGCCCTCATATACGCCATAATCCCTGTCAACATTATCAATTTCACCTTTTTCAAGCATCTCTTTCAGCATCTTTTTTGTAAAAAGGAATTTTTCATCTTTCATGAAAAAATCCTGTTCATTAAATTTACTTACGTAGCCATAATAAATTAAATTATTATGGTAAACAGAAACACTATCTCCTTCAATCTGTGCTATTCTGAAAAAGTAATAAGAGGTACTATCTTTTTTTTCATGCTTAATAGTATATACATCTCCTACATGCGGATTCTCTACAAATAGTATGTTTTCTTTTTTCCCCTGGAGCCCAGCGATGAAAGCGAATAGAATTAATCCAATCAGAATCCCTAACCCTGTATAGAGATAGAATGGAGTTCTGCTCGTCTTCTCATAATGTTTTTCAAGAGATGCGATCCATTTTAATTGTTCGCAATTGTTACAACGTATTTTTACTTCTTTAGCGCCAACGGGGATGATGGGAAGAAATAAAAGGTGAAAGTATTCTCTGTAAACATGAACGTCAAGATCGGAATGATTGCAATTCTGACAAACGTACTCGTGGTTGGTATCGCTTTTTATATGGGTTTTCTTTTTCCCATAAATGAAAAAAAAGTACATAGTAATCAGGGATTTATATGATACTAGTATAAAAAGTAATCAGAGAATTGATGATCTCGATGTTATTCATTCATCGATAAATGTTTGCAAAAAAGAGCTTCGTCAGGAATTCCATGTTTACACGAAATTCCTAACGAAGCCAATATATTTTGAATTTTTTTATTTACTATCGTATGCCCACTTCAGATAACTTGCTCCCCAGGTAAACCCACCACCAAATGCAGCCAATACCAGGTTATCACCTTTTTTGAGTTGTTTTTCGTAGTCCCACAGGCAAAGAGGAAGTGTGCCCGCAGTGGTGTTACCATAGCGTTGGATGTTCATCATTACTTTCTCTTCCGGAAGTCCCATCCGCTGAGCAGTAGCATCTATGATACGCTTGTTAGCCTGATGGGGTACCAGCCATGAAATATCATCAGCAGTCAGCTGGTTACGTTTCATGATGTCGTGTGCAGCTTCAGACATGTTAGCTACAGCATATTTAAATACCATTTTACCTTCCTGGTACACATAATGTTCCCTGTTGGCAATAGTTTGGAGGCTAGCTGGCTGAGCAGAACCACCTGCTTTCATGTGCAGGTATTCACGGCCATGGCCATCACTTTTCAGGATACTGTCTATTACACCATATCCTTCTAAGTTAGGCTCCAGTAATACACCAGCGCCACCATCTCCAAAAATAATACAGGTGGTACGGTCAGTATAATCTATAATGGAACTCATTTTATCAGCTCCTATTACCATTACCTTCTTATAACGCCCGCTTTCTATGAACTTTGAACCTGTTTCCAGGGCGTAAAGAAAACCTGAACAGGCAGCAGCAATATCAAATCCAAAGGCATTTTTAGCGCCTATTTTATCAGTTACAATGTTAGCAGTTGCAGGGAATACCATGTCTGGTGTTACAGTGGCTACTATCAGCAGGTCTATTTCTTCCGGACTGATCCCTCTTTTACGGCATATTTCCAATGCTACAGGTACACATAACTCAGAGGTCCCCATCTTATCGCCTTTCAGAATCCTCCTTTCCTTTATCCCCGTACGGGTCATAATCCATTCGTCTGTAGTATCAACCAGTTTTTCCAGTTCCTTGTTAGAAAGCACGTAGTCGGGTACATAGCCACCTACCGCTGTAATAGCGGCCGTTATTTTATTCATATTAGAAATATAGATGTTTTAAACGAGGGCGTAAAAATACATAAGAATTTGGAAATCGTGGGATAAGAAATAAACCAGGGGTACTTCCTGCCTCCTTCTTGCTAAATTTTTACTAGGTTTGTCATACATTTTGAACCTGTATGATTGCTTACCTGAATGGAAAACTGTCCTATAAATCCCCTGCTATGGTACATCTGGATGTACAGGGCGTGGGATATGAAGTGCAGATTAGTTTAAATACATACTCCCGTATACAGGCACTTGAAAGCTGTAAGCTGCTGGCTTACCTCCAAATAAAGGAAGATGCCCATACTTTGTATGGTTTTTTTGATGATGCTGAGCGTACTATGTTCCTGATGCTCATAGGTGTGTCAGGCGTCGGTGCCAATACCGCCCGTATGATGCTGTCTTCCTTACAACCGGAGGATATTCAACGGGCTATTACCATGGAAAATGAAAAAATGCTGGAAAGCATCAAAGGCATAGGAGCAAAAACAGCCAAACGTATAATACTGGAATTAAAAGATAAGTTTAAGAAACAAAAGGATACTGGTTTTCAAATATCTGTGACCTCAAACAATACAATGCAGGAAGACGCGTTAAATGCATTAGTCACGCTGGGAATTGCACGAACAGTTGCAGAACAGGCTATTTCCAAAGTACTTAAGGCTGAACCACTATTGGAAGATCTGGAAGGGCTGATTAAAAAATCCCTCAAAGGTCTTTAAAACTTTACCCTGACCTCTATAAAAACCTATTTCTCTTGTCAAGAAAGACATATTTCGGTGCTATAGCAGTAATAGGAGTCGCATCTTTTTTTATTGTTGACACTGCAGCAAGGAATCGTTCGGGTTACACCAACAATGATCGTGACAACTGGCAACCAAAACCTGATACTACTATTAAAGATCCCATAAAGGATTCTTTAAAGTATCCTATCAAAGATCGGTATGGAACCAGTATCACCGATCCTGTGAAAAATAAGATCGATCTTAAAGATCCTTCCGGAATCTCGAAAACTGTTGATTATGATCCCGTTACCAAGCAATATACCATAACAGAAAAAATAGGAGACCATTACTACCGCAATCCAACCTACCTGAGTTTTGACGAATTTTACAAATTGCAATCCCAGAAAAGTGAACAGGATTACTGGCAGAAAAGGGCCAGTACACTCGGCTCTCTTAACCAGAAAGGGGATGGTCCTCAACTGTATAATGGCAGTAAACTGTTCGATAGGATTTTTGGTGGTAACAAGGTAGATATCAAACCCCAGGGAAGCCTGGAACTGACCTTCGGCTATGAAGGCCAGAATATTAAGAACCCGGTGCTTACAGAACAGGCTCGTAAAACCGGCGGATTTGCGTTCGATATGAATATCAATATGAACGTAACCGGTAAAATCGGAGATAAACTCAAACTGATCACCAATTATAATACACAATCCACATTCGACTTCGAAAACCAGGTAAAACTGGAATATACCGGGTACGACGATGAGATTATTAAAAAGATAGAAGCGGGGAACGTAAGTTTCCCTTTACGCAGTTCACTTATCTCTGGTGTACAATCTCTGTTTGGTATCAAAACACAATTACAGTTTGGCCGCCTTACCGTTACCAGTGTACTATCTAACCAGAAATCACAGAAACAAAACCTGCTCATTAAAGGAGGGACTCAGGTACAGGACTACAATATAAAGGCAGATGAGTATGAAGATAACCGTCACTTCCTTTTGTCTCAGTTCTTCAGGGATACCTTTAACTTTTCCATGAGCAATCTGCCTGTGATCCGTTCCCTGGCGTACGTAAACCGTGTAGAAGTATGGGTGACCAATAAAACAGGGGCTACTACTAATACAAGAGACATCGTGGGTCTGATGGACCTTGGTGAATACAAACCTTATAATACCACTATTAATGTATTAAGTAACTCACATCTGCCAGCCAACGGCCTCAATAGTCTGTATGCTACTCTGGCATCTGATGGTGCAAGCCGTTATACAGGTACAGTGGTGAGTCGTTTACAGGCTAATGGCATACAGGCAGTTCAGGAGTATGAGAAGACATTTGCCCGTAAACTGGACTCTTCCGAGTATACCATTAACAGGCAGCTCGGTTTTATATCCCTGAACCAGCAGTTACAGGCCGATGAGGTGCTGGCTGTTGCTTTCCAGTATACTTACAACGGACGGGTATATAATGTGGGGGAATTCTCCCAGGATGTTCCGCCAGATCAAACGAACAGTGCTAACCAGAAGATCCTGTTCCTGAAATTGCTGAAAGCTACTTCTGCCCGTCCTAATCTGCCCATCTGGGACCTGATGATGAAGAACATTTATTCTACAGGTGCTTACCAGTTGAACCGGGCCGACTTTAAAATGGACGTATATTATAAAGATCCGGGTACGGAAACCCGTGCTCCTAGCGATAAACGTTACCTCCCAGATGCCCAGGGGCAGTTTGCAGGGGCACCCCTGATTACTATCCTGAACCTGGATCGTCTGAACAACCAGAATGATCCCCAGCCGGATGGTGTATTCGACTATGTTGAGGGATATACCATCAACTCACAGACCGGTCGCCTCATGTTCCCACAACTGGAACCATTTGCCGGCGGTCTTCAAAAGGCTTTCGAAGGAAATGCTGCCCTGGAAAAACAATACCTTTTCAAAGTGTTGTACGATTCCATAAAGGTGGTGGCCCAGCAGTTCCCCCAATTGAACAGGTACATCATCAAAGGTTCCTATAAATCCAGTAACTCTTCTGAAATCCAACTGGGAGGATATAATATCCCGGCCGGTTCCGTAACAGTGACAGCAGGTGGACAACAACTGCGTGAGAATGTGGATTATGTGATAGATTATAACCTGGGCCGTATCAAAATTATCAATTCGGGAATCCTGAACTCTGGTCAGGCCATCAATGTACAGTTTGAAAACAATGCCGCTTTTGGGACACAGGTACGTAACTACTTTGGTACCCGCCTGGATTATGTGGTGAATGATAAATTAAGCCTGGGTTCTACTATCGCCAGGATGAGTGAACGTCCTTATTACCAGAAAGTGAATTACGGGGAAGATCCTATCAAGAATACTGTTGTAGGATTTGACGTAAACTATAACTCCCAATGGAAAGGGCTTACCCGCTTACTGAATAAATTACCTAATTATAAGAGCACAACTCCTTCTAATATTATGTTCACCGGTGAGGTGGCGAAACTGTTCCCCGGTCATAGTAAGTTGGTAAATGCATCCGGCAGCAACCAGGGACAGATCTATATTGATGATTTTGAAGGTTCCCAGAGTGGTTATGATCTTAAGTTCCCTGCTACCAGCTGGGCCCTGGCTTCTACACCAAAAGATGCATCAGACAGTTCTGGTGCTATCATGTTCCCAGAAGCGAATGCCGACAATGAACTGACTTATGGAACGAACAGGGCTAAACTGGCCTGGTATATTATTGAACCTACCCTCCAGATCCCCAATTCAGGATTAGGTGGAACCGGTTTGCCGGCAGGTATAGATAAGGAGCAACAGTCAGACCAGCGTGTACGCCTGGTATATCAGACCGAGGTATTTGCCAACCGCTCTACCGATTTCGGACAAAGCCAGCTGAGCACCCTTGACCTTGCTTATTACCCAACAGAAAGAGGACCATATAACTTTACTGCAGGTGCAGATAGTATCGATGCAAAAGGTAAGCTGCGTAATCCCAAAAAGAAATGGGGAGGTATTATGCGTTCTATTGATAACAGTGATTTTGAAACACAGAACGTAGAGTTTATTGAATTCTGGATTCAAGACCCTTTTACGCATAAAGATCTGCTCAACAGTACCGGTGGTCAGCTCTATTTTAACCTGGGTAACGTTTCTGAAGATATTCTGAAAGACTCCCGTAAGTTCTTTGAAAACGGAATGCCTAATCCCAATACGGACCTGGCTAAAACAGATTCTTCAAACTGGGGGCGTACGCCAAAGTTCCAGCAACAGATCACCCAGGCTTTTGATAATGACCCTGAGATCCGGAAATACCAGGATGTAGGGTATGATGGTTTGCAGAGTACTGCAGAAGGAGTGTTCCACAAAAGTTACATGGATAAGCTGGCAGCTAATTTCGGACCAGGTTCTGATATCTATCAGCAGGCAGTGGCGGATCCGTCTAATGACGATTACAAACATTACCGTGATTATGATGGTGCAACCATCCTGCAACGTTATAAGAGATATAGTAACCCGGAAGGTAACTCCCCTGTTTCTAACAATTCCTCTTATTCAAGTGCTGCTACAAATATTCCGGAATCGGAAGATCTAAACAGGGATAATACCCTGAATGAAACAGAAGAATATTTCCAATACCGGATCAACTTAAGACCTAACATGTTAGTGGGTACCAACTTCATCGTAGATAAGATCGTTACAGATGTTACTACAGTTGATGGTACGAAACATACCGAAAACTGGTATCAGTTCAAGGTGCCGGTAAATGGCTTCGACAAAAAAGTAGGTAGCATACCGGATTTTAAATCCATCCGCTTCATGCGTATGTTCCTGACTGGCTTCGAAGATTCTGTAGTAGTACGTTTTGCAAAACTGCAGCTTGTACGTAATCAATGGCGTCAGTATAACTATAAACTGCAAGCCGGCGATCCTATTCCTAATGACGATGCAACCTCCTTTAATACTTCTGCTGTAAATATTGAAGAAAACTCTTCCCGTAAGCCAATACCTTATGTATTGCCTCCGGGAGTAGTTCGTCAGAATACAGTGAGTACCAACAATACTACTTTACAACTGAACGAGCAATCCATGTCCTTACAGGTATGTGATCTGAAAGATGGCGATACCCGCGGTGTTTCCAAGAGCCTGAACATGGATCTCCGTCAGTATAAGAGACTGCAGGTGGATCTGCACGCAGAAGCAATGAATGATCCAAACTCGCTGAAAGATGGTCAGCTGCGCGCCGTGATCCGTATGGGTAGTGACTTTGTTGAGAACTATTATGAATACCAGGTACCGTTGAAAGTAACTCCCTGGGGTAGCAATAACAACACCGTGATATGGCCGGATGCCAATAATGTGGATCTGGCACTGGAAACACTGACACAACTGAAACAACGTCGTAACCAGTGTGATACCTGTTCTCCTTTAAAACCTTACACTGAACAGAATGCAAATGGTGGTTTCATTAGTGTGGTGGGAAATCCTAACCTGGGAGATGTAAGAACCATGTTGCTGGGTATATTGAATCCAAAAGATGATGGGTTGACCAAATGTGGTGAGGTATGGTTCAATGAACTCCGACTGTCCGGACTAGATGAGAAAGGCGGTTATGCAGGGGTGGGCCGTGTGGATGTACAACTGGCCGATCTTGGTACAGTGAGCATATCCGGAAATATGCATACTGCCGGATTTGGTAACCTGGATCAGCGGGTAAATGAGCGTTTCCGCGATAACTTCACGCAATATGATGCGGCTGCAAGTCTCGATCTTGGTAAGCTGTTACCTAAAAAAACAGGATTAACCATCCCTGTGTATGCAGGTTACTCACGGGCAATAAGCCGTCCGGAATATGATCCATATGATCTGGATATTAAACTGAAGTATAAGTTGAGAATGGCAAGGAGTCAGTATGAGCGTGATTCCATCAAGAGGGCGGCAGAAGACTTTACATCTATCAAGAGTCTGAACTTTACCAATGTACGTAAGCTGAACCTCAACCGGAAAAAGAATCACCTCTGGGATATCGAGAACTTCGATATCAGCTATTCATTTACACAAACATTGATTCATACACCTATTATAGAAAATGATATCCTGACTAAACATCGTGGAGGATTAGGATATAACTTCAGTGGTCAGAGCAAGTTTGTACAGCCGTTCAAGAAATTGTTCAAAACCAAAACACACTGGCTGGATCTGATCCGTGATTTCAATTTCAACTATGTTCCGTCACTGATCAGTTTCAGAGCAGACGTTACCCGTCAGTTTGGTGCTACACGAATCCGGAATGTTGGAGGAGATGGTACTTTCAAGTTACCGGAAACCTATAATAAGTTCTTTACGTTCGACCGTTATTATGGTCTTAAATGGGATCTTAGCCGCAGCCTGAGCATAGATTTTAATGCGGTGAACAATGCCCGTATTGATGAACCTGCCGGACGACTGGATACCAAAGCGAAGAAAGACACCACCTGGAAGAATTTCTTCAAACTGGGCAGAACTACCAATTATTTCCATACTGCTAACGTTACTTATACACTGCCTACTTCCAAATTCCCGTTGCTCAGCTGGACGAATATCGCGCTTGGATATTCAACAGAGTACAGATGGACTGGCGCTTCTTTGCTGGCACAATATCTTGGTAACGCTATTGAGAACACCCAGCAGAAAACGCTAACGGCAGAGTTTAAGTTCTCTGATCTGTATAACCGTTCCCGCTTCCTGAAACAGATCAATAACTCAGGTAATAAGAATAATAAGAACAATCAGCAACAGAACAATAATAAGAACCAGCCAAATGGTAAACAGCAACCTGCTAAACAGGATAATGGCCCCGAAATTTCTCCGATCCTGAAGGCGGTAATGAAACCGTTGTTGTCTCTGAAGCGTATTAATATTGATTACTCTGAGAATGCTGGAACAAGATTGCCGGGCTATATTGACAGTACCAAAATTCTGGGTATGAACTGGGCAAGCATGGCACCGGGACTGGCATTCGTGGCAGGTAAACAACCGGATAAAGCATGGTTGGATAATTTTGCTAAGAGAGGATTGATCACACCAGATACATTATTTAACATTCAGTATCAGCAACAATTTACCACGCGTTTGCAAATTCAGGCTCAACTGGAACCGGCAAATGACCTGCGTATAGATCTGAATGTGACTAAATCATTTACTAAAACGCATACGGAACTGTTCAAGAACCTTAGTGATTCCGGTTTCCAGCACCTTAGTCCATATGATGCCGGTGGATTCGAAATCTCTTATGTGGCAGTGAAAACAATCTTTGGAAAGATAGATTCAGAAACGGGGACTACGAAAACTTTCAGTGATTTCCAGCGTTACCGTCAGGCAATCTCTGCACGTCTGGGTGCTGCTAACCCTTACAGCCGTGACCCTGGAGTGCCTGTTTACGATCCGAAAGACCCGACCTACCGCTATGGTTATGGCCGTTATGCACAGGATGTACTGGTACCAGCCTTCCTGGCTGCTTATACCGGTAAAGATCCTGAGAAGATTGGCCTACTTAAGAATGCCGGTGTTTCCAGTGTTCGAAGCAATCCTTTCAGCAACTACCTGCCAAGACCTAACTGGCGTGTTACTTATAATGGTCTTACCAAGCTGGAACCATTCAAGAGCATTTTTACCAATTTCACTGTAACACATGCCTATGTGGGTTCATTGAGCATGAGCTCTTATAACACCAACCTGTTGTATGAAGATCCCCGTCTGGCAGGTTATCCTGGCTTTGTGGATACCGTTTCAGGCAACTACGTACCATACTTCCTGTTACCGAATATCACCATGACTGAACAGTTTGCACCTTTACTGGGTGTGGATGTTACCTTCACGAACAGCCTGAACATGCGGGTGGAATTCAAGAAGAGCCGGTCACTGAGTCTTAGCTTGATTGACTATCAGCTAACCGAGTTACGCTCCAGCGAAATTACTATAGGTGGTAGCTATCGTCTGCGTAACGTTACTTTCGCTTTCCTGGGAGTAAGTAAGGATGGTAAGAAAACACAGAATGATATGAACTTCCGCCTGGATATGAGCTTCCGTGACGATAAGACAGTGAATAACCGCCTGGATGCTGATCTGGTAATACCTACCAGCGGACAAAAGGTGATTGGTATCTCACCATCTATCGACTATGTGGTTAACAACCGCCTGAACCTGCGGTTCTTTTATGATCGCAGACAGACCATACCGGTTATCTCCACCGCTTACCCGATTACAAATACAAGGGGAGGTATCACGCTCAGGTTTATGCTCGCTCAATAATATTAATCATCTTATAAAAAGAGAACGCTCCGTAAGGGGCGTTCTCTTTTTATAAGACATTCTTCTGTATTTAATGGAGATATTAGCGCCCGTTTAGAAAAATTCCTTTAAATATTCATAACCCTGATATATATCATTTGTAAGTAGTGCTTCGTTCTCATAACTTTACCCCGTGAAATATTTTTTCCTCATATCCGTTCTGACCGGGTTGATGTTGCAAAACTTCAACCAGTTCGTGATCGTGCTGGAGTATAAAATTAATTTCAGCTACGTTGCGAACGTACTTTGCGAAAACAGGGATAAACCTGAAATGCATTGTAACGGTAAATGTCACCTGCGGAAGCAACTGGAAAAAGATCAGCAACAGGAGCATAATAGTACATCTGGAAAGGAAAAGTTTGAGGTAGTGTATATAGACAACCTGCTCTCCTTTAACCTGCAGTCCTTAGCTCCATTTACACAGTTAACCGCTTTTTACCAGGACGCCGCATTACCCAGTCCTACCTTCTCTTTCTTCCGTCCACCACAAGTTTAGTCGATCAGTACATTTTTATTGTAAATAATGGTGATCATACACATGTATGGTTATGCCATTGTTCACGTCTTACTGTCAACAACTGAACTAAAAAATGAAGCGAATTATATTAGTAATAACAGGAGTATTTCTGTTCATGCAATCGCGCGCCCAAATGCAGGGTAGCGTGATTGATGCGCAGACGGGAGAAGTATTATCAGGAGTAAACATTCAATTTCTGCATCAGGCAAAGGGCAGCAGTACCGATGCAAGAGGGCATTTTATATTACCGGCGAGCGGATCAGAAGATTCCGTACAGGTATCTTTTATAGGCTACCAGTCAAAAAAGCTGGCGTTGAAAACCAACAAGCCTTTCATTATCTCATTAATACCCAAAACAGCCAGCCTGAATGAGATCATTGTGACTTCCAGCCGTGACAGGCAAAACCGTACAGATGCACCAGTGGCTATCAGCACTATCTCTACCCAGGAGATGAGAGATACAAAAGCCACTTCCCTGGAACAACTCCTCAATAAGGTGAGTGGGGTATACATGGTAGACTTGGGGAATGAACAGCATACCATGGCAATCCGTCAGCCTATCGGTTACAAAAGTTTGTTCCTGTATATGGAAGATGGTATTCCCATTCGTACGATTGGTGATTTTAATCACAATGCACTCATTGAAATCAACATGGCGGCATTACGTACTATTGAAGTGATCAGAGGACCTGCATCTTCTTTGTATGGAAGTGAAGCTGTTGGTGGTGCAGTTAATTTCATCACAGCAGCACCATCATTGCAACCTACAGTAAAAGTGCAGGCAGAGGCGAGTGACAGGGGATACAAACGTACCGATTTCAATGTATCGAATACCTTTAATAAAGTGGGTATTACTATAGGTGGTTACTATGCAGATCAACGTAATGGTTATATGGATCACAGTGATTTTCATAAGCTGGGATTGACGCTCCGCGCAGATTATCAGATCAGTGACCGTAACAAATGGATTAATGCTGCTACATTGATCAACTATTATACAGACCAGGTTGGCGGATTAGATAGCGCTCATTTTTATGGAAAGGATTATCGCAATTTTCAAACGTTCTCTTATCGTAAGGTAAATGCATTGCGATACAGAAGTACGCTGGAACATACATGGGATAATACGAATCATACTACGGTAACAGGGTTCTTCAGACATAGCAGTATTGGACAAAATCCTTTTTATGCACTCAAAAATTTACCTGATCCGCTGAAGGCTGCCGGCGAAATTAATGAGGATAGTTTTAACAGTTATGGTCTCATTATCCAGCATAAGAAACAGTTTCTCTGGAAGAAGGCATCGCTGATAGCTGGTGTGAGTGCAGATTACAGTCCGGCTACTTACTTGGCAGATTATATAGATGTTACAAAGAATGCAGCTGGTTACTTTACCGGGTATACGAAAGAAGATTCAGTATTAACCGACTACAACGTAGGCCTATTAAATACCGCTGCATATGCACAGTTTGATTTGGAACTGGTGAAAGGATTGAAGTTGGTTGCTGCCGCACGTTATGACAGGATGGATTATAATTTTGATAATCATTTGCCTCCATCTGCATACACCGGTGCACCGGACGACCATAATAATTTTAATGCACTTACTCCTAAACTGGGACTGACATACGACTTTGGCCACAGTCGGGGTTTATATACTAATTACAGTGTGGGATTTGCACCGCCTAATATATCAGAACTATACAGAGGGGTAAAGGTTCCTGTGCTTGAACCTGCCACCTATCGTAACTATGAAGCAGGTGGATGGTTTGGTTTTGCAAATGATAAAGGATATGCAGATGTGAGTGTATATGAAATGAAAGGCACTAATGAGATCATCAGTGTAAAACTGGAAGATGGTTCTTATGAAAACCGCAATACAGGACGTACTACACACAGAGGTGTGGAATGGAATGTGCGGTATGCTGCTTTACGTTCTTTGTGGATTCGTTGCAGTGGTGCTTATGCAGAACACTTCTTCAATAAGTATATAGAAAAGGGAACTGTATACGATGGTAACCAGATGAGTGGTGCACCTAAAGTGATCACTAACACAGAGCTCACCTGGAAGCCTGCTCTGCTCCGGGGATTCCGTATCAGTGGCGAATGGCAGCATGTAAGCCGTTATTATATGGATCCTCAGAATACACAGTATTACAATGGATATGATCTGCTGAATGCACGTACAGGATATACCTGGAAGAATATTGAATGCTGGGTGAACTGTCGCAATATTGCGGATAAAATATATGCTACTACTGCAGAGAAAACTACATACAGTACAACTTACAGACCAGGTCCCAAACGTACTTTTGATATAGGGCTGGCTTATACATTTACTGGTAAAAAATAACAGAGATGAAATGGTGGATCTTATCGATAGCCCTACTGGCAGCCTGTAATGAAGTAGATACGGAACACACTCTTTCCGGCAAAGGTAAAGATGCTTCCTGTGCTCATATAACGGCAACGGTTGATGGAAAAAATGTTATCAGCTGGATAGAAGCTGCACCGGATGCCGAAACAGGAATGATCTGTTATGCAGTGTCTGACAATAAAGGAACGACTTTTACTACCCCGCAGGTTATTCCTACTTCAACCGGGGTATTACCACATGCAGAGAATATGCCTAAAATGGTATTTAAACCAGATGGAGAAGTGATAGCTATGTATGGGGTAGAGCAGAATGATGCACGTAATAAATATGCGGGACGGGTGTATTACACGCGTTCTCTGAATGGTGGTAAAACCTGGTTACCCGCGCAGCCCTTGGTAGGGGATACCGGTAGTTATGACCAGCGTTATTTTGATATGACGATACTGCCTAATGGAGAAGCAGCGGCGATATGGCTGGACAATCGTAAGCACACAGATGATGAAGGTTCTACATTATACTATGCAGTAACTGCTGGGCATGACGGATTTAAACAGGAAAAGCCACTTGCGGAAACTGTTTGCCAGTGCTGCCGCACTGCGTTATATACAGATGCGCAGGGAGGTATTCATATTGCATTCCGGGATATCATTAATGACTCTATCCGGGATATGGTGCATATGGTTTCTACGGATGGAGGTACTTCTTTTAATGCGTTTAACCGGATCAGTGCTGATAACTGGGTAGTACGTGGTTGTCCGCATACAGGGCCTGCCATGGTAAAGAATAACAGTGCTATGCATTTTGCCTGGTTTACGATGGGTGGGGGACAGGGAGTGTTCTATTGCAAATCTGCTGATAATGGGAAAACATATTCACAGAAAGAGCCGGTTAGTACAGCCCCTATGGCTAAGCATCCGCAGATAACAGCATTGGGGAATGAACGTATTGTAATGGTATGGGATGAACCTGTTAAAGTGGGAAACATCTTTAACAGCCGTATTGGTTTTCAAACAAGAACAGGAAGCGGCCGAGTATTAAAAACTGGTTTGCTGACGGCAGATTCTTTATACAATACATTTCCTGTAATAAAGGGGATCGATGATCATAAGGCTTTGGTAGCCTATACGAAAAGAGAGGGAAAATCTGAGGAAGTAGTATACCGTTTGATTCAACTTTAAAGGATTGTTCCGGTTAAAAATAAAAAAGTCCCAGGCTTTACCTGGGACTTTGATTTTCTTTTGCTTAGTAACTAAAAGCTCCGGCCCAATCCTGGCGAGTTGCCCAGCGACCGTAGTTATTTCTTTTAGATTTGTCAGCGTAAAAGCGCCATTCTGCTTTCCACTTGGGATAGTAAAGGCGCAACAAATACAGTGTTGCGAATGTAAGCATAGGGATTATCGGTTTTAGGATAGATAGTAGTTAGCATCATCAAAACATTAATTCAATTGGATAGTTGGCATTCTCTCCCCAGGATAATTAGGTTTTTCATCGATATTCCATCATTACCATACAATATTCCACATATAATATCAACGTTTCAAATATATATAAATTATATAGACTATGAAATAACATTTACGTTGTATATTAAAATATTTTTTACTCTTTATGGAAGTAATTAGCGTTAGCTTGTTGTAAACAAGTGATCACCAGGTCGTTAATACAAACATGTGCCGGCAGGGTAGCGCAATAAAAAATTGTATCTGCCACATCTTCTCCGGACAATGGCTTAAAACCTTTATAAACATTCTCTGCTTTCTCGGTATCTCCTTTGAAACGAACCACTGCGAATTCAGTTTCTGCTGCTCCGGGATGTACTGCTGTTACTTTAATATGATAGGGTAGCAGGTCAATGCGCATGGCCTGGGAAATCGAATCTACAGCAGCTTTGGTGGCACAGTATATATTTCCTTTTGCATACACGCTTTTGGCAGCTGTAGACCCCAGGTTAATGATATGGCCTTTCCCTTTTGTTTTCAGCCAGGGAATTACAGTACGTGATACATAGAGCAGGCCTTTTACATTCGTGTCTATCATGGTATCCCAGTCAGATAATGCTCCTTCATCAATCCCGCTTGCTCCTAATGCAAGACCGGCATTGTTAATGAGGATATCTACAGCCTTCCATTGCTCCGGTATTCCGTTCAGCGTAGAGGTTACTGCTTTTTCATCCCTTACATCAAAACACAGCGGTAATACCCGGATATTATGTTGTTGTTCAAGTTGTTGCTGAAGGAGTTGTAATCTTTCCTGCCGGCGTCCGGTAATAATGAGATCATAACTGTTAGCCGCAAACTTTTTTGCACATGCTTCACCGAACCCTGAAGTGGCACCTGTAATTAGAACTATAGCCATTTAATGAATATTTACTTCACCAAAGTTACAGTGCCTTTGCGTAAAATTGTTTTACCTGTAAAATCTTTTCCTTCAAGAATCCAGATATAGGTGTCTACAGGGGCCGGAGCACCTTTGATAGTGCCATTCCAGCCATTGCGGAAATCCGTGGATGAGTAGATTTCCTGCCCCCAGCGGTTAAAGATGCGGAAGTATTTATATTCGGTGATGCCAACGGGAATAAAGCGGAAGCGGTCGTTCTGGCCGTCTCCATTTGGACTGAACGCATTGGGTACGTAAATGTCCGGACCGGTGTAATATTTGATATGGATGGTATCGTAACCAATACAGCCCTGCATATCAGATACTGCAAGGGTATAACTGATATCCTGGTTCCAGTTAACCATAGGATCTGCCAGGCCGGTATTACTGAGACCTTCCGGGGGAGACCAGTTGTAGAAATCTCCTCCTGTAGCGTGTAACTGTAATGGTTGTCCGCGGGAAAGAATGGTATCATTTCCTGCAAAGGGGATCACTTCATAGATTGTAACATCTTTTGTTATGGTGGCAGTGCATTGATGATCTGTAAAGAGCGAAAGGGTGACGGTATAAACACCCCCTTTATTATAGATAATGCCTGCATGAATACCATAGGCGAGACTTGAAATAGTATCGTCCCGCAGGCCAAGATCCCAGCGGTAATCAGTGATGTGTCCGTAAGTGTAGGAGGAATGATCATCGAACTCAATCAGGCTGCCTTTACAAAGACCTGTAGTACTGAAATCACCATGTAGTCCGGGATAATTGCTGACAATACCGGTAGTGCTATCGGTGCAGGTCAGGCCGGGATTCACCACCAGTTTTACTTTATATACACCGGTATCGGGGTATTGATGAGGGAATACTTTTCTGTCGTAGGTAATAGTATCGGTGCCATCTCCAAAATCCCAGTAGTAGCTGGAGGTATAGCCAGCATTACTGGAATTGGGAATAAGAACACTCAGGTCCGGGTCGGCTACACAGTTTTTTAAGAGGGAAGGGAAACCAGCCTTTATACTGGTATAACAATTGAATACGGTGAGCAGGATATCTTTGTGATGTGTACCTATAAGCTGCCTGGTTTTACGGTCGTATTCACTTACACATACAGATACCACGAATTGCCCTTCTTTATAGGGTGTACCATGCAAAAATCCCTTATTATTAATAGTTACCTGCGGAGAACCTCCCATAGGGTTTTCTCCTGAATAGGGAGAGATGTAGCTGACGGTAGTATTATAGGGAGGAGGATCGGCAGAAGCTACTTCATTACGGGTAGTACCTCCTGTGAGAGCATTACATAGTGAATAGGTAAGGCTGTCGCCATCGGCATCATAAGCAGCATAGTCATATGTGAAAGGAAGGTTTGCACAGATAACGATAGCTGCATCTTTATTAAAGTGTACACTATTATTTGCAGGACGGCTTTCTGTTCCGGGAATCATAGTATAGAAAGTGGAGCCTTCGTGTTCGGAATTGTAAATGTTGGCTAATTTTTGTCCGCGGCAGCATCGTTGATATGCAATATAGTAACCACCGGATATCGGTCTGAGGGCAATGGTATCCTGATAGAAAGCAACTTCCAGGTTTTGTGTACGGGGAGCAAGACAGGGATTTTTCAGGGTATCCCGTAGTGGCCGGGTTTCTTTAATATATAACAGGATGGCATTTGAAACCCTGATACCTTCGGATGTATAAATGTTCAGCGGAATCGGATTCTCAAAATGGTCAAGGCAGCCCTGAATTTCACCACAGGTAAAATCTGCATTCCGGTATAGTTTTAATGTAATTACATAACTGTATTTACCATCGGGATTTGCACGCACAAACTCATAGAATATCTCGCCGCCAATGATATGGTAACCTACTGCAGTAACGTGGAATAAAGTGCAGCAAAAAGCCAGAATGATAAAGTTGCGCATTAACAGGGGTAAGTAACAGGGCTAATAATTTACTATAGGAATTTACTGAAAAAAAATGTCCCCGCAACATCAATTTAAACAGTATATACAGCCCTCTGGTAATCATTACTTATCTTATAAGGGTAACAGTCCCTTTGCGCAGAACGGTTTCATTATTTATGTTTTTACCCTGTACTACCCATACATAAGCTGCAACAGCAGCAGGTTGTCCGTTGTAATAACCATCCCATCCTTTCAGGTATTCATTGGTACTGTACATCAGTTTTCCCCAGCGGTCGTATACCCGGAAAAACTCAAGTTGAACAATGCCTACAGGCAATGGACGGAAGATATCGTTCTTGCCGTCTCCGTTAGGTGTGAAGCCGGTGGGAATGTAAATATCCGGGCCTGCAATAAAACGGACAAAAATATCATCCTTGCCGGAACAGCCCTCTATCGTATAGGCTGTAACAGTATACGTAAAATCGTGATTAATAGTAGTGACAGGATTTGAAATGGCAGGATCATCCAGGCCGTCTACAGGAGACCATACATAGGTTGCTCCACCGGTTGCATGCAATTGAAAAGGCTTGTTGAGAATTACAATCGTATCGTTTCCTGCAAAAGCGGGTACCTGCGGCACTACATTCACTGTTACCGTATCAGTAATTGTTTTTGGACAGCCCAGTATATCCGTAACATATACAACATATGAAGTAGTATCCTGTGGTTTGCCCGTAGTATTGGCTTTTGAGGGGGTAGATAATGTAAAGGTGGGTGTCCACTGGTAAGAACTACCTCCGGATGCGTGTAAGAATACCTGTTCTCCATAACAGATAGTAGTGTCTTCACCTGCATAGGCTATGGGCGGATCTACCAGTTTTATTTGCACAATATCACTGCCACTGCAGTCGCCAAGGTTTCCCTGCACCATATATACTGCTACCGGGGGATCAGGTGTGATGGTGAGTATTCTGCCGGTATCTATCTGTGTATTGTTGTCAATATTATACCAGGTAAGCGGATAATTGCCATCGGGGAAAGCACGGATATGAACTTCATCTCCTGTACAGATTGTACTGTCTGCAATGGTTCTTACCAACAATGTATCTCTTACATCTACAGCTATGCTTTTAGTATTTGTACAACCGGTACCATCTGTAAATGTAACTTTGTAAACAGTATCTTTTTTTGGTGTAACAACAGGCGTAGCGGTATTTGCTCCTGTAATATTATAGTTAGGTGTCCATGCATAGGTACCATTTACAACATTCCCATCTATTGTACTTTGTGCAAAAAGAGACAGTGAATTACGTATACACAGCAATGTATCTCCTGTGGTGAAAAGCGGTGGACTATCATACACAAGAATATTACTTGTATCATATCGCTCACATCCATTTTTGGTTCTCAGCAATAATACAACCTGGTAACTGCCTGCACCCGGATATTTAAACTGGGGGCTTTTTGTTAGCGAAGTATCTGAAAGAGTGGATGTAACGCCGAAGTCCCAACGATAATAATTCAGCACGTCACCAGCACCAGAAGTGGTAGAGGTATTGTTGAAGGTCGTAATGGTATTACTGCAAAATCCGCTGATGCTGACAGCTGGTTTCAATAGTGGATATACGTAAGCAATAGCCTTTGCACTGTCTCCGCAATTGCTGGTTTTGTCCACATATAATTTTACAGTATAGGTTCCATCAGCCGTATAAGTATGTGGAATGGGATCGGTACTTTGGGTCGTCAGCGTACTACCATCTCCGAAATCCCAATCATATGTTTTTCCCTCTGTACTGTTATTGAGAAAAGTAACGGTATAACCTGAGCAGTCGCTGTATTTATCGGGCATAGCAGCTTCCACTTCTTTTATGCAGGTAGTAACGTTCATATGGAAATCTTTCCGGTGAATACCGAGTAAGACTCCATTCCGGTATTCATATACACATACGGTCACCACATATTTACCCGCGGGGGGCGCAATACCTGAAATAATACCTGTTTTGCTGTCTATAAAAGCGTTTGCTCCCAGTGGGAGACTGCCGGTATAAGGACTCTGATATGGGACGGAAGAATAAGGGGGTGCAATAGCTGCCGGTGGAATTGCGTCTTTACCAGGTGTTGGTTGTCCGCCTCCATATGCCTGACAAAGCACGTATGAAAGACTGTCGCCATCTATATCTGTAGCAGAAAAATCATAAGTGAATTTTTTACCGGCACAAACAAGTACTGCTTCATCTTTTGCAGATACAGGACTGGAATTGGTGAGGATGCCTGTACTCCCTGGCAGCTCTGTAAAATAAGTAGCACCATTTCCAGGATAGTTATCCAGGTCGTTAGGCCGGTGTGTATCCACAATATTATCCATAGAGTAATCACGGCAGCAGGTCTGGAAGGATACTGTATATCCTCCGCTATTGATAGGTACCGTAATGTTGGTGCTGTAAGTCCCGATCTGGAAACATATTGTTGGTGGGTTTACAATGCATGGATCTATCTGTCCCAGAGTTTTTTCTTCTTTATTGGTGCGGGATACGAGGAAGGGAGATCCGGAAATACTGCTATTATCCACTTTGCTGAAAACGGAAAAATATACAGAAGATGGTAACTCTGCCAAATCATCTGCATGTAAACATACACGGAACAATTTCAATGTTACCTGGTAAGTAACATCCGTATTTGTTTTAGATATGTATTTATACGACATCTCTCCCCCAATAATATGGGAAGCCCTGGAAATTACTCCGCAGGAAAGAATAATCAGCAATAGGAGGATGCGTTTCACGGGTAAATATTATTGGCAAAAAAGAATAAACTCTTGTAACAGATGACTGCTGGCCTCAGGTAGCTCCCACATCCCCATATGTCCTGTATCGGCAAGTATGTGGATGCTGCTGGTGTCAGGCATAGATACCTGTGGTAATACACCTTTAAGGGGCACTGCTGTATCGTCTTTCCCTATCACAAACAACACAGGTGCCTTCAGGGATAATAATACTGAGGTACGGTCAGGACGATTGATCATGGCATGGTACCAGGCAATCAATGATGCCTGCGCGCATTGCGATCCTGCTTCCACATAAGCATCAACCTTTTCAGGATGTTGCTTTTTATAAACAGGACTGAACATATTTGGTAACGCTTGTTTTATAAATGCGTCACCACCATATTGTTCAATGATGCCGATGGATTTAAGGCGACCCTCTTTTTTCTCTTCACTATCAGCTGCAGCGGTGGAGTGGAATAGTCCCAGTCCTTTTACCATAGCGGGATATTTTTCTGCCAGTGCAAGCGCTACATAACCTCCCATAGAATGACCAATGATCACTGCCTTTTCAATGCCTCCTTCCAGTAAAGTAGCATGTATAAAATCAGCCATGCTTTCTATACTGAGAGATTCTGTAAGCGGTGTCTGGCCGCTACCAGGTAAGTCCGGTACTATCAAATAAAATTGTTCGCTCAGATAAGCCTGCTGTTGTTCCCAGATCTGGTTGTTCTCTGCAAAGCCATGAATCAGTACTACAGCTGGCCTTTTTCTGTCATTTAGAGCACTATTCCGGGCAGAAAGTTTAGTCTGCATTATAATTAATTTATTTAAAACACGATTAACTTATCAGTATGCTGTTATGCACCTGACAAGTAGGTTATAATGTAACTAAGAATATATACATGCGTAAAACGCAATCAATCATTAACTGTCCAAGGCGGGTTTTTGCCTGAACCGAAGGTAAAAACTAAATATAATCAACAATATACAAAAAGGAATGGCAGCCTTTGAAATCAGATCGCCATATTTTACATAGAACGTTAAAACATTGCCCGGTGTTACATTTCCTTTTATAACACCGTCCTTCCAATAGGGCAGGGGTTGTTGGATCCGTCCCATAGGATCTATGATGCAGGAGATGCCTGTATTGGCACTTCGGGCAACCCAGCGCCTGGTTTCAATAGCACGTAAACGGGCATATTGCAGGTGTTGCCTGTGGCCTTCCGTATTACCCCACCAGCCATCATTAGTGATAATGAATAACAGGTTGGCTCCCCGGCGCACATGTTCCGCTACAAATTCGCCATATACAGACTCATAACAGATGGCTGCGGATACTTTAATATGCCGGGATGTATTATCCAGTATTTCTTCATCCGGTGTACGGCCATAACTGCCGGTAATACCGCCCATATCCAGTGCCAGGTATTTCATGAAATACATATAGCGGGCATAAGGTACCATTTCCACACCGGGTACCAGTTTATATTTATGATAGATCTGTACAGTACTGGAGGTATCTATTTGCACTGCTGCATTAAACGCATCATATGAAGATGTTTCGTCTATTGGACGTGCTGTATTAGGAACCTCATCCTGGCCGCTATAACGTTTAAGGGTAATTGCACCACTCACAATTTTAGTGTTAGGAAATTGTTGCAGGAAATGGCGGAGCTGCTGTGTTTCATTTTCAAAACTTAGCCTGTTTTCCCATACCCCCTGGGTGAATAGGGCTGTTTCCGGCCAGATGACATAAGCAGTCTGACTGTCTGTTAGCTGCCGGGAAAGCTGCAACAGTTTATCCAGCTGCATGCGTGAGTTACTATCTGCAAACTTATCGTAAGGGTCTATATTCGGTTGTACAATCACAACTTTTGCGGCAGGGCCATCCGGTGTTTTGAACTGATATTGTACCAGTGAACTTATCAGGAATGGTACTATTATAATTGCTGCTGGTTGCCAGGCAGTTTTCCAGATAAAGGTGGATAACGGAACCGGATATTTTTTGCGTTGTTGCCAGGTATTATAGATGGAAATATTTGCCAGCAGGATCCACACAGTACCACCACTTACACCAGTATATTCATACCACTGGATCCATGAGGGATGCATGGCGAAAGCATTACCCAGACTGAGCCAGGGCCAGCTGAATTCCCAGTTCAGATGAACATATTCAAATGTCAGCCAGTATACGATCAGTGCAAAATAGCCAGCTATAGTTCCCAGCCTTCTGCGTGCGCGGTGGTATCCCATCAGTGGCACGCTCATCACAGTGGTATTAATGAGGTTGGCTGCCAGTCCGCTAATGGGTACGGTGGTATTACCTACCCACCAGGTAGCTGCAACATTCCAGATGAACAGTGACAGGAAAATAGAAGCGTAATATTTCCCGCGGGATTCTATCACATCTGTTAACCAGAGTAAGGGTATGAACGCAATGAAAATGAGGAAGGTAAGGGGAGAAGTCGGCCAGGCTGCCCATAGAAGGAGACCTCCAATAAGACTAAATATTGCCGGAATCCATCTTTGTATACTGCTTTTTGCCATTGCTATTGTAACTGGTTCTTTAATGCTGATGGTATTATTTGGATAACGTTATCAAAAATAAGGGATACTGGTCAATAGTCCATAGTTCTTCATACCAACAGGTCTGCTAATAAATCGCAAAATCTTCCCAACAGATTAATTAATAAACAATAAAGCCCCCTGTCTGCGACAAGAGGCTTTTGTTATTTATTAATTAATTAATTATAATTATCTGCTGTAATTCGGTGCTTCTTTCGTAATAACTACATCGTGCGGATGGTTTTCTTTTACGGTAGCCGGTGATATTTTGATGAACTGTGCCGTATGCAGGGTTTTGATATCCTTAGATCCGGTCAATCCCATACCAGCGCGTAATCCACCCACAAACTGCTGGATTACTTCTGCCAGCATTCC
This sequence comes from Chitinophaga sp. CF118, assembly GCF_900112615.1. Taxonomy (GTDB): domain Bacteria; phylum Bacteroidota; class Bacteroidia; order Chitinophagales; family Chitinophagaceae; genus Chitinophaga. The sequence continues at coordinate 735,077 of NZ_FOMK01000001.1, read as the reverse complement.
TTTATAGGGAACACGTCCTACTATTCCTTCCGGAACCAGTTTTTTGATATCATCTTCTTCCTGGAAATAACGATCTTTACTACCTTCCATCATTGCTTCCAGTGAGCCCATACCACGATAAGATTTGAACTTACGTCCTTCGTAGATAATGGTTTCTCCTGGGCTTTCTTCCACACCTGCAAAGATAGAACCTGCCATGATAGCGGAAGCACCTGCAGCCAGGGCTTTTACCATATCGCCGGTATAGCGGATACCACCATCAGCAATTACAGGTACGCCTGTTTTTTTCAGTGCTTCTGCAGCGTTTAATACAGCGGATAACTGTGGGAAACCAGCACCTGTAACAACACGGGTAGTACAGATAGAGCCGGGACCTACACCCACTTTCACCGCATCAGCACCTGCTTCTGCCAGTGCCAGTGCACCTTCGGCAGTTGCTACGTTACCTGCTATCACCTGCAGTTTCGGGAATGCTTTTTTCAGTTTCTTCAGCGTATTAATTACAGCAATGGAATGACCGTGGGAACTATCCAGGCAAACCACATCCACACCCACATTAATTAGCGCCTGTGCCCTTTCTATTACATCCGGGGTGATTCCTAGTGCAGCACCTACCAGCAGGCGGCCAAATGCATCTTTAACGGCATTGGGGTAGCTGGTCAGTTGCAGGATATCCCTATAAGTGATCAGTCCTGCCAGCTTCCCGTGTTTATTTACCACAGGCAGCTTTTCTATTTTATTCTGCTGTAAGATTTTTTCTGCTTTTTTAAGATCGGTCCCTTCAGGTGCAATGATGAGGTTTTGTGAAGTCATAACCTCACTCACAAGACGTTTTGTATTCTTTTCAAAACGAAGATCACGATTCGTAAGGATGCCCACCAGTTTGTTGTCTTCATCAACAATGGGAATACCTCCGATTTTGTTCTCTTTCATCAGCCTCAGGGCTTCTGCTATAGTAGCATTGGCATGTAGAGTGATTGGATCGATGATCATGCCGCTTTCACTGCGTTTCACCTTTCTCACCAGTTCTGCCTGTTTCTCAATGCTCATATTCTTATGCAGGATGCCTATACCTCCCTGACGAGCCAGTGAAATGGCGAGCTCAGCTTCGGTAACAGTATCCATAGCCGCAGATACCATTGGCAGATTTATGCGTAAGTTTTTAGTAAGTTGCGTAGTAAGATTTACATCTCTGGGCAATACTTCAGAGTAGGCTGGAACCAGCAGCACGTCGTCAAAGGTGAGTCCTTCTTCAACAAATTTCGGTTTTGATTTTCCGGCAGGCATGTTGCAACTATTTGTCAGTTATAAAATAATTGCACGCAAATGTACGATAAAAAAAGGACAACAGGTATCTAATTTTATACCAACTGGTATTTTTGACCGGGTAAACTCTTTAATACATGCTGCATTTCCATCTGGAAAACCAGGCTGGCCACCTGACTGCCCGGTAAAGTGCTGTGCCGGCAAATCTCATCTATATGTTTCTCCTGCTGCCCTGCAAACAGAGCCAGAATATGTTGTTCTTCAGCGCTTAATGTGATAAACAGTTCTTTTTGCGGATGCGGCCGGGCCGATACAGCAGAGTCCCATCCCATGAGCTCCAGAAGATCCCTGGCATCGGTGATAAGCATGGCCTGGTTTGTTTTGATCAGGTGATGACAACCAGCTGCATTTGGATCACCTACGCGGCCGGGTACGGCCAGTACATCCCTGTTATAGCTGTTGGCGATATCTGCCGTGATTAGTGAGCCTCCCTTTTTTCCGCTCTCTATAACTATTGTTGCATCCGCTATACCGGCTACGATGCGGTTTCGCTTTGGGAAATTTTGTTTATCGGGAGAGGTTTCACTAAGAAATTCCGTCAATAAGCCACCATTGTCAAGCATTTGGATAGCAGCCTCTTTATGCATTTCGGGATAGATACGATCCAACCCGTGGGCCAGTACACCAATTGTCGGCATATCATTTTCGATAGCCGTTTTATGTGCAAGAATATCTATACCATAGGCCAGCCCGCTCACCACCATGATATTGTGCGGTGCCAGTTCCTTTACCAGCCGTGCACACATTTGTTTTCCATATTCACCTGGAGTACGGGTGCCTACAACATTTACAATACGTGTAGCATTGAGGTTTGCCTGTCCTTTGAAATAGAGCATCACCGGGCTATCCGTACATTGCTGCAAGCGTTGCGGATAATTCTGATGCGTATAAAATAAAGGTTGAATGTTATATTTTTCTATAAATAAAAGTTCTTTTTCTACCCTGCTAAAATCCTTGAATTCCTTGATAGCATTGGCTCTATTGGTGCCTACACCTTCAATACATTCCAGTTCTCTTTTAGCAGCTTTAAAAATAGCACTTGCAGTACCGAAGATGGTCAACAGTTTTTTTGCTATTATATCTCCTATTTGTGAAATTTGGGTGAGGGCAATTTGGTGGCGTAATTCCTCTTGCATATTCCTTCTTTTGTAGTTAACACTCCTAATTTAATTCTCTTTTTCCGGTCCTCCATATCTTAACTCATCTTTTTATTAACATTCACCATTTTTACTACCCGAAAGATTATAAAACAGTCTGCTCTGCAAACGTAGAAATAAAAAAAGCCTGTATCGTACTTGCGATACAGGCTTTTTTTATTTCGTGTCTCATTTGAAATATTATTCCAGACACAATATTTTAAACTCCGTTCTTCTGTTCAATGCTCTTCCGGCTTCTGTTGTATTCGGTCCAACGGGTTTGCTTTCTCCATAACCTTTAGCTTCCAGGCGGTCCGCTGAAATACCTTTACTTACAAGGTAGTTAAGCACTGCTTTTGCACGGTTTTCGGAAAGAATCATATTATCATAACCACTACCCACATTATCAGTATGACCACCTATTTCTGTAGTCATTGTCGGATTTTCTTTCATCAAAGCAACCACCTTCTCCAGTTCATAGTAAGATGCTGGTTTCAGGTTATATTGTTTGCTGTCGAAGACAATATTATGCAGGATAAGTACCGCACCTGTATCAATTGCTGTCAATGGAATATTCTGTTCAAAAGAACTATCCTGATCCGTAGAATTTTTTAAAGAGAAGTTTTCAGAATGAAAGAGGAATCCTTTCTTGTTAACATTAAAAGCGTAATCTTTTCCTACTGGTAATGTTACCAGGTAATTGCCGTATTCATCGCTTTTTATGGTTGCAATATTATAACCGGTTTCGAGATCTGTGAGATCAAGTGTTGCTATCAGGCGACGATTAATATTTTTAGCATCATGTACAAAGCCTCTGACGAATAATGTTTTGAGCGGACGGGCAGCCGGATAGAGTTCAAAACTGTAAATATCCAGTTCTCCACGACTGTCTGCGCGATCGGATGCATAATATGCGGTTTTACCATCTGAAGCGACTACCAGACTGGCTTCCTCATCAATGGTATTGATCGGATATCCCAGGTTGGTAGCTGGTCCCCAGCTGCCATCTGCCTGCCTGCGTGAGTAGAAGATATCCATGCCTCCATAGCCCTGCAGGCCGTTTGATGCAAAATATAACGTCTGATTGTCTGCATGGATAAAAGGAGTGGTTTCCCTGCCAGTGGTGTTGATATTTGGGCCTAACCTTTCCGGCATACCCCATTTGCCATTGGGCTGTAATTGACTTGTATAGATATCGGAACCACTACCAGGTGTTTCTCTTGCAAAATAAAGTGTTTGTTTATCTGCTGACAGGCAGGGTTGAGATTCCCAGTCACGGCTATTAATAGGTGCTCCCATATTAACGGGATCTATCCATAATCCTTCCTGTGTTTTTATCGTGTAATAGATATCACAACTTCCTCTGCCTCCGGGAAAATCACAACCGGTAAATACGAGCATTTTACCGTCCTGTGAGACATTCTGTGCACCTTCATTAAAAGAAGATGAATTTACAGGTTGTCCGATACTTACTGCTGGTCCCCATTTCGAACTGTCGTCTTTTTCAGACACATAAAAGTCCTCATTTTTCCCATTTACGCGCCTGGTAAAAATGAGTGTTTTATTATCGATAGTAAGAGAAGGAAAGTATTCTGGATCTTTACTGTTGATGCTGTCTCCCAGGTTATGCGGCTGGAAGGGAACTGCCTGTTGTGCGGTATTTACTGCAAAATTCAGGTTTGCTTTCAGCCCCTCTGCTTTTGCGCTTTTTGTTTTATTGGTAGCTATATAAAGGTTCACCAGGTCTAGTGCTTCTTTGAAACGTCCTACTCCGGATAATGCTTTGCAATAGGCTAACATAGCGGGTCTTGTAGAAGCGCTATCCAGTCTTACCAATACTTCATAGCTGTTGATTGCTTCTTTATATTTTCTCATTTCAACAGAGGTGATTACCATCTGCCCATAGGCGTCTGTAAATCCCGGCTCTGTTTTAATAGCATCCTGAAGTAGTGCTATTGCATCTTCCAGCTTATATTCCTGAACAGCCAATTGTGCATTGTCAAAACTTTTCTGGGCTTTTTTCTTCGCATTCTCGTAAGTCACTACCTGGGCATGCAAATCGATGCACATCACAAGACAGATCAGTAGAAATAGGACTTTATTCATAACATATGATTGTCATCGCTGGCCAATATATGAAAAAATCTGCAAATGTAAGGGCCTAATTGAGATAATAGAACCTGTACATCCCGTTTAAACCTATCAGCGCGATGCCCATTTTAGAATATTAATTGAGATTATAGAACGTGTAAGTACCGTTTAATCTTATCAGGTTTGAGATATTACTTGAGATATACCGTTTAAACCTATCAGCGCGGAGTTCTTTTAGAAGGATAATTATGGAACGTTTATGTACTTATGTACCTGCAGGGAAAGCTGCCACTGTGGGTGTGCTTTGATATAATCTATGATCAGAGGGGTGATCTCTGCTGCCTTATCCCATTCCGGTTGAAGGTATAATTTACAGTGGGAATTAGCGAGTGCAGCATATTTCTCTGCCCAGGCAAAATCCGATTTATTAAAAATAACCACTTTCAGTTCATTCGCCAGGGTACATATTTCCGGCAGGGGAGCTTTGAACTTTTTGGGAGAAAGTGTGATCCAGTCCCAGTGGCCACTGAGGGGGGAGGAACCGGATGTTTCGATATGTGTATGAAATCCTTCCTGGCGCAATATTTCTGTAAGTGCATCCAGGTTATGCATCAGTGGTTCTCCACCAGTGATAACGGCTATACGACCGGGATGAACTGCCGCATCATGGGCCAGTTCATCAATAGATAATTGCGGATGACGGGTAGCATCCCAGCTGTCTTTTACATCGCACCAATGGCAGCCAACATCACAGCCCCCAAGGCGTATAAAATACGCAGCTCTGCCCTGATGGTAGCCTTCACCCTGAATGGTGTAGAAGCGTTCCATCACTGGCAGCTCAAGGGTGCCTGAATAAGATGTTGTAGATACTGACATTACTGCAAAGTTATGCATTAGGCATTAGTTCAAATTCACTTTCTGGCCAATAGAAGCGTGGTAGGTATTCTTTAGCAATGCTGCAATGGTCATAGGACCAACACCACCTGGTACGGGGGTAATGAAGCTGCATTTATCGGCCACATCCTGGAAATTCACATCACCCACCAGCCTGAATCCGCTCTTTTTGCTTGCATCTGGTATACGGTTGATCCCTACGTCCACAATCACAGCACCTTCTTTCACCATGTCGGCAGTCACAAAATCCGGGCGACCAATGGCTGCCACAATGATATCTGCCTGTTTGCATATTTCGGTGAGATTGGCTGTATGTGAGTGACAAAGTGTAACTGTACAGTTACCGGGATAGCTGTTCCGGCTCAGCAGGATGCTCATAGGTGTACCTACAATATGACTGCGGCCTATTACCACGGCATGTTTGCCTTTGGTAGGAATCTTGTAATGTTCCAGCATCAGCATGATACCATAAGGTGTAGCAGGAATAAAGGTAGGTAGTCCGCTTACCATCTTTCCTACATTCACCGGGTGAAAACCATCCACATCCTTACTCGGATCAATAGTATTGATTACCAGTTCTTCGTTAATATGTTTGGGTAAAGGAAGTTGTACGAGAATACCATCAATATCCGGATTTTCGTTCAGCAGGATAATGTTATCCAGCAGATGTTTTTCGGAGATCTGTGCATCAAAACGGAGAAGGGTGGAGTTGTAACCGATCTCGGCACAGGATTTTACCTTGGAAGCCACATAAGTTTCACTGGCGGCACTGTCACCAACCAGTATTGCTGCCAGATGAGGTACCTTCTTACCCATCGCCTTCAATTCAGTTACCTTATCTGCTAATTGGGCCTTGATAGCCGCTGAAACAAGTTTACCGTCTAAAATTTGCATGCGCAAAGGTACAGTAAATCCCTTAAATCATGATGGCAAAATTGAAAAAGACAGCTGATATGGGCAAATTTAAGAGGTCGAAAGTGCAAGTTCTGCAAAACAAGTTTCCTGCTTTCAATTACGAATAAGGTCACTTGTTTTGCTACAGGCAAAACCTGTATAGGATAGAACTTGTAATAGTAGTGGAAATTTTAAAGGCAGGAATTGAATCCCTAATATAGACTAAATTATTGGAGCTGCGGATAAAATTTCTGGATCTGCCATAGAGGCATACTTTTTAAAGTTATGAACGAACCTGCCAGCCAGGTCCTTTGCCTGTTGGTCATATGCTTCTTTATTCTCCCATGTATTGCGCGGGTCCAGCATATTTTCTGGTACTCCAGGGCAGGATTCGGGTATAGCAAACCCAAATATAGGATCATATTTATAAGACATTTTCTCCAGGTCCCCATTTAGTGCTGCTGCCACTATAGCACGGGTATAATTCAGTTTTATACGCTGGCCGGTACCAAAGGCTCCACCCGTCCAGCCGGTATTGATCAGCCATACTGGTACAGCCTGCTGGCGTAGTTTTTCACCCAGCATTTGTGCATACTGCACAGGATGGAGGGGGAGGAAAGGAGCTCCAAAACAACTACTGAAAGTAGCGGTTGGTTCAGATACGCCTGCTTCTGTACCTGCTACCCTGGCAGTGTAACCGGAAATGAACTGGTACATTGCCTGCTCCGGTGTGAGCCGGGAAATGGGTGGTAACACACCATACGCATCGCAGGTAAGGAAGAAGATGTTTTTTGGAAGAGAGGCAACAGAAGGGATCATCGCATTATCTATGTAATGCAGCGGATACGATACCCTGGTGTTTTCTGTGATGCTTTTATCTGCATAGTTTACCTCAGTGGTATTGGCATGGAACGTAACATTTTCCAGCAAGGCGCCTTCGCGTATTGCATGAAAGATCTGTGGTTCCTTTTCCTCGCTCAGGTCAATGCATTTGGCATAACAGCCGCCTTCAAAATTAAAGATACTGTCTGCTGCCCAGCCATGCTCATCATCGCCGATCAGTTTACGGTTCGGATCTGCGCTTAGCGTAGTCTTACCGGTACCACTCAGTCCGAAGAAGATAGCGGTATCCCCATCAATTCCCTGATTGGCAGAGCAATGCATACTCAGTACTCCATTATCATGTGGCAGTACATAGTTCAGGATAGTGAAAATCCCTTTTTTGATCTCTCCTGTGTAGGCTGTTCCACCGATGATGATCATCTTCCGGGTAAAGCTCACCATGGCAAAGTTTGACTGCCGGGTGCCATCTACAGCAGGATCGGCCAGAAAGCCGGGAGCCTGTATAACGGTCCATTCCGGATGCATATATTCCAGTTCTTCCTCTGCAGGACGAAGGAACATATTATATGCAAAGAGACTGGCCCAGGGTGTATCTGTAATCACCTGGATATTAATCCGGTACGACGGATCGGCACAGGCATAACAGTCTCTTACCCATACATCCTTTCCAGTAAAGTATGCAGTGATTTTTTCATAGAGACGATCAAAGCAGTCAGCAGAAACCGGAATATTAAAATCATTCCAGTTCACTGTATCTGCCGTCAGATTATCTTTTACAATGAATTTGTCTTTGGGTGCGCGGCCTGTGAATTTGCCTGTGTTCACAGACAAGGCACCACTACTGGTGAGTGCCCCTTGTCTGCGTGATAATGTTTGAGATACCAGCACTGAAGGCTCAAGTTGGTAGTAGATATTAGCTGCCTGCCTGATCCCCAATATTGAAAGATCGGCAACGGAATTCCTTACGCTGCTAGCTTGCATAGTAAGATTGTTTTGGTGTATAAGCAAAACTAGTGCTTTTTTGATATTATCAAATTATTAGCCTCTAATTAGCATAAATTTAGATATTCTCGATGCTAAATGGATGTTAGTTTGAAGAATATCTAAAATGGCTGTGCTTGTACTATCTAAAATGGCAAGGATAAAAGGGTATAAATACGTTTATTAACCTGAATCTGATTACAACAGCTGCGGCCGTTATGGCTGTGGGGGAAGTAAATGTGGAGCGCCGATTGGAAATGATCAATAAATCCACCTTGTCTGCCGTGATTCTCCAAAATTTTCCGCCCTTTCCACAAGTACCGCTTCATTTGTCTTTATTTCTAATTGGTAGTGACTTCGGGGAGACCTCTGAGAGTGTTCGGGGAAACTTCATAGTAAGTGGCTAGAGTCTCCAAGGTTTGGTAGGTGATTGGTAGGTGGTTGATCGGTGATTGATCGGTGGTTGGTCGGTCATGACCGATCAATCACCGATCAATCACCGATCAACCACCTACCAAAAGTGCTACTCACTAGCTACTCTCTCTGAACACATCCCGAACTCTCTCCGAACTTATTAGCAGAACGTTATAATTTGCCTATACACAACTATCCGTTTCCAATAAGAAATTATATTACTAATTGTTGTTTACTATAAAGATTTGCATTCCTGGCTATTGTTTGCGATGATATGGTAAGGTTACTATTTCCCGTTTAACTACAGTTCTCTCCCGGTTATTTCATTATTCGATGATATTTGCGAATTTTCAGTAGGTTTGACGCGCATTTAATCAGACACCACCGTAAAAGTTTCATATGAAAAATTTGCCATTAGACCCGCAGACATTTATAAAGAACCGTCAGCGTTTTGTTGCAGAAATGCAACCCCAATCCATTGCTATCTTTAATTCCAATGATGAATTGCCCACCAATGGAGATGCGCTGCATAAATTCCAGCAGAATGCTGACCTCTATTGGCTTACAGGTGTGGAGCAGGAAGATACAATGTTGATATTATACCCAGATAATCCGGATCCTAAATACCGGGAAGTACTGGTACTTGTGCGTCCTAATGAGCTGAAAGAAAAATGGGACGGGCATCGCCTGCGTAAAGACGAAGCCCTGGCAATTTCTGGCATTGGTAATGTAGTGTGGCTGGATACCCTGGATGCATTATTGCAGCAATGGATTCATGAGGCGACTAATATTTATCTGAACACAAATGAAAATAACCGCAAAAGCAGCCTGGTGCCGGTAAAGGATTACCGTTATGCTGCCGAACTGCGTAGCCGTTATCCTTTGCACAATTATCTGCGTGCAGCCGTAATATTAAAAAAATTACGTGCTACCAAAACTCCGGAAGAAATAAAAATACTGCAACAAGCTATTGATATTACGGAGAAAGCCTTCCGCAGGTTATTGAAATTTATCCGTCCTGGTGTATGGGAACATGAGGTTCATGCTGAGATCCTGCATGAGTTCCTGCGCAACAGAGCAGATGGAGAAGCTTATGGTTCTATCCTTGCCAGCGGTGACAGTGCCCGTATCCTTCACTATCATTCAAATAACAAGGAATGCAAGGATGGAGACCTCATCCTTATGGACTTTGGTGCTGCCTATGGTGGTTATAATGCCGATCTGACCCGTACCGTACCGGTAAATGGTAAGTTCTCAGCACGTCAGCGCCAGGTGTATGATGCCTGCCTGCACCTGCACAACTATGCCAAGTCTATTCTCAAACCAGGATTGATGATTGGCAAATATCATGAAATGATAGGTGTGGAAGCGGGGAAAGAATTTGTAAAACTTGGACTGATTACTGATGCTGATATAAAGAATCAGGACCCCGAAGTACCGGCATACAGGAAATACCTGTACCATGGTATTTCTCACCATCTGGGTGTGGATGTTCATGACCTGGGACCATCTTTTTACCAACCTATTCCGGAAAATTCAGTGCTCACTGTTGAACCGGGTATTTATATAGAGGAAGAGAAGATGGGCGTACGTATTGAGAATAATATCTGGGTGACAGCAAAAGGTAATATTGACCTGATGAAAAATATTCCGGAAACAGCAGATGAGATTGAAGCTTTGATGAAGAAATAGTATATATATTTATGTTATGAACAGGGTGCTGCTGGCAATGCGGATCAGATGAACGCTCAGTTGGCAGCGCCCCTGTTTGTGGTTAGATAGATAAAAACAATGAAACAACTTCCTAATTTCCTTACACTCGGCAACCTGTTTTGTGGCGCATTGGCCATTATTTTTATCCTGCATGCTCCTCAGTATATCGCAGAGTTTAATGGAGTGGAATATACAATTACCAATCCGGAGCCGGTGTACTGGGCTTCAGCCCTTGTATTGCTGGCGGGGATATTCGACTTCCTGGACGGCCTGGCTGCCAGGTGGCTGAAGTTGCAATCCCCTTTCGGGAAAGAACTGGATTCCCTGGCTGATATGGTCACTTTTGGTCTGGTACCGGGAATGATCCTGTTCCGCTTGTTGCGTAGCGCGTATATGAGAATGCCGGAGGTATTTGATGTTTCTTATGTAAACCTGGCCCCAGCTTTACTGATTCCCTGTTTTGCTGCTTACCGGCTGGCTAAGTTTAACCTGGACACCCGGCAATCAGAAAATTTCATAGGGATGCCTACACCGGCAGTTGGCCTGCTGGTAGCATCTTTTCCGCTCATAATGTTATATAACCCCTTTAATCTGGCTCATTTCCTGCAGAATATATGGGTATTGTACGCTATCATCGTATTACTGTGTTATCTGATGGTAGCAGAAATACCAATGCTGAGCCTTAAATTTAAAAACCTTCAGATGGGGCAGAACTGGCCCCGCATTTTACTTATCATATTGGCAGTGGCCGGTGCATTTTTGCTGAAATTTGCTGCAGTCCCCTTTGTATTTGTTTGCTATGTATTGCTGTCTGTGATTGCACCTCCTGTAACCGGGAACGCTGGAAAATAGAGTGTCAGCATGCATTCCAAGGGTTTTGTTTGTAATTAGCGACTTGTTTTTTGGGATTAAAGTATTAGGTTTGCGTCAAAATTTTTAGGAAATGACGTTTACTGCACATATCAATGTGATGCCGCTGAAAGAATTACTGGACCCGCAGGGCAAGGCGGTTATGAGTGGTTTGAAAAACCTGGGTATCAGCCATGTACATGATGTAAGAATAGGTAAGCATATTACTTTGCAGATAGATGCTGCTACCAAAGAGGAAGCACAGCAACTGGCGGAAACCGCCTGCCAGAAATTACTGGCAAACCAGGTAATGGAGTCTTTTGAAGTACACATCCAATAAGCTGCAAGCTACAAGCTACAAGGTGTATTGCATCTTGTAGCTTGTCATCTTATAGCTTCTCGTAGCTTGTAGCTTGCGGCTTGTTGCTAAATATTCATCATGTCGAAGCTATATCTCGTTCCTTCTCCCATAGGCAATCTGGCCGATATAACATACCGTGCGATAAAGGTGCTGGAAGATGCTGCACTGGTGCTGGCAGAAGATACCCGCACATCCGGGGTGCTGTTAAAGCACTATAACATTAACAAACCCATCACTCCCTATCATCAGCATAACGAACACAAAGTATTACAGCACCTGGTACAACAGATGCAGGCCGGCAAAACCATGGCATTAATTACTGATGCAGGTACGCCGGGTATCTCTGATCCGGGTTTCCTGCTGGTACGTGAATGCGTACGTGCCGGCGTTCCGGTAGAATGTCTGCCGGGAGCTACTGCTTTTGTGCCTGCTCTCGTAAACAGCGGTATTCCTATGAACCGCTTCTCCTTTGAAGGATTTCCTCCGCTAAAAAAAGGCCGGCATACCTTGTTTACGCAGCTGGCTACAGACGAGCGTACACTGGTATTTTATGAATCTCCTCACAGGCTGGTTAGAACACTGGAAGACCTGATCGGGTATTTTGGTGCAGACCGTAACTGCTGCGTAAGCAGGGAGCTGACTAAAATGTTTGAAGAAAACAAACGGGGTACCTTACAGGAAGTACATGATTACTTTAAAGAAAAAGGTGTGAAAGGAGAGATTGTATTAATCGTAGAAGGAGTATCTTAAGGGATAGACTATTCATTATAAAACTGATATTCGGAATGAAGCAATTGACAGTCGCAAAATGCCTGATGGTATGCCTTATGGCATCCGGATGGCAGAGTGCAGCCGCACAGGCCGACCGCTGGCAGCAAAGGGTAAAGTACACGATGGACATTAACATGGATGTACCTACGAACCGGTTCACCGGTAAACAGAAACTGGAGTATATCAATAATTCACCGGATACACTGTATAAGGTATTTTATCATTTGTACTGGAATGCCTTTCAGCCTGGCAGTATGATGGACGTTCGCAGTCGTGAACTGGGTAAAACTATTCTGTATAAAGACAGAAACGGAAATGGAAAACATGACTGGGATGCCCGCGTAACAGATCGTATAGAAAAGCTGCAGCCAGACCAGATTGGCTATGAAAAAATACTTTCCTTAAAACAGGATGGTATTTCGCAAACGTATAACGTGATAGGTACAATCCTGGAAGTGCCGTTGAAAAAACCGGTATTGCCACATAGTACTACCGTGTTTGAAATGGAGTTCGAATGCCAGGTGCCTGTACAGATCAGGCGTAGTGGCCGTAATAATTCCGAAGGAGTGGATTACTCCATGGCGCAATGGTACCCGAAGATGTGCGAATATGATTATGAAGGATGGCACCCTACGCCTTATGTGGCACGTGAATTTTACGGTGTATGGGGCGACTTTGACGTAAAGATTGCAATTGATAAGAAGTTTGTAGTAGCCGCTACTGGTTACCTGCAAAATCCCAACCAGATAGGGTATGGATATGAAATGCCCGGCACCCGGGTTATTCATCCCAAAGGTGATAAACTGACCTGGCATTTTGTAGCACCAAATGTACACGACTTTGTTTGGGCTGCAGATCCTGATTACAAGCATATTACCCAGGAAGTGGATGGCTTCAGGGCACATTTTTTTTACATAGAGAATGACGCTACTAAAAATACCTGGCCCGAGTTTGCCAAATTGGTACCTCGTATGTATGCATTCATAAAATCGCATTACGGCCCTTATCCTTATAAAAGTTATTCTTTTATCCAGGGGGGAGATGGTGGTATGGAATACCCAATGGCTACCCTGATCATGGGAAATGGCAAACTGGAAGGATTATACGGACTGGCTGCACATGAATGGATGCATAGCTGGTATCAGGGAATGCTGGCCACCAATGAAGGCCTTTATCCCTGGATGGATGAAGGGTTTACCTCTTTTGCAGAGAACAATATCATCTATTATACACGGGATTCCTCTAAGGGGCCTTCTGCTCAGTCAGGTTCGTACAATGGTTATTTTAGCCTGGTGAACAGCGGGTTCGAAGAACCAATGAGCACACACTCTGATCATTACAATACAAATTTCGGATATAGCTTAACTGCTTATGCCAAAGGAGCCGTATTCCTGGAACAACTGGGGTATATTATAGGTAAGGAAAACCGCGATAAAGGTCTCTTGCGCTATTACCGTGACTGGCGTTTCAAACATCCTAATCCGAATGATTTTATCCGGGAAATGGAGATACAGAGTGGTCTGCAACTGGATTGGTACAAACAGTATTTTGTATATAGTACCAAACACATTGATTATGGAATAGATAGTGTATTTGAGAACAACGGGAAAACCGTGGTAAGGCTGCGCAGGGTAGACTATATGCCCATGCCCATAGATCTGTTGGTAACAGCAAAGGATGGTAAAAAAGTAATGCATTATATACCGTTATCCCTGATGTATGGTGCGAAGCCGAATGAGGATAACAGTATTCCGCGTATAGTACATGATTACTGGGCCTGGACAAACAGGACTTATGATGTGGAAGTGGATTTGCCAATGAGTGAGATCAAAACCCTGGAGATTGATCCAAGTTTGAGGATGGCAGATTTAAACAGGAGTAATAATAAATTAGAATTGAATTAAGACTGACTAAAAAGTAAAATGAAGGCGATTGCTAATGATCATTAGCAATCGCCTTCATTTTACTTTTTAGTCAGTCCTGAATAATGTTTAATCCAGTATAGCACAATCAAATCCATGTTGCTGTACAAAATTGATCACAGCATCCTCTTCCACCTTCATTTCTGTGATTCGCAATACTTTATCACAATCTTCAAGGTCTACATGACATTGGCCTACTTCAAAATTATGGCGGATGGCATGTATAATGTGTTGCCTGTCTTCCTGAGTTGCTATATTGGTTTTGAAGATCCCTATCATAGCATATAATGTTGAGTGATTAATAGTAGGGGAGAGCATAACGGCTATAGATTTGTTTCAGGTTTGGTTTGTGTATCTTTTGTTCCTTCGTTCCAGTCGTCATTATCGCGCCAGCGGTTATATCTGTCAGGCATACAACGTTTAAAGCGTTCACGTAACTTTTCTTTTTCTTCATCCGTCATATGCTCCATACGTGCCTTCATTTTTTTCCGCCATTGTTCTTTTGCCCCAACACCCCATCTGGAGCTTCCACCACCATGCCAGCCAAACAATAGTTTACCGAGCAGACAAAGACCCAGTGCCTGCCAGAAGGTAATGACAGGGCCATGAAACAGGTCAGGTATCAGGCAGTTCCATAATTCTCTTACTCCAAGGCCTAATGCTGTGAGGAACAAGGCGCCCAGCAGCATGAATTTTAATACATGGAAGACCTTTGGTATTTTTCTACGCGTATGCATATCTAATGTTTTTAATTTTTTAAAAGTTCCTGGTACAATTCTGCCAGCCGTTCCCGCAAATACAGCACTGCATATCGCTTTCTCGATAATAAGGTATTAACGGATACACCGGTTTCGGCAGACATTTCTTTGAAAGATTTCCCTTCTATCTCGTGTTGGAGGAAAACCACACGCTGATCTTCAGGCAATTCGTCAATTGCTTCCATGATAGCTTCTGCCATAATCTTACGGGTCATGGGAGCATCACTCTGGGCGGAAGGATCTGCGATTATTTCAGCAAGAAACATGGTTTCTTCTCCGTCAAATTCACGGGTATGATCGCTGAAGGTAGTTTCCCGCTTTTTGCGGAACCAGTCGGTAATTTTATTGCGTGTAACTGTAAACAGCCAGGCGGTGATGGAATCTATATGGCTGCCTACCCTGGAGTATTCTGTAAACTGGTATAGTACATCCTGTAAAATATCTTCCGCGTCTGCTACATTATTAACCCTCTTTCTGATGAAGTTAAGTAAGCGCTTACGCTCCTGCTGCACCGTTTCCTGTATGCGCTCGTTCTGTTCTGCAGCCATAGCCAGTGGTGTTTTATTTAGGAGCAATTCTTTCATCTTAGTAATGGAGACGAAAAAACTTTCTTGATATTTTACAGTTTACAAAGTTTTTATGGGATTTTTTGGTTTATTTCTGACTATATACTGAAAATCAATTATTTATTTACTACCACAATATGTTTTTCCTGGAAAAATTCTTCCGGGAACAGCTTATAAATGTTAGTGATCTTGGGCCTGCAACCGCTTTCGGATATTTCCTGGCTCAAATCACCTCCCTTTAAACAGATCAGTCCGGGTTCCTGTTCATGAGCCGGTGCTTTTTTCAGCAAGGGCTTACTCCAGTGCCATAAATCTTTCAGGGGAGCTACCGCCCGGGATACTACCAGGTCAAACTTCCGGTCTTTGATGTCTTCGGCCCGGGAATGTGCCGTGGTTACATTCTGTAAACCAATCGCTTCTGCTACGCCCTGCACCACTTTGATCTTTTTACCAATAGAATCTACAAGGTGAAATCTTACTTCAGGAAAGAAAATAGCCAGGGGAATACCAGGAAATCCTCCACCGGTGCCAAGATCCAGGATCTGTGTTTTGGCAGGGAAGTCGGCGATAGCAGCTATACTCAGGGAATGTAATACATGCTTTTCATACAGGGCATCAATATCCTTACGGGATATCACATTGATTTTCTCATTCCATTCTTTATACAGCCCACCCAATGCCTGTAATTGCTGCAATTGTTTTTCCGTAAAATCCGAAAAGTATTTCAGTACTATCTCCATTTCCATATTAAATAAAGGTGCAATCTACAAACAAGCCCCCAAATTTGAACGAATAATAGCATAAACAGCAATGGCGCCGTCTGGCGCCATTGCTGTTTATAGTAGAAAATAATTTATCGTTTACCACTTGTTCTTTGACTTGAACATTAAAGCGGGTGTAAGAATAAGATAATAAAGGAACATGAACAGGTCCATAAACCAGCTGAACTTGAAAAGATCAGCTTCATCCAGCTTACGCATGGCCAGGAAAGTGATCACTGATTGTAAAACGAATTTAAACCCGAAAATGCTTACTGTATAGATCCATAAAGGATGGTAAAACAAGGCAGCTATAAAAGTCGGGTAAAACAAGAAGTGGCTCAGTGAAAAGAGACCCAGCAGGAATTTATGCGCAAACCGGTAGTGTTTCCCGGTAGACATATGCCTTGTTTTTTGCTGGAACCAGCTACGCCAGCTTGTTTTAGGTTCCGAATAGGTAAAGGCTTTTTTGTTAATCACAACGCCTACATTATTACGGGTAGCAGCAGCGTTTACAAAAAGGTCATCATCGCCGGAAGCCAGGTGATGGTGAGAGGTGAAACCTTTCATACGGAAAAACAACTCACGTTTATAAGCCAGGTTACGGCCTACACCCATATAAGTAATACCGCTGAGGGCAAAAGAAAGATATTGTAAAGCACTGAAATAGGTTTCATAACGGATCACCTTATTCAGCAGCCCCGGTTTTTTAATATAAGGACTGTAACCCAGCACAATCTCCTTCCCATTGGTAAATCCCTGGCTCATAAAAGATAACCAGTAAGTACTCGCAGGTTTGCAATCGGCATCTGTCAGCAGCACATTTTCATAATTAGCACTCCTTAAACCCATTGACAGCGGATATTTTTTACCTGGAATGAATTTGGCGGGCTGCATGATCTCTATATGCCGGTAATGAGGGTATCCGGGTTCTATAGAACGCAGGTAATATTTGGAATCATCCTCCGAATTGTCATTTACCACAATTACTTCATACGCCGGGTTCTTTGGGCCATGATAGCGTTGTTGTAGTACAGACGGGAGATTCCGCTGGAGATTCATCTCTTCATCTTTTGCACAGATGATGACAGAGCATTGCAGCTCCGGTTCGTGGTCATTATCGAAGGTACGGCGATAAAAGGCTACCCGGGAAAAGAAAATCAGGTAATACAGTATCTGTAAGCCTGCAATAGTAGCAAAACAGTAAAAGGCTATTAAGCCCAAGTTATACAACATAGCATAGCAAATATATATGATTTTGATTATTTGTATGTGTCTGTGGAAAAAAAAGATTATGCACAAAATGTGTATTGCCTTAAGCCTGTTGCAACCTGTATTCAGCATTAAGTATCTTTTCCCTTATTTTTGCCCCCTGAAAACAGGGTAGGGTTTCATTTTCCCCCAACCAAAGGGGGGAAATAAAACCCTACTGAACTTGTAAAGAGATGATTTTTGAACTGAAAACAACAGACAGCGGCAGCAAAGCGCGCGCAGGAGTGATTACTACCGGCCATGGCGTTATCGAAACACCTATTTTTATGCCGGTAGGTACAGTGGGCAGCGTGAAGGCTGTAACGCAGGAACAGTTGCGTACAGACATCAATGCACAGATCATACTGGGAAATACCTATCATTTATACCTTCGGCCCGGACTGGAAGTACTTTCCCTGGCAGGCGGACTGCATAAGTTTAATGGCTGGGACCGGCCGTTGCTGACAGATAGTGGTGGTTACCAGGTATTTTCACTGGCTGCCAACCGTAAAATCAAGGAAGAAGGAGTAATGTTCCAGTCACATATAGATGGCTCCAAACACCTTTTTACTCCTGAAAATGTGATGGATATTCAGAGGACCATCGGGGCCGATATCATTATGGCTTTTGATGAATGCCCGCCTTACCCTTCAGAATACCGTTATGCCCGCAAGTCGATGGAACTGACCCACCGCTGGCTGGATCGCTGTATAAAACGCCTGGGAGAAACAGAGCCTTCCTATGGACATGAACAAACATTGTTTCCCATAGTGCAGGGTAGTACCTATAAAGACCTGCGTACTATTTCTGCTACCGAAATTGCTGCCCGTGAATGCGCGGGTAACGCTATCGGTGGACTGAGTGTAGGAGAGCCAGAACAGGATATGTACGAAATGTGCGGTCTGGTATGCGACATCCTCCCGGCTCATAAACCCCGTTACCTGATGGGCGTGGGCACTCCCTGGAATATCCTGGAAAACATTGCGTTGGGTGTGGATATGTTCGATTGCGTGATGCCAACAAGGAACGGTCGCAATGGAATGCTGTTCACCTGGGAAGGAGTAATCAATATTAAGAATAAGAAATGGGCAACCGATTTTTCTCCTATTGCTGAAAGTACCGACTGCTTTGCCAGCCGCCAGTATTCCAGGGCTTATCTGCGGCATCTTTTTGCTGCCGGAGAATTCCTGGGAATGCAATTAGCCAGTATTCACAACCTGGCCTTTTACCTTGAACTGGTAAAAGTAGCAAGGGAACAGATTCTGGCAGGCACTTTTGCCGGCTGGAAAGAGAGAATGGTGCCACAATTGAAGACAAGATTATAGCCCTCTAATTTAAGGAGGCTTCTATGAAGGGTTTTAACAAAAGCTTTATAGCTGCCCTTTCATATTATTTATTATTTTGCCTATATATTATGACTAAGATCGACTGGTATATATTACGCAAGTTCATAAGTACTTTCATTTATTCGTTGTCAATCCTGCTCGTTATATCCATCGTGATAGATATAACTGAAAAGATTGATGACTTTATGAACAGTAACCTGTCCTTATACAGGATTGTGGTAGATTATTACTTTGGTTTTATACCATATATAGCTGCCCTGTTATTCCCCCTGTTTATTTTTATATCAGTGATCTTTTTTACCTCCAAAATGGCTTACCGGACGGAAATCGTTGCTATTTTGTGCAGCGGGGTAAGCTTCCGGCGCTTTTTACGCCCTTACTGGGTAGGCGCTTTCCTGTTTGGTACACTGTTATGGGCAGGTAACCGCTGGACGGTACCTACTGCTAATCGTGTCCGGAATAAATTTGAGAGTGAGTATGTAGACAGGAAGAAGACCCAGCAGAATATCTACGACAAAACCATGCGTATCGACAGCTTTACCTATATTACCTTCGGTTCTTATGATCCCAATTATAAAAGCGGCGGGAACTTTATGCTGGAAGATATCCGTGGACAACAAATGTTCCGTAAACTGAAAGCAGACCGTATTGCCTGGGATTCCGTCACTAAAAAGTGGAAACTCAACTTTGTAACCATCCGTACTATTGATGGATTGAAAGAACATTGGGTGAACAGCCCGGATACCTCTATCAGTATCCGCCTGCGACCGGAAGAAATGAAGGAAGAAAAAAACAAAGAGCAGGCTATGACCACTCCGGAACTGAACCGTTATATCAACAGGGAGGAACTGAAAGGGGCAGAAGGACTGAATGTATTATATGTTGAAAGATACCGGCGTACCTCTTCCGCCGCGGCAGTAGTGATCCTTACCCTCATAGGAGCCATTATTGCGTCAAAGAAAGTAAGGGGAGGAAGTGGGTTACACCTGGCCGTTGGAATTGTGATCAGCGCCAGCTATATTATCTTCCTGCAATTTTCCACGGTGTTTTCTATTAAAGCAGACCTGAACCCGCTACTGGCGGTCTGGATTCCCAATTTTATGTTCGGACTCCTTGCATTCTGGTTGTATTTCAGAGCGCCCAAATAAAAATTCACATTTCTTTAATACATTGCTTATGCAATAAACATATCTTTTAGTATATTGATAGCCAATAATTTGTGATGTGCTCTGGCTGTAGTTTCCTTCAAAACCTTGATCGGGAGCTGTTAAGTTCATTAACAAATCATTACTTTTGACAATCGATCGATTTTTTGTTATTATTACCAAATCAACAGTTTAAAATGGGGTATATAAAAGAAAAATTCAAGGTAAAGGCCGATGAGCTCAACGCCGAAGTAAAAGACCTCGTGAAGAACCATGGCACCAGGAAGATAGAGGATGTTACGTTAGCACAGGTTTACCAGGGAATGCGTGGTATAACAGGTTTGGTTACAGAAACATCATTATTGGATGCCAATGAAGGTATCCGGTTCCGCGGTTATTCTATTCCGGAGTTACGTGAAAAAATGCCAAAAGCACCCAATGGTGCTGAGCCATTGCCGGAAGGATTATTTTACCTGATGCTGATAGGCGAACTGCCTACTGAAGCTGATGTACAACACTTATCAAGCCAGTGGGGCCGCCGCTCACATGTACCCAACCACGTTTTTGATGCTATAGAAGCATTGCCTATTACCACTCACCCTATGACAATGTTCACTGTGGGTGTAATGGCTATGCAAACAGAATCTGCTTTTGCAAAAGCCTATGGGGAAGGGATCAATAAAAAAGACTACTGGAGCTATATGTACGACGATGCAATGGACCTCATTGCCCGTTTGCCACGTATAGCCGCATATATCTATCGCCGCAAATACAAAGGTGGAAATCATATTCAGCCTAATGGATTGCTGGACTGGGCAGGTAACTTTGCACATATGCTGGGTTATTCTGATGAAGGTTTCAGAGAACTGATGCGCCTGTATATGACTATCCACGCAGACCATGAAGGTGGTAACGTGAGTGCACATACTACCCACCTGGTGGGTTCTGCCCTCAGTGATGCCTACCTTTCTTTTGCTGCTGGTATGAATGGCCTGGCAGGTCCGCTGCATGGCCTCGCAAACCAGGAAGTGATCAAATGGATACTGAGCATGCGCGAAGAACTCGGTGGTGGCATGCCTACCAAAGAGCAGATCGCTGACTACGTACGTAAAACACTTTCTGAAGGTAAGGTTGTACCAGGTTATGGTCACGCCGTACTGCGTAAAACAGATCCACGCTTTACCGCACAGATGGAGTTTGCAAAGAAACACCTGTCTGACGATGAGCTGGTAAAAATCGTTTGGCTGGTATATGAAACCGTTCCGCCAATCTTAGAAGATCTGGGTAAAGTAAAGAACCCTTGGCCTAATGTGGATGCACATTCCGGCGCTTTGCTGGTGCATTACGGACTGGTAGAATATGAGTTCTATACCGTATTGTTTGGTGTTTCCCGCGCATTGGGTGTATTGGCCTCCCTGTGTTGGGACCGTGCGCTTGGTTTCTCTCTCGAAAGACCTAAATCCGTTACTACAGAATGGATGAAGCAATTCGTAGAAGGTAAAGTGGAAGTTGAATAACTGATCACAAAACAAATTATAGAGAAGCTGACAGGAAAACTCCGAGGAGTTGCCTGTGCATAAAAATGGCTTATCTTATATCACTACATTTGGCTCCGTTAAGAGTCCCCTGTTAAATTATTACAAACAGGAGACTCCTGACGGAGTCTGAGTTTGTAGTAATCATGTCTTCCACAAAAGGTATTTTTGTACCCGAATACTAAAATCATCGCTACAGTAACTTCCATATTATCCAATCCCATAGAGTATCTGAAAGGAGTAGGGCCGCAGCGGGGGGAACTGTTGCGTAAAGAAATCAGCCTGCATACCTTCCGTGATCTGCTGGACTATTTTCCATTCAGGTATGTAGACCGTACCAAAGTGGAAAAGATCATCAGTTTACACGGACAGATGGACTATGTGCAGATAAGAGGACGGATTACCCGCCTGGAAGTAGTGGGAGAGAACCGCGCAAAAAGACTCGTAGCAACCCTGAAAGACGAAACCGGGGAAATCTCCCTGATATGGTTCCAGGGATGGCAATGGATGGAGAAATCGCTACAGTTAAATACTGCCTACCTGGTGTTTGGTAAGCTGTCTCTGTTTAACGGTTACCTTCAGATGTCACATCCTGAAATGGACCTGCTCACCGGAGAGATTGTTGCGGGTAAGCAATTCCTGGAGCCGGTGTATTATACCACCGAGAAACTGAAAGCCCGGGGGCTCACGGCCAAGGCAATCGGAAAGCTGACAAAAAACCTGCTGGAACAAATGTCTCCACAGGAAATCCAGGAAAACATACCTCTGCCAGTGCTGGAACAATACCGGTTGATGGACCGTTCAAAGGCTTTCTTTAAGATCCACCTTCCTGCCGGAGAAGAAGATGCGCAGCAGGCCAGGCGCAGGCTGAAGTTCGAAGAGTTATTCCTTGCACAGATCAGGATCTGCCGGCTTAAAATAAGACGACAACAGCAGTCACATGGTTTCATTTTCAACCTTGTTGGCGATGCATTCAATACATTCTACAATGAACACCTGCCTTTTTCTCTTACCGGCGCTCAGAAACGGGTACTGAAAGAGATCCGTCAGGATACCGTAACAGGCAGGCAAATGAACCGGCTGATCCAGGGAGATGTGGGCAGCGGTAAAACAATGGTGGCGCTGTTAACAATGTTGCTGGCAGTAGATAACGGCTTCCAGGCCTGTTTAATGGCTCCTACCGAAATATTATCACAGCAGCACTATAAAAGCATTTCAGCATTGCTGGAAAAAATGCAGGTAAAAGTGGCATTGCTCACTGGTAGTATTAAAGGAAAGGCACGTAAACAAATCTTGAAAGATGTAGCATCCGGAGAAATCCACCTGCTGATAGGCACACATGCCTTACTGGAAAATCAGGTGGAGTTCAAAAACCTGGGAATGGCTATTGTGGATGAGCAACATCGCTTTGGTGTGGCCCAGCGTGCCCGGCTTTGGCAAAAGAATGTGATGCCGCCGCATATCCTGGTAATGACGGCTACGCCTATCCCGCGTACACTGGCCATGACGGTATACGGTGATCTGGATGTTTCTGTGATTGATGAACTGCCACCGGGCCGTAAACCCATCACGACGGTACACCGCACAGAGTTTCAACGTCCGCAGGTAATGGATTTTATAAAAGAGGAAATAGGAAAAGGCAGGCAGGCATATATCGTGTATCCGTTAATTGAAGAATCGGAAACACTTGATTATGAGAACCTGATGAAAGGGTATGAAGAAGTGAAAGCCTTTTTTCCTGAACCGAGATATTATATCAGTATGGTGCACGGCCGGCAGCCGGCAGATATGAAGGACGCAAACATGCACCGTTTTGTGACTGGCGACACGCAGATCATGGTGGCTACCACCGTGATAGAAGTAGGCGTAAACGTACCCAATGCTTCTGTAATGGTGATAGAAAGCACCGAGCGTTTCGGTCTTTCCCAGCTGCACCAGTTGAGGGGTAGAGTGGGAAGAGGTGCTGAACAGTCCTATTGCATCCTGATGACGGGCAATAAACTGGGGCATGATGGCAAAGAACGTATCGGTGTGATGGTACAAACCAACGATGGTTTCCTGATCTCCGAAAAAGATATGGAACTACGTGGTCCCGGCGATATCGAAGGTACCCGTCAAAGTGGATTGCTGGATCTTAAACTGGCAGATATTGTTGCCGACAGGGCTGTGCTGGAAGCTGCCCGTGCCAGCGCAGAGAAAATTTTGCAGGAAGATCCAGATCTTACACTACCGGAAAATCAACCTTTACAACAATTTTTATCTGCACAACTGGGGAAATCCCAGTGGAGTAAAATCTCTTAAATTACTCCCATAACCAGCAACTCCTCCGGAGTATCATGGTCAATCTCTTAAAAATATTCTATTGTTTATTCTTAAACACTGCATACATCAAACTTGGCAGCACTATCAGCAACAGCGGTAATGCTACTATAAAACCTCCAATCACGGCAATGGCTAGTGGCTGGTGTAATTGTGCACCTGTTCCGATTCCCAGAGCAAGTGGCATTAATGCAATGATGGCCCCT
This sequence comes from Chitinophaga sp. CF118, assembly GCF_900112615.1. Lineage (GTDB taxonomy): Bacteria > Bacteroidota > Bacteroidia > Chitinophagales > Chitinophagaceae > Chitinophaga. The sequence continues at coordinate 710,998 of NZ_FOMK01000001.1, read as the reverse complement.
AATGCTGTCATTAATTTGGGACGTAACCTTACTGAAATAGAATAAACAATAGCTTCTTCAACGTTATTACTTTTCATCATTGACTCTCTGAACTGAAGAAAAGTAAAAATGGCATTTTCACCAATGATACCAACAATCATAATGAGACCGGTATAACTACCTACGTTAAGGGGAGTGTTAGTAAGATATAAGCCCAGATAACTACCACTAATACCCAGTACTGCAATCAGCAATATCAGTAATGCCTCTCTGAAACTCCGGAATAAAAATAGTATAACACCAAATACCAGCAGGCAGCTTGTTATCAGAATTATCAGTAGCTCATTGAAAGATTTTTTCTGATCGGCATAAGTGCCTCCATATTCGATGTGATAACCTATGGGTAACGTTATACGGGCTCCCACTTCCTTTTGAATATCTCTCATTACACTGCCCAGATCCCGGTTGTCCAGTCGGCCGGTCACCACTCCCATTGACTGTAAATTCTCCCGTTCAATTTCTGCATCTCCTGCATTTACTTTCACACTTGCCAGGTTAGTAATGGGTGTAAGTTTTCCGTTTGGTAAAGATATCTGTAGTCGTTTAATATCTTCCACACTTAAATTCCGGTTGCCTGGATATACCAGTCGTATAGAAGAGATTTGTTGTTTATTAAAAACGGTACCCACCACATTTCCTTCCAGTGCGGTTTGAAGCTGGTACTGCAGATTGGCAGGCGTAATCCCATATTGTGCCAGAGTTACCGCTTGTGGTTTAATGGAGATAGATGGCCCTGCAATCACAATACCATCAAACACATCTGCCGTACCTTTCACATTCTCAATCACATTGGCTACCTGCTTTGATAATGCCTGTAATTTTAGCTGGTCATTACCGAATATTTTAACCTCAATTGGTTGTACTGATGTCATTAAATCACCCAGCATATCACCAATAACCTGTCCAAAATCTATGCGTAATGCAGGTTGTGAAGCTTCTACGCTGGTTCTTATTTCATCAATTATATCGTTGGTTGTTTTGTTTCTGTTCTTCTTTAATTGTATCAGGTAATCACCACGGTTAGGTTCTGTTATAAAGAATCCCATTTGTGTACCAGTTCTCCTGGTGTAGGTTGCTACCTCAGGAATTTTAGTGATGATTTTTTCCACTTCCCTGAGCATGCGGTCAGTCTCTTCCAGTGAAGTTCCTGGCGGTGAACTATAATCCAGTACAATACTTCCTTCATCCATTTCCGGCAAAAAACCGGTTTCCAGTCTGGGTAATATAAAGTAAATAGAACCCGCCAGGAATAACATAAACAATATGCTGATAATGGGGCGCTTTATGAAAAAAGCTACCCAGTTCAGATGATGTATACTGCTTTCATTCCTGATATTCTTAGCAGGCATTTTACCTTCATTTCGGCTGAATAATAAATAAATAACCGGCAACCCTATCCAGGTTACAAAGAATGAACATACCAATGTGATGATCATGGTATCGGTCATTATTTTAAAATAGGCGCCTGCTACTCCTGTCATCAGCATAAATGGAAGAAAAATCACGATTGTACTAAGTGATGATCCTACCATCGCTGGTAATAAATAGCTAATGGCCTTTTGTAGAAGACTGGTAGTTGGTTCTTCCGGATGTTCCTCATGCGTACGATGAATTTGTTCTACTACCACAATAGCATCATCTATGATTAACCCGATGGCAGCGGCAATAGCCCCGAGTGTCATAATGTTGAAGGTTTGTCTGGTAGCATATAAAACAATCAACGTCATTAACAGCGTAACGGGTATGGTGATCAGGATAACCAAACTTGCCTTTAATGAACGCAGGAAAATAATTGCTACAATGATTGCAAGAACCAGCCCGATCCACAAACTATCGGTCACACTTCTAATGGCATCATTTACAAAATCTGCCTGTACATAATCTGGCTGAATGATTACTCCTTTGGGTAGGATAGTACGGAGTTCTGCCACCTTTTTTGCCATTTTTTCTGAGAGGTCAACCAGGTTTGCATTTGGCTGTTTTATTACAGAAAGTAAAATAGCATTATGCCCGTTAGCATTTATTTTTACATACTCTTTTGCTTCCTGTATTTCTATGTCAGCAATATCATGAAGTGTTATAATCCGCTTGCCATCATTTTTAATAACAAGGTTCTCTAATTTATCTTTAGTATCCACCAGCGCATCCGTTACCGTTAGATACATTTGCCTGTAATCTGATAAATAACCATTTGATTGAATGAAATTGGTTTGATTCAGCGCAGTGGTAATAGCGTCGGAAGTCAGGCCCAGCGCATTCATTTTACCAATGTTCAAAATAAGCCAGTACTCTTTTGTTTTACCACCTGCCACGCGGACCTCACTAACCCCTTCTACCTGCGACAAAAATGGTTTGATGGTGTAGATAGCAAGTAGCTTTGCTTCAATGGGCGTCATACCCGGTGCTTCCAGAGTATATCCAATCACAGGGAGTATGGAAGGGTTCATCCTTTCAACAGTGATTTGTACTTCCGGCGGCAGTATATTTTTTATCTCGCTGATTTTGGATTCAATGCGTTGCTGACTTACATCTATATCAGCATTCCAATTCATGAAAGCACTTATTTCACAACTGCCACGACTGGTAGTACTACGAATCATTTGCAGATCCGGTACCTGCTTTACTGCATTCTCCAGCTCACGGGTTACGGTGATCATCATCTTATTTACAGGCTGCTGACCGGCATCTGCAATGATCTTTATTTTAGGGAAAGTAATTTCCGGAAATAAGGCTGATTGCAATCTGCTATAAGCAAACATGCCTCCTAAAATAATAATAGCCAGTACAACTGTTACCGGGTGTTTATATGCTGTAAAGGAAATCTTCATCAGGTGCAGTTATTTAACCGATACTTTTGCGGTATCTGAAAGACCGTAATTTCCGGTAAGTAAAATCTTATCATTGACAGAAAATGCAGGAGAAAGAATCTCTACCATACTTCCATTTTCCAATCCTTTTTTAACGGGAACTCTTACAGCTGTCACACTGTCTGTTAGTTTCATTATCCAGAAGGAAGTCTGCGTTTCATTTGTTAACACCGCTTCTTTCGGCAGTGAGATTGTGTTTTCTTTTGCTTCTTTTACCAATACTGCTTTTGCAATTAACCCTTCCGGTATCTGCTGATCAGTATTTACTTTTATCACGATGCTCTGTGTTTGCGCTACCGGATCAACTGAAGGCATGGAAGAAGCAACATAACCATTCAGCCGTGTACCATCCGGTAATTTGATGACGATATTTTTATTGCTGTTGAGGTAAGACTTTAATTCGTAAGGAATGTCAAGCAGGAAAGCAAAACTGTTCTTATCACTGATCACAGCCAGTTGCTCTCCATCCTGCACATAATCTCCTTTTTTATAAGTGAGTGTAGAAACATAACCGCTACCAGGAGATTTAATATGTAGTAAACCTGTAAAACGAAAAGACGAATCCAGGGCGTTGATTGTATTTCCCAGTGCCTCCGCTTCTTTCGTTTTAATTACAAATATTTCCTGTCCCTTACTGATGTACTCGCCTATATAGACATTTACTGCTTGCAGGTATCCTGTTGTATTGGCTTTAATATATGTTTTTAACTGAAAAGAGGAAGTAGCATTCAGTTCAATGTTTTCCGTCATTGGCCCGGTTGAAATGCTGGTTATAGTTACCGGCACACCGGCCTCTGATGTGTCTTCAACAGCCGTATCCGGATGAGAGTCACATGCTGTTATCGCAGCAAGCGCAAAACAAAATAAAAAGATAGCAGCCTGTTTCATCATATTGCGTTACATTTTTTGATTCCAGTAGTTGATCTGATTAATGATCTGCCACTTATTGATAGTGTTCTGCGTGATAATATTTTTTGCATTGAGATAATTACTGATGGCAATGATATAATCTGCAATGTGTACATCGCCTGTTATCAATTGTTGCTTTTGTGCTTTTATCAATCCTTCTGCATAACTTATCCGGATAGCAGTTTGCTGTATTAATTGTTCGGTAAGCGATAGTTGCTGTGCTAACTGATCCAGCTGCTGATGATATTGCGTTGTGAAAAAATCTCTTTGTGCACTTCGGTTTTGTTCTGAAATGGAAAGCTTCTGATGTTTCATTTTTCGCTGCTTCCCATCATAGATAGGCACGATTACGGATACACCTGCACTTACTCCGAAATTCTTGTAGGGAGTGACAGCAAAGGAAGAGTTATAACCACCATCTGCGAAGAGATCAACTTTGGGTTTATAGCTGTAATCAATTTGTTGATCATCCACTTTTATCTTTAAACTGTCCAGCTTAAACTGCTCATAAAAGATTGTTTGCTGCAGGTCGGGTAGTTGTGTTATACTAATGTTGGGTGCTGGTAATACGGTATAAGCAGTATCATTTAACCCGGTGATATAATTTAAGGTAGCAAAATCATTCTGATACTGAATGCGCAACTGACTGATCATTGATTCCTGTTGCTGAAGGTTTACCAGGAAGGATAAATAATCTGTTTGTTTATACACTCCTTTTTCAGCCAGTCTTTTCAGAATAATATCTTCTGCTTTCAGGAGCGTAAATATTTCACTGTTAAAATCTATCTGGAGCAGGTCCCCATATGTTGTTATATATTGCTGGGTGATACTCTTCCTTAAGTCCTGCGCAGATATTTTCCCCTGGTTTTGCAATCCAAGATTTTGTAACTGGATAGAGAGGTACTGATTGTTAATATTGTTCCTGCCAATCACGGTTTGTGATACACCAATGAGAGAAGTGAAAGTATGCAGGTTCGATAGTGCGCCATCATACCCCCAGCCATTTACAGTGGGGGCATAGGTGCCTGTGTTATTACTGTTAACCTGTGGCCGGAAGGTAGCTCTTAACAACTGGCTGTCAATTTTAGTGCTCTGTGCCTGGTACTGATAATTCCTGAGCACGGGACTATTTTGTAAGCCCTGTTCAATATAATAATCCATATCCTTTTGTTGTGCCAGTAGTTGCAAAGGAATAAGAAAGATCAGCAGGAAGGGGTATTTCTTATAATTGATCATGCTGTATTATTTGCCTTCCTGTATATGTATAAACGCAGCGATAAAAATATCTGTTAATCCAACAAGATATCTGCTCATTGTAAAGGATTAAATTTTAGAGAAAATGTAATGACGATGTAAACGTACATCCTGAATCTATATACATTCTAAAGTATAGAGACAATGTCTAAAAGTGCACGCTGAATACATGTGTGTGATCCAGGTAGTGGTAATGAATATTCCATCCGCTTACCATGCAGATTTGTTGAACGATAGCAAGACCTAATCCATTGGACTGAACAGCGTTGTTGCTTTTCTTAAACCGGTTGAACAACTGATCGGAAGGGAAATCCAGGGGATTACCGGAATTAGAAATTATCAGTTGCCCGGATTGCAGGAGGATACCAGCATGCCCGCCCTGTTCGGTGTAACGTAGTACATTAGAAAAGAGGTTGGATATAAGCACATCGCATAAATACAGATTTGCGATAATTGTTTCTTTATTGATATGAGTCTTTATCTCAATGTTTTTAGCAGCAAATAAATCTTCCATTAAGTACAGATGCTGTTCAAGTACTTCCTGCAGATCAACGGTCTGTTTATCCTCAAAAATCTGGTTATCCAGTTTTGCCAGGAGTAAGAGGTTTTTATTCATTTTGCTTAACCTTTCCACGCCCGATTTTGCCTGCACAATATATCTGGCCATTTCCTCCGTTACTTCCAATTGACTTAGCCTGTCGAGTTTGGATTGAATAATACCAAGTGGCGTTTGAATTTCGTGGGAGGCGTTTTCGGTAAATTCCCGGAGGGCCATATATTCCCTATGACTGCGTTCGGTTAGATCTTTAAGGGCAGCTTGTAATTCTTTAAATTCTGTGATAGGAGAGTCGTATAACTGAAGAGGAGTGGAGGTGCTGACTGAATAGTTTTTCAGTTGTTCCAGGTTTTGACAGAATGGTTTCCAGATCTTTTTATTGGAAAAGTAATTGATTAATACACCTGAGCCGGCCAGTAGAATGATGGCTGCCAGCAGTAAGTAAAAGATGGTTTTATAGTATTCCCCCCAGCCCACATAGGTGGTCATTGCTTTAATATGATAATGTTGTCCATTAATCTCTTTAACAATTTCCAGATAATGATAGTCCTCATTTTCCTGTTGAACCTGGTCAAATATTACTGTATCCTTGTATACCGGCTTTAAACTTAGAGAGTTTGTGGTAGGCGTAATACTTATGAAAGGGTCACTTGCCGGTTTCCCTTTTTGCATTTGTTTAATGGCTAATTCTGTCTGGAATACCAGTTGTTCATTCATTTCATCTTTTACTTCCTTTTTCAGTAATAGATATATCCCTACCCCCGCGATGGTCATTATTATGATAGTCACCAGCAGGAAGTCTCTCGTTGTCTTATACAGTAATTTCATGATTGCGTAAATTTATAGCCGATTCCATATACAGTTTTAATGTAATCGGTACCTGTAGATGCAGTGATTTTTTTACGCAGGTTCATTGTATGCACGTATACAATGTCATAATTATCAACCATATCATAGTGATCGCCCCATAAATGTTCTGCAATAGATTGTTTGCTCACCACCCGGTTTTTATTAATGATGAAGTAGAGTAGCAGCTGGTATTCTTTTTTGGTAAGATTAATGATTTCATTTTTGCCGCGTACCTCATGGGCAGCGGTATCAATTTCCAGGTGGTCTATTACAATTTTGCTATGACCATTAAAAGATTTTCTTCTCAGCAGGGCATTAATCCTGGCATTGAGTTCTTCCAGATGAAATGGTTTGGTAAGGTAGTCGTCAGCCCCCATTTCCAGGCCTGTTAATTTATCTGTCAGGGAATCTTTGGCAGACACTATCAATATCCCGGTATCCCGGTGCTGGTTTTTTAGTAATTTGAGCAGTTGAAGACCGGTACCGCCTGGCAGGTTAATATCCAGAATGATGGCATCGTAATCGTATAAATTGATCTTATCTTCTCCTTCTTTAAAAGTAGAGGCCTTCTCACAAAGGTATCCCTGCTCTGTCAGATAATTTTCCATTTCCTCCAACAACAAAGGTTCATCCTCAACCAACAGTAATTTCATGACATTAACGTATCAGGGTAATAGTACCTGTGATGATTAATAAGGCACCTGCAATTGTTTTCCAGTCAACGGACTCCTTAAGTATTACAATAGAAAGTCCTATAGCTATGGCTACGCTTAACTTATCTATGGGCGCAACTTTGGAAACGGGCCCTGTTTCCAGTGCCTTGAAATAAAAGATCCAGGAAAGCCCGGTGGCTACGCCAGACAACAGCAAAAATAGTAAGTTATTCTTTGTCAGGGTTTTTAACTCCCTGAACTCTCCGGCCGCGAGCACAATTCCCCAGGAAATGAACAGGATCACCACGGTTCTGATAGCTGTAGCCACATTGCCGTTAATACCTTTCATTCCTATTTTAGCAAGAATAGCGGTAAGGCCAGCAAAAAGGGCTGACAGAAGTGCATAATATCTCCACATGTAGAGTTATTTTGTTATATAACAAGCCGGTTGTTATCAACTTCAAATTAACACAGTAATTCTAAAGAAATTTTAAAAATAGGTTGGATTTCACAGATGTAGATCTGGTTTTTCTCGTTTATTATAAGAGGGACTTTGTCGGATAAGGAAATTAGCGTGGTTCGTATATGTGAGATGGTTAAAATTGCCAGCATAAATCAAATAGGATGTACCTTTATTAAAGCCATGCTCAGATATAATGAGAAAAAGTAATATTGACCATTATTAAATCTTTTAGCCTGCCAATTTATTATATTAATGATTTTCATTAATATATGACGTTATAAACTGATTCGTGTAACTAAATTTAGAGTGCGTACGTTTTAAACTCATGCCTGTTTTAGATATCTAAAACCAGGAAGTGTTTATAGGGACGATTATATGCTGAGATTGGCGTTGTTATTGCTGTAATAATAGTACCGGCACCAGCGTTTATAAGTATAAAAACTTGTTTTTCCAGTACAAAAATTAAATCTTTTCCGTTGAATCTTACTTTCCCTATAGGCTGTTTAGCTTTCTTCTTCTCGCTGTTTGCCAGTGATCAGGCTATCGCGCAGGCACAAGCACAGCAGTTTTACGATAATAAGCCTTTGCTCTTCACTGAAAATAAAGGACAGTGGACAGGAGATTTTTTATTCAAAACAGATATGGGAGGAGGGGCCGCTTTTTTAAAGCGTACCGGTTTTATGTTTGTATTGCAGGATAAAGCAGACCGTGATCGATTGAAAGATAAGATCCACGGCCATGTGCATGATACCACTTACAGTGTTGATCCCTCAGGACGTACAGCTTTTAAGAACAATGCTGCAGCCGCAGCTACTGAAACCACAGCAACGGGTACAATACCTGATGTAAAAGGGCATGCATATGAAGTTACTTTCGTGAATGCATCTGCCAATCCGGAAGTTGTACCTGATAAAGCGGCAGACAGTTATGCCAATTATCTGATTGGTAATGATCCTTCCAAATGGCGTTCCGGTGTAAAATCGTATCAACTCGTTAATTATAAATCATTATATCCCGGCATAGATATGCAGGTGTACTCAGAGTCCTCCGTGCTTAAATATGACCTCATTGTGCAAGCGGGTGCAGATCCTTCCCTTATACAACTGGAGTATACCGGAGTAGATAAAATGGAGATCAAAAAAGAGCAGTTGATCATCACCACTTCTGTAGGTACCATTACAGAGCAGATGCCATTTGCTTATCAGTATATTGATAATGAACGTGTAAGCGTAAAGGTTTCTTATTCATTAAGCGGCAATAAGCTGCGTTTTAAGGTATCCGGTAAGTACAATGATGCTTACCCGCTGGTTATAGATCCTTCTTATGTTTTTTCTACAGTATCAGGTTCCACTGCAGACAACTGGGGCTTTACGGCCACTTATGATGCACAGGGGTGTTTCTACGGAGGCGGGATCGTTTTTAATGTAGGTTATCCAGTTACCACAGGTGCATTGCAAACCACTTATGGTGGTGGTACATTTGATATCGGGATCAGTAAATTTGCATCCAACGGACGTTCCCTGATTTATGCCACCTACCTGGGAGGCAATGGGTTAGAACAGCCACATAGCTTATTTGTAGACCCTTCGGGCAACCTGGTGATTTCCGGCAGAACAACTTCTTCTAATTATCCCGGTACTATAGTCGGAACAAGAGGAGGCTGGGATATTGCCATCACCAAACTGAATGCCAGCGGTAGTGGTATTATTGGCTCGCTGATTATTGCCAGTCCTGAAGATGAAGGGGTGAATATCAACGAAAACCGTCAGACGGGAACCTCTATATTATTGCGTAATTATGGAGATGATGCCCGTAGTGAAGTGGTTATCGATGCTACCGGTAATATTTATGTTGCCAGCTGTACCCGTTCAGCCAATTTCCCGGTAACCGCCGGTGTTTTCCAACCCAATTCCGGAGGTTCTCAGGATGGTGTGGTGATGAAAATAAATCAGGATTGTAATACATTGTTGTGGGCCAGTTATCTTGGAGGCAGTAAGGAAGATGCGGCTTATGTGCTGGCATTGGATGGCACCAGCAGCTTATATGTAGCAGGTGGTACTGCCAGTAACAACTTCCCGATGAGGGGCACTCCATTGTTCGGTACTTACCGTGGAGGTGTATGTGATGGATTCATTGCACATATTACAGCAGATGGTAAAACACTACAGCAGAGTACCTATATGGGAGCTGGAACAATGACCGCTGGCGCTGCCGCAGCAGACCAGGTATATGGTATTCAGCTGGATTCAAAAGGTTTTGTGTATATCATGGGTACCACAGAAGGCTCTTGGCCTACTATGCAGCCCACCGGTACTGCTACCTTCTACAATGATAATTCCAAACAGTTTATAGCCAAGCTGAAACCAGATCTTTCTGCATTTGTATATTCCACTACTTTTGGGAAAGTAGCATCTACTCCCAGTATTTCACCAGTAGCCTTCCTGGTAGACCGTTGTGAGAATGTATATGTATCCGGATGGGGTGGAGGAATCAATACTTCATTACATTATGCTAATTCAAATACTACCGGCTTACGTGTGAAGAATGCATTGCAGAGTTCTACAGACAGTCAGGATTTTTACTTTTTTGTCTTGCAGCGCGATGCTACGGATGTACTGTTTGCCAGTTACTTTGGTGGTAACGGTACATATGAACATGTGGATGGTGGTACCAGCCGTTTTGACCGCAATGGTGTAATATACCAGGCTATCTGTGCCTGGTGCCCTACCAACCCTGATTTCAGACCTCGTTACCCTACTACACCTGGTGCATACAGTAGTACTGCACCGCCAGAATGTAACCTGGGTGCATTGAAGATAGCTTTTAACCTGGATGGAGTGAAGGCTGGTATTAAAACGCTGGAAAGGAAAACGAATTATTGTGTACCAGCTACTATTACATTTGTAGATACTACCACTTCAAAAGCACTAACCTGGACCTGGGATTTCGGAGATGGCTCTCCACAGGTAACCAATACAAACGATACTATTACACATACTTACAGTCTTTCAGGCAATTATACCGTAACACTGATAAAATGTGATCCTGCCAGTTGTAACGGTTGCGATACGGCCAGACTGGTACTGCGTATCCGTACGGATGAAGCAAAATTCAATATGACTGCCGTTCGTCAGCCACCCTGCGAGTCACTGAGTTATTTATTTGATCTTGTAAGTGCTCCTCCAAAACCATATGCTTCTAACTCATTTGTGCTGGATTTCGGAGATAATACACCGGCTGTAAGTGTAGGGCCTGCAAACTTTCCATATACACATCAATTCCAGGTAGAAGGAGTATACAACGTTACACTAACACTTGTAGATTCCAACTATTGTAATGCACCGGAAGTTGATACAGTAACATTACGTGTTGCGGCGAATGTAAGGGCATCCTTTGTAGCACCGGACAGTTCCTGTGTACCTGCTACAATTACATTTGAAAACACCAGTAAAGGTGGCGAAACCTTTACATGGGATTTCGGTGATGGTATTGGTACATCTACAGATATAAGTCCTACTTATACTTATAATACACCTGGCGCTTATATAGTGAAGCTGCATGCGGAAGATCAGAGTACCTGTAACAAACAGCATGATACGGCAATGACTATAAATGTATTTGCTCCGCCAACGGCAGACTTTACTTATTCACCTGTAAAGCCTACAGAGAATACACCTGTCACTTTTGCGAATCAGTCTTCTACCGACGCGGTAACCTTCGTATGGGAGTTCGGGGATGGCAATGGTTCTTCCGATGTTAACCCGGTGTATCAGTATAATAAAACAGGTATCTATGATGTATACCTGATTGCTACTAACCGTACCGGTTGTACGGATACAGTACATAAACAGGTAAGTGCGATTATAATTCCCTTATTCGATATCCCTTCAGCTTTTTCGCCTAATAGGGATGGAGTGAACGATGTGTTTCTGGTAAAAGGATTTGGTATTGCCAAGTTTAATATGAAAGTATATAATCGCTGGGGTCAGCTGATGTTTGAGACAAACAGCCCCTCCATAGGATGGGACGGAACCTTTAAAGGGAACCTACAGCCAATGGATGTCTATGCCTTCGTAATCAACTTAGAGTTTAGTGACGGTACAACAGCAAGTAAGAATGGAAGTGTAACCTTGTTAAGATGACGGACATGAAGGAGATTTTTAAATACATAGCCAGTTGTTCAATACTGCTCTTTGCAGGATTGAAGGGCAGTGCCCAGGATCTGCATTTTTCGCAGTACTTCAACTCACCGCTTATTACCAATCCTGCCAATACAGGATTTATTCCGGATGGTAATTACCGGATAGGTATCAATTACCGCGATCAGTGGACCAGCATCCCTGTACCTTATAAAACGATGTCTGCTTTTGGAGATTTTCAATTGTTTCGCGACAGGCTTGAATATGGCTGGGTAGGTGTTGGAGCTGTTATCCTGCGTGATGTGGCGGGAGCTGGAAATCTAACTTCTACTAAAGTATATGGTTCTGTAGCGTATCATCAGTTACTGGGACAAAGCAGCCTGCTTTCCCTGGGCTTCAACGTCGGTTCCGCCAGTAAGCGGGTAGATGCTACAAAGCTCACATTCGGAGATCAGTGGAATGGAAAGTTCTTTGACTCGCAGGTGCCAACTGCCGAGCCTTTTGACCAGACGAAGATCAATTATTTTGATATGCAGGTAGGTATGAACTACGCCTATTTCCCAACGGAAAATATTTACATCAATGCAGGGTTATCCGTGCAGCATATCAATAAACCGAGAGAAACTTTTTATGATAACAATAACCAGATAGCACGGCGTTATATTGGCTTCCTGAATGCCAGTCTGAAAGTAAGTGATAAAGTGATCCTGAATCCTTCTGCTTACTATTCCCGGCAGGTAGGTTCCAGTGAAACCGTATTTGGTGGAAATGCAGCGTATAATCTTTCCGGAGACGGGAATAAACAATTATATGGTGGAATCTATTATCGTATGAAAGATGCAGCAGTATTCCTGGTGGGTTACCAGTTATCAAATGTAAAACTAATGTTTAGTTATGATATAACTACTTCAACTCTGGCACAGGCTAATAACCGTCGCGGCGCTTACGAAATAGGTATTGTATATACAGGTATTTACCCTAACCGTGGTTTCTCCAACGCAAGGAGAGCTGCATTATGTCCTTCTTTCTGATTTAACACGTGCATTAAAGAAATAAAAAACCATTTAAAGGATTAGTGTATGAAACGTTTATTGTTATGTTTTTTACTGGTAACAACGGTACAACTGGTACAGGCACAGTATTATAAAACGGATACAACCGCAGCACCCGCAACACCTGCCGCAAGTAAAAAATTTGATGCTTCCCGTTTGATTATAGGAGGCTCTCTGGGACTATCGTTTGGAGATTATACCAATTTGAATATATCGCCGTTGATAGGCTACCGTATTTCTCAACTGTTCGCAGCAGGTATCAACATTAATGCACAGTATGGTTCAGAACGCTTTCGCGATTATAACAATTATACTACTCAACGGAACCAATACACCATCTTTGGCGGTGGTATATGGGGCCGCGTATATCCGCTCGATTTCCTTTTCATACACGTACAACCGGAATATAACTTTGTGAGCATGAAAAGCACGGATTATACTAACGATCCCAAGGTCACAGTTACTGATCATTATGGTGTACCAAGTCTGCTGATGGGAGCCGGTTATTCGCAGCCGGTTGGTGGAAGAGCGGCTTTCAGCATCATGGCGTTATACGACGTATTGCAGGATACCAGATCTCCTTACCAGAATGGACTAATATTACGTATAGGGGCCAGCCTTGGCATCTAACATATATTTTACTATAAAAAGAGCCTGTATTGCAGAAATACAGGCTCTTTTTATTTTGGATCCCTGATGGAAACAGGTGATCATTCAAATCCTTCATTTATTTTTTATATGTCTTGTTTTCTTCTACAAGATAAATCTAGGAATTAAGAAAGATTATCTGTAATTTTTGTAAAAATTGGCCTCCCCATAACCTGGTCAATCAACAGAATAAACCACGTTAAATGAAAACATTGCCCTGTTTACTCTTCCTGCTATCCAGGTATCAATGATTGCATTTCTCAAATTATAATAAAGTTACGTTATGCCTGCTATGGATAAAAATTATGCGGCTAGCCTGACAACGGCGGTTGCATGTTCATAACGTGTTAAATGTTAAGCAGGTTTCTTTTGAGTTACCTGCTTCTTTTTAGTCCTGTTTTTCAGTATGTTGAATGGTTCACACGCCACTTTTCACTATTTTAGCCCTTTAATGAACAAATAAATTCCGGCAATGAATGATCGTTTAAAGCACCTGAAGGAAAGAGACTGGACCGAAACCAAAGCACATTCAAGCTGGCAGATCTTTAAGATCATGGCCGAATTTGTAGATGGTTTTGAGGCCCTTGCCAAAATGGGTCCCTGTATTTCTCTATTTGGTTCAGCACGTACTAAACAGGGAAACAAGTATTATGAACTGGCGCATGAAATAGCCCGAAGGCTGTCTGATGAAGGATTCGGGATCATTACCGGTGGTGGTCCGGGTGTGATGGAAGCAGCCAATAGAGGTGCACAGGAAGCAAAGGGAAAATCTGTAGGAGTGAACATTACACTGCCGCATGAGCAATACCCTAATTCATATGTAGATTACGACAAGAACCTGAACTTCGACTATTTCTTTGTCCGCAAAGTGATGTTCACCAAATATTCCCAGGGATTTGTGATGATGCCCGGAGGATTTGGTACAATGGACGAATTCTTTGAAGTAGCTACACTGATACAAACAAAGAAGATGACGGAAACGCCTATGGTACTGGTAGGGAGGGAATACTGGAGTGGGCTGCTGGAGTGGATCCGTACAGTGATGATGGAAAAAGAAAGTAACATTTCACCGGAAGATCTTGGACTGTTGAAGTTATTTGATACAGCAGATGAAGTGGTGGAATATTTCAGGGTATTTTATACTACCAATAAGTTGCGGCCTAATTTCTAATGATCTTGTTTATGCAATATGAAAGCTGCGATATGCGTTGAGGATTAAGCATTCAGCATTTTTCGTAGGTTTGCACAAATTATGCTCATGGAATTAATACCTGTTGCAGTAGAAGCATACGCGGAAAAGTATACCAGTCCGGAAAACGGATTGCTTCAGCGCTTGAATCGCGAAACGTATTTAAAAATAGAGCAGCCGCATATGTTAAGTGGCCATCTGCAGGGAAACTTCCTGAGTATGGTAAGTTATATGTTGCGGCCCGCACGTATACTGGAACTGGGCACGTACACCGGGTATTCAGCGATCTGTCTTGCACAGGGCTTAACTGAAAACGGGATCCTGCATACGATAGATATTAATGAAGAAAGAGAGGATATGTGTCTGCGATACTTCGAAGAAGCTGGTCTTTCACATAAAATAAAAATGCATATCGGTAAAGCTGCCAGTATCATTCAGGAACTGGATGAAGTGTTTGACCTGGTGTTTATTGATGCAGATAAAACAGGCTATGAGCATTATTATGATCTTGTATGGAGTAAATTGCGCCCTGGTGGATTTATTCTCGCAGATAATGTGCTCTATCACGGTGAAACGCTGCTGGATAAAGCACAGCAAAGCAATAATGCCAAAGCAATGGTTAACTTTTGTGAAAAGGTAGCAGCAGATGTACGGGCAGAACAATTATTATTAACAATTAGGGATGGACTACTAATGATCAGAAAAGCTGACTGATCTGAATACCCATTAAATCAATATACATGCAACTAAAGAGATGCTTTTTAGTGGTTAGTTTTCTTATTGGCTGCATGCCATTGCTGGAAGCACAAACCATGAGTACGCAGCAATACATTGCTACATACAAGGATGTAGCAATAAATGAGATGAAGGCAAATGGGATACCTGCTTCTATCACACTGGCCCAGGGCGTTCTGGAAACACAATCCGGAAATGGCTGGCTGGTGTTGAATTCCAACAATCACTTCGGTATTAAATGTAAGAATAACTGGACGGGTGCAACGGTTAATTATGATGATGATGCCCGGCAGGAATGTTTCCGTAAATATAATTCAGCAGCAGACTCTTATCGTGATCATTCCCAGTTTCTGAAGAATAATCCCCGGTATGCCTTCCTGTTCCAGTTCCAGGCAGAGGATTATAAATCATGGGCCTATGGTCTTAAACAGGCAGGTTATGCTACCAGCAAAACTTATCCGCAGCAACTAATCAAAATTATAGAAGATTATAACCTGCAACAATATACGTTACAGGCAGAAGGAGTAGCAACAGCCGGTACATTTGAAGATAGCCGTGCTGCAAAAGATGCGGAAATCCGCGATGATCAACCCGGCCGTACAACAGCTGGCTCATCGGCTACTATATCATCTGGCATAAACACAGCTGCTATTCCAAAAGGAGTATTTGAGATCAACGGCCGTAAGGTAATTTACCTGCCGGCAGGTACTGCATTGATTAAGGTGGCGAATGACAATGATATAAAACTGCGAAATCTGGTTCGCTATAACGATTTGCAGGATGATAACCTGTTGCCGAAAGATATGTTTATCTATCTGCAGAAAAAGAGCAAACAGGGGAAAGATGATTATCATGTGGTGAAGTCCGGTGAAACAATGTATGACATTGCACAGGCAGAAGGGATCCAGTTACGCTGGCTGCGCCGCCGTAATAAAATGGAAGAAGGACAGGAACCCGCAGCAGGTGAAAAACTGGCCCTGGCAGGATATGCAAGCAGCGTTCCCCGCCTCGCTAAGCAAGCACCTAAAGAAGATCCAACAGAGGGAGATTTGTCTCCCCGTGCTATTGTAAAAGATGTGAAGGAACAGGTTGAAGCAGCGCAGCAGGCAGCACAGCAACAAGCGGTGGCACAACAGCAGCAACAGGCAGCTCCTGCACAGAATAGTCTTCCTCCGGGAATGGTGGACGATTTGAAAAAGGTGGCAGAAGTGAAACCAGCAGGTAGTAACACACCTGCAAACCCGGTAGCAGCACCCGCAGCCCCTGTGGTAAAGAATACCACACCGGCAACTCCCGTAACTCCTGCAGTGAAGAATCCTGCACCCGCTCCTGTAGTGAAAAATGCTCAGGGACCGTTATATCATGAGGTGCAACCTAAAGAAACCCTATATGGTATTGCAAAGCAATACAATGTATCAATAGCGCAGCTCCAGGAATGGAATCACATAGAAGCATACGATATCAAAATAGGGCAACGACTTTTGGTAGGAAAAATGTAGACATCTTAAATAGTAAACCGAATCACATGTCTGTAATACAGGTGCACGACAAGAAATTTCAACCTTACATTAATGCTGCAGAATTGCAGAATCGTATTCAGGAGCTGGCCGCACAGATCAATAAAGACCTGGAGGGAGAAAAACCACTGTTCATCGCCATCCTGAATGGTTCTTTTATGTTTGCTGCGGATATTTTTAAATATATCACCATCGAAGCAGAGATCTCCTTCATCAAACTGGTTTCCTATAAAGGAACCAAATCCACCGGCAATGTAGTTACCTCTATCGGCCTGGATGAAGACCTCTTTGGCCGTACAGTAGTGATCCTGGAAGATATTGTGGACACCGGTAAAACATTAAGCCAGTTCCTGCCGCAACTGAAACACCAGCAGCCTAAGAAGATGATAATTGCAGCCCTGCTCACCAAGCCGGACGCATTGCAATATAAAATACCCATCGATTACCTGGGTTTTTCAGTTCCCAATAAGTTCCTCCTGGGATACGGCCTGGATTATGATGGCCTTGGACGTAACCTTCCTGAGATCTATCAGCTGGTAGAGTAAGCGACGTAACTTCCTCATATCTATTCGTTATGTGCTGTATAAGACAGCACTTTTTTTGTTATATTTATACTACGCGTATATGATATAACACTGATGAAAAGGCTCCTTATGCTGCTGGGCAGCTTAATAATCCTTGTACCTGTAAACGCCCAAAAAATCTGGATAACCGGTGCTGTTGAAGACAGTATCTCCCATAATCCCTTATCAGGAGTGATTGTCGAAGTGATCAATGATACGATTAAGGTAACGACCAATCAATATGGCCTTTTCCGTATAGCGGTTCCCTCCAGAGATGCGGTGCTGTTATTCAGGCACAATAAATATCGCCCCAAACAGGTGGCGGTGGGAACCTATAACCGTATCCTGGTGGATATGGACACTCAAGACGGTACTGACGATCCTATCTCAAAGGCGAAAGCCATTGCACGCGAACGTTTTTCTCATAGCTCCAATCCATATTATGGTAATTCCAGTATGGGAATAAGAGCATTTTTTGATGAAACTTACGGAACACTTTACGAGAATAAATTCATAGAAACCGCCGTGAAAGCGACTTCTATATTTGCTGTAGATGTAGACCGAGCTGCCTACAGTAATATCCGCCGGTTTATACATCTAAAAGAGCGCATCCCTGTGGATGCTGTCCGCATAGAAGAGATGGTAAACTATTTCCATTACCATTATCCACTGCCACCACCCGGCAAAAAACTGGCTATTTCCAGTAGTTACGCAGGCTGCCCCTGGCAACCTGCACATGAATTGCTGCAGATAGTGGTACGAAGTGAAGCTGTTAATATTGATAGTTTGCCCCCCAGTAATCTTGTTTTTCTGATAGATGTTTCCGGTTCTATGGGTACCCCAAATAAGCTACCGCTACTGCAGGCTGCATTCCGCATATTGGTGAATAATCTGAGGAAAAATGACCACGTCGCTATTGTTGCTTATGCAGGAACACCCGGTGTAGTACTGCCCAGCACGCCAGGAAACCAGAAGGATAAAATCCTGAATGCGATCGACTACCTGAGTGCTGGTGGAGCCACTGCTGGTGAGGCCGCTATCAAACTAGCCTACCAGATTGCAGAAGAGAACTTCATCAAGGAAGGGAATAACCGCGTTATAATGGCTACAGACGGCGATTTTAATGTAGGGCAGACAAGCGATCAGGATATGGAACAACTGATCCTGGGTAAAAAGGAAACCGGGGTATTGCTTACCTGCCTGGGTTTTGGTATGAAGGATTATAAAGACTCCAAGCTGGAAACTTTGTCCAGAAAAGGAAATGGCAATTTCGCCTATATAGATAACCTGGAAGAAGCCAGTAAAATCTTTGCCAGGGAATTTGGTAGTACCTTATTTACCGTTGCCAAGGATGTAAGAGCGGATGTAGCATTCAATCCCGCCAGGGTAAAGTCCTACCGGCTAATTGGATATGAAAATAAAGTGATAAAGGATGAGGCCACTAACAGCGATAAGATATCCGGCGGTATTATCGGAGCCGGACATTGTGCAGTTGCTATTTATGAGATCATTCCTGTGGCAGGAGCCACTGTAGCAGGCTCTCCTTTGGCAGAAGTGGCTTTGCAATATCGCGAACCTGCTGATACTGTTTTACATACGATCAATTACGAAGTCCCCGGAGTACCAGTTTCCTTTTCAGATGCCACTTCCGATTTTCGTTTTTCAAGCGCTGTAGCCCTGCTGGGCATGTTATTACGGAAGTCTGCCTATAAAGGTAATGGTTCCGGCAAAATGGTGCTGGAACTGGCAAAAAAATCAATCTCCGATGACCCCGGAGGCTACCGGAAAGAACTATTAAAGCTGGTAAAAGAACTGAAAAAATCAGGCCGTCTGGAATAAATTATTTACTTCTCATTATCCTGCGACAATTCTCTACAAGTGTTATTTACTGTTAAGCTCCACTTATGCCATTAAACTTTGCCCGATTTATGCATCTAAAGAAGAAGAGAATAACAACCGGCGAACTAAAACTTTGAGAAATCTATGCGGAGGAGCAAATCATTGAGGATTCTCGAATTAAATTTCGAGCGTTCATGGCGTGGAGGAGAGCGTCAAACCCTTTATAGCATGCAGGGATTTAAGGATTCAGGCGTTCGTGTAGCGCTGTTATGCAGAAAGAATTACCCCATGGAAACTAAAGCCAGGGCAGAAGGGTTTAAAGTAATTTCCTACTCAAATATTTTCGGTGTATTGTTTTACCTGATTTTAAGGGGATGGAGATACGACGTGTTACATGCACAAACTTCTCATATACTTACCTATTGCATTTTATCCAAACCATTCCATCAGGCAAAGATCCTCTTTACCAGACGGGTGGATTTTGTACCCCGCGGCAGAATGACATTGCTTAAATATAAACTGACAGATAAGGTAGTGGCTATCAGCAATGCTATTAAAAATATACTCGAAAAATTTGGTGCGGCCGATGTTCAGCTGATTTCCAGTGCCAGCGTATCCAAGCCTTTGAACAATGAAAGAGCCCGGCAGATCCTGAAAGAACAGGATATTCCTGCTGATGTACGGATAATAGGTACTACAGCTGCGATTGTACAACATAAGGATCCGCTTACAATGGTAGAAGCGGTACGTGAGCTGGCAGCTATCCGGAAAGATTTTGTGTTCCTGCATTTCGGAAAGGGAAACCTGGAAGAACAGGTGAGGCAGAAAATCACAGAATACGGACTGGAAAAGGTATACCGGTTGATGGGGTTTTATGAGAATGTGGAGGATGTGTTTTCCATACTGGATGTATTTGCAATGAGTTCAGAACAGGAAGGACTGGGTAGCAGTGTGCTGGATGCTTTTATGTACAAAGTTCCGGTAGTGTCTACCGATGCTGGTGGATTATCTGATCTGGTGCAGGGAGGACGTGGTATTGCATGCGGTATCAAACAGCATAGCATGTTGGCAAATGGCATGAACATATTGCTGGATAAACCGGAAATACGTGAAAGGATCATCCGGCGCGCATACGATTATACCTGCAGTAAACATAGTCTGCAGCATATTACCAGTAAGTATATGCACCTGCTTTTAAATATGAATAGACGTACTGCTACTGTCTCTGTGGAGCCAGACGTAGATGAGAACGTAGAGGTATCAGGAGGATAATAATTTTGTGGCCATTGCCAGGAATTTCTTACCTATTGCCAGGTGATTATAACTGGTTGTAATCTTTTCATAACAATTAGCAGCGATCTTTGTGCGTAGTGCAGGATCATTTTTCAGTAGCAGTATTTTTTCTGCTATTGCAGCAGCATTGTTTTCAGATAACAATATATCACTACCATCTTCAAAGATCTCACGGATAGCGGGTGTATCTTTTGTGATGATAGCTTTTTTCAGGGAAGCGTAATGGAAAATCTTATTAGGGATCACAACATCTGCTTTCTGTGTTTCTCCAAAAATCCCCAGGCAGAGATCAAATGCATTTACTTCTTCTGCCAGCTTATTATAATCTACCCAACCCGGAAAGCTGATATTCGTGAGCTGATAATCATCCGCCAGTTTTTTCATCGTATTATATTCAAATCCGTTACCAATCAGCCGGAAATGAATATCTGTATGTTTCCGTAAATAGTTAGCAGTTTCCACGATCATCTTTGTTCCCTGTAAGGGAATAAATCCACCATAAAAACCAGCAATAAAAACATTGTTGTTACGTTGTCCGGGTGATGGCTTGAAATCGTCTGTATTCACGCCTACAGGGAGAATCTGCAGTTTATTTAATGGGATACCGATTGTTTTATGAAAATATTGAAGATGCGCCTGAGTATCGCACAATACGAGATCAGCCATGCTCATGGAGATCTTATCTTTCAGGAAATTTTTTAATGCTCTTGGAGAGTATTTCGATACCTGTTTGTAATCAAATACTTTAGTCAGATAACGGGAAATCAGCGGATCAAAAATGACAGGTTTTCCAGACAGCCATTTTATCAGTGGTACATTCAAATGAGTAAAAGAAGGAAGGAAGATAACATCTGCCTGTTGACAAGCTTTACGCAGGGCAGGGAGGTGCAACTTATTTTTCTCTTTATAATTGTAAAAGGAAAGCGATACGCCTGGCTGCGCCAGCAGGCCATCAAGGATGATCTTTGTTCTGTTGTAGGCAGGATCAAATTTTCCGGCAACCAATATCTTCATTTCTTACTTCGTTATTTTGTAACACTTCCTGATCAGCTTCTGCTGAAAATCGAAAGGGATGGTTTGCGTTGTAATGTCTTTGATAGCAGACGCATTTACCTGGTCTGCTTCCAACACAAAACGGCGGTAGTTATTACTGAAATAAACGGTACCACCCGCTTTGGTAGCATGCAACACTTTATTCAGTATAGTCACATGGTCCCGCTGAATATCCAGGAACTCTTTCATGCGTTTGCTGTTGGAGAAAGTAGGAGGGTCGAGTACTACTATATCAAATTCATTGGCGGGCAATGTATCTAAATATTGCAGCACATCTGCATGTACAACAATATGTTTGTCTGTATCAAAGCCGTTCAGCTTCATATTCTCTTCTGCCCAGGCAAGGTAAGTCTTTGAGAGATCCACAGAAACGATCTGCGAGGCTCCTCCTGCTGCTGCATATACCGAGAATGAACCCGTATAACAAAATAGATTAAGTACCTTCTTATCCGCACATTCTGCCCTTACCATACCACGGGTAATCCGGTGATCCAGGAACAGACCGGTATCAAGATAATCAGAGAGATTTACTTTGAAAGAAAGCCCGGCTTCATGTGCTATCATCTCATGACTTTCAAAAGAGAGTTTCTCATATTGATCCTGCCGGCTGGCTTTGCGTTGCCGTTGTTTTACAAAGATTTTACCGGGCGGAGTTTCCAGTACTTTGGCTATTACTTCCAGAGAGCTGTCAAGCCATGTTTCATGCGCCTCTTCCTCCATCCCATGCTGTCGCTGATATTCGGAAACATATACATGATCTTCATACAGATCAATACTGAATGGGAATTCCGGAATATCGTCATCATATACCCTGTAGCAGGTAATGTTTTGCCGGCGAGCTGTTTTACGGAGGTGTTTGAACACTTTTATCAGCCGGTTTTCTAGCATTTGTAGTTTGGATGGATCGAACATGTAACCTGTAAAAATAAAACAATTAAAAGAGAATGGCCCCAACATCGCTAATATACCCATAAAGGCAAACTCCGTTAGTCATCCCTTGAAGGAGATTTCTAACGGAGTCTGTAATGTATTGCTGTTAACAGGCATAATTTGCTCTGTTAGAAGCGTCCTGTATTAATTTCAACTGAAAATATCTCTTACTTTTTCAAAGAATCCTTTCTCTGACTTTTCCGGGTTAGGCCGGAAGTTTTCGGACGACTGTGCTTTTTCCAGGAATGCTTTTTCTTCAGCACTTACCTGTTGTGGTGTCCATACATTTATATGGATCAGCTGATCGCCTTTTTCGTAAGAGTTTACAGAAGGGAATCCTTTTCCTTTCAGGCGGAAGATTTTACCACTCTGGGTACCTGCCGGGATTTTGATCTTAGCCTTGCCATCAATGGTTGGTACTTCCAATTGGGTACCAAATACGGCATCCGAGAAGGAAATGTACAGATCAAAGGCAACGTTTAATCCATCGCGATGTAGTTCCGGATGAGGTTCTTCTTCTATCAGAATAAGCAGATCGCCGGGAGCACCGCCTCTTTCACCCGCATTTCCTTTACCGCTCAGGCTTAATTGCATACCTTCCTGTACACCTGCCGGGATATCGATGTTGACCATTTCCTCACCATACATGCGGCCTTCACCTTTACAGTGTCCGCATTTGCTGGTAATGATTTGTCCTTCACCATGACAGGTAGGGCAGGTGGTAACAGTCTGCATTTGTCCCAGGAAGGTTTGTGTAACCTTCCTTACCTGGCCAGAACCACCGCAGGTATTACAGGTTTGAAATGCATTTTTATCTTTAGCGCCCAAACCGCCACAATGGCTGCAGGGCACATATTTTTTAACTTTTATTTTCTTGTTGGCACCTTTGGCAATTTCCTCATAGGTAAGACGGATCTTGATCCTGAGATTAGATCCGCGGGTTCCACGGGAACGTCTGCCGCCACCACCGCCACCGCGGTTGCCGCCGAAGAAGCTACCAAAGATATCATCCCCGAAGATGTCTCCGAAGTTAGAGAAGATATCATCCATGTTCATGTTGCCACCGCCGTAACCGCCACCGCGGCTACCGCCCATGCCAGCATGACCGAAACGGTCGTATTGTGCCCGTTTGTCGGCATCACTTAATACTTCATAGGCTTCAGCAGCCTCTTTGAATTTTTCTTCAGCTTCCTTATTGTCGGGATTTCTGTCGGGATGGTATTGCATGGCTACTTTACGGTAAGCCTTCTTTATTTCATCCTGGGAAGCGGTTTTGGAAATTGCCAGTATTTCGTAAAAATCTCTTTTGGTAGACATATATCACACTAAAGCCGGCAATAATGCCGGCGTGGTTAATGAAAAACATTTCTGTCAGAAAGTCACTTATTTCCCTACGATCACCTTTGCGTAACGGATCAATTTGTCATTAAGATAATAACCTTTCTGCATGTCATCCACTACCTTACCCTGCAAATCCGGGGTGGGTGCTGGTATTTCAGTAATGGCTTCGTGCAGATCCGGGTTAAATTCTGTATGCAAACTTTCCATAGGTTTCAGGCCTTTAGCTTGCAAGGTTGATTTTAACTTGTTGAAAACCAACATTACACCATCTTTTACGGCATTGATATCTGTAGTGGTTTCCAATTGTTTGGCGGCTCTTTCGCTATCGTCTAAAACGTCCAGTAAGGAAACAATTACTTCCTTATTGGCAGTTTGCATCAATTCTATACGTTCTTTGGCAGTACGTTTCTTGTAATTATCGAATTCTGCAATCAAACGAAGGTATTTATCCCTCATTTCGTCAAGTTCCTGTTGTTTTTTATCCTGAGCGCTTTCATCAGTCAAGGCATCGTTCATGTGACTGGTACCGGCCATATTCTCATCAGCATTAATATCCGGCGTGTTACCAATTTCGGTGTCCTGTCCGTTTGTCTGCATATCATTATCTTTTTCAGTCATGAAGTAAATTTGTCTTCTATGGGCATACAGTCAATTTGCTTGCCAACCGGCCCTGAAAAGACAAATTGACACAAATCTAAGGAACAGAGAGGTGCTAACGGAGCTTTTCTTACCTTTGCGGCCTCGAAACATTGATAATGACTAAAGTTTTTTTAAAGAAAAAGATCCAGAATCGCGTACTGCACGGCCATCCCTGGATATTTGGAAATGAAGTGGGGCAGATTGACGGAGATGTGAATGCAGGAGATATAGTGGATGTTTTCACTCATCAGGGCTTTTTTGTTGGCAGGGGATATATCAATCCACAGTCACAGATCCTGGTACGCCTGCTTACCCGGGATAAGGAAGAAGCGATTAATGAGGAGTTCTTTTACCGCCGCCTGCTGAAGGCCTGGAAATACCGCCAGCAGCTGGGGTACGTGGAAAACTGCCGTCTGGTGTTCGGGGAGGCGGATGAAATGCCTGCGCTGGTAATAGATAAGTTCAACGATTATTTTGTTATACAAACGCTGGCCCTGGGAATGGATCGCTGGAAAGGTGCCATTGTAAACGCCTTACAAAAGATTTTCTCTCCCAAAGGGATCTATGAAAGAAATGATGTACCAGTGCGTGAACTGGAAGGCATGCCTCAGCAGAAAGGTTTCCTGACAGCACCCTTTGATACGAACCTCATTATTAATGAAAATGGTCTGAAGTTCCATGTAGATATTGAAAATGGCCAGAAAACGGGCTATTTTCTTGATCAGCAGGATAATCGGAGGGCTATTCAACACATTGTAAAAGGGGCAGATGTACTGGAAGCGTTCTGTTATACTGGCACTTTTTCATGTCATGCCGGTTATTATGGTGCTAAGAGCGTAATGGGACTGGATATTTCTGAGCACGCTGTAAATACTGCCCGTCGTAATGCTCAGCTGAATAAACTGGATGATATCTGTAAGTTTCAGGCAGTTAACGCATTCGATGTATTAAAACAGTGGACAAAAGAAGATAAGAAGTTTGATGTGGTGATTCTGGACCCTCCGGCATTTACTAAAAGCAGGGAAAATATCCAGAAAGCCATCACCGGTTATAAAGAGATCAACCTTAGGGGAATGAAGTTGCTGAAACCAGGTGGTTTCCTGGTAACAGCTTCCTGTACGAATCTTGTACCTCCTTCCATGTTCCTGGAAATCATTGATATGGCCGCGAAAGATGCCAAGAAGAAATTAAGGCAGGTAACTTTTCAGACTCAGGCACAGGACCATCCGATTATGTGGAATATAGAAAATACAACTTATTTGAAGTTCCTGATAGTAGAAGTACAATAGTATTTAATATATCGAATCAAACTCCGTTAGCAGTTCCTGGAAGAGGAATTCCTAACGGAGTTTGTTTATTTCCAAAGAAAGGAGAACGTTTCCTTCAAACAAAACAGAATAACAGCTTTAAATAAAAACAGGGCGAATGATTACCATTCGCCCTGTTCAATTATTTTAGAAGAAGTATAAAAACTATTTAACTACGTTGAATTTGCCGGATTCTATAAGCGTACCCTGCCTGTCACGTAACTGGAAAATGTAAAGACCACTATAATATTTATCCAACTCTACAGTTGTACGCGTATTAAGATTCTTTATCTGATCAATTTGCTTTCCTAAAAAGTTGAATACAATAAGATCATAAACCTGATCGTTATTAGAATGTTGTAATTCAAAATTGATTCTACTGGTAGCGGGGTTAGGGTATAGCTTTACAATTTTATTACCACCATCGTTAAATGGAAGTTTATTGCTCTGTGCCTTCCCCGAGAAGGACAACAGGCAGATAAAACATGTTAGTAATAGTGTAAAGGTTTTCCACATAATATAAAGATAAAGATTTTTTTAAATATCACTCCATTTATTTCAAAATATCTGTTGTAAAAATAACAAATGGCAAGCCAAATAGGATGCCTTGCCATTAGTTTTGTACATTTTTTAACGCTTTTTAAATTCTTTTTATTGTAAGCTGGATAAATTATTCTTAACTGCCTGAAAATCAGGTAGGTCTCCAGCGGACTCTAAAACCTGCGCATACCTTACCACACCTTCTTTATCCACCACAAAAGCAGCTCTCTTAGATACTCCCTTCAGGTCCAGTACAAAATTTTCATAAAATGCACCATAAGCCGGGGATGCTTCTTTGTTAAAATCGGACAAAAGGGGGAAATTCAACTTCTGCTCTTCCTTAAATTTGCCCAAAGTAAATGGAGAATCCACAGATATACCCACTACCGCAGTATTAAGACCATTATACATTGAAATGTTATCCCTGATGCTGCAAAGCTCTGCTGTACAAGTGCTTGTAAATGCCATCGGGAAAAATAGGATCACCAGGTTCTGCCCTTTGAAATCGTCTAAAGAAACCTTTTGTTTTTCTGTATTCACTAATGAAAATGCAGGTGCTTTACTACCAATTTTTACGCTCATATATTCGACTGTTTATTTCTTGTAAAGATAGTATTTGTTTAAAATCTTGGGCAATGTACACTTTCCAGTGTACTGTTGCGACTGTTCAGGAAACCTTTGAATACAAGAGATAATTCAAATCCGCCAAAAGTCTGACTGGCAGTTTTGAGCTTGGAAATGTTTGCATCATAGCTTAACCCAATTTCATAAGTTTCCATATCCAGGCGGAAGGAAGGAATAATAGCATCATTCCAGCGCAACAGTAATCCTCCATATATTGCACGGGTACTTTCCAATCCCTGATCCAGCAGGCTGTACCCTACCAGGGCGCCACCAATGTATTCTGAATAGCTGCCCATATGTAACTGATTATACTGCCCGATTACTTTTACCCTTTCATCAACCGGGATGGTGATCCCTGCATTAATAGTGATCTTGCGGTCCATGGTAATACTGTTATCCTTATAAAAAGATACTTTAGGACGGTTAAAGTGGAAAAGTGCAGCACCTATAAAATAGTTGATGTCTTCTCCGATAGTGCTGTTGAAGCTCATACCTACCCCCATATCCACATAAGTATAACCTCGTAATGCCAGGTGGCCTTCTTCTCCGGATGCAACTGTGGGGTCGTAACGCCCGTTCATGTACTGGTTATTGAATGTCAGCTTGGTAGCGTCAAATTGTCTTTGTACAATGCCCCCCATAAAACCAAGGGAGAGAAACATGTTTTTGGTCTGACTGAGATTCTTATGATAGTTCACCGCAGGTAAGGCTTGCACGGATTGCAGACGGGCACTGCCTGCCCTGTCATATGTAAACTGAATCCCTGTGGTAAGAAAATCTTCACTTTTACCTACCGGGAATTTAAGTTCCGCACTCAATGCACCTGTTTGGTACGGGATGGTTACACTATTCCATTGATTCCGGTAAACAGCCTGTACTCTGTAATCTCCATTAAAAATACCTATCAGTGCAGGGTTACGCAAAATAGGCGTTTCATAAAACTGTGACAGGTGGATATCCTGCGCAGACAGCTGATGTACGCTACAAATGCTGAGTACCAATAACAGTTTTCTACAAATCATTCTCATGCTGCCAAGTTTTTATGGTATGGTATTATATTGTGGCATCACCTCAGTAACATCACATTTCCTTTGAGTGTGAATGACTCATTGGTATTACAAACCAATTCAGCCACATAAACAAATACATCAGGATCTACCAGCGCACCTTTTGCTTTTCCGTCCCAACCGTATGCTGCATCTTCTATATTGAAATTTGACCTTTCGAATATCAGTTGTCCCCAGCGGTTATAGATCCTGAAGGATTTCACTGTATTGATTCCTTTTCCCCTGATATAAAAAATATCGTTTTGTCCGTCACCGTTAGGTGTGAATGTGTTAGGCAGGAATACTACGCCTGACTCACACACCATTTTTATATTGATCTCATCAGTGCTTATACAACCATATTGATTGGTAGCAGTTAAGATATAATCCGTGGTCTGTTTGGGTGTAGCCGTTGGTGTAAGACAGTCAATGCAAGTGAGTCCGCTTGGCGGGAACCACTCCAGTTTGGTAACATCACTGCTGATGGTAGCCGGTATCTGTATAGAAGAACCCACTGGCAGTACCACATCTTCTCCTGCATTTACAGTTGGTAATGTATGTACGGTTACCAAAACATCTTTTACATCCGTAAAGCAATTATCATTGCCTGTACCTGTCACCTGATAGGTGGTGGTTACTTCCGGACTGGCTATTGGGGTGGCACTTGTTGGATTATTGAGTCCTGTTGTTGGTGACCAGCTGTAATGTACAGCTCCGGAAGCCTGCAGCTGTACTGTTTTTCCTACACACATTTCCACATCACTTACCGTTATCTGGAATGGCTGTGAAACTTTTACAGGCACATCAGCTTCTGTTTTACATCCAACTGTATTTTCAACCACTACATGATAAACAGTATCAATTTCAGGACTGACAGTTGGAGCGGCGCTTTGAGGGTCAGATATTTTATAATCAGTCCAGTTGATCTGTACACCTGGATCTGTATTTGCCAGGATCTGTATGGCATCTCCAAGGCAGATACTTGCACTGGCAGGAGATGGCTGTAATGCCGGGAATCCGGATACTTCAATAGTTTTATTATCGGTACCACTGCAATTACCGCTGGCAGTAGTAATCACAAGCTGCACGGGCTGACTGCCGGCATTATTGAAGGTGATGGCCGGAGGAGTGACTACATTATAATCCTTTCCGGCTACAGTCCATACCCATTTGGTATTCGGCAGGTTTTTGGTATCCTGTCCCTGTAACTGTACTGATGTTCCTGCACAGATGGGATTTACCGGAGTAATCACCGCAACTGGTCTGGGTTCTATAAGGATGTCCATTGTGGTATCGTCTACACAACCATAAACGCTGGTACTGGTCAGTTTAACTGTATATGTTCCTGGTGTTGTATAATCGAAAGTTGGAGTAGCACCTGAACCTACATCATCTGTGCGGGTGGTTATACCAAAGTCCCACGCAAAAGTTGGAGTTAATCCCATTTCTGTTGATATTCCGGTTGTCTTGTCTGTAAAGAAAACAGTGCCACCATCACACGCCTGGGTTAAATCAGTACTGAAATCTGCATGAATTTTATCTGATACTACTTTAGGATTACCAAGGGCGGCTACTTTACATCCACGATCATCTTCCAGCAATACTACCGGGAAATAAACACCTTCCTGCGGATACGTATAAGCAGGAGAGGTAGGTGTAGTTGTTGTAACGGAATAGCCATTTCCAAAATCCCAGATGTATTTTTTTGCATTGGATGATACCGCTGTCATAGTAATAGAGAGTGGCGAGCAACCTGTTTCAGGTGTAACGCTGAATGTACCATCAGGACCAGCGATCGTGATGTTTTTCGGCCCGGCAGGAGCACTTGCGCAATTACCCGCAGAATAAACAGTTAAAGAAACAGGGAAGGTGCCAGGCCTTATATAGTTATGTAGCGGATCATTTTCTGTAGAAGTACTACCATCTCCTAAAGACCATACTGAACGTACATAATCTGAAGAGTTGTTAGTCAGCTGAATTTTTACCGGCGGACAAACATCTGCTGCTACTGAAGGAACGGTGAAATCAGCTATCGGATTAGGTACCCGGAGGAAATTCTTGATCTCTGCATGAGATGTACAGCCGGTGCTGCCAACAATATCCAGTGTAATATTATAAACGCCCGGAGTAGTGTAAGTATGCAAGGGTTCCTTATCTGTGCTGGTACCTCCGTCTCCGAAAGTCCATGCATAAGTAAGTGGATCTTCGGTAGAGGAATTGTTGAACTTGAAAGGCAGATTTAAGCAGGCAATGCTGTCATTGGCCCCGAAGCTAGCTACTATGTTAGCAATATGAACGATATCAGTATAAGTATCAGTACATCCGGTATTATCTTTTACGGTAAGTGTTACCGGATAGTTACTGATCGCACTGTAAGTATGAGTTACATTTACTGGTTTGGTAGTTGATGTTAAAGGCGCAGTATTATCACCGAAATCCCATGTCCATGAAACAATTGTATTACCTGCACGTGTAGTAGAGATGTCCGTAAAGGAAATCGGTTCATCCTTACATTGACGTGGGTTAATAGTATAACCGGCAATAGAACCGTTCACGGTGATGGTTATTGGATCAGAAATATGCTGACACATATAAATATCTGTAAGGGTCAGTTTTACCTGGTACACGCCCGGCGCCAGATAAGTATGGGAGACAGGTGAATTTGCAGGTGCCGGAGTGGTACTGCCATCTCCCCAATCCCATTGAAAGTTTATATAGTTGCCTGCCTGTACTGGATTCATTGTAAAGTTGACAGCGGTACCCCGGCAAACTACGGTCTGGTCTGGAGTAATCACCGGCTTATCGGTGATAATGTTTACTGTAGTTGACCATTTGGAAGTACAGCTTCCATTGTCTACAGTCAGTATTACAGTGTACAAACCTGCTGCTGCATAAGTATGAGTAGGAGACGGAACGTCAGAGGTAGGAGTACCATCACCAAAATCCCATGTATAGATTTTTGTTGTGCCGGTTCCGAAATCAGACGCATCTACAAATATCCGCTGGAAGATGTTTCCGCAATCCGGCTGGGCTACGTTAAAACTTGCAGCTGGTGGAAATATCTCTATATAGTCTGGTTTTGTAAGTTGCCGTACGCAACCGTTATTATTCACCACTAGTGTCACATCATGTTTACCAATACTATTGAAAACATAAGTAGGATTTTCTAATGAAGATGAGCCAATAGAACCATTATTTTCTTCAAAGGTCCAGAACCATTCCTGTCCTGCAGGTACTGATTTATTGGTAAATGAGAAAAGAGTTGGCTGGCATCCGCTGGTTTTATCTACAGTGAAATCTACCACTACAGGAGTACCGACTCTTACCGGCAGGGTAGCAGTTTGTGTACATCCTCCCTGCGTAGTAATAGTCAGAGATACTACATAGTTGCCCTCCACTGTAAATGTATGTGTTGGTATCTGGACTGTAGAAGTACCGCCATCTCCAAAATTCCAGTCATATTTGACTACAGGATCTGCACTGCCTATTGAAGGTGTATAAGTGGCAGTTACCGGTATACATCCTGCGGTAGGCCCGGAAATAGACAGTATTGGCCTCTTAATATTAATGGTATTATTCACTGTTGCAACACAGCCCTCAGCACTGGTTGCTGCCAGAGTAACATTGAATGCGCCTTCCGTGGTGTATTGATGTGCAGGGTTTTGCGTGGTAGCAGTACCACCATCTGCAAAATCCCATTGCCATGCAGTAGCTCCGGTAGTGGTGGCAGTAAATGTTGCATTTACAGGCACGGAACAAGCTGTTGCGGGCAATATTGTAAAACTGGCTTGAGGAGGATCTGTAATATGAACTGTTTTTGTAACAGTTGCATCACAACCATCTACCGTGATAGAGTTCATCGTTACGTCGTAATCTCCGGCAGCGGCAAATGTTTTTACAGCGTCTACAGTATTCTGCGTACTACCGTCGGAGAAAGTCCAGGTAGCAGATACCGGGTCCGGTTTGGTGGTATTGGTAAAATGAAGGTTAATACCGCTACAGGGTTTTTCTACGATAGAAAAGTCGGCCTGCATGGTAGCAACCAATATATAATTGGGCTGGACAAGTGTTTGTGTACATCCGTCGGCGGTAGTAGCCTTTAATGTAACAGTAAAGCTCCCTTTTGTAGTGTAAACATGAGTAGGGTTCATATCCGTACTGGTACTACCATCTCCGAAGTCCCATTCATAAGTTACCGGAACAGAAGAAGTAGTATTCAGGGATGTATTATTGGTAAAGTTTACTGAAACGGGCGACTTACATCCTCCCTGGTTACTACTTGTAAAAGCTACCTGTGGAGTAGCTTTCACTTTAATAATCTGGTCAGCACTATTCGTACAACCGAAACTGTTTGTAACGATAGAGCTGGCTATTATATCCATGCCCTGGTTATAAGTATAGGTAGCCGTAGATCCCGTGGCACCGTTACCATCTCCGAAGTCCCAGTTAATGCTGGAAATGGTACCGTCTCCCGCTGTTGATTGGTCCGTAAAAGTTACATTCAAAGGTGTACATCCATCAACCGGAGTAGTGGTGAATTTTACATTCGGTTTATTGTAAACGTTCACAGTATGCTTTACAGAGGCGGTTTTACCATCTGGAAAGGTAACTGTCAGCGTGACTACATATACACCTGGTTTATTGAAAGCCCGGGTTGCATTCCATATGGTGGATTTGGTTCCACCATCTCCAAAATCCCAGGAGGCGGATCCTCCCACAGGAGTTGATTGGTTAATGAACTGAACATAAGCAGTACCACAACCAGTCCAGTTGTCGGCGGTAAATTCTGCAACATTCTGTGCCTGTGCTTTTGCACTGGTAAACAGTAGTATTGCAAACAGGAATAACATAGTATAACCTGTAAGTAGGTGGCGGCGCAGGTGTTGGTGTTTCATTCTCCGATATGGCTAAATGTCCTTGGTTTCAGACAGATAGCATAGGTTGTATAAAATGATAAAAAAATAAATTTAATATATTCGGCTCGATTATTCTAGTTAAGTAAACGTAATCATTAGGTTATAGTTCACCCACGGATTCAAAAATAACACAAAAGTTATTCCAAACTCTACCTGTAAAGATAACAGCATAGATATAAGTATATCAATATGTTAAGACAAATTATAAGGTGTAGATATCCCCAAACTTTTTAGTGGCATAATCCAGGAAATATTTGAAATCCAATGGTTTACCCGTCACTTTCTCACATAATTCATTGGACGTATAATAACGGCCATAGTGGTGGATTTGTTGTCGAAGCCAGGTTAATAACTTCGTATAGTTTCCATTCGTAATGTATGAATTTAATCCGGATATTTGTTGTTCAGCAGCTGCAAAAAATTGTGCGGCATAAAAACTGCCCAGGGAATAGGTAGGAAAATAACCAAAGCTGCCATGCGACCAGTGAATATCCTGCAAAACACCTTCTACATCATTGGGAACAGTAACATGCAGGTAATCATTATAATAACGGTTCCACAACTCCCGGAGATCTTTAGTGCTGTAAGTACCATCCAGTAATCCTTTCTCGATTTCATACCGGATCATAACGTGAAAATGATAAGTAAGTTCATCTGCTTCTGTGCGTATCAGGGAAGGTCTTACCTGGTTAATGGCTTTATAAAAATCTTGTAAGCTAACAGATTGAAGATTACCAGGAAATGCCTGTTGTAATGGCCCGTAGTGGTGTTGCCAGAAGGAGAGACTCCTGCCTACGTTATTTTCCCATAGCCGGGATTGTGATTCATGGATACCCAGGCTGGCAGCTTCACCGGTGGGTAATCCATAAGCTGCGATATCCAGTCCCTGCTCATAGAGGGCGTGCCCGCCCTCGTGAATACAGCTCCAGGTCATATTCCCGAAGTCATTCTCATCTATACGGGTGGTTACACGTACATCCTGAGGATTGAAGCTGGTAGTAAAAGGATGTTCGGAAATATCCTGTCTGCCGGCTTTCATATCATAGCCCATCGCTTTCAGCAAGTCGATCCCGAAAGTCCACTGATGGTTACGATCGTAGTGCAGATGCAGGAAATCCTTATTAACCTGGGGCTTTTGCTCAATCTGACGCAACAGTGGTGTGAGGGCTGTCTTTACATCTGTGAATACAGTGTCCAGCATGGTAGTAGTAGCCCCTTTCTCGTATTCATTCAGTAATGCATTGTAACAATGGCCCTGATAACCGAGAATGGTTGTTTCCTGCTTTTTCAGCTCGACCATCTTTGCCAGTACCGGCTCAAAGTCTGCATAAGTACCAGACTTCCGCGCCTTTATCCAGGCATGATAGCATTCATTTGTTGTTTGAGACATTTCTGCCACGAAGCTGGCAGGGTATTTTTTATTTTTCTCATAGTCTTCCAGTGAAAGTGTTATGTTTTTAGCCGATACTGGGTCCAGGTCACCCCGGGAATGGAGTTCCTGTAGCAGTTGGCCCAGCTGCTCTTCTGTAAACATTTCATGAGCAATGGAGCTTAGCGTGGTAATTTGTTGTCCCCGGAATGTCGCACTGTTTTCAGGGAGATAGGTTTCCTGATCCCAGCCTAACACGGCTATAGCGTTGCGAACATCGGCTATCTGCTGCATTTTGGCTTTGTATTCACCGTAAAGTTCCGTGGAGGATTTTGCAATTACCATGCTATTGATTTTTTGCAAAGGTAAAGTTATTCTTCCTGTTGCTTAAAACCAATGAGTGCTCTTTCTGTTTGAGGAATGTGAACCAATTCTTTTAACGCTGCAAATATGGTTTGTATATCTGTATCACGGTTTTCCATTTTCCTTTCCAGTTGTTCCAGTTTCAGCAAAATATCCTTTTGCGTTAAAAAGGCTTCCCGCATACGACTAAAAATACGGATGATCTGTATGTTCACGGCAATCGCAATTTCACTATTTAACACGCTCGAAAGCATCGCTACTCCTTCCTCTGTAAATGCCAGTGGTGGCTTACGTAATCCCATTTTGTCAGAACCAGATATCACAATTTGTGATGTCCAATTTTTAAATTCAGCAGCTGTTAACTGGAACATAAAGTCTGGCGGGAATCGTTTAAGATTTCGCTTTACTGCCTGGTTCAGTACCCGTGTTTCCACGCCATATAATGCGGCCAGGTCCCTGTCAATCAGTACCTTTTTACCTCTGATGAAATAGATTTTACCAATGATCTCTTCCTCAGCTAATGGGATTAGCTTTTTAGTTTTTTCCATTTTATAATATTTGGTTAACAAACTGTAATTTTTAAAATTAAATAAATCCTTTCATATTTGTTGGTATGAAAATCAGGGAGATTACCAACGCCATTGCTGCCTATGCGCCACTTCAATACCAGGAGAGTTATGATAATGCCGGATTACTATTTGGTAATGCCGACTGGGAAGTAACGGGGGTATTGTTAACGCTTGATGCAACAGAAGCTGTGATCAGTGAAGCTATTGAACGCGGTTGTAACCTGGTGGTAGCACATCATCCTATTGTGTTCGGTGGTTTGAAAAAGATCAATGGCAGCAATTATGTAGAGCGGGTAGCTATTAAAGCTATCAAACATGATATAGCGGTATATGCAGCGCATACCAACCTGGATAATGTGCGTAATGGCGTTAGTAAAATGATGGCTCGTCAGTTGCAATTGCAGGATTGCAGGGTGTTGGCCCCCAAGCGGGAATTACTGGCTAAGCTGTACACCTTTGTGCCTCATGCACAGGCAGAAAAAGTTCAGAATGCTTTGTTTGCAGCAGGGGCCGGACATATAGGGAATTACAGTGAATGCAGTTTTAACGTGGAAGGTACCGGTGGGTATAAAGCAGGAGAGGGGGCCAAACCTTATACCGGGCAGGTGGGACAGCTGCATCTTGAACCCGAAACGAAGCTGGAAGTGATTTTTCCCCTATATTTGGAACCGCGTGTGGTCCAGGCATTATTAGATAGCCATCCTTATGAAGAGGTGGCCTATGATGTGGTAAAACTCGGGAATGCATATAATGAAGTAGGCTCAGGGCTTATTGGCAACCTGCCGGAGCCAATGGAGGAGCTGGCTTTTTTACAGATGGTAAAGCAGCAATTCCGTACCGGCTGCGTCCGGTATACTCCTTTGAGGGGCAGGCCGGTCCAAAAGGTAGCACTTTGCGGTGGAGCGGGTAGTTTCCTGTTAAAAAAGGCAATTTCCGCTGGAGCCGATGCTTATATTTCTGCGGACTTTAAATATCACGAGTTTTTTGATGCTGAAAATCAATTAGTTATAGCGGATGTGGGGCATTTTGAGAGCGAACAGTTCACGGTTGAATTATTTTATCATATATTGACTGAGAAATTCCGTAATTTTGCGCCTCTTAAATCTACAATTCGTACAAACCCGGTAAATTATTTATAAATACATGGCTACTGTAAAAGAATACTCCGTAGAAGAAAAATTGGCGTCTGTACTTAGACTACAGAAGATGGACTCCAGACTGGATGAAATCCAGGTGTTGAAAGGGGAGTTGCCAATGGAAGTAAAAGACCTCGAAGATGAGATCGAAGGGTTGAATACGCGTCTTACCCATGTGGAAGATGAAATCCGTGGTATTCAGGACTTTGTCACCAATAAAAAGGCGGCAATAAAAGAGTCTGAAGCCCTGATGAAGAAATATGAGAAGCAGCAGGACAACGTGAAGAACAACCGTGAGTTTGAAGCTATCACCAAGGAAATTGAAATGCAGTCGCTGGAAATCAAACTGGCAGAAAAGCATATCAAAGACGCAAACGAAGAAGTAAAGGATAAGAGCCGTTTACTGGAATCTGCTAAAAAAGCAATTGCAGAAAAGGAATCTAACCTGAAGCATAAGAAAGGCGAACTGGAAAAGATTATAGCTGAGACTGATAAGGAAGAGAAAGCTTTCCGCAAACAGAGTGATGAGGCCCGCACTAAAGTAGAGGCTCGTTTACTGGGTGCTTATGAAAAGATTCGCAAAAATTACCGTAATGGTCTTGCCGTGGTAACTGTTGCCCGTGATTCCTGCGGTGGTTGTTTCAATGCCATCCCTCCACAACGTCAGGCAGAAATACGCCAGCGTAAAAAGATCATCGTTTGCGAACATTGCGGACGTGTATTGGTGGATAACGACCTGGATGCTACTGTAACTATCTAAGTAACAGGCAAATTCTCAATTTTTAGTTTATTTCATACTGTAAAGTCCCGGGCAAAATACCCGGGACTTTTACATTCAGCAGAAGGGTATATAGAAAGTTTGGTTTGGAATTTGGAGATTTGAGCCCGGAATTTAAAATCTGATATGTTGATTTTCACACGTACACTATTGCTGCTGGGGTTATTTTTTACTATCACTAGTTCAGTTTCTGGCCGGCAAAAAGTCTACGACTTTAATCCCCGCTGTCAGCAAGCTTATGAAGCTATTATGCAACTTCGTTTGGCTGCAGGAACAGCTTTGCTTGAACAAGAGAAAAAAGCGCATCCCGATAACCTGATTCCTTATTTCCTGGATAACTACACTGATTTTTTTACCTTATTTTTTAATGAAGATCCCGCCCTGTATGCACAAAGAAAAGGAATGCGTGCAGAACGCCTTGCGATGATGGAGGAAGGTCCTTCCAACTCTCCGTATTATATATATACACAGGCAGCTATCAGGTTCCAATGGGGAATGGTAAGGATAAAGTTCAGCGAAAAATGGGATGCCGTATGGGAAATACGTAAGGCATATGTGATGTTGAAAGATAACCAGAAAAAGTTTCCGCAGTTTCTTCCTAATAACATGATGGCGGGTGCTATGCAAACAGTATTTGGTACCATTCCTGAGGGATACCGCTGGATCTCTAATATATTGGGACTGAAAGGCAGTATCAAACAGGGTATGCAACAGGTACAACAGGTGATTGACAGTAATTCAGATGTAGCTGTGCTATTTAAACCTGAGGCTTATTATTACTATTGTTACCTGAAACTCTTCATAGAAAATAAACCGGAAGAGGTATGGGCATTCATTCAGCAGCATCAGCTGGATACTAAGAACAACTATCTGTTTGCACTGATGGTGGCAAACATTGCCATGAACAATCAGAAGGCAGCAATAGGTATTAAAATACTAACAGAGCGGAATGACAGTGTGCAATATACGGATATCCCATACCTGTACTATTTGCTGGGTGAGATGAAATTATCCCGGCAGGACGAGGATGCAAATATTTATTTTCAACGCTTCCTTGACAAGTTTAAGGGAAAGTTTTATGTGAAGGAGTGCTTACAGAGGTTAAGCTGGTATTATTACATGCATGGGAATATGGAGGCTGCCAATAAATACCGGACTATGATCCTGACTCGTGGCAACACGGAAACCGATGCTGATAAACAGGCGCTGAAGGATGCAAAGAGTGGTAAATGGCCGAATCCTTTATTGTTGAAAGCACGGCTGCTGAGTGATGGTGGATTTTTTGCCGAAGCACTGAAAATGTTGCAGACAAAAAAGGCGGCAGATTTTGACCGTATGGAAGATAAGCTGGAATATGCATACCGCCTGGGTCGTATTTATGACGAAATGGGAATGGATGATAATGCGATCATTATGTATGAGGTGACAGTGAGAACAGGCGCCAGCCGTCCTGAATATTTTGCAGCAAGAGCTTCCCTTCAAATGGGGTATATTTATGAAAAACGTAAAGAGAAGGCAAAAGCTATTCAATGTTACCAGGCCTGCCTGGACATGAAAGAGCATGACTATAAAAATTCACTTGATCAGCGGGCCAAAGCCGGGATTCAACGGGTAAATGGAAGCTGAGTTGTCAATACGCAGATACAATACGTGCTGCATGTATTAATTTGCGGGATAATCCGAAGTCTTATATTCGTATTTCCAATACTCCTTATGCTACAAAAACTAACGATTAAGAATTACGCTATCATCGATCACCTGGAGGTGGATTTCTCTGGCAACCTGAATGTAATTACAGGGGAAACCGGGGCTGGTAAGTCTATCCTGCTGGGGGCATTGTCGCTGATACTGGGAGAGCGCGCAGATCCGGGTGTATTATATGATAAACAGGCAAAGTGCGTAATAGAAGGGGCGTTTAAAGTAAAGAAAGCACAGGTGGCTGCTTTTTTCCAGCAACATGAGCTGGATCTGGAAGATCAACTGATCATCCGCAGAGAAATCAGTACTGCCGGAAAATCACGTGCATTCATTAATGATACGCCGGTAAACCTTTCCCAGCTGGGAGAGCTAAGCCAGTACCTGGTAGATCTCCATCAGCAATTTGATACACTGGACCTTGAAAAATCAGATTTTCAACGGGAAGTGCTGGATGCTCTGGTGAACCAGCCTACATTACAACAGGAATACCACCAGTTATACCTGCGTTATGTGCAGGTGCAGAAACAGCTTAAACAACTTCAGGATCAGCGTAATAACGCTAATAAAGAACTGGATTATAATAAATTCCTGCTGGACGAACTGATTGAAGCTGCATTTACACCTAATGAAATAGAGGAGCTGGATGCAGAGCTGAAGGTATTAAGTCATGCGGAAGAGATCCGGAATGCTTTAAGCCGTGCCTATTTCCAGTTGAAGGAAGATGAACAGCCTGTTTTATCGCAGCTGCGGCAGATCCAGTCTTCCGTACAGGGACTTTCTGCTTTCCATAAAGATGCCCCGGCCATTGCGGCAAGACTCCAGTCAGCTTATCTTGAATTACAGGATATCACCTCAGAAATTGAGCAGATTAATGACCAGGTACAGTTTGATGGGGCCCGTATAGAAGTCGTGAATGAACGTATCTCCACTGGTTATAGGCTGTTGAAGAAGCATGGCGTACAAACTACAGACGAGTTATTAAAGATCAGGGATACCCTTACCCAAAGTGTAGAAGGGGCTCTGAATATGGATGAACAGTTGGCTCAGCTGGAAAAAGAGCAGGACAATCTGCATCAGTCACTCCTGAAACAGGCTGTTGTGATCACGGCAGCCCGCGTAAAGGTGGCCACTCCTTTTGAAAAGGATGTGAATGGTTTGCTCGCACAGATAGGGATGCCCAATGCACAATTAAAGGCCGCAATTATCCAGGGCAACCTTAATGCTTTCGGCCAGGACACTATAGAATTCCTGTTTGATGCCAATAAGAGTGGCAACTTCGGGCCTATCCGCAAGGTAGCATCCGGTGGTGAGTTAAGCAGGTTGATGTTATGCATCAAATCACTGGTGGCACAGTCGGTAGCGTTGCCTACAATGATCTTTGATGAGATAGATACCGGGATTTCCGGAGAAGCGGCCAGGCAGGTAAGCATTATTATGCAGGCAATGGCGAGAAGGCACCAGGTGATCTGTATTACGCATCAGCCACAGATAGCAGGTAAGGCAGATGCGCATTACTTTGTTTACAAAGGCAGCACGGATGGGAAAGTAACCACTAACGTGAGGATCTTAAGCAAGGAAGAACGTATTAACCACATAGCACAAATGCTGAGTGGCGAGAAGCCAACAGCTGCAGCGCTGGAGAATGCGCGGGAGCTGGTAAAGTAACTGCTATTCAATTAATCTTTTTTTTTCAACTATAACAACTATTTTTGCCAAAATTAATTATTGAACCCAATGGCTCATAACTTATTAAAAGGAAAGAAAGGTATCATATTCGGTGCGTTGGATGAAAAGTCTATTGCCTGGAAAATTGCATTGCATTGTGTTGAAGAAGGCGCAGAGATAGTGCTTACCAATGCTCCTATTGCCTTACGTATGGGAGAAATCAATAAGCTGTCTGAACAGTGTAAGGCACCTGTAATACCTGCTGATGTTACTAATATGGATGATCTGAAAAACCTTTTCACTAAATCCATGGAGCATTTTGGCGGCAAGATTGATTTTGTACTTCATTCTGTAGGTATGAGTATCAATATGCGTAAAGGAAAGGCATATACTGAGCTGGATTATGATTTTTCTCATAAGACAATGGATATCTCTGCAATGTCCCTGCACCGTGTATTGCAAACGGCCTACCAGCTGGATGCATTGAATGAGTGGGCATCTGTAGTGGCACTTACCTACATTGCAGCACAGCGTGTATTCCCTGATTACAGCGAAATGGCAGATGCCAAATCTATGCTGGAATCTATTGCCCGCAGCTTTGGTTACCATTATGGTATGAAGAATAAAGTACGTGTAAATACAATCTCCCAGTCTCCTACCAGGACTACTGCAGGTGGTGGTGTTAAAGGCTTTGATGGCTTTATTACCTACGCAGAGCAAATGAGCCCGTTGGGCAATGCTACTGCCGACCAGTGTGCTGACTATTGTGTAACACTGTTCTCCGACCTTACCCGGATGGTAACGATGCAGAACCTGTTCCATGATGGTGGTTTCTCTGCTACCGGTGTTACTGCGGCTGTTATCAATCAAATGGAAAAATAGTTCGTAATAATATTTTGGATCTGACTCCGTTAGAGAGCTCCTGAAAAGGGGACTCTCTAACGGAGTTAGTGTTTCTATAACGAAGAGGAAGTTAAAATAAATTTTCAGGGAGAAGATTCCTGTAATAGATCGGGGATATTCTTATATCAATTCCCCCTGGTCCATTTCCCAATTTTTTATTGCCAGGACCGGTAAATTTTCGTAGATTAAAGAAAGTCCGGGAAGAGTTGATAGTAAATTAATAGTGAGTTCGTAGTTGCGTCACACCTGGAACATACATTGAACATACATTGGACAATCTTTGAACACGTTTATGTGCTCTAAGATTGTCCAATGTATGTTCAACGTATGTTCAGCCTATAGACTCACTATCGGGAATCCCCATCATGAGTTCCGGTATCTTCTTCGTATATACCACAAAAAAAGCCGTTCCTTTAATTAAAAAGGAGCGGCTAAGTTTTTTAAGCATAGGCAAATTGCTGAGGCTACAATGGAAAATAGTCTAATCTAATACTCATCTTCATTAAAGAAGAAGTCGTCCTGCGACGGATAATCAGACCAAATATCTTCTATTCCCTCATAAATTTCCCCTTCATCCTCCAGCTCCTGTAAGTTCTCAATCACTTCAATCGGTGCACCGGAACGGATGGCGTAATCTATTAATTCGTCCTTCGTAGCTGGCCAAGGAGCGTCCTCCAGGTATGAAGCTAATTCTAATGTCCAGTACATGTTATCGAAATTTTTACTTTCTGAAATTTCCGCAAAAGTATTATTTAATTTGAAATAAACAACTTTTACTATTTTAAAGGTTAATTACTTTTCTTTGAGTATGCTAACCGCACGCAATCTTACCAAAAATTATTCCAATTTACACGTCCTTAAGGGCGTTGATATTACAGTGGGTAAAGGAGAAATCGTTACAATAGTAGGTTCTTCCGGTGCCGGAAAGAGTACTTTATTACATATCCTGGGTACACTGGATACGCCATCATCGGGCGAAGTATGGCTTGGAGGTGTAAACCTGGGAACCTTAAAAGGGAATGCACTGGCTGATTTCAGGAACCGGCATATGGGGTTTATTTTCC
Source organism: Chitinophaga sp. CF118 (assembly GCF_900112615.1). GTDB lineage: Bacteria > Bacteroidota > Bacteroidia > Chitinophagales > Chitinophagaceae > Chitinophaga. Next base: position 668,492 of record NZ_FOMK01000001.1, on the reverse strand, counting down.
AGTTTCACCACCTTTTACCTGAGTTTTCCGCCCTGGAAAATGTTTGTATCCCCGGTTTTATTGCTGGTACTAAAAAATCGGCTGTCAGGGAAAGGGCAACTTTTTTGCTGAAAACACTCGGTTTGGCAGACAGGATCGATCATAAACCCAACCAGCTTTCCGGCGGCGAACAGCAGCGTGTGGCCGTGGCCAGGGCTTTGATCAATAATCCCGACATTGTTATGGCAGATGAACCTACCGGCAACCTGGACTCCAAGAATGCCCGGGAGTTGCATCATCTGTTTATTGAACTGAGAGATAAATTTCAGCAGACCTTTGTCATAGTAACCCATAATGAAGAGCTGGCGCCTTTAAGTGACAGGCAGCTGGTAATGAGGGATGGGAAAATTATTTCTGAGGAGCTGACGGCGAAAATTATCAGCTAATACGTGGTTTCCAGGGGATTTCAGCCACTTTCAGTTGATGACCTATCCAACGGGCCAGCACAAAAAGATAGTCGCTCAGCCGGTTCATATATTGTAATACAAGAGGGTCTATAAACTGATCCTGTTCCTGTAATGCTACACAAAGACGTTCTGCACGGCGGCATACACAGCGGGCAATATGGCAGGTGGATACTGCCACATGACCACCCGGCAGCAGGAACGACTTCATTTCTGGCAGTACTTCATTCATCTTGTCAATACTGTTTTCCAGTAAGCTGACATCAGCCGCCTGAAGATCCGGGATACGCATTTTTGTTTCCCGCTCAGGATCACATGCCAGGGATGAGCCTATAGTGAACAGGCGGTCCTGTATTTCCCGTAGAAAAGCAATGGCAGTATTATCTGTAAGGTAATCACTTACAAGCCCTATATAGGAGTTTAATTCGTCTATAGTACCATAAGATTCTATACGCAGGTGACTTTTGGATACTTTAGTACCGCCGATCAGGGAGGTTTTACCTTTATCTCCTGTTTTGGTGTAAATCTTAAACGACATGGGAATGTGCTTTATACCAATACAGCATGTGTATTCAGTTTGTCCGACTCTATAAGCCCATCTCGCAAGCGGATAACGCGGCGGGCGTGGTCGGCAATATCTTCTTCGTGTGTAACCAGTACAACGGTATTGCCGGAAGCATGGATCTTGCCAAAAATCTCCATGATCTCTACAGACGTTTTGGTATCAAGGTTACCGGTAGGCTCGTCGGCCAGGATCAGTGAGGGATCGTTAACCAGGGCCCGGGCAATGGCCACACGCTGGCATTGTCCACCGGAAAGCTCATTTGGTTTGTGTTTATACCGTTCTCCCAGTCCCACTTTTTCCAGCATGGCCCGGGCTTTATCTTCCCTTTCTCTTTTGCTGATCCCTGCATAAATCAGGGGAACGGCTACATTTTCCAGGGCACTCAGGCGCGGCATGAGGTTAAACTGCTGAAACACAAATCCAATCTCTTTATTACGCACCCTTGCCAGTTCATCATCTTTCATCTGGCTCACATCGTGGCCACTCAGAATGTATCTGCCGCTGGTTGGCGTATCCAGGCAACCCAGCATATTCATGAGAGTAGACTTGCCGGAACCGGAGGGTCCCATCAGAGCAACATATTCATTTTTTAAAATGTCTATGTTGATACCTTTAAGAACGGGCAATTCATTTTTGCCAATAAAATAACTTTTACGGATTGCTTCCAAATGGATGACAGCCTGTGGGTGCATAAGATTGATAGATTACGGGATTACTTCTTAATAACTTTAGGTACTTTGAAATATTGGTCATTGGCAGCAGGGGCATTCTGTAATCCTTCTTCCCGGGTTATGGAAGGCACTACTTTATCTTCACGGAGTACATTTCCGTCTGCTGTCATATGTAATAATGGTTTCACATTAGTTGTATCCAGCTCATTCAGTTTCTCCACAAAGGTGATCATCCGTTGGAGATCTCCTTTAATCTCTGTGGTTTCCTGTTTGCTGAATTCCAGTCTTGCCAGGTCTGCCAGTTGCTGTACCAGCATCTCATTCACTTCCATAATTCAAATTAGATGAAAAGGTAATAAAATATAGTTAATATTTATTATGGCTGGCGTTAAAGTTAGCTTAAATAGTCCAAAGTCTAAAGTGAAGGAACGTATTTGGACTATCAGGAATTTCTTAATTTGCACCCCATTATGGCTACATCAAAAGAGATAGTGGTAAGCGGTATTCGCTCTACCGGTTATTTACACTTAGGCAATTATTTTGGCGCTATCCGCAACTACATTAAGATGCAGGAAACTTTTAACTGTTATTTTTTTGTAGCTGACTGGCATTCGCTGACTACACATCCAGATCCGAAAGACCTTAGAGCCAACGTGTTCCGCGTACTGGCAGAAAATATAGCCTCAGGATTAGATCCTGAGAAGGTTGCCCTGTATGTGCAGAGCGATGTGCCTGAAATTGCAGAATTATACCTGTTATTGAATATGCTGGCATACAAAGGTGAGCTGGAAAGAGTGCCCACCTTTAAAGATAAAGTACGCCTGCAGCCGGAAAATGTAAACGCAGGACTGCTTACCTACCCGGTGCTGATGAGTGCCGATATTCTGGTTCACCGTGGTGTAAAGGTACCTGTTGGTAAAGATCAGGAACAACACCTGGAAATGGCCCGCAACTACGCACAGCGTTTTAACAACCATTATGGTCAGTTATTCCCGGAACCAGTACCCTTTAATTTTGGAGATGATCTGGTAAAAATACCAAGTCTGGATGGCAATGGTAAGATGAGTAAAAGCGAAAATCAGATGGCTACACTGTATCTCTCTGACAGTGATGATCTCATACTCGAAAAAATAAAAAAGGCAAAATCAGATAGCGGTGTCGTTCCTGAAGGTGCTCCCATGCCCGAATCCGTACAGAATTTATTCCTGTTAATGCAGCAGGTATCAGCACCGGATGTGATTAAATATTTTGAGGATCAATATAATAGTCAGGGTCTCCGTTTTGGTGAAATGAAAAAACAATTGGGTGAAGATATGGTGCGTTTTATAGCCCCTATCCGGGAGAAAGCGCTTGATTTACAACAGGATCAGGCCTACCTGAACCGTATCATGAAGGTTGGGGCAGAGAAGGCAAGAGAAAGTGCGGCACAGACTTTGCTGGAAGCGAGAAAACTCATCGGAATTAACTATTATTAATTGTTCATTGTATTAGTCGGAACAAGTTTTTTTGGATTGATAATCAAATAATTTATGTAAATTATGGGATTGTAATTTAGAACTATACCACAACCGACCAGTCCGAAACGAATGATTAACGACCCTGATAATGTCATGGCAAAACAAAATAAGATTAAACATATCGCAATAGCCGGTAATATTGGTGCGGGCAAAACCACTCTTACTGAACTGTTATCAAAGCATTACAAATGGTCTCCCCAGTTTGAAGATGTAGAGCACAATCCTTATCTGAATGATTTTTACGAAGATATGCCCCGCTGGTCGTTTAACCTGCAGGTATATTTCCTTCATGGCCGGTTAAAACAATTACTGGAGATCCAGAATGGAAATGATATCGTTATACAGGACAGGACCATCTATGAGGATGCACATATCTTTGCGCCCAACCTCTATGAAATGGGGCTGATGACCAAAAGAGACTTCGATAATTACTTCAACTTTTTTGAAACATTGAAGTCGATGGTAAAACCACCGGACCTGCTGATCTATCTGCGTGCATCCGTGCCTACTTTAGTAGCGCAGATCCAGAAAAGAGGTCGCGAATATGAAGAAAATATCCGCCTGGATTACCTGAAAAGGCTGAACGAATATTATAATAACTGGATAGAGAAATACACTGAAGGACCGCTCCTGATTATCGATATTGATAAAAATAAATTTCCCGATAATGAAGAGGATCTGGGAGAAATTATTAACCGGATAGATTCCCAGTTGCACGGACTTTTTTAATAAAATAAAAATAATTTATTAATATTGCTCCTCACTTCATGTGAGGAGTTTTTTTTGTTTGTTAATCAATACCCGGTTCATTTTGAAAAAGATGTTTGTTTCCATTGTTTGCACAATGTGCACTTTACTCTCGTGCGCGCAGCCTGTTTTGCTTTCTACAGAAAAGCAACTATATCCCGGCACTTACAGCCGCCATTTCCAACAGGTATTTACTGCTATGCAGAACCAGGCCGCACTGGCTTATATTCCTGTATTATCTGCCGGTGTAAGCACAGAGCGCAGGTTTATGTTAAAAGCGCTCAGTATGCATACTGTTACGCTGGCTCTGCCCGTACCGCCGGGCACATTTGCATTCACTTTACAGCAGGCTGGTTACAGCGCTTACCATCAGCAACAAATGGGCGTTGCCTATGGCAGAAAGCTGGGTAACAAATTAAGCATAGGAATGCAGGTGGATTATTTCTCAAAAGCAATCCGACAGTATGGCAGGGCTGATGCCGTTACTTTTGAACTGGGATGCCTGCTGCATATTACGCCGCAGTTACATGCAGGATTGCATGCATTCAATCCTGTTGCGGGAAAGTTGGGCAATGAACCAATGCCCGTTATTTATACTGCAGGACTGGGATATGAAGTGTCAGACGCTTTCCTGATCAGTGCTGCTGTGATCCAGCAGGATGATGCCACACCTGCAACCTCAATAATGTGCGAGTATCGTATTATTCCGCAGTTATCGCTTCAACTGGGATTATCTCCCGATCCGCAGTTCAGTAGCGCTGCCGCAAGTTTTACACTCGGTAGCATGCGAATCTTTTTATCAGCTACCCATCATCCTCAACTGGGATTTACACCCACTACATCCATCATATGGCATTTAAAAAAGAAGGCAGCATAATCGTATTGTTATTATGCTGTTGTCAATGGATACACGCACAACAGTCAGAGCCTGTATTGAATGCAGGAGCAGAAAATCAGTTGGAAAATCAGGCAGCTGTTATACCTGAAGATGATGCGCAACCGCAATTGTTGAATAATTATCTGCACAACCGGATTTCTTTAAACACGGCAGATGCAGCAGCCCTGCAATCGCTGGGATTGTTAACACCTTTGCAGATTCATAATTTTCTGCTGTACCGGCAGTTGCTGGGCAAGTTGTTAAGCATTTATGAGTTACAGGCCATACCCGGTTTTGACACTGCTGTGATAAGGAGCATATTACCCTATGTGCGGGTAGGAGATGATTTGGTGCCACACTATCGCTTAAAGGACTATGCACATGGTGGTGAACATGCACTTTTATTGCGTTACAGCCGTGATCTGGAAAAAAGCAGGGGATACTTGCCAACAGACAGTACGGCTGCACATTACAGGGGGAGTCCGGATAAATTATTATTACGTTACCGGTATAACTTTCCCCGTTATATGAGTTGGGGTATTGTAATGGAGAAAGATGCAGGAGAACAATTTTTCCGTGGTGCACAGCGTAACGGTTTTGATTTTTACAGTGCACACCTGTTTGTGAAAAATTATAAACATATCAAAGCATTGGCACTGGGTGATTTTACGGTAAATATGGGGCAGGGACTGATCAACTGGCAATCACTGGCTTTAGGAAAAGGCCCTGCTGTAATGCAGATAAAACGGGAGGGTGAGTTATTACGGCCTTATGCATCTGCGGGAGAATTTTATTTTTACAGAGGGGCTGGCATTACACTCCGCCAGGGATATTGGGAGGGGACAGGATTTATTTCATTGCGGCGGCCGGATGGAAGTATCAGCAGTACGGACACATTGCTGACATCACAATATATCACATCACTGGGTAGCAGTGGGTATCACAGATCATATACAGAACAGGAAAAAATGAATGTACTGCAACAGTTTACCACAGGTGGCAATCTCTCTCTTGTAAAACAAAACTGGCATGCAGGAATCAATATCATCAGGCATCATTTTTCCGTTCCACTGCGAAAAGAGGCTGCTCCTTATAATCTGTTTACATTTGGAGGTACACAACTGATAAATGTTAGTCTGGACTATGCAGTTACATGGAAGAATATGCATTTCTTCGGAGAAGTGGCTATCAGTGATAATCACAAAACAGGTATGGTGCATGGTGTGCTGATAAGTGTAGCAAAAAATGCAGATCTAAGTTTGTTGTACCGCAATTATAACAGAGCCTATCAATCTATGTATGCGAATGCTTTTGGAGAATATTACAGGCCTGCCAATGAGCGCGGATTATATACAGCCCTTTCTTTAAAGATTACGCCCCGTTTAACACTGAATGCTTATGCCGATGTGTTTAATTTCCCCTGGTTACAATATAGTATGAATGCACCCGGTAATGGGAGGGAGTTATTACTGGCGCTTACTTATATCCCTGATAAACACACGGAAGCATTTATCCGTTATAGCTATTCGGGCAAACTGCAAAAAGGATCTGCTGCTGACTTTATAAAATGGCAGGTATGGGAGCAACGAAATAGCTGGCGATGTCAAACAACGATGCAATTGGCAGAGGGATTGATTTTAAAAACGAGAGTAGAAGTGAATAGTTATAAAAATACGATTATGCAACAGCAGGGTTTTATGTTATTCACTGATGCAGGATATCAGTTTACCCGATGGCCTCTGATGATTTCAGGACGGTATACAAAATTCATGACAGGCGGAACCGAAACACGAATGTATGTTGCTGCAACAGGTATGTTGTATGAGTACGTGTTGTCACAATTATATGGAAAAGGGGATCAGTATCAGTTACGTGTAAGATGGCGTATCATGCCTCGTATGTCGCTGTGGGTGCGTTTTCAGAAGGTAACTTATCAAGATGTATCATCTATTGGAAATGGGTGGGATGAAGTAGCCGGAAGCAGTAAGGGAGCGGTGTTCCTCCAGCTTCAGCAGTTGCTTTAGAGATACAATGGACAACTAATGTTAAGAAAAGAACACTTTTTTCCTATTTATAATATTGTGAATAATATTATTACATATTAAGAGTTTATTGTTTGTTTAAAAAAAGTTAAAATTTTCTTGGTAGTGAGGAAAAAAAATATCTAAATTGTGCTCCACAACCAAAATCTAAATCGTAATAAATCTAAATCGTAATATGAGAGAGGCGAACATCTCTTTTTCCTGCTCAGCTGTGATTAATCTTTTGTCAACCTTTTTACAGCGGTTCTGTTCTATGCATCTTGCAGGAGAAAATGAGTTGTGTTCTGAGCCAAACACCATCCAGGTTCTTGCCGCCTTCACCCGGGATGGTTTTTTTTTCAACAAATTTATTAGTATAAAAACTGTGGTTTAAGCTTATGAGACTTTTGCTGTGATGGCTGTTGGTTGGCTATTGCAGCAAAAGGAACTCTCATTTAAATTTTTTATTGTCAATTAAATCTAAATCGTTTTATGAAAAGAGCGTTACTCTTTTTCACCATGCTTATGGTGTGCGTAACCTTGGCGTATGCTCAACAACGCCAGATTACGGGTAAGGTTTCCAGTCCAGACGGAACTCCTTTACCCTTTGCAACAATCCAACTTAAAGGGACAACAACAGGGACAACAGCAGATCAGGAAGGAAGTTTCAAATTAGTTGTAACAGGAAGTAATCCTGTTATCACAATTAGAAGTGTAGGTTATGCTACTCAGGAAATTACTGTTGGAAGTAGCAGTGCTATCAACATTAAATTGAAAGAAGAAGATAAAAATCTTCAGGAAGTAGTAGTAACCGCGCTGGGTATAACCAGAAAAAAGAATGAACTGGCTTACTCCGCACAAACTGTGAATGCAGAAGAGCTGAACAGAACCCGCGATGCCAACGTTGTAAATTCTTTATCCGGTAAAGTAGCTGGTCTGGAAGTACGCAGAAACAGTACTATGGGTGGATCTACCAACATTGTACTACGCGGTAACAAATCTTTCCAGAATTCTAACCAGGCAATGTTTGTTGTTGATGGAGTACCTATCGATAACTCAACTACCAATACAACAGACCAGGGGACTGGCCGCGGTGGTTTTGACTATGGTAATGCTGCTGCAGATATTAATCCGGATGATATCCAGTCTGTAAGCGTACTGAAAGGTGCTGCTGCTGCTGCGTTATACGGATCACGTGCTGCAAATGGTGTGATTATGATCACAACTAAAAAAGGCAGAAAAGGATTAGGCGTAACCATCAATATCGGCGCTACACTTGGTACAATGGATAAGAGTACTTTCCCTAAGTATCAGAAGCAATATGGAGCAGGTTATTATGATGTGGATGATAATACTTATGAATCTCCGGATGGTCATTTCCTGTACAGGGATATCAACGGTGATGGTACAAAAGACTTAGTAGTACCTATGTCAGAAGATGCTTCTTTCGGTGCAAAGTTTGATCCAAATCTGATGGTGTATAATTACCGCTCTTTTGATCCAACTTCTCCGCAATATAAAAAGGCAAGTCCATGGGTAGCTGCTGAAAATGGTCCTGCTTACCTTTTCAAGAATACAGTAGCCACCAATAATAGTGTAGCTATTGATGGTGGTAATGACCAGGGTTATTTCAAACTTGGTTATACCAAAACAACTGAGAGTGGTATGCTGCCTAATGCCAAGCTGATTAAAGACATGCTGAACTTTGGCGCATCTTATAACTTAACAAACAAACTTACGGCCAGTGCTGCTGTCAACATGTCTAAGGTAGATGGCAAAGGCCGTTATGGTACCGGATATGACGAATACAATCCTATGCAGCAATTCCGCCAGTGGTGGCAGATGAATGTGGATCTGAAACAACAGGAAGAAGATTACGAAAGGACTAAACAGAATAAAAGCTGGAACCTCCAGGATCCAAATAACCCTGTGCCTATCTATTCTGATAACATGTATTTTATGCGGAATCAGAACTACGAAAGAGATAGCCGTATCCGCTATTTCGGCAACGTAGCACTGAACTACAAAATAAATACCTGGCTGAATTTATTGGGAAGAGTAAGTATGGATACTTACACACAGTCACAGGAAGAAAGAAATGCAATTGGTAGTAAGAATACCTCTTCTTATTCAAGATACGATGGCACATTTGGTGAGTATAACTACGACCTGTTACTGAATATTGACAAAGAAATCAATAACAATTTCAAATTTACAGGACTCGTAGGTGGTAACATCAGAAACACCCAGGTTAAATATGTACGTGCACAAACAAATGGCGGACTTGTAGTCCCTAATTTGTATTCTCTGACTAACACTGTAAATCCGATCGAAGCACCTATTGAAGCCGATAGTACAATGCAGGTGAATGGCGTGTTTGCAAGTGTTGGATTAGGGTACAAGAAAATGTTATTCCTTGATCTGACTGGTCGTCGTGATAAGGCTTCTACTTTGCCAGACGGAAATAATGTATACTATTATCCATCAGCATCCCTTGGCTTTGTTTTCTCTGAAGTAGTGAAAGCACCATGGTTGAGTTATGGTAAATTACGTGTGAACTATGCACAAGTAGGTAACAGTGCACCTGCACAAGCATTGATAGATGCATATGACAAGCCAACTGGTTTTGGTAGTGTGCCTATCTTCTCTGTTCCTGCTACAAAAGCAAATCCTAACCTGAAACCTGAACAAACCAAAAGTTTTGAAACAGGTGTGGAAGTGGCATTATTCCAGAATCGCGTGAGCTTTGATGTTACTTATTATACTTCAAAAAGTGTTGACCAGATTCTGCGTTTACCAGTTTCAAGAGCTACCGGTTATGATCAGATATATATAAACGGTGGTACTATCAGCAATAAAGGGGTAGAAGTAAGCCTGAATGTAACACCTGTAAAAACACGTGATTTCTCATGGGTAGTAGGTGCAAACTGGTCTACCAATAAGAGCAAGGTATTAGATCTGCCTCCGGGAGTGGATTTCATCCAGCTCAGCACTACTACATTACAAGGTGGTATAACAGTTGGTCATGCTATGAACAATGCATATGGTGTAATCCGTGGTACAGATTATATCTATGATGCAAAAGGTAATAAAGTGATTGATGATGCAACTGGTGCAACACCTGGTTACTATCAGAAAACGGGTTCTGCCAATAATGTAATTGGTAACTATACTCCTGACTGGATCGGAGGTATTACCAATACATTGAGATATAAAGACCTCTCACTGGCTTTCCTTATAGATATGAAACATGGTGGTGATGTATTTTCTCTTGACCAGTACTATGGACAAGGAACAGGTATCTATGAAGGTAGTGTAAGACTGAATGACAACGGTAAATCCATCAGAGATGCAGTAGAAGATGGAGGTGGTATCATTTTCAATGGTGTGACACCTGATGGAAAAGCAAATACACAAAGAGTACGTGTGAGTGGTACACGTGGTTTAGGTAATAACGGTTTCCCTGCCAAAGAATTTGTTTATGATGCCAGCTTTGTAAAATTACGTGAGGTATCTCTTACCTATTCTTTACCAGTTAGCCTTATGAGCCATATTAAAGGGTTTAAAGGAATTGATTTGAGTCTCCTGGGTCGCAACCTTTGGATTATTCATAAGAACGTACCGTTTGCTGATCCGGAAGAAAATCTGAGTGCAGGTAATATCCAGGGTTATCAGAGTGGTGTATATCCTACTTACCGCACTTTTGGTTTTAACGTAAGACTCAGGTTCTAATTATCAGTAAAGAAAACATTTAACATGAAAAAGATATTCGCATATATATCAGTGCTTGTGCTGGCTACCTCCTGTGGAGATCTGACCAGCCTGAACACAGATCCTAAAAAGGCAGCAGTGGTGCCGGGTGAAATGTTGTTCTCTTCAGCAGAAAAAAACATTTTTGATAACCTGGCTTCCAATAATGTAAACCTCAATGTATTCAGGTTGCTGGCACAGCAACAGGCACAGGTTACTTATATTTCTGAGAGCCGTTATGACCTTGGAACACGTAATATTCCACAGGCCTTCTGGCAGGCATTATACAGAGACGTATTAAAGGATCTTTCTGCCGGCAAATTGCTGATCAACGCAGATTCTGCTCTGTTACCTGCAGATAAAATCGTTAAGCAGAATAAGCTGGCTATTATCGACATCACAGAAGCATTTACTAATTTCATACTGGTAACCTGTTATGGTAATATACCTTATACAGAAACCATGAATTACACTAAACTTGATCCTAAATTTGACGATCAGAAAACTGTGTATTATGATTTGTTGGACCGTTTGAAAGCAGACGTTGCAAAACTGGATGTTTCGCAGGGTAGTTTTGGTTCTGCTGATATCATATACAATGGAGATGTGGCATCCTGGATCAAATTTGCTAATTCAGTAAGACTGAAAATGGGATTGATCATTGCTGATATCGACAATGCAAAAGCAGTAGAAGTGGTGAATGATGCTGCAACTAATGTTTTTACATCTAACACAGATAATGCAAGAATACAATACAAAACTTCTCAACCTAATACAAATCCTATCTGGGTTGATCTTGTAAACAGCAAACGTAAAGATTATGTAATAGCAAGTACATTGGTAGATCCGATGAATGCTACAAATGATCCAAGACGTCCTTTCTACTTCACTTTAGCACCAGATACTACTTATAAAGGTGGGGTATATGGTGCGGGTAATGTATTCGCTTCATTCTCACATGTAAGTGCTAAAGTAACTGCTCCTGATTTTGAAGCATTACTGATGGATTATCAGGAAGTAGAATTTTTACTGGCAGAAGCTGCTGCACGTGGCGGATTTAGTGTAACCGGTACTGCACAGGAACATTATGATAAAGCTATCACTGCCTCTATTCTTTATTGGGGTGGAACTGCTGCTCAGGCAGCTACTTACATCGCACAGCCAACTGTAAATTATACATTGCTTGCGGGTACCTGGCAGCAAAAAATAGGTTTGCAGAAATATATTGGATTATATAACAGGGGATATGAGGCGTGGCTGGAATGGAGAAGACTGGATTATCCAATCTTCACTCCTCCTGCAGATATCACATACGATAATATTCCTGTTAGGCTGACCTATCCTGTTAGCGAGCAGAACCTGAACAAAACACAATATGAAATTGCGGCTACCGCCATTGGCGGCGATAAAGTGACAACCAAATTATTCTGGGATAAACCCTAAAAGAACTGAACAGGATCATAATTGTCAAAGGCTCCGGCATTCGCCGGAGCCTTTTTTGCGTTTTGGATACAATAAATAAATATGTTAAATTTATGTAAGAAAATTTAAACCTGATATTGTTCTACGTTCTCCGAATATATATATTTAGAATATCAGAACCCTTAGCATATAATAGTTGTTTAATTTAATAAATCTCATAAGAGATCAAACTCAATTGAAATCGTCTTAATCTAAACTTGGGAAAATAGGTCAATCAAACTGTTGTTTAAGTTTATAAATCTCATAAAGAATCAAACTCAACTAGAACCGTCTTAATCTAAACTTGGGAAAATAGATCAATCAAACTGTTGTTTAAGTTAATAAATCTCATAAGGAATCAAACTCAATTGGAACCGTCTTTAATCTAAAATGGGGAAATAGATCAATCTAACCGGCTTTACTTTACTATCCACTAAGTGCAATTTATCATCAGCATAAATTTCAGAACCGTTATGATTAAACAAATACTTACTCTATTCTCAATCCTTTGTTTCACTATTAATATTTCAGCGCAACAACGTGAAATTACAGGTAAGGTAACCAGCAGTGATGGCTTACCTGTACCTTATGCTACTATACAGATCAAAGGAACTACCCGGGGTACCACCGCCAGCCAGAGTGGAGATTTCCGGTTACAGGTAGATGGTGCTAATACCATTTTGCAGGTCAGAAGTGTAGGTTTTTCCCCCAGGGAGATTCTTGTGGGAGAAAATACCGTTATTAATGTGGCACTTGCGCAGGACAATACCAATCTGCGGGAAGTGATTGTAACAGGGTTGGGCATCCGGCGTGAAAAAAAGGCACTGGGTTATTCCGTGCAGGATGTAAAAGGAGATGACCTCACAAGAGCCAGCCAGGGTGATGCGTTGAGAGCATTATCCGGAAAAGTGGCTGGATTACAGGTTACTGGTTCCGGAGGAACACCAGGGGCTGCTACCTACATTAAACTAAGAGGTACTAATTCCCTGACAGGTAATAACCAACCACTATTTGTTATTGATGGTATACCTGTAGATAACTCGCAAAATTATTCCGGCGACCCTTCAGATGGTACAAATAATTTGTTACAGGGAGCAACCAATTCAAACCGTGGAGCAGATTTAAATCCGGATGATATAGAAAGTATTTCTGTATTGAAGGGGCCTGCTGCTGCTGCTCTTTATGGTATTGATGCTGCTAACGGCGCCATTATTATTACTACCAAAAAAGGAAAAGCCGGCAGGATCCAGGTAGAATTCAGCACCGGTGTTTCTTTTGATGTAGTGAACCGGCTGCCTAAAATACAAAAGGTATACGTTAAAGGTATAGATGGTGAGCTTCTGCCGTTTAGCTCTACCAATCGTTATTCCTGGGGGCCCAAAGGAAGTACCCTATCCTGGACAGGTGTACCAAATGAATATGATGTACATGGAGATTTAGTTGATAATTCAGACCCATCAGCCAAAATACCTTTCAAACCGTATGATAATACAAAAGATTTCTGGAGAACGGGGGCAACCTATAATAATTCTGTTTCTTTTACAGGAGGAACAGATGTAGCGACCTATCGAATGTCTGCTTCTCATCTTTATCAGAATTCCATTGTTCCTCTTCAAAGTCTGCAACGTACCTCAGTGGCTTTTGCCGGGCAGCTGAAAGTCTCTGAAAAGGTGAGGGTGTCCAACAATGTCAATTTTAGTACATCCGGAGGTAATATGCCTCAGAATGGTAGTAACCTTTCGGGTATTATGCTGGGCCTGACCAGAACACCTATTTCTTTTGATAATTCCAATGGGGGATTAAAGGCAGATGATCCCAGAACTTATCTGTTCTCAAACGGATTACAACGGTCTTACCGAAACGGTATTTATGATAATCCTTACTGGACTATTAATAACAATCCTTACACTACAGCTGTGAATCGTTTTATCGGTAATGTGCAGCTGGACTGGGATATCATTCATGACTTTTCCCTAACCTATCGTTTAGGTACGGACATATACAGTGATAACCGCCACCAGTACTACGAAATACAGTCAAGTGCATACACCGGCGGAAGGGTGTTTGACGACAGGTACACATTTAAAAGTGTGAACTCAGATCTGATACTTACTTATACCAAACAGTTATCCAAAGATTTCCGGCTGGATGCTAAAGTGGGTAACAACTATTACTCCCGTAAGCTGGATGAATTGTATGTACAGGGCGATGGACTTACTTCTCCCGGTTACGATAATATCAGTAATGCAACCGCGCAGAAATCGTATAATTTCGTTACTCCCTACAGAAGAGTATCCGGATATTTTGATATTAACCTGGATTACATGTCTATGCTGTTCCTGGAAATAACAGGACGTAATGACTGGTCATCTACTTTGCCCAAACATAGTAATCATTTCTTTTATCCATCTGCCAGCCTGGGTTTTGTATTTACTGAGCTGGAAGGCTTAAAAGGTGGGAATGTGTTAAATATGGGTAAAATCCGTTTGTCTGCTGCACAGGTAGGTAAAGATCCTGGTCCTTTCAATATCCGTTCTTTCTTTACACCTACTACTTATCCTGATGGATTTACTACCGGGATTAGTTTCCCTTACAGCGGCAAAGGGGCTTTCACTCTAAATAACGTATTAGGTAATCCCGACCTGAAACCGGAAAAAACAGTTTCTTATGAAGCTGGTTTACAATTACAATTCCTGCAGAACAGACTGGGAATAGATGCAACATATTATTATTCAACAGGTACAGACCTGCTGGTACGCTCTCCCATAGCGGGATCTACCGGGTTCCAGTATGTAACCCTTAATGCGGGTTCCATCAGGAATAAGGGACTGGAAATATCGCTCACCGCAAAACCAATCGTTGGCAAAACCTTTACCTGGGACATGATTGTGAATTACAGCATGAACAGGAGCAAGGTACTGAAGCTGGCACCAGGTATTAACCAGATCACGGTGAATGGGTTTACAGGTACCACTATCTCGCATTTGCCCAACAAGCCTGCAGGTATTATCTATGGTTATGCATGGTTAAGGGATAGCCAGGGACGTATTGTGATCAGCGATCAAAGCGGAGATTTTGGTTACCCGGTTGTTTCCCCTGAACAATCACAGATAGGAGATCCCAATCCCAAATTCCTGCTTGGATTTGGTAATACTTTCAGTTATAAAGGATTTTCGCTTTATACATTACTTGACTGGAAACATAAGGGTGATATCTGGAATGGTACCCGTGGTTCTTTAATGGCAATCGGTACCTCTGCTTATACATTGGATCGTGGTAGTACTACTGTTTTTCCTGGTGTATTGGGGCATTTAAACACTGCAGGGGAAATCGTACACAATGATGCCGCTGCAGAGAAACCCGGAGTAGGCGGAAATAATACTACAGCTGTAGCTTTGGATCAGGCATGGTACCAGGGAAATGGTGGCGGCTTTGGAGCCCAGACAGAAACATTTATAGATGACGGTTCTTATATAAAACTTCGGGAAGTAAGCCTTTCCTATGATTTTAATCTGGCTAAATCCGGCAATGGAAAATTTATCAAAACAATTTCAGCCAGTGCATTTGCCCGGAATATATTAATATGGAGTCCTTACAAGGGGATAGATCCTGAAACCAGTCTTACCGGCGCTACTAACGCACAGGGGATCGATTATTTTAATATGCCCGGTACATCCAGTTATGGTTTGAACCTGAAGTTTAAATTCTAAACCGTTAAAAAGTAAGATCATGTTACGTACTATAAAATATATATTACCGGTATTGATCCTGCTGCTAACGGCACAGGGTTGTAAGAAAGCATATTTTTATTCCGGAATTAATGAAGATCCTTCTCAGTTAAAGAATCCCACTCCTTCTTCCATATTACCAGGGGTTCTGCTGCAAAGTGCTTACACCTGGGGCGGGGATGCATCCCGTTATGCATCCATTTTTATGCAACAGGTCACAGGTGCCGCCAATCAGCCTGCCAGTTATAACAGCTATGTATTAACGGCCGACGATGTTGATAATATGTGGTATGCGGGTTTTTATGGGGCTATCATGACCAATATAGATACGCTGATAAAAATTGCAAACATGAAGGAGCAATTCCATTATGCGGCATTAGGTAAGATTCTGATGGCAAACGATTTGGGAGTTGTGACAGACTATTGGGGGGATGTTCCCTATACTGAAGCATTCCAGGGTTTAAACAATACCCAGCCAATATATAATAGCCAGAAACAGATTTACGATACATTGCAGAGTTTACTGGACCAGGCCATTACAGCATTGGAAACAGATGATGGTAGTCCTTTCCAGCCAAGCAGTTCGGACGACCTTTTATTTAACGGCGATCTCAGCCTGTGGATAAAGTTTGCACATTCACTGAAAGCTAAATTTTATCTGCACCTGATAAAGGTGGATAATACAGCACTGGCAAAAGCACAGGCACAGATTGCTGACGGATTTGCCGATGGGGAAGCGGCATTTATAAAGTTTGTAGGAAGTAGTGCAGTTACTACACAAGCTCCCTGGTTTCAGTTTAACAATCAACGAGGTGATATTACATTTGACGGATACCTGAATGATCTTTTGTTTAATAGTGGTGATCCCAGGTACGGCGTTTATTATGATCCATCCGATAGTACATTGTTAGGTACTTTATATGGCGCAGAAAGTTCCCCCGTATATTTTATGTCATATGATGAACTGAAGTTTATAGAAGCAGAAGTTGCATTCAGGAATAATGATAAAACGACGGCCGCTGCTGCTTATAATGAAGGCGTCAGAGCTAACCTGGTGCGTACAGTTAATAGTACTACTTACCTGGCCTCTGTAGCCAAAACCGCGCTTAACATTACTTTACAGGATATAATAGTGCAAAAGTATATTGCATTATTCTTAGAAGAGGAAGTATGGACTGATTGGCGCAGAACGGGTTATCCCGTATTAACAGCACCTGCTAATAATGCATTGGGTGGTGCGTTGCCCCGCACCATATTTTATCCCAGCAGCGAAGTCCGCTATAATAAAAATACACCCAAAAATACCACCCTCTTACGCAGGGTATGGTGGGATGCCCCATAAATTAAACCACATATAATATTGTACTTGTAAAAAGAGACCTTTCATATTGAGGTCTCTTTTTTACATTTGTACCGCAAAAGCAAAATAATATGGAAAATCAGGAAGAAGAACAAAACCAGCTTAATATAGAACTGAGCGAAGAAATTGCAGAAGGTATA
Organism: Chitinophaga sp. CF118; assembly: GCF_900112615.1. Lineage (GTDB taxonomy): Bacteria > Bacteroidota > Bacteroidia > Chitinophagales > Chitinophagaceae > Chitinophaga. The sequence continues at coordinate 651,212 of NZ_FOMK01000001.1, read as the reverse complement.
TATGCAAATCTGGCTATCATTACGCACTCCAATGCAGAGTTTGTAGTGGATTTTGTGAATGTGATGCCCGGCTTACCCAAGGCGAAGGTGAAGTCCCGGATTATCCTGACTCCTCAGCATGCTAAACGCTTCATGAGAGCCATGGTGGATAATATTAAAAAATATGAATCTGTACATGGTGCTATTCAGGACCAGGAGCCTGTTAGCCTGCCTATGAACTTTGGCGGCCCTACAGCACAGGCATAAATAGTGATGAATGGACATCCATTTAGCGGAATCTTGAGTTTAATCTGATCATGAGTCATATAGTTTCCTACCAACATTTACGGGAATTTACCAGAGAAGTTTTTTTACGTATGGGCTGTTCGCCGGAACATGCAGATACAGCCAGTGAAGTTTTACTATCGGCCGACCTGCGTGGCATTGATTCGCATGGTGTGGCCCGGTTAACCGGCTACGTGCGCTTATGGGAAGCCGGCCGGATCAATGCAAAACCCAATATCCGTATTGTACATGAAACACCCGGTACGGCAACAGTAGACGGCGACAGCGGCCTTGGGCTGGTAGTAGCCCCTTTTGCTATGGCCGTCGCCATTCAGAAGGCCACTGCGGTGGGCACCGGCTGGGTAAGCGTTAGAAATTCCAATCACTTCGGTATTGCGGGCCAGCATGCAATGATGGCCCTTGAAAAGGATATGATAGGGATGGCTATGACCAATGCAAGCCCTTTGGTAGCTCCTACTTTTGCTACCGAGCGAATGCTGGGCACCAATCCTATTGCGGTAGCCATACCTGCTAAAGAACAACCTCCCTTTGTGGCTGACTTTGCCACCACCACAGCCGCCAATGGAAAGCTGGAAATCCTGCAGCGTAAGCATGAGGAAGCTCCTACCGGCTGGATTCAGGATAAAGAAGGGCATTCCAGCACCAACCCGCATGAACTGAAAGATGGCGGTGCATTGTTGCCACTTGGCGGCGACCGTGATCATGGAAGTCATAAGGGATATTGCCTGGGGGCGATTGTTGATATTTTCTCGGCTGTTCTTTCAGGAGCCAATTACGGACCCTGGGCACCTCCATTCGTTAGTTTTTTACCACTGGCACCGGATCCGGTAGGGCAGGGGCTGGGACATTTCCTGGGAGCTATGCGTATCGATGCCTTCCGGCCGGCAGATGAATTTAAATCGCATATGGACAACTGGATCAGCCGTTTCCGCAAAGCTACTCCGGTAGCTGGAGAACAGGTATTGATCCCGGGCGATCCGGAGCGGGAAATGGAAAAAGAGAGAAGAGAGTCGGGTATTCCTCTGCTGGAAGCAGTGGTGAAAGATCTGCAGGAAGTAGCAGGGAAATTTAAATTGAATTTTTAAAGTAAGGTTAAACACCGAACTTGCGGCTTTTTAGCCAGTAAACATATATAACAATACAACAGCAAATGAAGATCTTAAAATTTGGAGGCACTTCAGTAGGTAAACCGGAACGGATGCATGCCGTAGCCGAACTGGTGACTGCCGATAATGCTCCTAAAATAGTGGTATTGTCTGCATTATCCGGCACTACCAATTCTCTGGTAGAGATAGGACAGTCATTGTCTGAAGGGAAAAAGGAACAGGCGAAGGAACGGATAGACAAACTGGAAGCACATTACAGAACATTCTGTGAAGCGCTGCTGAAGAAGGAAGCCTTCCGCGCCAAAGCTACAGCTGTTGTAGATGAGCACTTTGAATTCCTGAACATCATTCTTAAGATCTCTTTCAATGAGGCGCTTAATAAGGATATCCTTGCACAGGGTGAATTATTATCCACTAAGTTGTTCAGCGTATACCTTGAAGAAGTAGGTGTTGCAGCTGTATTGCTGCCAGCCCTGGACTTCATGAGCATAGATGAATATGAAGAACCTGAAATCCCCCAGATTAAGATCCGGTTGGGCAATCTGATAGAAAAGCATGATGGTCAAACCATCTTTATTACACAGGGGTATATTTGCCGTAATGCCAGAGGAGAGGTTGATAACCTTAAACGTGGTGGTAGCGATTATTCTGCTTCTCTGATAGGTGCTGCTATCCAGGCCAGTGAAATACAGATCTGGACAGATATTGACGGTATGCACAATAATGATCCCAGGGTAGTGAACAAAACGTTCCCTATCGAGCAGTTGTCTTTTGATGAGGCCGCAGAACTGGCTTATTTCGGTGCTAAAATCTTACATCCTGCATCTATCTGGCCTGCACAGCATTTTAACATCCCGGTTAAATTACTGAACACAATGCAGCCGGAAGCCAGAGGTACTATCATTACTGAATTACCGAATGGAGATGGCGTAAAAGCAATTGCTGCCAAAGATGGTATCATTGCTATTAAAATCAAATCCAGCCGTATGCTGCTGGCTTATGGTTTCCTTCGCAAAATCTTCGAAGTATTTGAGAAATACCGTACCCCTATTGATATGATCACTACTTCTGAAGTAGCTGTTTCCCTGACGATAGAAAGTACATTGCACCTGGATCAGCTGCTGAAAGAATTGCAGCCGTTTGGAACTGTAGAACTGGACCATCACCAGACGATCGTATCTATTGTAGGTAATGAAGTAGCAGCTACTCCATCTATCCTGAAAAGGGTATTTGATGCGCTGAACGAAGTGCCTTTACGAATGATCTCTTACGGTGGCAGCCGTCATAATATTTCCATCTTAATAGGAGGACAACATAAAATCAAAACCTTACAACTGCTGAACAAAGGGTTGTTTGATCTTGAATAACTATATTGAAGAACGGGGGTGGCTGTCTGTCACCCCTGTTTATCTTCAAAATATCCAATCTTCCGCATATAATTTACCTCCATCGTATACACATCATATTCTGCAGTTATCTTCCCCTGGAGTATATAAAAGCCCCCTTTCTGAAAAGGAAATTTCCTGAGGATGTCCGGGAAATGTACCGTATCAATAAAATCGCCGTTTACATCTGTGAAAGTACCAAAGCTCATAGGGATGCCTTTACTGGTATGAATGCCTTTTGTGCATACCAGGTATCCAAGTGTTGATATTATTTCTCCGGTATACCTGGAAAAATCTTTCGCTGGTACATAATGATTCTGCTCATGATTCAGCAGGCTGAAAGGAGAACACAATGGGAATCCCAGTAAGGCAATTTCATCAAAAGCATTTTCATGTTCATAATAGCTGAGCATGGGTAACTGACAGTCTGGTAGTTGCTCAACGAAAAGTGGCTGCACATGATCAGGCACTTTACTCCTCAATAATAAACTGCTTTTCCAGAGTAATTCTTTCTTGGTGTAGGCATCAAAATTAAAAGCCCCTATCCTGATCAGAATATCCAGTTGTTCCGGAGGAGGTGCGATGCGTAAGGTGAAATCTTCCAGGCTTGCATAAGGACCATATGCAGTACGTTCTTCCAGTACATCTGCCATCCATTTTTCTTCCAGTCCTTCTATATGAATAAAACCGGTGTAAACTGTTTTGCCGGTTATTCTCGTATAGTATTCACTGTTATTAATGCAGGGCGGTTGTATGGATACCCCTGTTTTTTGTAGTTCCCGGAAATAAAGTTCCCTGTTGTAAAAGCCGCCAAAGTTATTGATCACGGCTACCATAAATTCTGCCGGGAAATATGTTTTCAGGAACAGGCTCTGATAACTTTCCACCGCAAAGCTGGCGGAGTGTGCTTTGGAGAATGAGAAACCAGAGAAGCTGGCAATCTGCCGCCATAGTTCTTTGGTCACTTCCGGTGGTCGTTTCAATCTTGTGCAGTTATGGAAAAACTGTTGTTCTATCTTTTCGAAATTGTCTTGTCCGCGATATTTACCTGCCATAGCCCTGCGTAAAATATCTGCATCAGCAAGATCCATATCTGCGTATTCATGTACGATCTTTATCACATCTTCCTGGTACACCATGATCCCAAAAGTTTCATGTAATACTTCTTTGATAGTATCATGCAGATATACTACTTTATCCTGGTTACGGAAGTTATGTACATATTGCCGCATCATGCCGGATTGTGCTACACCAGGGCGTATCACGGAACTTGCAGCTACCAGTGTGAGATAATCTTCACATTGCAGTTTCAGCAATAGCTGACGCATAGCTGGCGATTCTATATAGAAACAGCCGATGGTATTGACTGTTTTTAACTGATGCCTGATGCGCGGATCCTGCATAAAAGTTTTTACATCATGGATATCTATATCAACATCATGATTTTCTTTTATGATGCTAATAGTATCCCGTATATGTCCCAGTCCACGCTGACTAAGAATATCAAATTTAAATAACCCGATAGCCTCTGCCTGGTGCATGTCAAGTTGTGCTGTGCTGAAACCTTTGGGTGGCATGTAAGTAGCGCAGTGCTGATGAATAGGATCTTCACTTATAAGGATTCCACCGGCATGAATACTGAGATGATTGGGAAAAGCTTTTTTCCCCGCCATCAAATTACTGAACCGTAAAATCTGTGCCTGTACATTATCGCCCTTCAGTTCTATATCAAAAGGTGTATCCAGTATCTTGTCTATTTCATGTTTGGGAAGACCATACACTTTACCTAATTCATGAATAGTTGCATTCTCCTGAAACGTTGTGACAGTACCAAGTAAGGCAGTATGTTCAACACCATAAGTATTGAATACATATTCGATGATCTGATCTCTGTCGCGCCAGGAAAAATCAATATCGAAATCAGGAGGTGAGCTGCGGTAGGGATTCAGGAACCGTTCAAAATAGAGATTTAATTCAATAGGATCCACATCTGTTATTTCCATGCAATAGGCGAGGATAGAGTTAGCACCACTGCCCCGGCCAACATAGAAAAACCCCTGTTCCTGTGCGAATCTGATAATATCCCAGGTAATGAGAAAGTAGCAGTTAAAATGTTGCTGCTGTACTACTTTCAGTTCCTTTTCAATACGCTCACGTGCTTCTTTATTATCGGGGCCATAACGTTTTAACATTCCTTCATACGCCAGCTCTCTCAGCTTTGCCTGATCTTCAGCTTCACTGTTCAGGAAGTATTTTTTGTTGCGTGGTACTTTAAAATCAAACTGAATATCGCATGCTTCCATTACCTGTAATGTGTTGCTGATGATATGCGGATATTGTTCAAAACGATCGAATAATACACCCGGTTCTATCAGGCATTCATCCGGTTGTGCAGTGGTGTGTGGAGATAACTGGCTGATCAGAATATTTTGGTCTACTGCCCGTAATACACGATGAAGTTGATAGTGTTCTTCACTCTGAAAAGTAACAGGTTGTAAAATCACCAGTTTGTCCTTATGTGTTAGTGTATCTACCCGGAATAGTTTATTTATTTCACGAGGTCTTATTCCTGTTAGTTCGTTCGGAGCAAGCTCTGATAAAGGAATACAGCCCCATGCATATATTACAAAAGTACCTGGGAAGAAAGGAGCACGATCGGGGAAGGGTGCTTTTTTTTGCAGATGCTCTGATAAAAAGCGGTTGATGTGAAACCATCCTTCCATGTTACGGGCCAGCAGGATATATTTAAAATCATGTTCATTCCGGCATTCTAATCCGATGATGGGTTTAATTCCATTATTCCGGCATTCTTTTACGAAGTTCCAGGTATCAGAAGTGATATTGATGTTCGTTAATGCGAGTGATGTGATGCCGTATTTACAGGCAAACTTCACCAGGTCGTCTGTACCAATGGTACCATACCGCAGGCTGAAAAATGATTTACAGTTCAGGTACATATTTACCGTGTTTTTCTTGGGTAAGGAGTAACAGCCGGTGCTTCCTTTTTATGCGATTTATCGGGAGGAGCCGCATTGGTTCCTTTCATCAGGTACTGCCATCCGAAGCGGTTTTTAATATGATCGATTGCCTGGTAGAGAGCAATCATTTCCTGTGTATCATCGAAGATGCTGATCTGGTAGTTGCCTTGTACAAGGTGGCTGAAACGAACCCCTATCAGGCGAATCAGCAAACGTCTGTCATACAGTTTATTGAACAGTTCTTTCACTTTTGCCAGCAGTACATGATCTGATCCTGTATAGGCAATGGTCATTTGTTTTGTAACGGTTTCGAAATCGGAGTAGCGGATTTTTACAGTCACACAGCCGGTCAGTTTGTCTTGCTGCCGTAGTTCGAATGCTATCTTTTCCGTCATGCGTACCAGTTCTGCATGAATGAACTGCATGTCTATTGTATCTGTAGAAAATGTATTTTCTGTAGAGATGGATTTCTGTTCATGATAGGGTACTACAGGAGATTCATCAATGCCATTGGCTTTATTCCAGAGTGAAATCCCATTTTTCCCCAGCCATGCTTCCAGTAATGCCACGGGTATTTCACTGAGTGTTTTCACTGTTTCCACGCCACGGCGGCGAAGTTGTCCGGCAGTTTCTTTTCCCACCATAGGAAGTTTTTCTACAGGCATAGGTGCAAGGAATGATTTCTCATTTCCGAAGTTTATTTCCATTTGTCCGTTGGGCTTCGCTTCGTTGGTTGCCACTTTGGAGATCATCTTATTGGAGGCTAGTCCAAATGAAACAGGTAGTTTCATTTTCCTCATGATATGCTGACGAAGTTCTATGGTCCATTTCATGGAGCCAAAGAATTTATCCATGCCGGTAAGGTCCAGATAAAATTCATCGATGGATGATTTTTCATAGAGTGGAGCCCGCCCGGCAATGATATCGGTAATCTCCCTGGAGGTATTACTGTACAGTTCCATATCGCCTTTGCGGACCACCGCATGCGGGCATAATTTAAGAGCTATTTTCATGGGCATGGCGGAATGAATCCCATAACGGCGGGCTTCATAGCTACAGGCTGCTACTACAGCACGATCTCCCATGCCGCCTACGAGCAGAGGTTTTCCTTTCAGACTGTTATCTTCTCTGCATTCTACAGACACAAAGAAGCTGTCCATATCAAAATGAGCGATGGACCTGTGTTGTAAAGTGATCATAACTTATATGCGGTCAACCCGGCTTTATGGAAAACGTTTACGAAGATTAAGCAGATTCAAATGTTTTTACAGTCTTCTTATCACTTTTTTATAGGAACCGGGATGCTGACCTTTTTCTCAAAAGTACTAATATTTTTAGCTATTACTAATAATATTAGTATAGTTGTTAATAAATAACAATTGTTCAGAACAATCGGGCGGATGAGTGCGTAATTATAAAAGATGCGGGTATAGTATTTGTTCACATCTTCTTATACAAAAACACTTTTGCATGAAAAAGCCTGATATTGGCCAAGAGCTGCTGTTATTGATGTTATTACTCTTGCCCATGGTTTACCTCGGAATCATCTGGCCATCGTTGCCAGAGATCATTCCTACAAACTTTAGTATTAAGGGAGTACCTGAAAGGGTAGGTGAGAAAAGTGATTTTTTATTGCTGATGATCTTTCTTTTTTTCACCAATCTGTTGCTATATTTCCTGTTCCGGTATATTCCCCATGTAGAGGAACCCACATTCAGTACTGAGCCATTGGCTGTATTACAGAGGAAATATTACCGGATCCGTTTCATGATCCATATTTACCTGGCAGTATTTACTGGAGCCATCATTTTTATGGTAAGTCAGGGTCAGCCGTTTGTAATGGAACGCTGGGTATTTACAGGAGTAGGAGTGCTGATTGGAGGGATCGGCTTTTACCTGAAAAGATTACAGCCCAATTATTTTATAGGTGTAAGAACACCCTGGACGCTTCAAAGCCCGGAAATATGGCGGCAAACGCATAATATGGCAGGTACATTGTGGATGTGTTCCGGTATTGCGATGATTATAGCCGGATTTTTCATGCCGGTGGTAGTTGGGGTGTTTATACTGATCTTCCTGGGGGCTATCCTGGCATTTCTGCCCTACATTTATTCCTTCAGGTTATTTAATACAGATAAAGGATAATTAGTTTAGAGATAAAGTCATCCTTCGTTCATCCTTCGTTTAAAAACGAAGGATGAACGAAGGATGACTTTATCTCCTCAGTATCTTCTTTGGAAATTACAGCCATCCTCTGCCTGCACCTGCCATGCGGAAAGGCCATGGAGTGAGCAGTAATACGAGAATCAGTGCAATACCGAAAAATATCAGTGCAGTTTTATGTTTTTGTACATCGGTCACTGCTTTCTTCACTTTTGAATAGCCAATATGTACCAGTATAAAGGCAATTACAGCCATGGTAATGTGTTCTACGGCATAAAAGCGGAGTACACTATCTTTCATAGCAACTTTCATATCCTGTAAAGCCGTTTTAACCACAGGGCTGGTAACAAAGTAAAGAAGCAACCCTACCACTAACTGAAGGTCAAAAAAGATCATAAAGAAAAGACCTGCTTTTTTATCTGCACCGGTAAAGGGTGTTTTACCGCTAAAGCCTTTGAAAGCACGGATAACGGCCCAGATGCCGGCCAGTAAAATAGCCCATCTTAACAGCGAGTGAATAAGTAACAGCGTGTTATGCATAATATTGAGTTGGATTTACTGCGCAAAAATAAGTTAACCCAGGCGGAATATATTTGGTTATTACGAAAATTATATGCTAATTTTGTTAGTAATGTACTAAATTATTTAGATTATGTCAGTAGTTTGCCGCAATTTGAAGTTCCTGCGTAAGCAGAAAGGATGGACTCAGCAAGAGTTTGCTGATAAATTAGGGATTAAACGTTCCCTGCTTGGAGCTTATGAAGAAGAGCGTGCAGAGCCGCGTACGGAAGTACTGGAGCTGGTCAGTGATATGTTTCGTGTATCGATTGACGATCTGTTACGTCGTGATGTAGGATCGCAGAAAGAGAATTTCCTGGAAAAACGAAGGCAGCTGAAAATGTCTAATGACAGGCAACAGATAGAATTTGTACCGGTGAAAGCTGCTGCAGGTTACCTGGCAGGCTATAATGATGATGAGTTCATCGAAGAACTCAACACTTTTACATTACCAATGATGGGGGCCGGTAGTTACCGCGCATTTGAAATAGCAGGAGATTCCATGTTACCCACCCCTTCCGGTTCTGTAATTGTTTGTCATAAAGTAGATGGATGGGAAGAGATCCGCAATAACGAAGCATATGTTGTAGTAACCACCCGGGAAGGGATTGTGTACAAACGTATATTGAAGAGTAACCGGACAAAAGGGAAGATCACCCTGGTATCCGATAATCCCCAATTTGAGCCTTATGCGGTTGGTATGGACGAGGTACTGGAACTCTGGCAGTCTGATGCTGTAATCAGCAAATCCGGGCAGCAAAGCCGCCTTAGCGTGAATCACCTGGCAGATATGGTGAGCCACCTGCAGGATCAGGTAAGTTTGCTGAAGAAGAGGATTAAGAATTAGAGGATGGGCGATGAATTTTGAAAAGTACATCGGGGTTTGTAAAAAATGATGAGTTAAACCTTCTGGATAGTATTTTTAATAAAAGTTGATATATCAAAAATAAATGAAGGGTCTGGGAATTGCTTAAACAACTGCATAATTCCATCACTGGCCCCTAATAAAAAAAGAGCTTGTATTCTATACAAGCTCTTTTTTTATTAGATTAGATATTATCTATTTTGTTATCAATTCCTTAGGGTAGCCATATTTAGCTAACAATTCTCTTGCTGCTTCAGCCTTTTTAACAAAGAAATCTTCCTTGCTATAATCCTTCATGGATTTATTAACAGTTACTTTACGTTTCTTAATATTTGTGGTCTTCTGTTTTCTGGAAAATGTGGAGAACATAAATACCCCCTTTTTTCTACTAATTTAACACTATTTTCTAATAACTAAAAATGCTTCATAATTTTGGCCGGATTCGAATTTTACCCAATTCTTATTTAAAAGGCCAAATACACTAAACAAATTTTCAACCTCAGTTCTGTTGGCATTAATCCCCATTTGATAAAGCCTTGTTTTAGCGGGAGAGCTTCCTTTAGCAACAATGGGTAGCTTTCCATATTTTTCGGTATACATTAATATCGTTGAGGCTACTGTTGCAAGTATCTTTTCTCTATCCTGATTATTCGAAATTATTGAATCGTCTACTTTACCTTTTTGTTCATCCCAATCACCAAATCCAAGATTAATAACAGGTGTGCCATCAGCCAATGCATCTACTTGCTGATAGTTAATTACTTTTTTTATTATTCCATTGGGACCAACGCTATTAAATGTAAAACTTGCGAATGTCTCATTAGCGATGAATTTATACTGATCAAGACGCATTCTTATTTTTTGAATAACAAACAATGGGAGGCAATTTACATAATTTATGCTAAGTCTTAAACGTATATTTATATTAGTTAGATGTTCATTAATAACATCTTAAAATATCTCCCCCGCAGCTTTAAACGTATTGCAATGGGCATTTACAATATCCCTGATCTGTGTAGAATATCCACCACCTACCACTAGTCCTTATAATAAAACTTCCTGATACTACTTTCCTCTGCTTTCCCTTCTTCAGTCACCCTATAACAAATCACAAATTCTAAAAGAGACTTGTCATTATATTCATTGCGATAAAGCACCTTCGCCATTACCTCATTGTTCTCTGGATGCATCATTTTTGTTTCAACAATGTTGCCCTGGTCGTCAACTGTCTCAATCGTATGGTTGAACGTTTGCAACTTCGCAGTTGTTATATATTGCTTATTAAATATTGAAACAGCCCATTCCATATTCTCCCGCCTTAGGTGATCGTGCATGGTTGCCAGATCATAGTGACCAATCACCATCTCCAGGTCCGGAATGAAGGAATGTTTCATGGTTCGCTCATTGCCCTTACGGATCATTTCTTCTACTTTATACAAATGCAGATTTGAATCATACCTGCCATAATGCTCCGTTTTTTCAAGTTCCTTTTTAGCATTATAGAAAAATTTCTTTTGTGAGGATAAATAGAGACTTTCTTTATGCTTGAGAAATTTTTGCTCTTCCGATAACAAGTTATTCTGATGATACAAATAATTGATCTGATCGGAAAACTGGTCATTAATAAAGGTCGCTTTTGAGAGCAGAGTGGTGCCCTGATACACCAAATTAACCTTTGTTACAGTACCATCTAAAGCGACTGTTGTCTCGGAAACTTTCACCCCATTCTGATAGCTGTAGCTAAAAGAATACTTTGCCCCATCCTGGTTTCGATAATTTTCAGCAATCAATACTCCCTTCTCATACTTAAAATCCTGAACAGAAAATGCTTCCTCTATCGAGTACCAGCCTGTTTTGCCCAATACCGTATGTCCCTGGGAGGTAAAATGAGTATAGGCTTTTGTCCCGTTTTTATATTTAATCAAACTATAGTTTTCCCCGGCGTATTCATACACTCCTAACTGACCATGCTCCTCCCCATTCGCTTTATTTACTTCTAAAGTCCCGATAATCTGTTGCTTGTTGTTGTAAAATATCTCTTTGGTCTGCAGGGAATACTCGTCGCGATAGATTTCTTTAGTAAGAGGCATAGTATATATATTGATTGTAAATATAGATAAAACAATGAGAAAGGCTTCATGGCATCCACATCTGCTTTAAACTCACCTGCGGTTTCACTCAGAATATCTCACCCGCAGCTTTAAACGTATTACAATGTGCATTCACAATATCCCTGATCTGTGTAGAATATCCGCCACCCATCGCCACTGCGCAAGGTATTCCATGCTTCTTTAACGTACTAAATACCAACTCATCTCTCTGCAAGCAACCCTGTGCAGATACTTTTAACTTACCATAACGGTCAGTCTCTAAAATATCTACTCCTGATAAGTAAAAAACAAAATCAGGTTTCACTTCATCTATCAATACAGGAAGACAATCCCGTAAAGTGCGTAGATAGTCGTTGTCATTCATCCCATCTGGAAGTGGAACATCCCAGTCAGAAGTTTCTTTATGAAAAGGATAATTATGCGCACCATGCATACTGAAAGTATATACCTGAGGATTACCCATAAAGAGTGCGGCAGTCCCATTGCCCTGATGTACATCGAGATCTATGATCAGCACCTGCTTTACTAAACGTTGCGATAGCAGGTAATTCGCTGCTATTGCAAAATCATTCAGCAGGCAGAAACCTTCGCCACGGTCTGCAAAAGCATGATGTGTACCTCCTGCTACATTAAGGGCTACACCATGATACAGCGCATGTAGTGCACAATCGATCGTTCCGCGGGATATCACTATTTCCCGTAGTGTTAGTTCCGGTGATTGTGGCAGGCCTATACGACGTTGTTCTTTATCGGTAAGTGTCTGCTGTTTCAGCTGCTGCCAGTAGTGAGGGGCATGTGTCTGCAAAATAATATCTTCTTCTAACGGAGCTGGTATAAGAATCTGACTTTCTGTAATAATTCCTTCACGTAACAATTGTGCGGGAATCAGTTCATATTTCACCATAGGGAAACGGTGGCCTTCTGGCAGCGGATGTGCATATATCGGATTAAAGGCAATCAGCATCAATTTACTTTTAGAACGGTGTTCTCCGCTATAACAAAAACGGCTTCATCTTCTTCTGGTTCCAGCATTGCCAGCCCGGTAAACCGGCCAAAGGCAGGCAGAATGCTGCAGCTCCTGCCAAAATAAAAGCAGGGAAGACGTAAACGTTGTTTGCCTGCACCGGCGACTGCAATACCGGGATGCAGGTGTCCGGAAAAGGTATATCCTTTTTCATTGTCGCAGGGTTCATGTACAAAATGTATTTCCCCGATGCAGAGCGTATCGTATACTTCTACACTCATGGCATCATATAAATGATCGCCCAGGATATCATGATTGCCTCTTACCAGTTTAAAGCTGATATGTGCAAACTGCAGCCGCCAAAGTTTAAAGTAAGACACATCATTGTTCTCATGGCTGTGAAACATATCTCCCACAATGATTACCTGAACAGGATTATATGCCGTAATCAGTTGTTGAAGGCGAAACAGATCGTCCTGTCCGATGTTGGCTGGTACGGCAATGCCTGCCTTCCTGAAATGAGTTGATTTACCCAGGTGCATATCAGACACAATGATTGTCTGCTCTTCTTTCCAGAAAATAGCCCGGTGGGCAGATAAATGCCAGGTTTGATTCTGGTAATGGTAGATCATTTCCTCCATATCGCTAAAACTGTGGTCTCATTTTTTTAATCCTGTCTGCCAGCTTCTCACTGGTCAAACTTTCCCGCAAACTGTCTACTTTAATAGGAAAGCAGAAGGGGGTGAGTTGTTCCGGTTCGGTAATGATGATTTTATTATTGTAAATGCGTTCCATGCTTTCCCGCAGGCGGGCTTCCTCCATCTGATAAAAGAAGGCTTCACTGAACGCCTGGCGGAGCAACAGATTCTGCGGATCGTAATCCCTGAATACATTAAACAATAATGAGGCAGATGATTGCAGATGCCGGTTAGCTTTATGCTTGCCGGGATATCCCTGGAAGATCAATCCTGCAATCACTGAGATATCACGGAACTTGCGCCGTGCCATTTCAGTAGAATTTACACTGGCTTGCAGATCTGTACTCAGGTTCTCAAGGGAGAACAATTCCTGTACGTCTTCATGGGTGACTGGTATTTCCTGATCTGAGAGCAACTCGAATCCATAGTCATTCATGGCGATGGAAAAAGTGATGGGCTGCCGTTTACTGATCCGGTATGCTAAAAGGGCTGCCATCACTTCATGTACCAGGCGCCCTTCAAAAGGATAAGCAAAAAGATGATAACCATCTTTGGTATGAATTTTTTCTATCAGCAGTTCATCATCCTTTGGCACATGAGAAAGGTATTCCTGCAGATTAAATAATGGCTGCAGGATTTTCAGTTCCGGTTCGGTAGTATTGCCAGACATAGCTTCGCTGAATGTTCGACGCAGCACACTTCCCAGATTGGCAGAAAGTGGCAACCGTCCGCCCATCCAGCTGGGTACAATGGCCCGCTTGGCTTTCGATTTTCGCACCAGCGCCGTCATGTCTTTGATCATCACAAATTCCAGGGTATGTCCCGCCAGACTGAAGGCATCGCCGGGTTGCAAACGGGCAATGAACCATTCCTCTATCACACCGATATATCCTCCGCTAACGAATTTCACTTTCAGCATAGCATCACTGACAATGGTACCTATGTGCAGGCGATGTCGCAGTGCCAGCTGACGACTGCGGCAAATATAGAAGTCGTCTTCCCGTTCCAGTTTTTTGAATTCATCGTAGCTATAAAGTGCTTCTCCTCCGGTGGTGAGAAAGGAGAGAATCCATTGCCATTCATCTTCTGTCATATCACGGAAGCAGAAGGTGCTGGTCACTTCTTCCCATATTTCAGCGGCGTGAAAGCCATCCGAAATACCGAGTGTCATCAGGTATTGCACCAGTACATCGAAAGCCAGTAGTACTGGCATCCGGCTTTCCACCAGTTGCTCTTTCATGGCAGCCTTTAATGCGGCGGCTTCTACCAGTTCAAGGCTATGTGTGGGCAGGAACCAGATCTTGCTTATTGCTCCCGGCTGATGGCCACTACGGCCAGCCCTTTGAAGGAAACGGGCTACCCCTTTCGGGCTACCTACCTGAATCACCGTGTCTACCGGGCGGAAGTCCACTCCCAGGTCAAGACTGGAAGTACATACAACTGCTTTCAGGATGCCTTCATGCAGGGCTTCTTCTACCCATACCCGCAGTTCCATGTCGACAGAACCGTGGTGGAGGGCGATGGCTCCTGCCAGTTCCGGGCATTGCCGGAGTATTTCGTGATACCAGATTTCTGTTTGTGAACGTACGTTCGTAAAGATCAGGGTGGTTCTGCTGTTAAGGATAATGGGAAGTGCCTTGGGTAGCAGTTTGGTACCCAGGTGGCCTGCCCAGGGATACTTTTCTATTTCATCCGGAAGGATACTTTGCAGTTCGATCTGCTTGTCGATCTGGGCACGAACAATTACTGCAGAAGGATCTGGAGCGCCCATCAGGACGTCCAGCGCTTCACTTAGATTGCCGATAGTAGCGGAAATGCCCCATATTTTCAGCGGCGGACGGTCTGCTTTTTTTGCCAGTCCTCTCAGTCTGCTAAGCCCCAGTTCTACCATCACACCGCGTTTGCTTCCCAGCAGTTCATGCCATTCATCTGCCACTACAGTGGTAAGTTGTGTAAATACTTTGGGATAGTCTTTTTGTCCCATGAGTAAGTGCAAACTTTCCGGTGTGATGATGAGTATTTCCGGCATCTGTTTTTTCTGCTGAGCCCTTAAGGAAGTAGAAGTGTCACCACTGCGAATGCCTACCTGCCAGGGCATTCCCAGTTCTTCCAAAACTTCATTCATAGCACGTGCAATATCTTTGGCCAGCGCCCTTAGCGGGGTGATCCATAACATTTGCAGGCCGTTCTTTGTTTTTTGCTGATAATCTTTCGGGTGATGATTGATCCAGTCTATCACCGCTCCAAGAAATAGAGAGAATGTTTTACCATAACCGGTAGGGGCATTCACCAGGCCCGATCGTCCCTGTATGTAATGCTCCCAGGCTTCTTCCTGGAAAGCAAAAGGCTGTCTCTCATGAGATTCCAGCCATTCCGTTATCACTTGCCATCCACGCTCGTTGTTTTTCATTAGTTTATGAAATTATGAAAAAACAACGAGCAATATATACTCAGAATATCCCGTAGGTATCCTGGTAAAATAAAAGCTAATTTTCCTTTAGTACAACACCCCCTGTCTGAACATCCAGCTTATGCATCACACCACATTTCAGCGCATAATTATTCTTCTGATGTCCTACGGGAAAATTGAAACACACAGGGTATTTGAAATCCTTCACTTTTTCCATTACAATATCATACACCGTTCTTCCGAATTCCTCCCCCGGATCATCCGGTTTGAGCCGGTTAAAACCGCCGATGACTAATCCTGCAAGATTGTCCAGTTTATGAGAACGTTGCAGGTTATTGAACATTCTGTCAAGACTGTAAAGGTATTCACCCACTTCTTCAAGGAATAATATTTTGCCAATGGTGTTGAGTTCTGAATTGGTACCTGCTATACTTGTCAGTATAGAAAGATTACCTCCGATCAGGGCACCGCTGGCAGTACCAATGCGATTCTTCGGATCGGCCGGGAGGGAGTATTGCATCTGCTCACCGGTTAGTGCTTTCTTAATAGAAAGGATTGTTTCCTTTACAATTGGTTCTGTTGTGTTAAAGTCATCCGGGAAGCTGTTACACATTTTTGAGTGCAGTGTAGCAATACCGTATAACCGGTTGATATGGCAATGCAATACAGTGATATCACTAAACCCGATGATCCATTTGGGCTGTTGTATAAAGGTGGAAAAGTTAAGCTGATCCACAATACGGGCGCTGCCATATCCTCCTCTGGCGCACATGATTGCTTTGATTGAAGGATCGTCTAACATAGATTGTAAATCCTGTAGCCTTTCTGTATCTGTGCCGCCAAAACTGAAATCACTTTTGTTTACTGTACTGCCTACGCGGATCTTAAAACCCCAGCTTTCCATAATGCGTATGGAAGGAGTGATTTCTTCAAGAGTAATATGCCCTGCAGGACAAGTGATCCCGATGATATCTCCTTGTTGCAGGTATGGAGGAATCATAGATGTTTCTTGCTGATGCCGGATGGCGGTAGCAGTCTTTTGCAAACGTGCAAAAGCAGGCAACCCTAAACCGGTGCCCGCCAGTGCTGATAAGAAATGCTTACGATTCATAAGTTTAATGTAAGCATTATTTTACAAAAGTTAAATGGATGCCTGCTGTATATGTCTTTCAGCCCAATGTTCCATATATTTTCCATCTTTTAATTTTACGATATCTATCGTGGGAATAATCACTTGCTGTCCATTGCCGGGCATTCCCATAAAAGGGGCATGTAATGTACCAATGATCGCTTTGCGGGTTACTACTGTATCACCTTCGGCAATCATATCATAAATCTCTATCCGTAAATCAGGAAGAGCTGGTTGTATTACATCCCTGTACAGTTGTAATATACCGTCTTTCCCTTTTGATATACCCGGCATAGCCGTGTGGTTGATGAAATCAGGAGAAATTATTTCATCAAATGCCTGTAGATCTCCTTTTTCAAGAAATGCTTCATTAAAGCGTTTTACGATTTCTTTATTCATATTTAATTGATTTTTTAAGTGGATCCATTCCCGGACCAACGTTAGATAAATACAGAAAGTGACCAATGCTTTCGATGGCAGTGGTTTGTGTCGTTAAAGCAAAACAAAGGTATCCTGTAATGAAGTTGTGGTAATAACGCTAAAAGCTCAAAGAATTGCGTTTTTAGTTCTCAGTGTATTTGGAGTGGTACCGTATTCCTGTTTAAAGATGCGGATAAAGTGAGAGATGTTTTCAAAGCCACATTCCATGGCTATTTCAGATACGTTTTTGCTGGAGTTTTGCAGTAGCATATGTGCATGGGCCAGGCGTTGTTCATTGATCCATTTCTTGGGAGCACATTGGTATTGCTGTTGAAAATCACGTTTGAAAGATGCCAGGCTGCGGCCGGATAATTTTGCCAGGTCTGATATGGTAAGTGGTTGAAAAAGATGGGTGTTTATAATATAGGAAATGTCTGCCGGTTGTGCATGTGTAATTCCCTGGAAGAAGGAAAGTACCTCTTTTTTATGTTCTCCGGATATTAACAGAAGAAAAAGTTCCTGCAGTTTTAATTGTAAAATGGCTTCCATGTTATCCGGATGTTTTCCGAATAAATGTAAGTACTGATCTTTAAAACTATCCAGCAATTCATTGGTTTCAATAACCAGGTATGAAGGGCTATCCTTTACGGTGGTAGCAGGTTGCAGCTTATATTGCAGCATAAAGTTTTTCAGCATGCTTTCTGTAAAGAACAGCAGCAATGCTTCATAATTGAGGCCGTCCGGAACAAATTCAGACATCACATATATCCCTCTTTTAAACAACATAAGGCTGGAAGGATGAACTGTTACCGTGGCATCGTGGAGGTGGAGCATTTTATGCCCATGAAGCACAAACACCATTGTGTGTTCTGTAAGAAACAGTGTTCTTTTATGAGCACTTATAGCTTGTTTGTATCTGGCATAGGATAAAGTAGCGGATTGTAATACCCGTTCGCTGATTTCTTTCTGTAAAGTAGGATAACGGAGCATAAATTTAAATACTAATACACTACCCGGTGAGTGGCCTTGATCACGGACATTACAAACACACTTTCCATGTGCCGGATATTATCCAGTTCTCCCAGTTTGTTCACATTAAATTCGTGGTAAGCATACATGTCTTTTACCTGCACTTTCAGCATAAAATCAAACTCTCCGGAGATATTTAAACATTCCATTACTTCAGGGAAGGCAATGATTTCCTTGATAAACTTGCCACCGGCTTTCTTACCATGTTCTTTCAGGGAAATATAGCACAGTACGGTAAGAGCTTTATCAATTTTACTGGGATCTATGATTGCAGCATATTGCCTGATCACGCCAGCCTGTTCCATTTTACGGATTCGTTCATATACAGGAGTCGCACTAAGGTTAAGGCGTGCTGCAAGATCCCGGATAGTCATTTTTGCATCTTCTTCCAACAATTGCAGGATGGCAATATCCTTCTCATCCAGTGCAATGTTGTCAGTAGGACCTTCTTTTTTATTATTTCCCAGGTTCATAAGAATATAGAATAATGTTCCGATAATAAAGCAAAAATAAGTACAATATACTAAATATAACTTACCATCGATGCATTTTCAGAAGTAACTAAACAAAAGTGGGCGTATCATATGATACGCCCACTTTTGTTCGGGAACCTGGAGGATGAAATTCTCAGGACCTTTATTTTGTACGAGATTATTGAATGTTCATCTTTATATCGCTGCTATCGCCCTTCTGGATGATATAGATATTTTTATTCTCAAAATAATCCGGTATGCTTTCTCCTTCTTTCAGGTATACAGGCTGGTAATTAAAGTTGCTGAATACTCTTTTAGATGGATCATTCACGTTTGTGTTAAAGTACACACCTTTGTCTGTCAACTGTTTTACAAAGTACCAGGTCAGTTCAAAGCCTTTAAACGCCATATCGGAAGGGCGTGATTTATATACCCTTTTAAAATAATCGGTTATATAACGGCTGTATACATCGGTCTTATCATTGAAATAAGGAGAGGTATAATAGATCTGCATTCCTTTGAATTCAGGCTCTCTAAATTTCATGATATCCCATGTAGGCATACCAAATACCTGAAGAGGATAATTGGCCATTTGTACGCTCAGTTTGCGCAGGATGTCTTTGGCACTCGTTTCGTCCAGGGCTGTAATGATACAGATATTAGGACGGTCTGCCAGCAGATACTGTGCTAATTCGGTCTCTGAAGTCGAATCATTCCAGATAACTTCACGGATCCTTGACTTTTTGCTGCTATTTGTTTTCTCGTAGTCTGCTTTGAAGTCAGCTACCAGATGTTTTTCAAAAGTACTGTTGCGGTGAAACAGCAGGATGTTCTTGGTCGCAAATCCTTCCTGTGCATAATGCTGTATTGCTTCACAGTGTGTTTTCAGCAGGCTGTTGGTTATGAGCAGGAAAGGGTTTCCGGTAATACCACCATCATTGGGATAGGTAGCCGAGATCATGTTGATCTCTTTTCCCCTTGCCACATCACTAAGTTCTTTCAGTTCCGGAGTACCTACAGCCGCAATGATCAGGTCTGTGGAATCCAGACTTTTATTACGTAATAATGTTTGAGGATTATTTTGTCTGCCTTTACTATCGTAGATCACTACATTCAGCTTAATACCCTGCTGTTGCAGGCTATCGAGGGCCAGTTGGGAACCTTCGTAGAAATCCAGCCCGGGTAATACATAACGGGGCAGGGTGCGTCCGGGTATATCAGTAGAGGTGGAAAAAACGGAATCAAGATACAGTGGTGAAAAAAGTGCAATGTTATAAACATCTTTTTTTACTTCACGACCAAATGCAGCAACGTTGAAGGGAGCTGCTTTCTCTTCTTTTTTTCCATTGTCCTTTTTCTTTTCCTCAGGAACAGGTTTTGATACAGTTGGCAGTGGTGTGGCAGTCTTACTGCTCTTCCTTGATGCAGAGCAGGCAGATAACAAAACAGCCAGCGTGCATACAGCCAAAAGGTGACTGCATATATTGGATTTACTCATAGCGATCGTTAAATTACAAAAATCATTCCCAACAAATACCTTACGAACAGGGGCTGCAAACAAGAGTTTCCAGTATGGCACTAATGCAGGTATTTTTTATAAAAAACTGTTATGGAACGGCTAAAAAGATAGCCGGTTCCATAACAATTAAATAAATTACTCCCACTCGATAGTAGCAGGTGGTTTGGAACTGATATCGTATACCACCCTGTTAATACCCTTTACTCTGTTAATAATATCGTTGGACATTTTTGCCAGGAATTCATAAGGAAGATGTGCCCAGTCGGCAGTCATCCCATCTACAGAAGTCACTGCGCGGAGCGCTATAGTGAATTCATAGGTTCTTTCATCGCCCATCACGCCAACACTCTGTACCGGAAGGAGGATAGTACCTGCCTGCCATACTTTGTCGTACAGTCCTGCATCACGCAGACCATCTGTATATATGGCATCTGCTTCCTGCAGCATCGCTACTTTTTCCGGGGTAATATCTCCCAGGATTCTGATAGCGAGACCAGGACCAGGGAATGGATGGCGGCCCAGGAATATTTCACTGATACCTATTTCACGGCCTACTCGTCTTACTTCATCTTTAAAAAGGAAACGCAGTGGTTCTACCAGGCCCATCTTCATCTTTTCCGGTAATCCACCCACATTGTGATGTGATTTGATGGTTACAGAAGGTCCATTTACAGAAACGGACTCAATTACGTCCGGATAGATAGTACCCTGCCCCAGGAAAGAGATATCCTGCAACTGGGTAGATTCCTGCTGGAATACCTCTATGAAAAGGCGGCCAATGATTTTACGTTTAGCTTCAGGATCGCTTACACCTTTCAGTTCACCGTAAAAGAGGTCACGTGCATTTACCCCTTTCACATTCAATCCCATATGTTTATATGAATCCAGTACGGTTTCAAATTCATCTTTGCGGAGGAGACCGTTATCAACGAATACGCAATAAAGGTTTTTACCTATTGCTTTGTGGATCAGTTCTGCTGCCACGGTAGAATCTACACCACCGCTGAGAGCCATCACCACTTTCTTATCGCCTACCTGGTTCTTGATCTTTTCTATCGTTTCCTGTACAAAAGCAGCTGGAGTAAAGTCCTGTTTACAACCACAGATGTGTACCAGGAAGTTGCGCAGCAACAGTTTACCTTCCAGTGAGTGAGTCACTTCCGGATGGAACTGCAGGCCCAGCAGGGGATATTTAGCGATCTTGTCTGCTTTGAAAGCCGCCACAGGGATACTTTCTGTACGGGCAATGATCTCAAAACCTTCTGGCATGCGTACAATTGTATCGGAATGGCTCATCCATACCTGGCTGCGGGGAGAGATATCGTATAATAACTTTTCTTCCCTGTTTTCGTGCTCCATGAAAGTACGGCCGTATTCACGAATAGAGCTTTTTGCTACTTCTCCGCCAAAATTCTTAGCCATCAGCTGAGCGCCATAGCAAACACCCAGTACCGGTACTTTCGCTGCCATGGCGGCAATATCTACCGAAGGAGCCTTTGCGTCGTTTACAGAAAACGGACTACCGGATAAAATAATGCCTTTAATTGAATCATCCCATTGAACTGGCTGAAGACAAGGCTTGATTTCACAATAAATATTCAGTTCCCTGATGCTACGTGCAATCAATTGCGTGTACTGGGAGCCAAAATCGAGGATAAGTATCTTTTCTGTCATGGTGGTGCAAAGATAAAGGCCAAATATCAAATCCCAAGTCTGAAAATAGGAATACTCTTATATGATCGAAAATATAATAATATGATGAGTGTTTTTGTATAAAATATACAATCAGTAAGAAAAAGAAAGATTGAGTATATAAATGAATACGCCATTGTCAATCAGTTTTGTATTTTCGGGCAGTTATCCGCCATTTTAAAGACCATAAATTTTGTTTTTATGAAGAATTCATTTTACTGTATATCGTTGACCTTATTAGCATTTACCCTATTTTCCTGTGATGTAAGACACATAAAGGGAAGTGGACATACTACTACAATAAGCAAAAAGCTGGGCAGCTATCACAAAATAGAGGTAAAAGGCCCTATGGACGTATATCTTACCCAGGGCCCCGAACAGGAAGCCGTTATTGAAGGCGATGATAATATCCTCCCTTATATAGAACTGGTGGAAGAAAATGACCGGTTGATCATCAGGCAGAAGCATAATATATCCTTATCATTTCATGATAATATTAAGGTGAGGCTTACTGCTCCGTCAGTAACAGAATTGAGTCTTTCTGGCTCCGGCAACATTAAGCTGATAAATACACTGGATAATGAAGAGATGGTAAAAATGAATGTAAGTGGTAGTGGTGATATCTCAGGTACAGTACATTCTCCCGAAATAAATGTTAATGTTACCGGTTCCGGTAATATAAAGGCTGGGGGAGAAACACGCGATCTGGAAGTTAATATAGCCGGCAGCGGTAATTTTGAAGGAAAATCCCTGATGGCTGAAAGTGCATCTGTAAATATAGCCGGTA
Organism: Chitinophaga sp. CF118; assembly: GCF_900112615.1. Taxonomy (GTDB): domain Bacteria; phylum Bacteroidota; class Bacteroidia; order Chitinophagales; family Chitinophagaceae; genus Chitinophaga. The sequence continues at coordinate 628,640 of NZ_FOMK01000001.1, read as the reverse complement.
GTGGGGATGCAGAGGTGCATGCCAGTGTAAAGCTGGATGCAAAAGTAGTAGGCTCCGGAGATGTCAATTACCTGGGCAATCCAGAAGTATCTTCTAAAATTATGGGATCAGGAAGCGTACTTAAAAAAGATTAGCAATGGAGAAGCCAGTTATGACGGCTGCTGAAGCAGCCCGTCAGTTACGGCATCCGGAAGGCGATGCCGGTGTAAAAATGGGGGTACAGATGAACAAATCTAACCGCCTGTTGTATGAAATGACGTTGGACTTCCTCTCATTACATCAGGGCGATGTTGTGCTGGAAATAGGAATGGGCAATGGCCATTTTGTGAAGGAACTTTTTGAGGAGGAGCCTTCCATTCATTATACCGGTTTGGATTTCTCCGATTGTATGGTGGAAGAGGCTATCCAGGCAAATGAAGTGCTGATAGCCAATGGTAATGCCGCTTTTTATTGTGCAACAGCAGAAAAGATGCCGGTGGCCGATGAACACTTTAATAAGGTGTTCGGGGTGAATGTGCTATATTTCTGGGATCATCCTGAAGAGACCCTGGCAGAAATTCGCCGGGTATTAAGACTGGGTGGTGATCTGGTGCTTGCTTTCCGTTCAAAAGCTACAATGCAGTTGTTGCCTTTTGTAGATCAGGGTTTCACATTGTATGATATTGAGATGGCCGAAAAGTTGTTTCAGCAAAATGGATTTAAGGTGACTGACGTTATTACATCTATAGAACCGGAAAAGTTGGCTGCCGATGGGAGTAAGCTGGTACAGCTGGAAAATATCTGTATGCGTGGAGTGAAAATTTAAGTTGTATTTAACATTTGATTAATCATACAAATGGCATCTTTGTAGTTCTTAAACAAGAAATTAAGTCCTTTGGCCAAGGTACTGTTGTGAACAAATGCAGAGGATTGCAGCAGTACCTGGCTAAGGCACAATTGATCTTTTAACCTATAACCTGCTCATTGTCAAGCCTTAATCTCCCGACATTACCTTACACTTAAGATTTAGCAATTAACATATAACAAAAAATATATCTTTACACTACAGTTGTTTTTCGTATGTTTACGTCAATAACTGTCTAAACAACTGTTCAACTCCTATTCCTTGTATGACTGAACGACCTAAGATCCTGGTAGTATATTATACGCAGACCGGGCAACTGAGAAGAATAATAGATACTATAGTGGAACCCTTACAAGACAAGGCTACCATTGTATACGAAGAGATTAAACCTGTACAGCCATTTACGTTCCCATGGGAGAAACAAGTATTTTTTGAAACCATGCCCGAAACTGTGCTGGGGAAGCCGCGTCCAATAGAGCCATTAAAGGTTAATCCGGATGAGCACTTTGATCTTGTGATTCTGGCTTACCAGCCGTGGTTCCTTTCACCTTCACAGCCAACTGCTGCTTTCCTGCAAAGTGAAACAGCTAAACGCTTACTGAAAGATAAACCGGTAGTCACAATAATGGGCTGCCGTAATATGTGGGTGAACGCACAGGAAAAAGTAAAGGGCTACCTGAAGGGGATGGGAGCTAAATTAGTAGGTAATATAGTTTTAGTTGATACTTCTCCAAATCTTGTAGCTTTGCTGACGGTTTTACGCTGGCAGTTTAAAGGCCAGAAGGAAGCAACAAAGTGGTTACCAGCCGCTGGTGTACAGGAGAAAGATATTATAGCGTCTTCCCGCTTTGCCGCTCCATTGGCGCAGGCACTGGAAACCCGGCAATGGGATGCATTGCATCCTGAATTGCTGACGCTGAAAGCCGTTGAATTAAAGCCTAATCTGATATTATTGGAACAAAGAGGGATTAGTGCCTTTGGATTCTGGGCTAAATTCATAAGTGCTAAAGGAGGGCCAGGCGCACCTGAAAGGAAGGGGCGGTTAACCATGTATCGCATATTATTATTAGTGGGGATATTTGTCCTTTCGCCCATTGATAAAATATCTTCTATAATAAAACTAACCTTCAGGAAAAATAAACTGCAGGAAGACGTTAAGTACTTTAAAGGCATACATCTGCGGTAAGTTCACGGATTGTCATGTAACCATTTATTGTACCAAGCCAACATAAGGAGAAAAGTATTAATATGCTATTTACGGATATATCCGTATAGTATTTTATATTTACAGGCGTTTAAATACAGGTTACAGCTAAAATAACACTAGAAAAGGGGTATAGGTAGCATTACAAAGGGAGAAAGGGACTAAATTAATACCTACAGCAAAGTGATATACAATAACCAGCCACCAGGGGGAGGCAGGTATCAAATAATAATAATAATAAAATAGGAACCTAATTCAAATGAAGGAAGTTTATATTACAAGGCTCTCTAAATTTTTACCTAACGAGCCTGTCGGGAATGACGAGATGGAGAGCATATTGGGACTGGTGGATGGAAAACCTTCGCGTGCACGTGTAAGAATACTGGGAAATAATAAGATTAAAACCCGTTATTATTCACTGGATAAAAAAGGAAATTCTACCCATTCCAATGCAGATATGACTTCTTTGGCTGTAAAGGGGCTTTTCGATGAAAAATTTCCTATCAGCAAGTTGCAGTTGCTGGCATGTGGTACAACTTCACCCGATCAGATGTTGCCAAACCATGCTGCAATGGTACATGGCCTGCTCAAATGTCATCCCGTGGAGCTAATTTCTGCTACAGGTGCCTGCGCGGCAGGTATGCAGGCCTTTAAATATACCTGGATGTCCATCAAATGTGGTAATTCAAGTAATGGTGTAAGTACTGGTTCCGAGAAGGCTTCCAGTTGGATGAAAGCCGGTATGTTTGAACCTGAAACAGAAAACCTGAAACAGCTGGATGAGAATCCAATCATTGCTTTTGAAAAGGATTTCCTGCGTTGGATGTTATCCGACGGTGCATGTGCAGCGTTATTACAGGATAAACCAAACGAGGAAGGACTTTCCCTCCGGGTAGATTGGGTAGAAATAGCCTCTTATGCGAATGAACTGGAAACCTGTATGTATGCAGGTTCCATTAAGAATGAGGATGGCAGCATCACTGGCTGGAATTTACTGAAGCCGGAAGAATGGACTAAACAAAGTGTTTTCGCTTTTAAACAGGATACCCGTTTATTAGGTGCTAACATTGTTCCATCCGGTGCTAAAATGTGGAAAGAGCTGGTGGAACGTTATAATGTAGATGTCGACAAGCTGGATTATTTCCTGCCCCACCTGTCCTCCGAATTCTTCCGTTCCAAGATAGATGAAGAGATCACCCGCCTGAATGTACCCATTCCACAGGAAAAATGGTTCACCAACCTTACCCGCGTAGGTAATATAGGTACTGCTTCTCCGTACTTTATGCTGGAAGAACTGCTGAATACAGGTATGCTCAAAAAAGGACAGACGATTGTATTAATGGTTCCTGAAAGTGCCCGTTTTACTTATGCATACGCGCATCTGACAGTTGTATAATGGATAATCCGTAACTTATATAAAGGAGCTTAGTGTGTAATCATACGGCTCCTTTTATTTTGTTTATCAGCTAGTTGATGTATAGAAAATAAATAAATGTAATTTTGGCTTTTGTGAAGAGGTGTTATATCATCTGATCTCTTAAAAGACAACAATCCATGAAAAAAGAGGAAGTTCCCCAGGATGGAAATAAGATGCTTGAAGGCAAATTCACGCAGTTATTTTACGCCACCGACAACGATGGGAAATATGTACCTGTAACCAGTGTGGGATGGGAACCCGAAAATGTCGCCATGCAACAGGCATGGGAGGAAGTGAATGCACGTGTGGAAAAGGCCCGGCAAGGCGTACTGGCCGGTGAAATCAGCCCCATCGGCTATTACATGGAAAAGAATATTATGGACCTGGCCTTACTGGCCAGCTATGTAAGTAAATTCCAGTGGCAGGTAAAACGGCATATGAAACCTTCTGTTTTTAAACATCTGAGTGAACGCACCTTACAACGGTATGCAGCAGCGTTTAAGATTACAGTTGATGAACTAAAACATATTAAGTTCTGAAATGTTATGCTTACCAGGTAAAACTGACATGTAAGATTACAGTTGAAGTACTAAAGCATATTAAGGGGTAACAATTATGAGCGAGAAACAGTTCAGTCATGTGCAAACTGCGCATTGTGAAAGCGGAGTTATTTCAAATATTTTCCGGCATTACGGTTTACACATCAGTGAGCCAATGGCCTTTGGGATTGGCGCCGGAATCTTCTTTGCACACCTGCCATTTATTAAAGTAAATGGTGTTCCGGGTACTACCTACCGTATTTGGCCGGGTGCTATCTTTCAGCGTGTATGCAAAAGATTGGGGGCTAAAATGCAGTCGCAGAGTTTTTCCACTCCGGAAAAAGCAATGCTGGAACTGGATCGTGTGTTGGAAAAGGGAACACCCGTAGGATTATTATCCAGTGTGTATTATCTGCCATACTTACCCGCGGCCTACCGTTTTCATTTTAATGCACATAATATCCTCATATTTGGCAAGAACGGAGAAAACTACCGCGTGAGCGACCCCGTGATGGAAGATATCATGGAAATAGATCCTAAAAGTCTTGCGGAAGCCCGCTTTGCTAAAGGGTTTCCTGCTCCTAAAGGGAAAATGTATTACGCATTGAGCGTACCTGAACAGGTATCCCTGCAAAAGCCAATCAAAGAAGGAATTGCCCAGTCATGTCATTATATGCTGAAGCTGCCACTTCCTATGTTTGGGGTAAGCGGTATCCGTTACCTGGCCAAACGTTTGAAAACATATCCGGAAAAAGTGGGAGAGCGGAAAGCCATATTATATCTGGGAAATATTATCAGGATGCAGGAAGAAATCGGTACCGGTGGTGCAGGTTTCCGTTTTATGTATGCTGCCTTTTTACAGGAAGCGGCGAATGTACTTCAAAAGGATGAACTGGGTGTGCTGTCGCAGGACCTGACACGTGTGGGAGATCTCTGGCGCAATTTTGCATTCAATGCAGGCAGGGTGTGTAAGAGCAGATCAGTAAATAATATATCCTATGCTGAACTCAGCGAAATGCTGATGCAATGTGCGGCAGAAGAAGAACTGGTGTTCAAACGCCTGTCTAAAGTAAAAATATAAGGAATGACGAGCATCGCTGTACATGGTTTGCATAAAACATATAAAGGCGCACTGGAACCTTCATTGAAAGACCTGTCCTTTAGCTTTCAGAAGAATGCTATTGTAGGATTACTGGGTCCCAATGGTGCAGGGAAAACAACCACTATATCTATTTTATGCGGACTGGTAAAAGCAGATAGCGGGCAGGTGAATATTTTTGATTTTCCGCAGGATGCTGCACACCGGGAAACGATCAAACGGCTGGTGGGTATCGTCCCTCAGCAGATTGCTTTATTCCCGGAACTTACCGCTATTGAAAATCTGGTATACTTTGGCAACCTCTACGGATTAAAAGGTAAAGGATTGCGTACCCGTATAGATGAATACCTGCAGATTTTCGGACTGGAAAAAAACGGTAATAAAGAAGTTCGCCGCTTTTCCGGTGGGATGAAGCGCCGTACAAACATTATAGCAGCAATTCTGCATCAGCCGAAATTACTGATCCTGGATGAACCTACTGCCGGCGTAGATGTACAATCGCGTGGTATGATCCTGCAGTTTCTCCGGGAATATAACAAACAGGGCGTAAGCATTGTATACACTTCCCATTTACTGGAAGAGGCACAGACAATCTGTAGTGAAGTAGCCATCATAGATGAAGGCCGGCTGATAGTGCAGGGCTCTCCATCGGATTTGATAGAAAAGCATAGCGCCTGTGGAAACCTGGAAGATGTGTTTCTGCATTATACCGGTCATGCAGTAAGGGACTAATTAAAAAGATTCATGTTAAGATTACTGGCTACCATAAAGAAAGAATGGCTGTTGTTATTGCGTGACAGAACAGGGATTACCCTGTTATTTGCTATGCCGGTGATGCTGATCACTGTTATGGCATTGATAGAAGATGCTCCTTTCAGGGATTACCAGGAAGTAAAGTTCGATATCCTTACCGTAGATAATGATCATGGACGTTTAGGAAGATATATCCAGGAAGGATTACAGTCCAGCGGACAGTTCAATATTGTTGATTCTGTGAAGGGGCAACCCGTTACAGAACAGGCCGCGAAAGAACTGGTGAATGCAGGAGAGTATAAGATATGTATCATTATTCCGCAGGGTGCTACCGGTGCTATTGTGAGCAATGCCAACAAGATTGTGAATGATATTTCCAGACGTATGGGAATGTCAGCATCATTACCGGTAAGTACCCGGAAAGATTCACTGAACGTATCTGTGTATTTTGATCCTGCTGCTAAAAAAGCATTCAAAGGGGCTATTCACCAGGCATTGGATAATTTTCTTACACAGGTGGAAACAGGTCTGCTAATGGATCGTATCAAACTTCAATTAAAGAAAGGCGATATACCCGAAACGGATACAATGATGATACAGTTAAAGGCTGTAGGATTAAAAGAACAGTTTGCCGGTGAGTCGAAACAGGTAGATGTAATCTCTAATTCCGTGCAGCATAATGTACCAGCATGGAGCATTTTTGCGATGTTCTTTATTGTAATACCCATTGCGGGTAATATGATTCGCGAGCGGGAAGATGGCAGTCTGTTACGTATGAAGCTGATTCCAGGTTCGTATCTGGCAATTCTGGCGGGTAAAATGTTGTTCTTTGTAGGCATCTGTGTAGTACAGTTCTACCTGATGATCCTGGTGGGCATTTACCTGTTGCCGTTGTTCGGATTACCAAAACTGATGCTGGGAAACAGTCATGCTGCTACATTTATTGTGGCTGCCTGTATCGGATTGGCATCAACAGCATACGGAATCCTGGTGGGAACATTATTTAAAACGCCAAATCAGGCCCTGAATTTTGGCGCTATTTCAATCGTAATCCTGTCTGCCATTGGAGGTATCTGGATTCCGCTGGAAATAATGCCACCTAATATGCAGTTCATTGGTCATTTGTCGCCGTTAAGCTGGGGACTATCTGCCATCAATAATATTTACCTGCGGAATATGGGCGTGATGCACATTCTGGCAGATGTAAGCAAACTGGTGATATGTGCAGCTGGAATGTTGTGTATAGCGGCTGCTATTGAGAAAAGAAGAATGAGCTGATATTGACTATTGAAGGTAAAACTGTATTTTTACCGCCGTTTGGCATTAAAAAGGCAGGCTTTGCTTTCTGCAATAATAATGGGAAGTATAAACCTACAACACAAATATGGAAGAGTTAAAAAAGAAGTTAAAAGTACAAATCATTGAAGCCCTGAATCTGCAGGATACACGTCCGGAAGATATTCTGGATAATGCACCTTTATTTGGAGAAGGTCTTGGACTTGACAGTATTGATTCCCTGGAATTAATGGTATTGCTGGAAAGATCTTATCAGATTAAAGTGGAAGATCCACGTGAAGGACGTAAAATTTTGCAGTCTGTACAATCCATGGCAGAATTTATTCAATCAAAACAACCTGCCTAAGAAAAAACCGGTATGGCGGAACGTGTGTATATAACAGGGATGGGGATGATCACCGCCATTGGTGATGATGTAGCAGGAAACCTTCAAAGCCTGCGGTCAAAACAGAGTGGCCTGGGATTTACCAGCCATCTTGATACTATTTACAAAGAAAAGTTACCTGTAGCGGAAGTAAAGTATACAACCCTTCAGTTAAGTGAAATAGCGGGTGTAGCCGGTATTGACGGGTACACCCGTACTACTTTGCTGGGACTCATCGCCATGCGTGAAGCACTGGCGCAGGCTGGCATTACCGATGTGCAACAGGAGCCTACAGCCTTCATCAATGCGTCTACCGTTGGAGGGATGTGTGATACTGAAAACGTTTATTTCGATATTGTGAACCCGGACAAAACGGGCGATTTCCTGAAATTCATAGACACTCTGGACTGTGCAGACTGTACACAGCGCATTGCTGATACAATAGGTATTACGGAACATATTGCTACCATCAGTACAGCATGTTCCTCCTCTGCCAATGCACTAATGTATGGCGCCCGCCTGATTAAGGCGGGACTTACACGCAGGGTGATCTGTGGGGGAACGGAAGCACTCACAAGATTTACACTGAATGGGTTCAATTCACTCAAAAACATTGATAAGCATCCTTGCCGTCCGTTTGATAATCAACGGAACGGATTGAATCTTGGTGAAGGGGCTGCTTACATGGTATTGGAAAGTGAATCGCTGGTAAAAGAGAATAATAGTGTAGTACTGGCAGAACTGAGCGGATATGCAAATACCAACGAAGCTTTCCACCCTACTTCTCCCTCTCCCGATGGAGATGGTGCTTATGCTGCCATGAAAGATGCACTGGCTATGAGTGGCCGTACAATTGCCGATGTACAGTATGTAAATGTACATGGTACCGCTACACTGACCAACGACGTATCTGAAGGAAAGGCGTTGCAACGCCTGTTTGGAGAAACTGTCCCTAAATTCAGCAGTACCAAGCCTTTTACAGGGCATACGCTTGCAGCCGCAGGCGCTATAGAAGCAATTTATTCTGTACTGGCTATCCGGCATCAACTTGTATTTCCCAACCTGAACTTTACGGAAAGGATGGAGGAGCTTTATGTAGCACCGGAAACACAGTTGTTGGAAGGATATCCTATACAACATGTTATTTCAAATTCATTCGGATTCGGAGGAAATAATGCCTCCCTGGTGATCAGCAACTATGAAGGGTAAGTGTTACATACAAGGAATGGCGGCCATTTCTCCTCAGCAAACATTTGAGGGAGATCTTTCAGCGCAGCCAATAGTGATTAGCAGCAGCAACATGCTTTCCTGCGTTGAACCGGATTACCGTGCTTTCATTCCAGGCAACAGTCTGCGGCGAATGAGCCGTATATTGAAGATGGGGCTTACTGCGGCATTGAAAGCCTTGCAGGACAGCGGCATTGAAACTCCTGGTGCTATTGTAACCGGTACAGGTAAAGGCAGTTTACAGGATACCGAACGTTTCATTAAAGAGATCCGTGATTATAATGAGCAGGCACTAAATCCTACTCCTTTCATACAATCTACTTACAACGCTGTTAATGGTCTGATAGCATTACAACAGAAATGCACTCAATACAATAATACCTTCGTGCATCGTGGTTTCTCTTTTGAAAATGCATTGCTTGATAGTATGTTGCTTTTACATGAAGGAAAAACAGATGTACTGGCAGGCGCTTTTGAAGAAATCACAACAGAACATTTTTATATCAAGAGCCGGATAGGGCAGTGGAAGTCCGAAAATATTTCCAATGATACCCTATATCAGCACTTTTCTCCCGGTACCATTTCAGGAGAAGGTGCAGCATTTTTCCTTCTCTCTTCTACTTCGACTAACAAAACGTATGCAGAACTGGCAGGGCTGAAAATGTTATACAAGCCATCTCTGGAGAAACTGGATACCGCTTTGCAGACATTCCTTAAACAGCAGGGCGTACAACCGGAGGAGATCGACCTGGTGCTCACCGGCCGTAATGCAGATATTAACTACGAACGATACTACCATGTACTGGATACACGGTTAGGTAATATTCCGCAGTTACCTTTCAAACATCTTTGCGGAGAATATGATACTGCCGGCGCTTTTGCCCTGTGGCTGGGCGCACAGTTGCTTAAAACACAGCAATTACCGGTACAGTGGTTTCCTATGCTCCAATCACCTCCCGCAAAACTGCGTAATCTCCTGATCTATAATAATTTCTTTGGCGAGCAGCATGTGTTCATGCTGCTAAAAGCTATATAATTAATAACCCTATGAATCTCGGTAATGCCGGAGTTCATAGAGCTATTAGTTATATCTTTTAGGGGATGTGCCAAAGAATGATGCACGTTATTTTACCCTAAACACCGGATATCTCATATAGCCCGGCTCTGCATAAGGAGAATGCTCATATACAAATCTCAATTGTGCCTCTGCACTTTGTGCAAATGTGCTGTCTGCCGCCCGTTTGTTTTTTAGTTCGGATTGTAAGGCAGGGTTGCCAGAAAGATATTCTGCTGCAATATCTTCAAATACATAAGGAGAATAACCTTCTTTCCTGGCCAGGATAGCATCAAAGAAATTCCATGCAAAGAAAGAATCATCTCCTGTGGGTTCCAGTGTTTCCATCAGATAACGGTTGGCTACCTGGTTCATGGGAATGTAATAATCTCCTTTTCTGAATTGTATACTGTCATTGCTGCTGGTCACTTTTACATTATTATGAAAATAATGTCCTTCATAAGGACGCTGAGCTGTTTTATAGTCGGCTATATGATAGGTTTCCACGGCAATTGTAGTATCATGAAGCAATGGCTGCATAACTACTTTATTATTTTTCAGGATATCCAGCACCGGCCACCATCCCTGCGGAATGATATAAGCACTGGGTTTCTGCACAAAATTGCCTGGAACCACATAGTTGTAGAACTTTACCTGCTTTGTATAAGGCCGTGAGCGGTTATAGTACAAACGTGGTAATCCTGAAATAGCACTGGGATGATGTTCTGCTTCATATCCTAAAAAAGTAAGAGCGCTGTATTTGCTCGTATCCACATTCCATTCCAGAGGGAAGGAGGATTGTGTTTTCACTTTTTCTTTGGTTTGTGCTCTTAATGTTTTGATCTGTTCACTATGCTCACTTACAAACTGGATAAATGATTCCATCAATGCATAAGTAGCCTGCACTCTTTGCGGATAAGGCTTTAGCATATGTGTTTCGGGTACAAAGCCAAATGTGTGAAAGAGAGTGGTATACCCGCTGGAAAACCTGGGACTATCATCAAAAGTGAGCCAGCCATTGTCTGGTGTTTCGCCAAAATGATTTACATAAGGGATGAGATCATAACCTTTGGTTTTCATAAGGGAATAGATCCCTGGCTCAAAGGTTTTATGCAGAAAATCTCCCATTTCACCACCCAGTTTGGTATGTTCTGTTGATAATAAGGTCATTATATGCTGATAATCAGCACCGTTACTCACATGGTTATCGATGAACACATCAGGATCTGTTAGCTGATATATCTGCTGAAAGGCACGGGCATTCCTGGAATCGGCCTTGATAAAATCACGGTTAAGATCAAGATTGCGGGCATTACCACGGGACCCGAAGGCCTCCGGACCATTCTGATCTACCCGGAATTCTGTACTCCGGTTGAGTGCGCCGCCAATATTATAAAGTGGAATCACAGCCAGTACTATGTTGTCTGGCAGCTTCTTTTTACCTGTGGCAAGGTCACGGAGCAGCAGCATGCTGGCGTCAATACCATCGGGTTCGCCGGGATGGATCCCGTTATTGATGAGGATAATCCGTTTATTTCTTTTGCGGAGACTGGCAAAGTCGAAGTCCTTAGTGGGGGAGTAGATAACAAGATTGAGCGGGTAGCCGCTGTCAGTATTACCTAGTTCCAGCATATGGATCTGCGGGAAATGTTTTACCAGCAGGTGGTAATAAGAGATGCATTCGTTGTAGGTAACTGTTTCCTTCCCTTGGGTTCGTTCGTAGCGGGTGGTAAGGTCTTGTGCGATGGCAGGCGCACAAAGAAGGGAGAGCAAAGCTATCTTAATGAGTTGTTTCATCGGTAAAATTTAATCCTGGCTCTGTTAGGACTAAGGGTTTTTGGCCCCCCTAACAGGAAAAATCTATACTAAGCACGAAAACATTTACAAAACAAAAAGCCCTTCCTGCTTACAGGAAGAGCTGTTGTATCAAATATTTTAATTGAAAAGCTGCTTACGCCAGGGCATTCACTTTCTTAGAAAGTTTGCTCTTCAGGTTGGCTGCTTTATTTTTGTGAATGATATTGCGTTTAGCCAACTTGTCGATCATAGAGATCACATCAGACAACTTCTCGTCAGCAGCAGGCTTTTCAGTCAATTTCTTCAGATCACGGATCGCATTACGGGTAGTTTTACCGTGGTAACGGTTACGCTCATTCCGTTTATTGCTCTGACGTACGTCTTTTTTCGTTGCTTTATGGTTTGCCATTTCTTTAATTTCAAGTTTCGGACGGCAAAGGTAATTATTACTTTCTTAGAAAACAAAAAATTCCGAAATAATCCCTTTTGCCAAAGTGCAAATGTACAGAAAATCAAGGTTAAATGTGTTCTATACAATCAACTGTAACAGTATTAACAAATTCACCTTGTGAAATCCTTTTTTCCTCTTCTCCTTTATCAAAAAACGAACGATATTTGCAATCCCATATATTATATTGTGGGGCCATTCATTAGAATAGCAATTTGAATCGAAGCTTTAGCAAAACTCGTTGTAAATGAAGGACTTCTCATTTGTTACAAACTCACATCCTGCTTACATAGAATCTTTATACCAGGATTACCGTAAAGACCCTGGCGCTGTAGACCCTGAATGGGGCAAGTTTTTTGAAGGGTTTGACTTTGCGGTAAATAACGTTAATGGAAAAGCAGGAGCCCCGGCAGCAGCAGGGGCTGGACTGCCAGTGAGCAGTGATCAGTTAACAAAGGAGCTGAATGTTTACCGGCTGATACAGGCTTACCGTAAAAAGGCACACCTTATTTCCAAAACAAATCCTATCCGTGAAAGGAAGGACCGTCAAGCCAACCTGGACATCTCTTTTTACGGTTTAACTGAGGCCGACCTTAAAACCGAATTCTACGCCGGTCAGGTGCTGGGTCTTGGAAAGACCTCCCTGGAAAACATCGTTAACCGGGTTAAACAGGTGTATGCTGGTCCCGTAGGATTGGAATTTACCTATATCAATGAGGCTAAAAAGGTGGAATGGCTGCAGCGGGAAATGGAAACTTCCATGCAAAAGCCATTGACCCTGGAACAGAAAAAACGTATCCTGCTCAAACTGAACCAGGGCGTTATGTTCGAAAGATTCCTCCAAACAAAATATATTGGTCAGAAGAGATTTGGACTGGAAGGGGGTGAAAACACCATTCCTGCCCTGGATGCTATTATTAATACTGCTGCCAGCGAAGGCGTTCAGGAAGCAGTAATCGGTATGGCCCACCGTGGCCGTCTGAACGTATTGGCAAATATTCTTGGTAAAACGTATGAGCAGATCTTCAATGAGTTTGAAGGCCATGCTGTACCAGACCTCACCATGGGTAGCGGAGATGTGAAATATCATCTTGGTTTCCACTCAATTATAGAAACCCCTTCCGGTAATAAAGTAAACCTGCAACTGATCCCTAACCCTTCCCATCTGGAAGTAGTAGATCCGCTGGTTACAGGTTTTGCCCGCAGTAAGGCAGATGTGATCTACAACAGCGATTACGATAAAATTCTCCCAATCCTGATCCACGGTGATGCCGCGGTTGCTGGTCAGGGTGTAATCTATGAACTACTGCAGATGAGCAGCCTGAAAGGATACTCTACCGGTGGTACCATGCACCTGGTAATCAACAATCAGATTGGTTTCACTACCGACTTTGATGATGCCCGTTCTTCTGATTATTGTACCAGTATCGCTGCTACCGTACAGGCACCTGTTTTCCATGTGAATGGGGATGATGCTGAAGCAGTAGTGAGAGTAGCTGAGATTGCTACCAGGTACCGTCAGGAGTTCAATTCAGATATTTTTATAGACCTGTTGTGCTATCGCAGACATGGCCATAACGAGGGTGATGAGCCTAAGTTTACCCAGCCAAGTTTATACGCGCTGATTGATAAACATCCTAATCCAAGAGAAGTATATACCCAGTACCTGTTGCAGAAAGGTGAAACTGAAGCACAGGAAATGGCCAAGGAAATGGAGAAGAGTTTCTGGGCAGATCTGCAGGAACGCCTGGATGAAGTAAGACAACATCCTTTACCATATACTTATCAGAAACCTGAACAATGGTGGGCGGCTTTGCGCAAATCCAAACCTGAAGACTTTGAGAAATCCCCGGTTACTGCCGTGAAGGAAGATGATGTAAAACGCCTGTTTGGTGCTTTAACTCAGTGGCCTAAAGAATTCGTGCCTTTACGTAAAGTAGAGAAGCTGTTACAGGAAAAGATTAAATTATTCGAAACAGAAGGTAAAATAGACTGGGCTACCGGTGAACTGCTGGCATATGCCACCTTACTGGTAGAAGGTAAGGATGTACGTATGAGTGGGGAAGACGTGAAGAGGGGTACTTTCTCCCACCGTCATGCTATTCTGTTCGATGAAAATACAAACGCTACCTACAACAGGCTGGCGAAATTACAGGAGAATCAGGGTCAGTTCCGTATCTATAACTCTTTACTGAGTGAATTTGCAGTGCTTGGTTTTGAATATGGCTACGCAATGGCCAATCCAAACACCCTAGTGTTGTGGGAAGCACAGTATGGCGACTTTGCCAATGGTGCTCAAACAGTGATAGACCAGTACATCACCAGTGGAGAACAGAAATGGACTACAATGAATGGTATGGTACTGTTATTGCCACATGGTTATGAAGGCGGCGGACCGGATCACTCCAATGCCCGCCCTGAAAGATTCTTACAGGCATGTGCGGAATACAATATCATTGTTACAAATATTACTACTTCTGCCAACTTCTTCCATGCATTACGCCGCCAGTTAACCTGGCCGTTCCGTAAGCCATTGGTGAACTTTGCACCTAAAGCAAACTTACGTCATGCAGGGTCTTACTCTCCGTTAGCTGATTTTACTGAAGGAGGATTTAAGGAAGTGTTAGATGATACTTTTATAGAGGATGCGTCAAAAGTGAAGAAAGTATTGTTATGTACTGGTAAAATGTATTTTGATCTGAGTGAAAAGCAATTGAAAGATAACCGGAAAGATGTAGCGATTGTACGTCTGGAACAGTTGTATCCATTGCCTGTAACACAGCTGGAAGCGCTGAATCAGAAATATAAAGCTGCTACCTGGTTCTGGGTACAGGAAGAACCGCTGAACATGGGCGCTGCTTCTTACCTTCAGATGAACCTGAAGCAGATCAATTACGGTGTAATAAGCCGTAATCCAAGTGCAGCCACGGCTACAGGATATGCTAAAGTACACGGACGTGAGCAGCTGGAAATCATTGAAACGGCATTTAACATTTAAAGAAACGGGAACAAAAGTGAAGGATGATTTCACTTTTTAACATTGCACACAGAAATTAGAAATATGGCTATCGAAATCAAAGTTCCTACGGTAGGAGAATCTATTAGCGAGGTAACAATTGCAAAGTGGTTGAAGAAAGACGGAGATTATGTGCAGCAGGATGAAGTGATCTGTGAACTGGAATCTGAAAAAGCCACCTTTGAACTGAATGCGGAAAAGGCGGGAGTATTGAGAATTGCAGCCCCTGAAGGCGCTACTTTGAAAGTAGGCGATGTGGCTTGTACTATTGACACCGATGCAGCCGCGCCTGCAGGCAGTGATCCCGGTACACCAGCTCCGGCAGCAAAACCAGCTGCACCGGCACCTGTAGAAGCAGCTGCACCAGCAGCTCCTGCCGTGAACAAAGGAACAATTGAAATGAAGGTGCCTACTGTGGGAGAGTCTATCAGTGAAGTAACCCTGATCAAATGGATCAAAAAAGATGGTGACTACGTAGAACGTGATGAAGTGATCTGTGAACTGGAATCTGAGAAAGCCACCTTTGAACTGAATGCGGAAGAAGCAGGCGTGTTACAAATACTGGCTAAAGAAGGAGATGTATTAAAAATAGGCGATATCGCCTGTAAAATAGATACCAGTGCTGCCCGTCCTGCGGGTCAGGCACAACCGGTAGCTGCTGCTGCAACTGCTGCACCTAAGGCGGCTCCGCAAGCACAACAGGCGCCTGTTACAGCAATCCCTAACGATATCAAAGCTACACCGGTAGCGGCGGCAGTTATTGCCGACAAGCATGTAGATCCATCCTCTATTAAAGGTTCCGGCGCTCATGGCAAGATCCTGAAAGATGATGTATTTGCTGCTCTGCAGAATCCGGGCGTGGCTATCGGCCAGGAAATGTTTACCCGCAGCGAGCGTCGTGAAAAGATGAGCAACCTGCGTAAGGTTGTTTCCCGCCGCCTGGTAGAAGCAAAGAACACCACCGCCATGCTCACTACCTTCAATGAGGTAGATATGGGTAATATCATGGAGCTGCGTGCGAAATATAAAGAAGTGTTCAAGAAACAACACGAAGTGAACCTGGGCTTTATGAGCTTCTTCACAAAGGCTTGTTGCTTTGCATTGAAAGAATTCCCTTCTGTGAATGCTTACATTGACGGAGAAGAACTGGTATACCATGATTTCTGTGATGTATCTATTGCAGTATCAGCACCGAAAGGTCTGGTAGTACCAATTATCCGTAATGCAGAGAGTATGGATATGGCGCAGATCGAAAAGAAAGTAGTGGAACTGGCTACCAAAGCACGTGATAATAAACTGACGATGGAGGAAATGACCGGAGGTACTTTCACAATCACCAATGGTGGTGTGTTTGGCTCACTGATGAGTACTCCAATCATCAACATTCCTCAGTCTGCCATCCTGGGCATGCATAAGATCCAGGATCGCCCTATGGCGGTAAACGGACAGGTTGTAATCCGCCCAATGATGTATCTGGCACTGAGTTATGATCACCGTATCATTGATGGTCGTGAGTCTGTGAGCTTCCTGGTACGTGTAAAAGAAATGCTGGAAAATCCTGAACAATTGTTGTTCGGTAAGGATCCTTTAAAAGCATTACTGAAATTGTAACTTTCAATTAGTTTTATAAACAAAGGGCTCCCGAAGGGAGCCTTTTTTGTTTATAACAGTGTCTTCCGGGAGAGTTCGGAGTGAGTTGATATTTGCTTCATACTTTAAACATATGTTGGACACTTTTTGAACGTTTATATGCGATCTAAGGGCGTCCAACGTATGTCCAATGTCTGTTCAATGTCTGTTCAACGTATAGACTCACTATCATTGTTTCCCCGAACTCACCTGAACAACTATAGGTTACACTGGTAAAGGCTGGAACATTACTATTTTGCAAGTATCTTTGCGGCTATGACCCGTTGGGAAAATTATTTATCTACTGCAGAAGAGATTATACTCGTTTATGATGGGGATGTGCCGTTGCATCATTTCCTGAAAGGTTTTTTCAAACAACGCCCCTATATGGGAAGCCGTGATCGCCGCTGGGTATCTCAGCTGGTATATCATTATTACCGGCTGGGGCATCTATGGAAAGACGAACGACAAGTGACTGAAAGAATACTGAAGGGTACCTTTTTATGTGAGTTTGATAAGAATGAGCTGTTACAGTTTTTCCGCCCGGAGTGGAATGAAAAGATACAATTGTCATTAGGTGAAAAGTTAACAATGCTTTCATTTGATGGGCAGCCGGGAGATATCTTTCCTTTTGTGTCACTTCTTTCAAAAGAGATAGATGCCGCTGCTTTTGCCTATTCATTCTTTGTACAGCCTTATCTTTTTATCCGTACAAGGAATAACAAACAGGCTGCTGTTATGCAATTACTGCAACAGGCAGGTATCACTTTTACAACATCAGGAACGGATACAATTATCCTTCCCAACAGCACCAAAATAGACAGTATCATTACTGATAAAAGCTGGTATGAAATCCAGGATCTTTCATCGCAGAAAGTGGGAGCATTATTTCATCCAAAGGCGGGAGAGGCATGGTGGGATTGTTGTGCTGCAAGCGGAGGGAAATCTATCATGTTGATAGATAAGCAACCCAATGTAAAATTGCTGGTAAGTGATGTACGGGCCTCTATCATTCAAAATCTCCATCAGCGGTTTAAAGAAGCAGGTATTCGTGGTTATGAAGATGTATTACTGGATCTGACGGCGCCTGTGTTACCCGCCACTATCAGTAACAGAAAGTTTGATCAGATCATAGTAGATGCGCCCTGCACGGGGTCTGGTACCTGGGCGCGTTCTCCGGAAAACCTGTATTACTTCAATGAAGAAAGTATTGATACCTATCAGCAGTTACAAAAACGTATAGCTGCTAACGTTGTACCGTTATTAAAACAGGGAGGATCACTGATCTATATTACCTGCTCCGTTTTTAGTAAAGAAAATGAGGACGTAGTGGCTTTTCTTGAAGAAACAACAGGGCTTACAAAGCAGGAGGGAGGCATTATTCCTGGTTATGAAGGCCGTGCAGACAGTATGTTTGCGGTTAGACTGATAAAGGCATAGATCATATTTTGAATCAACATGGTTTCAAAAGAGAGGCCGGCTGAATTTAAAATGGTTACAACTTAAAATTCAAGGTAGCCAGGAAGGTAGTACCTAACTGGCTGAAGTGAGAGCCATCATAAGTAACAATGCCATAGCGGCCATTAAATGTAATGGCATTGATGTTTCTTTTAACCTCCTCCGCATCATTTAAAACGGCCTGCCCCTTGGCGTTCAATGCTTTTAGCTTATACTCAGGAAGGATATTCAAAATGTTGTTTACAGCCAGCGATGCACTCCACCGGTGATTAAACTTGTAGCTTATATGGATGTCTGTCACCACTTTGCTAATGAAAACCAGTTTTATATTCCGGTCCAATCCTTCACTGCGGAAGGTGGCAGGACCATACAATGTATTGTTCAGGAAAAAGCCCCATTTGTTCAGCGCAAGATCCCCACTTAATATGGCTTTATATTTTGGCCTGCTCGTTAACAACAGTGCTTCCTGGGTATAATCAAAAACTGCCTGGTCCGTATTTGCAATTAATTTGGGGTTGGATATCATACCAAGCAGCTTGTTAGAAATAGTATAATTACCTGCCAGATTAACTGTTAGCGAGCTACCCGGACTTATCTGTATATTCCTGTAATTAGCTACCAGGTCAATTCCCTGCGTGTTGGTTCTTATACCATTAGTAAAGAAACTAACGCCAACAATTCCATTGGCGCTCAATACCTCATCTAATTGTGTATTGCCGCCGGAAGTATGCCCGATATTGGAGCTCAGGATGATCCTGTCTTTAATATCAATATTGTAATAATCCAGTGTAAGGCTAAAATCTTTTGAGGGTCTCATACCAAATCCTACAGTAAAGTTGAGTGATCGCTCTGGCTTCAGGCTGGGCACCCCTAGTAAATGTGCCTGCACACTTTTATTGCTAATAACTCCTTTTGTCTGGATGCCATTTCCGGGAACAAAGATCTGTTGTGCAATCTGCAGGTTTACCTGGTGCAGACCCGGTGCACGGAAGCCGGTAGATACAGATGAACGCAGGGTTAACTTATCATCCACCAGTTTAGTTCTCCCACTTATCTTCCACACAAAGGCGCTTCCAAAATCGTCATAATATTCCTGTCGTGCTGTTGCATTGATCAATACAGACTTTGATAGATCATAACTTACATCAAGGTAGCCGCCAATATTAAAACGATACGCTTTAATAGCATTAATTGCACTGACACCTAAAAAAGAAATAGGACCTATTCCGGAAGAAGAGGCGGTATCGCCTTCAATAATCCGGAAACGCTCATTACGGAATTCATAGCCAAAACCAATGGATAACCTGTCATTGACTACTTTTGTAATATCAATATTTCCCACTACATGATTAAAAGCATAACCACCGGGCTTGAAAGAAACAGGACTTTGTGCTTCCAATGAAGGGTTCCAGGTATTGGTCACTAAATACAATTGCCTGTTTCCTCCAACTGTGAGACTGATATCAGTATTGAAGGTACCTATGTCACTTTTTAAACCAACGGTAGCATTATAGTCATTGAGATCTCCTGCAAACGTAGGCCCAAACCCGAGATACTCAGTGCCGGCAGCATGTAATAAATTATAGGGATCCTGTTTCCAATAAGGGGTTCTGTAATTGGCAAAGCTTTGAATTTTTTTATACACGTAAGCCGCATTGGCATAAAAGGTAACGTTGTCTTTTAAAGGAATGCCGGTGTTGATCAGGAATTTTGCAGATGTATTGACTGGTGTTCCGTTGATATTATTTGCATCCGGGAAACGTGCGAGGAATTCTTTTACCTGTGCAAGACCGGCAGCAGTGCCATCACCCAGATCTTTGTTATCCTGTTCTGCATCTACTGTACCGGGACGGTTGGTTTTATCTTCCTTTTGAAGATTAATAGTGTAATTGATAAATCCTTTGGTGCCGATATTGGCGCCGCTGTTAAGACTTGTAGATAACGAAACCCCGTCGCCTTTATGTGTAATACCACTCGCTACTTTGAAATTTGTGTATTCAAACCTGTCTTTAAGAATAATGTTCATAACACCGGCAATGGCATCTGATCCATATTGGGCAGAAGCGCCGTCGCGTAGTATTTCCACCCGTTTAATGGCGTCAATAGGAATTGCTGAGAGATCGGTTTCGGTTTCTCCGCGCCCCGGAGAGGTTTGTATATACACCAGCGCTCCGGGATTCTTTCGTTTGCCATTTATCAATATCAATGTACGGCTGGGTCCCATATTCCTGATCTCATAGGGATCGGACAAAGAAGTGGCATCATGTACAGGCATGTTAATTGTATTAAAAGAAGGTGCCCGTAATTGCAGTGCTTTATCAAAAGATAACTGACCGGTGGTTTGTAGTTCAGTACCATTGATGTTATCAACAGGAAGTGGTGTATTAGTGAATGTTCGTTGTGATGCACGACTACCAACAGTTACTACTACACCACTTAGATCCGCCACAGCGTTGTAGAGCATTATATCTCTTTTTATATCCGCATTTTCAATTTTAATGGTAGTTGAGAGGCTGTTATATCCAACACTGCTGAAGAGGATTTTATGGGTTCCACTACCAAGAGATAACCGGTAATTTCCATACGCATCTGTAACAGTTCCTTTAGAAATGCCCATGATGATCACGGATGCATTTGGCATCGGTTCGCCTTTTTCATTTTTTACGGTTCCTCTTAAAAGGCTTTGCTGATCATTCATGTAGCCGCTTCCTTTTTCTCCTCCCGTTTTTGAGCCGGATGTTTCTGTGATGATGATCTGAGTAGCAGTAATTTTTTTGAATGTTAATCCAAGAGGGGTAAGCAGGGTGTAGAGTGCTGTATCAGTATTGTAGATGTCTGCTTTGAGGGCAACCGCCATTTTATTTTGTACAATACTTTCTCTGTAAATGATATTGATGTTGTATTTTTTTTCGAATGCTGTCAGTATGTTTTTCAGTGGAACTTTGTAATCCTGATTATTGTTAAGGGAGGGGGTGGTGATTTGATCTTTCTTGCTCAGTTGCACAAAGTCTTGCCCCTGCAGCGTTTTTACTGCACAGATCAATAGGCTTACCACAATAAACCATTCCCTTAGCATGTTTTGGATCATATGCTCATAACAGTTTCTTGCTAAAAATGTGACTTACTCTATAATAAAATCCCGTCCACTTTTGGTGATAGAAGCATTCAATAACTCGGAAAGAGTGCTCAGCAATAATTGTTCATTTTGGAGCTCCAGTGTTCCGGAAATGTGCTGTTCTGCAAGTTCCGCATGCCGGAAAATGAAACCATAACCAAAATACGCTGTAAGTGTCTGGCATACTTCCCTGGCGGGTGTTTTTTCAAACCTGTATTTGTGTTTCATCCATGATATATACAACTCAGGATCTGCAGGACTGGTAATAATTTTTCCCAGTGATGCATTGTATTGGCAATAATCGGCAGGTTGCATAATCGTTTGCATCTTCCGGGCCGGAACACTGAATTTTACCTTCCCTTTCTGAAGCATTACACCTATGGCATTGTTGTTAATACTCTTTACATTGAATTCGGTTCCAAGTACTTCAATTTCTGTATTGGCGGCATACACTTTGAAGTGCTGTATTTCCCCGGCAGTCGTGATATGTTTTACTTTGAAAAAAGCCTCGCCGGTTATCCACACTTCTCTTTTATGTTTATTCCAGCTGCTGAGATACCTGATATTTGAATTGGCATTCAGTACTACTTCAGAACTGTCGGGCAGCCATATCGTTTTGGTTGCTGCATATGGAGTAGAAACAACTGTATAAGAAGGTTGCATGAAATAATATACTGCAGCACCACCAAGCAGTATGCCGGTAACAACAGCAGCTATGCTCAGCCATTTAGGGAATAAGGTAGCCATTTTGGGTGCAGCCTGGTTACTATAACCAATGGTCTGATCAATGCTTTGTTTGAGATCAGTATAAAAACTTTCTGCTACCGGTTCCTGCTTAAAGTCAAAAGAGCGGATAATATCAATTGCTTTCTGGACTGTTTCTTTCTTATGAGGATTGGATTTTACCCAGGCAGCCCATGATCTGTTGCTCGCTTCTTCCGGATTTAGTACCCAATTGATAAACGATTCGTCCTGGAGAAAGTCTTCGGTTTGATAATCCCCATACTTGTCCATAGCATTTTTCATTGCAGTTCCATTGTTAGGAGAAAAATACAAAAAATTACTCCATTGTAGCTAATAACATTGCCTTTAAACTCTCCAGTTCCATAATACAATGCTCCAGGTTTCACCATCGGGAGCTGCGTATTCGTAAATGGTATCAAATCCAATCCGTTTATGAGCATTCAGGGAACGCAGATTCCGGCTGGAGATTTCTGTTATGGCAAAGTCGTATTTATTTTCAAAGTGTCTTTTATATTCGGAATAACAACTGTCCAGGATGCCTATTCCACGGTATCCTGCTGCTACACATACCTGGCCGACAACGATATATTGATAGTCCGATATTTTCTTATTCTGAAATGTAATGTTATCAAATACTTCGAACATAGGAACCAACACCGGTATATCCAATTTCGATTTTGCTGTCATAGCCAATAAATAGGCTATAACGTGATCATCGTCTTTGGCAATGATACTTTCTTCTATGTTATTCATTTTTTGCAGATCATCAAAGCTGTGGGATACTGTTACAAAACCCTGAGTTGAGATCTGCTCACTTGTTAAGCTGGCCGGCAGATTTTTCTTTTGCAGTTCCAGGATCTGTAGCAAGTCTTTATCCGTTTTTGATGTAGTATAAACTATCATATAGTCATAAAAATACTGTAATTCCTTTGGCATTAAAACCATAAAGGGGGCGGCGTTTTGCGATACTACCGCCCCCGCTGGTCAACCACTTTTACAACCTAAAGTTCAATGTGGCCAGGAAGGTGGTACCCAACTGGCTGAAATGGGAAGCATCATAAGTAACCATGCTATACCTGCCATTAAATGTGATGGCGTTGATATTGCCTTTCAACTGTGTCGGATCGTTTAAAACGGCCTGTCCGTCACTATTTAATGCCTTTAACTGATATTCCGGTGTTATATTGAGGATATTGTTTACCGCTATTGAAGCACTTACACGGTTACCAAACTGGTAGCCAATATTAATATCCGTCAGTACTTTGGTTTTAAAAACCAGTTTCAGATTCTCATCCAGCCCATCATTGCGGAAAGTGGCTGGTCCATATAACGTATTATTCAAACTGAAGCTCCATTTGTTGATATCCAGGTCCCCGCCCAATATTGCTTTGTATTTAGGTCTGCTGGTTAAAAGCAACGCTTCCTGAATATAGTCAAAGGTTGACTGGCCCGCCTGGCTAATGAGTTTTGGATCTGTAATAGCACCATCCAGTTTATTGGAAATGGTATAGTTACCGGCAAGGTTGATGGTAAGCTTGCCTGAAGTTCCGATTAATATGTTCTTATAAGTGGCCACTACATCAATTCCCTGTGTTTTTGTACGGATACCATTGGTGAAAAAGCTAACACCAACAATACCGTTGTTGGTCAATACAGTATCCAATGCTGTGGTTCCGCTGGCAGTATGAGTAATGTTAGAGCTCAGGATGATCCTGTCTTTAACATCAATATTGTAATAATCAACAGTCAGGCTGAAGTTCCTTGAAGGCTTGAAACCTAAGCCTGCTGTAAAGTTTACTGATTTCTCCGGTTTCAGTGCGGGTACTCCAAGTAAATGTGCCTGTGGGCTGTGGTTATTTACAATACCTTTTGTCTGGATGCCCTGGCCGGGAACAAAACTTTGTTGTGCAATCTGCAGGTTTATCTGGTGCAGACTTGGCGCGCGGAAGCCTGTGGATATAGATGAACGCAGGGTAAGCATATCATCAACTAGTTTAGCTCTTCCGCTTATCTTCCATACAAAGGCGCTACCAAAATCACTGTAATATTCTTCCCTTACAGTGCCATTAAAAAGCAGGGCATGGGAAAGATCATAACTCACATCCAGGTATCCGCCCATGTTAAAACGGTTTGCCTTCAGAGCATTGGGCTGGCTGATGCCCGGAAAAGAGTTGGCACCCTCACCGGAGTATGAGGCTGTATCCCCTGCAATAATCTGGAAAGTCTCACTTCGGAACTCACTACCAAAACCTATAGACAGTTTATCACCCACTGCTTTTGTGATATCTATATTCCCTACCAGCTGATTAAAAGAAAAACCACCAGGTTTGAAAGAGATAGGACTGTTTGCAGCTAAAGAGTGATTCACGGTATTATCTACTGTATATAACTGCTTGTTACCTCCGGTAGTAAGGCTTATATCATGTGTCCATCCACCTTTTTCTGTTTTAAATCCAACGGTGGCGTTGTAATCATTCAGATCACCCTGAAAGGTAGGACCATAACCCAGGTATTCTGTTCCGGCAGTATGCAGCAATCCATAATCCTGCTTCCAGTAAGGGGTGCGGTAATTGGCATAACTTTGCACTTTCTTGTATATATAGGCAGCATTGGCATAAAAGGAGGTATTCTCAGTTAAAGGAAAACCTGTGTTCACCAGGAATTTAGCCGCAGTATTGGTGGGTGTGCCATTGATATTCTTTGCATCCGGAAAGCGTGCCAGGAAAGCCTTTACATTCGCAAGACTAGCATCGGTCCCATCACTCAGATCTTTGTTATCCTGTTCTGCATCTACTGTACCCGGACGATTGGTTTTATTCTCTCTTTGAAAATTAATGGTATAATTGATGAAGCCCTTGCTGCCAATATTGGCACCGCTGTTAAGACTTGTTGATAATGAAAAACCGTCGCCTTTATGAGTAATACCGCTGGCAATTTTAAAGTTGGTGTACTCGAACTTGTCTTTCAGAATTATGTTCATAACACCAGCGATGGCATCAGATCCATATTGAGCAGAAGCCCCATCGCGCAGGATCTCCACTCTTTTGATGGCATCTGTAGGAATGGCTGCAAGATCGGCGCCTGTTTCACCACGTCCTGGTGATGTTTGAATGTATACCAATGCACTGGGGTTCTTGCGCTTACCATTGACTAATATCAAAGTGCGGCTGGGCCCCATGTTCCTGATCTCATAAGGATCCAGTAAAGAAGATGCATCATTCACCGGTGTGTTAACAGTATTAAAGGAAGGTACTCTTAATTGCAATGCTTTATCAAATGATAACTGACCGGTGGTCTGCAATTCAGAGGCATTGATATTGTCAACAGGAAGCAGAGAACTGGTAGATGTTCGCTGTGAGGAACGGCTACCTACAGCTACTATTACTTCACTTAGGTCAACCGAAGCCGTTTTCAGAATAATATCCGTTGTTATATCTGCATGTTCCATTTTAACAGGAATAGAAGAACTGGTGTAGCCTATACTGGTGAAGGCAATTTTGTAGGTGCCGGCAGCAAGTGATAGCTGGTAGGTTCCACTGGTATTTGTAAACGTTCCGCCTTTTTGTCCGGGTATAGTTATGGAAACATTTTCCAGTGGTTCACCTTTTTCATTTTTTACGGTTCCCTTTAATACGCCCTGTGAAACTGCACGCAGGCTGACATGCAGCAGTATAGCCATAACAAAGATGGCATGAATGAACGTCTTCATACGATTTACGATTTAGAATTTAGATAGATTCTGGTTAAGAATATTTACAATAAAAAAGCAAGCATCCCCTTGAAGGCTTACTATTTATGCCGCAAGCGTATATTATAAATGGTTTAATTGTAGGCCTACATCAATCCATTATTACTAGCGAATCAGATGTAAGAGGAGGGAGTCTCAAAAATTACCCCGCGGTTTTGAAACTTTTTTTGTTGATTGTAATTGTTTAGAATTGATTAAAAGAAGGGCAGGTAGGTTATCTCTTTAGTGGAGGTGAAGTAGAATAATGAGCAGTACCTGGGAACTGGGTACGTTTTCGCGAAGGGTAGCAATAGCTCGTCCCATTAGTTTGTATGATGCTTTCACAGAAAGATTCATGTTTTGAGCAATGTCTTCAAAGTTTAGTCCTTCATAATAGCGCAGGTAAATAACTTCTTTTTGTTTAGCAGTAAGTTTACGCATCAAACCTTCAATCTGCACTCTTATCTGCTCTCGGTTTTCATCTTGGAGCATGAGGTTTTCCGGCGATAGTTCAAGTTCAAAATTGTATTCATTTCCTTCTTCCGGATGTAAGGTTCTTAATTTATTTTTCTTTTCAAGTATGTGGAGAATGGAGGTACGGACTGCCTTAAAAAGATAACTTTTAACAGAGTGATGAATTGCTAACTTATGCCGGTTTGCCCATAACCATACAAAAACATCATGCAGGCAATCCTGAATAATCGGCAGATCAGTATTGAACTTAAGCCCATATTGTGTCAACTGCCGGATGTATTTGTTGTAGAGAAGTGTGAACGCGTCATAATTGCCTGATTTTATTTGTTTTATCAGGGCCTCATCTTCATGAAAATTATTTATATCAAAGGGTGTGTTGGCCATGTAAAGTCACGTTGTTCACCTCTTATTAATATATAAATATTTAGTATATAATTTTTTTAAAGGCTTCTTGTAATATAATGATAAAAAATATCACTTTATATAACATGATAAAATTTTGATATTCATATCTGCACTCATTAGGTAAAAAGATTGAATAAAAATAAAACGGCTTCGTCAGAATACCCTGACGAAGCCGTTTTATTTTTATAAACTATTTATTTTATTCCTGCACGCTGAATGATTCCACCTGCAATCACATCATCTCCATCATAAAACACAGCAGATTGTCCGGGTGCAATTCCTTTCACCTGTTCGTAGAAATTCACTTTCACCTTACCATCTTCGTTATACAGGTTGCTAAGTGCCGGACTGCTTTTATACCGGATCTTGGTTAAAGCTTCCATTCCTTCAGGAATATGATCATACTTAATCATATTGATCCCACCTACAAACATTTCGCTTCTATCCAGTTCATTTTCATTACCCAGTACCACGGTATTGGTTTCCGGGATGATCTCTGTAACGAACATTGGTCTGCCAAGGGCTATTTCAAGACCTTTACGCTGACCGATAGTATAGAAAGGATAACCCTTGTGGTGTCCTACAATTGTTCCGTCCCGCAGTACGAAATTGCCGCCGTTTACTCTTTCTTCCAGTCCGTCTACCCGGCGTTTCAGGAAGCCACGGTAATCATTGTCTGGCACAAAGCATATTTCATAGCTTTCTGCCTTCTTGGCGAGTTCCGGATATCCGAAATCTTCAGCCATCTTACGGATCTCCGGTTTACGGTATTTTCCCAGCGGGAGCAGGGTACGTTTCAGTACATCCTGTTGTAATCCCCAGAGTACGTAACTCTGGTCTTTCAGTTCGTCGATCCCCTTGCTTAGTACATAACGGTCGTTTTCTTCCCTGATTTGTGCGTAGTGGCCGGTGGCAATAAATGCACAATCCATGGCATCGGCTCTTTTCATCAGCGCGCGCCATTTGATATGCGTATTACACAACACACAGGGGTTGGGTGTACGTCCTGCTATATATTCGTCCACAAAGTTCTCAATCACAAAATCTCCGAATTCCTCTCGTATATCCAGCACGAAGTGCGAAAAACCGTGGTGAACGGCTGCCGCACGTGCATCGTTAAAGGAATCCAGGTTACAGCATCCCGTCTCCTTTTTACTTGAGCCAGCTGAAGCATAATCCCAGGTTTTCATAGTGATACCCACCACTTCATACCCTTGTTCATTCAACATCAGCGCTGTTACCGTACTATCTATACCGCCGCTCATTGCTACCAGTACTTTGCCATGTCTGCTCATCGTTGCATATTATTAAGAGTGCAAAATTACTGAAAAATCATTAAAGCGGGGTGTTACTAAAGGTGGAGTCATTCTCATGGGAATAAGCACTCTCTCTTATCTATAAATACTATTTAGGACTGATACAATACCTCTACATCCCCTCTATAAGCCCCCCTTAAATAAGGAGGGCTTATAGAGGGGATGTAGAGGTATTGTATGGGGCTTATATGGGGCTTATAGTACAAGGAGCCATGAATCTAACCAGGTCGGTACAACTAAGAGTGGTGAGCGGGTTTATGATGAATATCAATTTATTACACTTATAGATACACTAACTATTGTATTTTTGTTCTCTGTTCGCGATATGCGAACAGGGTAAAAAAAAAGCGTATCTTTGAGCTATGAGAGGGCATAATGGAATGCGTCCACAGGACGTAGTAATCTTATTGGAAATATTGACTATAGAAGGCGACTGGCAGTATAGAGATTTGTCAACTGCCTTATCTATCAGTATTTCAGAGATTTCCGAATCTCTGCACAGAAGTTATATAGCCGGTTTGATAGATGAGGCAAAGAGGAAAGTCTACCGTATGTCATTAATGGAATTCATCCACTATGGATTACACTATGTATTTCCACAGGTACCGGGTCAAACGGTAACCGGCATTCCAACTGCACATTCCCATCCATTTTACAAAGAACATTTTTCCAGTGAATCTGATTATGTATGGCCGGATAATGAGGGCACTACAAGAGGGCTGATGATTGAACCTTTATATAAAAATGTAATAAAAGCAGTGAAGGATAATGAACAGTTGTATAAGTTGCTTGCTAGTCTTGATATTATTCGGGTAGGTAAAAACAGGGAGAAAAAGCTGGCATTGGAAGAGCTCAGGAAAATTATATTAGTATGAGTCATAGGGAAAATATTACCCGGATAAAGGCTGTATATAATGCATTAGAAGAGTTAGAGCAGGAGGTTGTATTTGTAGGTGGAGCAACAGTGTCTTTGTATGCAGACCGGTCAGGGGAAGAAGTCAGACCAACCAATGATGTTGATATTCTTATTGAGTTACTTAATTACAAAGGTTATCAACAGCTTGAAACTAAATTAAGAGAAAAGGGTTTTGTGAATGATCAGGAATCAAAGGTTATATGCCGGTATAAGATACATGGCATTATTGTAGATGTAATGCCTACTTCTGAAGAAATCTTAGGGTTTTCCAATAAGTGGTATAAACAGGGATTTGCCAATGCAATGGATCATTCATTAGAAGATGGATATATCATTCGATTGTTCAAACCTGCATATTTCATAGCTACAAAACTGGAAGCATTCAAAAATAGAGGGCAGGGTGATGGGAGAACCAGTTCTGATTTTGAGGATATTGTTTACCTGCTTAATAATCGAACTACCATCTGGCGGGAATTACAAGAAACAGGCAAAGAGGTAAGGGAATATCTTCATACAGCATTTACTGAATTGTTGCATAATGCTTATCTCGAAGAATGGATAGGGGCAAATATGGCATTTCCCGAAAAAGGAAAAGTTGCAGGTATTATTAATCAAATGAAGGAATTCACACGATAATCTCCTTTTTATATAGTCTTCCCCACAATTTTCCTGAAAAAGTTCTTCCGGAATCCTATATTTATTCATCAAAATTCCCGGAATCATTAAATTTATTAACATGTTACCTGTACTAAATAAGGCTCATGTATTGAAACAACCTCAATTTGGGGTAAAGGAAGCCTATTTCAGCTACCCGGAAAAGATTTTACAGTTTGGAACTGGAGTATTGTTACGTGGCCTTGTAGATTACCTGGTAGACAAGGCTAATAAACAGGGGATCTTTGAAGGACGCATTGTTGTTGTGAAATCTACTGATGGTCCCACAACAGAATTTACTTCCCAGGATAACCTGTTTACCACCAGCATTAAAGGTGTTGCTCAGGGAGAACTGGTGAATCAACGGATTATCAATGCTTCTGTAAGCCGTGTTTTGCAATCGAATGCAGAATGGAAAGAAATATTGAAAACCGTTCATCAACCGGATCTGCAAATTATTGTTTCTAACACAACAGAGGTTGGTATTCAATACGTTGAAGAACGGATTGACCAGGCTGTACCTGCTTCCTTTCCCGGTAAATTGCTGGCTGTACTATGGGAACGGTATACCCATTTTAAAGGTGCCTCGCATAGCGGTTTTGTGATCGTGCCTACGGAACTGGTTGTAAACAATGGCCGGCTCTTACAGGAGATCGTATTAAAGCTGGCGGCTTACAATGAGTTACCGGAAGCATTCATTAAATGGATAACTGCAGATAACCAGTTTTGTAACTCCCTGGTAGACCGTATAGTACCGGGGAAACCTAAAGATCTGCCCACCCTGCAGGAAGAAGCAGGATATACTGATCAGTTGTGGATTGATGCAGAGCCATTCCTGTTGTGGGCTATTGAAGGGGATGAAAGAATCAGTGACAGACTGTCTTTTCATGAGGCGGATAAAAGAATGCTGATCACGCCAGATATTACTCCTTACCGGGAGCAGAAGCTGCGTATCCTGAACGGCAGCCATACTATTTCAGTACCACTCGGTTTCCTGAGTGGGTTGAACACCGTATTTGAGTGCATGAATAATGAATATATGCGCACATTCTTCCAGTCGGTGATCAAAGAAGAGATTGTTCCTACAATCCGCGAAATCTGCCCCCAGGCGCCTGCTTTTGCAGAAGATGTGCTGGACAGGTTCGCAAATCCGTACATTGCCCATAAACTCCTGAGCATTACTTTCCAGGAAAGTTCCAAGATGAACGCCCGGAATATAAAAACGTTTGTCCGCTATTATGAACAGCAGAACATCCTGCCCGCACATATGTGCCTGGGCTTTGCTGCCATGCTGCTCTTCCTGCGCCCGGTAAAAGAGGAGAATGGCCAGTATCTGGGCTTGCGTGGAACTGAATATTACACTATCACAGACGATAATGCTGCCATTTTCGCTGCTCACTGGAAAACCGGAGATATTACTGAAATGGTAGAAAAGATTTGTGCAGATAAACGCCTGTGGGAAACAGACCTTAATTTATTACCTGGCTTTAGCGATGCCGTTACCGGTCATTTGCAGGCAATGTTGCATGAAGGTATTTTGATCAAAGAATTATAGACTAATGAAGCAATTCCTGTGTGAGGACTTTCTGTTACGTACAGAAACAGCCAAAAAACTATTCCACGATTATGCAAAAGAGATGCCCATCATCGATTATCATAATCACTTATCTCCAGATGAAATTTCTACCAACAGGCAGTTTGAAAGCCTGACAGCCATGTGGCTGAATGGGGATCATTACAAATGGAGGGCTATGCGGGCAAATGGTGTGGCAGAAAAATATATTACCGGAGATGCGGATGATTATACAAAGTTCAGTCACTGGGCGGCTACGGTGCCTTACAGCATGCGTAACCCGCTGTATCACTGGACGCATATGGAATTGCTCAACCCCTTTGGCGTAAGGCAATTGCTGGATGCAGACAGTGCTGCATCTATCTATTCGCACTGTAACGAACAACTTTCTCAGTGGCGCGCTCAGTCATTATTGCAGCATTTCAAGGTGCGTGCTTTGTGTACTACAGACGATCCCTGCGATACGCTTGAACATCATAAAAATATTCAGCAATCTGCTTTTAATGTAAAGGTTCTACCCACCTTCCGGCCTGATAAAGTGCTGGCCGTAGAAGATGGAACTGCTTTCAATGCTTATGTCGATAAACTGGGAGCTGCTGCCAATATAGAGGCCGGTAGTTACCGTCAACTGCTGGATGCCCTGCGTAGCCGGCACGATTATTTTCATGCAGCAGGCGGACGTTTGTCCGATCACGGAATCAGTACTTTTTATGGCAGTGCTTTTACAGCTGCAGGACTGGAAGCCATTTACGTGAAATTGCGTGCGGGCCAATCAGTGACGCCGGCAGAAGCAGAAGAGTTTAAATCAGGTACCCTGCATTTTATTTGTGAATGGAACCAGGAACGGGGCTGGGTACAGCAATTTCATGTGGGAGCTATCCGTAACAACAATAGCCGCTTATTACAATCCGTAGGTGCAGATGCAGGCGTGGATTCTATTGGCGACTGGCAGGTAGCACAGGCTATGTCTGCCTTCCTGGACGGACTGGATAAGAAAGGCAAACTGGCCAAGACGGTAGTATATAATTTAAACCCTGCATATAACGAGGTATTTGCTACAATGGTCGGTAACTTCCAGGATGGTACAGTTCCCGGCAAAATGCAGTTTGGTTCCGGATGGTGGTTCCTGGATCAGAAGGATGGTATGGAAAAACAGATGAATGCATTAAGCAATATGGGATTGCTGAGTCGTTTTGTAGGGATGCTCACCGATTCAAGAAGTTTCCTTTCGTTCTCGCGGCATGAATATTTTCGACGTATTTTGTGTAACCTCATTGGCAACGATGTGGAGAATGGCGAATTGCCCGGAGATATTAAGTGGCTGGGGAAGATGGTGCAGGACATTTGCTACAACAATGCTAAAACATATTTTAAGTTTGAAGACTAATTAGGCCACACTATTGAGTTATGAAACCAGTTAAAGTTATTTCATTCGGAGAAATTTTGCTCAGGCTCTCGCCGGAGTGGGGTAAACACAGTGCAGCCCTGTATGTAGGTGGCGCAGAAGCAAATGTAGCTGCCGCACTGGCTCATTGGGGAACACCTGTTACTTATATCAGCCGGGTACCTGATAATGGTGTAGGCTTGCAGGTATTACAACAGCTGGAAGAGATCGGTGTTGTTACAGACAGAATGCTGAAAGGCGGAGATCGTGTGGGAATCTATTACCTTGAACAGGGAAAAGATCTGAAGAATGCCGGGGTAGTGTATGACCGTAAATATTCTTCATTTAGCCAGTTACAACCCGGAACGGTTGACTGGGACAGTCTGCTTGGCGATGCTGAATGGTTTCACTGGAGCGCACTCACACCAGCGCTGAATGAAGATGCAGCCATTATTTGTAAGGAAATACTTGAAGCGGCCAGCCGGAAAGGACTAACCATCTCTACAGATCTGAACTACCGCAGTAAGCTGTGGCAGTATGGCAAACAGCCCTTTGCTGTGATGCCGGAACTGGTGCAGTACTGTGATGTGATCATGGGAAATATCTGGGCCGCCCATCAGATGCTGGATACGAAACTAAATACAGTGGCATTGGAAACAGCTACAAAAGAGGTTTACCTGCAAGAAGCTGCACAGGTAGCAAAGGAAATAACAGAGAAATATCCGCGTTGTAAAAGAGTAGCTTTCACTTTCCGTTTTTCGGATGCACCTACTCATAACCTGTATTATGCCACCTGGTATGATGCAAACGGACTGGCTGTTTCAAAACAGTATGAAACCAATGATGTAGTGGATCGTGTAGGAAGTGGAGATAGTTTTATGGCCGGACTGATTCATGCACAGCTGGAAGGAATGGATGCACAGCAAACTATTTCATTTGCCGCCGCCGCCGCCTGGTCCAAGCTGTTCTTAAAAGGAGATTTTAATTTAACGGATAAAGCAAACATTCAAAAACTGATATAGATATGGCACCAGCACCAGCAGAGATCGTAGCCGCATTTGAGCGCAGTAAAATGATACCGGTATTCTATCATGAAGATGAAGAGGTATGTTACGAAGTTGTGAAAGCCTGTTATGATGCAGGGCTCCGTGTGTTTGAATTTACCAACAGGGGAGAGCATGCACGTCGCAATTTTGCTTTTATACGTGATAAGAAACTGTCAACCATGCCGGATCTGTTCCTGGGAATAGGTACCATTAAAAATGCAGAAGATGCAAAATTTTTTGCGGGTGTAGGTGCGGATTTTATTGTAAGTCCTATTATCGATATCACTATTGCAGAAGCCTGTAGGAAGGAAGAGATCCTGTGGATTCCCGGTTGTATGACCCCTTCTGAAATAGCTGTAGCAGAAAAGAGCGGAGCGCCTTTGGCCAAGTTATTTCCCGGTAATGTGCTGGGGCCTGGCTTCGTAAATGCCATCAAGCCTTTATTTCCGAAAATGAAGTTTATGCCAACAGGAGGAGTAGAGCCTACCAAAGAAAGTATGCAGTCCTGGTTGGATGCCGGTGTAGTATGTGTAGGAATGGGATCAAACCTGCTGAACAAAGGTTTGATAGAAAAGAAAGACTGGGTAACACTGAAAGCACAGATATCCAAAGCAGTGGATATAGCAAAAACATTTAATAAATAAGTAAATCCTGATCCACGAACCTGTAGTAAATACTAATTAATGCAAACGTTTGCATAATTGGATGCAGAGTCGTAAATTGAATTTACTTTATAAATTCCAAAATGACAGGCATGGATTCCACAACAATTGGCAAGTACCGTTGGCGCGTTTGTGCCCTATTATTTTTCGCTACAACGATCAACTATATTGACAGGCAGGTGATTGGCCTCCTGAAACCCACTCTGGAACAGTCTTTTCACTGGACAGAGCTTGATTACAGTCATATCGTAACCGCATTTGCCGCATCTTATGCGCTTGGCTTATTACTGTTTGGCCGGCTGGTAGATAAGATTGGTACCAAGATGGGGTATATTCTTTCTATCGTTGTGTGGAGTGTGGCTGCTATGCTTCATGCATTGGCCAAGACCACCTTCGGATTCGGGGTGGCCCGTGTATTATTGGGCCTTGGTGAATCAGGTAACTTTCCGGTAGCTATCAAGTCAGTAGCAGAATGGTTTCCTAAAAAAGAACGTGCACTGGCCACAGGTATTTTCAATTCCGGCGCTAATATAGGGGCTGTGGTTGCTCCGATAGTGGTACCTTGGTTATTAGGTAATTATGGCTGGCAGCAGGCATTTATATGGACTGGTGCACTAGGTTTTATCTGGCTTATTTTCTGGATAATCATGTACGAAATACCAGCCCGGCATAAACAACTGACAAAGGCAGAATTTGATCATATCCATAGTGATCATGAAGTTGAACCGGATATTACAAAAGCGAAACCCCGTGTTACGTGGAAGCAGTTACTGGGCATCAGGCAAACCTGGGCATTTATATTCGGGAAATTGCTGACGGACCCTATCTGGTGGTTCTTCCTGTACTGGTTACCTTCTTACTTCTCTACTACTTTTCACCTTGATTTTACGAAACCCAATCTGCAGCTAATTATCGTGTATACTTCCACTACAGTTGGCAGTATTGGTGGCGGTTATCTGTCTTCATGGCTGATAAAGAGAGGCTGGCCTATTTTCAAAGCGCGTAAGGTATCTATGCTATTTTTTGCTATCTGTGTACTTCCTATCGTGTTTGCCAAACAAACAGAGAATATATGGGTAGCGGTAGGACTGATCAGCCTTGCAGCAGCAGCGCATCAGGCATGGTCTGCGAATATCTTTACAACAGCATCTGATATGTTCCCTAAGTATGCAGTGAGTTCTGTTGTAGGATTAGGAGGTATGGCCGGCTCAATAGGAGGTAGCCTGTTTCCTTTTGTAGTAGGAGGACTATTACAACATTATAAAATATTAGGAAATATTGGCGCGGGTTACAACATTATATTCATTATCTGTGGTTGCTCTTATCTGGTGGCGTGGGGTATGATGCATTTGTTTGCACCGAAAATGGAAAGAGTAGAGATCTGATGAAAAATAAGTGTGTCTTAAAATAATAGACAAACTATTAGCAGACAACCAGATAAAATAAGAAGAGCCTGTATTAGTACAATACAGGCTCTTTTAATTCGGTTCTAAGCTCACCGACATGGCATTGTGAGATTATATCTACTAAAGACTCACCCCCCGTTTCCACGGAATGAAATCATCCTGGTTTAATAGTTCAGCTTTGGTATGTACTTCACCATTAGCAGTTTTGATCACAAATTCCATAATTTCCTCGCCCATCTCTTCAATAGATTTTTCTCCGCTGATGATGGTGCCTGTATTGATATCGATGATATCAGGCATACGCTGAGCCAGTTTTGTATTTGTAGCCAGCTTCACTACAGGCGCAATTGGATTACCTGTAGGCGTACCTAATCCTGTGGTGAACAGCACTATATTAGCACCAGACCCAACTTCAGCAGAGGTAGATTCCACATCATTTCCTGGCGTACACAACAGGTTCAGTCCTGGTCTCTTCACATATTCTGTATAGTCCAGTACATCTGTAACAGGAGAGATACCGCCTTTTTTAGCAGCCCCTGCAGATTTGATTGCATCTGTGATCAACCCATCTTTGATGTTACCAGGAGAAGGGTTCATATAGAAACCGGAGCCTACAGATTCTGCCTGACTTTCATACGCACGCATAATGCGAATGAATTTATCTGACGTATCTTTTTCTATGCAACGGTTAATCAGCTCCTGTTCAACACCACACAGCTCAGGAAATTCAGAAAGGATGGAAGTACCACCCAGTGCTACCAGCAAATCGGATGTATGCCCAACAGCCGGGTTAGCTGAGATACCAGAGAAGCCATCAGAACCACCACATTCCAGTCCTATTACCAGTTTGGATAAAGGTGTAGGTTTGCGGTTTACTTTATCAGCTTCTATCAGTGCCAGGAAAGTTTCTTTAATAGCGTTAGACAGCAT
Organism: Chitinophaga sp. CF118; assembly: GCF_900112615.1. Taxonomy (GTDB): domain Bacteria; phylum Bacteroidota; class Bacteroidia; order Chitinophagales; family Chitinophagaceae; genus Chitinophaga. The sequence continues at coordinate 592,143 of NZ_FOMK01000001.1, read as the reverse complement.
GGAGAATTCCGAAGCGCTTTTCTGCTGTTCGAATACCAGGAGTGGTTTATCAAAATCAGCATTCAGCTTTTTCAGTGATTCCTGCAGGATAGATACCTGCGCATGCTGGCAACCCAGGCTAAGTATGGTAGCACCTGCCACATTAGGATGGTGAATGTAACCTGCAAGTAATGCGCACAGTGCGTCTGCATCCTGACGGGTACCACCGCAGCCACCTTCGTGGGTAAGGAATTTGATACCGTCTATATTGGAGAAAACGGTATTTCGTTTACTTGTTAACGTTACAGCCTCTGCCTGGTAATCTTTAATTGCATTTACATTGCCTTGTTTGTATAGTGAAACAAGATCCTGCACCTGCTCATTGTAGATCTCAGTAGGAGCGAAGCCCAGTCCTCTTTCAAAGGCAGTTTTGATCACGCTTACATTGCGGTTTTCACAAAATACCATTGGGATAACCAGCCAGTAATTGCGTGTACCAACCTGTCCGTCCTTACGATGGAAGCCATTGAAGGTGCGTGTTTCCCATTTACTTACATCGGGTTTCTGCCATTCTATGCTTCCTTCTTTTTCATGAAAAGCATTGGCATCGTGTTTTACATTGGAGATAGTAATTACTTCTCCTTTGTGAATAGGTTCATTGGCTTTACCAACCAGCACTCCGTACATAGTAATAGGATCACCGGTTTGTACGTCGGTGATCATGAATTTATGTTTGGCAGAGACGTTTTTCAGTAGTTTAATAGTGGAACCATTGAACCCGATTTCAGTGCCTGCCTGCAAATCCTGCAGGGCCACCAGAACATTGTCGTCGGGATGTATTTGTAGATACGTATTCATAATGGCTAAAGTATGAAATATCAGAACCCGCTGTTAATACTAAAATCTTAATCATTGATGACATTTTGACTTCACTTCTTTGCTAAATCCGTTTAGCTGAAAATTTAATATTGGAAAGAGGGGAAAACAGGTCCCTATTCCCGATTACTGCTAACTGATCAGGTCCCTTTTAATTTTAAATGCAAACGTTTGCATATTTCTTCATTATATTCTATCTTTCCATTCAGTTATGAAGGATGCAACTGATACAGCATCACTCCCTGAAGTAGTCATCATTTCTAAATTTTAATATGTCTGGCTTATGAAAGCAGAAACGAGGTATGCCTCCAGTCCAGCCGCTGTACAACGCTGGAATACAGAAGAAACACGCAATGAACTTTTAATAGATAAGCTGTTTGAACAGGATGGCGTAAAACTGGTGTACAGTCATTATGATCGTTTTATTACCGGTGGTATTATGCCTGTAACAAAGGCTTTACGGCTGGAAGCACCTGATCAGTTAAAGGCGGTATACTTTCTTGAAAGGCGTGAATTAGGCATTATCAATGTAGGAGGTACTGGAACTGTAACTGTAGATGGAGAAGTTTTTGAAATAGGTTTTAAGGAAGCATTATATATAGGAAGAGGAAAGCAGGAATTGCTTTTCAGCAGTAACGATGTCACAGCACCTGCTAAATTTTATCTGAACTCAACCCCGGCACACCAGGTATATCCCACCCGTCTTGTTACCCGCAAAGATGCAGAGGTAGTGACGCTGGGCACACTGGAAACAGCTAACCACCGTACTATCAATAAGTTGATAGTAGCGAGTGTACTGACTACCTGCCAGTTGCAGATGGGGATGACGGAGCTGAAAACAGGCAGCGTATGGAATACAATGCCGGCGCATACGCACGATAGGCGAATGGAAGTATATTTCTATTTTGAAGTTCCCAAGGGGCAGTCTGTATGTCATTTCTGGGGGCAGCCACAGGAAACAAGGCATATCTGGATGCAGAATGAACAGGCGGTAATTTCTCCTCCCTGGTCTATCCACTCTGGTGCAGGTACCAGCAATTATACCTTTATATGGGGAATGGCTGGCGAAAATCTGGATTACAGCGATATGGATGTATGTGCTATTCCTGAACTGCGATAAATTTAATCATGTATGGTATTACAATCATTTGATCTTACGGGAAAAACGGCGCTGGTAACAGGTTGTAAAAGAGGTATAGGCTTTGGAATGGCACTGGCACTGGCAGAAGCAGGTGCAGACATCATTGGTGTATCTGCCTCTCTTGAAAAAGAAGGCAGTGATATAGAAAAGGCTGTAACTGCAGTTGGCCGGAAGTTTCATGCTTACCAGGCAGACCTTGGCAACCGTCCCGCACTATATAGCTTTATCAATGAAGTAACAGGTCGTTTCCCTGTTATAGACATCCTGGTGAATAATGCAGGTACTATCCTGAGAAAGCCGGCAGCAGAGCATCCGGATGAATATTGGGATGAGGTATTGAACATCAACCTGAATGCAGCTTTCATCCTAACCCGGGAAATAGGTAAACTGATGCTGTTACATGGAAGCGGAAAGATTATCTTTACGGCATCGTTACTTACATTCCAGGGGGGGATTAATGTACCTGGTTATGCCGCAAGCAAAGGAGCAGTAGGTTCACTGGTAAAGGCATTTGCCAATGAATGGGCTGGTAAAGGCATCAATGTGAATGCTATTGCACCCGGATATATTGCTACGGATAATACAGCTGCATTACGTGCAGATGAAAAACGGAGTACTGCTATATTGGACCGTATACCGGCAGGGCGCTGGGGTGAGCCGGAAGACTTTAAAGGACCGGCCGTATTTCTGGCTTCCAGGGCGTCGGATTATATACATGGCACCATTTTAACAGTAGACGGGGGATGGATGGGACGATGAAATTCCACCTGAATACTGATATATGAGCAAAAGAACTGAAAAGACAATTGTAGATATCGCAGAAGAATTGAGCCTCTCGGTGTCCACTGTTTCACGTGCACTGAATGACAATCCAAATATCAGTGCGCGTACAAAAGAAAGGGTTAAGAAAATGGCCCGTAAGCTGGGTTATCGTCCCAATACTATGGCCGCGGGTTTGCGAAATAATAAAAGCAAAACCATCGGGCTGGTAGTACCGCGTATTTCCATGTTCTTTCCTGCTACTATCAGCACCGTGATTCAGAATAAGTTGCAGGAACATGGATATAACCTGCTGATCTGTCAATCCAATGATTCATATGAGCAGGAAATAGCACTGGCAGATACATTGTATTCTGCACGTGTGGACGCGCTGGCGGTATCTACTACGTTGTATACAACTGATTTCTCGCACTTCGATGTGTTTAATGATAACAATATTCCACTGGTGTTCTTTGACCGTGTGCCGAAAGATTATGGGGTGAAAGTAATCAAAGGGGATGATTACCTGGGAGGCTTTACAGTTACTCAGCACCTGATAGAAAAAGGTTGCAAAGACATTGTACATATCTCAGGACCACTTACCTGCAATCTCTATGTAGAAAGAGTTGCGGGATATAAAAGTGCTCTCCGGAAGTATAAGATCCCCTTTAATAAATCACGCATCTTTTACCACGAATTAACCCGTGAAAATGCGTGGCAGACCTGCGAGAAAATATTCGCGCAGAAGCCTTATCCGGATGGTATTTTCGCAGCCAATGATACAACTGCTATTACCATTCTGGAATATTGCCGCAAGATCAATCTGCGGGTGCCGGAAGATATTAAAGTCACCGGTTATTCCAATGATCCGCGTGCAGAGATCATTACACCGTCTATTACTTCGGTAGATCAGTGTCCGGCAATGATGGGTGAAAGGGTAGCGGCAGCTTTACTTGCTCTGTTACAACAGCCGAAGTCAACTCCGAAAAAGTATTCGGAAGAGATTATTCCTATAAAACTAATTACCCGCGCTTCTACAGAAGGACCTGATGTTGTACTAAAGAAACAAGGCAAAGGAAAAGGATGATTTAAAACTGATCATCTATGCTTCCTCCGAAGCACCCGATGTTATGATAAAGAAAGTGATTCTATAAAGCGGATCACTATTGAAATTCTCAATGTTGCTGTAAGGAAAAGAAGGCAGAATAGAGTGATCACATATGGTTTCTGTAAAAGCATTTGATGATAAAGAAACATTAAGTTGATTACTATTGAAATCCTTAATATAGTACGTGAAAAATGGAAACAGAGAAAGTGATGATCATTTAAACATACATAAATATGTTTGCAGTAGTCTATATGCAAACGTTTGCCAGATAATCTGAAATGTTCTTTAAAATTACCCGGATGAAAAAACTCAGCTTCTTATTATTATGTGCATTGTTTGCCATACATGCAACTGCACAGGTACCTGCCCGCAAAAAGCAAATGATTGCACTGGCCAATAAAACATTGGATTTTGCTGCCAGCCAGTATAAACTTATGATGAAACAGGTGCCAGACAGCGTATTACCACGTACTACCAATAATAAAGACGGCCGGCTGGTAACGGCAAAATCCAACTGGTGGACAGCCGGTTTTTATCCTGGTACTTTGTGGTATCTGTATGAATATACCAAAGATGAAACATTGAAGCAGGAAGCTATCAAACGGGATGAACTGATAGAAAAAGAAAAGAATAACAAAGGTACACATGACCTGGGCTTTATGATGTACTGTAGCTTCGGGAATGGCTATCGTCTCACAAAGAACCCCGCTTATAAAGCAGTATTACTAACCAGTGCACGTTCTTTGTCCACACGATTTAATCCAAAAGTGGGTTGTATCAAATCATGGGATCATGGAGCATGGGAGTTTCCTGTAATCATCGATAATATGATGAACCTGGAGTTGCTCACATGGGCCAGCAGGGTAAGCAAAGAGCCCTCATTTGACCACATCGCCCGTACACATGCAAATACTACCATGTTACATCATTTTCGGCCGGATTTCAGCTCTTATCACGTAATAGGATATGATTCCACTACCGGTGCTGTGCTGAATAGAAATACACACCAGGGAGCAGCAGATAGTTCTGCCTGGGCAAGGGGACAGGCATGGGGATTATATGGTTACACCATGATGTACCGCGAAACAAAAGATAAGAGATACCTGGATCAGGCCCAGCATATTGCCGGTTTTATCCTTGGACATCCCCGGTTACCGGCAGATCTGATTCCATATTGGGACTATGATGCACCTGGTATCCCGAATGTACCACGTGACGCTTCTGCGGGTGCTGTAGCAGCTTCTGCATTACTGGAGTTAAGCCGTTATACCACGGGTACTATATCCGCACGTTACTGGAATGCAGGTGAAAAGATGCTGGAAAGCCTGTGCAGCCCGGCTTACCTGGCTACTGCCGGGGAGAATAACGATTTCATTCTGAAGCATAGTGTAGGGTCATTACCTCAAAATTCTGAAGTAGATGTGCCACTGACCTACGCAGATTATTATTTTGTAGAAGCATTGTTACGATATAAACAATGGGCTAAATAATGGACAGGCGTAATTTCATAAAAACCGTTCCGCTGGCAGGCATGGCTGGTGCTGTGAAAACAGGTGGAAGTCTGTGGACAGCCCCTAAAAACGAACAGGCACATGCTGTAAATACCGACAGGGCTTACTGGGTAGAATTGCTCAACCGTATTGCTACACCTGTACTGCTCAATCTGAGCAAAGGACAGTTAAAGCAGGTGATGCCACTGGTTACCGCACCGGGATATAACAAACCGGTAGAAAAGGTCACCTACCTGGAAGCTTTTGGCCGCACGATGGCAGGTATAGCTCCCTGGCTGGAACTGGGGCCTGATCAGACGGTGGAGGGTAGTATGAGAATAAATCTGATCAATTATGCACAGGAAGCAACCGCACAGGCAGTTAATCCTGATGGTCCGGATTACATGAACTTTACAGGTAAATATGACGGGCAGCCATTGGTAGATGGGGCCTTCCTTGCTCATGCTTTTATCCGTGCCCCTAAACAGTTGTGGGAGCCTCTTCCGGCTACTGTGAAACAACAGGTGGTCAATAGTTTTAAGAGTTTGCGCAGTATTACACCAGGATATAATAACTGGTTGTTGTTTTCCGCAATAATAGAAGCCGCCCTTTTGTTGTTTGGAGAAGAATGGGATAGTATGCGGGTGGATTATGCAGTGAAGAAACATGCAGAGTGGTATAAGGGAGATGGGGTATATGGAGACGGACCAGATTTTCATTACGATTATTACAATGCTTTCGTGATCCATCCTATGCTGACGGATATACTGAAAGTATTATCAGATAAAGGGAAGATCAACAAAAAGGAATACGATCTGGCTATCACGCGTATGCAGCGATATGGTGTGATCCAGGAAAGACTGATATCGCCGGAAGGTACTTTTCCTGTGGTGGGAAGATCTATGGTATACAGGAACGCGGCCTTTCAACCATTGGTGCAACTGGCTCTGCATGAACAGCTACCGGCAGAATTGGCACCTGCTCAGGTGCGTTGTGCACTTACAGCAGTAATGAAGAATATTTTTGAAGCACCAGGTACCTTTGACAGTAAGGGTTGGTTGCAACCAGGCTTCTGCGGGCATCAGCCCGAAATTGCAGATGTTTATACCGCAACCGGTAGTCTTTATCTCTGTACTACCGGTTTTCTGGCATTAGGTTTATCGTCGCAACATCCTTTCTGGACAGAGAAACCAGTGGAGTGGACGGGGCAAAAAGCATGGAGAGGAAAGACCGTATATAAGGATCACGCATTATGATTAGTCGGTATTGATATCTATTAGTCCGTACCTGATTCCAAAAATTACTAGCCCCACACGTGTTTTCACTTTCAGTTTGTCGCAGAGGCTGCTTTTGTAATCGTCGATAGTACGCGGACTTACAAACATTTTCTGTGCAATCTCTTTATAGGATAATTCTGTACAGAGATATTGCAGAAATGTTTTTTCCTTAGAACTCAGCTCAATCTTTTCATTGAGCGACATTACATCTTTCTGTAATCCTGAGATTACTTTACCCGAGATGTAATCTGGTAAATAGAAGTCTTTTTTGATGATGGAATCAAATGCATCCCGGAGATCGTCTGGTTCCACATTCTTCATAATATAACCTTTAGCACCTGATTTCAGCATCTTGATGATCACAGATTCATCATTCAGCATAGAGAGTGCCAGTACTTTAATCTGCGGGTAATGGTTATTGATCCAGGTAGCAGTTTCATACCCATTCATGCCGGGCATGTTTACATCCAAAATGAGGATATCCGGCAACTGCAATTCGCGGTTATTGATAATTTTTACTACTTCTTCTCCGTTGCTGGCTTCGAACAAAATGAAGTAATCGGGAAATGTATTAATAAGACGACTGAGTGCTTTTCTTACAAGCACATGGTCATCTGCAATGGCTACACTATATTTCGCTCTCCTGGTTATGCTCATGAACTGACTGTTTATTTATTGGTATAGTGATACGAATAGCGGTTCCGCTATTTCTTACACTATGAATTTGGAAGGTGCCACCGATAAGGGCTGCTCTTTTACGAATATTTCTTAATCCTAAACCTTTATGATTTTCCTGTTCTGCAAATAAGGCTTCCGGGTCAAAGCCTACACCATTATCGTTTATTTCCAATACAATAACATTGATATTTTGAGTTAGGCTTACTTCTACTTTGCTTGCCCTGGCATGCTTTACAATATTGTTCAGCATTTCCTGTACAATACGAAATAGGATGATCTCTGTCTGGTGATCAAGCAGGTTCCGGATATCAACAAAATTAACAGAAGTTTCGTACAAATTGGTCCTTTTCAATCTTTCCAGTTCGAATTCGATTGAATTGGCCAGTCCGATTTCCGTTACCCGGTCTGTATGCAGACTACGGGAAAGATCTCTTAGTTCAGTAATGGCTTTTTGTAGCGCCTTCCTGCTTTCTTCGATATACTCCTGTGCTTCGCTGTTATTTTCCACGGGTACCGTTAACAGGGATAGTGCTACAAAGGTGAGAGATTGCCCGATGTTATCATGGATCTCCTGAGATAGATGTCCAAACACGTTTTCCTGGATCTCCAGCTGAGACTTCAGGAGCTCCTGTTCGTAGCGCTCTTTCATCAGATGTAGCTCTTGTACCTGCGCCTGACGGCTTTTCTGGTTGAGTATCAGCATAATTATTATGAATCCCACAAGCAGAACAAGTAGGAATATGGAACTAAAAATAACTAGGAAGACTTCCTGAAAGTTAGATTGCATAAAAAGGAAATGCTGAACAATAAATATAGAATAATATTCATCACAACATTAACAGAATAAATAATCTTATAGACATACATTGGCACGTTGGCAATGACATTCAAAATTCCGTTTATTGGCAGGCTACAGGTATTATAGAATAATATGCCTGTTGATATCCAGAATGTTGGATCATGTAAAAGACTTTGAGGCCCGGAATGTTTAATACGTTCATAGAAGTAAGAAATACTGGCCATAACCGTTAGTGTGCAGCCACATAAAAGAGAATAAGAATTAAAAGTGTGTAATCCCTGAATGAATATCATGTTTGTCAACGCAAAGATAGGATATACAATAGCTACCCAGGTGAGGATGGACATAACTTTCCTGTTTTGCAGGAAAGATCTAATCAGGTATATAAGATAGGTGAAGTTGATGATGGTGTAAAAATTATAGAAGATCAGGTTGTTTTTCCTATGCACACTGTACCACCAGGCAATGACCTCTACCGTAATTGTCAGTAATATATACAGGATGAAAGAGTTGAAGTAATGAGGGCGCTGGTTTTTTATCCTGGAAAACAGGGCAATAATGAAACAAAGAATATAAATGAGCACATGTAAAGGAAATCTGTACAGTGAATTATGTGCGTAAGCTAGGATATGTAGGCCTACACAGGACGATGAATATTGAAAATAACTATTTAGCACTGACACAAGGATATTTATAGTGAATAGCAAATTAAGAAAACTGGGGGTTAAATAATTTTTGTTTAAAAAAAACTGCCGGATAAGGTATCCGGCAGTTCAAGATGTGATGTATGTAAATGGGGAAACTGTTAGATACCCATTGTTTGTTTCTCGGTGGTATTTGGTGCTCTTTTTTTCTCTTCTTCGCCTATACAGCCGGGAGGGCAGGGTAATGCCCAATTGAAGGCTATGATCTCAGGTCCTTTAGGTGTGGAAACATACAGATCTTTACTTTCGGTTTTACCGGTTTTGCTTGTTTTCTGCTGGGTAGCAACAAAAACGATTGTTTGTCTGTCTTCCAGCAGGATGTTTTCAGGGAAAGAAGAAGGATACACACCAAAATAGACCCTTATACCATCAGCACCTGCTGTTTTAGCCGTTTCTATGTATTCTTTAAGCTCATCAAGGCTATACCATACACTTAGAGAGTCCATCTTACCAAGACGTTCTGAGTTGGCTTTCCATCTGTTTTCTCTATAATTATCGCGGAGCATTGTAACATGCTTATCATTAACAAACCGACCGGCTTTCATGATTTTAATGGCAGACATAAGATATTAATTTAGGTTGTTGGATCTCATTAACAATTTAAAATTACACCTAATGTAAGTACATAATTACCCTAAGTTATTAATAATCATAACATTACAAACATAAGAAATTCGTAATCACTGGCTAATCAATTCATATATAATTTTCTTTAATGCAAAAACCGGCCTTTCCTGCTAAATATTCGTGTAAATATGTATAAAATTCTGCGTAAATAACGGTACTATTTTGCCGTAGTTTATCGGCATAAATTAATTTTCTGAGAAGGATTTCCTTTTTTCTGAACAGCTGAACGGAATAATGATACCCGCACGTGTGTTTTATAATGATCAACTAAAACCTACCGTGAAATAACGGGGTGATATATACCGTGATTCACGCAGTTTATTGTCGCATACTGCTACATTTCATCTTGATTTATTGCCGGTTTTTTATACCTGCTTACCTGTGATTTGAAGGCTGTTTATCAGGTATTTATCTTTTAAAAAAGTGCTATTGATATGAAGCACAGGGGTTTTGGTTCTCTTCATTAAATTCTGTTGTTGTAACACACATAGATTCGTTTACGTTTACAGTTTGCATTTACTTTTGTTACCGCGCTACAGCAACTATATTTTTAATAATATTGATGCAGGCAATAAGCCTGAATGCTGATTTAAAATATTGTACCCTTTGAAAACCCTATAATTGTATTGTCCCCCCCAAAGTACCATAACTGGCCTGCTTTTTAGCAGGCCTTTTCATTTGTTATAAGGTCACAGAGATCATGTAATCTTTGAGTGCCGGGAAGTCGTAGAAGAACCGAAAAGAGATGACAGTACTGGTAGTAGTGTCATATACAGGACTAAAAAAGGATACTTCTGTTTCACCTTCTGTAATCCAGCTATTGTGAGTGCCTATCAGTTTGCCCGCCACCGTAGCCTTAGATACATTCGGCTCTCCATAAAGCTGGCTAAGCCTTTCAGCAAGATGACCGTTCACCTCCCTGGTATATAGAAAGATGCGGTTAATAAAACCATTTTCGTTGGTGGCAGCAAACAGGTGACTTAATACGATGCCCGTATCCTGGCTTTCAATAGTACATCTCAGATCACCGTCGAACACGTGGTAAAGGGAGGCTGCCGGCATTACATCAAAAGTATGTTTGCCCACGAAATGATCGAAAGGTAACATGTCAGGTAGTTGTTCCGGCCTTTTGCCTAACTGTATGTCACCGATACCCAGATGGTTTAACCGGAGACAATGCTGTTGCGGAGTGGGTTTCATATATACAGGTTAGTATATATAAATGTACTAATAAATTCCGGTGTTGCCTTAAAAACAGCAGAGGATTAACATCTTAGGTGAGAAAAGCAGCACAAATTGTTTTTAGAAATAACACGGGAATCAGTTCCAGTTTAACCAATTCCGTTTTGTATTAATCTATAAGAAATAAATTGTGAGCCTGAGAAAATCCGGGAGAAGGCATTACGTTAAGTTATTTTAAAAATCAACTGATTTATAAATATTGAAATAACCTTTCAGAAAAAAAAGGCTGCATCATTCTTACGATGCAGCCTTTTTAGAATAGTTTATAAAGATGATGGATTAAAAATAAATATTGAGCTTGAGCATCCCTTCAGAAAAGCAAATGTGTTCACTTATTTCCTGGGTCTTGCCCCCATATAGAAAACCAGCTTACCTCCATTCATAATATCAGAATGTGTGATTGAATTAGTCAGTACTGGCTGTCCATTCAGGGTTACCTTCTGCACGTATACATTCGTATCACTCTGCCCAGGAGCTTCAATGGTAAAGGTTTTGCCATTTTCAAGCTGTAAAGTGGCCTGCTTTACGGCAGGGCTGCCCAGGATGTATTGATCAGAACCAGGACAAACGGGATAGAAGCCTAGTGATGTAAAAATATACCAGGCACTCATTTGTCCGCAATCATCATTACCTCCCAGACCGTCTGCTGTGGGGTGGTACATCTTTTTCAGGATCATGCGCACTCTCTCCTGTGTTTTCCAGGGTTCGCCTGTCCAGTTGTACAGGTAAGCTACATGATGCGAAGGCTCATTACCGTGCACATAGTTGCCGATAATACCATCGCGGGTAATATCTTCAGTTTCTGCAAAGAATTCATCTGGCAGATGCATAGTAAACAAGGAATCCAGATGTTTGGAAAAGCTCTTCTTTCCACCTCGCAGTTCAATCATTTCTGCGGGATATTGCGGTACATACAAACTATAGTTCCAGGCATTTCCTTCAATGAAGCCCTGGTTATCTGTTTTCAGCGGATCAAATGCTGCACGGAAAGTACCATCGTTCAGGCGTGGACGCATGTAGCCAATGGATGCATCATATACGTTGCGGTAGTTCTCTGAACGTTTGATGAATTCTGCATAAAGATCCTGTTTGTTCAGTTTTTTTGCCATCTGGGCAATACACCAGTCGTCATAAGCATATTCCAGTGTTTTAGATACCGAAGCACCACTCTTATCTTCCGGTACATATCCCTTATCTATGTAGTAACCCACACCATCGTAGCTGCGATGTCTTGCTGTGGTAACACAGGCATCCAGTGCTTTATTTACATCAAAAGGCGCATTACCTTTGATCACCGCATCTGCAATGACAGATACGCTATGATATCCTGTCATACACCAGTTTTCATTAGCGTAGTGCGACCATACCGGCAGCATATGCTGTACACTCTGTTCATAATGTGCTACCATTGATTGTACCATATCCGCATTGCGCTTAGGCTGGATCACATTGAACAGTGGGTGTAATGCACGGTAAGTATCCCAGAGAGAGAAGGTGGTATAATTAGTGAACCCTGTTGCTTTGTGATTGTTCTGATCCAGTCCACGGTAGCTGCCATCCACGTCCATGTAGATAGTAGGACTGAGGAAAGCATGGTACATGGCTGTATAGAAGTTCACCATTTCATCTTCACTATTCAGTTGTGCTGTGATCTTATGTAGTTCTTTATTCCATTGCGCCTGTCCGTCCTGCTTCACTTTTTCAAAATCCCATCCTGGTATTTCACTGCGTAAATTATTCAGCGCACCTTCTGTACTTACAGGAGACAATGCAAATTTGATCTTGATCTTTTCTCCGGCTGTTGCTTTGAAATCAAACCAGGCCCTGATCTGGCGACCTGCCATTTCAGGGAAGTTGTGAGCAACATCAAACTTACGCCAGAAGCCTTTATATACATCATTGGCATATGTTTGATGACCATACTGGTAGAACGGTTTTGAAAATGACATAGCGAAGTATTCTATTCGCGTACGTGCCCAGCCGTTAGTTTGGCGATACCCGGTAATCAGTGTATCATTTTCCACTCTTACATAAGTCCACACGTTTTTATTACCGTAGTTATAAATGCCTGCAATGAGATCAAGTACAATATGTGCCTGGTCTGTAGCTTCTGCAAAAGTATACTGGTGAAATCCTACCCGGTTGCTGGCAGTTAATTCTGCTGTGATATTATACTTGTCAAGTTTTACTTTATAGTAATCTGCTTCTGCTACTTCATTGTTATGAGAGAAGGTAGAGCGATAACCACTTTCAGGATGTGTAGCGGTACCCGGATTCAACAGTAGTTTACCCGTAGTAGGCATGATCAGGAAATCTCCGAGATCAGAATGGCCGGTCCCGCTGAAGTGTGTATGACTGAAACCTGTGATGGTTTTATCTACATACTGGTAGCCTGCACAGTATTTGTAAACATCCGGATTGTAGTGTCCATCCTGTTCGTAAGGGATGGTATCAGTTTCTGGACTCAGCTGTACCATTCCAAAGGGCACAGTTGCACCGGGATAGGTGTGGCCCATTTTTTCTGTGCCAATAATAGGTTTTACATATTGCAGCAGGTTTTTGTCCTGCGCCTGTATGGGTTGTTGCGTGTATAATGCAATACAGGTTAAGAATGAAAGATGGTAAGCAAAACGTGCACCCATTGTCTAAAGTAGTTTAAGCGTTCAGATTTTGTGACGTTCAAAAATAAACGAATTTTGGTGAGATGTAGGCCTGATATGACTTCCAGTGTCACCGGATGGTAAAAGAGTTTAAATGAAACTTAAATGAGTGATTTTCATTTCAGGTAAGGTTGCAGGAAATGCGCCAGTTTGCTATATCCAGTTCCATTAGGGTGTAATCCATCGGTGAACAGGGAAGCGTCTATGGTGGCATCTGCTTTCAGCAGTACTGTTCCCGGGTTAATGAATTGTACCTGCTGTTCACCCGCCATCTGCATGATGAGCTGGTTAATACGCACGATCCTTTTTTCCATATTAGTACGGGGTAGTATACCGCTCAGCAATATACCTGCCTGGGGTTGCCGCTGGCGTATGGCAGTTACCAGCAGTTTCAGTCCCGCAACGATTTCTTCATCCGTATTTATGCCAAGGTTATTGGTACCTATCATGATGTATATTTTGCTAGCCTGGTAACCATCCAGTTCATCATGATATACGCGCCAAAGCACGTTTTCTACACGATCATATCCAAAGCCCAGGTTCCGGGTTCCCAGGGGATCCAGTACTTCTTTCCATGAATCGGCTCCCCTGGCAAGTGGTGCAGCGGGCAGGCCTCCCCAGAAATGTGTAATGGAATTACCGATTAATAATACTTTAGGTGCCTGAACACTGTTCATCGTTAATATTTCATTATGTCGTGCATCCCAGTCGTAGAATGATAACTCACGGTACTGGCGGCATGGCATGGTTGTATTAATATTACCCATTGGTTCGTTTAAGATGATACGCAGGCTGCTTTCATAAGCTTTGGCATAGGCTACCATCCCAACATCGGCGGGATGTACACCGTCTACCGTAGCAGACAGGTCAAAGTTGATCTGACTGGCTGGCAGTATGTATAACTTTTTGGTACCGGTAGACTGTAATTTTTCATAAGCATCCTGTAATGCTTTGTTGGCCGTAACGTAATTACCATCGCCGATAGTGTTGATCATTTGCATGGATGGCGTAGCATGTTCCACCAGCAATATTGGGGTAACCGGCCTTTTTTTCCGTAGAGTAGTTACAGCAGTGATGATGCGTTCCTGAATTTCTGCCGGAGGCAGACCACTGATATTGGGGAGGCAATCCAACACAAATATTTTAGCGTCGATTTCTGATACCAGGGCTGTTACCGGTGGTTCCAGTTTGCCATTCCCGGAAAATCCCAGGTTGATTACCTGGCGGTCCATCTGCCTGTCGAGCAGGGATGTCCATGCCAGTCCGGGACGGGAGGCACAACCTCCCTGTGCAATGGAGGTGCCGTATACCACGATAGGTTTCTCTTTACGTTTTTGCAATGGCACAATGGAATCATGATCTGGTACACCTAATTCCATCCATTTCACTTTGTTATATAAGGGTAGGTAAAGGCGGTATTCACGTGCTTCATCGCTGAGGGCAGAGAAGCGGTATGTAATGGTATCTCCAAAATTATATCTGCCGGCAGCCCATTTCCAGGCCCCATTGGGATCAATGGCGTATAAGTCAACCCCGCTTACTCCTGTTGCAGGCATATGCTGCATTGCGAGATCGCCGGTAACGGTATAACGTACTATTATCTCTTTTGCGCTGGTTCTGAAGCGGATCGAAAGGCCAGCAGATTGATGGGATAAGTTCCATACATTGGACTGTACCGTTTTCTCTGCACGGGCCGGTAATCGGTCGTATGTGGCCGCAACTTCTTCCGGCCAAGCCTGTCCTTCAATGGCGGGGAAATTATTTTTGGCAGGGTTCCACCAGTTGTATTTACTGTTATCCTGCCCGGAAATGCCAAGGCTATACAGGCTGGCAGTGATTATAATTGTTATTGTTTTTAAAGTGTTGTTATTGAAAATTGTCATACGATTCTTATTGTATTTTAATTCCTACTAAAAATATTGCATTCTTATTGAATATTATATAGTGTTTTTCATGAAAAAACGGGTCTTTTTCAATATTTTGGCATCAAATTCAGGGAGCAGTGAATAAACCGATAGTAGTTATAAAATTTGGAACGGCCTCTATTACACATGAAAATGGTGAGCTGGATGAAACAATCCTGGCATCGATAGCCAGGCAGGCAGCCGATTTACAGCAGGATTATAACATCGTACTGGTGTCTTCAGGAGCGGTAGCGGCAGGTAAAAAATACCTGCATCACTATAATGGCACCATCAGTGAGCGAAAAGCAGCAGCAGCTATTGGTAACCCGCTGTTGCTGAGTAAGTATGCCCGTTATTTTTCTCCATACAATATTGCGATTGCACAAAGTTTGTGTGAACGCCGGCATTTCAGTAACCGTGCACAATTCCTCCAGCTGAAAAAAACATATGAAGAATTATGGGAGAGCGGAGTAATTCCTGTTGCTAATGAGAATGATGTAGTGAGTGACCTGGAGCTGAAGTTCTCTGATAACGATGAATTAGCAACATTGATCGCAGTTGGATTTGGTGCTTCCATTCTGCTGTTCAGTACTTCTGTTGGTGGTGTGTTAGACAGAGAGGGCAAAGTGGTTCCCCGGATAGAGCAGATTGACGAATCCATTTTATCACTTGCAGACACAAAAAAATCAAGCCTTGGACTGGGAGGGATGGTATCCAAACTCACTTTTGCGCGACTAGCTACCCGCATGGGTATTAAAGTGGTGATTTTCGGTATTCATACTCCGGATGGTATTATCAATGCCATCGCAGAGAAAACAGGTACATTGTGCTTGCCACAGGAATGCAGTATGCCGGCCCGTAAAAAGTGGCTGGCCAGCGGAAGCCTGGTAACAGGCAGGGTATTGGTAGACGAAGGAGCTTTAAATGCTTTGCAGAAAAGGCGTAGCTTACTGGCTGTAGGTGTGCTTACTGTGCTGGAAAAGTTTGAGTGTGGTGAAGTATTTGAAATAGTGGATGAGGAACACAATGTGATTGCGGTAGGGCGTGCAAAGGTATCTTCTGACATATTAACGGAAGATGGAAAAGTACAAAATCTGGAAGTAGCACATGCCGATGATATTGTTTTATTGTAGCAGAAAAAAGTAACATGGAATCGATACAGGGATTATTGGAGAAGGCACAGGCAGCTACCCGTTCTATAAAAGGATTGCCTGATCAGCAGAAGCAGCAGCTGCTGCAACGGTTGGCCGTGCAAATAGTGGCCAATACAGCAGCTATCGTGGAAGAGAATAAAAAGGACGCTGAGAAGATGTCTTTAAGTGATCCCAAACTGGATCGGTTGGTACTGAATCAATCACGTATCAGGCAACTGGCAGAAAGTTTGCAGGAAATTGCTATGCTGCCTGATCCTGCCAATCAGGTGATGCTGGAAAGAACATTGGAAAATGGTTTACAGGTAAAGAAACTTACAGTACCTCTGGGTGTGGTGGGTGTGATATATGAATCAAGACCAAATGTAACACTGGATGTTGCAGCATTATGTATCCGCTCTGGTAATGTTTGTGTATTACGTGGAGGATCAGATGCCCTTTTTACTAATACCATCCTGGTGCATATTATTCAGGAAGTATTACAGGAGTTTGGTGTAGATGTGAATGCCGTACAGTTGTTGCCGGTAGACCGTGCATTGATAGCAGAGATGCTGACGGCCGTAAAATATATTGATATCATTATTCCCCGCGGATCGCAACAGCTGATAGAATATGTACGTGCTAATTCCCGTGTACCTGTGATAGAAACAGGTGCCGGTGTTTGCCATACCTACGTGGAAAAAACAGCAGATCTGAAAAAAGCGAGCGCGATTGTTACCAATGCAAAGGTATCCCGCCCATCTGTATGTAATTCGCTGGACACTATATTGGTGGATGAGCCGGTAGCAGGTCAACTGTTAGCCTTACTGACACCTATGCTGATAGAATATGATGTAGAGATTTTCGCAGATGAAATAGCATATAACATCTTAAAAGCATTGGAATATCCTTATGTAGTACCTGCTACTGCTGCAGATTTCGGGCGTGAGTTCCTGGACTTTAAATGTTCTGTGAAAGTAGTATCAGGTGCGGATGAAGCGTTGAAACATATCCAGGAATATTCTTCTAAACATTCAGAAGCTATTATTTCCTCGGATGCTGCTATCAGTGAACGTTTTCTTAATGAAGTAGATGCCGCAGCGGTGTATGTGAATGCATCTACCCGTTTTACCGATGGTGGAGTATTCGGATTGGGCGCAGAGATAGGTATCTCTACACAGAAATTGCATGCCCGCGGACCGTTTGCCCTGGAAAAGCTGGTAACAGAAAAATGGTTTGTAAGAGGAGACGGACAGGTAAGGAACTAATTCCCTGCCAACTCATCTATCTTATTAAATGGATATCCTTAATAGTAGTAATTAGTTCTTCTATTAGCCCATCTGGTTTCTTAAACGGATATTCATCATAAAAATCATAGTAGCAATTAGTCTTCTATTAGCTCATTTATCTTTTTAAACTTATATCCTTCTTTTTTTAATTCACTGATCAGTGTATTCAGCTGGGTGTAGAATTTATCTTTGCGCCGGGGATCTGTACCGGCGTGAATGAGTAAGATTGCACCATTCAGCTTGCCTGATCTGTTTTTATCAAACCCCATGACAGACTGATAAATTTCATAACTGCTTTTGTATACTTTACCCATTTCCGGATAGGTATAATCTGCATTACTACCGGTGCCCGCGGTAAAATTCACTATCTGTAATCCAATATTAGCTGACCATTTTGATACCTGTTTATTCCACCATTCGTAAGGAGGAATATAGTAATGCACTTTTGTTGTATCAATGCCTAGTGCATTCATCTTCTCCAGATTCCGGCGCATATCTGTTTCGAATTCTTCTTTTGTTACCAACATACTATCGCGGTTTTGCCAGTCGCAGTAAAGCAGGTGTTCATCTGAATGCGGGCCAAGGTAATGGCCAGCCTTATAGAGTTGTTTAATACCGGATTGAAAAGAGGGGTTGTTATAAAATCTTCCAGTGAAAAAGAAGGATGCTTTTACTTTTTGTTGTTGAAGTGTATGTGTAATGGATGGTAATCCATCCCCAAATTCATCCGCAGTAAAAACTAATGCTATTTCTTTTTTAGTACTGTCTGCTCTTGTAATACCGCTTTGTATAATGGTATTTCCTTTTTCTGCTTCTTTAGCAGCGAGCAGGTAAATCATTACAGCGGTACCATCCATTGTAGGTTCATTAGTACTGTAATCGCCGTAATCGTCATGGTATACAGCAAGATCGCTTTGAAAGGCAGCATATTCATCCTCCTCCTCTAATTTTATCCCGATCAGGTTTTTGAAGATATTGGTGTACACAGGACCGTCTACCAGTCCGCCGTCCAGAGGATATTTTTTCAGGTGTGAAAGAGACGAATGCGGATCGGCAGGGGTATCGCCATTTGCCGGAAGTCCGTATACCATAGCAGTCCCCCAGGGATTGCAACCGAAAATCCAGTCGAAGCAAGCCTGTTCCAGTTGCAGGTAAGTCTGATCCCCGCTCAGTTGCCGGTACCAGTAACACTGGATGGCAAAGGCTACCGTAAGGTTATTGCTGCACCAGATAAAAGGGATGCCCCGGTAAAAACCATTGCGGGCTGCTTTGTTCCATACCCGCTCAATGCCTTTTTTATAATAACGGATGATAGTATCCCGATGCGGACCTTTTAATTGTTTAGCCAGTTCATAATGACCCGGGTTAATAAAAGGATACCATTGATAGTGTTTCGCTGTGTCTTTGCCCAGCCAGGGAGTAACGGGTTCCTGTAACGCGAAGGACCAGGCATCAGAGGTATTAGTAAGGGATGCGGCCGCCAGTTCCATATCATCCGTATAGTTATCTTCCTCATAAAAATAAGGCGATCTGCCGGGAGCAGTCTGGCAAACGCCGGGTTTCGCTATTCCCAACTGGTAGGCAGCTATGGCTTTGTTCCGGAGTGTATCTGCATAGGTATTCTGGAATAATTGGGCCCCCAATGCAAAGGAACTGCTGAATTTTCCCGCAGTAGAAGCAATGCCCGTGGATCTGTTTTTATATTTCAGTAAGCCTTGTGGTTCACCGGTACAAAAATAAACAGGGCGTTCCAGTCCGTGGTTGTAAAAATTGGTATCCTGTTTTGGAATCCGCATACCCTGGTGATCGCGATCGTCGCCAATCTGGTTATACATTCTGTCATTTGCGGGGTACATTTTCAATAGCCAGTCGAGTCCCCATTTAGCCTCATCCAGGATATCTGCCATCCCATTGCTGCCTGCCAGTCCGTTCGCCTGCAAGGTATCTGTAAACACATTTGGAAAGTCGCGGTAAGCCGCCAGCAGGTGATAAGTAGCATTGGCGGAAGTGGTCACGTATTGCAGATAGTCGGACGCATCGTGCCAGCCACCGGAAACCGGCACAAAAACGCTATCCGGACCGTATACAGGAAATCCGTCGTGTGTATGACAGGAGTCTTTGAGAAAGGGATTAAATCCGCTGCGTTGCTGACGCATATAGCGCAGGCAGAAATCCGCAGCACCTTTATAGGCAGTAGTAGTGATATTAAATATTGGAGACTGTGTAGTACCTGTTTGCAGGTAATATTGTCCCGGTTTACTAAAGGCGGAAAAATCCAGGCGATAAGTTTGCCGGAATGGACCGTATGCCCCAAAAGGGTTTCCAGCGGAATGCCTGTATGCAACTTTATGCGTGTTTGCATCTATTAGCTCAAAATATTTTAATGTATCTTGTTCTTTACTGCACCATACGGCTACCTTACTACCAGCAGGTGTATAGCCTAGTTGGTTAATACGGATCCAGTTGGAGAATGCAGTAATATTAATAAAAGCAAACAAGCAGCATAAAAGCAGTGTTTTCATATTAGGTTGATTGTAAATGTGGAATGCCCTTGATACTAAAAATAACGTTTTATTCGTCTTTATGCGCATATTTTTAGTTTTTCTGCGTTTTTGTATTTACATTTAAGAGATAGTGTGCGTTTTTATGCAGTTTTAACAACTGTACAACCAAACATCAGATATGTCACCAATCCTTCTGTTTTCTATTGTTATCATTTATTTTGCAGTTCTGTTGCTTGTAGCGTGGTATACGGGGCGTAATTCAAATAATGAATCTTTCTTTATAGGTAACCGTAACAGTAACTGGATGCTGGTAGCATTTGGGATGGTAGGTACATCGCTGAGTGGGGTTACATTTGTAAGTGTGCCCGGAGGAGTAGCGACTACTGCCTTTTCTTATTTCCAGGTAGTACTGGGTTATTTCCTTGGTTATATAGTAATCGCTTATGTATTACTGCCTTTGTATTACCGGCTGAACCTAACGTCTATTTATAATTACCTGAATGAGCGGTTTGGTAAATCTTCTTACAGAACCGGCGCCTCCTTTTTTATATTATCCAGAACGCTGGGTGCTACAGCCAGGTTATACCTGGTGGTAAATATCCTGCAGGAAGCTATCATGAATCAGTTCCATGTACCTTTCTGGATTACTACACTGGTCATCCTGATCATGATCTTATTATACACTTTTGAAGGAGGGGTGAAAACCATTGTGTACACTGATACATTGCAAACCACCTGTATGTTGCTGGGACTGGTTATTTGTGTGATTTATATCCTGCATACCATGAACATGAGTATGGCAGATAGTTTGGTGGCGATGGGGCATAAGGGAATGACGCAGATCTTTTTTACAAATCCCGATGATAGATCTTTTTTCCTGAAACAGATCCTGGGAGGTGCTTTCATAACGATCACGATGACGGGGATGGACCAGGAAATGATGCAGAAAAATATTTCTGTTAAAACATTGAAGGGGGCGCAGAAGAATGTAATGACTCTGGCATTTGTAATGATAGGAGTGATTCTGTTGTTCCTGTTCCTTGGAGGGTTATTATATCTGTATGCAGATCAGTTGCATGTTGATGCCGTAGGGGATAAAATCTTCCCGGCACTGGCATTGAATCATATGCCGGCATTTATGTCTATCATCTTTATTATTGCATTGATTTCTGCATTGTTCCCCAGTGCAGATGGTGCAATTACAGCATTAACATCTTCTTTCTGTATTGATATACTGGATATCCGTCAGCGTGGAAATCTTACGGAAGCGCAGCAGAAAAGTACCCGGCAGAAGGTGCATCTGGTCTTTACATTTATCTTCCTGTTGTTTGTGCTGTTGTTTAAATATATCAACAGTGCCAGTATGATTGGTGTGATCCTGATAGTGGCCAGTTACACCTATGGTCCATTACTGGGATTATTCTCATTTGGTATTCTCACCCGGCGCAGGGTGAAAGATGGCGTAGTGCCGCTGATTGCTATTGCAGCACCACTGGTATGTTTGTTTCTGGATACTTATCAGGCAAAGGTGTTGGGCGATTATAAAATAGGACTTGAGTTGCTTGTGCTGAATGGATTACTGATGTTTATGGGATTGCTATTGTTCTCCAAACCTGCTGAAAAAAAACTATTCTGATCCTCAAAATTTAACGTAATACAGATATGCTTACTACAGAAATGTCTTCCCGTTTTAATGACCTGGAAAAAATGAGTGTGACGGCTATACTGGAAGGTATTAACAGTGAGGACATGACAGTTCCGCTGGCTGTTGCCAAAGTGATTCCCCGGATAGAGCAACTGGTAACTGCGATTGTTGCGCGTATGAAACAGGGCGGTAGGCTGTTCTATATAGGAGCCGGGACCAGTGGCCGGTTGGGCATACTGGATGCTTCTGAATGTCCGCCAACGTTTGGTGTGCCACATGAGTTGGTGGTAGGGATTATTGCCGGAGGAGATAAGGCGATCCGCAAAGCGGTAGAATTTGCAGAAGATGATGTAATGCAGGCCGCAAAAGATCTTGAACAGTTTTCGGTGACTGATAAAGATACTGTGATTGGTATTGCTGCATCAGGCACAACACCGTATGTGATTGGTGGGGTAAAGATGATGCGTGAAAAAGGATTGCTTACAGGTTGTATTACCTGTAATGTTGGTAGTCCGCTGGCTGCAGTAGTGGAATATCCTGTAGAGGCAGAAGTGGGCGCAGAGTTCTTAACTGGTAGCACACGTATGAAATCGGGTACAGCGCAGAAGTTGATCCTGAATATGATCTCTACTACAGTGATGATTCAGTTGGGAAGAGTGAAAGGAAATAAGATGGTGGATATGCAGTTAAGTAATAAGAAATTAATTGGTCGTGGTGTAAAAATGGTGATGACTGAATTGCAGGTAGATGAAGCTACTGCGAAGCAACTGATAAATGAAAAGGGCAGTATCAGAGCTGCTATTGAAAGCAGAAAATAATCAGCTATGAACAGGAATCTGCATAAACTGTTTGACATTGCAAATAAGCCGGTAAGGCGTATCATTGGCCTGATGTCGGGTACTTCTCTGGATGGGCTGGATGTGGCATTATGTTCAATCAGCGGGAGTGGCATGGATACAAAAGTTACGCTGGAATATTTCGATACTATAGCTTATCCTGTCGTTGTGAAAGACGAAATCCGCAAAGTATTTGCGCGGGAAACGGTGGATTTTCAGCAACTATGTTTGCTGAATCCGTGGCTGGCAAACTTTCATGCCGTCTACATTCATGAATGTCTTTATCAATGGGGCCTGGAGCCAAAGGACATAGACCTGATAGCATCGCATGGACAAACAGTATATCATAGTCCGAAAATCTTACATCAGCGGAACGGATTTCCCAATGCAACCTTACAGATCGCAGACGGGGATCATATTGCCGTAGGAACGGGTATTATCACACTCAGTGATTTTCGCCAGAAACATATTGCTGCCGGTGGAGAAGGTGCACCACTCGCATTGTACGGCGACTACTGTCTTTTCTCCAAAGCTGGGGAGGACAGGGTGATGCTGAATATGGGCGGTATTTCCAACTTCACATTCCTTCCTGGCACACTTGATGCCACAGCGGTGTATGTAACAGATACAGGACCAGGAAATACTTTGCTGGATGCTTTTGCACGTACTTATTTCGGAGTGGAATATGATAAAGATGCGTTGTTTGCTTTACAGGGAACGGTGAATGCATCATTGCTGGCAGCTTTGAAGGATAATGATTTTTTCAGAAAACCTTTTCCAAGGACAACGGGCCCCGAACTGTTTAATAAGGCATATGTAGAAAATGCGCAGGCAGTGAGTAATACAACGGGAATTACTGCTTATGATATGATGGCCACACTAACGTGTTTCAGTGCAGATACGATTACAGATGCATTGGGCAGTGTGCTGGATGCAGATAAGGAGTATGCTGTATATGCAAGTGGTGGTGGTGCACATAATCCTTTGCTGATGCGTTGGATCAAGGAAAGAATGCCGCATCTTAATATGCACACTACAGGAGAACTTGGGATAGCGGGTGATGCAAAAGAAGCAGTATTGTTTGCAATACTGGCTAATGAAGCGATAGCAGGAGAGGGAATAGACTTCGGAAAACCCGGTATGCCTGCGGTAACCATGGGGAAAATATCGTTTCCCGCATAATTCTTGCTAAAAACAGCAAGAAAATGCGGTTTTATATTTTGTTTTCTGCGTTTATTTGCCGAATTTCAATTTTCATTCGGAGATACAGATTTTCAACCAAAGTAATAATTACCTGCTGATGCTAAAGGAAGAACGCCACGCATATATATTACATCAGGTAAATTTGCATAATAAAGTCCTGTCTTCTCATTTGAGTGAACAGATCCAGGTATCAGAAGATACGATCAGACGTGATCTCGCTGAGCTGGCACAGGACGGGAAGATCATCAAAGTACACGGAGGAGCGTTATCTAACTCTTTTCATCTTGGTATTACATCTCAGGATGTGTATGCTGTAGAAGACAAAAGAACAATTGCATTAAAGGCTGTACAATTAATACAGGATGGTATGTTCGTATTGACCACGGGAGGAACTACCATTGCAGAACTGGCCAGGATCCTGCCCAAGGATCTGCAGGCAACATTTATCACGGTAAGTTTACCGGCAGCATTTGAATATGCTAATCATCCAAATATAGAAGTGATCGTTATAGGCGATAAATTGTCAAAGGGATCTAAAATAACGGTAGGTGGGGAAGCTATTTCTAAGATAAAAATGATCAAGGCGGACCTTTGTTTTCTGGGGAATAACGCTATAGATGCAGAAGATGGACTGACAGATAATGATTGGGATGTAGTACAGGTGAAACGAGCCATGATCAGTACTTCCAAGAAGGTAGTCGTGTTATCCATTTCAGAAAAGATCAATGCTTCTGAACAATTAAAAATCTGTGATGTAGATGAGATAGATGTTTTAATAACCGAATTACCACCAAACGCTAAGAAGTTATTACCGTATAAGAAAAAAGGAATACAAATACTATAAGTATATCAGCTAATATAATTTTAAAAGTCATTATGTGGGAGTAGAGTACCCGTAAGACTTTAGAGTGTGTTATTGCCCATCAGCCAAATAAATAGCAGTAATAAATTAATAACTCATAAAGGGACCATTTAAACTATAGGAGTATACAGGCCAATTAGAGTTCAGGAAGTATACAGCCAGCAATTAACATCTTCAATTTTTAAAATTTAGTTATGAGAATGTATCAATTATTCCGGCATGTCAAATGCAGGTATTTGTTGCTCTTGCTTGTTATGCATAGTATAACGGCTGCTGCTTTTGCACAGGTTAAACTATCAGGTAAGGTGACAGATGAAACAGGTGCGCCATTGCCCGGTATAACCGTAGCCGTTAAGAATACCAAACTTGGCACTACAACAGATGGGGAAGGTAATTATGTGTTGAATGCAGATTTGCAGCCGGGTAATTATACGGTGACTTATTCAGGGATCGGATTTTCAACAAGAGAGAGTACTCTAGTCATTACCACGGCAAAAGGATATACGCTGAATGCGGTATTATCTGAGTCTGTATCCAAACTGGATGAGGTAGTGATCACCGGTACTTCGCAGGGAACTACACGTAAACAACTTGGTAGTTATATCAGTAGTGTAAAAGCGGATGAACTGACAAAAGGAGCAACCGGCAACGTATTGGCCGCCCTGCAGGGTAAAACTGCGGGTGCACAGGTATCTCAAAACTCCGGTGACCCTGCTGGCGGTATATCTGTCAAACTACGGGGTATCAGCACTATTTCCGGTTCTACAGATCCTTTGTATATAATAGATGGAGTAATCATTGATAACTCTACCACCCGTGTTACAAATGCAGATGCAAGTTATGGTGTTGGCACGTCTGGCGCTAATACTACTGGTTCTATCGGTCAGAACCGTATGGTGGATATTAATCCTGCAGATATAGAAAGAATAGAGGTGTTGAATGGTGCAGCAGCAGCAGCTATCTATGGTTCCCGTGCAAATGCGGGTGTGGTACAAATCTTTACTAAAAGAGGTGCAGGTGGCGCTCCGGTAGTAAGTTTTTCCAGCAGTTTCAATGTGAACCAACTGCGTAAAAAACTGGATGTGAACCAGGCGCCTACCAAGTTTGGTGGAACACCAGATGTATCTACACAAACAATATTGACTCCTTCGCTGACGAATACAACTGCTGTAAACCGGTACGATTACCAGGATTATATTTTCAGCACTGGCGTAGGCACTGATAATAATGTGTCTGTTGTAGGTGGTCAGAATAAAACAAGGTATTATGCTTCTGCTGGTTATTTATACAATCAGGGTATTATACAGAATACAGACTTTAACCGTTATAGCTTTCGTTTGAACCTGGATCAGGAAGTAAATAAGTGGATCAGCTTTAATGCAAGCATGAACTACGTGTATAGTAAGTCTAACGAGAAACCTGATGGTAATTCCTTTTTCTCTCCAACAAACTCCGTTACGATCATTGGTAACTACTACGATATTGAAAAACGGAATGCGCAGGGAAATATTCAGGCAGTAGGTGAACGCGGACGTGTGAACCCGGTATCTATTATTGAAGATTTCAAACAACAACAACAAACCAGCAGGATCATTGCAGGTGCAGGTATCAAACTGACGCCAACAAAAAACCTGACGATAGATTATCATATGGGTATTGATAACTATAGCCAGGATGGTACTACTTTCATTCCTCCATATGCTTATAATGTGAGTTCCGGTTTCTTTGGCGGTGGTGCTACATTAGATCCTACCCAGAATGGTTATGCCAGTGCTGGTAGTAATAATTCGTTCCTGATCAATCATGATGTGAATGCTACCTATAATGCAAAGATCAGTGAGTCGCTGGCTTCTGTAACCCAGATAGGTTATTCACTGCAATACCAGCGGATGCATTATTCATTACAACAGGGCAGGGGTTTACCTCCTTTTGTAAAAGTAGTGAGTGGTGCTATTACTGCTATTACAGGCGCTGATCAGCGTACAGAAACATCTATCTCCGGTGAATTTATTCAGCAGAACTTTAAATACCGTGACCAGTTATTTGTGACCGGTGCTTTAAGAGTAGATGGATCTTCCGTATTCGGGGAATCTGAAAGGAACCAGGTGTATACTAAACTGAGTGGCAGTTATGTGATTTCAGGAACTGATTACTGGAAGAATATGGGTGTGTCTAAATGGTGGAACCTGTTTAAACTGCGTGCTGCCTATGGTGAGTCTGGTAACCTGACAGGTATTCCTGCATACGGCCGTTATAATACTTATAATGCTTCTCCTTTTATTGGTAGTGCAGCTTTTAATTCCAGTACAACCTACACAAATCCGGATGTTAAACCGGAAAGACAGAAAGAACTGGAGTTTGGTACAGATCTCGCGTTTATGGATAACCGTATTAATGTATCTGTAAACTATTACCGCAAGCGTGTGGAAGATTTGCTGATCAGTCGCGCAATTGCCCCTACAAAAGGTTTTACCAGCCGCCTGGATAATATTGGCTCCCTGGCAAACAATGGTATGGAAGTAGTGTTAAATGTTGTTCCTGTGAAAACAAAAAATTTCAATTGGGAAATGACCGCTATCTATAACCATAATAAAAACAAAGCGGTGGATATAGGACAGTCTATTATCCTGTATGCTACTACCAGTGGTGCACCTGTGGCGATTGCGAATGGAGAGCCCATTGGTTTCTTTTACGGTAGTTTCTTTGCACGTGATGCAAATGGTAATGAACTGAAAAATGCAGCAGGTATTCCACTTACAGAAGCAGGTACACAGAATAGTCCTCTGAGTTATACAGCAAAACGTGATGCAAATGGTTTACCTACCGGTTCTGCTTTACAGAAGAAAATAGGGGATCCTAATCCTAAATGGACAGGGACTTTGACGAATGATTTTAACTATAAAAAATTCAGTTTACATACCCAGCTGGATGCTGTACAAGGTGGTAGTGTATTTAATGCTGACTTCAGAACAAGGCAGGGTGTTGACAATGGTAAAGTAGCAGAGAGAGAAGACAGAGGCGAAATTCCACGTGGTTTCATTGCCGGTGTATATAATATACAGGAATGGAGAGTGGATGATGGTTCTTTTGTAAAGCTGAGAGAAGTATCACTGAGTTACAATGTTGGTAAAATGAAAGGATTAAGCGATCTGACCATTAGCCTGGGAGGTAGAAATCTCTATTCATGGGATCACTACAAGGGATATGACCCTGAGGTGAATGCAGCCGGACAGAGTACCATTTTGCGTGGTATTGATTTTGGTACGGTGCCAGCTCCAAGAACATTTAATGTGGCGCTTCGTGCAAAATTCTAAACTATCAAAAAGGAGATTTATGAAAAGGTATATCAATAAATATAACAGTTCTATAATAGCAGCGGCGGCATTACTGTTGCTCACTGTTACTTCCTGTAAAAAGGATTATACAGATCCTTCCGGACCATCAACAGATCAGGCATTCAGTTCGCCGCTTGCATTGACGGATGTTGCCGTTGGTTTACAAAATGTTTATACTGCAAACAGAACAGGACTTATATATACATCGATCGCAGCAGGCAGTTTGCTGACAGGTGAAACATATGTGGTAAATGCAGGTAATACAGATGAGAACCAGTTATATCTGGGAGGAACCAGTGTACAGAATACGAATACTGTTGTTACCGGGATGTGGACGGTTGCCAATAAGATTATCTACGATGCAAACAAAGTATTAAACAGTGTGGATAGTATTGTAGTAGATAAAAACTATGCCAGTGGTGTGATTGCTTATACTTCTATTTTCAAAGCGCTGGCTGTTGGCAATATGGCGATGTTCTGGGATCATGTTCCTGATACTGTAGGATCAAACGTGGCATTTATTACCAGCGCAGAAGGTTATACCAAAGCTGTGCAGGTAATTGATAAGGCATTGAATGCGATCAGCGCGAATGCTATTGGTGGTGGTTTTGCATCACCCATCGTCCCTGCTGGTATTAATATTCAGAATACATTGTATGCGCTGAAGGCACGTTATGCATTGTTTGCAGGGGATTATGCAAATGCACTGGCAGCTGCCAACCAGGTGAACCTGTCTGTTGCTTCAACATTTAATTACAATTCTCTTACTACCAATCCGATCTTTACGCTGGTAACATCCAGCAATAATATTTACCAGGTAGTGGATTCAACAATGAGCCTGCCGGCAGGATTACAGCCTGATGCAGCAGACAAGCGATATCCGTTTTATGTAACTATCAGTGCTAGTCCGCGTTTCAGGGTAAAAGGGTTTTACACTACCACTACACAGGCTATTCCTGTATATCTGCCTGGTGAAATTACCCTGATTAAAGCAGAGTGTTATGCCCGTTTGCATGATGTAACGAATGGATTGATTGAGTTGAATAAGGTGGTGACCAAAACCGCAGCTAATGATGCATTTGGTGTAGGTGCTGCATTGCCGGCAGAAGTAGCTCTTACAGAAGCAGAGCTACTTACGCTGATTTACAAACACCGCCGTATTGAATTATTTATGGCGGGACTGGCACTTGAAGATGAGCGCAGATTTGGGCGGCCAGTAACTGAACGCAAACGTACTTATTTCCCGTTCCCATTTGTTGAACGTAACGATAATACCAATACTCCGGACGATCCGGCGTATTAATGAAGATGTCATATATTCAGGAGTTGTACCGGGGGGCGATCGCATCAAGCCTTTGGTGCAACTCTTTTTTATTGGCATCCGTCTATAAAAAACTGGCATTCGCATATTATTTTGTTCCGATAACCCTATTAGAATATTTTTGTTGTACCAGTCAACCTCTATTCCCCATTTTTAGCGCCTGCTAGCATACTGAGAAGTACTATACCTAGTTATAATTAATTCAAATGAAATTGCCTGATTATTGGACCGTTAAGGGCTATTGCTTAGTTGTGCTATTCCTGTGTATCTCGTATATCTCAAAAGCGCAGTTATGTACCGGCAGCCTGGGAGACCCGGTTGTAAGCCTGAATTTTGGTGCAGGTACTGCTACATTTGCCGGGGCATTGGGTTCGGATATTACTACATATTCTTATGTAGCCCAAAGCTTTCCTTATGATGGTTCTTATACAGTTGAAAATACAACTGCGGGTGCTGGAAATGTTTGGTGGTCAACAACTGATCATACCGGTAATACAGGGGGATATATGATGGTGGTGAATGCGAGTACTTCAGTAACAGATTATTTTTATAAGAAATCAGTAACCGGATTATGTCCCAATACAACATATGAATTTGCGGCATGGATCGTGAATCTGTTACGCTCTTCAGATAATAATCCACCCAACGTAACCTTCTCTATTTTAACTTCTGACGGCGCTACTGTACTTCAATCGTATACCACAGGTTCCATTGCCAGAACAAGCACTGGACCTGTATGGCGGCAGTTTGGTTTTTATTTTACCACTCCCGCCGGTGTATCAGATGTGATGATAAAGATGAGTAACAGTAGTCCTGGTGGAGCACCAGCCAATGACCTTGCATTGGATGATATCACCTTTCGTCCCTGCGGACTAAGTGTAAGCGCCACTATGAATGGCGGTATAACGTCAACGGAAGTATGTAAGGGAGATGGAACCGTTTTT
The DNA here is from genome assembly GCF_900112615.1 of Chitinophaga sp. CF118. Classification (GTDB taxonomy): domain Bacteria; phylum Bacteroidota; class Bacteroidia; order Chitinophagales; family Chitinophagaceae; genus Chitinophaga. The sequence continues at coordinate 561,830 of NZ_FOMK01000001.1, read as the reverse complement.
AATTTAACAGGAACTGTTTCGGGCGGCTACAGTAGTACTGCTTATCAGTGGCAGGTAAGTACGGATACGGGTACTACCTGGACAGATATTGCCGGAGCTACCAGTACTACGTATACCCGTTTGCCCACAGCTCCCGGTACCTATCTGTACAGACTTGCTATAGCACAAAGTGCGAATATTGGTTCTTCTTCCTGTCGTGTTGCATCAAATGTACTCAGTATTATAGTCAATGATAATCCCGATCCGGCTGCCAGCAGCAATAATCCTTCCTGTGAAGGAGATATACTGGAATTAAGTGCCTCCGGAAGTACGGGGTCTACTTTTAGTTGGACAGGGCCCAATAGCTTTAGCAGTACGTCTCAAAATCCTACTATCAATGGAATCACTTCTGCCGGCAATGGGACGTATTATGTAACGCTCACCACTGCATTGGGATGTAGTAATATAGACTCGACAACAGTGGACGTAAATCCGGCACCTACAGCCGATGCCGGCAGTGATGTAAATATCTGTGAGGGTAATACCGTCACTTTGCAGGGTAGCGGAGGCAGCACTTATTTGTGGTCGCCTGCCACTGGCTTGTCTGATACCACTGTTGCCAGTCCTGTTGCTTCACCCACTGATACTACATCTTATATATTGACGGTAAGCAACGGGCAATGTAATGCCTATGATACGGTTGTGGTATTTGTCTGGAAAAAACCTACTGCCGATGCAGGACCTGATCAGAAAATATTTGAAGGAGATCCTGCACAGCTGGCCGGTGTAGCCGGAGGATCGGATGTTAGTTATGCATGGACACCAGTATATAATATTACAGATGCCACTATCCTGAACCCGATAGTAACACCCGATAGTGATACCACCTATACACTGACGGTAACATCTGGAGACGGATGTGGCGTGGCTACAGATCAGGTATTTATCCGTGTGTATAAGAAGATCATTATCCCGAATGCTTTCTCTCCCAATAATGATGGGATCAATGATACCTGGAGAATTCAGAAACTGGATACTTATCCCGAAGCAGATGTATCCGTTTTTAACCGGTATGGGCAACTGGTGTTTAAAAGCAGGGGATATAGCAATGAATGGACGGGTACTTATGATGGCAAACAGTTGCCGGTAGGTACTTATTATTATGTGATAGATCTTAAAACTGGTTTCGGCAAAAATCCTACTGGCTGGGTAGTGATTCTCAGATAAAAAAGCAGATGATGAATAAAGTAATAATCCTGTGTGTGAGCGTTCTTTTTGCCGGTACTTGTTATGCGCAGCAGAAACCTCATTATACACAATATATACTGAATCAGTATATCATTAATCCTGCTCTTTCCGGGATAGAGAATTATGTGGATATAAAACTCAGTCACAGGCACCAGTGGACAGGACTCAGTGGGTCTCCTGTTACCACATACTTTACGATTCAGGGGCCTATCAACAAAAAGGATTACCGTACGACTGCTACTTCTTTTGCTGTACCTGGTGAAAATCCCAGGGGGCAACGTTACTGGGAGAACTATTCGGCTTCAGAACCACATCATGGGGTAGGGATGCAGATCATTAATGATGTTACCGGGCCTTTAAGTAATCTTAGCGTGTATGGCACTTATGCTTATCATATCGGGCTTACTCCCCGTACCAGTATATCAGCAGGTTTTGGTGCCGGTATCAGCCGCTTTGGTTTGAAAAGTTCAGGATTGGATTTTCAGAATACAACAATTGATCCGGTGGTATATTCCAGTGGGTATATTAATACTACCAAGTTTGATATGACAGCAGGTTTGTACCTGTATTCTGCCGATTATTTTGTGGGTTTATCGGCACAACAGATTGTGCCTTCCAGGTTAGACTATTCAAATCATGCCATTACTACTGGAACAGGTAAGACGGTACCCCATCTGTTTCTGACCGGTGGTTACCGTTTCCTGATTGATGATGATTTTAACCTGATTCCCTCATTGATGATCAAATACATTAATCCGCTTCCTGTGCAGGTAGAAGTGAATACGAAGCTGCAATACAGGGATCTGATATGGATTGGTGCCAGCTACCGGCATAAGGACAGTTTTGCCGGTATGATGGGGGTAAACATCTCAAGTAAATTGAATATCGGCTACTCTTACGATAATTCCACTACTGCACTGGCCAGTTACAATAAAGGGACGCATGAAATCATACTGGGCTTTACTCTTGGCAATAAGTATGACGATTCCTGTCCTAAGAATGTATGGTGATTTTAGTGTAATAGAATAATTAAATCAGTATAATTTTATCTCATCATTTGGAAATAAAGTATATTAACAGCGGAAATCCGATTTCCGCTGTTAATATTATAATTATACCTTTTTATACCTACAACTGTGCATCAGCCTGTTCCTGTTTTACAACTATCGGGGGCGGGCTGTTTGTACGTTTAGGAGGATCTGCTGACCGTTTATGTAAAATAAGAGAAGGGCCTGCAACTTTCTGCCGTTCTTTTTGTAAGTTCCAGTTATAATTTGAGGAAGCTAATAATTTATCTACTAAATCCCATGGTCATGCAATTCAAAAAAACATTTGCAGTACCGTTGTCACTCATTGTGGCAGCTATGCTTTGTTCTCTTTCATTACCGCCAAATGAAGAAAAGGCGAAGAATTTAAAAATACTGCCTAAGAACATCAGTCATGACGAGCTGATGAAAACTATGCGTCATTTCAACAAAGCATTAGGGGTGAAGTGTGATTTCTGTCATGCAAAGTCTAAGGATAATCCACAGAAAATGGATTTTGTGAGTGATGATAAGGAGGAAAAGGAAACAGCCCGGGATATGATGAAGCTGACCAATCGTATCAATAAGAAATACTTTAAATCAGGTAAAGATGAGAATGGGCAGACTATTATGACAGTAACCTGCTATACCTGTCATAATGGAAACGCTGAGCCAAAGAAGCTGCCGGAAGGAGGACCAGAGGGGGCGCCGCATGGAGAGCAACCGCATGCAGCACCACCGCAGGATCATTGATTGTCTGGGTTTTGGTCTGAAAAAAATACATGGTATTTAGCCCATAATTGGCGGAAAAATTTATCTTTATAATGATTCCACCTAATTATTGTATAATCATTATCAGACCACACAACTTAAAATTGAACTGTTATGACCACCTTTAATTCCCTGGCCATTCTGGCATTGGTATTCTTTATTGCGCACGTATTTTTATTATTCACATCGTTTGGAAAAAACGGGTATCATAAAAAAAGGTATTTCTATTCTCATGTTACTTTATGGATCTGCGGCGTGATTCTTTTCCTGCTGGCATGGCTATATGCAGGTAAACAGATATCACCGCTGGTGGATGTATTCGATACAATGGAGAAGCAGGTAATGATTATTGGAGCAGTATTGTTGTTATCTCTTTCTGCGCATACTATTGTACGCTTCCTGATTATGCCAAAGTATATTGTAAATAAGCGATAAGTATATCCAAATAAAGAGAGGAGCCTGTATCATTAAAACGATACAAGATTATTAATAATATCAAATACGCTTATGCAAAGAAGAGCTGTCGTAAAAGGGTTGGCAGGTACGTTACCTGCACTATGGCTATCCAGGGCATTGGGAGCTGGCTTGCTGGAAACATTGCAACCAGGAGAGCCTGTTGCAAAAGGCCCTTTTAAGCCCACCTGGGACTCTCTGAAAGATTATAAGGTTCCAGGCTGGTATAAACAGGCAAAGTTCGGCATATGGGCACATTGGGGCCCGCAATGCCAGCCGGAACATGGTGACTGGTATGCCAGGGAAATGTATCAGGAGGGAAGCAGGGATTATAAGTCGCATGTGACGGAATACGGGCATCCTTCAAAATCCGGATTCAAAGATGTGATACACCAGTGGAAAGCAGAGAAGTGGGACCCTGATCATTTACTGGAGCTGTATAAAAAAGCTGGTGCACAGTACTTTGTAGCCATGGCCAACCACCACGACAACTTCGATAATTATGATAGTAAGTACCAGCCCTGGAATGCAACAAAATTAGGACCTAAAAAGGATATTATAGGAGGATGGGCGAAAGCTGCACGTAAGCAGGGGGTACACTTTGGCGTGAGTGTACACGCGGCCCACGCCTGGACCTGGTATGAAGTGGCACAACGAGCAGATAAGGCAGGACCAATGGCAGGCATTCCTTATGATGGTAAACTCACAAAAGCCGATGGGAAGGGCACCTGGTGGGATGGACTGGACCCGCAGGCATTGTATGCACAGAATCATCCTCTGAGTAAAAATTCAGCAGATAATGGTAGTATTCATAAAATATGGGGCTGGGATGCTGCTGAGGGAGCCAGTATTCCAGACAAAGAGTATTGTGAAAAGTTTTATAACCGCACAGCAGATCTGATTAATAAGTATTCGCCTGACCTGATCTATTTTGATGATACTATATTACCGCTGTACCCCATCAGCGATGCGGGATTGCGTATTGCGGCACACCTGTATAACAGCAGTATTAAAAAACATGGCAAACTGGAAGCTGTATTAAACGGAAAAATCCTGGATGAGGAACAGCGTAAATGTATGGTATGGGATATAGAACGGGGACAGAGTAATCGTATAGAGCCGTTTGTATGGCAAACAGATACTTGTATAGGCAGCTGGCATTACGACCGCTCCATCTACGAGAATCACGGGTATAAAAGCGCAAAAACGATTATCCATACACTGGCAGATGTAGTGAGTAAAAATGGAAACCTGTTGTTAAGTATCCCTGTTCGTGCAGATGGTACTATCGACAGTGATGAGCAGGAAGTAGTGGCCGGTATTACCGCCTGGATGTCGCAGAACAGTGAGAGCATTTATGATACTACTCCGTGGAAAATTTTTGGAGAAGGACCGGCTATGGAAGGTGCAGCACCTTTATCTGCACAGGGATTCAATGAAGGGAAAGGGAAACCTTTTGGTGCAGAAGATATACGCTTCACACTGAAAGGGGACGCGCTCTATTGCATTGTGCTGGGAATGCCAGCAAACGGGCAGGTGGTTGTAAAATCGCTTGCATCAGGAAGTATTCATTATCCAGGTAAAATAGGAAGTGTAGCATTGCTGGGCGGTCATCAGTCTCTCACTTTTGAACGCAATGAAAATGGACTGGCGGTGAAATTGCCGGAAGGCAAACAAGAAACAATTGCACTTGCTTTAAAGATATTACCAGCATAGTCTGTTTTGCTGAAAAAAGTGAAGCCGTCCCTGTATTCCGGGGGCGGCTTTGTTTTTATTAAGAATAAATTTTTGTTTTTGGCGGTCCTACGGATTCTCATCTTCGTCTTTACTATGAGAATAACCCAAACCTACTCACCTTAAATGTAGTTTTACTATGAGAAACACACTTGCAGTATGCATGTTCATTTTAGTAGCTTCCGCCTGTAAAAAGGAGAATGTTGACCGGCTCAACAATAAAGATGCATTGGCCGTTTCTACTTTAGCCGTTACAAATTATTATGTGAATGCTACCACTGGTAATGATGCCAATACCGGTACTACTGATCTTACAGCACTTAAAACTATTCAGGCTGCCCTGAATAAAACGACCGATGGCGCCGGTGCTACTATCTGGGTAGCAGGAGGTACTTATAGTGAAAGGCTGGTATGGCCTAATTCCGGCGCAGATTCTATTTCACCAATTACATTAACCAATTATGCCGGAGGAACTGTAATTCTTGATGGTGCCAGTACTGCCGGTGGTACACAGGGAGCGATGATCAGCATCAGCAGTAAAAGTCATCTGCGGATTAACAACATCAGAATCGCCAATAATATCCGGGCCAATGCTTCCGGTATTAATATTAGCGGCGCCGGTACTGATATACAGGTTACTTCCTGTAAGCTGTATAATATCGGTTACACGGCCGATTCCACGGCTGTAGCTGGTTCTGGTGATAATGCCAATCCACTGGTGGTAGTAGGTTCTTTAGCAACTTCCTACAACAAGATCTATATTGGCAGTAATGAGATCTACAGCTGTAATACAGGGTACAGTGAATCACTTACGCTGAATGGAAACATTGAAAACTTCCTGATTGAAAGCAATGTGGTTCATCATAATAGAAATATCGGGATAGATATTGCTGGTCATTATGCATGGGCTAATCCAACGCCGAGTGTAAATTATGCCCGCAATGGTAATGTGAAGTATAACATAGTACATCATTGTGTATCTCCTGTTGCTGTAAGCGCTGGTATTTATGTGGATGGTGCCCAGTATGTTAATGTTGAAGGAAATACCATCTACCAGAATGGTACAGGAGTTTCCGTAGGTTGCGAGAACAATAATTATACGGCAGATAACATCAATATAAGAGATAATTTCATATACAATAATATTGATGCAGGTATTTTTATGGGTTCCAATCAGGCCAATAGCAAAGTGACCAATTCTTCTATTACCAATAATGTTTTCTATAAGAATAATACCAAAGATGGATGGATAGGAGAGATCAATCTTCAGAATACTGACTACTTAAAGATTAAGAATAATATCATTCAGTCAGGCAATCAATTTAACATGGAAGTGATTGCCCTGCTTGGCTATGCCTCTACCAACCTGTCAATGGATTATAACCGTTACTATTCTGTTTCCGGTGTTGCTACCAATGTTGCTTTCGACTGGGGTGGTATTACTCAAACCGGATATGGTTCACTGGCTGACTTTACAACTGCAACGGGTTTGGATGCACATTCAACCTATGGCACACCGGGTTTAGTGAGTGCTACCAATTTCCATCTGGCCAGTGGTTCTGCCTGCATTAATGCCGGAGATCCTGCTTTTGTAACCGGATATCAGGAACTGGATATTGATAAACAAACCCGTAAACAGGGTACCCGTGTTGATATTGGTGCGGACGAAACGGCTAACTAATATATTTCTTTCTTTAACGGATCATAAGTGGGCTTTTAGCACACTTATGATCCGTTAATTATAACTGAACTGTGAATAAGATGAGTTTTTTTGTATTTTTAAGTGGATACGAGGAGATTCACCAATGCAGGCAGTTACAGATACGGAATTATTGCTAAAGTTCAGAGAAGGGGATGAAAATGCCTTCAGGGAGCTATATGACCGGCATAGCAGGACGGTATCGGCATTTGTTTATCATCTTACCCATTCTGCAGTAGATGCAGAAGACATCTTACAGGAAACCTTTCTGAAACTATGGACCAGCCGGGAACAATTGCCTCCTATTGACAATATCGGTAATTACATCTTCATGATAGCCCGGAATAAAACCCTCGACCACCTCCGGAAGATTGCACAGCAACAACGGTTATTAGACAATGTATGGGCCAACATTTCCACCCCGGCAGATGGGATTGAGCAACAACTACATGCCCGGGAAAGTCAGCAACTGATTAACAGGGCTTTTACACAACTAACTGAACAGCAGCAGACTATTTTCAGATTGAGCCGGCAGGAGGGCATGACCCACGAAGCCATTGCTCAGCAATTGCGGTTGTCCAAAAGTAGGGTGAAGAATGTGCAGGTAGAAACACTCCGTTACATCAGACAATTTCTTGTGCAACATGGAGGCCCTTTAGGTATATTGTTCGTGTTGGCATCCTTAATGAAAAGCTAACATTGAAAGCGGAGGCTATTATTTAGTTTCGTGCTGTCATGGACCAGGATTTTTTTGAAGAGGACAAATGCCTGCAATTATTTATCTCCGGCAGTGAAGATGCCTTTAATACTATCTTCAAAAGATATTATGAAGGGTTGCTGAACTTTGCAAAGGTGTTAATCCCTTATCCTACTGATGAAGCAGAAGATATCGTTGCAGAAATGTTCTGCAGTCTCTGGCATAACCGGAAACAAATCAACATCACCAATACATTAAGAGCCTATCTGTATACTGCTGTGAAGAACAGGGTGTTCGATTATTACCGTAAGCGTAAAGTTATATTCAGCATTCCAGAAGACAGCGCACCCGAACCCCCCGCAGCAGGCTACCAGCAACCAGATCATCTGCTGATGTATAAAGATGTAACGTTGCGTATCCGTCACCTGATTAATGAACTTCCTCCACAAATGCGTCTGGTGTTTCAACTGAACCGCTATGAAGGTTTCAGCTATGAAGAGATTGCGGGACTGCTGAATATCTCAGTGAACTCTGTGAAAACACATATGTTCCGTGCACTTAAATCATTGAAGGCATCATATCCCGTTCCCCTCTGATTACCTTCCAATATTACCAAACTGTTAACTCCGTTTTTCCTGTCACGAATCTTTTCCTGAAATACGTCTTTCTGCTATAAAACATATGGATCGTTGGAACAGCAGGAACTTTATTTATTGATTATCCGTCATTTAAATGCAGAAACTACAACCGAAGAGGAACTTTTTCTGACAGGCTGGCTAGAGGAATCAAACGAGAACAGACAAACTTTTTCTGCCTTGCAGGAAATATGGAATGTGGATAAACAACCGGCAAATAATGAAGTGATGAATGCCGGATTAAATAATGTTAAATATAAGATAGCAGCTTCCAGGAGAAATATTTACCGGAAATATGCCGCCGCTGCCGCTATGATAGCCGTTGTTGTTATTTCATGTGCTTTCTTCTTTAGCCATCAGGGCAATGCATATATTGAAACGGTATCAGGGCCCGGACAGGTAATGCACCTGCAACTGGCAGATGGAACATTGGTGGATCTTGCACCGGGTAGCAGGATCAGATATGCTAAAAACTTTGGAGAGAAAAACCGTGATATTACCTTATATGGAGAGGCGTTTTTTGAAGTGCGTAAAGATGCACATGAACCATTTTCAGTACTTGCCGGAAAATTATCTGTGCGTGTACTGGGTACAAAATTCAATGTATCTGATACCGCTGTATCCCTTGTAGAGGGTAAGGTACAGGTGATCGCACAGCAACATGCCTATAACCTTCAGCCAGGACAGCAGTTATATTATAATGCCAGTGAAGATCGCTGCTATCAGCGTAATTATGATGTAGAAGCAGTTACCGGATGGGCTTCGGCATTACTCGTATTCCGTAATGAAAGTTTTGCATCAGCAGCAGCAAAGATTGAAAAGATGTATGATGTTAAGATCATTTTTGCTGATCCTGAAACTGCGAACTATATGCTCTTCGCAAAATTCAGTAACAAGCCACTCCGGTATGTGCTGGATATGATTAAAGCAGCCAATGATATTGATTACACCATTAAAGAAAAGAACGTATACATCTCACGAATAAAGTAAAAATATAAACACCTATATATGCATTTTTTGTACAAAAGCCTAATGCCAAAACATGGCAGGATACTCTTGTGTGTCTTGTTATGCCATATTTTTCTACACAGCTTTGCTATTGCAAAAGCAACTTCACTGATGGATCTTCAAAAAGTGCCCTGTTCAATTTCTGTGCAGAATAAACCATTGGAAGATGTGTTTGAGATGATTGAGCAGCAAACAAAGTATTCTATTGTTTGTATGGATCAGTCAGGTCTGATGAAAAGAAAGGTAAATGTAAATGCACCAAATGCCTCACTGGAAAAAGTATTACAGCTGCTGGCCAGTCAGGCAACGTTTAATTACAAATGCCTGGACAATAATATTATTATCCGTTCATCTGTAGCTACAACTGCTCCTGCGCCTGAAGAAAAGACGATTTCAGGGAAGGTAACGGATGCAAAGAAACAGCCTATTCCCGGTGTATCTGTAATGGTGAAAGGAACTAAAAGGGGTACTATCACTAATGATAATGGGGACTTCCAGATAAAAGTATCTGAAGGTGATGTACTGATTATTTCCTTCACTGGTTATGTATCCCAACAGATCACTGTGGGAGCAACCACCAGCTACCAGGTAACATTGCCGGATGATGAAAAGAAATTATCTGAAGTTGTGGTAACTGCTTTAGGTATCAAAAAAGAGAAAGCCAAACTGGGTTATGCTGCACAGGAAGTAAAAGGAGCAGAACTGGTGAAAGCCCGTGAATCGAATGTGATCAGTTCTCTGACAGGTAAGGTAGCCGGTTTGACTATCCGTAATAAATCCGATCTTTTTCAGGATCCTGAAATCTCTTTACGTGGAAGAAAACCACTGATTGTTATCGATGGAATCCCTGATCAGTCGGCAGATCTTTTCAAGATCAATGCTGATGATGTGGAAAGTATGACGGTACTGAAAGGTGCTTCTGCTTCTGCATTGTATGGATCTATTGGTCAGAATGGTGCAATTATGATTACCACTAAAAGAGGTGGTGGTAAAGATCTGAGTGTAGAGTTTAATTCATCTACGCAATTCCAGACCGGCTTTATCCGCATCCCTAAAGTGCAATCAACTTATGGAAATGGGGATGCCGGAAAGTATGCTTATGTTGATGGTGGAGGTGGTTCTGAAGAAGGTGGTGGATGGATATGGGGGCCTAAACTGGATCAGAGGGATCCTTCTACTCCCAGCGGTTATTTTGAAACCACGCAATTTAACAGCCCGGTGGATCCAGTTACAGGTAAATTAGTGCCGATACCTTTTCTATCAAGAGGTAAGGATAATGTGAAGAACTTTTTCCGTACCGGTGTCATTTCCAGTAATAACGTGAGCTTTACAAAATCGGGCGATAAAGGAAGTTTCAGGGCATCTGCTTCACATATCTATCAGCAGGGTATTGTTCCTAATACTGATCTGAAAAATACTTCTTTTAATATGGCTGGTAATTATAACCTCAGTGATGCATTCAGCATTAATGCAAGGATCAGCTACAATAAGGAGTATACAAAAAACTTCCCTGAAACAGGATATGGTCCTACCAACTACCTGTATAACCTGGTTTTGTGGACAGGACCGGACGTGGATGTACGTGACCTGCGTAATTACTGGGCACCGGGAAAAGAAGGGGTGCTACAACGGCATTTCAATACATCTTATTATAACAATCCGTACTTCCAGGCATATGAGTATCTGCGTGGGTATAACAAGGATAATACTTTTGGATCAGTGGACATGAATTATCAGATTAGTCCGTCCTTTACTGCAAAGTTCCGCACGGGTATTAATGAGTATGGGCTTAACCGTAACTATAACGAACCTAAAAGTTATATAGGATATGGTAATAAATCGAGAGGACAGTATACCGTTTCCTCAGAAGGTTATTTCGATATTGTATCTGATGTTATTGTGGATTACAACCATACTTTCAGTGATAAGTTTAAGATCCATGTACAGGGAGGAGGCTCTAATTACTATCGCAACTATAAATATAATAAGAGTAATACAGACGGGTTAACGATTCCCGGGTTTTATAATCTGAATAATTCAACCAGCCCTGTAACTGCCACCAATGGTATTGAAGAGCGGAGAACCCGCAGCTACTACGGACTTGTAGACCTTGAATTGTATAATGCACTGTATATCTCTGTAACAGGGCGTAATGATAAGATCTCTACATTACCTGTTGAACATAATAGTTTCTTCTATCCATCCTTAACTGGTGCAGTGGTGGTTTCCCAATTAGTTAAATTGCCTGAATGGTTCTCTTTCCTGAAAGCGAGAGGATCTTTATCCAGGGTGTCCAGCGGTACATTGGATGATAATGCTTATACCTATGCATATCTGCCTTCCTATGGCAAAGGAGTTATCTGGAATACTGTACCATCACTAACTTATGGGGATGTGATCTATAATAAATCATTGCGTCCGCAAACATCAGACAGCTGGGAAGCGGGGGTAGATACAAAGTTCTTTAGTAACAGACTAGGTGTGGAATTTACTTACTTCCAGACGAAAGACTATAATAACATTTTATCTGTTCCTATTTCACTGGGTAGCGGTTATAACTACAAGAAGGAAAATGGTAATGTATATCAGCGCAAAGGTCTGGAAATAGTAATCACTGCCAATCCTATCCGTAAAGCTGATTTCAGATGGGATGTAATGGTGAATCTTAGTACTTACCGTCGTTATCTTAAAGATATTTCCGGTACTGTTAAACGTTTTAATTATCTGAAAGAAGGAGATAGAACAGATATGGTTTTTGCAGACGTTTACCAGAAAGATGCTTCAGGAAACATTATTTACGACTCAAACGGATATCCGCTGAAAGATGTTTTCAAACGTTCTGTAGGTAATCAGGATCCCGACTGGATCTATGGTATAGAGAATAGCTTCAGCTATAAAAACTTTAGTTTACGTTTCCTGGTAGACGGTCGTATTGGTGGAATGATCTATTCAACAACCAATCAGAAAATGTGGTGGGGTGGTACCAACCCTGGTACAGTAAATCAGTTCAGGGATGATGCCAATGCAGGAAAAGCTACTTATGTAGGTAAAGGTGTAGTGGTAACAGGTGGTGCTGCCAGTTATGATGACGACGGAAATATAATTACTGATACCCGCACGTTTGCACCAAATACAAACACGGTTAACTATATCGCTTATATGAAGCAAACCAGCAATGGTGCAAACAATAATTACAATTATTTCTCTCAAACCTTCCTGAAGTTAAGAGAAGTAACACTTACCTGGAGAGTTCCCGGTAGTTGGCTGAAAGGTAGCTTCTTCCATAGTGCAGAAGTGTCTGCAGTAGGTAGAAATCTGTTATTGTTCTCTAAAATGCCTAATGTGGATCCGGATGCAGGTGCTGATAATTTACAAACGCCTTCTACAAGGAGTATGGGCTTTAATGTTAATCTTAAATTCTAACCATCAGCGATCATGAGAAAGATATATACTATAACAACCCTGTTGCTGATCATGGCTGCCGGTTGTAAAAAATTCGAAGAATTTCAGATAGATCCTAATTATTCAACCATAGCTACGCCAGATCTGTTGTTGAATAGTGTAGAACAAAATGCCTTTGAGGTATTAGATCTGAGTGCTACTCTGGCTACCAGACAAATGGTGTTTAACAACTCCGTTTCTAACGAACAGTATTATGGATGGGCAAGAGCTTCTTTTAATCCTTATTCTCAATTATTACAGGTAGAGAAAATGGAACAGGAAGCAAACCGTATGGGAAAACCGGAGTATATCCCACTGGTTAAATTCTTCAATGCCTGGTACTTTTTACAACTGACCAATACTTTCGGTGATATTCCGTACAGTGAAGCCATGAAAGGAGATGAAGGAAACGGTGCGCCGGTATACGATAAACAGGAAGATATTTTCCTGTCTATCCTGAATGATCTGGATGAGGCGAATAAGCTGATCACTTCGTCTACTGCATCTGTACAGGGAGATATTGTGTATAAAGGAGAGATGACTAAATGGAAACAACTGATCAATACGCTTTCACTCAGGGTGTTGATAAGCTTATCTCAGAAAGGAAATAATACTAAAATAGAAGTAAAGAAACGTTTTGCTGCTATCGTAAATGATCCCACTACTTATCCATTGCTGACAGGTAATGGGGATAATGGTCAGCTAACATTTTATGATCTGCAGGATAACCGTTATAAGCATTATAACAGTAATGATCTGCAAACAGCTTATTATATGGAGGAGACATTTATGGATCTGCTGAAAGGACTGAAAGACCCAAGGTTATTCGCTTTTGCAGAAAAAGCACCTAAATATGCTGCATTACCTGATAATGATTTTAATGCGTATGGGGGTGTAAAAGGTAGTGCTTCTCTTGATAAAAACAGCGTACGCATATTAGCGGGAGAAGCCTCCAGAATTAAGAAACGTTATTACAATAACCCGGTAAATGAACCTAGTGTGGCACTGGGATATCCTGAGTTGCAATTTATTCTTGCAGAAGGTGTGATCCGTGGCTGGATAAGTGGCAGTGCTGCTGATTACTACAATAAAGGAGTAACAGCCTCTATGCAGTTTTATGGTATAGCCCAGGCTGAGATTACTGCTTATCTGCAATTGAATCCTTATCCTGCAGTTAACAGCCTGGAAACAGTAATGACGCAGAAATATCTGGCTTCTTTCCTGAGTGGCGGCTGGCAATTCTTCTATGAGCAACGCCGCACTGGTTTGCCTGTGTTTGATGTATCGGGCGACGGAGTGCTGAACAATAAGAAGGTGCCTGCGCGGTGGATGTATCCTGAAACTGAATTACAGAATAACCAGCAGCATGTGAATGAAGCTATCTCCCGTCAGTATCCGGAAGGGGATAATATCAATGGCGTGATGTGGTTATTAAAGGCTGAATAATTTATTATATTGTATGGGCCGGCTGGTAACTGGCTGGCCCTTTTTAATCCAAAGTCATGAAGAAATTATATATCGCATTTGCAGGATGTTTATTATTTGCCGGCTCTTTATCTGCACAGAAAATAAAGAAAGTAGTATTTGTTATTGCTGATGGTATTCCTGCAGATGTTATTGAAAGACTGGCTACACCTAATATAGATCGTATAAAAGCTGCCGGTAATTATACCCGTATGCATGTGGGTGGTGATAAAGATACCTATTCACAAACACCTACTATTTCAGCGGTGGGGTATAACAGTTTGCTAACTGGTGTATGGGTGAATAAACACAATGTGCCTGATAATGATATCACTGCTCCCAATTATAATTACTACAACATTTTCAGGCTGTTGAAAACACAGTATCCCGGTAAAAAGACGGCTATCTATTCCAGCTGGCTTGATAATCGTACCAAATTGGCATTGGATACTTATATAGATTTTCATGCTGATGGTTATGAACTGGATACCGTGAATTTCAAACATGACAAACAGCGGGACTTCATGCATGCTATTGATGAGAAGGTAATCTCAGAAGCTGCTGAGGGAATTAAAAAACAGGCTGCTGATCTTTCCTGGGTGTACCTGGAATATACAGATGATATGGGCCATATGTATGGTGACAGTCCGCAGTTCTACACTGCTGTAGAGATGATGGACAAACAGATGGGCCGGCTTTGGGATGCGATCACTTACCGGCAGCAAAAATTTGCGGAAGACTGGATGATCATTATCACCACAGATCATGGCCGTGATGAAAGCACCGGAAAGAATCATGGTGGGCAGTCTGCAAGACAACGTGGCACCTGGATGGTTACGAACTATCCCAAACTGAATGATTATGCCCGGTATTATGAACCCGCTATTGTGGACATCATGCCTACTATAGCGAAGTTTATGGATCTTACTATTCCGGCACATACCACCCGTGAGGTAGATGGGGTGTCTTTGATCGGTAAAGTAGCTATTACTAATGCTGTAGCAAATTATATCCAGGGAAATATAGACCTGAAATGGCAGGCTATGCAGGATACCGGGAGAGTGAAAATATGGGTGACTACCACCAATGACTTCAAAACCGGAGGAACTGATGAATATAAATTGTTGGGAGAGGTGCCGGTGAAAAACGAACATGCCCTTATTAATGTGCAACAATTGCCGGCAAACATGTATAAAATAGTGCTTGAAACCAATGAGAATACCATTAACAGGTGGGTAAAACCATAATTTAAAAAAATATTGTTTTTTGACGGTCCTGTTTGTTTTCTGCTTCGTCTTTATACTTATATGCCTGATCCGTCAAGAATACAATACCTCCTGGAAGGTTATTTGAATAAGTCCTGCAGCCGAGAGGAACTGGAGGAACTATTCAGTTATATAGGGGGAGAAAACAGTGAGGAAGTGTTAAAACGCTTCATGGGAGATGTTTATGGGGCAGACACAACTGTACCTGAATTAGACTTTGAGGATATTTATGAGAAGATCCTTGCACCGGCACCCGTTGTCCGTGCAAGGATCTTTTCATTTACCCGTATAGCCGCCGCGGCAGTGGTGTTGTTATTGGCAGGCAGCGCTTACTGGCTGTTAAACCGGAAAACACCGGAAAAGATGCTTGTTAAGGTGCAGGAAACGGATATTGCCCCGGGTATAAACAAGGCGGTGCTGACGCTCGCAGACGGTTCTACCGTTACGCTGGACAGTACCGGCAATCAGGTGATCAGGCAGGGGCAGGTAGCCATACGGAAACAAAATGGACAATTATTGTACGCCGCCCATGGGGATGGTACCGGTGTACATTATAATAAGTTAACTACGCCCAGGGGAGGGCAGTTCAAATTAGTATTGCCAGATGGTACAAAAGTCTGGCTGAATTCAGCATCCACACTCCGGTATCCTACTGCATTTACCGGTGAAAAACGAATTGTAGAACTGGAAGGACAGGGATATTTTGAAGTAGCAAAGAATGCTGCACAACCGTTCCGGGTAATGGTTAGCAACATGGAAGTTCAGGTACTGGGTACCGACTTTGATGTGATGGCTTACCCTGATGAAACTACGGTGAACACCACGTTATTAACAGGTAGTGTACAGGTAAAAGAAGGGCCTGCGCTGCAATTGCTAAAGCCCGGCCAACAGGCAGTACTGGATAACCAAAATCATGCTATCTCGGTGAAGGATGCCGATCTGAAGAAAGTAACAGCCTGGAAAAACGGCTTATTTGTATTTAACAATATGGCTTTGCCCGCCATTCTACGTGAAGTGGCCCGCTGGTACGATGTAGATATTGTATATGCGGCCAAACCAAGTGAAGAACTATACGGTGGAGGAATAGGCAGAAACCTGAATCTTTCAGGAGTATTAAGTCTGCTGGAAGGCAGCGGTTATAATCATTTCAGAATAGAAGGAAGGAAAGTAATTGTACTGCCGTAGGGTAGTGAAAATCAAAATCAGTAGAAATTAATTAAACCAGAATTTAAGCAGCTGTCCGGTAAAACACCGGCAATTCAATCAAGCAATTAATTCAATCAAAGGGGGAAGGACCCTTATAAAACCGGAGATGCTCGCAACACCTCCGGCAATTTATCTGGTATCCTTTAATAATCGCTGTAAGACCATTTAAGTACTACCAAACACTACAAAAGTATGCATTTCGATTGTAATGTAATGGCCCGCTGTGTGCGCGGGCTAACAACCAAAATTTGCCTGGTTATGAAATTGACCGCATTTGTTCTGTTAGTGACCTGTTTGCATGTATCTGCGGCGGGATACTCCCAGAAGGTGACTTTAGCCGTGAGAGATGTGCCACTCCAACAGGTGTTTGCAGAGATTATTACACAAACGGGAGTTTCAATTGTATATTCTGAAAAGGTACTTTCCAGTGCCAAACCGGTTACTTTACAGGTAAAAGATGCCAGCATACAGGAGGTGCTGGATCTGTGCCTGAAGAATCAACTGGTGATGTATTCCCATGAAGGGAATAGCTTCATTATTAAGCCGGTAGTATTCACTCCGCCGGCGACTTATGCCGATACGCTGATCACTATCAGCGGGAAAGTAAATACAGCTGCGGGTGCACCATTACCAGGAGCTACGGTACTGGTAAAAGGTACGCGCAAGGGTACACAGACAGATGCACAAGGGAACTTTACATTACGGGAGCTTCAACGTAAAGATGTGCTGGTTATCAGCAATATCGGGTATGTTACAAAAGAAGTAGCTGCACGTGACCGCATCAACGTATCACTGGAAGAGGATACCCGCAAATTTAATGAGGTAGTTGTTGTGGGATATAGTGATAAGAAAAAGAGTGAACTGACCAGTGCTGTAAGTGTGGTGTCATCTGATAAACTAAAGGATGTGACCACCAATGATGTTGGTTCCATGTTGCAGGGAAAGGTTGCGGGTTTACAGGTAGTGAACAGTTCCGGTGTGCCAGGGGCTTCTTCCGAAATCAGGCTACGCGGCGTTTCTTCTGTGAATGCATCACAGAGCCCGCTGTTTGTAGTGGATGGTATTATCGGCGGTAATTATGATCCCAATGATGTGGAAAATATTACCGTACTGAAAGATGCAGGTGCTACTGCTATGTATGGTTCTCAGGCCAATGCAGGGGTGATCATCGTTACAACCAAAAAAGCAAAGCTGGGTAAAACACGTTTTGAAGCAAAGGTAACCACGGGATTCCGTACACCGGATTTTGGGAGAATGGAGATGATGAATGGCAGCCAGTTGTATGATCGTCAGAAAGAATATTACCGTGATTATATTCCGGGTACTACAAATAACTCTTACAAAATAGATATCCTTAAGTTTTATAGTGAGCGTCCTAAAACATTACAGAACCAGAATTATAACTGGCTGACTACAATGTTTGAAACAGCACCAATGCAGAATATCTATCTTTCTGCCAGTGGTAGTACAGAGAAGAACGAATACTATACCGGGATTTCTTACTATAATGAAAAAGGTACTTTCATGAATACCGGTTACCAGCGGGTAAACCTGCGTGGTAATTCTACCTATCATTTCTCAAAAAATGTGAGTGTAACTAATAATATCAACATCAGCGGATCTTCCGGAAAGAGTTACAACTATGAGGATGTGTATAACGCTTATCTGAACATGCCATGGGATAATCCATATGACAGTAAAGGACAACCGGTATATGTAGATGGTAATTCCACTTTCAAATGGTGGTCAAGGGATAAGATAAATCCTATTCATACAATTAAAAATTCCAATCACCCTTATAAGAACTTTGATGTAAACTACGATCTGGGATTGAATGTGAATATCACAGACTGGTTATCATTCTCCAGCAGTAACCGGGCGGCTGTAGGTTATAACAAGGGAACGGATTATTATTCTCCTGTAGTGGCAGGACAGTATAATGGTACCGGATATCTGAATGAGTTGAGTACATTATCATATGGTATCATATCCAACGACCTGTTAAAGTTTAGTTTTAAGAAAGGTGATCATTCGATCAGTGGATTGGCCGGTATTGCGATAGAAAACAGTAAAACAGAAATACTGGGAGCATCCGGTAAAGGATTGCCGGAAGGACTGAAAGTGTTGAATGTAGTATCCAATAATCAGCTTGTAACAGGCTCCAGTGATGCGGCTATTATCCAGTCATTTATTTCTCAGTTGAATTATGGTTATAAGGATAAATATTACATCACAGGATCTTACCGTGTAGATGGTTCTACCGCGTTTCCTTCCAGTCATCGTTATGGTTCTTTCCCATCTATATCAGCAGCATGGCTGATCAGTAAAGAAGGTTTCCTGGAAGATAACAAACTTATAAATACACTGAAGCTGAGAGCTAGCTATGGGGTTACGGGTACACAGGACATTGGTTCTTCCCGTTACCTGGGGCTCTATTCACTGAACAGTCAGTATAATGGAGGAACAGCCGCTACTCCTTCACAGCTGCCTAGTCCGAATCTGACCTGGGAAAGTAAAGAGCAGGCAAATGTAGGGATTGACCTCAGCCTGTTTAACAGGATCAATCTGACTGTGGATGCTTATAATAATATTACTAAAAAACTGCTGTTGCAGGTGCCGCAACCACTTTCTGTTGGTTTTGAACAACGTTGGGAGAATGTAGGGCAGGTGATTAATAATGGTATTGAATTAGGTATCAATACTGTGAATATCAAAACAAGGAATTTCGAATGGACTACTGATTTTAATATCAGCTTCAATAGTAACAAACTGCAACAGTTGCCCAGTGATATCACCCGTACACAGCCAACATGGAGCATTTCACAGATTTACCGGAATGGAGGTAACCTGTATGAGTTCTATATGCCGAAATGGCTGGGTGTAAATAAAGAAACGGGTGCTCCCCAATGGGAAGTAGTAAATAAGGATGCAGATGGTAAGATCATTTCAAGAGCAGCCACTTCTGATTATGCCAGTGCTACCTACCAGGAAGTAGGTTCTGCATTACCTAAGTTCCAGGGTGGATTCAATTCACAATGGACATACAAAAATATTTCTCTGAGTGTGAATGCATATTTCCTGTCTGGAAATAAAGTGTTCAGCAATACACTACGGTTTGTAATGAATGATGGTAATGAACCTTACTATAATCAAATTGTATTGCCGAAGGACTATAAAATATGGACTAAACCCGGAGATATTGCAACGGAACCTAGTCCGCAGAATGCTGCCAATTCAACAGAAACATCTACCCGTTATTTAAAGGATGGTAGTTTCTTATCTATCCGCAACATTGCATTATCGTATGCATTACCTAAATCGTTGATCAGTCACTGGCATATGGATGGTGTTACATTGTCGCTGACAGCAGACAATGTATACACGTTCACAAAATTCCTGGGACAGGATCCCAGTACTACTATCACCCCTGGTAGTAATGTAATGCCAGGCGTTTCGGATTTCAAGTATCCGAACAACCGTCAGTTTCTGTTTAACATCAACATCAGGTTTTAGTTAAAACGATCAAGACCATGAGAACAAGATTTTTCATCATCATATTAGCTTTACCGCTGCTTATTACCGGTTGTTTGAAGGATGTGACACCAAGTGATTCATTAACTACCGGCACATTAACCAATACAATTCAGGGACTGAAGAATGCACTGAATGGTGCTTACTCGCTCTTCAAGGATCATGTGGAATTTAACGGTACTACAGACCTTAATAACATGTACCTGCGTCAGTACTTCCAGATGAGTGACTTTGCCAGTGATGATATCGTATGCGGGCAAACAACCACCGATCCACTTTATTACAGTTTTTCTCTTAATCATACCCCTACGCAGACGAACAGCCGTTATTTCTGGTATATCTCTTATAAGATCATTAATGATGTGAATACGGTTATTGAGGCGGCACAAACTATCAGCAATCCTGATGCAAGTGTACAACAGCTGATAGGGGAGTGTTATTTTCTCCGTGCCTTCTGTCATTTCAACCTTGCTCGTTTTTATGCAAGACCTTATACGCAGGACCCGAACGGGAATGGTATTATATTGCGTACCTCTACCAGTGATCCTTCTTCCAAGGCAAGATCAACAATATCAGAGGTGTATGCTTCTATTATTGCAGATGCAGAAAAAGGTGCAGATCTTATGACTGCTTCACGTGGTGTACAGTATGCTTCGCAGGAAGCCGCATGGGCATTGTTATCCAGGGTATTCTTATATAAAGGTGATAATGATAGTACAATTTATTTCTCAGATAAAGTAATCAACTCAGGAAAATTCAGCATTGCGACAGCTGCAAATTACCCTACTATGTTTGCAAATGCTGCTACCAGTACAGAAACAATTCTGTGTGTAGCTTTTACAACAGTGGATGATTATGGTAAGGAAGGTTCTATTGCTTCCATGATCTATTCTGATGGTAACTCCGGATGGGGAGAGGAGTTTGCTTCTGCTTCTTTAAGGGATACTATGTCTGAGCATCAGGAAGATATACGCTGGTCTTACATTGTACCTGCGAGAGACGCGGATAGTAATTTGCAAAAGAAGAACGGTATCGAGATGTATTATATTACTAAGTTCTCTTTCCAGGGGGGTAGTCCTACATTAAGTTCACCTATCATGTTCCGCATCTCTGAAATGTACCTGAACAAAGCAGAAGCAGAAGCTAAAAAGGGTGATATAACTGCTGCACTTAATGATGTGGATATGATCCGTAAGAACCGCGGACTGGACAGTTCCCTATACAAAGGAAAAGTACCGGCAGATAAAACCGCACTGGAAGTGGTATTAAAAGAAAGGCGTATTGAACTGGCTTTTGAAGGGCATCGTACTTTTGATGTATACCGGAATAAACTAAGTATGAACCGCACCTACTGGGGATATCATCTGCCCGGATTAAAGGAGTCTGATATCGACCTTAGCACGCAGCCTGCTAATTATAACAATGAGATCATTAACTGGGATAACAACAGGATCATCTATTACATACCGATAGATGAAGTACAGACTAATAAATTATGTCAGCAGAATCCCTGATTAGTTATTTATTCATTTTTTAATGAAGTATCATTATGCAACTCAAACATATATTTTCTTTCCTGTTACTGGTAACTGTATTAAGTGCCTGTAAAAAAGATAAAGATACGCCAGAGGCGGATGTCTTTTATGCTGTAAGCATTAACGGATATGATGTAACGTTCACGAATACAACCACAGGAGCAGTGTCTTATAAATGGGATTTCGGAGACAGTACAACTTCTACTGATGCCAGTCCTGTACATACTTATCCGGGTAAAGGGAAGTATGTACCTACCCTGTATGCTACCACAAAAGAAGGTCGTGTAACCGAAGCTTCTACTGTGGTATATATTGCTAAATCATCACCTGTAAAACTGGATGATAATACTTTATCCGACTGGGATAATGTTACTACTTATGACATTACCTCCGGTGCCGGTGAAACCTATTTCAAAAGGGCGAAGTTTGATTATGATGCCAACTATGTGTACATCTACTTTGAGATGAATTCAAACAAGGCCAACGGGGATATCTTTGACTTTTACATGGATACAGATAATAGTACCACTACTGGTTTATTACTTCCAGGCCTTTTTCCTGATGGTGGATACGATGTATTGATCGAAGGTGGTATTCTCGCAGATTGGTTTGATGTATACAATCACACCGGCGCTACACAGGATGCATTTGTCTTTACACCAACAGGTGTTGCTGAATTTTACAGTGTGGGAACTGTTGTACAGGATGGTACTACCCTGAAGTTTGAAATGCGGCTGGTACGTTCCAAAATAAAAAACATGGCAGCCACAAGTGCTTTCAGGATCGGGATACAGGCAACCAAGAGTGATTGGTCTGCAACATTGGGTAATATGCCAAATGGGAAACAACCGTCTATCTTAATTAATTTTGAATAATATATTATATTTGAATAATATCATAAACAGGAGACTCCGTGAGGAGTCTCCTATAACAAACCCATCTTTATGAAACCCTCATTAATGAAACCATCGTTATTCTTTATCTCTGCACTATTGATCATCAGCTGTGATAAAAAAAGCAACAGTGATGATGACAATAAAATAGCTCTGAAAGCAACTGCAATTACCTATACGGAGAGTACAGCAGACTTTCCTAACCCCGAGCGTGGTTTTTACCGGTATTCCGAAACTTCAGTAGATAATTATGATCCACTGGACGCTGCTACGTTGACAGGTTACCGTACCGGACAGAGTGTATCCGGTACTACTTATAGTGTGATCAGCACATTGGTATTCAGGTATTTTATTCTTGATGGATATAATGGAAAAGCCTTGCCCGCAGCATTCCTGAACAATATAACAAAAGACTGTGCTACTGCCAGAACAGCAGGGGTAAAGCTGATTCCCCGATTTACTTATACTGTTACAGCAACAGCCGGTAGTTGTTCTGAGGAGTTCATTTGTTCTCCTTACGGGGATGCTCCCAAGAGTATTGTGCTGAATCATATAAGTCAGCTAAAACCTGTATTGCAGGCTAATGCAGATGTGATTGCCTGTGTGCAGCTGGGTTTTATTGGTACCTGGGGAGAGAACTATTATACAGACTATTTTGGGGATGCTTCTTCAAATGGACAAGGTCAGTTGTACGATAATAACTGGACCGACAGGGCAGCGATATTGAGTGCGATGCTTGGCGCATTACCAACAGACAGAATGGTGCAGGTGCGTTATCCGCAGATCAAACAACGTTATATATATGGTGTAAATGCGCCTGCTACTTCAGCTGCATTAACATCTGCAGAAGCCGCATTGGGAACTGATAAAGCAAGAATAGGATTTCATAATGACTGTTTCCTTGCCAGTGCAAATGATTACGGTACTTATGCTGATTATGGTAATTCTTCGTCAGCACCAAAAGAAGCAACTACAGCCTTCCGTAATTACTACAATCTGGACAGCAAGTTTGTGGTAGTGGGAGGGGAAACCTGCAGCGATGAATATAGTCCCCAGAATGATTGTGAGCCTACTGGTCATGCAGAAAAGGAATTTGGTGATATGCATTACAGTTTTCTGAATGCGGATTACAATCCTGAAGTGAATAATGATTGGAAAATAGGTGGGTGCCTTGATAACATCAAACGTAAACTGGGCTACCGGCTTGTATTAAAAGATGCAAGCTTTCAGCTGAACGATTCGCTGTCTGTACTCATCCATCTGCAGAACGGCGGTTATGCCGCTCCATACAATCCGCGGCCGGTGCAACTGGTGTTACGGAATGCGACTTCCGGCCAGGTTTATTTACTGGACTTTAATACCGAAGTACGCAAATGGTTAACAGGTGCTATTACTTTACAGCAGTCTTTTGCTTTGCCTGCAGGTATCAGTGCCGGTAATTATGATCTGCTGCTGAATTTACCCGATAAATATGCCGCTTTAAAGGTGAAACCAGCCTTTAGTGTGCGGTTGGCTAACGAGAATGTATGGGAAGCAAACACAGGATATAATAAGCTGAATTATGCCATTACAGTTAAATAAATCATCGGAACGATTATTGTCGCTGGATGTGATGCGTGGTATGATCATGATCTTACTGGCCGCAGAAAGTTGCCGGGTTTATGAGTCTATAAAAGAGTTACATGAGGGAGGAGTGATAGAACAATTCTTTCATCATCCCTGGCATGGACTACGTTTCTGGGATCTGGTACAGCCTTCCTTTATGTTCATGGCAGGAACTGCCATGTATATCTCTTTCGAGAGCAAAAGAAAGAAGGGCATCACCTGGAGACAAAACTTCAAACATATTCTGATAAGAAGTGCGAAGCTGTTTCTACTGGGTACAGGATTACATTGTATCTATTCCGGTAAGATCGTTTGGGAACTGTGGAATGTATTAACCCAGTTATCTGTTACCACTATCATCGCTTACCTGATTATAGGCAGATCTTTTACATTCCAGATAATAGCCGGACTACTGCTGATTGTATTGAATGATGTATTATACAGAACGATATTAATGCCAGGATTTGATCAGCCATTTACAGAGTATCATAACTTCGGTGCATATGCAGATACTTTGCTAATGGGAAAGATAAATCCTGATGGGTGGGTAGCGATTAATATTATTCCCACAGCAGCACATACTGTATGGGGAATGGTAGCCGGTAAATTCCTGATGACAGCAAACAGTGGTACGAAAAAGACGGTTACATTGTTAGCAATAGGAGTGATTGCATTGGTACTTGGTTTTGGCGCAGATATAAGTAATATATCGCCCATTATCAAACGTATCAGTACTGCTGGTTTTGTACTCGCATCTGTGGGATGGGTGTTATTGATTCTTGCCGCATTATATTGGTGGATAGATGTGAAGCAACATAGTAAGTATACCTGGATTGCAGTGGTAGTAGGTATGAATGCAATTTTTATCTACGTGTTCTTTGAGACTGTAGGGGCGCAATGGGTGAATGGGGTAGTGGCGATCTTTGTACCTATAAAGGTATTGTCAGCATTGGTAACATTATTCCTGGAATGGTACCTGTGTTACTGGCTGTATAAGAAGCAGATATTTTTTAAACTCTGATGATTATTTCGTCTTATAATCCTTTCCAGGAAGGATTATAAGACGAAATAATCAGAGTTATACTAGATATATTTTTCTTTAAGGATTTTTATATGATGCAGTTCGTGTCCAGCTATCATGTAAACCAATGCCCTTGCAGAAAGCGGGTTTCCACTAGAGGTGCCAATATTTAGTAACTGTTTTTCATTCAGGTTCCGAACGAGATACAAGGTAGATTCACGTATTACTCTGAATTCGTCTGCAAGATCAGATAACACCCGGTCGTTAGCAAAAGATTGCAGTACGTAATCGTCCTGCTCGAAGCCTGGCAGAGGCTTTTGTTCGCCACGTGCAAAGCATAAAAGACGGTATGCGAAGATCCGCTCTGTATCGATCATATGCCCCACTACTTCTTTGATAGTCCATTTACCCTCAGCATAGGCATATTCTTCCTTATCCAGCGGAACACTGCTAAGAAATGCGTGCGTGTTTTTCTTTGATTCGATCAATACATCCAGCACGGGGAGATTCCCTACCATGCTAACGTAAGTTTCCTGAAATTTTGTGTATTCGCCTGGTAGTGGTTTGCTGACCATAGGTTATAAATTTCAATAAAAATAAACATTTTCTATTGGGATTATTTATTTTTATGCCATCTATACTTATAAAATCCACATCATTTTGAAGAAGATATTTAAGATCCTGGGTATTTCTGTACTGGCCCTTGTATTATTTGTTGGTATTTACCTGCTTTTAGCTTTCTCGTTATCCAGGATCAGTGTGGCAAGAGAAGATATGATAAACAATGATATCACTATTTATATTCTTACCAACGGTGTGCATACAGACCTGGTATTGCCTGTCAGGAATGAGTGTATAGACTGGAGTAAAAGCGTTCATTTCGACAATACGCTTGCTAATGATACACTTGCTCAATTCATTGCTTTTGGCTGGGGCGATAAAGGCTTTTATCTTGAAACGCCTACCTGGGCGGATCTGAAATTCAGCACAGCATTTAAAGCAGCATTTGCTTTAAGTACTTCTGCCATTCATGCCACTTTTTATAAACAGATGCACGAAAGGAAATCCTGCGTGAAGATTAATATCAGTAAGGAGCAATATCTGCGACTGATTGCATTTGTACAAAAAAGTTTTGACACAAATGAGAACGGAGAATTTATACATATTGTGACCAATGCCAACTACAGTAAAAACGATGCTTTTTACGAAGCAAAGGGACATTACAATCTGTTTTATACCTGTAATACCTGGGCTAACAACGGGCTTAAAAGTTGCGGACAAAAAGCATGTTTGTGGACGCCTTTTGATACCGGTATCTTTTATCAGTATAAATAGCTATTCCAAGGATAAGGCTTTCTTTTTCATTTTTGCTTCATAGTATGGTGCAAAAATAGCCAAGCCCTTATCATCCAATGTTTTCATGAGATCTTTTATATGTTGCTGCAGGAGGAGGGGTAAGGTATAAAAGGTAGCATCTATAGCGGTGCTCCTGCCACCATCCATTTCTGAATTCTGGTGGCGTATAGCTGTTTTCTGTCCTTTGTAATAGATCAGTATTTTTATTCTGCCATCACCTATACCGTTCATTCCGGCGGTGCCATATACTATAATAGGTTCTACGATTCCGTCTCCGTCGATATCTTTTAATTCACAGAACTTTGTCCAGAACCAGATAGAAAATTCGCCATCCATCTCACTTCTTTTATGATCATTCAGTTCCCACTTTTTCACGGTTCCATTATCTCCCGCCTGCAGGCAGATTCCTTTTATGATATAGTGTAAGGTGTCATTTTTATCTGCTATTGAATCAATGCTTTCTGCGAGTGCGAGATAATATTTTCCAGTATTGTCGCTATAGCTATACGCTATGCGTATAGGGGGCCTGGTTCCGGTAAATATCTTCTCCGTTTCTGCTTTTGATATTATAGTTTGTGCATGCAATTGCCCGAATGTGCATACTATCATGATGGTTAGTAATAGCTTCATATCCCGACAAAATACAATAAGAATCTGAAAACTCTCTCCCGGAGTTTTATTTATTGGGCAAAGCCGTAACGGCCGCCACCGGAAACAAATGTTGCCAGCATCCTGGTTTTTTGTCCGGCAGTAAACATATACATACATGCATCGTCTGTATAGTCCATATAGTTCATGGTCATTTCTACAGGTGTGCCGGAGCAGGTACTTAAATGCGGATAAGAAGGACAGCCATAGTTAGCGGCATTATGCGCCGGGGTATCACCTACCAGATCAGTACCGCAGGTGGCATCGCCCCAGATATGGCGCAGATTCAGCCAATGGCCTATTTCATGTGTGGCCGTTCTGCCCAGTCCAAATGGAGCCGCAGCAGTACCGGTATTACCGAAACAGTTATATGCAATTACCACGCCATCAGTAGCACTGGCGCCACCGGGGAATTGCGCATAACCAATTACGCCGCCGCTCATAGCACCTACTACCCAGATATTCAGAACAGAGTCCGGAGTGGTAGGATTGATACCTCCCTGCGCGCTTTTTTTCATAGCATCATTGGTAGACCAGGTGGTTACTGTTGTGGATTTGCGTACTACTGATTTAAGTACAAAATGTACGCCTACACTTGCTTTTACAGATGAAAACAGGGTGGGTACAGTGCTGTACTCCGAATTAAGTCCGTTATAGTCTCTGTTCAATACATCGATCTGTGACTGGATCTGTGCCGCAGAAACGTTTTGTGCAGTTGTTCTATACAGCACATTTACTATAACAGGGATCATGATACTACCATCTGGCAGGAGACGATAAAGGGATTTGTCTTGCATAATCCGGTTTGTATTTGCTTCTATTGCAGCCATCCGGGAAGCCAGTGCCGGGTCATTTTTCAGTTGCTCATTTAATACATCCATAGCGGCGCAATGTCTCTCTGTAGCAACAGCAGTAGTGTTGTCTGTTGCAGGTTTTTCAGTCGAATTTTTGTCTGGTTTAGTGCATGCAGAAATAAAGAAGATTCCACAGGTTACTAAAATCGATAGTTTTTTCATTTGTTACAGATTTGGGTTGACTCATACATCTATCGGATAATATTGCCGGGAGAGAGCTTGATAGATACTTGAGGATCGGGTTTACAAATCAAATATAATTCAAATTTGAACATCATTATTATTTTCCTGCTGAAGGGCTGCATCTTTTCCCAAAAAGATAATTCACCGCAACAAAAGGGATGTTTACCGCTAAAATGTAATAAAAGCCTTTTTCCAGCGATATATTTATAGTACGGATAATTTATATACCACGACCACTCATTTTTAAAAACGGCGAACAATGGAAAGAAAACATTTTTTGAAAAGCGGACTGGCAGCTTTAGGGCTTGCCGTAATAGCACCCCTGGCCAGCTCCTGTAGTAAGGACAGTGATACAACTGCTGCCACTACGACAACAACTGATAGTACCAGCACCGGGGGCACTTCATCCGGCTCCTGCACGGCTACTTCTTCCGAAACTGCAGGTCCTTATCCTACAAAAACTCCTTCTTCTTATGTAAGAAGTAATATTGTTGACGGGCAATCGGGGGTGCCGTTGACCATAAAAATCACGATTAATAATACAAATAACAGTTGCGCGGCACTTTCCGGTGCACTGGTGGACATCTGGCATTGCACTGCAGTGGGATATTATTCGGAGTATGTAGATACCCCCGGCGGCGGTTATGCTACTGTAGATTATACAGCATCGCATTTCCTGCGGGGAAGACAAACTACCGATTCGAACGGGCTGGTTACTTTTACCAGTATTTTCCCTGGTTGGTATTCTCCACGGGCTCCGCATATTCATGTGCACGTTTACAATTCTGCAGGTACCTCTCTGCTGGTAACACAGATTGCTTTCCCAACTGATGTTTGTAATACAGTGTACACTACTGCAACAGACTATAAGGCGCACGGCACACAGGATACAGCTAATACAGCAGACATGGTTTTCAGTGACTCGCTGGCCAATGAATTGTCTACTGTTACCGGTAGTGTATCTGGCGGTTATACTCTTACACATACAATTTATGTGGCTGCCTGATAATTTACAGGAAGGGGCTGTATCAAAAATATGATACGGCCTCTTTATATTTTAGATACATCTCATCTCAGCTAAAAATGGAAAAGAGAGTGATCCGCTTATTGTATAGAAAGATCATTGATGTTAATTCCCGGACGGCCTGGGAAAATTATGTGTTCAATGATTCCTATACAGAATTCCTGATGCAGGCACAGTTCTATAATCAGGAGAAGAAATATACCACATTTGGTGAGTTGATCACAAACGTTCCGAATGCGGAGAAATTACATTTCCTGGTGAGTGGTGCTATTGTTGGTTATTTAAAGCAACTGAACGGAAATGTTCCTGATATTCTGAATAGCTTAGGGAAGCATTTTCTACCTTTTTCTAATTACAAGTTTGAGATTATTAATTCTGATATTAAGGATAAGGGCAAACATCAGGTGGCCATTAATTTTATGTCTGAACCGCTTACCTGGTATGATACGATAGATAACCAGCTGCTGGTATCTGTTAACGGTCTCGCTAATTCTGTGAATGACGAAATACTCATTGAACAGTTTTCGATGCAGCCCTTTCTGAGCATTTATTCATTAAAGGAAATAAGATAATCATGGTACCTCAATCAAAAGGAAAAATTTTCCTGGCAGCTGAACGTGGTTTAAATGAACTGTCATGGTTCAGAAGTTATAATACCTTTAATTTCGGCAGATATTATAATGAGCATAAAATGCCGTTTGGTGCATTATATGTTTTGAATGAAGATACGCTTGCAGGTGGCCGTAGTATTATGATGCAGGTAGAAGAAGATTCGGATATTATTTTAATTCCGGTAGTAGGAGCTGTGGCGTGTGAGGATCAGATTGTGGAGGCCGGACAAACACAGTTTCTGAGTATGAAGGCGGGTACTTCATTTTCAATAACCAATCCTTATGAAACGGAGCTGATAAAATTTCTGCAGATATGGATAAAAGTACCAGGTACAACAGCATCCCGGTTAACTTCTTTTGATGTGGATACGGATAAGAATAAACTTATTTCAGTAGATAAGGGGATATTGATTGGTAAATTTGATGGCAGGGAAGAAGCGGAGTATAAGATTTCTCATCCGGCAAACGGCATATTTGCTTTTGTGATAGAGGGCGTATTTGAAGTACAATACCGGCTGTTGCATGCCGGTGATAGTCTTGGCCTGTGGGAGGTGGAACATATTGAGCTGGAAGCATTATCCAATGATGCTATTATCCTGCTTGTTGAAATGCCTGTATAGTTGGACAAATTAAAAACGCTCCCTAATGCGTTTCACATTAAGGAGCGTTTTCATTTTGCATTGTTCACTGTTTAAGGTAAAGGAGCTGCTGTAGTATTCAAGCCTACATATGGCCATACTCCAGGGGTAGGTACGCTTACACCTTTTGTATTACCTCTTGTTTGCTGATCAGGGCCAAAGTAATAGAGAGGCCATCCTTTATATGTCAATTGTGTTCTGCCGAAAACGGTAATTTTTGCGAATGATGCTTTATCCAGTATGGAAGGAATGCTTTTGATAGAATCTAACTCATAGATAGGCCATGTTGCATTATTACTGAAGTCTGCTTTAGTATACACATTGGTATTGCTCTTATCATTAGCAAATGCATACAGTGTTCTTCCATAAGCATCTGTGATAAATTGTGTTACTTCTGTTCCTGGCTGTAACTGGCTGTTATATTTTACTCCATCATTTCCTGTTAACTGCTGATTAGCCAGCATCACGGTGTAATCAGGTTTAGCAAGGAACCAGATTTTACCTACTGCTTCTCCGGTAACATCACCTGCCTTTGTATCGCCAACATAATAATATAATGGCCATCCTTTGTAAGTTGTTTGTTTTGAACCATCAGCACGGGTAATGGTACCAAAATCTGCCGAAGTCAGTGAGGTGTCTATTGTAAGATGTTCTTTATAGAATACAGGCCATGCTGCAATACAATCTCCAGTACAACCTGATGAACCGTTTGCATCCAGCGAAAAGAAATACAGGCTTTTTCCAAGACTATCTGTTAATATTTTTCCAAATGTGGCATTGGTGGCAACCTTTACACTTGTTCCTTTAGTAGTATTATCCGGATTCGAATTGTCATCGTCCTTTGAACAAGAGGAAAGTACAGACGTAATAAGGCACATTGCAGCAAATGCTGCAACTTTAAATTGATTTTTCATCTTTTTAAGGTTTTAATAAAGCACGTGATTGTGTTGTTACAATACCTTAATACGGACGATATAGTAAAAGGGTTGCCTGAGACGTAGAAATTACTTTACTTATTTAGCTGAGCAAAGATTTGTTCTGCTACTTCACTTAATTTGTCCTGGGCAGTTTTATCTGCTTCATTAGTTAGCAATACGATACCAGTCTTCAGATCGGGATAAAATACCAGGTTACTACTGAAGCCTGATGTTCCTCCATTTTGAAAAATGCTTTTCTGCTTACCTGCCTTTTGCAGCATCTGCCAGTTTAATCCTATTGCGTAATTCTGGATCTCTCCCCAGGTGGGTTGATGTGATAATGCCACCACAGGATTGCTTTCATCCATTTCGTAGCGGATATACTGCAACATATCTGGAAGGGTAGAACGAACCCCACCAGCGGCACCGCTCTCTGTGTAAGGCATGATCTCTCCTTCATTGTTATGCCCTTTCAGGAGGTGCCGGGAAATGTTAATACCTGTATTGCTCATCCGTAAGGGAGTGGTGATATATTCTGCCAGTAATTGATCGTAGGTTTTGCGATATACGCGTTCCAGGATGTAACCAAGTAATTGTGCTGCACTGTTAGAATAGCTGAGTTTGTAGCCTGGTACAGTATCTAGCTTAACCAGGTGAAGATCCTGGTAGAACTGTTCCTTTGTGTACGTTTGGCCGGGTACCGGACTAGCGGGCAGGCTGAAAGGAAGACCTGAGGTATGGTTCAGCAGCTGGGAAAGGCGGATGGGCTGTCCCTCATATTCCAGATTCGGGTACTGGCCATCCATATATTTCCGGATATCATCATCCAGCATTACCTTTTTTTCCCTGACAGCATTTGCCAGCAGGATGCCTGTCATTGTTTTGGTGATAGAGCCAATTTCGTACACACTTTCATCATCAGGGACCTCTTTTTTGCCAAAATGGTAGGTAAACAGGTTGCCATGATCATATATGCCAATGGAAAGGGTTACCCTTGCCGGATCACTCATAAACATGGCTGCAGTATGATTAATGGCTGAATCTAAACCTCCCCTGCTCCGGCTTTGTCCTTTAGTATTGTTATTGACAATGGACAGTAATGGTATGAGCATTAATGCGATACGTGGGATGTTAGTGGTATTCATAAGGTGATGGGATATCTTTTTTTGAAATAGAGCCTATAGGCGATACTGAAGATACAAAATTGTATAGATAAGAAGAAATTAGAATGTATTAGGTTTAATAATTGCTGATTTTGGGGGGGTAGAATGGTGGAATAAGCCGGAAACACTACGAACTTGCTCTTAACTTCCCATTATATGAATCTGTCATTAGGGTTTTTCCTCTGATCAACATAGAGCATCCGTAAACTGAAGTCGCCACTGTCATCCCAAAACCAACAAATGCGATTACCCATGAATAAGATAATAGATTGCAGATGGAAAATATTATCCCACACACAGCTATAAGCTAATCAATATATTATTGATAATCAAAAAGTGAAATTCTGTTTATATATTTGAGTACTTTAAAAATATATATAATGGAGCAATCGGCGCAAACTACGAAAGACTTTCACACGCAGATCCGTTCAGCAGGTGTGCTTATTGCTCTGGGCATAGTGTTCGGGGATATCGGAACTTCTCCGCTTTATACTTACACTGCTTTATTCAAACCTGGAGAAATTATTAATAGTGCCAAGGCTTTAGGCGTATTAAGTTGTGTTATCTGGACACTTACTTTGCAAACCACGTTTAAGTATATTTTCATCACTTTACAAGCGGACAATAATGGAGAAGGTGGTATATTCTCTTTGTTTGCACTGATAAAAAGATACTATAGGAGATGGTTGATTGTTGTTGCGATTATAGGAGGTTCTTTCCTTGTAGCTGATGGTATTATTACTCCTCCCATTTCTGTAGCATCTGCCATAGAAGGTATGAAGGCTATCTATCCGGATATTGATACAGTACCAATTGTCATTGCTATTATCATTTTGCTTTTTGTAATTCAGCAATTCGGTACACAACAGATAGGAAAATTCTTTGGACCGGTGATGATGATATGGTTCACTTTCATTGGAGTGATTGGAGCGATGGCATTAAGTCATGATTTTAGCGTATTAAAAGCATTGAATCCTGTATATGCTTATGAATTACTGATGTATTATCCGAAAGGCTTTTGGTTATTGGGAGGTGTTTTTCTTTGTACTACCGGAGCAGAAGCCATGTATAGTGATATGGGGCATGTGGGAAGAAATAACATCCGGGTAAGCTGGATATACATAAAAGTAGCACTGATTCTTTGTTATGCCGGGCAAACAGCCTGGTTATTGAGTGCGGGACAGGCTAATGCCCTGAGTCCTTTTTACAGTATTGTTCCCAAGGCTATTTATGTTCCATCAGTTATCCTTTCTACACTTGCCACTATTATTGCCAGTCAGGCATTAATCAGTGGTTGCTTTACCCTGGCGAATGAAGCTATTCATCTCGGCTTCTGGCCCCGCCATAAAATAGTTTTTCCGAGTAACGTAAGAGGGCAGTTATATATTCCTTTCTTCAATTGGGCTTTAATGATAGCCTGTATTGGAATGGTACTTCACTTCAGGGAATCTGGCAGAATGGAAGCTGCTTTTGGCCTTTCTGTTACGCTGACAATGATTACAACTACAGTTTTAGTTGCCCTTTGGTTAAGAGCCCGCAGAAGCCCATTAATAGTAGTTGGAGTTTTCACAGCATTATTCCTTACTGTGGAAATTTCTTTTTTGATTGCCAATCTTCAAAAAGTAAAAGAAGGTGGTTGGATCATGCTGGTTGTTGGAGCTTTCCTTACTTTCATAATGTTGGTTTGGCGTACCGGTCGTTTACAACAGAAAAAACTTATTACGCTGAGTAAGTTAGAGCCTAAAAACCTGCAGCGCTTAGTGGAACTCAGTCATCATAATGAGATAAACAGCTTTGCTACTAATCTTATATACCTCACCACATCATCAGATCCTAGTGAGATTGAAGATAAAACGCTCAGATCAATTTTTAGCAATCCTATTAAAAAGGCAGATGTTTATTGGTTTTTTCATGTAAAAATTGATGATGAACCTTATACACTACAATATTCAGTTACTACATTATCAGTAAATGATGTTTATCATGTAACCCTCAGATTAGGATTCCGTGTTCAACCCCGTGTGGATCTTTTCTTCCGGCATATAGCAAATGAACTTGTCAGTAAAGGAGAACTTAAACTTGAACGCAGCCCTATGATGGAATTTGCGATGAATGATATCGGCGACTACAAATTTATCATCATCAATTCTTATCTCTCTTTTGATAATGATCTGCCTTTCTGGAAATCCATCCTCATTAAAAGTTATTACAATCTGAAAGGAATAGGAGTAACAGAAGATGTAAATTATGGACTGGATACAAGTAACGTGATAATTGAAAAATATCCGTTGGTATATACCAATAAACAAAACCTGAAACTAGAGAGGATATGAAAGCCCATTTAGAGGCACTCTGATGAACTCAAAATAAGCGGCTGAGAACTATAGAAATTGAAAAATAATAACTTATATCAGGATAAAGAATTCTTTGCACGAATTGCTGAAGGGGATGCTCTTGCCTTCCGTCAGCTGTATGACAAATATTTCCAGGTATTGCGCTTTAATGCCATAAAGCTGCTAAAATCCGAGTACTGGAGCGAGGAGGTAACGCAGGAAACTTTCCTTTATATCTGGGAGAGCAGAGCCACATTAACCGGTATTGAGCATCCTGCGGCCTGGATCTTTCGTGTGGTTGCCAATAAATGCCTCGACAGAATGAAACGCCAGGGCATTGAGCTAAGGGCGCAGTATATTATTAATGCCACCTTATACGAAAATAATAAGGTAGAGCAGAAATGGCAACTTGATTATAATCTGCTACGAAAGCTGATTGCCGAAGCAGTAGACCGGTTACCCGAACAGCAGCGGCTTGTTTATAAGCTACAGGAGCAGGAGGAGCTCAGTTATAAAGAAATAGGGGAACGGCTTGGAATAAGCCCCAATACCGTTCGCAATCACCTCGTACGTGCCTTTGCCGCCATCCGGCAACATCTGATCGACCATGGGGAGTTTATGCCCCTTTTCTTCTTTTTACTCTTTTTTTGATTTTTTTTCCATTTCAGGTAGTCCTTCACTTTCTCTTAATCGACTTAATTGTATATGACAAATGAAACCGAACATATCCGCCAGCTCCTTCAGCTGTATGTGACCAATCAGGCAACTGATGAGCAGGTCAGGGAGCTGTTCCTGTTCCTGCAAGATCCGGCTAACGATGCTGTAAGCCATGAGCTGGTTTCCCGGCAGATGAGCGAAGAGGCAGGCGCGGATAAAAGGTTTTCGGAAAGTCATAAAAGAGTGTGGGAGAATATGCTCGAAGCCAATGAGCCCTTAAGCAAACAATGGCAAAAGCAAAAAAGGAGACCTGTTGTGATGATGCGCTGGGTAGCTGCAGCTGCGCTGATAACTGCCATAACCACCTTTGTTTTCGTAAACAGGCAGCCCGTACCTAAGGTTGAAACAGTCATGGATATACCCGCGGGAGATAATAAGGCTGTGCTGACATTATCAGATGGTTCAACCATCACGCTGGATAGTGCCGCCAGCGGAACGATTGCCAGGCAGGGAAATGTAAACATTATAAAGTCCGCAAACGGAGAAGTGCGTTATGATTCAAAAGGTGATGCTGCAAACGATGAGGTGATGATGAATAAAATTACCACTCCCATGGGTGGGCAGTACCAGGTAACATTACCCGATGGAACAAAAGCCTGGTTGAATGCAGCTTCTTCCATCACTTATCCTGCTTTTTTTGCAGACAGGGACCGTAAAGTAGCAGTCACCGGGGAAGTATACCTGGAGGTAGCAAAGGATATGTCTCACCCCTTTATCGTAGATGTAGCAGGCCGCTCTGGTATAGAAGTGCTGGGGACCAGCTTTGATATTAACGCTTATGGAGATGAAGGGAAAATAAAGACAACGTTGATTGATGGACGTATCAGAATGACCGGGAGCACTGTCATATTGAAGCCCGGACAGCAGGTGGTTGAAAGCGCAGACGAGCCGCTCAGCATTCTTACAGATGTGAACATTGAAAAGGAAATTGCGTGGAAAAATGGCATATTTTATTTCGAAGATGCCAGTTTGCCGTTAGTGATGAAACAACTTGAAAGATGGTATAATATAGAAGTACTGTATAAAGGACCCGTGCCGGAACTTAGGATCAATGGAAAAATGGATCGTAATCTTACCCTGCAGGGAGTGATGGACTTCCTGACAAAAATGGGTGTGCACTATACTATGAAAAGCCGTACGATACAGGTGACCGGAAATTAAAAGTAAAAAGTATCTGTGCATTGTTAATTGAATTCGCCCTTGCCGGCGGGTAAAGTACAATGCATGTCATAAATCAACCAGAATCAAATAACCATTAAACCCTGCAAAAGTATGCAGAACACTGCTTTGTGTAGATACGCAGCGCTAAGGCGTTGCCTCTACCTGTTAATCGCTCTCTTAAACCTATGCGCCAGAGGGACAGCCCAGGAAATTACTTATGCTGGCAAAAATGTTCCTGTTAAGACCGTATTTAAAGAGGTCGAAAAGCAGACCGGCTATTTCGTCATTTACAATGGGCCTGTCCTTGATAACATTCCTTTGATTTCTATTAAGGCTGACCATTTGCCACTTACAAAATTTCTTGATTTGCTCTTTAAAGATCTCCCTGTAGATTACATCATCAGGAGTAAGACAATTGTATTATTCAGCAAACAGAAGCAGCCGTCGGATGGCCCGCCCCCGGCCCTTGTAACAGGGGTTGTTACCGATAAGGACGGGCAGCCATTGCCCGATGCTACTGTTAGTGTTAAAGGAAAAAATGTATTTGCTCCTACTGGTGCCGACGGAAGTTTTTCAATTATGGCTGAAGAAGGAGACGTATTGCTGATCACCTGTATCAATCAGGCATCCATAGAAGTAAAAGTACGATCTTCACCAACTTCCGGAATTACGGTCATACTACAGCCATTGGTGTTCAACCTGAACGAGACCGTGGTGAACGGGATTTATAAACGACCTGTAGAAAATTATACCGGAGAGGCAAAGATCTACACCGTTGATCAGTTGCGTACTGCCAATAATACAAGCGTAACAGGCGCCTTACGTTCCCTGGACGCTTCTTTCCAGGTACCTTCCGATGTGAATTTCGGGTCTGATCCTAACCATCTGCCTCAGATCCAGGTACGCGGTGCTAACAGTATCGCAAATACGAATCTTACCAGCCAGTATGGTTATATTAGTAACCCGCCATTGTTTATTCTTGATGGTTTCGAGGTGCCGCTGCAAAAGGTTTATGACCTGGATATGAACCGGGTGAGTAAGGTGACAATTCTCAAAGATGCTGCGGCTACTTCCATCTATGGCTCCAAAGCGGCCAATGGAGTACTTGTGATAGAAAGCATACAGCCCAGGAAAGGACGGCTGCGTTTGAGCTATAATAATAACCTTTCCCTCAGCACACCTGATCTGACCAGCTATCACTTGCTGAATGCGGAGCAAAAACTGCAGCTGGAACAGGTAGCCGGTATTTATAACAAGTCATCCAGCCAGCCGCTCTCATCGCAGGAAGCCCTGGCGGAAATATACAACAGGCGCCTGGCTGAGGTAAGAAGAGGAGTAAATACCTATTGGTTGTCCCAGCCGCTTAAAACTGCTTTTGCACAGAAGCACAGTGTGTACCTGGATGGTGGCGACGATTACATGCGTTACGGTGTAGATGTTTCTTATGCTAATACGCCCGGAGTTATGAAGGGATCAAAAAGAGATAACCTTTCCGGTGGAGTGAACCTGGTTTATCACAAAGGCCCACTGCAGTTTAGCAACTACCTCTCTGTTACCAGCAACAAAGCGGTTAATTCCCCTTACGGCGATTTCTCACAATATGCAAAGCTAAATCCTTACTGGCGAGCTGTTGATTCACTCAGCGGAAAGGTCTCTAAAATCCTCCAGTATAGCGATTACGATGCTGGCTTGCAGAATACGGTTTATAATCCCATGTATGATGCGCAGCTGAAGACAAAAAATACAACCGGTTACGTTAATATCACTAATAATTTTCAGGCAGACTGGAATATCCTGAAAGACCTGAAGCTGAGCACGCGGTTCAGTATGTACAGCCAGCGAAATACGGCCGATTTTTTCCTGCCGGCCGATGCGGTGGAGTTTGTGAATACGCCAGACAGTCTTTTCTCCACCCGTGGTTACTACCAGCAAACTACCGGTTTATCATCCAGCTATCAGGGTGATGTGTATCTGAATTATGGAACTAATTTTGGCCGGCATACATTATTTTCTACTGCAGGTTATCATATCCAGCAGGATAAATCCAATGCCAGCACAGTAATGGTACAGGGATTTCCCAATGCTGACCTTGACAATATCCTCTTTGGATTACAATACCCCGTAAACGGTAAGCCTACCGGTACTGAAAGCATCCAGCGATTGATCAGCTATTATGCTAACGTTAGTTACGCTTACGACTATAGGTATTTGCTCGATCTGTCTTTCCGGGAGGACGGCTCTTCCTTATTTGGCTCCAATAAACATTACGCACCTTTCTGGTCAGTTGGTATAGGCTGGAATGTAAATAAAGAAAAGTTCCTGCACATTCCCGCGATGATCAACCGGTTTAAGCTGCGCGCTTCAATTGGGACTACCGGCTCACAGAACTTTCCTCCTTTTGCAGCGGCTCAGACTTACCAGTACTTAACATCTACCCGCTACCTGGATCATATTGGTGCTTCTCTGTTAAGCCTGGGTAATACAGATCTGAAATGGCAACAGACGAACAAGCTGAATATTGGTACTGACATCGAATTATTCAGGGGTAAGATGCAGCTCACATTCAACTATTACGTGGAACGTACCAATGACTTGTTTACAACCGTCAATACCACGCCTTCTACAGGTTTTAGCAGTTTTTTTGCCAATCTGGGTACCCTGAAGAACAAAGGAATGGAAGTGTACCTGACTGTATTCGCCATGAAAAAGGAGAAGGAAAATATATTCTGGAGCATTTATGGCAACCTGCTGCATAATCAAAATAAGCTGCTACGCATTTCCGATGCATTAAAAGCACAGAATGAACAGGCTGTGGGTGAACAGACAAAGTCCGACAAGCCTGTTACAGCTCCCGTGCTGCAGTATAAAGAAGGGCAAAGTGTGAGCACCATCTATGCAGTGCGCTCCCTGGGAATTGATCCCAGTACTGGTAATGAGGTTTTTCTTACAGCAAATGGTGAGCAGACCTACAGATGGAGCCCGCTCGATGAGGTGCCGGTAGGTGATAACCAGCCTGAGGTCACTGGTAACTTCGGCACCAACTTCATGTACAAAGGATTTAGTGTGAATGTTTCCATGCGTACAGAGCTGGGCGGACAGATCTACAACAATACGCTGGCCGACCGGGTGGAAAATGCCGATCCCGTATACAATGTGGACGTACGTGTACTCACAGACAGATGGCAAAAGCCGGGTGATGTTGTCCGCTATAAAGGATTGACGAATCTGAACGGCAATACCCGCACTGATATCACCAAAGCCACTTCCCGGTTCATACAGGATAATAATACGCTGTATTGTGATGCCATCACACTGGGATATCTGTTCCCACACAGTCTTACTGACAAATGGAAGATGAGCAGGCTGCAATGTTACCTGTATATCAACAATCCATTTGTGATTTCTTCGGTGAGGCAGGAAAGAGGGCTTAGTTATCCCTTTGCCCGCAATTATTCATTCTCTCTGCAAGTGGGATTCTAAATCTTAAAAACTGATGTATGAAAAAGGCTCATTTCTTTATAATATTCTTAGGTATCATCTTAATAGCGCCCGGCTGTAACAAATGGCTGGATACCCGTCCTCAGACCCTTGTGGCGCCTGATAAGCTCTTCTCTACGGAAAGTGGCTTTGAGGATGCGATGTATGGCGTGTATACAATAATGGGCAGCTCCTCCTTATACGGAGACCAGCTTTCCATGAGTTTCCTCGATGTACTGGCCCAGCAATATAGCTGTCAGAGTATTCCTGCTCATCAGTTCTATCAGGCAGCGGTTTATAACTACCAGGATGCCGTTGTAAAGACGAGGATCGATAATATATGGGATTCCATGTATTATGCGATTACCAATGTTAATAATATACTTCAACGGATCGATGCGAATAAAGACCTGTTCCAGCCGGGCAATTATGAGCTGATGAAAGGGGAGGCTATCGGACTAAGAGCTTTTATGCACTTTGACCTGTTACGGTTGTTTGGCGCCTCTTATGTCAGTGATCCGTCAAGACCAGCTATTCCTTATGTAAAGACGGTTTCAGGGAATGTAACGCCATTACTGACTGTAAGCCAGGTGCTGGATAGTGTGATCAGTGAGCTTACCCTGGCTGATTCGCTGCTGGCTGGTTACAAGACAGTGAATTATAACTATTATGATGCCAGCAACCAGTCGCAGAATGACTGGCTCAATCACCGGCAGAATCATTTTAATTACTGGGCCGCAGAAGCTACACTTGCCAGGGCCTGCCTTTACAAAGGAGATAAAACACATGCATTGTTGCATGCGAACAATGTGATTTATTCCGGCATGTTTGATTTCCAGACGCCTGACCGTATTACTAACTACGAAGACAGAACCTTCATTCCCGAACAGGTTTTTGCCCTCAGTAAGTTTAATCTTCGCGCGCAGGTTGATCAGTATTTTAAAAGCACTGGCGGAACTGTAAACCTGAACGTGAATCAGCAGCTAACCAATACGTATGGCAATGGAGGAGTGGTAGATCAGATTTATGAGATCAGTTCCGGTGGCGTCAGTGATATCCGTTATGCCCGTCTCTGGGATCTCAGTGGTACTGTTTATTTCTGCTCAAAGTTCTGGCAGATTTCCGGTAATCTCATCTACAACAATCTTGTGCCGCTCATTCGCTTACCCGAGATGTATTATATCGCTGCAGAATGTTCCGATCCATCAACCGCTATCGGATACCTCAATACAGTGCGTCACCAGCGGGGTTTGAGTGATCTGTCAGATGGGATGGATCAGGCGGGAGTGCAGTATGAGATCCTGAAAGAGTACCAGAAGGAATTTTATGCGGAGGGCCAATTGTTTTATTACTACAAAAGAATTAACAGTTCCCAGATCAGGTTCGCAGCTGTAGCAACGTCTGATAAAATGTATGTTTTACCGCTGCCAGATGCAGAATTACAGTACAGAAACTAAACTCCTTTTCATGAAAAAATTACTTGTAATACTCTTTTTAACAGCTTGTAGCAAAGATCAAATATCAGAGTCCTGGAACGGACAGCAAAGTGTGTATTTTATCTATAACACCAACGCTGTTTATTCAGGCGGCATTGATAGTGTGAGTTACACATTTGTGGAGAAGAGCAGTACTGTGAGCCAGGATACAGTCTGGTTACCCGTTCACATCACTGGTAATCAGTCTGGCCGTGACCGTGCTATTGACCTGGCGGTAGTAGCAAATAAAACAACAGCTATAGCTGATGTGCATTATAGGCTGCTGAGTTACAACATGCCGAAAGATTCGTTCACTACACGTTTGGGTATAGTGTTGCTGCGCGATGTTTCCCTTCGGGATACTTCTGTAGTACTGACCCTCAGTTTGCAGCCCGGCAAAGATTTTCCTGTATTGATGAAGGATACCCTGATGGCGGATGGTGCTTATTATAACAGGAGCCAGGCCAGGATTATCTTCACTGACAGGTTGATAAAGCCCGGGAACTGGGATTCTTACCTCGTGATCTTCTTTGGCGCGTATAGCGAAACGAAGCTGCGCTTCATTGCATCTGTATTGGGTATTGCTACTTTCCCTTCCGAGGGGCCCAATGCGCTTGATTACCCAACGTTACAATATTATCAGAACGCAGTCAGGAATGCGCTGCTTGCTTACAATACCGAAAATGGACCTTTAATTGACGAGAACGGAAATCCTGTTGTAATCCCTTAATTAGTATAACTATGAAGCATATATTAAATTCGCTGTTTTTGGTGATCATCCTCTTCACAGGATGTTATAAAGACAAAGGTAACTACGATTATCAGCCTATCAATGATATTACAGCCACGGTAGTTAAGGATACCTTTCATGTAGGTCAGTTTGACACATTACGCATATCACCTGTTATCACCGGCCGGGACACTAACCGTCTCAGCTTCGAATGGAGGGTGTATCCTGTTACAGATCCGGCTAATCCGCTGGATCCGGGAAGGATTGAGGTGATTTCACGGAACCGCTGTTTCAATCAGCCAATTACGCTCCGGCCTGCCACTAATTATTATAATCTGGACTTTGTAGCAAAAGATACGGTAACCGGTGTCAGTTATTTCAAACACTTATACCTGCAGGTAACTACTGCTTTCCAGACTGGATGGATGTTACTGGAGCAAAAGCAGTCAAATGTAGATATCAGCTTCATTTCCCCTGATTATATCGCTTATAACAGTGTCTATTCGGCCAGCAATCCAACCATGCCGCTGCCTGTTACTGCCCGCCAGATTATCAGCATCAGTACGCAAAGCCTGATAGGTACTTTGAACATGGTATATTTTGATGGAGGAGGATATACGCTGGATAATACTTCTTTACAGGTGCTTGCTGATTATACAAAACTATTCTATGCATCCCCTGCAA
The DNA here is from genome assembly GCF_900112615.1 of Chitinophaga sp. CF118. Lineage (GTDB taxonomy): Bacteria > Bacteroidota > Bacteroidia > Chitinophagales > Chitinophagaceae > Chitinophaga. Next base: position 518,649 of record NZ_FOMK01000001.1, on the reverse strand, counting down.
AGGTGCAGCCCTATAACATGATCAAGCCCAGCTTTTACTCCTACGGTCCTTATGCACTCTGTGGCGGAAAAGTGTACGGGCTGAATGGTATGTTTGCTTCTAAATTATTTGGTGCTGCTTTTACACAACCGGATAGTCTGGGTTATACTGCAGCTCCTTTTGCAGCAGGTGGCAGCTCCTTTGGCGCTATCTTTTTCGATCAGGCTCATTATCGTTTCATGTACGATGGAGGTGGTACTTCTACCAGCCTGAAAGTTTTTCCGCAGAATAATACGATGGCCTATGATCTGAACAACGTTCCTAAAACTATGCTGACCATGAAAGTAGGTTTAGGTTGGGAGTTGCTGCCGACTAACTGGTATGCCGTGTTTAAGAATGAATCAGATGACAGCTGTTTTCTATATACGCTGAATGCCAATGGCGATTTTAATACGTTTCCCGTAGCTGCTGCACAGCAGCCGATTCTCAACAGCCCGGATGTGCATCGTAGTCCTGATTATCTTTTTTCCAGCACTGTAAAGCAGATGTATTATGCTGCGGATAACAGGTTATATGTATATGACATGGCGGCGAACCAATCCCGGGTAATATACCAGTTTGCCAATGGAGAGAATATAACTGCGCTGAAAATGATGAATGGAGTGATCACACTGGCTACCTGGAACGGACAGCCCGGTGGTGGTACGGTGTATTACCTGCCTATAGCCGCCACAGGAGATATCAGTGAAAACACTTATACACAAAGGGTTTCCGGTTTTGAAAAAATTATCGCTTTAACCTATAAAGTAGGATGATAAACACAAAATATATGAAGAAGATTATTGTAATAGTTATGTTATTGCTGCCCATCATCAGCCAGGCACAAATGCAAAGTAGTATCATTAAGCTCGACGTTGATACGGTATCGGCTAAAAAGGCTTACCTGATATACCAAATCGGAGACAAGACAATCGTTGATTCTCCACGTATGGAGAACGGTAAAGCCATGTTTGATCTGAGTATCCCTTATCCCATTACCGGCAGACTAAGTTTGGATAACAAGGGGTTTGGCTATCCAAATGGCAAAAAGCCCGACCTGCTCACCTTTTACATAGAAAAGGGAACTATTGTCATTAAAACCAGAGACCTCGTTAGAAATGCGGTAATCACAGGCTCTAAAATGAACGATGAGCTGGCCATGTATAACCATTTCATTAAAGAGCCGATGGATGCGGTGGAAGATGAAGCTTTTCGCTTCAATACGGCATCCCGGGACAAATGGAAGGACACAGCTTACCAGAATGTGTATTCCAGACACATGAGAGAGAATCTGACGAAGTTAAAGCAGCGCCAGATAGAATGGGTAAAAGGGCACCCGGATGCCTACGTCAGCCTCATGGCGATGGAATGGATCGTAGGGGCGGTTATAGATGTTCCTGCCGTAGAACCGCTGTTTAATGGCCTTTCTGCACGCCTCAGGAACTCTGAGGATGGGAAAGCGATGGGCGACCGGATCGCCGCCGCAAAAACGGTGACTGTAGGCTCCATAGCCCCCGAATTTACGCTCAACGATGTAAATGGATCACCCGTAAAGTTGATTGATTTCAGAGGGAAATATGTACTGCTCGATTTCTGGGCCAGCTGGTGTGGACCATGCCGGGCAGAAAATCCCAACTACATAAAGGCATACAATCAGTTTAAAGACAAAAATTTCACTTTATTAGGCGTTTCTCTGGACAGAGAGGGCCAGAAAGATGCCTGGTTAGCAGCTATTAAGGCAGACGGGCTAGAATGGCCTCAGGTATCTGATCTTAAATACTGGAACAATGAAGTAGCCCGTATGTATGATGTACGGTCTATCCCCCAGAATTTCCTGATCGATCCAAATGGGAAAATCATAGCTAAAAATATGCGCGGGGAGGAGCTGGAGCAAAAGCTGACAACTATTTTATCTCCTGCGCCATAAATCAAAAATAAAAAGAGTATCATTAAAATCTTTTAATGGTGCTTTTAAAATTCTTGCCGAAAAAGAAAATCTGGTCAAGTATGCTACGACTGGTGATCAACTCACTTCATGCATGACTAGTAATTATTCAACTGTTAAATTGAATGATACCGGAGAAGGTGGCAATTCCTCATTCCTTTACATCACGATGACCGTAATGGAATTGCCACCTTTTGAATGGAGTTTTTAAACCGTTGGAGTAACACCTGCTAGCGGAATGTCTTTATAACAATTGATTTCATTCAGTTTGTATTTAATAGGGGTACAACAATATTTGATCACATATGTTTGCCGAACCATTCCAATACCAGTTGCGGATTTTTTCCGAAATAATTGTAACCCTGAAAACGTTGATCTGTTCCTTCGATCCAAAAGAGCTTTTTGTCTTTTGCAGAAATAGTGTCGTATATCTCCTGCACATTGGAGGGTTTGGTAAGAAAATCATCATGAACCTGTGCCACAAGAGTAGGAATCGTTACTGCCTTAGCATATTCCATTGGCCACACATCATCAATATGGAAACCGGTTTTCTTATGAAATGCAGCGGCGAACATTTCAACACCATTTGCAATTTTCTGATTTTCTACCGCCTTTTCTACAAACACCTTTGGAGTAACCGGCTGCAACGCAATCATTGCCTTTATATGCTTAAATTCTTCCGGATGTTTTTTCATCCCGACAATTGTAGAATTGGCTCCCAGACAACGGCTGTAGAGTGCAGTCTTCATGTTTTTAGTATCCGGGCGTGACTTAGCATAACGCAAAGAGCCAATTACATCTCTGTATTCCAGCACACCGTGGCCATTGATACCACCGCTACCTGTTGCGCTTCTACCATGGTTGCGCATGTCGTAAGTAATAATGTTATAGCCTGCATCGTGCAGAATCTTGTATTCCGGCAGAAAATTGACTTCGAAACCGCCAAAATTCTTCCAGGGGTCCAGATGCCCCGGATAACCATAGCGATTGCAGGGCATTGGGTGGTTAAAGATGAGCAATTTATCAGACTTAGCAGGGATGAACCAGCCCTCCAGCGTCAGTCCATCCATTGCAGGGAAGAATATTTCCTCATATTCCATACCATATTCATTTGGCCACCTCAAAATGGGCGTACGGGTAGAATGGGCCATTAACTCCGCAAGAGATTCTATGAATTCGTCGGATTTTGGGTCATTTCCGGTAATGTTCATATTTGCATTAGGCTCATCTTTGGCTGCAGCCCAGGAGAATGGCATTAAGGCTAAACCAGCCCCTGCAAGTACGGTTCTGGACATAAAGGAGCGACGATTAAAAGGTTGCTGGTCCTGATTGTTGAAATCAGCTATTTGCTCATTCTTTTTCATAAATTATTTCTTTGATTTTCCTGGATATTTTGTGATGCCATTACTGGTTACCAGCGTTATTGTTGTGGGGGAACAGAGCTGGCGATTAACGTTGTTCCTTCGGTGGATGCGATACGGAATTTTCTAGCAGCGGTATATTCCGGTGAATGATAGAAACGTTCGGCCTCTGCAACACTTGGAAACGCAGCTATACCGAAAACCTTTTTTGGATTACCTTCCAATGCCTTTGTGTTGAGATCGAAAATGGGTACGCTTCCATTGAATTTGGGCCCAAGCGGACCAGCCGCATCCATATATTTCTGAAAAGTTGCCTGATCATTGATGGTATAGTTTACAATCTGGTATCCGTGTGGCTTGGCTATTTTTTGTGGTGTTGAAGTTGCTGCAACAGGTGATGGAGGGACAGAACCAGCCAGTAAAACCCAACCTTGAGTGGATGAGGTACGAAGTTTTTTGGCAGCGGTGTATTCCGGTGAATTGTAGAAACGTTCCGCTTCTGCAATGCTGGGGAATTCAGTTATGTCAATTACCTTTTGGGGATTTCCCTCCAGTGGCTTTATGTTGACATCGTAAATGATGACTTTCCCTTTGTATTTAGAGATAAACACGCCCACGGAATGCATGTATTTTTTATATGCGGCCTTATCGTTGATCGAATAGTTTGCAACCAAATATCCATGTGGTTGTAACGCCTGTTCTGTTTGGGGCAGTGTTGCCTCCTTTGTGGTCGTATCTTTCGCTTCAGTAGATTTATTGATTGAATTTCCGTAAGATCCTGGGCTATAGACGATCGCGATTCCAACGATTGCACGAATAATCAGTTTTTTCATTTTGTCCTTTTATTTATTGTTTATGATAAACCCTGCAATAGCAGATTTGAATAGTTAATTTCCTGGAAGTAAACAAAGCATTGCAACAGCAGGCTTTGTTTACTTCCAGGATAACATGACATACTTAACGGTCAATAACAGACATGTTCCCCTCGTCATGTCGCTCACCAGCTGCTGGTGTGAGGTTGTTCAGTCTTTCAAGTTGTGCTGTGCTCAGCTGTACACGATCAGCGGCGGTGTTTTCTTCAACCCGGGCAACACGCTTGGTGCCGGGAATCGGAGCTATGTCGTCGCCTTGCGCCAGCAGCCAGGCCAGTGCCACTTGTGCCAGTGTCGCACCTGTCTGTGAAGCAACAACCTTGACTTCATCAACGATACGCAGGTTGCGCTGGAAGTTTTCCCCGGTAAAGCGTGGGTTGGTCTTGCGCCAGTCGTCATCAGAGAGCTGCTCAGGCGATTTGATCTCGCCGGTAAGGAAGCCATGGCCGAGCGGCGAATAAGGAACGAAACCGATGCCTAATTCCCGCAGCAACGGCAATAGTTCAGCCTCCGGGTCACGGCTCCACAAGGAATACTCAGTTTGAAGCGCGGCGATGGGGTGTACGGTATGTGCGCGGCGGATGGTTTCGGTGCCAGCTTCAGACAGACCGATGTACCGGATCTTACCCTCGGCAACGAGATCAGCCAGCACACCGACGGTGTCCTCAATCGGCGTGTTCGGGTCTACCCGGTGCTGGTAGTAAAGGTCAATGTAGTCGGTTCCTAGCCGCTTCAACGAGCCTTCGACCGCCACGCGGATGTTTGCAGGGCTACTATCGATTACTCCGGGGCCTGCACCAGCATGTGAAACGAGGCCGAATTTCGTAGCTATCACCACCTGATCGCGGCGCCCCTTGATGGCCTGGCCAACGAGTTCTTCGTTAGAAAACGGACCGTAGATCTCGGCGGTATCGATGTGGGTAACACCGAGCTCCAGCGCCCGGTGGATGGTGCGGATAGACTCGGTATCACTGCCTGCTCCAATATTATAATAGCCGGACATTGACATGGCGCCAAGTCCTATACGGGAGACGTCGAGTCCTCCAAGCGTGATGTGCTTAATGATGTTATTGCTCATAGTTGTTGTATTTAATGAATTTTAAAAATTGATGGTTTCACCTTTCACAAAAGGCATAAGACCTACTTCTACTGCGCTGGCGCTTACCAGGTTGCCACCAGGGACCAACTCGGGAATAGTTTTGTTTCCGGCATGATATATCTGAAGAATGGCAGGGGGGGCATGATAACAAGACCTATGCCCCTGACACGTGTGTTGTAATGTTTGACCTCATCATCTGAAATGGTGTACTCTTCATTGCTGGCCCAGGCGGTCATAGGGGCCATCGCTACTTTGTTCCGGACTGTAATACCCTTGGGGAAGGTAAATGGCAGGAAAAGCCTGTTATTTATCGGATTCATTCGTTCCTTATTTATTTCTTAATTAAGCAGCCAAACTTTCAAATTGGCTGTGGTTTTTGTTCCTCAATCAGGATACAAAGGTCACTAAAGGCTTAATGTGGAAATAAAGGAAAACAAAGGAATAGTTATAAATATCAAAGGTGGGCGATCCTTACTGATTTGGGGATATATCCCGTTTTCTTTTTGAAGAAGTTGTTAAAATAGGTAGGATATTCAAAACCAAGCGCATACGCGATTTCGGCGATATTCCAATCCGTGTGCAGCAACAGGGCTTTAGCTTCGCTGATAATTCTTTCCCCAATGTGTGTGGTGGTGGACTTACCGGTTGTTTCCTTTACTGAACTATTCAGATAGTTGACGTGTACTGACAGGTGCTTCGCAAAATCCTGTGCTGATTTTAATTCCAGTGGATTCCCGGTACTTTCAATCGGGAACTGCCTTTCTAACAGTTCAAGAAATACGGCTGTAATGCGTGCTGATGCATTCTTTTGTTTCGGATAGCTTTCCGAAGGCTGCATTTTTAGCGCCTCGTGAATGATCAAATTGATATAGTTGCGAATAATCTCATCCTTGTAAGGGTAATCGGTGTCCTGCTCAGCAATCATTTTTTGAAAGATTGCAGCAAGCTCTTTTTTTTGCGCCTTATTTATTGACAGAATAGGTGTGCCACTAATTTTGAATAAGGGTGACTGCAGGAGGCCTTCAGAACGTTCGCTTAACTTTAGAAAGTCTTCAGTAAAAAGACTGGCATAACCCTGGTTGATCGGCGAAATAACCTCGCAGGAATAAGGGATATGGGGATTGCCAAAGAATAAAATGGTCTCATCCGTTTCAAAACTCCGGTCGGCATAATGAAAGATATATTTGCCGGTATTCAAGCTTATCTTATAAAAGTCTTTACGGCTATAACCGTGGCCTTTACCCGTCTTGCTATCTATCTCATATGCTTTAAAACCTTTCAGCTTTATTTCATTATTGAAATCTGAAGTAGGAGTGGTTCTTTGCTTATTCATTTCATAAAGTTAAGAAAATCAAAGAATATATACTAAGTGGTAAGCTTTTGCATTCCCGGTTATTAATGGTCAACCTTCCAGCTTCATGGGAAGACCAGATGAGGTTATAACTAATGCAACCAATGCTTTTTACCAATCAGCTGAAGCCGGGAATATGAAATCTTCTGACGACAGAATGAGGTATATAAGCCGCAACATAGTTTCTCCTGCTTAGAAGGCAATGGAGGCCAACATTCAGCCTAAAATTTTGGGTGATCCTAATATTGAACATGATGCAAATGTGAATAGGAGGAATACTTCTTTGGCTTCATACCAATGTGTGTTTCAAACAATCTTGTAAAATGACTAAGGTTTGAAAAACCCAAACCATAACCTACCTCAGATACTGACAAATTTCCTTCCTTAATTAAGTATGCCGCTTCTTTCATTCTAAAGCTTTGGTAGTAGTTGAAAATACTGTTTCCAAAAATCTGCTTAAAAACCCGTTTTAATTTAGATTCGCTCATACCAGAAATTTTTACAAGTTCAGCAATTACTGGAGGGGTATCAATGTTTGAAAGAATTTTCTCCTTTATCGCATACACCATTTTTATATCACTCACATTAAGCGTTTGTAAAGTAATGTTCTGCCGTTTCAGTAATTCCAAAAACAATAGATAAATAAGTTCTTCTGCTTTTATTCTGTAATAAAGATGCTGTAATTCTTTTGCAGGATTTGTTCTGACAATTTCAGCTGCCAATTCTTGTATTTGGGGCGAAATTAATTCTTCAAATAAAAACGGAAGACTGCCTGAAGTTATCGTTTGTAAAAGTGTATTCCCCTTTTGGGGTTGCAGCAATTCCTTTAAATAATCCGCATGCACGGTAATGACGATAGAATTAATTTTTTTGTTGGCTGGAAGAAATTCATAATTGAGGTCTGTAGTAGTAACCTGCACTGAAGGCAATAATTTTCCACTTGCCGATGGTGGGAACAATCGGGTTTTTATATCATCTTTTGATTGATAAATATTGTGAAAAGCAATCACCACAAATTTTTCTTCTTCTTTATCAATTCCTCTGTCTAACACCCAATCCTCTTTCAACTCATATTGCCTCACTATTAGTCGTAATTTAGGATTGAGGAAAAAGCCCTTAATATAACCAGTGCCCATATTTGAGGGGATATGTGTCACACCATTTTGCACTTTACCTCTAATTGTCTTTGCGGAGGTATCTAAAGTCTTACTCTTGCCGCTGGAATTTGATCTCATGACTTGAACGATTAGGACTATTAATAGACCTAAAGTAGCTATTTTATTTTACTTCGGTCAAATACCTTTACGTAATGAAACAACAAACTAAACACACTCAGGTAGTCATTCTTGGTGGTGGCATTACAGGTATAGCTGCAGCGCTGTATTTAGCGCAGCAGGGAGTTGACTTTATATTGATAGAAAAACACAAAGGCGTTTCAATATATCCACGAGCAAGAACCATTGATGTCAGAACAATGGAACTATTCAGAGGGCTTGGACTTAGTGAAGATTTGCGTGAAGGAGGAAAAGCATTAGCTCCGGCCTGGGGCATTTTGCACGGAAGCAATCTGGTTAAAACTTTACAAAGTTTCATCTCTGAAAATAGCGAAAAAATCGCCACTCCGGCTCAGTTAATTGCAGTTCAAAAAGAAATGAAAGCCTTGGCTGAAAAATCTCCGGAAAGCCTCTGCCGTTGTACACAGGATATCAGCGAAGCCATTATGTATGAAGCTGTTCGAAAGAAAGGTTTAGATCTTCATTTTTACCACCAGATGTTATCTTTTGAACAGCGTGAAAACGAAGTAGGGGTTTTGGTTAAAAACAGAATGACTGAAGAGCGCTATACTATCAAAGCAGACTATATGATTGCAGCAGATGGGGCTAATAGCATAGTGAGAACAATGTTGGAGATACCGATATCAGGAAACGGTTCATGGACCGATTTGCTGAATATTTATTTTGAAGCTGATTTAGAGTTTTTAGTAAAAGGACGGGAGTTTAGCCAGTTTTTGATTGATACGCCAGAAATAACAGGTTTCCTTTTAACTATTAACAATAAGGACAAGTGGGCATTTCATTTGCGTTTTCATCCTGAAAATGGTGAAACAATAACCGATTATCCGGATGAAAAATTGATTGCAATCCTTCAACAGATTTTGGGTATTCCAGATCTGAAAATTTCTATCCTTAAAGTTCTGCCATGGCAACTGACAGTAAAAATTGCAGACCAACTGCGTGTCAATAGAATCTTTCTTGCAGGAGATGCGGCACATACAATGACACCTTATGCAGGCAAGGGGGCAAACACGGGCATACAAGATGTACAGAATTTAGTCTGGAAACTGGCAGCGGTTTTGAAACACCACGCAAGCGATACTTTATTGAGCACTTACAATACGGAACGTCAACCCATAGGAGCTTATTATGCTACTATTTCGGGCGAACTAGCAGGCAAAAATGGGCTAATAAACGATAAGTTAATGATTACCAAAGGGAAGGATCTGTTAGGTTTGCCTAATTATGGTTATTTGTCCTCAGCAGTAAAAAGAGAAGCTAACCTGCCCTTTACTTATTTTACGGGGGAGCCAGGAACACGCATTCCACATTTATGGCTCGACGAATCTCATAATGTATCATCGATTGACTGGGTTAAAGGTAAATTTACATTGGTAGTCAATGATAGCAATGGTTGGCAGACAGCTTGTGATAAAGTAAACCAGCTGCTAAACATTAACATCCAATTGGTAATATTAGATGATAATAATATTTTGGACGAATGGATGGCACTTACCAATACAACAAATAATGAAGCTTTATTAATCAGACCCGATGATTTTGTTGCAGCAAAACTAACATCAAACAATTTGTTGAGCGTAATGGAATCCATTTTAGGTGCCTGAAGTTTATAGTCACATGTACCAGGTCGGGTAAAACAGGCATTAATGAAAAGAAGCCGTCTCAAAAATACTTGAAGCGGTTTTTTATTTTATATAATGCTGTATAGTGCCTATTGTGTTCAAGTGTTTACTATAGGATATATGGATGCCTACGATTGCTTTTATTTTGTGTGATTTATATTAATCGCATTGTTGCGTTATTGAAATAAACTGTAGCCCGGTATGCCTGAGTTGCTAATAGCTCCGGGGAGTCTCTGAGAGTAGAGCATTCAAAAAACATAGGTAAGCCATAGGTTGGTCATCCTTTCGACGCTTAGAACAGCGAACAACGGATGACCAACCTAAGTCTTAGCGATGACCTATTTATAAACTATTGTACCAGACACCCCCCACTTACCTCCTTGTTTCAATAGTTTATTTTAAAGTTTCACAATAGAACCCGTGTTTAGCAAGAAGGTGTTCCAGTTGCGTTGTTATATCAATCTTAGCCTGTAAACGCAATACCTTGTCACAATCTTCAATATCAATAGTCCAGTTATTCTTTCCCACTAAGTGAGTAAGTCCATCTGCTAGAACCATGACATCATCACTGTTCATTACCGTCGTTTTGAAAATGAGGATTTCCATTCTGTTGAATTTGTTTAAAGAATAAGGATCACTGTCCGGCCTGGTTTTTTAATTCAGCTACAGCTAACATGTAGGATAACCGTGCTGCATAATAATCTGCCTCCGCTTTTGCCAGGTAAGCCTTTACTTCTGCCATATCCGTTTTTGCATCAAGACCGGAAACCTGTTTATCCTGCTGTAGTTTCAGCGTTGGCGGTGATATTGGAATGATAAGCATCTAATGTTGTAAGCGGCTCAATGGATGCATTAATAGGTTCAACATTAATGTCTCCTGCATTGATATTGGTAACGTTCAACAGTTCACTCTTATAATCCTGGATCTGGATGTTCTGTTTAAGTACATTTTGTTTCTCCTCAGCCACCCTGGCCAACGGTACGATAAGAGACAGGAGGATACGATACTTCATAAAAAGTATAATTTTAAAAATTGATTTAATGTGAGATTATATGTGCAACTAATAAGAGAAGAATTGTTCCTGGATGGTTATATCTTCTATACCAAGAAATCTGAGCAGGTTAATGGCATTCTCTGTAAATGACTGGCTGGCAGAAACAATGCAATTTATTACAGTATGTGTATTGGCATTGATCACAGCTTCTATGCTTCCCTGGTTTAAAACAACGGTAGCACCGGTATCAAAAACTTCATAGCACACATAAAGCCTGACAGGGAAATGCTTTTCCAGTATATCAAGTTCTTTCTGAAAGAGGAAATTATCCTTATGCAGGTAGTACAACAGTGTTATCATTATATTCGGATCACCCGCCAGCTTATCTCTAAGCTGCGGGAACACAGAAGCCATGCCGATTTCGTCTGCAAGAAATATCAAATGAGCATTCATCATTTCTTAATTTTCAATGCAAAGGACGGAACAATAACTGAGAGGATTTTTAATCCAGATTAAAAAGAAAGGATCAATACTATGATGATAAATATTTGAAAAGTTTTTTAATCCAGATTAAAAAAATACGGGGGTGAGCTCATATATCGCAGTTAGTTCCACTTTCCCTCTTAACGGTAGCTCTATTGTAAGATTGGCCTTAAACCCATGCGTATCCTGGAGCCAGCTGGCCACCACAGAAGAGATCAGTATATCTTTATTCAGTGAGCTACATTGCCCCATAATTCGGGCACAGGTGTTCAGTACATCGCCGTGATACACAATATCTTTCTTTACAGTACGTATTTCTGTTACGGTAACAAGGCCGCTATGAATAGCAGCTTTAAAATGAGGCACTTCTCCAAACTCAGTTATAAAGCGGGGCCCGTTCCGCTGCAATTGCTCTATAAAATCAAAATAAAAATGAATGGGAGCAAGCGTTTTCCGGGCATTTTTTGAGGGCCATAGTAATACCGCTTCATCGCCTACAAACTGGTATATAGTTGCATTATACTTATATATGCTGTCTGTGAGTATCTGAAAACTATTCTCAATGAAAAGGCTATACTGAATATGTCCCATCCTTTCTGCCAGAGTAGTGGAAGAACGCAGGTCTATGAAAAGAAAAGTAAGATCTTCTTCAGCCGGCTTACTGTATCTGCCTGACAGTGCCCCCACAATAGCCTGTGCGCCAAGGTACTCATATACCGTTATGAACATGTTAAGCAGAATGCTGAACAACAGGAGGTAAAGCAGCACAGAAAGGAAAATCTCTGTTTCAAGGAAATCCGGGATCGTATGTAAAGCGATCATTAATGGCAACTTTTCTACAAACAACAGAAAACATATATAGACCAATATACAACCTGTTGTTATCAGCAAAATATAACGGCATACTTACAGATAACAAACCGTACAATAGAATAGTTTTCCCATTTACTAAAGACCTTCAACTCGAACAGCGCTATGCCCAAGGCTATAATAAATCCCATACAGGTAGATAATGGCAGCAGGAATTCCTGCGCATCAGTATTTACCTCATTCAGCTCTTTTAATCCAAGCAATTTCAAAAATGCGAAGGCGGCCATGCCCGCAACATAGGCTACTATAAGGGCTATTACATAGACCCGGTTCATTTTCCTGGAATATCTGTTCATTTATGTAGTTATTAATTCCGGGACGCGAAGAAAATAATTATAGGGGGAAAGTTTTTTAATCTGGATTAAAAAGGAAACCCGGCTCAAACTTTATCTTCTGCCTCTTATTACACTAAGGGTTTGTTGTGTTATTCCCAGGTAGGAGGCAATATGGCCAAGCGGAGCCCTGAGTAAGATACTGGGGTACATTTCCGTCATTGTAATGTAGCGTTGTTCTGCTGTCTGGAACTGGATTGATTCCAGTTTTAGTGCAAACATGTTGAGTATATCTATGGCAACAAGAAAAAGTAACTTTTGCAACGCGGGTATCCTGTCACAGAGAGCCTGCAGGTCTTCATAGACAATCCCCCTGACCGTAGTTTGTTCCAGCGTTTCCCAGCCGTAAGCTTCCGGCTTCTGGTAAAAAATGCTGTCAACTGCTGCTGTAAAGGTACCTTCATAAAAAAAGAATTGCGTGATGTCCTTGTCTTCTTTATGGTAAAAAGTCCTAACCAATCCTCTTTCGGTATAAAAGACCTTGCGCGAATAACTGCCCGGCTTTATCAGGAGGGTCCCCTTTACATAAGTTTCTGTCTCAAAAGCATTATTGATTTCAAGACACTCCTCTTCACTGAGGCTTACTTTTGAAGTAATATATTCAAGGAATTCCATTGTTCAATTTATCTGAAAATTAAATCATTTGATTCCCATAATCAACTAATCAACGTTCTTTCACTTTGATTATCACGTTGATTATGTAGCGTATTAATTAATAATTAGAAGTTCGGAAAAGATAAAAAAAAGAATTCAATCGATTTCAATATCGACATATTTGTTCATATTTCATAAGTATATTGCAAAATAATATTAACAATTTTGTTGAAAATGTTGAATTTTACACTAAATGGCCTTTTATGAAGCAGAAGAGAACAACTATATACGATATCGCCAAAGCATTGAATATTCACGCAACCTATGTTTCTAAGGCACTAAATGAACATCCAACCATTAATCAGGAGATGATAGATAAGGTGAAAAAGAAGGCCGCAGAATTGAAGTATCGTCATAATTCCTTTGCCGCCAACCTCAGGACAAACTATTCAAAGATATGCGGAGTGGTAGTTCCCAAGATTAATGAGAGTTTCTTTTCAAACGCTATAGCGGGAATAGAGGAGGTCTGTTCTCAAAATGGACATCACCTGATTATCTGTCAGACACAGGAATCCTATAAAAAAGAAGTTGAGGCAGTAGAGACTTTGATTAGACAGAATGTGGATTGTATAATCATTTCTCTTTCTCTCGAAACGAAAAACGGCAACCATTTACAGGACGTGCTTGCCAATGGTATTGCGCTGATCCAATTTGACCGCTATGACGAATCAATACTAAGTTTTATTGTCAAGAATGACAATCGGGAAGCAGCAGGAAGGGCTGTAAAGCATTTACTGGACCAGGGGTATCAAAAAATAGCGTACATAGGAGGGCCTGAGCATCTGAAAATTTATATAGAAAGAAAACAAGGGTTTATTGACATGATCCGGGAAGCCCAGATCTCTATTCCCTATGAGTATACCTGCAACATTTCATTAAAAAGAGAAGAATCGAGAAAGATTGCATTGGAACTGCTTAATAGTCCCAATCCCCCTGACGCTTTTTTTACAGCCTCTGACTTTGCAGCGTTGGGAGTAATGCAGGCGGCCAAAGATTTAAATATTGCTGTGCCGGAAAAACTGGGAATTTTCGGATTCCAGAATGAAGAGTTCACCCAGTATCTGACTCCCACTCTTTCTACAGTTGATCAAAAAAGTATGGAACTGGGTGCACTTTCTGCCCAACTCTATTTCTCAAATCTGCACAACAAAGAGGTAATCACCAAAAACTACAAAACAGAGATCGTAAAATGTAGCCTGATCACCAATCAGAGCTCTGACCGTTCAAAAAAAGGTTCTCCTATCCCCAAAATGTAGCCTTCCCCGGTCAAATATAAAATATTAATATTTTTAAACGGTTTGAATTTCAACTTTTTTAAATCGATAGAATTATTATTTGTGGCTTTTCTTTGTAAGTTTTATTAAATCGATTGAAAAACTATATCTTTAATATAGTTAGGGACCTACAATATTGCAACCACGTTTAAAAAAACTGTCATGTTATCAAAACCAAATCTACTGTCGCTAAGGGGAGTGGCACAACTGCTCACCCGATCATTCACGCTTACCGCTTTTCTGTTTTCCTTATCTCTTAACTATGTATTTGCACAAATACAAACTTCTCCCCTTAAGAAAATTTCAGGGAAGATCGTATCCGCAACAGGAGATCCTTTGGAAAATGTAACTGTCAACGTTAACAAACCTGTATTTGTAACTACTTCCAACGCTAAAGGAGAGTTTACCGTATCTGCAAACGATGATGCTTTTATTACTTTCAGCTCAGTGGGTTTTCTTCCGCAAACAATTAAGGTGGCAGGACAAAGTCAGATCAATGTAATACTACAATCTCAGACGGCGGAACTTAATCAGGTAGTTGTTGTGGGGTATAATACGCAAAGTAAAAGAAAAATTACCAGCGCTGTTGTCACTGTATCTGGCGAAGATCTGAATAAAAGAGTTGCGTCCAATCCGGCTACTCTGCTGCAGGGTCAGTTACCCGGATTGCAGGTGGTACAAAACTCAGGGGAGCCCGGCAATGAAGGTGTTCAGCTTCGCATTCGGGGAATAGGCACGTTTAGTGGTGCCGGCAATGATCCATTGGTCATTGTTGACGGTCTGCCTGGAAGCCTCAATATCCTGAATCCCAATGATATTGAATCCATCACAGTCCTGAAAGATGCTGCATCCGCAGCAATCTATGGTTCACGGGGTGCCAACGGCGTTATTGTGGTAAAGACAAAGAAAGGGAAAGGTGGCGGTTTCAACATCAGCTATAATTATAACATAGGCATTCAGTCTGCTACTGCATTACCTGATGTTATTACCAATTCTGCCCAGTTCATGGAGTTATCCAACGAAGCAAGATTAAATTCCGGGCTACAACCTCTGTATACACAATCACAGATCGATCTCTATCGTAATGCAACTGACAGGGTAAAATATCCGAATCATAACTGGCTGAAAGATGTATTCAAAACCACTACCACACAAAATCATTATCTGAATGCCAATGGTGGACGAGACAACACAACTTATAGCCTCGGACTAGGTTTGTCAAACCAAAACGGAATTATGATTGGCTTTGAAGAAAAGAAATACACCATTGATTTTGGTCTTTCTTCAAAAGTCAATAAACGGGTTACGATCGGCACCAATATCCAGATGCGATATAGCGATAGAAAAGCACCGGAAAACGGTAGCACCGATATGTTCCTGTCAACCCTTGCCCAGTCGCCCTTGTACCCTCCCAAAAGTGCGGACGGACGATGGATCAAAAGAGCCTATCCCAATGAATTGGGAAATAAGAATACCGTTGCAATCGTAGATGAAGATGTCCGTATTCGTTATAAAGATTATTATACGCAGGGTAATCTTTCCCTCGATATTGACATTATTGACGGTTTAAAATGGGAGAACCGGGCTGGGATGAATTATGATTCCTATAAGTTTAACGACTTCAGGCCGGTTGTACAAACATATTATTACAACGATATGAGTTCGGCCGGCATATTGGACGTTGGAGCACCAGGTCTGAACGTTGGCAGAACAGATAACTTTTATACAGTTTATTATACCCAGTTGAATTTTAAAAGACAATTCGGTGATCACAGTGTTTCAGCCCTTGGAGGATATCAACAGGAATATAATAACAGCAGTAATCTTAATGCTTCACGTATGCAATTCCCGACCAATGTACTGAGAGAACTCGATGCAGGACCAACCAATGGGCAAAGTAATAACGGCACATCCTCTGACTGGGCTATCCGTTCATACTACGGCACAGCCAATTATGATTACCAGGACAAATATTTACTGGGCGGTAGCATAAGATATGACGGTACTTCCCGGTTACCCAGCAATACCAGATGGGGACTGTTCTATTCCTTTTCCGGTGGCTGGCGCATCTCAAAAGAAGCTTTCCTGGAAAAAGCGTCCTGGCTGAACGATTTGAAACTGCGTGGGTCCTGGGGACAGCTTGGAAACCAGAATATTGGTAATTACCCATATCAGCCAACGTTGGATAACAGAAGTTATGCTTTCGGCGGTACAGTACTTCCCGGCTTTGCATCCAGTACACTGGTAGATCCTTCTCTTAGATGGGAAACCACCCGGGTACTTGATTTTGGCCTTGACCTGACAGTATTGAACAATAGGTTAAGCCTCACGGCCGACTGGTTCAATAAATATACCTTCGACATCCTGCGCTCATCCCAGGTGCCTCTCTGGCTTGGTTTAAATGCCCCCACCATTAATGATGGTGCATTAAGAAACAAAGGGATTGAGATTAGTGCATTGTACAAAGACATGATCGGCAAATCTTTTTCATGGAGCATTGGAGGCAATATTCAGCGATATAAAAACAATCTGGAACACTATGGTAAGACAGAGATAGGCAATAACTCAATCCGGCAGGAAGGACACCCCCTGGACGAGTTTTATGTGTACAAGTGGGATGGCATTTTCCAGAGCCAGGATGAAATCAATAAGTCACCTGTACAACCTGTTACACCAACGCCTGGCGACCTGAAAATTAAAGATGTAAACGGCGATAACAAGATAGATGCCAGTGACCGTACCTATGTCAGTGGCCGTTATCCCTCTTACCAGTACGCTATTAATCTTAGCGCAGGTTATAAAGGATTTGATCTGAGTGCTCAATTCTTTGGATCACAGGGACAGAAGATTTATGTGAATGGTTGGGGAATTGAACCCTTCAGGCAGGGATCCGTACCTACTACTGACTGGTTGAACCGTTGGACGCCAACCAATCCCTCCAATACGATGCCTAAGATCTACGTAGCTGATAGCTATCCTGCGGTTCAGAACTACCCTTCGACCTATTTTTTGAAAGATGCTTCATTTTTCAGATTAAAGAATATACAGCTTGGATATACTATACCGGCACACCTGCTTAAACAGATCGGTTTGAAGGTAGCAAGGTTCTATTTTACTGCAGATAATGTATTCACTGTCAGTAAATTTCCTGGTCTTGATCCGGAACGTGCATCAGTAAGCGGAACGTATGTTGGTTATCCGCAGAATAAAGTATTCACGTTCGGGACATCCGTACAATTTTAACTAACCTCCTTCAATTATGAACATATGAAAAAGTGCCTTTTCAATATATCAGTTTTTATCACGCTTGCGGCAGGTCTTACATCCTGTAGTAAAAATTTTCTGGATCGTACATCGCCATCATCGCTGTCCACGACCGTGTTCTGGAAAAATGAGTCCGATGCGGACCTCGCACTGACCGGCCTTTACAACTATCTTTATGCGAGTTCTGGTGGATATGCTACTTCGCAGTACACTGTCATGGCCTGGGATAACTTTAGTGACGATTCATACGGGCAATACAACTATGGTGGAGGTACAACCGCTCTTACCGCTGGTATTACACCTCAGTCAGGGGATTTTGTTTATTCATATTATGCCAACTGCTTCACGGCTATCGCTGCCACTAATTCCTTTCTGGCCAATGTAGATAAAGTGCTGACCGGTCAGAAACTGCAACAGTATAAAGCGGAAGCTTATTTTTTAAGAGGATTCAACTATTTATGGCTGGCCCAGTTATACGGCAATGTTCCTATTACGACAGATGATCCTTTTTCTGTGAACTTCAGATCCACTAAGGCCAAATCTTCTAAAGCCGATGTGTTGAAGCTGGTGGAATCGGATCTTGATTCTGCGATAGTGGGCCTGCCTGATAAGACTTATGGTGACGGGCATGCTGTTAAAGCCACCGCCATGGGTTACAAACTCAGAGCATTGATGCTTCAGCAGAAATGGAGCGATGCAGCAGCTCTTGCCAAAGCCATAATAGATGGAGGTAAATTTTCGCTTAATCCAAATTATCCTTCCAATTTTTATAAACCAGATCAGAATTCCAGTCCTGAAATCATGTTTTCAGTAAAGTATCAGCTGCCTAACATTCAGCACCAGGATGTTGCACTGGCTGTTCACGTACAGCGCTGGAAAGGGGAACTCGGGACCCAGGATCTCATCAATGAGTATGAACCCGGCGATCCCAGAAAAACGATGACTTTTTTCTTCTCAGGAGATACCCAGGCGCAGGGATGGCCATTTACTGGCGATTTACTCGTGGCAACACCTGGAAAGGATAGTTGGATACCCGGTTATTATTGTGTGAAAAAATGGCTTACTCCGAGCCTGGTAAACCCTGATTATGGCACGCTGGATGATAATGATTTTGTACTGTTGAGGTATGCCGATGTAAAACTTATGTATGCGGAAGCACAGAATGAAGCAGCAGGTCCCGATGCAACTGTTTATCAGCAGATCAATGAGGTACGTGGAAGACAGGGAATAAACATGCCGGCTTTGTCACAAGGTCTTTCCCAAGCCCAGATGAGAGATCGTATCTGGCATGAAAGAAGGGTGGAATTTGCTATGGAAGGGCTTCGCTATCACGACTTACGCAGATGGGGGATTGCCAAACTAAAGCTCAACGGCTTTGTACAAAACCCGCTTTTCCCGAATATAAAAACACAATATGATGATAAGTATGAATTCTGGCCCATACCACAGACAGAAATCGACCGCAATCAACCGGATATGATCCAGAATCCGGAATATTGAGTGTCCTGAATGAATACTGAACTAAATTGGGTTTTCTGACATATGCTGTTTTAATGTTTAGCAAGGGTTAATGAATCAGTCCATTGGGGGCAGCTCTCATGAGTTGTCCTCAAACTGCCTTTAGCTACTGCAATTAAGGTGTGGTAATTTATTATTATGATAGAAAAAAGTTATCGATTGTAACATGTAAAATATATGATGGTATTTAAAATTCACTTTAATATCAGTGTCAGGCTGCTGTTAGTTACCTGCATGTTTTGCAGTAAAGTATTTGCACAGCAGCCACCACTTAAGCTGTGGTACAATAAACCCGCCACACAATGGGTGGAAGCTTTACCGGTGGGCAATGGGAAAATCGGTGCAATGATATTTGGTGGAGTTGAAGAAGAGCTGTTGCAATTGAATGAAAGTACCTTGTACAGCGGTGGTCCCATGAAGAAAGTGCTTAATCCGGGAGTTGCCAGTTGTTTGCCTGCCATCCGCAAAGCATTACTAGAGGAAAGCGACTATAGTAAGGCCGATTCGCTGACCCGCAAAATACAGGGACCATATACGCAATCCTATATGCCATTGGCAGACCTGGTGATTAAGCAGAACTACGGCAATAACGAAGTTTCGGATTACTATAGGGAACTTGATATCTCAAAGGCTACAGCTATTACCCGCTTTAAAGTGAATGGTATAAATTATACCCGTGAAGTATTTATTAACGCACCGTCAAACGTAATGGTAGTGAGGCTTACTGCCGGCAAGACGGGCAAACTTAGTTTTAAAACTGCTGCCAGAAGTCAGCTCCGCTTTTCCCTGATAAGAGGAGGAACAGCCGAATTGTGCTTGAATGGCAAAGCGCCGACGCAGGTGGATCCAAGTTATTATAATCCTGCAGACAGGCAACATATCATTTATGAAGACACCACTGGATGTAACGGGATGCGCTTCCAGATGCGCGTGAAGGTGATAACCAATGGTGGTAATGTATTAACAGATAGTACAGGCATTTCGGTTTCCGGGGCAGATGAAGCGCTTATTTTTGTAACTGCAGCCACCAGCTTCAATGGTTTTGATAAGTGCCCCGACAGTGACGGTCGGGATGAAAAGGCCATGGCAAAAGGTTATCTGGATAATGCTGTGAAGATAGGTTATGCCCGATTACTCCGGCAGCATCTATCCGATTATCAGCACTATTTCAATAGGGTAACATTCCAGGTTGCCGATAGTCTGGGTAATCAGAATCCCCAGGCAAAGTTGCCTACTAACAGCCGTCTACAGGAATATTCGAAAGGGGGCTACGATCCCTTTATAGAAACACTCTATTTCCAGTTCGGGCGTTACCTGCTCATCTCATCCAGTCGCTCCGGTGGACCACCAGCCAACCTGCAGGGCATCTGGAACAAAGAACTCAGAGCTCCCTGGAGTTCCAATTATACTATCAACATCAATACACAGATGAACTATTGGCCGGCAGAAGCTACCAACCTTTCCGAAATGCATCTGCCGTTACTCAGCTTCCTTAAAGGACTCTCGGTAACCGGTTCACGTGTAGCAAAAGAATTCTTCAATGTACGAGGCTGGACAGCTAATCATAACTCAGATATATGGGCGCTTGCCAATCCCGTGGGTGACTATGGCCAGGGTGACCCGGTATGGGCTAACTGGCCCATGGGAGGGGCTTGGCTAAGCCAACACCTGTGGGAACACTACGCTTTTAATCGAAACAAGGCATTTCTTGCCGATACTGCATATCCGTTGATGAAGTCAGCTACACAGTTCATGTTTGACTGGCTCGTGGAAGACGGCCAGGGGCATCTGGTCACTGCCCCCTCAGTATCACCTGAGAATAAGTTTAGGGATAGCAGCGGCAAAGAGCAGGCTGTTTCTGTGGCCAGTACAATGGACATGGCTATCATCTGGGATCTATTTACTAATGTTGCCGAGGCTGCAAAGGCGCTTGGCACGGATAGGCCTTTCCGTGACTCGGTGCTGGCGAAAAGAGCCAGGCTGTTTCCTATGCAGAAAGGTAGCAACGGGCAGCTGCTGGAATGGAATAAGGAATTTGTTGAAACAGATATGCAGCACCGTCATGTATCACATCTGTTCGGGCTGTATCCTGGTAGGCAAATCACTGCCGGAAACAGCCCCGATTTTTTTGAAGCGGCCAAAAAGACATTGGAGATACGCGGTGATGGCGGTACAGGTTGGAGCCGTGGATGGAAGATCAACTGGTGGGCTCGCTTGCATGATGGCGATCATGCCTATCATTTAATCCGCCAGTTGTTACAATATACCAATACAGATGAGATCGAAATGCATAATGGAGGAGGTACTTATCCCAACCTTTTCGATGCGCACCCCCCCTTTCAGATTGATGGCAATTTTGCCGGCACTGCTGGTATGGCTGAAATGCTGGTGCAGAGCCACGAAGGATTTATAAATCTTCTGCCTGCATTACCCTCTGCGTGGAAAAGTGGTGATATTACAGGCTTGCGGGCAAGAGGTGGGTTTGAGCTGGATCTTCATTGGCGAAATAACCGTTTGACATCTGCCAGTATAAAATCGTTGAATGGAGATACATGTATACTGAGGTCATTCCAGCCCTTGGAGGTACAAGGTATTAAAGGGCAGCTGGCAAAGGAAGCAGGGAGTTATACCCTTACGTTTCCTACCCGGAAAGGTGGCCAATATTTCATAAGGGAAGCAACGCAATAAGTAACATTGCTCTTTGTAAAACGAATAGCCAATAAGAAAGATGCCAATAGCTAATAAAATTCGATAGAGATTGTCGGGTAGTTGAGGAAGCATGTTTGATAGTATAACTATAAAAAAATCTATGATCAGGTGAATGGATTTGTCATATTCTAGTTTATACTTAGTGAGCAGTGAAGCCACCGTCTACCGGTATTGCAGCACCAATCACAAAACTTGCTGCAGAACTGCAAAGCCATATAACGGCAGATGCGATTTTGTCCGGACGATCGGCCCAATCAATGATATTGGGTTTACAGCCAGTATTATATCCTGCCATAACTTACTATTTTTACATAGTTGTGGCGAAATATAAATTTTTATATTCTGCCATAACTCACTATTTTTACATAGTTGTGGCGAAATATAAATCATATCACGATGGAACAACTTATAGGAAGAGAAGAAGAAAAAGAAATATTACAGAGGGCATTGGAATCTACTGAGGCTGAATTAGTGGCCATATACGGTCGGCGAAGAATAGGGAAAACATTTCTAATCAGAAACTTTTTTGAAAAGCAGATAATTTTTGAATTTTCTGGCGTCCATAATGCGAGTCTGAGCGACCAACTGGCTAATTTTGGCCAGGCGCTTACACTTTCTATGAAAAGTTTGGCTATAGAAAACCCGGTTAGTTGGAGGCAAGCTTTTAACATGCTGGAAAAGTATTTAGATCCTCTTATCAAAAAACAAAAGAAGGTTTTGTTTTTTGATGAATTCCCATGGATACAAACACCACGATCAGGGTTTATCCAGGCATTTGAATATTTCTGGAATATGTGGGCTTCCCGGCAAAAAAATCTGGTTGTGGTAATTTGCGGATCTGCTGCTTCCTGGATGATTCAGAAAGTAATCAACAACCGCGGTGGACTTCATAACAGGGTTACAAAAAGAATTTGCCTGTTACCTTTCAATCTTTACGAAACTGCGACCTATCTGAAAAGTAGAAAAATAAACCTGGATCAATATCAATTGCTGCAGCTTTACATGGCAATGGGTGGTATTCCTTTATATCTTAAAGAAGTGAATATCGGAGAAAGTGCAGCACAGGTATTAGATAGAACATGTTTTAAAAAGAGTGGTTTGTTGCATAATGAATTCAAAATACTCTTCCATTCATTATTTGAAGAAGCCATATATCATATGGAGGTGATCCGAGCATTGGCGGCTAAATCCGGAGGACTTACAAGAAATGAAATAATTGAAGCCTGCTCGCTCACATCCGGTGGAGGCACCACACAATTACTGGATGAATTGTCAGAGTCGGGATTTATAACTCCTTATGTACCTTTTGATAAAACTATCAGGGACAGCATATATAAGCTTACGGATGAATATTCACTTTTTTACATAAAATTCATCGAAAACATCAAATCTCAGGGGGCTGGCACTTGGCTAAGATTATTGGAAGGTGCATCATGGAAGAGCTGGAGTGGACTCGCATTCGAAAGCATATGCCTTAAACACGCTCAGCAGATTAAAAAAGAAATAGGAATAGCGGATGTTTATACTGAAATATCTCCATGGCGTTATTCTTCCAAAAAGGGCGAACAAGGCGCACAAATAGATCTTCTGTTTGACAGAAAAGATAATTGTATCAATTTATGTGAGATTAAATTTTCTTCTTCCGAATTTATTATAACCAAAAATTACGCTACAGTATTAAAACAAAAAGAAACAGCTTTCCGTGAGAGAACCAAAACCCGTAAAACGCTTTTCTTTACACTTATAACCACTTATGGCGCAAAAAAGAACGACAACTACATTAATCTAATACAGAAGGAGATAACGATGGAGGCATTATTTAGAACTTAATGGGGTGTCTAAAAGCCTCCAAATCTTTCGACTTGAAGGCTTTTAAAGCTTGCGGCCCCAGGTATCGGAACCTCGAACCAAATTATGCAGGATTGGGTGGATTTAGGGGGTGTTTAGGCCAAAATGAGTTAATATAATATGCCAAAAGTTCGAGGTTGGTCGATGTTGCCTTGATCTTGAATAGGAGGGGCTTTGATGCAATATCGACAAATTAAGCACAGAACGTTTATCAATCCACATTTGCAGGATTTGATATCTAAAACGGAACTGTTGTTATTTACTTACAGAATACTTCTTTGGCTTCATACCAATGTGTGTTTCAAACAATCTTGTAAAATGACTAAGGTTTGAAAACCCCAAACCATAGCCTACCTCAGATACCTGAAGATAAAAGATGGCGTGATATGGAAAATGATCGACAAGTGGCTGAAGGCTGGCATATTGGAAAAGGGGCAGGTGATGTATCCAACTGAGGGAACTCCACAGGGTGGTAGCCTCTCTCCGTTGTTATCCGAAGTCTATGCATTTTCAATGTTTTGCACTAGCTTGTTTCAACTTCATTTTATATGTAAACTAAATTAAATGGTACAGCATCCCTTTCCCATAATCTGATTAACTCCTTTAACCATGGTTTATGTGAGGGCAATAGTTGTAACTCATACTTCAACATTTCTCCTTCATTCACAAAAGTGATGTAATTATGTAAACCACTTTTTGGGGGTGATTTAATATTGTTGAAGTCTCCATCAAATTCTCTTATCTCCAGTTTTATTGCAGACAACTCGCTCACCTTATACACCTTCAGCTCTCCATCTATCATCGTTTGTATAACAGCCGCATTCATTGACAACTGCCCTTTTTCTCTCACCTGATTGATTAGAGAATTGGCAACATATATGAGGGCATACGGACACATAAAAAGGGCCATACCTATTCCCTCCGGAATTTTCCTTACTGGCAGAAAAATAAGAGCGATAAGAGCGAGGAGCATCCATAATATGCAGGAAATATTGATATAACGGAGCAGCTTTGACCTTTTTTCGTCAATTATGGTAAACAATATTAGCATAAGTAAGTTAAAGATAAACAAAGTGCTGATATGGTAAAAATCCGGTATTCCCTCCTGGAAGGGTGATGAAGTAGCTGATTATTCTCACTTACCTTAAAAATATGCAACTAATGCCCCGGTATGCTAATTTTTAGGGTTTATGGGTGGATACATGATTTCTCAAAAGATAAAACAAGCATTTGAAATCTAAGCTTCATAAAGTTTCGCTGTAATAATAGAATCTATGAGAGAATAAAGTAAATAGGTAACATACAATTTTAAACAAAAAAGCCTCTAAATCTTTCGACTTAGAGGCTTTAAAGCTTGCGGCCCCGGGTATCGTAACCTCGAACCAGATTATACAGGATTGGATGGATTTAGGAGATGTTTGGCATAATAAGCTAATATAGTATATGAAAAGTTCGAGGTAAATACCAATCTAAAGATCTGCATAACCTTTTTCTGATCCTGAATACCATGGTCAAACCACTTAGGATTAAACATTAAATCACAAACAAACATCCTCAATTAGCAAACATCCGACAAGTATAATTGAATGACCTTTGTTTCAATAAACAGAACAATTCAAATGAAAAAAGTATTGATTACCGGAGCCAATAAAAGTATTGGACTTGAAACAGCACGTCAGCTAATGAAAGAAGGTTATTATGTTTTTTTAGGCTGTCGTAATTTGAAGAATGGTCAGGACGCGATAGAAAAACTTAACCTGGAAGGCCTGAAAGATGTGGAAGCTGTACAGATAGATATAACTGATCAACAATCGATAAAGGCCGCACGTATTGAAATTGGTAAGAAAACAACGGTATTGGACGCATTGATTAATAATGCCGGGATGAGTGGCGGCATGCCACAAACTCCGTTAACAGCTAATCTTGATGTCATGAATACAGTTTTTAATACTAACTTATATGGCGTAGTGAGAGTTACCCAGGCATTCATTGACTTATTGGAAAAATCGTCACAACCCCGAATTGTAAATGTATCCTCCGGGATGGGCTCGCTTACATTAAGTAGCGATCCTAATTTCAAATATCATCAGTTCAAAGGTGGTATTTACGGGCCATCAAAAGCAGCACTAAATATGTACACTATTGCGCTGTCTTATGAATTGCGTGATAAACCATTCAAAGTAAATGCAGTTGATCCGGGTTTTACGGCTACTGATTTTAACAACCACCGCGGAACAGGCAGTGTTAATGATGCCGCAGCCCGCATAGCGAAATATGTTTTAATTGGCGAAGACGGGCCGACGGGGAAATTCATCAGTGAGGAAATGAATCCGGTAACAGGCGAAATTCCATGGTAAAGAATTAATTACAACCGATAATATTTATATTGTCGGTTGTAATTGTTAAATTGTTGAAATGAAAAAGAAAGAAGATGAGGTCCCTTATAAATTTGAATCCTTATCTGCCGTGCATCAGGCGCTTGGTTTGCCTAAACCCCTGCACCCGCTGATTAGTTTGGTAAATAATACAAATAATGAGATTGAATATAGCCGGCTGCCCAATTCAAATATTCTGAACTTTTATAAAATATCTTACAGAATTAATCTCAGTGGGAAAGTAAAATATGGTCAGGGTTATTATGATTTTAATGAAGGCGGTTTATTATTCGCCGCTCCCGATCAATTAATTGGTAGTACTGATTATGGCGGGGATCATTCCGGATATTCATTGCTGATTCACCCTGACCTTTTGTGGAGTTCTTCTTTAGCAAAAAAGATCAAACAATACAGTTTTTTTTCATATTCAGCCAACGAAGCCTTGCATCTTTCAGAACAGGAGAAAGCGACAATACTTTCTATTTTTAAGCTCATCGAAGAAGAATTAAATAGTCGGATCGACGATTTTAGCCAGGATGTAATTATTTCCCAGATTGAACTGCTTTTAAATTGCTGCAATCGCTTCTATAAGCGTCAGTTCATTACCAGTGAAGTGCTAAACAACGATATATTGCAAAGAATGGAGGAAATTTTGGATGACTATTTTAAAAACGGACAATCGTTAATTAAAGGTACGCCAACCGTTCAATACCTCTCGGAACACTTAACTGTTTCCCCGGGATACTTAAGTGATATGCTTCGTACACTTACAGGACAAAGCGCCCAACAACACATACATAATAAAATAATAGAACAGGCGAAAGAAAAATTATCTACGACTAAATTATCTGTAAGTGAAATTGCATACGAACTGGGCTTTGAACGTCAGCAATCATTTAGTACCTTATTTAAAGCAAAGACAGACCTTTCTCCATTAGAATTTAGACAATCGTTTAACTGATAAATGTAAGCTTGCAAGTTATATCCCCAAATTATAATAGGAAGGGTAAATGCTGATAAACCCAATATGGGCTTTCAAACATGGAAATTATTCGCCAACTGGTAAAATTACTGCAACGCAGAAATAGAAAGAAGATAATTCGGATCGATTCGATATCCAAATGTGAATAACACAAAAAGCCTCCAAATCTTTCGACTTAGAGGCTTTAAAGCTTGCGGCCCCAGGTATCGGAACCTCGAACCAAATTATGCAGGATTGGGCAGGTTTAGGGGGTGTTTAGGCTAAATTGAGTGAATTTAGTATGACAAAAGTTCGAGGTTGGCATGATTTGATGAAAGCCAAAAAATTGAAAGTCTTCGGTTGGAGTTTATGGAATACAAAGGGCTTATAAGTTATCTACATTTGGAAATGTGTCCAGACGGTAGCTTATAAAGCGGGTTTTTATTTTAAATTAGCTGTATGATAATAGAGAGTAAGGGAATAACGACTGATAAATATTTCATACCACCTTTTCACTTGCAGGAAGGAGAGATCGTTATTATCTATTTATACCATGGTGCTCATTTTTATGATACTGAAATGGGGCTGGTAAAGATCTTTACCGGCAAAACATTCCATCAGAATGTTAAAATATGCAAACCCTTAACATTCATAGCAGATTTCAAAGAATCCAAATTAAGGCACCTCTTTTATCCCGTAACAGTTGAGGAATATTCAGTAGACAACTCCATAGACAAAAAAACAAAAGTTAGGACGCTGAGCAGATATCAGCAAAAATTACTCAGCTTGTATGCTGCTTTTACCCATTCAGCAGCTATTGTTTTTGATTTAAGAGGATTAGGCGCAACAGAAGCAGAAGAAATATATGAAGTAGTGAAAACCTATGTTAAGAATGGAGGCGCAGCGATATTACTAGAAGGTTACAATGAAATGAAAGATGACTGTACAAAATTTATAACTATAGAATGGCTTGTTGAACCCAAATAGCTAATTCTTAATGAGATTCCGATTTTTATTAAAAAAAAGCATCAACATTTGATTTGCTAATCAGTTTTCAATAAAATAACTTCACAAAGTAAATTTAAAACAAGATGATCGTTGGTGTTATGAATCACTATTTGACATTATCATATTTGACGAATAGAAGTTAAGGAAAGAATGTTTTAAATATAATCTGAACAGAATTTAATTATACCATATTCTTCCACAGTTTACTGTGGAAGAATATGGCTAATGTTAATTAGTAATATGGAAAACGAAAATACATTCGAATATAACGACATTATTTTCTACAACACACCTGCCGGAGATATACGGATAGAAGTAATTTTCAATGATGAAACATTTTGGCTTACTCAAAAACGGATGGCAGAATTATTTGGGGTAGAAGTACCTGCGATTAGTAAACATCTGAATAATATATATGAAACTGGAGAGTTGGATAGGGATTCAACAATTTCCATTTTGGAAACAGTTCAACAGGAAGGCGCAAGGCGGATAAAACGGAAATTGGAATTTTACAATCTGGATGCAATAATAGCTGTTGGCTACAGGGTGAATTCTATGCAGGCTACTCAATTTAGAATTTGGGCTACCAAAAATCTACGGGAGTTTATTGTTAAAGGTTTTGTATTAGACGATGAACGTCTGAAACAGGGGAAGCGCTTTGGTAAAGATTATTTTGATGAACTATTGGAACGTATCCGTGAGATACGAGCGAGTGAACGTAGGTTTTATCTCAAAATAACCGATATATATGAACAGTGTAGTATCGACTATAATAAGGATTCAGAAATAACACAAACCTTTTTCAAGACAGTACAGAATAAATTTCATTGGGCTATTACCGGTAAAACAGCTGCTCAAATTATAGCAGAACGGGCAAATGCTGACAAACCAAATATGGGCTTGCAAACATGGAAAAATGCGCCATCTGGTAAAATACTTAAAACAGATATAAGCGTAGCTAAGAATTATCTGGTTGAAAAGGAAATAAAAGAACTGGAACGTATTGTGACTATGTACCTGGACTTTGCTGAATTACAGGCATCAAGACAGATATCAATGAAAATGACAGATTGGATTAGTCGATTGGATGCCTTTCTGCAATTCAACGAATATCAGATACTCAAGGATGCTGGCATTGTCAGCCATGCAGTAGCTATCAAATTGGCGGAGAAAGAATACGAAAAGTTCAGGATAATACAAGATGAAAATTTCGAAAGCGATTTTGATAGAGAGATACAAAAGATTACTACATCACCCAAGAGCAGAAAAAAAAGATAATCCCTAATTAATGTGCTTTACAAAAGCGACATTCAAATGTGGCTAAAATAAGAAAAGCCTCCAAATCTTTCGACTTGAAGGCTTTAAAGCTTGCGGACCAGACGAGACTCGAACTCGCGACCTCCGCCGTGACAGGGCGGCATTCTAACCAACTGAACTACTGATCCTTCCCGTTTTGGGATTGCAAATATTGCATAAATATTTCAATCACACAAATAAATTTATTCGATTTAAAAAATAGCTGCAAAACAGAAATCAAGAAGGGTTATTACCTGAATGTTATAAAGGATTAATTTAGCAGATAATTTAATTTCATGAAGGTTGTCCAGACAGTGGTTGTGATTTTATTATTATCTGGCTGCATTGCCGGCAAAAAAGGAAATAGCAATTACAAAAATGTCCCTGGTAACTATTGCGTTCCGGCAGTCGCTTTTCATTATAGCACAGATATGAAGCCAGTGAATAATATAGATAGTTTACTGGACCAGGATCCTTCTCTGGCAAAGCATTTCTCCTCACATGATCTCCTCCTCGCCAATGCAGTGGGAATATTGACCCCGTTACAACAAATACAGGTTGGAATGGTAGATACTTCACTTACCGGAAAAGTCCGCTATCTGGAATTAAGACAGCGATTATCAGACTGGCTGATACTGGCGGTGACCGAACTGCAAAGCATCGCGGCAGAACTGGACTGTGAAGGTGAGAGGGCAGATCAACTAGGAGCCTACCTGGACGACCGGCATGATAAACGGGTGAGAAAACTAACAGTATGGTCGGTTGTATTGGGAGCTGTTACAACGGTGGCTACCACATTGATTAACAATGATAATGCCCAGAAAATTACCGGGATTACAGGAGGAGTGGCCAGTGCGGGACTGGGGATTATGAGCGCATTCCCGGATAATAGAAAAGCAGAATTTATGCACCGCCGTAATTTGCTTCGACCTCTATGGTATGGTACGGACAGCCTGGGTATATATCCGCCTTTCATCTGGTATATCCTGAATAATAAACAGTTTAGCAATAACCACACAACTTCCATTGCCTATAACATAAAGAATCGCTGGCTGATTTATGAATTTGATAATCACACAGATAAAAATACCCTGGATTTGTTGTTCGGAGAAGGAGGGATGTATAAAGCGGACGATTTGCATACACGTGCCAATATGCTGAACCAGCTACAATCTACCATCAGATCTGTTAACCAGGATCTGCAGAGTTTTATTCTATCATTCAGGGAAGAATACCCGCAACGCTAATTGAATGTGTGCTGGAAGCAAACAACATTACACACTTTTCTTTAGATTTACAGCTTCTGGGGTCGCTAAAATCTTCAATTGATATGGATCGTATGCCATCGGAGGAAGAGGTGTTGTTAAGAATGAAGCAGGGGGATGAGTCTGCGTTCACTACTATTTACCGGCATTATCACTCTTCACTTTACATGTACCTTTTACGGTTTTGCAAGATCCCTTCACTGGCAGAAGATCTTGTCCACGATGTATTCCTGAAGGTATGGGAAATCAGGGATCGTATTAACCCGGAATTATCTTTTACGGGATACCTGTACCGCATTGCGCGTAATCATGTTATTAAAACAATTGATAAACTGGCTACCGATCAGGTATTGCGTGAACAACTGTTAAGTCAGCTGGATGAACCAGGTACCGCACATCCTGAACAATTGGTCAGAGCTAAAGAGTACGACCGGCTTTTCAGTGAAGCTCTGACCCAGATGCCTCCCCAGCGACTAAAAGTGTTCAGGCTTTGCCGGCAAGAGGGAAAAAGTTATGAGGAAGCTGCCGAAATACTGGGAGTTTCCCGTAATGCCATCAAAAAGCATATGGTGCTAAGCATGCGTTTCATATACGATTATGTGCATCGTCATGGTGATATACTGATGGCTGTTTATCTGGTCAGAAAGTTTTTTTAACTTTTTTTTAAGAGAGAGGTACCCTACTTGTCCATTTTCAGATAATATATACAGATGCCGGGCAAATGGTATCCTGTAATTATGTCTCAATCCACGGAGCACTACGAAAAACTATTACAAAAATACCTTGATGGTCAGTGCAGTATAACTGAAACCGAAGAGTTATATGCCTGGTTACAATCATCACCTGCTCATCGTTCCCTGCTATCTACTATGCAGCGTGAGTTTGAACAGGCCATGAACACACGCCATGAAATACCTGCCGAAGTGAGTGACAGGATCGAAAACCGGCTATTGGAAGAAATCACCCAACACAAGGTCGTGAGATTACATTATTGGCGCTGGACTGCAGCGGCAGCTATCGTATTGTTGCTGGCAGGTGTTTATTTTATCAGAACGTCTTCTTTACGCCAGACTTTTCCTATTGTGGCAGTGAGCAACAGCGATGGAGATGTAGCTCCCGGTACTAACAAAGCTATACTCACCCTTTCGAATGGGGAAACGGTTACACTGGACAGTACGGGTAACCGGATTATTACACAAGGGAAAACCCTGGTACACCAACGGAACGGACAATTACAGTATGCCGTACAAAACAACGAAGATGCTATTATATACAATACATTAACGGTGCCCAGAGGCGGACAATTCAACATCGTGCTGCCTGATGGTAGTCACGTATGGTTAAATGCAGCTTCCAGCCTTAAATACCCTACTGCGTTTAATGGTGCACAACGTATGGTGGAGATGCAGGGGCAGGGATATTTTGAAGTGGCAAAGAATACGAAACAACCCTTCTTTGTGAAAGTGAATAATATGGAAGTGCAGGTACTGGGTACCAGCTTTGATGTAATGGCTTATACCGATGAGAAAAGTGTGAATACCACTTTGCTGGAAGGAGCCATAAAGGTACAGCATGGCAATAACCAGCAGCGGCTGCAGCCTGGCCAGCAGGCTGTGCTGGATCCTGCCACGGGGGCTATTACAGTACGACGGCCAGATGTTGACCAGGTGATTGCCTGGAAAACCGGCTTTTTTGAATTTGATAATGCACCACTGGCAGACATTATGCGTCAGCTTTCAAGATGGTATGATATAGATGTCAACTATACTCAGGTACAGGATAGCCGGCTTTTTGGGGGGCGTATCAGCAGAAACCTTCCCTTATCTGATATTCTGCATATGCTGGAAGCAAACGGACCTAAATTCTTACTAACAGGAAGGAAACTTATTGTGAAATAAAAGCCTGTACTATACCGGATCCACGTACGGGGGCAGGGATATTAATTAATAAAACAAATCGTTATGGTAAAAACAACTGATACAAATTAAAAGAAGCAGTGTGTCCAAAAAAAACCGGAAGCGCTTGCAACACTTCCGGCATAATAGTCTGGTCATACTGAAAACCACATCCCGTTAAGAATTATTGATCTTCTAATTTCCAAACACTACAAAAGTATGTATTTAAACTTTAGTGGTAGGACTTCCTGTTACCGGAAGTGTTTATCAGCCAAAATTGTCTACGTTATGAAACTGACCACCTTTTTGTTGCTTGCAGTTTGCTTGCAAATCAGCGCAAAAGGAGTATCACAGCAAATCTCTATCTCTGAGAAAAAAGTGCCAATCAGAAAGATTCTCAGGGAGGTATCCCGTCAGGCAGGGGTTTCAATTGTATATGATGAAAACCTGCTGACAGGCGCCAATCCTGTAACTATAGATGTGAAAAATGCTTCTGTGAAGCAGGTACTGGACCTATGTCTCTCAAATCTACCTTTATCTTACACTATAGATGGTACACGCATCATTGTACAGAGCCTGCCGGAAGACAGGAAAGCGGCTGCTGATACTACTATCACAATTACCGGCCGTATTACGGATGATTCCGGTGATGCACTGCCCGGCGCTACTGTGCGCATTAAAGGTGGTGTAACCGGTACGGTTACAGATGGTTCCGGTAAATACAGCATCAAAGTGCCAGGCACAGGTACAGAACTGGTATTCAGTGCGGTAGGATATTCCACCATATCCCGTGTTGTAAACGACCGTACTATTAATATTAAACTGCAAATCGCCCAGACTGCCCTCACGGAAACCGTTGTGGTAGGTTATGGTGTACAAAAGAAAAGTGTGGTGACCGGCGCTATTTCCAGTGTAAAAGCATCCGACCTGGAAAGTCAACCTGTTACCCGACTGGAACAGGCCCTGCAGGGCCGTACTTCCGGTGTTACTATTGCTTCCAGCTCTGGTCAGCCTGGTTCCGGTTCTTCCGTGAGAGTAAGAGGTATCACTACCTTTAATAATAACGATCCACTCTGGGTAATAGATGGAGTGGTGGTTGATAATGGTGGTATCGGCTACCTGAACCAATACGATATCGAATCTATAGAAGTACTGAAAGATGCTGCTTCCCAGGCTATCTACGGGGCACGTGCTGCTGCTGGTGTAATCCTGGTGACGACCAAAAAGGGGAAGGCTGGTAAATTGACTGTAAGCTATAATGGTTACTATGGTACTTCCGCACCTGCCCGTAAACTGAAACTGCTGGATGCCACACAGTATGCTACACTGAGAAATGAAGCATCTGTAGCTGGTGGTGGCGGTATAGTATACGCAGATCCTAAATCATATGGTAAAGGAACCGACTGGCAATCACAGATCTTCAATAACAATGCGATAAGGCAGAACCATGAAGTGAGCGTAAGCGGTGGTAATGATAAATCAACCTTCTACAGCTCTTTCGGTTACCTGAAACAGGATGGTATCGTTGCAACTGATATCTCCAAATATCAAAGAGTAAACCTGCGTCTGAATTCTACTCATAAACTGTCTCCTTATGTTACATTTGGTGAGAATGTAGGGTATGCTTATGATAAAGCATTAGGCGTGGGTAATACCAACAGTGAGTTTGGGGGTCCTTTGAGTTCAGCTATCAACCTTGATCCTATTACACCGGTAGTAGTGACTGATCCTGCTGTTGC
The DNA here is from genome assembly GCF_900112615.1 of Chitinophaga sp. CF118. Classification (GTDB taxonomy): domain Bacteria; phylum Bacteroidota; class Bacteroidia; order Chitinophagales; family Chitinophagaceae; genus Chitinophaga. The sequence goes on along the minus strand of NZ_FOMK01000001.1, from coordinate 484,600 downwards.
TGCTGCAACTCCTTATACCAATGTAGGTATACGCAAAGATGCAAACGGTCATCCTTATGGTATTTCCAATGCAGTAGGACAGGAGATTACTAACCCGCTGGCCTATATTTCTACCCGTTTGGGCAACTATAACTGGTCGCACAATATCGTAGGTAATGCTTACCTTGAAATAGCACCTGTTAAAGGATTGAAACTGCGTTCTACAATAGGTTCCAAGATCGCTTTCTGGGGTGGTGAATCATATACTCCCATCTCTTATCTTAACTCATCTAATATCTCTTCCCGTACTTCTTTTAACCGTAGCACGAACCAGGGATACAACTGGAACCTGGAAAACATCGTTTCCTATACAAGAGCTATCCAAAAACATAATGTGACGCTATTGTTAGGACAGGGTGCGTATATGGATAACCGTACCAAAGCTATCAATGTTACTTTCAATGATGTACCGGCAGATAATTTTGATGATGCTTCTCTCAACTTTAAAGTGGCATCAGACAAACGTGTGTCTGATGGTAGTGAAGGTGCTGATCACAGAATTTCTTCCCTGTTCGGCCGTATCAACTATAACTATGATGAGAAATACCTGGTAGAAGGTATCATCCGCAGAGATGGTTCTTCCCGTTTTGGTGCTAATAATAAATACGGTATTTTCCCTTCCTTCTCCCTGGGTTGGGTGGCATCCCGTGAGCAATTCTTCCCACAGATCGAAGCTATCAGTTTTCTGAAAGTACGAGGTGGATATGGTGTGGTTGGGAATGATAATATTGGCGACTTTGCTTACCTGTCTACTATCGGTAGTGGCAGGAATTATGCATTTGGTAATTCCGGCAGCTATCTGATAGGATACAGCCCTAATGCTCCTTCTAATCCGGACCTGAAATGGGAGTCTACCAGTCAGACCAACATCGGTTTTGAAGCTACTGTTTACCGTGATTTCAACGTATCATTCGACTGGTATAAAAAAGCAACTAAAGATATTCTGCAGAACCCACGCATCCCTGCTTATGTAGGGGCTATCTCCAATCCTGCTGCTAACATAGCAGATATGGAAAACACAGGGGTAGAACTGGAACTCGGTTATCATAAAACAATCGGAGAGGTATCATTGTCAGTGAACGGAAATGTTTCTTATGTGAAGAATAAAGTAACAAATCTGGGTAGAGGTATCAGTTATCTTTCAGGAGGGCAAAATTTCCAGTCAACCAGTTACCCTATTACACGTACTGCTCTGGACCAGCCGCTGAACAGCTTCTATGGCTTTAAGACCAACGGCATCTTCCAGACACAGGCAGATATTGACAATTATGTAGGTAAAGACGGTAAAAAGATCCAGCCTGGTGCAGTACCTGGTGATTTCCGCTGGGTTGATAAAGACGGAGATGGCCAGATCACAGAACTGGACCGCGACTTTATCGGTAACCCAACACCTAATGTAAACTATGGATTTACTATCAATGCGGGTTACAAAGGTTTTGATGTGGTATTATTCGTACAGGGTGCATCTGGTAATAAAATCTTCCAGGGATTACGCCGTCTGGATATTTTGAATGCCAACTGGCAGACAAAAGCACTTGGCCGCTGGACTGGTCCCGGTTCCACCAATGACTATCCAAGACTGACTACAGACGATAAGAACAGAAACTTTACAAACCCTTCCGACTTTTACCTGGAAGACGGCAGCTATTGCAGGATTAAATCATTACAGCTTGGTTACACCATCTCTTCTAACCTGACTAAAAAAGTAGGTGTTGAGAAATTCCGTGTATACATCCTGAGTGAAAACCTGCTGACATTAACCAAATACACAGGTTATGATCCTGAAATAGGTGGTGGTGTATTTAGCATTGACAGAGGGATCTATCCTCAGGCACGTTCTTTCATGTTTGGTGTAAACGCCAGTTTCTAACAATTTAAAGCTGATTAAAATGAAGAGAAAACATATTCCTTATATATTAGCCCTTGCTACAGGTTTACAGCTTGCAGGCGGTTGCAGTGATAAATTCCTTGAAGTAAAACCAAAAGGTACAGACCTCGAAACAAACTATTACAAAAATGCTACAGAAGCTTTTAACGGGCTGGTAGCGGTATATGATGTGATAGGCTGGCAGAGTAATGGTTATGTAACTAAGGTAGGCGCCATGGATGCCGGTTCAGATGATCATCTGGCAGGTGGTGGCGGACAAAGTGATGTGACCGCGTTTCAGGTATTCTCAAATTATACATTAACGCCGGATGTAGGCCCGCAGGGCGATTTATGGTCTAAAGGATATTCTGGTATTTTCCGTGCTAACGTATTGCTGCAGAAACTGCCCGACGTTCCTATGGATGAAAACCTGAAAAAGAGATTTGTGGCAGAAGCTAAGTTCCTGCGCGCTTTCTTTTATTTCGACCTGGTACGTTTATTTAAAAATATCCCCCTTACTACCACTACTATTACTACTTCTGATATGTACAATGTTTTACAGGCAAAACCGGAAGAAGTATATGCCCAGATAGAAACAGATCTGAAAGATGCTATTGCAGAAACCAATCTGCCAGACCAGGTGCCGGTAGCCACTGAAGGTGGCCGTGTTACAAAGGGCGCTGTACATGCCCTGCTGGGAAAAGTATATTTAAACGAAAAGAAATACGCAGCAGCAGCAACAGAACTGGCAGTGGTAAATGGTATTACACCAGGTCAAATCAACGCGCTGTACGGATACAAACTGCTGGACAATTTTGCTGATCTGTGGAAGTCTGATAATGCCAGCAAATTCAACAGTGAATCAATATTGGAAGTAGCATTTACGTCTACCTCTGCTGGTACCTGGGATTGCATATCCTGTACAGAAGGTAACGTACTGAACATCATGACAGGCCCGAGAGGATACAAGATAATAAAACCTACTGCCCCCGATCTCGTGGCTGGCTGGAGTTTCCTGGTTGTAACACCTTCTCTGTTTAATGCCATCCATTTTGACCCGCGTTACAATGCTACCGTTCTTAACCTGGATAGCCTGGAAGCAAATGGTATTGCTTCTTATGAGAAAGGATATAAAAATACCGGCTATTTCCTGGCAAAATTTGCCGGAAGAGCATCTAATACAACTACGGGAGGTGGTAGTAAAGAACTGAACTATCCGCAGAATATGTATGAAATACGCCTGGCAGATACTTACCTGATGGAAGCAGAAGCCCTTGTGAAAAATGGTGAAAGTAGTGCCCCGGATTCCCGTGCCTACAAATTGCTGAATGCAGTAAGGGCACGTGTTGGTTTGGCTCCGGTAATGGCTACAGATGATAACATCTTTGATGAAAGACGCCTGGAACTGGCAGGTGAAGGACATCGCTGGTTCGATCTGGTACGTACGGGAAGAGCAGCGACTGTACTGGCCAGCAAAGGATTTGTTGCCGGCAAAAATGAAATCCTGCCTATTCCATTATTAGAGCTTGAAAATACCAAGCTGGAGCAGAGTAAGGAGTGGGGTGGAACTAAATAATGTCTTTAACAATTAACGCATTCAGAATGAAAAATATAAAAAGGGCTTGCTACTTTGCAATTGCTGCAATAATATCTTCGTGTTCACCAGAGTCTTCATCAAAACAACTGGGGCCTTTACCTACGGCTTCTTTTACAGTAACACCGATGGATGGTAAGCCTTACAAGATGATTGTAAAAAGTACTACTCACGGCGGATTTTTGTGGCGCTGGAACTATCGCAATACAAGAGTAGCTGTACGTGAAACAGATACGTTGAGTTTTGCAAAACAAGGTGAATATCCGATCCAGTTTACAGTATTTACAGATGGAGGTTATGCGACTACCTCGCAGAATGTGACCGTTACGGCTGATGCTCCTGTAGCAGATATCCTGAAAGGTGGTGATATGGAAGCGGATAGCAAACAATACTGGACATTATTAAATACAGGTAATACACAAACGTCTATTCAGATTATAAATGGTGTGATGCAGTTTGGTAACACCGGCAATTCAAATGGTGCTATTTACCAGCAATTAAAAGTAATCCCCGGCAGGGAATACACTTTCTCCGGAAACGTAAAAGGTAATGGTGCTACCAATACCTGGTTTGAAGTATATTTTGGAACGAAGGCTCCCACACAGGGATCTGATTATTCAGGTACCGGTGTTACCAAATACATTGCATTAAGTACATGGGCTGGTTGTGGTCTGGTTCCATTTGATGGTAACCTGGCAGATATAGGTTGCGATGGTGCTGGTAAAGGAAAAGGCGGCACCATGGTATTTACTGGCAGTGATACCCTTGTTTACATGGTGATCAAAGCCGGTAGTTCCGGTGGTAACATGGGAACAGGTATCACACTGGATAATGTGAAGTTCATGGAAGAACAATAGTTTTTATAAAACTAGGTATACTTTAAAAGCTCCGTAGGAGCTACGTGTTTGTAGAATAATTCAAACACATAGCCTCCTGCGGAGTTTTTAGATTAGCTTCTAAAAGATATAAGATGAGAGTATTTTTTTTATTGCTTGGATTGAACATCATAATCTCCTGTTCAGGCAAAGGCACTACCGGTACTGATACAGTAGCACCACAGGTGCCTGTAGATAAAGGATGGACCTTTGAAACAACGCCTGTATGGGCCGATGAGTTTAACTATACGGGTTTGCCCAACAGTACAAAATGGGGGTATGATATTGGTGGTAGTGGCTGGGGAAATAATGAACTGGAATATTATACCAATAGCATAGATAATGCAGGTGTGGCGAATGGACTGTTAACCATTACTGCTAAAAAAGAAATAAAAGAAGGACGTAACTATACTTCGGCAAGATTAGTAACAACGAACAAGGGAGATTTTCTCTACGGCCGTATAGAGGTAAAAGCAAAATTACCTGCCGGAAAGGGTACCTGGCCGGCTATCTGGATGCTGCCTACAGACTGGGCGTATGGCGACTGGCCAAAGTCTGGTGAGGTAGACATTATGGAACATGTGGGATATGATCAGGATGTGATCCATATCAGCACACATACTGAAGCGTATTACTTCAAGATCAATACGCAGAAAACAAGTACAAAGAAAATAGTGAACGCCACTACTGACTTCCATGTATACAGGATGGACTGGACTCCTTACGCCCTGCGCGGGTATATAGACGATCAGCTAATTTTCCAGTTTGCAAACGAAGGGAAAGGATATACAGTATGGCCTTTTGATAAAAGATTCCATCTCTTGTTGAACCTGGCTGTAGGTGGAGACTGGGGCGGTGCTAACGGTGTGGATGATACGATTTTTCCTGCTGCTATGCAGGTAGATTATGTAAGAGTCTATAAAATGATTGACAAATGAAACTAAGCAATAAATTAACTACCTGCTTTGCCTTGATGTTCCTGGCATGCAGCGCTAAAAGCGGTGGTAATGACCCCATCATACCTGTAGACCCACCAATGAAGGCTTCGGATGTGACGTTCTGGTTAACCAATCCCGATAAATCTGTCTTATTTAAAAAGCAGTCAGTCAGCCTGATCTTTAAAGACACTGTGAACATTTATCCTACCATAAAAATAGATGAAACAAAAATGTATCAGTCTATAGATGGTTTCGGATATACACTCACTGGTGGCAGTGCTTCTTTAATAAATTCCCTGGGGCCTGCCGCGCAGGATGCTTTACTTAAAGAACTCTTCCTGGCAGACAGTACATTCATTGGCATTAGCTACCTGCGCATCAGTATCGGGGCTTCCGATCTGAGTGCAACTACTTTTACTTATGATGATATGCCTTCCGGGCAAACAGATACTACCCTGCAGCAGTTCAGTATTGAAAAAGAAAAGACAGACCTGATACCAGTACTGAAAAAGATTATTGCCCTGGCACCGAATATTAAGATCTTAGGCTCTCCCTGGTCTGCTCCGCTGTGGATGAAAACAGGGGGCAGCTTTGTTGGCGGAAGTCTGAAACCGGAATATTATGCTGCCTATGCGCAATACTTTGTAAAGTATATTCAGGCAATGAAAGCAGAAGGCATTACTATAGATGCCATCACTCCACAGAATGAACCATTACATGGTGGTAATAATCCCAGCATGGTAATGCAGGCGACTGAACAGGCCGATTTCATAAAGAATCACCTCGGACCTGCGTTTAGAATAGCTGGCATTAACACAAAAATTATTGCCTACGATCATAACGCAGACCGCCCTGATTACCCGGCGACAGTACTGGGAGATGTTGATGCCAAACCTTTTGTAGATGGTTCCGCTTTCCATTTATACGGAGGCGATATCGGCGCATTGACACAGATTCACAATGCATTTCCCGACAAGAATGTGTATTTCACAGAGCAATGGGTAGGCGGTCCGGGCGACTTTACTGCAGATCTTAAATGGCACGTAAGTACATTGATTATAGGTGCTACCCGCAACTGGAGCAGGAACGTACTGGAATGGAACCTTGCTGCTGATGCAGCATATAAACCGCATACTGATGGTGGCTGCACTACCTGTTTGGGAGCATTGACAATAGGTAGCGGTGTTTCCCGTAATGTTTCTTATTACATCATTGCTCATGCGGCAAAATTCGTTCGTCCTGGTTCTGTTAGAATTGGATCAGAGTTTACCAGTCAACTGGAAAACGTGGCATTCAAAACACTGGATGGAAAAAGAGTACTGATCGTATTAAACAGCGGCAGTACACCACAAACATTTAACATCTGGTCAAATGGGAAAATAGTGACTACTACACTGAATAATGGTGCTGTAGGGACCTATATCTGGTAACTTGTTGAGAGTTAGTCCAAATAAAAATGGGCTGTATCAAAAGTATGATACAGCCCATTTTTATTATTAAAGACACTATTGTTTATCCCACCAAAGGCGTGTTCCGCCATTATCTTCGCCTCCCAGTAACTGGATGGCTTTGGTTACTTCATTCGCATTGGTATTGTATTCATTCTGCGGGAACGGCAAACGTCTGATCTGGATATCAGTATTGATTGTACCACCGCTGTTATTGTTTACAACAGGAAACAGTTTTGGATAACCGGTACGGCGGAATTCTGTCCAGGCTTCCTGTCCTTCAGGGAACATGGCGATCCATTTCTGCGTAATGATACGCTCCATCTTCTGATCGGTAGAAGATGCATCATCCCATTTAATGGTGATAGCAGATGGTGCAGGTGCATTGTTAGCTGCATTTTTAGGATCTGTATAAGCCGCCGGAGTACTGGATGCATCGGTCACATAACTTCCAACAGCAGCACCCCATTGATTCATAGAGATGTTGATACCTTGCTCATACAGGTTTTGTGCTGTACCGCCTGCATTGGCCCAACCACGTAAAGCAACTTCAGCCTGTAAGAAATATACCTCTGCTGCTGTCATGATCTGAACTGGAGTAGTGAGTGTGAAAGCAGGATTTCCGTCTTTGTAATTTATGGTAGAGTAACCTACATAATCATCTTTTGAATTAGACCCTGTAATACTGCCGATACGGATTCCTATATATTGTGCAGGAAAAGAGGCATCAGTAGATTTATCAAAATACCTGCTGATCCGTGGGTCATTGTATCCTGACATATAAGACTGGATAGAAGCACCGATCCTGGTGTCAGCCCAGTTTTGTGCTATAAATACTAATGGATTGGTAAGGCCTGAACCGGATATCTTAACAGTCATACTGCCATCATTGGTAGTGATCACACCACCGTTTGCAGGGTTTAGCGCTTTCTCCGCCTGTGCCTGGGCAGTTGCCGGATCTGCTTTAACAATGTGCATGGCTAAACGTAAACGCAGTGAATTTGCAAACTGCAGCCATTTGGTAAAGTTACCACCGTACACAAGGTCGAAGTTGGCAAAGTTGAAAGGAAGGGTATCTGCTCCGTTGAGATAGGTGCGGAGATTTGTTGTAGCTGAATCAAGTTCAAGGAAGAAGCGGTTATAAACTTCCTGCTGACTGTCATACGCTACATCTGATTTGGAACTACCGGCCTTGCTGTAAGGAATAGGACCATAAATATCTGTTATACGGCTCATGCCTGTTACCCGTACAATTTGAGCTACAGCCCATACAGCAGGGAAGGTAGTATCCACACCATTATTACGCAGTTTACTGATGCGCGACATGATATTAAGATAACCTACTTTAAAAGGTTCGCCATTCCAGCCGTTCATCAGGAAATAATTCAGGTTGTTTAATCCACCGTTGAAAGGCGTGGGAGACATCATATATCCCGAGAAGCAGTCTGCATTCAGATTCTGTTGCAGCTGGTAAGAATTGGGATCACCACCGCCGGAGAAGTTGATGATAGACATTTCTGCGGTTTTGAGATAAGCTCCCAGGTCGTTAAAGTCCGCTCCCAGTTGGCCATTAGAGAGTCCGGTATTATCTGTATTATATAGTTCAAAATTCTTGGTACAGGCACTGGCTCCAATTAGCAGTACCAACCCTAAAGCAAATAGATTTATATAGTAGCGTTTCATTTTTCTCGATTTAACATTTTAGAAAGTAGCATTCAACGTGAGTCCATAACTGCGTGTAGCCGGTGGCATAAAGATGTCTACACCGGAAAGACCGTTAGCTGTAGACATGGTGAGTTCCGGATCGAATGGTGCTTTCTTTGAGAAGTAAAGCAGGTTACGTCCTGCAAGGGAAAGCTTTAATGCTTTCACGAAAGTATTTTTTACCGGGATGGTATAACCAAGGGCAACTTCACGCAAACGTACGGTGGTGGCACTATACATATATTCACTTGAAGCAGCTTCACGTCCGCCAATGGTGCTGTACCATTTTTGCGCATCTACAGTTGTTACAGCATTGCCTGAAGGGTCTACACCATTTACTTTTACACCACCTGCATTACGGGCATCGCCTGTTACTTCAGAAACGCCGTACTGGTCCATCATCGATTGAGTAACTGACATTACTTTACCGCCAAATTTTCCATCTACCAGGAGTGATAAAGTGAAGTCTTTATAAGAGAAATTATTGTTCCATCCCAGTTGCCATTTCGTATTGGCATTACCGAGATAAACGAGATCGCCGCCCTGTTTGATCGGGTTTCCGTTTGCATCTATCTTCACGCGGCCCTGTGCATCATGTTGCAGTACAGTACCGTAGATGTCGCCATAAGAACCACCTACAGCAAACTTGGATGCATAGTTAGCCCCTGAAGCTCCACTTATTGTAAAACTGTTGATACCGGGAGCCAGTTCCAGGATCTTATTATCATTTACTGAATAGTTGATACCTGTATTCCATTTCAGTTTACTATCTTTTAATACATCATATTTTATGATCGCTTCTACCCCCTGGTTCTGGATATTACCTGCGTTGATGTAGTAAGAGTCATAAAAAGATGCATTGCTCGCAGCAATCTGTAACGTCTGATTTTTGGTATTGGTTTTATAGTAAGTCGCGTCCACACTCAGGCGGTTGTCGAAAAAATGCCACTCTGTACCAAATTCCAGGGATACTGTTTTTTCAGGTTTGAGGTCAGTGAAAGGCGCAACATTATTTCCAATAACTCCACCACCAGCGCCGATGGTATTTTGTGCAGGAAGAGTTTGATAAGCAAGTGGTGAATTACCTACCTGTGCATAAGAACCACGTATTTTGGCAAAACTGATAGCTGAGGGCAGGTGGGCTAACTGGCTCAGGATGACATTAAGACCGGCAGATGGATAAAAGTATGATTTGTTGGGCGTATATGCCAGGTTGGAAGACCAGTCATTACGGGCTGTAAGGTCCAGGAATGCCCAATCCTTATATGAAATGTTTGCACTACCAAAAACTGACTGGAACTGGCTGTGGTTTTCCTGCAACGTTCCTGAATTGGCAGCGTTTATACTTTTAAAATTCTGAATGGTAAAGATGTTAGCATAATAAAGACCATCCTGTCCGGAGTTGAATTTCTCTCCACCGGTTTTTACGTCCCGGATGCTACCACCTAATACACCGGTGATCCTGATATCAGTATTTACCGGAATATTGAAGCTGGCAAGCAGGTCACCATACTGTTGGTTGGTAGTGGTATTGCTATACACGTATGCTCCATTGGCAGGAGCGAGGGTAGCAATAGTACCTGCATATATTTTTTGCTCGAACACATCATTGATCCTGTCTATGCTTCCCCTTGCCTGGATGTTCAACCAGGGCGCTACTTCATATTTCAGGCTCGCATTCAGCAGCAGGCGGTTCCTGTTTAATGAGTTAGGATTACGGTTTACGATCCACCAGGGATTCTGCTGTACATCTTCATTGAAAGGCCAGTTCTGTACTTTGAGATAATTACGGGAAGGATCAGCTACTTCGTAATTATTTTTATACTGCTGCAGATCTGATCCGCGGGGAAACAGATACAACCCTGTTAACGGATTAAAATACAATCCTGTGAGAGGGGTGTTATCAATGGTCTGCGTCACATAGTTTACATCCGCTTCTGCAGTTAATTTATCATTCAGGAAGTGCCCGGTTTCTTTGAAGCTCAGATTGTTCCTTCCCAGTTTATTCTTTGGTTCAATTCCTTTGGCCGATGTATTGGCATAAGAGAAATAGGTCTGCATTTTCTCTGTACCACCCGCCAGGCTGATGGAGTTGGTCAGGGTTTGCCCAGTTTGGAAGAAAGAAGACAGGTTATCCTCTGCACCTGAGATCTTAGCGCCCCAGCTTTGTGTTTTACCTGGTCCTGTTTGTCCATAACTATTCTGGAAAGAAGGTTTGTAGGCAACCTGTGAGAGGTTAAGACTGGAAGAGAAATTGATCTGTGTACGACCGGCTTTACCACTTTTAGTGGTAATCAGGATTACTCCATTTGCTCCCTGGCTGCCATATAATGCTGCCGCAGAGGCCCCTTTTAGTACAGAGATGCTTTCAATATCTTCCGGGTTCATGTTGGAGATTGGGTCTCCACCATCATAAGCACCGCTGCCACCATAAGCACTGTTAGGCTGGGAGGTAAGTGTATTGTTCATTGGAACCCCGTCTATCACATATAACGCCTGGTTGCTGCCTAATCCGGATTTATTACCACGAAGGATTACTTTTGCCGATCCTCCCACACCGGAAGAGCTGGAGGAGATAGTCATACCTGCCACTTTACCGTTCAGTGTATTGATCAGGTTCGGATCTTTTGCTTTGGTTAGTTCCACACCGCTCACCTGCTGGGTAGCATAGGTAATAGATTTCTCTGATCTTTTGATCCCCAGTGCCGTTACCACTACTGTACCTAATTGTTTGTTGGATTCTGTAAGTACAACGGATAATGTAGAGTTACTGCCAACGGGTACTTCTTTTGATTCGAAGCCCAGGTAACTGAAAATCAGGATATCGGTGTTTTCTGCCTGGAGGGTGAAATTACCTTTATCGTCTGTCAGCGTACCCCGGGTAGTACCTTTTACCTGTACGCTCACATTGGCGAGGGGGTGGCCGGCTGTGTCCGTGACCTTACCTTGTATGGCAGCTGTGGGTTGAGTAGCCGTTACCGGCACTTCCTTTTTCGCAGCTTTGGGGCTGATCACTATTATTTTGTCTACTATTGAATAGGAGAGCGGTTTATTTTGCAGGCATTTGTCCAACACTTCCGGTAAGCTGGCTCCTTTCACATTAATGCTTACGGTACCAGTTCCCTGCAGGAGTTTTTCATCATATACGAATTCATACCCAGTTTGTTTGCTGATAGTATTGAATACATCGTAAAGCGGGATGTTTTTGCCTGTAATAGTGATTGTTTGGGAAAATGTGCTGGCACTCAGATTTAATGAGAAAACCAGTGTTAAAAGGGCAGTTAGTTTCATAACTATCAATAGTTTTCTGTGCAGAAATCCACTCCTTTCAGGGGATTTGCATGTAGCGCGTAGTTCCATACTTTTGTGTTCTTGGCTGAATAATCGATTTTCAAACGTTAAGGAAATTGGTAGCCATCTTATACCGGGTTCCGATGGCAGTCGGAATCCGGTTTCTACCTAAAGCTGACGGTATTGCATTCTTTTTTACGTGGTCATAACTGGAAAAATTTAAGTTTGTATAATTCTGTCTGTTAATGCGGTATTGAAGGCATCACGGTGATCTTATTACCATTCACCTCAAAATGGATCTTTTGCGTGGTTTCCAGTGCTTTCAGCAGCTTGTCTGCATTCTCCCGCCTGGAAATGACCCCTGTAAGATGAATATCCGATACATCTCCCTGGTAGGTAACATCCATATCGTACCAGCGCGATAATTGTCGCATGATGATTTTGATATTGGTGTTCCTGAAGCGGAACTTCCCTTCTTTCCAGGCCAGTGTTTGTTCCATATCTGCCGGAGAGATTACAAATTGCTTATCCTTTGCCGACAGGCTGGCCTGTAGTCCTGGTTTAAGGAGGCTGCTGCTGCCATTATGAGTTAACTGTACGGCTCCTTCCACCAGGGTAGTTTTAACAACCTGTTCATCACTGTAAGCCATAATATTAAAGCTCGTTCCCAGCACATTCACATCTATATCGTTCACCCTTACACTAAAAGGTTGATCCACCTGTTTTGCAATTTCGAAATAAACTTCACCACTAATCTCCACTTTACGGTCCTTACCAGTAAAGGCCGTGGGGAAGCGGATACTGCTGGCTGCATTGAGCCATACCCGGCTACCGTCGGCGAGTGTAAGCTGATACTGTCCGCCAAGTGGAGTAACTACCTTATTATACATCACTTCAGCAGTATTGCCACCTGCTTTGTAGTTAAGCCGTCCGTTGGTATTCACGATCTGTGTGCTGCCCTGTTTCGCCAATGTACCTGTACTGGCACTATCCAGCGGAATGGTGGTACCGTCTCCCAATGTGAGCATCGCCTTGCTGGCTCCGGGAGCTAATGGATGCAGTTGTGCAACCGGTAAAGCCTGTTCCCTTTTCGGAGAAATATAAATGCTTAATGCAATTATTCCGGCCACCATGGCTGCTGCAAGGGAGATATATACCCTTTTTCTGCGTTTGGAATGATTCTGTTCTGCAGCCTGGAAAATGGAAGCCAGCATACCGGCCGCGTCTTCCTCTTTCCAGCCGGAATCGGACACCTGCTTATTATGCAGTGTTTCCAGTATATCGGCTTTAATAGTTGCAGCATGCTCATTATCTGCTACTTCCCGTAACAGGCGCAGGCATTCTTCCTCACTGATCTCGTTATTCTTATACTTTTCAAGCAATAGCTTAATTTCTGACATTGTCATAAAACTATACGTTTGGCAGCGGTAGATACGGAGTAAAGACGATTGGTAAAATCAAAAGGAGTATTGGGGTGAAAAAAAAATTCAGGAAAGGCGTTGCTTTATGAATGCGCGTACTGACTGCATTGCCAGTTGCATCTGTTTCTTTACAGTATGGATGGAGATGTTGAGGTGATTGGAGATTTCTTCATTGCTAAAACCCTCTTTCCGGGCTATATATACCTTTTTACGCTCTGGCGGAAGGGAGGAAACCGCTTTATCCAGCAGGTTTTCATACTGATGCTCCTGGATGCGGTGGTCTGTATCATTGATAGCGGTAGGTTGATGCAGGAACAGGTAATCATATGCTTTACTCCGTACTGCCTGCTTTTTAAAGCTATCATAAATGTGGTTCCTGGTAAGGATGAAGAGGTAATCAGAGAAGTTTTCAATTCCGGACATAGCTTTCCTGTTCAGCCATACTTTAAGAAAGACTTCCTGTACTATTTCGCGTGCAGTGATTGTGTCTTTTATGTAAAGCATAGCAACATCGAACACTTGTTTGCTATATTTATTGAATACAAGTGTGTAAGCAGATTCATCGCCGTTGGCGATTTGCTGCATGAATTCCCTCTCCTCTGGCAAAGTCCCTTTTTTTGAATGCTATAATAAAATTAAGAACAATTTTAATACTGCCCGCATCTGTAATGACAAATAGAAGTATCTGGGAAAAGAAAATAGCTATTGTTATATTGTGGGCTTAAACAGGAAATACTATGAAAAAGGCGTTAACCTTCATTTTGCTTATCGCTTTATGGCATTCTGCTGATGCACAAATGAAAAAGAGATCAGGTAACCCTATTATTCAGGGCTGGTATGCAGATCCTGAAGTTGCTGTTTTTGATAAGGAATACTGGATTTATCCCACCTATTCAGATAAGTACGAAAAACAGGTATTCTTTGATGCGTTTTCATCTTCCGATCTGGTGAACTGGACCAAACATGCTCATATCCTGGATACTTCCTCAGTAAAATGGGCAAACAGGGCTATGTGGGCACCCGCTATGGTGGAGAAGGAAGGTAAATATTACTTCTTTTTTGCAGCGAATGATATCCAGAACAATAATGAAAAGGGCGGTATTGGTGTTGCCGTAGCCGATAGTCCGGGTGGTCCGTACAAAGATTACCTGGGAAAACCACTGATAGATAAATTTCATAATGGGGCACAGCCAATAGATCAGTTTGTATTTCATGATAAGGATGGACAGTATTATGTTATCTATGGTGGCTGGAAGCATTGTAATATTGCAAAGTTGTCTGCTGATTTCACAGCGGTAGATACTGTATTCAAAGAAATCACTCCATCTGGTTATGTAGAGGGGCCTTTCATGTTTATCAGGAATGGCAAATATTATTTTATGTGGTCTGAAGGAGGATGGGGTGGTCCGGATTATTCTGTTGCGTATGCTATTGCTGATTCCCCTGCTGGTCCCTTTAAAAGAATAGGAAAGATCCTGCAGCAGGATACCGCTGTAGCCACCGGTGCCGGACATCATTCTGTTATAAATGTACCGGGTACTGACCGCTGGTATATTGTATACCACAGACGTCCTTTAACGGAAACCGCGGCTAATAACAGGGTGGTATGTATTGATGAAATGCACTTTGATGATCATGGGTTGATTATACCGGTGAAGATCACGAAAGAAGGTGTGAAGGCTGACAAGTTATGATTTTGGGATCTTTATAGATTGCTAGTGATCACAAATACACTGCATCTGCCTGTTTAGTTTTTTAATTTAGCTTTAGAATAAGATTTTAGATTAGATCTTTATTAAACTTCACCTAAGCATCACGGCAGATAAGGTATTTATGATCATTAGCAATCGCGCAGTATCAGCACATCAGGAGGCCGGTACCTGTTTGAACAAATACATTTAATTAAACCATTCGGGGAGGATATTCGTATATATCGGTAACAGTTTGGGTTAAAGGGTTTAGTAGTTCGGTAAATAGTATATCTTATAACAAAGTAAGAAATAATAGCATATTTATTAATAATATGGGTTTAATAAATCTTAATAATATTAACTTGCAATAGGTAAAATATTAACCTTTATTTGATACTTGTTTTTTGGGTTAATAAAGAGACTTTGATAAGTCAGAACATTCGAAAATAAGGCAGAGGTTAAATATGCAATTTTAAAGAGTATTTGCATAAACTCTGAATAATTTATATCTATGTACAACTTCTTGGTTATTGTATAAAATCTTAAAATTTGGTATTTTAGGTAAAATAAATAGGGGACTTATTTTAATAGCAGAACTTGTTGTGATAAAACTTTATATCCTGAACAGGATTTGGTCATGTTGAAATATTTTAGAGCCAGCAGTAACAATGAACTTGTAACCACGTATTGAAAAAAAAGACGTTCAATTTTTAACTTCCAGTAGAAACCCTTGTTGTGATAAAACTTATATCAGAAACAGGGTATTGCCATTTTTAGCTATTTCAAGACAAACAATTAACTTGTAATTACGTAACTAAAAAAACAATCATTTTTTTATTAGTAATACGATGTGTGCAATTCTGTAATATGAAGGTATAATTGCCTCATTTTACTATGCAAATATAAGGCGAACTGATTGTCTGTACTAACTTAGAACTGTGCAATGACGGTATAACAATAAAAAATAGCGTTACATAATTTAAACTATCATAAAGATAGTCAACCAATTTCTCGTCTTTAAAAAGACGGGGTGGGATTTTATTGCTTAAAAAATACAAAAACAGTAATGAAAAATAGCTTTACATAATTTAAACTTTCGTGTTAGAATAATCAACCAATTTCCTGCCTTTAAAAGGTGGGGTGGAATCTTATAGCCTATAAAAAATTACAGGAACAATAAATAAATGTAGCAGAATCAAATATTAAACTGTGTAATAACGGAGCAATTTAAAGTTGGACAATGAAAAATAGCGTTACATAATTTAAACTTTCGTTTGGAATAGTCAACCAATTTCCTGCCTTCAAAAGGCGGGGTGGAATTTTATTGCTTATAAAAAAACGCAGGAACAATGATGAAATGTAACAGAACCAAAATGGAGCCTTTGGCTCATGACTTAGAAAGAGTGCAGCGCACTTGTAAATTTTCAAACCAAAAACTAGATCGATGATGAGACAACTACATTTGCTGATTATTGCATTGCTACTATCCTCTGTAGCATTTGCTCAAACAAGACAGTTTAATGGAACTGTCAAAGATTCAAAATCAGGGGCACCACTTCCTGGGGCAACTGTTCAGGCAAAAGGAAAGAACATCGCAACGGTTTCCGGTAGTGATGGTTCCTTTGTTTTGAAAGCTCCTATAGGTGGTTTTACATTGCAGGTTTCACTGATAGGATATGGAACGAAAACAACCCAGATCACTGCTGATCAATCTTCCATCGATTTGATAATGGATGAGGCTTCCACACAGCTGGGAGAGTTGGTTGTAACAGCATTGGGTATTGCAAAAGATGTTGGTAAAATAGGGTATGCCGTTACAAAAGTAGAGGGTAACCTGATGAGTCAGGCAAGAGAATCCAATGTAGCGCTTTCTTTGGGAGGCCGCGTTGCAGGTTTGAATGTTCATGGCTCAAATGGTGGTCCCGGTTCTTCTGCCCGTATCCTTTTAAGAGGTATGCCGAGCATGAACTCCGGTGGAGCACCATTGTTTGTAATTAATGGCGTTCCTATGGATAATACCCAGCGTGGTAGTGCTAATGAGTGGGGTGGTGCTGATGCCGGAGACGGTATTGCAAATATCAACCCTGATGATATTGAAAGCATGACTGTCCTCAAAGGGCAGGCTGCATCTGCATTGTATGGTGCACGGGCTTCTAATGGAGTTATTCTGATTACTACCAAATCAGGTAAAAAGGGTGCTTTCTCTGTTGAATACAATATGAACTATACGATAGATAGGGCGATAGATTATACTGATTACCAGTATACATATGGTCAGGGTCGGAATGGTAGCAAACCTAATAATGCTGCAGATGCCCAGGGTACTTCAAGATTAAGCTGGGGTGCCAAGCTGGATGGATCATCATTTACGCAGTTTGATGGTAAAACATATGCTTACTCAGCATATAGAGATAATATTGAAAAATTTTACAGGAATGGGCCATCTTTTACTAATACAGTAGCAGTTTCGCAGGGTGGGGATAAAGGTAATTTCCGTTTATCATTGTCCAACCTGGACAACAAGTCTATTGTTCGTAATAGTGGACTTAACCGCAAAAGTTTTAATCTGAACCTGGAGCAGAAAATAACCGATAAGCTGAATGTAAAAGTGCTGGTGAACTATCTGGATGAAGCGCAAACGAACAAGCCTCAGTTAAGTGATGGTCCTTTGAATGCCAACAACGGGCAGTTCCTTGCTACCAACATCAACGAAGAGATCCTGAAGCCAGGATTTGATGCTAATGGCAAGGAAGTACTGTTTACAGACGATAATTTTGTAACGAATCCATGGTTCGTGGTTAGCAGGTATGTAAATAATATCAACAGAAAACGTCTTATCGCTGCCATTACTACCCGTTACGATATTCTCAGTTGGTTGTACGTACAGGGAAGGGTTGGATATGATCTGGAAAATGACCGGATTTTAAAGGTAGAACCTACCGGAACAGACTATACGAGAAATTCTAATTTTAATAATCAGACAGGTAGTATTAATCAGAGCACTATACAAGCCTACCAGTTAAACACGGACCTTTTCCTTGGTGTTAATAAACAGATTACGTCAGATCTGATACTGGATGTAGTTGTAGGTGGTAACATACTGAAGGCCGGATCTGAAACTGTGGGCGTTACCGGTGGTCCGTTTATCGTTGATTACCTGTATACTCCTACAAATGTGTATTCTTTTAACAGGAATTACGATTATACCAGAAGAGAATCTCACTCCGGTTATTATACGGTGGACTTAAATTATAAGAGTTTTATTACATTAAATACTACGGGAAGGTATGATGCATATTCAACACTGGCTGGCGTGGGGATACCGGATGCTCAAACCCGCGTATTTACACCTTCAGTTTCTGCCAGTTTCGTATTCTCCCAGGTAGCGCATATACCCAAAATGAGCTATGGTAAGGTGCGTGCATCATATGCGCAAACCAGCGGTGAAAATACTGTTCCCTACCAAACTTCAGTTTACTATGGACTTGAAGGAACAATTAACGGATCTCCTACGGGCAGATTCAGTAATGCATTGCCTAGTGGTAGATTAAAACCATTCAGGCTGTCTGAAATTGAAGTAGGAACAGAGCTGAAATTTTTTGATAATCGTTTAGGGTTTGACCTTGCATACTTTAGTCGCAAAACAAAGCACGAAATTATGAGTGCGAATTTCAGTACCTCAACAGGTTATGCATCGGGAGTTGTACCTACTGGTTCTACACAGAACAGAGGTTTAGAAGTATTGGTAACTGGTACTCCTATAAGTCATAAAGACTTTAACTGGAATGTTTCTTTCAATCTGACTACTGTAAAGAACAAAATTCTTGAAACAGATGATAAGGGACTGACAGTTACACTCGGTACTGATAGACCCAATCATGGTTCAATCTCCACCGCATTTGTAAAAGGAATGGCGGGGCCGCAGATCCTGGCTTATGACTTTAAATATGATGCCAAAGGAGCAATAATAGTAGATGCTTCCGGTTTACCCGTACAGGGGAATCAGATCTCTTTAGGAACCGTATTACCTACATTATATGGTGGTTTGAATAATGATTTCACTTACAAAAATTTTAATCTTTCTTTCCTGATAGATTATAATTATGGTAATAAACTTATTTCTGCTACCAAGGCTTACAGCATTTTTGATGGCTTACATAAAATGACCCTGACAGGCAGAGAAGGGGGAATTACAACCGGTGTTCATGCAGATGGTACTACAAATACGACCACTGCCAGTGCACAGGCTTATTATCAGAGTTTAATAACGAACAATATCAATGCAGTAACAGTAGAAGATGGGGATTACATCAAACTCCGCCAGATTACATTGGGATACACTATTTCGGAAAACGTTTTGGGAAATATGCCGCTGATTCGTAGCATACAGGTTTCCCTTGTAAGCCGTAATCTGTGGACAATAATGAAACGTACCGAAAACATTGATCCTGAAGCAGGATTTTCTACCCTGGTTAAATACGCAGGTATTGAAGGTACAGGTGTTCCTTCTACCAGGACCTTCGGAGTAAATGTTAATTTCAAATTTAAATAAGTAAAGACATGAAAAAACTACTGATATATATTGGTATTGCCACTGTTCTGCTGCAGGTGGGATGTACCAAAGATTTTACGAAAATAAATACGGATCCTAAGCAGACAGCCGTTATTGATCCTAATTATTTGCTGACAAGTGCTCAGTATGTTTATTCCTCACAGGGGTACAATATATTCCTGTTTGAGAGCATGTGGGCACAAACATTAGCTTCTACGTCTTCCCTCACGTCTAATTATTTGTCCAATGCGGATAAATATGTGGCTTCAAGTGGAACGACAGATTATCAGGGACGTATCTGGAATACGGATTTCGGCGCCACAGATCAGTTTTTTACAGGAGCAGCCAGCCTTGTATATGAAGCTATGAATATATCCAAGGCTGATGCCAGCAAGGATAATATTACCGCCATCTGTTCAATTATGAAAGTACTCATCCTGGAACAAGCAACAGATGTATATGGCGATATTCCTTATTCCCAGGCACTACAGGGGAAAGCGGGGATTACACAACCTGCTTACGACAAACAGCAGGATATTTACAATTCCATGCTAAGCGAACTGGATGCTGCAATCGCTATGTTTGATGCTTCCAAAGTTTTGGCTACGGGAGATATGTATTATAAAGGCGATATTACGAAATGGAAAAAATTTACCTACTCATTAATGCTGCGTATTGCTATGCGCTTAACAAAGGTAGATGCTGCCACTGCGAAACAATGGGTGGAAAAAGCAGATGCCGGCGGTACATTTGCCAGCATAGCCGATAATGCTTTTATCGCAACACAAAATTCCAACGGACATGATAATGCACTGGCGAGAGTATATGGTGTTGATATTTACCAGACAAGATGGAGCAAAACACTGATCGATTATCTCAGAAAGAATAATGATCCAAGACTTACTGTAGTTGCCGAAGTGCCTCCTGACGGGCTTGCTGCGAACAAATCAACAGCAGCAGGTGTAACAGATTCTTCGGTACAAATAGGTTTACCTAATGGTTTTGATCTGAATGGCGGCAGTTTTGATATCAGCACTTCAGCTGGTTATCCGGGTCCTACCGGTACCGGAGCGGATATTACTCCTATCGGAAAATACTCCCGTCCCACGGCATCTGTTTATGCTAACGGTAATGGACCTATTTTCGTTCTTACTTATGCAGAGACAGAATTGTTGCTGGCAGAAGCTGCTGCAAGAGGATGGAATGTAAGTGGTTCTGCTGCTACACACTATGCCAATGGCGTGTCCGCAGCCCTGCAGTCCCTGGCTACACTTGGTTCTGCGCTTACTATCTCTGCGGCTACTGCAACTGCCTATGCGGCATCGCATCCGCTGGATGTATCATCTCTTAATAACTCACTGAAACAGATCAATGAACAATATTGGGCTACTACCGGAACTATGTTTAATTATATTGAAACATGGATTAACTGGAAAAGATCCGATTACCCTGTGTTGACACCGGTAGTCTTTCCAGGTAATTTTTCTCATGACGTAATACCCAGAAGACAACAATATCCACCGTCAGAAAAGACGCTTAACGGCACCAATTATACGGCGGCTGTAAGCACATTGACTGGTGGTGATGAATGGAACTCAAGGGTATGGTGGGATGTTCCTTAATGCGGGGCAGAGTATAATACTTTCAATGAATTCATAAAAGTTAATGCGGTTAAAATGGTTTGTGCCACTGGATATCGCATTAACTTTTCTTCTTTTAGTAGTGCACATGAAAAAACGTTCATTCAATGATTAATTCCACTATTTTTCCTGATCACCTCAAGAGACAACCTATACTGCAACACATCCTTACGTTTATCATGATAGTGCTGCTGTTTAATTCCTCTGGCAGGGCAATCGCGCAACAACCGCTTTTTCAGTTGTTATCTTCTAAAGCCACTAATATAAAGTTCAGTAACAATATAAATGAAACAGAAAAACTCAATGTACTTGCTTATGAATACTTCTATAACGGAGGTGGTGTTGCCGTAGGCGATATCAATAACGATGGGTTACAGGATCTGTATTTCACTGCCAACATGATGCCCAATAAGCTTTACCTGAACCTTGGTAACATGAAATTCAAGGATATTACCAAAAATGCAGGTAAAGAAATTGATGGCAAACAAGGCGGCTGGAAAACAGGTGTTACAATGGCTGATGTGAATGGCGACGGACTCCTTGATATTTATGTATGCTACTCTGGCAGGTTCAGTGATGAACTGCGAAGAAACCAGTTATTTATTAATAAAGGCAACCTTAAGTTTGAAGAAAAAGCGGCAGCTTATGGTCTTGACGATCCGGGATATAGTACCAATGCCGTTTTCTTTGATTACGATAATGATGGAGATCTCGACATGTTCCTGCTGAACCATAATGTACATAAAATTGACAATATGGAATTTGCCCGGTTAAGGAATGAAACAGATTCTCTGGCGGGCAATAAACTATATAGGAACGAAGGCAATCATTTTACGGAAGTATCACAAAAAGCCGGTATCATACAAAATCCGCTCACCTTTGGATTAGGGGTTGCAATAGCAGATGTGAACCAGGATGGCTGGCAGGATATCTATGTAACGAACGATTATAATGAACCTGATTATTGCTATATCAATAATCACGATGGTACTTTTAAAGAAGATTCGAAAAACTGCTTCCGGCATTTAGCACAGTTTTCAATGGGGGTAGATATTGCCGATTTCAATAATGATGCTTTGCCGGATATTTTGACATTGGATATGCTGCCTGAAGATAACCAGCGGCAGAAATTATTACAACTGCAGGAGAGCTATGAAACCTTTGAGTTAATGCAGTCGCAGGGCCTTTATAAACAGTATATGCGTAACATGCTGCAATTGAATAACGGAGATGGTACATTCAGTGAAATAGGGCAGATGGCAGGCGTATCTAATACAGACTGGAGCTGGTGCCCGTTGATTGCAGACTTTGATAATGATGGTTACAAAGATATATTCGTTACAAACGGTTATCTCCGCGATTACACCAATAAAGACTTTCTGCGTTACTGGGGTGATTATAAAGTAAAAAAGGCGATGGACCGTGAACCGGTGAAGCTGATGGACCTGGTTACAGCCATGCCTTCCACCACTCTGAAAAAATATATTTTTAGAAATAAACATGATCTCACCTTCTCTAATATGCAGAGGGAATGGGGAATGGAGAAAGCCGGCATTTCCAGTGGTGCTGTGTATGCAGATCTTGATAATGATGGTGACCTGGATCTGGTAGTGAATAATATTGACGACGAAGCATCTGTTTATCAGAACATGAGCCGGGAGAATAACCATACGGCTTATGTAGCACTGAAACTGAAAGGAAAAGATGCTAATACTAACGCAATAGGTGCAAAAGTATATGTGTATTCGAATGGATTGTTACAATACCAGGAAGTAAACCCCAGCAGAGGATACCTTTCTTCTGTTTCTACCCAACTGCAATTCGGATTGGGAGATGCTACAAAAGTAGATTCTATCCGGATCATATGGCCGGATAACAAAGTACAACTCCTGAAAAGTGTGGCTGCTAATCAGTTGCTTAAAGTTGATTACGCACCGGATGCAACATTTGCAATAGCTCCTGTAAAAGCAGGGCTTTTCAGTAAGGCAGACGGAATAATTGATTATAAGCATGCTGAGAGGAGTGGGAATGACTTCAAAAGGCAATTGCTTATGATGTTTATGTATTCCAAAGCAGGGCCGGTTTTCGCGAAAGGAGATGTGAATAAAGACGGACTGGAAGATCTGTACATCAGTGGTGATAATGATCAACCCGGAAGGATCTACCTGCAGGAGAAGAACGGCAGCTTTGTTATGAACAGCAAGGTAACATTGGAAGATAAAAAAGAAACAGTGGTATCAGATGCAACATTCTTCGATGCCAATGGAGATGGCTTCCCCGACCTCTATCTTGCCAAAGGTGGTTACGGTCTCTTTGAACCTAATACCCCGGCTTTACAGGATGAATTATATCTCAATGATGGGAAAGGAAATTTCTTCCGGACCAAAGAGTCCCTGCCGGATGTAAGTGCCAGCAGTAAATCATGTGTTCGTCCCTGCGACTTTGATAATGATGGTGATATAGACCTGTTTGTAGGAGGAAGGGTGATTCCGGGACAATATCCTGTGGCACCGGTTTCTTATTTGCTGGTGAATAACGGTAAAGGACAGTTTACTATTGCTGATGTGCCTTTTGCAAAGGCAGGTATGATCACGGATGCACAGTGGTCCGATCTGGATAAAGATGGTAGAAAAGACCTGGTGATTTGTGGTGAGTTTATGCCTATCATGGTATATACCAATAAAACAAATGGATTTACGGATAAAACTGCGGATTACTTTGATCAGCCCCTGGGAGGTTTCTGGTTCAGCTTATCATTGGTAGATGTAGACGGAGATGGGCATGATGATATTATTGCGGGTAATCTGGGTATGAATACACAGGTACATAGTTCTGCAAAAGAACCTGCCGAATTGTACTACGCAGACTTTGATAAAAATGGCTCTATGGATCCGATCCTCAATTTTTATGTGCAAGGGGTAAGTTATCCTTTTGTAAGCCGGGATGAACTGAATGATCAGATCTATCCTATGCGAAGAAAGTTCAGCACTTACAAGAATTATTCAAATGCTACAATGAAGGAGATCTTATCTCCTGAAGATTTGGGTAAAGCTGGTAAGTTAACTGCGAATGAAACAAGAACACTTTGCCTGTTGTATAAAAATGGAAAATTTATTCCGGAGGCATTACCATTAGTGGCGCAGTTCTCCATTGTATCAAGGATCATAACAGAAGATTTTGATCATGATGGAAAGATGGATCTGTTGTTATTGGGAAATCACAGTGATAACAGGTTAAAGCTGGGAAGTATAGATGCTGGTTATGGCTGTATGCTCAGAGGCAATGGAAAAGGAGGGTTCGGTTATGTAAATCAGACTGATGCCGGTCTTTGTATAAAGGGCGATGTAAAATCCGCTGCTACAATTAAGGTTGCTGGTAAGCAATACCTGATCGTAGGGGTGAATAATGAAGGTATCTCACTCTATAAAGAAAATGAACTATGAAAACGCTTATTATAGCACTATTGTTTTTTTGCCAGTTGGGATATGCACAGTATAAATCAGATACTGCTTTTATTAATTATGTTCAACCTTCTGTTTTTTCACTCTCAATGGTGATGATGCATGATGTGGTCAATCCTCCTGCAGCTACCCGTTTTTATAGTTATGCTATGCTGACAGCCTACCAGATAGTCGCCATGCATAATAAGGAAGTTCCCAATGCAAAAACGTTTATCAAATCATTCCCTTTTATCACAATCAGTGATACGATAGGAGAATATGATTATCGTGTAGCAGCGGTGTATGCGATCCTTGAAGCGGGAAAGCAACTGTTGCCTTCAGGTTTTATGCTTACACAGGATGAAGGGAAACTGGTCCAGTTATTTAAGAAAGATAAGGTGCCTGATAGTATTATCGCACATTCTGTTGCCGTAGCAACAGAAGTAGCTGCGCAGATCGTAAAATGGTCGAAAGGAGATGGTTATGGTAAACTCAGTACACGGCTGCGTTATACTCCACAGAAAGAAGAAGGCTACTGGTATCCCACACCACCTGCGTATATGGATGCAGTTGAGCCTCACTGGCGTACTATCAGACCTATGGTTATTGATTCCTGTAATCAATATCCCGCCCTGGATCCTGTACCTTTCAGTAAGGATACCGGCAGTGCTTTTTATAAATTAAATATGGAGGTATATACTGCAGGATTAAATCTTCAAAAAGAACAGGAACACCTGAATATAGCATCTTTCTGGGATTGTAATCCTTTTGCAGTAACTACCTATGGGCATATGGCCATTGGATTTAAAAAGATTACGCCTGGTGGTCACTGGATGAATGTATCTGGTATAGCTGCGCGAAAGGCAAATCTTAATTTTGATAACACAATACTTGTGCATGCCATTTCAGCTATTACTATGATGGATGCTTTCATTGCCTGCTGGGATACAAAATTTAAGACTAACCGCATCCGGCCGGAAACATACATCAACAAGTATATGGATGTTAAATGGAAACCGCTTTTACAAACACCTCCATTCCCGGAATATGTTAGTGGTCATAGTATTGTGTCTACCGCAGGAGCAACAGTATTGACGTATCTGTTTGGAGATAACTTTGCATATAGTGATAATTCTGAAGAAATGTTTGAGATCCCGGCACGTTCATTTACTTCTTTCAACCAGGCATCGCAGGAAGCTGCTATTTCCCGTTTGTATGGCGGTATTCATTACAGGGATGCTATTGATAATGGCGTTACACAGGGAAGACAACTGGCAGAAGGTGTGATCATAAAATTGAAAGCAGCAGGTATTAAGCCTGTTTATTCCGAAAAAAAGGATAGCAGACAGGCATTTCAGGAAAAGATACAATGATGGTTTAACGGTATATTTATCCGCGGGAACAAATAACCCTGGTTATCATAATAAATCAAAAAGCCTCCTGACAGGGCTTTTTGATTTATTAGAGTATTTTCTCTTAATTAAGATTTCTCTAAAGAATAGTTCCCGGTTTATCAGTTTCGATAAATAATGCTAAAGGTTTTACAATATCATTAGGAATAAGTTTATTCCTATAATAAACCGTTAAAAAGCTTTTAAAAGCCACTGCCAGAAAGTCTATGAATATTTTTTTAGATTCAGAAATTTGTATAACCTTTGTGTGGTAATCAACAAAACAAATGGACTCTGATTCATTTAAATTCGCAAAGCTTCTTTATCAGCCCTTCACCATCTTTAACACGTCTCCTCCAAAGATTTAGTTAAACTGACACCGATCTTTTTACAAGATTAATCTTGCACTATATCGCAGTGTGTATTTGTGCCAAACGGTACAAAGAAGATCCGTGTACACACGTGTCAACAACTTTGCCTTTTTTTACTTCAATCAAATATATATGGAATCAACAATTGTTATCAAATGGCTGATACTTATCGGCCTGCCTGTACTGTGCATTGTGCTTTACCGCATTATTCTCCGTTTCTTCTTTGGTGTTGTTATTGTACCCGAAGATAAGATCGGACTTATCACTAAAAAGTTTGTATTAATGGGTAACCAGGAACTACCGGAAGGACGTATTATCGCCACTGACGGTCAGGCTGGTTTCCAGGCGCAAACCCTTGCTCCTGGTGTGTATTTCGGAAAATGGATCTGGCAGTATGATGTTACCTTCCAGCCTTTTACCATCATCCCTACCGGTAAAATCGGCCTTGTACTGGCCAAAGATGGTACAGAGCTGCAACAGGGTGCTATTCTTGCCCGCCGTGTAGACTGTGATGCTTTCCAGAATGCAGAAGCTTTTCTGCGCAATGGCGGTCAGAAAGGGCGTCAAACAGCTATTATCACTCCTGGTTCTTATCGTATCAATACTTTCATCTTTGAAGTAGAAATGACCGATATGATTAATGTACCTGACAACTCGGTAGGTATCGTTACTACTATGGAAGGTAAAGCAATCGAAAACGGCCAGATCGCAGGTAAGATAATTCCCGATCATAACAACTTCCAGGATACAGATACATTCCTTGCCAAAGGCGGTTATAAAGGCTTACAGGAACAGGTGATCCTTTCCGGTTCGTACTTCCTGAACCCCTGGTTTGTTAAAGTAGAAACGCGTCAGATGACAGAAATACCTATCAGCCACGTGGGCGTAGTAATCTCTTATGTGGGTAACGAAGGAGAAGACCTGAGCGGAGTAGAATTCAAACATGGTAATATCGTTGGCAAAAACTATAAGGGCGTATGGGCTGAACCGTTAGGACCTGGTAAGTATCCTATCAACCCGTATATCATGAAGGTGGAATATGTACCAACCACCAACCTTGTACTGAACTGGGCATCTGCGCGCAGTGAGGCTCACCAGCTGGATAAGAATTTGTCTACAATAACAGTGCGTAGTAAAGATGGTTTTACCTTCAATCTGGACGTTGCGCAGATCATTCACATACCGGCAACAGAAGCTCCAAAAGTAATTGCCCGTTTCGGTAATATGAGCAATCTGGTTACACAGGTGCTGGAACCAACCATCGGTAACTACTTCCGTAACTCTGCGCAGGATTCTGAAGTAATAGACTTCCTGAAAAGCCGTAAGGAAAGACAGGAATCTGCGAAAGAACATATTGGCCGTGTACTGGAACAATACAATGTATTTGGTGTAGATACCCTGATCGGTGATATTGTACCTCCTGAAAGCCTGATGAAAACACTAACCGACCGTAAAATTGCGGAAGAACAGAAAGTAACCTACGATACGCAGATGCGTGCGCAGGAAACAAGACAGGCACTCGAAAAAGAAACAGCTATCGCTGATATTCAGAAAGAAATCGTAAAGGCAGACCAGGGTGTACTGATTGCAGAAAGAATTGCAGATGCTACAGTGAAAAAAGCAACAGGTGATGCAGATAGTATGCGCTTACAGGCGAATGCAGAGGCAGACAGGATGAAATTAATGGCGAGTGGTGAGGCTGAAAAGGTGCGCCTGCTGGCTATTGCAGAAGCCGAACGTACAGAGTTGATAGCAAAAGCTGATGCTGAAAAAATCTCTCTGACTGGTAACGCGGAAGCAGAAAAGATCCTGGCTATTGGTAAATCCAGCGCAGAGTCTTACAAACTGGCAGTGGAAGCAATGGGCGGTAATAACTTTACCCAACTGAAAGTAATGGAAGCGATTGGAGAACAACGCGTTAAGATCATGCCTGATGTACTGATCAGTGGTGGCGGAGATGGCACTAACGGACCAATCAGCGGACTGCTGGGATTGAAACTCCTGGAAGAGCTGGGCAATAAAAAGAACCATACATCCAACGACTGATAACCCACTTTGTAAAAAGCTGCTCCCGGAACATGTTCCAGGGGCAGTTTTAATCTATTTGTTTAAATTAGCAGATCAATTCTTTTACCCATATGAATACGTACACACTGGCCCGTGGCTGGAAAATCTTTTCTTATATTTTTTCTGCTGTTCTCATAATAGGCTGCCTTGCCGGTCTGCTTTCCCCGCTTTATGGAACACTGCCTGAACATGTATATTTTATCATCCTGAGTTGCAGCATTATTTTTTTGATATTAGGTATCCTGATAGTATGGGAAACGGAGAAAAGTAAACTGGTGATAGATGACAGGATGGTACGCAAAGAAGGTATCACTACCAGAGAATTATTTATTGATGAAATAGATGGGTATACTATTGATGAAAAATTTATTACCCTTGTACCTAAATCAAGAGATAGAAAACCTATTAAAATAACACTATACCTCGAAAAAATACACGAAATAAAAAATTGGGTATCATTACATTTCACAGACCTGGATCTGGTAGAGAGACTGAATGTCGGTCATGATATATATGGAGATAATCCTGATGTGATACCGGCCAAACTCAATGCAGCAAAGCGTGATATAAGAATAGCGAATGTATTGATGATTGCATTGATAATTGCTGCCTTCTATTTTCGCGATGAACCGTATATGGTGTATGGTATGTACCTGTTGTTACTATTTCCCTGGGCAGGTATATTTCTGCTTTTCAAACACAACGGTATACTCAGGATAGCTACTCCTAAAAATAGCCCTTATCCGTCTGCGGATCTTTTAATGCTGATACCATCATGCGTTATTACGCTAATAGTCCTGATTCAGATAAATATACTGAACTATAATACCATGTGGCTGATTACCGGTGCTGTTGCCATTATCTTTTCTTATTTGCTGATACTTGCCGGAGTATTAAAGAACCCGCTAAAGAAAGTGAGTAAGTTCGGTATAATTGCAGAAATTCTGTTCATGTCACTTGCTTATGCTTACGGAGGCGTAGGGTACCTGAATGCACGCCAGGATAAAAGTGACGCTGTGGAGTATAATGTCAGAGTAATTGACAAAAGAATAAGTAAGGGGAAGAGGACTACCTATTATCTTAAGCTGATGCCATGGGGACCACAAACTAAAAAAGATGAGGTATCGGTTTCCAGTAAAGCATATGAGGAAACTCGTATTAATAATGACGTGAAAGTGTATTGTAAGAAAGGCTGGTTAGGGATTGCGTGGTATTGGGTAATGATATAGTGTTGTATACAATATAAGTTGCAAAAAGCCCCGGTTATGCCGGGGCTTTTTTGTAACTCAGTATAGAATGTTATACTATCTGGCAATATTTACTTTTTGCTTATTAATTGATTTAAGACTGGTAATTGTTTCTATAAGATAGCTACCCGCAGAAAGATCACTTATGTCAATATTTACCTGCGTGTTAGAAGAATCAACATAATTAAATGTTTTCCTGAGTACATCAGCAGCATCATATATTTTTATCTGCCGGATATAAGATGGAAGTATCTCTTTAGAAACACTGCTTTTAGCGATACTGTCTCCAGCCAAACTATTATCTTCCATACTGATTGTACAGGCATCCTGAAAAGCTGTTGCAATTACCTCCTGTAAAGATGTTATAGTAATAGTCTTGCTGAAAGAATTAAAAGATATGACTACATCCTCAGTAGTTTTACTTTTATAAATTCTGCTGGTTGTATCTTTCCTGGCTTGTGCATTAGCCATGTTAAAGAATAAGTAGACAAACCAGAATAACGTCAGGACTGCACAGCGAATAAATAATTTCATAATTGAATAGTTATTTAAATTGTAAATAGTAGTTTATAATGGGGTAATAAGCAGGCATAATATGCCCATACCTTAAAGCAGTTAGAATACTGAAAACAACAACACTTAAGACTGATAAGAACCAGCATCATTGCAACAGAACAATAATTGTTTAAGGGACTTTACGGTTAAAAAGAATGGAGCATAACGATTAATTTAAATTTTACATCAGGGTTTAATTGAAGATAAATGATGATTGCATTGTCTGAAAAAGATGATTTTTAAAACATGATGCAAAGTTAAAGAGGGACTACGCACTCTATTTACGTACTGAAAGAATAAAGACGATTATTAAGAAAATAAAAAGAGCGCGTATCATCCTTTTGATACGCACTCTTTAAAATATTAAATTTCTTTACTGTGATCTGGATGGCGTTTATAAGCCCCGCAAGCCTCTATAGCCCCTGAATCTGTTCAGGATATTAATTGGGCCACATTTCTCTCTTAAAAGCCTTTAAAATGCTTTTTTTCATGCTTTAATAGCTTGTTCTGTTGGTTTTGAGCAATTAAGCTATACCTGGACATGATAGCGGGGAATGCTAAATTCCTATATGCTTATAAGCTGGAAGGCCTTTCCCTATATGGTTCTTATAAGGTTCCTATATGCTTAGCTTATAGAAACCTTATAAGCAGCTTGGAAGCAGGATATAAGCAGCTTATAAGCAATATTCTATAATACAATACCAGCAATGGTTTGAATGTGTTTTACAGCCTGCGCCACACTACTTCTGCAACGACTGCTGCCCCTCCTTGTGTGGTATGTGTTACTACATAGCTCAATACATTGTTGATATAGGTATAGGCTCGTTTTTGCGTTGTACCTTCCCAATTTGGGAATGAAGCATGGGTTATATTAAATGTAATAGTATGCGTTGCTTCGTCAATTGTGTATTTACCAAAATGGGCATTACTTCCCTGTACCAATGCAGCATTTTCTTCCGGGGTACATTTGTTCTTATCTCCTGAAGTTACTTTCGGTCTTGTTGCATTAAAGATCTGGATAGTATAATTCCCTTTATTATCAAACATAAGCATGCCCTGCGGATGATCTCCATATGGATGAACCCTGCTGCTGTCAGGATAAATATTATCCACAGATACCAATTCCCATGTTCCTGTAAAGGTATGTTGCTGGGCATATGCCATAGATCCAAATCCAAGGGTAAACAGCAAAGCAATCATTTTTTTCATAGTTGTTAATTTTGATGGTGTAAAATTATGTTGATTGCTAGTGCAATTCCCTGTACAATCTTTCGCTAATTCAGTATATTTCGGGATATATGGCCAAAGAAAACTTACATCATCCTTTCGAAATTGAGTATAAGGAATTGGACAAGTTTCCACCGACCAGCCGGCACAATAACTTTTTTGAGTTGATTTATGTTGCGGGAGGAACCGGTGTGCAGTATATTAACAGGAACAAGTTTAACTACCGGAAAGGAAACCTGTTTTTAATTACTCCACAGGATAGCCATTCTTTTGAGATAACGACTGTTACACAGTTTTTCTTTCTGCGCTTTAATGAATATTACATCAGGTCGAATAAAAATAAAGAATGGGTGGAACGCATGGAAAATATTCTTCAGAATGCCAGTCACCGTCCGGGATGTATATTGAAAAATAAAGTAGATAAACCTCTTATTGCATCACTCATAGAAAGTATAATAGGTGAACATACTAATCAACAAATATATCACAGTAAAATAATAGAGCAGATAGTAAATGCAATTATCATTATTGTAGCAAGAAATATTGCCTTAAAGCTGCCCAAGAATATAAAGGAGAATACAGGTGAAACAGTACTCGATATCTTACATTACATCCAGCAGAATATCTGCGAACCAAGGATGTTGAAGGCGGAAGAAATCAGTACGCATTTTCGTATCTCGCTGAGTTATCTGGGGCGGTATTTTAAAAAGCAAACAGGAGAGACATTGCAGGAATACATTTCTAATTATAAAGTACGATTGGTAGAAACAAGATTACTGCATACAGATATGCGGATCAACGAGATTGCACTTGAATTGAACTTTACAGATGAAAGTCATCTGAACCGGCTATTTAAAAAATATAAGGGAGTGAGTCCTTCGGAATTCCGGAGACGGGCAGGGTGAATGCAGATGTAGAACGTTTTAAGTAACTTAGTATAGCTATCTTTAATTCAAGCTTGTCCTAACTTAAATTCACACCATGCTCATTGTACAAAACATACGCTTAAGCCGGGTACTCAGGAACACATGGCAGGTAGATCTTATTATGATAGTATCCTGCACTTTAGCCTACCTGGTTCGAACGGTTTTAATTAAGCATCACTTTGAAGTTCCTGCCATTATTCCTACTGTGTTAGGTACAGCAATTGCATTTTTTGTGGGGTTTAATAATAACCAGGCATACGATCGTTGGTGGGAAGCCCGGAAAATATGGGGAGCCCTCGTGAATGATTCCCGGTCCTGGGCAAGAAGTGTTATTACCTATATTTCATATCATGAAACAGATGAACAAAAGTTCACAACGCTGAAGAAAAGAATGGTGTACCGGCAGATTGCATTTTTATATGCCCTGAAAGCGAAGCTCAGGGGAGCTGTCGATGAAACCTACAGTAAATACCTGGATGAGCAGGATGTACATGAAATTAGTAAACATACGAATGTTCCTAATGCTATTCTTGTCCTGCAATCAAGAGAGTTGCAGCAACTTAACAAAGACGGGATGATTGATAGTTTTAGGTTTATGGAAATGAATGAGCTGCTGGTAAAATTTACTGACGAAATGGGAATGTCGGAACGTATTAAAAATACGGTATTCCCTACTTCCTATAATTATTTCACAAAAGTTTTTATATGGCTTTTTGTAGTATCTCTAACCCTGGTTATTAGCGAGCAGGCAGGGTTATGGTCTATTTTCTTAGGATGGCTGGTAGGTTTTGTTTATGTATCTACACAGATTAATGGAATGACCCTGATTAACCCTTTTGAGAACAATTCTGCCTCTATTCCATTAAACCAGATTAGTAGAACGATAGAGATTAACCTGTTGGAAATGCTGGGTGAAACGAATATACCAGAACCAGTAAAACCTATTAATGATGAATATATCCTCTGAGTATAATGTTTTTTATTATCTGAATTGGTGTTTTTTCGTAAATTATCCAAAGAGAGTTAATAGCAAGTTCGTAGTGAGTTGATATTTGCTTCATACATTGGACATACGTTGGACAATCTTTGAACAGCTATACGTGATCAAAGATTCTCCAACGTATTTCCAATGTAGGTCCAACGTATGTTCAATATATAGACTCACTATTACATACTATTCTTTCTATAATCTTTAACACTTTAAAAGTAAGTGGAAATTCCAAAGCTCAAACCACTTGTAACGGAAGGAGGGTTGCCCAAAAGATCCTTTTGCTGCTGATAGCGATAGTTCAGACGAAGTACAGTTTCAGATGTTGGCCGGAAGCTGATGGCTGGCATAATGCTCCATAAGTTGTCTGCAATATTACCACCTGTTTCTTTGAATCTGCCTACATTCCAATCTACGCGTTCCAACCGGCAGGCAAGATTCAGCGTTGCTTTTCTCCAACCCAATATGTTTCGTTTTAAGATAGGCTGTACAATGTCGATAAAGCCTCCCTGCTGTTTATTCCCATATTGCTGGGAATAGGTTTCCGGAACGTTTACCTTTATCCATGCCCATTCGCCGGTAATGAAAGTATTAAGTTCCGGTAGTGTTGTATTAAAATCAATAGCCCAGATATTTACACTTCTTTTTTCATCTAACCTTATACCATCATCCTGGTACTTGTTGTACACCCCGCCCATATACGAAAATCCGATTTCGCCGATCTTATTATTCCGCACAGCTACTTTACCTGTAAATAATGGTTCTCCGCTGGCGCTTTCCTCAAAACGTTCCGGGTTATTTTTAGCAGCTGGCAAGAACGTTTTATTTTCTTCATTATTGATAATGGAATTATCAAATCCTCCTGATATGTAGGCCTCGTAGCCGAACATCCAGTCCTTGCTATAATACTTGCCATATATACCGAAACCTGCATTACTCCATGTAGCAGGTAACATTTGTGTCATAGCAATGGGGCGGTCGGTAAATTCCCATTTCGGACCGTCATGATTCTGATTGAAGGCACCAATGGGATTCATGATCATTCCACCACGCAGATTCAGTAAGGGATGCAACTCGATATCCAAAGCTGCAAATTCAATGGCAATTTCTTTTGCCCCGTCCTCAAACTCTATTTCACTAAGAAATTTAATACGTTTGCTGATAGTAGAAGCTACGAACAAAGTCATTCGTCTGAACTGGAATTGATGCCCTTCGCTTATACCATCCGTTCCCAAATGCTGCCAGTTGGCTTCCATATAGCCACCCACTGAAACAGGCAACTTTCCAACACTAACAAACGGACGATTATAAATAGCATCCATGTTCATCGTCTGCTTAACAGTGTCTTTAGGTATTGATTTTAAAAGGCTTGGATCAATCTGTGCATGGGTTGTAAAGGGAAGAATACATGTACCCGCGATAATAAGGAGTATGTTTCTGATGTTCATTTCTTTAAAGAGATTTTTAGTTGATCCTTATCAATGCTTATAGGAAACGATCTAAGGGCCATAGCTGCAGGGCCGTTTGCCACATCTCCTTTGTTGTTAAATTCACTGCCATGTGCCGGACATTGCAGTTTATCACCAAACACCTGTAATTCGGTTCCCTGATGAGTACAGCGCATCCACAATCCAGAATATTCATTTTCACCAAAGCGATAAATGCAGATGGGGTATTTCAATCGCTCATTCTGCACTATTATATATTTTTTAAAATGCTTTTCCTTTCCGGTCATTGTTTCGAATTCCGTCAACGATACGATTAAATCATCTCCACTGATAGTACCGGATAATTCTTTTGAAGCGCTACAGCTTTGTAGTATTGCAACAGCGCTAATACCTCCCAGACAGGCAAAGCCACAATTTTTTATAAATTCTTTTCTATTCATGGGTTATAAGGATTTTAAAAATTTCAATAAAGCATCTTTATCTGCTTTTGAAAGGTTGGAGTAATTCGTTCTTGCTTTTGTGGCTTCGCCGCCATGCATTTCTATTGCTTGTTCGATACTTGTGGCCCGTCCATCATGCAGCAGAAAGTAGCTACCGCCTTGTGATCTGGGAGAAAGTCCCAGTCCCCATAAAGGAGTGGTACGCCATTCATAGGTTTTGGCAGAGCCTTCGGTATAACCATCATCCAGCCCACTGCCCATATCATGCAATAACAAATCAGTATAGGGGTGAAACTCTTTGTTGGAAAGGCTTTGAACTGGTGAATACCCTGTTTTCAAGGTTTGTTTATGGCAGTTTTCACAGCCAATCTGTGTAAATACAGCACCGCCATTTATTACTTCAGGATCTTGTTGATTACGCTGAATAGGTGCTTTTAAAGTTTGCAGATAGAAAGCAACATTATTTACTGTTTGTGTAGAGACCTCCGGATCAATTTCCTGATGAGTATAGACATCTTTAGTGGCGTAAACAGAAGTGATGCCTATGTCCTGGTTATAAGCATTTACGGTTTGTTGTAAAAGATTGAAAATACTCGCTTTTCTACCAAACCGGCAGATGTATTTTATAGTATTGGAAGGTGAAATATAAGCCGGTACCGTATTCCAGTTTGGTTCGCCAGAGATACCATCTCCATCTGTATCATGCGGGTCTGCCATTGAAAGTATATCCTGATCTGATACTAATTCCAGAAACCCCAAACCAGTATTACCTGGTGGTGTAAATTTAGCGAAGGTTGCTCCTGTGGGAATAGTTTCGGGTAAATGGCCGGGTATAGCCCGGTTCTGTAGCTGAGGACCTCCCTGATCTAAAAAATGATTACCGGTTTCATCTACCTGGCCAAAACGCGTAAGGGTGGTGAACGGGTGTCCTTTTCCATCGCCGGCATGGCAACTGCCACAACTGGTAGCCACAAAAATAGGCCCTACTCCCTTTTCAACCGTGAAAATTTCATCGTTAAAGGCAATATCTCCTGCCAGAAACCGCTGGTTTTGCTCATAATTCAATTCTCCTACCGGACCGTCCAATAACTGATCATCGGCAAGAGGCCTGGGTTCCAGCTTTGAACATGCCTGTATCAGGATTATTCCGGTTATAATAATTAAACATGCTATGTAAAAGTTTTTCATTAGCCTAAACTGTTTATTAGTCTGTACAAATATAAATTGTTAGATGAAGCTAACAAAAATATTTTACTCGTTTAAGTTCTTGTTTGACCCTGACTAAGTATTATTGTTAACTTTGTCCGATGAACTCGCAAACGGAGGAAAATTACCTGAAGGCGATATTTAACATTGCCAATGAAAAGGGGGAAACGAGCATAAATGAACTGAGTAAACAGCTGGATATTAAAATGCCGACTGTAAACAGCATGATGAAAAGACTGGCAGAAAAAGAGCTGGTTCATTATGAAAGCTATAAACCCATCCGGCTTACGGAAAAAGGGAAAAAAGAGGCGGCGCTTATCATCCGCAAACACCGTCTTACGGAAATGTACCTCGTAGAAAAAATGGGCTTTGGATGGGAGCAGGTACATGATATTGCCGAGCAGGTAGAACATATACAATCTCCTGACTTTTTCGAGAAAATGGATGAGATACTGGGATTCCCTAAAGTAGATCCGCATGGCTCACCAATACCCGATAGAAATGGAAACATCGTGTGGGTGGAATACAACAAACTAAGTGAATGCAATAGTGGAGATACCGTAACACTCGCTGCTGTTATCTATTCATCAGATGAGTTCCTGAAATTCCTGAACAACCGGGACCTTCATTTAGGTGTTGTTCTTAAAATAATCTCGTTAGAACCTTTTGATGGTACTATGACGGTTAGCTATGGTAAACGAAAATCTGAGATGTTAAGCCGGGTGGTATGTGACAGATTATTGATAAAGAAAGTGTGATTCCTATTTCTTATTGATTTTCATGATCTGTTTACCTCCCTCATATATGATCAGCGAATGAGAGTCCGGGAATTCCAGCTGTACGTCATAACCTTCCAGGAAGAATTTGTTTTTTGATTCCGGATACAACACTGCCGTAGGTATACCGTCGCCTGAAACTTTGATTCCATTTCCCTCTTGTTCTACCTTCATCATTTTCCCGTTGTTTTGTTCGTATTCTCCAATATAACCTTTGATGATCTCATCCGGTATAGTAATCCTTTCATGACTGTTAGCTGCCTTATTCATCGTTTCCAACACTTGAGTGCCATAAGTAAGCGCAAGTTTAATGATCCGGTCGCTAATGAACATGCCATTGTCTCCATTGGTCATCACCACAATTCCCTGTTTCGATTTTGGCAGAAAAACGGCCATTGTCCGTACACCAATGTCAGAGCCCCCATGCTCCAATGCGTATTCCCCGTTTGGCAGGTTTTTTATCAGGCCCCATCCTAAACCGCGGTAGTAATCTGTTTTTACTTTAACCTGCGGCTTTACCATATCAGCATATAGTGAATCAGATAGTCCTGCACCATTCATTACATATGTTCCAAAACGACAATAATCTTCAATGGTCGTAATGAGGTCGTCTGCAGCATTTACAGGAGTTTGAACAGCAGTCTGATACCGGTTTCCCTGCCCATTATGCCACATGGCGAAACGGTTGGTATCCAGTTTTTCGCTCCAGTAATGTGTATCTTTCATGCCTGCTGGTTTGAATAAGATAGTGTCCAGCAGTTGGTCTAAAGATTGGTGAAATTTGCTTTCCAGTGCATGCCTTAAATATTCATAGCCTTCGCCCGAATAGCTGAACCTGGTACCTGGCTCAAAATTGAAATGGAGTTTATCTAAACCGTTATCCGAGCGCCAGTTCGGAAAGCCGGTCTGATGGCTGAGTACCATACGTGTGGTCAGCTTCATTAAATAGGGATCATTAGCAATGTCCGGATCAATCCAGAAATGCGCCAATGGTTCATCGAGATCCCATTGGCCTGATTGTACCAGCTTTAAGGTGAGCATGGCAACAACCGGTTTAGTTTGTGAAGCGATATTAAATAGCGTATTGCTGGATGCCGGATGGCCTTGCTGAAGGTTACCAAACACTTTTACCCATTTGATCCTACCGTCCTCAATTAGACCAATACCAACGCAAGGGACATGGTATTCAGCCATCCATTCCGGAACAGTATGCAGCAGGGAAGTCTGAATGGTATCGGCCTGGCTACGGTTACTCATTAGTGCCAGTATGACTATCAGGATCAATTTTGCTTTCATATTTTTAAGATTTATTCAAAAGTATCCCGGGCAAAACTGGCTGAAAAATATAAGTGCTGAACATATAAGGCCCCATGATGAACATCCTCAACCTGAGGATCAGCTTATTTTCAAACGTTCATCATCATAAAGCATATGTTCATCACCGAAATTTGTTTTATCTCCGTCGCAGTGCTTTCTTTGGATAATGAAACCATTCGACTGGACACGGTTATTTATCTGGCCTTATAAGGTGTATACCCAGCTGGTTTTCTGGATCATCGTGTTTGCCCTTTATATCATCCTTAAGGAATATCCGGAGCGATTAACAGGGGCTTCCCTGATCTGTCTTGTGCTGCAGGAAGTATTAGAGCTGGCTATTCCATCTTACTCTCAGAACCTGCTGATATTGCCTTTTTTCAGACGGGGCAAGTGGCTTTTGGCAATCGTACTTTATTTGCTCCAGGTGGTGCTGCTCGTCTGGCTGATCCCTTATGCTTTAAATGGCGTTGGATTGCTTTTCAATATCCGCGACCGTGTGGACTGGAGAAATGAGCATATCGGTTTCAGCGTGATAGCCTTTACAGTGGTGGCCACATTTTTTAAGGTAGGCCTGGACAGGCTGATACTGGATAAGGAACAAAAAGAGAACGAGCTTAGACATCTGAAAGCACAGCTCAACCCTCACTTTTTATTCAATACCTTAAATAATTTATACGGACTATCTGTTAGCGGTTCCAGGGAATTGCCGGACCTGATGCTGAAACTATCTGATCTGCTACGGTATTCCCTATATGATACCAACCAACATTATGTATCCCTTCAAAAGGAACTTAATTATATCACGAATTATGTAGAGCTGGAAAGAATCAGGCTGAATGACAGAGCGGATATTGTTCTTGATATCCGGGGCGATTTTTCGGACAGATATATCGCTCCACTGCTGCTGATTGTATTTATTGAGAACAGTTTTAAACATTTTTCATTCCCGCGAAAACAGCAGGGATTTGTAAATATTTCATTAAATCTGCAGGGTGATTTTCTTCAGATGAACGCACGTAATTCTGTTGATCCGGATTATGTGCCTTCATCAAAGAATAAAGATAAAGGTGGTGGTTTGGGTTTAAATAATGTAAGGCAAAGATTAGCTTTGATCTATCCGGAAAAACATACCTTAGTGATAAAGCATGAACCGGGATATTTTGAAGTGGATTTACAAATAGATTTGAGTTAAATGAAAATCAATTGCATCATCGTAGACGATGAGCCCATCGCCAGGGAAATTCTCATCACTTATATCGCACAGGTTCCGTACCTGAATCTGGCCGGGGTTTGCTCCGATGCTTTTGAGGCTATGGAACTACTCAATAAAACAGCCGTTGATCTGATCATACTAGATATTAACATGCCCCGCCTGAGCGGTTTTGAAATGCTGCGCTCCTTAAAAAAATATCCGGCTGTAATCATCACCTCGGCGTTTCCTGAATATGCACTTGAAGGGTTTGAGTTAGCGGTAACCGACTATTTGTTAAAGCCCTTTTCATTCCCGCGCTTTGTACAGGCTACTGAAAAGGTAGTTGATAAAACAAGGGATACTTCCCCGGTAGTAAGGCAGGACGAGGAACTTTTTATTATGGTTAAGGCTGATAAAAAGCTAACCAAAGTATTTTTTGATGAGATAAACTATGTCGAAGCATACGGCAATTACATCTTTATCTACAGGGATCAGGATCGCATCATGTCTAAGCAAACTCTCACACAATTTGAACAGCAATTGCCAGCCACACGGTTTACCAGGATACACAAGTCCTTTATTGCATCAATCAAAGCCATTAAATATCTCGAAGGAAATGAAGTATCTATGGGGAGTAAAAAACTTCCTGTAGGTAAAGTATACCGCGAAAACCTGCTGAAACGTTTGCAATAAGCACTTCTGTTCATTGAATCTAAACTACCTTCCAGAAAGCATCTACAAACCAACCTTTTGGATCAGCACAGTTATGCACCGGCATAAAACCAGAGTTTTCTGCAAGAAAATCAATTTCTTTCAACGTATACTTTTGTGATATTTCCATAAAGATAGTTTCGTCATGGGTGAATGTGATTTTCTTATGGCCGATAGTTACGATTTGGTCCTGCAGGCTCACGAGATAGCTTTTACATGCACCATTGCAGGGATCATAAGTCTGATAATGTTCA
Source organism: Chitinophaga sp. CF118 (assembly GCF_900112615.1). Taxonomy (GTDB): domain Bacteria; phylum Bacteroidota; class Bacteroidia; order Chitinophagales; family Chitinophagaceae; genus Chitinophaga. The sequence goes on along the minus strand of NZ_FOMK01000001.1, from coordinate 443,984 downwards.
AATTGTTCAATAATAAAATTGGCATTCAGTTCACGGTTAATACGTGTAAGAAGGTTCAGATTAAATTGGCTTGTAAGACCGGCCTGGTCATTATAGGCATTCAGGATAACCTTTGGGTGTTTTTTCAGGTCAAAACCAATAATTACCAAATCTCCGGGTTTTAAATGTTCCCTTAAGGATCTGCAGAACACGGTTGCTTCATGTGGTTCCATATTGCCAATGTTTGCTCCGAGAAACATGACAACCTTTGGTTTGGAAGATAGTTCTATTGCATTACTGAGCGCATCCAGATATTCTCCTTCCAGGCACCTTATGTCTAAATCGGGTATAACAGCGATTAACCGTTTTTTTAGTAAGGACAGAATATTTCCCGATATATCTACCGGTATATAGGTAAAAGTTGTCTCTTGATCTGCAAGGTATTTCAGCAGATATTGTGATTTCGTTGCATCACCCGCTCCTAATTCTATCAGATCAAATTCTTTATTGAAGTATGATCTGATGAAACCGGCCAATTGAGCCGTTTTATGTTGGAATATATTCAGTTCGCACCTCGTTAAATAATATTCAGGGCAAGCCATAATTTGCTGGAAAAGTGCATCTCCTTCCTTGTCATAGAAATATTTCGATTGAAGTCTTTTGGGTGTTTGATTCAATCCATCAAGTATCTCTTCACGGAATTTCTCCATAAAGACAGCTTTCAGCACGGGTACGGCTGCCGGGCTATAGTCTAAGCCAGTATTCATTTGTCTTTATTTTAGTTGGTTTTAACCCTCAGTAAGTACTACGATCTTTCCACCGGCTGAATTGCTGTCCATTAAGCGATGGGCTTCTACAATTTCATCGAGTGTAAACGTCACGCCTATATTCAAATGAACCAATCCCGCTTCCACATCCCGGATAAACTGCTGAAAGCCTTGTTGGTCAACCCGCAGTTGTCCGCTGTCATAAACGGTGAGATGCACAGCAGCGGGAATATACTCCATAGGAGTAAAGTCGGATATGGACCATTGTTCTGCCAGCATTCCGGTCATACAGACGGTGCCGCCAGGCGCAGTGCATCGTAACGAATCTTTCAAAGTAGATGTACCTATTAGCTCCAGAACAGTATCTACGCCATCAGGACAAATTTGCCTGATTTTTGGTTCCAGATTTCCATCGTCGATGAGTACATGATCAGCTCCATTGTTCAGTAATGATTCCTTTTTCTCCAACTTCCTGGTTGTTGCAATAACGGTAAGACTGCTTCTTTTGGCCAGCTGGGTAGCCAACATGCCGATGGAGGAAGTACCGCCTCTTATAAGCAGGGTTTGTCCGGCCTTGATTTTTAATGCCAGATGCAGTGATCCATAAACAGTTTGGAACATTTCAGGAATGGCGCCCAGTTCTTTCCAGCTCAAATGGCTTTCAAACGGGTAAAGCAATGATTTCGGAAGTACTGTGTACTCTGCGTAGCTTCCATCAAATTCTCTTCCCATGCCGCCCATAAAGGCCGCTATTTTTTGTCCCGGTTTTAGTTCTCCTGCCGGATCAAGTACTACTTCTCCTACACACTCAATGCCCAACACCCTTGGAAATTCAACGTTTGGAGATAAGCCTTTTCGTGTCATCAGTTCCGACCGGTTCAGGCCGAAAGCTTTTACTTTAATCAATACCCACCCGTTCTTAGGTACAGGAGCTGCTCTTTCTTCAACAACAAAATTTTCAGCTCCTCCGGAACGATATAATACAGCTGCTTTCATAACTAATTCTTTAAGCTTTTGTAATGTGATGTATAGAGTAAGAAAAATAACAGTGCAAAGATCTCTAAACGGTCATTTGGGGCCAATAAACAATCTTAAGAAATACCCTTAAACTAGTTTAAGAGTCAGGGTTTGTTTATCAGATCTTTTCTGATCTTACTAAGGAACTCAGGGGTAATACCCAGGTAGGATGCGATCTGTGTATGGGGTAAACGATTGGGTAGAGTGGGGTACTGCTGTAAAAAATACCTGTACCGTTCCTCTGCTGAAGCACTTATGTTTTGTAGCACCCGGTTTTGCAGTTCAATGCACCTTTGTTCAACGATGATCCGGAAGTTGCGATCAAACTTATGATAATTGGTGTAAAGGTAAAGCAGATCAGCGTGCTCAATTTGCAGAATGGAGGATGGTTCTATAGCCTCTATATAAACCATGCTGGGCTTTTCTGAATAGAAGCTGGCAAGGTCAGTGATCCAGTCATTTTCCATGGCGAACTGTAGATTATGTTCCTTGCCGGTTTGGTCTACCGCGTACATCTTTAAACAGCCGGAAACGACAAATGAGAAGTGCTTGCAAACATCTCCCTGCTGCAGAATAAATCCACGGCGTTTGATTTTTCGCTCTCTAAAATGCGATGACAGCTCCTCTTTTTCCTTTCCCGTTAATGGGAAATAGTTTTTAAAATGGTTTATCAGTGCTGTTAATAATGTGTTTTCGCTGTTCAAGGCCATTTCAATAAAAACACGTAATCAATAGAAAGCATAAAGGTACATTTTTCAAATGATTGATTTTTAGTAACTTTCCCGCCAGCATTCTTCCATTTGGCAGGGAGAATTGTACAGTTAAGCAATGATTTTGTGCACTTCAGATTGTCTGTCCTACTTGATCGAACGTAACAGTTAAACTTGCAGATGAAACATTCATACCAGTTCAAATGGTGTTTCCTTATGCTAGGGGCCATGATTGTTGGTTACTCCCTCGTAAAATTAGGGGATACCAGAGAGTTAAATATCAAGCATTTTCTAACGCTTGCTGTATTGATCGTTTTAAATGTTTTTCCATCCTGGATCGTACAGGCTTATTTTAAGCAGGTTCATTTACCAGCATTTGTCAGGAATGCAAGATTGGCGATAAGTATTATTGCCGGTGTCATCATAGCCCTGATGATTAACTATTTGTGTGCATTGTTTGTACCTGACAACCTTCGTATCCCGGATTCATCATTATTGGAACCGACGTTCACAGACTTCCTCAGGCGCCTGATTAATTCATTGTTTCTCGTCATGATATGTTATGGCTTTTTTAACATCATCTATACAAATGACATTTTGCAGAAAACACGGCTGGAAAATGAGCATTTCAGACAGTTACACCTCCGGGCTCAGGTACTTTCCCTGCAGCAGCAAATTAGTCCTCATTTTTTGTTCAATTCCCTTAGTATCTTAAAAACAATTGCCACCGATCCGGATACTAAAAAATTTGTGGTTCAATTGTCACATGTATATCGCTACCTGCTTAATGTTAAGGAAAGGGATGTGACTTCCCTGGAAGAAGAACTTTCATTTGCCCAGGCATATCTTTATATACTTCACCAGCGCTTCGAGAATGCCCTGGTTGTTACCATTGATATACCGGAGGCTTATTACAACTATCTAATTCCTCCTTTATCCCTTCAGCTTTTGATGGAGAATGCCATAAAACACAATAATGTTTCTATTGAGCATCCCTTACAGCTGGAAATCAGCATTCAGGATAATGCAAAACTGGTGGTAAAGAATTCTTTATTGCCCAGGAAAACACGGGAAGAAAGCACTAAATTAGGGCTCCAGAACATCGCCGGACGTTATAAGCTGCTTTTCAGGAAAGAAATAGAAATTATTAAAACATCGGATACCTTCGTTGTCAATTTACCACTAATCAGTCATGAGAGTTATTATCATTGAAGATGAGCCCAAGACAGCAAAAGAACTTCAAATGATGCTGGGCAGTCTTGATAAAGATATTGTCATTGAAGCTGTTTTATCCTCTGTAGAGTCTGCAATTAAATGGTTCCGGGAAAACCCGGCTCCGGATCTTATTTTTTCAGACATACAGTTGGGAGACGGGTTATGCTTTGATATTTTTGGAGAAATAGTAATCAGTGCACCGGTGATTTTTTGTACTGCATATGACCAATATGCCATTCATGCATTTGAATCCAATAGTGTTGACTACCTTTTAAAGCCGATAGAGGAAACCATGCTGGAACGAAGCCTTAAAAAATATCAACGTATAAAAGAACATTATTCCTCACCTGCATACTCCAATAACCTTAATAATGCCCTGCAGCAAATCGAAAGCAATTATAAGCAGTCTATACTGGTCTATTACCGGGAGAAAATAATACCTGTTAAGGTAGCAGATCTGTGTTTTGTTCATGTTTCAAATGGAGCAGTCATACTTCGCACATTTGATAAAAAGGAATATACCATTCAATACAGCATAGACCAGATGGAAAATATGCTGAACCAGAAGCAATTTTTCCGGGCTAACAGGCAATTTATTATTAACCGGGATATCATTCGAGGTGTGGAGCATCATTTCAACAGGAGGCTATTGGTGGATACCATTTGCCAAACGCCCGAAGTGATTATTATCAGCCGTTTAAAGGCGCAGGATTTTCTCCGCTGGCTGGAATCCTGATCCATTCCGCTACTCTTTCTCCGGACTTTTTTATTCCCACCATGTACAGTTCGCGACTGGTTTCAGCCATCTCACATGCAGCTTTGTTCTGTTCATTGCCATACTCCCATAATGCTTTAGAAGCTGTGATAATTTAGCATGCAGATAATCAACATTTAGTCTATGCATACTAATCAGATCACTTCTACAAAATATCCTTTACGACTGTTAAAAATGATAAGAAGTATACTTCTTATCTGTCTGTTATTGCCAGTGCTTGGTTATTCGCAAAATACAGACAGCAGTACACGTTCAAAATTAATTACAACATCACCACGGTTGGGTGGTATTACTATCACTAACCAGGTAGCGCCTATAACAGTTGACGGTCACTCATTCACAATGCAATTACCTACGGCAGATATTGGCATACCTGTTTATAAAAATTTTTCCTCCCCGCATCCGGTTTACATTAGAGCGGGGATACGCTACCAGGGATTGTTGCTTTCAAATGAAAAAAATATAGGTAGCAACAATTTTCACTCAGTCAGCGTTCCTTTACTGTTCAGCTATTCATTTTCCCGTGCTACCAATATCTCACTGATCGGCATTGTATCCATAGGTTCTGATTTTATACGCAGCATCACAGAAGAAGATTTTCTTTACACGGCCGGTGTGAGGATAGGATTCCATCAAAACAAATCATTCAAATACGGAGTTACTGTTACCTATGTAAAAAACTATGCCGGCCAATACGTGTTGCCATTGCCTGATGTGGATTGGACAATTAGCAAAAAATGGAACTTCACAGCGCTTTTGCCTTCCAGGGCCTCATTAAGATATAAGTTATCGCAAGCTCAATCCCTGGGAGCTACACTTAGCATTGGTGGAAGTATGTACCGTTTAAATGAAGAAGGGAAAGAGCAGTACCTGCATTTGCGGCAGAGTAGTGCCGGGCTCATTTACGACCTGAAAATGGGCAAGAGATGGAAACTGAATCTCGTAGCAGGTCATACATTTATGCAGCGGCTGGAAACATTCAATATAGATCAGAAAGTATCCTTCAATGGATTCGGTAAATTGAATGATCGGACCTCAAACGTTTCTTACCAACAGAACTCATTTATATTTCAGGCTGGCATCAGCTACCAGTTTTAACAAATGTTTTTATCATTACCATAACAGTGTAACAGTTGTAGGTTCAAGTAATGGCCGGAATATTTTTATTCCGGCCTTTTGACTTAGAAAATATCCTGCCTTTCGGTAAATCGTATGCGAGTCTTAACCCATAAGAGTCAAAATTACCGTTATCTAATTAAAATATACCGTTACCTCTTTTACGTCTGCACGCAGTATCCTTTCCACTGTAAATTTGGCATTGTAAGATAATCGCGGTGCTTCCGGTTACCCCTCACCGGATGGGCAGCGAATAATGTAAACATGTATTTATAACCTCAAAAAACTTTAAAATGACAGCTTCGGTTTTCGCATTGGAAAAAAGACTGGAAGTATTTGCTGTAACAAATCAAGGTGCATCAAATATCGACATGCTGCAAATAGAACGGCTCGTTTCTTATGACAGCGGCAGTACCTGGGTAAATAACTGGATTTCTAATCAGACAGCAATTTTTTCTTCGTCGGTAGCAGCTTCTATAACAGGCGACAGCCTGGACACTTTTGTAGTAGGCAAGCGCAATGACGACCATTTCTGGTTTGCCAGATTAGAAGAGTACTATGAGTTTAAAAACACACAATGGGCTCCTATTGGAGCAGGTACTTTCTTTGGAAAGCCTGCAATATGCAGTTATGGAAATTCAATCACAGGCTGGCAGGGAGGCACAATCCATACCAGTTATGATGGTGTGAGGGTATTGGTGTTCGGACTGGGAAAGGATTATAAGATCTGGTGGGCATCATCCGTAGATGGCGGACACTCCTGGCATATGGCATGGAAATCCATTGATGGTGATCGTGTGTTTACTTCATCGCCTGCAGCCGCCTGTTCAGCTGATGGAAAGCTGGTAGCTGTTTTCAGTAAAGAGAAAGATGACAGAATCTGGTGGGCGTATTCCACCAATGGCGCATCTTCCTGGGATGGCGCATGGTCCCCTATCGGAAAAGGTCTGTTTACTTCTGCGCCTGCTGCAGTATGTTCTGCAGATGGGAAACGGATTTATGTATTTGGCAAAGGAAAAGACAACAGGATTTGGTGGGCGTATGCTACTAATGGGACTCAAAACTGGGACATGGCATGGAAACCTATAGGAGAAGGGATCTTTACTTCCATGCCATCAGCTAATTGTTCCTGGGATGGAAAAATAATCCATGTATTCGGAAAAGGAAATGATAACCGTATATGGCAGGCACGATCAAACGATTTTGGTGACTCCTGGGATATTTCATGGCGGAAAATTAACGACAAACAATTTAACAATGTAAACTTATAACTATGGCAAACATCGCTAAAATACAAACGCTGTTAAATGATACGGCGAAGGCCATACGGGCCAAATACGGGCTTCCGAATATTGCAGGTGTAATTGTACGTGATAATGGTAATACCATCATGAATACCATACAGGGAGTAAAGAACAGCAGCCTTAGTGCAACAGCAGCGAGTAACCAGATGACAACATCCGACTATTTCAATGTAGGCTCCCTGTCAAAACCTATTACAGGATTTTTATTAGCCTGTCTCATCAAAAAAGGAATTTTAAGCTGGGATACAACCATCGAAGATGTATTCCCGGAATTCAAATCGAAAGTCTTCCGGGACAGAAGCGGTATGAATGACACATTCCTGAAAGTAAAAGTCTATGAACTGATGGCACATGTTTCCGGCATGAACGGCACACAGTACCATCCTGATTATGACCCGGTTAAAAAACCCGACGCTCACAGTAGAGAAACCGACCCTTTCCGTTTTATCCAGGATCAGGGACTCACAGCTGGTGGTAATAGCAGGGACCCGGAATGGATGACGAATGAATCATTGTTCTATCAGCGGTATTTGTTTACAGTATTAAGTATGAAAAAGAAAAAATACCAGTATCACAGTACGCTGAACATGGGGTATCAAAATCAACATGTTAGTGGTTATGGCGCAACCGTAACTATCTGTGCCGCTATGGCCGAACGTAAAACGGGGAAGGTATGGGAACAGCTCATGGATGAATTGCTGGCCGGCCCGTTGCAGGGACAGTTTAATATAAAATATGGGAACTTGTCTAATGGGGCACAGTTTCATTACTACAATGGCCAGAAATATGTTCCAAATCCTAACCTGGATACACCTTTGATGCGTTACAGCAGCAAATTTCCGACTGGCGACATACATTGTACCGTAGGGGGTATGGCACAGTATATACGCTATAACTTACCGGCGCTCAATTATACACAGCTCTTTGATGTGCAGCAATATCACGAGCCGGTTACAGATGCGGCAAAAGGGGGACTTGTTTTAAGTGGCGGACCAGTAGAGAAACAACACTTTTGGCATACTGGTTCAACCGGTTCAAGCCTTGCTGTTGTGCGTATTTATGCAGCAGCAGGAAGGGGAGTGGCTGTTATGATGAATTGCGGAGGAGGACCAAAAGACGCCGATGCAAACACTGCACAGTCTGAATTACTGGAAAAGCTGGAAGAGATCAACAAGAACTGGGATACGATTTAACTGATTATACCGGCTCACTAGCGTACCAGCTAATGAGCCGGTATTTGTTATCCCCGTAGTGCCTGCACAATCTCTTCTTTTTTTCTACGGGATACCACCACACTATGACCATCCTGCAACCATAACAGGTATTCTTTGTCTATATGCCGGATATAAATCCTGTTTACAAGGTGGGACTTATGCACCCGTAAAAAACCATACTCCGCCAATAGCTCTTCGTATTCCTTAATAGTTCGGGAAACAATAATCGGAGCATGGTTATTAAATAAGAATTTGCTGTAGTTATTCATTCCTTCCACCCGTATAATATCTTTAGGGGCAAATTGGAATACTCCTTCAGAAGTTGACAGTGTTAATGTAAATGCTGAAGCATTGTCAGTTTTTAAATTCTGCAACAGGTTAGTTACCAGTTGTGGTTGTTGGAAAACCTGCGACTTTCTGATGATATGCCTGTTTATTGCATTCTGCAGATCGAGAATATCAATCGGTTTTAGCAGATAATCAAGAGCACTAAAGCGAATAGCTTTAATAGCATATTGATCAAAAGCAGTAGTAAAAATCAGGTCAAAATCCCAGCTACCTATACTATTCAGCAAATCAAATCCATTCATGCCTGGCATCTGCACATCCAGCATCAGTAATGTAGGACGAAAATCAGCGATCATAGCTATCGCCAGTTCAGGGTCATTACACATTGCCACCTCTTTCGTAACGGGTACATGTTTATCCAGCAACAATCTTAATATATTGGAAGCTGCGGGTTCATCGTCAATAATTAATATTCTGATCATAAAAGTTCTATCTATACTGGTTGTTGAAGTATTATTCTGATGGTTGTACCAGCAGCTAATCCATTGACATCTTTTAAATCAATGATATCAATACTGGATTTCCATTTATGGTATGTATTCATCAGATTTATCCTTTGCTGCCCTAACAGCATACCTTTGCTGCCAAAATTATGAGTCCCTATTTTCCGGGCTTTTATATTTCCTGCGGCTTCTCTGCCAATACCATTATCTGTGATTTCACAAATAAGCGCTTCATTATCTTCTGTAAAATCAATAGTAAGCTCCTTATCTCCCTGTTTAGGCATTAATCCATGCCAGATGGCATTTTCAATAAAAGGTTGTAATAGTAATGAAGGTACAATGGTGGCATGTTCATCAATTCCTTCTGAGACCTTTATAGTATAATGAAAGGATTTTTTGAATCGTAACGATTCCAAATCAAGGTAAAGACGGTTCATGCTAATCTCATCATCCAATGAAATAATGTTATGCTCTGAATGATGTAATACCATCCGCAACAATTTTGAAAATTTTGAAAGATATTGGTATGCAGAGGAGGTATCTTTAAGTACAATCAATTCCTGAATAGCATTGAGGCTATTGAAAATAAAGTGAGGATGCATTTGTGCTCTTATTGCACGCGCTTCTAATTCACTCATTTGCTGATGAATATCTGCCTTTCTTTTAATAGTACGCACCCACCACCAGCATAGAAAAAAAATCAGAGAAATAATAAGTACGATTATGATGATTTGGAATAAGGTTGTTTGCCATAAAGCTGGTATTATCCGGATGTATAAAGTAAGGTCTTCAATTGCCACCAGTCCGTCATCAGTTACTGCATGCACGCTGAATATATAGTTGCCGGGATGCAGGTTATTATAAAATACGTCCGGGCGGTTGCCATTATCAACCCAATTATGATCAATACCATCAAGACGGTAATAATAATGTACTTTCTGAGGACGTTCGAAATCCAGCAAACTATACTTTATCATCAGACGGTTATCCTGATAGCTAAGCGGGGAAAGATGAAAAGAGTGATCCCATGTAACTTTCTTTTCATCAACTAATACTTCATTTAATTGTAATACAGGTTGTATTTTATGAGATTTAAAATATTCTTCCGGAATAATATGGTACAACTTATTGCCCGCCTGGAAATACAGACTGCCATCTTTGCCATTGATGCCACTGCCAAAAGCATCCATGTAAGTGCTATTGGGATTACTGACTACATTATGAAAAGAAGAATGACTACTGTCATACCAATCCACTCCACCCAGTGAACACACCCACAAGCGCTTATCATTATCAATCAGTAATGCAAAAGTAAAACTATGTGAAAGCCCATGTGCTGTTGTAAATACTTCCAACGTTCTGCCTCCGGGATTATATTTAAGCAATCCATTCTGACTGGTTATCCAGATACTGCCTTTTCCATCATCAATAATGTCACGGGGATCTGAAAAAGAAAAATGTTGTTTCTTTGACTGACTTTGTAAATAAAAACGTTCTATCTTTCCCGTTATAATGTTTTGCCTTGCAAGGTTTTCAGAATGATCTATAAAATACAGAAACTGGCTGTCTGCAGAAATACATGCCTGTTTCATAAACTGCACGGAAGGAATAACTTCCAGTTTTTTATGGGCATAGCGATAAAGCATGCCAGACTGTTTTTTGAAGTAGGATACACCTCGAGCTCTTGCTGCCCAGATAATTTCATAAGGTGTGTTGGCCAGTTCTTTGGGATAATATGACACTCTGTTTTGCAGAGAGTGCCCTCTTCCTCTATTGTCCGTTTCGTAAAAACTATGGGACCTCCCTTTTAATAACCTGCCATTTTCCACAGGCCAGACATATAAAGTAGTATGTGGTTGCTTTTGCGATTGAATTGTTTTTGTTATTTCATCAAACCAGAACAGCCTCTTTTTTTGAGAAAATGGAATGTATATCCTCTTTTTCCAGGGATCATAAGACATCATTCCCGATACATATTTCAAACTGGTAAAATCAGGATCATTACACAAATTATAGGTCTGTACATCATCGTTATAATAATCAATGATATCAATACCCTCATCTGTTGTAACCCACATTTTATGAAGATAATCCTGACAGAGGGAATAAACATAATCACTATGCAGTATTTTATTATTATCCTCTTTGTGGATGGCTGTGAAAGTGTTATTATCTGTATTGAATATTTGTAAACCTCCATGACGGAAACCTATCCATATATTATCTTTAAAGTCTGCAGTTAAAGAATAACAATAAGGCCAGGCATCCTTTGGACGTTCAAATTTAAAAGTATCCAGCCTGTGCGTATTAAGATTGTATTTTGCAAGCAAATGGCTATTGGCTACAAACCAGATGTTTTGCTGTGAGTCCTGGCACAGATCACTTGTGTTTGTTCCTGTTAAGAAATTAAGATCAAAGACAGGATCCTTCGCGGGATTATTGTAGTGATGATAAAAATTTCCTGAAATGTATTCATAATAAACAAGGCCACTTGCCGTGCTAAGCCAGAATCCTTTATCCGTATCTACCATACAATGGAATTGCGCTATAGAAGAAGGAATACCCTTATTATCCTTTCTCTCTGCTATAATATGATAGTTGCCCGAAGTTTTATCCATTTTAAACAGGCCCGCATCAGTAGAGATCCATAAGTAATGTTTTTTATCTTCAAAAATTGAATAAATGTAACCCAGTGAGCTGCTATTATTTAATGAGGTAAGCACATAATGTTGTATAACCCCATTTCGCATATTCATTCTGTCAAGGCCTCCGGTGGTACCTATCCACATATTACCCTCCTTATCTTCAAATAAAGCATGTAATTCTCCGCCACTAAGGGAAAGACTATCATTGCCCACACGATTGTACCACTTTATACGGGCTCCTTCATGTTTATAAAGTCCGTTATAAGAGCCAAACCACATGTTATTTAAATGGTCTCGTGTTACTACTGTAAGTAATTTGCTTGATAGTCCATTATCGGTTGATAAATGGAAGTTTGTTTGTGCGGCAGTAATAAATGGTAGAAGCAGAAAGCAGCCACTAATCCGCAAGAAAAGCTGCCAGCAGGATGTCCAGGGTCTCAACAATGCAATATTGCTCATCATACAAAGAACAGATAATAGGTAAACATAAGGGATTCGCCATAGCCTCATTGGTAACAAACATTGCCTCAATTTAATAATTATTTATTAAAAGGATACTAAATGATTTCCAGGTAAATCAATTATAGGTTATCATTATAAATACTGAATCAGAAATAATGGGTGCTTACAAATCAGTTAAATGATTGTCTGAACTGCAAAGGAGAAACTTTAGCCGTTATTTTGAAAAACTTGCTGAACGATTGCGAAGTCACATCAGGTACCCACCTCCGATTTCACAGATACCAGCTAATACAAAAAGAAATAACGATTTAACTAATTCCATAAAGAGCCTTTTATATGCCATTTATGATTCTGTAAATAATGCCTGATATAATTATCAGGGTGTAAAAAACCAATAGTATATTCCAAGGAGAAACGTATTTTTTTAAGGTTCGCATTTAATTAGTTTGTTACTCTAAAAGGCAATCGACGTTCCTAAAAGGTGTAAAATCGCGAAAACGGCTACTGTGGTTGTTTTGTTCTTTCAGATGGGGGGTGTGGAGAAAAATAAACTCTCTCATTTTGAGAGCATTTTATCATTGTGAGAGGATATAATCACATTAAAGCCTTCAAATATTTCGACTTGAAGGCTTTAAAGCTTGCGGCCCCAGGTATCATAACCTCGAACCAAATTATGCAGGATTGGGTCAATTTAGGAGGTATTTAGGTTAAATTGAGAGAAAATGGTATGTGAAAAGTTCGAGGTTGGTAGATGTTGCTTAGTAAGCCTCCGAGCAAGTAAGCCGGGATCTGTTACCGTCAAATCATTTAAGACAAGACTGAGAAGTTGGTCGGTAACAAAAAAACTCCAAACACCCTATACTATTTTGCTAAACAATTACTATATGGAAGTTATCCCACTGTTTGTCGGGGAAAACATCCTTCAAACCAAAACGATATACTTTCGTGCACGGCATGGGAAAAGTAGTTTTATTGCCAGGCAGGATACAGCAGAGCTCTCAGCAGGGATTCTGACAACACCAGGCCATGAGCAAAACAAGCAATAAAAAACTGAATCTGGCTTTGATGCGGCTGAGTGATTGGATCAAGTTCTATAGACACAAGCTTCCTATAACGGAGCTTATATCGGAACCAAAAGCTACGCGGCCACTATGCCTACTATGGTATTACATTTAATAGTCGGCGACTAAACGCTTACTTCATGCAGACTAAACGGCTACTCCATAAATGGTTGAACCATCGCGGAGGCAAGCGAGTCTGGACATGGGATAAGATCATGAAATTGATTACTGAGTGGATGCCTCTTGTACAACCACGAATCTATCACAGCTATCAATTAGCGAAACCGTAAATAGAGGAACCGTGTGCAGGAAAACTGCTCGACCCTACCTGTGGGGGAGCGGGGAGGCAACGAACCGCTCTACCCGGAACCTACTCGCTAAACAGATTTATTATCAAGGTATTAAGCTCACTGTTACTGGCCGGTGCACCGGATTTTCCACCTCGGTGACGATGCCCAAATTTAAGTATTTGCCCGGTTCCTTCAACACATTGTCGCCAGATAAAACTCTGGATGCCGACCGGCAACACATTGCTTCCATAGGTGCTTAAACCTGGGTTGTGTATTTCTCTCTTGAATAGCTCTCGAGAAATGCTTCTATTGGCGCGTTGGTCGGAACATGCCAGGGCCTGCCCCAGGCATGTGACTCCGCTGCCACTGTAACTAACAATTTAGCCGCATCGTTCACCGAAGTCCAACTGATTGCGGAGCAAGAGTTACAAGAGGTTATTGATCTAACACCATCCATGCTTAGAATCGATAACAGTGACCAATGTTAGCGGCAGGTATCTTTCTTAACTTAACCACCTCGGAGTTTTCTTTTTATATTCTAAGTATGGTTGGCCAAACCACTGTTCCATCAATTTCTCTTCTCGTAATACAAATTGTGTTTGCACGAGGATAAAGAATATGGGAATTACAAGCACAGGTGAAAATGTTCCTAAAAGTATCGCAGTACCGATCAGCATTGTGGTTAACCCCAAATACATTGGATTTCTTGTGTACTTAAAAGGTCCTGTCGTGACAATTAGAGTTGCTTTAGCGCCAGGACGGGGATTTGTTCCTAATCTTCGGAAATATAAGCCGCTCCCAAGACCGAGGGAAAATCCTAAAACAAGAAATATTATACCAAGGTATCTCCAAGGGTAATGTAACCAGCGTCCAATCGGAAAATAGGAATTAAGCAGAACCATCACAACAATTCCTACAAGAAACAAAACTGGAGGGGGAATACGAGGTATTGAAGTATTCATATTTAGAATTTTGACAGATGCTTACCGCATGTTCTATGAAGCTTTTTATTGTCATTTTAAAAAATCTTCTTCTGTCATTGCGTTATTTAAGAATACTCCTGTATTATTCCCTGTTGATATCGCATATGATACAGCACGTAGAGGATTAGTATTGTCTCCACAAGCGAATATATTATCCACTGTTGTTTTCTGAAATGTATCTACTTTGATAAGTCCCTGTTCTGTCAATTCACAACCCAATAACTCGGGGATTTTACAGTGTTGTTCAAAAGGAGGTCTTGAATAAATAGCTTTCAATTCAAAAGTTGAATTGTCTGAAAAGATTATTTCTTCTACAACTCCGTTTTTGTGCTTCAATGAGCTAATTTCCTTTTCAACTATTGAAATATTGTGTGCTTTGATTTCATCGGTTTGCTCTTTTGTCAATTCCGATTTCCCATTGGTAAATATGGTTAAATCCTTTGTCCAGTTACTAATGAGTCGAGCCAAATGAAATGCAGCATATCCATTTGCCAAAATCCCTGTTTTTTGATTCTTTACTTCATATCCGTGGCAATAGGGACAATGGAGTACCGTAATTCCCCAACATTCAGAAAATCCCTCAATTTTTAGCATTTTGTCTCTTAAGCCTGTTGCAAAAACGAGTTTTTTAGCTGAGAATAGTTTTCCGGATTGAGTTGAAATCTCAAATCCTTTATCGGTTTTCGTTCCGCTAACGGCAAGGTCAGTTAAGAATTTTACTGTGTCGTATTTCAACACTTCATTTTTTGCTTTTTCCGCAATAACGCTTGGTTTTTCTCCGTCTTGCGTAATGAAGTTGTGTGAGTGAGGCGTTTGTCGGTTACAAGGCAAACCGCTGTCAATGATTAAAACATTTCTTAATGCTCGTCCCAGAGCCATTGCTGCCGAAAGTCCTGCATAGCTTCCACCAACTATAATTACGTCAAAATTTTTGTTGTCTGTCATTTCGTTAAAATTTGAAAATGTTGTTAATGGAAAAGGTAAAGCTAAAACTGATAAAGCAAGCCCCCCTTGTTTTATTAGTACTCGTCTTGATATTTTTTTCGTTTCAGTCATTTGTTTTTTAGATGTGTGTCGTTTCTGTTGTATATAGCGAGCAAAAAGCGAATGGCTTAGGTTTCCATCTGAACTTACCCTGAACGAAATCGAACTGGCCAAACGTATTATTGGACAGTTGCCAGCTTCATCTTAATCTTCATCATCACCGGGTCTGGCAGTATTCCTGCTAAAATGGAATTGAACCGGTTTTGAAAACCTACAATTTTCTTTCCTTTTCCGTTTAGCAAGAGTTTCACTCCTTCAGTAGCCACTGTTTTTACGGGGGTAGGCTTATTGGATTTCAGCAGGTTGGTTTCCCGCATTTCCGGTGAAATAAATGCTGTTTCTGTAACCCCAGGGGCAAGCGTGGTAACCACTATGCCGCTGCCTTCCAGTTCGGCAGCGAGCGTTTCCGAAAAGGCTAAGACAAAAGACTTGGTGGCTGAATACACCGACTGGTAAGGGAAAGGCAAATATGCAATCACTGAAGACACGTTCATGATTCTGCCCGACTTTCGGGCTGCCATATCATTTGCAAACAATTTGGTAAGGATAACCAGGCTGCTGATGTTGAGATCAATCATCTTCAATTCCTTTTCCAGTGATGTTTCCAGAAAACTTCCATAGTCGCCAAATCCTGCGTTGTTAACCAAATGAGATACCTGATAGCCGGCGCCCTTGATCTCATCAAATAACTGAGTCGCCTGCTCTGTTTTGCTTAGGTCTTTGGCTATGTATTGTACGGTAATGCCATACTTGAAAGATAACTCCTGCTGCATAGCTGTCAATTTATCCTCGCTGCGGGCAGTGAGGATAAGATTGTATTTTAAAGCCGCAAGCTGTTGGGCCATTTCGTAACCAATTCCGGATGATGCTCCGGTTATTAAGATGTATTGTTTCATTTTGTTTTGATTTTATGAATGATTAAATATTTTCAATGGAAGGCGGAATAAGCTTATACATTACCGGCGTTACAATTCTTGAAAGAATGGTTGAACTGATTAATCCACCAATCAACACAATCGCTAATGGAGCGATAAGTGGATTCGGATTCCAGGCAAGAGGAATTAATCCGCAAATAGCTGTTATGGACGTAAGCACAACCGGTAAAAAACGGGTTTCTCCTGCTTTATTAATTGCATCGTCTATGCTATATCCTTCGGCCCGCAACTGGTTGGTAAAATCAACGAGTAACAGCGAATTCTTGACTTGTATGCCGGACAAACCAATGAAACCAATAATAGAAACCATTGACATCGGATGGCCGGTGATCAATAGCATTACCACACCTCCGAGAATTCCTAATGGAATAATAGATAGTACAATGATGATACCTTTAAACGTCTTAAATTGTAGTAACAGAACTCCAATAAAAAGGAATGTACTTAACAGGATAACTGACAAAAAATTTCCACCCAGTGTATCGCCTTCCGATTCCGCTTCACCGGATAACTTGTAATAGTAACCAGGCGGCATTTTAAGTTTGTCCAGTTGCGGAACAATATCCTTTAGTAGATCGTTTGCATATACACCTTCTTTGGTTAGAGAGGTAACCTTTGCGAAACGCGATTTATTAAAATGATTTATTGCCGTAGGCGATGTTTCAAAAGAAATGGTTGCAATCTGATTAACCAATACAGGAAGACCTTGTATGTTGTTTACGTACAGATTTTTGAATGCATCTAAATTTGAAAATTTATCTTTGGGAAGTGTCAGGACAACATTGCGGGCATCGCCTCTGTCATCTATATAATCACCAACAGTTAATCCTGCTACCGCCATTCGAATTACCTTATCAACATCGCTTGTAAGCACGCCCAATGTGCGGGCTTTTTCTTTGTTTATTTCTATTTTAATGTCAGACTTGTAAGTGTTTAATTCGTTATTGATGTAAACAGTACCTGGGTTGTTGCGTAAAATATCCTCCACTTTAAAGGAAAGCCTACGCAGCGTGTCCGGGTCTTCACCAAAAACCCTTACAACTATGTTGGCTTCTATCGGGGGGCCCTGTTCAAAATCTTTCACTTCAATTTTGGCATAAGGAAAATCTTTAAACTTTTCTCTTAGCTGTTTAACTAACTCTACTTTAGAGTCAGGACTTGCCTCATCATCCATCTGTACAAAAATCTGGGCAAAGTCGGGCTTTACGTCCTGTTGATGTACATTATAATAAATCTGCGGATTTCCTTTTCCTACATTGCTTGTATAATACACAATCTCTTTGTGTTGCTTCAATTCATTTTCTACGAGCTTGGTTACACGATCACTTTCAGGAATATCAGCCTGCAGCGGCATTTTGATATTGATAAGAAACATTGGCTTTTCAGAGGTTGGAAAAAGTTTGAATCCCGTTTTTGTAAATAAGAAAAAGGCGAGAGCACTAAGTATTAATGATATTCCAATGGTTGTTTTAGGATATTTTAAAGCTCGTGGCATAATACCGCGATAACTGTAGGTGAGAAATTTTTGCAGTTGCTTCAGGAAAAAATTGCCTTCTCCATGTGTATGCGTTTTCAATATCCGGCTTCCCATGAAAGGAACAAGTGTTAAAGCCACGATCATTGATGCCAGCACGCTGGTGATAACAGCCATAGGCAAGCTGCGCATAAATTCACCGGCTGCATCCGGCAGGAAGGCGAGAGGCAAAAACGCAATTAC
Organism: Chitinophaga sp. CF118; assembly: GCF_900112615.1. Taxonomy (GTDB): domain Bacteria; phylum Bacteroidota; class Bacteroidia; order Chitinophagales; family Chitinophagaceae; genus Chitinophaga. Next base: position 425,959 of record NZ_FOMK01000001.1, on the reverse strand, counting down.
CAAAGTGGCTGTACATCCTACAACTGCTACACCTATTTGTTTAGTGCCTTTCAGAACAGCATCCATTCGTGAATGTCCTTCTCTAAGCCATCTTTCTATATTTTCAATAACTACAATACTGTCATCTACTAACAATCCCAATGCCACAACGAGACCAACAATACTTAGTTGGTTCAACGAAAACCCAAATAAATTCAATGCTATAAGCCCTAATGCTAAAGAAAGCGGAATAGAGATCATAACAATGAGTGATGCTCTAAATCCTAAAGGCAATAAGGTAATGACTACTAAAAGAATTGCTAAACCAAAATCAAATCCGAGATGTCCCAAACGTTGTGAGACCATAGTTGCCTGGTCAAAAGTTTTCACGAGCTGGATGTTAGCAGGCAATACTTTAGAAAATTCATCCAATACCGGATAAAATTCCCCCTGCACTTGCGTTATATTAACTCCATCTTTCATTGCTGCCGTAACCAGTACACAATGATGCCCGTTTACACGTGTAATGTGGTTGACCATTTCGTTTCTATAACTTACTTCAGCCACATCTTTCAAATAAATAATTTTTCCGTTGGCATTGTAGATGACGGTATTGGCAACATCCTCAACGTTCTTAAGTTTGCCGCTGGTCTTCACATTAAAAACCTTGCTGTCCAGGTTGATGCTTCCACCAGGAATGTCTGCCGCTTCACTTTGCAAACTGCCTTCAACTACGTTGAGCGGAATTTTCAGTTGCGCCAGTTTGTCCAATTGCACATCAATACGGATTTCCTGTTCCGGCATTCCGGAATATTTGACTTCTTTAAGGTCTGTTATTTTCTCCAGGCGTGTTTTTAGTATGTCGGCTTCATCTCTCAACAATTTATCGGAGGCATTATCCGAAGCCAATGCAACCTGTAAAATTTTTACATCGGAAGAAGAAATCTTTTCTGTTTTGATAAGATAAATATCTTTAGGAAGCTCACTGTTTTTTAACGCGTTTATTTCTGTAGAAATCTCCTGGTATTTATTATCTATATTAACGCCATATTTGAATTTCACCTGAATTGCCGCCACACCGTCTTCAACGGTGGTAAGCAATTTATCAATGTTTTCCAGCCCGTAAATTTTATTTTCAATGGGCTTTACTACTTGCTCCTCCATGTCTTTAGGACTTGTGCCAGGGTATATAACAGTTATGAGATATTCCGGTGGATGTATAGTTGGGTCTTCCGAACGAGGCATTGTAAACAAAGTAAGTACACCAACTACAGCAAACAGCAGGAATATAATGAGGGTGAACTGATAGTTTTTAACGGCAAAATTTGTAATCTTCATATCTGTTAGTATTAACGGATGATTTTTATTGTAGATTTTTCGTTGAGATAGGCACTATTAGAGATCACGATTTCTTCCACTCCATCAAGTCCATCTTTTAGATAAACCTGTTGATTGTCAATCCTTGAAATAGTTACTGGAATTTTCCTAACCTTATTGGCTCCGTCAGGTATAAATACGAATGCCTTATCGCCATCGGCTTCTACCAGAGAACCGTATGGGATCACCTTCACATTTTCATCCTGATTGGTAGCTATTTCCGCTTTGCCAAACATGCCCACTGCCGGTTTTATATCCTTTAATTTCAATTTCAATTCTATTTGAAAGGAGCCAAGTGTACGATCTGCCGCCTGCGATTTACGAAACACGAAAGCATCAATTTTCTTATCAGCATATCCATCAAGTGTCACTGTTGCGGTTTGCCCGGGATTAATGATTGCCCACTCGCGGTCGGTTACACCAACTTTAAGTAAGTAGTTATTATTTTGCTGGGTTTCATTGATAGCAAGGACCGGCATACCAAGCCCGATTACTTCTCCTTCGCTGGCGATTTTCTGACTTACAAAACCATCAGATGCTGCATATATTTTCGAATAGTGTTCATTAAAGGCAACAGCCTCTTTTGCTTTTTGAGCAATATCCAGGGCAGTCTTGGTATTTTGCAACTGCTCTAATGTAAAAACACTGTCTTTGTATAGATTAACTGCCCGTTCATAATCACGCTGTGCCTTCTCTACATTTAAGCTGGATTGTGAAACGCCGGCAGCAATTTCAGTTGAATTGAGTGTAGCAAGCAACTGACCTTTTCGGAAGAACTGGCCTTCTTCTACAAAAACACGGCTAATTATGCCGCCTATTTTGAAAGAATATTTAGCTTCATTTTCTGTGCTTACGAGACCTGTAGCACTTATTTTTTTGGATAATCCTAACGCAGATAAAGAAGATATCTTTACAGGGATAACATCTGCTTCTCCCAATGTTTTTTTTGCTTTCTCTTTCTCCTTGCAAGAAAATAAAACCAATATTGTTGCAGCAAGGCTGAGTAATTGTATTTTTTTCATAATAGTTTGATTTTTTATTTATTGAATGATGAAACTGGCAGTGGCGCGTTCTATTTCTGCCTGCTTTACAAATGTGTCGTAGAGTGAAATATTTGCCTGAAGTTGGGCAGATACGAGTTGGTTTTGTGCATCCAGCAGTTCTATGTACAGTGCGATGCCCTCTTTGTACAGCCGCAATTCATCACTATAATATTTTTCAGTAGAAGCCACTTGTGAAACAGCGGCATTGTAATTTATAAGCGCGGTGTTGAATGAATTAGCAGCCATGCTAACCTGTAATCTCAGTTGCTGTTCGGTATTGCTTGTCTGCGATGCAATCACTTTAGCATCCGCCTCCACCTGTTTTACTTTATATTTATTTTTGCCTCCTGAAAAAATATCCCAGGCAAGTGAAACCCCGAAGAAATAATAAGGCGATTTATCGTTTACTTTAAAATCAAAAGCCTGAGAGCCTAAATCAAGAAAGGAATTTAGTTTTGGTATTTTGTAGGAGTTGGCAAGACCAATAAGGTTCTTATTAATTGCGGATGCTGTATTTAACTTTAATAATTCTTCTCTTTTATTTACAGCAGTATCATCTGCAACATGTGGGTCAGGAATATTAGTTATTGAATCAATAAGTATGGGAGTGGTCAGCGGTTGGTTGATTAAAAAATTAAAAAAGTCTCTGGCATTATCGCGGTTTATCATGGCGGTGTTCAGTTGTGCCGTAATCTTTGTTACTTCATTATTGCTCCTTATTACTGCCGTGCGGTTTACTTTTTGGTTATTAAGAAGAGAAGTGTTTATCCTTTCGTTTTCTTTTACCAGTGCAAGGGCATTTTCATAAATCCCGATGGCTGTCGTTGCCTGTAAATAATTATAATAAGCAACTTTGATTTCTTTTACAAGCTCCCGTTTGTAGATGTCTATTTCTATCTTTTGCAAATCATACTGCTGCCTTTTTATTTTTTTATTGTAAGCTATTTCTGCATTGATGACCGGAAAAGTGGTATGTAGTTTTACATCATAAAAGTTATTGGGGTTCAGCAGTACACTTTGGTTTTGTATTTGCGGAAAATTATTGGTACCTGTCAGTTGGTTAAGTGTTTTGTAAACGGGGTTCATTAAATCTCCCACCGGAATATCCACGGTGCGTCCGCCGCCTGCAAGGGTATAGTTTCCATTAAACTCAACGTTGGGGCGGAATAATGATTTAGCTTCTTTCAAAGCCCAGAGACTTTTATCAAGTAAAAATTGCTGCTGGCGGATTGTTTCATTATTACTCAGACCCGTGTTGACATATTGCTCCAGGTGTGTTTGTGCATAAGCGCTTCCAACGCATAATAACAGTAAAAGAAATGTGAGAAATTTTTTCATGATTTTTATTTTAATGAACCATATATTTTAAATGAACAATGTTCAATATGAGAGCAAAAAAAATTACAGATTACTTATGATTATTAAAAATTCATCGTACGCATCTGTTACAATATTTTCAGGGTTTTTAATATTCGCGTTTTTCGTACGGGAACCTATTTCCAGGCTGCACATGCCATGTATACAACTCCATATCAGAAAACACAACGGGTCCAGTTTATGCCCTTTAAAATGCCCGGCATCCATACACTGTATTACCGTAGTTCTTAGCAAATCAAAGCTTGCTTTCCCTTCATCCCACTCATCTTTTTGGATTGTTTCAAGGAACTCCATAGGTGCTCTAAGAGTAAACATCAGATCGTACATTTCCGGGTTATCCAGGCCATAATTGATATACACTTTGCCCATTGCCTTCAGCCGCTCCATCGGGTCTTTTACGCTAAATAATACTTTCAACTGGCCGCCGAGGTCTACGAAGCCCTGTGTATGCAGCGCATGGAGTATTTCATTCTTATCCCTGAAATAAACATATACCGTACCGATGCTGTAGTCTATGGAATCAGCGATATTTCTGATAGTTGTTTGTCCGATGCCTTTTTCTATAAACAACTTACGGGCAGCTTTTAAAATAAGCGCTTTCAGTTCTTCCTTCTCTTTTGCTTTTCTTTCTGTAGTACCCATAAAATCAATTTCAGTACAAAAAAAATGAACATTGTTCAATTTTCAAAATAAATTTTTATGATTCCGGTGAAAATTTCTTTATTGATGAACCTGCATCAGCACAAATCATTCATTTTCAATTCAATTAGGCGAAAAACTTTTAACACTAATTTTTGGGAAGTGGATTTCAAGGGTTTTACCAAACAAATCGGCCGTTTGATAAAATTCGAAACGGATTTTACTCTTTATCTATTTACACGTCATTTTGTGTCAGATGTTCCTCCGTTTGGTTTAAAACCCAGGCATCAAGTGAATCTACTTTTGTTGATTGCTGCTATGTTCAGTGAAATTTTTCCAAAAGAACAGGTAACCCTGGTAAATGGTGATGGGGCCGCATTCAGCAAATTGCCTTTTGATCATCTTATTTTTACCGGCAGTAAAGCCGTAGGACGATCTGTGATGAAAGCGGCAAGCGAAAACCTCGTGCCCTTGACCCTGGAATTGGGAGGTAAATCACCTGTCATTATTTCTAAAGGTTATTCACTCGAAAAAGCCGCATCCCGTATTGTGTATGGAAAACTCCTGAGTGCCGGGCAAACATGTATTGCACCAGATTATGCATTGGTACATGAAACTGAAGTAAACGCTTTTATCAAAGCATATGATCACCACGTAAAATTGGCTTATCCTGAAGGACCAACCGGGGATGACTATACTTCAATTGTGAACGACCAGCAGTATGCAATCTTAAAGAAGTTGCTTAATGATGCCGAAGCTCATGGGGCTAAGATAATAGAAGTGGAAGGTAAAAAAGACTACTGATCCGGTGTTCCATTTTCCACCTCCTTTGTGTTTTACGAATTATCAAATCCATCACTAAAAGTTCCGTCGCTTCAAACCCTCATCTGTAGGGCGTTCTCGGAAAACTCGGTGTCCCAAATCTAAGCAGTGGTTTGGGACACCTATTCGGTTGATTTTGTTTGATACGAATTGAGGCGGAAAATTTTAAAGGGCCCACAAAACCAGCGTTTTATGAGCCCTTTAATACGATTTGATAAGTTATCAAGCGGCCCCAGGTATCGTAACCTCGAACCAAATTCTGCAGGATTTAGCGGATTTAGGGGGTGTTTAAGGTCTGGAAGGTGAATATAATATAATAAAAGTTCGAGGTAGGTGTAGTTGCCCTGTCTCCTGAATAATACTATCTATGAGCTTTAAATTACCAGTAATTATAGCACTAATAACATCAGGTTAACCAATTCTTCATATTTATCTCAGAACTTTAATTCCTAAATCACTACCTAAATTATACAATATATCATGTTGAATATGTTCAAATAATCTTCGTTGATAAAAACCGCATAATGTTTGGTTTAGGCAACATTAAGGAGAAAAATGGCTGTTAATGTTGACTTTCCCCATCAATTTTAGTATTTATATCAAAATGCTTAAATTTGTTGAGGTTATTCAACATTAAGGATCATTTAACCCTTTAAAGATGGAAAAGTCCGACATAAATATCTATTCTAAAAATGACTTATATTATATAGATCTGATAGGTGATTTTATCCGGTCGAACCGTATCAAACAGAATAAAACCCAGCAGCAATTGGCTAGTGAGGCAGGTGTTAACCGGTCGACCTTGATTCAACTTGAATCAGGAAAACAAGTCAAGCTGCTTTCTCTGATTCAAGTTTTGCGTGCATTAAAGCAACTCCATATCTTAAATGCGCTGGAGGTCAAACCTGAAATAAGTCCGCTAATGGTTGCTGCTGCTGAACAAAAGCAAAGAATAAGGGTAAGTACCAAAACAACAAAAAAATCAAACCAAACTAAACGAAAATCAGACTGGTAATGATGACTACAGCATATGTTAACCTTTGGAATAAAAGAGTAGGTGCAGTGTTATGGAATTCTGAGAAAAGAATAGCCAGCTTTGAGTATACTCCTGAATTTACAGCGAGTCATTGGGATATTGCTCCTATCCATATGCCCATAGAACAAACCGGAACAATTTTTTCTTTTTCAGATCTTGATGCAAAAACGTTTAAGGGTTTACCTGGATTGCTTGCAGATGTTCTTCCTGATAAATATGGTAATGCCCTTATTGATGCCTGGTTGGCGGAAAATGGTAGAACACCCGGAGATATGAATCCTGTGGAAATGCTCTGTTTCATTGGTTCTCGTGGTATGGGTGCCCTGGAATTTGAACCGGTGCATCCTAAAAGATCTGATTTGTCAACAAAAGTTGAAATATCAGGCCTAATTAAAATTGCTAGTGATATTTTAAATAATCGCCTGCATTTTAATACCCAAATGGCAGCAGATCAGCAAAAAGCCTTAATGGATATCCTGAAAATAGGAACTTCGGCAGGAGGGGCAAGGGCAAAGGCATTAATTGCCTATAATGAACAAACTGGGGAGGTTCGTTCTGGACAGACCGACGCTCCGAAAGGATTTTCACAATGGCTCATTAAATTTGATGGGGTACATGACAGTCAATTTGGTGAAACTTATGGCTTTGGCCGGGTAGAAATGGCTTACCATAGAATGGCTATCAACTGCGGGATTGAAATGACTGAATGCCGTTTACTGGAGGAAGATAATCGTGCCCATTTTATGACCAGAAGATTTGATCGTGTACCAGGTGAGGGGAAAATACACGTGCAAACCTGGTGCGCATTGACGCATAGGGATTTTCAGCAGGTGAGCAGTTATAGTTATGAGGAGTTATTTCAGACTTTAAGAATATTAGGATTGCCTTATTCTCAGGCAGAGCAATTATTTCGACGCATGGTATTTAATGTGATCGCAAGGAATTGCGATGACCATACAAAGAACTTTGCTTTTACCATGGACAAAGATGGACTATGGAGCCTGTCTCCGGCATATGATGTTTGTCACGCCTATCGGCCCGGAAGTATATGGGTAAGTAGACAATCGTTAAGTGTCAATGGCAAAAGAGAAGATATAACCAGGAATGACTTATTGAATGTCGCCACACAAATGAATATTAAAAAAGCTGATCAAATTATTTCAGATATTCAAAATGTGATTAGCAATTGGAATGAATATGCTGAACAACAAGGAGTTAATGAGGAATTAAAATTGGCAATCGCGAATACGCTTTTAATCTCCATTTAAGTTGTTTATAAATTAAGAGATTATTTAGATTCCATAATTATAATCGGCTACAATGTCTTTAGATATAACTGAACAGAGATTGGAGCTATTCCAATCTCTGTTCAAAGGAAGGCAAGATGCTATGCAGTTAGAAAAGAAAAGACGTCAACATGGTCTGCACCAGGTAGCAGTATAAGTTATTCTTGTGAATATAGTTCAAGTTCAACATTTTGATCACCGTATGTGAAAAGAATCTTGTCTGCCTGTCCGTCCTCAAGGTCAAAATCTAGTTCCTTTGCAATGGCAATGAAATCCTTTTCAGAAAGGTACCATTTAAGGTGAAATCCCAACCCTAACATATATGCATGCAGCTGGTAGCCATTGATCGGTTTAAAACCATCTTTAGCTTTATCTTGCTGGATCCAGCTGTCTAAAAATTCAAATAATTCTTCTTTGTTCATAATCGATTCTTATTTATGGTTAACTTTAATACTTTTCTTTTTTGTTAATTAGCAAGAGTGTTTTTTTTCTCAAAGGGTTAATCTGTAGCGTCTGAGTGTTAATAGTTCCAGGTTGGTAGATGCTGCCTGAAATGCTTAAGATGTTCCCTGTAAGACTTTTCATCCATTAATGTGATATGTGTTTCAATTTGGTTTTTATAATATTTCTTAAAAAGCACATTACAAATCCACACACTACCTTCTGCAAAGATTTCCAGTTCCTCAATAAGGGCTTCATTATCGAAAAAATTCCTCCATTCAAAGTCGACGGTTTCACCTTCTGTGGTAGTACCAATGGACTATGAATTTTAAAATCTGGACTGCCTGATTTAAAACTCACATCAAAATGGACATATAACACAGAAGTCATTCGTGGGCATCTTAAGATTAATGGCAGATTATCCTGTTCCCGGGCCAGGTAGAAATCTTGTCCTAATAGATTTGGATTATCAAGTTCGTTAAGTAGCATTTCAACATACTTGTTTACTCTCCTTTTATAAACAATTCATAATCTTCTGAAATGTTCAATCCATCATTTGTCATTGTTACTGCCTTATTTCAATCATTCGCTCAACAATATCTTCGAAATAGTAACCCAGCCGTTGTCTGATATAAGTGTCATGATCAGGACCTATATGATATTCGACAATGCCATCCTGCGGAAAGCCAATAAGATCCAGCACTATTTGATTGTTATTCAATTCAAATTTGGAAATTTCTATTCCAATTGAGTTAAAATGATGAATGATGCAATTAAACTTAAATTGCTCGTAGAGAAGGTATATAAGATGTTCTTTCATAACTTAGATTTAGGTGATCTTTTTTTTACGAAGTTGCAACCTATATGCGCAGTCTTTTTGCGCATATAAAAATTTTAACAAATTTCATCGTTCAGTTAGTTACAAAACCTACCTCTAATAATCTGGAACAAAGTTTTACACCATAACAATCAACAAGTTAATGTTAAACCAATCCAGAGCCATTTCAGTGTGGATTTATAGACATCATGACATAGGGTGCTACATAATCGAAAAAATTGCTACCTACCTTTTAAAAAGGGGCTGCAAAATCATGAATTGGATTTCTTGAAAGGCTAATAATTCTGATCTTCACCCTATTGGGGAAATGGGAAGAAGTTTTTTTTTACTTACGGTGTCTTTAAGAAAGAACTTATAAAATAAAATTGATGAAAATAAATTTTATTGAAGAAGAACAGGATGCCAGGAATGCATAGGGTCAGATTAAATTCATGAGGGATTACATATGAAAAAGCCTCCAAATCTTTCGACTTAGAGGCTTTAAAGCTTGCGGACCAGACGAGACTCGAACTCGCGACCTCCGCCGTGACAGGGCGGCATTCTAACCAACTGAACTACTGATCCTTCCCGTTTTGGGATTGCAAAGATAGGGAGAAACGAACCAATTTTGCAAATCTTTTTTAAAAAAACTTTTACCGCTTATCTTTACACCGATCTTTAACCAATTTATACTAAAATATGCAATTCCTGGATTTTGAGAAACCTATTGCGGACCTGTACGATCAGTTAGAAAAACTGAAAGAAAACGGGGAAAAGTCAGGTGTGGACGTAACCGCAACTGTTAGGGAGTATGAACAAAAGATAGTAAATACCCGGAAAGATGTATATGATCACCTCTCCAGTTACCAGCGGGTACTGCTCAGCAGACACCCGGAAAGGCCTTATACACTGGCTTACATCGAAAAGATGTGCACCAACTTTGTTGAATTGCATGGCGACAGGAATGTGAAGGATGATAAAGCCATGATAGGTGGTTTTGCTGAGCTGGATGGTGAAACGGTTATGTTTATTGGTCAACAGAAAGGGATTAATACCAAAATGCGTCAGATCCGAAACTTCGGTATGGCCAATCCTGAAGGCTACCGTAAGGCCCTGCGTCTTATGAAGCTGGCAGAGAAGTTCAATAAGCCCATTGTTACGCTTATTGACACTCCCGGAGCTTATCCCGGTCTGGAAGCTGAAGAACGTGGTCAGGGTGAAGCTATTGCCCGTAATATCTTCGAAATGGTGAAGCTGCGGGTACCTGTTATCTGCATCATCATCGGCGAAGGCGCTTCCGGTGGAGCCCTGGGTATTGGTATTGGCGATAGGATCCTGATGCTGGAAAACAGCTGGTATACAGTAATCTCTCCCGAAAACTGTTCTACCATTCTGTGGCGTAGCTGGAATTTCAAGGAAAAAGCTGCTGAAGAACTAAAGCTGACTTCTGAACACATGAGTCGTTTTGGCCTGGTTGACGGGGTAATTAAAGAACCACTGGGGGGAGCTCATGTAAATCCTGATGAAATGGCTGTTATTCTTAAGCAGACAATCAAGGATACGCTGGCTGAATTACGAAAGATTGATCCGGAAACCCGTATTGAACAACGGATAGACAAGTTCAGTAATATGGGTTTTTACGACGAACGCTAAAAATATTTGTAACATAACGTTCCAAATTACCATCTTTGCAGCTCTTTCTGAGTGAAGAGGTGCAATTTTGGAATTTGTTATCTGGAATTTTATAAGATATGGAACAATTAAGAGGCACCGGTGTTGCACTGGTTACGCCCTTTAAAAAAGATGAAAGCATTGACTGGAATGCTTTGGAAAAATTGATTGATCATGTGATTACCGGTGGGGTAGACTATATAGTATCCCTTGGTACCACTGGTGAAACTCCCACTCTCAGCGCAGATGAGAAGCTGGATCTTATGAAATTCACTTTTGAAAAAGTAAGTAAACGGGTTCCTGTCGTAGTGGGTATTGGAGATTACAACACCCGCGATGTGGTGAAGCGCCTGGAAACCTGCCCGCTGGATGAAGCGGCAGCGGTACTCAGCGTAGCACCCTATTACAGCAAACCTAGCCAGGAAGGTATTTTCCAGCACTATAAAACAATCGCTGCAGCTTCTCCGAAGCCGATCATTCTGTATAACGTACCTGGTCGTACGGGACGTAATATGACTGCACAGACCACACTTAGGCTGGCGCATGAGGTCCCCAATATAGTGGCTATGAAGGAAGCGAGCGGAGATATGATACAGTGCATGCAGATACTCCGGGATAAGCCAAAAGATTTCCTGGTAGTGAGTGGCGATGACGCCCTGGCATTGGCACAAATAGCCTGTGGTATGGACGGATTGATCTCAGTAGGGGCCAATTATTATGCAAAAGACGTTTCCGGAATGGTCAGAGCTGCTCTGGAGAACAATTATCCGGTAGCCCGTGAATTGAATAATAAGCTCCAGGAAGCGTTTGATCTCATGTTTGAAGAGAATAACCCGGCTGGTCCAAAAGCGTTCTTAAATGGGGCTGGTATTGTGGAAAATGTACTGCGTTTGCCAGTGGTACCGGTAAGTGAAGGTTTGAGAAGCCGGATCGCTACGTTTGCGAAGAATTACAAATAGACAGTAAGTGTCTTAAAATACGGATCCCCGTCCTGGTTATATGCCCGGACGGGGATTTTTCGTTATATGATATAAGTAGCACCTTCTATGGCCAGATCTGTATCCGGGAATACAGGACGGCTTTCTTCCAGGAAAGGTTCGAGTTCTGTGTATTTAGATGAGAAATGCCCGATTATGAGGCGTTTTACCCCCGCTTTCAGAGCAAGGGTAGCTGCCTGCACACTGGTGCTGTGATATCTTTCTGCGGCCCTTTCTGCCAGATTATTGAGATACGTTGTTTCATGATAAAGCAGGTCTGCTTTCTCCGCAAAAGGAAGAAGATCTTCTGTATAGATTGTATCTGCACAATAAACATAGCGTTTACCCAGTGGCGGTGGAAGGGTTACCCAATCATTTTTAACGAGCAGGCCGTCTTTGCGTTGATAATCAGCGCCGTCCTGCAATTGCGAGAAATAAGCAGCCGGGATTTCATATGCCCTGGCTTGTTCCGGGATAATTTTCCGCTTCCGTTTCTGCATTTCGATGATGAAACCATAACAGGGAATACGGTGCCGGGTAGGGAAGAAGCTAACACGGAGTTCTTTATCCTCGAGTATAACACCTTGATTCTCTGCGATCAGCGGAACAAACTGTAATTCAAAATGGAGAGTGGTACCGGAACATTCCAGCTGGAGTAACAGGATGGTTTCCAGCTCCGGTGGAGCATATACGGTTAAAGGATCGATTCTGCCCAACAGGCTAAGGCTGTTCAGAAGGCCTATCAGTCCAAAGTAGTGATCTCCATGCAGATGGCTGATGAAAATGTACCTTAACCGGCTTCTTTTTATTTTGTAACGGGCTATTTGCAACTGGGTGCCCTCACCACAGTCAACGAGCAGCAACTGATCATTACATGTGACTATCTGTGCCGTTGGATGTCTGTCTAACGTGGGGATAGCTGAATTATTACCTAATATGGTTACCGCAAACATGCCCTAAAATAAAAATAATTACATAATCAGGATTCATTTTCCGTAGAATGGAACATTAATTCCACATTTGGGAATAATGTTGGCATCTGGTAGTATGTGCAGAAAATTACTCTTCGTCCTGCATCAATTCCCTTTCAAGATCTTCCATCATAACGAGGTCTATCGCTTCTGCCATAGTAGGGGCAAGGTTATATACTGATTCGTCCGCTTCTTTTACAAGAAGTGTTAAAGTGCTGTTAAGACCTGTTAATGCGCAGGAGAGACCTCTGTCATACTGTTGGTGATAGACTGTTAATATGGCTTGTATTCCAGCATCGTCGGACTTTTCCACTAATGTCATGTCCAGTATGAGATTACGCTCTTCCAGATCGGGTAAACCGGTGATTTCTGTTATGAAGGAGGCTGACAAATTAGCATTTAGCTCACTAATTTCCGGACTTATCACCAGTATTTTTTCTTTGGTATCAATTTTGAATTTCATTAGCAAGATTTTGTTTTATAAATTAGTAAATAAGTAATCTGGAATCCTGCCAAAAAACAGCCTTCTTCTTACTTCACACAATCTAATCAGCACTCAGTTATATACTTATACTATTAACGTGTGATGGTAAAGGTAAATCAAAATTATTTGCTAATATTGTATAAGCAAGTCCCCGTAAGGGTTTTAATAATTTAATATTCTCACAATGGACCAGAATTTTTCACCGCAAGTAAAGGAGATAATTTCGTTTAGCAGGGAGGAAGCTCTTCGCTTAGGGAATGATTTCATCGGCACAGAACACCTGCTGCTAGGCATTATAAGAGAGGGGGAAGGGACAGCTGTTAAAATTCTGCAGGCTTTAAATGTAGACCTCTATGAACTGCGTAAGGAGGTTGAATTGGCGGTTAAAGACAAGACAGGAAAAAACATTGCCAATATCAACAGTCTCCCGCTCACAAGGCAGGCAGAAAAGGTCATACGGGTAACCGTACTTGAAGCAAAGGCGCTGAAAAGCCCTACTGTAGAAACAGAGCATTTAATGCTTTCTATCCTCAAGAATAAAGAAAACGTTTGTACACAAATCTTACAACAGTTTGACGTGGATTACGACACTTTTAAAAACGAACTGGGCTTTGTAAAATCTGCTGATCCCAAAGCAGAGTTTGATGATCCTGGAGAGGAAGAATTTGAAGATGAACGCAAAAGCTTTGCCTCAAAAGCGAAACAAACTAATACAAAGTCTAAGACCCCTGTCCTGGATAATTTCGGCAGGGATATCACCAAGCTGGCCGAGAGTGGCAGCTTAGATCCAATTGTGGGTCGCGAGCAGGAAATTGAGCGTGTATCGCAGATATTGTCCCGCCGTAAAAAGAATAATCCAATCCTCATCGGGGAACCGGGAGTGGGTAAAACCGCTATCGTAGAGGGCCTGGCACTGCGCATTGTGCAGCGTAAGGTATCCCGCGTGCTGTTCGACAAGCGCGTGGTTAGCCTCGACCTGGCAGCACTGGTGGCTGGTACCAAGTACCGTGGCCAGTTTGAGGAAAGGATGAAAGCTATTATGAATGAACTGGAGAAGAACCGGGATGTGATATTGTTCATTGATGAGATCCACACAATTGTTGGTGCTGGTGGTGCTTCCGGTTCGCTGGATGCTTCCAACATCTTCAAACCGGCACTGGCTCGTGGGGAACTGCAGTGCATTGGTGCTTCTACTTTGGATGAATACCGCATGTACATTGAAAAGGATGGTGCATTAGACCGTCGTTTCCAGAAAGTGATGGTAGAACCTCCAACTGTAGACGAAACCATTCAGATCCTCAACAACATCAAACCCCGGTACGAAGAGTATCATAACGTTAGCTATTCACAAGATGCAATCGATGCCTGCGTGAAACTGAGCGATCGTTATATGACAGACCGCCTGTTGCCCGATAAGGCGATAGACGTACTGGATGAGGTAGGAGCCCGTGTACACCTGAAGAATATCAATGTACCTACTAATATCCTTGAACTGGAAAAACAGATAGAGGATATTAAGCAGGAAAAAAATAAAGTAGTGAAGAGCCAGCGCTTTGAAGAAGCGGCTGCTTTACGTGACACTGAAAAGAAACTGGGTGAAGACCTGGAACGTGCAAAAGCTGTGTGGGAAGAAGAAGTGAAACACAAACGCTACCCAATTGATGAAGAAGCGATTGCTGAAGTAGTGAGCATGATGACCGGTATCCCGGTAAAACGGATGGTACAGGCTGAAACCGAGAAGCTGCGCCGTATGGGGGATGACCTGAAAGGTGCAGTGGTTGGACAGGATGACGCAATCAGCAAAGTAACCAAAGCTATACAGCGTAACCGTGTAGGGTTGAAAGATCCTAAGAAACCAATCGGTACCTTCATATTCCTCGGACCAACAGGTGTGGGTAAAACCGAGCTGGCTAAATCGCTGGCACGCTACATGTTCGATTCCGAAGATTCACTGATCCGTATTGATATGACGGAATACATGGAGAAATTCTCCCTGAGCCGTTTGATCGGAGCGCCTCCAGGTTATGTAGGTTATGAAGAAGGTGGTCAGCTGACTGAAAAAGTTCGCCGTAAACCTTACTCCGTGATCCTGCTGGATGAAATTGAAAAAGCACATCCGGATATCTACAATATCCTGCTGCAGGTGCTTGATGATGGTATCCTTACCGATGGTCTTGGCCGTAAAGTGGATTTCAAGAATACACTGATTATCATGACCTCCAATATCGGAGCACGTCAGTTGAAAGATTTCGGAGCAGGTGTTGGTTTCACCACCGCCGCTAAATCTGGTAACGAAGATGAAAATACCAAGTCAGTGATTGAAAAAGCGCTGAAACGTACTTTCTCTCCTGAGTTCCTGAACCGTATCGATGACGTGATCATATTCAACTCCCTCTCAAAGGATCATATCTATACTATCATAGATATCACCATGAAGAGTGTACTGAAACGCCTTGAAAATCTGGGCTTTAGCCTTGAACTGACAGAAGAAGCGAAAGGTTTCCTTGCAGAGAAAGGTTACGACCATCAGTTTGGCGCCCGTCCGCTGCACAGGGCCATCCAGAAATACCTGGAAGATCCTTTGGCTGAAGAGATACTGAATATGAACATTCATAACGGAGATATTCTGATCGCTAATCTTGACAAGGAAAATCAGAAACTGGTTTTTACTTTGAAAAATTCAGAAGAAAGGAATAGTATTTCTGAAACAAAAGAAGCATAAACAGTAAGCCATAGTTGATAGAAATTGTTTTGAAAGAAGTCCCGGGCAATGTCCCGGGATTTTTTTTGCCCTCATTTATAGCACTTTAGTAGTAATATTCTGAGGCTTATATGTTAACAAAAAGCTAAATTATAAATTAATTTTATGCTTAAGGAAGACCATATTCCAATTCATGTGTCGTTGAATTGTAAAGTATTCCCATTGTACTTAGAAATAATTCAGATAAAATGGTGATTATCTGGATATATTTTAAGAATTTTACACTCACATTTAAATTATGATAAATGAGCCAGAAGCCAGCTACATTATTTGACAAAGTATGGGATGCCCACGTGGTCAGGAAAATTGAAGATGGTCCTGATGTACTATTTATAGACCGTCATTTTATCCATGAGGTGACCAGCCCGGTAGCATTCCTGGGTTTGGAGAGCCGTGGTCTTAAAGTAATGTTTTCAGGGAAAACATTTGCTACGGCCGATCATAATACGCCTACCATCAATCAGCATCTGCCTGTACAGGACCCTCTTTCTGCCAACCAGTTGAAAGCATTGGAAACGAATTCGGCCAAATATGGCATTTCGCATTGGGGTTTAGGTAATCCAAAGAATGGTATCGTACATGTGGTAGGTCCTGAAAACGGTATTACCCTTCCAGGTATGACAATCGTTTGCGGTGATTCCCATACGTCTACTCACGGTGCCTTTGGCGCTATTGCATTTGGTATTGGTACCTCCGAAGTGGAAATGGTACTTTCTTCCCAATGCATTATGCAACCCAAGCCAAAGAAAATGCGCATTAAAGTAAATGGTAAGCTGGGTAAAGGCATTGTTCCTAAAGACGTTGTACTCTATATCATTGCTAAATTGACTGCAGCAGGTGCTACCGGTTATTTTGTAGAATTTGCCGGAGATGTATTTGAGAACATGAGTATGGAAGGCCGTATGACTGTTTGTAATATGAGCATCGAAATGGGCGCCCGCGGTGGTATGATTGCACCGGATGAAACTACTTTTGCCTATATCAAAGGTAGGGAGAAAGCACCGAAAGATGCTGCCTGGGATACAGCACTTGCCTACTGGAAAACTCTGAAAACAGATGAAGGTGCAGGTTTTGACCTGGAATATAATTATGATGCTGCGGATATAGAACCTATGATCACTTACGGTACCAATCCAGGTATGGGTATGGGGATCACCAAACATATCCCTGTTGCAGCGGAAGCCGGTGGTAGTAAAGCCAGTTATGAAAAGTCGCTCGAATATATGGGCTTTCATGAGGAAGAAGAGATGCTTGGCAAAAAAGTGGATTATGTATTCATCGGTAGCTGTACTAACGGACGTATCGAAGATTTCCGTGCATTTGCATCTATTGTGAAAGGTCGTAAAAAAGCAGATCACGTTATAGCATGGATAGTGCCCGGTTCGCATATCGTAGAACAACAAATTAAAGACGAAGGGATATTGGATATACTGACTAAAGCAGGATTCGAACTTCGTCAACCCGGATGTTCTGCCTGCCTGGCTATGAATGACGATAAAATTCCTGCAGGTAAATATGCGGTGAGCACCAGCAACAGGAATTTTGAAGGAAGACAAGGCCCTGGTGCGAGAACAATGCTGGCAAGTCCTTTAGTGGCAGCTGCGGCAGCAGTAACCGGTGTTGTAACAGACCCGAGAGCATTATTGGTTGATTGATAATCAATCTTTTGAGATCAGACACCCTTCCGGGGTGAAACATAAAATATTAACGATACAATTAAAAAATGGCTTACGATAAATTCACAGTATTAAAGAGTTCAGCGGTTCCAATGCCGATTGAAAATGTGGACACTGACCAGATCATCCCCGCCCGTTTTTTAAAAGCAACCGAGCGTAAAGGCTTTGGCGATAACCTGTTTCGCGACTGGCGCTATAATACAGATGGATCACAGAAAAAAGATTTTGTGCTGAATAATCCTATTTATTCAGGTAAAATACTAATAGGTGGCAGAAACTTTGGAAGTGGTAGCAGCCGTGAGCATGCTGCATGGGCCATATATGATTATGGCTTCCGTTGTGTAGTATCCAGTTTTTTTGCTGATATCTTCAAAAACAATTCTCTAAACATCGGCATATTACCCGTACAGGTAAGCGCAGTATTTTTAGATAAGATATTTACTGCTATTGAAGCAAACCCTGCTGCAGAACTTGAAGTAAATCTTCCGGAGCAAAAGATTACCATCCTCTCAACAGGAGAAAGCGAATCATTTGACATCAATAGCTATAAAAAACATAACATGACAAATGGCTATGATGATATCGATTATCTGCAGGCCATGAAAAGTGAAATTCAATTATTTGCTGAAAAAAGCAAATACTAAAAAATAGCTCAGAACTATTATGTCAACTCCCCAGCGTTATATTGAAGTAATGGACACCACTCTCCGTGATGGTGAACAAACCAGCGGTGTTTCTTTCTCGCCAATTGAAAAATTGACGATTGCTCAGCTTTTACTAACCGAAGTAAAAGTGGACAGGATTGAAATTGCGTCGGCCCGTGTGTCTGAAGGAGAATTTGCTGCCGTAAAAACAATTACCAAATGGGCTAAGGCAAATGGTTTTTTAAACAAGGTAGAAGTACTGACGTTTGTTGATGGAGATGTTTCTGTACAATGGATGCAGAAAGCAGGGGCAAAAGTAATGAACCTGCTTACGAAAGGGTCCCTTAATCATTTAACACATCAGTTAAAGAAAAAACCTGAACAGCATTTTGAGGAAGTAGCTGCTGTTATTGCGCTGGCAAAGAAAAAAGGATTGGAGTGTAATGTGTATCTGGAAGACTGGAGCAATGGTATGCGCCATTCCAAAGAATATGTTTTTCAATACCTGGATTTTTTACAGCATCTGCCTGTAAAAAGGATCATGCTGCCAGATACTTTAGGGGTGCTCATTCCTTCGGAAGTGTATGAATATATTTCAGAAATCGTACAACGTTATCCGGATATTCATTTCGATTTTCATGCACATAATGATTACGATCTGGGCACTGCCAATGTTCTTGAAGGAGTAAAAGCAGGAGCGCGTGGGATCCATCTTACTATCAATGGTATGGGCGAAAGAGCCGGTAATGCGCCATTAGCCAGTGCAATTGCTGTATTGAATGATTTTATGCCTTCTGTAAAAACCACAGTGGTGGAAGAATCATTATATACTGTTAGCAAACTGGTAGAAACGTTTTCCGGTTTTCGTATCCCGGTCAATAAACCGGTAGTAGGAGAGAATGTGTTTACGCAAACAGCCGGTATCCACGCTGATGGTGACAAAAAGAATAAATTGTACTTCAGTGACCTGATGCCGGAGCGTTTTGGCCGCAGACGTGAATATGCCTTAGGTAAAACAAGCGGTAAAGCCAATATTGAAAACAATTTGCAGCAACTGGGCATACAGCTCTCCGAACCGGATCTGAAAAAAGTAACACAGCGGATCATTGAATTAGGCGACAGGAAAGAAGTAGTTACTCAGGCGGATCTTCCTTATATCATCTCCGATATATTGGACAGTAATACGATTGAGAATAAGGTGAGGATAGAGAACTATGTGCTTACTCATGCAAGAATGCTCAGACCGTCAGTAACACTGGAAATTGTTATTAATGGTGAACTGTTTGAAGAGCATGCGCAAGGCGACGGACAATACGATGCTTTTATGAATGCGTTGAAAAAGGTGTATAAGAAAAAGAAGCAGGAATTGCCCACGTTAGTAGATTATGCTGTTCGTATACCACCAGGAGGTAAAAGTGATGCTTTATGCGAAACTATTATTACCTGGAGCTATAACAAGAAAGAATTTAAAACAAGGGGGCTTGACAGTGATCAGACTGTATCAGCAATAAAGGCAACACAAAAAATGTTGAATTTAATATAAGACATTCTTCAATTCAATAAATAACCGAATGGCAACCAAGCATATTTTAATTGTTCCAGGCGATGGAATAGGACAGGAAGTAACAGCAGTTGGTAAAAAAGTTTTAGATAAAATAGCTTTAAAGTTTGGGCATACATTTACCTACGATGAAGCATTGATTGGACATGTGGCTATTGAGGCTACAGGGAACCCTTTACCGGACGAATCGCTTGAAAAGATGCGGAAGTCAGACGCGGTATTATTTGGAGCTGTAGGCCATCCCAAATACGATAACGATCCTTCTGCCAAAGTAAGACCGGAACAGGGCTTGCTGAAAATGCGCAAAGAATTGGGATTGTATGCTAATCTTCGTCCCATTAAATTGTTTGATGAATTGCTGGAGGCTTCCAGTATCAAACCGGAAATATTAAAAGGCGCTGATATTTTATTTTTCCGTGAGCTGACAGGTGATATTTATTTTGGTGAAAAGGGAAGGAAAAATAATGGAGACACTGCTTACGATATTGCTGAATACAGCCGTTATGAAGTAGAGCGTATTGCCCGGAAAGCATTTGACGCTGCCAGGACCAGAAGAAAGAAATTATGTTCTGTAGATAAAGCAAACGTAATTGAAACATCAAGGTTATGGAGAGAAGTAGTACAGAAAGTAGCCCTTGAATATCCTGATGTAGAAGTAGAACACCAGTTTGTAGATGCTACAGCGATGCTACTGATAAAAGATCCGCGTCGTTTTGATGTGGTAGTTACAGCAAATCTGTTTGGTGATATTCTCACCGATGAGGCATCACAGATAGCCGGTTCTATGGGTATGCTGGCCTCTGCTTCAATAGGCGACGGTACAGGCGTATATGAACCCATTCATGGCTCAGCCCACGATATTACTGGTATGGGAGTGGCTAATCCATTAGCATCCATCTTATCTGCTGCATTGCTACTGGACATTTCCTTTAATATGAAGGCGGAATCGGAAGCTGTTATTAGTGCGGTAGATAAAGTGTTAAAAGCCGGTTTCCGTACAAGAGATATTGCCAATTCTCAAACACCTGCCGATAAAATATTAGGTACAGTGGCAATGGGAGAAGAAGTGCTGAAGTTTATTTAAGTTATCGTTGATAAAATTGTTTTTAAGAAAGTCCCGGGCATTGTCCCGGGATTTTTTTTGCTGTTTTTATGACCCTTAAGTGTTATGATTTATAGATATTTTAGATAGCTTTTAATTTTAACATATATTTATATATTGAGAAATAAAGGCGCTAAACGAAAGGTGGTTTCTTTTTCAAAGAACTTTTTTATGCCTTGAAAACCTTCTACTTGTGTGAAAAAATGAAATGAATATATGAGAAAGAGTTTCCTGATTTTTATTTTGTTGTCTTTTAATTTCACAATAACTGCCCAACGTAAAAAAGAAGGCATTGTACAGGAAAAGGGATATTTAATTTGGGTAACATATAATTGGGTTTTTCAACCTTGTACGGATCGAACAAAAGATATGTTATGTGCAATTGATAACCGATCATTTGTTCCGGGAACGTTTTCTTATGATTTTGGAGTACGTCTTCTTCCCGAACGAGGATTTGGTGATAGTATTTATCTGAAGTATTATACTCATAATGATGAACGTTTCATATGGGATGAAGTATTTTATTTTTATTGCACTATTCAGTATGATACTAGTCAGCATGATTTTACTAGTATCAGCATCAGTCCATGCAGGTATAAATTATTTTATCAAAGTAAAGAATATGACCTTCTTTGCAAGTATCAGAGTAATGCAATAGTCAGTGTAGAGCCATTCGATGACAGAAATAAGAAGACCTATTTGAAATTCTTACAAGAAAAAGGGTATTTGTTACCCGAATGGAGCAATACTTATTTAGAAAAGAATTAGTGCTTTTATGTTCCTATTATTTATCAGAATATGCTGCAATTAGTAATACTGCCAGCGGATCAAAATCTGGAGTTTTTTAAGAAGTTTGTAAAAATTGAATACCAGGATTTAGGAATGAATATAGATCTTGGTAAAGCAGAAGGTGATTATTTCCTGATAAATGAAAAGAATGAATATAAAGTAACAACGCATTTTTAAAGTCTACAACCTCGCCGGTTTTATATAAATAATGTTTTTGTTGGTTATGCAAAAGCTGAAAGATTTATTTCCCTTTTTCGTCGTCCTGTAATTGTTAATGTTTCAATGGAATGTGATCACGAAGAATCCTTAATTCTGTTATTGGCATGGTTGATGAATTTACCAAATGATGTAGGATAATAGATCCGATTTATAATTGACTAACAACACTAAAAATATGTCTACGCAATGCCCATGTTGTGGTAAGGAATGGAAACTAGAAAAAAAATTATTTGATGAATTTGATTTGAAATGTGATGAAATGCAGAATAATATCAAATACGGCTAAATAATTAAAATACATTAACTCTATATTTTCTATATCATGAATCTTTTTTCTCACTATGTGTTTTAATTTTAATATATATTTATGTCACTATAACTAGCTCATCTATGTTTAACAATGAGATTATTTTTCAGGAAAGATGAAAGAGATTCTTGCCAGAAAACTGATGTCGTTCGCCCGGTAATGGGAGCAAGATTATTTCAAAAACTTCAAGATCATGATGAAAGACAATACAACCTTTGTTCTAACTACATTGACGATTCTCTGTTTATTAGCATATGCAGGCATTTATATCGAGTATCATGTGAATAGAGATTCCAATTGGTTTGATCAGTTATTATATGTTATGGCAGTAAGTTCAGGTGCTGGATTAATCATGCTTTTCAGGTCGTTGATGATGCTTACTATTGGAAGGAAGTCCAATTCTGTTTATTTAGCACAAATGGCTATTTCAGGCTTTATGATTCTGCTACCGCTTTTCATTTTTTTATGCGTACTCTCTACATTACATTAATAGTAGATGACCTGATGACTTCTAAATGATAGACCCACTTAATAAAGAAATTATCTCTCATCCCTTGTAGTACCATTTCTACAAACGTGTTATTCTATTCTACTTAAAAGAGTAATAATGATGTTATTTTAACATCTGTAAGTACTAAAATACCAGTTAACAAGTCATTTACAATTCATATAATAACACTAATGTGTTAGATGTATTCAGGGAGTATATTACATAACTCTATCATTTACAATGGAAAAATGATTTTTTTTAATACCTGCGTTGTAACCTGTTTTTACATTATTACTATTAATCAATGGTAATCAATCATATATACAAATGTATTGGTTTTCAAAATGATACATTAATGTCATTTTATAAACTTCAATAATATTATACATTTGTGCAATACAATTATAATAAGAATCTGAAACACAATACTTCAGATTAGCGAACGGCGACAATACGTGAACGATATAGACCCCCTTCTTTTTTAACTGAACTTATTGAGAAAATTGTGAGGCTGTTTTAAATGAGTGGGGGGCTTGTTAAGGCGAACTATAATAGTCTTGTATAAAACGGTTAATATTAAACAAATCTGATAAATCAATTAATAATTAAATCTATCTATCCCTATACTATGAAAGTATTTATACGTAACGCCTCGCGCACACTCTTTATCGCCGGTGGTATTACCCTGGCGGCAACTGCGGCTAATGCCCAGATGAAAATCGGTGATAATCCTTCTGTGATTGAAAAGTCTGCTATCCTGGAGCTGAGTAGCCAAAAGCAGGGTTTATTATTACCAAGACTCCCGAATTTTACAGCTATTAATACCGCTATAGGTGCTAGTGTTGTAGATGGGATGGTTGTTTACCTCGCTAGCGGTGTTCCTGCTAACGACGGGATTTATATGCGTAAAGCAGGTGCTTGGGTAAAGATTTCCAGTGCAGCAGATGCGGTAAGTAACTGGAGCCTGTTAGGTAATACAGCAACTGACAGTCTGATTAATTATGTTGGTACTACCGACATGCAGGCCCTCTCTTTGCGCGCAAACGCAACGGAAGGGATCAGAGTAGAGACTGATGGTCGAGTTCAGTTAAAGCAGGTACCAACTTCTACAGATGTTGCTTTAGTTGATGTATTACTTATCGATGCATCCGGTACAATTATTAGAAAGCAAATCTCTCCATCTGCTTTTAAAGCGCTGTTGACCAATGTAGACAATACCCAGACAACTTTTAATGTAAGCACTGCTGCTGATGGTCAGGTTACTATTAATGCGCCTATCATGGATGGTGCAGCTGGCAAGAATTATGGTTTCCTGAATATTGCAGACTGGACAAGATTTAACAATTTTGTTACTGGTGGAGGTTTCACAATAGGTGCTCTTATAACTGGTGTAGCAGCCGAACTTGTAAATGGTGCTGTCATTACTTATAATGCTGGTACTAGTAAATATGATATACAATTAATCGCTGCTACTGGTACACAAAATGGTATCGTTACTACTGGTGCACAGACTTTCGGTGGAGATAAGACCTTCAATGGAAATGTTGCGGTAGGCGGTACTGCAAATGTAACCGGTGCAACCACCCTTGGCAGTACATTAAGCGTAGCCAGTGCTGCAACTGTTGGTGGTACACTGGGTGTAACTGGTGCTACTACTTTAGCGAGTGATTTGAGTGTAGGTGGTAATGCAACTGTAACAGGTAATACAACTGTAACTGGTACTTCTACTTTAACCAATGCTGTTACTTTAGGTACAGTAGTTCCTACTGCTACAGCTGCTTCTTATGATGTATTGGTTAAGAATACAACTACCAATGTTGTAGAGAAAAAAGCAATTGATCTGGATGCTTTGACTACAGCAGTACAGTTTATAACAACTGGTGCTACTTCAACAGGTGGTGCAAACGTTGGATTCTTAGCAGGTACTACCGGTGCAGATTTCAATATCGTAGCTGATGGTACTGCTAAAACAGTATCTTTTAACCTGCCTGATGCGAGTGCTATAGACGCTACTCACACTGCTGTTCAACGAGGTGTGGTTTCTGCAGCTGACCAGACTTTTGCAGGTAACAAGAGCTTTGCTTCAAATGTTGCAGTAGGTGTTAATACAGTTGCTAACTCAACTTTACAGGTAGAAGGTTCTGTATCAATGTCAATCAAATCGGTAACTGCTACCTATGCAATCACTGCTACAGATAATACCATCCTTGCAAATGCTACAGGTGGTGCGTTTACAGTAACATTACCTACCCCTACTGCAGCTATCAATGGTCGTATCTACACTATCAAGAAGATAGGTACTGGTGGTATTGACAATCCGATCTCTGTAGCTTGTGCTGCCAGCATAGAAGGTGGTGTAGCCGGTACTGATTATATGATCTATAATGATTACACTTTCATTACTGTGCAAACAGATGGTAGTGCCTGGTATATTGTCAAGAAATAAAACATTTGATCTAACAGGAGCGGTCTTTCACCGCTTCTGTTAATCTTTCTTTTTGTGAACATTTCTTGAAACCAATTACGACCTATGAGAACAATGAATTGTAGTGGAGTGCTCTTGTGTCTGTTTTTATTGTTATCCTCATTATCACAGGCACAGCAACTGAAGTTGGGCATAGCTCCGGCAGTGATCGAAAAATCAGCTTTATTAGAATTAAACAGCACAAATCAGGGATTATTATTACCCCGTGTCAGCGATTATACAACGACACCTTTAAACACAGCACCAGATGGCATGCTTATTTACTACGTGCCTGATAAATTATTGTATATAAAAAAGAATGGTATCTGGAGAAAATTGATTGATGAAACCAATGCTATTACTTCCGTAAACGGAATGACTACATCCATAGTTAACTTAACCACTAACGATATTCCTGAATCTGCGAACTTGTATTATACTGATGCAAGAGCCAGATCAGCTTTCAGTTCAGGCACCGGTATTAATTTATCTGGTGCTGGTGTTATTTCAGCCCTTAATACTTCAGCAATCTGGAACGCGTCTCAATTACAGGGACGTAATATATCTACTAATATACCTTCTAATAATGATGTACTGACCTGGGATAATACCAGCAGTACATGGTTACCTAAGAGCGCCACTACCGGTTCAGTAACCTCGGTAGCACTTGCATTACCTTCTTCTGTTTTTAATGTAAGTGGTAGCCCGGTTACTTCTACAGGTACTCTGACTGGTACATTTGCTTCACAAACTCAGAACCAGGTATTTGCGGCTCCTGTTGCTGCGAATGGTGTTCCTTCCTTTAGGGCATTAGTTCCGTTGGATATTCCTGCTGGCTCTACTAGTTATATTCAGAATATAAGCTCCGGTACTCAAACTGCTAACTACTCTATTAGTGGTAACGGTAGTATTGGTGGAACTTTGAATCTTCCTTCATTAACTACCGGTTCTGTTCCCTTTATAGGAGCAAGTGGTCTGGTATCTCAGAATAACACAAATTTTTTCTGGGATAATACTAATAATCGCCTAGGACTAGGTACTAACACACCTAATAGAACCCTTGAAGTAGGAGGAACAGTTCCCGCTTCCGGTTTGTCCGGCTTACGCTTAACGGGAATGGGTGCTGCAACGTTACAATCACCACTTACGAATGTATTGGCTTTGAACGCTACAGGAGATGTGATTGTAACAAGTAACCCAGCTTCTAATAACTGGTTGATAACAGGGAACACGGGAGTGAATTCCAGCACACAATTTCTGGGTACAACAGATGATGTGAAGATGGTGATAAAATCCAATAACAATTCATTCCTTGAATTCGGACGCAGGCAGACTCTTGGTTTAGTACAAGCATATACTGACTATACAGATAATGATGAAAAGGTAACTTATGTACGTTCTGCTTTGCAGTTTGAAGTGCCAGCTGCTGTGAGTTTTTATAAACCTAAAATGTGGACTACTTCAGATGGTAATTTCAGAATGAAAGGACCTTCTGCTGGTACTGATTACTTCGAGTTTGGTGCAACAGGTACAGCTAATAATGGAGGTTTTGAATTTATTATAGGAGATGATGGAGATGAACCTATAGTATTCAAGAGCTATTATTATGTTACAGCAGCAACCACTGAAATCATGCGATTGCAGAATAATAATGTTGGTATAGGGCTAGCTGGAGCAACACCTGTGAAACGCTTACATATTGACGCCAACAATGATGCAATCCGTATCGTCAATCTTGCGAGTAGTGGTACAGGTAATCCGCTGGTAGTAAATGCTACTGGTGATATTAAGCAGACAACTGCGCTGGATGGTGTAACTGTTGGTGCAACTACTAAGGCTTCTGGTGCATTTACAACAATAGCCGGTGCAACTGCGCCATACGCGGCTGGTTCAGGAGGCCCTACTATTAATAATATGGTTATTGGAAGTGCTTCTTTTATAAGAATAACAGGACCAACAGCAGGATTTACAATTACAGGTATTGTGGCTGGTGTAGATGGACAAATGGTTACGCTTTATAATACTACTTCGAATAGTATGACAATATCAAATTTAAACGCAAGTAGTAGTGCTGCAAACATGATTATTACTTGTGCCTCCGGTGCCGGAAATATTTCAACTACTGGTGCTGGTACCGTAACGCTTGTTTATTCCGGAACAGATGCCAGATGGGTTGTTACTGCATCTAATCAATAAATGTCAATGTTGAGAAGGAAACAATCAAAGTTTGCATAACAAACAATGACTTTAATATGGTAAAAACATAATAAATACATGAAACGAAATTTACTCTTATTATGTTTCCTTATTTTTTTCACAAATACTTTCGCTCAGCAGGCGGCTTATATTCCTGCTGCAGGGAAGGTATGGAGTTATGGCAACGTAGCGTTTTTTGGTGATGTCACGAATGATGGATTATTGGGTTCAAGCCCGTCTTCTATTCTTTATTTCATGGGGAAGCAATGGACCAATGGGTTCGGTGCTTTACTGAATGATGAAAGTGCTACAGGTACAGATGGTACCGGCGGTACTTTCCGCTTTGCATCAACTAACGGTCAGCAGATAGTCGCTGGCGGTTATAACGTGGCATCAAAAACAGGTGCGAGTTTTCCCAATTTTGAAGTAGCTAACCCAAATGGGATTCTGCTGGCAGATCTTAATGATCTGAAAATAAGAAACACACTTAATTTCAACAATGGGCATATTTTCCTGAATGGCTGGAACCTGATGGTAGGGCATAATAATTCGGGGACTCTTACAGGCTATAACGATCAGCGTTTTGTCGTTACAGGTACTGGTAGCTCCGGTGGATTCATGTATCGCGCTAAAGTAACCACTACTGCTGGACCACTGGTATTTCCTATAGGTACTACTGCTACTAATTACGCACCTGCGGGCGTAGTCTACGACGGCGCTGCAGATGATTTTAAAGCGAGAGTATTTGATAGTGTATACCAACTTGCTGTTTCCGGTAATACTATTAATGACAGTGTAGTATACAAAACCTGGAATATGGGTCAGGTAAATGCTGGTGCAGGAGCTGTTGCCCTCACATTGCAGCATATGGATTCTGAAGAAGGGATCGATTATGTGCCAAACAGGGATAAAAGTTATATCAGTCGTTTTGTAAATGGTGCCTGGGAAGTTCGTAATGGTGTGAATGATAATATGGGTCCTGGTACTCTTAATGCACAGCCGATGATATCCGCTGCTACTATGCATGCACGTGGGTTTACGTCAGGATTGGGAATGAATTCCTACTATACCAAATTTACAACTGTAACTTCCTATCTGCCAGCTGACATCATTCATTTTAATGCTTATCGTGTAACATATTCACTTGTAGACCTGGTATGGACTACTATCCGTGAAACCAATAATGCTGTTTTTGAAATAGAGCGGATGTATGACAATGAAACTGCATTTACAAAAATAGCTACTGTTGCTACCAAAGCACCTGGAGGAAATAGTACATCCCGCCTGGATTATTTTTATGAAGATAGTAATAGCTACGACGGATGGACTTACTATCGCATTAAGGTAGTTTCTTCTACGGGCAGATACCTGTATACAGATGTAAGAGAAGTGCCTCCGTTAATAAAAGTAACTGTTTATCCGAATCCGAACTTTGGTGATTTCAAGGTTGATATCAAGGGTATAAAGGTGACGCTGGTGATGCAGGTGTTTGATACATGGGGACAGCCGATCCGCACTCAGGATATAGTGAAGAACGGACAGGTACACATTACAGATATGCCTAAAGGCACTTACTTCCTGGTATTAACATATAAGGAAACCAAGAAGCAGGCCTACGTTTGTAAAGTAATAGTGATAGACCATTGATACCTATGATGTTTTTTATAATCTTAGAAAGGAACGTATTTAAAATATAGAAGAAAAGCGCAGGTATTTCAACCTGCGCATTTTCCTCTTTTATATCCTGACTAATGCCCAAGTTGATTTTTATGAAGACAAAATTTTACGTACGCATTGTTCAACTTTTGACACTCTTTTTATTGTCATCTTCATTGTTGAATGCACAACAGTTAAAGCTGGGAGATAATCCTGGTACAATGCAAAAATCAGCATTGCTCGAATTAGAAAGTAAATCGCAGGGTTTATTATTACCACGCATTACAGACACAACGCTGGCAACTATCAAAGCTTCTCCAGATGGGATGATCATCTTCCTTACGCTAAACAACAGTTTGTGTATACGTGCAAATGGTGCCTGGCAGAAACTGATACCAGAAGGGCAAGCCATTACTTCTATGAATGGATCTACCGTTCCGGTACAAACGATTACTGCTACGAGTAATGCTGCTCCTGCTTCTATCAGCACCGTAGGAGGGAATCATTTTGTGAACCTACCTGATGCTACAACTTCTTATAGTGGTTTTATTAATACAGGTGCGCAGACCTTTGCCGGTGCAAAAACTTTCAACGATAATTTAACGGCTAATCAGGATCTGTTGTTGCCTAATATTGTGGTAGATAATACAAAAGATAGTGTATTGCTGATTGATAACGGAAAAGTGTGGAAGAAACGATTGACGGGATTGCCTCCAACAGGTGCTGCCGGTGGAGATCTTACAGGAACATATCCTACTCCTGCGATAGCAGCTGGAGCTGTAACCGGTGCTAAGATGGCACAAGCTGGTGCTACTACCGGACAGGTACTAAAATGGAATGGAACTACATGGGCTCCTGCGGCAGATGATAATACCGGCAGTTTATCTTCTGTAGGTTTAACTGCTCCATCAATTTTTACAGTTACCGGTTCACCACTTACTGCCAACGGCAGCATTGGACTCGGATTGCAAACACAAGCTGCCAATACGTTTTGGGGAGGACCAAACACAGGTGCTGCAGCGACACCAACTTTTCGTACGCTGGTAGCTGCTGATATTCCTGCATTACCTTTCAGTAACATTACCGGTGTTGTACCTATCGCACAAGGAGGAACGGACTTAACTACTGTTGGTGCTAATGGAACTTTTTTAACCAGTAATGGTACAAGTATAGCTTACCGTACGCTGGCCGCTGCCGATATTCCAAGCCTGCCTTTCAGTAAGATCACTGGAACTGTACCTGTTACACAGGGAGGAACAGGGTTAACTACTGTTGGTGCTAACGGAACTTTTTTAACCAGTAACGGAACAAACATGGCTTACCGCACACTTACTGCTGCTGATATTCCTTCATTGCCTTTTAGTAATATTACTGGTGTTGTACCTATCGCACAGGGAGGAACAAACTTGACTACTGTTGGTGCTAATGGAACTGTGTTAACAAGTAATGGAACAACGCTTTCATATGTAACACCAACTGTGGGACTAACCTCTGTAGGTTTAACAATGCCATCTATTTTTAGCGTTGCTGGTTCACCGCTTACTGCAAATGGTACTATAGCGACTACCCTGCAAAACCAGACAGCTAATATTGTCTTTGCCGGTCCAAATACAGGTGCTGCAGCTGCACCAACTTTCCGTTCTCTGGTAGCTGCTGATATTCCTGCATTACCTTTCAGTAACATCACAGGTGTTGTACCTATCGCACAGGGGGGAACGAATTTAACTACTGTTGGTGCAAATGGAACTTTTTTAACTAGTAATGGAACTAGTATGGCTTACCGCACACTGACCGCTGCTGATATTCCTTCACTTCCTTTTAGTAACATTACAGGTATTGTGCCGATCGCACAAGGTGGAACAGCTTTATCGACTGTTGGTGCCAGCGGAACAGTGTTGACCAGTAATGGTACTACACTTTCTTATGCGACTCCGTCAGTTACACTGGCAGGAGATGTTACAGGAGCAAGTGGTAGTAATACGATTGGTGCAGGAGTTGTTACTTATGCTAAAATACAGAATGTAACCACACAGAAATTATTAGGAAGATATACTGCGAGTACGGGAAGTGTACAGGAAGTCTCATTGGATAATTCTCTGAAACTAACAACCGGGGGTATATTATATGCAGATAGTTCACTGGCAATATGGAATGCAAGTAAACTACAAGGAAAAGCACTTTCTCCATTAGCACCAACTGCAGGACAGGTATTAAAATGGAATGGTACTGCATGGGAAGGAGCTACAGATAATAATACGGGAACCTTAACATCAGTAGGGTTGACCATGCCATCAATTTTTAGCGTTACTGGTTCTCCGCTTACTGCAAATGGTACTATTGCGACTACATTACAAACACAAACTGCTAATACAATATTTGCAGGACCCAATACAGGTGCTGCTGCAGCACCAACTTTCCGGCCACTGGTAGCTGCTGATATTCCTTCACTTCCTTTTAGTAGCATTACAGGTATTGTACCAATCGCACAAGGTGGAACGGCTTTATCGACTGTCGGTGCCAGCGGAACAGTGTTGACCAGTAATGGTACTACACTTTCTTATTCAGCTTTGGGTGGTGATGTTACAGGTACTATTGCGGCAAACACCATCGCTGCAAAGGCGGTTACTTATGCTAAAATACAGGATGTAACTACACAGAAATTATTGGGAAGATATACCGCAAGTACAGGAAGTGTACAGGAAGTTTCTCTGGACAATTCTATAAAGCTCACTACTGCTGGTACTTTATATGCAGATAGTTCTCTTGCTATCTGGAATGCCAGTGAATTACAAGGGAGAAGAGTTTCTGCAGTTGCTCCTACGGATAATTATATCCTAAAATGGGATGCAGCTAGTAGTACCTGGGGGCCTGAAGTAGAAACAGCTGCTACCAACTGGCTCTTCACAGGTAATAGTAATACGACTGCAACCAGTTTCCTGGGTACTACTGTAGATCAGCCTATGGTGCTGAAATATAATAATAATGAACTCTTCCGTGGTACAAAAGGAACAGGTCTATATGCGCTTAAGACTGTTTCTCTCTTTAATGGTGCAAGCTCTTATAATGGCCATCCGGTTGTTATTCGGGCCAATGGTGTTGATGTACTGGCTTTCCAGGATTCTACCGGAACTATGAAGTGGCATTGGAATCTATTGGGTTCCGGGTTGAATTTCGTAGAATCAAATGTGGCAGATTACAGGTTGTTCTTGCAGAACGGTGGAAACGTCGGGATTGGTACAAGTACTCCAAGTGCATTGCTGGATGTGGAAGGTACAGTACAGTTGGGAGTTGGGGGTACTGTTCTTACAAATGTTATCAGGGCAGTAGGAACTACATCTGGGGCAGCAAACGTTGTTACGACAACACCATTATTGGTAACATTTAATATAGCAGGGGCGACTACCACATCTACAGTTATGGTAAGTCCTCAGGCAGCACTTCCTGGAGCAATAGGTATTGGTGCTGCATATGTATTAACCGCTGGTGTCGTTACCGTCAAGTTCATAAATACAAATGGTACCACTTCACTTCCTAACAACAGTAAATTTAGTATCACTATTATTAACTACTAATACAAAATCTATCATTTCTTAAACAACAACACCAGAAGTTACCTGAATAGGAAATTTCTGGTGTTGTTGTTTAAGGATCTTTGAGTACAAGCCCTCTATTCTCCATCTCCCGTATACCATTTCCCTGTTTTCCCATTAACTTTATATGACATGCGTTGCAAAGTGTTTCTTGCAAACGTTAGAGACACTTTAGAAAGCACGTCGGCCTGAGTTATACCATACCTACAATACCTATGAAAGCACAACTAAATCTGTACGCAGTTCAGTTATTAATACTGCTGTTATTTACATCCACACTTACGCGTGCCCAGTTGAAGCTGGGAGATAATCCAGGCGCCATACAAAAGTCTGCATTACTGGAGCTGGATAGCAAAACGCAGGGATTATTGTTACCAAGGATCTCAGATCTTACACTCCCCACACTTCAAAATTCTCCTGATGGGATGATCATCTACTATATACCAAATCAAAGCCTGTATATACGTGCCAATAATACATGGCAGAATCTGGCGGCAGCGGGAGGTAGCGGAATTACTTCCCTCAATGGACTCAATGCTTCTGTGCAGTTGTTTAAGACTACTAACCTAACTGCGGGTGGTTACGCAATTACTTCTACCGGGGGAACTCACACTCTGAATATCCCGAATGCTTCTGCTACTGTGAATGGTTTTATGAGCACAGGATCTCAGATATTTTCCGGTAGTAAAATATTTAACGGAGCATTATTCGCCAATGGCTCCTTTGTTCTTGGTAATGGAATGACATCCACCACAGGACAAATTATGATTTCGACTTCTGCTACGCAGCCTATACAACTGATCAGTGGAGATGTTAATATTATTTATGGTACTTCGGTATCTATTGGCAGTGCGACTGGCACCACTATTACGCAGGACCTTTTTCTTCCGCAAATTGGAGTGGATGATACAAAAGATACAGTACTGCTGATAGACCAGGGAAAGGTGTGGAAGAAAAAATTAAGCAGCCTGTCGGGCGGAGCGGCGTCCACTCTCCCAATAAGAGTTGTAACGACAGGCACTACTGTAGGTGACGATGATTATACCGTTGTAAGAAGTGGTACTGCAGATGGACCTGTTACCATTACTTTACCGTCAGCTACTGGCCGTACAGGCAGAGTATTCGTGATAAAACGGGCTACAGGAGCTGCTGATGTTGCAGTAAGCTCCAATGGGAGCAGTTTTGATGGAGATGACAGCAATACCGGTTTTAATCTGACTGATGGGGGGAGCGCTACTTTGCAGTCGGACGGTACTTACTGGTTCATCATATCAATATCCAGTCCTATTTAAAAAATGGGTTTCTGTATAATTATCAGAGATACAATTATGTATCTGAAATGGAAATTTTCCATTTTTCCTTTAACTTTACACTGTCGTTCTTTCCCGTAAGCATTTTAATTACCTTGGTTTTGAAAAAAGTTATTATCACAATAGATGGTTATTCTTCCTGTGGGAAGAGCACTTTGGCTAAGCAACTGGCCGGAGAACTGGATTATGTGTACATAGACAGCGGAGCCATGTATCGTGCAATAACCCTGTATTTCATACAGAATCTTGTGGATTGGAATAACGTGGATGAAGTGAATGAAGCCCTGGCTAGTATCACCCTGGAATTTGTGTATAACCCGATCACAATGTTGTCAGAAATGAATCTGAACGGGGAGAATGTAGAACATCTGATCCGTGAGATGCTCGTAGCAGAAAGGGTAAGTGAAGTAGCCGCAGTAAAAGAAGTGCGCGAATTCGCTGTAGCACAGCAACAGCAAATGGGAGAGCAGCGGGGTATTGTAATGGATGGCCGGGATATTGGAACTACTGTATTTCCCCATGCAGAACTGAAAATATTCATGACGGCAGATACCGCCATTCGTGTGGAACGCAGATTTAAAGAGTTGTACGCCAAAAACAAGAACATTACCCTTCACGAAATAAGAGAAAACCTGGAATTACGCGACTATATTGACACCAACAGAGAAATTAGCCCCCTACGAAAAGCTGAAGATGCTATTATATTGGATAACAGTCAGTTAAGTCTGAATGAGCAGCTTAAATTGGTGATGCAATGGGTGGATGACGTAATTATGGTACAATCTTCCTGAATTTATTAGAATATTAGAGAAACCTTTATTAAATTTGTTCTATTACCGGTTTTGTTACGGTAGAGAAACCCTGCATAATTTTCCACATCCTCCAGAATTTCCTACATTTTATTATTACTGTATTGTTTTGAACGCAGCTTATCGTTTTCAAATCATCATTATATTTTTTCAAGTGGTCTAGAGAAGTCTATAAAGATCATTTAAGGTCTTATCATAGCTGTATCCGGAGACCTGCTATTAACCGTGATTAATTTGACACTTATATATTCAGGCGTTGTGGCTAGTAATATTTGAACTTAATGTGGGCAAGGCGGGTTCGCCTGTTCGAGTCCATGTTTTCAGTAGGTGTATTCGGTTAATAGGAAGAAGGGGCGAATTCTTTCGCCCTTTCGCTTTTTTAACTAACTTGTGGTATACCTCGCTGTTGCATGCTTAAAGGCTATTATTTCTTATTTATCTTGTTCGTTTTTACAAAGGGGGACACATACGGGCAGGATTCTATCCTCGTTTTCCATACACTGGATTCTGCCAGACTATTGCCCAATGATACCAGTAAAGTAAATTGGCTGATCGATAAAGGAAAGTCCATGGGGCATTACTTTGATCAGCATAAAATGGAAAATCCCTTTTTCCAGGATGCAATTGTTACCGCTCAGCATCTCAGATATTTTCGTGGCTTGTTCAGCGTTTACAATGAACTGGGCATTTCCAAAAGAAATAAATCAGAATATATTCTGGCTTCAGACTATCATGAAAAGGCAGTTAAATATGCGGCAGAAGCAAAAAATGATCTGCTGTTAACTATTGCTTTAAATAATACCGGTGTAGACTATCGCCGGCAGGATAAATTGGAAAAAGCATTCGGATACCATTTCAGAGCATTACAACTGGCCGAGAAAATTAACGATGTCCGTAATATTTGTGTGGCTATTAACAGTATAGGTAATATTCAACTTTCAACGGGAAAGTATGATGATGCTATTGTCCATTTTAATAAGGCATTGCAACTCGAACATAAAAATGAGAATAGCCTTGGAGTGGCTATTAACCTGGGAAATATTGGATATGCTTACCAGGGATTAGGCAAACTGGACCTGGCGATTGATTATTATAAGAAATCGCTGGCTGTAAATCAGCAATTAAATAATAGTACCGGACTAACAATCTGTTACAACTCGCTCGGTGCTGCCTATAAGGAGAAGAAAGACTATGCACATGCCCTTGAATATCTCAATAAAGCATTGATTGTGAATAGTAAAGTGGAAGATAAGGTGCATGTAGCGGAAAGCAATCTGAGCATAGGTAAGTTATGGAGCCTCCAGGGGAAGCATGAGGAAGCCCGGAAATATATCCAGGCATCTATCAGTATCAGTTTGCTGTGGCGTTTTAAATCAATGCTGATGGATGCTTATAAAGCATTGGCCGCAGATTATAAAGCAAGTGGTGATTTTGAAAAGTCACTGGAGTTTATGGATAAATCATTGCTGTATAAGGATAGTTTGCTGGATGAAACATCTTCACAGGCACTTGCGCAGACACAGGCTATCTATGAGGTGGACAGGAAAGATAACCAGATCAAGCTGCTGGAACATGATAAACAGCTGGGAGAATTGCGCACCAAGCGTAATGTTGTGTATATTATGTCATTGGCAGGTTTCCTGCTGATGCTTATGGTGGGAGGCTTCTTTTATATCCGCCACCGGAACCTGGAAACCAATAAACATACCCTGCAACTGGAGCTCCGCTCTCTGCGTGCGCAAATGAATCCTCACTTTATTTTTAACTCACTCAGTTCCATTCATCGCTTTATCTGGAGTAATAATCAGGAGGAGGCATCAGACTATCTTACCAAGTTTTCGCGTTTAATGCGTATGATCCTTGATAACACTCAGTATACTTTTATTTCACTTAATAAAGAACTGGAATCGTTACGTTTGTATCTTGATCTTGAAAAACTACGCTGCAATGATGTGTTTGATTATATAATTAATGTGGCGGTAGATATTAATGAGGAGGAGGTGCTGATCCCACCCATGATCATTCAACCATATGTGGAAAATGCTATCTGGCACGGTCTTGTACATAAGTCAGGTAAAGGACTGCTTGAAATAAATGTTACCCTGAAAGGACGTACTCTTACTTGTATAGTTACGGATAATGGAATAGGTAGGAAAAAGGCAATAGAAATTAAAGAAAAGAAGGGACAAACACACCGTTCGATGGGCATGAAAGTGACGGAAGGAAGGATAGATCTGATCCGGAAAATTAACAATACCAAAGAAGCAAACGTAAATATAACAGACCTGGAAGATGGAACCGGTATAGCCACAGGTACAGAGGTGAAACTTATCTTACCAGTGGAATTTATTTTTTAATATACATAAAGAGCATGAGCGAAATAAAGGCCATCATTGTTGATGACGAGCAGCATTGTATCGATGCCCTGCAAACAATGTTGCAGAAAAAATGCCCGGAAGTAACAGTATTGGGAGGGGTGAACAGTGTAAAAGAAGCGAAAGATCTAATTGAAGCGTTACAACCGGATGTTGTATTCCTGGATGTAGAAATGCCACATCAGAATGGGTTTGAATTATTGAAACTATTCGATAAGATCACCTTCGATGTGATATTCACTACTGCATATGAACAATACGCTTTAAAGGCGATCAAGTTCAATGCACTGGATTATTTGTTAAAACCCTTCAGTATCAAAGAACTCCAGGATGCCATCCAGAAATGTGTGAGCAGGCGTAACGGACAATCCGCAGAACAGCATTCTCCTATTGAAGTGTTTCTGCAGAATATGAAAACACTGCATCAGACCCATAAGAAAATAGCATTACCTACTATTAACGGACTGGTGTTTATGCCGGTGCAAAATATTGTGAGATGTGAATCTACCGGAAATTATACCCGGATCTTTTTTACAGATAAGAAGAACCTGATGGTATCGCGTCCTCTGAAAGAGTTTGAGGAACTGCTAACTGATGTGGACTTTTTCCGGGTGCACAATTCACATCTTATTAACTTACAACAGATGCAATCTTATATACAGGGAGAAGGAGGCTTTGCACTTATGAGTGATGGAACGCAGGTAGAAGTTTCGCGCCGGCGTAAAGCAGACTTCCTGAAAAAAGTGATGCAATTCTAACCAGATGTAAGGTGTTTTATGCCACTTACAGGAAATTGACTGCCGGATAATAAATGTCGGTTGTCGGCTGATAAGGTAAAAACTACTTT
The DNA here is from genome assembly GCF_900112615.1 of Chitinophaga sp. CF118. Taxonomy (GTDB): domain Bacteria; phylum Bacteroidota; class Bacteroidia; order Chitinophagales; family Chitinophagaceae; genus Chitinophaga. The sequence goes on along the minus strand of NZ_FOMK01000001.1, from coordinate 388,243 downwards.
TGACTCAGATTTTACCTTATTTCAATATATAATTTTTTTTCTCTGCATTACTAGCATTGATTAGCCCCAAAGAAGAAAGACACCACGTGGTGTCTTTCTTGTTATTATAACTTAATCAAACTTACTGGCGAGTTCCTCTATTTTATGTTCCAGTCCGTAGAATGAAAGTAATTTTCTGATCACTGCTTCCACTAATGCATCGGGACAGGAAGCTCCGCTTGTGAGCATAATGGTGACCTGTTCTTTTCCCGGCAGGAAAGAAAAGCTATGCAGTTCTTGTTTATGGTGGAAGTCCCAATGTTGTACTTCATTGGCAGATATCAGTTTCTCGTCTGAAGAAATAAAAAAGGTAGGCAGTTTCTCTTCACATAGTTCTACCAGGTGAGATGTATTAGAGCTGTTATAACCACCCACTACGATGGCAAGATCTGCCTGTTCCTGGAGCAGCCCCGTTACGGCACTCTGGTTATCATTGGTGGCATAGCAGAGTGTATCCCTTGCATCTGCGAAGCGCTCTCCGGCATTGGCTGCGGTAAGTGCATACCTGTCCATCATCACATTGCGGATATAGTCGGCGATAGCCTGGGTTTCAGTGGCCAGCATAGTGGTCTGGTTAACCACGCCTACACGCTGAAGGTCTTTGGCTACATCAAAACCACTGGAATATTGTCCTTTAAAGAGTTCATAGAAATCAGCTGCCGGTCTCTCACCGGTAATGAAGGTGGCCAGTAACTGAGCTTCCGCCATATCTTTCACTACGATGGTAGGCGTACTATGCCGGCTGTGAGAGAAGGTAGCCCTGGTTTCTTCATGTCCAGGCTTACCATGTACAATAACAGTATAGGATTGTTGTCCGATCTGTTCAGCCTTGTTCCATACCCTTTCCACGAAGGGGCAGGTCGTATTATATTGAAGGGGGGCAATGCCCAGTGAAGTTAGTTTAGCTTCTATTTCCAGGGTGGTACCAAAAGCAGGAATGATCACGATATCATCCGGATTCAGTGATTCCCAGGGTACCAGCTGGCGGCCGGCTGTATCCATAATGAACTGTACGCCTCTGGCCAGCAGGTCATTATTTACGTGGGGATTATGGATCATTTCACTCAACAGGAAGATCCTTTTGTCCGGATTCTCGTCTACCGTTTTGAACGCGATCTCAATAGCGTTCTCCACACCATAGCAAAAGCCGAAGTGGCGGGCCAGTAATACTTTCATCGAACCAAAATCCAGTACGGTTGGTGTAAAATCCTTCTTCATGCGGTCCTGCTTTTTCCGGCTGTTCTTAATAGCCGTAATCAGCGGACTGCGATATATAACAGGTACGTTGAATGTTTTCATCTGGAGGCAAAGTTACATATTTTGATGGCCAGTATTATGACCGGTTTACTCCTGGCTCATTTTCTTTAACCAGGCCTTTTCTTCAGGGGTCAGACTTTCGTAGCCTTTGTCGTTGATTTTATCAAGCAACTGATCCAGGTGGTTTTGCCTGTTCTCTTCCGGGCCGTTCCTTACTATCTTAAGAGGAGATTTTTTAGGTTTGAATATACGTTTACGCCTGGGTGATTCTACGCGTACCCGTCTGTTGAACAGCCATATAAGCGGCTGGCAGATGTCCGTACCGTTATCCAGTAGTTTAATATATACAAAACCCATAAGTGCACCACCCAGGTGAGCAGCGATACCGCCGGTATTACCATCGGGAATGGCAATTGCATCCAGGACTACTACTGCCAGGGCCAGCCATTTTAACCGGACAGGTCCGAAAAACAGCAGGCCTATCTCATAATTGGGTATTTTGGTAGCACAGGCTACAAGCATGCATATTACCGAGGCCGAAGCACCAATGAGGGTACCATCGATACTGGAATAAGCCAGGTTGTAAACCAGCAGGAATATAAGGCCGCCTGTGATTCCACCCAGAAGGTAGAGGGGCAATACTCGGTGATTGCCAAGGAAAGACCGGAAGAGGTTACCAAACCAGTAGAGGTTCAACATGTTGAAAAATAAATGGAAGATGGCAACATGGGTGAACATATAAGTGAATAACCCCCAGGGTTTTGAGATCAAAGCAGGTAATGCTGAATGCAGGGACAGCTGCTCATACAAAAAGGTGGGTATAAAACCAGTTGCGGGGGATATCCACCCCGCTACATGCACTACTCCGAGCAGGAGGAATACAACAATGTTCCAGAATAGCAGATGGTTAATTGTGTTTCCTTGTCTCAGCCAGAAGCGAATATCAGATCTGAAAGAAGTTCCGTTCATACATGAAAATTAGTACAAAATTGCCATTCCTAAACCTATTTGACGGTACATTTTTACAAGTAACGGAAGCCTTGTTTATCAATGGGAATTTGGTGTTTTTTTTATGATTATTCAGTATCTTTGCCCTCCAATTAAAAACTCCCGGCCAAATTCCGGGGGATATTTATTAACAAAAGGAGGAACCAAATTTTGGCAGAAAACAACATTACTAACGAACAAAACGCTGAACAGCAGGCACCAGAGGCAGTAGTTGCCCAGGTAGAAACAGCGACAAAAAATGCACCTGTTGCAGTACAGACCGCTCACGACGATTTTGACTGGAGCGTGGACAAACGTAACGTTTCTTCCTACAGCCAGGAAGAAAAGGTTAAGTATGACCAAACTTACGACAGCACTTTCAAAGTGATCGAAGAAAACGGTTTGCTTACCGGTACCGTAGTTGGTTTAACCAAAACGGATGTGGTAATCAATATCGGCTTCAAATCAGACGGTCTGATCTCTCTGAACGAGTTCCGCGATTTGCAGGGACTGAAAGTTGGAGATGAAGTAGAAGTACTGGTAGTAGAAAAAGAAGACCGCGATGGTAACCTGCACCTGAGCCGTAAACAGGCTCGTCAGCAACGTGCATGGGAAAAAATCGTGGAAGTTTACAAAACAGGCGAAGTGGTTACTGGTACTGTTACCAGCAAAACCAAAGGCGGCCTGATCGTGGACGTTTATGGTATGGAAACCTTCCTGCCAGGTTCACAGATCGACGTGAAACCTGTTACCGACTACGATCAGTTTGTAGGTAAAACAATGGAATTCAAAGTGGTTAAGGTTAACGAAGCCATCAGAAACGCAGTTGTGTCCCACAAAGCACTCATCGAAAGCGATATCGAACAACAAAGAGTGGATATTATCTCCAAACTGGAAAAAGGCCAGGTATTAGAAGGTACTATCAAGAATATTACAGACTTCGGTGCGTTCATCGACCTGGGTGGTCTGGACGGCCTGCTGTACATCACCGATATCAGCTGGGGTCGTATCTCTCACCCAAGCGAAGTACTGCAGATGGATCAGAAGATCAATGTGGTGGTACTGGACTTCGACGACGAGAAAAAACGTATCAGCCTCGGTTACAAACAACTCACTCCCCATCCTTGGGATACCTTACCTGCAAACATCACTGAAGGTGCGCGCGTGAAAGGTAAAGTAGTGAACATCGAAGATTATGGTGCATTCCTGGAAATTCTGCCTGGCGTAGAAGGACTGGTACACGTATCTGAAATCTCCTGGGCTTCTACACCAATCAATGCTAAAGAATTCTTCAAATTAGGTGAAGAATACGAAGCAGTGGTAGTTACCCTGAGCAAAGACGAACGTAAAATGAGCCTGTCTATCAAGCAATTGACAGAAGATCCTTGGGCTACTATCGAAACTAAATTCCCGCTGGAAAGCCGTCACAAAGGTATTGTGAAGAACATTACTCCTTATGGCGTGTTCGTTGAGCTGGAAACAGGTATCGGTGGTATGATCCACATCTCTGACCTTAGCTGGATCAAACGTTTCAATCACCCAAGTGAGTACACGAAAGTAGGTAGCGAAATCGAAGTAGTAATACTGGGAATTGACAAAGACAACCGCAAACTGAGCCTGGGCCACAAACAAATTGAAGAAGATCCATGGAACACTTTCGAAACTATCTTCCCAATTGGATCTATCCATGAAGGTACTGTAGTGAAGAAAGATGACAAGGGTGCTACTGTTCAATTACAATATGGCCTGGAAGCTTACGCTCCTGCACGTCACCTCCGCACTGAAGATGAAAAAGCAATTGCTGTTGAAGATGTGAAAGAATTCATGATCATTGAATTCGATCGCAGCGAAAAACGCATCCTGGTTTCTCATACAAGAGTTTGGGAACAGGTGAAGACCGAAGAAAAAGAAGCGGTTGCTAAAGAAAAGAGAGCAGATGCTGATAAAACCCGCAAGGCAGTTAAAACCATTCAGAGTAAAGTAGAAAAAGCTACTTTAGGTGATCTGGGTGCTTTAGCTGAACTGAGAGAGAAATTGAAGCAGTCTGAAGGTGGTGAAGAAGAGAAAAAAGGTTAATTAGCTTTTTTAGGTTTAAATAATACAAGGGTTGTTTCGCAAGGAACAGCCCTTGTTGTTTTTAGGAAAGTCTAAAGGAAAGCAGGTAAAGTGATCTGGGTTAAACCTGTAGTCCGCTCCTCTAATATTGGGAAAAGCAGGTAAAGTAGTGTGGGTTAAGCAAGGGGTTGGTTGGAGTTAAGAAGGGGTTAAGCAGGGGTTAGTTTGACTCGAGTCAAACTAACCCCTGCTTAACCCCTTCTTAACTTCTGCTTATATTATAACTTAGCCAGCATTTCATCATTAAACTCCTTCAAAGAGCTTAACTGCAAATCAGCCAGCGCATAACGTGAGTTATTACGGTTATGGGACTCAGGAACAACCACCACCTTCATGCGGGCTGCTTTGGCAGCTGTCATACCGGTAACGGAATCCTCAAAGGCTAAACATTCCAGGGGAGTACTGCCCAGTGCTTTAGCACAGGAAAGGTAAACAGCCGGATGCGGCTTACCATGTGATTCAAATTCTGCTGAAGATATGACCTGAAAACGATCTTTAATACCAAAGTGAGTAACAGCAGCGTCGATCAGCCGCAGAGGAGAGGAGGAGGCTAGTCCTATTTTAAACTTCTTCTGTTCAAAATAATCAAGGATGTATTCTAATCCTTCCATAGCCTCACCTTCTGCTACTATTTTGCCTGTAATACTATCAATAATTTCGTTCGTTACCTGCTCGTTGCTTTTTCCCTGCCATTTAAAGAAATTATGCCAGTAATCCACTACTTCTACTGTACGCAGGCCGGTAGTATGACTAGCCTGCTCTTTTGACAATTCCACTCCTACAGTAGCGAATACTTCCCGCATCGCCTGCCCCCACAAGGGTTCTGAGTCAATTAACAACCCATCCATATCGAAAATCACCGTATTAATCATGTGTGCGTTTCATTTGTTTTGCGCCGGCAAAGTTACATTATCATTCTAATGACAATAGAAAAATCCGAGGAAGAAATGATGACTAATTTCCCTGCTTTTAAATAAATTCTAATATTTACCCCCTTTTTTTATGAAAATTTCCTTTGGAAATCTCGCGTAGATTTATAACTTTGTTATAGTCTACAAAAACGATGGGAAATATGGATAGTATAAGAAAGGACCAGTGTTGGATGTTCCGTTGCTGTAATGCAACGGTAAGGAGGGAGGCGTAGATGTATAGTACTGATGATCAATCAAGAATCAAACAAGATATACAAAGCCTCCGGTATTTACGGGGGCTTTGTGCTTTATATAGGCTAAGGAAGTGTTTAATCTGATAATTTACCACCAAGAAATTAATTTATATGCAAAGCTTCAGAACAGAACTGGAAAATCCTGTAGTAGAAAGGGATATAATAGAACTGGAGAAAAAGATCCGATTATTTCGTGAAGGACAGATCCCGGATGAGAAATTCCGTAGCCTGCGTTTGACAAGAGGCATTTATGGCCAGCGTCAGGCGGGTGTACAAATGATACGTATCAAACTGCCATATGGTAAAATGACCTTTGAACAATGGAAACGTATTTCAGATGTTTCAGATGAGTATTCTACCGGTAACCTGCACCTCACTACCCGTCAGGATATACAGATTCACTTCGTGAGCCTGGAAAGAACTCCGGAGTTGTGGAGTAAGCTGGATCTTGACGATATTACTATTCGCGAGGCATGTGGAAATGCTGTTCGTAATATCACCGCGTCAGACAGGGCAGGTATTGACCCTGAAGAACCATTTGATGTTTCTCCATATGCAGATGCTGCTTTCCGTTATTTCCTGCGTAACCCAATATGCCAGGATATGGGCCGTAAATTCAAGATGGCCTATTCCAGCAGCGATGCAGATACTGCCTGGGCATTTATGCATGACATAGGAGTGATACCTAAGATTCGTGAAATAGACGGAAAACAGGTACGTGGTTTTAAAGTGATGATTGGTGGCGGTTTGGGTGCACAGCCTTACCTCGCTCATGTTGCTTACGAGTTTCTGGAAGCAGATCAGTTGATCCCATATATAGAAACAGTATTGCGTGTATTTGACAGGCATGGAGAAAGAGCCAGTCGCCATAAAGCCCGTTTGAAATTCCTGATCCAGAAGATTGGTCTGGAAGAATTTACAAGATTAGTAGAAGAAGAGCGTATTGCGAATAAATCTAAGTCCTTCCCGGTTGATGCGGATGCATGGGCAGATCCGGAATTACCTGCTGCTGATGCAGTAGTGCCGGCTTTCACAATAAAGGACCCTAAAAAATACGAAGCATGGAAGGCTACAAATGCTTTCCGTCAGCGTCAGGCAGATTATTATGCTGCTTACGTACGCGTACCACTGGGGAACATCAGTTCTGTTATTTCACGTCAGCTGATTGAGGCATTACGTCCTGCTGTTGGAAATGATGTGCGTATAACTGCGAACCAGGGTTTGCTGTTGAAATATATTTTACCGGTACACCTGCCTTACGTGTTCAGCGCGCTGGAAACAGCTGGTTTTGCTGAACCGGGTTTTGATAGTATTGCTGATATTACCGCCTGCCCTGGAACAGATACCTGTAACCTGGCAATTTCCAGCAGCACCGGTATTGCTACAGCATTAGAACTGGTAATCCAGGATGAGTTTCCTGATCTCATATATAATAAAGACATTAAGATTAAGATCAGTGGATGTATGAACTCCTGCAGTCAGCATGGTATTGCGTCTATCGGATTTCATGGTAGTTCCATAAAGAGTGGTGGTAAAGTATTACCAGCCCTGCAGGTATTGCTGGGCGGCGGTATTGTAGGTGATGGTGTTGGTCGTGTGGCTGACAAAGTAATAAAAGTGCCAAGTAAACGTGGTCCTGATGTACTGCGTTCATTGTTACACAACTTTGAAGGGAATGGTCTGAAGAATGAGAAATTTAATGAATACTACGATCGCCAGGGAGAGAAATATTTCTATGATCTGCTGAAACCATTAACAGATCTGACCACATTACAGGATGATGATTTTGTTGACTGGGGCCAGGGAGACAAATTTGCCACCGCTATTGGTGTTGGTGAATGTGCTGGTGTGGTAATCGATCTGGTAGCTACTTTGTTACTGGAAGGAGAAGAAAAGCTGCAATCATCAAATGAATCGATTGAAATCAAGCAGTATGCAGATAGTATCTATCATTCTTATTCCGCTTTTATACAGACTGCAAAGGCTTTACTGTTAGGAGAAGGGGTGAGTTGCAATACGCAAACAGGTATCATCAAAGATTTTGACAAACATTTCGTAGAAACTGGCAAATGGCCAATCGTTGGTGGATTTAATACACTGGTATTACAAATCAACCAGAACGAGCCTTCAGAAATTTTTGCAAAACAATATAACAAGGAGGCCGCAGATTTTTATGCGCAGGCTCAGGCATTCAGACAATCTGAAGTAGCTGCATCCTAATGTGCGTCTGTTTCATCTTTTAAAAGTACATTATGCTAAATATACATCCAAAATTAACACTGGTAGGTGCAGGTCCTGGGGATCCTGAACTGATTACTGTGAAAGGGTTGAAAGCCATCCAGCAGGCCAGGGTAATTCTGTACGACGCTTTGTCGAACAACGAACTGCTGGAGCATGCGCCAAGCAACTGTCTCAAGCGTTTTGTGGGTAAACGGGCTGGTATGCATGTGTACTCCCAGGATGAAATAAACCGCATGATTGTGAAGTATGCGCTGACTTATGGCAATGTGGTACGACTGAAAGGAGGAGATCCTTTCGTGTTTGGCCGCGGACAGGAAGAACTGGCTTTTGCGCAACAGTTTAGTATAGATACGGAAGTGATTCCGGGTATCAGCAGTTCTATTTCAGTACCGGCTGTCAGTGGCATCCCCGTTACAGCGCGTAATGTGAGCGAGGGCTTCTGGGTGCTGACCGGTACTACAAAGAGCGGCAACCTGGCACGCGATCTGGAACATGCTATCCTGGCTAAGACAACCGTGGTGATATTGATGGGAATGAGTAAACTGGAAGAAATAGCAGCTGCATATATTGCACAGGGAAAAGGTAACACTCCTGCTGCCATTATCCAGAATGGTACCTTGCCAGACCAGAAAGTGGGCATAGGTACAGTAGAGGAACTGGCCGCTATCGCCAGCAGGGGAGAAATGAAAAATCCAGCGATTATAGTGATTGGAGAAGTGGTACGCTTCCATGAAGCATTCCAGTCTGTGAAGGATAAGCTGGCAGCGGACTTTAAAATAGCTGTATAAAATTAATCAGACTGACCAAAAGCTCTGCAACAGGATGTTTTTTCGTAAATTATGTTGCGATTGCTTTTGGTCAGTTTCTGTATAAATGTTTGCTCATATGGAAGAGAATAATCTGTTTCCGGTATTTTTTAAGGTAAGTCGTCTACAGGTACTTGTAGTTGGCGGAGGGAATATCGGGCATGAAAAAGTAAGTGCGATATTGAGCAATTGTCATGATGCCAACATTACTGTGGTGGCTACCTGGTTCTTACCGGAACTGGTGGAATTGGCTAAAAGCGCACCTAACGTAACATTGATGCAGAAACCTTTTTCCTGTGGGGATATGCTGGGGAAAGACCTGGCAATAGCAGCCACTAATGATAAGGACCTGAATTGCTGCATCTGGGAAAAAGCAAAAGGGAGCAGGGTACTCATTAATGTAGCAGATACGCCGGAACTGTGTGATTTCTATTTAGGTTCAGTAGTACAGAAGGGCAATCTCAAAATAGCTATTTCTACCAATGGGAAATCGCCGACCATTGCCAAGCGCCTGAAGGAGGTATTACAGGAAGCCCTTCCTGGTTCTCTGAATGAAGTACTTGATAAATTACAGACGATCCGTGAAAGACTAAAAGGTGATTTCAGCGAAAAAGTAAAGCAACTTAACCAGATTACTGAAGTACTTGTAAAGAAGGACTGATCACAGAATTCATATATTATCATTGTATTGCTTAACCCTCATCATAGAAATAGCAATTGATATTCATACAATTAACTCCTATAATCCTCTCATCATCTGAAAAAAATCTTTTTCTCCTAACAGATTATAATCAATTAGCATGTTTGTTTTTTATACGAATTGTGTTTATAAATTGAACTAAAGAGAACCTTTCTGATATATTTTACCGTAAACAGGTAGTTTTTTACCCCCTATAGACATATACTTCTCTCTTATATATTACATTAGTAATAAAAATATATTTATAATTTAGTATCATAGTGTGTAAAAATCCAACAATCGTTGCTATTTTTATATTGAATTAGAAAGTATGTATTGTTTTTATAGAGATTGTTGGGATAATGATTAAAATATATTTATTTTTAATGTATCATTAATCTCCTTTTATGCGGAACGTTTCGAGAAACAGATTTAGCAAAGTCGTAATTAAGAAGTCACCTTATACTTATTCAGGCACTACCTTAAAATTAAAGGCTTTCGGTATTAAAAGTGATCAGTCACACAATGTCATAAAACCAACCAAAGGGGCAGTATTGATCTATGATCACCAGGTAGTAGCTGGTTCTGCTCTGTAAAAATATCAGGTATATAGAAAGTATATGCCTTCAAGAAACCAAGTAGCGGTTACAGGTAGGGAAATTTCCGGGGCTAGGGTCAGCAAAGGTCAGCTAAGTTCTTGACCTCGAAGTCCGGACAATAAAATTTCCCTGCCTTATGCCGCGCCAATAAAAAATATTCCCGCTTCCCTGAAGTATATACCTTATGCCGAAGGCCCGAAAGGGGCCTCGCTAAGGTATTATAAGAGCGTTTCATCAACCAGAATCTGAATTGTATCAAACAATTGCCGACCATTAATTTTTATCAACCAATTCTAACTACACCAAATTAATCTAGCGATTAATAAAGAGAAGAACGAAGAAAATCTTAGTGAAGCAAGATCCCCTGTAATATCTTTGCATGCTGCCGGAATGCAGGGAAGAGAAACGGTCTACTTTAGCTTCAGGCTTCCTTTTCCGTTTCTCTTTTTCTTCGTTTACTATCAAACGACAGACCATCTCAGACTTTCCTGATCATTGTTAATCTTCGTTTCCCACCAGAGGGATGGATCATCTCTTTAGTCCGGCTTAATTATGTATGTATATTTGACCCCATGATTATTACACAAACAGTTGAATTTGTAAAAACAGAACTGGCTGGTGCCGAAAGCGGGCATGACTGGTGGCATATTTACCGGGTATGGCAACTGTCTAAACACATTGCTGCAAAGGAAGAAGTGGACTTACTGGTGGTAGAACTGAGTGCCCTGCTGCATGACATTGCAGATGCCAAATTTCATGGTGGTGATGAAACCGTGGGGCCCGCAAAAGCACGTAATTTCCTGGAATCTATACAAGCGCCTGAACATGTAACCAGCCATGTGGTGGAGATTATCGAAAATATTTCTTTTAAGGGCGGACATCAAACCGGTAAATTCTATTCCATAGAACTGGGTGTAGTACAGGATGCCGACCGCCTGGATGCATTAGGAGCCATTGGGATTGCGCGAACATTTAATTACGGGGGCTTTAAGAACAGGGCAATATATGATCCGGCCATTGCTCCCGATCTGCATATGACAAAGGAACAATACAAACACAGTACAGCTCCTACCATCAATCATTTTTATGAAAAGCTATTATTGCTGAAGGATAGAATGAATACGGCTACAGGCAGAAAACTGGCTGAAGAAAGGCATCTGTTTATGGAACAGTTCCTGGAAAGATTTTATAAAGAGTGGGAGGGGATTTCTTAGGAAATTATCATTTAAATTAAGAGGGGCTGTATCAAAGTAAGATACAGCCCCTCTGGAATAATGTCTGAAAATCAGTTTATTCTGGAAATAACTTAACACATGTTCTCCGCCTGGAAGGAAAGATTTTCTCACTGTATTATGCAAACAGTGCTTTCAGTTCTTCAGCATCTTCTGGTTTCATCTTGCCGCCCAGAATAAGGCGGAGCTGACGACGGCGTAAAGCGCCTTCATATAAATTCTTCTCATCTTCTGTATCAGGAATTATAGCGGGTACTGACCTCGACTTGCCATTGGGATCTAATGCCACAAAGGTCATGAATGCCTCATTGGACTTATATCTGTACTGCTGTACAGGATCTTCTCCCCATACCCGAAGGTGTACTTCCATAGAAGTGGTGAATGCCCTGCTCACCTTTGCTTCAATATGTACTACATTGCCCAGCTTAATCGGATTCTCGAAGGAAATGTTGTCTACAGAGGCAGTTACTACCGGTGCACTGCAATGTTTCATGGAGGCTAGCGCAGCTGCTATATCCATCCAATACATCAAACGGCCTCCCATAAGGTTGCCAAAAGTATTGGTATCATTGGGAAGAACCAGTTCCGTCATCTGTATTATTGAATCCTGTGTGCGCTTTGGCGTTGAAGTCATATTGATGTTTATTCGGCGGCAAAATTAGTAAGAAGTTTGCTGCTATGGGCAATAAATAATGAGTAATGCCCCGGAATTGATCCGTCAGATAAAATTATCAACCCCTAATTAATAGTTAAAACGATTTATTTTATTTCATTATATATGTATGAAATATATAATTTTAAAAACCCTTTTGGGTAGGTAGCAAATTTGTGTAACTTTGCATGACCTTCGGAAGTTAGTATTTACTTGACTGGTTACACCATTATGTCGTCCGGCACTTCCTCTTTAGGTCAAGTATTTCTACAAGAATTTAGATCTTATGGCAAAATATATCTTCGTTACGGGAGGTGTTACTTCCTCGTTGGGTAAAGGAATTATAGGCGCTTCGCTCGCAAAACTATTGCAGGCACGCGGTTTTAGAGTGACTATTCAGAAGTTCGATCCATATATTAATGTGGATCCAGGGACATTAAACCCTTATGAACACGGTGAGTGTTTTGTAACAGAAGATGGCGCTGAAACGGACCTCGATCTGGGGCACTATGAGCGTTTTCTGAATACACCTACTTCTCAGGCCAATAATGTGACTACTGGCCGTATTTACCAGACCGTGATTAACAAAGAACGCGAAGGGGCTTATCTGGGTAAAACCGTACAGGTAGTACCACATATTACAGATGAGATCAAACGCAGGATCCTGTTATTGGGTAAGGATGGTAATTTTGATATCGTGATCACCGAATTAGGTGGAACAGTGGGAGACATTGAATCACTACCTTACATTGAGGCGGTTCGCCAGTTACAATGGGAACTGGATGAACAGGATTGCCTGGTAATACATCTTACCCTGATTCCTTACCTGCGGGCTGCTAAAGAGCTGAAAACCAAACCAACACAGCACTCCGTGAAAATGATGAGTGAAAACGGGGTTCACCCCGATGTGATCGTTTGCCGTACGGAAGAACCTATGTACAGTGATCTGAAAAAGAAAATTGCACTGTTCTGTAATGTTACGGTAGATGCTGTGATTGAGGCTAATGATATGAGCACCATCTATGAAGTTCCGCTGGAAATGCTGCGCGAAAAGCTGGATGTGATTGTCATGAAGAAACTGAATATTCCTATTGATAAGGAACCTGACCTCACCAAATGGCGCGGATTCCTGGACAAGCTGAAATATCCCAAATCCAAAGTAACTATTGGATTAATCGGTAAATACGTGGAGTTGCAGGATGCTTATAAATCCATCCTGGAATCATTTATCCATGCAGGAGCAATGAATGAATGTAAAGTAGTTGTACAAAACATTCATTCTGAGTTCATCACATCAGAAAACGTTGCCGAGAAACTTCGTAACCTGGATGGTTTACTGGTAGCTCCGGGTTTCGGTCACAGAGGTATAGAAGGTAAAGTAACGGCCATTCAGTATGCCCGTGAAAATCACCTGCCTTTCTTTGGGATCTGCCTTGGAATGCAGATGAGCGTAGTGGAATATGCACGTAACGTAATAGGCTGGAAAGATGCCCACTCTACTGAAATGAATCCTGATACCACCCATCCTGTAATAGGATTGATGGAAGAACAGAAGAAAATTACTGCCAAAGGTGGTACTATGCGCCTGGGTGCTTATGCCTGTGAATTAACACCGGACTCCCGTGCAGCTTCTATTTATGAGGGTACACAGATCAGTGAACGTCACCGTCACCGTTACGAATTCAATAGTAAATACCTGCCAGACTTCGAAAAAGCCGGTATGGTTGCTTCTGGTAAAAACCCTGAAAGTGGCCTGGTAGAAATAGTAGAACTGCCGGATCATCCTTTCTTTGTAGGATGCCAGTTTCACCCGGAACTGAAAAGTACCGTGGAAAGACCAGCTCCGCTATTTGTTCATTTCATAGCTGCAGCTAAAGATTATGCAGAGGATAAAACGAATAAAGCCAAACTGGAGGAAGAGAAAATTGCCCACCAATAATTAATAATTCTTAGCCGCAAGCTATTAGTTGCCGGTTGCAGGTCGTCCTTTTAATGTTAAGTTAACAGAATATTGGGATGATACTTGTAGCTCACAACTAAAAGCTTGCGGCTTTTACTTACCTTTGCTGCCTAAATTTCAATTAGATTTCATGGACAGAAACTCGGTCATTGGCTTCGTTTTGCTCGGAGTATTGCTGGTAGGATACATCTTCTTTAACCAAAAGCAACAGGGAGAAGCGCGGAAAGAGAAAGCCCGTCAGGATTCCATCGCAAATATCAACAAGCCTAAAGTACCTGTAGATACTACTGGTTACGCTGCTGCCGGCACCTCCGCTACCCCGGATTCCACCAGGCTGGCTGGAGAATATGGTGCTTTTGCTAACGCTGCCAACGGTACTGCTCAAACTGCTGTACTGGAAAATGAAGTGTTAAAGATCACTTTTACCAACCAGGGCGGACAGCCAGCTACTGTTCAGCTGAAAAAGTTTAAAACCTTTGATGGTGGCCCTTTAATGCTGGTAAACGGTTCTTTTAACCGTATTTCCATGCAACTGCCTGCTAATAACAATACCTTATTAAATACTGCTGATCTGTTCTTTACAGGTGGTACGGTACAGAAATTGGCTGATGGTAGCCAGGCTATCACTTACCGCTTATCTACCCCTAATCCGGAACAATTCCTGGAATATGTATACACCTTAAAACAGGATGGTTACGCGGTAGACTTTGATATTCATGCTGTAGGACTGGAAAACGTACTGCCTGCTTCACAGAAAACCCTGTCATTACAATGGGATAACCAGAATGACAGACAGGAACAGGATATGCAGAACGAACGCCTGAACAACCAGGTGCATTACCAGACAGGAGAGGGGAAACACGACTATTTCACCCTTGAGCGTACCAGCCACCAGCCACTCGAAAACAAATTACGGTGGGTGGGCGTGAAGCAACAGTTCTTCAATACAACCTTGATTTCAAAGAAAGACAACAACTTTGCCGGAGCAGATATCAACTCTAAAGTGCCTGAAAGCGGTAACATCGTAGGACAAACCTTCACCACCCTGTCTATACCTTATACCCGTGCACATGATTTCAGCTTCCCGATAGAAATTTATTATGGTCCTAACCATTACAAGACCTTAAAGTCTTTTGACATTGGCCTGGAAAATATCATTCCACTGGGTTCCGGTATTTTCGCCTTTGTTAAGTACGTGAACAAATGGGTGATCATTCCTGTGTTTAACTTCCTGAGCGGATTTATTCACAACTACGGTGTTATCATCATCTTCCTTACCTTATTTATCCGTTTGCTGATAGCGCCATTCACCTATCAGAGTTATGTATCATCTGCTAAAATGAAGGTGTTAAAGCCTGAAATTGATGCACTTCGTGCAAAACATGGTGATGATCAGCAGGCATTCGGTATGGATCAGATGAAACTGTTCAAGAGTGCTGGTGTAAACCCGCTGGGCGGTTGTTTACCTGCTGTTATGCAGCTGCCTATCCTGGTAGCAATGTACAGCTTCTTCCCATCCTCTATTGAACTGCGCCAGGAAAGCTTCCTGTGGGCAAAGGATCTTTCTACCTACGATTCTATCCTCAACCTGCCATTCACAATTCCTTTCTATGGCAATCATATCAGTCTTTTCACCCTGCTGATGACTGCCACCAGTTTGATGCTGGCTTTCAATAACCGCGGTATGGCCGATCAGAGCAACCCGGTAATGAAATATATGCCTTACATTTTCCCGGTAATGCTGTTAGGGATCTTTAACCGTCTGGCATCTGCACTTACATTCTACTACTTCCTTTCTAACGTGATCAGTATCCTGTTACAGTGGGTGATTCAGAAGTTTATCATCAACCACGACAAGATCCACGCACAGATCCAGGAAAACAAGAAGAAGCCAAAGAGCAAATCCAAATGGCAGGAAAAGCTGGAAGAAATGCAACAACGCCAGCAAGGCGCACAACAACGTAAAAAGTAATTCATAATAAAAGAAGGCTCCCACAACGGGGGCCTTTTTTATTTCAGGCGCGGATAGTTGTTGATTTGTATCACAGCGGTTTTGCCTTATTGTGATTGATCAATAAATACACTGCATCTGCCTGTTTAGTTCCCTGATTTAGTTTTAGAATATGATTTAAGATCAGATCTTTATTGTGCTTCACCTGTTAATCACGGCAGATAAGGCGTATTTATTGATCAATCACAATCACACTTAGACTTGTGACTTCCAATAGAGAATAGTACAATGACGGTCTCCACAACGGGGCCTTTTTTATTTCAGGCACGGATTGTTATTGATTTGTATCACAGCGGTTTTGCCTTATTGTGATTGATCAATAAATACACTGTATCTGCCTGTTTAATTCCCTGATTTAGTTTTAGAATATGATTTAAGATCAGATCTTTATTGCACTTCACCTGTTAATCGCGGCAGATAAGGCGTATTTATTGATCAATCACAATCATATCTATACAATTGGGATTTCTATATGGAATAATGCAAGAAGTAACAATGCCTGCTTAATGAAGATCGTTTTTATCTAAGTAAATGAAGTGCCTGACGATCGTTTAAATGATTAGATGTGTCCATCAGGGATCCAAATAAAAATAGGGCGTATCAACTGTATGATACGCCCTATTAACTTTTTTATTTCAGGACTTGTTTTCCAAAACAGAAATTAGCCCCTTCAATTAATTATCTTTTTTAGGAGGAAATACTGCTTTAGGTGTGGTGGCTGGTTGTGACTTTTCCTTCTCCTTTTCTTTCTCTCTGGTCTCTGCCTCTCTGTTAGCTTCTTCCTCTAACTTGTTTACATCCATATACTCATTTGCCGCGCCGTTCCCCTGATCTTCTGCTTCTGCTCCTGGCTGGACATTAGACTGATAGTTCGTATAGTTATTATCATTGTTGAAGGATGCAGGAATGGGGAATATTATTTTCTCATCAATCTTCAATGATTTATCTCCATATACTTTCTGGAAGAAATAAGCCCATATTGGTAAGCCGGTATTAGCACCCTGTCCGTTTGCTGTAGAGGCAAAGTGCAGGAAGTTATTTTCGCAACCTACCCATGCACCTGCCAGCAACTGTGGTGTGTAACCCAGGAACCAGCCATCTGTATTATCATTGGTTGTACCGGTTTTACCCGCTACTTCTCCTGTAATATTATAACGGAAGCGTAAGCGCGCTGCTGTACCACCGGGGCCAGTTACTCCCTGCATCATTTTCACCATCGTATAAGATTCATTCTCACTAATCACTTCTTTCTTTTCAGGAGCAAATGTTTGCAGGATATTACCGTTCCTGTCTTCTATACGGGTAATGTATATAGGTTTTGAAATGATCCCTCTTGCAGGGAACATGGTATATGCGCGTAACATTTCATACAACGAAATTTCTGGTGTACCCAGCGCAATGGAAGGGTAGGGAGGAATTTCACTGCTGAAACCTATTTTATTTTTTGCAAAGTCTGCCACTGCTCTGGGGCCCAGCTGTTTGATGAGGTAAGCTGATACCAGGTTCAGTGACTTGGCAAGTGCTCCCGCCATAGTAATACTTCCACCTACACTACCTTCTGAGTTATGGCTCAGTGTATAATGTTCTTTCGGGAAGGTAACCGGTTCGTTCGGCAGTACAGTGTTGGGCGACATACCATTCATAATTGCAAAGCAATAGAGGAATGGTTTAAAGGTTGAACCTACCTGACGCTTTGTTTTCAGTACGTGATCGTTCTTGAAATAGCGGAAATCCGGTCCGCCCACCCAGGCTTTTACTTCTCCGCTTTCCGGGTCCAGTGCCATAAAACCTGCCTGTAAGAAGGCGCGCATATATTTAATGGAATCGATCGGCGTCATAACGGTATCGATCTCATTCAGGTCTGGTTCGGTATAACTTCTCCAGGAGAATACTTTCATTTTGGTAGGCGTGTTGAATGCCCTTTTGATATCGTCATCAGAAGCCTCATCATCTTTCATTGCCTTGTAACGGTCAGATTCCTTCATGTAGCGGTCAACGTACTGTTGCCAGTTTTTCCACACCGAGCCGGATTTGATATTAGACTGTTGGGCAAATACTTTCTGGAGGTCTTTCAGGTGATGGGATACCGCTTCCTCTGCATACATCTGCATGCGGGGATTGATGGTAGTATAGATTTTCAGACCGTCGCGGTAAAGGTTGTACTCGGAACCGTCTGCTTTTTTATGTTCTTTACACCAGGTTTTAAGTTCATCACGTAATACTTCCCTGAAGTATGGAGCCAGTCCCTTGTTATGATCTATCTTGTTATATCTCAGTACGATGGGCCTGTTTTTGGCTTCATTAGCTTCTGCTTCTGTGATGAAATCATTTTTCTGCATCAGTTCTATCACCGTGTTACGGCGATCGCGTGAGCGCTGTGGATTACGGCGGGGATTGAACATGTTGGTACCTTTCAGCATGGCTACCAGTGTAGCTGCTTCTTCTATGGAAAGATGACCGGCATCTTTACTGAAGAAGGTACGTGCTCCGTTTTCAATACCATATACGTTATCTCCGAAAGGAACAGTGTTCAGATAAAGGGTAATGATTTCCTGTTTGGTGAAGTTGCGTTCCAGCTTTACGGCTATCAGCCATTCCTGCATTTTCTGGAATCCTCTTTTGATAACATTGGAAGCACGCAGAGCTCCTGTATTATCTGCCTGCAGGTTCAGTGCCAGCTGTTGGGTGATTGTACTGGAACCTCTTTTTTTACCGATGGCCAGGTAAAAAGGAATGGCCATAGTACCATAAGGATCTATACCTGAGTGATCGTAGAAACGCACATCTTCTGTGGCGATGAGGGCGTTGATCACATTCTTGGAAATTTCATTGTAGTCGGAACTGGACCTGTCTACCTGGTAGTATTTACCGAGAATGGTACCATCTTCTGCAATCACTTCAGATGCCAGGGCTGCCCTGGGATTTTCCAGGGTTTCCATTGATGGCATACTGCCTATAATGCGGAAGTTGATCAGTAATAACATTAAAATGAATACCCCCATAACCCCCAACACAGTGATCCACAATATTTTAACAGATTTTTTCATATTTACCTTTGAATGGCTTTTCCTGATTATAGCAATTTACGGGCCTTATTTGCCAGTGTATAGTGTAACAGCCGGGCAAAATTATTAAAAAAATCCCGGTGATTTCCCTCAATTAATGTTAAAAGGCATATTAATTTGATTAAATCAATTAATATGTTTTTCCATCATACTGTGGACTTATTGGGTGATGTAGTTATCATTAAAGAATTTCTTATACCCATCAATATCCTTTGTACTGTTTAGCTGTATGAAATTGTCCCTGGATATGATAAAGAAATTATAATCGGAAGGCCGGATTCTTGGTGCCACCTTTTCTGCCGCTATCCTTACATCATCAAAATATTCCAGTGCCTTATCCTCATTCGGGAACAAGCGGAATACGAGCATGACTTCAGTTGGCGTGAGCACAAAGCTGGCTACCTGTATCTTCTCTCCCGCATGTTTCTCCGCGTTATATTTGGTGAACTGGGTAAGAGCTTCATCCATGATTGCTTTTGATACCCGGTTGAACGACAATATTACAAAATGCGGATTCTCAGCATTCAGCTTATACAATGTAATCGGCTTAATTGGCGGAGGTAACGGAGCTATTTTAAGATTGTTATTAACGAGTTTAAGAGAATCTGCAGTAGCGGTTTTCAATTTCACAGAATCAAATGCCGGCTGCGGATTCTGCCAGGGGTAGCGCATAGAAACATTTTCATCCAGGGAGTCTTCACTGGCTTTTTGTTTCTGAATTTCCAGCATGGACAGGTATACAACTAGTGCCGGCCTGTCATTCAGTGCATCCAGCAGGGATTGTGCCTTTGCATGAACGGCTTCATCCTGTTGGTATTTATTGAGCACGTTGGTGATGGCCTGCCGTCCAAATTCGCAGGTATCGATCTTCATAAGGATCATGGCTTCCAGCAGGTCGAATTTAGGCTGCATGAAATTGAGTCCGAATGTGGTATCTGCTGCTTTTTTCTTTTCCAGTGCGGCCATGTAGTTACAGTCGAGATAAGCCAGGTACATTTCTTCATATGCTGCTGAAATCTCTTTTTTCCTTGCTTTGTTGGCATCCTGTAAGCCACCGTACTTGATCATACTGGCAAATTTGGAATCGCCAAACTGTTCTACCACGCTCTGTTTGTATTTGTTTGCCTCCGCGGTGCGGCCCAGTTTATTGTTCCATAAATAGAGAGAATATATCACTTCCGGCTTACGCGGATGGCGGGGATATCTCTGTATGAGGGTATCGTATGTTTCGATACCGAGTAAGGTGTTGTCCAGTTTATCGTGGTATAATTTACCAAGATCGAACATGGCATCTTCTATTATAATATTTGATTTAAGGAGATCGTCCGGAGTAAGCGGAAGATCTGCCATCAATGATTTGGCAGTAGTACTATCAGCAGGTACGGTCTTTTTGGCCTTTGCAGCGGAATCTAAAGGATTGCCTTCTCCGTTTTCCGGTTGTGTGGGCTGGTTAGTGTTAGCCACACTGTTCTGGCTTCTGCGCCAGTTGTCACCCAGGGTACGGTTTCCCCAGCGTTTCTTAAATTCGGAGAAGCCGGATGATTTGCTGGCGTTATTGTAGAAGTACCAATCGCCGGCATCATCTTTTTTAGGTCCCAGATTAGTGTTGCTGGGATTACCAAAAGGGTTGTTGGCGATTGTTTGGTCGTCCTGCGGGTTTGCTGCTGCGTTTTTAGCTTTTTCTTCTGCTTCTTTCCTGATATTAGCTGCCATTTTTTCCAGGAAAACGTTCCTGTCAGATTCCGGCATGGCCGCAATCCGCTGCAGGCTATCTTCCCGCTGGATGGCTTCCACACGCACCACAACGTCTGTCAGCACCTTTTTACGGGTATTTACCACAGCAGTATCTACAAATTCTTTAGGCATCACAGAAGCGGTGCTATCATAGAAGTTCTTAGCAAGGCGGTATTGCCGTTGTTCGTAGTAGATATCAGCTATTGCCTTATAGGTCAATGATTTCTGCAGGGTGTTGTCACTTTCGGCCTTCAGAGATTGATGCAGGTAGCCCATAGCTGCTTCCGGATCTGTGGGTAATACCAGGTTGGCCATAGTATAATAAATAGCATCTCTGAAGATGTAGTATTTTTCTTTTTTGGCCATCTTTCTCAGCTTCGCCAGGCTTTTTTCCAGTGAGCCGCCGGATGTAATAGCTTCCAGTTTGGCTATCTGGATCCTTGCCTGGAACTCCATCATGGGGTCCGGTTTGGTGCTGATCACTTTGCGGAACATCAGCAGAGCAGAATCGGGCTTGCTGTAATTAGTGTATAGTTGTCCGAGAATATAGGCCATACGGGCCTTTTCGTCTCTGTTGTGTTTTGTTTTCAGGGCTATCTGCATGGGTTCTATAGCTTCTGCGAACCGTTCCTGTTTGTACAGGGTATAGGCTTTCACTTCGGCCAGCTGACCATAGAGACGTTTTGGGAAGAAGGGATCCTGTTCCAGAATGTTCATCATGGAGCGGGCTTCATCAAATTCTTTTTGTTCCAGTAATGTTTTAGCTCTCCAGATGAAGGCATCATTACGGGCGTAGGTATGTTTGAACCAGCCGATTATGCTTTTTCTTTTTTCGCGGGAAGCAATAGAGAGTTTATCATTCTGACTGGACCCTACCACTGCTTTATTATCGGATTTTTTCTTTGGCGCGTAGGTGGTATTGATGAACTGGAAGGTTCTGTTGGCTTTGTCCCATTCGCCTTCAAAGAAATAGGCTTTTCCTATTACGAGGTAGCTGTCATCTATCCATTTACTACGCGGGTCTCTGATCTGGATATTGATGGATGCTTTTTCTATCACTGAATCCAGGTCATTTTTGCTAAGTCCGAGACTTTGCAGGCTGTAAGGGTAGAAGGGCAGTAAATAATTGTAATTATCTTGTCCCTGGCGGGCTACAGCATGACTGATATCCTGTAATTTCTTATTGGCGTGGTAGTAGTAATTGTACCGGGCAAGAGTGTTCTGTACGATCTTGCGTTTGATGGTCCATTTCTTTTCCAGCAATTTTTCGGAAGGGGGTCTGCGGTCTTCCACCTTTGGCTGTACAGGGGCAACAAGGGGCCGTTGCATGGTTCGTGCAGGCAATTTACTATTATCTTTGGGCCGGTTGGTACCGGTTGTATCCCTTCTCTGGGCATTAACACTTGTGATTGCGGTACAGCACAAAAAAAGACTAACCAGGAAGATGTATGGTATATATGTGTAAACAGATCTGTAATGATTCATGGATGCCAGGGTATATAGGCTTACCTATATAACTTATATGTTGATAATTTATTTTTAAAGATAGGATAAATTTTTTGAGGGGGCAGGGAAGGAGGACGAAAGAGGCCTGCTAATTTTTTAAATACTAAATAATATAAATGTTTAACTTTAGGCAGTTGATAATCTTTAAGTTTTATAGTGGATATGGCCAAAAAGCGTGATAACAGGGGTAGAATTATTGGGCAGATAGGCAATCGGTACCGCCTTGTGATTATGAATGACAACACCTATGAGGAGGTAACATCATTTAAATTATCGAGGATGAGTGTTTATGTAGCCCTGAGTACTCTTTTTGTGTTGCTGGTAACTATTACCGTGGCAACAGTGGTATTCACGCCACTGAGATACTATATACCAGGATATGGAGATTTGAAACAACGCAGGGAATTTATTAAATTGAAGATGCGGACAGACTCTCTTGAGACTGCTATCAATGCGCGAGATCAGTACCTTGACAATATTAAGCAGGTAATTAACGGTGAATTTTCGGCCAGCAAATTAGATACGACGACTATTAAGATGCCAAAGGTGGATAACAGCACCTATTAACTACTATTCAATTATACATAAAAGGGACAATTTACCGTTAGGGGAGAATGTGGACAACTTCTTGAAAGAAGTGATAGCCAATCTTTAATAATATGTAAACTAATAATACTATCTTACAAACACTAACTAAAGCTGAAAAACCTTAAAATCCTATGTTTAGCAACAACAACCGTAATGCCAGAAACGAAGGCAAATCAGTAATGCCTACTTCCAATGTGAACATTATAGGCAGTGGAACCTCAATTCAAGGGGATATTGTATGCGAAGGGGACATTCGCATTGATGGCCAGGTGCATGGTCTGGTATCAACAAAAGCAAAGATCGTAGTAGGTCCTGAGGGTGAAATCACCGGCGACCTGGTATGCCAGAGTGCAGATATACTGGGTAAAGTGACCGGTATTATTAAAGTTGAAGATCTGCTTTTCCTGAAGGCAAGTGCGCTTGTAAAAGGAGATGTTTACACCGCCCATTTTGAAATGGAGCCATCTGCAAAATTCAATGGCCGTTGTTATATGGAGCCGGAAGATGTAGCTGCAGCAGATAGTCAGAAAGAAAAATTAAATGGAAGATCCGTTATCTCAGCACAAACCACCGAAGAAGCCTAATCTGGCATTACGCTATGCAGGCTTAGCTTTTCAGATGATGGCCGGATTAGGGTTGGCTGTATTTGCCGGTTATAAACTTGACCAGCGAACAGGATGGTCTTTTCCTGTTTTTATGATCATTTTTTCTTTATTGGCATTAACCATACTTTTGTGGCAAATCATCAAAGACACCCGCAGGAATGAGTGACAGGTTTTATTTGAGGCTAATCGTCCTCTTTATCATAGTTAATTGTACTCTTATATTTTTGAAAGCCTGGTTGCTTGAAACAGGGGCTCACCATAATGTGCTGCTTATTGGCAACCTGGCTTTAGCCCTTATCACTGGTTTATCATATAATATGAACCGGAAAGGTCTGCAATCTTCCAATAACAACGCCTTTGTGCGGATGGTATATGCTTCTACGCTCAGCAAACTGATGTTATGCCTGGTAGGTATTGCTGTGTATGTAATCATCAACAGAGCTAACACAAGCAGAACAACCGTTTTTATCCTGATGTTTTTATATGTGGCTTATACGGTAGTAGAAACGTTAAGTCTTCAGCGGGTAACAAAGAAAAAAAGTTGAACTGGTTGTGAAGCAGGAGGCACCTTTACATGCATTGTCCGGATACCTGCCAGATGGAACATTTGAGCAGGTGATGGCTTACCTTACAGAATATAAGGTACATCTTACCGTTACACGTGAGCGGCAAAGTATTCTCGGAGATTATCGCCACCCTGACAGAAAGGGGGGCCACCGCATCAGCATCAATGGGAATCTTAACAGGTATGCTTTTCTCATCACTCTCCTTCATGAAATCTCTCATCTTACCACCTATATGCACTACGGTAATACCGTAGCCTCTCATGGAAAAGAGTGGAAAGTACAGTTTTCACATATCCTTAAACAATTTGTGGGCAAAGGTTTCTTACCGCACGATGTGGAAGCGGCTGTACGCCAGAGTATTCAGAACCCTGCGGCCAGTTCCTGTGCAGACGATGACCTGATGCGGGTACTGAAACGTTATGATCTGCAGAAAGAGAATCATTACCTGGTGGAACAAATACCCCTTCACCAGCTTTTCCGGACCAAAGACGGCCGGATCTTCAAGAAAGGGGAAAAGATCCGCAAGCGTTACCGCTGCGAGGAGGTAGCCACAAAAAAGGTATACCTGTTCAGCCCTGTTTATGAGGTAGAGGTAATTGCAGCCTGACGAATACTATGAGGTAGCTGACGTTGCCGCCCCACCTATCATCATTCTTTCATTATATGCCCTTTCCATCTTTTCGATCCGTTCCCTTTTGTAAATTTTGAATGAATGTTCATGCACATCCAGCAGGTCGTCATAAGGGCCGCGTGGAGAAATGAGCTTTACAAATACCGGTGCTGTTTCTATAGTGATGAACAGTAGGGTAATGAACCAATTGGCCCATCGTACAGGTTCACTACGGTCTGTAAGATGTCCGAGTGCATCAAGGCGGGATGCCAGTCCGTCTATATGACTGCGGTCCAGCTGTTGAACGGTATTTTTGAATGTGGAGTCAATGGACTGGAGTTCCTGTCGTTTTTGGCGGATGAGGGTTCCATTCTGATTACTGATAGTCGCAAGCATTGCCGTAGCACTGTCTGCATCTGCTTTTTTCGCTTTGTAGATAGGACCAAGATTACGCTTGCGGGAGCCTCCGGTACCATCGGCTTCCTGTTGGGCAATCAGCTGCAGGGTATCCCGTTTGGCCGCTTGTTGCTGAATACCGCTGTTCAGTAATGCGATTTCCCCATTCAGCTCATTGATCCGTTGCTGGTAGCGTTCTTTCACCTTGTCCTCCTGGGTTTTGAATACCTGCTGTTCCATAGTGATCAGCTCCTGTTGTATTTCTTTGTTGAAGACCTGTAATTCCAGTGGTTTGGAAATGACTATTGCTATCAGCACTGCCAGCAAGATCCTGGGAGTGGCCAGGGCCAGTTCTTTTCCGAAGCCGTCCCGCTTTTTCATACCGGATACGATGTAACGATCCAGGTTAAAGATCATCAATCCCCATACAATAGCGAATAAGAATGCGGCCCATAACTGGCCAAATACTGTCCACAAAGCATAACCGCCAGAGAGCGCAGCCAGTAGCCCTGTAAAGAATATTGTGGCGCCAATACCGCCGTATTTATTGGTTTCTGATGGTGCACGCCGAAGCATAGGTATATGAGCCCCTGAACAAAAAAGAAAGAAATCGCCGATCCTCTTCATGAATACATTTTGATATAAGAAATAAAAAGTAACCCCGCGGGCCGCAGGTGCATATAAAGGATGGATTATAAAGGTAGTTTTTTCTGCCAATCAAAATTGAAATAAGTGATCAAGGGGTTAATAAATGTGATAGGACAAATAAAGGAGATTTCCGGAGTTGATCACAGCAATTGAATAACCACGGTTGGTAAATATGATAAGGTATGCAGAGGGTTCTTTATAAGTATGAAGTCTTATCAATATCAATGAACACAAACTAATATAACAGGTATATAAGCCCTATCTATATAGGGTGGGATTATATACGGCTAAAATAGGGGATGTATAGGGGTTATATAGGGGTTATATATCTGTAAGCAATAAGACTCAATAGGTTATGAAACCCTATTGATCAGGGGTGACATTTTCAATACTGACTAATAATTCAGTATAATTTTAAATAATTTATTATATGTTTAGTGAAGAAGGAAAATAAGAGCTTTAGGGGTACGTTATTTCCCTCATAAAAAGTGAATTAAATCAAAAATAAATAGGGTTTGAGAACTGCTTAATGGAGCCCCCTTTTCTGAACAGATCAATTTAACAGATCTAATTACATTAAATGATCTTTTTAATGTCTGATAAAAGATAAAGAGGTGTTACCAAAAATAAATAAAGGACCTGAGAGTTGCTTAAACGCTCTCTCCCAGAAAAAAAGGCTGTACCAAAATTTGATACAGCCCTTTCAATATTATAAAAGCCTTTTAATTAAGCGTTTACAGCTTTGTTTACCAGTGCAGCAGCTTCGCTGAGCAGGATGGCAGACTGCACTTTCAGTCCACTTTCGCCGATCAGTTTCTGTGCTTCTTCAGCGTTGGTACCTTGCAGACGTACGATGATAGGAACAGTAATGTTACCAATAGATTTATAAGCATCGATTACACCCTGTGCAACACGGTCGCAACGAACAATACCACCGAAGATATTGATCAGGATTGCCTTTACTTTAGGATCTTTCAGGATGATACGGAAACCTGCTTCCACTGTTTGTGCGTTTGCGCTACCTCCTACGTCCAGGAAGTTTGCAGGCTCACCGCCACTCAGTTTGATCATATCCATGGTAGCCATGGCCAAACCGGCACCGTTTACCATACAACCTACGTTACCATCCAGTTTTACGAAGTTCAGATTGTATTTACCTGCTTCTACTTCTGTAGGATCTTCTTCTGTAATATCACGCAGTGCTTCCAGCTCGGGGTGGCGCATCAGGGCGTTGTCATCCAGGTTCAGTTTACAGTCAACCGCAATGATTTTTTCATCGCTGGTTTTGAATAACGGGTTGATTTCCAGCATAGCTGCATCAAGACCAACGTAGGCATTGTACAGGTTAGTTACGAATTTAACCATGTTCTTGAAGGCTTCGCCGCTCAATCCAAAGTTAAAAGCGATTTTCCTGCCCTGGAATGGTTGCAGGGTGGTGTTAGGCTGTACCCACTCCTTGAAAATCTTATCAGGAGTGTTGTGTGCCACTTCCTCAATGTCCATACCACCTTCTGTGGAGTACATAATCACGTTCTGGCCTTTTGCACGGTCCAGGAGGATAGACAGGTATAATTCTTTTATGGGGTTAGGACCCGGATAGTATACATCCTGTGCAACCAGTACCTTATTTACCAGCTTACCGGCATCTCCGGTTTGAATGGTAACCAGTACACCGCCCAGGAGATTACCGGCTATAGTTTTAACATCTTCTGCATTCTTACCAACAGCAACACCTCTTTGTTCTTTACCACGAATGGTTCCCTTACCACGTCCGCCGGCATGGATCTGGGCTTTTACTACTGCATATTCATTACCATATTGTACTTTCAATTGCTTGTAAGCTTCTGCCGCCGCTTCCGGTGTTTCTACCGGAATCCCTTCCTGTACCGGTACGTTATATTTCTTCAACAGTTCTTTAGCCTGGTATTCATGTAAGTTCATCTGATAAAAATTTGCGCTAAAATAGGTCATTATGATTTAAATATAAAACAGCAGTGTTTTGTGAATTAAAAATAACTTTGCGCAACCTGATTAAATGACATAATAATGAGTGATCTGTTACAACAAATAGCTGCTGCTGCGGACCATATAAAAAAAGAATGGCCGGAAACACCACAGGTTGGTATCATACTGGGTAGCGGACTGGGAAACCTGGCCGGTGATATTACAGACAGTATAGAAATTCCTTACGAGGAAATCCCATATTTTCCCTCTTCCTCCGTGGAAGGACACCGGGGAAAATTAATTCTCGGGAAAATGAATGGGCGCCCCGTGGTAGCCATGGCTGGCAGATTTCATTATTATGAAGGTCATTCTATGCAACAGGTAACCTTCCCGGTAAGGGTAATGAAGGCTCTTGGCGTGCGTACCTTGCTGTTATCCAATGCGGCAGGGGGTATGAATGCGCAGTTTAAGGTGGGTGATCTGATGATCATCCGCGACCATATCAATCTGCAGCCGGAACATCCACTGCGGGGTACAAACATCGCGGAACTGGGGCCCCGGTTCCCGGATATGAGTGAGCCCTATTCCAAAGTGCTGATTGCCAAAGCGAAAGAAATTGCAGGTGCTAACAATATTCCTGTACATACAGGCGTCTATGTGGGTGTGCAGGGGCCAACTTTTGAAACCCGGGCAGAGTATAAATTTATGCATGTGATAGGAGGGGATGCTGTTGGAATGAGTACAGTGCCTGAAGTAATTGTAGGCGTACACAGTGGTTTACAGATCTTTGCGATGAGCGTAATTACCGACCTGGGTATCAGGGAAGAAGAGAATGTGATCACCCATGAAGAGGTATTGGAAGCAGCAAACGCTGCTGAACCGAAATTAACCCTTATTTTCAGGGAATTAATCAGTGCTTTATAATAGCAAGAAGAAACAAGACGCAGGAAATATATCAAAGGATGAGGTCATTTATTTTAATATGTTGTTTACTGTTCGGTGTGCAACAACTACATGCACAGATAAGCAACCGTCTCAATAATATAGGGAGTGGTAGCGGGAGTGGATCCAAAATGACCAGGGATACCACTAAACATGTACATGATCTGGATACACTTACTATTACTTACCGCCGCCTGGGAGAGCCGACTGATTACAGAGTAGATTCTTCCGTTGCTGATTTTAATGGCAGCTTCCTGCGGGTGCCGGCTAATTATGTTTTTTTGGGTAATAATGGTTCTCCTGCACGTAGCATTACCTTTGCCCCCCGCATGCAGAGCGGTTTTGATGCGGGCTTTCACAGCTTTGACAACTATGGCTTTTCTCACGAGAATGCCCGGATCTATACAACCAACCGTCCTTATACAGAAATGCTGTACATGGTGGGGAGCCAGAAAGAGCAGCAAATAGGGCTGTTACATACACAAAACCGTACAGACCGTTTTAACTTCGGATTCGAATATCAGAAGATCTATGCACCGGGATATTTCCGGTCGCAGGCTACCAATCATGATATCTACAGGATCACATCCCGCTATAACAGCAAGAACAAACGTTATAATGCTTACCTGAGTTATTTCTTTAACAAGTATAATAATGGAGAGAATGGTGGTCTCCGGGAGGAGGATCAACTCACCAATTCCCGTTACAGCCAGCGTAAAACCCTTGATGTGAACCTTGGGAATTACTCAGAAACAAGTTCCAGCCTTTTCAGTACCTCTATACCGGTAAAGACGGCCTATCAGCAATCCGGATTTTTACTGGTTCAGCAATACGACTGGGGCAAGGGGGATACTATTCATGTGAACGATACAACCGATTATTACAAGTTTGACCCTGTATTCCGTGTGCAATACAGCTTTAAATATTCAAATGACGATTACCGGTTTAGCGACGGACAGCCGGATACTACGTTCTATACCAAACATTATAACTGGGCCTTTAACGGAGATACTATTAATGCCCGGCATAACTGGCGTACCCTTTCTAACGATATCTCCCTGATTCAGTTCCCGCTGAGAGGCAATCTGGCACACTTTATTAATGTGGGAGCCCGGTATGATAATATCAGCGGTACCTTCCTGGATGCAGATATTCATTTCAGTAACCTGGCTCTGCATGGGGAATACCGTAATAAAACCCGTAATAAAAAATGGGATTTCTCTGCCAAAGGGGAATTTTACATTGCAGGACAGAATATAGGCGACTATAATGTAAGTGGAATGCTGAGCCGTTACCTGAACGAAACACTGGGAAACATTCACCTGTCTTTTAGTAATGTAAACCGGGAGCCTTCCTATGTTTATAAGTATTTCAGCAGTAGTTATGACAGTTGGTACAACAGTACCTTGGCCAAAGAGAATATTACACAGTTACAGTTTGCGGCAGATAACCGTAAGCTGAAGTATAATCTGGCTGTCAATTATTTCATAATTGGTAACTATACCTATTTCAAGGATTATTACCAGAGTGCACAGGCTCCGGCAGTATTTAACCTGTTACAGGTGATTTTCAGCAAACATTTCCAGGCAGGACATTATAACTGGTATGCAGATTTTGCTTTTCAGCAGGTACATGGTGACGGGCGTGTAAATATCCCAACATTATGGACACGTCACAGGCTGGCCTATGAGAACAAACTGTTCAATAACCTGAATGTGATGTTAGGTATAGAAGCAAAATATAATACAGACTATTATGCGGACGATTATTCTCCGGTAACAGGTCAGTTTGTGTATCAGACTACACAAAAAGTGAAGTATAACTTTCCTGATCTGGCTGCTTTTGTACACTTCCGTATAAAATCATTTTCTGCTTATATAAGAGGAGAAAATCTCAATACATTTTTCTCGAAAAATAATTTTGCAGCACCACTCTACCCTTATAACAATTTTAGCTTCAGACTGGGAATCCGTTGGTGGTTTATTAATTAATTTATTCGTTGTACTGCAATCTTTTGGCGTGGCATTTGCGTAGATTTGGTAATAAACCCAAAAGATATGCAGGCATTTACAATCAAACACAATGCAGACAGATACGATGTAAGACCCCTGAATAAAGGTAATTCCCAACGGTTTAAAGTGAATGTCGGCGGCAAAACGGTGTATTTTGAAAACGATGTGGACGGCCATGTACGTGCAGAAGTGACCAATGCTGTAAGTACCTCATTACTAATGGCCCTGGCAGATAAAATTGAAGAAAACGGGAAGAGTTAGTTTGGAATGGATACAAATAGTAAATTTGTGTCCGGATAAAGATGAAGAAATTTACTATTATATTATTAGCCATCCTGTATACTGCTATCACTAGCGGGTTTACAGTGCATGCCCACTACTGTATGGGCAAGCTGGCAGAGTTAAGTTTCAAATCTCCCGTAAATGATGCTTGTAATAAATGCGGCAAAAGCGGCAAATGTTGCAAAGATGAATTTAAGTATTGCAAGGTTACAGTTCAACACGAAACTTCTCAGGTACAACAAACTATCGTACCTGCTGAAAAATATCTGCACTTACCGGTGATCATTGTACCGGTACCTTCAATTAATATATCTACCTCATTAATTACATATAATGATCATGCTCCACCCGGAGATGATCTTCTTCCTCTTTATATTCAATATTGTACATGTAGGATCTGATGTGATCAGGATCATTTATTACTGGCCTTATCAGAAGTAAATGTCTGGAAATTCCGGTGCCAGTTTTAAAAGGTGCTTCTTCAATTTCATCATTCACTTAATTCATCAGATCATGAAAAAATTATCAGTTATAATATTGATGGCTATTGGCCTTCATTTCAGTGCCAATGCCCAGATCAGCAAAGCATCTTTACAGGCAGCAGGATTAACCTGTGCCATGTGTTCCAAAGCCACACTGGAGGCACTTAAAACACTTCCTTTCGTAGATAAGATAGATACAGATCTCAACAGTACTACTTTCCTGCTGTTCTTTAAGCCGAATGTACCTGTGAACATTGACCAGATCAAACAAAAGGTGGATGAAGCAGGTTTCTCGGTAGCCAAACTGGTACTAACCGCCAATTTTGATAAGGTATCCATTGAGAATGATACACATATCAATTATTCAGGCAACACTTTTCATTTCATCAATGCAAAAAATCAGGTATTAACAGGCGACCGTAATATCACTGTGATAGATAAGGACTTTGTATCTGCCAAACAATTCAAAAAATTCAGCGCCCTCACAACGATGCCCTGTTATCAGACTGGCGTAATGGCCGGTTGCTGCAAAACAGAAGGTAAAACAACATCTCAGCGGATCTATCACGTTACTATCTGATTAATATGAAAAGAGCAATATTATTTATACTCCTGTTACTGTTTAAGTATGCAGGAGCACAGGAGTTGTATGTATCTACAGAACCGGCCAGTAATATGCCGGCAAATTCTCTGGGTATCCGGATGACAAACAAGTTCTTTAAAATGGAGAATGACGGTCGTACGGGCATGCGGTTTGAACCTGAATTGATGTGGGGCATTTCCAAAAAGCTGATGGTACATGTAGCCGGACTGGCATCCAACCAGATGCAATCTTCCATTGAGCCGGAAGGAGGGAGCATTTATGCGAAATACAGGTTTTTGTCAAAGGATGAGCTGCATTCACATTTCCGGATGGCAGCTTATGTGAAGGGAGCAGTGATCAACAATCCTTTTTACCCGGTTGTGGAGGGACATGGTTCTACCAAGCCATATAAAAATGCTGAACTGGATCTTGAAGGAGGGGCATCAGGTGTGGCAGCTGGTATTGTGGCCACTCAACTGATTCATAAACTGGCAGTTTCTGCCACACTGGGCTATAACCGGTTTATGAACAACACAAAGGATAATCTGCCGTATGAGATGTCTGCAAATGCTGTAAATTACAGTGTGTCCGCAGGGTATTTATTACTACCACGCAGCTACCGTAGTTTTGAGCAGACTAACCTGAACCTCTATGTGGAGTTGCTGGGTAAAGCTAATACAGATGCGGTGAGCCGTAATCACTATCTTGACATTGCACCTGCTATACAGTTCATTTTCAATAGTGCTACCCGGCTGGATCTGGCTTATCGTACCCAGTTATTCGGAGATATGCCCAGGAATGTATTTAATACTTTTGTGTTAAGATTTGAGCATAATATTTTTAATGTTGTAAAGAAGAAGTGATGAAAAGAGTAGCCATTACCGTATTAAAGTTTATTCAGTCGCTTTTTGTGAAAAAGAACTGCTGCAAATAAAACAAAAGAGGCGGTCAGAATATTAGCAATTGCCTATCTTTGATGAATTGTTTTTTATCGCCAATGAAGTATAATTATAAAAGGGGCAATCTGTACATTGTAGTTTTATTTGTGTTTGCATTGTTCGCCTGTCATAGAAAACGGACACTTCGGGAAAAAGAGATAGTTAAGGATTTAGCGCAGTTGCAGGAAGTATTACCGGAAAATATAGAAGAACGGTTAAGTTACATTGTTGATAATGAAGGTAAAATGGAGGACGAAGTTCCTGTATTACGTTCTTCGGCATTGGAATACTTCTATCAGCAAACCAGTAATGGAGCCAGTTGGTCTTCCAAAGGAGTACTTAGTCCCGCGGCAGATTCCCTGTTTAATTACGTTTTGCATGCAGAAGATGCCGGTTTACAACCTGCCCGTTATCACGCAACTACATTAATTGCTGCTTTTCAGCGTTTCAGAAAAGAGGGAGCAGCACGAAAAGATGCTGCCTTGCTGGCACAGCTGGATGTGATGATGACAGATGCTTTTATGAAGATGGCGTCTGACCTGCATTATGGTATAGTTCCGCGTGACAGCATTACCCTCCGCAAGGATTCCATATTTTCAGACACTTTGCTAACCGATATGCTCCGGGCATCCCTAAGGGAGAATAGCATCGTGAAAACCCTGCGGCAACTTGAACCTCAGCATCCCGGATATCTCAGTCTGAAGGCGGCGATACTGGTGTTTGAGAAGAAATACGGACG
This sequence comes from Chitinophaga sp. CF118, assembly GCF_900112615.1. Classification (GTDB taxonomy): domain Bacteria; phylum Bacteroidota; class Bacteroidia; order Chitinophagales; family Chitinophagaceae; genus Chitinophaga. The sequence continues at coordinate 354,860 of NZ_FOMK01000001.1, read as the reverse complement.
ACTGAAATGGGATACTCTACCCATTACTTATACAGATACTACTGCTTTCAGACAATTACTGCTGAACCGCCTGGTACAAACCGGGCACCTCGATACTACGGGAGGACATTCCACCGATACTTCCTTACTTAAAAAGGGAATCCTTGCCTTCCAAAAGGAATTTAATATGTATGAGGATGGCCTTGCCGGCAAAAGGACAGTCCAGGTATTGAACCGTCCGTTTCACGACTGGATGATACAGGCAGCTGTAAACCTGGACCGCTGGCGGAAGTTGCCGGATACCCTGCCTACCCGGTTTATCTTTGTCAACATCCCTGCTTACCGGATGGAATTGTGGGATAGTGGAAAAGTGGTGCTGGAATCCCGTGTGATTGTAGGAGCTCCCCGTACACGCACACCGTTGTTGAACTCCCGGATGAGCAATTTTGTGATGTATCCTTTCTGGCGGGTACCTTTCAGTATCACCATCAAAGAGATGCTGCCAGCTATCAAGAAAGATTCAAGTTACCTGGCAAAAAAGAACATGGAGGTGATAGACAGGGATGGAAATGCAGTGAATCCGGATAGTATTAACTGGTCCCGGATGAGTAAGAACTATTTTCCATATGTATTACGTCAGATGGATGGAATGGAGAATTCCCTGGGAATCATGAAGTTTAATTTCTTCAATAAGTATAGTGTATACCTGCATGATACCAATAACCGTGGATTGTTCAGAAATACCTACCGGGCTATGAGCCATGGTTGTGTAAGGTTACAGCAATGGGACAGCCTGGCGATGTACCTGATAAAGAATGATCCGAGACATCCGCGTGATAGTGTACGTATCTGGTTGAAAAGGGGAGAGAAGAAGCAGATAGATGTACAGCATCCTATTCCTATTTACATGCGTTATTTTACAGCAGAGGGGAAAGATGGGCAGTTGGTGTTCCATGACGATATTTACGGAGAGGATAAGGTGTTAAGAAAAATTATGGGGCTCTAGTATGGGGCAAGCAATAAATAAAAATGTCCCGGAAGTCCGGGACATTTTTGTTCATATCAGTATTGCAATCGTGGTATTACTTTTTCAATTTTACCTTTAAAGCATTGTCCAGTTCCTCCAGGAACTCTTCAGTGTAAAGGTAATGTTTTCCATGTTCTACTTTGTTACCATGGATACAAACTGCAAGGTCTTTGGTCATTTTACCGCTTTCAACTACTTCAATGCACACTTGTTCCAGTGCGTGACAGAAATTGATCAGTTCCTGATTATTGTCCAGACGGCCACGGAATTCCAGTCCGCGGGTCCATGCAAAGATAGAAGCGATAGGGTTGGTAGAAGTTGGTTTACCAGCCTGGTGATCGCGATAGTGACGGGTTACAGTACCGTGAGCAGCTTCAGCTTCCATAGTTTTACCATCAGGAGTAACCAGGGTAGAGGTCATAAGACCCAGTGAACCGAAACCTTGAGCTACGGTATCAGACTGTACGTCGCCATCGTAGTTTTTACAAGCCCAAACAAAGTTACCATTCCATTTCAGAGCGGAAGCAACCATGTCATCGATCAGGCGATGTTCATAGGTAATGCCTGCTTTCTGGAATTCAGCTTTGAATTCTTTCTGGTAGATGTCTTCGAAAATATCTTTGAAACGACCATCATATTTTTTCAGGATGGTGTTCTTGGTGCTCAGGTACAAAGGCCATTTTTTCAGCAGTGCCTGGTTGAAACAAGCGCGCGCAAAACCGATGATAGATTCGTCTGTGTTGTACATTGCCAGTGCAACGCCATCACCTTTGAAGTTGTAAACTTCATGTTCTATCACTTCTCCGCTTTCGCTTTCGAACTTGATGGTGAGTTTACCTTTACCTTTTGTTACGAAATCGGTAGCACGGTACTGGTCGCCAAAAGCGTGACGGCCGATACAGATAGGAGCAGTCCAGTTAGGTACCAGGCGAGGCACGTTGTCCATTAAGATAGGCTCCCGGAATACAGTACCATCAAGGATGTTACGGATAGTCCCGTTTGGAGATTTCCACATCTGTTTCAGCTTGAATTCCTTTACGCGGTCTTCGTCCGGAGTGATGGTTGCACATTTAATACCAACGCCTACTTCTCTGATCGCATTTGCAGCGTCGATAGTTACCTGGTCATTTGTAGCATCACGGTGTTCCATGCCCAGGTCATAGTATTTGATATCCACTTCCAGATAGGGAAGTATCAGTTTATCCTTAATGAATTTCCAGATGATCCTTGTCATCTCATCTCCATCCAGTTCTACAACGGGTTTAGCGACTTTAATTTTTTCAGCCATTTTCTGGTTTGAGTTTTAATAAGTTACAACTATGCTTGCTTGTTAACGCGAAATATACAAAATGGGTCACAATTTACAATATCAATTGAAAAGAGGAAGTATCAATTTAAGTAAATTAAGCGATCTCAGGCTTTGGGGGCCGGGATCGCTTAATTTACTGGAGGCCGGTTTCTTAAAGTCCGGGCAGGCGATGGCCTGCATTTTACTTTTCAGTTGGCCTGTATAATTTGCATTAAAGATGTTTGATCACTTCATCGGCAAACTCGCTGGTTTTAACCAGGGTAGCATCATCCATGAGCTTATAGAAGTCAATGGTAACGCGTTTGCGGGCAATAGCAGTACTAAGGCCGTGTACGATGATATCAGCAGCTTCTTTCCAGCCCATGTATTCCAGCATCATTACACCACTGAGGATAACGGAGCTGGGGTTCATGGTATCTGTATTAGCGAAGCGTGGAGCAGTACCATGTGTAGCTTCAAATACCGCATAACCGGTAGAATAGTTCACATTGGCACCCGGAGCGATACCGATACCGCCTACAGCAGCAGCCAGTGCATCCGAGATATAGTCTCCATTCAGGTTCAGGGTAGCAACCACGGAGTAGTCCTGTGGAGCCAGTAGTATCTGCTGGAGGAAGTTATCTGCGATAACATCCTTTATAATGAGTTTCTTATGTGCTATTGCAACATTCATTTCCTTGTTGGCCTCATCTTCACCTTTCGCTTTTTTGGTAGCTTCCCACTGTTCCCAGGTGTACACCTGTTCGCCAAATTCGCGGAGGGCCAGTTCATAACCCCAGGTTTTGAAGCCCCCTTCGGTAAACTTCATGATGTTGCCCTTATGTACGAGAGTAACGGAAGGCAGTTTCTGTTCCAGTGCGTAGCTGATAGCAGCACGGATTAGTCTTTCAGACCCTTCTTTTGATACTGGTTTAATACCCAGTGAGGAGGTTTCCGGGAAACGGATCTTGTTCACACCCATTTCATTCTGCAGGAAATTGAGCAGTTTGGTTGCTTCCGGAGTACCATACATGTATTCGATACCTGCATAAATATCTTCTGTGTTTTCACGGAAGATCACCATGTCTACCTTTTCCGGGTGTTTCACCGGGGAAGGCACCTTATTGAACCAGCGTACAGGGCGGATACAGGCATACAGATCCAGTTCCTGGCGCATTGCCACATTCAGGGAGCGGATACCGCCACCAACGGGAGTAGAAAGAGGCCCTTTAATGGATACCAGGTATTCTTTAAAAGCGTCCAGGGTTGCTTTAGGCAGCCATTCTCCTGTTTGCTGGAAGGCTTTTTCCCCAGCCAGCACTTCTTTCCATTCTATCTTTCTTTTGCCACCATAGGCTTTTTCCACAGCGGCGTCAAATACACGCACACTGGCCCGCCAGATATCAGGTCCGATACCATCGCCTTCTATAAAAGGAATAATTGGATGGTTTGGCACCTGTAACTGGCCATTGGTCATTGATATTTTTTCTGCTGGCATAAAAACGGTTTCGTTACGTATTTCGTAATTATTATAATCGAGCGCAAAGGTACGTATTATTAGTCCATAGTCGCTATGTGAAGCCCCTCAAAAACTTTTCCGATGTTCATATTTATATTAATTTGCTCAATATTCTTTGGTTATAAAAATAATAATGAGGTTCCTATGACCCCCGGCACAAATTTGAGCACAGACACAGGATTTACTTACCTGGCATTAGGAGATAGTTATACAATCGGCGAGAGCGTACCCGAATCTGACCGCTTTCCGGTACAGACCGTAAAACTATTGAGAGACAATGGAATAGCAATAAAAGATTGCATCATTATTGCCCGTACCGGCTGGACCACCGATGAGTTAAGTGCGGGTATCCAGGAGGCTGGAGTGACAGGTACTTTTGATGTGGTAACCCTTCTGATAGGGGTGAACGACCAATACAGAGGGCGGGCAGTTGAGTTTTATAAACCGGCTTTTACCCTGCTGCTGGAACGGGCCATCGCATTTGCCGGCGGACATTCAGACAGGGTAGTGGTGTTGTCCATTCCCGACTGGAGTGCCGTTCCTTTTGCCGAAGGGCAGGACAGGCAGGAGATTTCCGCCAGGATAGAAGAATATAATAAGGCCAACAGGAAGATTGCCAAAAAGATGAAAGTCCATTATCTCGATATAACTCCCAGTACCCTTGATGCTGCCAATGATCCCAGTCTTGTAGCCAGTGATGGATTGCATTATTCCGGCAAGGAAATGGCGGTTTGGTCGAAGAAACTGGCAGATATACTGCATAACATCCTTCAGTAAATATTTTAACCGGCTTTTTCCTGCCGTTTACCGGAGTCCCTCCTTTTTTAGCCTAAATACGCTTTCCGAACCGATGTTGTCTTGCTAGTTTTGTATTGTAAACGAAACGTACAATGAGTAAGCAAGACATATTACAGAATAAAAGAAACTCGGTAGGCAAGGGATTAATCTTGTTGCTGTTAGGTGCATTCTTTCTGTTAAGAAATATGGACCTGGATATTCCTGTCTGGATGGTATCCTGGCAAATGATACCAATAGGTATTGGTCTGATATTACTGGTCACCAGTAATTTTAAGAATAATGCGGGTTTTATATTAATATTTATAGGTGGCCTTTTTTTGATGAAGGATATTTACGCATGGCCATTTGATGTATCCCGTTTTATATGGCCTACTGCCATGATTGTAGCTGGTCTTTTCATTATATTCAGAAAACAGGGAGAGCGAAAATCATCTGATAGCGATTACCGTAAATCAGAAAAGTATAACGCATTTTCCTACAACGCAGGATCTTCTGATGATTATTTTAATATTTATGCCATGTTCAGTGGTGTAAACAGGATAGTAGTATCTAAAAACTTTAAAGGAGGCAAGGCATCTGCTGTTTTTGGAGGATCGGACATTAATCTTACCCAGGCTGATTTTACCGGAACTGTAGAAATAGAAGCCTACTGTCTTTGTGGAGGGGTGGAAATAGTAGTGCCTTCCAACTGGAAAGTGAAAGTAGAGATGAATACCATCTTTGGCGGTGTTGAAGATAAAAGACCGATAGAACTGCTCACTGATAACCTGGATAAACTCCTTATTATTAAAGGCTCCTGCATCTTCGGCGGAGTGGAAATCAAAAGTTATAATTAATACTCTTCCAGTAACCTTTTTAAAATTTGTTGTATGGAATGGTTTGTAACCAAAATAGTTTACCAGATCATTTGTGGTAATGGAGATCACACACCACAGTTCGATGAACAATTACGCCTGATCAGTGCTTCCGATAAAGAGGATGCATGGAAGAGAGCTTGTGAGATAGGTATACAAGGGCAATATGCCTTTAAAAATCAACGGCAGGAACTGGTGCAATGGCGTTTTATAAATGTACCGGAAGTGAATATACTGGAAACACTGGGAGACGGAATGGAATTGTATTCCCGTATAGAAGAGCCCAGCGATGCAAATGCTTACATCTCCTGGTTGCAGGTAAAGGCAGCTATGTTGAGAGGGCAGGAGTACATTGATATTCACTCTTAATACTGAAAGCTGTTGTCTCAAAAAATGCTCGCTAATAAGCTCTTTCGCCGTACGTTCATCTCTGCCAGTTATGTTTTTATACTGGCACATGCAGCACTGTTGTTATTTTGGTTTAAAATTAGTGACAGTATCGCCTGGACAGATAGTGCGGTGCATGTAATATTACTTGCATTAGCCTCACTTTCTATTAGCTTTAGCCTGTCCTATTACAGGCCGGCAAAAGGTAAGATGGTTTTTGTACTGGCTTACACAGTTGCACAAACAATTATGTGGCTGGGCGTGAGTACCTTGATCATGCAGTATCTTTTTCCAAACGATCAGGGTTATCTGGACTGGCTGCATTTTGCTTTACCAGTACGTTTTATTATCGGTTGGCTGGTGATCGTTGGTCTTGCATTCAAAAGCCTGTCATGGTATGATATGGAGGAACAGCGGGATGAACTGGAAAGGAAAGACACAACTGAAAGACTGGCCCGCGAAGCAGAATTATATAAACTGCGTCAACAGCTGCAACCACATTTTCTGTTCAATAGTCTTAATTCAATTAATGCACTGATCATGCTGCGACCGCAGGAAGCCCGGCAAATGGTATTGAAGCTGAGCGATTTCCTGAGAGGTACATTGAAAAGGGAAGATCAGCACTGGATTTCATTACCGGATGAACTGCAATACCTGCAATTATATCTGGATATTGAGAAGGTAAGGTTTGGCCATCGTTTAAGCACAAACGTTATTGCAACAGAAGAAACAAAAGACCTGAAAATTCCACCCATGTTATTGCAGCCTGTTGTTGAAAATGCTATCAAATACGGTTTGTACGATACAACAGAAGCGATAACAATTACGATAGAGTCGTGGGTGGAGGAAGGGTTATTATACATACAGGTACAGAACCCTTATGATGCAACGTTACAACAACCGCAAACCGGTACCGGATTTGGTCTTGCATCCATTCGCAGGCGGTTATATTTATTGTTTGCCCGTCATGATCTGCTGGAAACCACAGCAAAAGAAAATATTTATACAACATTAATTAAAGTGCCACAACTATATGATAAAAGCAGTAATAATTGATGATGAACCGTTGGCAAGAGAAGTTGTAAAAGAGTATCTGCAATCATTTACGCAGGTGCAGATATTACAGGAATGTAATGATGGATTTGAAGGATTAAAAGCTATACAACAACATCAACCGGATATTATTTTCCTGGATGTGCAGATGCCAAAAATAAATGGTTTTGAAATGCTGGAGCTGGTAGAAGATCTGCCTGCTGTTATTTTTACGACTGCTTTTGAAGAGCATGCTATTCGGGCATTTGAAGTAAATGCAACAGATTATCTGTTGAAACCTTTTTCCAAAGAACGGTTTGATAAAGCATTGCAGAAATGGCTGGATCGCCGTACTTCGAATACTCCACAGGAAACAGGGGCTTTACTGGAAACAGCTGCTAACTCTCCCCTGCAGAATAACCGTATTGTAGTAAAAATTAACGGGAAGATTAAAATTATACCTATACCGGAAATTCATTACCTCGAAGCAGCAGATGATTATGTAAAGATCATTACTTCCGAAGGAGCTTTCCTGAAGAATAAAACAATGCAGTTTTTTGATAACATGCTGGACCCTTTGCAGTTTGCCCGTGTACATCGTTCTTATATATTGAACGTAAACCAGGTAACCCGCATAGAGCCATATGAAAAAGAGAACCATTTAGCCATTCTGCGTTCAGGTGCGAAAGTTCCTGTGAGTAAAACAGGATATCCGAGATTGAAGAGTGCATTGGGTTTGTAGGATGTAGCCCGCAATATAACTGAATTAAAAAAGCCTGTATCGGAAGTCCGGTACAGGCTTTTTTAATTCAGTAGCTGATGGAAAGATACATCCTCTTTTATTTTATTGTACTATCAGTACAGGAATTTTTACCTGGTGTCTTACCTGGTTGGCAGTTTCCCCATAGATCCAATCTTTGATACCAGTGTGGCCATGGCCGCCCAATACAAGGAAGTCTGCTTTTTCATCTTTTACAATACGCACTATTTCTTTTGCACGATGGCGGTAGCCAAGGAATCCTTTAGCCTTGATATGCCTGTCGTGCAGCAGTCTAATGTATTTGCTCATCTGTTCCTGGTCTTTCCTTGTTTCAAAATCATCCGATTCACGGCCAAGGTATTTGGCAGAAGCACTTTCTACGATATGAATGAGCAGGTATTCCGTTTGTGGATTACCGTGAGCCAGTGCATTGGAGATAATCTTTTCATCATCCCTGCTAAAATCCAATGCCAAAGCAATACGATTATATACAGGGATTTTCAGTTCACCCAATGTGACCTCATGAGTAGGATGGATAAGAGCAGATCCTTTCTGCTGGTACCGGCTCATTAACGGATAAGCTACAGTTATGAACAACAGGGCAAGGAATGCCAGTCCTGCAAGTATTATAATAATGCTTACCCATATACTGTTATCACCACCAATATAACTGGCGGCCTCAGTATATACCATGCGGCAATTCAGGTATACCAGTATAATTGTTATTATCCAACTTATCACTTTAACAAGAGGTTTAATAGCATAGCTGCCCATAGTCTTTTTGTCACTCACAAAATGGATCAGTGGAATAACGGCAAAGCCTAGTTGCATACTCAGCAGTACCTGGCTGAAGACCAGCAGTTCTCCCACTTTATCATCCCCCGCAATCAAAATTACAAGTAGTGCAGGAATGATAGCCAGTAATCTGGTGAGCAGGCGGCGGAGCCAGGGATTTATACGCAGGCTCAGATAACCTTCCATTACAATTTGTCCCGCGAGTGTACCGGTAACTGTAGAGCTTTGTCCCGCAGCAATCAGGGCAACAGCAAAGAGTATTGGTGCCCACTTGCTTCCAAGAAGGTCCTGCATCAGTTTGTGGGCATCCTGTATTTCAGCAATATCGGTATGGCCTGCTTTAAAGAATACAGAAGCCGCCAGTATAAGAATAGCAGCATTCACAAAAAATGCGAGGTTGAGTGCAACCGCGCTATCAATGAAATTAAGTTTCAGTGCCTGTTTGATCCCAGCATCATCCCGTTTTATTTTACGGGTCTGAACCAATGCAGAATGCAGGTATAGGTTATGAGGCATTACTGTAGCCCCGATAATCCCAATAGCAATGTACAGTGCTGTGTTGTCCGGAATAGTAGGAATAAAGCCCACCACGACTTCATTAAGGGCAGGTTTGGCCATGAATAGCTCTATCATAAAAGATATTCCTACAATGGCCACTAATGCAATAATAAAGGCCTCCATTTTCCGGATTCCATATCGTTGTAATATCAGGAGCAGGAAGGTATCGAAAACGGTAATGCTCACGCCCCAGGCAAGCGGAAGACCTGTGAGCAACTGAATCCCGATTGCCATACCCAGTACTTCTGCCAGATCTGTAGCTGCGATAGCAATTTCTGCCAGTATATAAAGAATGAAATTAACAGAAGAAGGATAGGTTTCGCGGTTGGCCTGTGCAAGATCCCTGCCTCTTACAATACCCAGGCGTGCGCTAAGGCTTTGTAACAGGAGAGCCATGAGATTGCTCATTAACAGAACCCACAGGAGTTTATATCCATACTGACTGCCACCTGCAAGATCGGTAGCCCAGTTGCCCGGATCCATATACCCAACGCTTACGAGATATGCCGGACCGAAAAATGCAAGTAGTTTTCTCCAGCGGAGGCCGCCGGAATTGGTCATATCTACACTCTGATGAACGTCGCTTAAGGAAGTGTGCTGATGATTCATATAGGTTTAACCATTATATTCTTTGACACCTGTTCACTGATTGTAAAAGCAGGTTGATTACGGATCTTTATTTCAATTGAATTGTCGAAAGAGTAACGTTCTATTACGTCCAGCTGAGTTCCCAGGTGAATGCCTTTAGCATTGAGGAATTCCAGTAGTGCGGTAGACTTGTCAGACACGGCCATAACTTCCAGTCTTTTGGCCTGCGATTTATGAAGGGAGGTTTGTGTGCGGGGTTTACCCAGCTTGCCCTGTGCATCGGGAATAGGGTCGCCATGAGGGTCTATTACCGGATTTCCAAGAAATTCACTTAGCCGGTTGGTGAGTTTTTCACTGCGTACGTGTTCCAGTTCTTCTGCCAGTTCATGTACTTCTTCCCAGCTAAAGCCCAGTTTATCTACCAGGAAACACTCCCATAGACGGTGTCTGCGTACGATCTGTAAGGCAGCTTTTTTGCCTTCAGGCGTGAGGTTGATTCCCTGGTATTTTTCGTAAGCGATGAGCTTTTTCTCTTTTAATTTTTTTGCCATATCCGTTACTGAAGCTGGTTTGGTATCCAGTTCGTAAGCAAGGGCATTTGTAGTAACGGCATCCTGTCCTTCCTCTAATTTGTAAATCGACTTTATATAATTCTCTTCTGAAACAGACAAGTTCATATCTCTTAAAATAAAATTTAGGTAAATCTAAATAATAATAGTCAAATTTACAAACAGAGACCATTGCACTCCATACCATCTTTACATTTTTTACATTTCATATCAATTTTTTCTTTAACTTTTCGGCCGTAATAAACAAGCAAATACGCATGAATAAGCTCGTGTTAGCGCTATTGGCCATCTGCTTACTGGGGTCCTGTAAGTCTAAACATAAAAAGGGAGCTGGCGACGAATTCACATTTGAAGATTTCCGCCAGTTATTTACCAATACAGTATTGCCTTATAAGCTGACACCTGATTCATTAAAGGTAGTACAGGCTGATTCTCTTGCTATTACACCGGAATTGATGTCTCAGTTCCTGACAGATACACTGACAAAATCAATCTTTCCTGCGGATAGTCCGGTTCAGTTCTTCCCACTGTCATACTTTGAAGGGGGAGATATGAAATATTTTGTAGTAAAAGCGATTGGTAAGACTGCTACTACAGCCTATCTGTGCATGGTTGATAAAAAAGGACATTACCTGAACAGCCTGCTGGTTGCCAAAGTTTCCAGTACCGGTAAAAGCCTTCAATATTTCTCTGTAGATAACAAGCAGGTTATTAAAATAACAGAGGAAAAGGAGCTGAGTCCGGGTCATTCATCCACCAAAGAAGAATTTTATGGTGTTGATGCAAAAGGTGCTACCACACTGATTATGACCAATTCCAGCGGGGAAGCTGCTGCCGGTCAGATCTTTAATCCGATTGAGACTTCTCCTGCCAAACATAAACTTTCCGGCGATTACGAATCAGGTGAACTGAGTATCGTATCAATCCGCGATGGAAACGACCCTAAATCATTCCAGTTCTTTATCTCTTTCTCCAAAGAAACCACGGGTTGCAAAGGAGAGTTATCTGGTACCGGTCATTTTACTTCTGCCAATAAAGGAGAATACAAGGATAAGGATACAGATTGCGGTATTTCCTTTCAGTTTTCTTCCGGTCGATTGAGTATCAAGGAAATAGGGGGGTGTGGTGCCTACAGAGGTGTGAAATGTTTCTTTGAAGGTAATTTTAAGAAGAAATAAGGCACAAGGATATCCGGGGGATCTTGTATACTTTAATCCTGGTATTTCTTAATAATCGTAATAAACTCTTCCCTGCTGATAAACTCTGCACCCAGTGAGGCGAGGTGTTCAGTATATACCTGGCAGTCAATAATTTGGATTCCTTCTTCCTGAGCACGCTGTACAAAGGTGATAAAAGCAGCCTTTGAAGCATTACTTATCCTGGCAAACATTGATTCTCCAAAAAAGCATTTCCCCAGCTGCAAACCGTAAAATCCACCAGCCAGCTCACCATTATGCCAGCATTCAACGGAATGTGCATAGCCTTCTTTATGCAATTTGGTATATGCGGCCTCAACCTCTGATGTGATCCAGGTACCAGCCTGACCAGGACGATATGCTTCTTTACAACCGGCAATAACACCTTCAAAATCTTTGTCAAAAGTGATGGTGAACAGGTTCTTTTTAAAGACCTGTTTCATGCTGGCAGATATTTTAATTTCATTGGGAAATAATACAAAACGGGGGTTGGGGCTCCACCATAAAGCAGGTGGTTCATTATACCAGGGAAAGATCCCTTCACGGTAAGCCAGCAGTAATCTTTCTGAAGAAAGATCGCCGCCATAAGCCAGAAGTCCGTCAGAATCTGCAAACTTAACGGGAGGAAAGATCAACTGATCATTGAGTAAAAAAACGGACATCAGCGTGTGATGGCTTCTTCGAGAGTAGCGCTGATCCCTCTGTCCAGCAATGCGTCACAAAGAGGGCGTAATTTGATGAATTCACCTTCTTTTACAGCGTATTTGCCGTTGTGATGAATGATAAGTGCACATTGTTCGGCCTGTTCCTGCGTATGACCACATACTTCCATTAATGACTGGATTACCCAATCAAATGTGTTGACATCATCGTTCCAAACGATAAGACTAAATGGGAACTGTTCATCTTCGGCCACCAATACATCTTCCCATTCTTTAGTTTGCGTGCCTGTTTGCTTCCGCTGGCTCATATCCGGTAAAAACTTTACACGAAATTACAGTTAATAATCGTTAAATTAAATAGTAAAGTTTTAACATAAACAGCAGAGTATAGATTTGATAATCATTTAATTAACATATTCACTGGGCATTGACTGATATTCATTATTATTGTAATTGTTAGAATCAAGCTTATGAATGTATTGAATGGCACTAATTTATTAATGGACATCAGCTTGCCTTTGAAGGATCCGGTTCCAATCTTTTCACTGGTATTGTTTATTATTCTCCTGGCTCCCATCATCTTACGCAAGTTTCGTATTCCAAGTATTATTGGTCTTATACTGGCAGGAATGTTTATTGGTGATCACGGATTAAAGATCATCGAAAAAGGAAGCATCGATCTTTTTGGAAAAGCAGGATTACTATATATAATGTTCCTGGCAGGTCTGGAACTGGATATGACAGAATTCCGCAAGAACCGTAACCGCAGTATAGTATTTGGTGCATTCACGTTCTTTATACCAATTATCCTGGGTTATTTTGTATGTACTTACCTGCTGCATTTTAATTTCATGGCTACGCTGCTGGTATCCAGCATGTTTGCAACACATACACTGGTAGCTTATCCACTGGCCAGCAGATTGGGGATTACCAAAAATGAGGCTGTGACAGTCGCAGTTGGTGGTACTATCATCACAGATACTGCAGTCCTGGTGATACTCGCAATCATTACAGGGGCTGCTGCCGGTAATCTTAATAAGGATTTCTGGATCCGGCTCAGCGTTTCGCTCGTCGTGTTTGCAGCTATTATCCTCTGGATTTTTCCGATGATAGGAAGGTGGTTTTTTAAGAAGATTAAAGACGATAAAACATCTCACTTCATCTTTGTACTGGCACTGGTATTTCTCGCTGCATTCCTTGCTGAACTGGCAGGGGTAGAAGGAATTATTGGCGCCTTCCTGGCCGGACTGGCATTGAATCAGCTGATCCCGCATACATCTCCTTTAATGAACCGCATCGAGTTTACAGGTAATGCGTTGTTCATCCCTTTTTTCCTGATCAGCGTGGGGATGATAGTAGATCTGCGGGTATTGCTGAAGGGGCCGGAAGCATTACTGATAGCAGGATCGCTGACTATTATGGCACTTGCAAGTAAATGGCTGGCATCGTTTTTCACGCAGATAACTTTCAAGTATACAGCTACACAAAGGAACGTCATATTCGGATTGAGCAGTGCGCATGCTGCTGCTACAATTGCAGTGATCCTGATAGGATTCAATATGGGAATTATCAATGAAAGTGTGCTGAATGGTACCGTTGTACTGATATTGATTACCTGCCTGGTCAGTTCATTTGTTACGGAAAGTGCGGGTCGTAAACTGGCCATTGTGGAAGCGGAGCGTAAACCGGCAGCAGAAGATACACAGGAACGCATACTGATTCCTATTTCCGGTGCAGACCGTATTGTATCGATGTTGGATTTTGCTGTGATGATCAAAGATCCACAGTCTGCCACACCAATTTATCCGCTTGCAGTGGTACAGGATGATGAAGAGGCGAAAGAGAAAATTCCGCTTACGAATAAAATTATGGAAACAGCGATCGTACATGCAGCTGCTACAGAAAGTAATGTGCAGGTAGTAACGCGTATAGACTTAAACGTATCTGATGGTATTGCACGTGCTGCCAAAGAACTGATGATTACTGATGTGATCCTGGGAAGGGCTGATAAGACCAGCACAACAGACCGCCTATTCGGTTCCATCTTTGGTACAACGCTGAATAACGTACTGCATAGCGTATGGGAAACAGTGTATGTATGTGATTTTAATTATCCGCTGAATACTACGAGGAAGCTGGTACTGGTGATGCCTAAGAATGCTGAGTATGAGATAGGATTTTCACATTATCTGCAAAAGATCATCCAGCTGAACAAGCAGGTAGGAGCGAGACTGGCGGTATACTGTCACCATAAAACACAGGTGGTAATAGAAGCAAGATTGCTGCAATTAAAACAAAGTGTTGATATAATATTTAAACAGTTTGATGATGTGGAAGAACTGCTGGTACTTGCCCAGGAAATCACCAGTAATGATCTGATCGTAGTTGTATCTGCACGGAAGGGAACCATCTCATACAAACCTTATCTTGAAGGGATATCGGCACGTTTAAGCAAGCACTTTAATGATAACAATGTTATCCTGATTTATCCCGAGCAAACAGAGATCGATTATGTGGAAGCAGGGTTGCAACCCGAGGATCTTACACTGGCACCAATACAGGAACAACTGGACAATCTGAACAAACTGGGCAAGGTTGTGAAACGCATTTTCAAAGGGAATAAGGACAATGAATAACGTTTGATTTTTGTATATGAAAACAAACCAGCTTATTACACTGATTCTCGTATTTTATATCAGTGCCTGCGCAAATAATAATTCCACAAAGACAGGCACTACTACTGCTGTCAACATTTCCGATTCTTTCGGGACAGGAAAAATAATTGATACTGTAATTTGTAGAACGGATTCTTCGCAATCCTATGCATTATATATTCCGGCAAAAGGTAATAAGGAAGCATTACCTGTAATTTATTTTTTCGATGCGCATGCCGACGGAGTAATTCCATTAAATAAATACAAATCATTAGCGGATACGTATGGTTATATTTTAATCGGCAGTAATAATTCAAAAAACGGAAACGACTGGTCAACTACGGAAAATATCTGGCGTCATTTGTCTGAGGATACGCAGAGCCGGTTAAAGATCAACAGTAACCGGATCTATACATGCGGATTCTCTGGCGGTGCTAAGGCAGCAGGTTATGTAGCTTTAAAATATCCTGCAATAAAGGGGGTAATAGCAAATGGCGCAGGTTTGCCGGATGGAACTCCCGCAGGTGATTTCGCCTTTAGTTACACTGCAATAGCAGGTGAAGGTGATCTGAATTTAACTGATATAATGGCATTCGAAAATGAGCTTAATAGAAGTCGCACGCGGCATCATATTATTCTTTTCGACGGAAAGCATGAATGGGCTCCTGAAAATAGTATGAACACGGCTTTTGCAGGATTACAATTCGATGCCATGCAGAAAGGAATTATACCTAAAGACGATACACTTATCAACCTCTATATTGAGAAAAGTAAAAAAAGACTTGAGGCGTATTATAAAGCAAATCAATTTATAAAGGCTGAACAGGAATGTCAGCTCTCAATAAGTTTTCTTAACGGATTAACAGATAAAGTAACCTGGTTTAAAGAGAAGTCCGTTTCCATTATAGGCAATTCGCTTTATCTAAAGCAACAACATGAGCAGGAACACTTACTGGTTACTGAACTGAACATAAAGGCTGGTTATGGAGAACACTTTCAGCAGATTGATATGGCCTATTGGGAAAAAACTATCTCCGAACTGCAGACAAAGGCTCATATTAAAACCGCCGAAAGTGGAATGTATCAGCGACTGCTAGCCTACCTGTCATTG
Organism: Chitinophaga sp. CF118; assembly: GCF_900112615.1. Taxonomy (GTDB): domain Bacteria; phylum Bacteroidota; class Bacteroidia; order Chitinophagales; family Chitinophagaceae; genus Chitinophaga. Next base: position 339,083 of record NZ_FOMK01000001.1, on the reverse strand, counting down.
GCATTTTATTCATACAGCAACCAACTGATTAACAGAAACGCGAACAACGAAGGCCGGTACTATGTAGAATTGTATAAAATAGTTGATCCCACCAATAGCGAAGCCTGGTATTTTTCCGCCATCCTGCATGCACGGGAGAACAAGCCAAAGGAGGCTGAAAACGATTTGCTGAAAGCAGTGAAAAATGGTTTCAGGGAAAAGAACCGCTTGCAGCAACAACCCGAATTTCAAACCTCCTCTCAAATAAACCTTTCAGCAATTGAAAGTAAAATGCTTACTCGTGTATACCATTAAAATCTTTCTATCCGTTAACTAATGGTTTCAAACGTGTACCGATCAGTCCAATGGATTCCATAAGTTTTTCGTGTGTCAACTCAGCACTATCCATCTGAAAAGTAAGTCTGGAAATCCCTCCAAGCGCATTGGCATGACGAAGAATTTTCTCCGCTACTTCTTCAGCACTTCCAACCAGCAAAGCTCCCTTTGGTCCCATTTGGTCATCAAATCGTGCTCTTGTCATCGGAGGCCAGCCACGTTCCTTTCCTATATTGGTCATACTTGCGGCGTAGCCTGGATAGAAACCGTCAATAGCTTCCTTTGTGGTATTTGCCACATAACCTAATGAATGTAATCCTACCTGTAGTTTTTCAGGCGAATGCCCCGCTTTTAATCCTGCCTCTCTGTAAAGGTCGATCAGTGGACGAAAACGGTGTGTTTCTCCGCCAATTATGGCCACCATCAGCGGCAATCCCAACATACCGGCACGAACAAACGATTGTGGTGTACCACCTACTCCCAACCAAATAGGCAGAGGGTCTTGTAACGGTCTTGGATAAACAGGCTGATTTTTTAGTGCTGGCCGGAATTTTCCTGACCAGGTAACAAACTCGTTCTCACGGATCTTAAGCAAAAGATCCAGCTTCTCCGTAAAAAGTTCATCATAATCTCCAAGGCTATAACCGAATAACGGAAAGGCATCTGTAAACGAGCCTCGTCCAACAACCATTTCAGCCCGGCCATTGGAAATCAGATCCAGTGTAGCAAAGTTTTGGAATGCTCTTACCGGATCGATAGCACTAAGTACTGTAACAGCACTTGTAAGTCGTATGCGTTTTGTACGGGCAGCTGCCGCAGCAAGAATGAGTGTTGGCGCGGAATCAAGAAAGCCCTTCCGGTGATGCTCTCCGATGCCAAAGATATCAAGGTTTGAATTATCTGCATGCTCAATTCTATCCAGCAATTGACTCATAGCATCTTTATCATTGATTGCTGTAGCCGCATTTTCACTAAATCTGGCGGCGAAACTATCTATTCCTATTTCCATAATATTTTTTGAAATACAACTTTATGATTTCACAAGTTGTATTTCCATGTTTAGTTTTACTTCATCACTTAGCACTATACTTCCCGCTTCAGTAGAAGCATTCCAGCGTAAGCCATAATCTGTGCGGTGTAACCGTCCCTTCAGTGCAAAGCCTGCTTTCTCTTGTCCATAAGGATCTATTGTCATACCATTATGTGTTACTTCCAGCTCGATCGGATGTGTATGGCCTTTTATAGTAAGGTCGCCCAGTAACTTATACTGTTCGTCAGTTATTTTTTTTACTTTTTTAGACACGAAGTTGATCTTAGGGAAATTGGCTGCATCAAAGAAGTCGCCATTCATAAGATGTTCATCCCGTTGTTTATTTTGTGTATTAATACTATCGGTTGAAGCTTCAAAGGCGATCGTTGCATCATGAAAGTCATCGCTGTTTGTTTGAATACTTCCGGAGAACCGGGTGAAATAACCACTAACATTTGTGATCATCAGGTGTTTTACTTTGAATCCTATTTCGCTGTGTGAATCATCAATCTTCCAATTTGTCATAAGTCCATTTTTTATTGGCATAAAATTAAGCGATCTGATGCCTTTAATGGTTGGATAAAATGCCGCAAATGATGGACGATTTTTGCTTTTGACTTAAAGGAATGTTAAAATTGTTAACTGGAGATCTTACAATACAATTAGTATGCATGCTTACTTTTCAATGCATGAACTTGGCCACTACTGTAGAGTACCGCTACGCACTTTTATGGTTTTAAGCCGTGCTTTTTAAATTATTAAACATTCCTTCTACATGGAATGTTATTATAACGGGCAGGTAGTCACAACAAGGCATTACCCCAGTATATTATATCGCTTTAATTACCAGCGTCCTATCTTCCTGCTATATAATCGTTTGCCGTCATAACTACTATATGCTATCCTGCTGGCAACGACTAAAAAAATTTAAAGATTATTGAAGGATCCTATTTTAAATTAAAGAACTTTGAAAAACCTAACCATACGCAGGTTATTACTATCTGTGAGCCTGACGATGAGCATATTTTATCCTTGCCTGAGCCGTGCACAGGGGGATCAAACACAAATTACAGTCAATATAGCCCCAGGTGCAACTACTGGAGCGTGGCTACATTTACCCGATGATTATGATAGTACGTCTACCCGTTATCCTCTCATTATATTTCTTCATGGTTTAGGCCTACGTGGTACAAATGTTAATGTTGTGCTTAATCAAGGTATGCCAAAGATCATTGCGCAGGGTGCAAAAATGCAATTTATAGTTGGCGGAAAATTATTCAAATTCATTACTGTTTCACCTCAAATCCCCACTGGTTTGGCCGGTGAAGATATGCTCCAGAGTATTCTGGATGATATTAAATCAAAATATCGTATTGATGTTTCCCGTATCTATTTTACCGGATATAGTGCCGGTGGTTATGGGGTTTTGAACTATGCCGCTTCAGGTACCAATTATTCAAAAAACCTGGCGGCAATTGTACCGGTATCTACTGCACCTATAGATACTAATAAATTAGCCGGCCTTTGCAATATCGCCACCAGTAATATTGCTACATGGTTTCTTTGCGGCAGTAGAGACACTTTTATTAATAACCAGAATAATTATGTTGACAGGATCAATGCCTGCAACCCGGAATCTCCCGTTATTGCTACTTCCTATGCAGGAGATACACACAATTATATTGTATGGGATAAAGCTTATGATGTAACACACACTTATCAGTCTCCAAACATTTACGAATGGATGCTGAATTACAGAAGACCTGATATAGCAGAAGCGACTCCTCCGCCAATAGCAACCAAGAGAAGAGATAAAATAACCATTACACTACCAGAGGACAGTCTTATACTTGATGGTTCATCTTTAATAGCGCCAGACAGCAGGATTGTCAGTTATGCCTGGAAACTTGTTTCAGGCCATCCTATTTCAATCTCCAGCAGTACCAATACGGCTAAAATCACTGTGAGAAATCTGATATTTGGTACTTATAAATTTAGGCTGACAGTGAAAGATGCGGCTGGTATTACGAGCACAGCATATGTTACAGTATTAGTAAATCCGGTAGGAGGGGCAGTTCCCGGATGCAGTAATTGCAAATTCCTGCTTACACCAGGAGCTGACGGCGGCAGCTTTATTAACGGAGATAGCCTGAATGTGCAACCGGGCGATACTGTTTGTATTCATGCTGGTAACTATAAGTATCTCCAGTTATTTAACTTTACCGGTACTGAAGCCAAACCAATTATATTTATCAACTGTGGAGGCCAGGTAAAAGTGGGAAATGGAGGCAATTATGGATTAATTTTTAATAACGTTAAATATTTCAAGGTTACTGGCTCCGGTACTACTGACCAATATGGTTTCGTCATAAATGGGGTTCGCAAACAGCTGAATGTAGGTCTTGGAATGGGTAAAGGATGTACCGACTTTGAGGCAGAAAGATTTGAAATCAGTGGAAGTGAAGTAGGTGTAATGGCTAAAGTGAACCCTGACTGTGATAGAGCAAACCAGTATCCTTATTTTGCTATGCGTAATGTGAAATTACATGATATTTATGTGCACGATGTATCAGGAGAAGGAATTTATATAGGAAATACTTTGCCGAATGGTATAAAAGTAACCTGCGCTGATAGTACGGAAAAAAATGTGTTGCCTCCTCGTATCTATAACCTGAGAGTTTATAATATCACTACTGCAAATACGGGCTATGATGGTATACAGGTAGCATCTGCACCTGAAAACGTTGAGATTTATAATAATTCAGTATTGAATTATGGTGTTCGGAATATAGGGAGCCAGCAGGCTGGTATTATTCTGGGAGGAGAAACCAATGGAAAGGTATATAACAACAGCATTATTAAAGGTACCGGAAGTGGTATAGAGATACTGGGTATCGGGCTTTGTTATGTGTATAATAATATTATTAGTGATGCAGGTATCGATGGCACTCCCCAAAAAAAAGACGCACTTTTTATTGATGACAGGCCCACTAAAAACAACTTTCTTCCTTTACATGTAAATGTATTTAATAACACTTTCGTTAATTATGGACGGGATGCCATTCGTTTTATGAATAGTTATGGTACTGTGGCCAGGAAAAATCTGTTCTACAATAACTTGCTGGTAAATCCAGATTTAAGGGCCTTGAATATAGTGACAGGTATAAATTATACTGCCTCAAATAATCGTACTTATGCAAATATCGCTGCGGTTAGATTTTCTAATGCCAATGCTAAGGATTTCCATCTGGCATTAAGGTCACCTGTGCTCAATAAAGGTAAAAATCTGAGTGCATATTTTAGGATGGATATAGATGGAGAGGAAAGGCCCTTGCGTGCTGCTTACGATATAGGTGCAGATGAATATGATTCCGGCACAATAAAAAACCTGGCTCCTGTATCAGTTGCAGGTTCCGATACAAAAATACTATTACCGGTTTCAACAACTACACTGGATGGCACTGCTTCATCAGATCCGGATGGCAAAATCATTTCATATGCCTGGATGCAGGTATCAGGTCCTGTTGTTGCTACTATCGCATCGGCAACTACAGCTATGCCAGTAATAAGTATGCTGACAACTAAAGGTAATTATGTTTTTGAGCTAATAGTAACTGATAATAAGGGAGCTGTTTCCAGCGACCGGCTAAGTGTTATTTTATTGACAGAAGGACCTTTGGCGAATGCCGGCAGGGATAAAACCATTATACAACCAAGGAATAGTAGTGACGCCACTGGTGCTGCTTCTATGGATAATGACGGGAATATTACAGACTATAACTGGACACAGATATCAGGGCCTACCATAGCCAGCATCGTTACTCCCACCGCGGTTAAGACTGACCTGAACCGGCTGACTAGTGTAGGCACATATATATTCCAGTTAAAAATAACTAACAGTAAAGGTTCTATAAGTACAGATGATCTATCTGTGTATGTAAAACCTAATCCCGCCAATTTGTTGTTTGCCATTGCAGGTGCTGATCAAACCATAAATTATCCGTCTGTCAGTAAAGTAAGATTGGATGGTTCTGCTTCCTATGCTACAAATCGCGGATACATATCCTATTATGTCTGGACAAAAGTAAGCGGACCAGAAGGCGAAAGCTTCGTGAATTCAAAAGTAGAGAATCCGGTTGTTAAATTTAGAATAACGGGTACTTATGTATTTCGGCTAACAGTAACAGATACTTATAACAATACTGCTACCGATGATGTAAGCATCATTGTTGGTAATACAGGCACAAAAACAGATATAAAAATAAGTGCAAATTTGTTTGATGTTACTGTTAGTAATGCGCCTGATACAAAGATTTACCCAAATCCGGTAGTTAGTACACTACGTTTAAATCTTAGGCTGAATATGGCCGCACCAATTGTTGTGAGGATCATTAATAGCTCTGGCAAAATAAAGGGTACTTATTATCTGGGTACTATCACCACCATTCAAAAGGATATTGATGTAAGTAATCTTGCAGCAGGGCCGTACATATTACAAATCAGGGATGATAAAAATCTGGATCTGTCTAATAAGTTCATCAAGTCTAATTAGTAATCTGTATATTTCAGTAAGTGATTCTGCCAGGATTTCCCGGCAGAATCACTTGCTGAAATATACACCCGGTACATTCGTATATTGAAATTTTTATTAGCACAGGATGCTTTATAGCAGCCGTTGTTGAGACTGCAATGAGATTTTGACAAGGGAATTCAGGAAAAAAATTTGGTGGAATAAAAATAGTTTTTACCTTTGCAATCCCGTCAGACAAACGGTTTGGTGGAATAGTAAAAAGGGAGCTTAGCTCAGCTGGTTCAGAGCATCTGCCTTACAAGCAGAGGGTCACTGGTTCGAATCCAGTAGCTCCCACTCTTTTTACTTTAGTGATTTTAATTATTTAGGGAGCTTAGCTCAGCTGGTTCAGAGCATCTGCCTTACAAGCAGAGGGTCACTGGTTCGAATCCAGTAGCTCCCACAGAAAGTCTCGAAGTAATTTGAGGCTTTTTCATTTTAGGGAATATCTTGTACCAGCAACAAGATCTCGTTTTATCAACATAAGGTTCCAGATGGAATCAATTTCAAGGGAGCTTAGCTCAGCTGGTTCAGAGCATCTGCCTTACAAGCAGAGGGTCACTGGTTCGAATCCAGTAGCTCCCACAGAAAGCCTCGAAGCAATTCGGGGCTTTTTTATTGCAGGTAACCTACTTTCTGAATCCAACCACAAAAGAATATTTTCATTCCTACTCCACAAACTTTTGGTATTGATCTCTTTTTTATTAATTCCGTGAAAATAATCCACTATTTTTTTATTGGGAATAAATAATTGTAGTATATTCGTGTTAACAGTACCCTCCAAGCCTCTGTTTCATGCGCAACTTTGGGGGGTCATTTTTTTTATATGAGATCTTATTGTTATCCCGCACTTACTCCCGAAGAACAAATATCTCTTCTTGTTCAAAAGGGATTAATAATCACAGATTTAGAAAATGCCAAAAGATGGCTTAAACATGTCGGATATTTTCGACTGAATGTTTATATGCGACATTTTAAAGACTATAATGGCAGGGAGGGTCGATTTCTTGAAGGAACTGATTTTAAACATATTATAGATCTCTATTCATTCGATAGAGATTTGAGAGATATTATATTTGATGGAATTGAGATGATAGAGGTTGCGGTGAAATCCTTGATTTCAGACCGGATGAGTTGTAAACATGGGCCGCATTGGTATTTGAATAGTAGCAACTTTACATCATCATATGACTCTGCGGGGCTGGAGTCTTTTCTGAAAGAAAATTGTAATCAGCAATCAGATTATCATTTTATCAGAGGATATATGAGGGAATTTACTACACCCGAATTTCCACCTTCCTGGATGATCATGGAGTTACTAACTTTTGGGAAAATATCACTTATGTTTGAGCATCTAGGGGATCCGGAAGTACGTAATGATATCTGCCACTACTTTGGATCTGCTAAGAATCTTTTGCCATCCTGGTTACATGCTTTCACATTTATAAGAAATAAATGTGCACATCATTCAAAGCTGGTATTTACAACTACTCCTATTCGTCCCGTTATGCCAATAAGACAGAATAAGCGATTTTTAAACGAGGCCGAAATAGTGGATAATGCAAGTCTTTATTGCATATTGGCATGTATGCAATTTGTGATCTCTAAAATAGATCCTGATGCCCGGTTTAAAGAGCGATTATTGAATTTGATTGCTAAATTTCCAGATTTTGATTATAGACAAATGGGCTTTACACCTGAATGGCAAAAGGAAGATTTATTTCTTATCTCAAATCCCAGTCAACAATACTATTCACCCACTCCTGGCGGAAGGGAGTTGTTATCTTAATGTAATTATCTGTATAACCCTCCATCATTCCATCTTTACCTTGTATCTCAAACAACACTTTACGGGTTTGTCCGATATGCTGTTCAGTGAAATACTGTAATTTCTTCAGACTCAGGTTACGAAGCATTTTATTGCGCTCATTCCGTACATGTACAGGTACTACGGGTGTGATGTCCAGTGCTCCTGTATTTGCGCGTTCTGAATAAGTGAATACGTGCAGGTAGGAAACATCGAGTGCATGCAGGAAATCATATGTTTCGCGGAAGTGTTCATCTGTTTCAGCTGGGAACCCAACGATCACGTCCACGCCAATACTGCAATGGGGCATAAACTGGCGGATCAGGGCTACCTTTTCCGCATACAGTTCCCGGCGATAGCGACGACGCATCAATCCAAGGATCTCATTGCTGCCACTTTGTAACGGAATATGGAAATGGGGCATGAATTTGCGGCTGTTGGCTACAAATTCTATGATCTCATTACTTAACAGGTTAGGTTCTATAGAGGAGATCCTGTAGCGTTCTATGCCTTCCACTTTATCCAGTTCCTGGATCAGTTCAAAGAAGTTCTCTTCTCTTTTTTTACCTCCTTCAAGGCCTTTCCCGAAATCACCCAGGTTGATGCCTGTCAGTACAATTTCTTTAACGCCGCTGGCTGCCAGGTTAGTGGCAAGCTGGGTCACGTTAGCCACACTATCACTACGGCTTTTACCGCGGGCCATAGGAATGGTGCAGAAAGAGCAGGTATAATCGCAGCCGTCCTGTACTTTCAGGAAGGTGCGGGTACGGTCGTTCTGGGAGTGCGACGCATGGAAAGTGTTTACGTCCTCAATATCACAGGAGCATATTTTGGCACTATCACCTTTGGTAAGGGTTTTGAGATGCTCTACGATGTTGAATTTTTCGGCAGCACCGAGTACCAGGTCTACCCCTTCAATTTCGGCGATTTCCTTTGGTTTCAGCTGGGCATAACAGCCGGTTATTACAACCATGCTTTCCGGTGCCCGTCTCTGGATGCGGCGCACCAGGTGGCGGCATTCCTTGTCTGCATTATCTGTAACAGAGCAGGTGTTGATCACATATACGTCGGCCTGCCCGTCAAAATCTGTTTTCACAAAACCATCCTGTTCCAGTAACCTGCTTATAGAGGAGGTCTCTGAAAAGTTCAGCTTGCAGCCGAGTGTATGAAATGCTACTGTTTTACCTGTTGTCATAAAGTTGGCAAAGTTAACATCTTTTTGCGATGTGCCCCTCATATGCTAATTTAATACCGCTTATATTGCTAAAATTATATAGATTGCCGTCGCTTGAGCAATGTGTAAGCGTATCTTAGTAAATAGATTAGTAATCAGAGCACCACATGAGATCAAAGGGTAAGTATATACCTGTCATATTACTGGCTTTATTATTATTTATGGCCTGGCATCAGCAATGGTGGAAAGGGCCACGTGTTGTCACACCTCCACATAAGTCAGGGCATAATACAGTAAATGAACCTTCCATTCTGAACCGGCATGCCCGGTTGGAATATACGCTTCACGCCCGTTGCCGGATGGAATGCCGTCATATTACAGAGGAGGAAGTAACTGAAATCCTTACCGAAGGACGTATCAATACCGAGAGGTCCAATCCCATGGATCTGCCATGCCCTACGTTTGCGCTGGAGGGCTATTCAGATGAGGGGCAGCACCTTCGGATCGTTTTTGCGCCCTGTGACTCGGTAACAAGGGTGGTTACCTGTATAGACCTGGATAAGGAATGGAATTGCAACTGCAACTAACATGTACACTATTTACATCTCCTTATTAGGTATTTCCGGTCACTTGCAGTAAATTTCAGGTTTGCTACGGATTAAAAAGAGACCGGCCGTTTTTATGAAGTTATTGTTGTTTCCGATTCGGCTTGTGTATGCCACATACGCTGCCATTATGTTTGTAGGCATTATGTTGCTTATTCTCCCGCCTATTTTCCTGGCCTCTTCCCTTGGCAGGATAAAGGGTGGGAATATTATATTTTACTTTCTCTGGTTCTGGTCACGTACCTGGTTTCCATTGGTGGGAATGAGAGTTAAAAGGATCTATAAATGTGAAAGAACGAAAACACCCTGCATATATGTGGTGAACCATCGTTCATACCTGGATGCTGCATTGGCCGTGGGAGTAATGAGATTACCGTTCCGGCCTCTTGGGAAAGTAGAACTGGAAAAAGTCCCGTTGTTCGGGTTCATCTACAAAAAATCAGTGGTACCGGTAGACAGGTCTAATGCCAAAGCCCGTTCACGTAGCGTTCGCGAGATGATAAGCACTCTGAAACATGGTGTGTCCATCCTGATTTTCCCGGAAGGCACTACCAATGAATCCAACAAACCATTACAATCTTTTCATAACGGGGCTTTCCGTATAGCAATCGAAACACAAACGCCTATTTGTCCGGTATTGTATCTTGATAACGGAGTCCGTTTACCACATACCAGCCTTTTCAATATTAACCCGGGCCGCTGCCGGGTAGTATATCTGCCTCCAGTGGAAGTTAAAGGACTTACAATGGACGATCTGCCGTCATTGAAGCAGCAGGTGTTTGATATCATGGAGGAAGAGCTGTTAAGCTGGAAATAATAACCGAGAATGAAATTTGCTGATGTAATACTGCCACTGGCTTTGCCAAAGAACTACACTTATTCGGTGCCTCCCGATATGGAAGACGCTGTGCAGGTGGGTAGCCGCGTGGCTGTACAACTGGGCAAACAAAAGAAATATACCGGTATTGTAAAGGCGCTGCATAATCAGGCACCGCTGGATTATAAAACCAAAGATCTGCTGGACATACTGGATAAAGATCCTGTAGTATATCCGAACCAGATTTTATTCTGGCAATGGTTGGCGTCCTATTATATGTGTACAGAAGGGGAGGTTTTGAATGCCGCTCTGCCGGCACATCTGAAACTGTCCAGTGAAACATTGCTGTTGTTTAACGATGCATTCGGGGATGATTTTACCGGTCTGGATGATAGTGAATACCTGGTTGCAGAAGCGCTGCATATCCGCAAGGAGCTGCGGATTGAAGAGGTACAGTTGATTCTCGACAAATCAGATGTATACTCTGTGATAAAAAAACTGATAGAGAAAAAAGTGCTGCTGGTATATGAGGAACTAAAGGAAGTATATAAAGAGAAGAAAGAGAATTATGTGCAGTTGCATACCACCTATGAAGCAGAAGAGCAACTGGCTGCATTGTTCAATGAACTTGGTAAAGCTCCCAAACAAATGGAACTGCTGCTGGCATATCTGCATTTGCTGAAAACACAGGGCAGCGTGTTACAGAGTGAACTGCTGAAAAAATCAGGTGCATCGGCAGCACAACTGAAAGGGCTGGTAGACAAAAATGTGGTGTGGATAGAGAAGCGTACAATAGATCGTGTACCCGGTGGGGGAAAGGCGGATGCACAGGTGGATTTTGTATTAAGTCCGGCACAGGAAAACGCGCTGACAGCGTTGCGTCACAGCTTTGAAAGCAAACAGGTAACCCTTTTGCATGGAGTTACTTCAAGTGGGAAAACGCAGCTTTATATGAAGCTGATCGAAGAGCATATTGCCAGTGGTAAACAGGTATTGTACCTGCTGCCGGAAATAGCTTTGACAGCACAGATCATCCGGCGGTTGCAAAAGAGTTTCGGAACTAAAATAGGGATTTATCATTCCCGCTTTAACAATAATGAAAGGGTAGAGATCTGGAATAAGGTGAAGAGTGGGGAACTACAGATAGTACTGGGTGCACGTTCCAGCCTGTTGTTGCCATTTCATAACCTGGGACTGATCATCCTTGACGAAGAGCATGATGCCTCTTATAAACAGCAGGATCCTGCACCACGTTATCATGCGCGAGATGCTGCTATTTATTATGCCGGCCTGTTTGGCGCTAAAGTGTTACTAGGTTCTGCCACTCCTGCGCTGGAATCCTATTTTAATGCACAGCAGGGAAAATACGGTCTGGTAGAACTGACGGAACGATTTGGCGGAGTGGCGATGCCGGAAATAGAGATCATAGATCTGAAGAAGGAAAAGGCAGAGAAAACGATGCAGGAGAATTTTACTCCTCAGCTGAAAGCTGCTATAGGACAAAGCCTGACTGATAATAAGCAGGTAATCCTTTTCCAGAACCGCCGTGGTTATTCTCCTTTCCTGATGTGTACTACCTGCGGCTGGATTCCCAATTGTAAAAACTGTGATGTATCACTGACATATCACCGTAACCAGGATAAACTGCAATGTCATTATTGCGGTACCCGTTACCCGTATGTATATACCTGTGCTGCTTGTGGTAGCAGTCATACGCTGATTCCAAAGAATTTTGGTACCGAGAAGATAGAAGATGACCTGATCCAGGTATTTCCAAAGGCCCGCGTGGCCCGCATGGATATGGATGCTGTGCGTAATAAGGATAGTCATAATAAGATGATCCAACTGCTGGAACAACGGGGGATTGATATCCTTGTAGGTACACAGATGGTGGTGAAAGGACTGGATTTTGACAATGTAAATCTCATCGGCATCCTGAGTGCGGATAGCCTGCTCAGCTTCCCCGATTTCCGGGTGAATGAGCGTGCTTTTCAATTGATGGAGCAGGTGAGTGGCCGTGCAGGAAGAAGGGATGGTGTAGGTAAGGTGATTATCCAGGCAAGTAATACCCGTCATCCTATCTTACACTTTGTAACTACACATGATTATAAGGGGATGTATGCATCAGAAATTGCTGAAAGACAGAACTTCGGTTATCCCCCATTTTACCGTTTGCTGAAAATCACATTAAAGCATAAAAAGCAAGAGGTAGTAGAACAGGCAGCACATATTCTGAGCAACTGGTTAAGGCCGCATATTGGCCCGCAACTGGTAGGACCGGCAGCACCGCCAGTAGGCCGTGTTCGTAATAACTACCTGCAGGAAATGCTTATTAAGTTACCCCGCGATACTAAAGTGATTACACAAACGAAACAATTGCTGCGCGAACATTTCGTTAAACTGCAGGCAGAAAAGCAATACCGGTCTGTGATTATAGTACCGGATGTGGATTGTATGTAGTTATCTGCCTGCCAACTCCTTGATGGCATCTGATTCATAAACATGTGTACCGGATGGTGAATTGACAGCGGCATTGATCATTGCCCTGGCTACATTCACGGCTTTAATGGGCCGGAATTTTCTCCAGCTTCCCTGTAAAAAGAAGTAAAAAACTGGTATGAGCAACATGGCTATCCAGTCACCTAAACGGAATTCCCGGCGGCGTCCTACTAATAAGGATGGGCGGAAAATATGTAATGTAGGGAATCCAAGCTTTTCTATGGCCTGCTCTGTTTCTCCTTTGGTACGCATATAAAAAGCGCGTGACCTTGGATTGGCTCCAACGGAACTGATAAGCAGAAACTCTGCGATATTTTGTCTGCGGGCAATAGTGGCACAACGTACAGGAATATCAAAATCCACTTGTCTGAATTTCTCCTTACTGCCGGCTTTGGCAATGGTAGTGCCTATACAGCAGAAAATCATATCGCCCTGCAATGCAGATGTAAGGCTTTCTTCATCATCAAAATCAACAATAACGGGCTCCAGTCCCGGGCGTTGCTTCAAAGAAGGTGAACGTAACAGCACTTTTACTTTGCTGAAACGGTTATCATGCAAAAGCAGCGTTACCAGGCTATTACCTGTAAGACCAGTAGCTCCTAATACGACAGCTGTTTGAGACATGGTTTTATTATCTTTGTTTGATTAACAGTAGTTAAATTTACTAAAGTTTTGTCCGATCATATGCTCATATCTGAAAATGTTTTGCTCCGGCCTTTTAATACGTTTGGTATTCCTGCTCAAGCCCGTTACTTCGCTTCATTTTCTTCTGTGGAAGAGCTAAGTACCATACTAACAGATCCGCTGGTGAAAGGTTTATCCCATATGATTTTAGGTGGCGGTAGTAATATGCTGTTTACGAAAGATTTTGATGGCATTCTTCTTAAAAACGAGATAAAAGGAATTGAAGTTATAAAAGAGGATGAGGAGTTTGTATATGTAAAAGCAGGGGCGGGGGAGAACTGGCATGGCTTTGTAATGGACTGTATTAAACATAACCGTGCAGGACTGGAAAACCTTTCACTGATTCCCGGAAATGTAGGAGCCAGTCCTATGCAGAACATAGGGGCTTATGGGGTGGAGATCAGGGATACGTTTTATGAACTGGAAGCCTTCCACCTGGAGGATTTTACAACCCATACTTTTAATAATGGCGATTGTGAATTTGGCTATCGTGAGAGTGTTTTCAAAAGAAAGTATAAGGGACAGTTTGCGATTATTTCTGTTACATACAGATTAAGTAAACATCCGCAGTTTAATATCAGGTATGGTGCTATTGAAGAAGAGCTGAAAAGGATGGGTATAACGGAATTGTCCATACAGGCTGTCAGTCAGGCTGTTATCAATATCCGTACTTCCAAGCTGCCAGATCCTGCTGAGATCGGAAATGCGGGTAGCTTCTTTAAGAATCCTACTATTGCCGCCCCTGTGTATGAGCAGTTAAAAGCAGTACATCCTGGACTGGTGGCTTATCCGGTAGATGGTGGGCAGTATAAACTGGCAGCAGGCTGGCTCATAGAACAATGTGGCTGGAAAGGTTTCAGGGAAGGAGATGCAGGTGTACATGCCAAACAGGCCCTGGTATTGGTTAATTACGGACATGCCAGTGGTGCAGACATTTACCGCTTATCGCAGCAGGTGCTGGATAGTGTACATGAAAAATTCGGGGTAGATCTTGAAAGGGAGGTGAATATTATTTAGCGCTGATATGTGCTATAATTTTATCGGCATGGTCCCTGGAGTTTTCGATAAACCATACATGGGTATCCATTCCTCCGCATACTACACCTGCTAAATAAATACCTTGCATATTTGTTTCCATGGTTTCCGGATTGTAAGACGGATGCTTCTTTTCATCGTCGGACAACCTCACACCTGCTTTTTCGAGTAAGCTGAAGTTTGGCTGATAACCTGTCAGCGCCAGCACAAAATCATTCTGGATGGTTATTAAACCATCCGGTGTAAGGATATCCACTTCGTGTTCCCTGATAGCCTGTACGGAAGAATGTGTCAGGGCTTTGATACTACCTTCGCTGATCCTGTTTTCTATATCTGGTTTTACCCAATATTTTACCCGTTTGCCAATACCGGCTTCCCTGATTACCATTGTTACTTCCGCGCCTTTACGATAGGTTTCCAGGGCTGCATCCACAGAAGAATTATTCGCACCTATCACTACCACTTTCTGCATGGAATAGAAGTGGGGATCTTTGTAATAGTGTGTTACTTTAGGAAGATTTTCACCTGGAATATTCAGTTTGTTCGGGATATCATAAAAGCCGGTGGCAATGATAATATGTTTGGCTGAATAATAGGTATTCACTGTTCCTACCGTATATCCGTTTCCGGCAGGCTGGATTGTTTCAACTGCTTCAAACAGTTTTATCTTCAGATGATTGGATCCGGCAACACGCCTGTAGTATTCCAGAGCTTCCGGGCGGATGGGTTTTGCACTGATAGAAACGAATGGTACGCCTCCTATTTCCAGCTTTTCGGAAGTAGAAAAGAAGGTCATATACAGTGGATAATTATAGAGGGAGTTAGTAAGGCAGCCTTTTTCAAGGATCAGGTAATTCAATCCAGCCTTTTGTGCTGCCAGTCCACATGCCAGTCCTATAGGGCCGGCTCCGATGATCAGTATATCGTATGTTTCCATAGATATAAAAATACAAATGATCATCCGTAATTGCTATTTTCATTGAACAACGGCTAATGCCACTCTGTAATATTCATATCCTTTCATTTTAGCTGCCTGTGGGCCGAAGCAGGTTTCCCTGTAAACGGTCGCATTATCATCATAAATTAATTTCATATTATAGCCTGCAAGAAAGTCATTAATTTTTGCCGGGTCTATACCAAAGTTCAGGAATTCATTATTATTCTTCAGCAGTTTAGCTACGTTTGCTGCACCAGTAAACAGCTCCGGTTCTGAAAGTACTTTTTCGTCCACATAGGTAAAGATGATGAAAGTACCGGGAGGAAAATTTTTAAAGTATTGGAAGATTTTATCTGCTATCGGAGCTGTAAAATAATTGGTTACTCCTTCCCATATAAACAATGTTTTATAGTATGTATTAAGGAATAGTTCGGGTAATATGTCTTCCAGTTTTTGGGTATGGAAATCTACTGATAAATAATTCACCTGTGTATCGGGTTTGATCGGTGATGTTTCGAGAGTTTTCCTTTTGAGCTGTTGCTTTACAGGATCATCTACTTCCACAAACATAATGCGCTCTTTCAATTTCAGCCGGTGTACCCGGCAATCGTACCCGGCTCCAAATATGATGAGTTGATTGACTCCTTCATCTTTTACGAGATTCTCCGTCATTACATCTATGAGCCTGGTTCTTGCTATGCAGGAAGTTAAAGCACCCGTCCAGCGTTGATCAATATACCAGGAAATGAATCTGTTGATTAAATGGATTCTTGAGAGCCGCTCTACCAGTTTAAGTGAGGGGGGAAGAAACAATTTCGCATAAGGATCTGTGAATTTCCTTTCTTTTGATGGAAGGTTTGTTGCGATTGCACGCAGCAGTGCTAAATAGGCCGCAGCTTTGCTGGCAGTGACCATTTTCATAACGTGAACTGGTTTTTAAAAGTAATGGTAGATGTATTAACAAACTACAGCTACTGAAATAAGAATGTAGGAATATAGGTTCTGCAATAGCACTGTCCCAGGTGCTAAAAAGATATTGGTTGAAACTTTATAATTTATAAATGTAACAAATATTTTGATTCTGAAATCTTGATTATCAGAATGATGGGAGCCCATTTTATAAAAAAATACCGGGATGATTTTAGTCACCCCGGTATACAGATTATTTTATAGTATAATATCCTAAATGAAATGATACCTAACAAAAGCCTCCATAGCGGCATATTGTTGTAAGCCAAGGTGGTCGTACATCTGCGCAGTATTGGCATTGCGGTCTTCCGCTCTCTGCCAGAATTCACGCACATCGGTACCCTGGAATGGTATTACGTCTTTCTGGCTCTGGTGAATGAAGATACCAAGACGTTTCTGCAATACCTGGTCAGGACTCATTGGTACAGCCATTTCGATTTCATGGATATTCCATTCCTGCCATGCGCCTTTGTAGAGCCATACCCAGCAATCTTTCATGAAATCTTCGTGTTTCAGTCTTTCGAGTGCCGCGAAGATAATATCCAGACATACTTTATGGGTACCATGTGGATCTGCCAGGTCACCAGCACAGAAAATCTGTTGTGGTTTAATTTCACGCAGCAGGTCTACCGTGATCTGAACATCTGCTTCACTCATTGGTTTCTTTTCTACTAATCCTGTTTCATAGAAAGGAAGGTTCTGATAGTGAATGTTCGTTTCCGGAATACCCACATAACGGCAGGTAGCTTTTGCTTCACCACGGCGGATCAGACCCTTGATAGCGCGGAGCTCAGGGGTATCTTTCTGACTTGGCTTTTTCACTCTCAGGAAAGCTTTAGCATCTTCCAGGATCTGTGAGCTTTTGCTGCGGTCAATATCGAACATGCCTTCGAAGCCTACAGCGAAGTCGATAAAGCGGAGTACAAATTCATCTGTTACTGCAATATTACCGGAAGTCTGATAGGCAACGTGCACATCATGACCCTGTTCGTGCAGGCGTATAAAAGTACCACCCATAGAGATGATATCGTCATCAGGGTGGGGAGAGAAGATAATTACACGTTTATTCTGAGGTTGTGAACGCTCAGGATGACTAGCAGGCTGTACGCCTGGTTTACCACCTGGCCAGCCAGTGATAGTATCGCGGATTCCGTTGAATTCCTCAATATTCAATTCATAGGCAGAGCCATATTGAACGATCAGATCGTTTAAACCGTTTTCATTGTAATCACTGTCGGTCAGCATCAGGATGGGCTTGTTCAGCTTCAGTGCCAGGCCGGTTACTGCTTTGCGGCGCATTTTAGGCGTCCATTCGCAATCTCCTGTCAGCCATGGTTCTTTAAAGCGTGTCAGCTCTTCAGCAGCCTGTTCATCGATCACAAATTTGCAATCAGGATGTTGTTGCAGCAGGGAAGCTGGTACCTGGTCTGTTGAATGTCCTTCTACTGCTCTGCGTACGATCTTTGCTTTGTGGGTACCCCATGCCAGCAATATAATACGTTTAGCTTTGAAGATGGTGCTGAGACCCATAGTGATGGCAAGGCGCGGAACCTGGCTCATATTGGCAAATTCAAAAGCATTTGCCATCCTGGTAGAGTTGTCCAGCGTTACCAGGCGGGTATGTGAATTCAGGTTGGAACCTGGCTCGTTGAACCCGATATGACCGTTTGTACCGATGCCCAGGATCTGGATATCTATACCACCAGCTTCTTCTACACGGCGCTCATAAGCTGCGCTGTATTCTTTAACCTTTTCCTTTGGTATAGTACCATCCGGAATGAAATAGTTACCCTCAGGAATGTCGATGTGGTTAAGTAACTGTTCCTTCATGAACCTGTTGTAGCTTTGCAGCGCATCTGCTTCAATAGGATAATACTCATCCAGATTGAAGGTCATTACGTTTTTAAAGCTCAGCCCTTCTTCCTTGTGTAACCGGATTAGTTCGGCGTAGAGGTATTTAGGAGTTGAGCCTGTTGCAAGACCTAAAACCACTTTCTGATTAGCGGCTTGTCTTGATTTAATTAGTGCTGCTATTTCCTGCGCAACTGCTCTGGAACCCTCTTTAGCGGTTGGATGTATATCCACGGCTATCTGTTCGAAACTGTCAATCAGTTCAATTTCCTGATGATTAAGCGTCATGATTAGTGTTTTGAATTAGATGCGGTTTAAAAACGAAACGGAAAATTAAAAAAAATCTCTCTAATCTAATAGAACTTTATGCTTTGGTTAAGAATAAACCAGAAATTCTTATAAATGTATAAGGTACATTTAACAAAATCTTAAAACTGTAATGGGCCGGATTACGTTTATACTATAAGATATGTGAAGAGGTTTATTACAATGACATTTGATGATGTAGAAAATAGGAAAGACGAAAGCTTGATACTAAAACGCTGAATGCCAATAAGGTATTCAGCGTTTTGGTTTTAATGTCATTCTGCAGCGGCTTGCTGTGCCAGTTCAAGGATCAGTTTCACATCCTGTACCTGGGTTTGGGAGATACCATATTCCGGCACACCGGGAATGCCTCCCATGCTTACATGGGGATTACGGTATTTCATCCCGCTTTCAATATATGATCTTGCAGTAGTATGAAATTCGACAGCTCCGGTTTCTTTTACCAGCAGGGCAATATTATTTGCCCTTACACCGGATCCTGCCATGATGATGATGCGGCCATCTGCCTGTTTCACCAGCGTTTTCAGCAGATCAGTTCCTTCAGGAGCGGTATTGCGCTGCCCGGAAGTGAGGATGCGTTCGCAACCTGTTTCAATAACATCTTCAAGAGCCTGTAAGGGATCTGCGGTCATATCAAAGGCACGGTGAAAAGTAACCCCCATCGGCCATGCCTGTTCTACCAGCATTTTGGTACGGGGCAGATCTACTCTGCCATCGGCGGTTAACAAACCTATTACCACGCCATTACATCCCAGTTGCTTACAAACGGCAATATCCTTTTGCATGATGGAAAATTCCAGGTCATCATACAAAAAATCTCCACCACGTGGACGGATAATCGGGTAGAGGTCAATCTTCACATTTTCCCTGGCAAGAGCAATGGTGGCATAACTGGGAGTGGTACCACCTTCCAGCAGATTATCACACAGTTCTATGCGATGAGCACCACCCTGTTCTGCTGCTATGCAGGAAGCAACAGAGCCCGCACATATTTCAAGTGTTATCATCGTTAAAAGTAGCTTTTACCATCAATCAGCACATTGTTCGAATCATTGGAAAGTACAGCATAGTTAAAGCCTTTCTGCAGGCAGTAAGCACCGTGTTCTCCTTTTTTATTTACTGCCAGGAAGCCTACCTGCAGGCCTTTAGCTCTTTCGGGATTCTTTTTCACAATGCGTGTTACTGCTTCTTTACAAGCCTTTTCGGGAGAATATCCCTGACGCATCAGTTCTACTACCAGGTGACTGCCTACTATACGGATCACTTCTTCACCCACACCGGTAGAGGTAGCTGCACCAACTTCATTATCTACATATAATCCTGCACCAATAATAGGAGAGTCTCCCACGCGGCCATGTAATTTAAAGGCCATACCACTGGTGGTACATGCGCCGGAAAGATTACCTGCTGCATCTATTGCCACCATACCAATGGTATCGTGGTTGTATACATTTCCTGGCAGTTTAAGCGGGTTAAAGGTGGTTTCCTTTTCAGTACTGTATGAACTGTTCTCGATGTTCATAACAGGTTTGTATTCTGATTTTTTGAGCCATTCTCTCCACGCTTTTTCAGATTCCGGTGTAAGCAGGTTTTCTTTCTTAAAACCCTGCGACAGCGCAAACTGGAGGGCACCATCACCTACCAGCATTATGTGTGGCGTTTTTTCCATCACAAGCCGGGCCACTGAGATAGCATGGGTGATATGTTCCAGTGCAGCTACGGAGCCGCAATTACCCAGTTCATCCATGATACAGGCATCCAGGGTAACACGACCATCACGGTCGGGATAACCGCTATAACCTACAGTATGATTGTTAGGATCTGCTTCGGGTACTTTCACCCCGGCTTCTACTGCATCGAGTGCGCGGCCACCCTTTTTAAGAACCTCCCAGGCGGCCAGGTTAGCAGCACGGCCAAAGTCCCAGGTAGACAATACGATTGGCTTAATTGCTTTAGAGCCTTTTACGTAAGGGGCTGCGTGTGATGATACCCCATCTAAAGATAAAGCAGCGGCACTCAGTGCCGCTGCTTTTAAAAAATGTCTGCGATCTTGCATAATTTTTTTATTTATGAAGTTTAGTCTTTCATCTCCCATGCAAGTGCGCTGGCGCCTAATATGGCAGCATCACTTTCCTGCAGTTCGGAGAAGACCAGTTTTACCTTATTCTGGAAAATAGGCAACAGGTTCTTTTCCATATGCTCACGTACTGGCTTCATGATCAGGTCGCCGGCTTTTGTAAGACCGCCGAACAGTACGATTGCCTCAGGACTGGAGAACATCACAAAGTTAGCTAAAGCTTCACCTAATATCTTACCTGTAAATTCATAAACTTCCATGGCCAGCGGATCGCCTTTCATAGCAGCTTCATAAATTGTTTTGGAATTGATATCTTCCTTTTTCAGGTCGCGCAGGATGCTTTTGGTATCCGGACGGCTGGCCAGGAATTCCAATGCAGTATTGGTAACACCGGTAGCAGAAGCATATGCTTCGAGCGAGCCGCGTGCACCGGTACCTGTATGAAGTCTGCCACCAGGTATCACAATACAGTGTCCCAGTTCTCCTGCAAAACCATCATGTCCGTAAATCAGCTGACCATTTGCAACGATACCGCTACCCACACCTGTTCCCAGGGTGATAACAATAAAGTCTCTCATACTTCTGGCTGCACCATACATGAATTCACCCAATGCAGCAGCATTAGCATCATTGGTAAGAATAGCCGGTACGCCAAACTTAGCTTCCAGCAATTTTGCCAGTTCAATAACACCTTTCCAGCGAAGGTTAGGGGCATATTCTATATTGCCCGTATAAAAGTTACCATTAGGAGCACCTACGCCGATGCCTCTGATGTTTTCCATACCACCCACCTGGGTGATCAGTAAGGACAGATGACCGTGCAACTCGTCCAGAAACGCATTTACATCTTCATGTTTATTTGTTAACATACGACCATCACAAAGAATGTTACCTCTGCGATCTACTATGCCGAACTTGGTATTGGTGCCTCCTATATCAATGCCCACCGCTAATTGCTGACTCATAATCAATGCCCTGTGATTTTAATATGTTTTTAACTCTGAATGCGAAAAAGGCCAGGTATGCAAAGCATATCACTGGTATTATATAAGAATGGTGAATCCCAATAAATGGAATATCTGCCAGACCGCCCTGTACGGGAGGAATGAGAGAGCCACCGAGTATCATAAGAATAAGGAAGGAAGATCCCTGGCTGGTATATTTGCCCAAACCTGCGATGGATAATGCGAAGATGCAAGACCACATTACAGAACAGAATAAACCACCACTGATAAAAGCAAAGATAGAAACAGAACCGGTAGTCACTAAACCGGTTACCATTGCCAATATACCTAACAGAGCAAAGATCATTAATGTTTTAGCTGGTTTATCCTGACCGGCAAAGAAACCGATAACCTGGATAACCAATACCCCAGCATAAGGATATAATACACTAACATCGGTTCCTTTCAGTGAGTTTGCCCCCAATACTACACCATAAGCCACGAATGGTACTATAATGGAGAGCAGTTTGTTGGTTCTGTTTGAAAAGTTGAATACAGTGATAGCACCTGTCCAGCGGCCTACCATCATACTACCCCAGAAAAGGGATACGTAAGGATCTATCTGTGATTCAGACAATCCTTCCAGTGTGAGGTAACCCGGATGTTTCAGCAGAGCGCCCATGTTACTGGCGATGGTTACTTCCACACCTACGTAAACAAAAATGGCGATCATACCGAGTACCAGCTGAGGGTACTTCATAGCGCCCCAGCCTTCGCTGTTCTTCTGAGAAGTAATTTTAGCATAAAATAAGATCCCGAGGATACCAACGATGCCGGTAATAAAGAATGGTAATTCTTTTTGCAGGCCGATACCTACCAGGATGAGCACGAACAACGCTGTGATAGCGGTGAGAGCGCCACTGGCTTTGGTAGATTGTTCAAATGGTTCGTCAGAAGTGCTTTTAGGCATTTTAGAGAACCAGAAGATAACTGCTGCAACCAGGAAGAGCACGATCAGCAGTATATATAAAGTGTTGATCTTACTGATGTCTGTATGTGCAGCATCAGAAGCATTTTTGGCACCGCCAAAAAGCAGGATACTTACTACCAGCGGGCCGATAGTGGTTCCAAAAGAGTTGATACCACCCGCCAGGTTGAGGCGGTGTGTACCTTTTGCAGGATCTCCCAATAAGATAGCGAAAGGGTTTGCAGCTGTTTGCTGCAGAGAAAATCCCAGTGCTACAATAAAGAACGCTCCTAAAATAAGATAGAAGGCATAGGTGGTATTGGCCATGCCATTACCGATATTCACTGCTGCGATTAATGCAACGGCACCTACTACAGAAATGAGCAGGCCGTAAATAATTCCTTTCTGGTAGCCGATCTTGTTTAAAATGTCTACGCCCCGTATTGCTGAAAAGAGATACAGCAGTAACGAGCCGATAAAGTAAGCGCCATAAAATGAGAAGTCGATCAGCTGAGATTCCAGCTGATTCAAGTGAAAGTGGGCCTTACAGAAGGGAATAAAAATGCTGTTTGAAGCAGCCACGAATCCCCAGAAAAAAAATACAAGTATCAGTACAAAGAAAGAAGGATGTGTACTTTGCTTTGTTTGTTGAGCCATAAACGTGATAAATTACTGTAATTTTTGCGTGTTAAATGTATAAATTATTTTTCGACAATTCCTAAATATTCAAATTATTTATGAGTATTTTTCTGATGCAAAAACGTTTTAGCTAATATGTTGTAAAATTTCTATCTAAAACAAATGAAATTTAATTAATTCCTAAAACGGCCTCTTTAAGGTATACTTTTTAAGCCTTTTAAGATATAAAATTAGCATCTGTCTATTAATAGGGCAGACTTGGTCGTTAATCATTATGAAATGCGGAATTTGTTAAGTATGTTCGCAAATATCAATCAAATCTATAAAAAACATTAAAGCAGCAGTATGGCTAACACCGCGTCATCGTCCCTTGCCGGGCCTAAACAGGCCAGTTACGTGCAGGCTCTCAGCATTCTAGGTATTCTTTATTTCATGATGGGTTTTGTTACCTGGGTGAATGGAACGCTGATCCCGTTTTTGCAGATAGCCTGTAATCTTAATATCTCTGAGGCGCTGCTGGTAACATTTGCTTTTTACATGGCATATTTTGTATTAGCTGTGCCATCATCATTTGTTATTAATAAAACAGGGTTTAAAAATGGAATGGCATTGAGCCTTGTTGTAATGGCAGTGGGTTCACTGATCTTCATTCCTGCTGCTAACAGCCGTAGTTTCGGCTTATTCCTGACAGGTCTTTTTGTACAGGGTGCCGGTTTATCATTGCTACAAACAGCTTCCAACCCTTACGTGAGTATTATAGGACCCATCGAAAGTGCGGCAAAACGCATCAGTATCATGGGGATTTGTAATAAAATTGCCGGAGCTATCAGCCCACTGGTGCTGGGTGCTATTGTATTGAAAAATGCAACTTCGCTGGAACAGCAGATTGCACAAACCACCGATGCTGCCCAGAAAGCTTTATTGCTGGATAGCCTTGCTTCAAGAGTGATCATGCCTTATATAGTAATTGCTATTGTATTAGTACTGGTAGCTATTATGATTAACCGCTCTTCACTTCCTGAAATAGAAACAGCAGATGCTCCTGAAGAAGCAGGTGCAGTAGTTGCTACCAAACGTACCAGCATTTTCCAATATCCTTATTTACTATTAGGAGTGCTTTGCATCTTTGTATATGTAGGTGTGGAAGTAATGGCAGGTGACGTAATTGGAACCTATGGCAAATCCCTGGGCATGAGCCTGGATAAAACCAAGTACTTTACTTCGTTTACACTGGTAGCCATGCTGGTAGGTTATATAACAGGTATCATCACTATTCCTAAATACCTTTCACAGGATATGAGCCTGCGGATATCTGCCATACTGGGTATCGTTTTCACTGTGGGGGCTTTCTTCTCCACAGGTTACATGGCGGTTACCTTTATTGCTTTGTTAGGTCTAGCCAACGCACTGATGTGGCCTGCTATCTGGCCACTGGCTATTTACAAGCTGGGGAGGTTTACTAAAATAGGTTCTGCATTACTGGTAATGGGTATTGCCGGAGGCGCTATCTTACCACAGATATATGGTGGCCTTTATAACAGCAAGAGTTTATTCAATTTCCTGTTTTCAGAATCAATTGATTTCAGACATGCATTCCTTTACTGTATGGTTCCCTGCTACATCTACATTCTTTATTATGCTGTAGCCGGCCATAAGGTAGGTAAGAGATAATTAATTAAATAAATTAAAAAAGCCCCGCAAATCTGCGGGGCTTTTTTAATTTATTTAGTACTGATCGTCCAGTGCAAAAACCGGCTTCCTGTTAATCCACCGCCCGCGTGTAAAGTCAGGAATATACTGCACATTGCCCCCTTCCATTACAGACTGCTCACTCAATGGTGTGATCGCGTACCATGTTGCCAGATCGTATACATCAAGCTGATACGGTGCTCCACGTTTCACACTTTCAATAAATGAATTCACCACATACCAGTCCATGCCTCCGTGGCCAGCACCTGCTGCACTGGCGGTAAAGCGTTTCCATAGCGGATGATCATATTTCGCCATATAGCTGCCAGCTTCTTTTTCATTGCCGGCTTTTTCCCATTCATCATAAGGACTTTTTCCTTCTACATACACAGAAGCAGTATCATCCATCCACAACCCGTTGGTACCCTGCACTCTGAAGTTGAGAGAGTAAGGACGTGGCGAATTGGTATCATGCGATAACATGATTGTTTCGCCGTTGTTGGTACGGATCAATGTTGTGACGATATCGCCCAGCTTGAATTCCACTTTTGCATTTGGATGATCTGCACTACTGTTATCAACAATGTATTTATGCAATCCGCGTGATTTTGTTGCCACAGAAGTGAGCGACAGCAAGCGATTTCCCCTGTTAATGTTGATCATGTTGGAAACAGGACCCAGGCCATGAGTAGGATAGAGGTCTCCATTACGGTGTACACTATGGTTGGTTCTCCATTTGGCTTCAGAGATGGCTTTGTCGCCAAACTCTACGCCACCGCCATAAATCTGTTTACCATCATTGAATTTTACCTTGCGTAAATCGTGCTGATAGCCGCCCTGCAGGTGTGTGATTTCTCCGAAAAGGCCCTGGCGTACCATGTTCAGCACTGCCATTACATCCCGGCGATAACACACGTTTTCCATACCAAACAAGGGAATACCGGTTTCTTCACTGGTATTCACGAGGCTCCAGCACTCCTGAACATCGGAGGCTCCGCATACTTCCACGGCAGGTGTTTTACCTGCTTTCATGGCTGCTACAGCCTGGATGGTATGCCATTCCCAGGGAGTAGCGATGATCACTGCATCGATATCATCCCTTTTCAGCATGTTGTAAAAATCTTCCGGGCCATTAGTGTATTCCGCTACTTTCCTTTTGCCGCCGTATGCCTTTGCGATCAGTTCGCGGCATTGTGGAATAGCAAAGTTGATATCGGGATCACTGATGGCAACGACATCTACATCATCACGATGCAGGCATAAATTCAAATGACCTTGTCCGCGGGCGCCTACCCCAATAAGGCCTACTCTTACTTTTTCTTTTTTGACATTTGCGAATAACCGGGCTGGGGTATCCAACAGGGAAAGTCCCACGCCGGCGGCCACGGTGGTTTTGAGAAAGTTTCTCCGGTGTAATTGCTGCTTTTTCATGCGTTGTTTGGTTTTACTCCTGTCGATAACGTGATTGCTTGGTGGTGTATGGGTAGCTGGTGTTTAAAAATAGAGAAATAGATTGTTCTTTTATAGTGATGTACAATTTTTCCCATAAAATTTTGATGGAAGGCTGAATGCGCACTATTTTCACTTTCCCTGCATCAATTTTATCATACTATGTGTTTAACTCTTCATTAAACGCTATTTTTATTGGGCTCATTCCGGGGGAAGAAAACAGGTCGATATACGGCGCACAACGCCGCCCCGGGGGGATAAATCTAAAAAATGAGAAAATTCTTATTGATGGCCGGGCTTTGTGGTACCCTGGCGACTGCTCATGCGCAGAAAATTGCTCCTTACGGAGCTCTTCCTTCCAAAGCCCAGGTAAACTGGCAGGACATGGAATATTACATGTTCATCCATTTGGGGCCAAATACTTTTACAGACAAAGAATGGGGACATGGAGATGAAGATCCGAAAGTTTTTAATCCCACACAGCTGGATGCCCGTCAGTGGGCCCGTACCGCCAAGCTGGCTGGAATGAAAGCGATCATTATCACCGCCAAACACCATGATGGATTCTGCCTCTGGCCCAGTAAGTACAGCACACACACCGTAAGGGAAAGCGCCTGGAAAGATGGGAAAGGTGATGTTTTGAAAGAACTTTCTGCTGCCTGTAAGGAATACGGGCTGAAGTTTGGGGTGTACCTGTCTCCGTGGGACCGTAACCATCCTGCTTATGGCACACCGGAGTACAACCAGGTATTCGTGAATATGCTGAATGAAGTATTAGGGAATTATGGATCTGTATTTGAACAATGGTTTGATGGTGCTAACGGAGAAGGCCCCAATGGGAAAAAACAGGAGTATGACTGGCCGTTATTTCACAATACAGTATATAAGAAACAACCCAATGCAGTTATATTCAGTGATGTAGGACCCGGTTGCCGCTGGGTAGGGAATGAGGAAGGTATTGCCGGTACTACCAACTGGGCTACCCTCAATATTACCGGTTTCGCTCCTGGTTCTGCCGCGCCTTCACAGGCAGTGTTGAATGAAGGAAATATGAATGGCGAAAAGTGGGTTCCTGCGGAATGTGATGTATCTATCCGTCCGGGATGGTTTTACAGTGAATCTACTAATGAACAGGTGAAAAGTTTGCAGGGCCTGATGGACATCTATTATGGTTCTGTAGGCCGTAATGGTAATATGCTCCTGAACGTGCCTGTGGATAGAAGAGGACTGATCTATTCGGCAGATTCTATCCGCCTGATGGAATTCCGCCAGATCCGGGAAGCTATCTTTAAAACTAACCTGGCATTAAATGCTAAAGTAACCACCTCTGCCGCCAGGAAGGGAGTTAAAAATAGCAGCCTGGTAGATGGTAAAACAAATACTTACTGGGCAACACCGGATAACGAACTGAAAGGATCTGTTACCCTGGATTTTCCGAAATCGGTGACTTTTAACCGCCTGTTATTGCAGGAATATGTACCGCTGGGACAACGGGTAAAGGCTTTTTCTATAGAAGTATGGCAGGATGGTGCATTCAAAGAACTGGCTACCGCCACCACAATAGGGCATAAACGTGTGTTATTGCTGCCGGATGTGACCACCAGCCGCATACGTATCAACATTCTGGATGCGCTTGCTTGTCCGGTGATCAGTGAAATACAATTATATAAAGCACCGGGATTACTGGCATTGCCTGAAATTAAGCGTAATAAGAATGGACAGGTGAGCCTCACCTGTGCTTCTCCTGATCCGGAACTGCATTACACCCTGGATGGTAAAGAACCGACTTTCAGCTCCCCGGTATATACGGGTCATTTTGACCTTCCACAAGGTGGAATTGTGAAAGCAAAGGCATTCCTGGAAGAAGGGAAAATATCCAGCGCCACAGTATCAGCGGGTTATGATATTGCACCGGCGAAATGGAAGGTGGTATTTACAGATGGTCAGGCAGATGGGGCTGATCCTGTAAGGGCTATAGATGGAGATCCGGCTTCTTACTGGATGACCAATTACCAGCCGGATGCATCGAAGTATCCCCATGAAATTCAGGTAGATATGGAAGATACCCTTGCATTGAAAGGGTTTACTTATACGCCCCGTCATCAGTTGGTACGTTCCGGTACCATATATACATATGCATTTTATGTGAGCCTGGATGGTAAGAACTGGGGCGAACCGGTAGCGCAGGGTAGTTTTGCCAATATTGCGAATAACCCTGTTATTCAGTCTGTTAAGTTTGATAAACCGGCAAATGGCCGTTTCATAAGGCTGGTAGCGCTGGCCCCGGCCAATGAAAAAGAACACTGGGCGAGTGTGGCAGAGTTAGGTGTGATTACGAAGTAGTTGATTTCCAATAATAAAGCAGCAATCCCCGCGCCATAAGGTGTGGGGATTGCTGCTTTATTATTGAAGATATACCCAAAAGTATACTTGCATTGAAATTGAATATGAGTGCTTAGCGGGAAGTAGTTTAAACAGGTGGTAAGCAGGTAGTAAACGGGAGGTAAACAGGTATTTAGCGACCAAACACCTGTTTATCACCTGTTTACCTCCCGTTTACTACCTGTTTAAACTACTTCCCGTATACATCTTTACCCAGCCCCGGGAGCATTATAGAAGCCGTCAGTTATTAGTTGGCCCATAATTTGCTTATATGTGATCATAATTTAACATATCGTCTTAATTTTTTTGACCGTTATAAAAAAATAATATTATAACTTTGCGGTTGATTATAAAAAAGACAGTTTTTAACAATTTAATGTTGAACAGAAGTTGGAAAACTTTTCAAACCATACCAACGTTTCCGCTTATCACCCTTCTTTAAAGGAAGGGGTATACTCTGTTGTCTTCAACGTCTGTAGGTTCCTCTCCCGACGACCTCGTATTTGATAGTGTCCGCTTACAAAATGCACGCTATCGCACCGTGATACTCCCTTATCACACATGGTGACTACATCCAGCAATGGATTTCAGGATTTATTATTTATTGATTTACATTTTCAATTGACAAAATTGGAAAATCCAAATATCATTGTCAGAGTTGCGACTGCTGACGATAAACATTATGGTAAAACCATCACAGATGAGATGGAATCTTCTGCCAAGGCACGTGGAACCGGTATTGCCAAGCGTTCTCCGGAATACGTGCAACTGAAAATGGAAGAAGGTAAAGCAGTGATTGCTGTTACAGACAAAGGCGAATGGGTAGGTTTTTGCTATATAGAAGCATGGGGTCATGAGAAATTCGTGGCAAACTCCGGCCTGATCGTGAACCCGGCTTTCCGGGGGCATGGTGTGGCTAAAGCTATCAAAATGCGTGTGTTCGAATTATCCAGGCAGAAATATCCTGATGCCAAGATCTTCGGTTTAACTACCGGTCTGGCAGTAATGAAGATCAACTCAGAACTTGGTTACGAACCTGTTACCTACTCAGAGCTGACCGACGACGAAGAATTCTGGAAAGGCTGCAGAAGTTGTGTGAACTTTGACGTACTAACAAGCAAAGGCCGGAAGAACTGTCTGTGTACTGCTATGTTGTACGATCCGGCAGAAAAAGCAAAAGAAGCAGAAGAAAAGGCTGCAAATATGAGAGCATCTTCTATTACATTGCTGACAGATGTACAACCTCAGATGCTGGTTGCCGCCAACGGTCAGATGCATCATAAAAAGAAGGACAGAACATTTAAAGGAAACTTTAAGTTATTTGAACGTTGGATCCGGTTTAAAAGATACGTGCTGCTGAAAAGTGGAAAAGACAATGGCGGCGGCGGTGCAGCTTCCAGCAGAAAGAAGTTCTTTTTGTTCAATCTGTTTTAAATTATTAACACTTCAATTATCATAAATGAAAAAAGTAGTACTGGGATTTAGTGGAGGGCTTGATACATCCTATTGCGTAAAATATCTGACAGAAGAAAAAGGATATGAAGTGCATTCAGTGATTGTAAATACCGGCGGTTTTACAGAAGAAGAACTGGTGGAAATTGAAAAGCGCGCCTATAACCTGGGAGTAAAGAGCCATAAAGCAGTAAATGCAGTACGTTCTTATTATGATGATGTTATTAAGTACCTGATATTCGGTAATGTACTGAAAAATAATACTTATCCGCTGAGCGTAAGTGCTGAGCGTATGAGCCAGGCAATTGCGATTGCTGAACATGTGAAAGAAGTAGGTGCAACAGCTGTTGCACATGGTAGCACCGGTGCTGGTAACGACCAGGTACGTTTCGATATGATTTTCCATATCATGATCCCTGGTGTGGAAATTATCACTCCAATACGCGATCTGAAACTGAGCCGTGAAGCAGAGATCGAATACCTTAAGAAAAAAGGTGTGCAGATGAACTTTGAAAAAGCTGCATACTCTATCAATAAAGGTATCTGGGGTACATCCGTAGGTGGTAAGGAAACACTGAACTCCAATGGATTTCTGCCCGAAGAAGCCTGGCCTACACAGCTTTCCAAAAAGGATGCTGAGCAGGTGAAACTGCACTTTGAAAAAGGTGAACTTACAGGTGTGAATGATAAAACATTCTCACATCCTACAGAAGCTATCCAGTATTTACAATCTATAGCAGGGCCGTTTGCACTGGGCCGTGATATCCATGTGGGCGATACCATTATCGGGATCAAAGGCCGTGTGGGTTTTGAAGCTGCCGCTCCTGTGGTAATCATCAAGGCACACCATGCACTGGAAAAACATGTGCTTACAAAATGGCAGCTGAGCTGGAAAGATCAACTGTCACAGTTCTATGGCAACTGGCTGCATGAAGGTCAGATCATGGACCCTGTGATGAGAGATATAGAAGCTTATCTGAAGAACAGCCAGCAACATGTTACCGGCGATGTGTTTGTAACATTACAGCCATACCGTTTCCAGGTAACAGGTATAGAGTCTGTTTATGATCTCATGAGCAGCAAATTTGGCAAGTATGGTGAAATGAATAATGGCTGGAGTGGAGAAGACGTAAGAGGCTTCAGCAAGATCTTCGGTAACCAGACTATGATCTGGCACCAGGTATCTGAAAGCGCTAAAGGAGAATAAGATGGCAAACGATAAAAAAATAAAAGTAGGGATCATTGGTGGAGCAGGGTATACCGGTGGAGAAATGATCCGGGTTTTATTGAATCATCCTGATGTAATTATTTCTTTTGTACATAGCCGGAGTAATGTGGGTAATCCGCTGTATGCCGTACATGCGGACCTGCTGGGCGAAACTGAATTGACCTTTACAGGTGAACTGAGCAATGATATAGATGTGTTGTTCCTTTGCCTGGGACATGGAGAATCAAAGAAATTCCTGGAAGCAACGGAGATTGCTCCGGATGTGAAAGTGATTGATCTGAGCCAGGACTTCAGACTGGGAGAAACTGTAAAAGGAAGGGAATTCGTTTATGGATTGCCTGAAATGCAACGTGAGAAAATAGTAACAGCGAAAAATATTGCCAACCCCGGTTGCTTTGCAACTGCTATACAACTGGGATTATTACCATTGGCTAAAGCAGGGTTGCTGAAAGAAGTACATACTACCGGCATCACAGGTTCTACCGGTGCCGGTCAGAGCCTGCAATCTACCTCCCATTTTACATGGAGAGCCAACAACATATCCACTTATAAAGTACTCACCCATCAGCATCTGAAAGAAATACGACGAAGCCTGCAGCTGTTGCAGCCTTCTTTCGCCGCCGATGTCAACTTTGTACCGGTACGTGGCGATTTTCCAAGAGGCATCTGGGTAACTTCCTACCTGGAATGTGACCTTTCCCTGGAAGAAGCACAGCAGCTGTACAAAGCTTATTATGCTGGTCATCCGTTCACACATGTCAGTGACAAACAAATAGATCTTAAGCAGATAGTGAATACCAATAAATGCCTGATCCAACTGGAAAAAACGGGTAATAAACTGGTGATCCACTCTATAGAGGATAATCTGCTGAAAGGTGCGTCAGGACAAGCAGTGCAGAACATGAATATCATGTGCGGACTGGAAGAAACAGCAGGATTGAAGCTGAAGTCTATCGTATTTTAAGTTTACTATTTTATAATATTGAGATTGATCAGAAGAACTTATTTTGCCAGCTTCTGACAGAATTTTCTGGTCAGTCTGTCCAACTCAATCAACAATGCAATTATTCGACGTATATCCAATAAACGATATTACTATAGAGAAAGCCGAAGGTTCCAATGTATGGGACGATAAAGGCACTCAATATCTTGATCTGTATGGCGGTCATGCCGTTATTTCTATCGGTCATACACATCCTCATTACGTAAAAAGGCTAACAGATCAGCTACAGAAAGTAGGGTTTTATTCCAATTCAATCAGGATACCATTGCAGCAGCAACTTGCTGCCAAGCTGGGTAAGATTTCCGGTAAAGAGGATTACCAGTTGTTCCTTTGTAACTCTGGTGCTGAAGCGAATGAGAATGCTTTAAAACTGGCTTCTTTCCATAATGGCAAAAAGAAAGTAATTGCATTCAAAAAGTCTTTCCACGGCAGAACATCCCTGGCGGTAGCTGTTACAGATAATCCGAAAATAGTAGCACCAATAAATGAAACTGATAATGTGGTTTTTCTTCCCCTGGAAGATGAAGCTGCACTGGAAGCTGCATTTAAACAATACGAAGTATCTTCTGTAATTATAGAAGGAATACAGGGAGTAGGTGGTATCCGGGTAGCCAGTGCATCTTTCCTGCAAAAGATCCGGAGCCTGTGTGATGCCAATAACGCTGTGTTTATAGCAGATAGCGTACAGTGTGGTTATGGAAGAAGCGGTAAATTCTTCTCTCATGATTATGCTGGTGTAAATGCAGATATTTATACCATGGCAAAAGGAATGGGGAATGGTTTCCCTATTGGTGGCATCATAATAGCGCCACATATACAGCCTTCTTATGGATTGCTGGGCACTACTTTTGGTGGTAATCATCTGGCTTGTGCTGCTGCACTGGCAGTGCTGGAAGTGATAGAAAAGGAGAACCTGATAGAGAATGCTGCCAAAGTTGGTAATTACCTGATAGAAGAACTGAAAAAGTTCCCACAGGTGCTGGAAGTAAGAGGCCGGGGATTGATGATCGGTATTGAATTGCCGGAATCATTGGCACATGTGAAAAAGGACTTGCTGTTCAAACATAAAATATTCACTGGAGAAGCTAAACCGAATGTAATACGGCTGTTGCCTTCTCTGGCACTGACCATTGAACATGCAAATGAATTCCTGGCAGCATTTAAAAAGGAACTGGCAAACAATTAAACTCATCATTACAGAGCTATACACACAATGAAACAATTTATTTCCGTAGATGATGTACCAAGTGTCCCGCGTTTAGTGGAGATTGCACTGGACTACAAAAAACAACCTTTCAAAGACAGATCTTTGGGTGAGAATAAAACCCTGGGCATGATATTCCTGAACCCTAGTTTGCGAACGCGTTTAAGTACGCAGGTAGCAGCCAAAAACCTGGGTATGGAAGTTGTGGTCTTTAATATCGATAAGGAAGGATGGCAGCTGGAAATGAATGATGGCGCTGTAATGAGCGGAAATACGACTGAACACGTAAAGGAAGCCGCCGCCGTGATGGGACAGTATTTTGATATCCTGTCCATCCGCACCTTTCCCGGACTGAAGGATAAGGAGGCAGACTATACGGAGAAATATATCAACCAGTTCATTAAATATGCCGGTGTACCCGTAGTGAGTCTGGAAAGTGCTACGCTGCACCCATTGCAGAGCCTCACTGATGTAATTACTATCAAAGAGGAGTGGAAAGAAACCCGCCGTCCTAAAGTAGTAATGACCTGGGCTCCACATGTAAAAGCATTGCCACAGGCAGTACCTAACTCTTTTGCGCAGTGGATCAATGCATGGGGTGAAGCAGATTTTGTGATCACTCATCCGAAAGGATATGAGCTGGATAAGAAATTCACAGGCAATGCACCGATAGAATATGACCAGGATAAGGCGTTGCAGGATGCTGACTTTGTGTATGTGAAGAACTGGTCTTCTTATGAAGATTACGGTAAGATCACCTGCACGGACAGCAAATGGATGGTGACTAACGAAAAATTGAAAGGCACAAATAAGGCTAAAGTTATGCATTGCCTTCCTGTAAGAAGGAATGTGGTGATAGCAGATGAAGTGCTGGATGGTCCGCAGTCTATCGTTATCAAAGAAGCGGGCAACCGTGTATGGGCAGCACAGGCAGTGCTGAGCCAGATCTTAAAAGAAAAGTAATCTATGATCGATCTCTTTATTATAAAAGTAGGCGGGAATGTGATTGATAACCCGGTATTACTGCAGAGTTTCCTGGAGAAATTTGCCAGCATACCAGGTAAGAAAATACTGATTCATGGTGGCGGTAAAATCGCTACCCGCATAGGAGATAAGCTGGGTATTGAATCGAAATATGTGAATGGTCGCCGTATCACAGATGCGGAAACTATTGATGTAGTAACTATGGTATACGGTGGTTTGGTAAACAAACAACTGGTAGCTAAATTACAGACAAATGGTTGTAACGCTATTGGTATGACCGGTGCAGATGCCAATATTATCCCCGCTGTGAAACGCCCTGTTAAAGAGATCGACTATGGCTTTGTAGGAGATATTGATTCGGCAAAAGTGCAGGCAGTACCGTTAAAAGCACTGCTGGAAGCTGGCCTTACACCAGTGTTTGCACCACTTACACATGACGGTCAGGGACAGATGCTGAACACGAATGCGGATACTATTGCGTCTTCTCTGGCAACAGCTTTATCGCAATATTATTCCGTACGACTGATCTACTGTTTTGAAAAGAAGGGAGTGCTGCATGATGCAAATGATGATAATGCAGTCATTAACCTGATTGATCGTCAGATATACCAGGAACTGCTGGCTGATCATATACTATCAGATGGCATTTTACCCAAGCTTGAGAATGCTTTTGCCGCTATTGAAAGCGGGGTAGCAGAAGTGCTGATTGGACATGCAGATGATGTACTCAGCAATACCACCGATACAATAGCAGGTACTTTAATACGTTGACCTATGTGGAACCAACAATTGTATGATGATGCAGTAAAACTTTTACAGTCGATGATCGCTACCCCTTCCTTAAGTAAGGAAGAGCAGGGAACGGCAAAACTGATAGGTGATTTTCTGAAAGAAAAAGGAGTTCCCTATCAGCAGCATCTGAATAATATCTGGGCAAAGAATCTGCATTTTGACCCTGCCAAACCGGTGATCCTTTTCAATTCACATCATGATACAGTAAAGCCTAACCCGCAGTATACACGTGATCCTTTTTCACCTGATGTGGTAGATGGCCGTCTGTATGGCCTTGGCAGTAATGATGCCGGTGGATGCCTGGTGAGCCTGATTGCGACCTTCCTGCATTTTTACGATCGTACCGATCTTAAGTATAATCTCATTCTTACAGCTACTGCAGAGGAAGAGATCAGTGGTATAAACGGCATAGAAAGCATTCTTGCATCGCTGCCGGCTATTGAGTTTGCCATTGTAGGAGAGCCTACGCAAACCCAGATGGCAACTGCTGAAAAAGGTTTGATGGTACTGGATTGTACGGTACATGGCAAAGCAGGGCATGCGGCACGCGATGAAGGGGAGAACGCTTTATACAAAGCACTGCCGGATATTGAATGGTTCAGAACCTTCCGTTATCCTAAAGTGTCTGAAACTCTTGGACCAGTGAAGATGAGCGTAACGGTAATCAATACCTCCAATAAAGCACATAACGTAGTACCGGCAGATTGTACCTTTGTGGTAGATGTGCGGGTAACCGAACAATACACACTTGAACAGGTATTGGAAATCATCCGGGAGAATGTGAAGTGTGAAGTAAAGCCCCGTTCTATGCGGATGCGGCCTTCTGGTATTCCACTGGATCATCCTTTTGTTTTGGGCGGTATCAAACATGGTAAAACATGTTATGGTTCACCGACTACTTCAGATCAGGCACTCATTCCGGCTACTTCCATTAAAATGGGTCCCGGCGATTCTGCCCGTTCACATACAGCAGATGAATATATTTACCTGGAGGAAATCCGTCAGGGCATAGACAGTTATATTAAATTACTGGAAGAAATTTTATAGATATGAAAATTTGGCAAAAGGATAAAGCCTCACTGGCAGAAGTTGACAAGTTCACAGTCGGAAAAGACCGTGAAATGGATGCTTACCTGGCGCCATTTGATGTGCTGGGTTCACTGGCACACATTGAAATGCTGGAAAGCATTGGCTTGTTAACGGCAGAAGAGCTGACCGTATTACAGAAAGAACTGAAACAGATCTATAAAGAAATACAGGAAGGCAGTTTTGTGCTGGAAGAAAGTGTAGAAGATATTCATTCGCAGGTAGAGCTTTTGCTAACACGCCGCCTGGGAGAAGTAGGTAAAAAGATTCACAGCGGCCGTTCCCGTAACGATCAGGTGTTGGTAGATCTGAAACTCTTTCTCCGCAGCGAATTACAGTCACTCGTGCAGGAAGTGAATGTACTGTTTGAACTGTTGCAGCAAAAGAGCAAACAATATAAAGACCATTTGTTACCGGGGTATACTCATTTGCAGATAGCTATGCCTTCCTCTTTCGGATTATGGTTTGGTGCATACGCAGAAAGCCTGGTTGATGATCTCACGGTATTACAGAGTGCTTACAAAGTAGTGAATAAAAACCCATTGGGATCTGCAGCTGGTTATGGTTCTTCTTTCCCGTTGAATCGTACTATGACTACACAACTATTGGGTTTTGATGATCTGAACTATAACGTGGTGTATGCACAGATGGGCAGGGGTAAAACGGAAAAGATTGTAGCATTTGCACTGGCTGGTATTGCTTCTACGCTGGCTAAAATGGCGATGGATGCATGCCTGTTCATGAACCAGAACTTTGGTTTCATCACTTTTCCCGATGAGCTAACTACCGGTTCCAGCATTATGCCGCATAAAAAGAATCCTGATGTGTGGGAACTGATCCGTTCTCATGGTAATAAATTACAGGCATTGCCGAATGAAATTGCAATGATGATCACGAATCTGCCAAGCGGTTATCATCGTGATCTGCAATTGCTGAAAGAAAATCTGTTTCCTGCATTTGGATCATTAAAAGATTGTTTACGCCTGTCTGGATTAATGCTGGATAACATCCGCATTAAAGAGAATATTCTCGACGATGAGAAGTATCAATATCTTTTCAGTGTGGAAGTGGTGAACCGTTTGGTGCTGGAAGGAGTACCTTTCAGAGAAGCTTACAAACAGGTAGGGCTGGATATTGAAAAGGGTAATTTCTCTCCGGATAAACATTTGCAGCATACACATGAAGGAAGTATCGGCAATCCTGGTAATGAAGAAGTGAGCAGGATGATGAAAGAAGTTGTAGCAGGTTTTCCGTTTGAGAAAGTAGATAGAGCGATTGAAAAGTTATTAGCATAATACCAGATGCTGTTGATCATATTCACGACAGATAAGGTATTTATTGATCAATAGCATCTGGCGCGGAGATATTGTTGGTAACAAAAAAGGAGTTCTTTCGGAACTCCTTTTTTGTTTGAACGTTTATATTGTTTGTTAATTTAGAAGCCTATTGTTACACCTGCAAAGAAGTTAGTACCCGCCATTGGATAATAGCCATTACTGTTCACTAATTTTCCACTCTCTGTATACATATATGTATATCCGTTAGGAGAATATTTTGCATCAAAAATATTATTGAGCAGGAAGGATAATCCCAACTCTTTAAATAACTTTTGAGGTACTACATAATTGATACGGATATCATTTGTATAATAGTCATCCAGACTGCGTGTTTTCGCTTCTGTATTATCCATATACTGTCTGCTTACATATTTGCCCAGCAGACTAATTTCCAGATGTTTGACAGGTTTGGCTGTTAATGTATATCCACCTACAAAAGAAGGAGAGAAAGCAATAGTGCTGTTTTTATATGTTACTGTATCCTGCAGGCCGTTATCGTAGTTGTCAATGTAATTTGTGAAGTTCTTCACC
The DNA here is from genome assembly GCF_900112615.1 of Chitinophaga sp. CF118. GTDB lineage: Bacteria > Bacteroidota > Bacteroidia > Chitinophagales > Chitinophagaceae > Chitinophaga. The sequence goes on along the minus strand of NZ_FOMK01000001.1, from coordinate 300,699 downwards.
TTGTTCTGACTAACCGCTGCATTCAATCCTAATACAAAAATATTTCCTAAACGTGTGCTGCCTTGCAACTCTATACCAGTGCGATAGCTCCTGGGAATATTCGTACGTGTATAAGCACCAACATTATTGAGTTTACCGGTTTGTACTAACTGATTCTTGTAATCCATGTAATATACATTGGCAGATAATACCACATTATTCCCATGTAAGGTATAACCTGCTTCTACATCGCGCAGCGTTTCTGCTTTAGGTGTTTGTTGTAAAGCCGCTTCGAAGTCATCGCGGTTAGGTTCTTTATTACCGATAGCAAACGATGCATACAACTCTTGCTGATCGTTCAGGGTGTAGGAGATCCCTGCTTTAGGATTGAAGAAGTTGTAATTGTTATGTTGAATCAGTGTTGGATTATCTTCAAAACCATCGATATTATATTTCACAGCGCGGTATTGCAGATCTGCGAACAAACGTAATGCACTGGTGAGTTTATATTCTCCTTTCCAGTATACATTCACATCTCTTTTTGTAGCATCCAGGTCGTAATATTTATGATCTTTATCTATGGCATATTGCGCCCAGATAATTTTACCATAGTGCCCACCCTCATAGCGGTTCCAGCCACCACCCAGGCTCCAGTTGAAGCGGCTGCCTTTATAGTTGATGGAGTAGATACTACCGTAGAAGTTATTGTCCAGCCATAACTGGCGTACCAGGTCTGTATTGGTGATGGGTGTTCCGTTGATAACAGGGTCTGCAAGACCGTAATCAGCATAAGCTGCCTGTTCTCTGTATTGTTCGTAGTAACCTTTACCACGGGTATAATGCAGTGCAACGTTGAAGTTTAATTTACTGCTGAGAGACTGGTTGAGAAACAGCTGGTAGTTATCCTGCTGATAATTATCTGTTTCATTATCGTAGTAAGTACCATCTGAACGCTGACCCGCAGAGTTATAGGTACGATGTGTTTTCAGAGAATCCTGTGGCACGCCGTTCCAGGCCTGGTAAGTCTTTTCTGTACCGGAGAATATATTCAGGCGGATAGCGGTGTTTTTAGAAATATAAGCAGCAGAAGTGTAGAAGGACTTCAGGTCAGAAGAAGCACGGTCAATATATCCATCAGAGGATATTTTAGACAATCTTGCATCTATGGTAAAGTGACCGTTTATTAAACCGGAACCTGCTCTTACAGTATTCTTCCATGAGTTGAAAGATCCGAAGCTGCTGTTGATTTCTCCATAGGCTTTATCGTGGAAATCGTTGGTGCTGAGGTTTAAGGAAGCCCCGAAAGCGCCGGCACCATTGGTAGAAGTACCCACACCGCGTTGCAGCTGAATGCTGCTAACGGAAGAGGCAAAATCAGGCATATCCACAAAGTAAGTACCCTGAGATTCTGCATCATTTACGGGGATACCGTTTGCAGTAACGTTAATACGGGTAATATCGGAACCTCTCACGCGGATACCTGTGTATCCGATACCTGTACCTGCATCAGAGTTTACAACTACGCCAGGTTGCTGGTTCAGCAGCATGGGAAGATCTTGTCCGAGGTTTTGTTTTTTGATTTCTTCTGCTGTTAGCGTAGACTGTGTGAAAGGAGCATGTTCACCGGCGCGTAAGCTGGTGATCTCTACTGGTTTTACGAACAGTCCGGTTTCTTCCAATACGATATCTATATGGGTCTCGCTGTTGATGGTAGTGCTGAAAGGTTTATATCCCAGGTAGCTGGCTTGAAGTGTATAAGTGCCTTTAGCTGGTATGTTAAGGCGGTAGTGGCCGTTTATATTGGTACGTACGCCTGTATTGTTTTGTAGCAGACTAACAGATACGCCTTCCAAAGGATGGCCGCTGGTTTTGTCTGTAACGGTACCGGTAAGGATGGTTTGTGCGTGTAGCATCCCGGTGCTGCATAGCAGCAATAAGCATAGAAATTGTCTCATGGACTATTGAATTTAATAGCTACAAATTATCAGCAGCCGTCAGCAGGATATAAGCAGAAAATGCTTGTAGCCGGCGACAGGTCGCTTTTTTATTTTTCCGGGTAAGGAAGAGATTGTTCGCTTACCTTTCCTGATCAGCATTACCTGGTCAGGTTCAACGGGTCTGATCTCAGCCTGATAGTAAGGCACCCCGAGGTGAAGCCGGCAGTAGTAAATATTTGTGTGTGTACACACAACTCCGGTTTCCACTACAAAGGTATAGCTGCTCTTGTAAAAAAGAGAAAATATTTTTCCGGATGTAAAAAATTATCTAATTTCCATTTAGAACTCCCACAAGAACATCCACCACAATTACCTTTTTATTGTTAACCATTCATTCAATTAATCAGTATGATTAAACTTCAGTTTATTGGTAATCTGGGGCATGATGCTATCCGGAGAGAAGTAAATGGCGCATCTGTATTAAACTTCAGTGCAGCGCATACGTACAGGTTCAAAGATCAGCACGGGGTACAACAGGAACGTACTACCTGGGTTGATTGTGCTTATTGGGAACGCACAAATGTAGGGCCCCATCTTACAACAGGCACACAGGTATATCTGGAAGGGATCCCTTCCCTGGAAGCTTATGTTACAAATTCCGGGGAGCCTGCCGCAGGATTAAAATTGCGGGTCACTAATCTGCAATTACTGGGAAGAAGGAGGGAAGGCCCAAGGCAATTTGATGATGATATAAAGGAGATTAATGATGCAGCATCAGCTGCGGATGATCTGCCTTTCTAACATTAAGGAGGCCCCGCAAAAGGCTATATTAAGTACATAAAAAGCTATAAACGCGGTTGGTTTCTGACAAAACTATGACTCAGAATAAAAAATATTTGGGCAATTTGCTACAATAGAGTTTCTGTTCTGATTTCAAACAGGCTCCGCCATAGCTGCAGTGGTGGCTGTGAGCGGGGTCTGGAATTAAATAATATCAGGTTATTTTTTCAAAAAGATTTGGCAGGAACAAATATTCTCTTATATTTGCACCCTCATTGCGAGGTAGAGCAGAGGTAGCTCGTCGGGCTCATAACCCGAAGGTCAGAGGTTCGAATCCCCTCCTCGCTACAAAAACATAGCACTAAAAGAGCCGAAGTGATTCGGCTTTTTTTATTTCAGGAAGTTCCGGAAATTTGTGAGGGTTGCTACAAATGATAATACATGCACAAAGCAGGATTTGTAAATATTTTTGGTAAGGCTAACGCAGGCAAAAGCACCCTGATGAACGCTCTGGTGGGTGAGAAACTGGCTATTGTGTCTCCAAAGGTACAGACCACGAGGCATCGTATTACTGGCGTAGTCACTACAGTAGATTACCAGATTGTATTCTCCGATACTCCAGGTATCATTGACCCCAGATACAGGCTACACGAAAAAATGATGGGCGCGGTAAAGTCTGCATTGGAAGATGCTGATATTGCTATGCTGATGTTGGATGCAAGGGATAATGTTGCGGAGAATCTGGAGTTATTTAGCTCGTTAAAATTAAAGGCTACCTGTTTACTGGTAGTGAATAAGGCAGACCTGCTGAAAAAAGAAGCGCTGGATGAAGTAGTGAAGCAATGTGAAGCATGGGGTAAGGCAGAGGTAGTGGTTATTTCGGCCTTAAAGCAGCAGGGTATTCCCGAATTGCTGGCACGTATTGTATCCCTGTTACCGGAAAGTGAAGCATTTTATCCTGAGGATACGTTGACTGATAAGTCTACGCGGTTCTTTGTGGCAGAAATGATCCGTGAAAAAATCTTTCATCTGTTTGATGAGGAGATTCCTTACCATACTGCCGTAGCCGTTACTCAGTACCAGGAAAAAAATACGCTGATCAAAATAACAGCGGAAATTATCGTTACAAGAGAAACACAGAAAGCTATTATACTTGGCGACAAAGGGTCTTCTATTAAAAAGATAGGCACCCTGGCGCGTCAGGATATTGAGAAATTTGTTGGTCAGAAAGTATTCCTTGAATTGTTTGTGAAAGTGCGCGGCAAGTGGCGCGACAATGATATTTATTTGAAGGAATACGGTTATTAGTCAATTTTCAATGATCAATTTTGAATTGATCATTCGCAATTTTTAAATTTTATGTCAGGATTTACAGTAGCAATCGTTGGTCGTCCTAATGTGGGTAAATCTACCCTGTTCAACCGTTTGCTGGAACAGCGTAAGGCAATCGTGGATGATGTTAGCGGTGTAACGCGCGACCGGCAGTATGGTATTGCTGACTGGAACGGAAAGGCGTTTAACGTAATTGATACCGGTGGATTTGTACCGAGAAGTGAAGAAGTTTTTGAACGTGAGATACGCAAGCAGGTGCAGATAGCAATGGAGGAATCCAATCTGCTGCTCTTCATTTGTGATGTAGCTACCGGTATTACGGATCTGGACCAGGAAATGGCTCATGTATTACGCCGTTCTTCCAAGCCGGTTTACCTGGTGGTAAATAAAGTGGATAACAGCAACCGCATGCTGGAAGCAACAGAGTTTTACAGCCTGGGCTTCGATAAAGTATTCTTTATATCCTCTATGAGTGGAAGTGGTAGCGGTGAGTTACTCGATGAAGTAGCTGCCATTATCCCTGAAGATGAAAATGCATTACCTGGTGATAATGAGATACCTAAAATAGCCATTATCGGTCAGCCGAACGTAGGGAAATCATCTTTGCTGAATGCATTAATAGGAGCGGAGCGGAACATTGTTTCCGATATTCCGGGTACTACGCGGGATACTATTCACACATACTATAAATTATTCCAGAAAGAATTCATGCTGATTGATACTGCGGGGATCCGCCGTAAAGCAAAAGTGCATGAAGATCTTGAATTTTATTCTGTAATCCGTGCCATTAAGGCAATGGATGAAGCGGATGTATGCCTGTTGTTATTGGATGCGACCCAGGGTATTACCGGGCAGGATCTGAATATCTTCAGCATGGCGGGCCGTAAAGGAAAAGGACTGGTAGTACTGGTGAATAAATGGGATCTGATAGAAGATAAGTCTACCAACACCGCCCGTGATTATGAAAAGGAACTGAGAAGCCGCCTGGCACCTTTCAGTAATGTACCTATTATCTTCACCTCTGTTACGGAGAAACAGCGCATATTTAAAGCTATCGAAGAAGCATTGCGTGTATATGATAACAGGAGACGCCGGGTTGCCACTTCCAAATTGAATGAGGTAATGCTGAAAGCAATTGAAGCATTCCATCCTCCGGTAGTAAGAGGTATTCCTATTAAGATTAAGTATGTAACACAGTTACCTACTCACACACCTGCATTTGCCTTTTTCTGTAATCTGCCGGATGATGTGAAACAGCCTTATAAAAATTACCTGGAGAATAAGCTCCGTGAGAATTTCGACTTCGAAGGAGTGCCGGTGAGACTGTTTTTCAGGAAAAAATAACATTATTTGCCATATTGTCAGTGTCAAGGTATTTTATAATTAAAAATATCTATATACCTTTGCGCTTCTTTAAAACAACTAAAGCATGAAAAAATTATTCTTCTTAGCAGCTGCTGCTGGTATCTTCTTTGTAGCTTGTAACGGTGGTTCTACTGAATCTACTACTGATTCTACTGCTACTGCTCCTGCTGTTGACACTGTAGCTGCTACTCCTGCTGTTGATTCATCTGCTGTTGTAGCTGATTCATCTGCTGTTGTAGCTGATACTACTGCTCCTGCTGCTGAAGCAAAACACTAATCTGTTTTGTAGAAGTTATAGGCCGCTTCGTGCAAACGGAGCGGCTTTCTTATGTTTAATAGTTTGGTAAAATGAGATATTTATTATCAGCCTTCCTTTTAATTATCAGCTTTTATCCTGGTAAAATATTCGCTCAGCAAAAGCAGAATTCACTTCTCTAAAAAAGCTGATAAAGTTTGTATAATTATTGAAGATGATAAATATTACAAAGTAGAAAGTAACCATGATAAATAATAAAAAAAGGGCTGATCATCTGACCAGCCCTTTTTTTATTATAAGATTATTTCTCTGTCTGTAAAATCCCCACAGCCTTCTTCACCATTTCATCATCTTTGTTCATCGCTTCATAGAAACCCTCATAACTCCATATCTGTCGTGCCAGTAAGGCTTTAAGGCGGATTTTTATTTCTGTTTCATCATGTGGTTTGATAGTTTCAATCCCACGCACACTATCTTTTGCAGCAAAGATTTTATATGCATTGTAAATATCATTAGTCAGTTCAAACTGTTTGCTGAACACGCCGGCATCTTTATATCCCTTAAATTCATCCTGATGTGAATTATAGTATTGGTAAGCAAAATTGCTGAAAGTACTATGGGCATACATACTCGCTATGACGGGAGAGAAACGGCTGGTATCGAAAGGAATAAATACATCGGGTGTAATGCCTCCGCCACCATATACGATGCGGCCTTTTGAAGTTTTATATTGCACAGTATCCAGTTGTTTGATACTGTCTTTAGTTACAAATTCTCCATGATTGAACCTGTCCATGATATCCTCATCATAAGCTTCGCGTCCGTTTGCATAAGATTTCTGGATACTTCTGCCGGAAGGAGTATAGTAGCGGGCTACAGTGAGGCGAAGTGCACCACCATTGCTCAGGTCAAATTGTTCCTGCACCAGTCCTTTTCCAAATGTACGGCGACCTATGATGGTACCGCGATCCCAGTCCTGCACTGCACCTGCCAGAATTTCACTGGCGCTGGCGGAACCTTCATCTGCAAGAATGGCAAGGGCGCCTCTTTCGAAAAGTCCTGGTTTTTCGCAATCGTAATCTGTACGCGGATAGCTTTTACCTTTGGTGTAGAGGATCAGTTTATTATCAGACAGTAGTTCATCTGCTATGCGGGTAGCGGCATCCAGGTATCCACCGGGATTCTGACGCAGGTCTATCACCAGTTTCTTCATACCTGTTTTTTGCAGTTTACGCATAGCCTCTATAAACTCCTGGTAAGTGGTACCGGCAAATTTGCTGATTTTGATATATCCTATTTCCGGAGTGACCATATAGCTGGCATCCACGCTGTATAAAGGAATCACACCCCTGACGATCTGGATATTCTGCAATTTATTTTTGCGCAGCATGCTGATTATCACTTTGGATTCTTTCGGACCACGTAACAGTTTCCGGATTTTATCTGCAGTGATGCCATTACCGGCCACAAGAGAATCATTTACTTTAATGATTTTATCACCTGTTTTCACGCCTGCCGTTTCGGAAGGACCGCCAGCTATTACGGAAATCACATTTACGGTATCAGCAGTAATGTTGAACTCCACACCAATACCCTGGAAAGCGCCATCGAGATCTTCATTTACTTCTTCCAGGTTGGACGGTGGAATGTAAACAGAGTGAGGGTCCAGGTGTCCCAGCAACCCTTCGATAGCCTCCTGTTGCAGATCGGCTACCTGTAAAGTATCTACGTATTTTACTTTCAGCAGGTCCATTACTTCCTGCAGCGGTCCCTGGGGAGCCCTGCTGAAGAGCAGTGTCTGCGCGCCAGAGTTCGAACCCGGCATTTGATGTCCCAGATACATACCAAGGGCCAGCACTATTGCAAATAAGAGCGGTAAAAAAACATTCAGTTTCCTGTTCAACATAGTCTCAGTATTGAAAAATAGCAACAGTGTCTAACTTGTGGCTAATTTTGACAGCATTTGTATATGTAATCCCGTTTTGTTTAACTTGTGGCAAAAATAGTATAATAAGTTTATGGATTGAAGTTTGACGTTGGATGTTTGATAACGTATCTTCAGATGACAAATAGTTAAACCTCACCTACAACAAAGATGTGTCATGAAAATAAAACTTATCGCTGATAGCGGGTCCACCAAGGCTGACTGGTGTTTGCTGGCAGGCAATGAAACCTGGCACTATAAAACTCAGGGAATCAGCCCCTACTTTCTCGATTCACAGCAGATAAAGGAGATCCTGGAAAAGGAACTCATGCCACATTTACCCCCAACTATCCAGGTGGAGGAAATATATTATTACGGTACGGGTTGCCTGCAACGTAAAAGCGTAATGATTGTGGAATCTGCCCTGAAGTCGGTATGGCCGCTTGCAGCTGTAGATGTGAATCATGATCTGATGGGCGCTGCCCGGTCATTGTGCGGAAGAGAACCAGGAGTGGTAAGCATTCTGGGCACAGGCGCCAATTCCTGTTTTTATGATGGAAAAGTGGTGGCGAAGAATAATCCCGGACTGGGTTTTATTCTGGGAGATGAGGCCAGTGGCGCTTACCTGGGTAAAAAGCTGTTGCAGATGTATATGTACAATTCATTTGACGAAGAGCTGAAAAGCCGCTTCGATGGCCAGTATAATACCAATAACGATGAAATTCTGGAGAATGTGTACCGCAAACCGATGGCAAACCGTTATCTGGCGGGCTTTGCACCATTCCTAGGGGAGAACAGGGGGCATTATCTCATAGAAAATATACTGGAAGACAGTCTGAACGATTTTTTCTTTAACCATATTTACAAGTACAGCGAAAGCTGGACACATTCCCTACACTTTACCGGTAGCATAGCATGGACTTTCCGTGATATCCTGAAAGAGTTATGTGAATTGTACGAGCTGCAACTGGGCAGGATATTGCGTAGCCCCATGGAAGGGCTGATTGCATATCATCATAATCAAATCTAACATCGATGTCCTTTAAGAGAGTAACAGAGGAGTCTTCACACTACCATCATCTGGAAAAAATGAGTGTGCAGGAGATCCTGAGCAATATCAATAAAGAAGATAAAACAGTACCACAGGCAATAGAAAAAGTATTACCGCAGATTGAAAAACTTGTAACCGCCATTGCAGATAAAATGCTGGCAGGTGGCCGGTTGTTCTATCTTGGAGCCGGTACCAGTGGCCGTTTAGGAATTGTTGATGCCTCTGAATGTCCTCCTACTTTTGGTGTACCGCATGGGCTGGTAATTGGTTTGATTGCCGGTGGAGATGCTGCCATCCGCAAAGCTGTAGAGTTTGCAGAAGACGACCGGAACCAGGGCTGGAAAGATTTGCAGGAATGTAATATCACCGAAAAGGATGTGGTAGTGGGCATAGCCGCCAGTGGTACCACTCCATATGTAATAGGTGCCTTGCAGAAGTGCAGGCGGGAAGGCATTATCACCGGCAGTATCTGTTGTAATCCGGGCGCTCCCTTATCTGATGAAGCTGATTTCCCAATAGAAGTGGTGGTAGGTCCGGAATTTATTACCGGCAGCACCCGTATGAAAAGCGGTACAGCGCAGAAGCTGGTCCTCAATATGATCTCTACGGCTGTGATGATCCAGCTGGGGCGTGTGGAAGATAATAAAATGGTAAACATGCAGTTGAGCAATGACAAGCTGGTAGACAGAGGTGTGAAGATGCTGATGGAGAAATTGTCGCTGACAGATTATGAAGAAGCTAAGAATATGCTGTTGAAAGCCGGTAGTGTGAGAAAGGCAATAGAATCTTATATATAGGTACGAATTTTTTCAGAAACGCCGTACTTCTATTTTTTAATTTTTAGTTCGAAATTCGTGAAAACATACGTTTTTTTGGAGGTCTCCAGAGGGTAGATCTTCCAGATAAAGATGATTTCATGCACAACATAGAACCTTTTTATAACTGGCGCCACTTATATACAGCTGAGGAAGATGAGCAATCTCCTTTCTTTGGCAGAGAGTATAGCGAATTTCAGTATACCAATACTGTTTATAATTATTACGTACATCCACAGTGGGATGAATTTGGTTCCCGCACGCTGTATATCAAGATCCTGTTTGCAGATTACCAGTTCAACTTTGCTATTATAGAATTACTGGGAGAGTGGAATGATTGTATCGAGAATGATATTATGACACTGAAGCGGGATGTGATAGACATCATGATTTCCAGTGGCATTAATAAATTTATATTAATTTCAGAGAATGTAATGAACTTCCATTCCTCAGATGATTGTTATTATGAGGAGTGGTGGGAAGATATCCGTGACAACGGAGGGTGGATTGTCAGTTTAAATATGCCGGAATATACCCGGCAGGAATTTGAGAGGGCGCATATTGATAATTACGTACACCTGATAGACATTGATAAATGGCGTACTTTCCAGCCCCAGCATCTCTATAATCTGGTAGATAACCTCATGATGCGGAGGTTGGAGTAGTTCCACATGTTGAAAAACTGAGAAATATCATTTGCTTTTTACTTTTCCTGCGTTAAATTTGCCCGATATATTCGAAATATTATCATATCATCTTTTTAGGAAGCTTAGAATTTTAGTTATGAATTGGTCACAGTTTTTTAATACCTCTATCGGTAAGAAATTGTTAGTGGGTGCTACCGGCCTATTTCTTTGTAGTTTCATTATAGTGCACCTGGCAGGTAATTTCCAACTGCTTAAGAATGATGAAGGTGCGGCTTTTAATGCGTATGCGGCCTTCATGGGGCATAACTCATTGATACAGTTCATTGCCTGGGGACTGAAGATCATTATCATAGTCCACGCTGTGATTGCTTTACAGCTTACTTTCCGCAACAGGGCTGCACGTCCGGTTAAATATGCTATCAACCCCGGTAACCAGACCTCTTCCTGGTTCAGCCGCCAGATGGCTATCATGGGCAGCATCCTGCTTATCTTCTTAATTATCCATCTGGCAGACTTCTGGTGGAAATTCCACTATGGAGATGTTCCTACCAGAACTTATGAAGGTGGTATTGAGCCTCTGAAAGATCTTTATACGATCGTAAACAGTGCTTTTAAAGTAGAATGGTTAGTAGCCCTCTACGTAATTGGTATGATTGGCCTTTCCTTCCATCTTGTTCACGGTTTTAAAAGTGCTTTCCAGACTTTCGGTCTGAACCATGTAAAGTACAATGGCCTGATCAATTTTGTAGGTGTATGGTTATTCGGGATTGCGATCCCTGTTGGCTATGCCATCATTCCACTGGTAATCTATTTTAAATAATTCAGTAAAGTAAGGATATATGTTGGACTCAAAAATTCCTAAAGAAGGCGCATTAGGTAAGAAATGGGAAGACTACAAGGGGCATTGTAAGCTGGTAAACCCGGCTAACAAGCGCAACATGGAGATAATCATTGTAGGTACCGGTTTGGCAGGCGCTTCAGCTGCAGCGTCTTTGGGAGAGTTAGGATATAAGGTAAAAGCTTTCTGTTTCCAGGATAGTCCCCGCCGTGCACATAGTATTGCTGCACAGGGAGGGATCAATGCTGCAAAAAATTACCAGAACGACGGTGACTCCGTGTTCCGTTTGTTCTACGATACCGTAAAAGGTGGCGACTACCGTGCTCGCGAAGCCAATGTGCATCGCCTTGCTGAGGTTAGTGGCAATATTATAGACCAGTGTGTGGCGCAGGGTGTTCCCTTTGCCCGCGAATATGGCGGATTGCTCAGCAACCGTTCTTTTGGTGGTACACAGGTACAGCGTACCTTTTATGCTGCCGGCCAGACTGGTCAGCAGTTATTATTAGGTGCTTACTCCGCTTTAGAACGTCAGATAGCATTGGGTAATGTAACTATGTACAGCCGTCATGAAATGCTGGAAATCGTTACTATCGATGGTAAGGCCCGCGGTATCATAGCGCGCGACCTGATCACCGGTAAGCTGGAACGTCATTTCGGTCATGCGGTATTATTATGTAGCGGTGGATATGGTAACGTATTCTATCTGTCTACCAACGCAATGGGTTCTAACGTAACAGCAGCCTGGAAGGCTACCCGCAAAGGTGCTTTCTTTGGCAATCCCTGCTTTACACAGATCCACCCTACCTGTATCCCTGTTTCCGGTGATCATCAGTCCAAGCTCACGCTGATGTCTGAGTCACTGCGTAACGATGGTCGTATCTGGGTACCTAAAAAACAAAACGATAATCGCAAGCCTTCTGATATTCCTGAAGAGGAAAGAGATTACTACCTGGAAAGAAGATATCCTGCCTTTGGTAACCTGGTACCACGCGACGTGGCTTCCCGTGCTGCTAAAGAAAGATGTGATGCCGGTTATGGTGTAGGTAGCTCAAAACAGGCAGTATACCTGGATTTTGCTTTCAACATGGACCGTTACGGTAGGATCGAAGCCAGCAAAAGGCAGATCTCCAACGCAACACCAGAGCAGATCCGTCAGCTGGGTAAAGAAGTGGTAGCCGAGAAATACGGTAACCTTTTCGATATGTATGCCAAAATCACTGGTGAGAACCCTTATGAAGTGCCTATGCGGATCTATCCTGCAGTGCACTACACAATGGGTGGCCTGTGGGTAGATTATGAACTGATGACTTCCATCACTGGTCTGTATGCATTGGGTGAAGCTAACTTCTCAGATCACGGTGCAAACCGCCTGGGTGCTTCCGCACTGATGCAGGGGCTGGCAGATGGTTACTTCGTAATTCCTTACACTATGGGTAATTACCTGGCAGATGATATCCGCACGAAAGAGATCCCAACAGATCACCCTGCGTTCGTGGAAGCTGAGAAAAATGTACAGGCAGATATTGACAAGCTGATGAACATCAAAGGCACCAAGTCTGTAGACCATTTCCATAAAGCGCTCGGCAAGATCATGTGGGATAAATGTGGTATGGCGCGTAATGAAAAGGGCCTGAAGGAAGCGATCACTGAAATCCAGCAGTTGCGTGCTGAATTCTGGAAAGATGTTCGTGTACCAGGTACTGCCAACGAATTTAATCCTGAACTGGAAAAGGCTGGCCGTGTGGCTGACTTCCTGGAACTGGGTGAGCTGATGTGCGTAGATGCACTGAACCGCCGCGAATCCTGTGGTGGTCACTTCCGCGAAGAGTCTCAGACAGATGAAGGGGAAGCTAAACGCGACGACGACAATTTCAGTTATGTAGCTGCCTGGGAGTATAAAGGCCCAAGCCAGTTCGAACTGCATAAAGAGCCGCTGGTGTTTGAAGAATGTAAACCAACACAGCGCAGCTATAAATAAGATATCGGTGAAGCGTAGGCGGAACCGGGTTTATTCACTACAATAATAGTCCAACGATATATGGAACATTATAACATGAATCTCACACTCAAGGTGTGGAGGCAGAAAAATACAGATGCTCAGGGAAAGTTTGAAACATATCCGGTATCGGGTATTTCTTCAGAAATGTCTTTCCTTGAAATGTTTGATGTGCTGAACGAGCGCCTGATCAATGAAGGTAAGGAGCCTATAGCATTTGATCATGATTGCCGCGAAGGGATCTGCGGAGCATGTTCCATGCATATCAATGGCCGTGCACACGGTCCATGGGCAGGTACAACTACCTGTCAGCTGCATATGCGTGCTTTCAAGGATGGAGATACTGTAACGGTAGAACCATGGAGAGCAGGTGCTTTCCCTGTGGTAAAAGACCTGACAGTAGACAGAGGTGCATTTGACCGTATCATTGAAGCAGGTGGTTATATTTCCGTAAACACTGGAAACGCTCAGGATGCCAACTGTCTTCCTATCAACAAAGATGACGCTGATGCTGCTTTTGCTGCTGCTGCCTGTATCGGTTGCGGTGCATGCGTAGCTGCCTGTAAGAATTCATCTGCAATGTTGTTCTTATCTGCAAAGGTTTCCCAGTTGTCATTACTGCCACAGGGACAGCCAGAGAGAAAGAGCAGGGCATTGAATATGGTGGCTCAGATGGATAAGGAATTGTTTGGTAGCTGTACCAATACCGGTGCCTGCGAAGCAGAATGTCCTAAAGAGATCTCCCTCACCAACATTGCACGTTTGAACCGCGAGTTTATCTCTGCAGGTTTCACATACGAGAAATAGTTGTTGAATAAGATATATCTGAACGCCTGATGCAGTCTGCATCAGGCGTTTTGTTTTTTGGAACCGGCTAAAAAGGATTCCACTTCCCACGAGTATCTTGTTGTAATCTTCATAAAATAGCTTTTTATCAAGAGGTAAATAAGCTCCTCTTTTTCAAAACTGTAATCCCATTTTTTGTATATTGTTTGTAAACCCTCACGTTATGACAGATCATTCCCGTAGAAAATTCATCCGCAATCTTGGTGGTACGGCAGCCATGTTAGGTGCTGGTTCCCTTGCAGCAATTGGAAAACAACACGTTCAGATTTTACAACCCAATAAACCACCCGCAGCTACCGATAAAATCCGCCTGGGATGTATAGGCATGGGTATTATGGGCTTTGGAGATGTGGAAACCGCCATCAAAGTTCCCGGAGTGGAGTTTGTGGCAGCAGCAGACCTCTATGATGGGCATCTGGCAAAAGTAAAAGAGCTTTATGGCAATCAGATATTTACTACCCGCGATTACCGCGAACTGCTGAACAGAAAAGATATTGATGCCGTAATTATCGCTACCCCCGATCTATGGCATGATACTATTGCTATCGATGCAATGGAGAAAGGGAAAGCAGTGTATTGTGAAAAACCAATGGTGCAGCAGGTGGAGGAAGGACATAAGGTGATAGCTACCCAGCAGCGTACCAAAGCAATATTCCAGGTAGGCAGCCAGCGGGTAAGCAGTATTATGCTGGCAGAAGCAAAGAAACGCTACCAGGCGGGCGAAATAGGGCAGCTGAACATCGTGGAGGCGCGAATGGACCGGCACGATGCGCTGGGTGCCTGGCAATATTCAATTCCTCCGGATGCATCACCCAAAACCATTGATTTTGATACCTTCCTGAAAGATACAGCCAAAGTGGCCTTTGATCCTGTGCGTTTTTTCCGCTGGCGTAACTACCGTGCTTACGGCACGGGTATTCCCGGCGATCTGTTTGTACACCTGATATCCGGACTGCATTTCATTACCGGCTCTATGGGACCGGAGCGTATTTATGCCAGTGGCAACTTAGTACAGTGGAAAGACGGCCGTGATGTACCTGATATGGTAGTGGCCATTTTTGACTATCCTGAAACAAAGGAACATTCCGCTTTCCAGATGACCCTTCGGGTTAATTTCGCAGATGGTGGCGGCGGTGGCGAATTTACCCGCCTGATAGGTACGGAAGGTGTTATGGAGCTGGGCTGGGAAGATTTCAAAATAAAGAAACATAAGCTCTCTGCAGCGCCTGGTTATGGTGGCTGGGATACCTACAATACTTTTACAAAGGCTACACAGGAAGAATATGTAAAACAGTATAATGCAAAATATTCCCCTGAACAGCGAAAGCCTGCACAGGTATCAGAAAGCGCATTTGCATCACCCAACGGTTATGATGCCCGCTATGACCATTTTGTGAACTTCTTCGAAGCTATGCGGAACGGAAAAAGCATTGTTGAAGATGCTTCTTTTGGTCTTCGTGCCGCCGGACCAGCACTATTAACCAACGAAAGTTATTTCCGGAAAAAAGCGATTGACTGGGATCCTGTAAAGATGAAGATCGTGTAAACTATTTGTACATTCGTATCCTCAATTTATAGAACCTATGAGGAAATCCGCTGCATTTTGCATGATGTTGTCAGGCATAAGCCTGTTTGCCTGTAAGGAAAAAAAAAGAATTATGGTAGAGGAAGTAACGACAGTAACACCACCGGTTGCTGAGAAAATAAAGAAGGAATTAACAGTTAATGGCGATACCAGGATAGATAATTATTACTGGATGAATGATCGTGAAGATCCGCGTGTAATAGCTTATCTGAAGGCAGAAAATGCTTATATGGATACGATGACACAGTCATCTGCCCAACTACGTACTAAACTATACGAGGAGATGAAAGGACGCATCATGGAAACAGATGCAAGTGTGCCTTATCTGAAAGACGGATACTACTATTACTCCCGTTATGTGGAAGGAAAAGAGTATCCTATTTATTGCCGTAAAAAGGGAAGTACAGAAGCGACAGAAGAAATCATCCTGAATGTAAATGATCTGGCAGTTGGGCATGATTATTATTCAGTAGGAGCATTGACGGTAAGTCCCGATGGACAATGGCTGGCATATGGTGTAGACACAGTGAGCCGCCGTCAATATGTGATCCATATCAAGAACCTGCAAACAGGAGAATTACAGCCGGAAACAATTAGAGAAACATCCGGTAGTGTAGCCTGGGCCAATGATAATAAAACGTTCTTTTATACGGTAAAGAATCCCACTACTCTGCGGGAAGAAAAGATTCTGCGTCATGTAACAGGCACGCCTGCCAGTGATGATAAAGAGATCTTTGAAGAGAAGGATGAAACATATGGAGTAGGTGTTTCCCGCAGTAAATCCGGAAAGTATATCCTGATAGAAAGTGGTAGTACATTATCATCTGAATACCGTATCCTGGATGCCTCCAAACCAACTGCTGCATTTAAGGTTTTTCAGCCCCGGCAAAAGGATATGCTGTATCATGTGGATCACAAGGATGATCAGTTTTATATTGTTACCAACTGGGATGCTGTAAACTTCCGCCTGATGCAATGCCCGCTGGATAAAACAGAGCGCAGCAACTGGAAAGAAGTAATTCCGCATCGTGCTGATGTATTGCTGGAAGGTATCGATCTTTTCCGCAATCATCTTGTACTGAGTGAAAGGAAAAATGGTCTTACACAACTGCGAGTAATCAATACAAAAACGCACGAAGATCATTACCTGCATTTTGACGAGCCAGCATATGTAGCTTCTACCTCTGTTAATCCTGAGTTTGATACAAAGGAGCTGCGTTATGTTTATACCTCTATGACCACGCCAGTATCTACCTACGATTATAACATGGATACGAAGGAGAGTGAACTGAAAAAAAGACAGGAAGTGCTGGGCGGATATGATCCAAAGAACTACGTAACGGAACGGATATACGCAGTTGCCAGAGATGGTGTGAAAGTACCGGTATCTATCGTTTATAAAAAGAACTTTGAGAAGAATGGAAAAATGCCACTGCTCCTTTATGGATACGGTTCTTACGGTCATAGTATTGATCCCACATTCAGCTCTAACCGTCTTAGTTTACTGGATAGAGGATTTGCTTTTGCCATCGCTCATATCAGAGGGGGAGAAGAAATGGGAAGACAGTGGTATGAAGATGGTAAGCTGTTCAAAAAGAAAAATACATTCACTGATTTTATTGATTGTGCAGAGTATCTGATAGCACAACATTATACAGACAGTACACATCTGTATGCAATGGGTGGTAGTGCCGGTGGTTTACTGATGGGAGCTGTAGTGAATATGCGTCCAACATTATGGAATGGAGTGATTGCTGCCGTACCATTTGTAGATGTGATAACTACCATGCTGGATGAAAGTATTCCGTTAACAACAGGAGAATTTGATGAATGGGGTAATCCAAAGAAAAAGGATTATTATGATTATATGAAGTCATATTCTCCATATGATAATGTTACAGCAAAAGCATATCCGAATATGCTGGTTACAACAGGTTTGCATGATTCACAGGTGCAATACTGGGAGCCGGCAAAATGGGTAGCGAAATTACGTGAGGTAAAAACAGATCATCACTTGCTGTTCCTGCATACGAACATGGAAGCGGGTCATGGCGGCGCTTCCGGCCGGTTTAAACCTTTGGAGGAAATAGCAATGCAGTATGCATTTTTGCTGGGATTGGAAGGGAAGTAGATTACAGCGAAGATTGCCAGATGTTGTTGATCACAAATACACTGCATCTGACTGTTTTGTTTTTCAATTTGGCTTTTGAATAAGAGTTTGAGATTAGTATTTCAATTAAACTTCACCAGTCATTCACGTCAGATAAGGTGTATTTATGATCAACAATATCTGGCCTGCGGAGATTATGTTATACTTATATACCGGGTTACTAATCAAAAAACACTAATAAAAAAAGATCCTTTTGGGATCTTTTTTTATTAGTGTTTTTTTGTGGGGAGGGGATGCAGGCCAGCATCCGTTAAAGATTGATTTTTTCTGTTTTTACGGTTGCACCAAAGAATATATTTGTTAACTTCTCAAAGATCTGTGGATCATCAGTCGTATAAAACTTCTGTACACCATTCTTACTCAGCTGTGTTTCCATTTCAGGATGACGATGCAGATAATCCTTCAGGCTATGTGCTACTATTTTGCCCTGTGATAATAAGGTAATACCACCTGGTAAAAACTGTTTTATTTTTTTAGTCAAAATAGGATAATGGGTACAGCCCAGCACGAGTGTATCAATATTTGGTGCATCCGTCAGGATCTGATCCAGGTATTTCTTCACAAAGTAATCTGCGCCATCACTATCAGCCTCATTATTTTCGATCAGGGGTACCCACATCGGGCAGGCCAGCTGATGTACTTTTACGTGTGGGAAAAACTTCCTGATCTCAATAGGGTAAGATTCTGATGTAACAGTACCCTGGGTAGCGAGAATACCTACTTCTCCGGTTTGGGTGAGGGTACCCACCATTTCCGTAGTAGGACGGATCACGCCCAGCACCCGGCGGTCGGGTGAAATCAGGGGCAGATCTTTCTGCTGGATGGTTCGTAATGCTTTGGCGGAAGCCGTATTGCAGGCCACTACCACCAGTGGGCAGCCCATTTGGAACAGGTGCTGTACACATTCCAGGGTATACGCATGGATGGTATCAAAGCCCCGGTTGCCATAGGGAGCCCGGGCATTGTCGCCCAGGTAGATATAATCATATTGCGGGAGTTCCGCAATAATCTCCTTCAGTACGGTCAATCCTCCGTATCCTGAGTCAAATACGCCTATAGGACCAGTCATTTGCTACCTTTTTTCCTCATGAGTCTTCCGGTTCCGGTCAGATCATAGATTTCCTGTATTTCATGAAGGATCTTCTCGAAATCTATCTTCAGGTCTATTAATTTTCCGTTATGGATATCAAATACCCAGCCATGCACGGTAGGGTAGTGATTAGCCACATATGACTGTTGTACAGCAGCTGTTTTGATCACATTTATACATTGTTCCTGTACATTCAGTTCTACCAGCCGGTTGTATTGGGCATGTTCGTCTTCAATGGCATTTAGTTCATCTTTATGAATGCGGTATACATCTCTGATATTGCGGAGCCAGGGGTTCAGCAAACCGAGGTCTTCTGATTCCATGGCTGCCTTTACGCCGCCACAGTTATAGTGCCCGCAAACAATAATATGTTTTACATGCAGGTGGCGGACTGCATAATTGATCACAGACATCACGTTCAGGTCCACATTATTCACAAGATTGGCGATATTTCTGTGTACAAACACTTCTCCTGCATCGAGACCCATAATCTCATTTGTGGGTACCCGGCTATCACTACAGCCTATATACAGGTATTCCGGTTTTTGCTCTTTTGCCAGTTTTTCAAAAAAATTCTCATCTGTAGCCATTTTTGAGGCTACCCAGCGCTTATTATTCTCAAAAATTTCGTTGTATTCTGTCATGGCTGTGATTTTGTGAACATTCAATATGTTAAAGATAAGGAATATGGCAGGTATCTATAAACTAGTAAACATTTCGTAACTTTGCGCCTTAAATTTCTTTCGCTAGTATGATCAGTGTTAAAAACGTATCGCTCTCTTTCGGAAAAAGGGTATTGTTTGATGAAGTTAACCTCAATTTCTTCAAAGGCAATTGTTATGGTGTTATTGGTGCCAATGGGGCCGGTAAAACCACTTTCATGAAAATCTTATCAGGAGAAATAGAACCCAGCAAGGGCAGTGTGGAGATTACTCCGGGTGAACGTATGAGCGTACTGAAACAAAACCATTTTGAATTTGATGAGGTAACGGTACTTAATACCGTACTGATGGGTAATAAAAAGCTGTGGGATATAGCACACGAAAAGGATGCTATTTACGCAAAGGAAGATTTTACAGAAGAAGACGGGATGCGTGCCGGTGAGCTGGAAGGTGAATATGGTGAAATGGGCGGTTATACTGCCGAAAGTGATGCCGGTGTATTGCTGGGCGATCTGGGTGTGAAAGAGGAGTTCCATAACCTGTTACTGAAAGATCTGAGTGGTAGTTTGAAAGTGCGCGTACTATTGGCACAGGCCCTGTTCGGTAACCCGGATATCCTGCTGCTGGATGAGCCTACCAACCACCTTGATGTGGAAACCATCGGCTGGCTGGAAAACTTCCTGGCAGATTATGAGAATATTGTAATTGTTGTATCGCATGACCGTCACTTCCTGGATGCTGTTTGTACCCATGTGGCCGACGTTGACCGTACTAAAATCCAGATCTTCTCTGGTAACTATACCTTCTGGTATGAAACTTCTCAGTTAATGGCCCGCCAGGTAGCTGATAAGAACAAGAAAATGGAGGATAAGCGTAAAGACCTGCTGGACTTTATTGCCCGATTCAGCGCCAACGCTTCCAAGAGTAAGCAGGCTACTTCCCGTAAGAAAGCACTTGAAAAACTGGTAATTGAAGATATCCAGGCATCCAACCGTAAGTATCCGGGTATTATTTTCAAGCAGCAGCGTGAAGTAGGTAACCAGATCCTGAATATTGAGAAACTGGAGAAAATTGTAGATGGCAGCAAACTGTTCAGCAATATTACCTTTAGCGTGAACAAGGGCGACAAAATCGCTTTCCTGTCTAAAGATCACCTGGCATTATCTACCTTCTTTGAAATCATCAACGGTGAAGACACCGCAGATGGTGGCAAATTTGAGTGGGGTACTACCGTAACCACCGCTTTCCTGCCAAATGACAATACTAAATATTTCGAAGATAAGAATGTGAACCTGATGGATTGGCTTCGCCAGTTCGTTCCACCACACGTAACTGATGTGGATGAGCCTTTCCTGCGTGGATTCCTGGGTAAGATGTTATTCAGTGGCGAAGAGATTATGAAGAAGACCAGCGTACTGAGTGGTGGTGAAAAAGTTCGTTGTATGACCAGCCGTATGATGCTGCAGGATCCTAACGTAGTGGTATTGGATGAGCCTACCAATCACCTTGATCTGGAATCTATTCAGGCATTCAACGAAAGTATGATCAACTTTAAAGGTGTAGTGCTCTTTACCACGCATGACCATACCTTTATGCAATCTGTCGCTAACCGTATAATAGAAATAACACCTAAGGGAGTGATAGACAGGTTGACTACATTTGATGAGTACCTGGTTGATGAAAGAGTGAAAGCGTTGAGGGAAGAGATGTACGGAGAGAGGGTACCGGTAAATAATTAATTCTGATAACAGTATACACGATGGTCAATTGCGGATAACGTAATTGACCATTTTTCATTTATGCCAGGCAATCTGTGATTAACTTTACTTTAGAAGGGTCCAGTGGTTTGGTGATATAAGCTTTAAGCTCCGGAGTCCGTTTTACTTTTTGCATGTCTCTCATATCCATAGAAGAAGAGCACATAATAATAGGAATTTGTTGCTGAATAGCACTTTGAATGTCGCGATAAGCCTCTATAAAGTCCCATCCATTCATCCTTTGCATATTCATATCAAGAATAATAAGAGAAGGTAGTGAGGTTACGGGCAGACATTGCAGTTTTGCTATAGCTTCCTCTGCACAGAGAAAAGAAGTAACTTCCAGCTTCTCACTTTGCTGTTCAAGCATCTTTTTCAGAATGAAATGGAATATTTCATCATCGTCTACAACATATACTTGCTTAGAGTTTTCCTGCATAATGCGGTTCCTTATTTAGGGGGTAACGTAGTAATTGCAAATTGAATGCATTTGCCCCGATTTCACATGATTAGTACTTTTTAGGTATGGAGGCTTCTCATCTTTACCTTAAAGCTGTATGCAAAGAAACACTAATTAAATATAATATTATATATGAGTTTTTCACAATAACCAATCATTAACAAAATGATAGTAGGATTTTCTGGTTTATCACAGACGGTCAGGAGTTTTAACATGTAGTGGGATTAAATTGTTTTAAATAACCAAAGTAACAAACCTGTCTTGTACAATAAAAAGCCCTGCTGACCTCGTTCTCTTATCTTAAGTGTGAGTAAACGAAGTCAACAGGGCTTTTGTAATGAAAAAGGGGAACTTCTTAAGAAGTTCCCCCGAAATTATATTGTTATAACAAGCTACTACTAGAACAAGCCACCTTTCTTCAAGGTTACTTTACCAGAACCTATTTTATAACCATTATGGTAGATTTCTACGCTGTAATCTCCTGGTTTGAAATCGGAATTCTGTTTCCAGTCCATGCTTACAGTTTGTTTTTCACCCTGGGTGTAGGAAACTGTTTTCTTAGCGGTATATAACTTTTCAGTACCGTCAGACAGTGTGAAT
This sequence comes from Chitinophaga sp. CF118, assembly GCF_900112615.1. Lineage (GTDB taxonomy): Bacteria > Bacteroidota > Bacteroidia > Chitinophagales > Chitinophagaceae > Chitinophaga. The sequence continues at coordinate 278,609 of NZ_FOMK01000001.1, read as the reverse complement.
CTGCCGGATCCCAGTGCTTCTACAGCCAATGGAGAACCATCCGGAGCAGAGATTGCAACAAACAGTTCTTTATCGCCGGTTTCAGAAATTCTGTTTTCATCCAGGTCAAAGGTAATACGCATCATATCAGCGCGTTTAGCCTTTGTAGTTTCTACTTCTTTACCATTTTTCTTTACGTTAATTGGTAAGAGGTGGATATTGGAAGCATGCAATACGGAACCAAGGCTAACCTTTTTATCCAGCTGTGCTTTTTGTACGCCTAAAGAATCTCTTTCCTGACGGGCATAATCACGCTCGCCGGTGAGAATGATTTTTTCACCTTCCAGGCGTTCTATCGTTTGGGTATAACCTTCGATATTGCCTTTCAGTTGTTCAATCATTTTACGTGCTTCGGCCAGTTGAGCCTGTGTAGCATTCTTATTGCTCAGGATACTGGAAATCCTGGATTTCATATCAGCCAGTTCCTTATCTTTTGTTTTAACAAGGCTGTCCATACGACTATTCTGAGAAATCAGATCGTCCAGGCGGGCATTTGCTGCATTATATTCCTGCTGCAGTGCATCCCTGGATGATGAGATAGAATCTATCTGTGAAGTCTGCTGGGCAATTGTATCCGTAGTTTTGTTTTTATCATACAGCATGTAAACCCAGGTACCGGCCAGTGCTGCAATCAGGATACCATATATAAGACCATTGCGGCTTTTTGGTTTTTCAGATCCGGGTGACCCCTGAGCTGGTGTGTTAAATGTGTTCTCAGTCATAGTTGTTTGTTTTTTTATAGTTAAATTCTTATATGGTTAAAACTTGCAATACAAAGTTAAACGTTAGAATTGTTTAATTTAGAAAAATTATAAACTGTTTATTCACGTGTTACCAAATATTTCCCTGGATCAGCTTTTACTCTTAGATATTGAAACTACTCCGGGCGTGGCGTCATTTGACAAGCTACCTGAACGGATGAAACCCCTATGGTTGGACAAAAATGCAAAAACTGCGCCAGAATCGGCAGATGGGGAAGATGCATACGCAGACAGGGCTGGCCTTTATGCTGAATTTGGCAAAGTTGTATGCATTTCAGTAGGATTCTTTTATGTAGAAAACAATCGTTATCAATTACGTATAAAGTCTTTTGCTGATGATGATGAAAAGATTGTATTAAACAGTTTTTTAGAATTGATAAATAAATTTTATATAAAATTTCCCCGCTTCCAGTTCGCCGGACATAATATAAGAGAATTTGATCTTCCTTTTATTTGCAGGAGGTCTGTTATTCATCAGTTATCTTTGCCCCAGCCTTTACAATTGCATGGCTTTAAACCCTGGGAAATCCCCATGTTGGATACCATGCTTTTATGGAGATTTGGGGACTTCAGGCATTATACTTCCTTGAAACTGCTTACCGCCATCCTGGACATTCCTACACCCAAGGATGATATTGATGGGAGCATGGTAGGTAAAGTATATTGGGAGGAGCGGGATCTTGACCGCATTTCCAGCTACTGCCAGAAAGATGTAATAGCCGTTGCTCAATTATTATTACGTTTTAAAGGCGTACCCCTGTTACAGCCGGAGGAGATAGTATATATTAAATAGTTATTAAAGGATGGATTATCAGGATATTATAAAAGATTGGAAACAAAAGAAATTCCGGTCCCTGTATTGGTTGGAAGGAGAAGAAGACTTTTTTATTGACCAGGTAAGCAATTATGCGGAAGAACATCTGCTGGATGAGTCTGAAAAAGGATTTAACCTCACCATCCTGTATGGAAAGGATACAGACTGGACTACGGTGGTAAATACCTGCCGGAGATATCCCATGTTTGCTGAGCGACAGGTAGTAGTGCTGAAAGAGGCGCAGGCCATGAAAGATATCCTTAAACTGGAATCCTATATAGATAAACCCCTGGAATCTACCATTCTTGTAGTAGCCCATAAACAGGGTAAAATAGATGGACGGAGTAAGATCGCCAAACTGATAAAAGACAGGGGGGTACTGCTGAGTACCAAAAAGATGTACGATAACCAGTTACCCGGCTGGGTAGAGGCGTATGTGCATGGATTGGGAAGGGCCATTTCCCAGAAAGCAGGCATTCTGCTGGTAGATCATATTGGTAATGACCTGGCCCGGATGGCTAATGAGATAGATAAACTGCTGGTGAACCTGCCGGAGGGTAAAAAGATAGATGAGAACGATATTGAGAAATATGTAGGGATCAGTAAGGAATACAATGTATTTGAATTACAAAACGCTATAGGTCAGAAGGATATCACCAAAGTAATGCGTATTATCCATTATTTTTCGGCCAATCCTAAAGCCGGCCCTATACAAATGGTGCTTCCCGCTCTTTATAATTTCTTCAGTAAAATGAACATCGTTTTTGGGGTGAAAGGGGGTGAAAAGGAAATAGCGGCCGCCCTGGGCGTACATCCTTTCTTTGTAAAGGACTATATCAGCGCTGCCCGTCAATATGGGGCAGAGGGTGCTGAAAAGGCCATTCTTTTACTGCATGCTTATAATTTACGCAGCATTGGTATTAATGATAGCGGAGTTGAAGATGGTGAACTGATGAAAGAACTGGTATATAAGATGATGTACTGATTTGTCAGTACATCAGCATTTGCCGGGCGATAAGACTGTCCTTATCTATTTGGGTGATCAGCGCTTCTACATTGTCAAATTTCTGATTGGCACGTATAAAGCTGATCATTTCCACTCTTATAATCTGGTCATAAATCTCTTCATTAAAGTCAAACACATGTGCTTCCAGCCTGAGATCGGTACCATTAAAGGTGGGCCGGGTGCCGATGCTCATTACTCCATTTAAGGGAGTATCATATTTCTGCAAATATACTTTTATGGCATAGATGCCCTGGGCAGGAACCAGTTTGCGGGCATCCGGCAGGTGCATATTAGCTGTGGGATAACCCAGTTGACGGCCCATTTTATCTCCGTGAATAACAGTCCCCTGCAGGAAATACTTGTATCCAAGTAATTCGTTGGCCAGCTGGATATCCCCTTCCTGTAAACTTTTACGGATCTTGGTAGAGCTGACGGAAAGGTCATGTACTATCTGCTGCGGGATTTCTATTAGTTGAAAGCCATATCTGCTTTGTTCTGCTTCCAGTAACTCCAGTCCCCCTTCACGATTATGTCCGAAACGGTGATCATAGCCGATAATGATGGTATGGGGCTTAAATGTTTCAATGAGAAAGTCTTCCAGGTAAGCCTGTGCAGACAGTTCAGAAAACGCTTTTGTAAAAGGGACGATCACCAGGTGGTCTATTCCCTGTTTTGCCAACAGCTCTATCTTTTCGTCCAGCGTGGTGAGTAAACGAACTTCGTTAGTGCCGGGTTGCAGTACTTCCCGCGGATGCGGATCAAATGTTATGATCACTGTTTCTCCTTCACAAACTGCTGCTGCCTGTTGTAATTGCTGTATAATATGACGGTGGCCGGTATGAACACCATCAAAAGTTCCGATAGTTATAACTGCCCGCCTTAAAGCTGGCAAATGGGTTAGGTCCCTGTGTATCTGCATAAAACGCCTGTAAAACGATCTTTATTCATATGCAAAATACAACATTTACGTGGGAGAATAGTCCCGGTTTAGCCGGTATTGGTCCAAAATAGTAACGAATCTGTTACTTTTGCATTTGATTATTCATTTTAAAACTACTCAGTGGATCAGAATATCTACGCGCAGCGCGGTGTTTCGGCAGGAAAAGAAGATGTGCACAATGCTATAAAGCATATAGACAAAGGACTGTTTCCAAAAGCATTTTGTAAAATAGTACCCGATATATTGGGTGGACAGGATGACTGGTGTAATATTATGCATGCTGATGGAGCCGGTACAAAATCGTCTCTCGCATACACTTACTGGAAAGAAACCGGTAATCTGGATGTGTGGAGAGGTATTGCGCAGGATGCCATCATCATGAACCTGGACGACCTGTTATGTGTGGGGGCCACTGAAAATATCCTGTTATCATCTACTATTGGTCGTAATAAACAACTGATACCTGGAGAAGTGATTGCTGCTATCATTAATGGTACAGAAGAGATCCTTGAAGAGTTGCGGGGTTATGGTATCAGTATTTACTCTACCGGTGGTGAAACTGCCGATGTGGGAGACCTGGTACGAACCATCATTGTGGATTCTACAGTTACCTGCCGGATGAAGAAAGCAGATGTAATCTCTAATCATACCATACAGGCTGGTGATGTGATCGTTGGATTGTCTTCTTCCGGAAAGGCTTCTTACGAGAAATCTTACAACGGAGGTATGGGTAGTAATGGACTGACTTCTGCCCGTCACGATGTATTTAATAAAGCGGTGGCTGCTAAATTCCCGGAAAGTTTTGATCCCGGTATTCCTGCCGCACTGGTATTCAGTGGTAAAAAGTCATTGACAGATAAAATAGAGATCCCTGGTTTTGGAACTATTGATGCCGGCCAGCTTGTGTTGTCACCTACACGTACATACGCACCTGTTATTAAAAAGATCCTGGACGGTTACCGTTCCCAGATTCACGGTCTGGTGCATTGCAGTGGCGGAGCGCAAACGAAAGTGCTGCACTTTATAGATAACCTGCATGTGATCAAGGATAACCTTTTCCCAATACCTCCTTTATTTAGCCTGATCCAGGAGCAGTCCGGTACCGGTTGGAAAGAGATGTACCAGGTATTTAATATGGGACATAGAATGGAATTGTATGTACCTGAAAATATTGCAGCAGATCTTATTAAGATCAGTCAAAGCTTTAATATAGATGCACAGATTGTGGGAAGGGTAGAAGCGGCAGAGGTAAAACAGGTAACGGTACGTAGTGAGAAGGGAGAGTTTGTGTATAACTGATAAATTGCCTGCGGTCAGCCGGTTTTTTTAACCGGCTGACCGCTTTTCGTTTTAATGAGAATTGTGGCCGGACGGTGAATGCCGTCCTGACCACATTAAAAGACCTGGTGGTCTTACCATACGTGAGCCTTTCCTTATTTTTGTAAAGAATATTTTATAGGCAGATTGAATTCCACAGCCACTAACTGACCTTTATGTTTACCTGGTTCCCAGTTAGGCATCAGCTTTACCACACGTAAGGCTTCCTCATCCAATCCATAACCTAAAGGCTGGCCTATACTCTTGATATTCTGGACGCTACCGTCACTTTCTACAACAAACCTAATATACACAGTGCCCCCAACGCCTTTTTCATGAGCTGCTTTAGGATAGTGAATATTTTTACTTAAAAATTCACCGAGTGCATTTTCACCACCTTTAAACGTAGGCGGGTTTTCTACAAATGTAAATACCTCTTTGTTGTTAGCCGGGGCCTGTTTCTTAGCAGGAGAAGTAGCCTGGGCATGATTTTTCTGCTGAAAACTGATAAAGGCAATCAGTGTTACTACAATTGGCAGGACGATTGATTTTTTCATAATTGTGTTATTGGTTTTGTTATTAAATAGCATCAGGATGCGGCGTTTTACCGGTGCCTGTGAAAAATTGTTGACTATAGGCAGTTGTTTACTTTGTAAGGTGAGCAGGAGAATGGTGCGTGCATAATCAGAGGCAGTATCCTCATCGGCTGCCGCTTTATCTGCAATAAATTCATGAACCATACTCAGTTCCCGTTTCAGCAGATGGAAAAAGGGATTAATCCAGTAGAGGGCGCAGATGGCTTCCATCAGCATTTTGTCGGTAGTATGATGGCCGGTTATGTGTGCCAGTTCATGCCGCAGAATCTGTTGTCCTACTTTACTGTCTGGCTTAATATTCCCATTCCAGAAAATATTATTAAAAAAAGAAAAGGGAGACTGAATCTGATGGTTTTCCAGCAGGATGAAACCGGTATGCTCATCTATACGGCTCGTTTTAGCAAGCATATGTATTTTACGAAGGTTCAGTAACATGCGTCCTAAAAGCAATGTACCTACCAGGGTATAACAAACCAGCCATAACCCTGAGAGGGAGTGTTCTTCTTTGTTTCCACCATAAGTGATAAACTCCCGCAGGGTTATCAGTTGAGTGGTATAGGTCTGTGCCTCCGGCTGATTATAAAAAGGTATCTGGATCTGCAACAGGGGCAGAACTAAAGATAAAAGAGTAGCCAGCAGCAGATAGTATCTGTTCCATTGGTGGGAATTATCATTTTTCAGTGCCAGCGCATAATAGCCATACAACACACCTGAGCAGATGAATACCTTAATGAGGTAAGTAATGAACAGAACCATGATTATTTGTTTTTAGCGTTTTTAATTTGTTCCAGCAGTTGTTCCAGGTCGTTCACGCTGATATCTTTTTCTTTTACAAAAAAGGACACCATATCGCTGAAGGAGCCGGCGAAATAACCTTTCACAAAATGCTTCATGGTATTACGGCTATAATCATCTTTGCTGACAAGGGTAAAATACTGGTGAGATTTGCCGTAGGCTTTAAAGTCGACAAATCCTTTTTCCATGAGGATCTTCAGCAGGGTGGCTACCGTATTATAATGTGGCTTTGGATCGGGGAGGGCGTCAACGATCTCTTTGCCGAATGCCGGTCCGGTTTTCCACAATGCATGCATGATCTGCTCTTCTGCTTTTGTTAATGCTTTTACACTACTCATTTTGTATGTTTTGGAATCTGAAACTAAGGTAAAACTAATTAATTAGTTTTAAAACTATATTTTTAGTTTGAATGGATATAAGAATATTGAAGATTCTTTGAGGTATTATGCAGATATTAATTACACGGGTTTTAGACAGGGAGTAGACAGGGAGTAAAGAGGGAGTAAAGAGGGAGTAAAGAGGGAGTAAAGAGGCTCATCCTACGTTTTTTAAGGTAGGATGAGCCTCTTTACTCCCTGTCTGAAACTTGTCTGATATCTGTTCAGGGTATATCAGGGTATAATCCAATTATATTGGCTAATTTTGTATACTTCTAAACCCATTTCATAGGATTTATGACTGAGCAACCGATTATACAGTTATCAAATGTGAATATATATCAGGGAAATTCCCTGATACTGTCCGACGTGAATATTACTGTGAACAAGGGTGAGTTTGTGTACCTGATCGGTAAAACGGGTACTGGAAAGTCCAGCTTACTGAAAACGCTGTACGGGGATCTTTATTTACGTGAAGGGTCCGGGCAGGTAGTAGGATTTGATCTGAAAAAGATGGACTGGAAGAAGGTGCCTTACCTTCGGCGTAACCTGGGGGTAGTATTCCAGGATTTCCAGTTGCTGACAGACAGAACAGTGCATGATAACCTGAAATTTGCCCTGAAGGCCACCGGCTGGGAGGATAATAAGAGGATGGAAGAAAAGATTCATGATGTGCTGGAAAAGGTGGGATTAGGTACCAAAGGGTTCAAAATGCCATATGAACTGAGTGGTGGTGAACAGCAGCGTGTGGATATTGCCCGGGCTATGTTGAACTCTCCCAAGCTGATTCTTGCGGATGAGCCTACCGGTAACCTGGATCCTGAAACTTCAGACGGGATTATGCAGTTATTATTCAGGATCAGCAGGGAAGAAGGGGCCGCCGTTGTGATGGCTACCCATGATTATATCCTGCTTCAGAAGTTCCCTTCCCGTGTACTGCGTACGGAAAACGGGCTGGTGAGTGACAATGCGACTGTCAACTTTGCATAAGCAATTAATATTCAGAGGGCAAGGATTCCGGAGTGCCTCCGGATGGCAATTATTATTTATGATTGTTAATTCGTAATTTTTAATTTACCTTTGCACCGGAAAAATAGCGAATAAAAAACCTTTATCATTTTATTATTTATCAAAAGATGTCTTACTTAACTGTTGAAAAGAAAGCCAATATTTTTAAAGAATTTGGTGGAAGCGAGAAAAATACAGGCTCTACAGAAGCGCAAATCGCCCTGCTGACTGAGCGTATCAACAGCATTTCCAGTCACCGGAAAGCAAACAAAAAGGACTTTTCTTCAGACCGTGGTTTAATGAAAATGGTAGGCCAGAGAAAGCGTTTGCTTTCTTACCTGTCTAAAACTAACCTCACTGGCTACCGTGGCCTGCTTGAGAAGTTAGGTCTCAGAAAATAACGAAGAACTTTTTTATAGCGCTATTCCCAACTTATTAGGTTGGGAATAGTTTTTTTTTAGGTATACTAATTTAATCCTCACTTTTTTATGAATCTGACACCTATTTCAGTCAATTTCGATATAGGAGATGGCCGGATCGTGACTATCGAAACTGGTAAGTTAGCCCGCCAGGCAGATGGTGCAGTTACGGTACGTCTCGGCAATAGTATCCTGTTGGCTACTGTTGTTGCAAATAAAACTCCCAAACCAGGACAATCATTCTTTCCACTTACTGTTGACTACCAGGAAAAATTTGCTTCTGCAGGCCGTATCCCGGGTTCGTTCTTTAAACGCGAAGGTAAACTGTCTGATTCCGAAGTTTTAATATCTCGTCTGATCGACCGCGCATTGCGCCCTTTGTTCCCTGATGATTATTTCTGCGAAGTACAGGTACTGGTTTCCCTCATCTCTTCTGATGCAGAAGTGATGCCGGATGCCCTGGCTGCCCTGGCGGCTTCTGCTGCCCTGGCCGTTTCTGACGTACCCATCCAGGAAATCATTTCCGAAGTAAGAGTTGCCCGCATAGATGGCAACTTCGTTGTAAATCCTAACCGTACCCTGCTGGAAAAAGCAGATATGGACTTTATCATAGCCGCTACCGAAAAGAACATCATGATGGTGGAAGGCGAAAGTAAGGAGTGCAGCGAGGAAGATGTAATCAAAGCTATCGAAATCGCTCACGCTGCCATTAAAGTACAGGTGAAGGCGCAGGAAGAACTGCGTAAACTGACTGGTGACAAAGCAAAACGTGCTTTCGAATTACCCCGTGAAAATGAAGAGCTGAAAGCTAAAGTTATCGCCTTCTCTACAGACCGTATCCTTACAGTAGCTAAATCTGCTGTTGGTAAACACGAACGTGGAGATGCTTTTGATGCTATACGTACTGAACTGGTAGAATCCCTGGGCGAATTGCCTGAGGAAGACGCTCCATTAGTAGGCAAATACTTCCATGACCTGGAAAAAGAAGTGATCCGTAACATGATCCTGGACGATAAAGTTCGTCTGGATGGCCGTAGCCTGGATCAGGTTCGTCCGCTGAACATGGAAGTGGATATCCTTCCTTCTCCACACGGTTCTGCACTGTTCACCCGTGGTGAAACACAATCTCTGACAACTGTAACTTTGGGTACTCCGGATGATGAGCTGCTGATTGAAAGCGCTGCTGTTTCCAAGTATTCAAAATTTATACTGCATTATAACTTTCCGCCTTTCTCTACAGGAGAGGTGAAAATGATGCGCGGCCCCGGCCGTCGTGAAGTAGGTCATGGTAACCTGGCAATGCGCTCTCTGAAGCAAATGATGCCGGGTAGTGACTATGCTTACACTGTAAGGGTAGTATCTGATATCCTGGAATCCAATGGTTCCTCTTCTATGGCTACCGTTTGTGCCGGTTCACTGGCGCTGATGGATGCGGGTGTTCCTTTGCCTAAACACGTTTCCGGTGTGGCAATGGGGCTTATTTCCCGTGCTTCCGATGGCAAGTGGGCTGTACTGACAGATATCCTCGGAGATGAAGATCACCTGGGAGACATGGACTTTAAAGTAACCGGAACCCGCGATGGTATCGTAGGTATCCAGATGGATATTAAGGTGGATGGTTTGAGCATGGATGTAATGCGTGCAGCATTATCCCAGGCCCGCCAGGGACGCCTGCACATCATTGACGCCATGTATGGCTGTATGGGTGCTGCCCGTCCAGAACCAAAACCACATGCTCCACGTATGGAGAAACTGATCATCGACCGCGAATTTATTGGCGCAGTGATCGGACCCGGTGGTAAAGTTATTCAGGAAATTCAACGCGAAACCGGTACTAACATCAACATCGAAGAAGTTGGTGAAACTGGTGAAGTAAGTATATTCTGCGCAAACAGAGAAGGTCTGATGAAGGCCCTCGACTGGATAAAAGGCATCGTTGCGGTACCAGTAGTAGGAGAGGTATACGAGTCTACCGTTAAATCAGTAATGCCTTACGGTGCATTCGTAGAGTTCCTTCCTGGTAAACAAGGTTTGCTGCACATTTCCGAAGTATCCTGGAAACGCCTGGAAACAATGGATGGTGTGCTGACAGACGGCGAAAAAGTGAAAGTGAAACTGGTAGGTACAGATCCTAAAACCGGTAAGTTTAAACTGAGCCGTCGTGTGCTGATGCCAAAACCAGAAGGTTATGTGGAAAGGCCTGAAGGTGATCGTGAAGACAGAGGTGATCGCAGAGACCGTGGTGACAGAGGTGATCGTGGTGGTGACAGAGGCGGCGACCGTGGTGGACGTCCTTCATTCCGCAATGATCGTGGTGGTGACAGAGGTGGTGACCGCTTTGACCGTGGCGACAGGAACGATCGTGGTCCACGCCCTTCAAACTCAAAACCAGACGAACCAACTTTCGACGAACAATAGAAATCGAATTGATTCAATAAGCTTGACGGCCGTTCTGATATATCAGAGCGGCCGTTTTTTTGTTACCATTCTTAACATTTACCACCGGTTATTTCTTTTTTCATGATATATTTCGAAAAACGATCTTCCCGTGAAAAAACATAATTCCACTCTGGCAGTAATAATCTGCCTAACTGTATTACTTCTGCCGTTGTTTACGCAGGCAAGCCGGATTCCTCCTCAGAAAGAGTATTACAGTATTCTGATCTACCACCTGAAGGACGCGACCCAGGAAACCCGCCTGGATGCTTATCTGAAAGATGCTTTATTACCCGCTGCCCATAAGGCCGGTATTGCAAATGTGGGTGTATTTAAACCGATAGATAATGATACAACTGCAGACCGTCGTGTATATGTATTTTTACCTGGCCGTTCAGCGGAGCAACTGCTAAAACTGCCACAGCAGCTGCTTGCCAACAGTACTTATGTTACAGCAGGGAAAGACTATATAGATGCTGCCTGGGATAAACCGGTGTATACCAGGATGGAAACAGTGATCCTTGAAGCATTTCCAGGTATGCCTAAAATGGAGATACCAGTATTGAAGTCAATAAAAAGTGAAAGGATTTATGAGTTACGTAATTATGAAAGTGCGTCTGAGAAGTTGCACCAGAATAAGGTAGATATGTTCAATAAGGGAGATGAAGTGGGTATTTTCAAAAAACTGGGTTTTAACGCAGTGTTTTATGCAGATGTATTGAGTGGTAGCCGTATGCCTAACCTTATGTATATGACTACTTTTGAGAACCGTGCAGCGCGTGATGAACACTGGAAAGCATTCAGCAGTGATCCGGCCTGGAAAGCGTTATTGCCACAGCCGCAATATGCTCATAATACCTCCCGTACAGAGGTGATCCTGCTTCACCCCGCTGAGTATTCGGACTTTTAAACGGTAAGTGTGGTAATAATGAAGTTGTACTCCGGAGTTTATCTCAGCCGGATTAATGATACAAAAAACGAAGGCTGCATCAATGTGATACAGCCTTTCGTTTTGTCGATAATTGTTCCAATCTTTAGCTTCTTGCTTTCACAAACTGCTCTATGTAGTAATTACTTTCCTTGAAAATAATCTTGCCAGTAGGAAGTTTATATATTTTAAAAGCTTGTCCATCAATATCTTCATAAAATATGGTGTATTGAGGTACGGGGAGTTTGCTGGTCCTGTCTATTACTTTTATCCGTGCATCGGTTAAAAGCTGTGTTAAAAGCTCGTCGATGTAGGGGAGAAGGATTCCTTCACCTGGTGTCCAGAATAAAGTAAACTTATCTGTGCTATAGTGCAACTCTGTATGGGAAGGATCGGCCAGGTAGGCTTTGGCCTGTGTAAAGTGCGACTCTACTTCTTCCGGTGTAAGGTGGCTGAACTGGATGTTGCGGAACGACTTTTTATCGTAACAGTTGTTTTGCAGCATAGTATCCAGCATCTGCATATAATTCACCAGATCTACTTTGTTAATTACCAGAATACTTGTTGAAGTCTGATAAACAATAGAGTCCGTCATGGTATCGTCCGGACGTAATTTGATGATTTCCTGAGCTTTTCCGGCCACGCATAGCGCAAGCCCTGTCATTACGAGAAATAAGGTCTTCATTAAAATATGGTTTACATTAAAGATTACACAAATATAAGTTTTTTTATAATGTATGAAAGCGAATAGAGTTATGGGTAATCAAATCATTAACATTACAATAACAGCTACTACGTTTCAGACTTTTTTACTCCTGTGGATCTTGATTACCTTTGGCGGATGTCACACACATCAATTACCCTTACTTGTAACCCAGAGCTGAGAGATATTCTGATAGCCCAGTTGTCCGACCAAGGATTTGAAGGTTTTGAAGAACGCGGAAATGAGCTTGTTGCCTACATTCCTGAAGAGAGTTTTAGTGAAGTAGCCGTAGAGGTAGAAGCGTTGACGAAGATTTATGGAGTTTCCTATGTAAAGGAGAATATAGCGCAGACCAACTGGAATGCTGTATGGGAAAGTAACTTTGAGCCAGTAAGCGTAGATACTTTCTGTGGAATCCGTGCTGGTTTTCATCCACCTTTCTCTCCACAGCCGCAACATGAAATTATTATTACACCGAAAATGTCTTTTGGAACAGGACATCATGCCACTACTTCTTCTGTCATTAAACTGATGCAGGGGGTAGAATTCAGGGGCAAGCGGGTGTTCGACTTCGGAACCGGAACCGGCATCCTTGCTATCCTGGCTTCTAAAATGGGAGCTTCTGTGATTGAAGCTATTGATATCGATGAATGGTCGGTAGAGAATACGAAAGAGAATATTATTGCTAATAATGCCCTGGCTATTAAAGTATGGCAGTCTGATACCCCAAAAAGCATTATAAATACATATAATGTGGTATTGGCAAATATAAACCGTAACATTTTACTGGAATTTATGGGAGATATGCGCCGTTTACTGGTAAGCGGTGGTGTGTTAATACTTAGCGGGATCCTGAAAGAAGATGAACCTGCGATATTGGAAGCTGCAAGGAGCCATGCCCTGGTGCTTGAATCGCAAATTGAAAAAGATAACTGGCTAGCAATGAAATTGTTAGCTAGGTAAGGAAAGCAGGCGCTAGAAAATAGTTATATGAAAGTAACTGATTATCCCATCTTTGTGTTAATTGAAATCTTAATATTAGCTTAACTTTAACGCTGAAATTTACTATCTTAGCAAAACCTAACTTTTTTTAATGTTTGAATTATTACTACTTTTTTGCGCTTATCTGATTGGATCCACACCAACTGCGGTTTGGGTTAGTAAAGGTATTTTTGGAATGGACATCCGGGAATATGGTAGCGGCAACGCCGGTGCTACCAATACCTTTCGTGTACTTGGATCAAAAGCAGGCAGTTTTGTAATGCTGGTAGATATGGTCAAAGGTGTACTGGCAGTTCGTCTTTCTTACCTGTTATCCTATTACCATAATCCTGAACATCTTACACAACTGGTTAATTTCCAGATAGGTCTGGGACTTGCCGCCGTTGTTGGGCATATATTCCCTATCTGGGCTAATTTCCGTGGTGGTAAAGGTATTGCCACATTATTTGGTCTGGTACTGGCTATTCAGCCATTGGTTGCTATCTGTTGCGTAGGCGTTTTCCTGCTCATCCTGTCATTAACCAGGTATGTATCATTGAGTTCTATTATTGCCAGCATAGCATTTCCTATCCTCATTCTTTACATTTTTAATGAGCCGGAAGTATTTTACCGCATTTTCGCTATCGCTGTAGCATTAATGGTGGTACTTACCCATCAGAAAAACATTACCCGCCTCTTGACTGGTAATGAAAACAAAGTGCCCCTCTTCAAAAATAGGAGGACAAGAGGCTAAAATGATTTCTTTCTGGCATATCTATTGCACTGAATAACTTAATTATTAACTTTCCATGACTTTTAATTGTTGCGTACATTACATGTGCTACACACATTATGTGAAAGTAGTGATTGGGGCATATTAATTCACGTAGCTATATTCTCTGTACAAATTGTTCTCAGATGCAAAAGAAATTGTTTTTTATTGGTGCCGGACTTGCGTTATTAGTTGCCTGCGCCCGTGTTCCTATTACAGGCAGGAGTCAGTTAAACCTGATCCCTGAAAGTACGATGCAGTCAATGGCATTGCAGGAATACCAATCGTTTTTATCAACAAATAAGGCCATATCCTCTTCTGCCAGCAAAGATGCTGAAATGGTAAAGAGGGTAGGACAACGTATTTCTGCCGCCGTTACCCGTTACATGGCACAGAATAACCTGGCTGCTGAAGTGGCAAATTATAAATGGGAGTTTAATCTCGTAGATAATAAAGAAGTGAATGCCTGGTGTATGCCGGGAGGTAAAGTAGTTGTATATACAGGATTATTGCCTGTAACACAGAACGAAACTGCCCTTTCCTGCGTAATGGGACATGAAATAGCACATGCTATTGCCCGTCATGGTAACGAACGCATGAGTCAGCAGGTGGTAGCTCAGGGTATCCAGGTAGCCGGCTCAGTTGCTTTAAACCGTAATCCGCAGGCACAGAATATCTTCTTACAGTCATTTGGTGTTGGTGGTAATCTGGGTATGCTGGCTTACTCCCGTAAGAATGAACTGGAAGCCGATCACCTGGGTGTGATCTTCATGGCAATGGCGGGTTATAATCCACAGGAGGCGATCCCTTTCTGGCAGCGTATGGCAAATGCCAGCGGTGGCAGTAAACCACCAGAACTGGTAAGTACGCATCCAAGTGATGAACGTCGTATTGCACAGCTACAAACTGTAATGCCTGAGGCGATGAAGTATTATCAGCCGATAAAATAAACTTATAATTAAAAAGACCAGCATTGCTGGTCTTTTTAATTATAAAGGATTTATAAATACCAAAAGTATGATACAGCCTTTTCATTCAGGCACCTGATAGGGAGCCTTGGTTGTTTAAGCGATTCTCATTGATTTTGATACAAGCTCCTGGTTATTTCTCTATTACGATATCTACCACCTTTCTGTTCTTCTGCACTTTCATCTTATCTGGTACGTGAGCCAGTATTTCTTTCTTAAAAGCAGCTATAAGGGCCTGTTTAATGAAGAAACGATGAGTAACAAGACTAATCTCCCGCACAGGTTCCGGAGTCTTAAAATAACGAACCATATTCATTTGCCGGGCAGAGAGGTCCTGTAATGATAATTCGGGTAAAATGGTATACCCTGCATTGAGATCCACCATTCTTTTCAGCGTTTCCACACTACCGGTATTGTACTCCAGGTTCTTGTATTCACCCATCGTAAATTTATCCTTACAGATGTTCAGCACCTGGTTGCGCATACAATGTCCTTCATTCAGCAGCCATACTTCATGTGCATCAATATCTTCCGGTTTTATATATTTTTTCTCAAAGAGACCGTTGGTTTTCGCAGCATACACTACAAATGATTCGTAGAATAATGGTTGCTCTTCCAGGCTTGGATTTTCGAGGGGAGTAGCCAGTAATCCGCAGTCCAGTTGTTCCTGTTTTAACAGTTGTACAATCTGTTCTGTAGGATGTTCCCATATCTCCAGTTTTACTTTCGGATATTTCTTGATGAAACCTGTAAGGATTCTTGGTAACAGGTAAGGCGCCAGCGTAGGAATAATGCCCACACGAAGTGTACCCTGTACCTCTTTTTTATGCCCTGCTATAATTTCTTTGATACGGGCGCTTTCTTTAAGAATGATACGCCCCTGTGCTATCACAGCCACACCTATTTCCGTAGGTACTACCGGTAATTTGCTCCTGTCGAATATTTTAATTCCCAGCTCATCTTCCAGTTTCTGGATCTGCATACTGAGCGTAGGTTGTGTCACAAAACATTTTTCGGCTGCTACTACAAAACTTCTGTATGTATCAACCGCAACAACGTATTCCAATTGAACTGTAGTCATACTCAAAATTACTCCGCCTGGAGTTATTGATGAAATCTATTTCTTTTAGCAAAGTTATCAAAATTTATAAGAGTCGTCTTTGGGAACACTTATAAATAACAAATGGGAGTTACCAAAGGCAACTCCCATTTGCATTAAAACGTACTCACATTACTAGAAAATTCTGTAACGGTATTTAATCTTATCAGTATTATTATACAGTTCCTTGATATTGATAGAAGCCTGGATCTCTTTCACTGCTTCATCTTTCAGGTTGCGGAATTCGGCCTGTTTGGTATCAATGATATTCTTATCTGCAAGACCATTATCCTGTGCAATTTTTAACGAGCTGTTTACCTTGCCATAGTAAGAGTCCAGCAGGGTAAAGTATTCGTTATACAGGTTCTCAAAACGTTTGGTTTGCAGAATCAGATCTTCCAGCTGGTTATTCACCTCTTTCAGATTTGGATTTTCACGCAGCAATGCTTCGTAATCTATCTTTTTACCTTTGGTATATTTTACTTCCAGATCATTAAAGAATACCACTACTTTTTCTTTTTTGAAATCAAAGAAGAAATCGTTCAGTGTTTCACCAATAGATTTATTTCCTCTTTGTGGCAGCTGGTATTTTAATGCACTGGCGGTAAACATGATATGATCGTACAGATTATCATGTAACAGATTGAGCTGGTCTTTATTGAAATTCAGACCATATTCAAACTTCTGGTTAGCATCATTCAATGCACTGTAATAAACAACGTATTTATTCAGTTCCTTTTCAAATTCCTTTAAAGTTTTCTGATTGATCTCCTTATTATTCACACTTACACTGTGAAGAAAGTTCATCACTGAGTTGGCAATTGCCAACGGTGGTGTTAAAGATGTAAAACTCTGGAAGATCGGACTGGCGATAATAGACTTGGTAGACTCTACTATTTTGCTGTTCTTTTCATCTTTATCGGCTTTACCTTTTAATACAACCTTTTCTACGAGTTCAACAATGCGGTCGCTCAGTGAAAATCCCAGTTCTTTACTTTCCGGGTTATTCAGAGAGGTGATAAATACATCGAGATTATTGGTAGTAGTACGTGATTTGAGGTCAATGATCTTCTTATTCAGCAGATAATAAGTTTCGCTGGCATATACAATGTTATTTCTTATTAATTCGTACTTGGTGATGTTATCAATTTCGCGACCCTGGAGTAATCCCTGGATAGCATTAGAATTTTGTTTGTCACTGTCAGTAATACGTTGTAGTTCATCCACAATTCTGCGGAGGGTGGTGTCTGCTGTCCTTACCTGAGGCATTACAGTCTTGAGATCATTATTAGGATCCGGTACTTTGGTCTTATCTGGTTCCTGGGCATAAGCTAGTTGAAAACCAGAAAGGAAAATCAATAGAAGTGTCAGATATCTCATCATAGATTTTAAATGCATGTTGTTGCCTGGTTTAAGTGCAAATCCATTCACTCACGGGTACGACAATTCAGGAAGGCCGGCAAATATTGAAAGCCCTTAGTTTCGACCTGTAAGTGTTTTTTGCATGCTATGCTAGCATTTTATTAGTAAAAAGCTAAGAAAATATGGTGCCAAAAAACTTTTCGGTGCAAAGATAACAATTTATAATAAGTTGAAATTGCCAGTCTTTCAACTACTTTATTACCTTTGCAGCCAAATTATCCACTTTGCATGTTAAATAATAAGAAGATAGTGGTGGTATTGCCTGCCTACAACGCGGCTTTAACGCTGGAAAAAACTTACCTGGAAATACCAATGGATATTGTGGACGAAGTCGTACTGGTAGATGATGCCAGTAAAGATGATACGGTGAATGTTGGTAAGCAACTGGGAATCCGCCATATTATCCGTCATGACAATAATAAGGGGTATGGAGGAAATCAGAAGTCATGTTACAACAAGGCCCTGGAACTGGGAGCTGATATTGTAATTATGTTACATCCTGATTATCAATACACTCCTAAATTGATCCTGGCAATGAGCACCATTATTGCCAATGAAGTGTATCCTGTTGTGCTTGGTTCAAGGATCCTGGGTAAAGGAGCTCTAAAAGGTGGAATGCCCGGTTATAAATATGTATTTAACCGTTTCCTGACGCTAGCTCAGAATATCATTATTGGGCAGAAACTGAGTGAATATCATACGGGTTACAGGGCTTTTTCCGGTGAAGTACTGCGCAATATTGACTATATGGCCAATAGTGACGATTTTATCTTTGATAATGAGATGTTATCCCAGATCTTCATGAAAGATTATGAGATAGGAGAGGTGACCTGTCCTACCAAATATTTCGATGAAGCATCCAGTATTAACTTCAAACGCAGCAGTATTTATGGACTTGGTGTATTGCGGGTATCCCTGCAACATCGCCTGCATAAATGGGGACTGATCAAAGCAAAAATATATAATTAACACTAAGGGCTTAATTATTAAGTATTTAGCATTATGGGCTTACAGTGGGAATTAGCAAAGAAATACCTGCATTACTATTTTACTGCCGGTAACCGGCATGATGTACATTCTCCCTTTGTATATACATTGGTAGATGAAGTATTGCGCAATAAACAAAAACCAGCAGCATTCCGTGAAATCGAACAGGTGCGTAAGTCATTGCTACACAGTAGTGAAACCTTACAGGTAACTGATCTCGGGGCTGGATCTCTTATAAATAGCGGAACGGAAAGAAAAGTCAGTGATATAGTTCGTCATGCGGCAAAGCCGGCAAAATTCGGACAGTTATTCTACAAACTGATTCAGCATTTCAAGCCACAATACTTACTTGAATTAGGTACTTCCATGGGAATGTCTACCTCCTATATGGCAAAAGCTGATCCTGCTGCAAAAGTATTAACGATAGAGGGATGTCCGAACATTGCGGCCCGGGCTGCACGTAATTTTGAAACATTACAACTGCAGAATATCAAACAGTACATCGGCAATTTTGATACGGTATTACCTACCGTATTAGCAGATGTACCCCGGTTGGATTATGTATATATTGATGGTAATCACCGTTCTGCACCAACTTTACAGTATTTTGAGCAATGCCTCAGCAAAGCTCATGACAACTCCATTTTCATTTTTGATGATATCCACTGGACTCCTGATATGGAAGCCGCCTGGCACACCATTCAGCAGCATCCGAGGGTTACTTTCACAATAGATCTGTTTTTCATAGGACTGGTTTTCTTCCGTCCGGATATGAAGATTAAACAGCATTTCGTATTGAAATACTAGGTTGTTATTATCCTGGGAAAAACATTAAATAAATAACCGCATAGTTATTTAATAAACTATGCGGTTTATGATCAAGTGGCAGATCACAGGGAACTCAGCTTACTGAGATTCCTCCATCAACCGGTAACACAACGCCGGTTAACCAGGTGGATCCTGAGTCGATTAACAACGCGGCATTGGCCACGATATCTTCGACCTCTCCTCTTCGCTGTAAAGGAATAGTTGTCTTCTCGCTTTGATGAATAGCCTGGATGATTTCAGGCGGTAAACCTGCATTTGCAAGAACAGCCGTATTGGTCGGCCCCGGAGCAATAGCATTTACCCGGATACCCAATGAAGCCAACTCTAAAGCCCATATTTTGGTAAGCATATTCAGGGCTGCTTTGGCCGAACCGTAAGCGCTGATCTCTGGAAAGGCCTTGATCCCGTGACTACTGCTTACGTTGATGATCTGTCCTTTAGAAAGTGTAAGGAATTCGAGGCAGCCTGCCGTTAGCAAGCTGGGAGCGATAAGATGGGTTGTGTACATCTCTTCCAGTGTTTTCCGACTGATCCCTTTTATTGGCGTCAGTGCTACATGGCCCGCGTTGTTCACAAGCACGTCCAGCTTTCCTTTCCAATGTTCACGAATAAACTGAACCAAAGGCGCTTCCTGGTCTTCTTTTAAACTATCATATTCAAACGCCTGCAAGCCCGGCATTTCACTGGCTAAATTTGATAACCGTTCGGTGTTACGGCCGGTTATCATTACTGCCCAGCCTTTATTATAAAAGTGCCGAGCAAGTCCTTCACCTATCCCTGAAGAACCGCCTGTTATTAAAATATTTTTCTTCATTTTCTTCTTGTTTTAAACATGTTAACACTGGTTCATCAACCTGCCGTAACATGGATGATGTGTACCGGCGTTGGTAAATTAATGATGGATAACTGGATATTATTTCTGCAGGGTGGCGTCGATAATTACCTTTGCCACTTCATT
Organism: Chitinophaga sp. CF118; assembly: GCF_900112615.1. Classification (GTDB taxonomy): domain Bacteria; phylum Bacteroidota; class Bacteroidia; order Chitinophagales; family Chitinophagaceae; genus Chitinophaga. The sequence goes on along the minus strand of NZ_FOMK01000001.1, from coordinate 258,455 downwards.
TGGATGAGAAAGGAAAGCCACATGGCTGCTCTTTATTTCGGTTATTTTGGCATTTGCCCGTTTATATAACTTACGCTCAAGATCGGGGTTAAGCGTTTTATCGTTCAGCGCAACAATGCCATAGCTTGGCTTGGTTTTCCAGCCGGCATCTGCTACCTTATCGGCAAAACATTGTGCAAAAATCGGCTTTTGCGAAGCATACATAAAATCGCTTTCTGCCTGGCTCAGGTCTGCGCCAAAACCAGCATGAAATTTGACTTTATCATAATATACAAAGCCCTTATCATCCGGAGCCATAATTCCGCTTTCAGCAGGAGCCGGCACAGAAGAAATCCATTGAATGCAGTTTTCACCTTTATCAAGCTCAAAAGCAGCTACAAATACTAAACCAGCCACTTTGGGATTTATCCCGGCTTCGGATATTACAGCGCCTCCCCACGAATGTCCAACCAGTATTACAGGACCGTCCTGTTTATCGATAAGCCGGTTGGTGGCATCAACGTCGTCTTTTAAGGATGTTAATGGAATTTGAGCAACCGACACATTGTACCCTTTTTTTGATAGGATGTCATAAACCCCTCTCCAGCCAGAACCGTCTACAAACGCCCCATGTACTAGTACGATGTTTTTTACTTGTTGAGCCTGTGCTGATGCGGGTATTGCCAAAAGAAACAGGCCACTTAAAGAAAATAATGCAGCTACTAAAAGTCTGTTATAGCTACGGCAAAAATTAGCTTTTGTTTTCATGATGGTTTTCAATTTTATTTTAATTATTGAATTGCGATTAATATATAGCTGATATATTTTAAGCTTAATCGAAGTAACATAAGAAGGCAGGCTTCAATCCGTTACTTGATCCAGTAAGGACGCTCAATGATGTAAGGTTTATTTAGGTGTACGCCAAAATCAGTTCAATGGCGAAACAATGTTCATTGAGAATTTCTTAACTGCGTACTACTGCTGATTCTTTGACGATCTGCCATCTTCCCGACAGATATTCCCAAAACAGGGTAAAGAACTTTCTATTTAATTTTCCATCAAATACCAGTTCGCGGGTAATCACCACCATTCCCATGTTTTCTTCACATACAGCGTAATGATATTCAGTCTTGGAGGAAATTGGTTCGGCATTCGCATCCTTGTTCCCCTGAATAAAATTAAGGAGCTGTTCTTTGTTCATGGTATCCACTACTCCATTCTCATCAACTTTAACTATCAATAATTTATCTGCATAAGCATCCTTAACATACGGCACATCAAAATGCGTGGCATGATAGATAAGATCTTTAGTTAATTCAATTAATTGTTCATCATTCATTTTTAGATTTTTTAAAGATTAAATATTTGATTTTATATTTCATTAGAGAGGTACTAACAACAACTTATCTATAGCTACGTCCAGTTTAAATCCCTAATCAATAAAAGAAAATACAATGACTGTGCCGTGCAATAACTTATTGTTAGCCAATTGTTTGATGCTCTTTGGGATTTTGATTTGCACTGTATATCGACAAAGCAAGGGTTTGGGCACGAAATAAAGAGACTTTAACACCAGGACTGTTATTTTTCCGTCCTGATATGAAAATCGAACTGCATTTCATATTGAAATACCAGGTTATTATTATCTTGGGAAAAACATTCCATGATGAAAACGTTTTGTTACCTATTAATCTTCCTGTGTATGGGGCTATTTGCACAAGCACAGGACTACAGTGCATACAGTTATGAAACATATATCCATAATGGAGATACACTACGTTACCGTATGTTGCTACCTGTCAATTATGATAGTCAGAAATCTTATCCGCTGGTTATTTTCCTGCATGGAGCAGGGGAGAGAGGCGGCGATAATGCCGCTCAATTGCTGCATGGGGGTAGTTTATTCCTCAAAGATTCCCTTCGTCAGCAATACCCTTCTTTCGTAATATTTCCGCAATGCCCTAAAGATTCCACCTGGGCACCATTACGTTTGAACAGGGACAATACTGGTAAAGTGACAGGGCTGATATTCTCTGAAAATGACAGGGAGCCTGTACCTGGGCAGATGGTAAAGTCATTGCTGGACAGCCTTCTCAAAACAGGTAAAATAAACAGTAAAAAGGTATACATCGGAGGTTTGTCTCTCGGAGGAATGGGAACATTCGATCTGATAACCCGTTATCCGAAAGTATGGGCAGCTGCTTTTCCTATCTGCGGAGCAGGAAATGCAGCCACTGCTGCACGCTTTGCAAAGGTGCCTGTATGGATTTTCCATGGTGGTGCAGACCCTGTAGTGCCGGTTACCTTTTCCCAGGATTATTACAAGGCATTGAAAGCGCTGAATGCGGATGTACAGTATACAGAATATCCGGGAGTAGGGCATAACAGCTGGGATAATGTTTTTGCAGAACCTGGATTGCTGAAATGGTTATTTTCGAATACAAAGAAATAGAATAAAAACAAAACGCCCCGGTACTTGACCGGGGCGTTTCTCCACTCTGCACAGGATTTGAATTGTTAACTATTTAATGACCTGAATAGTATCTTTAACAGCTGCTATTGTACGGTCCATATCTTCTATTGTTAATGCATTACTTATAAACCAACTTTCAAAAGCAGATGGTGGGAGATAGATACCCCGTTCCAGCATGGCATGAAAGAAATGTTTAAATAATTCGTTGTTGGCTCCGGATGCTGCATCAAAATTAACGATTGGATACTCTGCGAAATGAACACTCAACATAGATCCGAGGTTATTAACCTGGTGAACAATGCCTGCTGCACTTAAAGTTGTTTGTAATCCACCTGACAAATAAGCTCCTTTTTCTGCCAGCTGCCGGTATATATCCGGATTCTCGTTCAATGTCTGTAGTAGAGTATATCCTGCTATCATGGCAATTGGATTGCCGCTTAACGTACCTGCCTGGTATACTTTACCAACAGGGGCTACATGTTGCATAATTTCACTGCGTCCGGCAAAGGCTCCAACTGGCATACCTGCGCCAATAATCTTGCCAAAGGTAACCAAATCTGCTTTAATATTGAACAGTTCCTGTGCACCTCCTCTGGCCAATCTGAAACCAGTCATTACTTCATCAAAAATGAGCAGGATATTATGGGCATCACACAAGGTACGTAAACCCTCCAGGAAGCCTGGCTGTGGCAGTATACAGCCCATATTACCAGCTACCGGTTCTACAATGATCGCTGCAATCTGGTCAGAATATTCTGCTACCAGTTTTTCTACTGCCGGCAGATTATTATAAGGAGCCGTTAAGGTATCTGCGGCAACGCTTTGCGTAACACCTGGAACAGATTGTATATCAAGAGTCGCAACACCGCTACCGGCACTCACCAGAAATGCATCTGCATGACCATGATAGTTCCCTTCGAATTTGATGAACTTATTGCGGCCGGTATAACCTCTCGCCACCCTGAGGGCAGACATACAGGCTTCCGTACCGGAATTCACCATACGTACCTGGTCAATATTAGGCACCATAGCTACGATCAATTCTGCTATTTTGGTTTCCAGCTCTGTTGGTGCACCGAAAGAAGTAGAGTAGGTAGCATATTCCTGGATCGCTTTCACCACTGGTTCGTAAGCATGCCCCAGGATCATGGGCCCCCATGAATTGATGTAATCTATGTAGCGGTTTCCATCCACATCGTACAGATAAGCGCCTTTGGCACTTTTCATGAAAATGGGAGTGCCGCCTACGCCTTTAAATGCGCGTACTGGCGAATTAACGCCACCCGGAATTACTCTTTGTGCCCTTTCGAATAATGTTTTACTGAGATCGTACATGGTAGATGAATATTACTAGTTTGATTACAATAACCGCACCGCATCTTTTGCAAAATAAGTCGCAATCAGATCTGCACCTGAACGTTTAATACTGGTCATAATTTCCAGTATCGCTTTATTTTCGTCAAGCCAGCCCATTTTAGCAGCTGCTTTCACCATTGCATATTCACCACTCACATGATAAGCACTTACCGGTACAGTTGTGCGTTCTTTAATAATCCTGATGATATCCAGGTATGCCAATGCAGGCTTTACCATCACAATGTCAGCTCCTTCCTCAATATCTATCAGTGTTTCCTTGATAGCTTCGCGGGAGTTCGCATAATCCATCTGGTAAGTTTTCTTATCGCCAAATCCTGGTGCTGAATCCAGTGCATCACGGAAAGGACCGTAAAAGCAGGATGCATATTTTGCACTGTAGGCCATAATTCCTGTATCGGTCAGATTGCTCTGTTCCAGTGCAGTACGGATTGCCAGAATGCGGCCATCCATCATATCGCTGGGGGCAACGATATCAGCGCCTGCTTCTGCATGGCTTACGCTCATACGTGCCAGTACTTCTACTGTAGCATCGTTCACAATTGTTTCTCCTTCCACTATACCATCATGACCATAGGAAGAGTAAGGATCCAGTGCAACGTCTGTCATCACCACCATTTCAGGAATGGCATTTTTGATTGCTTTGATAGCCCGCTGCATCAACCCGTTAGGATTTACGGCTTCGGTTCCTTTATTATCTTTCAGTTCGTCCGGGCATTTAATAAAGAGCAGTACACTTTTAATACCCATACTCCACAATTCTTTTGCCTCTTTTACGGTCCCATCTAATGAATACCGGAAATAACCGGGCATGGAACTGATCTCCTCTTTCACATGTTCTCCTTCGGTGATAAATAAAGGTGCAATGAAATCACTGGGCTTTAATATTGTTTCCGCTACCATCGCACGGATGGCTGGAGTGGTCCTTAAAATCCTGTTTCTGCGTATCATAATTTGATCTTTTAGTATGTTATTTAGCCCATTCCCTGGGCTTCAGATATTCCAGTAACTCAGCTTCCCTGCCACCTGGTTCCGGATGATAATCATATTCCCAGCGGGCTCGCGGCGGCAGGCTCATTAAGATTGATTCTATCCTTCCATTGGTTTTAAGGCCAAATAAAGTACCTCTGTCATGGATCAGGTTGAACTCCACATAACGTCCACGCCTGTATTCCTGCCAGTCTTTATGTGCGGTAGTATATGGTATATCTTTTGTTCGTTTAACAATAGGAAGATAAGCATGTATGAGCGCTTCGCCGTTTGCTTTGGCAAAGTTGTATAGTTGTTCAGCACTCCGTTCTTCGGTAGGGCGGAGATAATCGTAGAAGATGCCGCCTATACCCCTTGCTTCGTTATTACGGTGCTTGTTTACAAAGTATTCGTCGCAATGTTTTTTGTACAGCGGATACAGTTCTTTCCCGAAAGGATCGCAGGCATCCTTGAATGTCTGGTGAAAGTGAATCCCATCTTTTTCATCGAGGTAGTAAGGGGTGAGATCTGCTCCTCCACCAAACCAGCTATCCTTCAGGTTGCCCTGTTCATCATACAGTTCGAAATAACGGAAGTTGGCATGTACGGTGGGTACAAATGGGTTCACCGGGTGAATTACCAGGGAAACGCCGCAGGCCATAAACTGTGCATCGCTGACACCGAATTGTTTAGCCATCAGTTCGGGCAACTCCCCATGTACGATAGAGGTGTTGACACCACCTTTCTCAAACACATTCCCATCGGCAATTACGCGTGAAATGCCACCACCACCACCGGGGCGTTCCCAGCGGTCTTCACGGAAAGTAGCTTTGCCATCTATTTCTTCGAGTGCCGCACAGATTTCGTTCTGCAGGCGATGGATGAGTGATATGAAATTTTCCTTGATACTCATTTAGTTCTCCTTTACCGTATCTACAAATGCTTTTGCATGATCTACCGGTACATTTGGCAGAATACCGTGACCTAAGTTAGCGATGTAACGGTGGTTGCCAAAACCGGCCATCATTTCCTTCACGGCTTTCTTAATTTCCGGGATGGGGGCGAGCAGTTTGGCAGGGTCAAAATTTCCCTGCAGGGTTACATTATTCCCAGCAAACTGTCTTGCACGTGCTGGCTGGATACACCAGTCAACTCCCAGACAGTTTGCGCCTGTTGCTGCCATTTCTTCCAGTGCAAACCAGGCACCTTTGGCAAATACAGTTACTGGAGCAACATCTTTCAGTGCAGCAACTATCTGCCGCATATATTGGAGGGAGAAGGTTTCAAAGTCCGCAGGACTTAATAATCCTCCCCATGAATCAAAGATCTGTACACAATCGGCACCGGCTTCCACCTGTGCTTTCAGGTAAGCAATCGTGGTATCGGTAAGCATTTGCAATAATTGGTGTGCTACTGCGGGTTGCTGATAACAGAATGTTTTTGCTTCATCAAATGTTTTGGAGCCTTTGCCCTGTACCATGTAGCAAAGCAATGTCCAGGGAGAACCTGCAAAACCGATGAGAGGTACTGCACCTGCCAGTGTTTTTTTCGTAAGACTTAACGCATCAAATACATAGTGCAGCGTATCTTTTACATCAGGAACGCAAACACGTTTCAGGTCGGCAGCACTTTTAATCGGGTTTGGTAATACCGGTCCTGTTTTTTCTATCAACTGCACTTCCAGTCCCATAGCCTGAGGAACAACCAGTATATCTGAAAAGATGATGGCGGCATCCACACCTATCTGGTGTACGGGCATTACGGTAATTTCCGTAGCCAGTTCGGGATTCATACAACGTTCGAAGAAGGAATATTTTTCCCGCAACTTGATGTAATCCGGCAGGTATCTTCCTGCCTGGCGCATCATCCATACGGGTGTACGTTCTGTTGGTTCTCCGCGTAAAGCTTTCAGCAAAAGGTCATTCTTCAATGCACTCATTTGTATCAATTGATGTTGTTAAAATACGATATAGCCGTTTGCACCATTTGCTCTGCCGAAGGCACATCCGGGTTGATAATAATTTTGTTGGTGGTATGCTCATTTAAAGCGTTTGCCGTGGTATGACCGATAGCAAAGCAAACTGTATGTTCCGGTGGCGTGTTTGCCGTGAAATAACTTTTCACGCCACTGGGACTGAAAAAGAAGATGCCATCATAATCGTTTGTTGTAACCGCAGGCACTTCAATTGTTTCGTATACTACTATCTCTTCTATAGCAATACCGTGTTGTTGTAACAGGTCTGGCAGTTCATCACGTCGTTTATTGCCACAGAAGAAAACTGCCGATGTGATATTACCTTGTTGGATGATCTGCTGCGCCAGTGCAGTAGCATTGGTGGCGGTAGCAATCACGGATGTATTTGGAAAACGTTCTTTTACGGCTTCCAGAGTAGCTCCGTTTAAACAAAAAACCTGCCAGTCCGGATTATCTGCATTCACATTATTCACTGCATTTGAACTGGTGAATATGACAACACTTTTTGCAGGTAGTATAGCGTTTGTACTGACAGGCTGTATGTGAATGAACTTAGCTACGGTGATATGGACACCCTTTTCTGCTGCTGTTGCAAGCAGGGATGCGGGTAATTCTTTAGTGCTTAATATCTTGACTGACATGTCTTATCTGTGCTACGATTTTGTCGCCGCCCTGTGCCAGGATCTTTTCTGCTGCCGTGATACCTATAGTCGCCGCATGTTCCAGTGAAACTTCTTCCTGTATGCTCAGCAATTCTTTTCCATCAAGGCTGCACAGTTCACCTGAAAAATGTATGGTATTTTCTTCAATGAAAGCGTAGGCACTGATAGGAGTGGTACATCCACCCATAAGCGTGCGTAAAAAATCCCTTTCAATGCGTGTACTCAATGCCGTTGGTAAGTGATTTAAAGGTGCACATGCCTGTCTGCAAAAATCATCTTCTCCGCGGCAAACGGCAACTACTGCACCTTGTGCGGGTGCTGGAAGCATCCAGTCCAGTTCTATTGATTTTGCAGGGCGTATACCTATTCTTTCCAGTCCGGCAGCTGCAAAGATGGCACCATCCCAGTTTTCCGCTGCCAGTTTCTGTAAGCGGGTATTTACATTTCCGCGTAGGTTATGTAGCTGATGCTGTGGATATTTACGTAGCCATTGAGCTTTGCGTCTTACGCTGCTGGTAGCAATATTTGCCATAGCCTGATCGAGAAAGGAAAGATCATTTTTATATACCAGCAGATCCTTTACAGGACCTCTTTCTAATACTGCAGCCTGAATAATTCCCACAGGTAATTGTGTGGGCACATCTTTGAGGGAGTGAACGGCAATATCAATACGTCCGTTCAGCAGGGCAATGTCAAGGCTTTTGGTGAAAATACCCTGAACACCAATTTCATATAGTGGAGTAACCAGGTCAATATCTCCTTCACTTTTGATGGGTACCAGCACGGTGGTATATCCCTGTGCTTCCAGCAGGTCTTTTACTTTATTTGCCTGCCATAAGGCCAGCTGACTTTCCCGGGTACCTATCTTTATCTCTTTACTCATATGTTATGCCTGTTTCAAAAATATCGTTGATCATAGCGATATACTGATCGCTCTTATCTGCTTCTTTACGCACTTTCCCAGCCATCAGATTGATCATTTTCTGGATGATGCGGGAAGATACTGCTTCCACATCGTCTAAATTATATTGAGCGCCGTTCTTTTGTTGTTGTATTTCTTTTGTGTGTATTTCGTGTAATTTCTCTTTCACTGCTTTCAGTACCACCGCATGTTTGCGCATCTTGTACCAGTAGAGAAATTCTACCATATGCTCTTCAATAATAGCCAGTGCCTTTGGTACTTCCAGCTGACGCATCTGCAAAGTTTCATCCTGGATCTTTGATAATTCATCCACGTTAATCAGCTCTATATGTGGAAGATCTTTTACTTCCGGAGCTACGTTGAATGGGATGGAAAGATCTATGATCAGTTTGGGCGATGACTGTGTAAAATGAGCTGGTAATATAGTTGGTTCTGGTGCATTGGACGCTACGAGTATGATATCTGCATCCTGTAACTCCTGTTCAAGTTGTTCAAAAGGAGCATAGCGCAAGCCATGTTGTCCTGCAAACTCCGCAGCTACAGTGGTAGTACGGTTTACCAGTGTAATCTGTTTAACACCCAGGTAATCCATCATATTCTTACAGGTGTTCCGTCCTATTTTACCAACGCCCACCAGTAATATCTTTTTGTTAAGGATATCCGGTACTTTATGTTCCAGTAATCTTACTGTGGCAAATGCAACAGATACGGTACCTGCGCTGAGTCCTGTTTCGTTCTTAATCAGTTTTGATACCTGTAACACGCTATTGATCAGCCTTTCCTGGAAGCCACCAAGGCATCCGTTTTGTTTGGCAAATTTTGTTGCGGTACGTATCTGGCCGATTATTTCATAGTCTCCCAGAATCTGGGAATCCAATCCTGTGCCTACCTGATAAAGATGCCTGATGGCTTCTTCCCCTGTTTTGACATAAGAAAGCTGACTGAACAGATTGCAATCGCCATCTGTTTCGCGGCATACCAACTCTACCAGTTGTTGAGGATCTTCGGCAAAGCCGTAGATCTCAGTTCTGTTACAGGTGGAAAGCACGAACACATCGTCCATGTGTATAGCTTTCGCATCCTCCAGCAATTGCTGGTATTGTGACTGATTAATTGCGAACGATCCTCTTATAGCAGCATCTGTTTTCTTATAGTTGATACCAACGATATGAAAATGGGCTATATCTTTTGAATGACTACCCTGCATTTTATTTTATAAGCTTCCGGATGCAAAAATACTTGCATACACCTCAACAAAGGGCAACAGGCTGTCATTAGTGTGTCATTTCTACCGCTGGTAATAAGCGTTGCAGAAAAATGACTTTTATCAGTTCTGCGGATAATTGTTATCATAAACGACAACATTCTTTAATTCAACAATTGTATGACATTTGCAGGGCAATTTACCTGTTACATTTGCAACAATTTAATGTTAGGGAATGGAAGCTAAATCTGATATAGGAATCATTTTGATGAACCTGGGGTCGCCGGATTCTACGGAGGTGCCTGATGTAAAACGTTATCTTAATGAATTTTTAATGGACGAGCGGGTGATTGATTATCCGTATCTGTTCCGTTTGTTGCTGATCAAAGGAATTATTGTTCCTAAGCGTGCGCCGAATTCTGCAGAGGCTTATAAAAAGATATGGTGGAAAGATGGTTCTCCGCTGGTAGTGCTTACAAAACAATTACAGGCTGCTGTGCAGAACGATCTGTCAATGCCGGTTGAAGTTGCTATGCGGTATGGAAATCCATCGCAGGAATCTGCCTATGAGAAACTGCTGAAATATAATCCGGATATGAAGGAAGTGATCTTATTGCCGTTATATCCGCATTATGCAATGTCTTCTTATGAAACGGCAGTAGAGCATGCAAAAACGATCTATAAGAAGAAAGGCTACAAATTTAAGATCACTACAGTACCTCCGTTCTATAGTGAACCGGATTACATTAATGCGATGGCAGAAAGTATGCGGCCTTATTTACAGCAGGACTTTGACCAGTTGTTGTTCAGCTATCATGGATTGCCGGAGAGGCATATGACGAAAGCAGATCCAACGCATAAGCATTGTATGCAGGTGAATGATTGTTGTCATGTAGATTCTCCCGCACATGAAACCTGTTACCGTCATCAGGTGTTTAAAACATCGGAGCTGGTAGCTGCTAAACTGGGTATTCCCCGTGAAAAATGGGCCTTATCTTTCCAGTCGCGTTTAGGCAGGGAAGAATGGCTGAAACCATATACGGCAGTACGCCTGGAAGAACTGCCTAAAGAAGGGGTGAAGAAGTTACTGATCGTATGCCCTGCATTTGTATCAGATTGTCTGGAAACATTGGAAGAGATTGCAATGGAAGGCAAGAGAAGTTTCCTGGAAAGCGGTGGAGATGCATATACTATGATCCCCTGTATGAATATACATCCGTTATGGGTGAAGGCTGTTGTAAAATGGCTGGCAGCTCTCCAACACTAATTTAACCTATGAAGACACAACCCGTTATTATCGTCGGCGCCGGATTATCCGGGCTTAGCATTGCTTATGAACTGCAAAAGAAAGGTATTCCCTATCAACTGCTGGAATCTGCTCCGCAGGTAGGGGGTGTTATTAAATCGTTCCATATCAATGGTTATGAGCTGGATGCGGGCCCTAATTCCATTGGTGCTACACCAGAAACCATGGCCTTCATTGAAGAACTGGGTTTGCAGGATGCATTGATGGAAGCCACTGCTGCCAGCAAAAACCGTTTCCTGGTAAGGAATGATCAGCTGCATGCCGTATCTCCACATCCACTGAAAATACTGCGTTCGAAGTATGTGAGTGGTGGAGCAAAATGGCGATTGTTCACAGAACGGTTCCGCAAAGCACGTAAGGATGGTGGCGAAGAGTCTGTGTCTTCTTTTGTTAATCGCCGTTTTGGCCATGAAATAGGAGAGTACCTGTTTGAACCGGTATTATCCGGTATTTATGCAGGTAATCCTGACAACCTGTCTATACAGGAAGTATTACCCATGCTACCCCGCTGGGAAAAAGAATATGGCAGTGTTACTGCGGGATTGATGAAGAATATGAAAGCGATGGGAGGCAGGAAAATCGTTGCTTTTAAAGGAGGGAATATTGTGCTGGCCGAACGTCTGCTTTCCCTGCTCACCGGGCCTGTACATCTTAACAGCACTATTACAGGTATCACCAAAGGAGCTACAGATTATATTGTACAATACGAAGAGAATGGTCATACAGCTATGCTGAATGCAGACCGTATCATCTTTACAACGCCAGCTTACATTACAGGAGCTGCTATCGCTACCCTGGATGCTCCTCTGGCTGCAGAACTGAATAACATACATTATCCGCATATGGGTGTGCTGCATCTGGGATTTGGTGCAGAGGCTCTCTCCAAAGTGCCTGCCGGATTCGGCTTCCTCGTACCTCATGCTGCAAAGAAACATTTCCTGGGGGCTATCTGTAACTCCGCTATTTTTCCTTCCCGTGCACCCGAAGGCAAGGCCTTATTCACCATTTTTACCGGTGGAGCCAGGAAGGAACATTTATTTGAGCAGTTAGGTGCTGAAAAACTGCAGAAAGAGATAATCAGTGAGTTCATGTCTCTACTGGGACTGGAAACATTACCTGAATTACAACATTTTAGTGAATGGAAAAGAGCTATCCCACAACTCAATGTAGGGCATGTACAGATCCGCCAGCATATCAAAGCCTTTGAACAGCGTAATACCGGTATCCAACTGGCAGGTAGTTATGTTACAGCAGTTGCGGTACCTGCCATTATACAGGCAGCAAAGGGGATTGCTGATAAAATGTAAGAAACCTAAATCATACAACATTTAACCCGGGAATGAATGATTCCTCATGTGTAGTCCCGTTTCTATGGACTAAATTTGTTATTTTGCCATAAAATAGTGGGGTGGTTTTTTTACCAGGTATATTTACAAACACTTTAGCCGCTTTGCCGGATATGGATTTGGCAGCTTTTTTGCGTGTACTTGCGGTAGGAGAAAAAATCCATTTTGAAGATAGCAGTCTGGCCGGACCAGGGTATTATCCGAACTCCATCAATAATTACTATCCAAAAGAACTCCGTATACTTAAGGAAGTTTGAAGTGCAAACCTCAAAACCTAAAAAAAATTATAATTTCGTTACCCGAAAGGTACAAACAGCGTAGTAGTATGGTAAAAACGTTCATGACAATTGCAGGACTTGTATTATGTGTGACAGGAGTAAAGGCACAGGACATGTTGCAGGTACAGGGCACTTCGCCTGACCTCTATTTAACGCACATGGTAAAAAAAGGGGAAACATTTTATAGCCTGGGAAGATCTTACAGTATATCTCCCAAAGATATAGCGACAGAAAACAGTGTTCCATTTGACAAAGGGTTACAACTTGGGCAGCAGGTGAAAATACCTTTAAATAATGTCAATTTCACACAGAAGGGAGATGCAGTAGCAGGTTATACTCCTGTTTATCATAAAGTGGAAGAGAAGGAAACTTTATACCGCTTAAGCGTTAATCATAACAAGGTACCATTGGATAATATCCGTCACTGGAATAATCTGAGCGGAGATGGATTAAAGAAGGACAGTTATGTAATAATAGGATTTCTGAAGAATGGTAGTGCTACAGCACCTGTGGCTTCAACGCCGCCGGTAACAACACCTCCTCCGGCTACAACGCCAGTTACAACTGCACCTGCTACACCTCCCGTAAATGGTACACCAACTCCTGCTACTAAGCCTGAACCAGTGGTAACTGCACCGGTGGTAACACCTCCTCCGGCTACAACACCTCCTCCTGCAACAACGCCGGAACCTGTAAAACAGCCTGAAACCAAACCTGCTACGTCTTTGCCTTCCAGTGCTTCTTTTGAACAGCTGTATATGCAGCAGACCAACAACGGGAAAAGTGTTACTACTGAAAAAGGTCCTGGTGGCTGGTTTAAGAGCAATGCCGCTACTGGTAAATATTATGCCCTGCATAATACTGCCCAGAGAGGTACTATCATAAAAGTGACTAATCCGCTGAATGGTAAATTTATATATGCGAAGGTGCTGGAGTCTATTCCTCAGATCAAACAGAACGCCGGCCTTATTATCAAGCTGAGTGATTCTGCGTTGGAGGCTTTGGGTACAAACGATGCAAAGTTCTATGTTGAATTGAATTACGAAGATTAAATTACTATATATAGTTTAAAATAAAATAGACTCCATTGGAGTCTATTTTATTTTAAAGCAGTTAGTTTACCCGGTAACCCCTCAGAAAAGCTTCAATATCCATTTTCTTTTTTCCTTCCAGTTGTATCTCCTGTAAAGAAAGGTATCCGTCAGCCGCTGCAATTTTCAGGTAAGTTTTATTGTCTGTTAATATCTCTCCCGGAGCTACTTTAGGTATAACATGTTCTTTCTGTGCTTTGAATATCTTAATTCCTTTTCCCTGCAAGGTGGACCAGGCAGTAGGATAGGGACTGAGGCCCCGCACCAGATTATGAATCTGATCAACCGGTTGTTCCCAGTTGATCTGACAGTTCTCTTTGAAGATCTTGGGTGCATGTTTGATATCTGCAGCATCTATCTGTGCCTGCGGTGTTTCATGTACATTGCCGGAAACGATGGCCTGTACTGTTTTCAGCAACAAGTCTGCACCTGTTTGCATCAGTGCATCGTGCAACTCTCCGGCTGTTTCATCGTCTCTGATCGGAACGGCCTGACTGAAAAGTACGTTACCGGTATCAATTTCATGCTGCAATTTGAAGGTAGTGACACCAGATTCCTTCTCACCGTTGATGATAGCCCAGTTGATAGGGGCAGCACCGCGGTAATTGGGCAGGAGAGAAGCATGTACATTGATGGTACCCAGCGGTGGCATATTCCATACCAGTTCCGGCAGCATACGGAAGGCCACTACTACCTGTAAATCTGCCTGTAAGGCCTTCAGTTCTTCCAGGAATTCAGGGTTTTTCAGCTTCTCCGGTTGTAATACTTTTAATCCTTTGGCAATTGCGTATTGTTTTACAGCGCTTTCCTGTAATTGTAGTCCGCGTCCGGCAGGTTTGTCGGGAGCTGTGATTACACCTACTACATTATATCCATGTTGTACCAGTATATCCAGAGATGCTACTGCAAAGTCCGGGGTACCCATAAAGATGATCCTGGTATTATTCTGCATATAATAAATATTTCTTCCTCATAGTTTTAAATTTACTTAAAGCGGGTTCCCAGCTTTTGCGGATAGCTGTTTCGCTCATACCTTTTATGATCTGTTGTTGCAGGGTAGCATTACCCGCCAGCCTGTTGAAAGATGCAATAAAGAACTTTGTTTTATCAGGAAAGAGCTCGTATGCTTTGATCAGCCATTTCAGCTGTACACGATTTTCCATTTGTGCCCTTACTTTTCCTGGTGTGCCCGTAAGGTTATAGCCATAGCAGGTTACATCTTTCAATACCGGATCTTTAGCACCATCTGTACTGTGAGGGGTAAATGAAAACAGGCTTGAAGGAAACTTCGGATGTCCGAACACCTGGAATGGCAGATCAGTACCACGTCCCAGGCTCAGGGCTGTACCTTCGAACAGGCAGGTGGAAGGATACAGATAAATAGATGCCATATTAGGCAGGTTCGGCGAAGGTTTCACGGGTAACTGGTAAAAAGTGTGGTGGTCATATTCCTGACAGGTGATAACGGTGAGCTGGCAGTGTACACCATTCCTCAGCCATTTTTCTCCATTAAGCATATTAGCATATTCTCCAACGGTCATACCGTGTACAATAGGAATGGGCTGCATACCCACAAAGGAGCGGAAAGCAGTATCCAGTACAGGACCATCAACGTAATGCCCGTTTGGGTTTGGTCTGTCCAGTACTATCAGCGGTTTATTATTTTCCGCTGCAGATTCCATCAGTTCCTGTAGTGAAGATATGTAGGTATAAAAACGTGTACCTACATCCTGAATATCAAATATTAAGATATCTACATCATTTAAATCTGCTGCATCAGCTTTGCGGTGTTTGCCGTACAATGATACGATAGGCAGTCCGGTGCTTTCATCGGCACTGTTACCTATTTTCTCACCTGCATCAGCTTTACCGCGGAAACCATGTTCCGGGCTGAAGATCTTTTGAATATGTACGCCCAGTTTCAGTAATGAATCTACAAGATGGGTCTGTCCTATTGTTGCAGTCTGATTTACAAGTAAAGCCACCCTTTTGCCTTTTAGCAGGGGGAGGTATTCGTTTGTTCTGTCTGCTCCGGTAATGACCTGGCTGCTGGCAGTGAAGCTGCAGGCCATCCATATGAATAGAGGGATGATGATTTTGTACATGGGCGTAAATTTACTTTAAATAGTCCATAGACAATAGTCCTCCATAGTGAGTGCTAAGGCTGGTTCGTGGGTTTATAAATTTTCTTACCTTGCAGGTATAAATCCAGTAAACACTTAATACTTTATTATTATGCAAGTTAAAAACGGAGATACAGTACGTGTACATTATCATGGCCGTCTGACCAATGGAACTACATTTGATTCCTCAGAAGGCAGGGACCCGCTGGAGTTCCAGGTAGGTGCAGGTATGGTGATTAAAGGCTTCGATAATGGTGTGATCGATATGCAGGTGGGTGATAAAAGAACCCTCAATATCCCGGTTGAAGAGGCATACGGTCCTAAAAATGAAGAGCTGATCATGGAATTCCCTAAAGATAACATTCCGGCAGAACTGAATCCTGAAGTAGGAATGGATCTGCAGATGAGCAATCCTGAAGGACAGGTATTCCCTGTAAAAGTTGCAGCTATCGGTAGTGAATTCATTACTCTGGATGCGAATCACCCATTAGCAGGTGAAGCCCTGGTATTTGATATCGAATTAGTAGAAATCAAATAGATACAAACGATGTATAAATAAAAAGCCTGTATCGTTCTTGCGATACAGGCTTTTTATTTCATGCCGGATAAGACGTATGCCTTTTTAGGCGTTATTATCTTGCTATAAACGCTGTAGGGAGTTCGGGTAGTGTTCGGGGAGACTTCTGGGTTTGACCGGGTATTGACCGGTGGTAGAGCGCAGGTAGAACGGGGTTAGACCGGCTATTGTCCCGCCCAACCCCCGGTCAACCCCCTGTCTACCAGTGTCCTACCAGTGTCCTACCACCAGTCAAACCCGGAAGTCTTCCCGAACACTACTCAAACACTGACCTACTGATATTGCCTGTTGATAGATAAGTATACAAAATAGGAGTTCCTGGTTTTATTACTCGTGCAGTAATACGATTTGCGTAGGCCGTTTCTGGTCGTCAATCGCAACAAAGGTGAAGGTTCCGGATATTGCTCTTTCGCGGTGTGTGTTATACATCTGTTCCACAAAAATATCTACTTCTACTTTCAGGCTTGTTTTTCCTACATGCACTACTTTTCCCACAAGTTCGATAATTGTACCACCGGGAATAGCCTTTTTAAAATCGATACGATCACTGGAAACAGTTACCATGCGCATACGGCTGAAACGTGTAGCTGTAATAAAAGCAGCTTCGTCCATGAGTTGCATAGCGGTGCCTCCGAAGAGTGTATCATAATGGTTTACTGTGTTTGGAAATACCGCTTTAAAGATGCGGGTAACGGATTCTTCAATCTGTTTTTCGTATGCCATAACTATCTGATGATTTATCTTTTTGAAGAGAGGGAGAAGAATTGCTGCAGGCGTTTCAAAAAATGCGTTTGCCTGTATGATTTTTGCATGGCTGTGAGGCAGCTGGCACAAAGGCATTCTGAATATGTTTCATTGATATATGCACGCTCATCTTCGGTTAAAGTTACCTGCTGGCATTGGCATTGCAATATGGAACCCACACGGCACTCAAATGCAGCTTTACAGCGGGGACATATGACAGATTCATGATGAGCCATAATGCAAAATTAGCTTAAAAAAAGTGTAACAGGATGATCAGCCCTGTTACACTTATATATCAGACAATTTCTTTCACTGCCACACGCATGTTTTTTGCAGCGGCTACCATGTTCCGTAAAGCCTGTTCTGTTTCAGGCCATTTGCGTGTTTTTAGTCCACAGTCGGGGTTTACCCATATATTTCGTGCTGGTAATAATTGTATCGCTTTCTCCAGCAGTTCCGTCATTTCAATAACACTTGGTACACGTGGAGAGTGGATATCATATACACCGGGGCCAATTTCATACGGATATTTGAACGTAGAGAATATTTCGAGTAGCTCCATCTGTGAGCGGGATGTTTCTATGGTAATTACATCTGCATCCATTGCAGCGATGTTGCTGATAATATCGTTGAACTCAGAATAACACATGTGTGTATGGATCTGAGTGGAATCTTCCACGGAAGAAACGGAGATGCGGAATGCTCTCACTGCCCATTCCAGGTATTGTTGCCAGTCGGCATGACGCAGCGGCAAACCTTCTCTGATAGCCGGTTCATCTACCTGTATCACTTTGATACCAGCTTTTTCGAGATCCGTTACTTCATCCCTTATAGCCAATGCTATTTGCAGGGTAGTGTCTGCACGTGGCTGATCGTCCCGCACAAAAGACCATTGCAGGATAGTAACAGGTCCTGTCAGCATGCCCTTCATAGGCTTACTGGTAATGGATTGTGCATAGCTGCTCCATTTTACAGTCATAGGCGCATTCCGTTCCACATCACCATAGATCACCGGAGGTTTCACACAACGGGAACCATAGCTTTGTACCCAACCGTTTTTAGTGAATACAAATCCCTCCAGTTGTTCACCAAAATATTCCACCATGTCATTCCGTTCAAACTCACCATGTACCAGAACATCTATTCGAAGATCTTCCTGCCATCTTACAGAATCCGTAATAGATTTTCTGATTTCCTCATCATATTGTTCCTGTGTGATGACATCATTTTTAAGGTCAGCACGCAGTTTACGGATCTCTTCTGTTTGCGGGAAAGAACCAATAGTTGTAGTAGGGAAGAGAGGTAACTTCAATACTTCTTCCTGAGCTTTCTGTCTTATGGGGAAAGCGCTCTTACGGGTTGCATCTGCCGCCGTCAATGCAAGAAGACGGGCTTTTACAGCAGGTTTGTGAATGATAGAAGAAGTGCTTCTGTCTTTCATTGCATCGCGGTTAATTGCCAGCAGGGAAGTATTGCCGGAAAGTATTTGTTTCAGTTCGCTCAGCTCCTGCACTTTCTGTTTAGCAAAGGCCATCCAGTTTTTAATCTGTGAGGGCAATGCTGTTTCCAGGTCAAGGTCATAAGGCGTGTGTAGTAAAGAGCAGGAAGTAGCCAG
This sequence comes from Chitinophaga sp. CF118, assembly GCF_900112615.1. Taxonomy (GTDB): domain Bacteria; phylum Bacteroidota; class Bacteroidia; order Chitinophagales; family Chitinophagaceae; genus Chitinophaga. The sequence continues at coordinate 239,817 of NZ_FOMK01000001.1, read as the reverse complement.
GAATACGCGTTCCTCACCCAGTGCATCTGTAGCTTTTTTGATAAGTGTGAGTGACTGATCATAATTGTTTTTCCAGATGTTACGGCCATTCACTACTCCAATTGACAATTGCATTTCAGAAGGGAGTAACGGGAGAATGGTATCGAGTTGTTCCGGTGCTCTTACCAGGTCTACATGCAGCGCCGCTACAGGTAGTTCCAGTGTAAGTGCTGTGTTATCCTGTAGTCCGCCAAAGTAGGTAGCCAGGATGATTTTTAATTCAGGAACAGCCGCTTTGATTTTGTTGTAAGCATGGAGAAAGAACGATTGCTGGATGGGTGTAAGGTCTGATACAAGGGTAGGTTCATCTATCTGTACCCAGGTAGCACCTGCCTTTTGCAGTGATTGAAGCAGCTGAATATATACAGGAAGCAGTTGATCCAGCAGGTCTGCTGTTTGCAATTGTTCATCTTTTATTTTGCCAAGTAGCAGGAAGCTGACAGGGCCTATCAGTACAGGTTTGGTATGGATACCAATGGAAAGTGCTTCTTTAAATTCGTCCAGGCATTTGTTGTATAACAACCTGTACGTTTGTGATGCATCGAATTCCGGAACCAGGTAGTGATAGTTGGTATCAAACCATTTTGTCATTTCCATGGCGGTAGCATCGAAGCCATTTTTCTGATAACCACGTGCCATTGCGAAGTAGAGCTCAAGACTGCTGGCGCTGGCCAGGGATTCCATCAGTGGTTTAAAGCGTGCGGGCACGGTGCCGGTCATCAAACACATATCTAATACCTGGTCATACAGGGAGAAGTCGTTGGAAGGGATCAGGTCTATCCCAGCGGCTTGCAGGGTTTCCCAGTTTTGTCTGCGTAGTTGTCTGGTAGTAAGCTGTAATTTTTCGAGGGAGATTTTACCTGCCCAGAAGGCTTCGTTCGCCTTCTTCAATTCCCGGTTGCTACCTATTCGCGGATAGCCAAGAACGTTGGTTTGCATACTTTTCAAGTTTAAAAGGTAAAAAATGAAGGCTTTACAGCGCGTATGCTTTACGAAGAAGGGTAAGAGGCAGGAGTGTATGGAAGTAAAGCAGTTGTGCGGGAATATCCGTCACCAACTATATTTACTACCAGCTACAATTACCTGACTATTGCTTTTTACGCGAAAGCATACATCAATCTGTTTGTGGCAAGTCTCCTGGCTTGTAACAGTTATGGCCGTCCTTCTCATCCCGGATGAAGTTCCGGGGCAATGGACAATCAGTGGCCATAACCTTTACGAAGGTTACTTACAGTTGCGCGACAGCCCGTGATTTACACACGGTTCCTTTTTAATTCCTTCTCATTGAAAACGGGAAGGAAACCGCAAACAGGTATTGAGTGGTGTAAAGAACCGTTGTAAAGATAGTTTAGTTTGTTGTTTTTCTACACAAACGTAATATTATAGTTTAAATAAATAGTAATATTGTTTTATTTGGTGTTTTGTTCTTTATTATTAGTTTAAATAGATGTATGTGCTGTTTTGGGGAAGAAGTGGCGGAGAAACAGTGAAATTTACTGCTTCTGAAATTTTCTTACGTTTGCAATATGTTCAGTAATTATAAATACACAGTAACCGAACGCTTTATGCGTTATGTTCAGATAGACACACAATCTGATCCGCTCAGCAAGAGCTTTCCTTCTACAGAGAAACAAAAAGATCTGGGGCGACTGCTGGTAACCGAATTGAAAGCGATCGGTATCACAGATGCCGAACTGGATGAACATGGATATGTATATGCTACATTGCCTTCAAATACTGAAAAGGACGTTCCGGTTATCTGCTTCTGTTCACATATGGATACATCCAGTGATAGCAGTGGAAAGGATGTAAAGCCTATCATTCATTATAACTATGATGGCGGTGATATCTTACTACCCGAAGATAATACGGTGATAAAACCATCTGTTCATACTTATCTGCAGGAAAGAAAAGGAGATGATATTATTACTGCCAGTGGTACTACTTTGCTGGGAGCAGATGATAAGGCAGGTGTGGCAGAAATCATGGATGCTGTTCATTTCCTGGTAAATCATCCTCACATTAAACATGGTGCTATCCGGATATTATTCACCCCGGATGAAGAAGTGGGCCGTGGTGTTGAAAAACTGGATATGCAAAAACTTGGCGCTAAGTTTGGTTATACTATGGATGGTGGCGAACGTGGATCATTGGAAAATGAATCTTTTTCTGCAGATGGTGCTAAAATAGTTATACAGGGTGTAAGTGTGCATCCGGGTACAGCTAAAAACAAACTAATCAGTGCATTGAAGATAGCTGCCGAAATGATAGAAGCGTTGCCTAAAGACAGCTTATCGCCTGAAACAACGGAAGACAGACAGGGGTTCATACATCCCGTAAGAGTACACGGTATTGTAGAACAGGCAGAGATTGATTTTATTCTCAGGGACTTTGTGACGTCCAAACTGGAAGAGCATGCTGCCTGTCTTCGTAATATCATGGAAACGGTAATCGCCCGTTATCCACAGGCAAATGCTACCTTAACGGTTACCCAGCAATACCGGAATATGAGGGAGATGCTGGATCTATATCCACAGGTAACAGCTTATGCTGAAGAAGCAATTAAACGTGCCGGGGTAGAGCCTTTACGCCTTATTATACGAGGTGGTACAGATGGTTCCCGTCTTTCTTTTATGGGATTACCTTGTCCGAATATCTTTACCGGAGAGATGGCATTACATAGCAAATATGAGTATGTGAGCATCCAGGATATGGAAAAAGCTGTACAAACAATCGTACATCTGGCACAGGTTTGGGAAGAACATAGCTAGCAGCCCATATAATATTTTCCGGTTGTATTCGTTAAATGTTTACCATATTATTGGTATCTTCCCTCTTATTGCATTTGAATTTAATACTTTTGCAGGGTTAAAATTTTTTTCATGCTCTTAGGACTAGTTACATTATTGCAGGATTCTTTATTACTACCAAAAGCCGATACGGTAGCCAGTGCAGCGAGCAATATTGCTGCTGCAGATCAGCAGATCAGATTGTGGGATCTGTTGTTGAAAGGAGGCGTGCTAATGATACCATTGGGTATCCTTTCCGTCATAGCCGTTTTCTCTTTTGTTGAAAGATACCTGACTATTTTAAAGGCAGGTAAGCTGGAAGATAACTTCATGCCTATGATAAGGGACCACATTTCAAGTGGTAACATTGCGGCTGCACGTTCTTTGTCAAAGAACACAAACAGCCCCATTGCCCGTATGATAGACAAAGGTGTACAGCGTATAGGCAAACCTATCGAGAGTATAGAAAGAGCGATGGAGAACGTAGGTAAACTGGAAATATACAAGATGGAGAAAAACCTGGTGATCCTGTCTATTATAGCTGGTATCGCTCCTATGTTCGGTTTCCTTGGAACTATTGCCGGTATGATCCAGACCTTCTTTAACATTTCTATAACATCAGATATTACACTTGGCACTATTGCCGGTGGTATCTATGTGAAGATGATCACTTCTGCAAGTGGTCTGATCATCGGTCTGGTAGCCTTTATCGGTTACAGCTTTTTAAATGCACAGATAGATAAGGTGATCAATAAGATGGAAGCCGCATCTTCAGAGTTTATTGATATTTTGCAAGAGCCGACAAGGTAATTTGATCATTTCCGTAATTGTAAAATATGGACTTACGCAATAGAAGATTAAAACGGCACGTGGAGATGAACAGCGGTGCACTGAATGACATTTTGTTCATTCTGCTGTTGTTCTTCCTGATTGTATCTACGCTGGCCAATCCGAATGTAATTAAACTGACACTGCCTAAAGCTAAAAGCAATACTAAATCCAAGCAGACAGTTGTAGTCAGCGTTAATGAAAAGAGAGAGTTCTTTGTTGGGACCAATAAAGTTCCATTTGAAGGGCTGAAACAAGCACTGATACCCGCTTTATCCAAAGAAAAGGAATTGGTAGATGCTACCATTGTGATCAACGCTGAGAAATCAGTACCTGTAGAAGATATTGTGAGAATAATGGAACTGGCGAGAGAGATAGGAGCGAAGGTGGTATTGGCTACGGCGAATCCGCAGAGTAAAGGGTAAATTAGTTCTTCTGATATAAAAAGGCCTGGGTCGTTTATGATCCAGGCCTTTTTTATGAAAATCAATTAGTTATATAGGTTTTATTAGAAAGAGGACTTTGATATCCCTGACTATAACCATAGTTTGTTATTTGGCAGTGATTGAGAGAAGCTATGACACTGATCAGATTGCACTAATTCCCCTTTTCTTCTTCCAGAAGAATGTCTTTCTCCTCTAATGCATCTATAAACTTTCCCAGGCTTATATTATGATAGGCATTTGATAGCAGTGTTTTATTCTTCATATATGGTTTGCTGATCTTCCAATATTGTTGTGTCATATTGTTTTTATTGGCTGGATCTATGAACATGTCAAGCTGCAGATCAATCTTCTTATTCAGTTTATGAATGCAATTATTAGTCGCGGATCTTGTTTTATCTGTATAATAGATGGGTAATAACCAGCATTCAATTTCATCAAGGCAAATAGCATAAATCAATCTATCCTTGAATTGGTCATATTTATCCTTCCCAAATGTAGCAATGAAAATTTCCTGAAATCTGTTGATAATATCACTGATTAGTACATCATCAGCTTTTGTTTTTCCCGCTTCATTTGTACGGCTTACATTGAAGTGTTTATCCGCACATACATCACTATCAATCTGGATAATCAGAAAGTCATTTTGTTCAAGTGCATCTAAAAAATACTGAGACTGACAGTATTCAAATACTTTAAACCATCCCCCTTGACCTCTTATGGTGTCAGTGGTGTCCCTTAATGGCTGGAGGAATTTAATGTTTGGAGTCAGGTCAACATTATCATAGAATCCTACTAAAATATTCTGAATAACAATCTGATCCGTTGGACCTTCAGCTATTATCCCAAATGTTTTCATTTAAAAACTTTTTGGCAAACCTCCTATGTAACCCCGAATAAATTGTTCGGAAAGTTTTAAGGATGGTTCACCTTCAATGGATGGTTTTTTTACAATTCGATTGGCACGAGTATTACCTACTGCATTTCTGGAAATGACAAACAATCTTTCATCATTATTATTGAGGTTCAATCCATCTAAAACGGACGGATTGTGTGTTGTAAGTATTACCTGCTTATTATATTTAACTGACAGCTCTGCTAATACAGATATCAGCTTACTACAAAGTTTTGGATTTAAAGCGGTGTCAATATTGTCTATCGCAAAAAAAGATGGCGTATAATCACTAGTGAAAAGCGTAATGTAAAAAAGAAGGAAAAGGAAGCCTTCATTCGCATTGCGGATATCAAATGATTTAAGACCATCTTCCAGGTATTTATCACTTATCAGAAATTCAATTTCACCCAGATTGGCATCTTCTTTCACATCAAAAGAACTAAACCAATCAATTAAGGATAGACTTTCAATGATACGTTTATAGTGTTCCGGCTTTTCTTTTTTTATAACTTTGATCAGGTTTAATAGTCCTTCTCCTTTATAACCTATTGGCTCAACATAAGTTTCATCTGCATTGAATTTTCGGAGATGAAAATTCTCAGGTGAAAATATCATATAGTTAGATAAACCAGTTTGTTCTTTAGAAAAGAATCGTTTACTAAAAGATAAATTACCTTTTAGTTGATCAACATAACGTTGTAATAAATTCTTTTGCCGTTCCAGTTCATCATTACTTTTTTCCTGACTATTGTAGGGAGTCGAAGGTTCATTTAATATTGATGTTATTTCTTCATTTAAAAGATCTTCACTAATGACAGAATTTAATGCAAAAGAACTAGTCCATTTAGAGAATGGGTGATTATCATTGTCAAATGATAAGTATAAATGACTTCCTGATGAATCTTTTAAGCTTATATCGATATTGGTATTACTATTATTTGTTTCAAAACCACTGCGCATAAACTTAGCTTCTGAAACTCTTGCACCTCTGAGTGTTAAAAACTCATTTTCTATACTATCATTAAGCCCGGCAGATGCAAATACTATACTTTCTAAAATATTACTTTTCCCACAACCATTCTCTCCAATAAAAACATTAAACCTTCCCAGATCAATGGAAAGATCATCGATAGACTTAAAATTCTTTATGTTAATATTTTCAAGCATCAGCCCTTAATTCAGTTCTAATAAATGTATACAATAATATCCTTTGTACCTATTTTTTATATCACATTTTATCCCCTCTCACCATCCTGTCCTTCCCATAAATATCCTGTTTCAACACTACATTTGTAAATCCCTGTTCCTGTAATAATTCGACCACTTCCTTTCCAAAAGCTTCATTTATTTCAAAGTATAATTTACCACCGGGAGTTAACTTCTCTTTCGCAAGTAATCCTATCTCCCTGTAGAAAAGTAATGCATCATGGTCAGGTACAAACAGCGCAATGCGTGGTTCATGAGCTACTACCTGTTCTTCCATGTCAGCTTGTTCACTGTCACGGATATAGGGAGGATTGCTTACAATGATATCAAACATTGGCAATTGTTGGGAAGCGATGTTATCCAATATATCCACCTGTTCAAAATGAACAGCTAAGTTTAATTGAGCCGCATTAGCCGCTGCAATTTCCAAAGCACCAGCACTAATATCCACAGACCATACATCCGCCTGTGGCAGTTCTTTCTTCAATGCCAGCGGAATAGCGCCACTGCCAGTGCCTACATCCAGGATCTTCACCGCCGTTTTGACGTCATTAACGATCCATTCTACCAGTTCTTCCGTTTCCGGCCGGGGTATCAGTACATGACTGTTTACTGCCAATTCCAGGCCGTAAAACCAGCCTTTACCGATTACATATTGAATAGGTTCATGTTTTAATAAAGCTTCAATTGACTGTTGTAACCGGATCTCCTGCTCAGGACTCAGGAGTTTATCCTTATAAACGATCCGGTCCATTTTGCTCATACCCGTAAGATGTTCCATCAGGATATGGGCGATATTAGCCGCTTCCCGCGCGCCCTGTAAGGGCTCCAGTGTGTTGATGATCAGTGTAAATGCGGCTTGTAAGTTCATAAAAAATTGAAGTTCAAGGGAAAATCGCTGCTGAAACGATATTTTTGCACACAAAAGTATAATATCGTTAGCTATCATGGACAGCACTTTTGATGAATTTTTTATGCAACGGTGCCTGCAGCTGGCCAGGCTGGGGGCAGGACAGGTGGCACCTAATCCCATGGTAGGTGCTGTGCTGGTGCATCAGGGTCGTATTATAGGAGAAGGATATCATCGCCTTTATGGCTTTGCCCATGCAGAAGTGAACTGTGTACAATCCGTGAAACCGGAAGACCAGCATCTGATTCCGGCTGCCACCATGTATGTAAGCCTGGAACCTTGTGCGCATCACGGGAAAACACCGCCCTGTGCCAACCTGATCGTGGCCCAGGGAATCAAAGAAGTGGTGATCGGCTGTGTAGATACCTTTTCAAAAGTGTCCGGCAGGGGCATTGAAATCTTAAAAGATGCGGGGATAACGGTTCGTACAGCTGTGCTGGAGCAGGAATGCCGGGAACTCAACAACCGCTTTTTTACCTTCCATGAGAAAAAACGCCCATACATTATCCTGAAATGGGCGCAGTCACCCGCAGGGTATATTGGTACTATAGATGGTAAGCCAGTAAGGATCTCCAATGCCTTCAGTGACCGGCTGGTGCACCGCTGGCGTAGTGAGGAAATGAGCATCCTGGTGGGAACGAATACAGCCCTTATGGATAATCCGCGGCTGAATAATCGCCTGTGGACTGGCAAAGACCCCATCCGGCTGGTGATAGACAGAACATTGAAAATACCCCGTCAGAATCATTTGTGGGATGGTAGTATCGCTACGCTGTTCTTTACGGAACATGCGTCAGGGAAAGATGGCCTGACTGAAACCGTACAGGTAGATTTTCAGCAACCTCTCTTGCCGCAGCTGATGCAACAGTTATACGAACGCCATATCCAAAGCGTGCTGGTAGAAGGTGGCGCAAATTTATTACAGCATTTCATAACAACAGAATTATGGGATGAAGCCCGCGTGATTACCGGCACGAATCTATTCCCCGGCGGATTGCCCGTACCGGCAATGCCACATGCGGAGCTGACAGGACAAACAGACCTGGAAGGGGACAGGATCTTATATTATAGGAGGAAACCAACTGTATGAGGATCGCATCTACTTTGATATTGTTATGTTGTATGCTGACGGCCACCGCCCAGACGGACAAATGGACAGGCACCTGGCGAATGGATTATAAACCCTGGCCTGGTGGTGCTTCTATCCAGATGGAATTACTGATAGGCATGCCGGAAAGGGCAACATTGTATCCTGCGCTACTAAAATTAACGTATGGTAGTTTTTCCGGTGTTTATGAGGTACTGCTTGCTAAGAAGAATGACGGACAATTGGGCATAAGCAGAGGGAAGTATCCTATAAAGGAAGAACCCTATAAACTGGGTCAATGGATGATGTACCTGAATGGCACACTGGATTACACTAAAAAGGGAATCTCCCTGCAACGAATGTGGATCAGCTCTTTCGGATTATTTATGAAAGGACTGTATGACGATGATGAGATCTATGTACAAAGCAAAGTTACACTACGCGATTTTTTATATCAGGACTCTATTACACTGAAAAAAGCGAACAATATACCCTGGAAAGATCCACATATCAACAGGATTTTACACCCCGAAAAGGACAGCATTTATTACGGGATCTATGATAAGGTGACAGTCACAGATGCTTTAGTACATATACTGATAAGGGATGAGGATGCGATTGACAGGGATACCGTTTCACTATTGCTTAACGGAAACCTGCTGCTGAACAGGGCATTCATTAGCGATGAAGAAAAGGATATTACAGTCCCATTGGATACAGGAATGAATATACTCACGTTCTTTGCGGACAATTATGGCAGACTGCCACCCAATACTGGCGCTTTCAGAGTAAGAACTGATAGTGGGTATTACACTTTTGACTTTTCACATCGTGCAAATGCATATGCTACTTTTCTGGTGGCACAGTTTTACAGGCCCCCGGGTAAACCGGTACCTGCCGTACCTCCTGTATCTCCTCCAGCACGAGTATCGCCTCCTGCGCGTATATCAGCTCCACCACCGGTATGGCCCCGGCCGCCTGTATCGAAATTGCAGGAAGATCCACGGATTACACAACGTAAGAATAGTGTGGTAGATCAGTTGACAGTTAGCACACCACAAGCCGAACTGGAATTATGGGATGATGCCGCAGAAGATGGAGACACTGTTTCCATCCTACTGAATGACCGCTCGGTAGTGACCGGATTTCCGGTATTGAAACAAAGACAGCAATTATCTGTTGTACTGGAACCGGGAGAGAACCGCTTAATATTAATAGCAGATAACCTGGGTAGTATTCCCCCAAATACCGCGGTGATGAGAATCACGGCAGGTACTATAAAGAAATATGTGCGGATTAAAACTGATCTGAAACAGAATAATATGTTACTGATCAATTATCAACCGCCGACACCCTAAAAAAAGGACATGGAAATTTATTTTACTATAGAAAAAACGGCTAAAGCAGAATTTAAAGACAGGGGCAGTAAGTTCCTGGCTTATGCATGGCCGGTGAAAACAGTAGAGCAGGTGAAGGAATGCCTGCAGGAAGTGAAAAAAGAACACCCCAAAGCCACTCATCATTGCTTTGGATACAGACTGGGTACGGATGGGCTGCAGTTCCGTGCCAGTGATGATGGAGAACCTTCGGGTACTGCCGGTAAGCCAATCCTGGGGCAGATAGACAGCAAGCAATTAACAGATACACTGGTGGTAGTTGTTCGTTATTTCGGAGGTACTCTGCTGGGTGCTCCCGGTTTGATCAATGCGTATAAAATGTCGGCAGCTATGGTATTACAACTGATTCCTGCTGTGCAAAAGAATGTGGAAGTAAAATATCATCTTAGTTTTGATTATACCATCCTGAATGATGTAATGATGGTGGTGAAACAGCAGAACTGTACTATTTATGCGCAGGAATTGCAGCTATTCTGTTCTATGGATATAGGTGTACCTAAAGCAGCAAAGGAACTGGCATTGCTGAAGCTCCAGGATATTCACGGGCTGGAGATCAAATAGGTATCCATTGCTGGAATCTGAAGTAAGTTTTATAATAAACAAAGGTGAGGATTTATCTCACCTTTGTTTATTATAAAATCTCCAGTATAAATGTGTCTTCCAATGTGGCAGTAAAATCGCTTTTGTTCGTATCTCTGTGTGTAACAGCATAGTAATTCCCTGAAAGTGTCAGCCCTTTTTGTGTCCTTTCCAGTGTCACTTTAAGAAAGCCATGTTTATCATCACAATAGCCAAGTAGTTCTACATCATTGAAATTCGGATAGTCGTTGGTGAAGCGGTTGTCATCAGTAGCAGCTATAGGATGCAGCTCATCATATCCTCCGCCTCCTGCCACAATAAAATGTACAGAAGGTCCTTCAGAATATCGTCTGATAAAATGCTGATAGTTATGTACATGACCGCTGAATACAATATCCGGTCTGATACCTGTTTCTTCAAAAACACTTTCCAGTAATGTAATCATAGGTATACTGGAGCCGTGGTTGATATCAGCAGTATATGGTGCATGATGTATACAGATGATCAGTGCTTTGCCGGGTCTTTCGGCATTAGCGGCTTTCAGTTCTTCTTTTAGCCAGTCTCTTTGTTCATCGGTAACAACGCCGAATTTGGGTATATTACTGTACATGCCAATGATATTAGCCAATGGTGCTTTGAGCGTCCAGTATATATTGGGCTGTACCATGCTTTTTCTCTCAGATCCGCCGCTGAAAGCAACTGTATGTGGCGTTGTATCGCAGAATACGGTTATAAATGGCTCCAGGGTATTATAAGGAGTAATTGCATCTGGATTTACATCACTATCATGATTGCCGGGAATCGCGAATATCGGCCCCGGATATAATTTGTAAGGATCAAAGAATTGTCGCTGGTATTGTGTTGCTTCTCCATGATTGTATACTATATCTCCCAGGTGATAGAGGAATTGCGGTTGATCTCCCTTTGAGTCCGCTTCCTGGTATTGTTTGATCAATTCACCTGCTACCGTTTTCTGAAAGTCAGGGCTGCGAATGCTGCCAGTATCACCTACCATATGGAATGTGATTTTATTATCACCAATGGAAGGAATCACATCTTTCAGCGATAAATGATAAGGATATTTTCCGCTTGGTTCAGGAAGAGCCCGGAATTTATATGAATCATCGGGCTGATCTTTCTTTAGCACAGGTGTTTTAAATCTCATGGGTGTAAAAATAAACAATAGAATTTAGCCTTTCATATCAAAACCTGTAAATTGAGATAAACTTCACAGTCACGGCTATTAGGGTTAAGGTCTTGTTAATCATTTATTAATTTACATGAAGCGGGATATTAATACTGGATATATTGAAACAAGTATATGAATAGTATCTGCCTATATCATGACTATACTCATGGTATAGGCAATGTACCTTTATTTAGACTTAATGTAATTCCACCTGCTTTTCGTAGTCATATTTAGCATACTTTTTTTGATTTTTCTTGGCTGCATTTAATTGAATAAATTCATTCCTTACATAAAGTTTAAGCCAGAGTTCGGGATTGGTATGAAAGAAATGACCAAACTTCATTGCCAGTTCAGTATTGAATTTCCTTTCTCCGTTCATATACTTTTTCAAATTTGCATCAGAACTATCAATATTGACAGCAAATTTCTTAAAGGATAGATTAAGTACTTTGAGAAATTCTGAAAGAAAAGCTTCTAATGAAATGTATTTCTCCGATTTTTTGTCCTCGTTGTCCAGATACTCTTCCATTCTGTATTGTATCGCCAACAGTTCATTCTTAATTTTTCTTGACTCAGTTCTTTGGGCTACATGTGCTTTGAAATGAGCTGCTGTTTTTGCTGCAAGTTCAGGAGAATCTTCTTTTGGATTTTCCGACCCGATCAAAACATCAAAATCCTCTTTCTGGATTTTTTTGCTTGTTTTCATATTAATCAGATTTTTGATTATTATAAATAATTAAGCACGCTTTCCTTCATATTGTGGGTACTTAAACTTTGGATGATTTTACACTAAGTTACGAATATAGTTGTACAATTTGTACAACTATTCCAAATATTCAGCAAAAAATAAGGGCTGATGAAAAATCAGCCCTTACACTTATTTTAAAAACCGTTCACTTACTATCAGGTCTTTGCTGCCCTTCTCATACTTATAAAATCCTTCCCCGCTTTTAGCCCCCATATATCCTGCTGTTACCATATTAACCAACAATGGACAAGGAGCATATTTTGGATTACCGAAACCATCATGTAATACGTTCAGGATAGAAAGACATACATCCAGTCCGATAAAATCTGCTAGCTGTAATGGTCCCATGGGATGCGCCATTCCCAGTTTCATTACCGTATCTATTTCAGCTACATTGGCTACTCCTTCATAGAGGGAATAAATAGCTTCATTGATCATGGGCATGAGGATGCGGTTGGCAATAAAGCCGGGATAATCATTCACCACGCAGGGTACTTTACCTAGCTTTTCAGATAATTGAACAATTGTATCTGTTACCGTTTTTTCCGTAGCATATCCATTGATAATCTCCACCAGTTTCATCACCGGTACGGGATTCATGAAGTGCATGCCTATCACTTTCCCGGCGCGTTTTGTTACAGCAGCAATACGGGTGATAGAGATGGAAGAGGTATTGGTAGCTAAAATAGCAGTTGGTGGCGTATGCTGATCCAGCTCCTGGAAGATTTTAAGTTTAAGGGAGATGTTTTCAGTGGCAGCTTCCACAACCAGGTCTGCTGTTTTAACGCCGGAGGGCAGGTCTGTATAGGTAGTAATATTCTGCAGGGTTTGTGCTTTTCCCGCTGCTGTAATACTTTCTTTGGCCAGTTGCCTGTCAAGATTCTTTTCTATGGTTTGCAGCGCTTTTTCAAGTGCCGGGGCAGATACATCTACCAGGTTTACTTTAAAACCGTTTTGTGCAAATACGTGAGCGATACCATTTCCCATGGTACCGGAGCCGATGACTGCAATTTGTTGCATGGTGTATTGATTTTAATATCCGTAACCGTATTTCGAGTTACTGCTGTTTTTGAAGTCGCCCCGCTTCCAGGCCTGTATGAATTGTGCCCATGCCAGCGGATTGAGAATATTCTGGGGAGGCTGCTGTCCTGCATAATACAATGACTGCGCCTGTTTGTTGAGGTACATACTGGTGGCTTCACGTGCATCCGGCGGGGTATAGCGGGATAGCGCGCGTAAGCGGGCCTGTTGAGTATTCTGACGTGCTATTTCGTATTCATCATCCGGAATGTCCGAACTAACGAAGGCTTTATCGAATTCTTCCCGGGTAGGGTAGGGTTTGATGATAGTTACCGGCAGATAAGTGGTATCGTCTACCATCAGCTGGATCATCGAGTAATTGTTACCAGGTAGTGTAGCCGGAATTTTATAGTCCTTGCGTTTAAAACCGACTGCAGTGAAAGACAGCGTATCTCCTTTAAAAGCCACAATGGAGAACACCCCCTGAGTATTGGAAATGGTACCACGGTTCTGACCTCTTACGAGTATACTAACTGCGGGAATAGCCCGGAGACTGTCTGCAGTCATGGTAATACCGGAAATTTGTATGATACTGTCTTTAAACTGCGCGAATTGTGCTTTCAGCAGGAAAGGAAAAAACAGAGATGATAACAATATGTAGGTAATCTTCTTGTGCATGCCGGCTCTAAGATAAAGGATTTGTTGAAAATCTGTAGCATACAATTGTCTTCTAAACAATATAGATTGATGAATGGGAAGCTCATCAGCTAAAAGAACAAAAAGTATTGACAGTGGGAACAAATTAAGTCTCAATTGGGTTAACTTTGCAGTCTCGAATTAAAATTAACAACTATTTATGATCACTATAGAGCAGATTTTTAAGGCTTTGAGTAACGTGGAAGAGCCTGATCTGGGTAAAGATCTGGTAACCCTGAACATGGTGAAAGATGTTGAGGTAGACGGGAATAAGGTGAAATTTACGGTAGTGCTTACTACCCCGGCCTGCCCGTTGAAAGATCTGATCAGGAATGCCTGCGTAAATGCTATCCATCACCTGGTAAGCAAAGAGGCTGAGGTACATGTGAATATGACGGCCAATGTGAATTCTAACCGTAAGGATGGCAAAAGCGTACTGCCACATGTGAAGAATATCATTGTGGTAGCTTCCGGTAAGGGTGGTGTTGGTAAATCTACTGTTGCCTCTAACCTGGCGCTTGCCCTGTCTGAGGGTGGTGCAAAGGTAGGTCTGATGGATGCCGACATTTACGGTCCTTCCGTTCCTATTATGTTTGGTGTACGTGGTGAAAGACCAATGATGACCAATATAGATGGAAAAGGGATGATTGTACCTTTGGAAAAACATGGCATCAAACTGATGTCTATCGGGTTGCTGATAGATGAAAAACAGGCAGTTGTATGGCGTGGTCCTATGGCCAGCAGTGCACTGAAACAGTTTATTACTGATGTAAACTGGGGCGAACTGGATTACCTGGTGATAGATATGCCACCGGGAACCGGAGATATTCACCTGACACTGGTGCAAACAGTTCCAGTAACAGGTGCCGTAATGGTGACCACCCCTCAGGATGTGGCGCTGGCAGATGCTAAAAAGGGAATTGCTATGTTCAGTGGCGCTCAAATCAATGTGCCTATCATTGGACTGGTAGAGAACATGTCTTACTTCACACCGGCAGAACTGCCCAACAATAAGTATTACATTTTTGGTAAAGATGGCGGTAAACGCCTGGCGGCAGACCTGGAAATACCTTTACTGGGACAAATACCCCTTGTACAGAGTATCCGTGAAGGTGGTGATGATGGAGTACCGGCAATGATCAGCGGAGATGATGCTACAAAACTTGCCTTTATGGGTTTTGCCAGCCATGTTGCCCGCAGCGTTGCTATGCGGAATGCAAATGTACCTCCTACAAAGATTGTAGAAGTGTTCGTTTAAACTTAAATAACTATTTGCTATAAATAACATGGCCTGTATCGTACTTATGATACAGGCCATTTATTTATTTTTGATACGTCATCACCATATAAAGGGTTATAAGGTAAATGGTTTTCCTCCTACCATTACTTCTTGTCTTTCCTCATCAAAAGTTGCTTTCTGACCGGTACGGTAAGCCGCATTCGCCATGATCAGGGCTATTGAGTGAGAATAAGCCGCTTCAATCGGTGCATTCGTTGGTTTTCTATCTTTCACACACTGCATCCAGTTTCGCATATGTCCATTAGTCAGCGCATCTCCACCGGTATTGGCGCCGGTAGATACTTTACTTTCTGCAGATGCCAGCGTCATTTCAGGTAATAAATTCGCATGCATGCCCATTTCCTGTGCTTCACGTTCGGTAAGTCCACCGGTAGGACTGATCTTATTCTTATCGATATCAATCGTACCGCCATTAGAGTAGTACATTTCTTTGGTACCTCCGGCAGAATTAGAGAATCTGGAGCTATATGCTACCTGGAAACCGCTTTTAGGATCGTTTTCAGGACCATATTCAAATACGGCGGTCAGAGTATCGGCATTGGAGCGACCATCTTTCCACATATAAACGCCACCATTAGCGACTGCAGTACGGGGGTGTTTAAGCCCGCTGAACCAATGAACAGTATCGATCTGGTGTGTCATCCATTGACCAAAGATCCCGGAAGAATATGGCCAGAACAGGCGATATTCAAGATATTTCCGCGGATCCCAGCTGTCTGCCGGACGACCGGCCAGGAAACGTTTCCAGTCAGTATCCTGTTCCCTGATCTCTTTTAAGAGTTCCGGCCTGCGCCAGCGTCCCGGTTGGTTAACGTTCCATGTCATTTCCACCATAGTGATGGGACCGAATTTACCTGCTTTGATAAAATCATTGGCAGCATGGTAACTGGCGCCACTGCGACGCTGCGTACCTACCTGGAATATTTTGCCGGAAGCTTTTACTGCCTTAAGGGCATTACGTGCATCGTCCATTGTTTCTGCAAAAGGCTTCTCGCAGTATACGTCCATGCGGTTGCCAACAGCCTCAATGGTATGATATGCATGCTGGAAATCGGCGGTAGCAACGATTACAGCATCGAGATCTTTTATCTTGTATAGTTCATCATTATTGACACAGGCCTTGATATCGTGTCCTCCTTTTTGCTGAAGGAATGCCTGTCCTTCTTCCCGTCGCCTTTTCCAGATATCGGATACTGCGATGATGTCGAAGTTGAGTTCTTTGTTATTGTTATAAAAGCAGGGGAGTAGTGCCTGACGGGCGCGGTCAGAGAAGCCGACCAGCCCTACATTCACCCTGTCATTTGCCCCCATGATGCGGGCGTAACTGCTGGCGGGCATACCCATTGCACTGATGGTAACCCCGGTGCCGGCAAGTAATGATTGTTTCAGGAATTCACGACGTGATTTCATTTAGGTTAATTTTAATTATTTATAGGATGCTATAATCTGGTTACGGAGGTATTCTAAAGCGGGTTTCCCTTGGGTGGCCATATTATCCCAGCGGCACTCGAGACTGATCTTTCCCTGGAAACCAATATGATAAAGGGCTGCCATGTAAGGTTTGAAATCATCGCCAGCAGTACCGGGAGGAGTTCTTTTTTCTCTCTCTGCAATATGACAATGTACAAGGTTCCCTTTCGTTTTCTCTATAATGCTGGCAGGTTCATTTTCTTTGAGCATATGATAGATGTCTGCAGTGAGTTTGAAATGAGGATGGTTCACTGCATTTACAATATCATTGGCGTCTGACAGGCTATTGACAAAGTTTGTTTCTTTACTGTTCAGGTTTTCGATGGCTATTGTGCAGTTATAACGACCTGCTATCACGGCTATTTTGCGACATAACGCTATAAATTGCGTCCGGGCACTGTCGCGATTGGTACCATCCGGAATATGCCGGGCAGGTCCGCTTCCCAGTACTATCGTCGTGATCCCTGCTTTTTTTGCCCGCTGCATTACTTTTTCCACGTACGTAAGTACCTGATTTTCATTTACAGCTGGTCCGGTCAGTTTCATCGACGAGGGAAAGAAACTATTACAGTTTTCCAGTTTACAATGCATCTTACGTATCTGCTTAAGGTAAACCTGGAAGGTATCTTCCGGAATATCAGGAGATAAGATCTTGGTGACTGACTCTTCTATATAAGTAAATCCTTCAGCATGTAGCAGACTATCATTCCTGAAAGATGTAGTCATGCCAAGCATGGGTAACCGGGTTTGTGCATTCGATTGCAAAGCAACAAGGAATACACCGCAAAAGAGCCATCTGAGGTAGTTTTTCATCATAATTTTTTCATAAACGAGGAAGTCAAAAGTTAGGAACATTATTTAATAAATCCAAACAGGAGTATTATTGGTGGTGAGTTTATTCCCATGCCAGATAAGATCTTCCCGGTTGGCGAAGAGCCGGAAGTCCTTCACCAACCGGGATTAACAAAGGGCAGTTTGATTTTTTTGAGGTGCAGGGCGAAGTCCCGTACCCCCCATTTTTTGTGATGAGCGGAGCCCCGTCACAAAAAACGGAGGTTTTGATCAAAATAATCAAACCGGGCCACTACAAAGTACTAATGAATTTTAAAATCCAAATAAAATATCAGAACTTTAATTGAAGGATGGCGACCTATGGCTTTCAGACTGTAATATTTTGCTTTTTTTAAATGTAACCATGCATTGATTAAGTTTTACTTAACTTTGCGCCCCAAATTGATACTTTATGAACCGACAGGAATTGGTGAATCTGATAAAGGAGCGGCAATCTTATCTATGTGTTGGACTTGACACAGATCTTCATAAGATACCCCGTCACCTGCTTTCCTATCCAGACCCCGTATTTGCGTTTAACAAGGCTATTATTGATGCTACAAAAGACCTATGTGTGTCTTACAAGATTAATACTGCTTTTTATGAATGCATGGGCATCCGTGGCTGGGAAACACTACAACGTACCGTTGAGTATATTCCTTCCGGTATGTTTACCATTGCTGATGCCAAACGCGGGGATATTGGCAACACCTCTACCCAATACGCCAAAACGTTCTTCGAAACATATCAGTTCGATGCAGTAACCGTAGCTCCTTACATGGGGCGTGACAGTGTACTGCCTTTCCTTTCTTTTCATGAAAAGTGGACTATCATGCTGGGCCTTACTTCCAATGAAGGCAACAGTGATTTCCAGATGCTTCAATCGGGCGATGAATACCTCTATGAAAAGGTGCTTAAAGCCGGTATGAGCTGGGGTACACCAGAGAATCTGATGTTTGTGATAGGTGCTACCAATGATGCAAGTCAGCTGGCACATATCCGTCAACTGGTACCTGATCATTTCTTCCTGGTGCCTGGTGTAGGAGCACAGGGAGGCAGCCTGCAGGAAATTTCTGCCAATGCCATGAACAAAGACTGCGGCCTGCTGATAAATGCCAGCCGTTCCATTATCTATGCGGGTAATGGTGAAGATTTTGCACAGGATGCCCGTATCGCAGCCCAGGAATTGCAGCGGGAAATGGCAGAATATCTTGAAGGGGCATTAGCCGACAGATAACCTGACCTCGTTAATCATAATAATAAAAGTGAGGCTGCATACTTTTGGTGCAGCCTCACTTTTTAGTATATTACAGCATAACGTGTTCCACATGCTGAAAGACTTGTTTCAATCCCCCGACTATTTTCAGGTAGATGACCTGCTAACTGCAGAACACCTGCTGGTGCGCGATACAGTGCGCCAATGGGTAAAAAAAGAAATTTCCCCCATCATTGAAGATGCCTGTCAGCAGGCTACTTTCCCCAGCCAGATTATCAAAGGACTAGGTGAACTGGGTTGTTTTGGTCCTACTATTCCGCAGGAATATGGCGGAGGAGGAATGGATCATATTGCATATGGACTTATGATGCAGGAGCTGGAAAGAGGCGACAGTGGCGTCCGTTCTACAGCATCCGTACAGGGATCGCTGGTAATGTATCCCATCTTTACTTTTGGTAGTGAGGAACAGAAAAGGAAATTCCTACCCAAACTGGCTTCAGGAGAATGGATGGGGTGTTTCGGCCTAACAGAACCAGATCATGGTTCCGACCCTTCCAGCATGATCACAAATTTCCGCGATGCCGGAGATGATTATGTTGTGCTGAATGGTGCTAAAATGTGGATTTCCAACGCGCCATTTGCACAAATAGCTGTAGTATGGGCCAAAGATGAAGCTGGTGTAATACGTGGTATTATTGTGGAGAGAGGAATGGAAGGATTCACTACCCCCGAAACCAAAGGGAAGTGGAGCCTGCGGGCAAGCGCAACCGGCGAACTGGTATTCGACAATGTAAAAGTTCCCAAAGCAAATATTCTTCCCAATGTAAAGGGACTAAAAGGCCCGTTAAGTTGTCTTTCTTCTGCCCGCTATGGTATTGCCTGGGGAGTAGTAGGTGCTGCGATGGATTGCTATGATGCGGCATTGCGTTATTCAAAGGAGCGGATTCAATTTGACAAGCCCATAGGGGCTTTTCAGCTTACACAGAAAAAACTGGCAGAAATGATCACTGAGATCACAAAGGCTCAATTGATGAACTGGCGGCTGGGAGTATTGAAAAACGAAGGCAAAGCCACTCCTGCACAGATATCTATGGCGAAGCGTAATTCCTGCGAAATTGCTACTAAAATAGCCAGGGATGCCAGGTCTATGCTGGGTGGTATGGGTATCACCGGCGAATATCCCATCATGCGCCATATGATGAACCTGGAAAGTGTGATCACTTACGAAGGTACACATGAAATCCATCTGCTGATTACAGGGCAGGACATTACTGGTTTAGATGCCTTCCATTAAACATGATGAAGTTTTTAGTATTCTTTCTTCTTATTTCTGTTAATATTTCTGCACAGCGCCTGATGGTTTTCGAAGGAAAAGCACAGGGCACTTACTATATTGTGAAATATCTTTCTGCAGATACGACTTCACTGCAGCATCCGATTGATTCAATCTTCTCAGCTATTGATCAGTCGTTGTCTCTTTATAAACCCGGTTCACTCATCAACCGTTTTAATGCAGGGCATAAAATAAAGATGGATATACACATGCGTGCTGTTGTAGAAAAGTCTTTATGGATCAGTAAAATCACCTCAGGTGCTTTTGATATTACAGTGAAACCGCTGGTAGATTTATGGGGATTCGGTGTTCATCGTCCTGCTGTGCAGACAGTACCATCTGCGGATACATTGCGACAGGTACTGCGGCATGTGGGATATCATCATTTACAAATAAAAGGAAACTGGTTAATTAAGCGGGAGGCTGGTGTGGAAATAGATTGTGATGGCATTGCACAGGGATATACTTCTGATGTGCTGGCCCGTTTTCTGGAACAACGGGGAATCATGAATTATCTGGTGGATGTGGGAGGAGAGTTATGTAGTAAAGGGCATAACCAGCATGATAAGATCTGGACAGTAGGAATAGAACGACCAGGAGAGGATGATCCGGTACAGGCAATCCTGCAGTTACCCAACAGGGCTATTACCACCAGTGGCAATTACCGTCGCTTTTTTGATCAGGGAGGTACCCGCTTTGCACATACTATTGACCCGGTAAGCGGACAAGCATTACACAGCAATATTATCAGTGTAACTGTTATTGCCGGAGATGCTATAACAGCAGATGGTTTTGATAATGCGCTGATCTTAATGGGAGTAGATAAGGCGATGACATTCATTAAACAATATCCGCAATACGGACTGGAAGTTTACTTTATTTATAAAGATACGGATGGTACTATCAAAGAGCAGTTTTCCCCAGGCTTTGAAAAGTTATTGGTGCATTAATAAAAGAGGGGGGCTGTGCTCGTCCCCCCTGATTTGGTTTTATAGAATATGTGGGAAATTAATTGATGTGCAGCCTCAGACCCACATTGGCCTGTACTACATTATAGTTGGTAATTTCCTGTATTTTATAAGGAGAATAAGTGTATTGTATACTGGCGTTAAACAACAACGGAGAACCTTGTCCAAAAGGGATGTTGATCCCTACCTCTGGTGTCGCCATAAATTGCCATCCGGTATATTTGTCAGAAAATTCTCCGTAATATTTATTGTATTCCATATTAGCCGCACCGGCACCTAATCCTACATATGGTATTACTTTAGCATCAGGCTTAGTTAACTGATATTGTACTGTGGCCAGGATAGGCACTACCTGTAAAGTACGGGTTTGTACAGCAGATATTTCACCACCTTTTATAGGATAGACAGCGCGCGGCAGTTTCTGAAAAAACTCCTGATAACCTGATCTTATTCCAATTGCCAGTTGATCATTCAGTTGGTATTGCAGTCCGGCTCTCCAGCCACGGAAGCTGGTTTTATCAGTATAATCCTTCAGTGAGCCGAGCGGCTGTGCGATGGAATAATCAACATTTACAGATAATGGGGAGCGCATTTGTGCTGAGGCACTTTGCACGCCCATGAAGGCTATCATCATCAGTATCCAATTCTTTAAACTTTTCATCTGTATTCTATTTTAATTAGAAGTTTTTAAATAGGTAGACTGTGCAAATACTGCTGTAACCATGGAGTCTACATTATTTATATTCCATACACCGGAGCCGCGAAGCATTGCATTCCAAATGGCCACCAGTTGATTGTTTTTTGGATTTTTCAGATCTATGAGATCTATAGAAACAGCTCTTTCCTTTTGATACACCTGGTAGTAAGAAGGCCAGTAATATCCATAACCGCCATACCCCCAGTAAAACGGATCATAGTACCCCCCAATGCCGCTCCAGTAACCGGGATCGTAGTAAACCGAGCTGTAGGTATTATCAATACGCGTCAGGTTCACTGCAAGGTCCGGCTTACCTGTTCTGGCTATCAGTTTATAACCTTTTGCAACCATTGCTGCCGAGACATCTGCAATCAATTTTTTATCATAATCTGTTAACTCCCGCCTATCATTGCTTGTATTGCTGATCACCGCCACAGAATCAGCTATGCTAAAGGTGGCGTAAGTTGTAAAATCAACACTGTCTGCGCGATTTGTAACGTAGATTCGGGATTCCTCATCTGTCATATTTTTCAGCGGGTCCTTACTGCAACTACTGATAGACGCTGTTAGTATCAGTGATGCACTCATTAAATACATGACTCTTTTCATATTCACGGGTTTTATTAATTGCTGTTTCCGGGCAGGTAAGGGGAGAGGGACGTGGGTTCTTGCTGATCTATTTACAACAGGAAATGTGCCATAATTGTAATAGTTATTTACAAGGCATGACACGGTTATAAAACGTAGTTAATTGGGGGATGTTACAGCAAATAGGCCTGGGAAGTGTTAAGATCTTCCTAAAGTCAGTTATTAGCTCAAAATGGATTTTTGTGATAGTATTTCTCTTAACTGAAGGGGAGAGGTAAAATGCACGCCTTCTATGCCACAGGCTGCAGCTCCTGCTATATTGCGCTGATTATCATCAATAAACAGGGTGGCTTGTGCATCAATGTTATACCGGGTTAACAGCAGTTCATAAAATTCTGCCTGAGGCTTACGCATTTTTTCCCTGCCGGATACAACAATACCGTCGAACCACTGCAAAAAAGGATAAAATAGCAGAGCCAGCGGAAATGTTTCGTTAGACCAGTTAGTTAACGCATAAAGTTTAAAACGGTTGCTTTCTTTTAATGTACGCAGGATATTTACAGTGTCTTCGATCGGACCACCGAGCATTTCTTTCCAACGTCCGTAAAAAGCACGGATATGTGCTTCATATTCCGGATGTTGAATGATCAGCATTTCGGTAGCTTCCTGCAAACTTCTACCGGCATCCTGTTCTTCATTCCAGTCTGATGTACAGATATTTTCAAGGAAAAAGTCTGTCTCTTCCGGCGTGGCAAATATTTTACTATAGAGATACCGGGGATTCCAATCTATTAATACAGCACCAAGATCGAATACCAGATTGGAATATTTTTTAGCAGCATCAGTGTTCATGAATATAAAGATAGTGCATTTTATAAATTATGGAAAAATATAAATTGAGTTATGGTTTTTCTTTCTGCATATCCCGGATCATGCGGAAAACCTATGAAAGGTCATATACAGGAGCCTGTAAGATGGTATCCACCCGGTTTCAGGATATAATATTTTCCTTTTTCCAGGCAGGTAGTCAGATAGGCGTTCGTTTGCCAGGCATTGACATAGGTAATCTGTAACAGTGGATTATCATTAACATCAATTAATAAGTTGATGTTAATGAGATAATTGTATACTTAACAGGCCTCAATAAGAAGGGGATTCAACGGAAATTATGAATTAAATTTGTTCATTATCAAAAACAATCTATTTTTGCAACCGCTTCAGAGCTGCGGAGGTGGCGAAATTGGTAGACGCGCTACTTTGAGGTGGTAGTGCCTGAAAGGGCTTGGGAGTTCGAATCTCCTCTTCCGCACTTAACGATTTAAACCCGCCTTATTGGCGGGTTTTTCGTTTTTATAAATTACCAGGATCCAATACGCATTCCCTATACGAAATCTTCATTATTAGTGATCAATCTTCAATAAAACCGGTAATTGAGCCCCAGGGCTGGAAGTGCTTCCTCTAATGAATACTGCCAGTTAAATTAAAATGCAGTACTCAGTGAAAAATCACTATATTTTCATTACTCCTTTATTATTCATAAAGACTTTACTCATTAAGTTATATAATTTTTAATTCATATATTTGCAGATAAATTAATTCTAATAAACTATGAAATTTTCAATCGGTTTGCCCCTCATCGCAATCGTTTGCATGTTAGCCGTGTTTCAGGTTTCTGTTTCTTCATGTGGTAAGGACGAAACTATTAAGTATGATACAGTTACGGTAAGAGATACTCTTATTGTAAGGGACACAATTACTTTAAAAGATACTGCTATTACACTTGAACTGATTACCAGCACTCCATGGAAACTCCAGGAAATCAGAGGTGTTAATGACAACACTCCTTATTACTATCTAAGAGGTGGATCTTCAAACACCCAGAGTTTCGATCATGAGTATATCACTTTCAAGACAGATATGACAGGTGTTTACACCGATGAAGGAGGAACTGGAACTCCAATGACATGGAAGTTTGTGAATGCAGCAAAAACCATTATGACTTACACTATTCCCTTCCCTTCCGGTACAGTAGTTGATACCCTGGAACATCTTACCTATAAGAATGGTGGAATCAGATATGGAGAATATTTCTATGATCCTAATGGTGGTCGTCACGTTCATTCTGAAGCAATCAGAATTCCTAAGAATGCAACTTCAAACATAAACCTGAGATTAGATCAATAAATTTTTTTGTAAAAAGAGAGCCTGTATCCGGAGTAGGGTACAGGCTCTCTTTTTTACTTACGCAGTAATATCCTGAAGGTAGTCCCCTTATTTTGTTCAGATGATTTTATCGTCAACCGTCCTTTATGATAGTCTTCTATAATCCGTTTGGCCAGAGACAATCCTAAACCCCAACCGCGTTTTTTAGTACTGAACCCAGGTTTGAACACTTTTTCGATGTTCGCTTTAGGAATGCCTTTACCCGTATCTGTGATATCTATAATGATATGGGCAGGATAACTCTCAATATAAATATCGATGGCTCCTTTTCCTTCCATTGAATCCAGTGCGTTCTTAAGCAGGTTTTCTATTACCCAGTCGAATAATGAAGGAGAGATCATGGCAGGAATCTCGTTTTCCTGGGTATGCATGGTAAAGAGTACTTTCTGTGGAGCTCTTTTGCGGATATACTGCATCATAGCCTCCACCTGATGGATCACATCCTTTTCTTCCAGATGGGGTACGCTGCCTATTTTAGAGAATCTTTCGGTAATAAGTTTAAGGCGGTCCACATCTTTGCGCAGCTCTGTTGCTACCATTTCATTCCCTTCACTTTCTTTCAGGAGTTCTATCCAGGCCTCAATGGAAGACAACGGTGTGCCCAGTTGGTGAGCTGTTTCCTTGGCCATGCCTACCCATAGGAGATTCTGTGTAGCACGGTTGGAGCTGGAAAGGGCTATCAGTACCAGGAAGATAAAGAAAGACACTACTACCAGTTGAATATAGGGGTAATAGCGTACTTGTTTCAGAATAAGGGAATCTCCGTAATAAATGTAATTATAAAGGTTATTTTTCCCATCAATCTCCATAACAAAGGGAGGATGTTGTTTTTTGAAGATATCCAGTTGCTCCCGCATGTAATCAGGGTCCCGGGAAATACTGGTGGTATCGAGATTCCTGGAATCAATAATTTCGCCCGTTTTATTGGTGATAATAACGGGAATGGAAGTATTATTGGTGATAATTTCGGCTGCAAGGTTGATGTTGGCTTCATCAGAAGCCTGTAATAATTCACGGTTGGCGGCTACCCAGGTAGCTACCTTTTTTGTTTCTTCTTCTTCGATTTTGCTGGCCAGGCTGCTAACATACCATATAGTTCCCACAATGATAATCACTGCCGTAGATACCAGTACGAATTTCCAGCCAATAAACTTTTTAAACATACCAGCATCTAAATTAAGCATATTGTGCAATTAGTATAAGCATCGATCTATTATAATTTGTCGCATATTTGCAACGCTAAAATTATTGTTAACATATAAAGAGAATGGTTTGTCTGCATTACCATCAGTAGCGGTTGTTATTCTGAACTGGAACGGGCGTAGTTTCCTGGAGAAGTTTCTGCCTTCTGTTTGCAGATCCACTTATGGAAATCTGCAGCTGTATGTGGCAGATAATGCTTCTACAGATGATAGCGTGGCATTTGTACGTACGCATTTTCCTGATATAAAGATCATTCTGAACAACGAGAATAACGGTTTTGCAGGAGGATATAATACGGCTTTACAGCAGGTGAAAGCAGATATTTATGTGTTGCTGAACCAGGATGTAGAGGTTGAGCCCGGCTGGATTGAACCTGTAGTAGCACAGATGCAGCGGGACCATCACATCGCTGCCTGCCAGCCCAAACTTCGTGCTTATCATGCCCAAACCGAATTTGAGTATGCAGGAGCGGCAGGGGGCTGGATGGATATACTGGGTTATACTTTCTGCAGGGGCAGAATCTTATATACAACGGAAGAAGATGAGGGCCAGTATGATGATGCACAAGATATCTTCTGGGCTAGTGGGGCTGCTTTGTTCATCCGTTCCTCCTGTTTTCATCAGATGCATGGTTTCGACGCTGATTTCTTTGCTCATATGGAAGAAGTGGATCTCTGCTGGCGGCTGCAAAGGGCCGGTTACAGGATCTGTTATTGCCCGGAATCTATTGTTTATCACGTGGGAGGGGGGAGCTTACCCCAGGGAAATCCCCGTAAGCTGTACCTCAACTTCCGGAACAACCTGATGATGCTATGGAAGAACCTGCATCCGGCAGACAGGTGGATCATATTAACACAACGCTTCTTCCTGGACGTACTGGCGGCTGTGAAAAGCCTGGCAGCTGGTAAACCGGCAGATATGAGAGCTATTTTCAGGGCTTACCGGCATTATTGCAGGTGGCGCCGCAGCTATGATCGCTTAAAATACCCGCTGCCAGATAAGAAATTGCTGGAACTGACAGGGGTATTTCATGGTATTATGATCTGGAGGTATTATTTCCTGAACAGAAAGACTTTCAGGACGTTGGAAAAATAACTCATTTTCCTTTGATTATTATCTGACATGATGTAAGTTTGCAATGCGAAAATAATAGCTATGGAACATAATACTGTTGAGAACAAGAACGACTTTACCAATAACTGGGTATCATCTTCCCGGTTCCTCTTTTACATAACAGTGATCTGCCTGCTTTGTTTTGTGTTGGGTGGATGCTATAATCTCTTTAAACACCGTTACCAGGGTAAACCAGAAGTGGTAGTACCTGAAAACACGCTGTACAATCCTAAGTATAAATAAGTAATTAGCGATATTTCTTTTGAACCCCCTCGGCATTGCCAAGGGGGTTTTTCTATTATACAGAAACCTGATTTTGGAGCGAAGGATCTTTAAAATGAAGAAATCCGGATCAGGTACAATTAATCTACCCATTAGTGGGAATTCATGCTTTAAATCTTATTGCGTAACCTGGATCATGCACTAAAATTGCATGGATAATTGTTAATTTTAAAGAAGAAGATTTTAATTTTCGATTGTTTTCTCATAATGCTTTCGGGGAGAGTTAATAGCAAGTTCGTAGTGAGTCTATAGTTGCTTCGTAGGTTGAACACCCTTTGGACGTACCTTGAACACCCTTAGTTCGCATCAATCTGTTTAAAGGGTGTTCAAGGTATGTTTTACGTGTGTTCTGCCTATAGATCCTCATTGACACCAGATATTAACCACCATAAACCGGTCATAAACAAATATAAAAGTCATATTGTCCGGTGAAAATGTAATCCCAATAAACAATTGATTCAAAGTAACAGTAAGGAAATAAGATGAAAGACAGGAAAGCGACAGCATATTCTTTTTCCCGGGACAGGAATGTATAAAAGGCTTTAAATCCAGACAGAAAAACAGTCTATTAAGTGGGGCTTTGAAATACAACTTTCCGGATAGACTTTCAGAAAAAAGAACTTACGAAACAACACAGCCATAAATGAAAAAAGTCCTGATATTTTGCAATATCAGGACTTTTTATGAGCGGAAGACCGGGCTCGAACCGGCCACCCCGACCTTGGCAAGGTCGTGCTCTACCAAATGAGCTACTTCCGCAAGTGTTTTTTTATAAAAGAACTTTGTTGTTTTTCCCGATTGGGATTGCAAATGTAAGATATTGTTTGAAATCACAAAATAAATTGTTCCATTTTTTTTAAATAATTGTAAATAATTATACGATTAAATTAGTTGTATAATTGACAATTATTTTTTCTATCTTAGCTACTGTTCCACGTCTTCACCGTAACTACGTTATTAATATAATAGAACATGATGAAAAACAGAGTCTCTCTTTTACTACTATTATTGTCAGTTTTTTCCGTGCATGCACAAAATACTGCCAGCCTTGTTATACAAGGTAAATCGGACCACACTATCAGCCGGCATATTTATGGCCATTTTTCTGAACACCTGGGCCGGTGTATTTATGATGGCTTTTGGGTAGATCCTAACCTGAACGTCCCTAAAAAAGACAGGATCAGGCTGGACGTAGTGGAAGCACTAAAGAAAATCCAAATACCTAATCTTCGCTGGCCAGGCGGCTGCTTTGCAGATGAGTACCACTGGCGGGATGGGATTGGTCCACGGGAACAACGCCCTAAAATGGTGAATACAAACTGGGGTGGGGTGACTGAAGATAACAGCTTTGGTACGCACGAATTCCTGGAACTTTGCGAACTGTTGCATTGCGAACCTTATGTATCTGCCAACGTGGGTAGCGGTACTGTAGAGGAAATGGCCAAATGGGTAGAATACATGAACTTTGATGGAGTGAGCCCTATGAGTACCATCCGTAAAGAGAATGGCCACCCAGCGCCCTGGAAAGTGAGTTTCTGGGGAGTGGGTAATGAAAGCTGGGGATGTGGTGGTAATATGACACCTGCTTTCTATGCAGACCAATATCGCCGCTATGCTACCTATGCAAGAAACTATCCGGGAGCACCTCTGAAAAAAATTGCAAGCGGAGCCAGCGACTTTGATTATAACTGGACAGAAACCTGTATGAAACAGATCCCTGCCGGACAGTTATGGGGATTAACCCTGCATTATTATACTGTTCCGCAAACCTGGAACGATAAAGGTTCTGCTACCAACTTTGATGAAAAACAGTATTTCACTACCATGAGAAAATGTCTGATGATGGACACCCTCGTCATCAAACATTCAGCTATCATGGATAAATACGATCCTAAAAAGAAAGTGGCACTTGTAGTAGATGAGTGGGGTATCTGGACCAATGTTGAGCCAGGTACAAATCCGGGTTTTCTGTATCAGCAGAACAGCTTACGGGATGCCCTGATTGCCGGTTCTACCCTGAATATCTTTAACAATCATAGTGACCGTGTAAGAATGGCAGCCCTGGCACAAACCATAAACGTGCTCCAGGCTCTCATCCTTACCGATAAAGAAAAGATGCTGCTTACACCTACCTACTATGTGTTTGATCTCTATAAAGTGCATCAGGATGCACAATACCTGCCCATGGAACTGAACAGTCCTGCGTATACTTCCGGTAATGAGCAGATCCCTTCCGTGAATGTTTCTGCCTCACGTGATTCCACAGGTGCTGTACACATCTCTTTCGTAAACATAAATCCTAAAGAAAAGATCACAGTAAGTACCAGCCTTAATGGGGTACAATGGAAAACAGTAAGCGGACAGATCCTGACCGCGACGAAGTTTACTGACATAAATACATTTGAACAACCAGACAAAGTACATATTGTACCTTTTGCGGGAGCTAAGAAACAAGGAGATAAACTGGTAGTAGAATTACCTGCTGAGTCAGTAGTAGTACTGGAACTAAAGTAATATCTAATTAATAATGCCTGGAAATGATCAGAGCATTACCAACTGTTCATAATGAATATGGTCCGCCGTAAGGCGGACCATATTCATTATGAACAGTTGGGCATAACTAAAATAAAGTATAGGTATTGCCTAAAGAGCGCGATTGCAATCAATCGATAATGCTATAATACAAATACTTCATCGCAACATACAGAAGGCTTCTTCCCAGGGTTTGCCACACGCCATGCCGGTATATTCTGCAAACAACGGCCTGTCACCCGGATAAAACGTGTACTCACCGACAGTAGCTGGAAATGAAAGTTGTTGATCTTAACAGCATAATCTTCTTCAGATACCGGTATAACCTGCTTTCCGGCAGGCGTAAAGGTTATACCATCTTTAGATGTTTCTATAATAATATCAGAAGGATTAAAGATGTAATGCCTTGGATCCTGTAAAAAGTTCATCCGCACTTCTTTTACTGTCTGCACTTTCCCGATATCAATAGTGGCTACCAGGTCTTTCCCATATATGAACAGCCAGTTAATACTAAAGTCATTATCGCCCTGTAACCCATCTGTAAGAGTTCTTTCCTTTTTAGCAGGATATTCTTCTGAATATGGATTGGCAAGTACTACCGGTGCCCTGAAGGACAGGCTGTTGATCCATTTACGGGCAAAGGTGGTTTCCCATCCTTGTTGATAGGCATCCAGACTTGGTCCTCCTTCCGCTAATTCTTTTACACCTGCTTCTTTGCATTGAGCTATGAATTTCTTCACCCGCTCAGGCCATCTTGGATTGACGATATATTCAGCGGAGCTGTTTCCCGGAAGCAGGTAACCATATTTCTCAGTACCAAAGAAACGTGACTGTTGAAGTACCGTATATTCAAGTGGCAGCCTTGCAGCATACACACGACTCAGGAATCTACTATTGCCTTCAGCGGCCTTTTCAGCTTTGTCCAGTAATGTAGAATACTGATCTATTGCTTCCGCAGAAAGATAATTGATGAAATTATTAACGGGATTACCGTAAATATCCAGTTGTGTTTTGGTGTTATGCAGATTGGTGGTAAGTGCCTGCATATATTGCCCTATAAACGTACCTGCTTTCCCGTAATAACCATTCAGGAAATCTATAGTAAGATCTTCATATTTCAGTGCGGGATTCCAGAGCAGCTTTGCCTGTATATAACTGTTGAAAGGAGCCATATCACTGTAAGTCTCCGCGCTGCCCTGTGAGAAAACTCCCTTTACCTTATTGCCAATAAGATATTGCAGATTAGGTTGCAGATTATTGTAATCCGGGAATGGTGCCAGGTAGTTTGTGAATTGTGTAGTATAATCCCAGAGGAAAATATTGTCAGTGATAGCGCCCCATCCTTTCAGGTTTTTTCTGAAGGCTGCAGCAGAAGGAGTGGAGCTGATAGGACCCTGACGGTAAACATCAATGCTGCTGAGCATGATATATACATTGGAGGTCGGCTTGGTTTGCTGCGGAGGTTTGGATGTATGCAAATATGCTAAGGTGGTAAATTGCTGTGAAGGAAATTGTGCCGCCACACGATTCACAAAACGGATCAGGGAACCTGAAGGACTACCTTCTTCTGCATTCGCTTTACTGCATTTATCACAGGTACAAAAGCTGCTGCCATCTTCTGCAGCAATGGACCAATATAATGCGTCCGGATTATCTGCTATCGCTTTACGGAAATAATCTACAGTAATATTAAAAACATCTTCATTGCTCAGGCATAATTGTGTTGCTTCCCTTTTACCATTGACCAGTGAATAGTATTCAGGATGTGAAGCAAAATATGTTTTAGGAGGAACAAGCTTAAAAAAGGAATGCCCCCATAATCCCCATAGATCTTCAAAGCGATGCAACTTATGCCATTCCAGGTATTCATTATCGAATGCATTAGGGTAATAAGTTTCCCTGTAGACCAATGCTGGCTCCTGCTTATCCATTAGCTGCTTTGCAATATGGATGTTTTTATCAACAGGTAGGCTGGTAGGTATATCAGCATACTTCCTGCATCCGAAGTAATCTTCCAGTAATGTATAAACACCGTATATAACACCTTTACCACCACCGCCTTTAATATAAAGGTATTTATAGTCCGATGCAATGAAGAAACTTTCGTTCTTCAGTTTGCCGGTATTGAACTTCTCCGAATGACCAGTATTACCAATGAAAATAGCAGGTTGCATTGTGTATGCAGTTTCTGTGATAATATTCAGAGACACACCGGAAATACGTTTCAGATAATCCTGCAATATTGTTGCCGCACGTTTTTCGTTTCTGGAAGCAGCTTCCGGTAATACTATCACATAAGTTGTGACGCCATTTGCTATAATTTCGATATCACCCTGGGGCGATTTACAACCGTTATATGTAAGCAGGGTCATGAATAGTAGTAATGTATGCATCATCCGGAACATATAAAAAGAGTGATTAGAATTTACGTTGTAGCATAATGTAAAGATCGTATTGGTTCTGGTAATTCGTAGTAGCAATCTTCTGATTGATCCATGTTCCAAATAATCCTACTGTAGTGCGATATTTAAATGTTTTCTGATAACCTGCACCTACACTGCGGGTCAATAATCCTGCCAATTGCGGGAACTGTACTAACCGGCTTCTGTCATCGGGAGAAGTTCCCAGTCCTGCATTGAAAGAAAGGTAATCCTGCTGCCGGTTCATATAATAGCGTGTAGTGAGGTTGAAAGATGTATATGATTTGGAATCACCGTTGATATAATACGCGCGGAAGTTTACCCAGAAGTCTTTCCAGGTTTTCGCAATGGAAGCCACACCGGAGATAGTGTTAGAGCTGTCTGCATTCAGGTAGCGAACCCCCAGTTCCCCTTCAAAATTATGTTTGAACGTTTTGAATATGGAATATGCCAGTCGCATTTTTGCAAAGGCCACTTCATTTGAATATGTTGCCAGCGCATAGGAATATAATTTAGGATTGTGGATGTAATACAATTCCGCTTCACCCTGTAAGCCGGTACCCTCTGCACGACCGGCGTAGTTCAGTCTTGCCGCATAAGATCCCCGCTTAATAAAGTGACGGTATTCCAGGGTAGCAATGTTGTATTTGCTATCTGAATAGTCGTAGCTGGAATGCAGGAAGTACATGCCAAATTGATCTTTCATGGTTTTGCTGTGCAGGTAATCTGCATAATCAATATTGGCAGGCGTATTATGCACTTTTACAACCGAGTCTGCAGTTTCTGCTGCAGGGGCATACATCTTCAGAAATTCAAGTGTTGTAGCACGTTTTTGCAGGAAAATTTCGGTGTCGGGATAATACCGGAGTCCCTGGTTTGCATAGAGTAATGCACTATCATATTCCTTCCTGGTGTTGAATATATTGATGGTATACAGTAAAGTCATAGAATCTTTCCTGTTGATCGCAAGGATCTGTCTGAAATTTGCCAGTGCACTGTCAAGCGAATTATTCTTCATGGCATTGTTTCCTGCAGCCAGCAATCCATCTGTATAAGCGGTTCTGTATTTGATTGTGAAAGGATAACGTTGCATCAGCTGATAGGTGATTGCATTTGCTTCGTCATAGCGTTTCATATCAGTAAGGATACCTGCTTTTTTCAGCAGGAGTTCTTTGTTGCCCGGATAATATTGTAAAGCCTGATTGGCGTAGAGCAATGCGCTGTCTGGTTGGCCTACGGCTGCTTTCAGGTTAATAAGATAATTCAGTGCATCTGTATTATTGGGCGCTTGCGCGATAACTGCACGAAACTGACCCGCAGCAAGATCATACTCTTCCGACTGCATCAGGATGCGGCCTGCAGTAAGACGGAGGTCTACCAGGTTGGCTGTGAATTTCTCATCCGAAGGATATTTATTTAACAGCTGTTCAGCAATTTCTGCAGCTTCATCATATTGCCCCATATCTGCCAGTACGCCGGATTTCTTAATCAGGAAGCGTATGTTATCGGGATAGGAGGCAATCGCTTTATCCAATACCTGTAATGCACGCCCAGGATCTTTCTGTGTGATGTAGGTATTTGCAAGCATATCAAGAGCAGTAGTATCTGAAGGATCTGCCTGTAATGCTTTCTCAAATTCCGCCAACGCAAGATCATACTGTTGCTGTGCAAGATAATCACGGCCACTGGCTATTTTCAATGCAGTAAAGTGACTTCGGAGATCTGCTGAAGAAGGATTGCTCTGCCGTAGTTTTTCTGCAAGGGCAGCAGCTTCTGTAAATTTCCGGTCGTTCTCCAGTATATCCATTTTCAAGTTAAGTAACCGCTGATCATTCGGATTGTTTTTCAGTCCTCTGTTGATCCAGATAAGGGCTTCACGATAAGCACCTCTGGACATACTCATGCCAATTAGCTTGTCCAGCGCCTCCCTGTTACCGGGGTTCTTTTCCAGTATACCCTGATAAAGCAGGTAGGGGTCTGTGTTTGCATACCAGGCAGCGGCTTCCATGCGAAGGGGTGTTTCAAGACTACGTGCTTTCGCATCGTTTGGATAACGTTTGAGGATCACTCCCAGCATGTTGATTGCTTCTGCATAATCATGCATATCCTGCAAGAGTCCTAACTTGCGCATCATCAGGTCGTATGATTCCGGATTGCCGGCTAATCCGGCATTTACCCGTTCAATGGCTTTTGTATAACTGCCACTTCTGATATACATGCTGGTGATGGCATCTTTTGCTTCTGTATTACCAGGGTTCAGTATTAATGCTTTTTCGTAGTTCTGTTGGGATAGCAGATCATTCCCTCTTACCTGGTAATAATGTCCTGCCAGCAGGTAGTGGCCGGTATATGCTTTCTGAATGGTGGTATCTGAAGCAAATTTATCCAGCAGGGCATTAGCATATATACCTCCCTGGTAGAAATTTTCTGCAACATCCAGGATTGCCAGTTTCTTCAGCATCAGATCCTTGTCTCCGGGAAAATGATACAATCCTTCATCCACATAACATTCTGCTTCTTCGTATTTTTTATCGCTGATTTCAATATTGGTAGCATGCAGGTATGCATCCCTGTACAGCGGATCTTTTTCAAGTACTTTTTTTACATATTTCCTGGCCATTGCTTTATTACCGGTAAGAAGGTAAAGTTTGCCCAGTAATAATTCCTGATCAGTGAAATCAGCTCTTCTATTCAGCGCCTCTTTGGATAGCTGTATAGCTTTCTGATAATGTTGCAGGTTTGTTTCCTTTACAGCTTCATTATAAAGGTCATCTGCATCCTTTCCTTTTTTGAAAAGCTGTGCCTGTGTCTGTAATGAAAAACAGAGCACTGAAACAACCAGTATATATTTAAAAACGAACATCATATGTTTGCAGGTTTCTTCTTCCCAAATCCCTGGCGTTGCATATTACCCCAACTATGCTTTTTGCCTATCATGAAAAAATAATAACCACGCAGGGCAAAGAATACGATGAAGGGATGGTATACAAAAGGTTCAATAAAAGCCATTAATGCTAATCCGATCACCTCTTTCCACGTTTGATAATAATGATAGGTTTTCTGGTCCCACAAAATAGCTAGTGTGGTAATCATTACTGAATAGAAGTATACGAATAACAGCAGGATGAATGCGTAATGCCAGTTTATATTACCGGTAATGATGAGGTAGATATAATATAGAATCCCACTAAATTCAATGATAGGAGCGAGAAATTCGAAGAACAGGTTGTAAGGCAATACTACCATCCCAAGTTTCTTATAACGGGGATTAAAGATCACCTTGCGGTGTATGGTGATGATCTCTGCCAGTCCACGTCCCCAGCGGGTACGCTGCCGGCTGAATACCTTCATGTTTGGAGGTCCTTCTGTCCAGCATTGTGTAGTAGGAATATATCGGATAGTATATTTCAGTTTGTTATCGATCATGTAAGTACACATGCGCGTAACCATATCCATATCTTCTGCAAAGGATTTACTGTCGTATCCGCCAGCTTTAATTGCAATATCTTTATCAAAGAGTCCTAATCCTCCGGATACATTAGGTACACAGTTGATCATGCTCCAGCCCATTTTGCCCAGCACATAAGCACGCAGGTATTCCATCTCCTGGAAGCGGGGCAGCCATTTTTCCGGCGGGCGCACCCGGGTAATCACTCCTTCATCTATTTCGCAGGAATTGGCAATGCGTAAAGTAGCGCCGGTAGCAATAACGCGTATACTGTCTTCTACCACATGTATGTAACCGCATTCGGGACAGGGATCACCGGTTTCTTTGATCTTATTATGCTCCTCATCCATGAAGGGTTTGATCATACGCAAAAGCGTATTCTTTTCAATGATACAATCCACATCCGTGCACAGGAAATAGTTATATGCAGCAGCATTGATCCCTGCATTAGAGGCATCTGCCTTGCTTTTACCATTCACTTTATCTATCACCACCAGCTTGTCATATGCGCTGTTAGCCGATTTGAACAACCGTTTTACAGGCTGTGATTTAATACGTTCATTATAGGCAAAGTCTACCTGCACAAGTTGAAACTCATCAATCAGTTTTTGCAAAGTATCATCTGTACTCCCATCATTCACGATGATTACTTCAAAGCGTGGGTAGTTAAGTGTGAGCAGTGAGCGCACATTAGAGATGATTGTTACTGCTTCATTGAAGGCCGGAGCTATAATAGAGATGCCAGGCGCCAGTGGCGACTGCAGCATTTGATTGTAATCTACATAACTGCTCTTCCGCTGGAATTTAATGATCCCACGGAGAGAAAGCAGCGCCAGCAATGCATACATGAACAGCATGGTACAGCCATACACGAATACAAAGCCTTCATAAAAATTATTAAACAGTTCCAATATCTTAGTCCATTTAAATTATAATTCTATTTTGTCGTTGCCGCAGATGTACTCTGGAATCCTCTTCGTTGCATATTTCCCCAAACACTTTTTTTACCTGTGAGGAAGTAGAAATATCCCCGTAATGCGAATATTACTATTAAAGGATGATAGAAGAAAAATTCCATAAAGGGAGTCATGCAGAGGCTAGCAACTTCCAGCCATGTTTTATAATACCTGAACGTTAGCTGATCCCACAATATGGCAATAGTGGTGATCATTACAGAATAGGTATATACAACAAGCAGCAGAATGATGGCCATAGGCCAGTTGATGAGCCCCAGGCAGCTCATGACAATATAATAGATAATACCAGTGAATTCTATAATAGGAGCCAGTAATTCAAAGAAGAAATTATAAGGAAAAATGATCATTCCCATTTTACCGTACCGTGGGTTCAGAAACATGCTGAAGTGGGCCGTCATGAGTTGTGCAAGTCCTCTTGACCAGCGGCTGCGCTGACGGTTAAATACTTTTATGGACACCGGAGCTTCTGTCCAGCAGAGCGTTTTAGGAATATAACGGATGGCATAATCGATCTTGTTATCATATGAATAACGGCACATCCTTGTCATCAGTTCCATATCCTCTCCAAAAGAACTATGATCATATCCACCACTACGAATGGCCACTTCTTTATCGAATAATCCTAGTCCGCCAGATACGTTGGGCACACAATTGATCAGGCTCCATCCCATTTTTCCCAGAACGAAAGCCCTTATGTATTCTACCTCCTGGAAGCGTGCAAGCAATTCCCGTGGCGGACGCATGCGCGTCATTACACCATGATCGAATTCGCAGGAGTTGGCAATACGTAGTGTAGCGCCGGTAGCAATCACCCGTTTCTTTTCTTCCTGCATTACCGGTTTGATCAGTTCAAGCAGCGTGTTTTTATCGAGAATACAATCCACATCCGTACACACAAAATAATTGTATGCAGCTGCATTAATAGCAGCATTGGAGGCATCGGCTTTACTTTTACCATTTACTTTGTCTATCACCATCAGTTTAGCATAAGCCTGATTGGTAGATTTATAGATCCCTCTTACCGGTTGGGTTTGTATTTTAGCATTATAAGCGAAGTCAATTTTTATCAGTTCAAATTCATTGATCATCTGTTGCAGGCTGTCATCTGTACTCCCGTCATTGACGATGATGATCTCATACTTTGGATAGTTAAGTGTTAACAGGGAACGTACATTGGAGATAATAGTCATCCCTTCATTGAAAGCAGGAGCAAGAACGGTAATGCCAGGAGCAAGAGGTGATCCCAGAAGTGTAGTATCCTGGTTGAACTTTTCTTTCCTGGCATATTTCCTTACAGCAATGATGGAGAATACTGCCAGCATTGCATACGTAAAGAGTAACACCGAACCATACACAAAAACGGTGCTCTCATAAATTTTCGCCAGCATCTCCCATATACTACTGCTTTCCATTCCCAACTAGAATTTTATTAAAGGATTCATGCAATGTTTCAAGATCAGTTTGTTTTCTGAAGTAGCAGTATCTATCAGCTCCTGGATCAGGCCTTTGGCAGCCCAGGCGTTTTTGATCAGCGATTTTGCAGCATGTTTGCGTACTTCAAAATCGGTAGCGTGAAGAAATTCCAGTCGTAGAAAATCAACATGTTTACCACTGCTAATACGGCCTATGGCTTTCAGTATTTCCAAACGGCAGTTCAGCGGCTGACTGTTATACATATGCACAAGTTTGTCTTGCACATCATCTATTTTCAGCTTACCCAGACAGTTGATTGCATCTGCCCGCAGGTAATGATCTTTTGTATTCAGCAGGTTGGTAACTGCGGGCACTGCACTGAGCTGATTATAATGTACTACCAGTTTCAGGCAGAAAGACACAATTGTTTTATTGGTAGAATAGGTGATCCACTGTGCAAAGTTGGGGATGGCAATATGTTCTGTTGTAGAAATAATTCTGAAGAGTTCTACCTGGTCCCACAGCAGCAGTGGTTCTGTTACTACATCGAAGAATTTGAAAGGTTCATTTTTACTTAGTTTAATATAGGCATGCCTGGCGGCAGCGCGCAATTCCCGGTTATTGCTGTTGGTGAGTGGCAGAATGGTTACGTCTGCTATAGACATATTCATGTTGGTAAGTTCTGCCAGTGCCTGTACTTTTTTATCCCAATTATGGGATTTCATTTTCTTAAGAGAATCTTTATCCAGCTCCAGTTGAATATAGAGATTACGGAACTGTTCGCCCATGGAACCACGCACATTACTCCTGTAATGGATAAGCCGGTTTATCAATGCTTCTCTTGCCCAGCGGTGTTTAAACACCGGCAGTTGAAACCCTTCTATATTCAGTTGTACCTGCTCTGCTGGTATATCACTGGCAAGCTCTTCATTCAGCAGGATATTATTCATCAGCAGGTCGTCGATAACCGGATGCAGGAGCTTTAGTTTTTTTTCACGGCGGTAAGCCTTGCATCTTCCACGCAAAATAGACAGGTAAGCAAGGATAGTAAATGTTACGGCGACTACAATAAATATGAAAGCTATTTGTATACTTAAAGGTGCATACCTGAATTCATAAAAGCTAAACTCCATATCTGGATTCGGTCAATTAGTCAATAGTAAGAAAAAGCATTTTTTACAGGCTATATTGCATCAATAACCTTTTAACCCGGACCAGGAGCTCGCCTGGAATAACAGGTTTTTTCAAAAAGTCATCAGCTCCCAGTTTGAATCCTTCGATAATCATATCTTCATTTCCAGCATTCGAAACAATAATTACAGGAATTGGTTTGCCTTCTTTTCTGTTTTTTACTTTACTCAATATTTCAAAACCATTTGCATAAGGCATCATAATATCGGTAATGATCAGGTCGAAATTGTAGTTGGTATCTTCAAGACGCAGAAAGGCTTCTTTTCCGTTGATAACATGTTCAATCTGATATTCTTCTTTGCGGAGGATCCTTTCCAGAATTTTTGGCATCACTTCATCATCTTCAACTAACAGAATTTTACTCATACATTGGTTTTTTATAGTCATAGCTGTTGTGGGATTACAACCCAGTTAAGCCTTAAGCATATGGTTTTAAAATGTGCGATAATATTATACCAGGGAATTAGCGTGTGGCTGAAATGTTGTTTATAGTATTAATTGTTCACTTATATACTTACTATAAATCAGCCAGTTGGACTTTTTAAAGAAAAATATGACAATCCCTCATATTAAAAATGTTTTTAACTCATCTATTACGAAATGCAATGCGCTCTCTATATTCACATATATGTTATTACATCTAAGTTACCACCCTCTTACCAAATAAAACAATATTATGTGTATAAATATACGTCTGGTTGCTGCCAATTAAGACTGTTTTTATCAAAGTAAATCTTACTTATATGTGTAAGATGTTAGAAACATATATTGTCCTATCTTGTATTTTTTTCAACAAAATTGAAATGATTTTCGTTAACTGTTGATATACAATCGATAGCCGAGTTCTTTTAATATTATATTTGTTTAGTTATTATTAACGGTTCAAATATGGGTATTCCTTTAAAAAAACGCTTATACTTTGGTTTCGGGCTTGCACTTGTGCTGATAGTTGCAGGGGGGATTTTTTCCTATATTACTTTTAACAAGCAACAAACAGAGGCTAAATTGGTGGAGCATTCCTATGAGGTGATTACAATGACGCAACGTATTAACCGGTACGTATATGAAATTGAAATTGCAGAAACGGCCTACAGAAATACGCATGTGTTTAAATATCTTGATACTTATTTCGAGTTACATCCTAAGATATTGCCCCTGGTAAATGACCTGAAAAAAATGGTTGCCGATAATCCGCAACAGATGAAACAGGCAACGAAGATGGAGAATGATATGATCCGGTTGTTGAATTTCTGGGAAAGCCTGAATGTGCGGAATGATACTAATTATGTATTTAGTCGCGGACTGGAAATAACATCAAAAGAAAAGGAATATTATGATGCTGTACATAGTGAATTGACGGGCATTATCGGTCATGAACAAGATCTGTTATTTACCAGAAACCGGGCTGATGAAAGTTCTGTAAAAAGGGCTGCTACTACGTTGGCAATAGATACCATTTTTACTTTACTGGTAGCAATTGCATTAATGATCCTGTCTTTCTCCGAGATCGGTAACAGGGTAAAAGCGCAGGAGGAATTGCGCATTAACCTGGATGAAGTGGTTATGCTTAATAAGAGTGCCAATGAGAATAACTGGTTACTCACGGGCGTGACCAGGATCAACGAGAGTTTGCAGGGAGACATTGGGCAGAAACCACTGTCCGCTAATTGCTTACAGGCCATAGTAACATACCTGGGGTTGCCTGCAGGCGCATTTTATTGTTTTGATGAAATTACAGGGACGTTGCGTTTGAGCGCCGGTATAGCATTACCCCTTACTGTAAAACAGGAATATGCTTTGAAGGAGGGTATCGTAGGTGAAGCAGGCACACAGAAAGATGTGGTAGTGGTAAATAATATCCCTGCTAACTTCTGGCAAATTGAAGCGGGTAGTGGAGAAACATTACCTGGTGCGGTAATCTGCTTACCGCTGTGGCAGGAGGATAAGCTTATAGGATTAATAGAACTGGCCGTTTTTAAAGAGGTGCCTCAAAGGAAGCTGGATTTATTGCATACCACAGCCAATGCGATTGCTGTGGCTATGAAGGCTGCAGCAACAAGGGAAAAGGTGATGACTCTTTTACAAAGAGTACAGGAACAGAAGGAGATTCTGGAGGCACAGCAGGAAGAGTTGCGGCAATCAAATGAAGAACTCACCCGTCAGTCTGAAGTATTACAGACCTCTGAAGAAGAATTGCGGGTGCAGGAAGGAGAACTCCGACAGGTGAATGATGAAATGAAAGTGCAGAACAAGGCTCTGGAAATCACCCGTCAACAGTTATCTATTAAGGCGGAAGAGCTGGAGCAGAGCAGTACTTACAAGTCTGAGTTCCTGGCCAATATGTCGCACGAACTGCGTACACCGTTGAACAGTGTACTGATCCTGGCCCGTTTGCTCGAAGAGAACAAAGGTAACAACCTGACCAGTAAACAAATAGAATATGCCAGCATTATCCATAAATCCGGTTCTGATCTGCTTAAACTGATCAACGATATTCTCGACCTGTCTAAAATAGAGGCGGGTAAGGTAGAAATGCAGATCGAAGATGTATCGGTGCAATCAATGGTCAAAGACCTGGATCAGTTGTTCCATGTAGTGGCGGAAGAAAAGAATATCCGGTTTATCTCTTCAATAGCAGACGGGGTGCCTGAAACCATCCATACAGACAAACAGCGGCTGGAACAGGTGATAAAAAACCTTTTATCCAACGCATTCAAGTTTACACCAAAAGATGGCAGAATAAAAATGCATTGGGAAGTAAAACCCGATGGCCTGCACATTTCAGTTGCAGATAATGGTGGCGGTATCGCAGCAGATAAGAAACAACTTATTTTTGAAGCCTTTCATCAGGCAGATGGTTCTACGAGCCGCAAATACGGAGGTACCGGTCTGGGACTTTCCATCAGTAAAGAATTGATGAAAAGACTGGGAGGAGAGATCCTTCTGGAAAGCGAGGAAGGATTGGGAAGTACTTTTACGGTAGTGATTCATAGTAATGGGGTGCAGCCCCTGCGGGGAACCATTAAGGATCCGGTTGTAACAGAAGCCCTGCTACCGTTAATGCAGCTCCCCGAAACAACGCAAAAGATAGAAGATGACCGTGACCAGTTCGGTAAACAGGATAAGCTGATTCTTATTATTGAAGATGATGTCAACTTTGCGGTTATCCTGCGGGATTTTGCCAGGGAAAAAGGATATAAAACAATTATAGCACTGAACGGTAATGACGGCTTATACTTTACCCGTAAATACATGCCGGAGGCTATCCTCCTGGATATGAACCTGCCATTGATTGACGGTATGAGTATCCTCAAAATCTTAAAGAATAATGAAGATCTGAAACATATCCTGGTGCATGTGATATCCGCAGGAGGGATCTCTCTGCAAGTGAGGGATAAAATTCAGGGATATACTCAGAAGCCATTGCAGATGGCAGATCTTGAGTCGGTATTCACTGGTATCAATGAGCAGTTGCAGGGCCCGTTCAAAAAAGTTCTTGTTGTTTCTGATGGAGTATTGCAATACCATCCTTCTCTGCAATCGCTTAGTGATGAAAGACAGATGCAGACACAATATCACCGGGTAACGACGATGGAAGATGCGGAACAGGAATTGAAGGATAAACATTACGATGCCATTATTCTTGACTTAAGTATTGACATTCGTAATGGTATAGTAAAGCTGGGCAGACTGCGGCTAATGACGGGCAGCAAAGAGAAACCGATCATTGTATATCTCAATCATGATATTTCTGAAGCAGATGAATTACTGTTGAAGAGAGATGCAGCAGCAATTGTAAGAAATTCCACGTTTTCTACAGACAGGTTAATGGATGAACTGGAATTATTCCTGTATAAGCTCAAAGAAACAAATACTTCTCTCAAAAAAGATGATAACCCGTTAACAGAAAAGAGCCTGGAAGGGAAGAAGGTGCTATTGGCTGATGATGATATGCGGAATGTATTCTCGTTAAGTGCTTTGTTGGCAGAGTATGGGATGGATGTAGTGACTGCCGCTGATGGAAAGGATGCATTGGCAAGATTATCAGAGAATCCGGATGTAAGTATTGTACTGATGGATATTATGATGCCTGAAATGGATGGATATGAAGCGATCCGTCAGATACGGATGAACAGAAGTTTTAAACAGTTACCTGTAATTGCTTTAACGGCAAAGGCTATGACCGGGGATCGTGAAAAGTGTATTGCTGCAGGGGCATCCGATTATATTGCGAAACCAATAGACAGTAGTAAGCTGCTTTCTTTAATGCGGGTGTGGATGGTATAACCATTTTTTATGGAACATATTTCAGATGCAGACTTCCTGGACATTATTAATATTGTAAAGCTGCAATATGGTTATGATTTTACTGGTTATGTTCAGGCTTCCCTGAAACGTCGTGTTCTTCGCTTTATGGGCCGGACAAATATTTTAACGCTTTTTGATCTTAAACATCAGCTGGTGAATAACAGTGATCTGTTTACCCAATTGGTGCAATATATTACAGTGAACGTAACAGAAATGTTCCGTGATCCCCCTTTTTATCGCACTTTAAGGGAAGATGTGTTGCCCAAACTGGCGGCTTATCCTAATATTAAAATATGGCATGCTGGCTGTGCTACCGGTGAAGAAGTGTACTCAATGGCTATCCTGTTACAGGAAACCGGCCTGTTGAACAGAACAAAATTATATGCAAGTGATCTGAATCCCATGAATCTGGAAAGAGCGGCGGCGGGTATTTTACCGTTAGATAATATGAAAGATTATACGTATAATTATATTCAATCCGGAGGCCTGGCAGATTTCTCCAATTATTATACTGCCAGGTATGATAATGTGATTATTAAAAAAGAACTGAGAACGCAGATAAATTTCTTTCAGCACAACCTTGTTACAG
Organism: Chitinophaga sp. CF118; assembly: GCF_900112615.1. Lineage (GTDB taxonomy): Bacteria > Bacteroidota > Bacteroidia > Chitinophagales > Chitinophagaceae > Chitinophaga. Next base: position 195,889 of record NZ_FOMK01000001.1, on the reverse strand, counting down.
ATACCGTGTTTAATGAATTTCAACTGATCTGTTGCCGGAATGTGTTTATTTATTTCAACAGGGATTTACAAAGTCATGTGTTGAACTTGTTCTATGATAGTTTATCGCCCCGGGGATACCTTGCATTGGGTATCAAAGAATCCATGAGGATTGCAGATGTACATGGAAAGTTCGAAACGGTAAATGGACCGCATAAAATATATCGTCGTAAAGTGTGATCATTTATGAAAGGCAAATATGACATCATCACAATAGGAGGGTCTGCAGGAAGCCTGGTAGTATTAAGCAGCATTCTGGATGGCCTGCCCGATCTTATGCGGGTACCTGTGGTGATCATATTACACCGGCTCAGAAATGTGGAAAGCGAAATGGGACATTTGCTGTCGGCTAAAAAGTTAATCAGAGAGCCAGAGGATAAAGAAGCGATCATAGATTATCACTTCTACCTGGCCCCGCAAAACTATCACCTGATGATAGAAGCTGACAAAAGCTTTATGCTGGATTATTCGGAACTGGTCAATTACAGCCGCCCCTCCATAGATATGACCTTCAGTTGTGCGGCTGAGGTGTACGGTAGCAGAGCATTGGGTATTCTGCTTAGCGGGGCTAATAAAGACGGTGCGGCTGGTTTATGTCAGATCATAGCTGCCGGTGGTACGGGCATTGCACAGGACCCCCAAATGGCTGCTTTTGAGGTTATGCCACAGTCTGCTATTGACCTCTGTCAAAATGTAAAAGTTTTAACGATTGACGAAATAATAAAATTTATAATTTCTGAAACGTAAAGAGTGCATAATTCGTAAGTACTAATTAACCAGCCATTAAGATGAGTATGACTAAAAAATTTACCATCCTGTTGGTAGATGACCGAATGGAAAACCTTCTTTCCCTGGAGCAGATGCTCCTGGCAGAGAATAGAAATTTTATACAGACTACTTCCGGAAATGAGGCATTAAAAGAGGTGCTGAAGAATGACGACATAGGATTGATCATGCTGGATGTACAGATGCCCGGTATGGATGGCTTTGAAGTGGCACGGCTGTTAAAGACTAATCCCAGAACTAAGGATATCTCAATCATTTTCGTAACAGCCATAAACAAGGACGAGTCTTATGTATTGAAAGGATTTGAAAAGGGAGGAGTGGATTATTTGTCTAAACCATTGGACATTAATCTTACCAGGGCAAAAGTGGATGTATTCGAGAGATTATTTTTTTACCAGCATGAATTAAGACAGGCATTAAAAGACAAAGAACAGATCAATGGTCAATTGGAGCGTTTTATGCACGTGGTGGCACACGACCTGAAATCGCCGCTTTCAGGAATTACAGGACTTCTGTCACTGATGAAGGAAGAACAGGAGATCAAAGATTCCGATTTCCTGCTGGAATATACAAATATGGCTATTGACGCCACCTCCCGGCTTGCAGATATGATCACAGCAATCCTGGATTATAGCCGGGAACACCAGTTGCATCAAAAAGAGGAAGATGTGGATATCAGAAAAATGCTGGAGGAACAGGTTAAATTACTTTTTCCTCCTGCTCATGTGAAGATCAGTATTGGGGATGATATGCCTGTTATCCATACCAGCAGGCAAAAATTGCAACAGGTGTTCCAGAACCTGATCAGCAATGCCATTAGATATAATGACAAGGCAACTACCAATATAGAGGTGGGATGTAATGAAAATGGAGAATTCTATAATTTTTATGTAAAGGATAACGGTCCCGGTATTGAAGGGAAGGACAATGAACGGATTTTTCGGTTATTTGAAACACTAGATGAAGGTGATGAAAGAGGAACAGGTATTGGCCTGAACATTCTGAAATTATTAGTAGAAACACAGGGTGGCAAAGTGTGGGTGGAGTCAACGTTAGGTGACGGGAGTTGTTTCTACTTCCAGTGGAGAAAATAATAATTGTCAAGAATATGAAAACCTATGTGCAACTAACAGGATTAATCCTGCTCCTGCTGACTATCAGCCAGTATCCTTTAATGGCGCAAAGAATTGCCACCAATCTGAACATCGTTTTTATTGGAAACAGCATCACTCATGGTGTTTTACTATCTGATCCTTCTTCCCAGGCGCCACCGGCAAAGGCAGCAGCTTACCTGGAAAGACAGTCTGGTATAGGAAGGGTTTCTTTTTCCAACCAGGGTGTAAGTGGTTTTACTACAGTAGATTTTCTTCCCTCCACAGGCACTGCTTTTAATAAAGTAGCTGCCGCCGCCAAAGGTTATATGGCCGATGAAACAGCTGTACTGATCTTTTCTATCATCCTGGGTACGAATGACAGTGCTATACAGGGTCCTAATGGCTCACCGGTATCTCCGGAAAATTACCGTAAGAATCTGGAAGCCATTGCCAATAAATTATTGACTGATTACCCCAGATGCAGGGTTATTTTCCATTACCCCACCTGGTATAGCCCTAATACCTATAATGGAGCAATATATCTGCAGGCTGGGCTGGACAGGCTACAGACCTACTTTCCCGAAATAGATGCACTGGTAAAGGATTATCATAAAACCTACCCCGGACAAGTTTCTGTTGGAGATAAGCAGGCTTTTTCGTATTTTAAAAAACATTATCTAACAGATTTGCAGGGAGAGGAAGGCTGGCAGGGTGTTTTTTACCTTCATCCAAACAGGCAGGGAGCTGCTGTATTGGGAGAGTTCTGGGGAAAAGCCATCTATAAGGCAGTCCGGTGAAATGCAACTCAATAAAAAATTTTGTAAACGATGCAATTGACCTCATACTCCGGTGGTAATAAGGCAGAGAATCAATCTTCACGGGAAGAAAACATAGTACATACTGGTTCCGGAGGTGCATTTGAAGGAACTGAACGCCCGGCGAAAGAGATGGACCGGGAAGAAAGTGATGAACATCTGGACGAAAGGCTGGAAAGTGATGATGAAACCAGGAGAAAACGTCCGCCTGCTTATTAAGCAGATACACGATCTATGTAAAAAAAAGAAACCGGCACTAAAGGAATAAAGCGCCGGTATTTCATTTTGCATTGTTCGTAAACGAAGATGATAGTTTCACCCCTGAGGGATCGCTATTTAATATGTATAATGTTTTCTTTATAGTAATAATCAATGTTGCTGATTATTGACAGCATTCTTAGTACCGTATTGATTTCATCCGATCTCATGATATGCCCGGTAACTACTTTACCGGCAATAGCAGGATTATCAAATGTTATCTGCACATCAAACCACCTTTCCAGCACCGGGATGATCTCTTTCAGAGTTTTATGTCTGAAGATGTACTGATCTTTTAGCCAGGCCAGGTCATTTTCTTCATCAAATACACATGTATCGATCTCTTTGTTTGCTGTAACCGTAGCCTGATAACCGGGTTTGAGCAACACTTCACTTTTATCTGTTTTCATTTTAACGGCTCCTTCCGTCAATGATACTGTCACTTTCCCCGAATCATAACTGTTCACATTAAAGGATGTTCCCAGTACCTGTACAACTGTATGTTGCGTATGCACGATAAAAGGTAACGTCGGATTCGCAGCTACTTTTATAAAAGCCTCTCCGGTGATAGTGATTTCCCTGCTGCTTCCGGAAAAGCGAAAAGGAAATTGCAGTTGACTGCCACTGTTCATCCACACTACTGTACCATCTGCGAGCCGGATACGATAATCTTTTCCTGCCGGTACTATGATTGTGCCTTTTGCACTGTTTTCCTCGTTTGCTTTGTAGGAGAGTAACCCATTTGTATTGCTTAAAGCAATCGTACCATGATCTGTTGTCTGTTCATGAATACTATCTGAAAGGTTTACCTGTTCTCCATCTGCCATTTGCAGCAGTACTTTTTTGGAAGCATCTGCTATTCTATTATTTTCAACAGGAGAGGCAGTATGCATAATCACGTAAATGAATATACCCACGCCCACCAGCATTACAACACTAAGGAACAAGGTCTTCTTTTGTCGCACACGCCGTTGTTTGCGGCGGATCATTTCTTCACTTACAGTTGCCAGTAATGATTCCGTATCAAAGTTTTGCAGTGCCTCCTGCTGAAAAGGAGCTGCAAAATCTGCCTGGATCTCATTCCACAAAGTCCACACTTCAGGATCACTTTCTATCAGCGAGTTGATATATCCTTCTTCCTTTTCTTCCAGGGATCCGGTAAGTTTTAATAGCAACAACTGATATATGGTTTCCCGTTGAATATCCATTTCAAACAGGAGTGACAATTTATGTCAAAATCATTTACTGGATTATAGAGTTTTTTCTAATTTCTCTTTTAATTTCTTGCAGGCATTGTAAATGTGAACGTTAACAGTGTTTATTGAAATTCCCATATCTGCTGCTACTTCTTTCCTTTTTTTACCTTCGATGAAAACCTGTGTAAAGATTTTGGACGATTGCATTGACAATGTACTGATGGCTGCTGCTATACTTTGTTGTAACTCTTGTCTTTCTATATTGCTTTCTATCTTCGTGTAATCTTCCTGGAAGAACGACCAGGCTGCCGCCTTATGTTCTTCAGCATTTTTATTTCTGATATAACGGTAACATTTATAACGAATAGATTGGAACAGGTAGGACATTACCGTTGTTTCTATATTCTTCAATGATCTTTTTTCCCAGATCTCAATCAGTAATTCCTGAACAAGGTCTTTTGCTTCCTGCTGATCTTGTAAAAGGCGATATGCTTCGGCCCAGAGAGCTTTTGCATACAGCTTAAATATGTTTTCGTACGTAACTTCATCATCTGCAGGCTGGCACTCCTGCCGCAGATTGTTCGTATTCGCATGACGCATTCTTATACCCTCTTTACGATTTACGGATTAAATGCTTGTATTCTACTCTGAAAGCCAATTCTAATACAATTTTGCTAAGACGGGGCAAAACTACTAAAGACATTATAGTTTTAACAAATTAACTTAAATAATAAGTTGTTAATGAAATGTAAATGAGTTGAGAGCTCCATAACGCTATATGCTGCTAATGTATTAAAAATGTTTATCTTATCGTCATTTTTTCTAAATAAAAAAGTAAAAAAATATTTATCAGGCAGTAAGGAGTACTGAGTATTTGTACGATAAAAATGCAGTAGTACGGTTCATCATCTTATCCTGATATCCTTGGGAGTACAGGCATAATGCTTCCTGAATTCCCTGGTAAAACTAGATACATTGGCATATCCTACTTCAAAGGCTATATCAGAAATCTCCTGATCTGAATGTTGTAACATATTTAATGCCTTTCCCATTCGCTGTTCCTGCAGATATACCTGTACGGAAGAATTAAGATACTTTTTAAAATCCTGTTTTAATTTTGATTCGCTGATATAATAAATACCTGCAAGTACAGAAAGTGAAATTGATTTATGCAGGTTTTCATTGATATACGTTTGTATCCTGGTGATTCGTTCATGGTGGGGATTATTCATAACGATGTTTTTATGAGATAAGGGTAAAGTAGTGATAGCCGAGGAGATTAATTCTTTAATTCGTGTATGCTGTTTCAGTTGTTGGATACCATCTGTGATATACGTACTTCTCAACTGGTTGATCAGTGTATGTACTTTGTTTTTTACATTGCCCGATTCAGGTACGCTGGTGGTACAATAATCTCCTTTTTTAGTGAGTATCTCCCGGACAAGGAAAGTATCCGGCAACAGTTCCTGTAACAGGGCAGGAGAGATCTCAAACCGCATAAATTCATTAATGCCTGGTTGTAAGTACAACTGCTGCTGCCCGGCGTTTAACTTTAACAGGTGATATTCTCCTTTTGATAGTGTGATTTTTTCTGAAGATGGCAGACTGCAGATGATCTCCCCACTAAGGGTTACCTGTAACATTATAACAGCTCTTTTACGGTTTTGACGTATCACTGTTTCCTCCTCTGCAATATTAATTATGCTGGACACGCGGCAGCCTGGTATGGTAGTAACCTGTTCTATACGCGAAAATGTAGGTGTGGTTTTGAAAAGAGGTTTTGAAAAAGGGTATACGTAGCGTTGATATTGCGCTGGTATCGCCGGAAATATCTTTACCTTCTGTGGTAATAGTACAGCGGGCATAATTATGTTTTAACAGTGACTTGTGGTTGATGTAATGGTTAACTACGTGGTATTTGAGAAGACACAAAACAAACTTTTGTTTGGTCCTGCAACGAATATACCATTTATTACTGCAAATATCTTGCAGTTAACGTCTTATATATACACTTGCAAAATGATTTTCATATCTTGCCTGCCGGTCCGCACTTTTGGACTCAACCATGGAACAGAAAAAGAATCATTCCAGACGGGCATTTATCAGAAATACGGTGGGTGCAGTAGCAGCCTTTACCATCGTACCGCGGCATGTTCTGGGCCGGGGTTATCTTGCTCCCAGTGATCAGTTGACTAAAGCCGTTATAGGGACAGGGGAGATGGGCCGAAATCACTTTGCATATGGCGGAACCCGGGTAGTGGCTATTTGTGATGTGGATCGTGGACATCTGCTGCAGGCAAAAGAACTGTTGGAAAAAGGAGTTAAAACCTTTGATGATTACAGGGAAGTGATCCAACTCCCGGAAGTGGATATTGTTCATATCGCCACTCCTCCTCACTGGCATGGAATCATTTCTGTAGACGCTGCTGCGGCAGGAAAAGATATATGGTGTGAAAAACCTATGACACGCACTATCGGGGAAGGGAAACGGGTAATAGAGGCTGTACAGCAGTATGGCCGTATCTTCCGGCTAAATACCTGGTTCCGGTTTGAAGATAATTTTTACGGATTGAATACACCGGTAAAACCAGTTAAAAAACTGGTGAACAGTGGTTTGTTAGGGTGGCCGCTGAAAGTAACTGTAAGCCAACATACGGGATTCGACTGGAAATTTAACTGGGTCGGAAAAACCAATCTGCCTGTTATGCCGATACCGGAAGACCTGAACTATGACCGCTGGCTGGGACCTGCGCCTTATAAACCCTATCATCCACATCGTGTACACCAAACCTTCCGGGGCTACTGGGATTATGATGGCGGGGGATTGGGAGACATGGGACAGCATTATCTGGATCCCGTACAATATCTTCTTGGTAAAGATCACACCAGTCCCGTATCTGTAGAAATAGACGCTCCTCAGCAACATCCGGATGCCGTGGGCACCTGGAGGCGTATTACTTATACTTATGATGACGGTTGCCAGATAGTACTGGATGGAGAAGGAAAAGATGAAGGGGCTGCTTATATTGAAGGTCCGCTAGGTAAATTATATCCCGGTTTCAGGTCAGATATTCCGGATCTGGCAAAGAAACTAACAGCTTATCCTGAGCCTCCGGTGCAGATTACTGACTTTAATGAGGCTGTACGTCTCCGCAAACAGTTTGCCCTCAACGAAGAAAATGGTCACCGCTCCTGCACACTGGTCAACATGGCAAAGATTGCATTACAGCTGGGTCGGTCGCTGGAATTCGATCCTGTAAAACAGACATTCATATATGATGATGGGGCCAATCAATTGATAGACCCTCCCATGCGGGCTCCATGGAACTTATATTAAACAGTATGAAAAAGATACTTCTGATATTGCTGATTTGCAGCGGTTGGTTTGCACAGGCACAAACACTGCCCGCTAAAATGCCGGGAAAGTTTCCTGCGACAGACAGCAGCAGGCTTGCAGCAGAGATGAAAAAGTTAACTGCTGCTGGAGAAGCCGGGCTGATAGCCCGGACGCTGATGCTAAAACCGGCAAAAACAGGAGATAATACAGCATTGCAATATGCATTAGGCGGTTATGCTTATTATGTAACCCAGGCAGCAAAGGAAGATACACGTAAAATTGCCTCCAGGGCCTTTTGCAAAGCACTTGTGCGAATGCCCGACGTGGAAAACAAAGCATTCATTATTTCATTGCTGGAAATTTGCGGGGATAATAAGGCTGTGCCGGTATTGAAACAATATCTTACAAACAAACGCCTGTGCGATCCTGCAACAAGGGCACTTCTTCAGATCAAAAGTCCCGATGCAAAAGTGGCTATACTGGCCGCACTGAAAAAAGCTACCGGTAACAGCAGGATAACGCTGATAGCAGCACTGGGACAGCTTCGCTATCTGGGTGCACTCGACGATCTCACAACCTATACAGCATCAGAAGATCCACTGACCAGAAAAACAGCATTGCTGGCATTGGCAAACGTGGGGAATGGGAATAGTGAACCTCTTTTGGCAGCTGCTGCTGCAAAAAGCCAATACAAATCCGATTCCACTTATGCTACTGCTGCTTACCTGTTATATACCTGGCGGCTGGCAGAAAACTGGCCCATTGGCCCGGCTGTGAAGGCAGCAGAAAAACTGCTGAAGAACAGCCATGAAACAGCTTTCCGTGCTGCCGCATTAAAAGTGCTCACCGAAACCCGTAGCAATGATGCCACAATGATCCTGATGCGTGCTGTAGATGATACACAGCCTGCTTATCGTGCTGCCGCTTTTAAACTTGCTGAAAGAATGATGACGTCCGGCAAAGCGGAGTTATGGATGATCAAAGCTGAACGTTCGGAAGCTCCTGTAAAAGCTGGTGTGATCACGATGCTGGGAAACAGTAAACAGACCGTGGCCAGCAAATTTATCATGAAAGCCCTGTCTGATAAAAATCCGGAAGTGAAGCTGGCTGCAATACAGGCCGTGGGTGTTTTTGGTAGCAGCGGAATGGTACCTGCTTTGCTGAACTCTATGAAAACGGCCGATACGCTTTCAGTTATTGCCATAAGGGACGTATTACTGGCTATCCGGGGGCAGGATGTATTGGCTAGTGTATCAGCCTCCATGGCCTTTCAGCCTCCCTTTGCACAAGCTGCACTGAGAGAGGTTCTTGCCATCAGGAGACCTGCTCAATAATCATGGCACTTATTTTGTTATTTATAGATTCTTTAATACATGTTGCTGTAAGCACATATCTATATTCCATCACCGTCAATTAGATCTTATTATGAAATCATTCCTGTTCTTGCCCTTGTTGGTACTGGGTGTCCTTTTTTCAAGTTGTAGAAAAGAGGAAATTATTCAACAGGTAGTAGTTCCCAACCGTACTATCACTACTACTGTAAATCCCAGTGACTGGAAGCTGGATACCGACAAGAATACTTATTATGTAACGATCAGTATGCCTGAAATTGATGGGCGGGTATATAATACCAATGGGGTACTGGTGTACATTTCTTTTGATGGTATTGTTTATGAAGCTATTCCAGATGTGTTATTTGGTAGTACGTTTGAAGTAACACACTCTATCGGATCAATTTCTATTGATAGCCAGAATGCAGACGGCTCTCTCCCTGCAAATCATCCTACAGCAGCAATTACCGTTAAGATTGTGCTTGTAGACTCAGATCCTGTATAGATTTTTACAGCAGTAATAGCAAGGTGAAAAGTGGCGCCTCCAAAAGGATTCACTTTTCACCTTTTTTTATTTAATTTAGCCACCCATCCATTATTCACCCTTCGTATTTTGATTTTGACATTTCAACATATATTTTTGTCTCATCAGTGAACAAGGCAACAGGTCGCCTTTAAATTAAATGTACATATGGTTCGGAGAATACTGAATGTTTCTTTTTTTTTGTTATTACCTTTTTTAAAGTTAGCAGCACAAAGCCAGTATGAGCTTAACAGTGGATGGGAGTGCCGCAATATTTCCAGTGTGACAGTAAAAGGGGAAGCACTTTCTGCTCCTTCTTATAAGCTGATGGGCTGGTTACCGGCTACAGTACCCGGTACAGTGCTGACAACATTATTGAATAACCACCTGGTGCCGGATCCGTTTTATGGTATGAACAATTTGCGCATACCTGATATTTATAATACAGGACGTGAGCATTATACTTACTGGTTCGTAAAAGACTTTACAGAAGCACAACCGGCGGCAGATGGCCAGGTATGGCTGCATTTCAGAGGTGTAAATGATGGATGTGATGTTTATCTGAACGGACATCGACTGAATGCAACAACACACTTCGGTACGTACCTGCGCTTTTCTTATAATATTACGCCCTGGCTGGCAAAAGATGGCCATAACCGACTGGCAGTGATTGTTTATCCACCTGCTATTCCGGGTAATCCTAATGGCGGACAGGGTGGCGATGGTACCATCGCCAAAAATGTAGGCCCACAGTATACTGCAGGATGGGATTGGATCCAACCTATGCGTGACCGTAATACCGGTATATGGGATAAAGTGACCATTGAAAAAACCGGTGCTGTACGCATCAAAAATCCACATATCATTACCAAAGTACCAGGTGTAAGACTGCCCGATGCTGTGCAGGCTCCTGCTACTGTATTGGTATCTGCCGAACTGGAGAATGCTACTGCAAAAAGTATAGCCGGTGCCGTAAGTTATAAACTGGCAGGTAATACCATTATCCGCAAGGTAACTCTGGCTCCGCATGCTGTTACAGAGGTACAACTGCCAGATCTGGAACTGAAACAGCCGGCATTATGGTGGCCTGCGGGGTATGGTCCGCAGAACCTGTATCATATCCAGCTGCAGTTCCTGAATAATACAAAAGTAGAAGATACAGAAGATGTTGATTTTGGTGTTCGTGAAATTCAGACTTACTGGAACGCACATACTAATAGCCGCGAAGTAGCTGTAAACGGACAAAAGATCTTTATCAAAGGTGGGAACTGGATTACTTCCGATGCAATGTTCCGTTTCAGCAAAGAACGTTATGATGCAGAGATCCGCTTTCACCGCGATATGAATCTGAACCTGATTCGTATATGGGGAGGTAGCTTAACAGAAAGACCGGAATTCTATGAGGCATGTGATAAATATGGTTTACTGGTATTCCAGGATTTCTGGATGTCCGGCGATTGTAACGGTCGTTGGGTAGATCCTATGAAGAAGGAAGACCAGTGGACAAGACGCCAGTACCCTGATGATCATCGCCTGTTTATCACTTCCGTGGAAGATCAGGTGAAAATGTTACGTAATTATGCTTCACTGGCTTTCTGGTGTGGTGGTAACGAAATCACGCCACCGGCAGATATCCTGTCTGTTATGAAGGATTCCATTTTGCCAAAACTGGATGGTACCCGTTTCTTCTTCCATTATTCAAATACGGACAGTATGTCTTACAACTCTCTGGGTGGTAATGGCGATGGTCCTTATAATATACAGCCACTATCTGTTTTCTGGAATGAACGCACTTTCCCATTCAATTCTGAAGTGGGTTCCGTAGGTGTGGGAGATTATGAATCACTGGAACGTTTTATTCCTGCGCAGAATATGGTTGCACCGGTAAATACGCCAAATGGTGTTGATTCTGTATGGGACTATCATAAATACATCCCTTATTTCAATCACCTGGAACCATATGGTAAACCGAAAGATGTAAAGGACTTTGCCAATAAGGCGCAGCTGGTGAACTATGATCAGTACCGTGGCCTGATGGAAGGCTTTAGCTCACATATGTGGGACTGGTACACTGGTGTGATAATCTGGAAAACACAGAACCCGTGGACAGCTTTACGTGGACAGATGTACGATTATTACCTGGATCCCAATGCCTGCTTATATGGTCTGCATAATGGAAGTGCACCATTACATGTTATGTGTAATCCTATTGATGGTACCATTCTAACCGTGAATAATACCTTTAAATATTATACGGATGTAATGCTGGAACTGAAGGTATATAATATGGAAGGTAAGGACAGCCTGATCACACAGGTGTTTACAGAAATCAGTCCGAAAACGGTACAGAAATACCTTTCTGTGAAAACGGCACTCGATAACCTGGGCAGCAAGGAAGGGGTATTCTTATCAGTACGCCTGAGAGATAAAAAACAGCAGGTGTTAGATGATAACCTTTATTGGTTCCCGGATGCAAAAGGCAATCATTCAGGTTTGCAGAAAATGTCAGCAGCGAAAGTGCAGATTACTGCACATAAAGCAGGTCCGGATAGTATTGCTGTTAAGATCATTAATCCCGCCAATGGACCGGTAGCATTCTTTAACCGTGTGTCCCTTGTAGATGCGCAAACCAGGAAACGTATCCTGCCAGTGTTCTATAATGACAACTATGTATCAGTATTACCCGGGGAAGAGAAGATTGTTACCATCAGTGGAGATGTGGTTGGCAAAAGTGGAAATGCAGCGATTTCGGTTTACGGATGGAACGTATCTGAGCAATATATCAGTATAAAATAATACAATCCTGATTTGTCAGGTTTGCGGCCATGAGAAAAATTAGAGCTTTTCTCATGGCCATTTTTGTAGTATTTATTCGAAAATTGAGTAGTTGGAGGAGGAATTTTTAGATTAATTATTTATTACCTCAGTACTGTAATAAATTGTAAAATAGCTGATTACAGGGATTTATCAAACGAAGGTTGTACTGTTATGAGTAATATATTTTATTGTAAAAAATCATAATAAATAAACTATTTGCTATATTTATAGTGTGTTTATTGCCTATACCTAAAATTATGTCAAGATTAAGATTGCCACACACGTTTAATTTTACGTGTTATCCTATCCCTATAAAGGGGGTTGGAGATACCTATGATTGTCATTTAATGAAGAACTTACTACCTGTTGCGGAAAAGGTACCTGAACAATTTCCGCGACCTGAAATGTACACATGATATAATGTGTGCAGGAAGGGTTTAACAAAAAAATTATGATTTTACGAATACTAGACGATGCAGCATAAATTTACACTCATAGCATTTCTTATTTTATTCACAGGTTTACTTTCCGGTTGTTCGGGAGGAGGTTCTTCTTGTAATGACGTGGTGGATCCTGTGATATCATCCAATGCCCCAATAGGGCAGAATGATACACTGAGACTAAGCGTTTACGGAGTAGAATCTGGGTATACCTATAGTTGGACCGGGTCCGACGGATTTACATCCCGTGAGGCGAATCCAATTATCATTCACCCTGCAAAAGGGAAGAACAAAACTTACATAGTGGAAATCTCTACTCCCGGTGGTTGTACTTATAAGGACTCCATCAACGGAATAGCGGTTGTTGGTCCCTGGGCTCCTTGTGGCCTGGATAGCAATACTGCCCAACTGGATGGAGTAACATATATGTCTCTCCGTACCGTAAAGGGATCAGTTACAACAAGCAGTACTTATAAGATTGAAGGTGTAAGTACAAATGCAGGCGTAATTGTCGAGTTTGCAGGCGTATCTCCACCAGTAGAAGGTGTATATACTATACAGGCATCTTCAGGTACATTGGCAACCGGTTATGCAAGAGCTACTATTACTACCACCACCACCGGAGCATGGACACCAAACTCAGGCAGTGTGTATGTATCTGTAGAAGGCTCCGCAGTAACTGTCAGTTTCTGTAATCTGGCCTTTACATCTACCAATGGAAGTTCAACAGGGCGGATCAATATGACCATGCCTTAATGATCTTTCAAAACGTATCATTATTATATCTGTAGCAAGATAATTCAGGGCATATTCCCGGGCATTCCTGGTAATATGCCCTGATTCTTTATATACTGCTGTGCGAATGCCTTCATTTAATGCCGGCTGATTTTCTGCCATTACCAGGATGCCAATATGTTTTAGTTGTACTACTTCATGCAGGCTGGTACCCGGGTTTGCTGTGATCACGGATACCCCCCCAACGGCCATAATTGTTGTTAGTTTTGATGGCATTACAAGATCTCCTGCATTTGCTTTCTGGATTACAAGATGCACATCCGCCATATTCAGGAAATGATTAAAACGCTCCAACGGCTGCAGCGGGAAAAAAATCACATTCTTCAGATCAAGCGCTGCCGCCATAGAACCTAGCTTCTTTTTGTAAGGTCCTGAACCGCAAATGAGAAACTTTATGTGCCCCTGTTCTTTCAGTCCGGCTGCTGTATGAAGGATCATTTCCAATCCCTGTTTTTCTCCTATCGCACCTGAATACAGGATCACCTTATCTGTAATATTAAAGCCATATTGCGTTTTCAGAGAAGCTTTGTTCTCCAGCGGATAAAACAATCTTACATCTACCCAGTTCGGGAACAGTTCAACATTTCCTCCTGTTTTTTGTTGTATTTTACTGATCATTCCCTCTGAAATGCTGCTGATGATATCAGCTTTTTGGAGGATATACTTCTCCAGTATGAATAACCATTTAATCAATGAAGGAGAACGGATCATTCCCAGGTCTCTGGCTGTTTCTATCTGCAGGTCCTGAATATGATAGAGGAACTTTGCACCACGGATCTTTTTATATAATACCCCCAGAAATCCCAGGTGGAAAGAGGGCACTACCGTCATTACCACATCAAATTTCTTAGCCGTTAGCAGCTGTAGCAGTTTGAAAAAAGTGGATAACAGAAAAGAAAGATCCATGATAATTCGTTTCTTACCTGATGGATTTGCCGGCGTGTATTGCGGACATCTGTAAACTGTGATCTTTCTCTTCCCATTATCACTATATTGTACTTCTTTTTTATACCAGTACCTGTTCTTAACATAGGGGGCCTGTACCTGCCATTGCGGATAATAGGGATAGGAGGTGATCACCGTACAATCATAGCCGTTATCTGCCAGCCATTTTATCATTTCACCACTGTATTTACCAGTACCGGTAGGCTCGGGTGCAAAATTCCCGCATATAAGTAATAAACGTCCGGACATACTTCTGTTATCAGTAAGCGTTTTTATCTCCTTTAATCATATTCATCATTGTCTGGAAAATGATCTGGCAATCCAGCCAGAAACTGTAATTTTCAATGTACCAGATATCCATGTCTACCCGTTTTTTCATCTGTCCGGAGTGCCTGGTTTCTCCACGACAGCCATTCACCTGTGCCCATCCGGTAATACCTGGTTTCACCATCTGCCGTAGCATATAATGGTCCACCGTTTCCCTGGATTCAATGTGTAACGGAGTTGCATGAGGCCGTGGCCCCACAAATGACATTTCTCCGCTTAACACATTGATGAATTGGGGTAATTCATCGAGATTTGTTTTACGGAGAAAACGACCTATCTGTGTTACGCGGCTGTCATTCCGCGTAGCCTGTAAGAATTGGTTATTACTATCCACTTCGCAGTTTTGAACAACCATAGAACGAAACTTATAACAGGTGATCTTTTTGTTTTTCAATCCCCATCTTTCCTGTTTAAAAAATATAGAACCTTTGGAGGATAATTTGATCAACAGGGCAATGAGCAGAAAGAGCCAGCTGAATGCCGTGAACATGAAAAGGGAAAAGCCAATGTCAAGCGCCCGCTTCAGTCGCTGGTTACCAGGATCGTCCAACGGGCAGAAGCGGATATTTACCAGCGGAAAATTACCGTACAGGTTCATGCTCGCAGTAGGGGTACAATACTGATGGCAATCAGCAATGATCCTTACGCGTTTGGCCGCTCTTTCACTGGCTGCAATGATCTTCTCCGTTTGTTCTTTCGATTTTCCGGGTAATGCTACTACTACATCATCTATTTCATTCGTCTCCAGGATCTTTGTAAGCTCTGATAGTTTACCCAGATACTGACCATTGATCTCGTTATTGCTCTGATCATCAACAAAACCAACACAGGTATAACCGTATCGGTTATTGTTATGTATCGTATAATAAAAATTCATCCCTGTTTCTCCTGTTCCAACGATCAGTACATTTTTAGGATTATGGTGATTGGTTTGTAAACGAAGCAACAGTTTCTTTACAATGTATTTTGAAATCAGAATGCCAGAGAACAGATAAGTACTATACAGCAGGATGAATGTGCGTGGATATGGATAGAGTTTAAAGAAATAAAAGAACAGGAAGGTGAACACACAAACATGCAGCAGTACTGTTTTGAGGATGGCTACAAACTCGTAGGAGAATGAACCTGTCTTGTCATAACTGTCGTATAAACGAACAGAACTTCCTGTAACTGTCCATGTAAGAGTACTGATTAATAACAAAAGAAAATTGAGCTGTGAAAAGAGGATATCTCCTTTTGCTGCAATGTATTGCCTTGTTAAAAGGAATGCAATAGTCAACACAACATAATCCAGGATTTTCCTTAAAATGGAATGTGTATTAATGCGCTGTTTCATGAGGATGTAGCTTTACAAAGTATATCAATAATAATTCTGATAGTAGTTGGTAAGGCTGGAAAGAAATATATATGCAGATCTAAGTGTGAATCAGTTATTTCGTTTCTTATATAATAAATCCATTTGTATAATCTGCAGATCATTTGCCTGTAAAAATCCCACTGGCGCTATGAATTCGAAGCCCAGTTCTTTAACGAAATTGTGCATCTCATCGAACAATGGTTCTCCATCATACATGGATACAAAAGATGTTTCAAAAAGCAGATAATCTATCTTACCAAGACTTTTAACGGCACCTTTCAGTACCTCTTTTTCAAATCCCTGTACATCAAGTTTTAATAATACTGGAGGCATAAAAGAGATATTTGTCAGGAAGTCATCCATCCGTTTCACTGGCACCTTAATCTTTTTAACAGTATTCGTTTGCGGAAGCATTTCCTGCTGCAGAAAAGATACTGGTAAAGCTGAACTGGCGTGTGAATAGTTATTGCAGTAAAATTCAAGAGAGCCACTCGTATTGCCTAATGCAAAATTATAAGTACTGATAGTAGTTGCTTTGCGGGTATTATGCTGTAATATGTGATATACTGCCGGTACAGGTTCAAAGGAATGAATATCAGCCTGTGGATAGAAATGCTTTGCTGACAAGGCAAATTGTCCCTGATTAGCACCTACATCCAGGATGGTATTTATTTCCGGAATATAATGTTTACAGTTATGCAATAACTGTGTAGAGGCAATGGAGATGCCTTTTTTTAATAAAGAAGTAAGTCCTCTGCCGGATTGCAGAAAAACTCTTGCGGCGTCCGCTATTTTGAAGATAAGGTTCATGATAGAAATTTATTGTTCCAGCAATCTTTATAAAAAAGAATTGTTTCATGTACGCTTTTCGCCCAGGTAAATAATTGCGCCTGTGCCAGTCCGGCAATAATTATTTGTTCCCTGTAATCCTGATTTTCCAGTTGTAAGATCTTTTCAGTAAAAGCATCAGCTGTAACCACATTTGTTAGTAATCCTGCCTGCCCTACCACTTCAGGTATGGATGTTAAATTGGTGGCCACTACCGGACAACCTGCTTTCATGGCTTCTCCGGGAGGAAACCCGAATCCTTCGTAGGCAGAAGGGTAGAGGAGACACCATGCATAATTATATAACAGGTTCAGGTCTTCCTTGCCCACTGTTTGCAGGATCTGATAACGTCCGGGGATCTTCTGTTCTATGTTAATTAATTCTTTGGGGCTCCATTGTTCTCCCCCTGTTACCACCAGTTTAAAATGCAGTGGTAACTGCTCCATCGTTTCAAGTGCGATAGCAAAATTCTTATAATGACTGCGTCCGCCAATGTATAAAATGTATGGCGTTGTCAGACCAGATTGAAGAGGAGTATTGATTTTATCCATAGGAAAGAAAGTATCTGCAATTCCATGATATACCACCCTTAGTTTAGCGGGATCTGTATCCGGATAAAAGTGCAGTAACTCTCTTTTTGTACTATCTGAAATACAGATGATCCCATCTGCATGTTTGATCCCATAGGCTTTCTGTTTTTTATTGGCAAATCCTCTCGGGAAACTGGTTACCAGTTTTCGTTCATGTGCAAAATCATGTACGGTAAGGATGTTTACGATATTCTTTTGTGTAGACACCCGCAAATATCCGCCGTGGAAAATAGACGCATGAGGCAGCGTATACCGCATGGGCAGATACCGTAAATATTGATGCGGGATCCAGCTTTCACGAATGCAGTTATAATTATCGTAATTAATGCTTTTCTCAAAAATATTATCGGATGTAAGCCCCGCATTCAGGAAGCTCACAGGCAATCCCTTATTGCATATACCCTGCAATAGTTCATACCAGTAAACGGATACTCCGCCTGCTTTCTGAATGGTGAATACTATGTTATCCAGGAATATCTGCATGTTCACTTTTTGTATTGTATACACTCAACAACGCTGTAGTGATAAGAAAGAGATCGATCTGACTGAAAAAGAAACAGATCCATATAAAGGCCAGATAGCTGCTCTGGAATTTCGAAATATCAGGTTTGGTTTGGGTAAGGATTAAAAAGAAACAGACGAGGGAGAAAAGGCCAAATTCTACCAGGATATAAAACCATCTCATGTTCAGGTTATGACCACCAACACCGTTCACCCGATTTTTATAATTCATTTGCCCGAAGAAATATTGTGCGGGAATAAATGTACTGTTACCAGCCCCGTATCCGGATAAGAGTAGGTAAGGCTGATCTCTGAGAAAATCCACCACAGGAAGTTCCATATCCCTTTGCAGTGGCATCCCTAAAATCACATTGTCCTTCTGCCATACCTCATTATCATAACGGTATACAGATCTTTTAAATACCAGCTGGTAAACGGCATTATGCTGGTTGTTAGCATAGAACCTGATGAAATAAACCTTTGATGCATTTACAATTAAAAACAACCCTATTATGATTCCTAACGTGCCCGCTATTTTTGTTCTGACAGTAGGGATACCTCCTACTACCCAAAAGGTTACTAAAAAAGCCAGTAAATTAATCCAGAAGGTCTGGGATGCTGTCAGTATCCCGATAAATATGGCAATTGAGGTCATCTTGTATTCTCTATCCTTCACAAATAACGGTATGCAAAGGGAAATGAACGCGCTGAATACTTTAGGTTCTGCAAAAAAAGCCTGTACTCTGAGAGTGAAAAATGAAGAATCCTGTCCCATCATGTATCTGCTTTGCAAACCAAGTATTTCTCCAAGCATCCTGCTTTTGAAAATGTATTGACTGCCAATCTGAATGAACGCAATGAGGAATGATATCCTGGCAATTTTCTTTATCGTACGGGAAAACAGTTCAAAGGACAATAGTTCTTTCTCCTGTACTATTTTTGATGCGATGGCAAATAACGGGAGGTATGTTTTTACATAAAAATAGAGTGGCCTCATGTAGAAGGCCGACATTTTTCCCTGCGGATAAGAGAATGGATCCTTGTAAAACTGGATGATCATAAATATTACTATACTGGACAGTGCCGGTAAGAGCAGTAGTAACAGGTATTTGCGCTGGATGTGTATTCTGCCGGTCATTAGCTGATGACCCTGATCAACCATGAAAAATATGCTAACAAAAAATGTAGCCGTAAAGGTTGGCCCGATCATTAACATCGTATATGCTTCCGTTGCAAAAGCATACATGATTGTTTCCAGTGCGGTGATCCTTTTCTTATAATGAAGGAATAAAAATACTGTTGCAAACAATAAAGGCATTGTTTCCTTAAAGAATTCTATGTATGGACTACTGCTTAAGAGTACACTGTATGAGTTATCCATATTGTGATTTTATCCGGAAATGAATTCAAGTAGTTTATGTGGCAGAACTGTTTTAACGATCTTCCTCACTGCACTTAGCAGGTTACCTGATTTAAACAAAGTATCTGCAGAGAACTGATCCGCTTTTTCATCTATTTCAATAGTTACAGGATGTTTAATCTCCGTAATACTGCCATAAGTCAGTTTTTTAAACCAGACTGGTTTATGTTTTGTATGCGTAGCCATTTTGCCGCAGCCGATATTTCTGATAAGATTCGTGTTTGGGGTAATGGTCCAGCCTTTGTTAAACCATACCGTCATGAACCACTGTATATCCCATGTATCGATCTTTTTACTATAGATGGTTTGCAGATCATCCTGTAATTGTGTATTTAAACCTTCTCTTGATATATCTTTGTACCGGTTTAAAGTATAATCATATTTCTTCCAGGCCCTGCGCCAGCTTGCCCATCCCCAGATATGCGTATAATATGAAAAGTAATAGGAACCATCCCCTCTTGTAGTTCCCATCTGGTAGTTGGTTCCGCTGATGTGCATGATCTTTTCATCCTTTCTGTAACGTTCCAGTAAATTGCTACAGAATGAAAAGAAGGTAGCATCCGGCAAACAATCATCTTCGAGAATGATGCCTTCTTCCACGTGTTCAAAGAACCAACTTATTGCATTACTTACCGCCTTGCCACAACCCTGGTTAGTGATCTGGAATAATGTCTTCACATCACATTTCCAGTCTATCCGTTGTAATACAACCTGCTTTGTTTTCTCACACAATTCTGCATCTTCCGGTTTGTTGAATCTGGGCCCATCTGCTGCAATAAATAATTGTACAGGCTGTTGCAGACGGATCTGTTCAAAGATCTTCTGCGTCTGTTCCGGACGGTTAAATATCAGTAGTAATATGGGCGTTTGTAATCTCATTATTTAATCGCTTCCAATGCAACTGCGTTATCAAACCTTGAAGATTCTTCTACTAATCTGAACATATCATCCGCACTGTCATTAAACCGGCAGGATCTTACTTTTTTAAAACCTGCTTTTTGTAGAATATTACTAAGAGAAAGTGTGTCCCACATATACAGGTGTTCATGATTACCCAGTGTAGAAGACAAAAGGTTCTTCATACCCCTTGGTCTTTGCTTTTTTCCCAGCATGGTTTTTTCGAGGAATCTGGTGTTTGCTGTTTGATCATGATTGGCAAGATCGGCTACATATTCTCTGGCAGCGGATTCCAGATCAGGCACTACACATCTGAAATAGCCACCGGGTTTAAGGATGCGGAAAGTATTACTCACAGCCAGCTGGCAATCTTCATATGAAAGATGTTCCAGCACATGAGAACAATAAACGCCATCGCATGCATTTTCACTGATACCCGGTAATTCTTTAAGGATATTTCCCTGTAATACATCTGTAGGGAATGTTACATGCATTCTGGTCCGCAGGAATTTACCTATTACCGGCAGTTGCTGGATGCGTAGTGTAGGTGATGCATCAAAATTTTTCCAGCCTTTGGGAGCGGAATATGGTCCACAGCCATATTGTACATATAACTTACTCATTGCGGTTTTCACTTTTCATGTTCTTGAAAAAATATGTGTAATAGGTCTTCGCAAAAATGACATATCCGGCTTCTTCCATATACTTTCCTATTTCACTGTTCTGCATGTTAGAGAGCAGGAAAGGATTTAATTCTACAAGGATGTAGGAGGGTCTGTATTTCTTCCAGTTATTTGATCTCAGCACCTCCATATCCAGTCCTTCCGCATCAATGGTGAGGAAGTCGATATTGGTTCCCAGCGGCAGGTAATAATCCAGTATATCTGCCAGGGGCCATGTTTCTATCTGTTGTTCTTTAATTACGTGATACTTCGAACCCTCGGTATACTCTTTTACTTTATCTGTTGAAAAAGTGTTTAATGCCGTTTCATTAAAAATGTAATAGGTGAGATGTTGCCTGGTAGCTGATACCCCTATTTCAAGATTAATATCCAGCGGTCTGTATTTATTAAACAGGACCTGTGATCCCGGCATGGGATCTATATTGATGCCTGTCCAGTTCTTTTTATAGAACAGATAAGTATTCGACACACGGAAAGGGTGGTGTGCTCCAACATCTACATATACACCATTTGTTTTACTGTCAAAGATTCTTTTCAGTATAAGATCTTCTCCTTCTGAACTATAGGCCGGCACCATGTATCGTATTCGCGGCACTAATTTCGAAACGATGTCTGCAAATATCTTTTTAACACTAGTCATTTCGTGATTGGCTTTTCTCGTATTAAGACGAATACACTTTCTGTGAAAGTTCTGACGGAATTTAACACCTCTTTGATATCTGCCAGTGCTAATACCGGGTTCGGCATCTTCTTTGCAAACGTTATTACTTTCCTGCTTTTGTCAAGAAGTATAAGGGTGATACAAACTGATACATATGATGCCACAGTGGCAATAGCTGCACCCACTCCTCCCATTGATGGTATCAGCAGCACATTGATTCCTGTATTCATTATTATACCCGCTACAGTAGCATATAAATTTGCTTTATAAGCACCTTCTACTATCTGGTATTGCATGATTACCACACAGAGAAAAACGGGAATATTAGCCCATATATGTATAGTGAGTATAAACCCTGAGTGGGGGTATTGTGCTCCATATAATATCCCTGTAAGTTTTCCTGCCATAAATGACATCATCAGAGCTATCAGCATGCTTACATAGAACGAGAGTCTTAACCACTTCTCTATTGTGTGATAATATTTGCTGAGGTCCGTCTGTTTTTTTTTGATGAGCCCGGGCAGGAGTGCTGTTGCAAACACTGTTGGGATAGTATACCATAATTCTGAGATTCTGGTGGCGGCTACGTATTCTCCCAATTGTACCGGATTGCCGAATGTATCCAGCATTAGTTGGTCAGACTTCATGTATAATACTACCAGGAAACCTGTGAACATCAGCGGCCAGCTATACCTGATTAATCTGCGAGCTTCTTCTATACTGATGGATGCAAAAAAATTGATAGTATGTTTTCTAAGGTAAAATGTAAGGATCACAAGATAGGTAATCAGCAACTCCGCAAAAGATAACCAGACAAATGTGGCAAGTGATCCATCCAATGAAATAAAAATTAGTTTGACTGCACAGAAAATAATAAACACACTCACTTTCGGAATGATCACCTGTTGAACTTCATTTTGAGCCTGGTAATAATAATCGAACACATCGAACGATTGCAGGACTATATTCATTCCTGTGATAATGATACATAAGAGGTAAAGAGGTGTTCGCTGTTTAGTGATACCCACAATAACCGTACAAACCAGGAAGGACAGCATCCCTGCTGCAATGCGCATGGTCAGTGCCGTAGATATGATGCTATCCTGTTTCTCTGGCAGGGACATCAATTCCTTTACCACTATTCTATCCAGTCCCAGTACTGCCAGTCCGCCTGCAATAGCAGTCAGTGCAATGGAAAAATTCCATATACCAAATGCTTCCGGACCAATATGCCGGGCTATCAGGGCCATTGTAACAAGACCAAACAAGAGTCTCGCAAATTTATCAATGAGCAGCCAGCTGCTATTTTTTAGTATCTTATGCAATCCTATGTTTTAATTTTTTGAAGAATGAACGCATTTTTCTCGTTTGTTTACTCCCCGTATAAGAATATGAATAGTGATCGTAGTAGTAATATGTATGGAAGGAGTCCTGTTCTATACCATTGAATATAACGCCTGTTTTACGGAAGAAACCGTCTTTTATATTCTCTGCCACGGAAGTCAGTTTGGTTTTCAGTGTATAATTGTAACGTACTACAAAGAGGGTACAGTCAACGAACGGAGAAACACTTTTAGCATCAGATACGATTCCTATAGGAGGTGTATCTATCAGAATATAGTCAAAGCGGTCTTTTAGTATATTGATCAGTACTTTCATCCTGTTCCCTTCAATAAGTTCTACGGGGTTTGGAGGAATAGGGCCAGAAGATATCAGGAATAAACCTTCAGAACCGGGAACCGGCTTAATGATCTCATCTATAGTCTTGTTTTCCACTATATAGTTAGTGATTCCCACTTCGTTATCCATGCCCAGTAACCGGGATAACTTTGGTTTGCGCAGATCCAGTTCCAGCAGTACTACTTTCTTGTTATTCACCGTTAGTGAATTCCCCAGTTGGGCGGTCATAAAGGTTTTTCCTTCTCCGGAAACACTGGATGTAATAAGGATGGTCCTGGAAGAAGTTTGTTCACTCAGCAGGAACCGCAGATTAGTGCGCAGGCTATAGATCTGTTCAAGCAATATTGACCTGTTGTTTAGAGAGATATCTTTATTCTTTTCTTCCTCCAGGTATATCTCAGCCATAATAGGCAATCCTAATGTTTGTTCAATTTCGCTTTTATTCAGAACCTTATTGTTCATGAAATATTTTATATAGATATAAATGGAGCAAAGCATTAGCCCTGCGGCGATGAAACCAACAAATACGAGTGTCTTTTTTGGAGATTCAGGTTTATCGGGTACGAATGCAGGAGCAATAATTTTGTTATCCGTCACATTACTGGCATATGATACAGCGGCTTCTTCTTTCTTTTTCAGCAGGTAGAGGTAGAGATTTTCCTTTACGCTTTGTTGTCTTTTAATATTGATATAGTCTCTTTCATAAGCCGGAATATTTGCGATCCTGGACTGGATCTGGTTCACCTTGTTCTGCATTTGGTTTTGCGCCACTCCTGCATTACGTTTATATCCTGCAATGTAATTCCTGATTGTGTTCCTTCCATCTGTTACCTGTGCATCAAGATTCTGGATTATTACACTACCGGGCTGGAGGGAGAGGGCCAGTTTTTTCTTTTCTTTCAGAAGTTCTTCATACCGGTTAATCATGGCTGTCAGCGACTGGTCTACATTACCTAGAACAGGAGCAAACGGGTAGTCGTTCCCGGGATCATTGATATAAGTTTCCATTTGATCAAATACGGATAACTCCATGCTCGCCTCATTGAGTTTTTGATCCGCATCTTTTACCTGTTCCAGCGCTAGTTTGGAATTTCCTTCAATATCAGTGATGCCCCGCTGTACTTTAAACAGTTCTTCCTGTTTTTCCAGCAAGCCCAGCTCGTCTTTAAGCGAGTCTATGCGCACTGTAAGGAAACGAATTGTTTTGAGTGCTACCATGTTTTTATCATCCAGTGTGTATTCATTATAGGTATCAAGCAGTGCATTGAGGAAATGGGCGGTCCGTTGTGCCACACGGTCTTCGTAAGTGACCAGCACTACTGTTGCATCCCGGTTCACCAGTGCTGTTCCTATATCTTCAATTTTCTGATAAGCAAGTTGTGCAATTGAATCCACCTGGATCCTGAATGTAGGTACATACATATTTGCAGCCTGTGGATCGTAAGTGATGCGAAACCTGTCTTTACGCATAGAAAAAGACTCTCCTGAATGTATAGTAAATGGAACTGTAGAAGCGTTGTCTATACTTTCTATCCTTAATGCTCCGTTTTCAGGAGTTACATCAAAAATATAATTGCCTGTTTTTGAGCTGTCACTGAGAACGTGGATGTTCAGTGGATTGTTATCGTATAACTCCTCATTACTTACGGTCCCTTTTTTAAAGTAGCGCACATTAAACCCATTATCCAGGATCACTTTCCCGACCAGAATAGGGGATTTCAATACTTCCATTTCATTTTCTATATTCTTGCCACTATTGAAGAGGGAAAGAGATTTAAGCATGTCCATTTCTTCACCCCCTTTCTTTTCATCCTTCAGGTATAATTTAGCACTGGAAAGAAATCTGGGTTCGGCATACTTCAGATAATAGAATGCCCCGGTAAAGGCAATAGCAATTACAATCATGTATAAGGGCCAGTGGAAGATAATCTTCTTAAACAGATCATTTATATCAATGACCGCATTTTTATTATTTCTTTCAATGTTTTTATCCATATGATTTATATCTCTATTTAACCGTAACGATGATAAGCGTGCTGATAAGTGATAATACTGCTATAGCTGCCGGGAAAAATTGAAGAAGTGTGGAAGCAGAGAGAGCCTTACCCCGTCCTGGTTTTACATAAATAACATCGTTATTATTCAGATAATAATAAGGAGAGGATAATGTTTTGCTGTTGTTCATATTCAGGGAAGCATATTTTTTTACGCCATCTACTTCCCGGATAACCATAATGTCATCTCTAAGTGCGGTGGTATTCATATCTCCTGCCATACTTAATGCATCCAGTACAGAAGCTCTTTCTGCGGGTACTTTAAAGGAACCGGGACGGGCTACATCTCCCAATACGGAAACCCTGAAATTAGTAATGCGGGTAGATACAAAAGCATTGCGGATAGTTTTGTCAAGGCTCTCTGCTACAATAGCATCGATCTCTGCAGTGGTCTTATCCCTTACCAGTACTTTACCGGCCATTGGTAAATTAATGTAACCGGCACTGTCTACCAGGTAACCCTGATCTATTCCACTTGCAGATGAAGACGTAGATGGACTCAATGATGCGGGATTCAGGATCATAGAGATGTCTTTGTCAATAGTAGTAATAGTGATCTGAAGTACATCGCCAGGCTGGATCTTTAGTGGCTGCAATCTGTTATTTGTTTCTGTACCGTTCGCTTTTTCAATGTCATTGAAGTACGTTAGTTTTTTAGTGTTTACACAGCCTGTTAGAGTGCACAGGACCAGCATAAATAATAGAAATTGGATTTTAGGAATCATGTTTAATTGATTAAATAACCCTTGGGGTTTATGTATTTGTTGTCCTTATTTGAATGCTGTTACGTTGTTACTTCAGCAGGTACCGGGCTGCGGTTCGTTAATTTCTTCCTGAGCATTTGCTGAACCGGTAATTCGTAATAGTAGTTTATCGAAATGCTTAAGGGTAATAGTATTGCGTAGAATAATAATAATGTGAGAGGAGAGTGGTAAATATCACGACTGATGCTGAAGAAGTCTGTTATTATTACAAAAAGTACCATTAGGGGAAAGTGGATCAGGTAGATGGCATAACTGGCATTCCTGAGTACCGATATCCATTTTATTTTAAAATTTCCATAGGAATATTCCAGGAGTGCCAGTGTAAGCACGAATAGAGGAGAAATGACGGAGCGGAAAAAGGTATTCCTGGCAATATCAAATAGCCGGGTATCGGCAGCAATACTTTTGGCAGGCAGCAGCTTTTGCAACCATACCATGGATGCTGTTCTGGTAAAGGAAAAAGTATATTCACATAAGATGAATATCCATAACAGGATGGATAGTGCTATAACACTGTTTGTTATTTTTCGGGCATTGTTCTTTTGAATGGCCCATTTGTATGTATGATAAACAAGTGCACCAAGGAAGAAGGAATAGAGCCCCTGTCCCACCATCGGGTAGATATATTGGATTATGGGAGCAGATACTATGATAGCAATAATCACTAACTTCTTATGGTTTAGTTTAAACCAGCAAAGAACGAAGAATACGAGGTAGAGCAATACTTCTACTGATGCAGACCACGAGGGGCCGTTAAATCCGCTAAAAGAAGGCGCTTTTTCAAATCCCCAGGTGTGAATGAGAAACAGATGTAATATAAAATGTGGGGTATCATTGTTATGGACTATAAAATAATGTCCGTTCAGATTGTACATGATGGGTTGAAGCACAACCAGCGACATCAGGGTAATAAAGTGAACAGGGTACAGGCGGGAAAGCCTGAAGACTATAAAGTTGTTGAACGAAGTTTTTCTGCTGGCAATTTTATCTCCATAAAACCAGAAGAAAATAAATCCGGAAAGAAGGAAGAAGAGGTCTACAGCATACGGAGCAAGGTTATAGAACATTGCAAGGTAACGATACAATGGTAATCCCACGCCTTCTAATGTAAGAGGAGGCATAAAGTCATCTGTATAAAAGAAAAACTGCCAGTGGGACAAAACCACTATAAATGCGGCAATACCTCTTATAACATCCAGACTAAAAAAATATTGGTGACCTGATGATTGAGGAGCCATAGAATAGTGTATGTATAAAACAAAAGAAAACCAATAGCGATTGGGTAGTCACTACATACTTAAAGGCTATTTTGGGGCCTGATTGAATATAACATTCTCTGACAAATGGAAGGTAAACCAAAATTGTCAGTTGTGCAAAATTGAGCGAAAAAGCCTTACAGCAGCGTCTGCATGGCGTTAAAAGAAAACTTTTTGTTATAAATAATTTAAAATGAACAATAGCGATGTTATTATGTATTTAAGAGAGCAGATAAATTTAGAATTGAATGATACGGATAAAAAAATTAGCCAACATCCTATTACACTTTTTACATAGCTTAAGAAAAAATCAGCAAGTCGATATCCTGGTATTAGGAGAATTACTGTCAAGACAAAATAAACAACTGACTAATATTGATCATCTCGCTGAAGCCGAGTTCAAAATTTTCTCACAGGGTGGAGATGATGGTATTATTCAATTTCTGATAAATAAGATAGATATACCGGATAAAACATTTATTGAGTTTGGTGTAGAACGTTATATAGAATCCAATACCCGCTTCCTCCTGAAACATGATAACTGGTCGGGGTTAATTATCGATGGCTCTGAAAAAGCAACTGATTTTATAAAGACAGACGATATTTATTATCAGCATGAGCTAAAAGTGGTCACTTCTTTTATTACAGCAGAAAATATTAATGAACTAATCTCTTCTCAGGGAATAAAAGGTGAGATTGGACTATTAAGTATAGATATAGATGGGGTTGATTACTGGATATGGAAAGCGATCAATGTAGTGCAGCCGGTGATCGTAGTAATAGAATATAATAGTGTATTAGGGGCTGAAAGGGCACTCACAGTGCCTTACAAACCCGATTTTATAAGATCCAGGGAGCATCACAGCAATCTTTATTTTGGGGCCTCTATTATAGCCATGTGCACACTTGGGGAAGAAAAGGGATATGCATTTGTGGGTTCTAATTCCATAGGCAATAATGCTTATTTCGTTAAAAAGAACCGGTTAGGCAGCTTAAAGACTTTAACTGCGAAACAGGGATATGTATTGTCTAAGTTCCGTGAAAGCCGGGATATGAAAGGGAACTTCACTCACCTGACGGGGGATGCCAGGTACGACCATATTAAAGGATTGCCGGTTTATAATATATCATCTGACAGAATAGAGTCTCTCTGAAAAATTGCCATGAATATATTCAGTACTATAGCAAAGAATGTTTATGTGTTCTTATTTGCCCGGAAAGCATTTTACAAATTTAACCTGTTGTTCTACAAACTAAGTATGGCAGGCATCGGCATCCGTAATTATGAGAACGATCATGTAAGCGGAGAAAAGGCGTTTATCAAATATATGATTGCCAGAGATGGTTTTAAAGACGGTGTTATATTAGATGTAGGTGCTAATGTAGGCCATTATGCCATTATGTTGCGGAAGAATAAAATTGCCCTCCCTATTTTTGCTTTTGAACCGCATCCTGTAGCATATAAGAAGCTGGAGCAGGCAGCGTCCCTGCATCAGTTCATTCCCGTAAAGCGTGGAGCAGGAGAGAAGTCTTCCGCGGCCATCATCTACGACTATGCCGGTAATGCGGGTTCGGAACATGCAAGTATGTATAAGGAGGTAATATCTGATCTGCGCAACAGCGCAGTAGAAGAAGTGAGTATCGATCTGGTATCGATAGATCATTTTGTAGTGGAGAATAACATCTTAAAGATCGCACTGTTAAAGATAGATACGGAAGGACATGAGCTGAATGTATTGAAAGGAGCACGTCATACCATTGAAAGAGGGATGGTAGATGTGATCCAGATAGAATTCAATGAGATGAATGTTATTTCCAGAACATTTTTCAAGGATATTATTAATGTATTACCAGGGTATAAGTTCTACCGTTTGTTACCTGATGGTTTAAGGGCACTCGGTACTTACAATGTAGTTGATTTTGAAATCTTTGCCTTTCAGAACATTGTGGCATTAAAGTGCTGATCAGTCAACAAGTACAATATCTAATGCTGCCAGAAAAGAAAGGGCGCCGGGTAAATTAAATCTGGCATTCTTTACTTTATTGGTTTTAGGATCTATAAAGTAATTCTCTGCATCTACAAAGTTAGCCCCGGTAAGATCAGTATTAAAGAACCGGACATTTCTTAAATCTGTACCGGTAAAATTCGCACTGCTAAGATTACATTCACTGAAATCCATATCTTCTCCTATACATTTAATGAACTGACTTTTCTTCAGGTTCTTCCCGTAAAAATTAGAGTAACTGATTTGTGAATTATTAAAGCTGATCGAAAAAGGATTGCTGGCATCGCACCATAAGATACCAATAGCTTTTGAATTGATCACTTTTATACCTGTCAATGCCGTACGTTTAACTTTGATCAATGAGAGGTCACAATCTTCAAAAGTACATTTCTCAAAAGTACATTCAAGAAAGGTACATCCTTTCAGGTTAGACTTGTAAAAGGTGCAGTCATAAAACTCCCGCCCCTCTACTATTTTGTCCTCATAACTGATGTTTTCAAACCTCTTATGCTGGTGCAGTATCTCCCCATTGCTCATAAAAACAAAGATATTTAAATATTTTCATATTGATTATCAGTAGTATAATAAGTTTTTTACAGGAAAAAATGAACTACGCAGAAAGACTGCGTATATGTACATGCATATTTGCACTGTCGGGTCAAGGGTAAGTTACTTCTCCAACTTTGAAAAAGATTACTTATCCAATTACCCACATTTTGAAGCAGTAGCTCAGGTGGTTAGAGCAAAGATTTAAAGTTTTAACATTACCGTTATGGTCAATTAGAACTTACTTCTAAAGGGATTCTTAGGTCGTTGGTTCGAGTCCAACCTGCTTCACTGATAGTTAAGGTCAATTGTTACTTACTTCTATTTTACTTTGGAAAAAACAGTAACAAAATTATCTGATTATAAATTGAATGATAATGAACAAGTTATTAAAAGTTAGTTTACGCCAGCAGGCAATTATTATTCCAGATGGAATAGCGCAGCATGAGAATAAAATGTTACTGGATCGTACTGCGATACTGGTAGCCAATCTGGCAAAACTGGGATATGGAGTAGGGCCTGAGCTGTTAAAGGCGTTAAACGCAACTACCGTGGCAGTACAGGAAGAAATCCTGGAAACATTGCGTGATGTAATGGGAATGAATAAAAACTGGACACCACTGGTGAAAGGTTGGAATGTACCTACAGGAGAATCTGTCCTGGATCATTTAATTACGGCCTTTAATAATTTCTTTGGAGGAAGAGGTACTGCTTTACCATGCGGTCATATAATTCCAGCTCATACCTTTCCCCTGGAACGTTATAATGGGTGTCCTTTTTGCGGAGCAACTTTTCAATATGGAGAATTGGAACATACTGGTCAGGGTAGCAAATTGAAAGTACTTGAGAAATGGACAACTGCAGATGCACAGGCTTTCCTGGCAGATTTGTTGGCATCTAAAACAGCACTGGATGCAACACAAATAGATAGTCTTAAAATATTACTGGCACATTTCCCTTTGCCTGCCGCAAATGTAGGAATGAAGGAAACATTGATGCTGGTAATAGATACGCTGGTAGAACAGCAGGATGCCGAAAAAGCGCAGGTATTATTTTCATCTCCTGCAGATGTATTACGTTACCTGTGGTATAAGCATACTGGTTTCTTACAGATAATTGAACCTAAAACGATCCTGAAGAGGCATAAAAATAATCACCAGCATATTCGTCCGGAGCAGGATAAAAGTGCTATTGCACAGATGTTCACAAAAGCGGGATTAAAATTAAAATACAACCGTAAGCAATGCCTTATGGTAGCTGGTTGGTTGAATAATATGGATATGGATCTGGAGCGTATGTGCGAGATCATGCATCCTAAACGTGCCATGTGGATCCGTTTCATCCGCGCTTTGCGTTTGGCAGAATATAGTAAACGTTCTGGTTTTGAAAAGTTGAAGGAGCTGCTGGATTACTTTTATAATGAAGCATATACTGTTTGGCAGGGACGTGTGAATCATTACCGCTTACGGTCTGATATGGAGAAAACAATGGAACTACTTAAGCAGCGCCCTGGCCTGTTTGCCCGTTCCCTGTTTGCCAATATGCTGTGGTTTGGTCCGGATGATACTATTGCGGCCTTTAAGGAAGTGATTGACAAAGTACCTGCACGATTAGTGTTAACACTGGGTATGTATGCAGATAATTATTTCAATTTTTCAATAGACCGTATAGTAAAACCATTGGGAGGTAATAGTAAAACAATACCAGCTCATTCGTTACTGTCAATATACAATTATGAGGAGCTGGCGTCAATGAAGCTGGTTGTGGAATCTTTATCAGAACTTGCTGTTCAGCGCCGTTTTGCAGCGATAGAGAATGCGCATACCTCTATGTATATAGACCCATTGCTGTATAAGATTCCGGTAGCAATCGGAGACAGAAGTGAAACAGTGCAGGATATGCCGGTAGCATTACAGGGAACCCGTTTCGCTGTAGAAGGAGATACTGTTCGTTTATTTATGCAATGGGGAGTGGGATTAAAGGCACAGCACCTGGATATGGATCTTAGCTGTATGATCGCTTACAAGGATAAAACAAATATTTGTTCCTTCAGTTCCTTAACTCCATTTGGATGTAAGCATAGCGGTGATATCAGGCATATTCCGGAAAAGATAGGTACTGCGGAGTATATTGACATAGATTTAATTTCACTGCAAAAGGCAGGCGCCATCTATGTAACATTTACCTGTAATGCCTACACGGCCGGTAGTATCACGCCTAATTTGGTGGTGGGATGGATGAATAGTAAGTATCCAATGAAGATCTCTGAACGCACCGGTGTAGCTTATGATCCATCCTGTGTACAGCACCAGGTACGCATCGTGAATAACTTATCAAAAGGATTGGTATTCGGTGTGCTGGACGTACAAAGCCGTGAAATCATCTGGCTGGAGATGCCTTTTGGCGGACAGGTAGTACAAAACCTGGATGTGGCAAATGTTACCGCTATTATGCAACGGTTAAATACCAAATTGAGCATCGGTAATTTACTGAAGATTAAAGCAGCAGCCCAGGGCCTGGTGTTAACAGATACAGCAGTGGCAGATGAGGTGTATACGGTTGAGTGGGCCTCAAATACAGCAGCAGTAACAAAGTTGCTGGTAGACTAAAAATAATAATTACATGGTTCCATTAAGGCATCCGAATAAAAAAAGGGGCTGTATCTCACTTACGAGGATACAGCCCTTTTTTATAATTTTATAGTATTACATACCACCATCCTTCTTTTTCATCTTTCCACTCATCATTATACAGTCACCATCTTTCATCATCGTTGTTTTTCCGTCTTTCATTTTTACAGATCCGTCTGTCATAACTTTAGTACCATTAGTCATGGTCATTTCTTTAGTCATTTCCGTTGTTTTTCCTCCTTTCATCACCCACATTTTTCCCTCATCCATCATAACACAGTCTTTCATTTTTTTACCAGCCTGTTCAGTGTGATGCATTTTTTTGCCTTTCATAGTTGTGCTATCCTGGGCAAAAATGTTACCTGCGCACATAAGAATTACAGCAGAAACAATTAATAACTTTTTCATAAAACAAACTTTTTTGTGTGAATTACAGGTTTTTTAAAATAGCTTTTTTAGCTTTAGAAAAAATCTTGAGGCACAGGGGTAACAGGAGTATAACACTTTATATGCCAGTAATTTAGCGGCCTCCGGCATATGTATTAACACCAGACCTCCCATAATAGTTTTAAAAACTTTTTTATCTGCGCAAAAAAACTGCGTACATGTTTTGCAGCTTTGTAATATGAAAACAAATACAATAAACGGGAATGATCTTATAGCCGTAGGATATGCAGAGGGAAGGATTCTGGGGCTGGCGCTGGATATATTAAATGCTCATTATAAAGAGCAGCAGGCCACTACGGTGATAGCTCTGTTTAAAGATGTTAAAAATAATCCGGAAAACTTCCTGGATGATCCTGTACTGGAAGAACTTGCTACAAAGATCATAGAGGAAGCGAATGCTCCTGCAGATGATACAATTGCACTGAAAACAGTAGCCGGTAAGTATGCGGTATATGGCGATGCAAATATTGGTAAAGGGGCTAAAGACCAGATGAATATTGCCATGACATTACCGGTAACTGTTGCCGGGGCTTTAATGCCGGATGCGCATCAGGGGTATGGATTGCCAATTGGAGGTGTATTGGCGGCAAGGAATGCGGTAATTCCTTATGGAGTAGGTGTAGATATAGGTTGCAGAATGGCCTTATCAATATTTGATATTCCGGGAAGTCATTTCAATGAAAATCATGCAAAATATAAGCGTGAGCTGATAGCACATACGAGGTTTGGTGCCGGTCACGGTTATCAGCATAGAGATAGATCCCAGCATGCCGTACTGGACAATTCAACATTTAACATGACACAATTTGTCAGTCAGTTGAAGGATAAGGCATATTCCCAGCTGGGAACTTCCGGAGGGGGAAATCACTTTGTGGAATGGGGTATCATTGAATTTGCTGAAAAGGATGAAGTGCTGAATATTGAGAAGGGAAGTTATGTAGCTTTATTGTCACATTCCGGTTCCCGTGGTATGGGAGCTACAATTGCAGGATATTATACACGATTGGCAAAGCAACTGTGCAAGCTACCTCAGAAGGCGTCCAACCTGGCTTACCTGGATCTGAATACTGAATCCGGACAGGAATACTGGCTGGCCATGAATCTGGCAGGTGATTATGCATCTGCTTCTCATGAAATAATCCATAACAAACTGGCAAGAGCTATTGGAGGAAACCTGCTGGCGAAAGTAGAAAACCACCATAATTTCGCATGGAAAGAAATGTGGAATGGGGAAGAAGTGATTGTACACCGTAAAGGGGCTACTCCTGCCGCCAAAGGAGTGATGGGGATCATTCCCGGCTCTATGACGGCACCGGGCTTCCTGGTGCGCGGAAAAGGGGTAGAGGGTGCTCTAAATTCAGCTTCTCATGGGGCTGGTCGGCAAATGAGCCGTACAATGGCCATTAACAACATATCAAAAGATGAGATGGTTGCCGCACTGAAAGAGAATGAGGTAACTCTGATAGGAGCTGGACGGGATGAAGCGCCGATGGCTTATAAAGACATCAATATGGTGATGGATGCACAAAAGGAATTGGTGGATGTAGTGGCTAAGTTTCATCCACGGATAGTGAGAATGGCAGATGATGGTAGCAGTGAAGATTAAACGGTATCACTTTTGTATGTGGTACAGTGTTAATTCCTGGCACATATGAAAAATAAACAGACTCACGTAATAATAAGGCAACGTATCCGGAAAGAGTGGTTTTATGTAGCTCCGGGAGTATGGGGGATACGTGACAAAGTTGTAAACGTATATCTCGTGCATGATCCCTCCAGTAATCATTGGGTGCTGGTAGATACAGGACTATTTTCTACAGCTGCAAAGATTAAAAGAGTTGCAGAACAGCTCTTCTGGCCGCAGGTGGCACCTTCTGCCATTGTACTCACTCATGGACATTTTGATCATGTAGGTTCTGCAAGGAAATTGTCCGACGAATGGGATATTCCCGTATATGCACATTATCTGGAAGCTCCCTATCTGACAGGACGTTCAGCATACCCTCCTCCGGATTCTTCTGTCGGCGGCGGATTATTCAGCTGGTTATCTTTCCTGTATCCCCGGCAGGCGCTTGACCTTGAAGGGCGATTGTTATTATTGCCTGAAAATGGTAAGATTCCAGGATTAAATGAATGGAAGTATATCCATACACCGGGGCATGCACCAGGACATATCAGTTTATACCGCGAAAGGGATGGCGTATTGCTGGCAGGAGATGCATTTGTTACCACCCGTCAGGAATCACTAATCTCCGTCATCACCCAGGAAAAGATAATCTCTGGTCCGCCAAAGTATTTCACGTACGATTGGCTGGCTGCAGAGAGATCCGTGAAAACACTGGCAGGATTAAGACCTTCAATGGTTGCATCCGGTCATGGCAGACCTATGGGAGGAAATGACCTGGAGGCTTTACACAGCCTGGCTGAAAATTTTAAGGAGCAGGCAGTTCCCAGCTCCGGCAGATATGTGGATGATCCTGCAGTTACAGGAATCAGTGGTGTAGAATACTTGCCAGTGGTAGATAACAGGAAATTAGTATTGAAAGTTGCCGCAACGCTGGCGGTAATTGGAGTGGGTATATTTTTACTGAACAGAGTAAAGAAAAGTCTGGAATGATAATCTACCACCTCATCAGTGGTATGCATGGTGTAATGATAAGAATGTCTTTATTTAACCTGATCTGTCAGGTTAAATAAAGACATTCTTATTCTAACTATTAAAAGAATTATAATAATTGATCAACGAATCATAATCATTGTTTAACGTAGAAATATCACTCTCTGTTAATTCCCCTTTATCGGAGCCATTGCGTAACACCTTCCTTGCATCAAGCAGAAAGCTATGTAATCTTTCATAAAAAGATGTGAACTGTGTATCCTTATTCGCACCTTTCGCTTTATCCGTATTAATGCCGGCATGCTTAGCCTGAGCCGCTTCCAGCGCATCATACAGTGATTTTGCATTATCACTGATACTGGTATATTTATCACCTCCTTGTTCCAGCAGGTCTATAAATTCCCGTACTGATTTCATATCCGCTTTCATCGCAATGATATAATCTTTTAGCGGACTATCTTTCAGAATAACTTCTTCACTGGCATCAGCTACAGTTTCCACCTTTTTCATCAGCTCACTTTTTAATGTATAAGCTGTTTTCATTTTACTGCGGATGGTATCTATCAACTGAAAACCTTTAGCTCCTTTATCATCTTTATAATCCTGTGCAGTGAGGTAATCGTGGAGCTCATCATTAGAAGCTTTAATGCTATTGAACAATGTTGTATAACTGGTCACTTTTTCCTTGAAAAACGCCTGGTCAGCTTTACTCAGATCGTCAGAAGGTTCATCGATTTTTACTTTTCCGAAGTTATGACTGGGTCTTAAAAACGGTTTTGTAATACCGATAAAACTAAAGCGGTCTTCTGGTTTCTGAAGAGCACTTTCTATCTTGTCGGTATTATTTGCCACTTGTTCCAGGTAGTGATTATGGTTATTGGACATATCCACTATCAGGTTTGTGTATTCAATAATGTTACTGGCAGATTCCGAGGATTTATCGTTGTAAGAGCCACTGTTATTTTTACAGGAAAAGGCTGTTACAAGTAATGCTACTAATAGAAATAAACGGACAATCTTCTTCATTTATTTAAAAGGTTTGGTTTGAACAATTACAATAAAGATTGTTGTAACAATACATCAATCTCTGGCATGTTTTTTTAGCTTAAATACTTAATCAAAACTTGTATGTTATGAAAAAAGCATTCACCCGGGAAAGTCCTCAAACAGGGCAATCCCATAAGCCGGTAAGGGTTGAAAACAAGGATAACCTGGACAGTCGAAAGAATGAAGAGCAGGATGATAAAGGAAACAATATAACCCATAATAAGAAAGAAACGAAAGACAGGAAAGACAGCAGGGAACATTCCTGATTTCATTACCTGATGCAAAGTGATTAGGTCCCTTTTATCATGACCATTGTGGAATCTATTCCTCAGGTAATAGAAGCCATCAATAAACTACTATATTTCATTTTACAGGTTCCACTTAATGTATTTAAGTGAAACCTGTGAAAATGAAATCCCTGTCCTATGAAGATGTGAAATTACATCCCTGTATTGAAACTGAGAAGAGTAGTAACCCGGAATTTCATGCGTAAATGTACGTATAGAGAAGAGAGCGGAAAGTCTCGTTAATAATTGGTTACCTGAAGTTAGAACCCCTTTTGGAATGTAAAAATTACTACCAGGAACTTCCTGTTTATTTAGTGATATCCTGCCATGATTAGATAATTAAATGCAATTTTAAGGTTGCATTAACTGATTTTACATGTGATTTTTCAACTAATTAGTTGTTTTTGATAAAAAGAAGTATATTTATGTTATGAATTTAAGAATGAGCATATGGTTACCTCAGAAGACGTGCAATCATTTTTACAGGATTTTAAAATTAAGTTAGGTATTTGGGGAATAGTATTCCGGGATGACAGAGGTAAGAATGCCAAAACTCTTTTAAGCCTTGAAATTACACCTGCTTACAGGGAAGCAATTTGAATGAGTTGAAAGTAACAGATTATAGTGAAGGACCTAAAACAGAAAACCTATATGGAGGAGCAGACATGTGGGTGTTTGGGAAGAAAATAAAAGAACACGAAGTCTATATAAAGATCACCCTTGGAGTAGGCGGTGCACAGGTTATCTGCATTTCATTTCATATTGCAGAAAGTCCTATGAAGTACCCTTTAAAACATCAATTTTTATGAAAAGTCCATTTACCGGCGGAGCCACAAAGTTAGAAAAAGAACCACGCGTACTTGAATACAGGAAAGATACATTTGAAATTTTGCATCATTATTATTTATGTGTTGATACCAGGGAACAATTTACAACTACGCAAATTGATACCCTTAATATTAATCAGGTACATAATAAGTATAGAGAAAAATATGGTATTCCTTTTACAGACGAAATAAAAAACATAAGGGATAAGTATGAATTAAGTGCTGCAAAAATGAGTGAGGTGCTTGGTCTTGGAGCAAATGTGTACAGGAATTACGAAGCAGGTGAAATGCCCAGTGTTGCAACAGGCCGGCTAATAAGATTGGCAGAAGATCCGGAAGAGTTTAGAAAGTTGTTGGAGATGAGTAGGAATTCATTAGAGCAGTATGAATACGAAAAGGTGAAGAAGAAAGTAGATCATGCGCAGAGCGGGGAAGGAAAAAGAACCGGAATGTGGAAGGGATGGCTGTTTGGTAACGAATATCCAAACATACATAATGGTTATAGAGTACCGTGTCTGGAAAGAGTAGGCAATATGATTCGTTTCTTTGCTCATCATAATACTCCATTTACAACTGCATTGAATAAGCTTATGTTTTATGCAGATTTTGGGCATTTTAAAAAATATGGACAAAGCATTAGTGGTATATATTATAAGGCCCTGCCTAAAGGCCCTGTACCGGAAAATTATGGAGGTATTTATAATTATGTTGTGAATACTGGTTTCGCAAAAGTAGAAGAGAAAGATTTTGGAGATTATGTAGGAGAGCAATTTGTTGCTGACGATCTGGTTATTTTTGATGTGGAGCATGGACCTTTTACGGCTACGGAATTAAAGATGATGGAGACTGTATCGGAAAAGTTTAAAGGCTGGAGTACCAGAAAGATTGTAGATATAAGTCATGAAGAACCTGCCTGGAAGAATAATATGGGTGCGCGTCATAGAATAAGCTTCGAGTATGGCTTTGAGTTGAAAAACATTGATTGATAGGGAAATAAATTATGATTCTGCAAGAGTTACGACTAGCAGCAGAAAAAGAACATATTAAAAAGAAACGGAAACAAAAATAATATGCCCTTTTTATTCTCCCGCAACACCTATTACTAATTCCGTTACCTGTAAGCAACTGCGTGCAGGTTTCTTCTCTCCGGGCACTACCAGTTTGTAAGGTCCCTTTCCTTCAGGTAAAGGTTTTCCATCCATCATATCAGATAGTATCACTATTCTATCTGTAAAGTTATTATCCAGTTCCGCGAGAGAGAATACTACTTTATAGCCGTCTGCACATTTCACCAGCATATATTTAGCGAGGTTTTTGCCCCGTAACTGGGCTCCTGTGGTAGCACCTGCACTGTCCAGTATTTCAGAAATGGCTATACCCGTATAGGTGTGCGCTTTACCGTCATGATCATTTGCGCTGACAGTCACCCGTTTCATTTTTGCAAAATCGGTGGGATAAAGTTGGAGCTGACGTTTCACTTCTCCCGATACTTTTATAAAAGATTGCGCCTGTAATGTGGAGAAAGTAAAACAAATGAACAACGTGAGAAGAAAAAAAAGTTTCATTTTCATGGTTATTTATTGCCATCAAAAGTATATTAAAACCACAAAAGCTAAACAATATTATTTTTTCTATATGCTTAATATAATGAAAGACAATTTTAAATTGCTACAGTATATTACATGTACCTCATAAAGTATTGATACATAGCGCCGTAGGATATATAACCCCTATATAATCCCTATCTAACTCCTATTTATCAGTCATATAATCCCACCTTATATAGATAGGAATTATATACGTCTTATATTACTTATCATAAGAGATTTTCGTTAAATTGAGGATACCAAAATAACCATCAAACACCATGGCAAGACTTACTAAAGGAAGCATCGACTTTACAGGTAGTATCGGAGGAGTATCCGCTTATAAAAGAAGGGATATGGAAGGTACGATTATGCGCACTAAAGGCGGAGCTTCAAAAAGAAAAATTAAAAATTCTCCTTCTTTTGAAAGAACCCGGGAAAATAATTCAGAATTTGCCGGCCGTGGCAGGGCCGCCGGCAGACTTAGATGGGCTCTTACGTTTGTACGGCATCTGGCTGATTACAATTTTACTTCAGAACTGTCCAAATTAAGTGGCCTGATGCAGGAAGCAGATAAAACGAATGTGAAGGGAGAAAGGTCCATCCTTTTTTCTCAACATCGTGATATGCTGGAAGGGTTTCGCTTAAATCAAAAGAACCCTTTTGACAGTGTGGTAAGGCTCCCCCTCAAATGTGAGATATCCAGGGAAACAGCAAGTGCTTATGTTCAGTTGCCTAACCTGCTGCCGGATATTAATCTGTACCTGCCCTGGAAGTATCCACTGTTCCGGTTTGTAATTTCACTACAGGCAGTTTCGGATATGCATTACAATTATCCAAAGTTATCACAGAAAGATACTGACAGCGCTCCTGCGGAATACACCGCCTGGCAAACAACATCGCTGCCATATGCAGGAGAACGCATAGATTTACAGTTACAGGATAAGAGTAAATTGGATGATTCATGGACCTTTATCCTCGCTATCGGTATCGAAATGGGTATGCCTGTCAGCAATACGATAGTGAATACCGTGAAATATGTTGGTTGTGCAAAGATCCTGACGCTGGGGTAACTGCCCCGTATATATTCTTTTAATTCCCCGTTTCTTCATTTTGGAGCCCTCTCTGCAAAGTAGCAGAGACCGGTCAACATACAAAAGCGTCAACGCATATTGGTATTAATCAATGTGAGTTGACGCTTTTTAATATTCGCAAATCATTTAACGTTTTACAGCTACTTTTTCGGTACATTACCTTAATCAGTGAATGTTTGTTGCAGGATAATTATTTAATTGGGGGAATTTTATTAAAGGAAATAAGCATATGAAGTTTTTCCGTCTTTTGAAGCCCTTAATTACCATAGGCTCTCATGTAATAACGGATGAACGTAAGAGGCATCTGTGCATCAATGTGAATACTATCAGCCTTATCTCCGCCTTATTGGCCATCACGCTCGCTCCTACGATATATTTGTTTACAGGTCAGAAGATGATCTTATTCCCGGCGTTGTTAGAATCCGTTTTGTTTGGCGGAGTCATCTATCTCAATTATTTACAAAAATATACTCTTGCCAATATTGGTTTCTACATACTGCAATATACATCCGTAATTTATTTCAGTATCATATTGGGGCGGATGGCCGAAGCACAGTTAATGGCGATATTCCTGGTTGGGTTAGCAATGCTGATTTTCAGCAATATATATTTACGGGCATTCTGTGTTTTTATTACACTGATGGGGTTACTGTTGCTGGAGCTAAACTATTATTTCGAAATGATAGACGTATTGCCCATTCCCCATGAGCAATTGCTGATTATCCGCTGGATAGCTTATCCGGTGGTTGTTTTCCTGAATATCCTGGTATTGCTTAATTACGAACGGAATAATAATAAACTGATCCGGCAGCTGGAGCAATCTGCCATAAAACTGGAAGCCTATTCCAGGATACAGGAAGAGGCGAACCGTGCCAAAACTGATTTTGTGCGGGAAATCAGTCATGAAATCCGGACACCGCTGAATGCCATCTTCAGCATTAGCCAGTTACTTAAAATGGATATGCAGTATAATGAGCAATTGAAAGCTTTTAAGCCTGAAATTATACATCTGCATGCTGCCTGTTATAATGTGCAAACCATTATTAATGACGTACTCGAGCTGGCAAGGATTGAATCCGGTAAGCAGGATGAGCCGTTAGTAGAATATTTATACCTGCCTGGCCTGCTGGCCGATATAGTGGATGTATGCCAGTATATTGCCAGCCTGAAATCTATCACATTGCTGCTGGTAGTGGCAAAAGATTTCCCTGCAGATGTAATGGGAGATAAAACAAGATTAGTACAGGTGATTAATAACCTGCTGACGAATGCTATTAAATTTACAGCTCATAGCAGTACTGTTACGTTGACGTTAATAAGAGAGAAAGAGACCTATGTGCTCACAGTTCAGGATCAGGGTAAGGGGATTGCATCCGATAAGTTAGCTGACATTTTTGAGCCGTATGTAAGCGAACATTCAGATTTTATTAAGGGCACCGGACTAGGTCTGCATATTGTGAAGCGGCTCGTTGAATCTATGAACGGTACTATTACTGTAAGCAGTCTCCGGGGAATGGGGGCTTGTTTTGCGGTATATTTACCCCTGATGGAGGATCATGAAAAAGGAGAGATTGCGCCTATACTCCAGCAAGTAGTAGCAAATAGTTATAACCATCAAAAGATCCTGGTAATTGAAGACGATCGCATGAGCCAGGTGTACATCGCTCAATACCTTGAAAGACTAAACTTAGTAGTCGTGGTAGCAGACGATGGCAAAGAGGGCCTTTCAAAAACATATGAACACCATCCGGATATTATTCTGATGGATATGCAATTACCTGACATGAGTGGGCTGGACATCCTCAAACAGCTTCAGGCAGACCCTTTGCTAAAAAAAATCCCTGTACTGGCAGTATCCGGCGATGCATTTAAGGAAGTCAGAGATGCTGCAATTTATGCAGGAGCAAAGGAGTTCATTATTAAACCTGTGGATTTCAGGATACTGCATCTTGCATTGAATAAGTATCTGAACGAACAATCAGCAAAAGAAACAGAAGTGCCGTTTGCCCTAAACTAATTTTATGCAGGTAGTCATTCCCCGGCTTTATTGCCCGTTCCCTTCACGGATCAATCCACTGGTGCACGTTGCTGATGAACATACAACACAATGGGTCAGGCAATTCCAGCTGGTCCCTTCTCATGAAATCCTGGAGTTTTATCAACAGCAGAAATTTGCCTGGATGGTGGCAAGAATGTTTCCGAATGCAGATCAGGATGCTCTGTGTGCATTTTGTGATCTGAATACTTACCTGTTTTTCCTGGACGACCTGTTTGATCATCCTGGTGCACAGTCCGAATTTAACGGTAAAGACAAATTCCGGTATTTTGTAAAAAGACTGGTGGATATCCTCCGGAATAATGAAGAACCTTCTTTGGAAAAGGATGGTGCTATGTTTGCCGCATTGGGAGATCTCTGGCAGCGATTAAAAAAGATGAGTGATACTTCCTGGCAGCAGCAGTTTATCGATGGAATTATCGCCATCTTTGAAGCCGCTGTGTGGCAGTTTGAGAATGAACGCCAGCAGGTTCTTCCCAGCCTGACAGATTACATGCAGAAGCGCCAATATCTTGGTGCTGCAAATGTTGCAACGGATACTATTCCGGTAGCAGAACGTATTGCTCTACCCGGATATGTTTATCATCATCAGCTAGTACACCGGCTTACGGAATTATGCCGTAATACAGTTTGCTGGGCCAATGATCTGTTTTCATTCAGTAAAGAAATAGAGCACCTTGATAAATATAATATGGTGGCTATCCTGCAAAGAGAAAATAACCTGTCACTCGATGATGCTATCATGGCTACTGTTCGCATTCACGATGAGCAGGTGGAGGAATTCATCGCCTTATCTAAAAAAGCAGCTATTTTTGATGAAGCAGAAAATACTGCTTTATCAAATTACATAAATGCACTGGCCGCATTGATGAGAGGTAACATTGACTGGAGTGTAAACGAAACCAGCAGATACAGTTTTATTTATCATGATGAACCATCACTGGGAGCAGGAGTGTACCAATTAAAAAGAGGCAACAGATAAATTCTGAAAATAAATACAGGAAAAGTGTAAGTTTAAGACTGGCTGATATACTATTGAATAAACTATTAAAAGATGAAAACACGTATGTATCTGAAAACCATTGTTATCTGTTTAACCCTGGGTATAGCTGGTTTTAAACCATCATTTGCCCAGCATAAAAAAGGGCTTTTATGGGAGATTTCCGGTAAAGGCATGACAAAACCCGCATATTTATTTGGAACTGTTCATCTGTACGATACTTCCTCCTATTATTTGCCGGAGGCTCCTTTTGCCTTACTGGATAAAGTAAAGAAAGTATACTTTGAAGTGGACTTCGGGCATATAAATACTAATGATATAATGGAGGCCATGTTTATCACTGATACTACTCAAACCATTGATAAACTACTGGATGCGGCATCACTGGCAAAGTTGAAACAGATGGCTGCGGTTTCTGCCACGTTAAAGATGTTTGGCGACAAAATGTACAGTCTTAAGCCTATTTTTTTACAAACCATATTGATGAATAATGATGGTAAAGCATCCTCGGTAGATATGGAGCTGTATAAAGCTGCTATCAATAAAAAAGATTCTGTGGGAGGATTGGAAACTATCAAAGAACAGATGGATGCAATCAATGCTATCAGTATCCCCGTACAAA
Source organism: Chitinophaga sp. CF118 (assembly GCF_900112615.1). GTDB lineage: Bacteria > Bacteroidota > Bacteroidia > Chitinophagales > Chitinophagaceae > Chitinophaga. The sequence continues at coordinate 151,731 of NZ_FOMK01000001.1, read as the reverse complement.
CAGATATGCTGCGGCAATCGCTGTTAAAGAATATGTCTTCAGAACAGATGTTAAGCCAGCTGACCGCCATCTACGTTAAACAGGATATTGAGAATATGCTTAATGAAATAAATGATGATATGCCACTGGATGCCAATTTTAATGAAGTGCTATTGATTAAAAGAAATGTGGTTATAGCAGACAGGATCGATGCGTTGCTTCGTAAAGAGAGTCCGTTGATTGCTGTAGGAGGAGGGCATCTGGGAACTGAAACAGGACTGATAGCATTGTTACAGAAAAAAGGATACACATTGAAGAATATTCCCTTTACGATTAATAAGAAGCATTAATAATGACCAAAGCCGAATTTCTGGATCATACTATGCCACCCCAGGAAATCGAATCTTTAATTGCAGAATTTAATTAATATAGTATCGCCGGAGAGTTATTTCTCCGGCGAAATTGTTTTTTACCTCCATAATTGAACAGTTTGCCTCATTTCTTTGTTTAAAAGATGAAAAAGGGTGAAGTTGCAGGGGCATATGTTCAAAAGGGGGAATAAATATCTCATATACCATATTATAGGAAGCATCGCTTTTCTGGTATTACCTTTGTTCCTATCGCCCCGGCCTCCCGAAGAAATAGGGTTTATTTCAAGACCTACCATAAGAGATTTTATTGGGAATTTCCTGATGTTATTTGTCTTTTACCTCAATTATTACCTGCTCATTCCGGTATTCTATTTTAAGAAGAAGTACATTGTTTATACTTTTATTGTATTAACAGCATTTCTGCTGATCTGTTTATTACCATCCCTTTTAACGGGTTATGTTCCGTGGGGTGAACATCGTCAGGAGATGTATGTGATGCCTCCGGCGCATGGCAACTGGATGCCTCCCCACCCAATGGGTGGTAGTTTTCCTGAACAGATCAGACATCATGTTTTTCTCTTTATGATTGTGATTCTCGCCTCTGTATTGCTGAGGATAAGAGACCGCTGGTTCCAGGCTGAAACTGCCCGGTATAATGATGAACTCAGTCACCTGAAAGCACAGATCAATCCTCACTTTCTGTTCAATACGCTAAATAGCATCTATTCACTTGCGCTGGCAAAAGACGATAGCGCACCGGATGCCATAGTGGAACTGTCGGATCTGATGAGGTATATTATTAAAGATGTTGACAAAGATAGGGTGCCTCTGGAAAAAGAGCTTAAGTATATCAATAATTATATCGCTTTACAGCAATCCCGTTTGGGTAGAACAGTTAAAATAGTATATGAGGCAAATGTACAGGCGGCAGATAAAATGATTGCACCGCTGATCATGATTTCATTTATAGAGAATGCATTCAAGTACGGTGTAAATCCGGATAAAATATCTGAGATCATCATCAGGTTGCAATTAAAAGAGAATATTCTTAGTTTGTATGTTGCCAATAAAAAAGTAGCTATCGCTGGTGTAGACGGAGAGGGAATAGGGCTTGAAAATACGATGAGACGTTTGCAGCTGTTATATCCATCCCGGCATCAGTTGCATATTGAGGATACCGCCAGTGATTTTTCTGTGCAACTTTCAATGCATTTAACATGATAAAGGCAGTAGGAGATGATGATAGGAGCAGTTATGAGTATGATTTTTTAAAACTTTATGTAAGTAGTTTATGCCTGCTAAAAATTGGAAAGAAACGTTATTGCATCTGTTATTCGTAGGAGCTGTAGTTTATGCAGCCTCCTTCCTGAAAAAAGATAAGAAGTGTACAACAACAGAGCCGGATACACAGGCGCAGGAGGCCGTAATTGATGCTGCTGCGATTGTCTCAACTGGCAATCGTTATCACCCTAATACCGTTATAGCGCCAGTAACACCACAGCCTGATACGGTTAAAGTAAAGAAGAAGTAGGGGTAGGGTTTTTATTAAATATGCTCCATGATGAATTTAGGATCTATATGCAGTTTCTTATACATATTCCTGATAAAATCCAGATCCGGTTCGCGTTTACGATTTAAGATCTGTGATAACTTAGAGGCTGTTACTTCAAGAAGTTCTGCCATTTCTTTTTGATTCAATTTCATCTCAAACATCTTCAGTTCAATGATCCCTTCTAATGTTTTGGGCATTGGAAGAGAATAGTTTTTCTCTTCATAATTATGAGCTATGTTTACAAGAGCCTGAAGTTCTTTTGCATCTGCTTTCGATAGGTTTCCGGATCCTTTTTTCATCAGCACATCAATCTTTTCCATTATAACTTCATACTCTTTTTCAAAAGAAGGTGTTTCCAGAAGGAATGATTTTTTTTGTTTCATCATCATTAATTTTATTACAAACTATCGAGATTTAATTCATCATATTGTGCATGTGTACCAATAAACCTGACCCAATTTACAAGTGCATCAGTTACATCTGAGTAACATAAGGTGAATTGATTTATAGCAGATCTGGATAAAATCTTCATAAATATATAGTATATTATTTAAGATTAGGAAATAGTATTTCTTATTTGGAAACTTAATTTCATTTAATGAAATAATTACTAAATAAATTAGTAAATGTACTGTGGTGATTTTTGAGATAGATTTTACATTATTATTTTGTTTGGGAAATTTGAATTAACATGACAACATGAATTAACACAACAATAAAATGGAGATAAAAAAATAATTGTTATGAGAATCAATTTTTAATTCCTATTTTGATAATCATAGGGGATTGAGTTTCCTAAGCCAAACATTATAAAAGTAGCTTTATCAACCAAAGAAGCAGTTGAGCCTGTAATTAATTACCATCAAAGACGTGCTTGTTCTATGAATCATTTTCCAGATATGGAACTGGTTGAACGATTAAAGAAAGGAGATGTATCCGCGTATGATACTTTCTTTGTGAAGTATTACAAGTTGTTATGTCTGAATGCATATTGGTTTCTGCATAATGAGCAGGAGGCAAAAGATATTGTTCAAACATTCTTCCTCGACATATGGGACAAAAAGTTATATTTAAATTTTAACGGAGATGTTAAAGGCTATTTACATACGGCCGTTAAACATCGTTGTCTTAATTATATTAAGAAGCAGAAAGTATACCTGGAAAAACAGCAAGCCTTCAGGCATATGCAGGAGGAACCTTTTACTACACAAGTAGATACAACTCCGGACCACTATAAACAATTACGTACCTCACTGAATGATATGGACGGACAGAGAAGAGTGGCTATTCAAATGGTATATTTGCAGGGTAAAAAATACCAGGAAGCAGCAGATGAGATGGGTATAAGTATCAATACCTTCAAAACCCACCTGAAAAACGGATTGAAGTTATTACGTCATGCAATTAATAATAAGGATCATTAAATAGTTTCCGCTTAGTATATGGAACAGCAATATGAACAGGCTTTAAGGTTATACATACAAAAGCTGACAGGTAATTTATCTGCAGAAGAGGAAACGTATATCCATAAAATGCTTGCAGAAGATGCTGCTTTCAGGAAAATCTGGACTTCGCTCGAAAAGGAAAGTATCGCCATAGGTACAAACGATTTCCTCGACAGGATCGATACTGAAAGCGACCTCCAGGAACTGAAACGGAAACAACAGCCGCGGATATTTCCTTTAAAGAAAATCGCCGCTGTTGCGGCCATGTTTATACTGGTAGCAGCGGGCGCTTATTTCATACTGCAAAACGGTGACAGATCTGCTGATAAAATCAGTAATGTTATTAAACAAAACCCCGGTAATCAGCAAATTAGCTTGTTAATGGGAAATGGGAAGGCCATCACACTAGATAAAGACACTATTACTTCATTGAGCAATGCCACTTTAAATTCCAGCGGCGGAACTTTAAAATACACTTCTGCAGATACTATACAGAATACTCTGCTGGTACCTGCCGGTAAGAATTATAAGCTGATCCTGTCGGACGGAACTGAGGTATGGTTGAACGCTGCTACACGTTTACGTTTCCCATTCCACTTTGGTAGTTCATCAAGGGAGGTATATATTGACGGAGAAGCCTATTTTAAGGTCGCTAAAGACCCGGATCATCCTTTTATAGTACATACACCTCTTACAAAGGTAGAAGTGCTGGGAACGTCTTTTAATGTGAATACATATACAGAAGGTCATGTAGAAACTGCATTGGTCGAAGGCCGCGTCATTACCCGGAGTATAAACGGCGAGAGCCAGGACCTGCGTCCCGGTTATAAAACAGATTACCAGTCCTCAAAAGGATTTACCACCCATTCGTTTGACCAGGAAGAAGTATTGTCATGGATGAACGGGGTATATTATTTCCATAGTATGCCCTTGTCTGAACTGGCTGATATGGCTTCCCGCTTTTATGGCATCCATATAAAATTAGACGAAGAGAAATATGCAGGCGTAACCACTACCGGTTTAATGGACCGGAATAAACTCACCGACTTCCTGAACGACCTGCAAACAACTGCTCATATCACCTACCAGCTTTCTGGTAATGAGCTGACTATTAAATAGTCATCCCTTTCCCGGAAAAAATTTATAAAAAAATATTCCCTTGCATTCACCCTTTTTGCAGAATGCGTTGTAGTTATGTCGAAAAGCAGTTTTTAATAGCTAAATGCTACACCATCGTATAACTTCTAAATGATCAACCAAAATGAGAAAAAGTGTACGTCATTGCCAGTTGGCTATGCGAAGAGGTATACTATACCTTATGCTGAGCTGTGTGTGTTTTATCACACAGGCACAGGATAATACTTCCCCGCTACAATCAACCATAACGTTAACAGGCCATGACATCTCCCTGTTACAAATTTTCCAGGCTATTAAAAAGCAAACAGGATTCACACTTGTTTATAGTAACCAACTATTAAACGATAGTGAAAAACGGGATGTTAACTTCAGCAAAGTGAGTTTGCAGGAAGTATTGGCTTCTCTGTTTAAGGACAAAAAAATAAGTTATGAGGTAAAAAATAACCGTATTGTACTTGACAGAAAGGCGCCTGTAACAGCTGTTCCCTTAAAAGAGGGAAAGCAGGAAAGCCGGATAGTAAAAGGACAGGTGATGGACGTGCAAGGACACCCGCTACCCGGCGTAACAGTAACCATAACGGGGACAACTAAAGGTGTTATTACAGATGAACTGGGCATTTTTTCAATAGAAACTTCAGACAATGATATTCTGAAAGTGGCCATGATGGGCATGAATCAGGAAGAAGTAAAAGTTAGTGGTCAGAAAACACTGAAGGTTACACTTACAGAAAAAGTAGATAAACTGAATGAAGTAGTCGTTGTTGGGTTCGGCAGCCAGAAAAAGATAACTGTTACGGGATCGGTATCTACAGTAAACATGGAAGATATGAGAATGCCTGTGCGTTCTTTAACAAATGCCCTGGCAGGAAAGGTGGCAGGGGTAATATCCATGCAAAGCGGAGGGGGAGAACCAGGGTACGATAACCCTAATTTTACCATCCGGGGTATAGGTACTTTCACAGGGAGTACAAGCCCGCTTATCATTGTAGATGGTGTACAGCGCGATGATGTGAACAGTACTTTCGGTGGTGCCTTTAATAATATTGATCCGGAAGATGTACAAAGTATTTCCCTGCTGAAAGATGCATCTGCTACAGCAATATATGGTGCTAAGGGTGCCAATGGTGTACTGATTATCACTACTAAAAGAGGAGTTGCAGGAAAACCGAGGATTTCTGCTAAAGTGGAAACCGGGGTGAATGGATTGACCAGGTTACCCAAAATGCTGGATGGGATAAACTATATGAAGTTATATAATGAGGCGAGAGTAAATGATAATAATGACGCTATATATTCTGATGAAGTAATCCAAAAAACTGCGAGTGGTCTTGATCCATACCTGTATCCCAATGTAAACTGGATCAATACAATTTATAAGGAGTATACACCTATGACCAACGCTAATTTAAATGTGAGCGGGGGCGGAGAAGCCATGAGGTACTATGTATCTATGTCTTTTTATAATCAGGATGGACAATATAAAGTGAAAGACCTGAGCGGTTATAATCCTAATCTTAATTTTAAAAGATACGATTTCAGAAGTAATGTGGATCTGAATGTAACAAAGACAACCATACTTTCTCTGAATATTGCGGCAATGCTGGTGAACAGCCGGTATCCCGGTACATCGGCAGCGGATATATGGTATGCAGCATATGCTACAAATCCTGTTGCATTCCCTGTTAAATACCCGGGAAATCTGTGGGCCGGACCAAGAAATAATGGCGGCTCCAATCCTTTTAACCTGGTGCAGAATGCAGGTTATAGTTCTGAATTCAAGCCCTCCGTTCAATCTGTATTAACGCTGAATCAAAAGCTGGATGCAGTAGTGCCGGGACTGAGTGCAATGGGAAGATTTTCATTTGATACCTACGGAGAGTTCAATACAACCAGAAGCGGTAATAATGACCTGTGGTATGCCGGCTCAAGAAATTCTGAAGGAGACCTCGTATTAGAACGCGTAAGAAACGGAAGTACATACCTGGGGTATTCTACCAGTTCAAGAGGGGAGCGGATCATGTACCTGGAGGGTAATATTGCTTATGACCGTACTTATGGTAACCATACTTTTGGCGGTCTGCTTGTTGGTACAATGCGCAGCAGGGTAATAGGTGTTGCTGATAACGTAAAGCAATCTATTCCTTTCCGCAATCAGAGTATGGCTGGCAGACTCACTTATTCTTATATGGATAAATACCTTGCAGAGGTAAATGTGGGTGCTACCGGTTCTGAAAATTTTGAGGCGGGACACCGCTGGGGCTACTTCCCCGCAGTATCCGCAGGTTGGGTGATTTCAAAGGAAGATTTTTTTGCTCCTTTCTCTCATACGGTAAATTTACTTAAAATCAGGGCATCCGTAGGTATGACCGGGAATGATCAGTTGGGTACTAATTATAGAAACGACCGGTATGGTTACCTCACTTATATACAAGATGGTCAAAAGGGCATTTCATTTGGTTCTTCTCCTACTGCTTACGGAGGTGTTGCCGCATCAGTGATTGGTACACAAAACCTGACCTGGGAAAAATCCGCTAAAACAGATATAGGACTTGAAGTAGGATTGTGGAATAAATTAAGTCTTACGATAGATGCTTTCAACGATAAAAGAACGGCTATCCTGATTGGCCGTCAGTCTATTTCTTCCATTGCCGGGTATAGCGATCTTAATATCTATGCCAATATGGGGGAAATGCAGAACAGAGGTATTGATGGTAGCCTTGAATATAGTACCCGGATAGGAAAGGATATCAGCCTCCGTATTTTTGGTAACCTCACCTACGCAAAGAATAAAATTATTTATGCAGACAATCCTAAGTTCCTCTATCCTTACCAACAGCCGGAAGGTCATCGTTTTGGTGAATATAAGGGATATGTGAGCAAGGGATTATTTGTTGACCAGAACGACGTAGATAAAAGTCCTACACAAACGAGGATCGTTTTTCCGGGCGATATCAAGTATGAGGATATGAACGGTGATGGTAATATAGATAGTAATGACGGAACCTACCTGGGTAAGTCTTCATTTCCTACATGGTCTTATGGGTATGGGTTTAATTTTGGGTATAAAAAAATATCACTTTCTGCAATTTTTTCAGGTGTGGCTGATGTAGGTATCATGGCCAATGGTACAGATATCACCACTTTAACCGGTGCTGCTCCGGGTGTAGGTGTTGTGCCATTTACAGGTATCGGGCAATACCCTGCAAATGTGCTTTCCAATTCGATGGACAGGTGGACAAAAGAGAATCCCCGCCAGGATGTTGATTACCCACGTTTAACGATCACTAATACCAGTGATAACAATTATGTGAATAGCAGCTGGTGGCTGAAGGATGGTAGTTTTATGCGCCTGAAACAGGTTTCACTGGGGTATTCACTGATCACACCTGATATGAAGAAAAAGGGGATCAGTAATCTGGAATTTTATGCAGCCGGTACCAACCTCTTAACGTTCTCAAAATTCAAATTGTGGGATCCTGAACTGGGGGGTAACGGGGCAAAGTACCCTTATGCAAAAACTATAACCGTAGGAGTTAGAGCACAATTTTAAACAAGACAAAAAGATAATTATATGAACAAGCTGTTGCTTTTTTTAGCGGGGATAATATCATTGTCTTCCTGTAGCAAATATCTTGATAAAAAACCGGACAATCTTTTAACAGAAGACCAGATCTGGCAAACAAAGGCGAATGCTGAAGCTTACCTGTATAATATCTATAGTTATGTATATACTACGGATGGAGGGGATTATGCCACTATGGGTGCTGCTGATGAAACGTCTGTATCAATACCTACAACGGCTGTAAGGCAAATGGTAAGTGGTAACTGGAATGCTGCCAGCGGATATTTTTATGCCTGGAGCAATTACTATGCTGGTATCAGAAAGTCCTTTGTTTTTGAACAGAATATCGATAAAGTTCCCACTAATCAGTTAAGTGATGATCTGAAAACACAGTATAAAGCGGAGAACCTGTTTTTACGTGGATATTATTACTGGCAGATATTAAGACAGTATGGACCATATGTAAAGTTAACAGGTCTGATAAGCCAGGATGCTGATTTTAGTCAATATTCCCGTGCTCCCTTTGATACCTGTGTTGCTACTATCACAGCTTTAATGGAGCAGGCAGCAGTGAACCTGCCTGCCGTATGGGAATCATCAAGCAATAATGGCCGGCCTACGAAAGGAGCCTGCCTGGCTATAAAAGCGAAGGTGGCACAACTGGCTGCCAGTCCGCTGTGGAATGGTAATCCCTACTTTTCCAATTTTAAAAATACAGATGGAACAGCGTTGGCCCCTGCCAGTTATGATGAAAATAAATGGAAAATAGCAGCAACAGCGGCAAAGGCGATCATTGACGGTGGTAATTATAAATTGTTTACCAACCTGGATAACGGAGGCGCCTCCTTCGATCCATACTTATCCGTAAGAGACCTGTTCCTGACAAACTGGAACGACGAAATTATTTTTGCTAATGTTGGCTGGTCACGCTGGGGATATACAAAATGTGTATCACCCGGCCCTGGCGGATACAACCTGTATGATGTGACACAAAATCTGGTGGATGCTTTTTACATGGAGAACGGACGGTCCATCGATGATCCTGCTTCTAATTATAAAGAAACAGGCTTTGCGCAGACAGCCGGTGCAAATAGCTGGGGACATAGGAAAAACGACTGGAATATGTACGCTAACCGGGAACCACGTTTTTACGCTAACATACTATATAACGGACGTCCTGTAATACCTGCTCCTACAGTAGATGATAAGAATTATTATTCTTCGGATGCGAATATTAATGGGGAAGGGCGGACAGAGTTCTATTATAATGGTAAATCGGGTCAGAAATCAGCGGGCAGCAATAATATAACAGGATATTTACCATTAAAAAGAGTTAGTGCTACAGATAATATCAGAAACGATGTTACTTCTTTCCACGGCCCCTACATATTGATCCGATATGCAGAGATCCTGCTGGATTATGCAGAAGCATTGAATGAATACGATCCCGGTAACGGTGATATCGTGACATATCTGGATATGGTGAGAACACGGGCAGGATTACCCGGAATAGAAACAGTATACCCGGAGGCAGTAGGAAACAAGGACCTGATGCGGAAATACATCTTAAAAGAAAGAGCGGTTGAATTGTGTTTTGAAGCTGACAGATACTATACACTGGTAAGAAGACTTATGTTGGGAAATGCAGAGAATCAGGCTATCTACAGCATGGATGTAAATGCAAATGATAATGGATTAGGTTTTTCTTTTACCGGTTTTTATACAAGAAAATTATTTCAACAACGGTACTGGGATAATAAAATGTATCTGTTCCCAATCAACCAGGGTGATATTGAAAGAGACAGAGCGCTGGTGCAAAATCCAGGATGGTAAAAAGAATTCCTTCTTTTAAAACTTAACTAATTATTATGATCAGGCTACTTTATATATATATCATAGCAGGTTGTTTGATTGCTATAACAGCTTGCAAAAAGGATAATGGATTTACACATAGTGCTTCCTCTCCGATGACTATTGATCAATTTACACCTACAGTAGGTGGAAATGCAACCTCCATATTAATTACGGGGAGTAATTTCTCTACAGATACTGCTGCAATTACCGTCACTATCAATGGTCAGTCACTCGCAATTATTGGTTCCAGTGCCACACAGATCATGGCGGTAGTACCCAGTAAATGCGGTTCAGGTAATTTAGTTGTGAAAATAGGAAAGGATAGTGTGGTGAGTACTGATGTATTTAATTATGTATTTACCAGAACTGTAAGCACACTGGCTGGTAATGGTACAGCCGGTTTTTCCAATGGAAAAGGTGCAGATGTTATGTTTAATTTTGGTGGTGAGAACTGGTACCGGAGTTGCGGTTTAACTGTAGATAATGACCTGAATATATACGTTGCTGATCCTGGCAATCACTGTATAAGAAAAATTGATAACGCGGGAAATGTAACTACGTTTGTGGGCAATCCAAATGCTTCAGGTCATGCGGATGGCAAGGGTCTTGCAGCCCAGTTCAGTCTCCCTTACGATGTTACGGTAGATGCACAGGGTAATTTATACACCGTTGATCCCGGTAACTGGGATATCAGGAAAATAACACCGGATGGTACTGCTACCACCATTGCATGGGGAAGCCAGGCACCCTGGAGTGTGGCTTTAGATCCTATTAGCGGAGCTGTGTATTACTCAAGCAACTCCAATCCCGGTAACATTTATAAGATAAATGATGACGGAAGCAGTACGGCTGTAATAACAGGTCTTAATTACCCTGCAGGAATAGATTTTGATAAAGATGGAAATCTGTTTGTGTCTGTAAACGGTGATAATACAATCGAAAAATTTGAGAAAGGTACCTGGGCTGGAAGTATCATAGCCGGACAAACAGGATCTGCCGGATATATAAATGGTGCCGGTACTGTTGCGCGTTTTTCAAATCCCTGGGGACTGGCAGTGGATGCTCAGTCAAACATCTATGTAGCAGGTAATGGTACCTGGGATGGAAGTACCTCCAATGCTGATCAAAGTATTCGTTTTATAAGCGCTGATTCCTGGGTAGTAAGTACGTATGCAGGCAGCGGATCTGCCGGGTATTCAGATGCGATTGGAGAGGCTGCAGCCTTTAGCGCACCCGGAGGTGTGGCAGTAGATAAGAACGGTATTGTATATGTACTGGATAAAAACAATAACCGCGTAAGGAAAATAGTTTCGCAATAACATCCCTCATGAAAAATATGAATATATTTCTGATAGCCCTGCTGATGGCCGCCTGTAGTAAAGGCGTGCCATCACCGGCAGATAACAATGTTCAAAGCACGCACACATATTATGTATCCCCTGCAGGCAATGATGCCAATGCAGGCACTTTAAAAGCTCCACTCCGTGGTATTAATACGGCCCTGGGAAAAGCAATAGCAGGCGACACCGTGATCGTAAGGAAAGGTATCTATTACGAAAAAGTAGCTTTCCCAAAATCCGGCAGGCTCGATAAAGTAATCACCCTGAAAGCATATACAGGTGAAATTCCTGTTATTGATGGAACAGGGCTTTCCATTACAGGGAAAGAAGCACTGGTAACCATCAGCAGTGTTAGTTATATTACTTTTGAGGGCTTTGATGTATGTAATTATAAAAGCAGTACTCCCTGGGCAAATGTCAATGGCATATGGGCTAATGGCAGCTCCAGTAACCTGATTATACGGAATAACAGGATTTACAACATAGAACATAATGTTGCTCCGGCAGATGGCAGAAGCGGTCATGGAATTGAGATCATAGGCAATACTACTATTGCGATGAAGAACATCCTGGTAGAAGGAAATGAGATCCATGACTGTAACACCGGATATAGTGAAAACCTTACTATCAATGGTTATGTAGATGGATTCACTATCCGTGGTAACAAAATATACAATGCGGAGAACATTGGTATTGATGCTGCCGGTGGTTATGCGGCTAATACTACACCTGCTTTTAATTATGCACGTAATGGTTTGATAACCGGGAATGAATTATACAATATTGATATGTCCACCGGGCCTCTTGGAGGTCATGGCGCCATTGGAATATATGTTGATGGGGCAAGGAATATTATCATAGAGAAAAATAACGTGCATGAGGTAGACAGGGGCATAGGTATTGTAAGTGAGAATGATGCTTTCCCTACCAATGATTGTATTGTTCGTAACAACTTTGTATCTAACAGCTGGCGAGCAGGGATCTACATGGGCGGATATCTGAATTATACATCAGGTGGAACGAGTAATTGTTATGTAGTAAATAATACTTTGTATTATAACAATAAGGAGTTGGGTGCATTCGGAGAAATAGAAGGTGAAATAAGACTTACAGAACAATGCTTTAATAACGTTATTAAGAACAATATTATATATGCGAGGCCGGTAGATGTATTTGTACATAAATATACTTCTACAGGTAGTGGTAATGTGATTGATAATAATCTCTATTTCACTACAGGTACACCACAATGGATATGGAATAGTACCAACGGTCCGGCTATCACAGATTTCAGTGCCTGGAAAACTACCAGTGTAAATGACGCTTCTTCAGTATATGGTATTGATCCATTACTGGTTAGCAGTACCTTGCCGGATCTGCATATTCAGTCAACCTCTCCTGCTAACAATACGGGCGTAGTTATTAGTGCTGATGTAAATGGTCAGACAGACATTGATGGTCGTCCGCGGATCATTAATAATAAAATTAGTAAAGGGGCACATCAGCCGCAATAATTAAATAATGTTCAGAATATTTTGTTTACTGCTATTACCCGTACAGTTATTGGCCGCTGATTTTAGCGGTGTAAAGGAATTAATTAAAAGAAGAGTACCGTGGTTGCAGCAGCATATTGTGTTTGAAACACTCCAGGGGAAAGATGTGTTTGCATTACAGACTAAAAACAGGAAACTGGTTATCAGTGCTGATAATGCCAATGCTGCTGCCGTAGGACTCAACTGGTATCTGAAATATTATTGTCATCGGTCTATGTCGCATATGGGGGATAATCTGTTTGCAGTTTCTCCGTTACCTGTTATAAAAGAAAGTATCAAAGTAAATGCAACAGCGCAATATCGCTATGCGTTGAACTATTGCACCTACAATTACACCATGAGTTTTTACGACTGGAAAGACTGGGAGCATGAACTTGACTGGATGGCTTTAAATGGAGTAAACGTAATGCTGATAGCTAACGGCGAAGAAGCAGTATGGCAGAATGTGCTAAGAAGATTAAACTATTCAGAAAAAGAGATCAGTGATTATATTACTGGTCCTGCGTACAACGCCTGGTGGCTGATGGGGAACATTCAGGGCTGGGGAGGTCCTATGCCGCAAAAAGAGATTGATAGCCGGAAAGCCCTTGTACAAAAGATGATTGCCCGGATGCACTTATTAGGAATTGAGCCGGTAATGCCTGCATTTTATGGGATGGTACCCAGCACGCTTAAAAATAAAACAAAGGCACATATCATTGATCAGAAGTACTGGGGAGCTTTTAGAAGACCTGATATACTGGACCCTACCGATACAGCCTTTGCCCGTATTGCCGGGATTTTTTATGAAGAAACACAACGTATCTATGGAAAAGATCTTCACTTCTTTTCAGGAGATCCCTTTCATGAAGGTGGTATCACTGATGGTGTGGATCTTGGTAAAGCTGGTGCAGGCATTCAGAAAGCCATGCAACAATATTTTCCGGGTGCTATCTGGGTGTTGCAGGGATGGCAGAATAACCCGCATAAGGAAATGTTGGCCGACCTTGATAAATCAACAATTCTTATACAGGAACTTTTTGGAGAAAACACCAATAACTGGGAGGATCGCAAAGGGTATGAACATACTCCCTTTATCTGGTGTACTGTTACCAACTTCGGGGAAAGACCAGGACTAAGTGGCAAGCTTCAGCGTTTTGCAGATGAAGTATACAGGGCATCCAACGGGGAATATGCCAGCTTAATGAAAGGTGTAGGCATTATGCCGGAAGGGATTAACAATAACCCTGTCGTTTATGAGTTAATGATGGAGCTGGGATGGCATAAAGAGCATGTCAAAGTAGAAGACTGGATCAATCAATATACCACTGCCCGCTATGGTAAATACAATAAACAGATTGATAGTGCCTGGCATGGATTCTTGCAAACTATTTACAGCAATCCGGGGTACCAGGAAGGGCCACCAGAGAACATCCTGTGTGCACGACCAGCCTTACAGATAAAATCTGTTTCAAGCTGGGGTAATCTGAAGAAGGGATATGATACAACAGTATTTGTCAAAGCTGTTAAAAGCTTTGAAGAAGCTGCTCCTTTATTCACTAAAAGTAATACCTACAAAATTGATCTCATCAATTTCAAAAGGCAGGTACTGGCGAACAGGGCAGATAAAGTATTTGCTGAATTTGTAGCTGCTTATACTAATAAAGACACTTCGGCTTTTGATAAGGGAACAAAGGAATTCCTACATCTTCACGATCTTACCAATTTACTACTGGATTCGCATCCTTATTACCGTTTAAGTACTTATCAGCAACAGGCTATGAGATCAGGCAATCTTTTGAATGCAATGATGCTGATCACTTACTGGGGAGAGAATAATCCCAAAGAAGACAATCTTCATGAATATGCATATAAAGAGTGGAGCGGGATGATGAAAACGTTTTATAAAAAGCGCTGGGAATTGTATTTTGATTATCTGAAAGGAAAGACTAAGACAGCTCCCGACTGGTTTGCATGGGAAAGAGATTGGGTAAAGAATATTACCCAATCCCATTAAATTTATCTTTGCCCGTAAGCAACGATAGATGCCTTCGCAATCAGAATAGATGAAATATTAAACCCGATAAATGCAGCAGTAGCATTCTTATCTAAAGTTAATTTGCTTTTCAGGGCATATACTGTTACCAGGTATTCGTGTGGAAGACCAGGAACAGGTGCAGCCCCTACATAACCCGGTATGCCCATGTCTGTGTTACCCTGGATGGCTCCGGCTGGTAATAAATTCTTTGTAACATCACCTGCGCCGGCTTTTATTTCTTTGGTGTCTGCAGGGATATTATATACCACCCAATGCCAGAAACCACTACCGGAAGGTGCATCCTTATCGTAAATAGTAATAGCGAAACTTTGGGTGCCGGCAGGTGCATTCTCCCATGATAATTGGGGAGATAAATTTTCACCGGTGAAGCCCATGAAATTAGCATACTGCTTATTGGAAATTTGTCCGCTCATATCATTACTTTTTAAAGTAAAAGTTTGTGCAGATGCAGTTGTGCAGATAATAGCAGTTGCAAAGAGAAACAGGATCTTTTTCATTTTACCTTTTTGTTAGAGTACAAAGGTAGAATGCTGCGGAACTGTCAGTTAAGGCTATCGGTTCAAAAGTTACAGATAGAAGTTCAATTTTGCTGTTGGTACTCGCTGGGGGTGAGTCCGAATGTTTGTTTGAAAGACTGTGTAAAGCTGGAATGGTTTTCATACCCTACCTTATGATAGATATCGCTGGGCTTTTCATTACTGTTGCGCAACAGTGATGCAGCAAGTTCCATTCTTTTCTGCAGAAACCATTTATTGGGAGAAGTACCGTATAGCTTTGAGAATTTCCTTTTGAACGTTGATATACTCATGTTGCATAAAAATGCCAGCTCATCGATGGTAATATAATTCCCTATATTGTTTTCTACGGTTTTTCGTATGGTAATTTCGTCCTGGTTTTCATATACTGATGTATGAAGATTCATGATTTCCTGTGGGTATTTATCACACAGGTACAGCATCAGCTCTTCTAATTTTAACACCCGCATAGCTTTTGAAACAGGTTTTTTATTATTCAGCATCAGGTGTAACGACGCTAAAAAATTCTGAAGAAAATCATCCAGTTGAAATACAATGAATGGTTCTTCAAGAGAACTGCTTTTTGTTTTAGTATCGAAAGTATTAGCGTGTTTCAGGAAAAAACTGACCAGTTCACTATTATCAAAGAAGATCAGGATACTTTTATAAGTCCCGTTGGAAGGAGCCGTTCTCTCACTCATTAAGCAATTACCGGACGAGAGTAGTAAAAACTCCGTATTATCGATCCGGGCACTCTTTTGTGAATAGGAAACGCTTTTTGTTCCTTCTATAAGAAAACTAAAAAGATTCTGACTAAGAGTGATCTTGTTTTTTGCAGTATCTGAGAAAGTTTGATAACTTAAAATCGTAATACT
Source organism: Chitinophaga sp. CF118 (assembly GCF_900112615.1). Taxonomy (GTDB): domain Bacteria; phylum Bacteroidota; class Bacteroidia; order Chitinophagales; family Chitinophagaceae; genus Chitinophaga. The sequence continues at coordinate 135,510 of NZ_FOMK01000001.1, read as the reverse complement.
GTCATTGGAATTAAAGTCTTCCGGAAATAAATGAGTCCCCAATTTTCGTTGTTTAATCAGGTAACAAAGTTAATCCTTTAAGGCATATTTCGTTTTATCATTTTGAATCCTGTTATCAGCATATATATAAGGCATTTGTAGCCATTTGAAACCATTGGAGAGATAATGATAGATGCCTTGTTTAAATAAAAGGTTGAGGCAGAATACGTAAATTATATAAATCCTCCCCATAATTATATAAACGATCAGAAGGGATGAAGCTCTACCTTTGGGTATGGTAAGCAGATGTTAACCTGCGAAAAAGTAAGTGATATTATAAAGTAACCGTATGAGACAGTTTTTTTCAATTATCCTGCTTTTAGTATATGGATCTGTATTTGCGCAGCATCCTATGAAAATGCAGGAAACGCATTATAATAAGCCATCTGCTGGTGTGGTCCGTTACGATCTGTATGTATCTGATACCACGGTGAATTATTCCGGGAAGTCGCGTTCTGCTATTGCAATTAACGGATCTATTCCGGCACCCACATTATATTTTACAGAAGGAGATACCGCGGAAATATATGTCCATAATACCATGCACATGTCTACCTCCATACATTGGCATGGCCTGATCCTGCCCAATCGGTATGATGGTGTACCTTATCTGACTACGGCTCCCATTGAAGCGGGAGAAACACATTTGTACCGCTTTCCTCTGGTGCAGAGTGGTACCTACTGGTATCATTCACATACCATGTTGCAGGAGCAGAGCGGTATGTATGGTGCCCTGGTAATCCGTAAAAAGAAGGCCGGCCCGGAGAAAGAATACACGATGTTACTTAGCGACTGGACAGACGATAAACCTTATGAGGTTGATCGCAGACTGCATATTGCGACTGACTGGTATGCTATTCGAAAGAACAGTGTACAGAGTTATGCAGAGGCCGCAAAAGCAGGACATTTCAAAACTAAACTGACAAATGAATGGAAGCGGATGCTGGCAATGGATGTTAGTGATGTGTATTATGACCGGTTCCTGACCAATGGTAAAACTATAGATGAGCAACCACAATTTAAAGCGGGTGATAAAGTCCGGTTACGGATTGTAAATGGCAGCTCTTCCACTTATTTCTGGTTAAATTATGCAGGCGGGAAAATAACAGTAGTGGCTAATGATGGTATGGATGTAGAACCGGTAGAAGTAGACCGCCTCATTGTTGGTGTGGCAGAAACCTATGATGTAGTAGTGACCATTCCTGAAAATATGCGGTATGAATTCCTGGCCACATCAGAAGACCGCACCCGTTCAACATCGTTATTGCTTGGCAGTGGTATGGATATGCCAGCCAAACATCTACCCAGGTTGAAATACTTTGAAGGGATGAAGATGATGAACGATATGATGAAGATGAACGGTGAGATGAATGATATGGACATGCAGATGAGTTTGCAACAGATGGATATGAATACGGTAATGTATTCTGAATTGTCGGGCAATGAAAAGCATGATCATGATATGAAAGGAATGCAGATGGATAGTGGTGGAGATATAGTAACACTGAATTACGGAATGCTCCGCTCTCCGGTTAAAACCACTTTACCTCCAGGCCCGGAAAAAGTATTACATTTTAATCTGACGGGCAACATGAACCGTTATGTATGGAGCATCAATAACAAAACCGTTTCAGAATCTGATAAGATCCTGATCAAAAAAGGAGAGAACGTAAAGATCATCCTGTATAACGGTACAATGATGCGGCATCCGATGCACCTGCACGGGCATTTCTTCCGGGTGTTAAACGGAAACGGAGATTATTCCCCGCTGAAAAATACACTGGATATTATGCCCATGGAAACGGATACACTGGAGTTTGCAGCTACAGAAAGTGGTGACTGGTTCTTCCATTGTCATATCCTTTATCACATGATGAGTGGCATGGGCAGAATATTCAGTTATGAAAATTCTCCGGCAAATCCTGAGATACCGAATCCTGAAAAGGCTATAAAAAAGATCTATGCTGATGATAGACAAATTCATCCTATGGCAAAAGTAGGACTGGAAAGCAATGGCAGTGACGGCGAATTAATGTTTGCCAATACCAGGTATCGCCTGCAAACAGAATGGCGCATTGGCCTCACACCGGAGCATGGTTATGAAAGTGAAAGTCATTTAGGAAGATACTTTGGGAAAATGCAGTGGCTGTTCCCTTATATCGGCTGGGATTTTCGTTACCGTAGAATGGATGCGCCTGAAAAGAACCTGTTCGGACAAGTCAATACAAAAGACTACCGTAGTGCTTTTCATGCGGGGGTGGAGTATACTTTACCTCTGCTGGTAATAGCAGATGCTTCTATAGATACAGATGGGAAGTTAAGATTTCAGTTGAGCCGGGAAGATGTACCCGTTACAAAACGATTACGGTTTAACTTTATGGCAAATACGGATAAAGAATATATGGCCGGATTCAGGTATATCGTCACCAAATATTTTTCCTTTTCAACCCATTATGATAGTGATATGGGATTTGGTGCAGGTGTTACATTGAATTATTAGTGTTAGCGGTTCCAAATAAAAAAAAGCCTGTATCGCTTCTGATACAGGCTTTTTTTATTCTTCAACTGCTATAAAAACTTTATTTAATCATCCAGATTTTTCCGTTGATATCATCCGAACCGAAGCCCTGGTTAGCCAGTGCGCTCTTCCAGTTGGTAGCATTCAGGTTTTGTTCTGAACTGGGATATCCCCAGCGGAGTGGAATAACACCACTGTTGCCGATACCAGTACCTCCATCAAATGCGGGGATACCTGTTCTGCGGTAGTTGAAATAAGCTTCCCATCCTGAATTCTGGAACATGGTCAGGTATTTCTGTAGCAGAATCTGGTTTAGTCCGTCTGTACCACCGGCATATTTCACTTTGGTTTGCGCATAATATGCATTAAAATCGAAGGTAAAAGGATACGAAGTGAAATCGCCCAGCGACTTACCAAACTCCAGGAAATAAGCCGTAAAATTTGTTTGGGTAGTAGTCAGTCCGTAGAAATTCATAGAAGCAATGATCCCTGATTTATACCAGGTTTCTGCATCACCTGAAATCCATCCTCTATTGATGGCCTCTGCAATGTTGAAGCACATTTCCTTGTAGCCTACCAATACATCCGGTTCTCCAGTGTAGCCGCTGTAATATCTTTTACGATTGATCAGCGAGAGGTTACCAGAGATAGCATCGGAGTACATAACAGCAATAGATTCACCGGTGCTGGCGCCAACAAAAGCGTTAAAATCAGTTGTTGAATATCCTTTGCTTGTAACCAGATTCCAGGCAGGTTCGCAGGTAACAAACACACGGGCATCTTTCAGATCTGTCAGGCTCTTAACATAAGTGTTTGCCATATTGTACCGCTGTGCATCAGAACCAAAGTTATTCGGACTTTGCGGATATACATTATAAGTAGCAACATAGGTAAACTGAAAATCGTCATCGATACTTGTAAAAACCGGGTATTTAGCCGGCGTATTGATGATGTTAGCAAATTGTGTTGCCACGTTCAGGTCGGCATCCGCTGTTTGTTTACTAAGGCTAAGTAAAACACGTAACCGGAATGTATTCACCAGTTTTTGCCATTTGGACAGATCTCCTCCGTAGTAGATATCCTGTGTAGAATTAGATAGTGTTGCATCCTTCTCACTGATCAATGAAGTGAGGTGTGTATTGGCAGAGTCTAATGTATTAAGTATGTATTGGAATACCTCTTTCTGGGTAGCATAAGCGGGTGTCAGATTCGCTGTTCCCTGTAGTGCCTCATCCAGCGGAATATCTCCCATCATAGATGTCATGTTATAGAAATAATAAGCTCTTACGAATTTGCCGATCGACTCATAAGGGTTTATTGCTGCTGCACCACGGCTTAATGCCTCTTTTTCCATTTGTACCACATTCTTCAATACTACATATCCGTCGAACGAACCATCCTGCCAGTTATACTGGTTATCTCCATAATATTCATAGTTACGGCAATAATACTGGTTCCAGCGATGTACGCCGCCCCAGGAGGCATATCCGTTCAGTGCACCTACATCTTGTGTTCCGGACATGTCGGTAAGGATTGCTCCCAGAATAAGCTCGGCGGTTACACTGATGGGTTCATTCGGGTTGGACTGGAGTGATTCTATTTTTTTATTACACGCCGACAAAATCAGGACGGTAAGTGCAATACTTATTATATGCTGATATCTTTTCATTCTTTCAGGTATTAAAATGTAACGTTTAAATTAAACCCATAACTGCGTGTTGTAGGGGTTTGAAGTGCAGAACCACTATCCATTGTATACTGATCAATATCCATATCTTTATAGCGGTTAGGGAAAAAGTACAGAAGATTACGGCCAACGAACGAAATAGAAGCCTGTTGGATCAATGCCTGTCCGCCAAATAAGTTGGAAGGTATGTTATACGTAAATGTTACTTCTCTCAGCTTGGCATAAGTCTTCTTAATGATATCAAGGTCCGGAACGGAAGCCATTCTTGTTGCATACTGCTGTACCGATGTTTTCGTAGTGTTGCTGCTTTCAGTCAGTGCTTTTTCATTTGAGATCTTTCCTGTGATCGGATCCAGTATTATGCTGCCACCAGTTAAGTTTACGCCATCACCAACATAAGAAAAACCGCTGGAACCAAGTGCATCGTTCGGACGGGCTGCACCAAATTTCCCTTCTATAGTTTCTGTATGGCGGCCTGCCTGTAACGTCTTTTTACGTACGTAATCCTCGATCACACCTCCAACCATACCATCGAATTTAAAGCGGAAAGCAAATCTTTTATAGCTGAAGGTATTGGTGATTCCCCACTGCCAGTCAGGGTCAGCATGACCAAATACTTTCTGTGCATTCACACCAAGATCCGAATAACGTAATAACAAACCGGAGGTTTGATCTATTACCAGTTTCCCTGCAGATGTACGTACAAATGCATCTCCTGTCACCAGATCGTAGCGGGTACCACTGTGTACATAATTATCACCACTTGGTTTGTCTACCCATGTTCTTACAAACTTGAACCAGTTTACATTTACATCCCATGAAAAGCCATTACGCTTTTTGAACGGAGATGCATTCAGTGTAACTTCCCAACCATTATTTTCTGTAATACCCTGATTTTTTAGCAGGTTGGAATAGCCGCTAGCCTGAGAAACGTCAGCCGAAAAAATCAGGTAATTCTTATAACGGTAACGGGTAGCGTCCAGGCTTAATCTGTTTTCAAGGAAGCGCATATCAATACCGAATTCATATGCTTTTCTGTTGGCCGTTTTAATATTATTATCTACAAGCTCATCGCTGTATACGGCACTATTTTGGTTTTTATAGTAGGAAGACAATCTATAGGTTTGTGTGAACCGGTAGCTGGGGCCATCATATGGTGAGTTAAATGTATAGCCATAACCACCACCTGCGAGAGTACCTACATTTGGTGAAAAGTATTTATTGGTACCACCATCTTTACTTTCTGCATAAGAAGCTCTGAGCTTAAGGAATGAAATGGCTGAAGGCATTTTCACGTAGTCAGAAATTACAGTAGCAAGATTGAATGAAGGATAGAAATAGGTGTTGTTAGATGCCGGTAATGTAGAAGATTTATCGAATCGACCGGTGATGTTCGCAGTTACATATGCTTTATAACCAAGGTCTACAGAGTAATATCCGCTCAATACTTTCATATCTGCATTATAGGAAGCAGCCTGTATTGGATTCAAGGAATTTGAAAAAGAATATACACCTGGTACGTTCAGGTAATTTGTAGTAGTGAATGCTGAATTGAAACGGAAGTTCCTTGAATTCGCACCTATCAATCCCTGTACATCCAGGAATCCCAGTATAGCATTCTTGTGGTATTTAGCCTGTAATTCCACATTTGATTCGAACAGGGAACGATTATCTACACGGTAATCACCTTTGTGTTCTGGTCTGTCATATACAGTAGCAGAGTAGGGTAATTTCTCTGTGTTGGTAAAATTGTAGGTAGTAATACTTGGGCGCAGGGTAATATCTATAGCACTGTTCACATTGTAATTCAGTGAAGTGTAACCGCTCACGTTATTTACATAGTGCCCTCTGAGCCATTCTTTACTCATGAACCATGGATTATTATATCTGTAATACTCCGCGTATTTCTGCTGTACGCCTACTTTACCTGGCTGCCAGTAGTCGCGCATGTCATCCACATTCCAGTCTGCACCACCCCATAATACCATATCGTAAATGATACTGTTTGGCCCGTATTGTACGTCGGGAATGTTTTTGGTAGATTGTCTGCTGTAATTAAAGTAGGTGTTCATGGTAAAGCGCTTCGAGAATTTGTAGCCAATGCTACCGGAAGCGTTAAAATTATTCAGGTCTGTATTCGGAACAATACCTCTCTGATAACTGTTACCTAATGAAAAACGCAGATCTGTTTTCTCAGTTGAAGAACTTACAGCTACACTGAGACTGTTAAGTAAGCCGGTTTGCAGGAAACGTGTCAGGTTATTTTTACCACGTGGTACCCAGGCAGTTGGTTTTATATGACCATTAAAAGATGTACCGTCTTCAAAAGTTGTGGTGTAGGTTGTGTTGGCATCATATGCTCCGTCATATTGAGGTAATAAACGGCCGTCCAGCTTTGGTCCCCATACATCATAATCATAGTCATTCACACCACTGCCTTTACCATCTCCAAAAGCGTATTTACCATATTCACCTGCACCATAATCATCCTGGTATTTAGGTAAGGATATGAATCCTTTATTGAACTGGGTAGAAGTATTTACTTCCACACTGAATCCTCTTTTATTTTTACTTCCTCTTTTGGTATTAATAATAATAGCACCTTCTTTACCTCTGAAACCATACAGTGCTGCTGCGCTGGGGCCTTTCAGTACGGTAAAACTTTCAATGTCGTCCGGATTAATATTATAGGTATCTGAGCTAAGCGGTACCCCGTCTACCACATACATTGGAGTTCCTTCACCACGCATAATCACATCGGGAGAGTGCCCGATTTCGCCGGTAATATTAATTGTAAGACCAGCCACATTGCCCTTCAATGCATTTAAAACACTGGGTTCGCGGGCCTGAGTAAGATCTGCAGCCTTCACATCCTGAATAGCATATCCAAGACGCTTAACTTCTTTTTTTACTCCTGTGGCAGTTACTACCACTTCGTTGAGGTCACTTGCATTGGCCGCAACGGGGATAGTGATTTCAGTACCAGTGATCTTAAATTCGGTTTTAGAGATACCCAATCCGGTTATCACCAGTATATCGCCAATTTCTGCCTTTAACTGAAAGCTGCCATCTACATTGGTCACAGCGCCTGTCTTTGTTCCCTTCAGCATGATTGTGGCACTGGGAATAGGCGTTTGGTCGACAGACGAAAGTACATGGCCATTAATTAATTTCTGCGCCATGATGGGGAAAGAAAATAGCAGTAGCATTAGCATTCCTGCGAATGCTTTAAATGGTTTAGGCATAACTGTTTTTTGATAATTATTTTAAGTTCAATATCCGGTATGGACTATAATAACAATGCTGGCATATTCATTATACTTACTTTAAAATGAATAGGCTGACTGATTATGGCATAGCAGGTTAAAACAACGACGGATGATTGATAATGGTATGATGGTGCAAATATCGAAGTTATAATTTTAACATTTCCTTAGTATACCTTAACTAATTGTTAAGTATTTATATAATGTCTCCGTATATTCTTTCTGTATATGTGGCAGTATTTTAACCGCATATATCCTTATTTTGACAATTAAAAAGGAAATTAAATTTAAGATAGTGACTGGCTGGTAATCACGCCGGAGAACTCGACTGAGTGCCTTTATAAATTGTCTTTTATACAATTAATACTTATCTTGGTATTATCCATTCCGCGGATAAAAACAGATCAATCCATAATAAGGAAAATAAAATACTGTAGAATATCTTTTGAAACCCGAATTGTAAACCCACTTAAAATGTAAGTATGAAAAAGAACCCTTGTTTGCTATCTGTAATCGTTGCTTTGACGGTTACAGTTTCCAGCTGCTCAAAAAATGAAGCCGAACTCACTATTAAAGATGCTTCTACGAAGGCCACAATCAACAGCGAAGTTGCTGTAACAGGAAATGTAACTTATACGCTGGTCCGGTCGGCCAATCCAACGTCGACAGAGCAGGCAGCGTATGCGTTAATTACCGCTGCTATGGATACGGCGGTGTACTACATGAACGCATATACTACGTTCACTAAATCAATCACTGTCACATATGTTCCTTCTGTAGCTACTGCAGACGGGAATATTAACGGGAGTATCCGGTTTGGTTCAAACACTTATTACATGAATGCTGCTACTGCATTGCACGAAGTGGCACATACTGTAGGTGTAGGAACATCCAGCATATGGTGGAACACACTAATTGTAAGTGGTATTTACACAGGAGCCAATGCTACACAGATTTTAAGGACAATCACCGGCGACTCTACAGTCCAGATTCATGGGGATAGTCAGCACTTCTGGCCTTATGGGTTTAATTATCCGAGTGAGTTCAGTTCTTATCGTGATTACATTTATCATTGCCAGATCCTGGAGGGAATGAACCAGGATGGTCTTTAGACTGCATTTTGAAAATGCTATTGGAGTACCCATAAAAAAGACGGGGATATGATTATCCCCGTCTATTACTTAACCTACAACTGTTAAAACTGTATTTTGTACAGAATTAGTTCAGGTGGCAAAATTAGTATCCCCGCCCCATATATGAAAACCAAAAGAACGGAATAGGTAACCAATTTTTCCGGGGGCAGGGAAAATTGGGCTTTTTATGACGATAGGAAAAATTGGTTTTTTTATCCGTCATTTTGGAATTGATAGAACTTACAGACGACTATACCTTTGCATCATAAGATTTATACAACAGCTGTGGATATAAACGATAGATTAAAATTAGATAAAACGAAAGACGATGAAAAAGACAATCAAGGTAGGAATTGCCTCATTGTGCCTGATTATGGGCCTGGCAATAGGAACAAACGCACAGAGTAAAAATGAAAGACCGGCTTTAATTTTAAGTGCAGGACCAGAAGCAGGAATACCGGTAGGGAATTGGAACAATTATTATAACTGGTCATTAGGGGGATCAATACAGGGGGATCTGGCTATTATCAAAAGAACATTGTATGTAAATCTGAACGCCGGTTATACCAATGTTTTTGCAGACAATGCTCCCGGCATAAAGGATCTGCAACTCATTCCTGTAAAAGCTGGTTTGAGATATTACCCGGTAAACAAACTGAATTTATATGTACAGGGACAGGCAGGTGTGACCTTCATTACAAACGGAACAAGTTTGTATAATGATAAATCGACCGCATTTGTTTACAGTCCGCAGATAGGGTATTTAATTCACCTTAAAAAAGGGAATTATCTTGATGCCGGTGTGAAATTTGAAGGGAATTCGAAGTTTGTTGACGGAGGAGAATCAAACAATACAATAGGGATAAGGGTTGCTTACGCATTTGGATTATAGGAATTCATAGTTCAGGGAGAGTCAATTTTGAAAACAGAAAGGGGTTGTATCAAAAATTGATGCACCCCTTTTTTGAATTATATTCTAAATGGTTGTAAATCAGCTTATTTGCGAAAATGCAAAGTGTATAGCTAATCAGAATAAATTAATAATGTCTTCCGGGAGGGTTGGGGTTGAGTTGATATTTGCTTCATACATTGAACATTCGTTGGACAATCTTTGAACACTTATCCCTGATCAAAGATTGTCCAACGAATGTCCAATCTTTGTTCAATGTGCGTTCAGTATATAGACTCACTATTATGTGTCCCCTAACTCCCCTAAACAAAGCTATAAGTTTTCTTGCTTTTTATGACAATGGGGTTGTAGAAAACTTTTTAAACTCTGAAGGATTCTCATCTGCAAACTTTTTAAAGAAGCGGCTGAAATGAGAACTGGTATCGAAGTTCAGCTGATCAGAAATTTCTTTTACACTCAGAGATGAGGTTGTTAGCAGCAGACGGGCTTCGAGATACATTCTGCCATGAAGAATCTGCAATGCATTTTTTCCGGTTTCCTGTTTCACCACTTCACTCAGATGTTTAGCCGATACATGTAACATATCAGCATATTCCTGTACTGTTCTTTTGGTCAGGAAATGATCTTCTACCAGGTTCCTGAATTCTACAAACAGCGTATATTGTCTGGATAGTTGATGGTGTGGTTTACTATCAGTACACTGTTCAAAAGAACGGTTTACTTCATATAGCAATTCTACCAGTTTCAGACGAATAATCTGCAGATAAAATGGTTTGTTATCCCGGTATTCGAGATCCATTTTTTCATACAGGTGCTTTATTTTTACAAAGTCAGGTTCGGATAATTTATAGATGGGAGGACAAGCCGGATTCAGATCCATCAAAGGATCGAGCACACTTTGTTTGATGAAGCTATCTGCAATGAATTCCTTTTTAAACATCACCATATATAACAGCAGATCCTCTGAGGCATTTTCGAACGAAGTAATATATCTTGGAGAAACGATGTGCAGGGTCATGGGCTTTACTTCAAAAGTAAATGCCCCTACTGTTTTAGAACAGCTACCACGTATACAAAGTATGACAGCGTAATGATCCGTTTTGATTGGCATTCCTTTCTTCACGCTACCTTCATTGCTGAGTAATGCAAAATTATCAGGATGCAGGAGCTCATCATATTTATCCATCCCAAAACTCTGTTCCACTTTTTTGTCAAGTGACAGATAATATTTTATAGTGGATGGAATATCCAATATTGGAGTAGTCGTATTCATAATAAAGGGCCAAAATTAGTGGAAATTGCCTAATTCCAGCTATCCATGAATGGTATACTTTAGTATAGTGCCTTATTTCTTTAGTACGATCTCTTCTTTGGCAGCCCAGGACGTAATATCCTGTTTACTCAATGCCGCGGCCATCAGATCGGGGAAAAGATCTGGGGTACAGGCAAATACCGGGATGCCAAGATTTGTCAGGAACTGTGCATTCTCATGATCGTATGAAGGGGCTCCTTCATCGTTCAGGGCCAGCAAAACGATCACCTGAACGCCGGCAGCTACGAGTTCTGTGGCTTTCTGCCGCATTTTGAGCGGATTTCCTCCTTCAAAAAGATCGGTGATCAATACCATAACTGTATCCAATGGGCGGGTAATGATTTGCTGACAATAAGTCAATGCCGCATTAATATCAGTACCTCCACCCAACTGCACGCCAAACAGCAGCTCCACCGGATCAGTCAGTTCTTCCGTCAGATCTGCCACGGCAGTGTCAAATACCACCATTTTAGTGTTCACGGCAGGGATGCTGGCCATTACACTGCCAAAGATGCCCGAATATACCACAGAGGTTCCCATCGATCCGCTTTGATCGAGACACAGCACCACATCTTTCAGTGAGGTACGTTTGCGGCCATAACCAATGCGCGTTTCCGGGATAATGGTTTTATACTCAGGTTGATAATGTTTCAGATTTTTCAGGATGGTACTATGCCAGTTGATTTCATTATGCCGGGGCCTGGTATTCCGGGTGCTTCGGTTGATGCTGCCGGTCACAGCCTGCTGCATTGGCTGTGCTAGTTTAGCCAGTAACTGATCCACCACTTTACGTACCACTTTCCGGGCGGTATCTTTAGTTTTGTCAGGGATTACCCGGCTAAGTGTCATCAAAGTTGCTACCAGGTGCACATCAGCTTCCACCTGTTCCAGCATCTCCTTCTCAAACAGCATCTGGGTGAGTTTTAACCGCTGCAGGGCATCCTGCTGCATCACCTGTACTACGGTATTGGGAAAGAAAGTACGGATATCGCCCAGCCAGCGGCTCACGTTAGGAGAGGAGGGACCAAGTCCACCCTGCCGGTCGCTATCATATAATGCAGATAGCGCGCCATCCATCTGAAGGTCTGTTTTATTCAGTTTGAAGTCCGTACCATCATTCTGCTCACCTCCCAATATTAGCCTCCATTTGCGAATCTGTTCTTCTTCCTGTGTCATGCTAAATGATTTTTATGACATAACTATAGGTTGGTTTCACACCGGTAATAGTATACATCATTTGTTTGTTTCCTGTTTGTAACTCAACCGTATAAGAACTGGTGTATTGTAATTATGCGTCCTTGTTTCTATAACCTGATAACTGAATGATAACAGCAGACATTTGATAATTATCCTATGTTATACATCCGTATTTTTATAACCTAATAACTGCATGATAACGGGCAGGCCCTTAGCAGCCCTTTCATCTGCAATAATATTCTCTGGCTGAGACGTTGGTGTTTTGCTGTCTCCATGTTTCACTTTTTCGCCGAGTTTTCTCCTTTCCGGAGTAGAAAAACCGGCAAAGGTGCGGCGCAGCAATGGTAATACCTGGATAAAATTATTCTCATCGAGTTGGTGTACCCAGTCGTTTACAACGCGCCACAGATCAGCATCTATCAGCAATAATGTTCCACTGCCTTTGAGAAAACCTTCCAGCCAGGCTGCTGCAATGTTCGGAAGTATAGCGGCAGACATCGCACTATAAAAGGCCTGTACCAACTGCTCACTGCTGAATAATTTATAGTCTGCCAGCAGGCGGGTGCTATACCCTGCAAGTATCGGACTGGTGCTGTTACTGGCCGCTATCTTATGCAATGTTTGCTGCCATTGGGAGGTGATATCCGGCTGCTGTAAAATATTTACCGTGTTGTTCATTTGCAGGAACAACTGAAGTAATGTTTGTGCCGCCTCATCTGCAATGCCGGTGCAGGCACCGGGCAAGCTAATACAAATCCGCGTGATCATGCCCACGGCTATATCCGTAACCAGCTCTGCATCAGTTTTACGTACGTTGCCATAACGGCTGATACTTACAAGTGGCGGAATTACTTCCATTAACTGGATAACATCCCCGGTAGCGGCAGACAGGTTACTTACCTGTTGGATCAGCACAGCTGCGGCCTGTGGCAGTTCTGCCGGTAATGCATTTTCAAGCAGGGTACATAATACCTGTAGGGAGGAGGCGCTGGTGGCCATATGTTTCACATAAGCAGCAGCAGCCGTTTCTACCGTATTACCCCATACTCCTTTGTCAATAATATCTATAATGAAGGCAGGATCCCACTGTAAGCGCCACTGCTCTTTAAAAGTTCCCTTACCACTTACATCCACCTTTTCTGCCCAATTGAGATCCAGTAATTGCAGACGATGTAAGAAAATACTTCTTTCCAGATCATTCTCTTTTCTTAAATCCAACACATAATCTTTCCAGTCGGCAGTAGTGGGCAGACGTAACTTCTTTTGCAGCCTTTCTATATCTGCCTGCAGAGGCGGTTTAGGAATATCGAAAGGAACACCACCGATTTTATTACTGACGATGAGTTCATCATGGATCAGTTTCATGAGTACAGATTCACCGTTGCATAACACGCTCAGCGTTGCTTCATTCAATTCTTCCAGTCCTGGCCTGTGACGTTCGCGCAATGCTGCCAGGCTTTGTGCCAGTCGTACCGCTTCTATAATATGTGCAACGGAGGTATCCATCTGTTTTTCACGGAACAGCCGGGCTACTTTTGCCATCCACTGAGTACCATCATCGTGGGGAAACTGCCAGATATGTTCGTACCATCCGGGGCTATGAATCCCCGCACCATAGCCGCTATAAAAGCTGAGCCGGTCGTAAGTCCACGGAATCCAGGTACATTCTGTTTTTACTTTTGGCAAACCTTTCAGCAGGTCATTATCTTCTTTCTGAGAAGGCATAGTGGTCAGCGCAGGCACATGCCATGCCCCGCAAATCACTGCTATTTCCGTATACATTTCTTTCTGTGCCTGCCGGATTATTTTTCTCATCCAGGCTTCCCGGAGCGGTTCATTAGGATCTTTATCCGGCGGAGCCATTTCTCTTACCGTATGCATGGCTTCACTTACGGCTTCAAATACCTGTTCATTGCCGGTACGGTGTTCAAACATTTGTTCCCACCATTTATCAGTATTGGTATAACCAGCAGCTTCTGCCAGCCAGCCCACCGGATTTTCCTGATGTTCATGTACTGTTTCTTCCTGCCGTAGAGCAAATACATGTGCCACTGGCATATCCATGAAGCGCACGGGTATATGGTGCTCGTAAGCATATTGGATGGCTTGCCATTCAGGAGAGAATTCCGCAAAAGGATAAAAAACGGAATGCTGCAGATTATCTGACTGGTAGATTAAGATAGCTACTGGAGGTTTCAGTTCTGTATGATTGCTCCATTGTAAAATTGCATCCGCTTCCGGAGGGCCTTCTACCAATACAATATCGGGCTTTGTTGCTTCGAGAAATGCTTTCACATTCCTTGCGCTTCCTGGCCCATGGTGACGTATTCCCAGTGTATGAACCATTACATCATATTTCTGCAGGCCCTGTAAATATCTTTCCAGTCCTCCCTTGTTTTCACTACTGTTTCCAGATATTCCAGCCATACTATTTTATCCTGCACAGGATCTTTTATTACTGCACCGATAATACCAGCGGCCATATCTTCTGCCGTCAGTCTGCCATCGCCGAAATAACCCGCCATTGACAAACCGCTGTTCACTACTGAAATAGCTTCTGCTGTACTTAATGTACCGGAAGGAACCTTCAGTTTTGTTTTACCGTCAAGGGTCACACCATTGCGTAACTCCCGTAAGATGGTCACAATACGGCGGATCTCATGTAATGCCGGAGCTTCGGCAGGTACTTCCATCACTTTCTCAAAACTTTCCACACGGCGTTTTACAATATCTATTTCTTCCTCTATGGTATCAGGCACTGGTAATATCACGGTATTAAAACGGCGTTTCAATGCACTGGAAAGATCGTTCACACCTTTGTCGCGGTTGTTGGCAGTGGCTATCACATTGAAGCCGCGAATGGCCTGCACTTCTTTATTCAGTTCCGGGATGGGCAGCATTTTTTCCGACAGGATGGTGATGAGCGTATCCTGCACATCTGCCCCGATACGTGTCAACTCTTCAATACGTACAATCTTGCCATCTTTCATAGCCCGCATCACTGGTGTTTCCACAATAGCATTTTCGCTTGGACCTTCTGCCAGTAAACGTGCATAATTCCATCCATAACGGATAGATTCTTCGCTGGTACCGGCGGTTCCCTGGATGATCATTGTACTGTCGCCGCTGATAGCCGCAGCCAGGTGTTCGCTCACCCAGCTTTTTGCTGTACCGGGCAAACCGTATAATAATAATGCCCTGTCTGTCGTGAGTGTAGCCACCGCAATTTCCATTAGCCGGCGGCTGCCGATGTATTTGGGTGTTACTTCAAAGCCGTTCTTCAGTTTACCACCTACCAGGTAAGTAACAGCCGATTGCGGTGTTAATTTCCAGTTAGCAGGAACTTTCCCGCTATCCTGTTTTTTAAGTTCTTCTAATTCCTGTGCGTATAGTTGTTCTGCATGACCGCGTAAAACCTGGGACATAGATTTAATATTTTATGAAAAGGATTGTATTATTCTTTCTTTTAATCGCAACAATTTTAAAAGATATTCACTGGTGCTGCGCCAGGTATAATGTTTATATGGATCTGCCGGAGTGCAGTTAGCTAATTCAGCAGCCATCTGCACCGGTATGAGGTGAATATTTTTGCTGTAAAAACTTCGTGTAAACTGAGAGGGCTCTGATGCGGTATAGATGATAGCAGCCATTGCAACAGGCATCGACCATTCCGGCATATTATCCTGTGTAATAAAAGGAATCACCATTTCCTGCATGTCATCAAAATGTTTCACCACATATGCATCTCTTACTTTAGCCGGAAGCAATTGTAATAAACTCAGGTAATGCCTGCCAGTGTTGCCGGTAAATAATGGAGCCCATGTACGGTTCTTAAATCTGCCGGCAGCTTCTCCCAATGCAGGAAGTAAATTTTCATGTTTTGAAAATAGCTGATAAATAACTGTGGGCGTTTCATTAAAATGAGTTTCCCAGAAATCCGGAGGAATAAAACTGATCAGTTGATACAGGATAAAATCTTCATCAGAAACAGCTTTATCATTACTCAGTTTTTCAATACCTGTTTTAAAGATCTTATCATCTACAACAGCTGGTAACTGAATGCTTAAAGCCGTCTTGGAACCTAAGCCCAGAAAGGCACTTTCTTTCTTGAGTGTAACTGCCTGCTGTACTATTTGCCAGTATTGCTGTATAATAGTGGAGGAGGGGATCTGTCTGAGCAGGTTAAGTGTTTCCTCTTTCACTTTCTGACTTTTCTCAGTAGAGATACTTTCCAGCCATTCCACATCTTCTGCACCCAGGTTTACTTCCAGTGCTTTAATCAATTCTGCTTTGCTGTTGGCATTTTCCTGTGCCCAGGTTTGTTGTAACCATTCACGTGCAAGGGCTGGATTGGTATTACGCAATTGTTGTAATACCTGTCTCCGCTGATCCGGTTTACCAGTTTGCCAACGTTCTTCATCTGTTTCTGCTGCGGAGAACTGCCAGTTTTTATTAAATCCACACAGCCATTCACCACGTTTTCCCATACACTGCTCTACATTAGTACGCAGTGTTTTATGCTGTGTGGCTTTGTCAAGTAGTAATGGCAGCAACAATGGAGTTGTCAGCTGTCCGGCGCTGACACAGTGTTCCAGCCATAACGCGAGTAATGGATTGGAATCTTCGTCCAGGATATCTTTCAACACTCCGCTGGCACGATTACTACAGTAAGGCTTTTCTTCCGGTGGAGCCAACTCAATGGTGATACCTTCTTTATGTAAAGGTTGCGCACCGCTTTGCCTGTAGTTAGCTGCCAGACTGGCTATCTGTAAGAACTGTTCTTCTTTATCTATCGCTGTATTGCCGGTAATGATTGTTGTTGCATTTGCCATTGCTTCCGGAAGTTCGCTGATGGCGATCTGTTTTTTATCAGTGCCCAGCATGGCTGTTTGTATAATATGGTTCCAGAACTGCATGTTATTAGTTTGAGAGGAAAATGTATTGGTTGCCCCACAATATTCCCAATGGCTCATAATTATTCTCACTTCCCAGCACAGCGAGGTCCAACGGTTTACCACCACTGATTGCCATCAACCGGTATATGCCGGTGAAACTCTCTTTCACTTTTACCAGTCTGTTGCTGCTATCTGCCAGCCACCAGCTTCCCTCATATTGCACTGGTCTTACCTGTTGCATAAGGAATGGTCTTGCTGTGTTGAATGGCAATACACTATTGTAAGCTGTTTCTAACTCTGCCACTTCCTGCCAGCTGCTTATACCTGAAACGGGAGGTATGGTGGCTGCTACTACCTGGCTCTTGATCAACGCCCGTAATGGTTGTGCAGAAGGGTAGTACACCAGTTCTGCCTGCAGGAAAAATCCTGGTATCAGGTTAAGTGGCATTGCCTGTGACATAGCACTGAACTGTAATACCAGTGCATACTTTTTTGAATTGATACCGTATAGCCAGTTCCGTTCTACGGTGAGTGAGTCTTCCTCCTCTGTTTGTTTTCCTAATACCAGCCATATATCAGTAATGCCTTTTTGCTCGCGTAATTCATCCTGACTTTGTGTGAATCCAATACCACTGCGCAGATCTTCCAATAAAGCGGGTGATTGTTTATTGGTATAACCTGCTATCAGCAAATACATCCTTACCAGCAGATCTGTAAACTCTGTCTGCCAGCCTTCACGGTAAAAGTTAAGATTGCTGGCCGTCTTCACAAGTCCTGCCAGTCCGGGGGCTTTGGCATCAACCATACGCCGGGTCATATTGATGAAAAAAGATGGATCTTTTTCAGGGATGCCGATGAGGCCATTACGAACAATATCTTTGATCCATAACAGGAGTTCTGCCAGTCCATCTTCCACACTCTGCTCCCGGGCCTGTTGTCTTTTAACTTGTGCAGCTTCATTGGTGGGCTTCTCTTTCTTTTTAGTATCCTTTTCTTCTCTTTTACCTAACCATTCGCTTACCCATGCAGGTGGTTCAGTGGTGGTGAAATCAGCGGGTTGCCTTGCGTAGAGTATTAGTAATCCAATACCATGTTTACAGGGGAATTTGCGGCTGGGGCAACTGCATTTAAAAGCCATCCCGTTCAGATCTACCTGTGTCTGATAGGGTTTGCTACCGCTTCCCTGGCATTCACCCCATAATGCTTGTTCATTCGCACCTTTGGTGACCCATTTTGAGGGACCGCTTAATTCCCTTCCTGCTTTGCGGGAAGAATCGTCAGGGGCCAGCGCCAGTACTTGTTCTTCTGTTAGTTGCATATAATTTGTCCCGGTAAATTGGCTTTTAAAGTAATACAAAATTCCAAAAGCGAACACTATGCGTATCAAAAACGGACAGTTTTAACAATATATTTTATTGTAAGGTATTGATTATTATGTGAATGTAAATCTGGCACTTTCTTAGGATAACATGTTCATCATAATAGGATAAATTTACTGTTGATGTTCAGAAACTACTTTAAGATCGCTTTAAGGAACCTTTGGAATAACAAAGTTTTCTCTGCCATAAACATCTTTGGTCTGGCAATAGGGTTAGCTATATGTTTGCTGATTACATTGTTTGTAGCAGATGAACTGAGTTATGATAAATATAACGAAAAGGCCGACCGGATCTACCGGATTAATGCAGATTTTCTCGTGAACGGGAGTGTTTTTAAAGAAAGGACAGTGCCTGCCCAACTGGGATCTGTGTTGGTAAATGATTATCCACAGGTGGAGAGATCTGCCCGTATCACCGGTATAGGAGATATGTTGGTAAAAAAAGGAAATGAAACACTGATAGAGCACAATGCTACCTTTGCAGATTCTACCTTGTTTGATGTGTTTACCTTACCAATGATTGTGGGTAATCCAAAAACTGCATTAACGCTGGCCAATACGATGGTAATATCGGAAAGTATGGCAAAGAAATACTTTAACAGCACAGATGTACTCGGTAAAACATTACAGGTAGGTAATACCGATACTTATACAATTACCGGTGTGATAAAAGATATGCCTTCCCGTTCGCATATCCATATGAACTTCATTAAGGCAATGGTCGGACTGGAAGAGAGTCGTGATAACAACTGGATGACGGATAATTTTACTACGTACATATTGACAAAGCCCGCTACAGATAAGCATATGCTTGAAACCTATCTGAAGCAGGTCACTAAAAAATATATGGAGCCATCGCTCATAAAGATGGTAGGAAGCAGTATCAGTGATCTGGAAAAGAAAGGCGGGCATTTCAGATATGATGTCATTCCTCTTACTAAAATTCATTTGTATTCAACGCTTACAAATGAACAGGAACCTTCCGGAAATATTCAGTATGTGTATAGTTTTATTGTGATCGCTGTTATCATCTTACTGATTGCATGTGTTAACTTTATGAATCTCTCCACTGCGCGTTCTGCAGGAAGATCTAAAGAAGTAGGAGTGCGTAAAGTACTGGGTTCACAACGTTCAAATCTTATCTCTCAATTCCTCACAGAATCTGTATTAACCAGTATCATTGCATTGGTATTGGCAGTTTTTATAGCAATACTGTTATTGCCTTTTCTGAATGAGCTGGCTGGAAAACAAATGGTGTTGAATCTGTTTGCCGCAAATTGGATATTTGCTTCATTAGTGCTTGCAGCTATCACAGTAGGTTTACTGGCAGGTAGTTATCCTGCATTTTTCCTCTCTTCCTTTGAGCCCGTGAAAGTTTTGAAAGGTAAGATTGCCACAGGTTTTAAGGGGGGATGGCTCAGGAATAGTTTAGTAGTGTTCCAGTTTGCAACGGCGATTGTATTGATAGTAGGTACGCTTGTTATCTACAGTCAGCTGAATTATATAAGGAACAAAAACCTGGGTTATAAAAGAGAACAGGTACTCGTGTTAGGTAATATTAAATCTCTATGGACGCATGCACAGACATTTAAAAGTGAAGTATTGCAGATCAAAGGCGTAGAGGCTGGAACAATGGCGGGCGCTCTTCCCACAGCAATGGATCTGAATACTGGCATTTACTCCAAAGATGCAGCCCAGAGTGAAGGGCAGGTGTTAGGATTAACAGAATGGAGTGTTGATGCTGATTATATACCCACACTGGGTATGGAAATGGCTAAAGGAAGGAATTTCTCGCCGAAGATGCCTACAGATACACAGGCAATTGTTATGAATGAAACCGCAGCCCGTTTATTAGGATTTGGAAAAGACCCGTTGAGTAAAACATTATATAGTGGCGGACAGGCATTAAATGTGATCGGGATAGTGAAAGATTTTAATGCAGGTTCTCTGAGAAATATCATACCACCAGTAGTATTCAGATTATCCGAAGTAAGGTCTACCATGGCATTCAGGATCTCAACAAAAAATATTGGAGCCACTGTTAAACAAATAGAAAGTGCTTTTCATGGTATGGATGGGATGGCAGGCCAGCCATTCGTATATTCATTCCTGGACGATGATTTTAACAGGTTGTATAATGCAGAGCAGCGTACCGGTAAACTGTTCTTGTCATTTGCTTTTTTTGCTATTCTCATAGCCTGCCTGGGACTGTTTGGGCTGGTGACTTATGCCGCTGAGCAAAGAACTAAAGAGATTGGAATCCGCAAGGTATTGGGAGCTACAGTGAGCGGTATTGTAACACTGTTATCCAGAGAATTTTTAAAACTGGTAATGATAGCATTGATTATAGGTTCACCATTAGCATGGTTCATTATGAACAGGTGGTTACAGGATTTTGCATACCGCATAAATATCAGCTGGTGGGTATTTGTGCTGGCCGCATTCTTTGCCATTGCCATCACCCTTATTACTGTCAGTTTCCAGACGATCAAAGCAGCACTGGCAAATCCTATAAAGAGCCTGAAATCGGAATAATAAGTTTAATAGCAATACATTCGAAAAAGGCCGTTTCAAAAATATTGGAGCGGCTTTTTTATTGAACAGCTTCAGGGATTATCCATTTTTGATAAATGAGTTCAGTTTCTTTTTATCCAGTATCCGGATATTTTTCCCTGATGATTCAATAACTCCTTCATGAATCATTTCATTCATGAGCTTGAATAAGGTTTCATATGTTGTACCCACAAAAGAAGCAATATCCTGCCGTGTAAGTGTACTGTTAATTTCACCTTGATCATTTATTCCGAACAGGGAGGCTATTTTCAGTAAAGAATCTGCAATACGGCTCTTTACATCCATATGCACCATATTCCGGATGCCTTTCTCTGCTTCCTGTAATTCATTGGCATAGTAAAGCATCAGCTGGTAAGTCAGTTCATTATTAACCTTCAGGGTAGTTTTAAGAAACTCTGGTGTAACAAAGCAGGCAGTGATATTTTCCAATGCTGTAGCAGACACGGGATAGAACTGATTGGTGCCCATCCCTCTATGTCCCAGTACATCTCCAGCTCCGGCAAATTTTATAATCAGGTCTTTATCCTCCCCCCATTGTTTATGAATTTTCACCTTACCTGTATGCAGAAAGTAAAACCCTGTTACAACATCTCCTTCTGTAAAGATGGATTGTCCCTTTTTAAAGCTGACCAGCCTGGCATTTGTACTGATGGCTGTGAACCACTCCGGCAGGCTGTACCGGCATAAAAAGCAATCACCATGATTATGGTTCATATATTGTCTGTGCAATGTTTATTGAGCAAAAATATAAAAAATGTTCTTAAAAGTATTGTTTATGTAATACTTTTGTGGAAAATTAACAACTCATGCGGTTTAAAGAAAACAGTGATCGGTCTGTTCCTGTTGCGCCATCATTAGATCTTAGTATAGATGCTTATCTCGAACCGGAAGGGCCGGTAGTTTCAAAGCGGGTATTCTTTCTGAGTATTCAGACAGTTTTTAATGCAATCGTGATTGGTTTTGTAGCCAAAGGACTGGTAGCATTGATCAGTTTAATTACCAATTTATCTTTTTACGGGCGTTTTTCTTTTGAGGAAAGCAGTCCAGCGCATAATACATTAGGCATCTGGGTAATAATAGTACCTGTAATTGGAGGTCTTATTGTGGGAGTGATGGCAAAGCTAGGTTCTGCCGCCATCAGAGGGCACGGTATCCCCGAAGCGATGGAACAGGTACTAACGAATGACAGCAAGATCAAACCGATTATTACCTGGTTGAAACCTGTCTCCGCAGCCTTTGCAATAGGCACAGGTGGCCCGTTTGGAGCAGAAGGCCCTATTATCGCTACAGGTGGTGCATTAGGTTCACTGGCAGGGCAGATCATGAATATTACCCCCAATGAACGGAAAATCATGCTGACAGCAGGAGCTACCGCCGGTATGGCCGCTATTTTCGGCACACCGGTAGCCGCTGTATTATTAGCCATAGAATTATTATTGTTTGAGTTTTCACCCCGTTCTATCATTCCCGTAGCACTGGCATGCGCTACCGGAACTGCTATGCATTTCATGCTTTTCAGTACAGCACCGGTCTTTGAAATGCCGGTAATTCCTGCTGCCACTTCCCAGGCAATGATGTGGTATATTTTACTGGGAGCCGTAACTGGTGTAATAGCAGCTTTCATCTCCAAAAGCATTTATTTTATAGAAGACCTGTTTGAGAAATTACCGATTCACTGGATGTGGTGGCCAGCCATAGGAGCTATTGCCGTAGGCGTAGTCGGATATTTTGCACCCTATACACTTGGTGTAGGATATAGTAACATCTCGCAATTGCTGAGTGGTAATTTATCATTGCAGATAGTCATCGGATTATGTATCCTCAAATTTATTTCCTGGTCTGTTTCTTTAGGCAGTGGTACTTCAGGAGGTACACTGGCACCATTACTCACCATTGGCGGAGCAACGGGCGTAGGTCTGGGAATGCTGGTATTAACAGTGTTTCCTCATAGTGATATCAATCTGCCAACCTGCGCATTGATAGGCATGGCCGCGATGTTTGCAGGTGCTGCAAGAGCATTGCTCACATCTATTGTATTTGCATTTGAAACAACTATGCAACCTCATGGCCTATTACCATTACTCGGTGCATGTACCGCTTCTTATTTCGTTTCATTTTTCCTGATGAAAAGCAGTATCATGACAGAGAAAATTCAACGTCGCGGGGTCACAACACCGGATGCTTATTCTCCTGATATACTACAGGGAATCAGGGCAGAAGAGGCAATGGATAAGACCGTTACCGTAGAAGGAGTGCCAGAGGTATATGTATATCCCGATAGTAAATTAAGTGTAGCTGCTGCTTTAATGGATCGATATAATGTTGACTCCTTACCTGTTGTAGAAAAGAGTGATAAAAAGGTGATAGGAGTGCTGACAGCCCGGCTGGTCCTTGCTGCTTACGGAAAACAGCGTAGTGGAGGGGAGGGATATCAGCGTGCGATATCAGTAAAAAGAAGTGGGTATAAAATGATTGTAAAAGGAAAACAGTTGCTTAAAAAATAGTGGTATTTCAGTTTAACCAGATTTCAGTGTTGGGTTAAGTGGCCCCCCATTTAACCCAACATTTGAATAAGTTCCAAATAACTGTAAGTAATTGATAAGAGGGAGTTCTTTCATTTTTTTTACCATTTTTATTTGGGCATTAAGGTATCCATCATCAAAGGATAAATAATCTTCTATGCAATACGTTTGATTCATCTTTAAAGGGTTTCTATTTATTGATCTTTTATTTCGCTTTGAAGTTTCTTTACGTTTCTAACAGAAATGTTTAATGACTTAGCAATTGATTCTGCTTCAAATCCAAGATTTTTCATTCTTATAGCTGTTTCTCTTTTTTCTTCTTCTTTACCTTTTTCTATTCCCTGTTCTATTCCGATCCCTTTACCTTCCTCTAATCCCTGTTCTTTACCTATCAAATAATGTGCATCTTTTTCCACCTTGTAAAATGAACTTGTCGATATCATATTGTTGAATTTTAAGTTAATTTTTTCATTACGTAATTGCACTAAAACACGCAGCTGATTATAATGCTTTTTTCCTGTTAAACCCTCAGTATCAGCCCTTCTTACTTCATTATAAATATTCTCTACCGCCTTCTCATCACCATCCTTTTCAAAGTTACCTAAAATAGCAAATACTTTTATTGCAGGATCTTCAGCGTTCAAAAAAAGTTTATAATCAAACTTTTTAAAGTCAATTATTTTATACCTGAATTTTAGATTTTCGTGTTTAATCTCAGTGATCATTTTAACACCATTGTTACCAACGAAAATGACATATTGCTTTACAGGCAAGCGATATTTACGATATAACATCACCGCATATTCTGCCATGCGATACACCATGTTTTTATCATTCTGAGACTGCCATTCTATATGCAGCACATACTCATTATTATTCCGGTCTGTGATTTTTTTTAACACATCCGGTTTTCTTTCTTTCGTGTATTGAATATCATCAGGAATTTCTATGCTTTCAGAAATATCCAGACTCAATACATTTTCCATGATAGCAGGTAATGCCGCATCCATATTCTCCTTAATGATTTTATCATACCCATTACCTTGCTTTTGGTCAATAACTTCTTCTTTCATTTAATTGAATAAATGATTAATAAATAAGTACCTCAAGTTTTAGCAGGGGAGAATAATAATGATTGGGTAACTATTTTTTTTAAAATCTTAACTTGTCAAAGCGGAAATAGTTCTTTTGATAATTACGCTTTAAATCTGGTTAGTTAAGTCGTTCTATTTCTTCAATAGACAGACCTGCTGCCTGAGATATTAATGCAATATCAATTCCCAGGGTTTTCAAATTTGTAGCAATTTCTTTTTGTGTATCTTCTTTCCCAATCAAATAAAGTACATCTGTTTCTTTCGTGTAAAATGTTTTAACTGACAGCATTTTTTTAAATTTAAGTTTAATGTTTGTATTTCGTATATTCATTAAGACACGCAACTGATTAAAATACTTATTTCCTGTAGAACCCTTGTCATCAGCAGTTCTTATTTCATTGCAAATGTTTTCTACAGCTTTATCTTCACCATCTTCTTCGAAGTTAGCTAAAATTGCAAATACTTTTATTGCAGGTTTTTCTGAATGCAGAAAAAGTTTATAATCAAACTTTTTAAAGTCAATAATTTCATACCTGAACTGTAAGTTTTTGTGTTTAAGCTCACTGCTCATTTTAACGCCTCCCTTACCTATAAAAATAACGTATTGTTCCACCGGTATGCGATATTTACGATATAACATCACCGCATATTCTGCCATACGATACGCCATATTTTTATCATTTTGAGACTGCCATTCTATATGAAGCACATACTCATTGTTATTCCGGTCTGTGATTTTTTTTAACACATCCGGTCTTCTTTCTTTTGTGTACTGAATACTATCAGGAATTGCTTCGCTGTTGGAAACTTCTAAATTCAGTACATCTTTCATAATACCAGGTAATGCCGCATCCATATTCTCTTTAATGATCTTATCATACCTATTACCTTGCTTTTGGTCAATAACTTCTACTTTCATTTAATTGAATAAATGATTAATAAATAAGTACCTCAATTTTTAACAGGGGAGAAAAATAATGATCGGGTAACAAAAAAGAGCAGCCGAGATGTTTAGTTACCAAGCTGCTCTAATATTTTCGAGTAACGAATATAAGGAAATACTAAATTCAGTTCAAAAAATAATTGAGTTTTTTTAGAAAAGTAAATATTGATTAACCTATAATCAGTTTAATGCAGAAAAGATTGCACCGGGAATTTACTTTTTACGCATTTAATTCAGGTCTTCTGTCCAGGTAAATATTAAATAATTATTCCGGAGGGTTATGGAAAGAGCATTAATGTTTTCATTTCTATTTGGGAGTGATTGGAGTGACTTCCAGGAAAGTTCAGAGTAGGTTGCCAGACTCTCCCAATTCTCCTGGAAGACATCCCGAACATTCCCCGAATTTAATAACACACCTATTATTATCTGTCTATAACTACCATACCTTTTCAATAAGAAATCATATTACTAATTGTTGTTTATTATAAAAATTTACATTCCTTTCTGTTAATAGACAAAGCTTTATGGAGTTAACGCCGATTATCCATCCTGATAGCCTCAGGACACACACCTTATTTATTTTGAAATTGCATTTTTATTAATATGTTGATTATTAAATTGTTAGTTCGTTTTTAGACCCTGAGAAGGTTTTTTTCAAAAAAAATATCTTCTTCCAGGCAACCAATCTATCAAATCCCCGTATTATCATTGTAACATGACAACTTTTGACCATTATTAATTGATTTGGAACAACTGACTGCTATAATAATTGGGTGCCAGGAAAACCAACCCAGATGCCAAAAGCTTCTGTATGAGCGGTATTATGGCTATGCATTTAAGATAGTATTCAGGTATATTTACAGATATGAAAAATCTGCGGATATTGTGAATGATGGATTTGTGAAGTTATTCAGTCATTTTGAGCGGTTTAGTTATGAAGACTCGGAAGATCTGGAAAGGATGCTGATGGGTTGGATTAGAAAAATCATGGTGAATACGGCTATCGATGAGTTACGCAGGAAGAATATGATCCCTGAAATAGGAGGGATTCCGGATTATGTCTGGGAAGAAGCGGATATGGGTGAATCTGCGGAACAAAAGTTGTATTACAAGGAGTTGATCATATTGGTAAAGGAGTTACCCCCCTCTTACCAGGTAGCATTTAATATGTATGTAATAGATGGTTTTTCACACCAGGAAATTGCGGATAAGTTGCGGATTAGTATAGGTGCCTCCAAATCTAACCTGGCGAAAGCAAGAGCCCATTTAAAGAAGAAATTAAACAATGATACACAGGAATTTGACATATGCAGCTCCTAGATGACGATATGGACGAATTATTTCGTAACGCAGCTTCGCAGTATCCCTTAAAGACTGACGGGTCAGATTGGGATGCCGTGATGCGCCGGTTGCCTCAGTCAAACAGCCAGCAAACCTCTTCTAATAAAAGGTTGAGGGACAGCAAGTGGTTGAAATGGCTATGGAGACCGTTACTTACATTCCTGCTGTTTATTACCTGTGTGTCAGTATTGAAAATGGGTAATTTACCACCCAGGGAAGGTAGTGGCACGTCGATCTCTAATACCGGAGTTACTACTACTGCTCCACTGAATACAACGGAAAGTGATAAGATGACTTTGAAAAATAACAAGAGCGTTCCGGATAACACAGAGAGTGATAACAGTACATCTGTAAGTAATATTCCTGTTCCGGAAAAAGCCGGAAGTACCACAACTGTTAGTAACATTCCTGCTCAGGTAAACACTGCCAGGAATAATGTCACAACTGTTGGTAAAATCAATGTTCCGGTAAAAGCCGGGATGAATAACAGTACATCTGTGAGTAACATTCCTGTTCAGGAAAATTCCGCAGGGAATAATGCTACAGCTAAGATCGTTGTTCCGCTAAAGAAGCAAGGGAATACGCCTTTTAAGAATAATGGTTCTAACAACCTTGTTCCGGCAAATACAAATAATAGTACCGGGATTTCTTTAACTGGTTTGACTGATAACTCAGGTTTAAGCCTGCACTTATTACCAACTGCCAGTGAAAATGAGGAGTCTATATCAGCACACCTTCAAACTGGAAGAGTTATTACAAAACTTGCACTACATCCGGATAGTACGGTGTCAGCTCCTTCTGTAAAATTAAAAGTTCCGGTGCAGAAAGGCCTTTATGCGGGAATCGTTGCCAGTCCGGATTTCAGTACAGTGAAAGGACAGCGTGTAAGCAAGGTAGGATACAATGCAGGAGTGATAGTTGGTTACAGAATCTCCCGGCGTGTAGCAGTAGAAACAGGTGTGTTGTTTGAACGCAAGTATTATTATTCCAAAGGAAGTTATTTCAGTACAAAAAAGATCCCTACATATCCGGGTATGAAAATCATTAATGTAGATGGCTGGTGCCGTATGATTGAGATTCCTTTGAATGTGCGCTATGTATTTAAGATAAAGGAAAAGAGCAACTGGTATGTGAATGGAGGGGTTTCTTCTTACATAATGGGTAAGGAGAGTTATGACTACAAATACGAATTAGATAATAATATCGATACAAAAAACTGGGCTTATAAGAATTCTACCCGGAACTGGTTTTCTATTATACATGTGGGTGTAGGCTATGAGCATCGTTTAGGTGCAATAGGTACACTTCGTGTAGAACCATATCTGAAGATACCAGCCGGTGGAGTTGGAATTGGTAATCTGCCACTAACAAGTGTGGGCCTTAACGTAGGTATCACTCGGCCTATCCGTTTTTAGTTCTAAATCAAAAAAAAACATGATGCGAAAAAGGATAATCATTTTCGCAGGGGGAATCCTGTGCCTTACACTCATGGCAATAGGATACCACCTGTACAACATGCCCAGAAAAACTGCGGCAGACATTCAAACGGATAAACAGGTGTCTGCAAAAGAATTGTTTGAAGCTTTTGTGAAAGATGAGCAGGCAGCTAATATACAATATGGCAACAAAATACTTGAGGTAACAGGTACTGTAACTGACGTACAACAAAGTGGTGCAGATCTTTCCATTTTATTATCCGGAGAGAATAGCCAGGGAGGGATTAATTGTACGCTTGTTAGCGGAGTAAATACACCTGCTCCGAATGTGGGAGAACTGGTACATATCAAAGGCCGTTGCACAGGATTTATAATGGATGTAAGTCTAATCGATGCTACTATCGTTAACCATAAAAAGTAAAAAATATGAGAAAAGTACTCTTACCAATGGGTGCAATAATCATTGTCTGCAATCTGATGATGATGGTATCCTGTTCTAAAAGTAATGAAACAGACTTAGCGAAAGGTACAGATACTACCGGCACTGGTGGCACTACCTGTGATACAGTGAACATGAAATATGCGGCAAATGTGCAGCCCATCATTTCAAATTATTGTTATGGTTGTCATGGTAATGGCTCTGCTGCCGGTGGTATTTCCCTGGATAGCTATGCCAAACTGAAAACACAGGCAGATAATGGTAACCTGCTTGGTACTATTACACATGCTTCCGGTTTTGCTGCAATGCCACTGGGAGGATCTAAATTGTCCGATTGTAACATTAACATCATCAGGGACTGGATTAATCGCGGTACACAAAATAACTAACAGGAACAATATGAAAATAATATATTCTATAATAATTGCCAGCCTGCTGTACATACCCGTACAAGCACAATCCTGGATTACCCGCAACGGTAAGATCAGTTTCAATTCTAAAACGCCGATGGAAGATATCAAGGCTGTAAACAGTCAGGTATTCGCGGCTATAGATGCATCAAAGAAAACGATCGCTTTTACGCTGTTACAAAAAAACTTTCTTTTTGAAAAGCAGTTGATGCAGGATCATTTCAATGAGAATTACGTGGAAAGCGATAAATATCCGAAGGCGCAGTTTGCAGGTACTATTACCGGTAATATTGGAACTACACCTGGTACTTATAAAGTACAGATTGATGGTAAACTTACACTACACGGCGTAACGCAACCAGTTAGTATACCTGCTGAACTGGAATTACAACAGGGCAAACTTATTGGTAAATCTGCATTTAAGATTAAACCATCAGATTATAACATAAAAATACCGTCACTGGTTAAAGATAAAATCGCGTCAGAAATACCTGTACAGGTAAGTGCAGAATTTTTACCAGCTAAATAGTTTCTTCTATGCAAAAAACAATCATTTATATTTTATTCTTTTTAGTACTTCAATGTGGTGTTGTAGCAGCCCAGGATAACAACCTCCTGCAATCATTGGACGATTCTCTCAGCCTGCAGCAAAAGCATGAGGTAGTGACAGGCACATTTAAAGCCACACAGATTGTCAATTTGCCGACTGTAGAATCTCCCGGTAGAAAAAGTCTGCAGTTCCTGATTATGCACCGGTTCGGTAAACTGAACGCGGGTTCGTATGAACTTTTTGGATTGGATAATGCTTCAATCCGCTTCGGATTGGATTATGGTATTACCGACAGGTTGTCTGTAGGAGTTGGCCGCAGTTCCGTTGATAAGGCTTTTGATGGTTCGCTTAAATATAAACTGTTACAACAGACTACAGGATTAAGCCCTGTTTCAGTAAGCCTTTACGGACTGGTTAGCAACTATACACAACGTTATACTGATAAGCCATATCTGAACGGAAAGTATCGTACCAGTTATACTACCCAGATACTTATTGCCCGTAAATTCACGCGTAATCTGTCTTTAGAGGTAGTGCCTACCTGGATGCATTTCAACCTTGTTCCTACTCCAGAGGATAAGAATGATGCTTTTGCAGTAAGCGTTGGAGGCCGGATGAAGTTCACCAAAAGAATGAGTTTAACAGCTGAATACAATTACCTTTTACCAGATCAGGTAGTTAGTACAAGTATGAAAAACTCCCTTTCCCTGGGTATAGATATTGAAACAGGTGGTCACGTATTTCAGTTGATATTCACCAATTCGAATGGTATGGTGGCACCTTACTATCTTGCCAAAACAGACGGAACCTGGGGGAAAGGCGATATCTTTTTTGGATTTAATGTTTCAAGATCATTCAACTTTAAGAAATAGCTATTAGTGATTAATCATTGTTTGCCCGGTGTTTATAATTTATGCCAACATGTTACTAACCGGATACAGAAAGTATCCGGTTAGTTTTTTTAATCCATACAGAATGGCTCATGCTGTTAAAATGAGATTGTCCAATAGATTTGTTGATTGCACGCAATTGGTAATGAGGCACAGTGTATTTATGATCATCACCAATCTATAACCCTATAATTCCCCAATTATTTGATTTTTATAATTTTCTGTTTGAATTGTATAATTAATTCTCTCCCAGTTGAACTACTTTTATCAAATATATGTTAAGACTAGTAGGAAGCTAGTTTGAAATCCCGTATCTCCTTTACTATTACTTATTGAAAGCAAATATTATGATTAAACTAAAGGTCAACCATAAGGACTATACTGTTGATGCTAGTCCTGATATGCCGCTACTTTGGGTATTACGTGATATCCTGGGACTGACGGGAACAAAGTTTGGCTGTGGCGTGGCGCAGTGTGGTGCCTGTACTGTACATCTTAATGGAGAGGCAGTACGGTCATGTGTAACTTTGGTTTCCAGAGCTGAAGGCCAGGAAATTGTTACGATAGAAGGACTTTCTCCGGATCTCAGCCATCCTTTACAGCGGGCCTGGATAGCCGAAGACGTACCACAGTGCGGATACTGCCAGTCCGGACAAATCATGTCTGCCGCAGTGTTACTCCGGGAAAATCCTGATCCGACCGATGCTGATATAGATGATGCTATGACAGGCAATATCTGCCGTTGTGGAACTTACCCACGGATCCGTAAGGCCATTCATCTGGCAGCAAAATTACAACATGAAGCAGGCGTAAAATAAAAAATATGACAACCAATACAAGCCGCCGGAACTTCCTCAAAAAAGGCGCTATATTAAGCGGAGGACTGATGATCTCCTTTGTTGTGCCTGGTGTAAGCCGCCTGAAAGGAGCAGCAGTTTCTGCAGATACTGATTTTGTTCCCAACGCTTATTTGCGTGTAGGAATTGATGATAGTGTTCATGTGGTGCTGGCACATTCAGAAATGGGACAGGGAATATGGACTACCCTAACCATGTTAATAGCAGAAGAACTTGATGCAGACTGGAGCAAAATCCAGGTAGAACATAGCCCCGCGGGAGATCCTTATAGGCATACAGCATTTGGAATACAGATCACTGGTGGATCAAGTACCACATGGTCTGAATTTGACCGCTACCGGAAAGCTGGTGCAACTGCCCGTGTGTTGCTCGTTTCTGCTGCAGCTAAAAAGTTTGGCGTAAGTGAATCAGAATGCCGGACAGAAAATGGTTGGGTAATAGCAGGAACTAAACGTGCCAGTTATGGAGAACTGAGCGCAGCTGCCTCAACATTACCTCCGCCAAAAGATGTGCCTTTGCGAGGTCCTAAAGACTGGAAATATATTGGCAAAGGAGCAAAACGACTGGATGCTCCTGCCAAAGTGAACGGTACCGCCAAATTTGGTATGGATATGCAGTTCCCCGGAATGCTTACAGCTGTGATGGCACATCCTCCGGTATATGGGAGTAAAGTGAAATCGTTTGATGCTACAAAGGCGAAAGCAATACCCGGTGTACGTGATGTGGTGCAGGTTTCAACTGGAGTAGCCGTTATCGCAGATCATTTCTGGGCGGCTAAAAAAGGAAGAGATGCACTGAAAATTGAATGGATTAACAGTGCAATTGCGTCTTTTGACAGCGTTGCACAGTTAGCTGAATTCAGGCAGCTGGCCGGTACAAGAGGATTACCTGCTGCACAGAAAGGGGATGTGAATAGTGCCATGTCAAAAGCCGTGAAAACAGTAGAAGCAGAATATTCTTTCCCATATCTGGCCCATGCACCTATGGAACCCATCAACTGTACGGTGAAAATTGAGAATGGACAATGTGAGATTTGGACTGGTTCACAAATGCAGATGACTGATCAGGAAGCAGCTGCAAAAGTATTGGGATTCAAAACTGAACAGGTGAATATGCATACCGTATTTCTCGGTGGGGGCTTTGGAAGACGAGCGACCCCAACTTCTGATTTTGTAGTGGAAGCCGTAGAGATCGCAAAAAACAGCGGTAAGTTCATTAAAATGGTATGGACGCGTGAGGATGATATCAGAGGTGGTTATTACCGTCCCAGTTTTGTACATCGCGCTAAAATAGGACTCGATGCAGCAGGAATGCCTATCGCATGGGATCATACAATTGTAGGACAATCCATCATGGGAGGTGCGGGGCCTTTTGCAGCAATGATAAAAAACGGAATAGATCCTACTTCTGTTGAAGGAGTGTCTGACTCTCCCTATATGGAGGATGTACCGGATCATTATGTAGGATTGCATACCACAACAACCGGCATGCCTGTATTGTGGTTCCGTTCGGTGGGACATACCCACACAGCCTCTGTAATGGAAACATTGGTGGATGAACTGGCACATACTGCCGGCAAAGATCCTGTTGAATATCGCCGTACATTGCTTAAAAAACATCCACGTCATCTGGCTGCGCTAAACCTGGTTGCTGAAAAAGCGAATTGGGGACAATCATTACCTGAAGGACATTTCAACGGAGTAGCCGTGCATGAGTCTTTTGGAAGTTATGTTGCGCAGGTAGCAGAAGTATCAATTGATGCGAATGGTCTTGTGAAAGTACATAAGGTAGTTTGCGCTATTGATTGCGGACTGGCAGTAAATCCTGATGGTGTACGTGCGCAGATGGAAAGTGGTATTAATTTTGGAGTGGCAGTAGCATTGTATGGTGAGATCACGCTGGAAAAAGGACATGTTAAACAAAGCAATTTTCACGATTACAGGGTAGCCAGAATGAGTGAAACGCCTGTCATTGAAGTGCATATTGTAGACAGCACCGACAAAATGGGAGGAGCCGGAGAATGTGGCGTACCGCCCACTGCACCAGCTATTGCAAATGCAGTTTTTGCCGCAACAGGTAAACGGCTTCGTCAGCAACCCTTCGGCAACATTAACCTTAAAGCGTGATCACTATGAAAAAGACCAGTATAATATACCTGTTGTTCATGATATTGTCCGTTTCTTTCATGACATTATCTTTTAAAACAGGTACAAACAATAAAGAAGAAGGCATTGCAAAAGATAGCGTTGGCTCTAAAAAGGCATTTCTACAGGCTTACAGGGTATTGATGCATCCACGCTGTATGAATTGCCATCCATCAGGCGATGTGCCTTTGCAGGGCGATGATAGTCACTTACATACGCAAGGTGTGAAACGAGGACATGACGGGAAGGGGCTATATGCTTTGAAATGTTCAAATTGTCATCAGCCTCAGAATACACCAGGAATGCATATGCCACCGGGTAATCCTAACTGGCATCTTCCTCCGGCAGATATGAAGATGGTGTTTCAGGGTAAAAGCCCAAGGCAACTGGCCGCTCAGTTGCTGAATCCAAAAGAGAATGGAGGAAAATCAAGAGAACAACTGATCGCGCATGTTACCTCCGATAAGCTGGTGTTAGGAGGATGGAATCCCGGTGATGGTCGTACATTGCCACCGCTTACACACACAGAATTTGCAAAACAGTTCAAATTGTGGATCGATAAAGGAGCTTATCTCCCGGATAAATGATCATGAAAGAAGTAGCAGATATTATACAGTCATTTAAAGCGGCACAACAGGCAGAAAAAAGAACTGCACTGGCAACCGTTGTGCATGTGGAAGGTTCCGCTTACAGACGGCCGGGAGCAAGGATGCTGGTCACTGAAACGGGTGAACTGACAGGGGCCATCAGTGGTGGCTGCCTGGAAGGCGATGCCCTGAGGAAAGCATTATTTGCCATTTCCCAGCAACAGAATAAACTGGTGACCTACGACACTACGGATGAGGAAGATGCAAAATTTGGTATTCAGCTGGGTTGTAATGGAATCATACATATTCTGTTTGAACCCATTGATCCCACAAACCCGGTACATGCGATAGCGTTACTGGAAAAGGCCATGGCACAACGGCAGGATGCTGTGCTGGCTACTCTTTTTACATTGAAGCAGGCAGCAGTGGCTTCTCAGCCGGGTACCTGTTTATTGTATACACCGGATGCTGTATTCAGCAATGTTGCGGATAAAACATTGGAAGCAGAAATAGTACAACATGCAGAAGATGTACTCTACAATAAGACTTCTCTGGTTACTCAATATGAGCAGGTAGATGGTTTTATTGAATTGTTACAACCACCTGTTTCGCTCGTAATTGTTGGTGCAGGGAATGACGCAATACCGGTGGCAGAAATGGCAAAGATCCTGGGCTGGCATACTACTATTGTGGATGGCAGACCTGCTCTGGCTAATCAGCAAAGATTTCCTAAAGCAGACAGGATCATAGTAGCAAAACCGGGAGAGGCTGTTCCATTATTGGAAATAGATGAGCGAACTGTTTTTGTGCTGATGACTCACAATTACAACTATGATCTGGCAACGCTGAAAGCATTGCTATTGCAGGATGTCCCAACTTATTATATAGGATCATTAGGCCCCCGGCGGAAATTAGAACGGATGCTGGAAGAACTCAGAGAACAGGGAGTGGTATTGTCCGAAAAGCAGTGTTCAAAGATTTTTGGCCCTGTAGGACTGGATCTGGGTGCTGAAACTTCAGAAGAAATTGCGCTATCTATTATAGCAGAAATTAAAAGTGTGCTGACGGGAAAACAGGCAACGTCATTGCGAGATAAAAATGGTCCTATTCATGCCAGTGAACCAGCTTATGAAAAGACCTCCAGATAAACATGGTATACTGATCCTCGCCGCAGGAAATGCTTCCCGTTTCGGAAGCCCTAAACAATTACTATTTTATCAACATAAAACATTCATCCGCAGAATTGCAGAAGAAGCAACAAGGGCATTAGGTAATGCTCTTGTTGTGGTTACTGGCGCCAATGCGGAGTTGATTGAACCCGAAATAGCGGATCTGACTTTTGTACGGAATGAAGAATGGGAGGAAGGTATGGGTACCTCTATCAGCAAGGGAATAACAGAGATGATGAAATTATTTCCTGCTTTGGAGGATGTGACCATACTCGTATGCGATCAGCCGCACGTATCTGCATCCCTGTTATTACAGATGGCAGCACAGAAAGAAGCTACCGGGAAAGGAATGATAGCCTGCGCTTATAACAATACCATTGGTACCCCGTCTCTTTTTGATAAACATTACTTTAATGCATTGTGTACATTGAATGGACAGCAAGGGGCAAAAGTACTGCTTCAGAAGTTTCCTGAAGATGTTGCTGTTGTTGACTTTCCCTCAGGGGCTATTGATATAGATACCAGAGAGGATTATGAGCGGTTAATTCAATCCGTATGATATTGTTGTATAATAGAATCCTCCTACCTGTGGTCCTCCAAGGAAAGAAGTGTAATAGTGATTCAACACGTTAGATGCGCCAACTTTGATTCTCACAGCAAGTTTAGGCATTGTATAACTCAGTTGTGCATCTATAGATGAATTAGCCGGCACATTCCCATTCACCAGGAATGATTGCCAGTAATAATTATCCTGCCATCTGTAAGTAATCCCTGCTCCAAAGTTCTTAAAGATGTTTTCATTACTCAGGGAAATGTTAGCCATCCATTGAGGAGTGTTGAATCCATCCTCCAGTCCATCATCTTCACTCTTCTTTTCCAGTTTTGCATAAGATACATTACCATCTGCTATGTATCCTTTACGCAGATCATATTTTAAGCGTAGTCCTGCACCATAGTTATAAACAGTAGTTGCAGAGTTCGTCCACATCCTGTATCGTGACTGGGTTTTCTTATCATATAAGGAATACGGAACGGAATCTGCACGCTGTGTATTTGGCACACTCATTTCTACCTGTGCAATAAATGCGGTGTATTTGTTATAGTAAAAATCTACATCAGCAAATAAACGATTGTTCAGAAACAAGCCTTTATAACCGGCTTCAAATGAACGTACATGTTCAGGTTTTAGATAGGAGTAACTATTCCGTTGTAATAATCCTTTATTCTTTTCTATCGCTTCATTTTTAGTAATGCCGAGTGTATTAATATCTTTATTGACAGCCGACTGGAAAGCATCGATAGATGATTTCAGCCAGGCATATTCAAAAATACCATTAGACATTACAGGGAGGCCGCCAACTCTTTTTACTCCGCCGCTGTTTACATTTGAATAGGCTTCAAATATGCTGGGATAACGGTAGCCATCCTGGTATGAGATTCTGATATTATGTGCATATGTTGGAGAGTATACGGCACTTATACGTGTATTAGTTTTTGTTGAAAAGTAATCATTTTTATCTATCCTCATTACCGCACCAACTTTTAGTTTATTATGAATCAGTCTTTTGCTGACAGATAAAAAGCCTCCCCATCTGCCGTAAATAATATTCTTACCATTTTTTCCCTGCACAGGATTAATAAAATAGTTGCCATCAGGTTGTATAATGTAAGACCTGGTATCAAGACCGACTAACATTTCGAGGCCGGCTTTATCTTTTAGTGAAGATAAATATTGCTGTGTAAGATCTGCCTGTATCTCTGCATGCACCAGGCTGGCCTTTACATTAAGGGCGGCGCCACTATCCCAGTTATTGATGCTTTGCAGCTTTGAGAAAGTATTGTTAAATGCAGGAGAACCAGGTGTTGGTCTTCCAGCATCTGCATATGTTCGTGCGGACTGGTGGGCATCAGCAGGAGATAGTCCACCGGTAACACCTGTATTAAATTGCTGAGTATAATCCGAAAACCATTTGTCGTCTGTTTTATAAGACTTGTCCATATTCTCTGCCAGGGAGCGCAGGTTATACGACTGCCCGGTATTCTCTGAATTGATATATGCTTTGGCTTTTATGGATGGGGATGAAAATTCCAGGCCATGCTGTTGCAATAAATAATTCTGCAGCCGGAAGCGGTTGGCCCGCTGATACACGTTATTAAAATTGGCTACGTGGTAGGTATATACCAGCGTTACCTGATCATTGAATTTGTAATAAAGTCCTGCATCAGCTTTGATATTCTGTAAAGAATAATCAGCTATCTGTTTCTCAAAATATCCTGTTCTTGCCACCACATAACTTTTTCCTTGCAGCAGTAATGATCGCCTGTTGGAAGATTCATTGCCATAACCATTAACGGGATCAATGCCCGGATTTTGTGTACCGGTGAGGCCCACACTCACATTTGCGGCAGCATTCAGATCTGTGTGATCATCTGCAATCCAGTCATAGCCTTTAATGAAACTACCATTTAACTTAAAAGCAAACCTGGGTGATATAACATGAGCAAAGCGCAGGCTTGTTTCTGAAAATATTTTTGCACCTGTCAGGGCATCACCCACATGGTTAACCCCCGTTTTCTGCTGAAAGCTAAGCCCTTCGCTTGTAAAAGGGTTTTTGGTAGTGAAATTTGCCAGTCCGTTGATGGTATTCATACCATATAATGCAGATGCTGAGCCGGGAACAATCTCTACACTTTTAATGTCCAGGTCTGTAGGCCCAAGGGCATTCCCAACTGCCGCACCGATATGTGGCGATTGCACATCCATTCCATCAATTAATTGCGCAAAACGTACATTGGTAGTATTGGAGAATCCTCTTGTATTGATTACCCGGAAGCCCAGGCTGGGGGTAATCATTTGTACTCCCTTTAAATTTTGCAGTGCATCAAAAAAGGTAGGCGCCGCATTTCCATTAAAATATTTTGTGTCTGCTTTTTCTATACTAACCGGAGAATGCAAGAGCTTTTCCTGCTGTCTTGAAGCTGAAACGATTACTTCATCAAGGATCTTTACCTGAAGAGTGTCTGGCAGACTGTTTTGCCCGTAAAGGAGGGTAGAAGTAAAACAAGTTGCGACAGTAAGGATTTTCTTCATCTCTTTGTTAAAGTATTTTTATTGGTTGTCAGTTAGTTATATGTTTTCTTTTTTGGGAGAAATAAACATTGCAAATAACCTTCTTTGAAATGTAACTACTACGCAGAAAGTATAGTAAGTGTGGTATTAAATTTGGTCTTATGATACCTAAAAGACAAATTTATGAAAATTTATACTGTATCCTCACTCAAACGTACTCTATTCTAACAATTTATTGACGGAGCACCCCCCCGTAACCTCAATTTATCCGGTTTTATCTAGACAGCAACCCTTGTTGCACTGAATTCTCACCTTTGAAATTTTAAATGTTCCCTACTATGAGAGGACAAAAGGCACTTTTTAACAACTACGTAAATAAGCCCGTGGCCAAGACCACTAAGAAAGGGCGTTCTTCAGATCTAATAGCCTTAAGGGATGAGTGTTTGCTCTATAGGTATTATTACTACATTAAACTGCAGAGCAAGCGGTATGATATGGCTATACAGGAGTTATCAAATGAATTCTGGGTCAGAAACAGCAATATTATCTACCGTATGAAGTGTAATAGTGATAGACTGGAACAGATCATGAAACAGGAGCAGCCGGATGTAAAACAATTACAGTCGTTGTATCCGTGGTTAGTATGGTAGTTATTTTATAGAGAGAAGAGGCCGTTCAAAGTATTTGACGGCCTCTTTTTTACTATTATAAGCACATTTTTAATGATTAGACAATGTTTGTTTAATGATTGTACA
This sequence comes from Chitinophaga sp. CF118, assembly GCF_900112615.1. Taxonomy (GTDB): domain Bacteria; phylum Bacteroidota; class Bacteroidia; order Chitinophagales; family Chitinophagaceae; genus Chitinophaga. The sequence continues at coordinate 96,394 of NZ_FOMK01000001.1, read as the reverse complement.
AGTAAAGTATAAACATTGGTTTCCAATTTTTTCAGGTAGCAGATACTTTGTTTCTTTGTATTGTAATCGCTTGCTGATAGAGCAGTTGACCCTGAAACATAATTGTTAATACCTTATCCCTATAATGAATTTATTAACTCAGATTGATGCTGCCCAAACGATCTGGCAGCGCCTTGGAGATCAGGCATTTTCAGTTGTTGTATTGATTAGTATTGCCTGGATATTATGGAAACGCCAGATAAAACTGGAAGATCGCCTTACCAAATACCTTGATGACGACCGTGAAAAAATGTTAGGTGTTATAGATAATAATACCAAAGTGATTGAGCGGCTGGAAGATGTATTGGAGAGGAGTAACCCTAACAAATAACAATGCGTAAAATTGATTTTATTGTCATCCATTGTACAGCAACCCCTCAGGATACCCCTCCTGAAGCAATCCAGCAGTACTGGATAGTATACCTCAAATGGAAAAGTCCCGGTTATCATTACCTGATAGATAAGTCCGGCACTGTATTACAACTGGCAGCAGAAGATAGGATCTGTAACGGCGTAGCAGGATATAATGCAAGCAGCATTCACGTAAGCTATATAGGCGGCGTAGATGCCAATAACAAGCCGATAGACAACAGAACTATTGCACAACAGGAAACTATGCGAATATTGGTTTCCAGGTTAAAACAGCAATACCCTAAAGCGCAGATTCAGGGCCACCGGGACTTTCCATTTGTTAAAAAAGCGTGTCCATGTTTTGATGCACGAAAAGAATTCAGCGATTTATAAATATCCCTATACCTCAGTCTTGAATGAGCAATTAAAGGGTTTCCCAATAAACCATAACCCGATGAAAATCCGGGCTGATCTTTTCAGGTCAGCCCTCTTTAAATTCTATATTAAAGTCGCCGGTCATTACCAGTTTGCCTTCTTTTTCCTGATCACTTCCCGGCATCTGCAATCCTTTTATCTTCCCGGTTTTGCCTTTACTTAGCAGATCTATAATCTGTTTGTCTGATAACTTCTTCCCAAGAATTTCAAATGGGATTTTAAAACCACATGCTTTAAAATTGGCGCAACCATAGGCAGTGTTCCCTTTTTTAAGCAGGTGCTCTTTGCATTTAGGGCAATTCAGTTCTTCGATCACAACCGCCTTTTTCGGTTCTTTAGGCTTGGTTTCTTTTTTAGGAGTTTCCTCTGCCGGTGGAGGATCGGGAGCAATGGTGATGATCTTATGGGTATTGGTTTTTACTTCTATGGTAAGGTCTACAACCATTTGTATTAACTCCTGCTTAAAAGTTTCCATCGCATATTCACCCTTTTCTATCAGGCGTAATTTACGCTCCCATATACCTGTTAGCTCCGGGCTTTTAAGTAATTCTGATTGTATGGTATCGATCAGATCCATGCCGGTTTGAGTGGCATAGATATTCTTTTTCTTCTTCTCGATGTACTTTCTGCGGAACAGTGTTTCAATGATATTGGCACGGGTAGAAGGTCTGCCAATGCCATTATCTTTCAGGATCTCGCGCATTTCTTCATCATCCACCTGCTTGCCGGCAGTTTCCATTGCTCTTAGCAAGGTAGCCTCTGTAAAGGCTTTGGGAGGTGTTGTTTTTCCCTGATGTACACGGGGCTTATGAGGGCCGCTTTCACCAACCACAAAGAGCGGAAGTACCTTTTCTTCTTCTTCTCCTTCTTTTTTCTCAGGCGTATCGTTCGCGTATACTTCTTTCCATCCCGGTTCCAGGATCTGTTTACCAGTCACTTTAAATTCTACCTGTCCTACTTTTCCCAGTACGGTGGTATTGGATATCTTACACTCGGGGTAGAAGGCCGCAATAAAACGACGGGCTATCAGATCGTAAATACGTTTTTCTTCCAGCCCTATTCCTCCGGGGTACATACCTGTTGGAATAATTGCATGGTGATCCGTTACTTTTTTATCGTCAAATACGGATTTCAGTTTTGGAATAGGCTTTGCCAGGATGGAAGCTGTCAATGCACTGTAAGGTGTCATATCCTGCATGATCCCGGCAATTTTGGGATGTAAGTCTTCGGAGAGATAGGTAGTATCTACCCTTGGGTAGGTGACCAGCTTTTTCTCGTACAGGTTCTGTACATATTTGAGTGTATCATCTGCCGAAAAGCCATATTTCTTATTAGCTTCCACCTGCAAAGCTGTCAGATCGAATAACCGGGGATTACCTTCTTTACCTTCTTTCTTTTCGAAGGCGGTGATTTCAAAAGGATGTTCCTTTAGATAGGCCAATCCTTTATTGGCTTTATCCAGGCTTTTTAGTCTGTCGATGGTAGCGGTGAATTCTGTTTCCCGGTAGATGGTTTTCAACTCCCAGTATTCCTCAGAAACGAAGGCATTGATTTCCTTTTGCCGTTGTACGATCATGGCCAGTGTAGGTGTCTGCACCCTGCCTATAGATAATACTACTTTCCCGGTGGCAAATTTCTTCGTAAAAAGGCGGGTAGCATTCATGCCCAGTAGCCAGTCGCCAATAGCACGCGCACTACCTGCAGCATAGAGGTTATTATATTGTTCGCTTTCTTTTAATTTCTGGAAGCCTTCACGGATAGCTTGTTCTGTAAGAGAGGAGATCCATAATCTTTTGATAGGAGCGGTACATTGAGCCTTTAACAGTACCCATCGCTGTATCAATTCTCCTTCCTGCCCGGCATCTCCGCAGTTAATCACTTCGTCACTCTGCTGAACCAGTTGCTCTATTATTTTGAATTGTTTCTGAACGCCTGCATTATCAATTAGCTTGATACCAAAGCTGGTGGGGATCATGGGCAGATCTTCCAGCCGCCAGTACTTCCAATACTCAAAATAATCATGCGGTTCTTTAAGGGTACAGAAATGCCCGAATGTCCAGGTCACCTGGTATCCGTTACCTTCATAATAGCCCTCCTTGCGTTGCTTCGCACCGAGTACTTCTGCAATATCTCTTGCCACACTTGGTTTTTCTGCAATACAAACCTTCATAATAGTTTTGAATAGGGGTGCAAATATCGTATAATTCACGGGAATATCAGTCTATTGTCCGCATAGTTTATCTACATGAATATGCATATTCCGTGTTTCCCGTGAAAAGCAAATCAAGAAATATTTATATTTATTACACAATGCCCATTCTGTTTAAACTATGTAGCTACAAATGTTTCATTATATTTTACAGGAAATAGATACTAGCAGTGCGAATTATTTTTTAATACAAAGTTCACATCAATTCTATAAATGCATTTTTTTTAGTTATTGCAATTGTATATTTTTGAAAGGTCTAAGAGAACTAGTAAAGAATCTTATTTATAAACCGAGTTTAAATGCCACTTTAAACGTATCTAAATCTCAGATTTTAATATGAATGCCCTCATTAATCATTAGTATTCGTAGTAAGTATACCTGAACCGATTTGTAAACACTGTTTAAGAGCCACTTTAAACGTATCTAAATCCTGGATTTATTATGAATGCCCTCATTAATCATTAATATTCGTAAACAGGTATACCTGAACGGGGTGAATACCTTTGAATAAACTGAACAAATAAGGCGGATATTGTTTCGTAGCAATGCTGTATCAATAGATCATTGGTGCATATGTATAAGACATGTCTGTTCCCGAATGCCTGATGCGTATACGCATGCAGAATAGTAATCATTTTCCCTCATTGATTGATCATGAAAAGAGAAGATCCAGTTATTAATGCCCGTAATGGCGAGAAATTATCTATTGCCCAACTTAAAGTAAAGTTAACACCATACCAGAAAATATTCTATAATGAATGGTTGTTGAATCCATCTCGTAGCGATTACAACATGGTGTTGGATCAATATATGTCAGGCGACCTTGATCTGGAGCGGTTGAATAAAAGCTTAATAAGATTTGTGAATGATTACCTGCTTATCAGCAGTAATATTTGTTATGTACTGGACAATTTATATTGGATAAAGCGACCGGAATTATCTGATAAAGTCACACTCATAGATTATCATCCCAATGATTTGCCGGAACAGGAAATTCTTCAGCTGGCATTACAGCCGTTTGATCTGGAACATGATCTCTTAATTAGATTTCACGTTATCAAAGTGAGCGATGGTCGCTATCGCTTATTGTACCTGATTCCACATATCCTGGTGGATGGATTAAGTTATGATACCATCCTTACAGAATGCAGCCGCTTTTATAATGACAGCAAATACCGCGCTGCCTTTGCTCCTGAGCAACAAATAAAACTCCATCAGCAATTGTCTGTGACCTTGCATGACTTGCTGGTACAGCATAAACCATCCATGCATGCCTTCTGGGAAAAACATATGGATGGTGTTTCCGGTGTTGATCTTTCCTTTCTGAAACATACAGGAAATTTACAAACAGTTATCACACAAAATCCGGTTAGCGAATATCATTTCAGTGTGAGCGAAAGTGATCTGGCAAGGGTCCGTAAACTTACCCGTATGTATAAGATCACTCCTTATATATACGGACAACTGGTGTTTGCTATTTTGCTGCATAAAATAACAGGGCAGGAAATAATTGGTATTAACTATCCTGTGGCTATTCTGGAAGGAAAGGAACTGATCTACGGTGCGCATGTAAATACTGTTATCATTGATTACAGATTTAATAGAGAAACAACAATTGATGAACTGATCAGCCAAACGCTGGCCTATTTTGCAGAACAAAAAGCCAGCAAAGCCAAGTACCTGCCAGTGGCGGAGATCGTGGGATATGCAGCCAATACAGGTATGCTGGAATTGGGATTTATACAAACCAATCTGCGTAACCTGATTGTTAATTATGAGGGTATAGAAAAGGTAGAAATCAGAGATGAATTACATATTGACTTACCGGATAAACTTGTATTTGAACAGGAGCTGCGGGATAGTCAGCTGAACTATAGGGTGAGGTATAATAATAAAGAACTCGACGGACAACTGGTGGCTAACTTCATTGATACCTACAGGAAGTTATTCAGTGAGATGTTAGAGGAAGATCGCCCTGCAAAGGTAGCTGCCTATCAGCTACTGAGTGATACCCAGTATGCGGAGATTATTCACAAATGGAATAATACCGGGAAAGATTATCCTTCAGATAAAACTATTCAGGAATTGTTTGAAGCACAGGTAGAGAAAACACCTGAGCATATCGCTGTTGTTTTTGAAGAACAACGACTCACTTATCGTGAGCTGAACAACCGCGCTAATCAACTTGCTGCTTATCTGAAAGAAACATATGATATACATCCGGATGAACTAGTGGCTCTTTGCCTGGACAGATCTGCTCATATGCTGATTGGCATATTGGCAGTATTGAAAACAGGAGGTGCGTATGTTCCAATGGATCCTGGATATCCGGATGATAGAATTAGCTATGTTGTCTCTCATACAAAAGCAAAGGTTGTTTTAACGAATGAAGAACATACCGGGAGATTGAAAAATCTCCTCTCTGATGTTGCTATTGAGGCGATTGATGGTAATCATTTTCATCTGAAAACTACTGTTAATCCTGTTGTTACTTCTACGGCTAATAACCTGGCATATGTTATCTATACCAGTGGTACAACGGGCCAACCAAAAGGAGTGATGATAGAGCACAGGGGAGTAGCGAATCTGGTAAGTGACCTGCATACCCAATACAGATTCAGTAAGGATGAAGTGCTGTTACTGTTTGCCAACTATGTATTTGATGCATCTGTTGAACAAATATTACTCGCGCTGCTGAATGGACATACCTTACTGGTAATAAGAAATCACAGCTGGGGAGATGAGGCGGCATTTATTAAAACGCTTGTAGAAAATAAGGTGACTTATGTTGAGATGACACCGTCCTTTTTACAGCAATTACCTATTGCGTCTGTTCATACACTGCGAACTGTAAATTCAGGTGGAGAACATTTAAGTACAGAGCTGCTCCATAAGCTGATTAAAGGTGGTTACTTCCTGGTTAACTCATATGGGCCTACGGAAACGACTGTTACTTCTATTGTCAATTTAGATGGTAATACCAATAACATTGGCCGTCCTATTGCGAATACTACTACTTACGTATTGAATAACTACCTGCAACCTGTTCCGGTGGGTGCGGTTGGAGAATTATATATTGGTGGTGCTGGTGTTGCGCGTGGATACCTGAATATGGAAGAACTGACAAAGGAACGCTTCATAGCAGATCCTTTTAGCACTGGCAATAACCGGCTTTATAAAACAGGCGACCTGGTTAGGTATTTACCGGATGGCAACCTGGAATACATCGGTCGTAACGATTTTCAGGTGAAGATAAGAGGCTACCGGATAGAGTTAGGTGAGATAGAATCCAGACTTTCTTCTTATCCCGGTATTAAACAAGCTGTGGTACTGGCAAGGGAGCAACGGAAAGGTGCTCCGCAATACCTGGTGGGCTATTATGTATCGGCATCTCCGTTTAACCAGGTGGCTTTGTCAGATTACCTTGGCAGCATGCTGCCGGAATATATGGTGCCTTCCGTATTCGTACATCTTACTGCGTTACCATTGACGGTAAACGGAAAGCTGGACAGGAAAGCATTACCTAATCCGCAGATTACAGATGGTAGCAATTATCAGGCACCGGAAAATGAGATCCAGACACAATTATGTGGGATCTATGCGGAAGTATTAGGACTGGATGCTGCAAAGATCAGTATCACGGATGATTTCTTCAGACTGGGCGGAGATAGTATTGCCAGTATACAGGTAGTGAGCAGAATCCGTCAACGTTTGTCCGCGCAGGTTAGTGTAAAAGATATTTTTACATACAAGACGGTTGCATTACTGTATACACACGTTATTGCGAAAGCGGGTTTGTCCGCCGTAGAAATTCATACAGAGCAGGGATTGTTAAAAGGTGAGCTGGGATTATTACCTATCCAGCAATGGTTCTTTGATAGTGTGGATAAGGGTTTATTCCCTGCTTACAATCACTGGAACCAGGCATTTATGCTGAAGGTGCCAGTGTTGGATAAAACGTTACTTGAACAAAGTATAAAGTTATTAGTACAACATCATGATGTACTTCGTATAAGTTATAAAGGGAAAACTCAGCAGTATAGGGAAGAGCTGCCGGTTATACAAATCAATACGGCAGATGTTCGTCAGTTATCAGCATCTGACTTGTCTGCCTTGCTTACGGAGTGGCAAAGTGATTTTAATCTTTCCCAGGGTAGATTATTCAAAGTGGGCTACCTGGAAGGTTATGCAGATGGCAGTGCAAGGATATGGTTTGCATTACATCACCTGGTAGTAGATGGTGTAAGCTGGCGTATCATCAGTGATGATCTGCAGAGAATTTATGAATCTGGCGCTCCGGCTGATGTGAAAAACATATTAGGGAGGAAAGGTACGAGCTACCGGCAATGGGTGAAAGTGATGACCGGGTATAAAAAAGATGATCTCATTCAGAGAAAGGTAGAAACCGATTACTGGCAACAGATTATTGCCGGTGTGAGGGAAAATAATGCAGTACTGGAAAGGCTGGCAACTGAGACAGTTAGCCAAACGACGATAGTGTTAGATAGCCTGCATACAAATCTGTTGCTGCGCGAAAGTAATAAGGTGTACCAGACTGGGATCAACGATATTCTGCTCAGCGTTCTGGGAATGGCTCTCCGCGGCTTTACAGGAATGAAAAAGCATTATGTATTATTGGAAGGGCATGGCAGGGAAACCTTATCTGCAGATATAGATATCAATAGTACAATAGGGTGGTTCACAACGATGTTCCCTGTTTTATTGTCGACCGACCCGGAGGATTTTGCTACAAATATAATATCAGCAAAAGAAACACTGAGGAATGTGCCGCAAAATGGTATTGGTTATGGTGCGCTTGTAGGATATACTACACAGGAATTACCACGTATCAGTTTTAATTATCTCGGGCAGTTTGATGCACAAGAGGGCAAAGGATGGTCTATCACCAGTGAGAATAGTGGTCTGGCAGTATCTCCTCTCAACCGGAACTATCACATCATTGATATAAACGGTGGGATAGTAGATGATCAGCTGAAATTTGAAATAACAGGTGCCCTGCCGGAGGAAATATTAATAAAGTTTGCAGCTGTTTACCAGGAAAAGTTAGCCGCTGTAATCACTGGTTTAAGCAAGTCTGTACGTAGTTATCTCACTCCTTCCGATATAAATTATGTTATAGCGGATACTTATCTGGATCAGCTACAGGCAACGCGGGAAATAGAAGGAGTTTATCTGGCCAATAGTTTACAGGAAGGATTTATCTATCACGCTTTAAGTCAGGGCGATGTAGATGATGCTTACCGGGTACAGCTGGCATGGGATTATCATAATAGTCTTGATCTGGCAAAACTCCGTCAGGCTTGGGGATATGCGCAGCGGAAGTATAGTGCACTTCGTTTGAGGTTTGGCTGGGAGCATGAATTGGTGCAGGTGATTGACAGATCAGCAGTGCTTGACTGGCGTTATATAGATGCCGGCAAGGAGGAACAGGAAACATTCTTCCATAAAATATTAGCAGAAGACCGTTCCGAATCTTACGATTTATCTGCGGGCAATCTGTTAAGAGTTTACCTGATCAGGTGGAATGATAAAAGCTATAGCTGCATTTTCAGCAGCCATCATGCTATTCTCGATGGCTGGAGTACACCTATTCTGTTAAGCTATATTCATGAAGTATATCTGCAATTGCTTAGAGGAATACCGGTTAATGAGGAGAACGATCATAGTTACGAAACAGCGCAACAATATCTGCAAAGTCATCGCGAGGATAATCAGTCGTACTGGATGTCTTATGTGGCACAACTGGAAGACAAAGAAGATTTGCGCAGTTTGCTGAAAGAAGATCAGCAGCATATTATCTTATCAGACTACAGGCATATCAGACATGCAGAAGAACAAACACTCATTATAAAAGAAGAACGTTATGCGCAATTGAAAACTTTTTGCGCTGAAAACGGGCTGACTTTAAACACCGTATTACAATATTGCTGGCATAAACAGTTAAGTATATATGGCAACACAGATACAACTGTAGTGGGGATGACTGTGTCCGGTCGTCATCTACCAATAGATACGATTGAACAATCTGTGGGATTATACATCAATACCCTGCCGGTGATCCTGGAACATAAGCCGGGCAATATTGTAGAGAACATCCGGCTATTACAGGAACAGATCAACGAAGTGAATAACCGGAGTGATATTAACCTGGCAAAGTTGCAGCAAAATGGAGAACGTTTATTCAATACATTGTTTGTGTATGAAAACTACCCTATGCCCGCAAACATTGATACCGATGAACTGGTACTGGCATTTAAGGAATCAGTTGAAAAGCTGGATTATCCTTTAGGTGTTACAGCCAGTGAAAGGGATGGTGAAATTGTATTTACGTTACAATATGCAGGAGAGTTATTTGATAGTGAACGGATCTATCAGGTATTAGAAGGTGTTACGACTTTACTGGATCAACTGGTAGCAGATCCTGCATTGGATTCAACACAACTGCGTTATCTGAATGAAGCGCAATATAAAAAGATCATTCACGAATGGAATAATACAGCAAAACCATATCCGGCAGAGAAAACACTGCAACAGCTGTTTGAAGCACAGGTGGAAAAAACACCGGATCATACAGCCGTTGTGTATGAGGGAGTGAAACTAACATATCGTGAACTGAATGAACGGGCGAATCAACTGGCTGCTTATCTGATAACTAACTACGATATTCAGCCGGATGATCTGATTGCACTTCATCTGCAACGCTCTGAGTTCCTGGTAATTTCGATATTAGCTGTGTTGAAGTCCGGTGCTGCTTACGTGCCGATGGACCCTGCTTATCCACAGGAGAGAGTGAATTATATATTGTCGGATACAAAAGCGAAAGTTGTAATTGATAATACATTCAAAGCAGACCTTAGTACTTATTCAACTATTAATCCTGTTACAGCTACTGGTTCAAACCATCTCGCTTATGTAATTTATACAAGTGGAACAACCGGTCAGCCAAAAGGAGTAATGGTAGCGCATAGTGGAGTGGTGAATCTTGTTACTGATCTGCATGTAAAATATGGCTTCAGTAAGAATGAAGTCATCCTGCAATTTGCGAATTATGTATTTGATGCTTCTGTGGAGCAAACTTTACTGCCATTGCTCAATGGGCATACACTGCTTGTAATCAGTGATCATAGCTGGGGAGATGAAGCCGCGTTTATAAAAACACTGACAGATAATAAGGTTACCTACGTAGAAATGACACCTTCATTTTTGCAACAGTTACCAATAGGATCTGTGCATACTTTACGAAGTGTGAATTCTGGTGGTGAGCATTTAAATGCGGACCTGCAGAACAGGCTGAGTAAAGACAATTATACCCTGATCAATTCGTACGGACCTACGGAAACAACGGTTACTTCTATCGTTAACCTGGGTAGTAATCATGCGGGTATTGGCCGGCCAATAGCTAATACAACAGCATATGTGCTGAATAAATATCTGCAGCCCGTGCCAATAGGTGCAATAGGTGAATTGTATATTGGTGGTGCTGGTGTAACCCGTGGTTATCTGAACATGCCGGAATTAACCAGTCAGCGGTTTATTGCTACTGCTTATGGCCGGCTTTATAAAACGGGCGACCTGGTACGTTACTTACCAGATGGAAATCTCTCTTATGTAGGAAGAAATGATTTCCAGGTAAAAATCCGGGGACACCGTATTGAACTTGAAGAGATTGAAAACCGTTTGGCAGCCTATCCGGAAATCAGGCAGGCAGTAGTGCTGGCAAAGGATAATAAATACCTGGTGGGATATTATGTAGCTGAAACTGCTTTAGATCAGCGTACGCTGTTAGCATATCTGCATGACCAGTTACCGGAATATATGGTGCCTGCTGTATTGATACATTTGACACAGCTGCCATTAACATTAAATGGAAAGCTGGATAGAAAAGCATTACCTGATCCTGCATTTACCGGAAGTGATAATTATCAGGCACCGGAAAATGAAACCGAAGCACAGTTATGCCGGATTTATGCGGACGTATTAGGAATGGATATCGCGAAGGTTGGTATTGATGATGACTTTTTCAGATTAGGCGGAGATAGTATTGTGAGCATCCAGGTGGTTAGCAGAATACGCCAGCGTTTGGGCATACAGGTAAGTGTAAAGGATATTTTTACCTATAAAACAATTGCATCTTTATATAAACATGTTATAGCAAAAGCTGGTGATCATGTAATTGCTTTAAAGTCGGAGCAGGGATTATTAAAAGGAACACTGGGATTATTACCTATCCAGGAATGGTTTTTCCATTATGCAGATAATGGTTTATTCCCTGCTTATCATCACTGGAACCAGTCCTTCATGGTGCGGGTACCCGTGCTGGATATGGAGATTCTGGAAAGGAGCATCGCTTTGCTGATTCAGCAGCATGATGCATTCAGGATAAGTTATAACGGACATACACAGTTTTACAATGAAGAGATTCCTCCGGTTCAGCTTGAATATTTATCTGTAAACGGGGAGGCAGATCAGGAGCAACTAACAGCATGGCAAAGTAATTTTGACTTGTCTGCGGGTGCTTTATTCCGTATCGCTTACCTGGATGGTTATGCAGATGGTAGCGCAAGAATTTGGTTTGCATTGCATCATTTAATAGTGGATGCAGTCAGCTGGCGTATTATTACAGAAGATCTGCATCGTATTTATGATCATTTGCTTGCCGGAAAAGAATATCTGGCAGCTAAAAAAGGAACCAGTTACAGGCAATGGGTAGATGCCTTGTCCGCTTATAAAAAGGACCATGCAAAAGAAACGGCTTACTGGAAACAGATCATTGCAGGTGTAAGCGCTGGCAATGCAGTGTTGCAAACGAAAGCTATAAATACTGTTAGCGAAGTTAATATTCGTCTTGATGCTGCGCATACTGCATTGCTGTTAAGGAATAACAACAGTGTTTATCATACCCGCATCAATGATCTTTTACTCAGTGCACTGGCATTTGCTTTACGTGGTTTAACAGGCAAACATATCCACCATATTCTTTTGGAAGGTCATGGCCGGGAAACATTATCTCCCGATCTTGATATTACCAATACAGTTGGATGGTTTACTTCTATGTTCCCTGTAGTGCTTTCAACAAATGCAACTGATATAGGGCAGCATATTGTATCCATAAAGGAAACATTGCGGCAGATACCACAGAATGGTATTGGCTATGGTGCATTGATAGGTTATGTAAACCAGGAATTGCCAGCAATAGGATTTAATTACCTGGGACAGTTCGATAAAGAAGAAGGTGCGGAATGGTCTATTACAGATGAAAAAAGTGGAGCACAAATTTCATCTCTCAACCAGGAATCTCTTCTGATTGATATCAACGGAGTGGTGATTGGCGGAGAACTCCGTTTTGCCATTACAGGTAGTCTGCCTGCGCAGATATTGGAAGATCTGGCAAATGATTACCGGCAGCAACTGGAAAAGATTGCGACTTACCTGGATAACCAGCGCAGGACTTATTTAACAGTGAGTGATATAGATCATGTGATTTCTGTACGTTGTCTGGATAAATTACAGCAGCAAAAAGAAATTGAGGGTGTATATCTTGCCAACAGCCTGCATGAAGGATTTATTTATCATGCGTTAAAACAGGGTGATATAGATGATGCTTACCGTGTGCAGCATACGTGGGATTATCATAATGTTTTAGACGCTGGTAAATTAGAACAGGCATGGAGAATTGCACAGGCTAAATACCCATCTTTAAGATTACGTTTTAACTGGGATGAAGAGCTGGTACAGGTAATTGATAAGACAGGTGCTTTTGAATGGCGTTATGCGGAAACAGACTTGTTGAACGAACTGCTGGTAGAAGATCAGTTAAAAGGATATGATCTTGCAGCAGGTAACCTGTTCAGAGTATATCTTATTAAAAAGAGTGAAAAACATTATACCTGCATTTTCAGTAGTCATCACGTGATTCTTGATGGCTGGAGTATGCCGGTACTACTCGGTTATATCCATGAAGTGTATCTGAAACTGCTGAAAAATGAGCAGGTAGATATCGTTGCGGATCATAGTTATGGTATTGCTCAACAGTATCTGCAGGAACATCGTTCAGATAATCAGTCTTACTGGGAAACCTATGTAAACCGGTTGGAGAATCGGGAAGACCTGAGTAGTTTATTGAAAGATGAACAGCAACATATTGTACTGTCGGACTATCGGTTAATTAAGGAACATACAGAACAGGTATTAACGATAACGGGTGATCAATATAAACAACTGAAAGCATTCAGTGTGGCAAACAGTCTTACCCTGAATGCAATTGTACAGTATGTATGGCATAAACAACTCAGCGTTTATGGCGCTACAGATACAACCGTATTGGGGCTTACTGTATCCGGTCGTAATCTGCCGGTTAATGATATAGAACAATCTGTTGGATTGTATATTAATACGTTGCCGGTCATCATGGAACATAAGGCCGCTCCGGTGATAGAAGAAATTAGGGAATTGCAGGGGCATGTGAATGAGGTGAATAATCGTAGTGATGTGAACCTGGCTAAATTACAAACAGGTGGAGAACGTTTGTTTAACACATTGTTTGCTTATGAGAATTATCCCATGCCAAAGGACCTTGAAGGAGAACTGGCATTGGAATTTAAGGATACGATTGAAAAGCTGGATTATCCGTTAAGCGTTACTGCTTATGAGCAGCATGAAACAATAAGTTTCAGGGTGCAGTATGCAGAGGAATTGTTCAGCACAGAAAGGATCCATGAAGTATTGGAGGGCGTATCGGTTTTATTGGATCAGTTGCTCAGCCGTCCGCAGATTCACACAAATGAACTGCGTTACCTGAGTAAAGCGCAGTACGAAGCAATTGTACACCAGCGTAATAATACTGATTGTCTTTACCCTGAAGATCAGACAATTCAGCAGTTATTTGAAGCACAGGCTGCACGCCTGCCCGATCATGCTGCTGTTGTTTATGAGGGACAGACACTGACTTATAAGGCATTAAATGAACGCGCCAATCAGTTGGCAGCTTACCTGAAAGAAACATATGATATCCAGCCGGACGATCTGGTGGGCATTTGCATGAACCGGTCGGAATATATGCTGATCTCTATCCTGGCGGTACTTAAATCAGGTGGTGCTTATGTGCCGGTAGATGCGGGTTACCCTGATGACAGGATCAGTTACATACTTTCTGATACGAATGCAAAAGTGGTATTGAGTAATGAACAGCATACAGAAAGGTTACAACAGCTTACATCTGCTGATATTGTAAACCTGGATGATATGGTATTACAATTAACCATAGAGATCTCTTATCCGAAAATAGATCCTGAACCGTTAGTTGAAATGTACGATCTGGCATATGTTATATATACCAGTGGTACTACCGGAAAACCTAAAGGTGTAATGGTAGAGCACCGTAATGTGGTGAATTATTTATTCAACCTGAACGATGTTATCCCGGAAGATATTAATAACATTGATTTCTCAAGCAACCTCGCTTTTGACTTGTCAGTTACCACAACGTTGTTCCCGCTTTGTTTTGGACGAACGATCTATGTATATGGAAGGGATGTAGTGAATGTCAGAGAATATGAGCAACACCTTATTGATAATAAGATTGAACTGGTAAAATCCACCCCGGGTTATTTATCATTGATCAATGATCCTGCACTTACTATAAGGCTGGCTATTGTGGGTGGAGAGAAACTGCTCAGTAGTCATATCAGCAGTATATTAAATTACGCAAAACGGATTATTGATGAATACGGACCTACGGAAACAACAGTGGGTGCGTCTTACTTTGTGATTGATAAGACAGTTCAACATTTCTCCATTGGAAAGGCTTATCATAATTACAGGCTATATGTGCTGGACCATCAACTGCGTCCTGTTCCGGCAGGTGCCAGAGGTGAACTGTATATTGGTGGTAGCGGTGTGACCAGAGGTTATCTGCATCTCCCCGAATTAACAGGGGAGCGGTTTATCAATGATCCTTTTTCAGATGATGGCAGATTGTATAAAACTGGTGATGAGGTTAGATATCTCGCAGATGGTAATCTGGAATATATTGGCAGGAATGACTTCCAGGTGAAGATTCAAGGGCATCGTATTGAGTTAGGGGAGATTGAAACAAAACTGTCAGCTTACCCTGAAATTAGTCATGCAGTGGTATTAGCAAAGGAAGTTAGTCAGGGTGTGAAGAACCTGGTAGGATATTATGTGTCTGTTATTATGCTGGATCATGATAGTCTTACAGCATATTTAAATAGTGTATTACCTGCTTATATGGTGCCTGCTATGCTGGTACATTTAACGCAGTTACCGTTAACTGTAAATGGGAAAGTAGATCGTAAGGCGTTACTGTCTGCTACACTTGAAAATATAGATGCTTACGTTGCTCCTGAGAATGAAACGCAGGTACAGTTGTGTGCACTTTATGCAGATGTATTGGAGCTGGATGCAGATAAGATCAGTATTGATGATGACTTTTTCCGCTTAGGAGGGAATAGTATTCTTGCAATTAAGTTAGTCAGCAAGCTGAATAAACTATTAAATACTGATGTTAGTGTAGCTACTCTTTTCAGTGAGACAACTATCCGGAAATTATCTTCACAGCTGGTGACTACCAATGAAGTGAAAATGATTGTACCTGCCATTCAGCATAAGGAAGAACAGTTATTGTCCTTTGCACAGGAGAGGGTATGGTTTATTGAAGCCTATGAAGGTGGTAGCAATGCTTATAATATACCATTGGTTTTAAAGCTGCATGCATCAACAGATCTGGAAAGATTTATTTCCGGTTTGAAAACTGTTGTACTGCGGCATGAGGTATTGAGAAGTGTGATCCGGATGAATAAGGAAGGAGTAGGTTATCAGTTGGTTCTGAATGATGAACTACCAGTAGAAATGCTGGACGTTAAAGCATTGGATGAAGAAATTTATCAATCAGTGCATCATGTGTTTCAACTGGATAAGGAATATCCTATTCAGGTAAAAGTGTATCGCTGGCAGGAAACGAATTATGTTAGTATCGTGTTACATCATATTGCATTTGATGGCTGGTCGACTGATATTCTGATTCGTGAACTGCTGCATAATTATTATAACGCGCAACCGCTTCCTGCCTTAGATCTTCAATATAAAGACTTTGCCCTCTGGCAGAGAAATTACCTGACAGGAGCTGTATTGGAGAAACAATTAAGTTATTGGAAAGCTAAGTTGTCCGGTTATGAAACGCTGAATCTTTTAACGGATAAATTAAGACCTGCCCGGTTGAGTTATGATGGCGCAGATCTGAATTTTAGTATTGATGCCGTAACCAGCAACGCTTTAAGAGCGAAAGCAAAAGAGCTGGAAGTAAGTTTATATAGCTTGTTACTGGGAGGATATTACCTGTTGCTGGGCAGTTACAGTAATCAGCAGGATATTGTATTAGGTGCTCCAATTGCCAACCGTCATCACAGGCAGATAGAAGATGTGATCGGGTTCTTTGTAAATACACTTGCATTAAGGCAGGAAATCAACCCTGAACAATCAATTCCGGCATTTATTAAACAGGTAGGAGATGCTGTGAAAGAAGCACAGCAGTACCAGGATCTGCCTTTTGAGAAACTGGTGAGTGAACTTGAAATTCCGCAGGATAGTTCCCGTCATCCTATTTTCCAGGTATTGTTTGGTATGGAGCAGTTTGGCGGAGAACAAAGAGCAGCAGTGAATGAATTACTGGAACCTTATACTGGTGCAGAGAACCATGTAGCTGCTAAATTTGATATTACAACAATGTTGGATGATAGTGGTGTGGAAATTACCGGCTCATTTAACTATGCTACTAATTTATTTGAGTCAGCTACTATTGAAGGTTATATCACTACTTATAAAAGGATTCTAACCCAGCTCACACAGCAAAGTAATGCACGGATCAAGGATCTGCGTTATGCCGATGAGATACAGTATGCAGATATTACTTACCCTGCTGATAATACCATCCAGTCTTTATTTGAAACGCAGGCAGCTAAAACACCTGATCGCATTGCAACAGTATTTGCTGGATCTGCATTGACTTATAAAGAATTGAATGAACGTGCTAATCAGCTGGCTGCTTATCTGAAAGAGAAGTACAACATCCAGCCAGATGATATGATAGGACTCAGCCTGGAACGTTCTTCCTTTATGGTTGTGGCTATTTTAGGTGTATTGAAAGCAGGTGCTGCTTATGTGCCTATTGATCCTGGTTATCCATCAGAAAGAGTTAATTACATTTTATCGGATATCAATGCGAAAGTAGTTATTACAGCTGCTGTAGAAAATGAGATAGATAATTATTCGATTGCTAATCCTGTTACGACAACTACTTCTCAAAACCTGGCGTATGTTATTTACACAAGTGGTACTACTGGTCAGCCGAAAGGTGTAATGCAGGAACATGGGAATGTGGTTCGTTTGTTTAATGCTACAAATGAGTGGTATGGATTTAATGAACAGGATGTGTGGACTTTATTCCATTCTTATGTATTTGATTTCAGTGTATGGGAACTATGGGGTGCGTTATTATATGGTGGTAAGCTGGTAATTCCTACCCGTGAACAAACGCGTGATCTTGAACAATTCTATGATCTATGTGATACAGAAGGCGTAACAGTATTGAATCAAACGCCTAATGCATTCTATCAGTTCAGTGATATCGCGATCAGCAGAGCGGGGTCTTTGAGCAGTTTACGTTATATCATCTTTGGAGGAGAAGCGCTGAACCTGTCGCAGTTAAAACCCTGGTACAGCCGTTATGCCGATACTGCACCTCAGTTGATTAACATGTACGGTATTACGGAAACTACAGTGCATGTAACTTATAAAGAGATCAGATCTTCAGAACTTGACAGAGGCTCATTAATAGGTATTACAATTCCGGATCAGCATGCTTATGTATTAAACAGCTATTTGCATCCGGTGCCAACAGGCGCGATAGGAGAGTTGTATGTAGGAGGCGCTGGTTTATCCCGCGGTTATCTGAATAAAGAGTCGTTAACAGCAGAGCGATTTATCAGTACATCGTATGGAAGATTATATAAGACGGGTGACTTAGTACGGTATTTGTCTGATGGCAGTTTGGAGTATATTGGTCGTAACGACTTCCAGGTAAAGATCCGTGGATATCGTATAGAGTTGGGCGAGATAGAATCGAAACTGTCAGCTTACGAAGGTATCCGTCAATCGGTGGTGATTGCAATAGAGGGACAGAGCAAATACCTGGCGGGTTATTATGTATCGGATGTAACGTTAGATCATGACAGCATCTTGAAACACCTGCATAATCATTTGCCAGAGTATATGGTGCCAGCAGTATTGGTTCATATCACACATCTTCCATTAACGATAAACGGGAAGTTAGACAGGAAAGCATTGCCAGATCCTGAGTTTACGGACAGTCATAATTACCATGCACCAGAGAACGAAACACAGGAACAATTGTGTGTCATTTATGGAGAAGTATTAGGATTAGATGCAGATAAAATAAGCATCGATGATGACTTCTTTAGATTGGGAGGTAATAGTATCTCTGCTATCAGACTGATAAGTAAGGTGAACAATGCAATGGGTACACAGATGAATGTATCCGGCATCTTTATTTATCCGAGTATAAGGAAATTATCTGCACAGTTATATAATGCCACAACTCTAAAGATTACAGCTCCTGTTGTAATGCATCCGGAAGAACAGTTGTTATCCTTTGCACAGGAACGTTTATGGTTTGTGGAAGCATATGAAGGTGGAAGTAATGTGTATAATGTTCCCGTTGTATTTAAGCTTCTGCATACAACAAACCTGGAACGGATGTTATCTGCACTGAGGGCCATTGTACACCGGCATGAAGTGTTGCGAAGCCTTATTAAAACAGGAAGTGAAGGAGAGGGTTACCAGTTGGTGATGGATGATAAAGTGATGCCGTTACCAGTAGAACAACTTCATATAACTTCGCAGGAAGAGTTGTCGGCAGCTATTGCAGTATCTGTTAATCACGTGTTCCGGTTGGACAGGGAATTCCCTATCCGTGTAACAGTATATACTTTTAATGAGGAGCATTATATAAGTGTAGTGCTGCATCATATTGCGTTTGATGGCTGGTCCACAGATCTGCTTATCCGCGAATTGCTGCACAATTATAATACAACGGAATTACTGCCGGCTTTAAATATTCAATACAGGGATTTTGCGCTATGGCAACGTAATTATTTAACAGGTACCATATTAGAAAAGCAGTTAAGTTACTGGAGAGATAAATTGTCTGGTTACGAAACACTGAACCTGTTAACCGATAAGGTAAGACCTGCACAGTTAAATTATGAAGGTGCTGATATTGATTTTACAATAGATGAGGTAACAAGTAATTTACTTAGGGGAGTAGCCAGGGAACAAGAAGTAAGTATGTACACTTTACTGTTAAGTGGTTATTACCTGTTATTAGGCACTTACAGTAACCAGCGGGATATTGTTGTTGGTAGTCCAATAGCTAACCGTCATTACAGGGAGTTGGAAGATGTGATCGGATTTTTTGTCAATACAATGGTATTGAGAGAGCAACTGGATCCTGAGCAGGAGTTGGGTGCTTTCATCAAACAGGTAGGGAATGCTGTCAGGGAAGCACAGTTGTACCAGGATTTGCCATTTGAGAAACTGGTAGGAGAATTGGGAGTAGCACCGGATAGTTCCCGTCATCCTATTTTCCAGGTGTTGTTTGGCCTTGAACAATTTGGAGGAGTTGAAAAAGAAGCGGTGGCTGAATTACTGGAAATGTATGAAGGCGCGGATGCCTTCAATGTAGCCAAGCTGGATTTATCTATGGCTTTGGATGACAGTGGCAAAGAAATTATTGGTACGCTTAACTATGCAACAGGTCTGTTTACAGCCGCCACAATTGAAGGATATATTGCTACTTACAAAGAGATCCTGTTACAGTTATCTCAACTGAATCAGCGGCAGCGGATCAAAGATCTTCACTACCTGGGTAATGCACAGTTTAAACAGATTGTGCATGAATGGAATAATACAGCGAAAGATTATCCATCGCATCATACTATCCATTCACTGTTTGAAGAACAGGTAGTACGGATGCCGGATCAGGTAGCGATCGTGTATAACGACAAACAGCTGACTTACCGTGAACTGAATGAACGTGCAAACCAGTTGGCAGCTTACCTGAAGGCAACTTATGATATACATCCTGATGATCTGATTGCACTCTGTCTTGAAAGGTCTGAATATATGCTGATAGCTATGCTGGCAGTATTGAAATCGGGAGCAGCCTATGTGCCTATGGATCCGGGATATCCTCAGGAGAGAATAGATTATATCGTATCAGATACCAGGGCAAAGGTGGTAATTACAGATGAATACCGCCCCGATGTTAGTGCTTATCCTGTTACTAATCCGGTTCATAGCACAGAGGTACATAACCTTGCTTATGTGATCTATACCAGTGGTACAACGGGAATGCCTAAAGGTGTTATGGTAGAACATGGTGGTGTGGTAAATCTTGCCTTTATCCAGGGTGCCGCATTCGGATTATCTGCAGGATATAAACATTGTTTATGGTACTCGAATTATGTATTTGATGCGCATGCTTCAGAATTATATACTGCTCTGCTTAATGGACATCGTTTATATCTGGCAGATGACAGGTTGAGGAAAGATCTCTTTTTATTAAAAACTTATATAGAAGATCATGCTATCCAGATAGCGACTATTCCGCCTGCTTTACTGGATAAAGAAGAATTACTGCCATTAGAAACGTTAGTCGTAGCCGGCGATGTAACGAACCCTCAGTTAATGGAGTTATATAAAGCGCGAGGTGTAGATGTTATTAATGCTTACGGACCTACGGAAACTACGGTATGCGCTACACTCCATCATTATACAACAGGAAGCAGTAACAGGAATATAGGTGGTCCTATTGCCAATACAACTGCCTATATATTAAATAACTATCAGCAGCCGGTTCCGGTGGGAGCTGTAGGTGAATTATATGTTGGAGGAGCAGGCGTAGCCAGAGGTTATCTGCATCTTCCTGCATTAACAAACGAACGGTTTATAAATAATCCTTTCCAGACTTCTACAGAAAAGAAGGATGATCTTAATAACAGACTGTATAAGACGGGTGATCTGGTGCGTTACTTACAGGATGGTTCCATTGAATATATTGGTAGAAATGATTTCCAGGTAAAGATCCGTGGTTACCGTATAGAGTTAGGAGAGATTGAAAACAGACTGGCTGATTATCCTGGTATCAGGCAGGCGGTTGTGCTGGCCAGGGAACAAAGTACTGATGGTAGTAAATACCTGGTAGGATATTATGTATCAGCTACCTCTCTGGATTCTACCGTTTTATTGACTCACCTGGCAGAACATTTGCCGGAGTATATGATACCCGTATCGCTTATCTGGCTTGATCATCTGCCTATGACGGTAAATGGTAAGCTGGATAGAAATGCATTACCTGATCCAACGTTTACAGATAGCAATCGTTATCATGCTCCGGAGAACGAAATCCAGCAGCAATTGTGCGCGCTTTATGCAGATGTATTAGAACTGGAGGAAGATAAGATCAGTATTGATGATGACTTCTTTGCGCTGGGAGGTGATAGTATTCTGGCCATCCGTTTAGTAAGCCGCTTAAATAAATTACTGGATGCTCATGTCAGTGTTGCGGATATCTTTAGCTACAATACTATCAGACAATTATCGGTACAACTTGCGAGTGGTACCAGTGAAGAAATTAAGATTGTTGCCCCGGTTATTCATCATGCAGAGGAACAGGTATTGTCTTTTGCACAGGAACGTTTGTGGTTTATTGAAACTTATGAGGGTGGTAGTAATGCTTATAATATACCGTTAGTATTTAAGTTGCGTAATGCAACTGATACTGAAAAAGTATTGTCTGGTTTGCAAGCTATTGTACGGAGACATGAGATATTACGCAGCCTTATTAAGATGAGCAGTGAAGGAGGTGGATATCAGATAGTGATGAATGATGCTTTGCCGGTGGAAAGAATATTGGTTACTACTGAAGATGCATTAGCAACAATGATCAATCAGTCGGTGAATCATGTATTCCGGTTGGATGAAGAATATCCGGTGCAGGTGAAAGTGTACCAGTTAGAGGAGATCCGTTATATCAGCATTGTATTACATCATATTGCATTTGATGGTTGGTCGACTGATATTCTGATTCGTGAACTATTACATAACTATAGTAGCGCTGAACCACTGCCTGCTTTAGAAATTCAATACAAAGACTTTGCGCTTTGGCAGAGAAGTTATCTCACAGGCGCTGTATTGGAAAAACAATTAGCTTATTGGAAAGCGAAATTATCTGGTTATGAAACGCTGAACTTACCGGTAGATAAGCTAAGACCAGCTCAGTTAAGTTATGCGGGTGCAGATATTGATTTTCATATTGATGCTGCTACCAGTGCCGCCTTAAAAACAATGGCGAAAGATCTGGAAGTGAGTATGTACAGTTTACTGCTGAGTGGTTATTATCTGCTGTTAAGCAGTTATAGTAATCAGCAGGATATTGTAATCGGTAGTCCACTTGCAAATCGTCATTATAAAGAAATCGAAGATGTGATCGGGTTCTTTGTGAATACACTGGCGCTACGTGAAGAGTTGAATCCTGAACAGGCAGTTACAGCCTTCATTAAACAAGTGGGTAGTGCAGTAAAAGAAGCTCAGTTGTACCAGGATCTGCCATTCGAAAAGCTGGTGGGAGAACTGGCCGTTCCGCCTGATAGTTCCCGTCATCCTATATTCCAGGTAATATTTGGAGTAGCACAATTCGGCGGTGTTCAAAAGAATGAAGTAGATGCATTGCTGGAAGCATATGAGGGTAAGGACAATTACCAGGTAGCGAAGTTTGATTTGTCTATGATGTTGGATGATAGCGGTGAGGAAATTACCGGATCATTTAATTATGCTACCAGTTTATTTGAGTCAGCTACTATTGAAGGGTATATCAGTACTTATAAAAGAATTCTAACCCAGCTTGCACAACGGAGTAATGCACGAATCAAAGACCTGCGTTATGCCGATGAAATACAGTATGCCGATATTACTTATCCTGCTGATAATACCATCCAGTCTTTATTTGAAGCGCAGGCGGCTAAAACACCAAATCGCATTGCAACAGTATTTGCGGGATCTGCATTGACTTATAAAGAATTGAATGAACGAGCGAATCAGCTGGCGGCTTATCTGAAAGAGAACTACAACATCCAGCCCGATGATATGATAGGACTCAGCCTGGAGCGTTCTTCCTTTATGGTAGTGGCTATTTTAGGTGTGTTGAAAGCTGGTGCTGCTTATGTGCCTATTGATCCTGGTTATCCATCAGAAAGGGTTAATTACATTTTATCGGATATCAATGCGAAAGTAGTTATTACAGCTGCTGTAGAAAATGAGATAAATAATTATCCGGTTACTAATCCTGCTACGACAACTACTTCTCAAAACCTGGCGTATGTAATTTACACCAGTGGTACTACTGGTCAGCCGAAAGGTGTAATGCAGGAACATGGGAATGTGGTTCGTTTGTTTAATGCTACGAATGAGTGGTATGGGTTTAACGAACAGGATGTATGGACTTTATTCCATTCTTATGTATTCGACTTCAGTGTATGGGAATTATGGGGTGCATTATTATATGGTGGTAAACTGGTAATTCCTACACGTGAACAAACGCGGGATCTTGAACAGTTCTATGATCTGTGTGATACAGAAGGCGTAACAGTATTGAACCAAACGCCGAATGCATTCTATCAGTTCAGTGATATCGCTATTATCAGAGCAGGTTCTTTGAGCAGTTTACGTTATATCATCTTTGGAGGAGAAGCGTTGAACCTGTCGCAGTTAAAACCGTGGTACAGCCGTTATGCAGATACTGCTCCTCAGTTGATCAACATGTACGGTATTACCGAAACTACAGTGCATGTAACTTATAAAGAGATCAGATCTTCAGAACTTGACAGAGGTTCTTTAATAGGGGTTACAATTCCAGATCAGCATGCCTATGTATTAAACAGCCATTTGCATCCGGTACCAACAGGGGCGATAGGAGAGTTGTATGTAGGAGGCGCTGGATTATCGCGCGGTTATCTGAATAAGGAGTCGTTAACAGCGGAACGATTTATCAGTACATCGTATGGAAGATTATATAAGACGGGTGACTTAGTACGGTATTTATCAGATGGCAGTCTGGAGTATATTGGTCGTAACGACTTCCAGGTAAAGATCCGTGGATATCGTATAGAGTTGGGAGAGATAGAATCCAAACTGTCAGCTTATGAAGGTATCCGTCAATCGGTGGTGATTGCAATAGAGGGACAGAATAAATACCTGGCAGGTTATTATGTATCGGATGTAACGTTAGATCACGACAGCATCTTGAAACATCTGCATAATCATTTGCCGGAGTATATGGTGCCAGCAGTATTGGTTCATATCACGCATCTTCCATTAACGATAAATGGAAAGCTTGACAGGAAAGCATTACCAGATCCTGAGTTTACGGACAGTCACAATTACCATGCACCAGAGAACGAAACACAGCAACAATTGTGTGAGATCTATGGCGAAGTATTAAGTCTGGATGTAGCAAAGATTGGTATTGACGATGATTTCTTCCGGTTAGGAGGAGATAGTATCATTGCTATCAGGTTGGTAAGTAAGATCAATAAAGCATTACAGAGTCAGCTGAAAGTGAAGGATGTGTTTATGTTGAAACACATCAGAGGTATCAGTCAGTTCCTGTTACAACAGAAACAGCATGTTATAGAAGAAGTATATCAGCCATTCAGTTTAATAGATAAGAGTATCTATACAAACCTGGATGGTATTGAGGATATCTATCCTGCAAGTTATGTGCAGATAGGGATGTTGTTTGAATCAGGGCAGGGTAGTGAAGGGACCTATCATAATATCTCAGCTTACAGCATCAATCATCCTTTCCATTATGATAAGTTTGTAACGATATGGAAACAGCTTGTGCATAAGCATGAACTGTTAAGAGCAAAATTTGTATTGTCAGATAATGGCTATGATTGTATTATACAACATGAGATTGATCTGGATGTACAGGTAATTGATCAGGGCTACACTGAAGATATTATTAATAGCGAACATGCACATCCTTTCGACTTTACAAAGGCGGGATTATTCAGGATCATTATTAATAAATCTGAGAATACCTATGATCTTATCTTCTCTATTCACCACGCTATTGAAGATGGTTGGAGTATTGCTTCTCTTTCAAGTGAATTTATTAAAGCCTATACATCAGATGAGCCGGTAACGGGTACTATTGATCTACACTATGGTGAATTTATTGCGAAAGAACAAAGCGTTATTAATGATCCGGGTATTGAAGCATTCTGGAAAGATTATCTGGCAGACCTTGATACTACCAATGTAAAATGGAAGAATAATATTTCAGATAATGAGGAGAATGATTTTGGGGATGCTGTATTTGAACTTACAGAAGAAAAGAGCCAACAGGTATTATCTCTAGCACGCTCTCTGGATATAAGTGCTGACAGCGTATTTATCCATGTATATCTGCATACACTGGCCCGATTCTTAAATCAGGATGATATTACTATTGGCCTGGTGGTTAATAACCGTATGGAAAAAGAGGGTGGCGATCAGCTATTTGGATTGTTCTTAAACACCATCCCTTACAGGTACAGGATTAACAATAATGAAGACGATATCAGATCTGTATTTGAGCAGAAACTGGCATTATATCCTTATAGAGGATATCCTTATGGAAAGATCAAATCTATTTTTGGACATGATGTATACCAGTTCGCTTTTAACTTTGTACACTTTCACATATTGGATGAGCAGCAGGATGATGTTCCATCCAGCATGGGATATGAGAAAACAAACATTCCATTTGTACTGAACGTTTCCCAGACCGGCCAAACCTCTTTTGAGGTGAGATTAACGGCGCACGAAGAAGTGGCGGATTATTCTTATCTGGTTCATTTCATGCGCTATTATGAGCGGAATCTGGATGCAGTTATCAATCGGAAAACTGGTTTTAATACACTGCCTGAAGATGATTACAATCAGATTATTCATCACTGGAATAATACTTCACGCACTTATCCGCATGATAAAACATTCAGAGAATTATTTGAAGTACAGGTTGCCCGTACTCCGGATAATGTAGCAGTTGTGTACGAAGACCGGCAACTGACTTATAAAGAACTGGATGAACGTGCTAATCAACTGGCGGTACATTTGCAGAAGGGATATGATGTTCAGGCGGATGATCTGATAGTTCTTTGTCTGGACCGTTCAGAATATATGCTGATAGCAATCCTGGCGGTGTTAAAATCCGGTGCTGCATATGTGCCTGTAGATCCTGATCTACCATTGGAGAGGATCGGTTATATCATCTCAGATACAAATACCCGCGTTGTATTAACAAATGAGTTACATCCTGTAGGACTGGAACTCTTAACAGAGGCTTCCGGGGTGGCACTGGAACGCATAGACAGTGAAACTTTGTATGCTGCTTATGCAGGTGAAATACCTGCTCATATAAGCATGCCAGGTAACCTTGCGTATGTGATTTATACCAGTGGTACTACAGGAATGCCGAAAGGTGTAATGATAGAACAGCATTCTTACATTAACCTGATTACCTATTATCGCGATACTTATTTTGACACGGATGAACAGATCAATACGTTGTCAATTACTAATTATGTGTTTGATATCTGGGGACTGGAATATGGATTACCATTGATCAGTGGTGGTTGTATTGAGTTGTCTGATAGTGAGGTGGTATCTGTAGATACAAGTAAGTATACCTTTATTCAGATTACTCCGGGATTACTGTCAGCTAAATATGATGCATTCATATTTAATAATCCCCGGTTAAAATTATTTGTAGGAGGAGAAGCGATCAGCACCGAATTACTTAATGGAATTCTTTCAAAACATAACATTGCTTATCTGCTGAACGTATATGGCCCTACGGAAACAACGATATGGTCATTGAACCAGTTGAATACTGCTGAACGGTTTAATACAAGTATTGGTCGCCCGATAGCAAATACTACAGCATATGTACTGGATAGTAAACACTCGGCATTGCCTACAGGTGCGATTGGTGAATTATATATTGGCGGGGCAGGGGTTGCCAGAGGATATTTAAACCTTGCTGCATTAACTGAAGAACGGTTTATCAATAATCCTTTCCAGACTACTGAAGAAAAGAAAGCTAAAATTAATGGCAGACTTTATAAGACTGGTGACCTGGTGCGCTACTTACAGGATGGATCTCTTGAATACCTGGGCAGGAACGATTTCCAGGTAAAGATCCGCGGACATCGTATAGAGTTAGGTGAGATAGAATCTAAACTGCTTACTTTCCCTGAAATAAAACAGGCTGTTGTATTAGCGAAAATACAAAGTGCGGATAAGAGTAAATATCTCGTGGCTTATTATGTATCAGACACGTTGCTTGATAATACACTCTTATCAGAATATCTGCATTCCCAGTTACCGGAATATATGGTACCGCCGGTGTTTGTACATCTCACACAGCTACCGCTAACGGTCAATGGGAAACTGGACAGGAAAGCATTGCCGGAAGCAGTGTTCACAGATATCAGTACTTATAGTGCTCCTGAAAATGAAATCCAGGAAAAACTCTGTGCGCTTTATGGAGAGGTATTAGGACTGGATAATGCGAAGATTGGAATTGATGAAGACTTCTTCAGATTAGGGGGTGATAGTATCCGGGCAATTAAGCTGGTAAGTAAGGTGAATAAAGTGATGAACACACAGTTGTCTATCGCTGTGATTTTTACTCACAATACCATCCGGAAATTATCTGCACAATTGTTTGATGAAACAGCGACAGCGGTAAAGATAATAACTCCGTTGGTTGATCGAGTGGAAGATCAGTTGTTGTCCTTCGCGCAGGAACGTTTATGGTTTATTGAGTCTTATGAAGGAGGTAGTAATGCTTATAATATTCCTGTAGTATTTAAGTTGAAGGAATCGACTGATATTGAAAATCTGCTGACTGGTTTAAGAGCTGTGGTACACAGGCATGAGGTATTACGCAGTTTGATAAAAATAAACAGTGAAGGTGCGGGATACCAAATGGTAATAGATGATAATCATATGCCTTTGCCGGTAACACGTTTGGAAGTTAATACCTATGCTGAGTTAACAACGGCCATCGTGCAGGCAATGAATCATGTATTCCGCTTAGATCGTGAATATCCTGTTCAGGTAAAAGTTTACCAATGGCAGGGAGCCAGTTATGTAAGTATTGTGTTACATCATATTGCTTTTGATGGCTGGTCCACTGATATTCTGATTCGTGAATTACTGCATAACTATCATACTAAAGAACCACTGCCAGCTTTAAATATCCAGTACAAAGACTTTGCACTTTGGCAGAGAAACTATTTAACGGGTGCTGTATTAGAGAAACAGTTGAATTACTGGAAGACGAAATTATCCGGTTATGAAACGCTGAATTTACTGGCTAACCGTTCAAGACCTGCGCAGATCAGTTATGCAGGTGCAGATCTGTTTTTCAGCATAGATGAGATAACCAGTGATGCATTAAGAACTGTGGCTCGTGAGCTGGAAGTAAGTATGTACAGCCTGTTGCTGAGTGGTTATTACCTGTTGCTTTCGGGTTACAGTAATCAGCAGGATATTGTTGTAGGTAGCCCTGTTGCGAACCGCCATCATGAAGAGATTCAGGATGCGATCGGGTTCTTTGTAAACACGCTGGCTTTACGACAGGAACTGCATCCTGAACAGGAACTGGTAAGTTTTATCCGGCAGGTAGGAGAGGCTGTAAGACAAGCTCAGTTGCATCAGGATCTGCCTTTTGAAAAACTTGTGGGAGAACTGGAAGTGGTGCAGGACAGTTCCCGTCATCCTATTTTCCAGGTTTTGTTTGGAATAGAAAGGTTTGGTGATGAACAGGAGAACTCAGTAAACGAACTGCTGGAATTCTATAAAGGTGATGAAGAATATAAAACAGCCCGGTTTGATATTTCCACATTGATGGATGATAGCGGCAGGGAAATACTTGGGTTGTTCAATTATGTTACCAGCCTGTTTGATGCAGATACGATCAAAGAATATATTACTACTTATAAAGTAATCCTGGAACAGCTTGCCACACTCACGCAGGTACGGAACCGCCGGAAGCAGATTAAAGAACTGAGTTATCTGAATGAAGCGCAATATGAGGAGGTGATCTATCACAGAAATGCTACGGAACAATTGTATCCGGAAGTACAAACAATCCAGGAACTGTTTGAGGCAAAAGCCGCACAGATACCGGATCATACAGCAGTGGTGTATAATGGTCAGCCGCTGACTTACCGTGAACTGAATGAACAGGCCAACCGGTTAGCCGTTTATCTGAAGGCGACTTACGATATACGTCCGGACGACCTGGTAGCAGTTTGCCTGGATCGTTCAAACTATATGCTGGTGGCTATCCTTGCAGTGTTAAAATCAGGTGGTGCCTATGTGCCAATGGACCCCGCTTTCCCTGATGAGCGTATCAGTTATATCATTGCAGATACGAAAACAAAAGTGGTGCTTACGAATAAGCATCATATGGAAAGACTGGAAGAGCTTACGGCTGTATCCATCGCTGCGATAGACAGTGCTGCAATGGAAATAATAATTGAGGTTTCCAGGCCTGCAACAAACCCTGTAACATTTACGAGTGCTAACCATCTTGCCTATGTGATTTACACGAGTGGTACTACCGGGAAACCTAAAGGTGTAATGGTGGAACACCGGAATGTACTGAACTATTTATTCAACCTGTCAGGGTTGATTCCGGCAGATATTGAGAATGTTGACTTCTCCAGCAACTTATCGTTCGACTTGTCGGTTACTACTACTTTGTTCCCGCTTTGTTCCGGTAAAACAGTCTATGTATTTGGAAGGGATATTATAAACGTTAATGAATATGAACAACACCTGCTTGATAACAGAATAGAACTGGTGAAGTCCACTCCTGGTTATTTATCGCTGATCAGTCATGCCGGTCTTTCAGTAAAAATAGCCATCGTAGGAGGAGAGAAATTACTCAGCAATCATATCAGTAACATTTTACAATATGCAGAGCAGATTGTTGATGAATACGGACCTACAGAAACAACCGTAGGAGCGTCTTATTTTGTGATTGATAAAACGGTACAACATTTCTCTATTGGTAAGCCTTATCATAATTACAGGTTGTATGTGCTGGATAATGCTCTGCGCCCTGTTCCTGCAGGTGCTGCGGGAGAACTCTATATTGGCGGTGCGGGCGTATCAAGAGGTTATCTGCATCTTTCTGCATTAACCGGGGAACGGTTTATCAATGATCCTTTTACTGATAATGGAAGATTGTATAAAACGGGCGATCTGGTTCGTTATCTGGCAGATGGTAATCTTGAATACATTGGCAGGAATGACTTCCAGGTGAAAATTCAGGGGTATCGTATAGAGTTGGGAGAAATAGAAGCGAAACTGTCAGCGTATCCTGAAATTAAACAATCAGTGGTACTGGCAAAAGAAGTGAGCACGGGTGTGAAGAACCTGGTAGGTTATTATGTGTCGGAAACTGCGCTGGATCAGGATTTGCTATTCTCTTATTTACGTAGCGAACTGCCGGAGTATATGGTGCCTGCTGTATTGTTCCATCTTACACATTTACCGTTGACGGTAAACGGGAAGCTGGACAGAAACGCCTTACCTGATCCAACATTTACTGATGCTAACAGTTATCATGCACCAGAAAATGATCTGCAGCGGAAATTGTGTGCTCTTTATGCGGATGTATTAGAACTGAAGGAAGATGAGATCAGTATTGATAATGATTTCTTCCGGTTGGGTGGTAATAGTATACTGGCAATTAAGCTGGTGAGCAAACTGAATAAATGGATAGATGATCCTATCAGTGTATCCGTGTTATTTAGGTATACCAGTATAAGGAAGTTATCAGAGCAGATAGAGAATGGTGCCGGGAAAGAAGTTAAGATTATTGCGCCGGTTATTCATCATGTGGAAGAGCAGGTATTGTCTTTTGCACAGGAACGTTTGTGGTTTATTGAAACTTATGAAGGTGGTAGTAATGCTTATAATATACCGTTAGTATTTAAGTTGCATAATGCGACGGATGCTAAAAAAGTATTGTCCGGTTTGCAAGCCATTGTACGGCGACATGAGGTATTACGCAGTCTTATAAAGATGAGTAGTGAAGGAGGTGGATATCAGCTGGTGATGAATGATGTTTTGCCAGTGGAAAGAATATTAGTTACTACTGAAAATGCATTGGCAACAATGATCAATCAGGCAGTGAATCATGTATTCCGGTTGGATGAAGAGTATCCGGTGCAGGTGAAAATGTACCAGTTAGAAGGGATTCATTATATCAGCATTGTACTGCATCATATTGCATTTGATGGTTGGTCGACTGATATTCTGATTCGTGAACTGCTGCATAATTATTATAACACTGAACCATTACCTGCTTTAGAAATTCAATACAAAGACTTTGCGCTTTGGCAAAGAAGTTATCTCACTGGTGCTGTATTGGAGAAACAATTAGCTTATTGGAAAGCGAAATTATCCGGTTATGAAACGCTGAACTTACCGGTAGATAAATCAAGACCAGCTCAGTTAAGTTATGCAGGTGCGAATATTGATTTCAGAATAGATGCTGCTACCAGCGCTGCTTTAAGGACAGTGGCGAAAGATCTGGAAGTGAGTATGTATAGCTTACTGCTGGGTGGATATTACCTGTTGCTTGGTAGTTATAGTAACCAACAGGATATCGTATTGGGTACTCCTATTGCGAATCGTCATCACAGGCAGATAGAAGATGTGATCGGGTTCTTTGTGAATACATTGGTATTACGTGAAGAACTGAATCCTGAACAGGCCATTGCTGTATTTATTAAACAGGTAGGAGAAGCTGTGAAAGAGGCGCAACAGTATCAGGATCTGCCGTTTGAGAAACTGGTGAGTGAACTGGAAATTCCGCAGGATAGTTCCCGTCATCCTATTTTCCAGGTATTGTTTGGTATGGAACAGTTTGGCGGAGAACAGAAAACTGCCATGAATGAATTGCTGGAGGCTTATGAGGGGAATGCCGGCGTTCACGTTGCCAAGTTTGATATTACAACAATGGTGGATGATAGTGGTATTGAGATAGCAGGTACATTTAATTATGCTACCAGCTTATTTGAAGCAACTACTATTGAAGGTTATATCAGTACTTATAAAAGAATTCTAACCCAGCTTGCACAGCGGAGTAATGCACGTATCAAAGACCTGCGTTATGCCGATGAAATACAGTATGCTGATATTACTTACCCTGCTGATAATACTATTCAGTCTTTATTTGAAGCGCAGGCGGCTAAAACACCAAATCGCATTGCAACAGTATTTGCGGGATCTGCATTGACTTATAAAGAATTGAATGAACGAGCGAATCAGCTGGCGGCTTATCTGAAAGAGAACTACAACATCCAGCCCGATGATATGATAGGACTCAGCCTGGAGCGTTCTTCCTTTATGGTAGTGGCTATTTTAGGTGTGTTGAAAGCTGGTGCTGCTTATGTGCCTATTGATCCTGGTTATCCATCAGAAAGGGTTAATTACATTTTATCGGATATCAATGCGAAAGTAGTTATTACAGCTGCTGTAGAAAATGAGATAAATAATTATCCGGTTACTAATCCTGCTACGACAACTACTTCTCAAAACCTGGCGTATGTAATTTACACCAGTGGTACTACTGGTCAGCCGAAAGGTGTAATGCAGGAACATGGGAATGTGGTTCGTTTGTTTAATGCTACGAATGAGTGGTATGGGTTTAACGAACAGGATGTATGGACTTTATTCCATTCTTATGTATTCGACTTCAGTGTATGGGAATTATGGGGTGCATTATTATATGGTGGTAAACTGGTAATTCCTACACGTGAACAAACGCGGGATCTTGAACAGTTCTATGATCTGTGTGATACAGAAGGCGTAACAGTATTGAACCAAACGCCGAATGCATTCTATCAGTTCAGTGATATCGCTATTATCAGAGCAGGTTCTTTGAGCAGTTTACGTTATATCATCTTTGGAGGAGAAGCGTTGAACCTGTCGCAGTTAAAACCGTGGTACAGCCGTTATGCAGATACTGCTCCTCAGTTGATCAACATGTACGGTATTACCGAAACTACAGTGCATGTAACTTATAAAGAGATCAGATCTTCAGAACTTGACAGAGGTTCTTTAATAGGGGTTACAATTCCAGATCAGCATGCCTATGTATTAAACAGCCATTTGCATCCGGTACCAACAGGGGCGATAGGAGAGTTGTATGTAGGAGGCGCTGGATTATCGCGCGGTTATCTGAATAAGGAGTCGTTAACAGCGGAACGATTTATCAGTACACCTTATGGGAGATTATATAAGACGGGTGACCTGGTACGGTATTTATCAGATGGCAGTCTGGAGTATATTGGTCGTAATGACTTCCAGGTAAAGATCCGTGGATATCGTATAGAGTTGGGAGAAATAGAATCAAAATTGTCAGCTTACGAAGGTATCCGTCAATCGGTGGTGATTGCAATAGAGGGACAGAATAAATACCTGGCGGGTTATTATGTATCGGATGTTGCGTTAGATCATGACAGCATCTTGAAACACCTGCATAATCATTTGCCAGAGTATATGGTGCCAGCAGTATTGGTTCATATCACACATCTTCCATTAACGATAAACGGAAAACTTGATAGGAAAGCATTACCAGATCCTGAGTTTACAGACAGTCACAATTACCATGCACCAGAGAATGAAACACAGAAACAATTGTGTGTCATTTATGGAGAAGTATTAAATCTGGATGTAACAAAGATTGGTATTGACGATGATTTCTTCCGGTTAGGAGGAGATAGCATCATTGCTATCCGGTTGGTAAGTAAGATCAATAAAGCATTACAGAGTCAGCTGAAAGTGAAGGATGTGTTTATGTTGAAACACATCAGGGGTATCAGTCAGTTCCTGTTACAGCAGAAACAACATGTTATAGAAGATGTATATCAGCCATTTAGTTTAATAGATAAGAGCATCTATACAAACCTGGATGGTATTGAGGATATCTATCCTGCCAGTTATCTGCAAATAGGAATGTTGTTTGAATCTGAACAGGGGCAGGCAGGTACTTATCACGACGTGTTCCGGTATAGAATAGATCATGCTTTCGACTATGATAAATTGGAGTCTGTCTTCACACAACTTGTACATAAACATGAACTGTTAAGAGCGAGATTTGTGTTGTCGGACAATGGTTATGACTGTATCATTCAGCACACAACTACGCTGGATATTACGGTGATGGAGCAGCAGGATCCGGAAGAGGTTATTGATAAAGAACGTCAGCATGGTTTTGATTTTGGAAAAGCAGGATTGTTCAGGATCATTATTAATAAGCTGGATGATCAGTACGATTTTATCTTCTCTTTCCATCATGCTATTACAGACGGTTGGAGTATTGCCTCTTTGGTAAATGAATTCATAAATGCCTATACCAGGAATGAACCAATAAGTGGTGATATAGATTTACACTATGGAGAGTTTGTTGCGAAAGAACAAGCGGTGATCAATGATCCGGCAGTTACGGAGTTCTGGAAAGATTATCTTTCTGATCTGAACATTGCTACTGTTGCATGGAAACATGATCCGGCTCTTTCAGATAACGGGCTTTATTCTTCCGTGTTACAGCTGGAAAAAGAGCATAGTAAATCCCTTCTGTCCCTGGCTCAGTCATTAAACGTAAGTGTAGATATTTTGTTTATCTATGTTTACCTGCATACGCTGGCCCGATTCTTAAATCAGGATGATATTACTATTGGTCTTGTGGTAAACAACCGTCTGGAAAAAGAAGGTGGCGATCAGTTATTCGGTCTGTTTTTAAATACCATTCCTTTCAGGTATTGTGTTAAGCAGGATGACGATCTATCTGCTGTGTTCCGCCAGAAACTGGAATTATATAATTACAAAGGATATCCATACGGAAAGATCAAATCACTATTCGGACAGGAGTTGTATCAGTTCGCATTTAACTTTGTGCACTTTCACATATTTGAGGAGAGTGTGGATAGTATAGAAGAAGGCTCCGGATATGAAAGGTCTAATATTCCATTTGTATTGAACGTTTCCCAGTATGGAGATAGAGGTTTCCATATTTCCATGACAGCACATGATCATATATCTGATCAGGCTTACCTGGATTATTTCATGCAATATTATGCACGGAATATCTATCAGCTGATTGAAAATAAACCGGCCTTAAATACGCTGCTGGAAGATGATTATAATCGTATCATTCACCAGTGGAATGCAACAGCTCAACAGTATCCGGATAATAAAACGATCCAGGAAATGTTTGAAGCGCAGGCGGCTAAAACACCAGATCAGATAGCTGTAGTTTATGATGGACAGACATTGACTTACCAGTCATTGAATGAACGTGCGAATCAACTGGCTGCTTACCTGTTGGATAACTACAGCATTCAGCCGGATGATCTTATAGCACTTCGACTGGAACGTTCTGCATTTATGATAGTCGCCATGTTAGGTGTTCTTAAATCAGGTGCGGCTTATGTTCCAATTGATCCGGGATACCCATCAGAGCGTATCAATTATATCTTATCGGATATCAATGCTAAGGTGGTTATTACAGATAACATTGTGAAGGAGATCGATAATTATCCTGTTACAAATCCTGCAACAACTACCAGGGCAGAGAACCTTGCATACGTTATTTACACCAGTGGTACTACGGGACAACCTAAGGGGGTAATGATTGAACACCGTGGTGTATTGAACCTGGCAACAATGCAGGGAACTGAATTGGGATTATCGAGGGGCAATAAAAATAGTTTATGGTATGCTAACTATGTGTTTGATGCACATGTGTGGGAAATATATGCAACTCTCATTTACGGCAACACGTTATACATTGCAGACGATCATACAAGAACTGACCTCTCCCTGTTAAATAGTTTTGTTATAAACAATGCTATTCAGATTGCGACTATTCCTCCTGCTTTGTTGAACAAGGAATATATCCTGCCACTCGAAACATTGATTGTAGCAGGAGATGTTACAGATGCCCGGTTAATGGAAATGTATAATGAGCAAGGCGTTCATCTCATTAATGCTTACGGTCCTACTGAAACGACTGTATGTGCTACACTCCACCATTATACAAAAGGAAGCGGCAGTAGAAATATTGGTCGTCCGGGTATAAACATGACGACCTATGTGCTGGACAACAATTATCTGCCGGTTCCGGTAGGAACCACAGGAGAGTTGTATGTTGGCGGAGCCGGAGTAGCAAGAGGTTATCTGAATCTGGAAGCATTAACGAAAGAGCGGTTTGTTGATACAGCTTATGGCAGGCTTTATAAAACCGGTGATCTGGTGCGTTACCTGCCGGATGGTAACCTGGAATATGCAGGTCGTAATGACTTCCAGGTGAAGATAAGAGGTTATCGTATTGAAACAGGCGAGATTGAATCTGCACTTTCTACATATCCCGGTATCAGGCAGGCAGTGGTGCTGGCGAAGGACAGAGGCACCAGCAAATACCTGGTAGGATATTATGTATCGGAAACGGCATTGGATCAGCATATCATACTGACTTACTTAGCTGAATTATTACCGGAATATATGATCCCTGCTGTGCTTGTGCATATCGATCATGTACCGCTGACGGTAAATGGAAAGCTAAACAGAAATGCATTGCCAGATCCTGCATTTACCGGAAGTGAAAATTACCATGCACCGGAAAATGAAACAGAGGCTAAATTATGTGCGCTATATGCAGAGGTGTTAAACCTTGATGTTTCTAAAGTAGGTATTCATGATGACTTCTTCCGGCTGGGAGGTGATAGTATTGTGAGCATACAACTCGTTAGCCGGTTGAGGCAGCGGTTGGGCATTCATATCAATGTAAAAGACATTTTTACGCATAAAACAATTGCTGCTTTATATAGTAATGTTATTGCAAAAGCTGCTGGGACAAAGATTACAGCCGAACAGGGAATCTTAACAGGAGAAGTAGGATTACTGCCTGTTCAGCAATGGTTCTTCAGTAATATTCACAAAGGATTATTCCCCGCTTACAATCACTGGAACCAATCCTTTATGCTGGATGTGCCGGTTTTAGATCAGGAACTCCTTACACAAAGTGTTGGATTACTGGTACAGCATCATGATGCTTTCAGATTAAGTTACCGGAAAGATTATACGCAGTATTACAAGGAGGAATTACCTGCGATACAGATCAATTATGTAGATGTTAAGGAGTTAACCGAAACCGCTTTGCATGAATTGCTCACCAGCTGGCAAAATGATTTTGATCTGTTTGGTGGTAAAACTTTCCAGATAGGTTACCTGGAAGGATATGCAGATGGACGTGCAAGAATTTATTTTGCCTTCCATCATATGATCATAGATGCTGTTAGCTGGCGTATTATCAGTGACGATCTGCAAACGATATATCAGCATTTATCTAAACAGGGGAATGGTACAATCCTGGGGATGAAAGGCAGCAGTTACCGCCAATGGGTGAACGCTGTAGCCGGATATTCTAATGAGGGTGAGAAGGAATACTGGCAGCATATTATTGCTGGTGTGAGCGACAGTAATACTATTCTGAAAGAGAAATCCACTGATAAAATAAGTGAAGCAGGTATAACATTGGACCGCTCACACACCTCACAATTGTTGCGTAAAAGTAGTGTTGTGTATCAAACACAGATCAATGATCTGCTGCTGACTGCATTAGGAATGGCTTTATCCGAACTGAGTGGAAATAGTACTAATTATGTCCTGTTAGAAGGACATGGCAGAGAGCAGTTAGCAGCTGATCTTGATATTACAGGAACTACGGGTTGGTTTACCACAATGTATCCTGTGATGCTGGAGACTGTTAAAGGAGTTATAGATACTAATATTGTATCCGTGAAAGAAATGCTGAGGAAGGTGCCTAAAAATGGTATTGGCTATGGTTCTCTGATAGGATACACAGCACAGGAGTTGCCATGTATCAGCTTTAACTATCTTGGTCAGTTTGATCAGATGGAAGGAGAAGCCGGAGATCTGTGGACTATTTCCAGCGACGGCAGTGGTTTAACTTCTTCTCCCGAAAACCATTCGCATAGTATTATCAGTATTAATGGTGGTATTACCGATGGTCAGTTACAGTTTGCCATCGCCGGTAGTTTGCCGGAAGAATTATTAACGGCATTGGCCGCAGGCTACAAGGCAAAACTGGAAGAGATCATCACTTACTTAAGTGAAGCAAAGCGTACTTACCTCACGCCGGTTGATGTAGATTACATCGTATCAAAAAACTACCTGGATCATTTACAGTCAACCCGTGAAATAGCAGGTGTTTATCTTGCAAACAGCCTGCAGGAAGGATTTATCTATCATGCTTTGAACCAGGGTGATGTAGATGATGCTTACCGAGTGCAGCAGATCTGGGATTATCATAATCCGTTAGACCTGAAAAAGCTGGAGCTGGCATGGAAGTATGCGCAACAGAAATATAGTGCTTTACGGTTAAGGTTCAGTTGGGAGGAAGAACTGGTGCAGGTGATAGATAAACAAGGCGCACTGGATTGGCGTTATGCGAAGCTGGATAATGAAAAGCAGCTTGAGAAAATATTAGCGGACGATAGACTGGAAGCCTATGATTTATCTGCCGGAAACCTGTTCCGGGTGTATTTGCTGAAACGTAGTAAGAATCATTACACTTGCATTTTTAGTAGTCATCATGCTATCCTGGATGGCTGGAGTTCGCCTGTATTGCTGGAAACCATTCATACTATTTATCTGCAATTACTCAATGGGGAAACGTTGCATGTGGAAGCAGACAAGAGTTATGTGAATGCACAGCAATACCTGCAACAACACAGAAAGGATAACGAATCTTATTGGGAGAATTATATCCGTATGCTGGAAGATCAGGAAGATCTTAGCAGTCTGATGAAAGCAGACCAAAGACATCTGGTATTATCAGATTACAGGCATATCAGGGAAACCGCAGAGCAAAAGCTGATTATAAAAGAAGAACAGTATACCCGTCTGAAACAGTTCTGTCTGGATAATGGTCTTACAATAAATGCGGTACTACAATATTGCTGGCATAAGCAGTTGAGTGTGTATGGCAACAGCAATACCACCGTAGTGGGTATGACTGTTTCCGGCCGTAATTTACCAATAGATAATATTGAGCAATCTGTAGGATTGTTTATCAATACTCTTCCGGTAATTATGGAACATACCGCTGGTGCTGTTGTGGCAGAGATACGGGCATTGCAGGAGCATATCAATGAGGTAAATAACCGTAGTGATATCAACCTGGCTAAACTGCAAAAGAATGGTACCCGTTTATTTAACAGCTTGTTTGTTTATGAAAACTATCCTGTTCCGGAAGCTCATGACGAAGAGGAAACGCTGGTACTTGCATTCAGACATTCGGTAGAGAAGATGGATTACCCGCTGGGCATCATTGCTTATGAAGCAGGAGCTGAAATTGTATTAAGGTTACAATATGCGGGAGAGTTGTTTGATAAAGATCAGATCCAACAAGTACTGGAGGGTATAACATCCTTACTCCATCAGATGGTTACTCAACCTGCATTGAAAACAAGTGACCTGCGTTATGCTGATGAAATACAGTATGCAGATATTACTTATCCTGCTGATAATACCATTCAGTCATTATTTGAAACGCAGGCAGCTAAAACACCTGATCGTATTGCAACAGTATTTGCGGGAACTGCGTTGACTTATAAAGAACTGAATGAACGCGCTAATCAGCTGGCTGCTTATCTGAAAGAGAACTACAACATTCAGCCAGATGATATGATAGGACTCAGCCTGGAGCGTTCATCATTTATGGTAGTGGCTATCTTAGGTGTGTTGAAATCCGGTGCTGCTTATGTGCCTATTGATCCGGGTTATCCATCAGAAAGGGTTAATTACATTTTATCGGATATCAATGCGAAAGTAGTTATTACAGTTGCGATTGAAAATGAGATAAATAATTATCCGGTTGCTAATCCTGTTGCGACTGCTACTTCCCAAAACCTGGCGTATGTTATTTACACGAGCGGTACTACTGGTCAGCCGAAGGGTGTAATGCAGGAACATGGGAATGTGGTTCGTTTGTTCAATGCTACGAATGAATGGTATGGATTTAATGAACAGGATGTGTGGACCTTATTCCATTCTTATGTATTCGACTTTAGTGTATGGGAATTATGGGGTGCATTATTATATGGTGGTAAACTGGTAATTCCTACCCGTGAACAAACGCGTGATCTTGAACAATTCTATGACCTGTGTGATACAGAAGGCGTAACAGTATTGAACCAAACGCCTAATGCGTTTTATCAGTTTAGTGATATCGCTATTAGCAGAGCAGGCTCTTTGAGCAGTTTACGTTATATCATCTTTGGAGGAGAAGCGTTGAACCTGTCGCAGTTAAAGCCCTGGTACAGCCGTTATGCAGACACAGCCCCTCAGTTGATCAACATGTACGGTATTACCGAAACCACAGTGCATGTAACGTATAAAGAAATCAGATCTTCAGAGCTTGACAGAGGTTCCTTAATAGGTGTTACAATTCCGGATCAGCATGCCTATGTATTAAACAGTTATTTGCATCCGGTTCCAACAGGAGCGATAGGAGAGCTGTATGTAGGGGGCGCTGGTTTATCGCGTGGTTATCTGAATAAAGAGTCGTTAACAGCGGAACGGTTTATCAATACCTCTTATGGAAGATTATATAAGACGGGCGACTTAGTACGGTATTTATCAGATGGCAGCCTGGAGTATATTGGTCGTAACGACTTTCAGGTAAAGATCCGTGGTTATCGTATAGAGTTAGGAGAGATAGAATCGAAACTCTCAGCTTACGAAGGTATCCGTCAATCGGTGGTGATTGCAATAGAGGGACAGAGTAAATACCTGGCAGGTTATTATGTATCGGATGTAACGTTAGATCATGACAGCATCCTGAAACACCTGCATAATCATTTGCCGGAGTATATGGTACCAGCAGTATTGGTTCATATCACCCATCTGCCATTAACGATAAACGGAAAACTTGATAGGAAAGCATTACCAGATCCTGAGTTTACGGACAGTCATAATTATCACGCACCAGAGAATGAAACACAGCAACAATTGTGTGTGATCTATGGAGAAGTATTAGGATTAGATGCTGATAAAATAAGCATCGATGATGACTTCTTTGCATCAGGAGGTAATAGTATCTCTGCCATCCGCTTAATGCGCAGGATCAATACAATCTTCCAGCCGGGAATAAAGATTGCAGATATTTTTATGGCGAGGTCTGTACGTCAGTTAGCTGTTAATTTACAGGAAGCTACTGTAAGTAAGATCATTGTTAAACTGAATACTGCTGTAAATAAGTCCAATCTCTTTATGATTCATCCGGGAGGCGGAGGTAGTGAAGTATATACTTCACTGGCGCAACAGTTAACCGCTGAGTATAGTTGTTATGGTGTGGATTCTTATAACCTGTATCACGAGGAAAAGATAAATAACCTGTCACAACTGGCGAATCATTACCTGACACATATTGAGGAAGTTCAGCGAATAACTAAACAGACATCTTATGTTTTGCTGGGATGGTCATTAGGCGGACAGATTGCGCTGGAAATTGCGGCACAACTGGAAGCCAGAGGTATCAATGATGTTACTGTTTACCTGCTGGATACTGCATTGAGTGATGGTGATGAAAAACTGGCGACTTACAGAACGCCTCCAACAGAAGCTGATGTTCAACGGGCAGTAGAAGGCTTGGATATCGAAGCAACTGCCGATCAGGTAAGGAGTTTCCTGCTGGCAGAATATGCGTTGAGAGACCAGTTTATTTCCCGTCAGCTGAAAACGACCCGCGTAGTTTTATTTAAAGCAACGTTGGGAGATGATTCACTGCCTGCTGATAAATTTGAAGTGCAGGACTATTTACTACAACTGCCTTTTAATAATGTGGATCATGTATTAGCAGGAAAAGATCAGTTGAAGTTGATCAGGATTGATACCGTACATCATGCCAATATCCTGGAAGATGAAGCTGCATTAGTGGCCGGAATAGTTGAAAAATAATATTGAAACAATATGCAGTTATTAGCGCTTGTGTTTAAAAGAAGAGTGAGGATTTTTATTATGCTTGTTTTACTGGGACTCAGTGCCGGAGGTATTCATGTCTGGCTCCTGGTGATGATTAATAAAACACTGAACGGGTTAATGGAAGGAGAGAAAGCAAATCTTGCTTTCCTTCTTTCCGCCCTGGGTTTATTGTTGATATACCTGGTACTTAACAGAGTATTGTCAGGTATTACCATTCGTTTTTCCCAGCAGATTGTACATGACATTCGCATGCAATTGATACGTTCGGGATTGCGATCTGGTTATCATGACATGAAAGAAAAGCAGGAATTATTGTATGTGGCCGTTACAAAAGATGTGCTGGCCGTTTCGCACGCCGCGCTATCATCTATTGTACTGGTAACAGCTATTGTAACAGTGATCGGTTGCCTGATCTATCTGGCTTATCTCTCTTTTATTGTACTGATTTTTATAGCGCTGGTTGCTTTTTCCGGTGTAGGTATTTTTATGCTGGGCTCCCGTACCAATCTTAAATATCTGCAAAATGCAAGGGAAAGTGAAGATGTATTGTTTCATCATATCCGGCAGGTGATTGATGGTTTCCGGGAAATAAAAATTAATCCTGCTAAAGGTGATGCATTGGTAGAAGGGCCTTTACAGGAGGAATCCCTGCGCAATTATGAAAATGCCAGCAAGGGATTTACAGGTTATTATAATAATAATCTCATCAGCCAGTTTTTATTTTATGTGGCATTGATAAGCTTACTCTTCCTGGGAGGTACATGGTTGAATATCCCGGCTCCTGTACTAATGAGTTGTATTATCGTAACACTCTACCTGGTAGGGCCATTAGAGTCCATTGCAGGTTTAATGCCTGATTTAGGAGCCGGTAATATTGCGGCAGTGCGTTTGGATGATTTACTACGTTCATTTGAAGAGAATGAAAAACCAGTAACAGAACAGGTATTACCGCCATTGCAGCATTTGGAGTATCAGTCGGTTCGTTTTGAATACCGCGTTTCAGAAACAGGTTTTTCGCTGGGACCAATAGATTTTGAATTGAAGAAAGGGGAAGTTGTTTTTATCTATGGTG
Organism: Chitinophaga sp. CF118; assembly: GCF_900112615.1. Lineage (GTDB taxonomy): Bacteria > Bacteroidota > Bacteroidia > Chitinophagales > Chitinophagaceae > Chitinophaga. Next base: position 53,030 of record NZ_FOMK01000001.1, on the reverse strand, counting down.
GTAACGGTAGTGGTAAAACGACTTTGTTGCATATAGTGTTGGGATTGTTGCAGGCACAGGAAGGAAAGCTCTTTTTGAATGGTGAAGAGATTGTTTCAGGTGAAATTCCCAATACTTTATTTGCTCCTGTATTTTCCGACTTTCACCTGTTTGACCGCTTATATGGTATTGGTGTAATTGACAAGGAACGGGCAAACCGTTATTTGAAGTTATTTGAACTGGAAGATAAAATATCTATCGAAACAGACCGGTTCTCTTCACTGAAACTCTCTACCGGACAAAGAAAACGTTTGGCCTTTATTGCAATATTACTGGAGAACCGGCCGGTGTTGTTACTGGATGAATGGGCAGCAGATCAGGATCCTGCTTTCAGGGCTAAATTTTATCTGAAGATCATTCCAATATTAAAAGAGGAAGGGTTTACTATTCTTGCCATCACACATGATGACAAGTATTATGAAAGGGCAGATTCATTATACAGGATGGAATCCGGCGCACTAATAAAAGAAAAATAATCATTAATTAAGTTGAGACCATAAAAGAATTTATTATGAATGGAAAGCTATTGTATCTGAAACCCAATTTAGTAATGGAGCCTCTTGTGGACCGCTGGTATGCATGGAGTCACCTTATCTCTCCGGCTACTGCGGCTATGAATATCACGGGCAGGCATATGACTATTATGGAGTCTTATCTCATGGCGCCACAATTGCATGCTGAGGCTGTATTGAATCCGAAATTGCGAGGCGGACCTTTTATGGATATTCCGGTACAGAGAGTGAACGAAGTAAAAGCAGTGCAGGATGAAACGTTGGCGAATCAGCAACCGCTGATTAAGTTTTCAAAAGCTATTAAGGAACTGGATAAATTGTTACAGGACGAAGGGAAAGGATTTTCACTGGAATCATTGTATGCGAAAGTACCTGAACCATTGAAAGGTTTTGTGGAGTTATATTATGACCGTCATAACAATCCGGGATTCAGATTTTTTGAACCTTTATTGTATGAAAGTGAATTGTATAATAAGCAATCGCAAAGTATTGCGCTCTGGATTACGAATAATGATCATCGTCCTTTTTGTTTAAGTACACCCCGACTGAATGAGCCGGATGTTTTACATCTGCAGATTCCATTTGATCATCCGGGAATTGATGAACTGGCCAGGATGAAACGTACTCCACGGTCATTGGAATATATCAAGGGATTATTGGGAATATCTGATAGTGAGTCTCCGTTATTTGAAACGTTCTTTACAGAAACTCCTCCTCCTGTTTATAATAAATATTTGGGTGATAAAGTGAGGATGCGTTATTTCGGGCATGCCTGTATCCTGGTGGAAACAAAAGATATCAGTATCCTGGTAGATCCGCTGATCAGCTATTACGGTTATGATTCTGAGGTGGCACACTTCTCTGATGGGGATCTTCCAGATGTAATTGATTACGTGTTAATCACCCACAATCACCAGGATCATATATTGTTTGAAACGCTGCTGCCGCTGCGTCATAAAATCAGGAATATTATTGTTCCTCATACGAATAGTGGTAAACTGGAAGATCCGGGACTGAAGCTGATGTTTAACAATATCGGGTTTGATAATGTAACAGCTATCGATGAAATGGAAACTGTTAAGTTTTCCGATGCGGCTATCACAGGACTTCCTTTCACAGGTGAGCACAGTGATATGAACATCCTTACAAAGGCTTGTTATTTTGTACAGATCGGTAATTTTAAACTGGTGTTCCTGGCGGATTCAAGAATCGTGGAATCTGCTTTATACAAAAGGATTCACAAGATAGTTGGTAATCCTGATGTAATGTTCCTGGGAATGGAATGTGATGGCGCTCCGCTTTCCTGGCTGTATGGTCCGTTGCTTACCAAGAAACTATCCAGGGAGCAGGATAACAGCCGTCGCTTGTCGGGATCGGATAGTGAAAAGGGAATCTCACTGATCAATATCTTTAATCCTAAGGAGGTTTATGTGTATGCAATGGGACAGGAGCCCTGGGTAGAGTTCATCAGCAGTATTAAATATACGGATGAGTCTAATCCTATTATCCAGTCGAATAAACTGATTGCATATTGTAAAGAGCGTGATATTATTGCGGAGCGTTTATTTGGAGAGAAAGAGTTATTGTATGATAAAGCGGTAGAGGTAATGGTTTAATAGTATTTGCCAGATTGCTGATGATCAATAAATACGCTGTATCTGCCTGTTTTTTAATTTAGCTTGAGATAAGATTTTAGATCAGATCTTTATTTTACTTCAGCTAAGCATCACGCAGATAAGGTGTATTTATTGATCATTAACAATTGCGCTCTGTCAGCACATTATATTTTAGTCATAGTATTGGCAATAATCAGCCCCGTGTCCATACGGTAGTTCTGCCAAAGAGGGTAATGCCGATGTAACCCTTTATTTGCAGGATTTCGCCTTTAAATTTCATCACACAGCTATATGTTTTTCCACTTTTGGGATCATATATCTTTCCTCCTTCCCATTCCCCGTCATCGTAAGTGAAATTTGTAAGTATTACAAGATTGATCAGAGGTCTGCTCTTCAGTTTTGGATCAGGGTTTTTAATGTCGGTCCGGGTTGGTTTACCTTCAGCATCAAAGATATTTTTCCCCCAGATTATTTTCCCGTAGTATTTATTCCCTGTTTTATAGATCTCTACTTTTGCATCTTTTTCCTCATTCAGCCAGATGCCTAAAACTTTATCCGCAGTTGTATTTTGTGCAAACATTTTGCCTGTTGTAAACAGGAGGGTAATCAGAATAAAAGCTATTCTCTTCATGGATGTAATTTTAGAGTAAATTATGATATTTTTTGGATAGGAAAATAATAAAAAAGGACTGTATTCTGCTTTTGAGAATACAGCCCCAGAATGGACAAGTAATATAGGTTAGATGGGAGCGGTAACTACCCTGGGCTGGTGAGAGCGGGTATTTGCTTCTGCATCGTGAATGGCGTATACTGTTTTTATAATAGCATCCGGTGTAACTGAAATGGAGTCTATTCCGGCTGCTACCAGTAGTCTTGTTAATTCGGGGTAGTCGGATGGTCCCTGACCGCAAATACCCACTTTAACATTTTTCTTTTTGGCAGCAGTAATCAGCATATTGATCATTTTCAGTACAGCTGGATTTCTTTCGTCATAAAGAGGAGCTACGAGTGATGAGTCACGATCCAGTCCCAGTGTTAGTTGGGTAAGGTCATTAGAACCTATGGAGAAGCCATCTATATGATCAGCAAATTCTTCCGCCATAATAATGTTGGACGGAATTTCGGCCATGAGATATACTTCCAGTCCGTTTACACCGCGTTCCAGATCATATTCTTTCATCACATCTAATACGCGCAGTAGTTCAGGAACGGTACGACAAAAAGGAATCATCACCACTACATTGGACAAGCCCATTTCTTCCCGTACTTTTTTGATAGCCATACATTCAAGTGCGAATGCCGGTTTATATTTTTCAGAATAATAACGGGAAGCACCTCTCCATCCAATCATTGGATTTTCTTCTACCGGTTCAAAGTATTTACCACCCAGCAGGTTATAGTACTCGTTGCTTTTGAAGTCGGAGAATCTCACAATTACCTTATTGGGATAAAATGCACTTGCTATTTTAGAAACGCCATATGCCAGTTTGGTGATGAAGAAATCTTCTTCATTTTTATATCCTTTTATCAGTGTATTTATTTCCGCTGTTAATGCCGGATCCTGCAATGTTTTGTGATTCAGCAGCGCAAGCGGGTGGACTTTAATGTAGTTGTTGATAATGAACTCTTCCCTGGCCAGACCAACACCTTTAGCAGGCAGATTAGAAAAACGGAATGCCAGTGAAGGAGAAGCTACATTGAGCATGAGAGGAGTTCTGATAGCGGGCAGTTCGTCCAGATTTATAAAATCTTCTGTAAAGGGGAGAATGCCATCATAAATAATTCCTTCGTCGCCTTCCGCACAACTGGCAGTTATTTCCTGACCAGCAGATAAGAGTTCTGTAGCATTACCGCAACCAACAATAGCCGGGATACCCATTTCGCGGGCAATGATAGCCGCATGACAGGTTCTTCCTCCTTTATTGGTAACGATGGCAGCCGCTAATTTCATGATAGGCTCCCAGTCGGGGTCAGTCATATCTGTTACGAGTACATCACCTGGTTTAAACACTATGCCCTCAGTAATTCTTTTGTCGAGCGAGAAAAGAATATTCACTTTACCGGCACCTATTTTATCGCCTACAGCTATACCTTTTAACAATTTCTTTCCGGCTGTAGCAGCAGAATCAATTGTATAGGAGGTAATGGACTTATGATCTTTCTGGGAGTGAATTGTTTCAGGTCTTGCCTGTACAATATAGAGTTCATTTGTTAATCCATCTACCGCCCATTCGATGTCCATCGGGCACCATTTCTCTTTTAATGTAGAGTAGTATTGTTCTATTTTGCATACCCAGTTTGCAAGCAGTAATATGTTGCCTTCATCAAGACAAAAACTATTCTGATGTGTTTTTTCTATAGGAATTATTTTTGTTCGCTGATCGCTGCTTTCACCATATACCATCATTTTATCCTTCACCCCCATCCGCTTTTCAATGATAGCGGAATAACCCTTTAACAGTGCAGGCTTGAATACAATGAATTCATCCGGTGATACCGATCCCTGTACAACCATTTCTCCCAGACCATATGATCCGTTAATGACTACTACATCTTTAAATCCGGATTCTGTATCCAGGGAGAAAGCTACACCGGAAACACCGAGATCGGATCTTACCATTTTCTGTACGCATACAGAAAGACCTATATTAAAATGATCATATCCGAAGGTGGCTCTGTAACTGATAGCGCGGTCGGTGAACAGAGAGGCAAAGCAATTACGTACGGCATCTATAAGCGCCGCAGGACCTCTTACATTCAGGAAGGTTTCCTGTTGGCCTGCAAATGAAGCATCGGGTAAATCTTCTGCTGTGGCAGATGATCTTACGGCCACATCGGTATACTCCTGATCGTATTCTTTTGATAATGCTTCGTAAGCAGATATAATCTCTTTGCTTAGTTCATGAGGGAATTTTGTATTACTGATAGCTTGTCTGATCTTTAAACCGGCCCTCCTTAATGTAACGAGATCGTTAAAGTTAACGCTGGCCATTTGCTCTTCTATGAGCTGTTTAAGACCACTTAACTGCAGGAACTGGAAGTAAGCTGTAGTGGTAACTGCAAACCCTGATGGGATTCTGATACCTGCTTCAGATAGGTTTTTGATCATCTCTCCGAGAGAGGCACACTTACCTCCCACCAGCGCTATATCTGAAATATTTAATGCATGCAGGGGCAGTATTATGCGTGGATCCATAAAGCTATTTTGTTTTGGTGAGTCGTTGCAAGGTCATCATAATTGTTGCAGAAAATTGCTGCGCCGAAAACAAAACTGAAAAGAGGGGCGATAGCAGATTTTTTTTCTTATCAATAAGCTTTGTGTACATTTAATAAAAGAAATTATACACCATGAGTTTCTTACCTGATAAAACGGATCTCTGTATCCTCGATCTTTTGCAGGATGACGCCCGGCTTACAAATAAAGAAATTGCTGCGGGGCTGGGTAAATCTGTAACATCGGTTTTTGAAAGGATCAGAAAACTGGAAACAGAAGGATACATTCAGCGCTATGTTGCCATTCTGGATAAAGCGAAGCTGGGAAAACACCTGATGGCTTATTCCACTATTACTTTAAAGGAGCACCGGCACGATGTTCTGGTAGATTTTGAGATGAAGATAAAGGCCTTCCCCGAAGTGCTGGAATGTTACAGGGTGAATGGAAGCTCCGATTATCTTTTAAAAATACTGGTGGCAGATATACAGGAGTTTGAATTGTTCAGCTCGAACAAATTATTAAAGATGGACTATATTGGTAAGATCCAGAGTCTGTTTGCTATAGCGGAAGTAAAACATGAAACATCGTTATGTTTAAAAATAGCGCAGATAGTTTCGGGAAAATAAGTAGGGGATAGGCCCCGTTAAACTGACCTTATATTATTAAAAGGTCCATTTTATGAAAAAACTGATATATTCTCTTTTTGCATGTTTCGTATTGAATGCGGTGGTTTTTAATCTGCCGGATCATAAGAGATAGGTACCTGTATCTGGGAACCTCTTAATACCTGGGAAGCAATTTTTGATAAGCAGGGTAAGTCAAATGATCTACTGAATATCTATGATGAACTACAACATTTATTTTGATACTCTTTCATCCTAAGTATCCATTCAGTTGTTTCTATGATTTGACAGCAACTCGATTATGAAAGATATTTTTACGTAACAGGGGATTAGGTGATTATTTCTTGGTTGTCACCTAATATCAATCTATTCCTTAGTAGTAGATTTTAGTTTATCCGTAGAGGGGATTGTTTTTACTTTCCCTTCCTTTTTTTTATCTGAATTCCATCAGAAGGATTCCTGCGAAAGCCAATAATGTAAGCAACAGATTTACCTGGAGATGTTTATACCAGCCCATACGGGTGAACAAACCTCCGCAAGGGCATGGATAACGGTCATACACCTGGTATACTGCGCCTGCCACATACAGTGTAAAGGCAAACATCAGCAAGAAGGAGGCATACATTCCTAATAGCCTTGTTTTTGTAAACAGCAATAGCCAGATCGTGGTTAACTGGGCAAGAGGTAATACCCAAAACAGTATGCTACCAACCCATTTTGGGAATACCTGCTGCATCAAACTTTGCCTGAACTTCCTGGTATCGCTCAATTTAGAATAGGTGGCATAGGTCCAAAGGGAAATGAGTATTACGCTTATCAAGATGATGAAAAAATTCGCAATCATATTTATTCGGGTAATTTTTCGACTAACATATTTTTGCAAGAATCATAGGATCTCCCTTTTTATTTCTTGTAGCATCTATCCATTGCATATTCATTTACATAAGCAAAAGTTAGCAGGTTAGATTTTGTTATAACAGGATTATATAGATTTATCTTTTTCAGCCCTTCTTAATGTCAATTTCCTTATAAAAATTCGTTTTCAGTTATGAATTTGTGCAAGGGGAATTATGCTAAACCGTCCTTTCTTACTGCCAGCTGATATAAACCGTTTTGTTTTTTATTATTCCGGGATTACATACATTCGTTTCCAACATACATATTATGACTGCTGCACATTATTCGGACAAAGCACATCTCTGGTCACTGGACCCCAAAAATACATTTCTAAATCATGGTTCATATGGAGCAGCACCTGTTGCCGTTCTGGAAGAACAATCAAGACTCAGAAAACGGATGGAGGCGGAACCTGTCAGTTTTATGAAACGTGAACTGGAGCCGCTGTGGGATAATGCACGGGAAGAAATTGCAAAGTTTATTGGTACCACAGCCAGTAATCTCGTTTTTGTGAAGAATGCTACAATGGGGGTAAACACCATTTTTCACTCACTCGATTTTAATCCAGGAGATGAAGTGCTCACTACCAGTCATGTGTATGGTGCCTGTATGGAGGTGTTAAAATACTATGAGGGAAAAAAGGGATTTACTATTAAAGTGGCGACAGTACCTTTTCCTTTAAAGGATGAAGATGAAGTGGTGGATGCATTGAAAAATGAAATAACAGACCGTACAAAATTACTGTTGATAGACCATATTACTTCTGTAACGGGCACTATTTTCCCATTGGAGAAAATCCTGCTGCTGTTTAAGCAAAGAGGGATAGAAGTATTGGTTGATGGAGCGCACGCAATCGGGATGCTGGACCTTGACATAGATAAACTGGGGGCTGATTATTATGTAGGGAATTGTCATAAATGGGTATGTTCTCCAAAAGGATCTGCTATATTATATGTACATCCTTCCAGGCAGGAAAAGATAAGTCCTTTACAAATCAGTTATCACTATGATCTGTCTGACGAGTGGGCAAAAAAGTTTTTCTGGAGTGGAACCGATGACCCCACCGCATACTTATGTGTACCCACTGCTTTGCAGCAGATGAACGACCTGTATGGTTCCTGGGAACTGCTAAGGAAACATAACAGGGATTTGACACTAACAGCAAAACAATACCTTGAAAAGGAATTGGGGACAACGCCCCCAATTCCTGATAATATGATAGGAAGTCTTGCTAATATTTACCTGGGTAAAGGAGTTTTGTCTGCTAAGGGGTTTAACTATATCCATCCTTTGCCGGAAGTTCTTTTCTCTGCTTATGGTATTGTAGTTCCTGTAATGATCTTTCCTAAACATGACCCTCAATTATGGATCCGTATTTCGGTACAGGCATATAACCATATCAGCCAGTATGAATACCTGGCAGCTGCTTTAAAAGAATTGGGCTATTTTATATAATGGCTTCGTAAGGCACTGTTCCGTTTGAATAATTTATATTCAGGAATGAGATATGCCAATGTCATGGTGATGAATAATATAAAAGCGAGAATTGACCAGAAGATCAAAGAGAAATAAAGACAATTTAAGAGTATACAGACTAAGAATAAATTTGGATTGATAGGTAGAACTTTGTTGAGTATGGGACGAATCTTATCTAGTATTTTATATTGAAGACTGGGATTATACCAAAGTTGTGTAAGATATAAAGTGGTATGAAATAAAGTATCGAATAATAGGCAGATTAGTCCGGTAAATAAAATATTAGGATTATTTGTTTCTTTGTATAAACCAATTGTTATTCCAACAATTAAACAAAACATTGAAGTATAATGTACTATATGTTCTGTTGTGTGTCCATATGAAGACTCTTGTTTAGTGAATCTTGCCAATTCACCATCTGAACAGTCTAATATGTAGTGAAAGATAATCAACCCGGCAGCGATTAATCTATTAGTTAGTGATAGATTATCTGCAAGCAGTGCTGATGCTCCTAATAAGCATAAGAGCCATAGGAAAGTTAATGTAGTCGGTTTAATTCCTAGCCGGAAAAATATATATGTAAAATGATAGGATATTAAACGGAATAGATTTATTATTAACACGGGTGATTTTTTCGATGATAGTCTGGCAATCTCAGATTTAATACTTTCACGATCGCCTAGTTTTTCTTCTATGGAATATTTGTCTGCTGGATTGCGAACCAATTTCATCTCTTCATTAGGAATAGTTTGGATAGTGAGAATGTAACCATTCCATAATTTGAAGAAATCACCGTATCCTATTCTTGTAAATTCTCCTACTGAAGATAAATAAGTAACTCCCAGATCATCTGCCTTGACAACAAGAATGCATCTTTCTGGCCATTGAAGAGTAGTTAAAAAAAAGTAATTATTTAGTAATCTGAACTGCTCTTCTTTTATTTGTTGAATCTGATTGGGAATGCCCCAATCGGAGAAACACTTGGATATACTCTGAAAAGAAGGAAAATCTTCTTGGATCTTCAAACAATATAATAATTCATCAAATTTATTATACGCAGTAAATCCGCTCAGGCTTAAGTGGCTGGTTATAACATTATCTATCATCGAATAGTTAATGTCATTGTCAGGATAAGGTACTGTTTCGTTATAGGCATTTTCTGTTTTTGTATTTGTAGCAGAATTTTCTGTTAACATATGGGCGGGTTTTGTATGGTGAAAAAGTACCTAAAATTATTTTATCTCACTGCATTTTTATAGCATACGAATTATGATTTTTGGTTGGGAGTTATGATATCCCATCCCTTATTCTACATGCGTGATTATTGAAAAAATGTTTTTGTAAATTTAATCTGAAATGATTTTTATTTGTTAACTAACCAGGCTCGATAACCCTGAAATACAGCCAACATGAGTACATACAACAAAGCAGATTTACTGTTATACCTCAGCGACATAATTAAGAAATCCACAGTGCCACAATTTCATGTTATATCGTATGATAAATGGATTTCGAGAAGTGAAGATTTTTTTGTTGGTCTACGCAGTGTTTTGTTGGGAAACCATTCTGTTATACTCAGATCCAGCTCAGCTTCCGAAGATATTGATCTGGGATCAACTGTTGGTCAGTACAACTCTATTGTATTAACCAGGGAGGAAGTTAATGATAACCTGGTACAGAAAATTGATTCCATATTTGAGGAGATCATAGAGAAAGAAGGGGTGAATGACAAGCACAAAATAATTGTCCAGAAATACGTAGGCAATACTGTTTATCATGGAGTAGCTTTAAATTATAAACCCACTTCTGTTTCACCGTATTATTTATTAAATATAAATAGTACAAATGGTACTACGGATACTATTACACAAGGAGTAGATATTCCGAGAAAGATATTTATTCAGAAGAATATCAAGCAGGAGATCCTGGAAAAGAATGCGGCTTATTTAGTTCAGCTGATTAAAGCACTAAATGAAATAGAATCTCTTTTCGAAAAGAAATGTATAGACATTGAATTTGGAATTGACGAGTCTAATGCCGTTCATTTATTCCAGGTGAGGTTTATGTCTCCCTCTGTAGCCACTATACAAACGGCTGTTTCCGAAAAGGAAATATTTAAAGAAATAAAACATCTTTCAAACGGTCATTTCAAGGATCCTCATTTACTGGCGTTAAGTAATATGACGGATTGGAATCCTGCGGAAATGATAGGGTTTAATCCTCATGCACTTAGTTATTCTTTATATGAATATCTTATCACAAATAAGATCTGGCGTGCCGCAAGAGTGAAAATGGGATATAATAAGGAGGTAGGTCCGGATTTAATGTTAAAGATCTGCAATCATCCATATATAGATGTTTGTAAGTCAATAAGAAGTCTTTTGCCGGAGAAATTGAGTTCGGAGTTTAAGAATGATATTGTTGAGCGCTCTACTGCGCTTTTAAATTCCAACAAAACACTGCATGATAAAATGGAGTTTGAAATTGCTATTTCAAGTTTCTCCTTTTTAATGGAGAAGAAATTAGCAAAAATTGGATTGACAAACAAAGAAGCGGGCGAACAATTAGAGGGTCCATTGAGAGATATTCTGTTAAACGGACTTAATCCAAAGAGCGATAGCAGTCTTGAGTTTATCGTGAAAGAAACCTTAAAGCTGGAAAGTTTTTCAAAGTCAGAGAAGTATCGCTCTCTGAAAAATGACCCTTCACTGGATGCTTTATTCGAAATATTGAATGTAGCAAGAACGGGTACTTATTATTTTGCAATACTGGCCCGGTATGCATTTATTGCGGAAAGTATTTTAAGGGATCTTATAGAACTGAACCTGTTCAGTAAAACTGATGTAGAGCGCTTTAAACTATCTCTGGATACGGTAGAGAAAGAGATGCTGTTCGATATGGATAATTTTAGAAAGGGCATTATTTCTCTTGAAGAATTCAAGGGTAAGTATGGCCATTTAAGGCCCGGGACTTACGATCTTACACAAGACAGGTTAGATAGCCTGCAAATGGAGTCTTTTTTAATAAATAATAGTTACATTTCAAATGTACAGTTGAATACTAAATTCAAGATTACCAGCGAGCAGCAGAAGAAACTGGCAGCATTGTTGAATTTATATTCATTGGATACCACACCAAAGGCATTATTTAGCTTTTTCGAAAAGGCAATTATAAACCGGGAACGTGGAAAATTCATCTTTTCAATATTCCTTTCGGATTCACTTGAAAAGATAAAAATGTGGGGTAAACAACATAAAATACCAGTTGATAAATTGTTAGATGTTGATATTCCTTCTTTGCGTAGCTTTAATGAGAAGAAGATTACTATGAGCCAACTGAAGAAGAAAATAGAGGAGAATACCGTTGAACATATGATTGGTCAATGTATTCCATTGCCTTCTTATATCAGTTCCATGGAGGACATCTATTATGCCGAAGAGTATACTCCCAAACCCAACTTTATTACCACAAGAATAGTGAAGGGAGAAGTGGTGCTGATGGATAAAATAGATGCCGATGTTGATTTTACGAATAAGATTGTTCTTATTGAGAGAGCAGATCCCGGATATGATTTCATCTTTTCCAGCGATATTCTGGGGATAGTAACAAAATATGGTGGCAGTAATTCCCATCTTGCACTCAGGTGTACTGAATTGGGAATCCCTGCTGCAATAGGATGTGATAACCTGTTTGATGACCTGGTGGACAAATCATACATTATTTTGAACTGCAAGGATCAAAAAATAGAATATGTTTATTGGAATAACGGTAAGAGCTGATTACATTGATGCAAGAAATGAATATATTGATTGCATAGACAGGCAGTTGTATAACTTTGCAAAGAGAACTTCTCTCATTCCGGTTCTTTTAGTGAATGATGAGGAGATCGTAGATGGTTATTTAGCCAATATTAAGTTTTCGTGTTTCATCCTTTCAGGAGGAAATGATCTGTCGAAATTCTCAAATAATAATGATTCTATAAAAAGAGATCTTATAGACAGGAAGATTATAGATTATGCTTTGGCAAATGCCATTCCTGTTCTTGGCATTTGCAGAGGTGCACAGGTAATTGCAGATTATTTCGGATCCGAAATAATTTATAAAAGACATGTAGGGGATCATCTTATTTCTACCGGGAATTTTATACCTGGAAAAAAGATGATTGTAAATAGTTATCATAATTACTGTATTTCCAAACTGGGAAGCAATTTAATCCCATTAGCCTATTCGGAGGATGAAACAGTAGAAGCATTTAAATACAGAGGAAAGAAGATTTTTGGAATTATGTGGCACCCGGAGCGGGCAGTATCATTAAATGAAGTAGATAACTATATACTAAAAGCATTAACAAAATGAAAGCACTTATCCTGGCTGCCGGAGAGGGCAAAAGAATGGCTCACCTCACTGCCGATATACCAAAGTCATTAATAACCTTTCAGGGCACAGATCTTTTGCAGTACAAAATAAGAGTACTGAAGAATGCCGGTATCGATGATATTAAGATTGTGACCGGCTATTTGCATGAAGCCATTGATACGCTGGGGTACAATACGGTATATAACAGGTTGTACAAAAGTACAAATATGTTATACAGTTTATTTTTAGGATTGCAGGATGAGGATACTGATATTCTTATTTGTTATGGTGATATTATATTCGAGCAAAAAGTACTGGATGGCCTGTTGATCAATAACAATCCCATTGTAGTAGCAGTAGATGAAAAGTATCTGGATTACTGGACGATGCGGATGGAAAACCCCTTTGCTGATCTGGAGAGTTGCTCAATCAATGAACAGGGTGAATTATTGGAAATTGGGAATAAGGTAGAAGATTATTCCCTTATTGATGCCCAGTATATCGGGCTTATAAAAATCTCCAGGGAAGTGATTCCATTATTGAGAAATATGTGGGCAATTTATATAGTTGAGATGGGAGAGGAGAGTGCTCACCAGACTTCAATTACCCCATTCCTGAATTGGTTGATCTTTAAAGGAGTGACATTGCATGTGGAGAAAATAAAAAATGGATGGCTTGAGTTTGACTCTGTGAATGATTTTCATATTTATAATGACTTATATAACACTGGAAAACTCTCAAGTTTTCTTGATGTGGATAGCCTCAATACAATGTGATTTGTTTAGTTAACATCTTATTAACTAATTGCTTATATTTCTTTTGTATACTTACATCCGGGAAAAAGTATTTACCAGGGAATGTATTTATAATCAGGTAATATTATTACTTGCACGTATGTGATTTTGATGAGTAAATTATCTGTTATCGAAATCAAAAATTCTTACCTTAGACTTATCGTTTTAATCTTTTTTACTAAGAACAATTGAAGTTATAAACTTATCCAGTTTGGACAAGTTTCGCCGGCCTGCTACTACTTTATGAAATACAAAGAGGATATGCCTGTACATGTATACTCATATTGATACAGATATTTAAATAATCCAATTGGCGGCAGGCCAAAATTATTACATTACATTAAGTTGAGTAAAAGGAAATTATAAACAATTAATTATTTATTGCTCAATGCATCGTGTAGAATACAATAGTATCACGTTTTCTTACATTACTGAATTCAAAAAAGGTAGTATCACTGCCTTTGGTCATTTCTATGATTTATTTTATATACCACTTTCTTTTTTTGCCGAACAAATAATTTTGGATAAACCTGCAGCTGAAGATGTTGTAACGGATGTTTTTATTAAATTATGGGAAAAACGTGGAAGCTTTAATACGGAAGAAAATATCAAAGCTTTCCTGTATATCAGCACAAAAAATGCCTGCCGTAATATTTTAAAACATAAAAGCCATATTAAGAAATACGAAGAATCAACTAAGTATCCTATCTATCAGGAGGATTTGGTGCTGGATAAGATCCTTTTTACAGAAGTATACTGGACCCTGTATAATGCCATTGAAAAACTCCCTAATCAATGCCAGAACGTTTTAAAAATGAGTTACCTGGAACAGATGAAAAACCAGGAGATTGCTGATAAACTGAATATTTCCATTAATACGGTAAAAACCCAAAAGGCAAGGGCTTTACTGCTTTTAAGAAAAAAACTTGGCAACAAACATTTAATGGTTGGCCTCCTGCTGTGGCCCTACTTTGTACAGCTTATAAATAAATAATACAGAAACCTCATATTTCTTCTCTTTCTTTCATACTATTCCTTCCTTCAGTTGTTTCTATTAATGAATATCCGTAAAAGGTATCTGCTCTATGAATGAGATGGACTTAAAACAGGTATATGAGATAAGAGATATTATTCTTAAGTACCTGAATGGGAATATTAATGACAAGGAGGAAATACAACTAAATCACTGGCTAGGCGAAAAAAAGACCAACAATAAGTTATTCCGGGAGATCGTAGATCAGGAAACTATGATTCTTTTTACAACAAGATTTAAAGAGTTGGAGGAAGGGAAGGCTGAGGTATTTCAGCATATCTGTGACCAAATTGACCGGCCAAGGTCCCGATTTATCTGGCTGTTGAGTTCCGGAAAATTCAGATATATAGCTGCAGCTATAAGCATATTATTCATTAGCATGGCAGCATTTTACTTAATCAATCAAAATAGTACCCCGGATTATAGTATCGAAGTTCGAAATAAGGATTTAGCTCCCGGCAGGAATACTGCTACACTTTTACTGGCAGATGGTTCAGTAATTACTTTGGATAGTGCGGAGAACGGTGTCCTTGCTCAACAGGGGAACGCTAAGGTCATAAAGCTGGATAGCGGTCAGTTAGTATATGAAAAGGGCCATAATTCAAGCGATGCAGCCGCTGCTTATAATACTATTTCTACTCCCCGTGGTGGTCAATACCAGTTGCAATTACCTGATGGCAGTAAAGTATGGCTGAATGCGGCATCCTCCCTACGTTTTCCAACTGTTTTCAATGATAAGGAACGAAAGGTTGAATTGGCTGGAGAGGCATATTTTGAGGTTGCCCAGGTAAGCGTTAAAGCAGGAAAGAAAATTCCTTTTATGGTAGATATTCTCCCTTCTCCCGGAGAAGCCAGCGTTGGCCAGGTAAAAGTGCTTGGTACTCATTTTAACATAATGGCTTATGCTGATGAAGGAGACATTAGAACAACTTTATTGGAAGGAGCCGTAAAAGTGACAAAGGGGGCAAGCACTACCTTGCTTGCTCCCGGACAGCAGGCACAGATGGAAGAGATAGGGCAAATCAAACTTGTTGAAAATGCCAATATTGAAGAAGTGATGGCCTGGAAAAATGGATATTTCCAGTTTAATCGGGCAGACTTGCCCTCAGTTATGCGTCAGATTGCCAGATGGTATAATGTTGATATTAGCTATGAGGGAAAAATCCCTGATAGGAAATTTGGAGGTAAAATTTCGCGTGAGGCCAATGCATCTGAGGTGTTAAAAATACTGGAATTAAGCGATGTGCATTTTAGAATTGAGAACAAACAGATTGTTGTAATACCTTAGATGGTTTACATAGAATGTTTCTAGGTTATATATTTTCTTAAACAGATCCGAAACAACCAGCCCGTTTCCAGGTAGGATCTATTTTTCAAATGAATGAAAATAAGACATTATTTATGCCCACTTGCATAAAACCGGAAGTGTTTGCTGCACCTCCGGCTAATGCCTGGGTTTCTCTATACAACCAATCGTGTAAGACAGTTTATTAGTATCACCCAAACCAATCAAAGTTATGCAATTGATTACTCTTTGCAAAGAGTCCCTATGGGCTAAAGTATTTCTTCATGCCCGGCGGACCTATAGAAATAAAACGCTATTGATTATGAAGTTTACAGGTCTTTTATTACTGGTTGCCTGCTTGCAGGCAAGTGCCGGGGGATATTCGCAAAATATCACCCTCTCGGTAAAAAATGCGCCGCTAGAACAGGTTTTTAAAGCGATAGAAAAACAAACCGGATTGGTGTTCTTTTATGATAATGCATGGCTGGAGAAGGCAAATAATAAGATTAGTATAGAGGTTAAAGATGTTCCACTTGCGAAAGCATTGGAGATATGTTTCAAAGATCAGCCTTTGACATATGCCATTGTAGGTAAAACGATAGTTCTGAGGCTAAAGGGAAGTACCGTAAGTATTTCCCGGATAGAGAAAGATTCTCCTGCTGTAGATACGAGCTCAATTAGAATAACGGGTAAGGTATATAATGAAAAAGGTGAAGGATTGTCAGGCGCCTCAATTGTTGTGAAGAAAACAAAGTATACAATTGGAGCGGGGAGTGGCGGGGCATTTTCTGTTATTGTTCCAGCCGATGAAGCAGTATTGGTGGTTTCGTACTTAGGTTATGCAACCAAAGAAATTTCTGTTTCCGGGGCTGATGTGGACTTACAGATTCATCTTGAGCGCGCTACACTGGCATTGAAAGATGTTACAATCGTAAGTACCGGTTACCAAACCCTTCCCAAAGAGAGAGCTACAGGCTCATTTGAGAAAATAGATAACGAGCTTTTCAACCGTACAACAGGGCCAACTGTTATAGCAAGGCTTGAAGGAATTGCATCAGGTATATTATTTGACAAACGGTTGCTACCTGGTGCTTCACCCGGCTTAAATCAACTTACTATTAGAGGGCTGAGCACACTGGAAGCGAGAAAAACTCCATTAGTTGTTCTGGATAACATCCCATATGAGGGTGATGTGAGCAATATTAATCCCAATGATGTAGAGAGCATTACAATATTAAAAGATGCAGCGGCTGCATCTATTTGGGGAATAATGGCGGGCAATGGAGTAATTGTGATAACTACAAAAAAAGGGGGGTATGATAAACCCCTCCAGGTTTCATTCAATTCTAACGTAGCCATTACTAATAAACCCAACCTGTTTTACCTGCCGCAGATAAAATCAAGCGATTTTATTGATGTTGAAAAATGGTTATTCTCTAAAGGAAATTATGATTACCAGCTTAATGATACATATTATTGGCCACTGATATCGCCGGTAGTAGAAATATTGGATCAACAGCGATCAGGTACTATCACTCTTAATACTGCTGAGAGAAAGATTGATGCCCTACGCCAATATGATGTGCGAAATGATTATTTGAAATATGTTTATCGTAAGGCTATCAATCAACAGTATGCTATCAACCTCAATGGTGGTTCTAAAATGGTGAACTACTTTGTATCTGCTGGCTATGACAAAGGCCTTGGTAGTACAGTGCGTAGTTCGAATGATCGCATTACACTTAGGACTAATTTATCTTTCAAACCTTTTAAAAACCTGGAAGTCCAATTTGGCAATATTTATACACAAACTAAATCTAAAGATCTTGGTGTTTTTAGTGCGCTATATTATTCTCCATCTATACTGCCTTATAGCCGCCTGGCAGATGGCCAGGGCAATCCATTAGTGGTAGGGAGAGATTATCGTGAGGAATTTGTTGGGAAAGCCGGAGATATAGACCCACGTTTGTTGGATTGGAAATACAGGCCTTTAGCAGAACTGGATGCAAGTTCAAATATCGTAAGGACGAACGATTGGTTAATGAACATGGGTGCTAATTATAAATTCAATAATGTTTTCAGTGTCGATGTGAAATATCAATACGGGAGGACGCTTTTTGATGCAAGGAACTGGCAGGGGATGGAATCTTACTATACTCGAAACCTGATCAATTTGTTTACCCAACCGGTGGGCTCTCTTATCGAAAGGCCAATACCCTTGGGTGGCATTCTTGATGTAAGCAACCGCAACGTAAATACGCATACTCTTCGCGGACAAATTAATGCGAATAAAAGCTGGAACTCCAAACATCATTTGATTGCCATTGCAGGGGCTGAAGTAAGGGAAAGACATGATCTTTCCAATACCCATACTACCTACGGATATGATGACAATATATTAGGTTATAAAAGCGTTGACTTTACAACCTATTTCCCGGCCTCAACATTACCAACAGGAGGAGGAACGATACCTAATAGTCTGTATTTTGGAGACAATACCAACCGGTTTACTTCTATATACGCTAATGCAGCTTATACTTATAAATCCCGTTATACAATATCCGCAAGTGCCAGGAAAGATGCTGCTAATTTGTTTGGAGTTAAAACCAACCAAAGGGGCGTACCGTTATGGTCTGCAGGCGCGGCCTGGAATATTTCTGAAGAGCCATTTTACAAAGCTAAGGTATTACCGAATCTCAAGTTCAGGGCAACCTATGGCTATAATGGTAATAGCAGCAATAGCATATCTGCCCTTAGTATTATTAAGTATGCTAATTACCCTGCTCCTTTTACAAATTTACCTTACGCTAGTATAGGGAATCCGGCTAACAAAGAACTCCGTTGGGAAAAGATTGGCATTATGAATCTTGGACTTGATTTTGGCTTTAGAAATAATCGTATATCGGGAAGCGTAGAATATTTTACTAAGAATTCTAAGGATGTGTTATATATTACTCCTCTTGGTCTGAGCACCGGATTTGACCTTACAGTTATAAATAGTGTGGATATGAAGGGGAAAGGAATTGACCTGACCTTGCATTCTACCAATTTTGAAGCTCATCAATTTAAATGGAATACAGATTTTGTTTTCAGTTATAACGAAAACAAAATAACCCATTATATACCAGCAGAAGTTCCTTCTGGCAGTCTATTCACATCTGCTTCAGATGCTTTAATACCAATCATAAATAAACCACTTTTTGCTGTTTATAGTTATAAATGGGCAGGCCTTGATCCTTTAACAGGTGATCCGCAAGGTTATGATAGTAAAGGACTGATCAGTAAAGATTATGCAAATCTTTATGCTCCTAGCGTGGATGACTTGAAATATCATGGCAGTGCAATACCTGTTTATTTTGGGTCTATCCGGAATACTTTTTCCTGGAAAAATATTAGTCTTTCTGCAAACATTATTTATAAACTTAATTACTATTTCCGCAGAACCAGCACTAATTATAATCAACTATTTTATTACGGGCAAGGACATGCGGACTTTGCACAACGTTGGCAAAAAACAGGGGATGAAAAAATAACGAATGTACCTTCTATGGTTTATCCTGCTGATTATTACAGGGATCTCTTCTATCAAGGTTCAGCCGCTCTGGTGTCAAAAGCCGACCACATCCGCCTGCAGGATATCACAGCCAGTTATAACATTGATAAATCCAATGGGTATTTCAGGAATATACGTTTTTATGCTAATGTATCTAACCTGGGTATCATATGGCGGGCTAATAAGCAAGGAATAGATCCTGATTATGGAGCAGGGTTTCCTGCTCCACGAACAATTGCATTCGGATTAAACGCCAATTTCTAAACTATTATAAAAATTAGGCACCATGAATAAAACTATTATAACATATAGCAGATTTTCTATTATAGCGAATGCCATTTGTAGAATGTTGCTATGCCTTTCCTTAATTTGTGGCCTCGGTTCCTGCAAGAAATATCTTGATGTCAAACCCGACAAAAAGATGGTATTGCCTTCAACGTTAGCAGATTGCCAGGCGTTGTTGGATAATTATATAATTATGGGTATTAGCTATCCTGTAGGTGAACCTTCAGCTGACAACTATTATCTTACGTTTGCAAATTGGAATACACAGTCCATTGTTTATAGAGATGGCTATATATGGAACGCTGATGCTGATGTACCAACATTTCAATGGTCAGCTACTTATCAGAAAGTATTGTACGCTAACCAGGTATTGGAAACACTAGGAAAGATAACACCAACTATAGATGAGCAGGCGACTTGGAGTCAAATAAAAGGCGCTGCTTTGTTTTTCAGGAGCTTTAGCTTTTATCAGGCTGCACAAATATGGGCCAAACCTTTTGATTCAGCAACGTCCGGAACGGATCTGTGCATTCCATTGCGCTTATCGCCAGATATTAGTGAGAAATCAGAGAGAGCAACTGTAAAACAAACATACGATAGAATACTAGAGGATCTGAATGAAGCAGTAACATTACTCCCAGCTACCCGGCCTACTTCTATTATTACCAAAGCCAGACCCGGGCAAGCGGCGGCTCATGCCCTGCTGGCACGTGTATACCTGTCCATGAGGGATTATCCGAATGCGTTTACTCATGCAGATAAATGCCTCCAGAATTATAATACACTCATCGATTTCAATACACTAAATGTTAATGCATTTTTGCCTATTGCCAAATATAATTCAGAGGTCATTTTTTCTGCCGTTAGTTCAGCAACGCCAACTCTTAACCCATTCGTAGCGAAGGTGGATTCTAATTTGTATAAATCTTACGAGGACGATGATTTGAGGCAAGTTATTTTCTTTCGTCAAAATAGCGGGGTAGACATAAATACATATCAATTCAGGGGGAGTTATGACGGATCCTTAAGTTATACGTTGTTTTGTGGGCTGGCAACCGACGAGATGTATTTGGTACGAGCAGAGTGTTATGCAAGGGCTGGCAACACTAGTAGTGCCATTACAGATCTGAATACCTTGATCAGAACAAGATGGGCGACGAAAAAATATACAGATATGACAGCAACAAGCGCCGTTGATGCATTGACAAAAATACTTGTGGAACGAAGAAAGGAATTGTTGTACAGAGGATTGAGATGGACAGACTTGAGAAGATTGAATAAAGATCCAAGGTTCGCTGTCTCACTCACCCGTGTTTTGAACGGAGTAACTTATACTCTTCCACCAAATGATTCCCGTTATGTGTTGTTGATTCCTCAAGAGGTATTAAAGAGAGAAGTAATGCCTCAGAACCCAAGATAACAGCACTGTAAAAATAAGAATCAATCTAAACTTAAGCAGCAATGCGTCATTCAAAAAGTAATATGAAAAAAGTTATTCTTTCCTTTTGCTTGTTCTTTCTCTTTGCAGCAATTAATATTAGCAGGGGGCAACAAATCATTCTGGATCCCCAGGTCCGTACTGGTAAATTGCCTAATGGGCAAACGTATTATATCCGAAATAATAGAATACCCAAGGAACGGGCTGATTTCTACTTAGTGCAGAAAGTAGGCTCTGTTCTGGAGGATGAAAATCAGCGTGGACTGGCTCATTTCTTGGAGCACATGGCATTTAACGGCTCAAAGCACTTCCCAGGAAATTCCCTCATAACAGAATTGGAGAAAAAAGGAATCAGGTTTGGAAGTAATATCAATGCTTCAACTTCGTATGATGAAACGATTTATAAGCTGATCAATATCCCTTTAAACCGGGAGGGTATTATAGATACATCTTTATTGGTGTTGCACGATTGGGCTGGATTTTTAACACTTAATGATAAGGATATCGACGACGAGCGGGGAGTTGTTAGGGAAGAATGGAGACTCAGCTCCGGAGGTGATTTGCGAGTACTGCAAAATGAGATTTTCCCAGTCATTTACGCGGGTACACCTTATGCCAATCGGATTCCGATCGGTAGTATAGATGTGGTGAATAATTTTAAGTATCAGGAACTTCGGGATTATTATAAAAAATGGTATCGTCCCGATTTGCAGGGTATTATCGTAGTAGGCGATATTGATGTAGATAAGATTGAGAAAAAGATCAAACGCCTTTTTGCAGATATCCCGGTTCCCATCAAACCAGCTGAACGGGTTTATTCACTTATTCCGGATAATGCGAAACCCATCATTGCTTATGGGATCGATAAGGAAATTACTGCGACCACATTAGCTGCGTACTGGAAAATGGAAGAATGGCCTATGGCACAGAAATCAGCATTGGCGTGGTATAAAATGAATCTCATTAACCAGACAATTGCTAGCTTATTAATTAATCGCTTTAATGAAGTACGTGAAAAGACAAATGCCCCCTTTTCCTCTGCATCTATTTATTCATCAACTTTTGTTTTTGCCTCTTTAAAACCAGCATGGAACCTCACAGTTTATCCAAAAGAAAAAAATGAGGTATTAAAGGCATTTAATGGTGCTTTTACTGAGATCGAACGGATGCATCAATTTGGTTTTACAGCAGCAGAACTCGAAGATTTTAAAAAGGGCACATTAACTGGACTGGAAAAACAATATACCGATCGCGCTAATAAGATAACATCTATATATATAAATGAGTATACTAAACATTTTCTGACCAATGAGCCAGCTCCAGGGGCAGAATGGGAATACAATATGGGTAAAAAGCTATTATCGGAGCTGACCATTGACACCATCAATTACTATGCAAAAAAATCGATGGGAGATTCTAATCTTGTGATCTATGCTATGACCCCCAAAGATGATAATCATCTTCCAGCTAAAGAAGACATCATCCGGATCTGGAACGAATCAAAAAACGTCAAACTAGAACCTTATGTATATGAAACGGCCTCTACACAATTACTGGAGAAAAAACCTATCCCAGGTAAAATAGTAAAAACGGAAAGTAAGCCGTTCGGCTTCACATGTTGGACTCTTTCCAATGGAGCAAAAGTTTGGTTTAAAAAGATAGACTATAAAGAAGATAAATTGAATATATCTGCCTATAGCCCAGGTGGCTACTCCCAGGCAAGTGATCAGAATCTGCCATCTGCTAAACTTACCGGAATGAGCTTTTATGGGGGATTTGGAAATTTGAGCATGAGTGAATTGAATAAAGTGCTTATTGGAAAAGATGCATGGATACTTCCATCGGTAACAGAATTCAGTGAGTCGTTGGAAGGGGAAGGCTCCATAAAGGATAAAGAAACGCTATTTCAGCTGACGTATTTGAGAATGGCGATTCCTCCTCGTAAGGATCAGCAATATTTTGATACTTGGAAAAAATCGTCCTTAGAAGCATTTAATAACCGTTATGCTGAACCCAGTTTTGTTTTCAGGGATACAGTAGCCGGAATTATGAGTAATCACCATCCGAGGGCAATTTCAGCAGAACGTGATTCTTCGATAATAAATAAAGTTGATTATGATAAAGTGCTTCGTATGTACCAGGAGCGTTTCGCTAATGCTCGCGATTTCACTTTCATTATTACAGGAAATTTACCAGTAGATAGTATCCGGCCACTTGTAGAAACTTATTTAGGAGGGCTTCCTTCCGTAAATAGCTATGAAAAAGTGAAAGATTATGGAATCTATCCGCCTAAAGGAATGATCAGAAAACAGTTTACCCATAGTATGGTAACGCCTAAATCAAGTGTTCATGTGGCGTATACCGGAGATAATATCCCCTATACGTTGGAAAACGAAGTGATGATGTCTTTTGTGGGAAGAATATTAACAATCAATTACACTGAAAACTTGCGGGAGAAAGAAGGGGGGGTGTATTATGTTGGTGCTGCTGGGTCCATTAGCAAGTTTCCTAAAGACAATTTTAATTTCTCGATATGGTTTGCTACAGATCCTGATCCAATTAAAAAAGCAAAACTGATGAAGATTATGTATGCAGAGATCGATAAACTCATAGAACAAGGTCCAGCTCCTGAAAATGTGGATAAAGCAAAAGGGAATTTACTTAAGTCTGTCAGGGAATGGGCTGCTGAAAAAAATGCTAATTATTGGAATTATACAGCTTCCCAATACGTTATTTATGGAATTGACAGACATAATAACTATGAAAAATTTGTTTCTTCAGTAACGCCGGAAATGATTCGTGATTTTGCAAAAAAGATATTTACCCAGGGAAATCTAATAGACATAGAAATGGATCCTGAGAAAAAATAATGTAAAAGCAAACCGCTACGGAGCCTAATCCGTAGCGGTTTATCGATCAGTCGATCCAACATTGAGTAATCTTCAAGACTCTAATTTTTTATCAACTAAACTCCTACAATTTATGCAAAAATCTGCGTATTATAACCAGCCAATTACTGCACCTGGCTTTAGCAGCCAACGCATAAAGAACAGTAATACAATATATCATCGAATAAACAGTAATATATTTGTGAATGCGATGAAACAAGCCTTCTTATTTATGCTGGCTGTTTTTTTAATTGTATTTACTCCATTTATTGTTTATGCTAACCAACAGTTCAGCGCGTCTCCATCACAAGCGGAAATCTTTGGTACTCTTCTCTTAGCGGAAACAAGGGAGCCCATCGTTGGTGCATCGATTATTGTTAAAGGTACCAAAACAGGTGCTAAATCGAACTTAGAAGGTCATTTTTCTATACAAGCTAATATTGGAGACATACTTGTTATAAGTTGCATTGGTATTGAATCCTACGAATTGAAAATCGACCGAAATAATCTGGGAATTATTACATTAAAGGCAGCAGCTTCCTCATTAGATGAAGTACAAATAATTGGTTACGGCCAAACCTCCAAACGTAACAGCACTGGTAATATATCATCAATCAAAGCTGCAGACATAGCAAGACAACCTGTAAACAATCCATTACTCGCACTTGAAGCAAGTGTACCCGGTTTGTATATTACCCAAAGTACAGGGTATGCAGGTGGGGGTGTAAACGTTCAAATTCAAGGCCAAAATAGTCTTTCTTTTAGGGTTGGGAACGATCCTCTATATGTTATTGATGGGGTGCCCTATCCATCCAGATTATTATGGACAACAAAAACTGTTCTGGGTACTTCCGGTACCCAAAGTCCGACTACCCTGGATGGTTTAATAGCCGGGGCTGGTAGTCCTTTTAGTTTTATCAACCCAACAGATATTGAAAGTATAGATATTCTAAAAGATGCTGATGCTACGGCTATCTTCGGTTCACGTGCCGCCAATGGTGCAATCCTGATCACTACTAAAAAAGGAAAGCCCGGGAAAACAAAGGTGGACTTTAATATACAACGTGGTTGGGGGAAAGTAACCCATATGTTAGATTTGCTTAACACTCAACAATATCTTGAAATGCGCCATGAAGCACTCAGGAATACAACCTCTACCCCTGGTGATTATGATTATGATCTTAATGGCACGTGGGATACTACCCGATATACTAATTGGCAAAAAAAATTAATAGGTGGTACGGCGCATATTACTAATATACAGGGTAACATTTCCGGGGGAAATGAGAATACTCAATTTTTGATAGGTACTGGATATCGTAAGGAAACGACTGTATTTCCCAGTGATGTTTATGATGAAAAAGCTTCACTTCGCTTCAATTTGAATAATGTTTCTTCTAACCAGAAATTCCGTTTCCAGTTGTCTGGTGCCTACATGGTAGATAAAAATCAACTCCTGCAAAAAGACCTTACCAATATTGCGGTTACATTAGCACCTGTAGCGCCGGATTTAAACAAATCTGATGGCAGTTTGAACTGGGCTCCTGATGCGAGTGGTAACTCTACCTGGATTAATCCATTATCATATTTATATAACCGGTATACAGTAAAAACTACGAACTTGATGAGTAGTGCAGTGATCAGTTATGAGATTTTGCCAGGGCTTGACATAAAAACAAATTTTGGATTTGGTAGCCTGCAATCAAATGAAATAGGTATAGAACCATCATTATCTATTCCTCCTGAATTTAGATCTTTCTATGAAAGAACTTCTTCCTTTAACCATGGAAACATTAACTCCTGGTTGATTGAACCTCAGATAAATTTTAAGAAAGAGATTGGAAAGGGACGATTGGAAGCATTAGTTGGAGGAACTATCCAACAAAACAATACTACGCTACAAACAGAATATGGGAGGGGTTATGCTAATGATCTTGTATTGGGAAATATTAGTAACGCGCAAAACGTAAGTAATGCTAAACAATCATCCTCATATAGATATAATGCGTTATTTGGCAGAATAAATTATAACTGGAAAGAAAAATACATCATCAATCTTACTGCCCGTAGGGATGGTAGTAGCCGTTTTGGTTTAAGGAATCAGTTCCACAATTTTGGTGCTGTAGGAATAGGTTGGATTTTTTCTAATGAGAATTTTGCACAGCAGAATTTATCTATCCTGAGTTTTGGTAAATTTAGAGCTAGTTATGGCTCTACTGGTAACGACCAGTTCAGTGATTACAAGTACCTTAGCGCCTATAAAAATACGACTGTACCTATACCTTACCAAGGAGCAGTTGGACTTACGCCTTATAATTTGCCAAATTCCTACCTGCAATGGGAAGAGACCCGGAAATTACAATTTGGCCTTGATCTCGGGTTTTTAAAAGATAGGATACTGTTAAATGCTAACTATTATCAGAACCGGTCATCCAACCAACTACTATCTTCTCCTTTACCTATAATGACTGGTTTCGAATCTATTGAGTATAGGAACTTTCCCGCCATAGTGCAAAATTACGGTTGGGAATTCACACTGAGTACTACGAATATTCGAGATCGTGATGTATCGTGGACAAGTAATATCAACCTGAGTCTTCCTAAAAATAAGTTGCTGAGTTTTCCTAATTTGACAGCTTCAAGTTTATCTAATACATTAATTATTGGTGAGCCAATAACGACCCTGAAGATATACCATGCAGCAGGAGTGGACCCAGCAACCGGTAATTATCAAGTTGTTGATAAAGATGGTAAACCTACAACATATCCTAATCCGACTACGGACTTGACAGCCCGGGTCAGTCCAATACCTCATCTTTATGGTGGATTTGAAAACAATATTCAATATAAAGGGTTTGAATTGGATCTGTTAATCCAGGTGGTAAAGCAAGTAAGGCATAATTATTTGTTTGGTTCATCGCCAGCGGGATACTATTACAGTGGAACGCTTGACTTAAGCAGTGCTAATCAGCCCATTTCTGTTTTAGATCGTTGGCAAAAACCAGGGGACATTAAGGCCATGCCGAAGTTTGATAATTCCTCCAATACTGCATCATGGAGTAATGCGAATTTTAGCGATGCGGCATATTCTGATGCATCTTATATCCGGCTAAGAAACTTGTCATTGTCATGGCGACTACCTGAGAAATGGAGAAATAAAATCCATTTGGGTAATGCCAGATTATATATACTAGGTCAGAATTTATTGACGCTCACCAATTATAAAGGGTTAGATCCGGAAACGGCAACTCCATTTGGGTTACTTACACTTCCTCCACTAAAAATATGGACGACCGGAATCCAGGTAACACTATGATTAAATGTGAATAGATAGTCAATGGACAGCGTTAAATAGTAAATTGATAAAATTCAAAAGAAACTAAAATGGAAAGTATAAATACTACATTTAAGTGCTCCTTAAGAGCCTGTAACATCTGGAGAAGAAGGTGGGTGCTTCTTCTACTAGTGCTTGTTCAAACAGCCTGCAAAAAATTGATAGAAGTAGCTCCTCCGGAAAGTACCATCGGTGTTACGGATGTATTTACAACTGATGTTAGTGCAGCAGCGGTATTAACCGGTATCTACACCAATATGAGTAATAGTAACTCAACTGAATTCTACAAAGGTGGATTTACAAGTATGTCACTTTTCCCATCATTATCGGCAGATGAGCTGACATCTGTAGCTCCTGGTAGTTTGACGTATAATGCTTATTATACTAATGAGTTAACTAGTTCAATTGATCCGTATCAATCTCCTGATTACTGGAAAATCATTTATCCAATTATATTTGTTACCAATTCTGCTATTGAAGGGCTAGAGAATGCACCTCATTTAACTCCTATAGTAAAACAACAGTTAATGGGTGAAGCCAAGTTTATGCGAGCGTTTTGCTATTTTTACTTGGTCAATTTATATGGAGCTGTGCCTCTTGCAATTAGTACTGATTGGCAAGTGAATGCAGTGCTTTCCCGTTCTCCTGTAGCAAAGGTATATCAACAGATCATTTCAGATTTGAAGGACGCACAAAGTTTGTTGAGTGAAATCTATTTACAGGCGGATGTAATGTCAAAAACAAGCGAAAGGGTTCGACCTACCAAATGGGCCGCGACCGCTTTACTTGCAAGGGCCTATTTATATACTGAAGATTGGGCTAATACGGAAATACAAGCTACTGCAGTTATAAATAATTCAACGTTATTTGACTTACCTGCTCCAGATTATGCTTTTAGGAGATTTAGTAGGGAAACCATTTGGCAGTTGCGGGGAGTAGGTGCAAAGCCAGATGTTTATAATTCAGCCACTACACTCAATACAGGAGAAGGCCTTTTATTTATTCTTCCATCATGGGGGCCTAGTCCATATGGTAATCCCGTTTATCTAAGTAATAATATTGCGAGTAATTTTGAAGCAGATGATCAGCGAAAGATGAGCTGGGTAAATAGTGTTACAGTGGGAAGCAATACCTATTATTATCCCTTTAAATATAAAATAGGTGTTACGGATCTTCCATACTCCCTTGAAAACTCAATAGTGATGCGTTTAGGGGAACAATATTTAATAAGAGCAGAAGCAAGAGCACAACAAAATAATATTGGTGGTGCACAAAATGATGTAAATGCAATTCGTACCAGGGCTGGCTTATCTAATACAACTGCAGATAATAAAACAACTTTACTTACCGCAATTCTCCAGGAAAGAAAGGTTGAATTATTTACGGAATGGGGACATCGCTGGCTGGATTTGAAAAGAACTGGTAATATTGATGCAGTAATGAGTTTGGTAGCTCATCAAAAAGGTGCGAGCTGGAAAACAACTGATCAACTATATCCTATTCCTTTAACTGAGTTGAAAAAAGCTCCTCAACTGGCTCAAAATGCGGGATACTATTAATAACGACCATTGGGAACAACTTTTCATGAAAGTAGTAATGATTCCTAGGGAAAATGATTTTTCTGAGGTATGGATTTACAAATAGTGATCATGTTTTGACCATAAGTATTAAATGAGGGCTAGGAGTGCGATTCGCAACTTTTCAGATTTACTATTGAGTTGAGTTTCTTATTCAGAGCCACAAATTTAAAATATGAACCTTCATAATTACAGACTATCATACTAATAAAAAAACATATAACTATAACGTGAAGGACTAATCAAATTAAAGTTTTCACTATCTTTTATTTACTAAAAATAAAGAAGATATCTAAAATACTTTTTAAGTGTCTTCTTTAGTTTTAGTACCACTGGTTAGAATCACAGTCCTCCCAGTTATATATTATAATCTAACATTAAGGCTTTACATATACATTAGGGGTTGAAATTAACGTAGCTATAGCGGTATTAATTTCAGCTTGCAATGCACCAGTAATAATCGGTTTTGGTACACCTCCTAATATTTGAACAGTCGTAAAGATAAAACAAATGTTTAGGCCACCTGTACAAAAAGGGGGAGTACCACTGACCTGTATGTAACTAATGGGATTGATAACAGGATTAGGTGCTATGCCTGGAGTTGCAAATTTAAAATATGAATATGCCATGATAAATGGTGCTTTTGTGAGTTAAAAAGCAAAAAAAACTTTAGTTTTAATGCTTACTCTTTTCAGGGTTTTCAGCTTCCCCCTTTAGTGCTACATACAAAGAGTTTATCCTACTTAATATGGAATTGCAACAATAAAATAAACACTCAGTTAAGCTGTAGTATTTAATTTGTTTAAATTTCTTTCAAATTCCGCTGGGGATAAGTACCCCAGGTAGAATATAATCTTTTGCGATTGTACGAGATTCCTATAAATTCAAACACAATTAACGCTGCTTGTTCTTTATTGATGAATTTCTGCTCGTATACACATTCTGTTTTAGCGTCTTGAAAAAGCTCTCCACGATCGCATTACCCCAACAATTCCCTTTGCGACTCCATACTCCTACTGACCATGGGATTGGCGGCTAAAAGGGTCTTAAAATCGCTACAAGCATATTGAATACCTCTGTCTGAGTGAAAGATTAACCGCTGCGTTACGGCTCTGTTCTTTTCCGCCATCTTCCAGGTCGGTATAACAGTGTCAATCGCTTTCATGGTAGAGCTTAACGACCAACCTATCACTCTTCTATCTCCAAGGGCCAACACTATAGTCAGATCAATACATTAAAGCATAAATCGCTTAAAGTTGATTGTGTTTAATATTTCAAATATAGACTCCGTATCAAAGCGATGTTGTTTATGTTTTGCTATTCTCCGCTTATTTTTAACCGTTTATCTCCCTTTGCCAAAAATCTCAAATCAACAATTATAAGCAAATCATCTAGAATTGCGTGTGTACGTTATTTCTTCTATCATACATAATTATTTATACATTCAAAAGACATCTCCTGATGATCAAACCTTTTGCGCCATATTTCACTGGTGTAGAAAGGCATGATCGGGTAGAGAAACAGGAGCATTAATTTCATCCAGAACACCCTATCACTATCAGCATCAATACTATTCCTTACGTCAAGCCATTCATGGATCAGTTCTATATTTTTCTCCGGAACAAAATTACCAGCATCCATTATTACGTTCTGTTTTTCAAAGAAGGCGCTACCAGCATTTCTAATAAAGTCACTAATGTTAAAATCGCTGCTATGAACGTCGATTTCAGACGTGTTTATCGTTTCCTTAAGAGGATTAATAACAGTACTCAGGCATTCTTCAAAACCCTGCTTTGTAAAATTCGTTTCATTGTTTGAAGGAGAAGTCAATGTCAAATAAAACCTGATTTCGTCCGACCCTACACCATAAGATGTCATCAGTTCTTTACAGGTAATCTTATGATTTCTGCTTGTGCTGAACTTTTTACCCTCTAATAAATAAAAATCATTCACGATAAATAGATCCTCCATTTTAAACTCCGACAAGGCCTGAACGAAATGAAACTTATTGAATAGATTACTAAGGATATTATCTTTTCCAAAAAAAGAGACTATTTTCACATCAGTTCCTCTCGAGTATGGATTGCTATCGCTGTTGGTAAGGGTCTGATATCTTGCTCCATAAATCTGATTCAGAATAAATCTGTTAGCGTATGTATTCAGCTTGTAATAAATACCTTCGTATTTTACTTTGATTCCCCAGTCGTATCGATGCAAAAGGTTTATATATTTTAACCCCTTATAGTAATCACTAACACCTTCCCAGACTTTCTTTACGATCGGCTGAGAACTCAATGTACTTGTTAATATATCATCCCACCCGTCAATCTCCAGGCAGATACAATCCTCTTCTGCCGGTAATAACAATTCACTATCAATTGTGCATTCCTTTAAATCGAATATATTAAAAGTGCCGCCGCAACCTTCACAAACATTTCCACTCATAGAACTTTGACAAATCAAGCAGGTACTTTGGATCATAGGTGGCAGTACAGCAGGTTCTCCTGGATTTCTAATAACATAAGAGATTTTTTTAAGATGCCTGGTATGCCCGGAAACCAAACTATAAAAGGTATCAGCAATATCTTCCAATTCCTTCGTATAATCCAATGGGTTAATAAGGTCATCTACAGCAATATCAGCATCAGACAAGTCAGTCTTGATCTTGTCGTAGTTCTCATTAATGAGAGCGACTTCCTCCTTTCCTTTGGCTTTTGCATCAAAGGCCATATACAAATCAAAAGCATCAATTCCAAAAATCATTTTTACATCCGAATTCCGAACCTGTAAAAATCTTTTGTACAAGTCTGATCTCAAATAAGGACCTGCTAAATGTCCCAAATGTAATCCCCCGTTAGGTGTTGGCGGAGATGGAATTATTAACATCCTATGTAAACGGTATCTGATTAACTCCTCAGTAAAACTCACGATATATAATATTATTAGTTAAACATCTTTCTTTCAAATTCAGCAGCTATGTAAGGACCCAATTTAAGTCCCCTACCTGAAGCGCCTTCCACATAGAGTATTTGTTCATTATAATGTCTTATTCTGGGAATTTTATCTTCCGTATAATTATCTCCTCCCCAAACGCCTTTCAGTATACCTCTTTCGATGTTTATCCTTTTATGTAAAATAGCGTCCAGGATACT
Source organism: Chitinophaga sp. CF118 (assembly GCF_900112615.1). GTDB lineage: Bacteria > Bacteroidota > Bacteroidia > Chitinophagales > Chitinophagaceae > Chitinophaga. The sequence goes on along the minus strand of NZ_FOMK01000001.1, from coordinate 20,958 downwards.
ATCGTCCTCTGCTGTATATTTCCAGGCCGTTTCTTTGCCACTTCCCCATTCATTAGAAGTAAGACTCAAATAGAAATGGTTACCCCTGGCCAGTAAAAAGGATCGCTCATCGGGAAAATTGAAGACGGGAAGATTAGGAATATCAGGAATAAAGTCAGACTGGAATGCAACTATTTTCTTGTTTTTTGAACTTATACGTAAGCCATCTATAATGTTGTTTGAAGGGAGGTAACTCCCCATGCAAAGTATAACCTTATCGGAAATAATATTCCCATCAATCAAATTGATATGAGCCTTATTATCCGTATATACAATGCCCTTTGCAGGTGTTGCTTCAGCAATAACTCCTCCCAGTTGTATATAGCTGTCCTTTATCTTCGATATCAATTCATGGACATTAAAATGATGAGCAATTCCATTGAAAAAAATATGATCGTCTTTATGGATCTTCACAAAATCGGAATATTTCCTTATGAAATCTGTTTTATCAGAATCTTTTAGCCTAGTGAACAAAGGATCAAAACCCATACTATATGTAGATGAAGTAATAGAATAAATGGGGCTTTTGTAAATTTTATATCCTACCAACATTGAATATCGCTCAAATAATAGCAGGCTTTCCAGGTACATTTTATAGATCTGGCGGCTTTCGCATATTGGGCTCGATAGGGCAACGCAGTTTTCTGTATTTCCATATCCTACCTTTTTCTCTGTAACTAGCAATATTTTTTTTTCCGGATGCAGATATTTTATATGGTAAGCAGAAAATAATCCGATTATGCCACCGCCCACAATTAACAAGTCGTATTGATCTGCGTTATGCATTCCACCAGATTGAAAGGATCTTAATATCCCGGGGACCGGTGTTCGTGATCTGGTGTTTTTCAAATGAATTGAAAAATATCATCTCTCCTTCGCGTACCACTTTCACGGTTCCCTCCAAAGATAGCTCACCGCTACCCTGGAAAACAAACCAACATTCTTTTACTGAATGTGCGTCCAAGATAGAAGTAAAGCCTGGCTCAATAATAAAGATGCCACTCTTGAAAGGAGCATTGTCAAGATTATACTGACTAAAAAGAGTCCCCACTACTGAGGAGTGGCTGCTCAAAAATTCAACTAACATGATACAGTTCTTTTAAAAGAGTCCACTCTGATTCCAAAATACTATAATATATAGTATCTCTCCATTTTCCATTATTCAACAATGTATGCTGCCTTAAAACACCTTCTTCTACAGCTCCAATCTTCCTGAGGGCCTTCCTCGATTTTATATTATTCACATCTGTCTTAAACTCTACCCTATGCAATGAAAGTTCGTCAAAACAAAAAGACAGAAGCAGATATTTGCACTCCTCATTGAAGCCTTTTCCTTGAAATTCATTGCCAAGCCATGTCCAACCAATTTCGGCCCTCCTGTTCTTAAAATCAAAATTTCCAATGCTTGTACTCCCCATTATCTTGCCATCTTGTTTTTGATATATCGAAAACATCATCCTTCTGTTTGCCTGCCAATCATTGATACCGGATTCAAGATATGATTGCAAATTGCCGTCACTAACCTTCGTGGGTGTGTAAAGCCATAAGTCTTCATCAAAAGCTATTGTCCTTAATGAATCAAGATCATCCAATGATACTGGTTTGAGTAGCAAACTATCGGACTCCAAACTGAGATTTGCTTTAAATTGCATTTATTATAATTTTAGAATGAATATAGATTATAATTATTTTGACAAGGCTTACCTCTTAATGCATAAAAGTGTTGTTTCTCTGGATACATAATAACTGATGCTACCGTTTCATTACTTTTAGAATTATCCTCATTATGTGCACAAATACCTACAGGGAATACGGAATGATCCTTGAAAATGGAAACGATATCTTCCAAACCACTTTGCTCATTCAAATGAGACTTCAAAATATTAAGCCGTTTAATCGATGAATTTTTGCTAAAAATATTTAGCTTGTCTAAGTGCAGAAGCTCTTCATGCAAATAATGATTTGTATGCAGTAGAATCCCAGATTCAATTATTCGATGCTGAGTCGGGGTAACTTCCAGAATGATCTGTCTTTCCTTATCCTGGATAATAAAACTCCGAGAACTGGCAATGGGTATCTCCTCAATTAAATCTATACACTCATTTATAGTATTGCATTCTAGAAATTTCCGTACCAAAAGATAGGGTGGTATGCCTGCTTTCCAACCATCAGAAACAACAAGATTGATGGTGATCGCAAGTCCCCTGTTATTCATGCCTGCATAACCTAATAATCCCGCAAATGAATACTGCAACACTTCAAGGTTATCTTTATTAGTTGGCCTCCATCTAATAACATGACCAAGGCTGGTCATTCGTCCATTCAAATCAATCGTCTGAGCTGTCACGATATTACCCGGCTTGTGAATGCCAAATGAACTGCAGTCACCCAATAACGTGAAAGAACCGATTCCGATTATTTCCCTTCTCACCTGCAACAAGATAGCCTCATCAATGGTAATTGCTGCACCCTGAGCCAATCCAGTAATTTCTTCATAGACTTCCGGTAAATGTAATTGAATCATTTCCTTGTAAACCTCCACATAAACATGTATGTTATTTTTATTAATGGGCTTACATGATAGCTCATTGATCTGGAATAAGCCATCGTTTAAAAAGGCATTAATCTCGTCTTTCAATATAGCCCCATGTTGTTCTCCCATTTCAAAATAGGAGCCACATAACTGTACTTCCATCATTTTAATTGTTTCATTATATCATTCAATAAGTTATAAATATTTCCAACTGTCTTCAGGTTTAATAAACCATTGCCCACAAAATCAATGATACTGCCTCCAAGTATATCCGTAACAAAAGTTTAAAAAAACGACTTCATGGACAGCTGGCCAAAATCTTCCATTCATTACAGAGTTCTTCAATAATAAAATAAAACGTTATTCATATAGTTTTTCAAATTCAGATTTAAATTTTTCAAGAATGTTTCGCCGCTTGATTTTATTCTGATTGGATAATAAATTATTGAACTCAGTAAAATCCTCGTATTGCAGGAAAAACCTATAAATATATTCCTCCTGTTTACAGCTTTCATTATAATTGTTTATTACCTGCTGTATGGTATCAAACAGTATGTTTTGGGACTCCGGAATGATCAGAGCCGTCAAATAAGGTTTGTTATCACCATACACTACACAGCGTTTTATGACAGGCTGAGCCATCAGTTTTGCTTCTATACCACTTGGAATGATCTTTTTTGAATTAGATAAGGCAATCATTTCCTTTATCCTCCCGTTTATAAATAAATAGCCATCTTCATCTATATAGCCAATATCGCCCGTGGCCACATATCCATCCTTCCTGAACACTCTGGAATAATCTTCCTCTGCAGACAACTCATATTGGTGACAAACGGGATGTTTGCTTCTGACCAGGATTTGCTGCTCTTCATCAAATTTCAATTCCATATTGTGGAACAACTTACCTACACTTCCGATCCTATTAACATGAGGTCCGTTTTTAGCAATAATACCTGTTTCATTCATCCCATATCCTTGATAAAGCGGTATGTTTGAATCAAAATAAAAGGACACCAATTCTTTTGCGATGGGAGCAGATCCTGTCCATAAATATCTGATTTGTCCACCCAGGTAATCCAAAAGACTTAGCTCGCTATTTTTTTTCGCAATCGAGGTAAATTCATTATATATAAGTTCATAGATGTGCGGTACTCCCATAAGTATTGTAGGTTTTTCCTTTTTTAATGCAGTAAACAAATATTCGTAGGGAACAATAATCACGGTATGCTCATAGTATATTGCCGAATAAAGCCAATAACGTTGCTGCAATAAACTCAGGGGTAAGAAAACCAGAATTCTATCTTGTCTAGAATGATTGAATAGATGCTGAATTCCGCATATTGAATTTTCAACACTTTCAACAGACTGTCCAATAATTTTAGGACGCCCGGTGCTGCCCGATGTAGATTTAAAGGATAGAACATCCCTTGGGCCATAAGAGAAAGCAGGAAAATCTATCTGAAAATTTTCTACTTCTGAGTCAAAAAATTCGCCAATCTTAATCAAAGGGATACTCAATCTATCTGGAGGCGCATAATGGATATTTCCCACCAAAATGCCGCCTAATTTCAAATTGTCACACTGATATTGGTGACTATCGTCATTCCGCTCCAATGGCAATAATTTTATGCCACAATATAAGCAACACAAGTCGGCGAGTACCCATTCTAAATCATTACTGCATATTATACCCAATATGGTCTCCCGATTAAACCCTTTTTGTTTTAGATACGAGGCTCCCCTTAGAACCAGTGGATGTAATTCAAGAAATGTATACTCTACTCTCTTTCTATTGTGAAAAGCAATCAGCTTTCCCGCGCTGGATTTCATTTTATCGGTTAATTCATTAATTTTCAAGCTAGTTGGATTTAAATTGTCGATTATCTCTATTCAGATTCGCATCAGGCCATTCGACTGTATATGGTAACAAAAATGGCAAGTCTCACATTGCATAAATCGTCTGAAGTGTACTTCCGAATTTTGACTCCATATCACTGTTTGTAATAGGCCAAGTTGTATGATCCCATATAATGTCAATGTCTAATACTGATTCAGTACGAACAGCGTCTATGTTAAAACTTGATTTAGGAATTTTTAAAGATTTATTTAGATTATTATCTAATCGTTCTGCAAAAAGTACATTTGGATAAACCATTGGGTTATCATCTGTAATTAAATTACACTCTTTATTAAAAATAATTTTTCGCCTCATTTTTCTAGATTCATTATTGATAAATTGAGCCAACGAGGGAAAATCATATTGTTTATGGAGCAATGCATTTAAAATACACACTCTTATTCGAAATAAAAATTGTAAAATTGGCTCATCGGAAATAATAGGAAAGCTCACATACAAAGGCATAAATAAATTGCCGATAATCGATTCTTCTTCGGCACTTGCTCTATTGGATACAGGGATACTCAGTATTATGTCATCTAGCTTTCCAATATCAGATAACATAAGTAGTTGAATCGCTATTAGAACAGTAAAGATGGAACAATTATTAGTCTGACAGAAATTAATAAAAGTTGCAAATGACGGACCAATAAGGTGACACTTAAAAGTATTAGCAGGAACATATAAATTTTCAACATGATAATTCATTTTCAGAAGGGAACCTTTTAAGTGCTGTTGCCAATATAGCAAATTGTCTCGTTCGAACTTTTCTTGTTCAACTTCTTTATATAGATATTTAAAAAATGATTCAGATGGAGTGTCGGACAATGAAAATCCATTCAGGACTTGCTGATAGGTGTTTAATAACGTTCGTTCTAACAGGTTGAATGATATACCATCGACTGCAAGATGATCTACACATAGACTCAATATATTCTGTCCGTTTGCCTTGAATATTTTTGCTTTAATAGGAGATTCAGATCTCAAATCAAATGCTTTTTTTATTTCATCCGATATAAGCAGTTCCGTATAAATTGAACTAAATAGACGAAATATTCCCCTTACTTTTATTTGTGGAACATTGATCTTTTGATCCGGAAAGTATTGTTTCCACTCACCTTTAACATTTAAAAGTTGTAGTCTAAGGGCCGGATGAGATGCAACTATATGGTGGAAGGCCTTACAGAATGCCATATAATTAAAATCTTTGTTGAGTCGATAGACTCTTTGTAAGGGCTTCCCGCTATCAGGGTTAGCTTCGATACGATAGACTAAATAACGTTGACCACAGGTAAGGGAGAAAACTTCCGATTCTGTATTTATCATATTATATTCAAGTTAACCAATGTAAGAATTAAGGAAACCAATAGCTGGTCATTTAGGCCACAACAGAGATTATTTTTTTTTCCAATCAATGATAGTCATTTCATCACTTATGTTATATATATCACTATTGAGCAATGTATTAATTATTACTCCACTTCTCCAGGCTACTAAACTAAGGTTAGGATCTGCAATTCCTCTTACGTGTTTTGCACCGTTATGGATAAAGATACTCCCCTTAATATTAGATTTGGGTATCAACCTGAATTTCTTATCAATCTTAAACACGCCATCCTCTATATAATATTCTTTCGACAACCGTTCTATACATTTAGGTATTTGATAGTAGAATCCAGTGCCCAAAATAACAATTTCAGATTCTATCGTACTCTCATTATTGAGGCTCATGAAATATTTTTCGTTTTCTTTTTTAAGATCTGTTAAACTAGAATCGTTATAAATGGAGATTTCACATTTAGTATTAAATTTCATATAATATAATAAGTCATATATTTCATTTAACATGCTTCCTGAAACACCATCTGAAGTATATTTTTCTTGTTCAATTAATTTTGTCCTTTGGTTTTTTTCTAATGAGTAGATATACTCGCTATAGTTAGGTGTATATAATTCATTAGCAAACGGTGTGTCTTCAAGTAAATTCAATCTATGGTTTCTAAATATCCAATTGATCCGAGAAGGGAGGGAATCATCGTCATTTTCTAGAATAAACTTCAAAATTTCACAACTACTTTGTCCATCTCCAATAATTGCAACTGATTTACCACGGTAATTGTTATATTGTTTTAAAAATTGTGAACTATGGAACAAAGTGGATGATAGCCAACTTCTGCAAAAGTTAGGAATATTCGAGGTTAATCCGGCACCCATTAAAATATTTCTTGTTTCAAAAATTTCGCTATTCACCTTAACCTTAAAAAGTTCTCCTGTATGATCAATTTCCTCAACATTGGAATTGAAATACAAATTATCTAACTTGGAAACAACCCATTTTAAATAAGCCTCGAATTCCTTTCTTTTAACATTACTGAATCCATTTCGAGCAGCAAAAATGTATAACTTCCTCTCCTCTTTTAAATAATTTAGAAAGCTAAACTTATTAGTAGGGTCAATCATTGTAACAAGATCCTTTAAAATCGAAACTTGAAGTTTTGCATCTGGAAACATTAATCCTGGATGCCAAGAAAATTCTTTCTTATGATCAAAGAATATGGAACTTAACTTTGATGAAAAAGGTTTTATTAAAGCAGCCGTGCTTAAATTTGAAGGACCGACGCCTATCCCTATGACATCATATATTTTCATAAACTTAGTAAATTTAATGCCTCTACAGCTAACCTAAGAACCAATCGTTGACTGATAAAATGCAGATTGGGTTTAACATAATCTAATGGATTATCTCTGGAAAGAGATCAAATAATTGATCTTCAATTTCCATTATTTAGTTTTTTAGATAATAATGCTAAAATATCCGCGACACATTTTAAGTTTAATAATTCATAATCAAAAAAATCAAATATGTTTAGATTTAATTTTTTAGTAATCTCTGACAGAAAAAAAACAAGTTGCAGTGAGGAAAACCCAAGATCTTCTTTTATCCTCAGTTCAGGGCTGATCTCTATTTCTTCCTTCAATTGAATAATGATTTGGTGTTGAATTATTTCATATATAGAATTATTATCCCATGTTTTTTCATTCATTTTTTGTAAATTTTTAAAGAGAATTCGTTAGCATATTTTGATGTACTTTATTCCTCGTTATTTTAGTTTTAATATTTAGCATTTCAAACTCATCTTGGTTTAGTGTGAAGAATTAATAATACCTATTTCTTACAAAGTTTTAACTATGTCATACAACGAACTTTAAAAATAATCGAGTTAATTAAAATTATCAATCAAGAAGATGATATTCGTTGCTGTCTTATTATAAAATTTGATCCATCTGATTCTTGTTGGATTATTTCAGGAATAAATGAAATTATTCTAGAGAATTATACGGTTAAAATGAGTCCCTTGAGACTTTTAAATTCCACAAGGAATTAGAGGCTTATGAAATAAAATTTAATTTTCAAATAATTGCTTAGGTTTCGTAATTCGTTAATGTTCAATATCTAAATTAATAGAATAATTTTTTTGTTAAGAGATCGAGAATTTAACAGACACTGAATTTTCACCATTTATGCTTTATTCATATTGAAATTTTTGTTGTTTAAAATGTGTTTCTATCCAATATTTAAGGGAGGCAGTAGTTTTTTATTTATTTTCCCATTTGAACTCAAAGGAATTTCATGTAACTGTACATAGTGCGCTGGTACCATATAAGGCGGTAACAGTGTTGCCAAGTAGTTCTGGAGAACCGCAGCATCTAGTTCATCTGGACTTACGACATATGCTACGAGTTCTTTTCTACCATCCGAATTTGTCATCGCAGTTACTACCGCATTGGTAACATATTGATACTGCATGAGGCATGAAGCAATTTCCCCAGGCTCGATACGGTACCCTGTAATTTTTATTTGTTCATCCTTGCGTCCAATAAAAGCAATATTTCCGTCAGGCATCCACTTCCCGAGGTCTCCAGTTTTATACATTCGTTCTTGGGGCCTGAAGGGGTTTGACACAAATTTTTCGGCGGTAAGTGCAGGGTTTTTGATATATCCTGTAGCAAGTCCTTCTCCACTTAAACAGATTTCACCTGTAACCCCGATAGGTACAAGTTGCTGTTGTTCATTCAATATATATACTTGTGTATTAGCAATAGGTTTACCAATTAATACTTTGCCATCTGTCTTTATCTTATAGACAGTGCTGTAAGTGGTATCTTCGGATGGTCCATACAAATTATTGATTTCCATTAGATTCGGATCAAGATATTTAAGAAACAATGGCGGCATAGCTTCCCCTGCTATGTTTAAAACGCTTACATTACTTAGATCCACCCTATCCCTAAGTAAGGAGCCCACTACACTTGGCACAGTGTTCAACATTACTTTTGTTGCTTTAGATAAATAGTAAGGAATCGACATTGCCCACTCAAGCAGTCGGACTTGTTTACCAGATGAAATAGGATAAAAGATTTCAAATATGAATAGGTCAAAACATGCAGAGGTCGAACTAAACAAAGTATCGAAGGGAATCTCAATAAAATAGTGCTTACACCACCAAATAAATGAAAAAACATTTCGGTGCGAGATGGCAATACCTTTAGGGGTTCCTGTAGAACCGGAAGTATAAACTATATATGCCGTATTTTGCTGGGTAAAACATCTAGGAATGTTAATAATCGAGTAGTATCGCTGTACCTCCTTAAATGTATCCAATATATGCCCATCGATAACTAAAGAACAGTCTGAATCCTGAAGCATATGATTCTTGCGAGCCGGTGGATTAAGAGGATCAATCGGCAAATAAGCAGCTCCTGTTTTAAGTACAGCTAACATAATGATGACGATCCATTCACTGCGTTGAAGGCAGATAGCAACAATTAGTCCTGGCTGGATTAGATACTCTTGCCTGAGGTAAGCGGCCATTTGGTTGGCCACTTCATTAATCTGCAAATAGGTAAACGATCGATCTTGAAACAATAAGGCTATTGCCGCAGGATTAGACACAACTTGTTCTTCGAATAAATCTATGATTGTCTTATCATTAGGTAATGGTAAGTAGTTATCATTAAAAGTAACCAGCAATTGTTGCTGTTCATCCTTCAGCAGATACGGAATGGTAATAATAGGTTGAGAGGGATGAGACAGTAGAAATTCCAGTATGTGTTTAAAATGTCTTAAAAGGGTATCTATTATCTCTGAAGTAAACAGATCTTCACAATAATTAACAGATAAGATGTAATCTTCCTTCTCTGACAAAGAAAATAAATGAAAAACCAGATCTTCCTGCTGCTCTCCTGAATGTAAATAATTAATAGAAGAAAACTGATTGTTTCCCTCTATTATATTTGTCTCGTCCTGATATGCGAATACCAAATTATGGATATGATCTACAACATCCAATTCTTTTAGTAAATCATATAAATTAAATCTATGATGATTATAACATTCTTCTAACTCACTTTTAATTAAAATTATGATATCTGTAAATGATAAGTTTTTACTAATTTTTATCGAGAAAATTAATGTATTTATACAAGGACCAATAATATTCTTAAACCATTCTTGCTGGCGATTAATTGGCAATCCTATTAACGGGGCTTCATTGCCATAGCAATTATTTAAGATAAAGAATACTCCAATAAAATAATGAAAAACAGTGCAGTTATATTGCTGACAAAAATATTCTACCTGATGGTATAATTCTCTTGATATTATTAACTCTTTTCGCCTTGAATTAAGTGATCTTGCAGTGGCATGATTCATACAAGATTCAAAAGCCCTTGTCGGCTGTATGTCTTTTATTCGATTTGTCCAAAATATTTTGTCATTTATAAAATCTTCAGATTTTTTATACTCCTGTTCATACTCTATAAAATATTCATACGAATATGTTTTATCATTAATATTCTGTATTTTATTTCTTAGTGTTGCTGTATATAGTGATACAGTATTATTAAAAAATAAATGAATGGAATAATTATCAAAAATTAAATTATGAGCCTTGATGTATAATAAATTATCATTCTCTGAACAATGAATAATTCGGATCTTTAACAGATTTTTAGTTATATCAAAATATTGTTTCATGTCACTATAAATCCATTGTAACCCAGTTTTATTTGGAGATTCATCATGTGAAAAGTCAAGAGTAGCTATATCGCATTTAATAAATTGGATATTTTCTTTTAATAATAATTTATTCAATGCTTTGTGTAAAGTATCGATAACATCGATATTATTAACTGTAGTATTAATTGCTTCCATCAATATGGATATATTTAAACTACCTGTTATCCGAGTATACGCCCCAACATTTAAGAGTGAAGATGTCGGAACTTCTTTTTGGATGACCCAAATCAATTGCTGAATGCTCGTTAATCTATTCATTTATGAAAATTATGTTCTATTGCATGTTTTTCTCGGAGCCTTGGGTATGGTTGTTCCTATCGACATCTTGAATGTTTTGATGTCAAATGTATATCAGATCTATTATCTGAAAAAGATGTAATTGTTCGTAGGGATAAATTCCTCTTTAGAAGGAAAGCCGTTTCAAAAGTGTTTGAGGCGGCTTCCTTCCATTTTAAAATTAGTACCGCGGATTAAACCAACAGTCCCTAATCATATATTAAAACATTAAGGCTTTACATATACATTAGGGGTTGAAGTTAATGTAGCTATAGCGGTATTAATTTCAGCTTGCAATACACCAGTCAAAATTGGCCTTGGTAGTGGAGATCCGGCGAATATTTGAACACTCGCCCAGATAAAGGCCACGTTTGGACCACCAGTAGTAAATGGAGGAGTACCACTGAACTGTACATAACTAAGCGGATTGATAACAGGATTAGGTGTTACACCTGGAGTTGCAAATCTAAAATATGAAAATGCCATGATAGATGGTGCTTTTTGTGAATCAAAAAGCACGAAAAACTTTAGTTTTAATGCTTACTCTTTTCAGGGTTTTCAGCTTCCCCCTTCGTACTCTTTTCAGGATTTTTTCCTTTCACCTTTGGAACTACAAAAAATTCCTCCTGCTTGATATAACAATACCCAAAAAATATCAACTGTTGTAAGTTTATATTTTACAGAGAATCGTTGGTCAATGAATATTTTTACAACAAGCCCAGTTGATAAGGAATTTGAACGATAAAATATTACCTTAGTAATAATAATGTTATTATAGAAAGGAAGCCGTTTCAAAAGTGCCTGAGGCGGCTTCCTTCCATTTTAGCATTAGTACTGCGGATTAAATCCACAATCCCCAATGATATATTGTAATCCCAATATTAAGGTTTTACATATACATCAGGAACTGAAGTTAAGGTAGCTATAGCGGTATTAATTTGAGCTTGCAATGCACCAGGAATAATTGGTCTTGGCACACCTCCTAATATTTGAACGCTCGCAAAGATATAAGCCATGTTTGGACCTCCGGTAGTAAATGCTGGTGCCCCGGAGAATTGTACGTAACTAAGCGGATTGATAACGGGATTAGGGGCTATGCCCGGAGTTGCAAATTTAAAATATGAAAATGCCATAATCGATGATGCTTTTATAAATCAAAAAGCACAAAAACTTTAGTTTTAATGCTTACTCTTTTCAGGGTTTTCGGCTTCCCCCTTGCCTACTCTTTTTCGGATTTTCAGCTTTCTCCTTAATTACTGCATGCAAAAAAACGTCCGCTTGATATACCCAGGAAATGCCAACTGCTTGTAGGTTATATTTCACAGATTGGAATCGTTGGTCAATGAATATTTTTATACCAAGCCCAGTTGATAAGGAATTTGAACAATAAAATATTACCTTAGTAATAATATTATTATTATAGAATGGAAGCCGTTTCAAAAATGTATGAGGCGGCTTCCATCCATTTTAGCATTAGTACCGCGGATTAAACCCACAGTCCCCAATGATATATGGTAATTCCAATATTAAGGTTTTACATATACATCAGGAACTGAAGTTAATGTAGCGATCGAGGTATTAATTTGAGCTTGCAATGCACCAGGAATAATCGGTCTTGGCACACCTGCTAATATTTGAACGCTTGCCCAGATAAAGGCCATGTTTGGACCACCAGTAGTAAATGCAGGGACCCCGGAAATTTGCACGTAACTAAGCGGATTGATAACCGGATTAGGTGCTATGCCCGGAGTTGCAAATCTGAAATATGAAGATGCCATGATAAATAATGCTTTTATGAATCAAAAAGCACAAAAAACTTTAGTTTAATGCTTACTCTCTTCAGGGTTTTCGGCTTCCCCCTTGCCTACTCTTTTCAGGATTTTCAGCTCTTCTCCTTGAGTCTACTTTGTATTGCAGCACAAAAAATTTCTCCTAATTGATGGAACAAACAAAAACAGCTGTTTGTAAGTCATATTTTGCACGATTCGTTCGCGAATGAATATTTTAAGGATCTACTTGGTAGATAGGGATTTGAACGATAGAATATAATCTTAGTAATAATATTATCAGCCCTTCATAATTTCGGAAACTATATACTATCTTAACAATTCTTCAACAAAACATTGGAAGAAGGTTTTCCGGTTAACTTTGCTATTGTAATTTCTGTTTGCAGTTGTGAAGTAATGCAGGGTCTCATTTTACAACAAACGATATTTATTTCTGCATAAATAGCACAGATCTCATTTCCGCAAATACAATCTGGCATTATCTTTATAAGACAATAATTAGCTGGGTCAGTGGGACCATCGCAAGAATTATTTCCATTGAAAACAAACCATCCGAATGCCATAACATGAGATGCTTTTATAAATCAAAAAGCAATAAAAACTTTAGTCTGAATGCTTACTCTATTCAAGGATTTTCAGCTTCCCCCTTGCTTACTCTCTTTTGGATTTTCAGCGTTCTCCATTTCTGAATAAGATATTATTTCAATTCCACTTGAGATATATCAGGATTGCACATATCGCATTATTCACTGTCCGTGATCCAGTAGAATCAGGTAATAAATTCTTTATTTGAAATAGTCGTGTTTTTTGTGGGTTAAACAGCATCTCTAATATGTGGAATAGTGGAATTCCTTTCTGTGGTTTACCTCAGATGTAATACTTTTTAAATTTATCAATTAAGTTTTATTTCTGTATGAATAATAGCTATTGCGAAATAATTACCAATATTGATAATGTTTGTTGTTCCCAAAATTCAGTACCATACTGTCATCATCGCAAATTTTATTCTCTCTTATCTGTAGTAAATTTCCTGATAATTATTTTCATTTAATTATGATTTTGATGTTGAAAAATTATGAGGAACATTTTTATGTCTTAGGATTGAATAGTGATAATGGAATGATGGAAAATAGGATTAGGTGGTGAGCCTGGATTCAAAAATGTAAAATATCAATCTGTCATGATTTAAGATAGATTTAAAATATTTTTATGAATCAGAAAGTAACAAAGAGACTTTAGTTTTAATACTTATTCTTTTATATCATCATTTAACAAGATCTCATATGTACATTTGTTCCTGCTATATTTTCAGTTCCCTATCTTATAGATGATTAATACGAGAAAGGGGATCGCGTATCCCCTTTCTCATATTGGACTCAGTATTGCAAGTTAAAGCTCAGGTTGTGAGCTTGATATTAAGGCTTTACCCACACATTTGCAGTTGAAACTTGAGTTGCTACAGCCGTATTAATTTCAGCTATCAACGCAGGGGTCATAATCGGTCTTGGTACACCGTTTAATATTTGAACACTCGCCCAGATTACACAAATGCGTGGACCACCAGTACAAAAGATAGGAGTCCCAGAATATAACACATAACTAAGGGGGTTCGTATTAGGGTTAGGAGCTATACCCGGAGTCGCAAATTTAAAATATGAAACTGCCATAATATACAATACTTTTATGAATCAAAAAGCATTAAAAACTTTGGTTTAAATACTTATTCTGTTAATATTATTACCAAAAAATTAAGACATTCCAAGCACATTTTTAGTTGGAGACTGAGTACTTGTCGCAACTTGGTTTCAGTGCACAACGTCCCTGTTATAATCGGTCTTGACATACCTCCTATAATTTGTACGTTCGCACAAATTGCACATACGCATGGACCATAACTACAAACCGCAATTCTAAATCACATGATTTAATCACAATTTTAAGACTTTACATATACATCAGCAGAGGACGTTAATGTAGATACTGCGGTATTAATTGCACTTACCAAGGCGGAGGTCATTATCGGTTTGGGAGCACCAACTGGAGGAGTACCCATTATTATTATTATTATTTAGACGCTTGCGAAAATATAAGCCAGGTTTGGCCCTCCTGTAGTGTAAGTTGGTGTACCTGAAAATTGTGTAAAACTAAGAGGGTTGAATAAATTTGAAGGTGGTGTTCCTATACCTGGAGGATTAAATTTAAAATATGAATCTCCTTATTAAAGCCCCATAATTACATTAGGAGAGGATACTAAAGTAGCCAATGCTGTCTGGATTTCCGTGCATAAAGTTGAGCAAATAACAGGTCTTTGTACGCTATTAATTATTTGTATGCATGCGTAGATATACTGGATCTTTGGCCCAACTGGAGAGAAAGGCGGTATCCCCGGTACAAATGTATAACTCAATGGATTACATGCTGGAATTGGAGGAATACCTGGAGTATTGAATTTGAACCATCCACTAGGACCACAGCAGGGGCAAGGGCAATTAGCCATAGCATAATCTGCTTTTATAAATCAAAAAGCAATAAAAACTTTAAGATGAATGCTTACTCTATTCTAGGGTTTTCAGCATCTCCCTTAGTGTACTCTATTACTAAGTTTCAGCTCTCTCGGCTGTTTATTTTAACGTACAGCAAAAGTCTTATACTGCCCAATTTAGCAATCGGGAATATCTAAGGAACGGTAACTCCAAACTATTGAGCTTATCCTTGGTGTGTTAAGAAGTAGATTTCCGTGCGAATTGATCGACTAAATACGGTTTTGAAAGGGAAAATCAATTTTTCTTCCTTTGAGGGCACATCTATGATTGATGCATTTTGTTGCTGAATAGCTTTATGAGAAACATTATACGAGCTAGCTATACTGGGTCTCGAGTCATTTTGTATCTATTAGAATTTCTTCAACATAGTATTATTTCCTCCCATTGTATGTTGACCTGTAGTATTGTTGTTCTTATACTTCCAAAATTGACTGGTATTGTTTGTCCTACGAGCCTAATCCCAGTTGTGATGGTATTTAAGGCTTTCTCTTTCTGATGTAAATTTCCTGACTTTTTTTTGTATTCAATAATGAATCTGAAATAAAAAAATTATGAGAAACAAATCTTATTTCTTCTTTAAGAAATGCCCTGGTCTGACTGAATTTCTTTTGTTAAAGCTATAATGCAATTTTGCATATGGCGATACCCATTATCGCCCTTTTCCTGTATAGGAGGGATTGTTAACTACAGAGTTGAAAATATAAAATTTGAATTAACTATTATGCAAGACGCTTTTGTGAATCGAAAGCAATAAAAATTTAGCGTATATGTTCACTTCCCTTAACTTTTTTTTATTTATAAAATGAGAGAGGTGCAAATGTGCACCTCTCTCATTTTATCGTAATTGTCATTGGTTAAAATTATAGTTTCAAATCATGTCGTATTTCTTGGATTAAGGCTTTACGTATGCATTTGGTGTTGAGACCTGGTTAATAACCGCATTAGCTATTTCAGCAGTTAGTGCGGGACCAATGATAGGTCTTGTTATAAAACCTAAAATTTGTACGCTTGCCCATATATAAGCCATATTGGGACCACCTGTAGTAAAGGGAGGAGCACCAGAGAACTGTACGTAACTATTCGGATTAAGAACAGGTGTAGGGAAAACACCTGGAGTTACAAATCTCCAATATGAATCTGCCATAATAACAAATACTTTTATTGATCAAAAAGTATCAAAAACTTTAGTTTTAATACTTACTCTGTTAACGGGTTTTCAGTTTTCCCCGTGCCTATTCTATTCAAGATTTTCGGCTTCCTCTTTTTGACTAGAAACCTGTTTTGTAGATCTATATTGTTCATGTGTTTCTTCCAAGGCATCTTAGGAATAGACAATTCATTCGTTATTGTATCATCATTAGAAAACTGTTTAAAATAACATGTATAGACAGTAGGATATTAGCATTAATTTTCAAACTAGCATAAATCGTATATTTGCTCGCAGTATACAAGTAGTAAAAACTTTATTTTATACTTATTTTTTGGTTTTTGATGAGCTTTTTAGCTTCCTTGACAACTTAGATGGAGAATGTATCTTGATTTTTTTTATTTTTATACATTATTGTTGCTCTCATTCCATTAAAATAATACCTGCTATTGCTAATTAGAATTGGCTAATTGTTTTGTTTGAAAACCATCTTTTATGCTTTTAATATTAGGCCGAATCAGTCATATGTATGTAACGTGGTTGAAAGTTTGTTGTGCATGAAAGTTCAAAAGATGACGAAACAGAATAGTCCAATTGTCGTAGTGAAGATTGGAGAAATTGGATTCGTCATCAGAATATGAGTAAAATACATCTAAATACCCTACGTGGGATCAATCAGAGAAGGCACATTAGACAATGTCGGAGTACCCACCCCTAACACTTTTCACACGTTTTTGGTTATTAATATCTCAGCCCAATAGAATTGTTTCAAACTATGTTATCAAACCTTTATTAAACTATATATACATTACACGCGGACGTAACAGTAAGTATTGCAGTATTAATTGTGGTTGTTAAAGTAGCATCAATAACTGGTTTTATTCCAGCTCCCGTTATTTGAGAGCAAGTATAGATATAAGCTAGAGATCCGCTACCGCCAGTCGTGAAAGGAGGAACCCCCAAAAACTGTACGTAACTAAGTGGGTTGATAGTGGGATTAGGAGCAACCCCTGGAGGTACAAATTTAAACCATAAACATGGGCATGAGCCTGAACATGAACAAGGCATAATATTAAATGCTTTTATGAATCAAAAAGCAATAAAAACTTTAGTTTGAATGCCTACTCTATTTTAGGGTTTTCGGCATCCCCCGTACTTACTCTCTTGGGGATTTTCAGTTCTCTCCATTGTTGATTTTAACGAATCGAAAATTTTTTATAGTATCAATTCAACAATCGGAAATATCTAAGCGAATATGACTCTAATCTATTGAGTTATCCTTTGTGAGTTAAGAAGTGAGTTTTCGTACGAACAAATAGACTAAATTCAGGTTTGAAAGAAGAGATCAATTTTCCTTCCTTTTAGAACGACCCTATGATTGATACATTTTGTTGCTGAATAGCTTTGTGAGAAACATTATACAGGCTAGCTAAACTGAGGCTCAAGTCATTTGTATGTTTAAAATTTTTTCAACTTAGTTTTATTTCCCCCCATTGTATGTGACTTATAGTATTGTTGTGGTTATACTTCGAAAATTGACTAGTATTTTTTGTCTGCGAAAGTCCCATTACGATAGTATTTTGACGTTCTATTCCTGATATAAATTTCCTGACTATTCTTTGTATTCAATAATGAACATGCAATAATAAAATTATGATAAACCAACCTCATTTCTCCTTTAAGAAAGACCGGGCATTTATCGGAATCTCTTTGTGAAAACGATAATTAGCTTTAAAGGGTAGTTAATACATCCCTATAGCAGCCATTTTCTGTAAAGGAATATAGATCGTTAACAATAACAGACCCATATTTATACTTACCCTTTGGGTTTTTGATGATCTTTTAAGTTCTTCGACAACTTATGCATTGATAGCCTTCGATCTGGGCCTGCTTGATCCGGAAACGTTCTTTACATAATTTCACAGACTGACAATGAAAGTAATAATAAACTCCTCCATTCTCACAAAAACCATTGTCAATTAAAGGCTTTACATAACGCTATGAATATCTCTGAATAATTAAATAAAAAGCGAAATAGAATTTCATTATGATTATGTCCATGTATCTATCAATGGTATTTTTTATCTACGATCAATCCAAGAATAAAATGAAGAAGTTTCATCATTGTAAACAGAAATTTTAACGAAATTTTAGGCAGATGTTTAATTTGCAGATACCCCACCTAATTCATTATGCCATGAGAATCATTCAGCATAATTCAAGGGATTAATATCACCCTGATCCTGTTAATAATAGTTCATAAATACCGGGAGTATAAAAATTCAGATTTGTGTTTAATTGATATCTTCCGAATGAAATATAAAATGAATCTCATAATTTTATTAGCGGCAACCCATAATCAGATATAAATAATTGTGTTGAAATTTATACAAGGAGGTCCATGTACTCGCCCATGTGTCTGATTTGAATTTACAGCTTCAGATATTGGCATCGATTCAGCTTATGATTCATTGAATTACATGATATTTAAAGGGCCTTACCCATTTTAACATTGGTTAGAATCTACATTATAGTTACG
This sequence comes from Chitinophaga sp. CF118, assembly GCF_900112615.1. GTDB lineage: Bacteria > Bacteroidota > Bacteroidia > Chitinophagales > Chitinophagaceae > Chitinophaga. Next base: position 2,118 of record NZ_FOMK01000001.1, on the reverse strand, counting down.
CTTACATAAAAATAATGGACGACTTGCAGAGATCTGTTATTTGCGATACAATATGCAAAGTAATACAAACAGTATTGAATAAGTATGTATACTCTTCTAATATAATTACAAATGCGTAATAGAATTTTAGGTAACATTAAAAGAGGAAGCCGAAAATCTTGAACAGAGTAGGCGTTCAATTAATTTTTATCGCTTTTTGATTTATAAAAAGCTCCTTATATTATGGCATGTTCATGGTTTTTATTCAATTTTCCAGGTGTAGGTTCTTGGCCCTCCGCTTTTACTAATCCATTAAGCTATACCCAATTTGGAGGCGTACCAAGCATAACTCCTAATGGTAATACCCCCCAATATATATATGCGAGTCCTCAAATCATAGCTAGTGTAATAAGACCTACTATTGACTCAGCTTTATCAAATGAGATACTAAATGCAATAAATTCAAATATTTCTACTCTCCGAGTCTATTTGTATTTAGAATAACGGCAATTTGCGGATAATTTAGAGTTGAAAGAAGGATAGCAATATGCAAGAATGAAGCATCATATAAAAGGTAATCGGTTTCATTTTCGGATCAAAGAGTAGACCCAAAATCTTATTCATAGTAGTCATTCAGCTAAATCTTTATTACTTTTTAATTAAAAAAACATCTGATATTATGGCATGCACAATTCCAACTTCATGGTTTAAATTTGTAGGAATTATACCTCCTTATTCAGCACTTAATCCAATTAATTACGTGAAATTTTCTGGTACCCCGGGCTATACTACAGGTGGTCCCTATATAAGCTTCATCTTTGCTAGTCAACAAGTCATATCCGGATCTATAAGGCCGGTTATTACACCCGCTTTAAATTATGAAATTATTGTTGCGTCTACAAATCAAACTTCAAGCCCTAATGTATACGTTATTCCATAGGATTAGCTTCATATTCCACTTGCTTTTGGTTCCAGATCCTCATCGGCTTGCATTCCTATTTCCGCTTTGGATAACTTGTATCCAACGTAAGGTGATACTATAGGATATGTAGTATGAATCACAAGCTTATCTTCTTTCAATGTCAGCGTAAGCACCTTGGACAATATCCCACTATATTATACTTAATATGCAAGGAGGTTTTAAATTATTCCTTACGGTCAGCCAAATGTTGATTCGAACAAATTTCAAACTTCTTTAATGCAAGAAGGAGAATCATATATTTGAACGCGTACCGCATTGTCGCTTGTTCCTAGGAAGTTTTTATCTTTAGATGTTGATACAATATACCTCACTGAATCAACATGCCAGGATCCAATTAATATTAACATGTTGTTCATTTTTCAGATTCAAGCACATTCATGAGCCACATATACATTATTAGAAGAGTTATAAGTGGCCACCGCGGTATTAATTTCTGCACTTAAAGCAGCAGTAATAATCGGCCTTACACTTCCACTTCCTCCAGGGGAACAAGTCAAGATTTGGGTGCTTGCGAATATAAAATTAATTGTTGGACTTCCAGTAACAGTGCGGGGGACTCCTATGAATGTTACGTAGCTACATGGATGATGATTGGGGGCAGGAGATACGCCAGGGCAAACAAATATAAACCATGAAGTTGCCATAAGAAAAGATGCTTTTATGAATCCAAAAGCAATAAAAACTTTAAGTTGAATACTCTGTTCCAGGGTTTTTAGCATCTCCTTTGCTAATATATAAAGCAAGCATTTACACAAACCAAGCTTACAAATCCGATACCCGATTATAATTAACAGTGATCTAATTATACAGTCAGTAATCCCCTCTCCCAAATTTCCCCACAATTATTCACGTTCAATTACGAAACTTAGATAATAAAAATATGAGGAACCAACTTCCATCATCAAGATAAATAAAAGACTTTTTCTTATCCTCTTTAGCTCTAATTTCCCTCTATTTCAAGAAAATAAACCCCACTGAAACTCTCTGCCATTAAGACATTCAGAGAGATAAAGCATATATAAAGCATATGTGAAGCATATATAAAGCATAAATGAAGCATACTTCTAGTCACCCAATAAGGGACTGATGTTTCGCTAAAAATAACTTGGAGATCAGAAGAAGGCTGCAGGATTTGAAGATGAGCCGTAAATTTAAGA
>NZ_FOMK01000007.1 GCF_900112615.1 Chitinophaga sp. CF118 | reverse complement strand
TTACGGCTCATCTTCAAATCCTGCAGCCTTCTTCTGATCTCCAAGTTATTTTTAGCGAAACATCAGTCCCTTATTGGGTGACTAGAAGTATGCTTTATTTATGCTTTATATATGCTTCACATATGCTTTATATATGCTTTATCTCTCTGTAATCCTTATTGGCAGAGACTTATAAGGGGTTTGTTTTTTCCGGTTTAAGAGGTTTTTACAGCTATAATGGATAAAAAATAAACTGCGCAGAAAGACTGCGCACACGTGTTTCATCTTTGCATTGTCAATTACAAGCAAATAATAAGGTGATGAGATTCAATATTTTAAAGCACAAAGGGCAATCGGTGATAAACAATGAAGGTGCAAAAGTGTATAAACTTACACCTGAGATGGAATTGTACAGCAGTGTGGTAACATCGGCTCTTCAGGATCAGTTTTATGAAGGGGATACAACAAGGGTAGAAAGAATCCGTTCATTGATTACCCGTAATGATCCCGCTTATGTGGCCAAACTGGCAATATATGCCCGTGAAAACATGTACCTGCGTTCAATTCCCATAGTGCTGGCCGTAGAACTTGCAAAAGTGCATACCGGCGACTCACTGGTAAGTAAAACCGTGAGTAGGATAGTACAGCGTGCGGATGAAATTACAGAGTTGTTGTCTTACTATGCGCTGGCGAATGTGCGAACAGACAGAAAGAAATTACATCGCCTGAGTAAGCAACTACAGAAGGGATTGTCGCTTGCATTCAACAAATTTGATGAATATCAGTTCGCAAAATATAACCGTGACACGGAAATTTCATTGAGAGATGCCTTGTTTCTGGTACATCCGAAAGCAAAGGATGAAACACAGCAGTCATTATTCAACAAAATCGTGGATAATGAGCTGGAAGTACCATATACCTGGGAAACCGCTTTATCCGCTGCAGGACAGGTAAAATATGACTCCGGTAAGGAAAAGCTGCTTGCAGTAAGGGTTACCTGGGAAGGACTGATAGATAGCAGAAAGCTGGGTTATATGGCAACTATGCGTAACCTGCGTAATATGCTGGAAAACAACATCAGCGATGCGCATGTATATAAAGTATGCGCACAATTGACGGATGAAACTGCCGTGTTGAAATCAAAACAGTTGCCCTTCCGTTTTCTGGCCGCCTATCGCGAACTGAAAAAGGTGCCGCATGGATTAACAGGATATGTACAGGAAGCACTTGAAACAGCGTTGAAATTAAGTGTGCAGAACCTTCATGGATTTGATAACAGAACCCGGGTAGTGATTGCCTGCGATGTATCAGGTTCTATGCAGCAACCAGTATCTGCAAAAAGCAAAATCCTGTATTATGACATTGGCCTGATGCTGGGAATGCTGTTGCAATATAAATGCCATCATGTGGTATCCGGTATATTCGGTGATACCTGGAAAACGGTGAGCCTGTCCCGAAATAGTATCCTGTCTAATGTAGATGCGTTCTACAAAAGAGAAGGAGAAGTAGGATATAGCACCAATGGTTACAAAGTACTGGAAGATCTTGTAGCGCGCAGGTATGTGGCAGATAAGATCATGTTGTTCACGGACTGTCAGATGTGGGATAGCACGAGCGGAAACACGAATAATGCGAATACGCTGAACGCACAATGGCAGCTCTACAAGAAGATAGCTCCGGAAGCTAAACTGTATCTGTTCGACCTGGCTGGTCATGGTGCTATACCGCTTAATATACGTGAACAGAATGTATATCTGATAGCCGGGTGGAGTGATAAGGTATTTGAAGTGATGGAAGGCATCGATCAGGGTGCTTCTGCGGTAGAACATATTCATGCAATAACAGTATAATTGGCATCCCTCTGAAAGGGAGGGATGCTATAAAAATCTTAAATAACAGCATGTCGTAAAAATGAAATACTTCGCAGCCACTAAGGGGAGGAATAGCGCGACGCTCTGATAAAGCGTGAGGCTATACGGGTTCGACTCCCGTTTGCTTACCCCGCTTTCATTTTGCCTGTTACTGCTGTTGTTATAAACAGGTGTCGTAGAACAGCGTTACTTCGTGGGTCGGAGGTTCGATTCCTCCTCTGGAAAGCAATTTCCATGTAGCTCAGTTGGTAGAGCAACTTCACGCTGTCCGGTTTTCATTACCCTGTTTGTAATTTTTTACTTTCATGTCCGGTGCCGTAGCACAGGGATACTTCGCTTTGGTCGGGTACGAAGGTTCAAATCCTTCAGAGGATGCCTTAACCGGCTCCCGATGGTTAGTGGTTAAACACCGATCCAGATTTCCCTATGCGGCTTGTTGCCCGGTTGTGGAGGTAATAAAAAAGCATCCTTTTGCGAAGGGGCTTTTTTGTTAGAATCAGTATTACTGATAAATAAAGATAAAAATATCTTTTATTAATTAACCTTTATCTTTGTAGTCAAATATTGTATTCATGTTTTCAAAGACTTGTGAGTATGCGATCCGGGCTGTGATTTTCATTGCCCAAAAATCGAGTGACGGATCAAAAGTTGGAATAAAAGAAATCGCAAAGGGTATAGATTCCCCTGAGCACTTTATTGCAAAGATTCTTCAGGATCTTAGTCGTGACGGACTGGTATTATCACAAAAAGGCCCGTCCGGAGGGTTTTATCTTGATAAAAAATCACTGCATTCATCCCTGGCTGATGTGGTGAAGGCCGTAGATGGAGATAAAATTTTTACCGGCTGCGGATTAGGACTTAAACAATGTTCCGAATCCAGGCCATGCCCATTGCACAATGATTTCAAAAAGATCAGAGCAAACATCTTTAAGACACTTGAATCTACTAAAGTGGGAGAGTTTAATGAGAAGTTGGAAGCCTCCCTGGTGTTTCTGAAGAGATAACATGATAATTGTGATGTGAAAACCAGAGAATGGATCAAAAATAAATAAAGGGCTTGAAAATCGCTTAAGCGACTAGGGCTCTCCATCATCAAGTGTCCGAATGAAAAGAGCCTGTATCGTAATTAGAATACAGGCTCTTTTTACATGTATAACTATCTCTTCTCCTTTAAAGACCATCCCGTTTTCAGTCCTATCACAAAAATCACCAGCAGCACTTCCCCTGTTGCCAGTATTATATCACCCGGGACCCTTAACCAGCGTAACGTTTGCATAGTATCTGTATGCATGAATTCGGCAGATCTTGCATACCAGTAACCATGTTGTATAGAAGCAATTATCTGGAGGATGCCCATTGGCAACATGCTGATTGTTACCATTACCAGCAGTCCGATGTTGATCAGCCAGAAAGCAGAACCAATCAGTTTATCATTCCAGTGTTTTTCAGGATATAATCCACGTAATACAAATAACATTAGTCCTATACCAAGAATTCCGTATACCCCAAATAAAGCGGTGTGTCCGTGAACAGCTGTTGTATTTAATCCCTGGATATAATACAAGGCAATGGGAGGATTGATGGCAAAGCCGAAGATGCCCGCCCCTAAAAAGTTCCAGAAGCACATGGCAATGAAACAATAGATTGGCCATTTATAGGCTTTAATCCATTTGGTAGACCTTGTTATTGTATAATTATGATAAGCTTCATATCCTATCAGGATCAGCGGGACTACCTCGAGTGCGCTGAAAGTTGCACCCACCGCAAGTACTGAAATAGGTGTGGCACTAAAGTAAATGTGATGGAATGTGCCTAAGATTCCACCAAGCAGGAATATAATTGTAGAAAACAGGACTGCCACCGTTGCATGCCGGATATGTAATAAACCCAGCCGGCAGAACAGGAATGCAGAAACAACTGTTGCAAACACTTCAAAGAATCCTTCTACCCACAGATGAACAACCCACCAGCGCCAGTATTCGGCAATGGCCATGTGTGTTTGTCTGCCGTACATTAATCCGGCAGCATAGAACACTGCAATGGCAATGGAGGCAATTACAAATAAGGTGAGCAGGTGGCGACTCTCATCCCGTTTACGTAAGGCGGGGAGTAATGCACGCAGCATAAGTATTAGCCAGATAATCAGGCCCGCCAGTAAAAGGATCTGCCATATTCTTCCCAGCTCAATGTATTCATAACCCTGGTGTCCCCAAAGGAAATTATCTACCAGTCCCAGTTTCTGCATCACACCCAGCCATTGCCCCACTAATGAACCGGCTACCACAATCACCAGAGCCATAAATAATATATTCACACCTGCCTTCTGAAAGCGGGGCTCATAGCCGGATACTGCAGGTGCAATGTATAGTCCTGTAGCCAGCCAGGAAGTGGCTATCCAGAAGATAGCAAGTTGCACATGCCAGCTGCGGGATACAGAAGCCGGCAAGAACTTATCCAGCGGAAATCCATAAAAAGCATTGCCCTCTACCCCGTAGTGTGCGGTGATCACACCTGCCAACATCTGCACAATGATCAGCGCACTCACAATCCAGAAGTACTTTAGCGTGGCTTTCATGGAAGGAGTTGGTTTATCATTCCGTAAAGGGTCCTGCAATGGTAGTTCTACAGGCACCTCATCTTTGTTATAAGCATGATGCAGAATCAATAAGGCAAGGCCTGCCAGCAACAGCAATACACTAAATCCAGACCAGAGATGCAGGGAAGAGGATGGTATATTACCCACTACTTCATCTCCCGGCCAGTTATTGGTATAGGTAACGTGATCGCCGGGACGTTCGGTAATACATACCCAGGTGGCCCATGCCAGGAAAGCATTCATCTTGCGCATACGTTCTGCATCTTTGATGGTAGCAGTGGGAATAGCATACTGATTACGCAATGTGTTGAATGCGGGATCAGTCATAAAAAGTCCGGCGTAGTAAGTAGACAGTTGCCGGAATGCCTGGAGCCGTGCGGGGGAGAATACTATCTGGTTTTGTTGTTGATCAAACGTATTTCTCCGGATTTCCGTCTTTAAACGGTCTTTGTATAATGCCTGTTCATCAGTAGGTAGCTGGCTGTATGTTTTACCATCTTTAGCAGCTAATGCTGTTAGCATGATATCGGATTCCCTGTGCAGGTAGTCGGCAGTCCAGTCTGGCGCAATATAACTGCCATGCCCCCATATACTGCCCACTGTCTGGCCTCCGATGGATTGCCATACATTTTGTCCGTCTTTAATATCCTGTCCGGTAAACAGTACATCTCCTTTTTCAGAAACTACCTTGTCCGGGATAGGAGGCAGGTTGTGGTAAATGTCAGTTCCGAAATAAATGAGCAGCGCAAAAGATACCATCATGACGATAGCAAGGCTGATCCATAGTTTTCTAGGTGTCATGTAATTCTAATTAAAAGTAGTCAGTGATTGTATTTTAGGCAGATAAAAAATTTAACAAGCTATTGACAGCAGCAATCCGGAGTATGTAATAGTGCTGTTTTCATGATTGGCGTAGTGAGGTAATACGATGCAGGAATGTTGCCGCAATCGTCTGCGCTTTCTTTTTTGTATCGTTTGTTACCGGGCCATCAAAGCGTTCATCCAGGGTAGCATGAAAGTGGAGTAGCCATCTGTCAAAGTAGATACTATCCAGTGGCATGTGTTTATGTTTCTGAAACGGATTACCGGTGTAATCCCGGTTGCCGAATATGGCCATGTTCCAGAAGTTGTACATGATATTTAGATGAGCAGTCCAGTCATTTCCGATATGAGACAGGAAGATCGGGCCTAGCAGCCCATCTTCACGGACCTTGCCATAAAATCTGTCTACCATCCATTTAATGTCTTCTATTCCTTGTATGTCTTTTAGTTCCGGCATAACTTTTCTTTAATAGTATATAATAAGACCTTTTTATCTTTTATTATAATAGAGGTTTACCTCCTTTTCTTTCACAAAGGTATATGTTATTCCGATAATAAAAGATAAAATACTCTTTTATTATTTTGTCCCGTAAAAAAGGAGCAGGCAATCAATCTTCAAAGAGGGGTCTGATCTTTTCTTCTTCCATGTCCAGTAACTCTTCATACCTCCTGATCACAGCATCATCCACGCCTTCTTTTTTATTCAGTTGTCGCAAAAAGAGACGCTGATGTGCAAGTAACTCTAAATAGATTTTAGAGAAATCATCATGATCAGACTTTACGTTAGGGTCCAACATGGATTGGTCCCGCTCAAACCTTGCTTGTAATTGTTGTAATGAGGGGTTGGTTTTCAGCTTTTCATTGTAGTTTATTTCCAGGAATGTGAGGCTATGCTGCGCCAGTTTTTTCTTTATGTGTAAGTGTTGTTCTTCTGCAGATGTATATTTATCAGGATCTTCCATATTGAGCCACCTGATAACCAACGGTAATGTAAGTCCCTGGATAACGAGTGTAAGCAGGATTACCATAAAAGTGATGAACAGGATCATGTTGCGCTGGGGAAAGGCTTCCCCGTTGCTCATATAAACAGGAATTGACAATGCTGCGGCAAGGGAAACCACACCCCGCATACCTGCCCAGCCAAAGATAAGCGGCCCTTTCCAGCCGGGTCTGTTGTCTGCTGTTGTAATATAACGGCTGATGAACACAGTGAATACGGAAGAGCCTAAGGTGCAGAGAATCCGGGTAACGATGAGCGCAAAGGTGATGAACAGCCCATATCCTATAGCCTTTTGCAGGCTTACTGTTCCCAACTGATCAACGATCATCGGTAGTTGCAGGCCGATGAGCATAAAAACCAGCCCATTCAGCGAAAAGTCAAGGGTAGACCATACATTGGATGCCCGTAGCCTGCTGCGGTAGGTAAGGATGGTCTGGCTGCGGAAGGAGAGGAACAATCCGCCGCTTACCACAGACAATACTCCTGAGAAATGAAAATGTTCGGCCACGAGATACATCACATAAGGAGCTGTAAGGGTTAATACAATATCCATGTTGGAGTTTGTAGGTAACCACCTGTGAATGGCATAATAAACCATACCAATAAGTACGCCTGTAATAATGCCCATTACGATTACCTCTACAAAGCTAATTGCTGCTTCGTGAAAAATAAACTGGCCTGTACTTACAGCTATCAGCGCAAAGCGGAAAACGATGAGGCTGGATGCATCGTTCAGTAAACTTTCTCCTTCAATTATAGCACAAAGTCTTCTGGGAATTTTCACATTTCTCAGAATAGAAGTGGCTGATACAGCATCTGGAGGGGATACAATACTTCCTAATAAAAATCCGAGTGCCAGTGTAAAACCCGGAATAATTCTGCTGGATATAAAAGCAATCACGAATGAAGTAACAATAACAATCAGGAAGGCAAAACTGGAGATTACCCGCCTCCATCGCCAGAAGTCTTTCCATGACGTGTGCCAGGCGGCATCGTAAAGCAGGGGAGGGATGAATATTACAAGAATCAGTTCAGGATTAATTGTAATGACAGGCATAACGTGCGTGATACTTAATATAAGCCCACCTATTACAAGTACAATGGGGTATGCAATCTTCACTTTCTGGGCCAGCATTACCAGGAATAAGATGATAATGATGAGTATAATGTATTGTATGAAATTGTTCAGCATATCTTATTTTAATTTATCAATAAATAGCCCCGTTATGCCACAGATCCGCTTTTAAGAAGAAAGTTACAACAATTACAGTATTTTTCATGTCGGGTAGAATTGCCGTTTTTTATCAAACGAATATTGAAGTCTAAAGGCTCTTTAATACTTTCTGATGGAGCGTCGTCATGAAATGAATCGGCTCCATTCTTATTTATGGAATTTCCTGGTTGCAGCATCTATATTTTAAAATCACCTATGGCTTCGTATATCCGTATTCCAGAACCCTGTAATGAAAGCTGGGAAGAGATGCTTCCGGCAGAACATGGAAAACACTGCTTAAAATGTTGTAAAACAGTCGTTGATTTCACTGACTGGGAAATACCTGCTATTGTCGAATACATGAAAGAGAATGCTAAAAAGAATGTTTGCGGACACTTTAATAATACATCTGTGGAAACTTCTCAGGATTACCTGGTGAGGCAAGTTTCATTCTCCAATATCTCTATCTTTAAAAAGATAGCTGCTATCTTTTTAATTGCTTTCGGAATGGCTGGTTCTTCCTGTATGATGGGAAAGCCTGCTCCGGTAGAAAATATGGATGATTCTACTGCTATACCTGTTATGATTGATTCTACTACTTTATCTGTAACTACAGGGGTAGTTATTATGGATGCAGATTCAATTGCACCTTCAAAGGATTCGCTTATTCCCTGAAGGCAGAAATCAAGCAAACAATTGTATAATTCAAACAATTTTCAACGGAATAGCTAAAACGAGCAAGCATCCGGCTGGGTCTGATTATGTTAATATAGCATTATATTGTGAAGATTTAATATTAATTGTTATAGAGAGCCTAAATAACGAGTTGTAATCCCGGGCATTAACCGGCAATTAACAGTTTGAATGATCAGATGTGTGTAGATTTATGCAATAGATTGCAGAGATTCCAGCGTTATCCTTGTCAATATCAATATGTTGTTGATATGGAAGGCTAAAAACTCCAAAATTCTAAAGCAAAATGAATCACGAGCACATTTACCAGTTGTTATTACAAAAGCGCAATGGAACAATTAGTGTACCAGACGATGAGTATGTGACAGGACTTATTAATGTTCATGAAGACATAGAACTCATGTGGAAAGCAATCAAGCATAGTCCATCTATCCAGGGCGAAGAGAAGTTCTGGCATGAAATGAATACAGACCTTGCGTGGCAACAAGTAGAAGAAAAACTATTGCCAAGGCGTAAAGCAATGTGGTGGACCAATCGCTGGTTAATTGCTGCTGTAATTACAGGAGTGGTGGCTACTGGTATTACATTTATGTGGCAATCAGGGATTTTTAAACCAAAGCAACCACAGGAGCTGGCAACAACAGTAAAGGCAGAAACAGAATTACAGTTGAAACTGGCTAACGGACAGACTGTAAAACTTCCTTACCATCAGGCAAAACAACAAATCAGCGCGGGTGATGTGCAACTGAATGCTGGATCTAATAAATTACAATACACTGCAAATAAAACGGAGTCAGGATTTAATACCCTCATAGTCCCTCCTAAAATGGATTATAAGCTGGTGTTATCTGATGGTACGGAAGTATGGTTGAATGCTACTACTAAGCTCCGTTTCCCCTTCAATTTTAACGGCAATCAAAGAGAAGTATACCTGGAAGGAGAAGCATTCTTTAATGTAGCCAAGAATACGACACAGCCCTTTATTGTACACACGGAGAAAACAGAGATCAGGGTATTGGGTACTACCTTTAATGTGAGTGCTTATAAAAACGGTATTACAAGTACGTCACTGGTAAGCGGAGCTGTTACTTCAAAGTCTGCTACTGCACAGGTGACTTTAAAACCCGGGCAGGAAGCTGTTGTGACAGATAATGATAAATTTGACATTCGTAACTTTGATTCAGATGAAGTACTGGCCTGGATGCGTGGAATCTATATCTTCCATAACACCTCCCTGAAAGATATTGGAGGTGTAATTGAACGCTGGTATGGTGTGAAAGTAGTGTTTGACCGTCCTGAACTGGCCGCTAAGAAATTCACCGGAGGATTGGAAAAACTACATACTCTGGATTATTTCCTGGAAACATTAAAAATAGTAGGGAACGTGGATTATTCTTATGATAAAGAAGGTGTGCTGCATCTTAAGTAATAAAACAAGTAACGACACATTTAATATATAACAAGTACCTGTATCATATGTATGATGCAGGTTTTTTATCAAAATGCTTCTCCAAGGTTGAGCTTTATCGCTTTATATCCTTTGCTCACTCCAAAATCAATAGCCATATTCGTATTTGATCCTTTATTGAATTTAATTCTCAGCCCTGTACCTACCGCCGGATGCCACGACCTGAACATCGATTCAGATCCACTCACTGTATTTACATTAGCAAAAACAACAAACCCGAACAGACCATTTTCAGTTATATCCCTCCTGTATTCACTTTCCAGGTAGAATAGACTTTTGCCACGATACCGGTTTTGATCTACTCCTCTTCCGGAGCGGTTGCCAGGATCCCAGCCAATACTTGGTAAGTTAAGATAAGGAGCATTGCTGTGTAACACTGTCCAGAAATAAGACCAGAACGCAAAGGTGTTTTGCTGATCCGGATTTGCAGGATTGACCGAAATATATTTTCTCACATCCGCATACAAAGATTGCCACCGGAGATCATTACCCAGGAAAGAAGGATTTATACGAAATACAACATTCGCATAAGCTCCGGGGAGCGGGTTAATAGAATTATTACGACTATCGTATAATAAGCTGAAACTAACTCCTGATGAAACGGATCTATCATCTAATCCATATGGATAACCGGTAAAGGTTTTCAGGTCTATGTTCGCACTATCACTTTTGATATTCATATAGTAATCCAGGTTATATCCGGCTCCCGCAAAAAAATATGGCCTTATACGTTTGAGTGCCTGTTCATAAAAGCGGATATACCGGTAGTCTACTAACGTTCTGTGATCATGATCTTTATCGTTTCCCAATCCCCAGGTATATTGAGGATATACCAAAAGCCTCAGATCTCCCTGGATAGTCCATGAATTATTGGGTAACCATATACTTGTACGCAGGGGTAAGCCAAACCGTCCTTTTAAATTAAAATAAGGGGCAAATGTAGCACTTGAAATATTGGTAGTACGACGCGAACCTAAATAGATACCTGCCGTTGTACTGGTAACTAATACATGACCGCTTCCTCCCGGAACACTGCTACTCACTGGTAACACAGAAAAGTAAATTCTTTTTTCTTCCAGTTTCCTCTTTTTATTAGGTTTGATGTGAAAGAGCCTTTTGGCAATATCAACCAGATCTGTTTTTCCTGTTGTATCTTTTACAGTATTACTTTTAGATACAACAGTGGATGCATCCTGAGCAAACATCATACATGGGTATAAACATAATATTATAAAGATGATTTTTGACATGGAGATTTGGGGTATAAAAATAATTTCGCAATTTAAAGATTGAGTTAGACATAATAGTCATTATCAAAATTTATAGGCTGACAATGCTAAGGTTACAAATACTATACCACGACATTAATGTGTAGAAGGACCAAACATATTACAGAATAATTCACAAAAACGTGTATTTTTATAACAACTAAAGAGATCTCAACCAAAATCCAGCTATGGAAGCAGTAAAGCCATCATTGACTGCTTTGTATAAAGCATCTCCACAGGAGGAGTTATGGGATAACTTCCGGCAGGGTAGCCGGGACGCATTTGCAGTGATCTACCAGGAACATGTAGATGATCTTTACCATTATGGGGTGCATTTTTGTGGAGATGGAGAACAGGTGAGGGATTGCCTTCAGGAACTTTTTCATGACCTCTGGCAATCCAGAGAACACCTGACAGACCAACTACAGAATATCCGGTATTACCTGCTCAGCAGCCTACGCCGCCGTTTATTGCGGGCACTGGAAAAGGATCGCCGTCTCCGTGCTCAGACTTCTGAAATCCCGTTTGACTTTGAACTGATCCCTCCCCGGGAGCACTTTATTATCCAGGACGAAAAACAACAGGAACAGTTACAACAACTGCATGTAGCCCTGTCAGCCCTACCCCGCCGCCAGCGGGAAGCTATTTACCTGCGTTTCTTCCATGACCTTTCTTATCAGGAAGTAGCAGACCTGATGTCCATGAAAGTAGACTCCGTATACAACATCATCTCCAAAGCTATCGGTGTATTGAAAAGAATGCTACCACCTGCCGTATTACTCTTATTATTAAGCCCCGGGAAATAATTTAAAAAAAACCTTCCCCAAAACGATGAGATTTTCCCTTTCTCTGTCTCTTTATATAAAAGAGACGGTTTGCAGCAGTACCATATATATACAGCACGTGATTTTGCAATGGACGAAAATTTCCAGCAATGGGTACTAAAACCAGATGTAAAGAACAATTACGAATGGGCTACCTGGCTGAAACAACATCCTGAAAAAGAAGCTGTAATAGCAGAAGCCATAACCCTGGTAAAGTCCATCCATTTTCGTGATTACCAGCTAACCGGTGAGCAGAAGGACCAGTTGTGGGATGCTATCTGGGATAATATAGCAACAGATGAAACGGCAGAATTACCTGTTCTGCCTGTAGCGAACAGGAGTCGCTTTTATAGATTGTTTTCCTGGAAGTACGCTGCTGCCATATTACTGGGCATCCTGCTGGGCACGCTCTGGTTAACACATACAGACAAACAGTTTCATGCACTCACACTGAGCACAGCTACTTTACCGGGACAAACAAAAAAATTGCTGTTGCCCGATAGCTCGGAAGTATTATTAAATGCAGGATCAAGGCTGGTGTATGCACAGAAAGAAGCCAACGTAAGGGAAGTGTGGCTGGATGGAGAAGCCTGGTTCCATGTACGTCATACAAAAGAGAATACAAGATTCATTGTACATACATTCGACCGTCTTTCAGTAGAAGTTCTGGGTACCCAGTTCAACATCAATAATTTTAACAACAGGATAGCAGTCGTATTGCAACAAGGAAGTATTAAGCTGAATATCAAAGAACAGCAGGGACAAAATGAAACACAGCTATACCTGCAACCCGGAGAGATGCTCCGTTATAATAAACAGGATGGAGAATATACCAAGAGCAGAACAGATGTGACAAAGGTAATCGCCTGGACACACGGGCAGCTTATGATGGATGAATATACTGTTGCCGATGCCATACAATTTATGCGGCAGGTGTTTGACCGACAGGTATCTGTAAAAGAACCAAAGATGTTGCGGTACCGTGTTTCAGGCTCTATGCCTATCGTTTACAATGCCGATACTATGCTAATTCAATTTGAGAAAGCTTTTGGAGTACATTTTTATAAACAGGGCAAGTAAGATAGCGTAACCACGTTGGGAAACTGATACCCAAACTTTTTATTAACCAAAACTAAATTGCACATGAACAAACATTTACGTGTGCTGCTGATGCATACTATTGCATTAAGTGTTCTGTCACCTTGTGCTCTGGCAAACCAGCCGCTGGCTGCAAAGCCGGGTGCCAAACCTGTAAGACAACCACTGGAACAGCAGGAGGAAGTATTATTGAAACAATTATTCCGGCAAACGGAAGTGAAATTCGGTGTCTCAATTGCTTATAAAAGCGACCTGGTGAAAGACCAGAAAGCAAAAATAGATCTTGCTGCCTGTAAGTCAGCTGAAGAAGTACTCGACAAAGCACTCGCTCCATTTAATCTCTCATATCAGAAAGTCAGAGAGCACTTTTATCTTATTACCGCAAGGGAGGCAACGCAAACATCCGGTGGTGAAGCCATACAACGCCCTATACATGGTAAGGTAACAGATGCCAAAGGTACTGCACTGCCAGGTGTTACATTGCGTGTAAAGGGAACCGGTACGGGTGCTGTTACCGGCCCTGATGGTACTTTCACTCTCAACGTTCCCGGCACTGCCAATGACCTACTTGAAATATCTTTCGTTGGGTACGAATCCAAAGAAATACCAGTGGGAAGTCTGTCAGAAATAAATATCATACTAACAGAAAATACCAGCACACTTAACGAAGTGATCGTTACAGGTTACACCACTCAACGCAAAAAAGATCTGACTGGTGCCGTAACCGTTATCGACATCGGAGAAATGGTAAAGCAACCATCCGGACAGGTTACAAGTCAATTACAGGGACAAGCATCAGGCGTTACCGTTATTGGTTCCGGGCAGCCGGGAGAAGAACCCGTGGTGCGCATCCGTGGGGTGAATACCTTTGATAACAATACTCCGCTTTACGTAGTGGATGGAGTACCTACGCAAAGTATCAATGACCTGAATCCTAATGACGTGGCTTCGATGCAGGTATTGAAAGATGCAGGTGCTGCTTCTGTTTATGGTTCCCGTGCATCCAATGGTGTGATTATCATTACGACCAAAAGAGGTACCGGCAAGGTGAAAGTGAAATATGATGCGTATTATGGTCGTCAGTACCCTAAAGGAGGGAATGCTTTTCATACACTGAACTCTCAGGAAATGGCCAACCTGCGCTGGCTGTCATACAAAAATACAGGTACGCCATTGAGCGATACTTTGTATGGAGACGGCCTCACACCCAGACTGCCGGATTATCTGCAACCTGTAGGACTGATGGAAGGAGATCCCCGCACTAATCCTGACCTGTATTATGTAAATCCAAACTATACAGATCAGAACGATTATAACAGTTTCTATTATATCACTAAAGCCAATAAAACTGGAACAGACTGGTTTCATGAAATCTTTAAACCGGCCGCAATGACCAGTCATAACCTGTCTGTGAGTGGTGGCAGTGACAGAGGTAATTACTTGTTCTCACTGAACTATTTTAATCAGCAGGGTACCCTGATGAATACCTATCTGAAAAGATATATCATCCGCTCTAATAGTCAGTTCAACATTTCTAAAAATATACGGATAGGAGAGAATCTGTCTTTCTCTGTTACTGATAACCCCACCGTAGACCTGCTCACGGCCAGTGGGGCCGTGGGTATGGCTATACGGGAACAGCCCATTATCCCTGTATATGATATCAAAGGTAACTTTGGTGGTTCAAATGGGATTGGACTAGGCGATGCCATGAACCCGGTAGCCATGCAATACCGCACCCGTAATGATAAAGGACAGGTGAACAGGGTATTCGGTAACGTCTATGCTGATATTGACTTCATGGAACACTTTACCTTCCATACAAGCTTTGGTGGTGAGGTGAATTCGGGATATCGTCATAGGTTCACCTATCCACAGTATGAGAATAAAGAAAATGCAGGTGTAAATTCTTATACAGAATCAAGCGACTTCGCTCATAACTGGACATGGACCAACACTCTGAACTACCACAATACATTTAATAAAGTACATAACCTGAATGTACTGTTAGGTACAGAAGCATATGATGAACGTACCCGTCAGCAGGTAGGTACTACGCAGGACTTCTTCTCTTTTGATCCGGATTACGTAGATAACGGCACGGGTGCAGGCGGACAAACCATCACGTCTACCCGTTACTCTGCAGGTTTATTATCCCTCATCGGAAGGATAGACTATACTTTTAATGACAAGTATATCCTGAGCGGTACACTGCGCCGGGATGGATCTTCCAAATTTGGTGTGAATAACCGTTATGGTATGTTCCCCGCAGTAAGCGCCGGCTGGCGTATCTCCCAGGAGTCTTTCCTGAAAAGTGTAAGCTGGCTCACAGATCTGAAAATTCGTGGTGGATGGGGTATTATGGGAAACCAGTTGAGCCTTACACCGGGTAATGCCTTTACTTTATATGGTGGTAATAAGAACACTTCTTATTACGATCTGCAGGGTACCAACAACGGTATTTTGCTAGGTTTCCAACAGGTACAAATAGGTAATCCTAATGCAAAGTGGGAGAGTGATATCAATACCAACATCGGTATAGATGCAACCTTGTTTGGTGGTAAACTGGAAGTATCTGCTGATTACTTTCAGAAGAATATCAAAGACCTTTTATACAACAGTGAATTACCGGGAACATTCGGCACCGCTCCTGCACCTTATTCTAATGTGGCCAACATGAAGAATCAGGGTGTAGACCTTACCGTTACCTCACATACGAACATCACCAAGGATCTGAAGTTTGATGCGACAGTAACATTGACCACCTTCAAAAACAGGATCGTTAAGATTGCCACAGGAGTGGATTATTTTGACAGCCAGCCACGTAACTTCAGTGAAAGCATTATCCGCAATGCTGTAGGACAGCCTATTTCCAGCTTCTACGGCTATAGGATTACCGGGTTCTGGAACAGTCAGGATGAGGTGGATAAAGCCGATGCGGCAGCACAGGCAAAGACGGGAGATGCTTCTGCCACCTTCCAGGAAGCAGCAGCACCTGGCCGCTTCAGATATGCAGATACGAACAATGATGGTGTAATCAACTCAGACGATCGTACCTTCCTTGGGAACCCTAATCCCAAAGTATCTTATGGCATTAATCTCGGATTAACCTACAAAGCATTTGACTTCAGTATGTTCCTGTTTGGTGTGCAGGGCAACCAGATCTGGAACCAGGTAAGATGGTGGACAGACTTCTCCTCTTCATTTGATGGTGCTAAAAGCAAAACAGCCCTCTATGATTCCTGGCTGCCGGAACGCACCAATGCCAAAGCGCCTATCCAGGAAGGAGAAGGTTCTTTCAGTACCAACAGTGTTCCCAACTCTTATTATGTAGAAAACGGTGCTTACCTGCGTTGTAAGAACGTTCAACTGGGATACACCTTCCCACAAGCATTCGGCAGCAGGATCCACATTGAAAGATTAAGGATCTACGTACAGGCAGCTAACCTTTTCACTATCACAAAATATACAGGTATTGATCCTGAAATTGGAGGAAGTGATGTAAGGAGCTTTGGTATAGATGAAGGCACTTATCCAAGCCAGCGCCAATTCCTGGCAGGTGTAAATCTTACATTCTGATGTTAAATTGTAAAGCCATGAAACTAAATAAAAATATATCTATAGCAATACTGGCAGGAATAACACTTTGCAGTCCTTCCTGTAAAAACTTCCTGGACCGGGTGCCGCCATCTTCTTTAAAAGAAGAGCTGATCTCCAATAAAAAAGGAATCAATGCACTACTGGTAGGTGCATATGGTGCACTGGATGGTCAGGACTTTACGGATGGAGATATGACAAATCTCTCCGGTGGAGCGGGGTACGCAGTATCTCCCGATAACTGGATCTATGGGAGTGTGTGTGGAGGTGATGCACATAAAGGTAGTGATCACTTTGACTCTCCACCAACACTGGATCTGGCCAGGTTTACTGCCGGTGCTACCAACAGCTTCCTCAATGATAAATGGCGTGTGGATTATGAAGGAGTAACCCGTTGTAATACCGTACTCCGTCTGTTACCTAAGGTTACAGATATGACTGATGAGGAGAAAACGGAAGTTGCAGCAGAAGCACACTTCCTGCGGGGGCATTATTATAGTGATCTTAAAAAGATGTTTAATATGGTACCGTGGATAGATGAAACTACCACAGACATGAAAACACCGAATAATAAAGATATCTGGCCTGAAATAGAAGCAGATTTCAAGTTTGGTATGGATAACCTGGCTAGCACCCAGACAGAAGTTGGCCGTCCGAATAAATGGGCTGCTGCCTGCTACCTGGCCAAAACTTACATGTTTGAGCATAAATATACAGATGCCAAGCCTCTCTTTGATCAGATTATCTCCCAGGGTATCACCTCAAAAGGAGAGCGTTATAAGTTGAGAGATCGTTTCGAAGACAATTTTGATGCGGCAACAGAGAATACATCAGAATGTGTTTTTGCCATTCAGTATGATGCAAACGATAATTCCGGTACCTCTGCCAATGCCAACCAGGGCGAAATGCTCAACTACCCCTATAATGGCCCCTTCAGCTGTTGCGGTTTTTTTCAGCCTACACAAGACCTGGTAAATTCTTATATCACAAACGCCCAGGGGCTGCCTTACCTGGACGATTATAACAGTCACAGTATCACTACAGAAACATTGGATCCACGCCTGGACTGGACAGTAGGCCGCCAGGGGATTCCATACCTTGATTGGGGCGTACATCCCGGCGATACCTGGATTAGGGAAGCATCTACTGCTGGACATTATTCTCCCAAGAAAAACGTTTACTGGCAGGCAACACAGGATAAATATTATGATCCCAGGGGATGGGCACCTGGTAATGCAATCAATTATAATCTGATCCGTTATGCAGATGTACTGTTGATGGCGGCAGAATGTGAAGCCCAGTTGTCTAATCTGGATCAGGCACAGGCTTATGTGGATACAGTGCGTGGAAGGGCTGCCAGGCCAGAAAGTGAAGTATATCTATATCTGGACAATAATGCGCCGATGAGTGGCTTCCAGGATGTACCTGCTGCCAATTATAAGGTGTCCAGGTATCCCACAGGTACTTTTACGGCGCAAGGCAAGGATTATGCCCTGAAGGCCATCTATTTTGAGCGCAAACTGGAACTGGCTATGGAAGGACATCGCTTCTTCGACCTGGTTCGCTGGGGAGATGCGGGTGATGTGCTGAATGCATTCTTTGCCTTTGAAGGAAACCTTACATTGGATATCCAGGGGGCTAGTTTTACCAAAAATAAGAATGAGTACTTTGCTATTCCGCAGCGGCAGATAGATTTATCTACTAATGGAAGCAAGAGTACATTAGAACAGAATAAAGGATATCATTGATAGATAATAGCGATACCCATGATAGTTATAGCGGTCAGACGCCCGAAAGTCGTCTGACCGCTATGTTATTTAAGATAAGATCCTGTATTGCTGGGTAAGGTTTTTAATGGCGTATTTGATCAGGGAGTTATGACCAGTAAGATTCAGTTTTTTGGAAATATTATGTCTGTGATTCTCTACCGTTTTAATACTGATGTTAAGTGCCTGCGCAATCTCTTTTGTACTCATACCTTCTGCAATCATCTGCATAATCCTGAATTCAGTCTTACTCAACTTGTTGTGAATTTCAGGTGCAATCACCGGCATAGATACGATAGTAGTATGCTTTCTGTCTCTTTGTTGAATGTTATAAAACGTAAACCGGATGAGCCTTGATTTAATGCTCATGATGAGTTCTTTGCTTTTAAATGGTTTGGTCAGGAAATCATCAGCTCCCAGGTTCATACCCATGCGCATATCTTCTTTACCATCTTTCCCACTGATAAAGATAAAGGGGATATGTTGAAGGGTATGGTCATTGCGAAGTTCCATAAGGAAGTGAAACCCGCTTCCACCGCGGAGTTTTACACCGCATACCACAAGGTCGGGCTTGTATTGCCGGCTCATATAAATGCCTTCTTCTGCAGATGTACAGGTAATTATTTCATAGTTGTGCAAAGTCAGCAACTGCTGAATCTTTTTTAGCAGAGTAGTGTCTTCTTCGAGCAACAATATTTTATAAATAGGATCTTTCATGTATTAATAATTTGAGGTAGTTTATACGTCCCTGTTATATCATGCCCGATTGCACTGGTTGAGTAGAACTGTGCATTGTTATTATAGAACGCATAACAACTGGATGTGGTATATAATATCATCCGTATATAATGGTTTTTATCTGGATAAATGACAACCATACTTGCTGTGGGTACGAACATTTGGCTGATAAATCGTTCACGGTCAATAGTAAGAGTTGGGATAATTTCCAGCATATCTTTTACTTATGTGGGCAGCAATTGAAGTAAAATAAAGCATAAGTCTAAGAATTTTCAAAGTATGTTTTTTAATGATAGGTAATAACTTCATTCTTTATTATAGTAATTACTTTTTAAGAATAATTCTTGCGTAGCTTTTCAAGAGAAGATATGGGGTATAAATTTCTAAGTCGGTCACGATGCACGTAAATATGCGTTAAATAACGGCGGTTTCAGAATGTTTGGTTGTCGGCCATGCTTAAAATAAGTGTTAGCACCTAGAAATATGTGTATCCTTACTCATTTTCCAAAAGGGGCACTGAAATTTACAAAATCTAACGTATCAAATGTACATCTTTACATCGGAAAATGTATAAAGCATTTAAAACTAGGCATATGCATCGTAAAAAATTATATCAATGACTATTTAGGTTAATATAAGCTCAAATAGACGATATAATGAAAATGTCTGGTTGTAATAGTGGAGAGCCATATCCATAATAAAGCCAAACTCTCGTTAAGCCTGGTATGCTTAATAGAATGTGTACCAGGCAACTGCGAAAGATTTGGGACAGCTCCCATCATGTCATTTATACACAGGTTTTCATAGGATAGATAACTAAATTGCCGCCTAGTCCTGGGCGGCATATTTATTTTTATCATTAAATTTATTAGTTTAGTACTTCAGGTCGATTTATATTCTAATAACCATAATGTATATACTCAATTTAAATAATTCCATGCCACAGAAAACTAATTCCAACCGGAGGAACTTTATCCGGAATGTATCCTTAGGAAGCCTGGCCGCAATAACCCTTCCATCGTTGGTTTCAGGAACCGCCAAAGAAGTACAGGCAAAGAAAATTACGCTAAAAAAGAATGCTGTCGTTCTCTTTCAGGGAGATTCTATTACAGATTCCGGTCGTAAAAAAGACCAGTCCACACCCAACAATGCGGGTTCACTGGGAAATGGTTATGCTTTCCTGGCAGCGGCAACCCTGCTGAAACAATTCCCTGATCTGAACCTGCAGATCTTTAATAAAGGTATCAGCGGCAACAAAGTATATCAGCTGGCTGAGCGCTGGGAGGAGGATTGCCTGAAAATACAGCCTGATGTACTGAGCATTCTGATAGGGGTCAATGACTTCTGGCACACTCTGACAGGTAATTACAAAGGAACTATAAAGACTTATCAGGATGATTTTACAGCGTTGCTGGATCGTACCAAACAAAAATTACCAGCTGTGCAGCTGGTAATAGGAGAGCCTTTTGCTGTGATTGGCGTAAAAGCAGTTGATGAGAAGTGGTACCCTGCTTTCAATGACTATCGCGCTGCTGCAAAAGAGATAGCCACGAAATATGATGCTGTCTTCATCCCTTACCAGACCATTTTTGATAAGGCGCAGAAAATAGCACCGGGATCATACTGGACAGGGGATGGTGTACATCCAAGTATTGCGGGAGCCGAGCTGATGGCCGCTTCCTGGGTTGAAACGGTAAAGAAATAGCATTATAATTAAGGGGGCAACTAGGGCCCCCTTAATTATAATGTTATTGTTGAGTTACTCTTGGTGGCATCAGCTTATACACTACTGGAGTTACTATTCTTGACAGCAAAGTAGAACTGATCAATCCCCCGATCAGTACGATGGCAAGTGGTGCTATCAATGGATTGGTAGAGATAGCAATAGGAATCAATCCACCAATGGCGGTGAGGGAAGTGAGTACAATCGGTAAAAAGCGTACCTCCCCGGCTTCCCTGATGGCTGTTTCCAGAGGTTTACCCTGTTCCCTTAGCTGGTTGGTAAAATCTACCAGCAGGATGGTGTTCTTCACTTCAATACCTGCCAGTGCAATCATACCCACGATAGCAATAAAAGATAAGGAGTTACCGGTTAACCACAGTGCTATGGCCGCACCCACAATACCCAACGGGATTACTGATAATACAATTAAGGTACTTTTAAATGTACCGAACTCCAGTACGAGTACTGCTACAAAGAGGAATATGGTTACAATAATAATGCTCATAAACCCTCCAAAAGAATCCTGCCTTGACTCCACTTCGCCACCCATCTCATAACTATATCCTGCAGGTAACTTCATTGCATCCATTTTGACAATTACATCATTGATCACCCTGTCAACAAGAAACCCTTTCTGTACGAAAGCTGTCACAGAAACTACTCTTCTTTTTTCCTGATGATGAATACTCAGCGGAGAGGTTTCCATACGGAAGTCTGCCACTTGTGTAATCGGGTAAGCTTTGCCTGACCGGCTGTTTACATACAGGTTATTGAAAACATCCAGGGAAGGATGTCCATCTTTATTACGGGTTAGCAGAATATCATAATCATTGTCGTTATTATCCGAATAATGCCCAAGATTCAGTCCGGCTACCGCCATTCTTACTGTACGGTCTATGGTAACACTGGAAATATCGAGCAACTGTGCTTTTTCATTGTTGATAGCCACCCGGATATCGCTTTTCAGCAAGTTCACGGGGTTGTTTACATAAATAGCGCCCTGTGTATTTTTCAGCAGGAGTTCTGCTTTTGCTGCCAGATTGCGTAAAGTGTCCAGGTTATCTCCGAATAGACGAATTTCTACGGGAGCAGGAACAGCTGGCCCTTGTTCAAAGTTGGTCACTTCCACTTTAGCACCTGGATAGGGGGTCCATAATTTACGGAGTTTCTCGATCAATGCGAGCTTTTTGGTAGGAGAAGCGTGTTCGTCCAACTGAACGAACAGCTGTGCATAATCTGTTCTTTCATGTTCCGGAACAATGTTATAGTAAATACGTGGATTACCCTTACCAATGTTGGAAGAAAAGTATTTTACCTCCGGTTCCTGTTTTAATACCTTTTCAATGTTCTTCGCAATGCTGTCTGTATAGGCCAGACTGGATTGAGGCGGTGTGGTAATATTGATCAGGAACTGTGGTTTTTCAGAAGCAGGGAACAAACTGAAACCTATTACCTGGAACAGAATCAGAGAGGTGCCAAAAATTATCACAGTGGCAATGATGGTAAGTACAGGTTTATTTAAAGCCTTATCCAGCAGTTTGGAATAACTACCGTGGATCAGGCGTTTCAGAGCACGCATGAAGATATTTCCTTCCGGATTTCCGGTATGTTCAGATAATAACTTGCTGGACAGGAATGGGATGATCGTTAATGATACCAGCATAGATGCAAATACACTCATGATTACAGCCAGTGGTAACCCCCGGATAAAATCCCCGGCGCCTTCTGGTAGGAATACGAGAGGCATAAATGCGATCATCAGTGCAGCCGTACAGCCCACAACAGCCTTGCCTATCTGACCAGTAGCTTTTAACGTAGCCTCCATACGGGTATGCCCTTCCAGGATCCAGCGTTCTATATTTTCTACCACCACAATACTATCATCCACCAATAAACCCAGTGCTACAACCAGGCCTACAATACTTAACTGATTAAGGTTATAACCGAACAATTGTAAGAGGATCACCCCAATGGCAAGCGACAAAGGAATAGAGATCATTACGATCAGAGCAGGGCGGAAACCTAACGGTAGAAGGGTAAAAGCTACCAATAAGATGGCGATGAGAAAATCTTCTCCTAATCCACCTAAGCGCCTGTTTACATTCTCTGCCTGGTCAAAATTCTGCACCAGGTCTATATTAGCAGGCAAGGTCTTTTTAAATTGTGCAATGACTGGTTTATACAGTTCCTGGGTCTTGCTGATATTCTCACCTTCTTTCTGTGCAGCTACCACGAAAACACTGCGGTGTCCGTTTAGTCTTGTTGCGTAAGTTTCATCTTCATAACCGTAATACACATTGGCAATATCTTTCAGGAACACGTTTTTTCCATTGCTGATGTATACCACTGTATTCTTGATCTGATCCAGCTGTTGATAACTGCCACTGCTTTTAATATTGAAGGTACGGTTACCTGCATTCAGACTACCACCGGGAATATTCACCATCTCATTTTGCAGGCTGTTCATTACATTATCTGCTGATATGCCCATCTGGGCTATCTTATCTGTTGCCAGTTCGATCCTTACCTGTCTGGTAGGCAATCCGTGGATCTCAACATTCTTTAAAGAACGGAGGCGTTCCAGTTCATCCTGCAATTTCTCTGCATAATACTGTAACCTGTCGCGCGGCGCATTTTCAGACACCAGAGCAATCTGCAGGATGTTTACATCGCTGGGCTGAAAGCGCATTACCGTCACGTTTATATTTTCGGGTAATTCACTCCGCTTGCCATTCATCACGCGTAATACTTCCTGGTATTTATCGTCAACATTACTGTTGTATTTATATTCTATCCTGATCACAGCTAGTCCGTCGCCAATACTTGTACGTACACGTTTGATATTCTCCTGTGCAGAGAATTCTTTTTCCAGCGGATCTACTATCAGGTTTTCCATGTCTTTGGGGCTGGTACCAGGATATACGATAGCCACTGAATAAGTGGGGGCATGCATTTCCGGATCTTCCGAACGGGGCATGTTGATGATAGTCGTAATGCCCAGCACAATGATCATGATAAAGATCACCAGTGTGAACTGGTAGTTCTTTACTGCGTATGAAGATATTTTCATGTTCTGAAATGTTATTTGTTCGTGATAGTGATGGAGCTTCCTTCAGTTAAATAAGCGCTGCCTGAGATGATGAGTGATCCTGCATTTTCTAATCCGTTGCTGATAATTACATGATTTTTTTCCATACCAGCAATTGTAACGGTTACCTTATGCGCTGTTTTATTATCACTTGTTACAAATGCATATCCTTTATTGCCGTCGCCCTCCAGCAGAGCATCGTAAGGGATGTCCCAGGGACCATTGCTTCCGGAAGCAGTGGCAACAACCGGGGTGATCTTAGCCTTTCCGAACATACCAAAGGCAATAGCCGCAGGTTTTTCACCGGTAAGTTTTATATCTGCCATAAAGGAACCATCGGCAACGTTAATACCTTCTGATTTGCGGGAGATAACACCACTGAATACTTTACCTGGCATTGATTCTACTTCAACCTGTGCTTTGTCCTGTAGTTTAATCGCCGCCCATTCTTTGTTGCTTACCGGAACACGTAGTAACCAGTTGCCTGACTGTGCACCGTTGGTTTCAAATACAGCCGTGCCGGGTTGTACCATTTGCCCTTCGCTGGCCAGTTTACGTAATACATAACCATTGGCCTGTGCCCGGATTTGCGAATGACTACGGTTGAACTGTGCACTTTTCAATTGTTCCAAAGCTATGTCTACAGCTGTTTGTGTGTTCTGTAATTGCTCAAGAGTAGCTACACTATCTTTATACAGGTTCTGGATCCGTTGGTGATCGCGTACTGATTTATCATAATATAGCTGCGCTTGTTTCACCTGTGCATCAATCTCCACGGGATTGAGCGTAGCCAGGAGTTGTCCTTGTTTCACTGCATCTCCTTCTTTTACAAGGAGGCTTTGTATGATTCCTCCAGTTTTGAAAGACAGCATTACTTCATCATCTGTAGTAAATTGACCTGAAACATTAATCAGATTCACAGCCGCTATCTGTCCATTTAGTGGCAGTAATTTTACAGGAATCTGATCTGTTTCTTTTTTCTGTTCCGCAGATGTATGTTCTCCGCAGGAAACTGCAAGAGAGGAGAGTAGTGCGAGTAGTGTAATAACATGTATTGTTTTCATGTTGTCGTATTTTTAAGATGTTAGAGTTTATAAGTAGCCGTTGTTCTTTCTATCTCTGCAAGTGCCGTCTGCACCTGTGCAAAAGCAACGGAGAGTTGCAGTCTTGCACTGGTAAGCTGATTCTGAGCATCCAGAAGTTCAATGTACAGGAGTTGCCCTGCTTTATATACTTTCAGTTGATCGTTGTAATATTTTTCGGAGAGCTGTAACTGCGTTTGTGCATTGGAGAAAGTGGCAGCAGCAGTACGGTAATTATTCTGTGCGGTATTTGCCTCTAGTTGCAGAGCACTATTGGTCTCATTATATGAAGCCTGGATCACCTTTAAGTCCGAAGCCGCCTGTTGTGCTTTGTATTTTCTTTGTCCACCGGCAAACAGGTCCCATTGTAGATTTACACCCCACATATAGTAGCGGGATTTATTATCGAAGTTCCAGTTATACGCCTGGGTACCCAGGTCCAGAAATGTGTTGAGTTTAGGGATCAGATAAGAAGAAGATAGCCTGTATTGCAGGTTCGCAATTTTTTTCTGTTGATCCAGCTGGATCAGTTCTTCACGGTTACCAGCATTTCCATCTATTAGTAATACTTGTGCAGGAGTGAAAAGAGTACTGTCAAGTGTAATCTCTGTAGTGAAAGGCTCGTTCATCAGGAAGTTAAAATAAGCTTGTGCGTTCTGTTGCTTGTTCTGAGCTTCTGTGATTGATGTCACTATCTTCTGCTGTTCAGCCTGTGCGCGGGTTAAAGCGGTGCTATTACGTACCCCGTTATCGAGGAAACTTTTATTCACCCGGATATTTTCCTGCACCTGTGTTAGCGCTATATTGTAAATCTCTACAGCTTTAGCAGCCTGATAGTACTGATAGTAAGCTGTTTTAAGGTCTTTAGCCAGTTCACGTTTATAAACGTTTACGGTAGCCTGTTGCAGGGAAATGCTTTCCTTGCGGATTTTCTGTGCATACCATATTTCTGTATTGATGAGTGGGAGTGTGGTGCGTATATGAGCATCATAATAATTATCAGGATTCAGCAATACCGATTGATTTTGTAATTGCGGAAACTGCTGGCTGTTGGTCAATTTATTCAGAGTGCTGTACACTGGGTTCAGCATGTCGCCAATCGGGATATCAATGGTACGGCCTCCGGCGGCTTTGGTATAGGACCCCGTCAGGCCAATTTGTGGATAGAAGAGCGCTTTAGCTTCTTTCAGGGCTAGCAGGGATTTTTCCAGCTGAAAATTTCTTTGCTGTAATCCCTGGTTATGTTCAAAAGCCTGCTTAATGTACCTGTCAAGTACTGTTTCCTGTGCATTAGCTGCTATTACAGCACTAATCAGCAGTAGCAATGTGAACGATAATCTTTTGATAATGTTTGTTGACATAATGAACACTGTTTAGTGATAGCGTTAAAAAAAAGACACATTGAGTGCCAGTTGCTTAAAATGCATTGTTGATGACGTCAAGTAAGTTCTGATCAGTATTTAGATACTGTTGACCGGAGCAATTAGTTCATTGTCTGATCAACAGTATCAAGTAGTTAGCGGGTGATCAGTTCAATATATTCATCAACGGATTGTATGAGTATCTTGTTAATGTCTTCTTCGCCTGGCAATTCGAGTACTTTACAGCGGCCCCGTACATTCAGGGAAACCAGACCGTGTACCATTGCCCAACAGGATAAGGCGGCTGTCTTTGCGTCTTTGTACCGTAGCCTGTCACCGCAGCGCTCAATCACATCTGTCAGGAATTTGAAGGCATTACTCCCATTTTGCCAGCTTTCATCGTCTTTTACGTTCATTGGAGAGCGGATAATGAACATCAGGTCGTACAGGTCCGGGTTATTCATGCCAAACTCAACATATGTCTTAGTTAGCTGTTCCAGTTGTTTTACCGGATCTGTAGCTGTAACACTGGTTTGGAATATCTCGTTTAATTTCCCGAATGCTTCAGCCTGAAGTCCCCATAACAATTCATCTTTATCTTTATAATATAGATAAATAGTAGCTGGACTATATTCTATTTTATCAGCTATATTACGGAGGGAAGTCTTTTCATAGCCTTCCTTTACAAACATTTCCATGGCAGCGTTCATGATGAGCTTACGCATTTCCTGTTTCTCCCTTTCTTTTCTATCCGAGATGCCCATGTTATTTTATTTACAATGCAAACTTACTAAACAGTGTTCAGTAATTAAAATATTTTTTCTACATTTACGTCATAATTAAAAAATAACCTATGGAATTGTACACAATATTAGGAGCGGGAGGTGTGATAGCGAATGAGTTAACGAAAGAATTATTAAATAATGGCAAGAAGGTACGGTTGGTAAGCCGGAATCCTAAAATGATAGATGGCGTTACAGATACTGTAGCCGCAGATATTACAGATCCACTGCAAACCCGTAGGGCGGTGAGTGGGTCATCAATGGTATTTTTGTGCGCCGGCCTTGCATACAATCATAAAGTATGGGAAATAGCCTGGCCAAAGATCATTCAGAATGTGATCCATTCCTGTAGTGAGGCTGGAGTGCCGCTGATTTTTTTTGATAATGTATATATGTATGGGCGGGTAGATGGTGCAATGACTGAGCAGACACCTTATAATCCATGCAGCAAGAAAGGTGAAATCCGTGCACTAATTGCCAATAAAATTATGGACCGGGTAAAAGAAGGTCGTCTGACAGCTACCATCGCCCGTTGTGCAGACTTTTACGGACCGGGTGCAGATACTACCGGGGTTATGAACCTGCTGGCAATTGGTAAACTCGCAAAAGGGAAAACGGCCAACTGGCTGGGGAGCGATAAGCATACACATAGTTATACCTATACACGGGATGCTGCAAAAGGACTTTATTTATTGTCGC
This sequence comes from Chitinophaga sp. CF118, assembly GCF_900112615.1. GTDB lineage: Bacteria > Bacteroidota > Bacteroidia > Chitinophagales > Chitinophagaceae > Chitinophaga. The sequence goes on along the minus strand of NZ_FOMK01000007.1, from coordinate 243,739 downwards.
AGGACCGCAGTACTTTTAATCAGGTATGGCATTTGCCAACTAGCAATCCGGCTCCCAACGGTAAAGAGTATATAGAAATGATTGCAAAAATAGCAGACGTAAAACCACGGTATACGAGGCTGACAGGCTTTATGATCCGTCTTGCCGGCCTTTTCGATACTACCGTGGGAGAGTTGCATGAAATGCTTTACCAGAGTAACTATCCTTACATCTTTGATAGTACTAAATTTGAAAGGCATTTCAATTTTAAGCCAACATCATATGAAGAAGGGATCAGACAAACACTGGGAAAGTAGTGGATTTGAAATCAATATCTTATAAAGACCGATGTGATAAACTACCAGGAAATAATAAAATAAATTTGGAAGAATAAATATTCCTGTTTTATATTTGCATCAGTTCTTTAAGATTCTTATCAAGAAAGACGGAGGGAAATGGCCCTGCGAAGTCTTAGCAACCATCCTGTTATAACAAACAGGAAAGGTGCTACATCCACCCGGTAAAAACCGGGAAAGATAAGTCAGTTAGTTTGATCTATATTCTTTACAATATATTGAAACTCACCTGGCTCTCAGGTGAGTTTTTTTGTTTTATAGACAAATCTTCTCTCTGCGCTCTCTCTGATAAGTTGCTTACAGGAACCTGTATAACAACATTCTTCATCAAACTAAAAATCAAAAAGAGATGAGCACAATTACGCAATTAATCCATTCCATTCCTGTTGACGAACAAACAGGTGCTATTGCAGTTCCTATTTATCAGACTTCTACCTTTGTACAGGAAGCACCTGGTGTAAACAAAGGTTATGATTATGCACGTACCAATAACCCTACCCGTGAGATCCTGGAAAAGATAGTGGCACAGCTTGAAGAAGGTGCAACCGGTATTGCTTTTTCTAGTGGGTTGGCAGCCATAGACGCAGTATTAAAACTCCTGAAATCAGGCGATGAAATAGTTGCCGTTGATGATATTTATGGTGGAGCATTCCGGCTGTTCACTAAAGTGTATGAAAAATTCGGGATTAAGGTAACCTATGTGGATACTTCGGATATACAGGCGGTATTTAATGCCATTACACCAGCCACCCGTTTGATATGGCTGGAAACGCCTACCAACCCCACTTTGAAAATATCAGATATTGCTGCTATTGCTAAAGTAGCAAAAGCCAGTAAGTGTTTGTTCTGTGTAGATAATACTTTTGCATCCCCGGTACTACAACAACCGCTGGAACTGGGTGCTGATATAGTTGTGCATAGTGCTACCAAATACCTGGGCGGTCACAGTGATCTGATAGCCGGAGTTGTGGTAACCAAAACAGCAGAACTAGGGGCAGAAATCCGTTTCTATCAGAATGCCTGTGGTGCTATACTGTCGCCGTTCGACAGCTTCCTGCTGATCCGCGGTATTGAAACATTACATCTACGTGTAAGGCAGCATTGCAGCAATGCACAACAGATAGCAGAATATCTTGAAAATCACCCGCTTGTTGACAAAGTATATTATCCCGGCCTTTCATCTCACCCCAATCATTTATTGGCAAAACAGCAGTCAAATGGTTTCGGGGGCATTGTGTCTTTTTCCCTGAAAGATGACACGGAAGAAGCAGCAAAAGCATTTGTGACAAATACCCGCTATTTCAAACTGGCAGAAAGCCTGGGAGGTATTAAAAGCCTGTTGTGTCATCCCGCCAGCATGACCCATAAATCCATTCCTGATGAAAAACGCAGGGCAGCAGGAGTGGCAGACAGCCTGATACGCCTGTCCGTTGGACTAGAAGAACCTGAAGATCTCCTGGAAGATCTTACACAAACATTTAACAAAATACATCAATCCTCACCGGTAGTTTCTGGTTTATAGTTCGTAGTTTGCAAAGGCAAAATTGTTCTGTGAGGAACTGTGTATTTGTAGAAAATGGGCTTCCTGTTTCCAGATATAAATCTGACTTCGTAGAAGTTTTCTGTTAAACTATAAAAAACAGCAGGCTTCTACGGAGTCAGAGTATGTGATATGAGCAGGTAACTACTCACAGAGTTTTAAATTGCTTTATACAGGGACTATAAATTGTTAACTATGCATAAATGGTTATTACTTAGTGTAAGCCTCTCCGTTATCTGTTATCAAACTTACGCACAGGATAAAAAAGCAACTTATTTTAAAGATATTACGCTGATAGATGGCAGTGGTAATGCTGCACAACCTCATGTAAATCTGCTGATCAACGCAGATACTATTGTATCTGTAATAAGCGGTAATCATATCCCGCCCAATGCGAAGGTGATCGACATGTCAGGCAAAACGGTTATGCCATTGCTGATATCCGGTCATGAGCATCTCGGTCTGTTGAAAGGAAACACGTCTACAGCAGATAACTATACCCGTGAAAATGTAATACGTCAGTTAAAACGTTACCTGCACTATGGCGTAGGTACTGTGCTTAGTCTTGGAACGGATCAGCCACTGGTATTTGCCTTGCGTGATTCTTCCGGAAAGGGCCTGATTCCGGGGGCTACAATATTGACGGCCGGTTATGGATTTGGGGTAAAGGGGGGCTCACCACCACCGGCTTTCGGGCAGCATACACTTCGCCCGGAAACGCCGGAACAGGCTATTTCAGATGTAGATAAACTGGCCATACTGCAACCGGATTTTATAAAGATCTGGGTAGACGATGGCGGCGGTTCCATGCCAAAAGTAGCGCAACCTGTATATGAAGCCATCATTAAAGAAGCGCATGAAAAAGGATTAAAAGTTGCTGCACACGTTTACTTCCTCGAAGATGCCCGACAACTGGTAAATGCAGGTATTGATCTGTTGGCACACAGTATTCGCGATAAAGAAGTAGATGCTGCATTGATCACTGCTATGAAAGAGAAGGGTGTTTTTTATATTCCCACACTAGCACTGGATGAATATGGCTTCATCTATGCAGGTCAGCCTGAATGGATAAATGATCCTTTTTTCATACGATCCCTTGAGCCGGGTGTGTGGGATATGATTACAAGTGATGTCTATAAAAAGGAACAACAAGAAGATAAGAACCGTGGGAAAAAAATGCGGGCGTTTATGACTGCCGTAGTAAATCTGCGTAAGCTGGACAGTGCTGGCGTGAAGATAGCCATGGGTACAGATGCCGGAGCATTTCCTGTAAGAGCACAGGGCTTCTCTGAGCACCTGGAACTGCAACTGATGGTAGAAGCGGGGCTTAGTCCGCTGAAAGTAATTTCCTGCGCTACGCTGAACGGTGCTACATTATTGGGCATTGAAAAGCACACCGGCACACTGGTAGCAGGAAAAAAGGCGGATTTTATGATCCTGGATGGAGATCCTTCACAGGATATCAATAATACCCGGCATATCGTTGAAGTATGGAAAAATGGTAAAAAAGCGGAATAAAATTTAAGGCGAAGATGATTAATCTATTTAAAAACTTATTTATTGCATGCCTGCTGATCTTAACAATCTCATCATCACAGGCACAGACTTTCACGGCGAAAGAACAGATACAGATCAGGAAATCTTTTTACCTCCTGTACATATTTGAACGGAAAAGCGAAGTACACAATTTGCTGCTGAAAAATGTGGCATTCAATAGGATAGCTACCAGTCGCCAGGAACGTTTGACAAAAGCCAACAGTCAATGTAAAGATGTATCCTGCCTGGCAACCGCACTATTATGGACGCCTGAAGAGATCCGTGATGCGGGTGTAGAACTACAGCGGCTTACGACAGGAGATAAAAGTTTTCAGGAACTAGTAGAAAGATTAAAAGTAGAGGAGCGTTATCCGGTATATAGCAAAGATGCGGATACGACTTTTATTAGGAAAGCATGGCAGGATGTAACAGCAGGGATCAATCATATTTATCAGGTATATTTGAAGGGGTTACCGCCGCGTTATCCACGCATAGATTCTATTTCTTTCCTGCCATCTGATCCGGCGTTTTTCAAGTTGGTAAAAACCAATCTGAAGCCAGTGATCAACGTGGGGAAAGGTAATGCATTTTACAAACAACCATTGGTAATAGCATTAAAAGCACTAGCGATAAACGGACGTGATGAAGCCACTCGTTATGAACCGCTATATAAGGATAAGAATGCTGCTCCTTTTGCCAAATCAAGAAGGATAAACTGGAATGGTTTCCGTTACAGTGCGATCCTTGTTCCGGGCGCTGGTCCTGGTTCATCGGGAAAAGCTATTGATACGATGGGGGAGTACCGGTGTAAACTGGCAGTAGCCGCCTATAAAAAAGGAATGGCTCCTTTTATAATTGTTTCCGGTGGACATGTACATCCGTATAAAACACCTTTTTGTGAAGCGATAGAAATGAAAAAGTATATCGTGGGCAAATTAGATGTTCCGGATAGTGCAGTGATCATAGAGCCCCATGCGCGTCATACGAGTACCAACATAAGGAATGCAGAAAGATTGATGTATCTGTTTAACATGCCACCAACAAAGCCTGGGTTGATCATCTCTGATCAGTTTCAGTCACTGGCTATTAAAAATATGGGCGTCCGCTTTATCAATGAGTTGGGATATATACCTTATAAGAGCCTGGAAAGGGTGAGTAATACAGAGAATGTATTCATTCTATCATTGAAAGCGTGGCAGCAGGATCCACAGGATCCGCTGGATCCTTAATAACACTTTAATTGACTTTATTATCAGGTCTTGCCCGATAATAAAGTCAATTTATAATTTGGCAGGTTTCCCTATAAATTTCGTCACCAACATAGCAGCTACGGTATCACCGGTAGCATTTAAAATAGTAGCCAGCGGGTCCACCAGCGTACCAATGATCATTACCGCAGGCAGTGCTTCCACTGGAAATCCATATACCGACATTACCAGCAGTTCTCCTATATAACCACCATTAGGAATACCCCCCTCTACAATGCTCACTATTACTGTAATACCCATCGCCAGCAGGATAGTATCTATGCCGCTGAAATCGCGCCCGAACATGGCAAATACAACCCCAATTTTAACAATGGAAGAAATGCTGGAACCATCCTTGTGCAAAGTGCCTCCCAAAGGAATCACCACATTGCCAATATGTGTTGGTATGCCCATTTTATCCGCTGCTTCAAGGTTAGCAGGAATAGTAGCGATACTACTGCAGGAACCCAGGGCGGTGAAGGTTGGTACCAGGTTATATTTCCAATAGGTTTTGATGCCGTTTATACCGCCGGCAATAAACGCATAGACACTGAATATCACGATGAAATAAAAGAAACCAAATCCATAATAGATACGCATAGAGCTGGCATAAGTACCAAACAGTTGCGGACCGAGGGTACCTACCTGGTATGCAAAATAAGCTCCCAGACCCACTGGGGCCAGGTACATAATTACGGTAAGCAACTGCTTCATCACCTCATTACCGGATACCAGGAAATGCCGGAATGATTCACCTGCTTTCCCTGCTTTTAACGTAGCAAAGCCCACCAGGGACGAAAAGATAATGAGGGGGAGCATGTTCTTCCTTGACAACAATTCAAAGAACTCTCCGGTTGTAAGGAGTTTAGTAAGCTGTTCACCCCAACTGCCGGTATTGTCAGGGGCCGCAAAACTACTTATTCCGGTAGTAACTGCTCTTAAGGGGAAGATTTTAATGGTAATGATAGTCAGGAAGGAAGAGACCAATATAGTGCCTAAAAACACAACTCCCATTACCGAGATAATCTTTCCAAGTTTCTGCCCCTGATCTACATTTGCTATGGCTGATGATATAGAAAAGAATACCAGCGGAATCACCGCCGTAAAAAGTAAATTCAGGAATATTTCTCCTATTGGTTTGAGCATCTCCACGCGCGCGCCAAATATCAGTCCCAGTATACTTCCTGCTATGATTCCAAGCAATAACAGGAGTATGCTGCTATAGTTTTTTAATAGTGTCCGCATAGGGCTGTAATATACATGAAAAAGTACACGTGATACCTATATCTGTCCATTTACTTGTTGCACCATATATTTGTATATTTGTATTATGAACAGGAAAGACTTTCTGGCTGCATTAGCCATATTACCTGTAGGAGGAAAATTTATGCAACTACAAGAACTGGGCAATATTACCCGTGATTTTAAAAGTACGGCGACCATGCCTGCCATGTTTATTGGCCATGGAAATCCTATGAACGCGCTGGCAGATAATACATTTACCCGCCGGCTATCAGCTATGGGGAAATCGCTGAAGGAACAACCCCGGGCTATACTGGTAGTATCTGCACACTGGCTTACTAAAGGTACGCACGTCTTGATATCAGCTAAGCCTGTCACTATTCATGATTTTGGGGGCTTCCCGCAGGCATTGCATGATGTGCAGTACCCCGCGCCCGGAGCCCCGGATATGGCCCGTGAAACTGCCGGGTTGATTCAGGGTACAAAGGTGGTAGAGGATGATCAGTGGGGCCTTGACCATGGTACGTGGACAGTATTAAAACATATGTATCCTGAGGCCAATATACCTGTATATCAGCTGAGTATCGATTACAGTAAATCGCCTGAATATCATTTTAATCTGGCACAGGAACTGAAGGCTCTGCGACAGAAGGGGGTATTGATTATGGGCAGTGGTAATATTGTACATAATTTACGCAATATCAGCTTTTCAGAAACTGCTAAGCCGTTCGACTGGGCTGTGGAATTTGATTCGACAGTGAAGTCAAAAATTGAACGGCGCAACTTTGAGGATCTGATACATTACGAGCGATTGGGAGCTGCCGCCAGGATGTCGATTCCTACCAATGATCATTACCTGCCACTGCTATACAGTCTCGGTTTAGCAGAGAAGGATGAGTATATCAATTTTACGTACGAAGAGATCCAGAACGGCAGCATCAGCATGCGTTCTTTACAGATAGGAGAATAACATTTTCCGGATGGTCAGGTGGCTTGAATTCGCCTGACCATTTTTTTACCTTAAAATTTAATTGTAAAATTGACATTTATCATTATCTTGCGATAAGCAGGGTAATCCATGTTCCCTGCAATACCATGAAAAACAGCGCAATAATATTGCGGATTTATCAATGCCATTAATTCCACAAGTATGAATAAAATCATTCTTGCAATAAACATATCATTATAACTTTTTATTTAGCTGCATGCAACTCTTTGGTAATTTTTGCCGCATGTAGTTAATTCAATAACGTGAACTATAACTAGCGGAGGTCGAATTCATTCGACCTTCTTTTTTTTCCGGTGGGGAGGTTGTACTACCGCTACTGTACCAACCACAATATCAATATTTTTGGGTAGTGTGGGCGTATTTAATTGTTGTTTGCCCGTTGTGTCTGTAGAAAGGGGAGCAGGTTCTCCCATAGGATGTTTCGCTATTTTGCCCTGTACATCCATGTTGCAGGATGCTCCGGCAATACCAAATACAATTACAACAATGGCAGCTATCTTTTTAAATACAGACAGATTGGAATAATAGATCCGGTGTATTGTTTCTTCAACAGGTTCATTGAGCTGTTCCTCTTTAAAACGTCCGCATACCTTTTGACTTGCATTGGCTTTTAAATAGGCTGCAATATCTGTAGCCTCCCAACTGGTAAAGTCTATAACTGTTTTACAGCATTGCAGGCAATGGCGCCCCTTGTTTTCCGGTAACATGTTGTTCCAGTCTTCATGACAGGGCTCGGGGATATATAAGTAGGTATTCATGAGTGATGATTTTGGGGTATGATGCCTATATCGCGAAGATTCCATAAATCACTAATATTTCACTTTTTAGAATTAACCTTTTAGCTTTGCGGTCTATGAAAAAGGCATTTATTTTCGATATGAATGGCACTATGATAGATGATATGGAATATCATGTTCATGGTTGGTACAACATCCTGAATGACGACCTGAAGGCTGGGCTGAGCAGAGATGAAGTAAAAAAGGAGATGTATGGTAAGAACCAGGAAGTGCTGGTAAGAATCTTTGGGGAAGGCCGGTTTACTGAGGAAGAAATGGATACCCTGGCCCTGGAAAAAGAGCGTCGCTACCAGGCGGCCTACCGTCCGCATCTGGAATTAATAGCCGGATTGAAAGAATTTTTGGATGATGCACAGCAACAAGGGATAGCATTGGGTATAGGTACTGCAGCCATTCCTTTCAATGTTGATTTTGCACTGGACAACCTTCATGTACGCGATTATTTCCAATCCATTATCACGGCTAATGATGTGGTGACCAGTAAACCGAACCCGGAAGTATTCCTGAAGGCGGCGGCAGAACTGGGTGCTGTTCCTGCTGATTGTATTGTATTTGAAGACGCGCCAAAAGGAGTAGAAGCAGCTGCCAACGCAGGTATGAAGGCCGTAGTTCTCACTACAATGCATACCCGGGAAGAGTTTGCAGTGTATGATAATATCATTGCTTTTATTGCAGATTATACAGCTATCACTCCTGGACAATTATTTTAAGATCAGATTTTAGCTGGCGTATACCGGATATTACCATTTTTGTATATAATTGTTGTGGTGACATTTATTTTTCTATCTTGTGAAGAAATAAACAGTCCGGCTAAAAAGTGACAATATCACCGGGGAGTTTTATATTAGCAGAATTAAACACCAGGAAAATATGACACGTTATTCCCGGCAAACCCGGATGCTGGTAGCTGTAGACTGTATTATTTTCGGTTTTGACGGACAGGATCTTAAGTTATTACTGATAAAGCGAGGCTTTGATCCAGAGAAAGGTAAGTGGAGCCTGATGGGTGGTTTTGTGCAGCCGGAGGAGGCACTGGATGGTGCTGCTGTCCGCACACTAAATAAACTGACAGGGTTGGACGGGGTATACATGGAGCAGTTGGCTGCTTTTGGAACACCTCAGAGAGATCCAATGGAACGTACCTTGTCCGTAGCTTACTTTGCGCTGATAGACATAAACCTTTACAAGCAGCAACTGACAGACGAATATAAGGCAGAATGGTTCTCTCTCAGAGATATACCTAAACTGATCTTTGATCATGCTGATATGGTTCATGAAGCGCAGGCACGGTTACGTTACAAGGCAGCAATCCACCCATTGCTGTTTGAACTACTACCACCTAAATTTACGATCCCGCAGCTTCAGATTCTGTTTGAGGCTGTATATGATGCAGGGTTTGATAAGCGTAATTTCAGCCGTAAGGTATTGTCAACCGGATTGCTGGTAAAACAAAAGGAAAAGGAGAGGGCATCTTCCAAAAGGGGAGCATTCTATTATAAGCTGGATAAAAGAAAATACAGCGCCAAATTCCACGCCTTCCTCAATTTCGTTTCCGACCCGGGCAATTTGAGATAAGTGCAGATCATCGCTGGCTTCTTACCCAAAGTAAGCTACTGATGTCAACATCATATTCTGAATATGGTAAAAAGTGCTATATTTAGGATCGTCCTGTATCCAGGACGTTTTTTTTATCATTATTTATAATTGTCGTTCTGACAATAAAGAGGCAAGTATTTATTAACCACTAAATACCTTTAAGATGATCCCTTCTACCTGGTAGGGAGTCTGAGAAGAGAAGTACGTTATGGAAAATTCATTTGTGATAGGTGTTGACTTTGGCACCGATTCGGTACGTTCGCTGGTAGTGAATGTCAATACCGGCGAAGAAGCTGGCAGTGCTGTTTATTATTATCCCCGTTGGCAAAAGGGGAAGTATTGCGATCCTTCTACACAGCAATACAGACAACATCCTTTGGACTACCTGGAAGGCCTTGAAAACAGTATCCGTGATGCATTGAAACAATGTCCTGCAGGGACTGCAGGTAAAGTAAAAGGCATTTCGGTAGATACTACCGGCTCCACTCCAGGACCAGTAAATGCAGAAGGTACGCCGCTGGCCTTACTCCCGGAATTTGAAAACAATCCCAATGCGATGTTTGTATTGTGGAAAGATCATACCGCTAATGAAGAAGCAGCTCTAATCAATGAAACCGCACATAGTAAGGGTACGGATTATACACAATATTGCGGTGGGATTTATAGCAGCGAATGGTTCTGGGCAAAAATACTGCACGTCATTAAAGAAGATGCACCCGTAAGAGCACAGGCAGCAGCATGGGTAGAACATTGCGACTGGATTCCGGCAGTACTTACCGGCAATAAAAGTTTGAGTACCTTATTACGCAGCCGTTGCGCAGCAGGCCATAAAGCCATGTGGCATGCGTCCTGGAATGGGTTACCTCCAGCCGATTTTTTACAACAACTGCATCCTTTTTTGGCTAAGTATGTTAATATGTACAGCGATACAGTAGACGCTACTGTGCCCGCCGGTATTATCAGCGCTGAATGGGCATCAAAATTGGGACTTCCCGCTGATGTGGTGATTGGAACAGGTGCTTTTGATGCGCATATGGGAGCCGTTGGTGGTGGTATAAAACCTTATTCGCTGTGTAAAGTAATTGGTACAAGCACCTGCGATATTTTGATTGCCCCGATGGAAGAAGCTGGTCACCTGCTGGTAAAAGGTATCTGCGGACAGGTAGATGGTTCTGTAGTGCCCAACATGCTGGGCATGGAAGCAGGGCAATCGGCCTATGGTGATGTATTTGCCTGGTTGCGCCGCCTGATTATGGGTCCTATGTATGCTTTGTTGGATGATGCTGATAAACTGGCAGCCGCCGAAGGAAAACTGCTGGCATATTTGTCGGAACAGGCGCAGCAATTACCTCTTCGTGAGAATGATCCATTGGCGTTGGACTGGTTCAACGGACGTCGTACACCGGATGCAAATCATACCTTGAAAAGCACCGTAACAGGTCTGCATCTGGGGATTGATGCTGCACAGTTATTTAAAGCGCTGGTGGAAGCAACAGCCTTTGGTGCGCAGAGTATAGCCGAACGTTTTGTAAAGGAAGGAGTTCCCATTCATGAAGTGATAGCATTGGGAGGTGTGGCCAAAAAATCAGGATATGCCATGCAGGTACTTGCAGATGTGATGAACCGGCCCATCCGGATTGTGAACAGTGAAAATGCCTGCGCATTGGGTGCTGCTATGTTTGCTGCTGTTGCCGCCGGATTTTATCCTACAATCGATGCAGCACAAGAGGCTATGTCTTCAGGTTTTGAAACTGTTTGGGAGCCAAGGGCTGCAAATGTTCCTTACTATGCAAACCGTTACCGTAAATTCCAGGAACTAGGAGTTTTCACTGAAAAATTTAACGCATGAGTTATCAGTCAATAAAAGAAGAAGCGTATGAAGCCAATATGCAGTTACCTGCACTGGGGCTTGTACTGTTCACTTTTGGAAATGTAAGTGTGGTAGACCGTAAAGCCGGGGTATTTGCGATTAAACCCAGCGGAGTACCCTATAAACTGCTATCGCCTGAAAAAATGGTGATTGTTGATTTCGACGGAGAGGTGGTCGAAGGGGGTTTACGTCCATCTTCAGATACAAAAACCCATGCCGTATTATACAAACACTGGGCACAGATTGGCGGGATTGTACACACACATTCTACTTATGCTACCGCATGGGCACAGGCACAACGTGACATTCCCATATACGGCACCACGCATGCAGATCACCTGACGGTGGATGTACCCTGTGCTGCTCCAATGAGTGATGAGATGATCAGGGGGAATTATGAACATGAAACAGGGTTCCAGATCATGGGTTGTTTACAGGAGCGGAAATTGTCTTACCAGGAGGTAGAAATGATCCTGGTCGGTAATCATGCACCCTTCACCTGGGGGAAAACAGCCGATAAGGCAGTATACAATGCCGCCGTAGTGGAGGAAGTAGCCCGGATGGCTTTCCTGACGGAGAGTATTCATCCTGGAGTATCCCGCCTGAAAGATTCCCTGATACGTAAACATTTTGAACGCAAACACGGTCCTGATTCCTATTATGGCCAGTAGTCACCCGAAAAAAAATCAATAGCATGATACAATTGAAGCAATTCGAAGCCTGGTTTATCACCGGTAGCCAGCATCTTTATGGAGAAGAAACTTTACAGCAGGTGGATGCACATTCAGCAGCTATAGCCAAATGGCTGGATGCATCGCCGGATATTCCTGTGCGCATCGTATTCAAGCCAGTTGTTAAAACACCGGACGAGATCTATCGCATTTGTCAGGAGGCTAATAATGCTCCTAATTGCATAGGGATCATTGCATGGATGCATACTTTTTCTCCTGCTAAAATGTGGATCGGCGGACTGAAAATATTACAACGTCCGTTACTCCATTTACATACGCAGTTTAATCGCGATATTCCATGGGGTGAAATCGATATGGACTTCATGAATCTGAATCAGTCTGCCCATGGCGATCGGGAATTTGGTTTTATGATGTCGCGTATGCGCATGAACCGTAAAGTAGTAGCTGGTCACTGGCAGGATCCTGAAGTAGTGAGTGAGCTGAATATGTGGCTGCGTGCCGCCGCTGGCTGGTACGATTGGCAAGGTGGCAAGTTTGCCCGCTTTGGAGATAATATGCGGCAGGTGGCTGTTACCGAAGGTGATAAAGTAGAAGCTGAATTACAGTTCGGTTATTCAGTAAACGGGTACGGCGTAGGAGATTTAGTGAAGTATGTAAAAGAGGTGAGTGATGCTTCTATCAGTACGCTGGTTCAGGAATATGAACAAAGTTATAACCTGGCAGCATCCCTGCGTAAAGGAGCAGCACAACATGCTTCACTGAAGGAAGCGGCCCGTATTGAACTGGGATTACGTGCATTTCTGGAAGCCGGGAATTTTAAAGGGTTCACAGATACTTTTGAAGATCTTCACGGGCTGGAACAGTTACCGGGTATAGCTGTACAACGTCTCATGGCAGATGGTTACGGCTTTGGAGGAGAGGGCGACTGGAAAACAGCCGCACTTGTACGGGCTATGAAAGTGATGGGCAGCGGTTTACCGGGAGGCAACTCATTCATGGAAGACTACACCTATCATTTTGATCCGAAGAATCGTATGGTACTTGGAGCGCATATGCTGGAGATCTGTTCTTCCATTGCAGAAGGGAAACCTTCATGCGAGATTCATCCTTTAGGAATCGGCGGTAAGGCGGATCCTGTGAGACTGGTATTTAATGTAGGTGCAGGTCCGGCTATTAATGCCTCTGTGATCGATATGGGAAACCGTTTCCGTTTGCTGGTGAATGAAGTGGAAGCTGTGAAACCGGAACATGAACTGCCTAAGTTACCTGTGGCCCGTGTGTTATGGAAACCATTGCCGGATATGAAAACAGGCTGTGCAGCATGGATTCAGGCAGGAGGAGCACATCATACATGTTATAGTCAGAATCTTTCTGCTGCACATATGCAGGATTTTGCCGATATGGCAGGAATTGAGTATGTACGCATAGCAAAGGATACGGAAATGTATCAGTTCCGGAATGAGTTGCGTTGGAATGAAGCGTTTTATTTGTTGAAAGGATTGAAGTAGTCAATATCGTTTATAACATAAGAGGTTGTATTCTTTTGATACAACCTCTTGTGTTTCCGGAGAACTTAATTTAATCATTTACAACTGTATCGGATCACTACAAAATTTAGCGGAATTGTTGCAAAAGATCCATAAAACGGATCTCCCAAATAAGCATTTTGTGGTAGGCCGTATTTATTATAATTAGATGGCTCCACACTTAGTGAATTATTCATACTGTAATCCCTATTCAGGAATTGCCAGATAGGGTGGAGAAGCCGGAAATTTACCTTATCATCGAAACGAAAGTAACGAGTGATGGTATCCATGCCGGACTTAGTAAACAGCTTAGCAAGGTTGCCCTCCTGATTATATGTGTATGTCCGGGTTGTTATGGTGCTTGCCTTTCCGTAGGTGTCTGTTGACTCAATCATCCTGTCTTTCCAATCGTATTTATAAGTTGAGATATTGTTGACTCTTAATATGCCATCATGATCCGGAAGAGGACCACCTGGGCCAATAAGACCAAATCCATAAGTGGAGTCTACTATGATTCTGTTCTTACCATCATAAACGTAACGGTGCCAGATCTCAAAATAGGGATTAGGACTGGTATAAACGCCATAAAAATCAGTCATCCTGCCTTTTTTGTCATACCGGAATAAGAAATTAGGACGGCCCGTACCAACATTAGCTCTCGTGATACTAACAGGATTGCCTTTAATATTATAGACTATAGCCAAAGAATCTTCGTCAAATATACCTTGTCTTACCTGGATGATCTGGCAGCAGGGAATGCCTGGGGAATGATCGTGATATTTGTTACAGGCTTGTAATAGCAGGCTAGCAATACATGTCAATGCGCATGATGCAATCAATGAATGAGGCTTCATAAAAAGATTTTAGGGGATGAACAATTATTATCTATAAGTGGTGTATCGGTAGGTAGGAAATTCTCCGGAAATGATTGTTTGGGAACGTGGAATTATATGCAGATAAAGATAATCGAGAAATATGAAAAATAAAAATCAAAAGCAGGCATAACTGCGGACTGATAGATAATCCGCAGTATTAATATGATAAAGCCCGCTTTTTAATAAAAAGTTATAAAGTATGCCAGTTTCTCACCAGTTCATCCACCAGTGATTGTCCTGCTGACCATTCTCCAAGATTAGATTCTGCATTAATATGTCCTTTATCACCTGCGTTTACAAAGCGGCTACCCCATGCATTTGCAAAAGTAACAGCCCGTTGCTGGCTGGCAAATTCATCATTTGTACTGGAAACAACTATGCTTTTAAAAGGTAATGGAGCGAGAGGAATAGGAGCGAAGCCGGTTGCTTCTTTCGGGAAGGCTTGTCTTTCTGTATCAGCAGGAGCGACTAATAATGCACCTCTTATACGGAGTTTTGTTTGCTGTGCCCAGTGTGCGAGCGCAATGCAGCCCAAACTATGGGCTACGATCACTACATCGGGTCCGGCTTCGGCGACTGCTGTTTCGATCGTATGAACCCATTCGCTCATCACGGGTTCATCCCAGTTTTGCTGCTCGATACGTTTGTAACCTGGCTTTTTTTCCCATACACTTTGCCAGTGTTGCGGCCCGGAACCATATAGGCCGGGAGCGGTCAGAACATTAATTTGCATAAAAGAAAAACTTTAAAAACGTTCACTGTAAGAGGTAGTTGGCATTTCTACAATTTACGCAAAAAGAATAAAAAATTAAATGCCCCTTAAGTGTAAATTTCTGCGGATCCCTTCATATTTGGATCGCTTTAGAGGAGAGTGCCGGAAAATCTTTTTAAATTCTTCTTCAGTTAATTCTTCCCAGTCTTTCGTACTGAAATTGAGAATAGCAGGAATGGGAGTGAACTCTGCCGTTTTATTTGGTTTGGAAAACCTGTTCCACGGACAAACATCCTGGCATACATCACATCCGAACATCCAGTTATCAAAACGATTCTGCATGTTTTCCGGTATCAGCATTTCCTTTAGTTCAATGGTAAAATAGGAAATACATTTACTTCCATCTACCACGCCGGGAGCTACAATTGCTTCAGTTGGGCAGGCATCAAGGCAACGGGTACAAGTGCCGCAGTAATCACCTACAGGACTATCATACTCAAGAGCAAGGTCTGTAATAAGTGTGGCGATAAAGAAAAATGAGCCGGATTGTTTATGAATAAGGTTCCCGTTTTTGCCTAGCCATCCTAGTCCGCTGCGTTGGGCCCAGCTTCTTTCCAATACCGGTGCAGAGTCTACAAAACCACGTCCGTTCACTTCACCGAAAGTTTCCTGCATCCTGGTTAATAACACCTTTAATTTGGCTTTGATTACTTCATGATAATCCTGTCCGTATGCATATTTAGATATTTTTGGGGCATCCGGATGTTGTTGCACTTCCGGGTAATAATTTAATAAGAGTGTGATCACGGATTGGGCGTTATCCACTAGTTTGCGGGGATCAATGCGCTTGTCAAAGTTGTGCTCCATGTATTGCATGGAGCCATGCATTCCCTTCTTTAACCATGATTCCAGTCTCCTGGCATCATCATCCAGCTGTACGGCACGGGCAATACCACATTGGTCGAATCCCAGATCAGCAGCCTGTTTTTTTATAAAAGCCGTATAATTTGCTGTTACATTCATGTAATATGCAAGTTACACAAAATAGAAGATTGTGATGATTTTACATGGATTCTGACTTTTTCCATATCTTCATATTCTTTAAAAATATTCCTATTATACCTTTATGCAAGTTAAATCTGTTGTATTCCCCATACACCTTATTGTTGGGTGTCTGTTTGCATTTACCTCTTATTCCCAGGACAAGAATAAGAACCGATTTGGGAAAGTAGAACCCAAAGATTTTGAAAAAACAACATTCGAATTGGATACGAGTGCACATGCTGTGATTCTTGCGGATGTTGGTACCTCCGAATTTGAAATGGCGCGGGATCATTTTGAGATCCGTTTTAAACGCACCCGCCGTGTGAAGATTGTAGATGACAATGGCTATGATGCTGCCAAGGTAGAAATCCCATTGATAAAATCGGGACAGTCTGAAGAGCGACTGTTAAGTTTGAAAGCCGTTTCCTACAACCTGGAAAACGGAAAGGTGGTTGAAACTAAAATGGATAGTAAAAGTGTGTTCACTGACGAGCTGGTAAAGAACTATATTGAAAAGAAATTTACACTTCCAGCGGTAAAAGCGGGTACCATTATAGAATATACATATTCGGTTTCTTCTCCCTTTGTTTTTAATCTGCAACCCTGGGTTTTCCAGGATGAATATCCTTGCCTGTGGAGTGAATATTCCGTAACAATTCCAGAGTATTACGATTTTGTCTTTCTGCGTCAGGGATATCAGTCGTTTGTAATAAACGGAGAAAGGTCTAGTGATAGAAGATCCTATGAAATGAGTTATGAATTAGATGGTGGTGCCAGCCGTACACAACATGCTACTTATACTACCAATGTAGCTACCACCCATTGGGCAACCAGAGATGTACCGGCATTGAAAGAAGAAAATTATACTACTACGCTGTATAATCATATCTCAAAAATAGAATTCCAGCTCGCATCGATAAAATATCCCGATTCGCCAATAAAGCCTGTTATGAGTACATGGCCCAAATTATATGAAGACCTTAATAAGAAAGAGGATTTCGGAGCTTCGCTGGACAAGAACAATGGTTACCTAAGTGATGTGGTAGACGAACTTACTGCAGGTCTTAGTTCCGATACGGCAAAGGCGAGACGGATTTACAATTATGTAAGGCAGAATTTTTCATGCACTATACATTCCGGCCTTTATCTTACAAAATCTCTTAAAACTGTATTCACCTCTCATAACGGAAATGAAACAGACCTGAACCTGTTACTGGTAGCAATGTTACGCAGGGCAAAACTGGATGCCAATCCTGTTATATTAAGTACGCGGCAGCATGGTTTGACCTATGAAATGTATCCAATTATTAACAGGTTCAATTATACAATTGCCAGTGTGAATTCGACTACAGGCACTTATTTTATGGATGCTTCTCTTCCTTATCTTGGTTTCGGGCGACTGGATAGCCGTTGTTATAACGGACATGCACGTATCCTATCTCCTGAAATTCCTGCTATCAGGTTTGATGCAGATTCCCTGCAGGAAAAGAAAACCACCTACATAATGCTGATGGGTGAAAATGGTGTGATCAAAGGACATTTTGAGCAAAGACCTACGTATATGGAATCCTGCGATCTGCGTGAAACAGTAAAGACCAAAGGGAAGGAAGAGTTTTTTAAGCCTGTTACCAAGAGCTTTGCTATGGAGGCGACTGTCAGTAACACTGTAATAGAAGATCTTGATGATTACGAGATTCCTGTGAAAGTAAGTTATGATTTTGAAATGAAGCCAGAGGCAGACGGGATGCTGTACATTAACCCTATGTTCTCGGAAGCTACACTCAATAATCCTTTTAAGTCGCAGGAACGTTTCTATCCCGTAGAAATGCCTTATGTAATTGACGAATTATATACCTTGAATATGACCATACCAGAAGGGTTTGAAGTAGAGGAACTACCTAAACCGGCTATTGTGCAATTAAATGAAACTGATGGTGTTTTTCAGTACCTCATCCAGAGGAACGAGAACCAGATTCAGTTTCGCTCCAGGATCAAACTAGCCAGAGCCACTTTTAACCCCGATGAATACAATTTACTACGGGATTTTTATGATATGATTGTGAAGAAACAGGCAGAACAAATCGTACTGAAAAAAAAGTAAATAATGGATCACTTTAAGAAGATAATCTCGTACTGTATTACTTGTTTGTTTTTTCTGCAATCTGCTTTTGCCGGAGATCCTGATTATAATGTTAGTGTCATTCCTGCTGCTTTAAAAGAGAAAGCGCATGTAGTGAAGCGTATGGAAGAAATGCAGGTAAACATAACAGGTTCCGGAGATGTAATTACTACGCACAGGTATGCGATCACTGTATTTGATGCCAGCGGCGATAACGATGCGCGAATGGTGGCAGTATATGATAAGTTCACAGACATCCGCTCTATCAGGGGGGCATTATATGATGCAACGGGGAAGCAATTGAAGCGACTGAAACAAAGCGATATAGAAGATATGAGTGCAGTAGATCAAGGCTCCCTAATGACAGATGCCCGAATGAAAGTGCATACTTTTTATCATACCGAATATCCTCATACTATTGAATATGAAGTAGAGCAAAAAAAACGGCAAACATTTTCTTTACCCCGCTGGATACCACAAATTAATGAAAAGTACGCAGTAGAAAACAGTAAACTGGTTGTAAATGCTCCACTTGATTTCACACTCCGCTATCGCAATTTCAATTATAAGGGAGAACCTGTTATCACTACAGATAAAGATACACGTACCTATACCTGGGAAGTGAAAAGTGTTCCTGCATTACCAGATGAATCATATGCCGATGAGTGGTATAAACGCACTACGGCAGTATTTCTGGCTCCTTCCAGCTTTGAGATTCAGCAATATAAGGGCACTATGAATACCTGGGAGGAACTAAGCCGTTTTATATATGGACTTAACAAAGGAAGGGATCAGTTGCCCGATGCAATAAAGCAAACGGTACACCAACTTACGGATGGTCTTAGCCGGGATGAAAAGATTTCCAAACTCTATCGCTATTTACAACAGCATACACGTTATATCAGTGTACAGTTAGGAATAGGGGGGATGCAAACCTTTGATGCAAATTATGTAGCCAGCAATGGATATGGCGATTGTAAAGCTTTATCAAACTATATGTGTGCAATGTTGAAGGAGGCTGGTATCCCGGCTTTTTGCGTACTGGTTCATGCCGGGGATTACAGTATTACCCTGGTTGAGGATTTTCCATCAAATCAATTTAACCATGCTATTGCATGTGTACCGGGCGCAAAGGATACTACCTGGCTGGAATGCACCAGCAGTATTCTGCCTGCTGGTTATCTCAGCGGTTTTACCGCCAACAGGCCGGTACTGATTATTAGTGAAACTGGCAGTAAGCTGGTATATACACCCGCTTATAAGATGGAACAAAATCTACAGTTGAGACATGTCTCTGCCACTGTAAGTGAAAATGGAGATATGTTGCTAAAAGCCAGTACACATTATACGGGATTGCAACAGGATGATCTGCTGGAAATGCTGCATGCATTATCAAGAGAAAAATTACTGGAGAGGAAGAAACGAAGTTATTCATTTCCCAGTTACGATTTAAATAAATATGAATGTAAAGAACTGGCAGAACGACTACCTGCCATAGATGAAGAGCTAGAACTCACCACCCGTAATTATGCATCCATTTCCGGAAAGCGGATGTTCATAGCTCCGAACCTGCTTAACAAATCAATATCCCGCTCCGAATCAGAAGCGCCACGGCAGTCCGAGATCTGTTTGAAATCTTCATTCCGGGATATAGATACGGTGTTGATTACTGTACCTGCCGGCTACACGCCGGAATCAGTTCCGCAACCCGTTAGCCTGCAAAGTGCTTTTGGAACTTATTCCACGCGAACAACGATGAATGGAACAGTCATTACCTATATCCGTACCATTGAATATAGGGGAGGCACATACCCTGCCGCTTCGTTTCCGGAACTGGAATCATTTCATAATGCTATCTATAAAGCGGACAGGGCAAAAATGGTATTGGTAAAGAATTAACCTGAAAATATAGCAGAGACCTTTCACAAAACCTGTTAAAAGAGCAGTCCGCCATTGTATTTTCTGCCAAATTTGCTCTAACGATAAGTTGGAGCAGGTTTTGTTACTCTCTTCGCGTATGTGAAGCAAAACCATAAAAGGTATGAATCTTAATAATTTCACCATTAAATCGCAGGAGATCCTGCAACAGGCGCAGCAACTGGCTTTTAACAGTCAGCATCAGGCTATCGAAACCGGGCACTTACTCAAAGCCTTACTGGAAGACCAGGATAGCTCTATTGATTATCTGCTCAAAAAGAATAATGTAAACGTTAATTTCCTGTCTTCAAGACTGGACGAACAAATAGGCAAATATGCCCGTGTTAGTGGAGAGGGAGGACAGGTACTGAGCCGCGATGCCAATACAGCTATGCTGAGGGCAGGTGCCAGTATAAAAGAATTTAAAGACGAATTTGTAAGTGTAGAGCATCTGCTTTTAGGCTTGCTGGGAGGTAGCGATGATACTGCCAAACTCCTGAAAGATGCAGGAGTTACGGAAAAGGGACTCAAAGCCGCCATTAAGGAATTACGCAAAGGCAGCACTGTCAACTCCCAGACAGCAGAGAACCAATACAATTCATTACAGAAATATGCGAAGAATCTCAACGACCTGGCTCGTGAGGGCAAGCTGGACCCGGTAATTGGTCGCGACGAAGAGATCCGCAGAACATTGCATATCCTTTCCCGCCGTTCCAAGAACAACCCTATCCTGGTGGGAGAACCCGGTGTAGGTAAAACAGCCATCGTGGAAGGGCTGGCACATCGTATTATCAATGGTGATGTACCTGAAAATCTACGTTCCAAGATTATCTATGCCCTCGATATGGGCTCGCTGATGGCAGGTGCCAAATACCGTGGAGAGTTCGAAGAAAGACTGAAAGCAGTAATTAAAGAAGTAACTGAAAGTGACGGGCAAATCATCATGTTCATTGATGAAATCCACACACTGATTGGTGCCGGTGCCATGGAAGGTGCAATGGATGCCGCAAATATATTAAAACCGGCACTGGCACGTGGAGAATTAAGGGCTATCGGTGCTACTACCCTGAACGAATACCAGAAATACTTTGAGAAAGATAAAGCGCTGGAACGCCGTTTCCAGAAGGTGATGGTAGATGAACCCAGTGTGGAAGATGCTATCTCGATTCTCCGCGGACTGAAAGAACGGTACGAGAGTCATCATCACGTGCTGATCAAAGACGAAGCGATCATTGCAGCTGTAGAATTATCACACCGTTACATCACAGACCGCTTCCTTCCGGATAAAGCGATAGACCTGATAGATGAAAGTGCTGCCAAGCTTCGCCTGGAAATGAATTCCATGCCGGAAGAACTTGATGAACTGGAACGCAGGATCCGTCAGCTGGAAATTGAAAGGGAAGCGATCAAGCGGGAGAATGACGAAACAAAACTGCGCGAACTGAATGAAGAAATAGCCAAGCTGGGTGAACAACGTAATACCTTTAAAGCAAAATGGCAGGCAGAAAAAGAGATTGTAGATAAAGTGCAGAATGCAAAGGCATCTATAGAAAATCTCAAACAGGAAGCTGAGCAGGCTGAGCGTAACGGTGATTACGGCAGAGTAGCAGAAATACGCTATGGTAAGGTAAAAGAACAGGAAGAACTGGTATCAAAATATTCGGCAGAACTAAATGATATTTCAACAGATCATAAACGTTTGTTAAAAGAAGAAGTAGATGCCGAAGATATAGCTGAGAATGTAGCGAAAGCAACAGGCATTCCGGTGCACCGTATGATGCAGAGCGAAAGGGATAAACTGTTAAGGCTGGAAGATGAATTGCATAAGCGTGTAGTAGGGCAGGAAGAAGCCATTATAGCAGTATCTGATGCTATCCGCCGTAGCCGTGCAGGACTTCAGGATCCTAAAAAGCCGATTGGCTCATTTATCTTCCTGGGTACGACCGGTGTAGGTAAAACGGAGCTGGCGAAAGCACTGGCAGAATACCTGTTTGACGATGATTCGATGATGACGCGGATAGATATGAGTGAATACCAGGAAAAACATTCGGTAAGCCGCCTGGTAGGTGCACCTCCGGGATATGTGGGATATGATGAAGGTGGACAACTGACAGAAGCGGTAAGACGTAAACCTTACTCTGTTGTATTACTTGATGAAATAGAAAAAGCGCATCCGGATGTATTCAATATTCTGCTGCAGGTATTGGATGACGGCCGCCTCACGGATAACAAAGGCCGTGTAGTGAACTTTAAGAACACCATCATCATCATGACCAGTAACATGGGTAGCCAGATTATCCAGGATAACTTTGAAAAGATAAATGAAGAGAACAGGGAAACGATTGTGGATGCAACCAAGGCAGAAGTGATGGATTTGTTAAGAAAAACGATCAGACCGGAGTTCTTAAACCGTGTGGATGAAGTTATTATGTTCCAGCCATTATTGCGTGACGAGATTAAGGGAATCATCAATATCCAGTTGCAGCAGCTTAAAAATCTGCTCGCACAAAATGGCATAATTTTGGAATTCTCAGACTATGCATTAGAGTACCTGGCAATCCAGGGATATGATCCGCAATTTGGTGCAAGGCCTCTGAAACGCCTTATCCAGAAAGAGATTGTAAACTTGTTGAGTAAAAAGATCCTGGCAGGTGATATTGATAAATCGAAACCAGTATTGATAGATGTGTTTGACGGAGTAGTGGTAGTTCGGAATAATCATACTGTATAATGCATCAGAAAAAGTTTTAAATACGACGATATACAGTTACAGAATACCCGGGCAATTCTTTGTCCGGGTTTTTTAATGTATGATGCTGTCGCATCTTATTTTCTTACATTTGAAATAAAAAACCATATGGCTGGCGAAAGAGAACATCACTTTATGCAGATAGCAGTGGAATTGTCACGTAAAGGCATGGAAAATGGGGATGGCGGACCTTTTGGCGCTATTGTAGTACGTGGAGATGAAATAGTAGGCAGAGGCTGGAACCAGGTGCTGAGCAACAATGATCCTACCGCCCATGCAGAAGTGATGGCTATCAGGGAGGCCTGTACTCATTTAGGTACTTTTCAGCTGCATGATTGCGAAATATACACTTCCTGTGAACCCTGCCCAATGTGCCTGGGGGCTATATATTGGGCCAGGCCGCAACGGATCTATTTTGCTAATACAAAAGATGACGCCGCGGCTATTGATTTCGATGATTCATTCATCTACCAGGAAATCCAGCAGCCCCATTCCGAAAAGAAAATCCCCTTTATTCAGTTAACTGTTCAGGAAGCCGGTAAGGTGTTTAAGGACTGGCAGGAAAAGGGGGATAGAACATTATATTAAAACGGAGAGAGCCGCTTCATATGAAGCGGCTCTCTCTATTACATCGTTTAAGCTTTGCTGATTAAGCTGCTTTTTTAGGAGCATGGTGTGCTTTCTTAACAGCCTTAGTGGTGTCAGAAGCTGGTTTTTCAGTTTTTGCTTTTTCTTTCTTTGCTGGTTTAGTAGCAGGAGTTTGTGCAAAAGTGATAGCACTAACACTCATAAATAATGCAGCTACAATAAGACTTTTCTTGATGTTCATGATCGTAATTTTAAGAATTATTAGATTTGTAATTTGTTGATTGTTTCTGATGTAAATGTACGATCGTGAGCAGGCGTTTTCGAACTGGTTTCGGTGAATAAGGAATAACTGTCGTTGAAAAAGGGAAAAGCGAAGTCAGGGTTGATTAATGAGATATTATGGATAGGGAATTACCGATATATTATAACAGGATATTTAGTGTTTCCTGCATGGCCTGCATGCATAACTGTTTGAGGGTGTTGAACTTATCAGAAATATTTGCAGGATTATAGCTGGAAGCTTCCAGTGTTTCCATTGGTTCCAGAAGGGGATATAATTTTGATTCCAGCCCTATAAAAGAGATTGTGGTTTTCAGGTTATGGGCTGCACTGCGGATGTCTGCAATCTGTTCTTCCGTAATAGCTTTTTTTAATAATGCAAGATCTTCCGGAAGCTGTGTAAGGAATTGTTGCAACATGCCATTCTCAAAATCTTTATCGCCTTTAGAAAGCTCCCGGAGGTATTGCAACTGAACAATGTTATTGTCACTATCTGTAAGATATCCGTGCCCGTTATTGTATATAAATAATTCAGGTGTACTGTTTTTACCGGTAAATACCTGGATCATTCGATATAGCTCTTCTTCCCTGATCGGTTTAGCCAGGTATTCATTCATTCCGGCTTGCAGGCATTTTTCTTTTTCTCCTGCCATGGCATGTGCTGTCATGGCAATAATTGGGATATTGGAATGAAGTTCACTGCGGATCTTTTGGGCGGCTGTGTAACCATCCATTCCCGGCATCTGGATATCCATCAGCACCAGATCAAAGTGATTCTTAGTGAGCGCATTGATAGCATCCTGTCCGTTTGTTACCAGCTGGTAATGTAGCTGCCGGTTGCCCAGCAGATGGCGCAACAGGTCCTGATTCATTTTGTTATCTTCTGCTACCAGCAGGCGGATATCCGGTTGGTGTAACAGGCTGAAGTTATCCGGCGAATAGTTATCCCCGTTTTCGGACAACATTTCCCCCAGTGCATAAGGCAGTTCTACCCTGAAACTGCTGCCTTTACCTGGTTCACTTTCAACAATCAACGCGCCGTGCTGTAACTCTACTAATTGCTTTACAATGGTTAGTCCTAGCCCGGTGCCGCCGTATTTACGGGTCGTATCAGCTTCTGCCTGGTTGAACCGGTCAAAAATAGCTGCCAGTTTATCAGATGCAATGCCTATTCCGGTATCTGTAACGGTAAATAACAGGCGTACGGTCTGTTCCTGAGTTCCTAATTTACTGACTATAATGTTTACGCGTCCCTGATGGGTGAATTTAATTGCATTATTGGTGAGATTCACTAATACCTGCGTAAGCCGCATCGCATCTCCGAAAAGGATATCCGGAACATCCTCATTAATATCTACAGAAAGGGTCAGGTTTTTTTCGATGGCTTTAGGCTGGAACATGGTTTGCAGGGAATGCAGCATGCCGCGCAGACTGAACGATACCGGTTCCAGCCGCATCATGCCCGATTCTATCTTTGAAATGTCAAGAATATCGTTGATGATATCCAGCAAATTTTCACCTGCACTATGAATAGCCGTTACATATTCCCGCGACTTCTCATTCATGGGCTGCTGCTTCAGCAGGGTGGTAAATCCCAGCACCGCATTCATCGGCGTTCGTATTTCATGGCTCATATTAGCCAGAAATTGATCTTTGATCGCCGTCAGTTTCTTTTCCTGCTGTTGTGACTGATCCAGCGCTTCTATTAGTTGTTCCTGTTTATGAATTCTGCTGGTGATATATAAAAAGGCAAGAAGGCTGAAAATGCAGGCAAATACCATCATGATGGTGCCCCAATTCTGTGCTTTCTGACCGCTGGTATCTATGAGATGGGTAGTACGGTTCATTTCCGTTTGCCGTGTAGTATCAAGCTGGTGCAAAATGCCGGTGATGGCTTCTCCCAACCGTTTACCTTTTTGAGCGTTAATCAGCCTTTCGGCAGACCATTTTCCATGACTATAAAAAGAGTCAAGCACTTCAATATTGAAACGGTTCTTTTCTTCCACTAAATAATTAAGCTGTGTAAGCAGTTTCTCTGTACTATCATTGAGAACAAGTTTATTGATCTCTTTAAGGTCTGCTTTGATAACAGCTACTTCGGCTTCAATGCCGGTAATATTGAGTGTATCCTGGGAGATGACAGTACCCCTTACTTTACTGTCTGTTTTGGCAATGTTGGTTTGCAGTTTCTGTAATTCATTTTTTACGTTCAGCTCGTTAAGTAATTGTTCATTACCTGAGATGAGTTTACGGATATTCTGGGCGGAGTTAAACTGCAGCACAATAAATAATACCATGCCTGTAAGGAACAGGCCTAATAAGTAATATTTAATCTGTTTAGGCTGCATAGAGGAATTGATAAGCTATATAAAGATAACAACGAATGATCAATTGCGGATTACGATAGGGAATAGTAGACTACCCCCCAAGGTAATGCGCGATTGATCATTCGCAAGGTAATTATACCTTATTTTGCTTTCGGAGCTACTGCTGCTTTCTTATGACCTTTATGGTGTTTGTGATGCACTTTAGGTTTTGCAGCTTGTGCAGTCTTCACAGCTTTAGCTGTATTAGCAGGTTTTGTAGTATTTGCGAAAGTAGCGGTACCAACTAACAGCATGGCAGCAGCCATCATTATTCCTAACTTTTTCATGATAATTAATTTTTGTTTTTGTGATTGATTACTATGATGACCTAAAGGTACATCTGCATAACACCCAAAATTCCTACAAGTTGTTTAACAGGCAATAGTAATCGTTAGAAAAGGAAAAACTGTCGTTTTGGTATTTTTACAGCAGATTCAGCCTGCTGTTAAGGGCTGATCTATATGCATCTGCTATTGGTACTGCATTCTTTTGAATCACGATGGTGCCATCTTCAATGGCTTCTATTTTGTCAAGTGCTACTATATAAGAGCGGTGTACCCGCATAAACCTACCCGCAGGAAGTTTTTCCTCTACCGCCTTCAGAGTGGTATGGATTGCGTAATATTTCTGAGGGATATGGAGCTTTACATAATCTCCCATGGCTTCCAGGAAAAGGATTTCGTCGATCTTAATGCGCTTCAGCACCCCATTATCGCGTATAAATACAAATTCATTGTCGGATACTTGTAATTCCTGTTGCTGGGACTGTGTCTCACAAATTTCCCTGGCCCTTTCTATGGCCTGGATAAATCTTGCAGGGCTTACAGGTTTGATCAGATAGTCCGCTACATTGAGTTCGAAAGCTTCTACCGCATAGTCTTTCTTTACAGTAGTGAAAATGATAACAGGAGCTTTTTTACCCAGATTACGGGTAAGTTCGATGCCGCTCATACCAGGCATTTCGATATCCAGCAGCAACAGATCTATCTTTTCCTTCTGCAACAGGTTATAAGTTTCTATCGCACTGGTGCATTCTCCCAGTACATGCAATTGTTCTACATGGCTGGCCAGTTGCTTCATTGCAGTACGGGCCATTTTATTGTCATCAACAATCAGACAGTTCATATGGCAAATATAACGAAACATTGATCCTGAGATTGCCGGTATGGCAGATTATAATTTGCTTAAAAGATGGATTTAACTACTTTTTATAACACATAATAAATATCTTGCAACTCCTAAAAGGTTTCATTTGAAACAGCTAAAGCTGCTAGTACTATTTATTTCATGTTTATTCCTTCTGTCATCGATGCAGGAGGTGAGGCATAGTACTGTTTCTTCAGCTCACGAATTGCTGATTGATTCGTCTGATACCATACATACTCAAGGTCATCTTTTTGTGGGAGAGAAGCGGCAGCGGTTCTATTACCGTACAAAAGCCCTGAATGATTTTAATGAGCATTGTATTGTTGTTTCAAGTATCAGGATCAAATCTCTCTTCGTTTTTATCTGTTCCCATTATAAAGGCTATACACAATCCTATATCAGTGTAGCTGTCTCCCTGAATAACTGGAGAGGCCCGCCCACCGCTTAATCCAATTTACACATTCAACGCTAATTTATTATTTGTAGTCCGGGGCTGTTGCCCCCGGGTACTTTAACACTTTCCATCAGTATGCGATGTAACATTACTGCAGGAACGTGGGTGGCTATGTTTTGCCTTTTCATTGGCATGACCATCCGTTCCTATGCACAATTACCGCTGCAGCAGGCAATTACGCTTACCCTGCAGCACTATCCCACTTTAAAGGTAAAAAGGGCATTATCCGAGGCCGCCGTGGCACATTCCACAGATGTAAATCATCAGTGGTGGCCTTCTATGAAACTACTGGACGAAGTGAATGCGGGTACCGATAATGGTATTTACGGTTCTTACTTTCCTATGAGTACCATCCCGTCTACTTCCGGTGGTATCAGGGATGCCAACCGTTCCGAAGTGATGAGCGGAAATATTGCACTGGCACAGATGCAGTGGGAGGTATATAATTTTGGTGCATACCGAAGTAAGCGGGAAGAAGCCCTGCAACAACAAAAAGTATACACCTCAGATGCAGACATCACAGCAAATGATCTGACGGTTTCCGTGATCCAGGACTACCTCCGGTTGTTGCAATACTACGCTATGATGCGTATTCAGGCAGATAATATTGCCCGCACCCGTTCTGTATTACAAGCGGTTACAGTGATTGTATTGCATGGACTTAAACCAGGGGTAGACAGTTCTATTGCTACCGCAGAACTTTCCAAGGCCAGGCTGAATTATCTGGATATGCAGAACGGGTATAACCAGGTAAGGATGCACCTGGGTATCCTTACCGGTCTCGATAGCTCAGTTATAATTCCAGATACATTATATAATGGAGGATTGGTACAGATGCTTGAAAATGCAACGGATACCGCTGTTGTACAACAGGAACACCCTGCTCTGCAATTTTACAATGCATTATTCCAGCAACAAAAAAAGCATGAAGATGTGATCCGGAAAGACGCGTTACCGAAGGTATCGCTGATGGTTGCAGGATGGATGCGTGGTTCCAGCACACAATACAATGATATATTTAACAAAAACCTGTTGAGTGGTATCGGTTATAGCCGCTATAATTACCTCGCAGGAGTAAGTGTTGCTTATAATTTTACAGATATCGGGCACACACGTGATAAGATGCGTGAGCAACGCTTGCGTACACAGGCGGCCGAAAGTCAGCTCGAAGCCTCGCATACCTTATTGGATAACCAGTTGATGCAGGCACAGATAAATATTCATACCGCCATGGATAAACTATTTGAAATGCCTGCTCAGCTCAATGCAGCCAGGGCCGCAGCTATGCAAAAAATGGCACTCTATAAGGGGGGCCTTACGAATATCATAGAAGTAACCAATGCATTGTATGTGCTGAACCGTGCAGAGACAGACCTTGTGCAAACCCATAATGCTGCATGGCAGGCCCTTTTCATGGAGGCATTTGCCAGTAATCATTTACAGCAGTTGGTGCAGCAACTGGAAACCGCACGCCGGCAATAAAAAACTTAAAACCAATCATTATGTCATTAGTTGCAACTGCATTGAAAAAGCCATTGTCCGTAGTCGTAATTACTCTGGGCGTGTTCTTGTTTTCAATACTGGCCGTGATAAATATCCCGATAGATATTTTTCCTAAACTGAACCTGCCTACGATATATGTAATAGAACCATATGGAGGCATGTCTTCCCAGCAAATGGAAGGCTTCTTTGCTACAAGATTACAGGACCAGTTTCTGTATGTAAATGGGATCAAAAATATCAGTAGCAAAAATATCCAGGGTCTCACCATGATCAAACTTACTTTCTACGAAACCACCAATATGGCAGAAGCATCGGCACAGGTAGCTTTACAGGTTAGCCGTGCTATGAACTTTTTTCCACCGGGGGCCGCACCTCCGCAGGTAGTGCGTTTTGATGCATCTTCACTGCCGGTTGGACAATTGGTATTCAGTTCTAAAACCCGCTCTCTGAAAGATATTTACGACCTGGCTAATACCCGTATACGGCCTATGTTTTCATCTGTTCCCGGTCTTTCAGCACCACCTGCATTTGGCGCCAATGCCCGTTCTGTAGTAGTGAATGTCATCCCGGAGCAATTGCGTAGTTATAACTTAAGTGCAGACCAGGTAGTGGAAGCCATTGCAAAAAATAATGTGATGACGCCTTCCGGTAATATCCGTATTAACAATAAAATGTACCTCACAACCATCAACTCATTAGAGGAACAAGTGAAAGATTTCGGTGATATTCCCATTACGACCAATGGTCAATCCACCGTGTTTGTTAAGGATGTGGCGAATGTAGCTGATGCAGCAGATATAACAGTAGACTATGCACTGGTGAATGGTAAACGTTCAGTATATATGCCGGTAGTTAAAACTGCCGATGCATCTACCTGGGAAGTTGTAAAACAACTTAAGGCTAAACTACCGGAAATGCAAAGCCTGCTGCCGGAAGATACGAAAATTACCTACGAATTTGATCAGTCAGTAGCCGTGATCAATGCAGTAAAAGGACTGGTGACAGAAGGCTTACTTGGAGCACTGTTAACTGGTTTGATGGTATTACTTTTCCTGCGGGATTTACGTAGTTGCCTTGTGGTGGTAATCACTATCCCTGTAGCAATATTAAGTGCGGTACTTGGATTACAATTGGCCGGACAAACAATAAATCTCATGACTCTTAGTGGTCTTGCATTGGCAATAGGAGTGCTGGTAGATCAGGCGACTGTCACCATAGAAAATATTCACCAGCACCTGGAAATGGGCAAGCCTAAACGACAAGCCATCTATGAAGCATGTGAGGAAATAGCTTTCCCTTTATTACTCATCCTGCTTTGTATCCTGGCGGTATTTGCACCTTCACTTATTATGACAGGCGTACCTAAAGCAATGTTTCTGCCATTGTCTTTGTCTATCGGATTTGCCATGATTGCATCATTCTTTACTGCACAAACACTGGTACCTGTTATCTCCAATTGGTGGCTAAAAGAAGAGAAATTCCAGTATCATCATGGGCAGCCACATGCACATGCGGGACTGGCATTGGACGAAGAAGAAATCAAAGAAGTAGACTCCCATTTGTCCGATCAGCAGCAACATCCGGAAAAAAACAGCAGTTTTGAGCGCTTTAAAGGTTGGTTTATACGTACGCTGGAAATGTTAGGCAAGCATTCTGCATTGGTGATCACTATGTATGTTATTGTTGCATTTGCAGCTGCCGGTGCCGCTTTTATGGTAATAGGAAAAGACCTGATGCCGCATCTTAATGGTGGACAATTCCAGCTTCGCCTGCGTGAACCGGATGGTACAAGACTGGAACGTACTGAAGAGAAAGTACATCAGGTATTACAGCTGATAGATAGTACTGTGAATGGAAATGTGGCTATCAGTTCAGCTTATGTGGGACTAATACCCAGCAGCTTTGGTTCAAGTAACCTGTATGTGTTCAATGCCGGCACACATGAGGCAGTATTGCAGGTAAATCTGGATGAAAATTATAAGACGGATATAGACAAGTTAAAAGACCGGCTTAGGAAAGTAATCTCTACTCACTATCCGGAATTACGGATATCTTTTGAGCCGGTAGACCTGACAGAGAAGATTATGAGCCAGGGTTCAGCAACACCCATTGAAGTGCGGGTGGCAGGTAAAGATATGAAGCAGATTGAGGAATATGCAGATAGATTGGTAGAAAGGCTGAAGCGGATCGATATCCTCCGGGATGTACAGATTGCCCAGCCATTGCACTATCCGGTTATCAATATTAATGTAGACCGCTTTAAAGTGGCACAGATGGGATTGAATATCTACCAGGTGGCCCGCTCAGTTACAGCATCAACTTCCTCCAGCCGTTTTTCTGAAAAGAATCAGTGGTTGGATCAGAAAGGTGCCTACACCTATCAGGTGCAGGTACAAATTCCGGAATACAATATGCAGACTGTAGACGATCTGAAAGAGATCCCGTTGGTAAAAGGACAATCACGCCCGGTACTTGGCGACGTAGCAACCTTCTCATATAGCGAAATGCCCGGAGAATATGACCGTGCCGGCCCCCGTAGATTTCTGACTGTGAGTGCAAATATTTCTGGTGCTGATCTTGGGAGAGCAACAACAGCTGTACAAAGGGAAATTGATGAACTTGGGCCGCCTCCCAGAGGGTTAAAAACAGAGGTAAAGGGTAGTTCCAGCCTACTATTGGAAACACTTGGCGGATTGCAGAATGGTCTGATCCTGGCCATCGTCGTAATCTTCTTACTTTTAGCAGCCAACTATCAGTCATTTAAACTGAGTTTTGTTGTACTTGTAACTGTCCCGGCTGTAATTGCGGGTGCACTGCTTATGTTATTGCTTACAGAATCTACACTTAATCTGCAGTCTTACATGGGTATGATTATGTCTACCGGAGTATCAGTGGCTAATGCCATCCTTATTGTTACAAATGCAGAAAAGCTTAGGCTGGAATACAGGGATGCTTATAAAGCAGGTATTGTGAGTGCCGGGATCCGTTTGCGTCCTATCCTCATGACCAGTCTTGCCATGATTGCAGGTATGATCCCTATGGCATCCGGAATGGGCGAATCGGGCGATCAGACTGCCCCATTAGGACGAGCTGTGATAGGTGGGCTGATTGCATCCACAGTGGCTGCGTTGTTTGTATTACCACTGGTGTATGCCGCCATGCAGCGTAAAACTACTTACGACTCACCCTCCCTTATGCCTGAAAAAAATATTGCTGACCATAAAACAATCATCACTCATGTATAAGAATATCGTGATTATCACTAGTGTTGTGGTATTACTGGCTGCCTGTAATACCGCTTCATCAAAAAAGAGAACAACGAAGAAAGATAACGTTAACAATTATACGCTCACCGAAGTAATTAAGAAACCCCTTTCTTCCAGTATAGAACTCCCAGCTGTATTGGAGGCTTATCAAAAGGTAAGTATCTACCCACGTGTAAATGGTTTTGTAAGAGATATAATGGTAGACCGTGGAAGTGTAGTGAAAAAAGGACAATTATTGTTACAGCTGGATGCACCGGAAATCATCCAGCAATATTATGCAGCACAGTCAAAATACCTGCAGGCGAAAGCTGTATTTGCAGGATCAAGAGATAACTACGAACGTACTCTGGCTGTCAGTGAAACCCCTGGTACTATTTCCCCACATGATGTGGAAGTGGCAAATGCAAAGATGCTGGCAGATAGTGCTATTATGAATAGTGAGCTGGCTAATCTGCGTGCATTGGAAGCTACCCGTAGTTATCTGACGGTGACCGCTCCGTTTGATGGGGTGATCACAGAACGTAATATTCATCCAGGAGCGTTGGTTGGCCCTACAACAAATGTTGACGGGCGTCCTATGCTGATGCTGGAGCAGGAGGGCCGGCTGCGTTTGGTAGTGCAGGTACCGGAGGCATACAGTGCGCAACTCTCAGCTGTGAGGCAAGTGAAATTTCACGTGAATGCATTACCGGGAGTTGAATTTGCAGGAGGTATCAGCCGGCAGGCCGGTTCATTAAATGACCACTATCGTTCAGAAGCTGTGGAAGTAGATGTACAGAATCCGCAGCATCAGCTTAAACCTGGTATGTATGCAGAAATTGTAATACCGGTTACGGGCTCCCTTGAGGCAATGGTTGTACCAGGTAGTGCAATCGTTACTTCTACGGAAAGAAAGTATGTGATAGCCATTAAAAATGGTCGTACGCACTGGATAGATGTGCAAGAAGGAAATCGGCATAATGATTCAACGGAAGTGTTTGGTCAATTGATGCCAGGGGATAAAGTTATATTACAGGCAACTGACGAGATTAAAAATGATATCAATATAGAATAAAATGAAAAGAGGATGTATCAGTAATATGATGCATCCTCTTCTGTTTTGCATGGCAGCATTTTTGTAACTCTATATGTAAAATGTATTGTTATGACAGTTAAAAAAACAACGAGCACTCAACGTACTATTAAACAGACAAAACGCGAAAATGCTACCAATGTTCAAGCCGCAAAAGCTGCTCCCAAAAAGGAGTTCAATGATGATAAAAATAATACCCTGGAAGGATATGATGAAAATGAATATGATAGTAAGGATAAGGCAGATGAGAAACGTAAAAAAAGTTAAACATTCCAGCCATAAGGAATATACTCGTTCTCAAAACTACCATCGTCATACAGATTTACCATAGCATAGCCATTGTCTGTCTGATAACGTTTTCCTTTCCACCAGTTACCACTTACCGCACCATTGCTGATGTATGTAACGCCATTGTACATAACCTGTTCGTAAAGGTGGATATGTCCACTTAAACAAAGTTTAACATTAGGATGTTGATCGAATAATGCAACAATACGTGCAGAATCTACGTGCATAGAACCTAATCCCAATTGGTATCCGATCTCATCTTTATATTTATTGTCGACAACTACAGTTGCTGCGGATACAATAGGAGCATGTGATAAGACGATGATAGGCATAGTGGTATTTGCCTTCAGATCTTTTTCCAGCCAATCGAATTGCTCATCATCCAGTTTACAGGTATACCATACACCATCTTTTTTAGGTTGGATACTGTCAAGAACTATAAAGTGCCAGCCGGCTTTGTTAAAACTACGATAAGGTTTTTCCAGCCGCATCATCTCCAGTGCATATTTTTTACCATAGAGCAGGTCTGATGTCTGACCAGCACCCCAGCAGTCGTGATTACCAATACAATATTCTATTGGCAGACTATTATCATTTTTCATGAGATCATGCCAGAGTTTCCATTGTACTTCCACCCGGTCTTTAGGTTGTTTTAGTGCATCCATGATACAATCCCCTGTATTCATAATAAAGGAGGGCTTATCTTTTTGAGACTGAATATGATGCAGGCATTTCGCAAGGCCTTCCGATGCATGCATTTCGGGTTCCAGGTGTACATCTGTAAGGTGGGCAAACCTTAATGCAGGTTTTTTAGTGGTAGAAGTAATAGCAGCAAGAGAGCGGGTGCCCGGGAGGGTGCTAACCAGTGCACCCAGGCCAAGGCTTTTCAGCAATGAACGACGATCCATAGAAAAGTTATTTTTGCAAACTTATTTTCTCTGGAGGTCAGTTACCAACTGATAACAGGTTCTTAATATAAAGATAACAATGCCTTATTTTGGTAGGAACACAAGGCTGATACCCGCAGTTTTCCATTCTGCATTGTAAGTAGGCAGAATCATTGCATTCATGGCGGATTTAGGTATGAATAACCGTTGCAGTTTGGGATAGATCCAGTAAGCTGCTTTTGTGCTCAGGATACCAATACCGGCACCAGTAACCACATCGCTAACCCAATGGCGGTTATTGTACAACCGTAGTACGCCGGTGGCAGTTGCCGCTGCATAACCAGCCACCCCATACCAGGGACTTACATCTTTATATTCCTGCCACATAAACTGTGCTCCCATAAAGGCAGTCGCAGTATGGCCAGAAGGGAAGGAGTTATAAGTACTTCCATCAGGGCGTAATATATGTGTACTGTTTTTCAGGATGCCCACCGTACTTGTCATCAGCAGGGCGGAAATACCCAGGATCATTGTCCTGTCACGGAAATTATGAGCGCCATGAATCCCAGCAAGGTTGAGTGCATATACAGCCAGTGCAGGAGAGTACTCAAGATAATTATCAATTTTGGTGGAGAAGCCCGGATTGTCTTCCCTTAATTCAGCCCTGGTGGTATGATTGATAGATAGTAGTGTCGGATTTTTCAGCGCAAAGAAGCCATAACCAACCATTACAGCCGGAACAGCGATCCCAGCAATGGAAGGGCGGTAGTTCTTTATGGCAGCACGCCTGTCAAAAAGGGTTGTAGTAGTATCTTTTATGGAGATTGTTGATGTATCTACAGGCATTGTTTGCGCCATGGTAGAGGATATCATTGATGTAAATATAAACAGTTGAAGGTAAAATCTCATTGTTCTGTACAGCTTAGGCTTTGTAAATTGCAATAACATTCTTAAAACATTCTGAAGATACGAAGAAGATAATTTTAATCTTTAGCACTTACATGTTATATTTGTCCCTATACCAGGAAATGGTGTCTTCCTGCACAAGAACCGTCCGGGCATTAGTTAGCCGGAACTGATGACGCCTACAAATTGAAACGGATGCTCCTGTGAGGGGGCATCATATTAAGTTTATTTGTAGGTTATGAAGTTTATCAGACAGTCATTTGAGCAATTTACTATCGCTTATCAGCTTATCCGCTGGACCATTATTCTTATTCCTCTTTCCCTTATTGTGGGCACATTGGTGGCTCTTTTCCTCTGGTTGCTGGAATATGTAACTGAGTACCGCTATGACCATGAGTGGCTGCTCTATTTCCTGCCCCTCGCAGGTGTTGGTATCTATTTCATTTACAAAGAGTTTGGTGGTAAGTCTGAAGCAGGGAATAACCTTATTATGGATGAGATCCATGAACCGGGCGGGGGCGTACCGGCCCGCATGGCTCCGCTGGTATTACTTACAACTATTATTACACACCTTTTTGGAGGATCTGCCGGCCGGGAAGGTACTGCTGTACAGATCGGTGGCAGTATGGCAAACTTTTTAGGCCGCAGGATGCGCCTGAAGCAGGCAGATGTTCGTATTCTGTTAATGACGGGTATAGCAGCCGGTTTCGGCGCGGTGTTTGGCACGCCGCTCACAGGGGCCGTTTTTGCTCTGGAAGTACTGGCTATAGGCGTAATCCGCTATGATGCACTGATTCCCTGCCTGATTGCAGCTATCTTTGCAGATATTGTTTGCGGTGCATGGGGCATCCATCACACTCATTACCAGATCTTATTTCATGAAGCGAAACCTTCCCTTTTTCATTTTATACATTTCGATCTGTTGCTTTTGGCAAAAGTGATTGTTAGCGGTGTTGCTTTCGGACTTGCCAGTTTTACATTTTCTACCTGCATGCGTAACATTAAGAAGTATGCAAAACAATTTATCCGCCCGGCATGGCTGATTCCTGCTATTGGTGGAATAATCATAATCCTGTTATGCTGGTTGCTGGGAACTCATGATTATTTAGGATTAGGAGTAACGGCATCGAATGAGTCTGGCGTAAGCATTGTTGCAGCATTTACTAATGGTTATGTTCCCACCTGGGCATGGTTCTGGAAGTTGCTTTTTACAGCTATCACACTGGGTATGGGCTTCAAAGGCGGGGAAGTTACCCCGTTATTCTTTATCGGTGCTACATTAGGTGTTACAATAGCGGGATTAGTGGGTGCACCTCCAGATCTGTTTGCCGGCCTTGGTTTTATTGCCGTATTTGCAGGGGCCACCAATACGCCTATAGCCTGTACCCTCATGGGCATAGAACTTTTTGGCACGGAGCATGCGTTGTATTTTGCCGTGGCCTGTTTTACGGCTTACTATTTCAGTGGGCATGCTGGTATCTACAGTGCGCAGCGTGTTGCGGTTTCCAAGAAATAAATTCATCACCATATTAACTCCTTAGTATTCATGAAAGCAGTTGCTGTTTCTAAATTTAAATCCGCTCCCGAAGTAATGGAGCTTCCAAAGCCCACAGTAAAACCTGGTACACTTATTATCCGTGTAGCCGCGGGAGGTATGAACCCTTTTGACTGGAAGTTGACAGATGGTATCCTGGATGGGAAAATGCCGCACCAATTCCCCCTGATTATGGGCACGGATGGTGCTGGTATTGTTGAATCAGTGGGAGAAGGAGTAACCCATTTTAAGGAAGGAGATGTCGTGTATGGACAATTCATTCATGCACCAATAGGTGAAGGTGCTTTTGCGGAGTATGCCATTGTACCGGATAGTGTGATCATTTCCCGGGCGCCTGCAAAGATTTCACTCACCGAAGCTGCAGCTATACCCACTGCCGGTATGACCGCACAACAGTTAGTGGAAAAATCGGGACTTAAACACGAACAGACATTGCTGCTCGTAGGTGCTACTGGAGGTGTAGGTTCTTTCTTAATTCAGTTGGCTAATATGCAGGGGATTTATGTGATAGCGACTGTCAGCGATGATGAAGGGGCTTCACGTGTTACAGAATTGGGTGCGAGAGAAACAATCAATTATAAAAAGCTGTCAGTCGATCACGAGATAAAAGCTAAATATCCTGATGGCGTGGATGGGCTGATTGATCTTGCCAGCAATGCGGAAGCTTTTAAAACTATGTCTGCACTGGTGAAAGATGGTGGTGTGGCTTTGACAACGAACTTTGTTGCAGATAGTCATGCATTGAAAGAAAAGAATATCACAGGAGGTAATTTTGAAACAAAAAGTACAGTGGAATCTCTTGATTCTTTAACTGATGCAGTAAATAATGGAATGCTAAAAGTTTCAGTGGCTGCTGTGATAAGCCTGGAAGAAGTTCCTGCGGCTATCGAATTAAGCAGGCAAGGGAAAAGCGAGGGGAAAACAGTGATTAAAATCAGTTAGAAATAATCGGGCCCAACCAAAAAGAGGGCGTACTAAAAGTAAGATACGCCCTCTTAAAACTTTATTATTATACATCCGTATAGTCACTTGCAATATTTAATTTTTCAATAGCTCCTGCATCCAGATTCAACTGAGTTGCCTTAAACAATTCATCCAGTTGTTCTATATTGGTTGCACTGACAATAGGTGCTGTCAGGCCTTCCCTCTGTACAAGCCATGCAATGGCAACACTTGCCGGTGTTGTGTGATAACTTGCCGCTACTTCATCAAGTGTATCTAAAATATTCATTCCACGTTCATCCAGATAACTGAGTGCTTTCTTCCCTCGCGGACTTTTTGCAGCATCTTCTTTAGAACGGTATTTACCACTCAGAAAACCACTGGCCAGTGAATAATAACTAATCACTCCCAAATCATATTGCCTGGTAATCGGCTCATATTCCCGCTCAAATTTTTGGCGGTCATAGAGGTTATATTCAGGTTGTAATGTTTCATATCTTGGATAACCATATTGTTCGCTGGCCTGTAATGATTGCAGCAATCTTTCGGGACTCATATTAGAGGTGCCGATAACACGTACTTTGCCGGCTTTGATCAGTTTTGCATATGTTTCCAGTGTAGCCTCTACAGGTGTTTCCAGGTCATCATAATGTGTCTGATAAAGATCAATATAATCTGTCTGTAAACGGTGAAGAGAATCTTCAATGGCTTTCTCAATATATTGTGGTGCGAGCCCTTTTTTATCAGGAGCCATTTCTCCCCCTACTTTTGTTGCAATCACTACTTTATCTCTTTTTCCGCCTTGCTTTATCCAGTTCCCAATCACCTTTTCAGATTCTCCGCCTTTATTACCCGGTATCCATTTTGAATACACATCAGCAGTATCAATAAGATTGAAACCTCTTGCTACAAATGCATCCAATAGTTTGAATGAAGTTGCTTCATCTGCCGTCCATCCAAAAACATTACCTCCGAATGCCAATGGCGCAACCTTGAGTGGTGATTTACCTAATTGTCTTTGTTCCATGATGAATAGTTTAATTCATTCTCCATGCTGCAAAAGGGATACCAGACATAACATAACTGACACATTAGCAATAAGATAGTTCACCTGAGATAAAAAGTGTAACTTCGTACGGCCAATTGTACCCTCATTTAATAATTTTTATTTTCTTTCCCTATCTATTTTAAGGAGCGTTTTTTGTAAGTGCATTCCATATTTAGGATTGGCATAGCTAATAGCTTTGATTTTTTTGATTTAAAGACATTACTGTATTATGAGTAAAACCATTATTGTATCTAACAGGCTACCGGTAAAGATCACAGAAAAAGAGGGCGAGTACCTGTTAAATCCGAGTGAAGGTGGTCTGGCTACAGGACTTGGGTCCATTTACAGACAGGGCTATAATATCTGGATTGGATGGCCGGGATTGGATGTAAATGAAGAAGCTCAGCCCATAATTAAAGAACAACTGAGCGAGATAAACCTGATGCCTGTTTATTTGACACAGGAGGAAATAAATAACTATTATGAGGGATTCTCGAATGAGGTACTGTGGCCTGTTTTCCACTATATGTCCGTATATGCCCGCTATGAACAGATATATTGGGATTTTTATTATCAGGTGAATAACAAATTCAGAGATGCTATTTTGCAGGTAGCAGAACCTGGAGATGTAATATGGATTCACGACTATCAGTTACTCTTATTACCGGGGATGGTCCGTGCTGCATTACCGGATGTAGCCATTGGTTATTTCCAGCATATTCCTTTCCCTTCTTTTGAGTTATTTCGTTTAATCCCCTGGCGTGTAGAATTGCTGGAAGGGATGCTGGGCGCTGATCTTTTGGGTTTTCATACTTTCGATGATAGTCATCATTTCCTGAATGCTGTAACCCGCTTATTACCTGTGAATGCTTCTGCGAATGTTGTGTTGATGAACGACAGGGCTGTAGTAGCAGAAACATTTCCCATGGGAATTGATAATAATAAGTTTGAGTTATTATCCAGCGATCCGGAAGTATTGAAACAACTGGATAGTTTACGCGAGAATTTCCAGCATACACATATGGTGTTGTCAATAGACCGGTTGGATTATAGCAAGGGAATCATTCAGAGATTGCAGGCATTCGAATTATTTCTGCAGATGTATCCTGAATATATTGAAAAGGTTGTGTTATATATGATTGTTGTACCGTCAAGGGATACAGTACCTCAATACAAAGAATTGCGTGAAGCAATAGATATGCTGGCAGGTGGCATTAATGCCCGTTTCCGCACCATGAACTGGCATCCGGTGAATTATTTTTACCGTTCATTCCCGGTAGAAACATTATCTGCATTATACAATTTTGCAAATGTGGCTCTTGTAACGCCCATGCGTGATGGTATGAATCTTGTGAGCAAAGAATACATTGCCAGCAGAACGAATAATACCGGTGTTCTGATCCTGAGTGAAATGGCTGGTGCTTCCAAAGAACTGATTGATGCATTAATTGTAAACCCTAATAATATCGGAGCTATTGCACGTTCATTATATGAAGCACTGAATATGCCCGAAGAAGAGCAGGCCCGCCGGATGAAACCTATGCGGCAGGTGGTCTCTAAGTTTAATATCTCGCATTGGGTAAAACTCTTTATGACCCGTTTACAGGAGGTGAAACAAATGCAATTGTCTATGCTCGCGCGTCGTATGAGTATGGAGATGCAAAAGCGGATACAGCGGGATTATAAGGCTGCTGCAAGGCGTGCCATATTTCTGGATTATGATGGTACGCTTGTTGGCTTCCAGCGGAATATTGATATGGCTTCGCCAGACCCGGAACTATATGAGTTATTAAAAGAACTGTCAGATGATCCGGTTAATCAGGTGGTCATGATCAGTGGACGTAAACATGAAACGATGGAACTATGGCTGGGACATATGAACCTGGACCTTATAGCAGAACATGGTGCATGGCAGAAACAGAAGGGGGCAGAGTGGCAGAAACTTTCGGGATTAACAGATCAGTGGAAACAGGATATCGCACCTATTCTGGAAACATTCACCGATCGTACACCGGGTTCTTTTATAGAAGAGAAAAGTTTTTCTCTGGTATGGCATTACCGGAAAGTAGAATCCGGCCTGGGTGAATTGCGTGCAAATGAGTTAATGAATACCTTACGATATTTCACCAGCGATATCGGATTACAAATACTGCCAGGTGATAAAGTGATTGAAACAAAGAACATGGAGATCAATAAAGGGAAAGCAACACTGGCATGGATGCAGGACAGGGAATTTGATTTTAAACTGGCTATTGGAGATGATTATACGGATGAAGATATTTTTAAAGCATTACCAAATGATGCTGTTACGATCAAAGTAGGTAGCCAGGTATCTGCGGCAAGATATTATTTAAGAAACTACCAGGAAGTGAGAGCGTTTTTAAGATCGCTGATTTCCTGAGATAATCAGTGCAGGTACCGACTGTAACATCTGATTCTTTAATCCATAAAAGATGCCCCCAAAAAGTAAGACAACTTTTGGGGGCATCTTTTTCAATATAAAATACAACCTCTTTGTTATCTGTATACGAATCTTGTATTTGTAGAATCGATATAAGGATCACTTGGGTCATATATTGCTGTCGTTATACTTTTTGCTGTAGCCGGATAGTTATCCGCATCATAAGTATAAGTATTCTCAGTCTTACGGATAAATTGGCTATTATCTTCGGAGGTGAGTATATTATTAGCAGAAATATCTTCCGGGTTA
The DNA here is from genome assembly GCF_900112615.1 of Chitinophaga sp. CF118. Classification (GTDB taxonomy): domain Bacteria; phylum Bacteroidota; class Bacteroidia; order Chitinophagales; family Chitinophagaceae; genus Chitinophaga. The sequence continues at coordinate 201,923 of NZ_FOMK01000007.1, read as the reverse complement.
TAATATTCCAGGAGGCAGAACAGACCTGCTATTCTAGCCCGGGGATTTATTTTATCATCATAGGTGTACAGGGTAATAAGGCTATCCCGTCCGTTTGGATAGATATCAATCCCCAGTTCTTTTACAATATTACCATTATTCCATGTGTAGTCCCGCTGCCTTATAACTGTTTTTCCTCCAAACTCGTCTATATAGTAAGTCAGAATTTGTGAAAGTTCTCCATTAAGAGAGTAGATCAGTGTATCTAATCCAGCGCCAACATCTTTCATTCTGTTGATCTGATCTGCACTATTGTAACCCACTTCCATTCTTAAATAAGGTTCGTCATTGGGACCCGCAGTAAGGAATGTTTTAGCCATTTTTCCATTCTCATATTCTGCAATATAAGAGTAGTTGGCTTGTTGCTGGTAATCCATAATGGAATAGTGGGTAATGGCATTATCAGCGTTGTAACTGATTTTAACATCAAAGTGGGTTGACTTTAATGAATCAAGATACTTTACAGCAAGCATGTCCTGTGCGATTTTAACCGGGTTATCGTTTTTTTCACAGGCAGTACAGAATAGGGCCAGCATAGTGATGCCCAATAGGTTTTTTTTCATGATTAGGGTGTGTGTTTAGGTAACAAATAATATTTATATAGCGGGGGCAAATATATAAAATATTCAAAAGGTGACAATATTTTTATAACTGTTATAACATTTATAAGCAAACCATCTCTACATATTATTTTTTGTTTAACATAAATATCGGAACATCTAATTTCATTGCAATTCTGTAAGCAGCATTCATTAATCCTACATGACTGTAAGCCTGTGGAAAATTACCCCACTGACTGCCATTCTCTTCATCCACATCTTCGCTGAATAACAGCAGGTGGTTAGAGTATTTCATCAAACTTTCAAATTCCGTTACCGCATCATCGATCCGCCCAACACAGGCCAGGGCTTCTACATACCAGAACGCACAAACGAGAAATGTTGTTTTCGGTTTACCAAAATCATCTGAGTGGAGATAACGGTAAAATAAACCATTAGGTGTTTTGAGTTCTTTCTCTAAAGCTGCAAGATGGTCCTTTGCTTTTTCTGAAGCAGGATCCAGATAATTCATCATGATAAGTTGTAAGGTGCTTGCATCGAGATGCTGACTCCCGGCTGCATTGGTATATACTTTCCTTACAGGATCAAAACAACTTTCAATATGCGCAGCTGCGCGATTCTTCAATGATATTGCCCGCTCCTCAAGATCTTTGTTTCCGATAGTGTGCGCCATCTTTTCAGCAGCAGAACAGCCCGCCCACTGGAATAAATTACTGTAACAATGAATATTTGCAAAGTTGCGGAACTCCCATATGCCGGCGTCTTTTTCGTCGATCGTATTTTCAATTTTGTTTAACAGATATTCTATCCACCATGTAGAATCCTTACGTTCGGAAAATACAAAGCGATGATCTGTATATAAGGGTAGCATAGAGATCAGTACCTGTCCGTAAATATCATTTTGAATATGTTCGTAAGCCTGATTGCCAACCCTTACAGGCTGGTTACCCATATATCCATCCAGGTGTGGCAGGATCTGTTCTACCAGGTTCTTTTTACCTGTAATGCCATACAAAGGCTGATACCGGTAATCTCCTGAGAAAGAAATATCTGCTACATAGCTAAAGTATTTTTCCATTTCTTCAAAATGGCCGATGTGATTCAGCGCAGTGATTACATAGTAGGTATCACGCAACCAGCAGTAACGGTAATCCCAGTTTCTTCCACTACCCGGAGATTCCGGTAAACTTGTGGTACTGGCTGCGATGATGGCACCCGTATCTTCATACTGATGAATCTTCAACGCCAGAGCTGAACGGATCACTGCAGGCTGAAAAAAGTTGGCAATGTTGGAGTGTTTGATCCAGGTACGCCAGTATTGCGTCGTTTCCCGGAGGAAGTTCTCTGCAGTACTGTTCAGCGGTGCTTCCAGAGGATTGCCATAGCTTAACAGCAGGTATTTATCTTCATTCAGTACGAAATATTCATCTTCAAAAAGATAACTCACCGGTATATTAGTAGTAAGCCTGATGTTCTCTTCGCAACCCAGGAACTCTATATGATTACTACCTCTTTGTGCCCGTAGTTTGCGGCCACCATAATCACATACGGGTTCACATTTAACCATTACACGGGGAGTACCTTCCAGGCTTTCTATTTTCCTGATCAGCATCAGGGGCTTAAAATAGCGCTCATATTGGAGAAAGCGGGGAGCATAATCTATGATCCTGTATTTACCGTTTTCGCTGGTTATTTCTGTACACAACACATTGGTGTTTTCCAGGTAATATTGTTTTGAAGTATACTCGCCGGGGGGCAGAATGGAAAACTCGCCACCTTTCTTTTTATCAAGCATTCCGCCGAAAACAAAGGAACTATCCATGCGTGGCCAGCAAAGCCAGTCAATATTCGTATTAACATTTACATGCGCCAGGTAAGCACAATTTCCAATGAGTCCCGTCTGATACGTATGTCTTTTCATAACCGATTAGTTGCATTTCCTTACGCAAAAGCCATTCCAACTAGCTTTATTTAATATTGTTTTAACAACTAATAATATGAGTGTCCTTTTTTTCGTAAATTCCATTATGCGGAAGTGGATTCGTATAGCCCTCATTGTTTTTGGCAGCCTCCTGGGTGTACTGATAATCCTTTGGCTGGGATTAGCATGGTATATAAGACTACACAAAACAGAATTGCTGCATCAGATCAGTGATATTCTCAATGACCGCCTGCATGGCGGGCAACTTACGATTAAAAATATGGAACCCTCACTGGTTCGTAGCTTTCCTGCTATTTCCGTTTCCCTGCAGGATGTAACCGTTAAAGACAGCCTCTGGGAGCAACATCACCATAGTTTGCTTGAAGTATCCCATATCTTCATAAAAGTAAATACACTCGCTTTACTACGTAAGAAACTGGACATAAAACAGGTAAGTCTTGAAAAAGGAACGATCTATTTGTTCACCGACACAACTGGTTATACAAATACCAGCGTATTAAAACGTAAAGCTCAGGGGGACAGCGCTACAGTAAGTGGACGTAGCCAGGGGCCGGATATTACCGGTCTGCAATTTGTGGACATGCATATTGTGCTGGATAACCGGGAAAAAGGGAAATTATTCGATTTTGCAGTCGATCAATTAAAAGGCAAACTTAGAAATAATGACTCCGGCTGGGTTTTTTCTATGCACACCGAATTGATAGTAAAAAGTCTGGCATTTAATACTGATCGCGGCAGCTTCCTGAAAAACAGAAAAGTTGAAACCTCACTCGACATTGAGTATAACAGATTGAAGAAGACGCTCTATATCCCGCAGCAGGGATTGGAAATAGACGGACAGCCCATTTCTGCCGGTGCAAAATTTAACTTTGATGAACAATCGCGCCAGTTTAACGTACATATCGTGGCAGAGAAAGTGTTGCTTAGCCAGGCATCTTCCTGGCTAACCCCCAGGATTTCAGAAAAACTTGATAGCATTCACATAGAAAGGCCATTGGATGCAGAATTTGCATTGACTGGTTATATGCGTTACCGCGACCTGCCACTCGTAAATGTTACCTGGAAAACTAAAGATAACAAGGTTATTACAAAAGGAATGGAACTGGATGAGTGCAGCTTTGATGGCAGTTTTACCAACGAATGGGTTGCCGGACAGCCACGTACCGATGATAATTCAATAATCAGTTTGTACAGCCTGAAAGCCCATTGTTATGGCATACCCGTGATGGCAGATACCGTACATATTACTAACCTGAGGTACCCGGCACTGACAGGATATTTCAAGTCTGAATTCCCGCTCACAGATCTCAACAATGCATCTGACAGCAATGGTGTATTCAATTTTACTGCCGGTACAGCAAAAGCGAAGTTGTATTATAAAGGAGGAATTGCGGCAGGAGATACGATTACACCATTTTTAAAAGGAACTGTACAGCTAACACAGGGTGCAATGGAATATACACCACGCAACCTGAAATTTAAGAATTGTAATGCCACACTGGATTTTACAGGACAGGATCTGTATTTGAAGGATATCCATATCCAGACTCAGAAAAGCAGTCTGCTGATGGATGGGAGTGTACGTAATATCACAAACTTGTATTTCACCGCGCCAGAAAAGTTGCAACTGGACTGGAATGTTCGCAGCCCAATGGTAGATCTCGATGAATTCCGTAGTTTCCTTGGTAAGCGTAAGTCAGGTGTACTCATCTCCAGAGCAGCAAATAGAAGAAAGACAAACCGTATCGTAAACCAGCTAAACGTGATGTTAAATTCCTGCAATGTTAATTTACAGGTACTGGTAGATAAAGTGAGCTATAGTAATTTCACAGCGCAACAGGTAAAAGCAGATCTGGCGCTTTCTCAGGAAGATATCCTGCTCAGGAAGATTTCACTGCTACATGCAGGAGGTAGTATTCAGCTGAATGGAGTGATAAAACAGGCTGGCGGTAATAACCGGTTTAAGATCAATACTGATATTAGTAACGTGCATATAGACCAGTTGTTTTATGCTTTTAATGATTTTGGGATGAAGTCGCTGAGTTCTAAAAACCTTAAAGGAATTATGTCTGCAAAGGCTGATATAAGCGGTAATATAAAGGATAATGGGGTGGTAGCCCCGCAATCCATGTTTGGTACCCTGAATTTTGATCTCCGTGAGGCTGCTTTGATCCACTTTACACCAATTGAAGATATCGGGGATGTGGTATTCCGTAAACGTAACCTCGGTAATATTACATTTGATAACCTTAAAAACACCCTAACACTACAAGGAAATAAAATACTGATTCCCCCGATGCAGATTAATTCAAGCGCTTTATATATGGATGTAACTGGCGTTTATGGTATCACTACCGGCACAGACCTGTATGTGGATGTTCCGCTGCGTAATCCCAGTAAGGATGATGGGATTACCGACATGGAAAAACTAAAGAAGAACCGTCGCAGAGGAATCATATTACATCTCCATGCCACAGATGATGGTAATGGTAAGGTAAAGATCAAGCTGGGCGGAAAGGGGAAGCCGGAGCCGGAAAAAGATAAAGTAGAAAAGTAACATTTTTCTGAAAGAGGCGTTTAATATAGTGGTTTTCATCGGATAATGCATTTTAAATGACTGTTAATCAGTTATTTGGTTTGCATGACTAAAGAGAAAACACTATTTTACAGCCTTTTCAACGAACTATATTCATGAAGAAGATTCTGGTTTTGTCATTGCTTGCCTTTACTGCTTGTAAAAAGGATAATGCCACTGTGCAACAGCTCGATTATAAGGGGAAGTGGAATATCTCGCGAACTATTAGCAAGGAATATACATTGAACAACGGGGATACCATCTTTACAAAAAATGATACTTCCACCTTTGAGCATGGGGCTGCCTACATTGATTTCCAGCTGAATAATAAAGGGGGAGGGGATGTACTCCTATATAGGAATGGTGGCATTGACTCTATGAGTTACGAAGCAATGACCCACGCTTTTTTTCACCTGGATTCCACATTATGTGAAATCACTTCGCTGGCAGACAGTTCCTTCAATTTCAATACTTTGATATTTGATAATACCACTGTACCAGATAAGATCCAGGTAACACAGGACTTTTTTATCCTATCCAGATAAGAAGGCATGGTTTTTTGTAGCTATAATAGCTACCATGCACTTTTATATGTCAAGAGCATATCTGAAAGGAATATTCCAAACTTTAAAGGCAGCCTTTCAGCTGCTCCAGAACAATGATCCTCTTCGTCTGGCGGGGGCTACCGCTTTTTTTGCCAGTTTTGCACTCCCTCCAATATTACTGATCTTCATCCAGGTAATGGGCTTATTGTTTGACCGTAAAAGCATAGGGAAACAGTTATTTCTCCGCCTTGGAGATCTTGTGGGAAAGGAAAGCGCCCATCAGGTTGTAATTACCTTACGCGGCTTCCGGGGGCTTGCCCAAACCGGGCCTGTAGCCATTATTTTGTTCATATTCCTGCTTTTCGTAGCTACTACCTTAATGAAAGTCATTAAAAGCTCTCTCAACCAGCTCTGGATGATCCATATGCCTGTAAAGGAAAACTTCTGGCAATCGCTGCAGGGCAGACTGCGTTCACTTATAGTAATAGGTGCTGCCGGCCTGCTTTTCCTCGCAGGACTGGTGGCAGAAAGCGCACACGTGTTTTTAGGCACATACATAAAGGACCTCTTTCCAGGTGCAGCCATTGTATTCAATGGTGTAGTTTCCCAGCTGATATCACTCATCATTGTTACATCCTGGTTCGCGGTATTGTTCCGTTATTTACCAGATGCAAGGCCTGACTGGAAAGTGGCATTTGCAGGTGCTTTATTAACCGGTGTTCTCTTTAATATAGGGAAATTAGTATTGCGAAGGTTGTTATCTGGGGGCAATCTTGGTTTACTTTATGGAACTTCTGCTTCTGCCGTATTACTTCTGCTTTTTATCTTTTACAGTGCTATCATTTTTTACTACGGAGCAGCTTTTACCAAGGTGTGGAGTGAATATAAACAGCGCCCCATGCAACCTTTACGTAATGCAACGTTTTACGAACTTGCAGACGTTGATATTAAATGATTACTCTCCTCGCATAATCATTTCAATTTCGTTTTTAATCTGACTGCTGAACCCTTCCAGCTCAAATTTAGGATGCTGATCCAGGTTAATTCTGATCTTCCCGTTTTCATTTAATAATGAATCTGATAAAGGCTCCAGTAAGGCCTGCATCTGGCGTACCCCCATTTGCGCTAACTGGTTCATAAAAGAATCTTCCAACTGGAAAAATTCGCGGTTCTTGTAAGAATAAGTTACTTGAATCATGATTAGACGATTTTCAAAGGATATTAATAATTAACTGTATTGATTAAATAAGGTTATGTGTATGTCCCAGCATTCCATACTGCAATAACTGTGCTAATTGGTTGCCGCTATAAATATATTAATTTTATTAATAACTAGTTGTTATTCACTCGTATAAAACTTTTCCACAATAGGTTATCCACAAGGCTGGCCCTGCTTTCAGCTTATAAAATATTTTACGAGGTTCTTGTATATATTTTACAATGCCTGGTTGGCCGTTCTTCCAGCCTTAAAAAAGATTTTATCAGCTATGTTACCGCTCTTCTTGTTGGTTCTTCCGGATTATTAAAATGCTTTATATTGCCGACTCAAATAGAACAAATGCGATTACTTCGTTATGTAGGATGTTGTCCATTATGGATATTTTCCCTTATTCTTCTTTGCCTGCTTACGGGTCAGATACAGGCGCAGCCAGGGCAATCAGTCAACTGGAGCCGCGACGGACAGTCTTTTTATCAGCAAAATGGTAACAGTATTACTGCTATCCAGCTAAAAGACAGCAAACAGACAGAAAAAATTTCTGCTGCCCAACTCACACCTGCTGGCGGCACCCCGCTGGAAATAAGAGATTTCGCCTTTTCGCCCGACGAAAAGAAACTACTCGTCTACACAAATGCTAAGAAAGTGTGGCGTTATGATACCCGTGGCGATTATTGGGTGCTTGATCTTACCACAAATACCTTGAAACAGCTGGGAAAAGGCTTGCCAACATCTTCCCTGATGTTTGCAAAATTATCTCCCAATGGTTTGCAGGTGGCTTATGTAAGTGGGCATAACCTCTATGTGGAAGACCTGGCAACCGGTAAAAGAAAAGCGCTGACACAAGATGGTACCCGTCGTTTAATCAACGGTACATTCGATTGGGCCTATGAGGAAGAGTTCAGCTGCCGGGATGGATTCCGCTGGAGTCCGGATAGTAAGGCTATCGCCTACTGGCAGATAGATGCTACTAAAATCAGAGACTTCCTTATGATTGATAATACTGATTCCATCTACTCTTATACTGTACCGGTAGAATATCCCAAAGCAGGTGAAAGTCCTTCTGCCTGTCGCGTGGGAGTGGTCGATCTGGCTACTGCTAAAACCACATGGCTGCAGGTGCCGGGCGACGCGCAGCAACATTATATTCCCCGTATGGAATGGGTGCCTGGTAAAAATGAACTGATAGTTCAGCAACTGAATCGTAAACAGAACGAGAGCATCTTATATATATGTAACACAGCAACTGCTAAAGCGAAAAAGCTATATAGTGAAAGTGACCCTGCATGGCTGGATGTAAAATCAAGTTGGGATGGTCGTGATATTGCGGGTTGGGATTGGAGCAGGGATGCAAAATCCTTTGTATGGGTAAGTGAGAAAGATGGCTGGCGTCACCTTTACCGTATTGATCTGAATGGAAAGGAATCACTGATCACACCGGGAAAATATGATGTGATCAATCTCCTGACTATTGACGAAGCCCATAACCTGGCTTACATTCTGGCATCTCCGGAAAATGCTACACAACAATTCCTCTATAAGGTAAGCCTGGATGGTAAAGGTGCACCAGAGCGAATCTCGCCAATAACTGAAGAAGGTACTCACGAATATGACATTTCTCCGGATGCACAATATGCACTCCATAGATTTTCAAATCATTTCTTTCCTCAGCAAAATGAAGTTGTGTATTTATCTACACATAAAAGCGGGGATAATAATCCTATTTTCAGGAATCTGCAAACAGCACGGTATGCATTACGCCAGGAATTTTTCCAGGTAACTACTGCCGATGGTGTAACTATGGATGGCTGGATGGTTAAACCATTAAACTTCGATTCCACAAAAAAATACCCGGTTGTATTTTATGTTTATGGAGAACCCGCTGCTGCAACTGCCAGAGACCAGTATGGTGCAGGACGTAACTTCCTGTACGATGGGAATATGGCAGAAGATGGATACATCTATATTTCTATGGATAATCGTGGTACACCTGTACCTAAAGGTCGTGAATGGCGTAAATGTGTATACCGTAAGGTGGGCATCATTAATGCACGTGATCAGGCCCAGGGCGCACAGGCTTTGTTTAACCGTCATGCCTGGATCGATACTTCCCGTGTAGCCGTATGGGGTTGGAGTGGAGGTGGTTCCATGACGCTGAACTTAATGTTCCAGTATCCCGGGATCTATAAAACCGGTATTGCCATTGCCGCTGTTGGCAATCAGCTGACCTACGATAATATTTACCAGGAACGTTATATGGGATTGCCGGAAGAGAACCGTCAGGATTTTGTGAATGGGTCTCCCATTACTTATGCAAAAAATTTACAGGGAAACCTGTTATATATTCATGGTACTGGCGACGATAACGTACATTACCAGAATGCAGAAATGTTAGTGAATGAGCTGGTACAGTATAATAAACAGTTCCAGTTTATGGCTTATCCTAACCGTACGCACGGTCTCCGCGAAGGAGAAGGAACTTTCAAACATCTGTCTACTTTATATACAAACTATTTAAAACAGCATTGCCCGGCAGGCGCAAGATAAGATTGGTTATGTCCAAAGCAAAAATTTTCGGACTGTTGTCCGTAGCCGTTGTTATTATCAGCGTTTTTCTTCCCTGGCTTACGGTTGAAAGCAAACATCTCATATTTACAGGGATCGATACTGCTGGTTCCCGTTTTGGTGAACCCGGCAAACTCAGTATTGTGGTGGCTGTTGTAACAGGTATTTTATTCCTGCTTCCCGGTAAAGTGGGGGCAAGGTTTAATCTTTTTATGGCTGCTTTCCTGGCGGCCTGGAGCTTTCGTAACTTTTTATTATTCAGTCGCTGCGAAATGGGAGAGTGTCCGGACAGGGGAATAGGGTTATACCTTTGTCTGGTGGGTGCTATCGCTGTTTTTGTATGTGTGCTGTTTACTAACGGAGAAACAAAATCCAAATAATATATAAATACCCGATGCTGATGGTGTCGGGTATTTACTTAAATATCATCTGCATCATATAAGCCCCCAGAAAAACAGCTCCTGTATACAGGATATTCCGTAATATCATTGGAATAGCCTCCTGACGGGTGATACGGGATTTAACGAAGCTAAAAAGTGTCATGATGATAAAGCAAAACAGGATACTGATACGACTGGCTTCCGGAAAGTTTTCATTCTGAAGATAAGGCCAGAAGGGAAGTAGTCCACCCAGTAAAAAGAAGATCCCGGTAACCAGGGCATTCGCTAAAGCCCGCCCCATGTGATAGTTACTTACCTGCACATTTTCCTGCTGTAGGGTATTCTCCCAGTCAGTCGCATCCCTGGCCATTTCTTCAGCAATATTCTCTATCACATTTTCTCCAATATCCAGGCTTTCCAGTTTTTTTCTTTCGTTTGCAGATAAGGTACTTTCATCATGTTGTGAATCACCTTTATTCGCCTGGTAGGCGGTAATCATAACAAGTATACTGCCTATCAGCCAGATACAATCGTTTACTGTATAGAACTTCTGTACGGTAATATTCAGACCGTGGGAGAGGTAGGTTGTGAAGAACAACACTAACAAACCTTCAGGAAATCCTATCAGGAAGTCGGTAATCCATCCGCTGCTTCTGATAGCTTTGTGTTCTTTAGACATTGTTGTAGGCTATAAAACTATAATGTTTCCAGACTCTTGGCAATGATCCCAACACATTCTTTTATTTGTGCCGCTGTAATGATCAAAGGAGGTGCAAATCTTATTTTGTCTCCATGGGTAGGTTTGGCCAGCAATCCGTTATCTTTTAATTCAAGGCAAAGATCCCAGGCCGCTTCCGGGTTGTTATGCTGAATAACGATTGCATTTAATAATCCCCGGCCCCGGATTGTTTTAATGAATGGAGATGAGAGTTTAGCCAATTCTGCCCGCAACAGGATTCCCATTGCCTCCGCATTTTCAGCCATCTTTTCTTCTTTCAGCACGGTTAATGCGGCAATCGCCACCTTACAGGCTAATGGATTACCGCCATAAGTACTGCCATGTTCTCCCGGCTTAATGGTGAGCATGATCTCATCGCTGGCCAGTACGGCTGCCACAGGAATTGTACCGCCGGAAAGGGCTTTACCCAGGATAAGGATATCCGGACGTACATTTTCATGATCGCAACACAGCATTTTTCCTGTGCGGGCGAGCCCTGTCTGGATTTCATCCGCAATAAATAATACCTGCGCATCCTCACAGTATTGGCGAACTTTGAGCAGGTACCCTTCATCAGGAACTACCACACCAGCTTCCCCCTGAATAGGTTCTACCAGGAATCCTGCTACATTTTTATCCTGTAATGCTTTTTCAAGCGCCAGCAGGTCATTATATGGAATCACTTCATACCCTGGCATAAACGGACCGAAGTCTGTCCGGGATGAAGGATCAGTACTAAAAGAAATCACATTCAGCGTACGGCCGTGGAAATTATTGGCACACACAATGATTTTTGCCTTATTCTCCGGAATGCCCTTTACCACATATCCCCAGCGGCGGCATAATTTCAGCGCCGTTTCCACTGCTTCCACACCGGTATTCATGGGAAGTACTTTATCGTAACCGAAATAAGATGTGATGAATTCAGCATATTCTCCCAGCAGGTCGTTATGAAAAGCTCGGGAGGTAAGTGTGAGCTTCTGTGCCTGTTCTACCAGGGCTTTAATAATAGCAGGATGACAATGCCCCTGGTTAACAGCCGAATAACCGGAAAGGAAGTCGTAATAACGTTTCCCATCCACATCATACAGGAATACCCCTTCACCACGGTCCAGTACTACTGGCAGTGGATGATAATTATGCGCACCATATTGCTCCTCCAGATCAAGGTAATGCTGCGTTTTCTCACTAATCTTAAATGTGTGTAACATACCCTCCAAAGTTAGTCAATATGTCTGTGATCTTTTATTTCCCCTGTAATTTATTAACGAGCTGGATATATTCCTGTTTAGCTGCTTCCCTTGTTTTTCCCTTCAATTCTTCCCATGCCTGATATTTAGCTTTGGCCACAAAATCAAATGGATTGGCAGGCGCTTCTCCATTTACATCGCCTTCATTTCCCTGTTTATAAAGGGAATACAGTTTTAACAGGGTTTCATTGTCTGGTTTTGAGGGGAGGGCTTTACTGGCCGAGGCTGCGGCTTCAAATTCCTGTTGGAGATCCATGATGTTTTTTTTTACTAATGTAGGCAAATAGAACTAAATACACTCCCCTCACGTATGCCGGAATAGCAAAATTTTGAATACCTTTGCGGCCTGACTAAAGACGGCTTAAACGTCTGGTTTTAAAAGCATATATGAAGAATATCCGGAATTTTTGCATCATTGCGCACATTGACCATGGTAAAAGTACATTGGCTGACAGGCTGTTAGAACATACCAAGACCATATCTGACAGAGATATGCAGGCTCAGGTACTGGACGATATGGACCTGGAACGTGAAAAAGGTATTACAATTAAGAGTCATGCCATCCAGATGGACTATTTCATCAATGGTGAGCAATATGTATTTAACCTGATAGACACTCCCGGCCACGTGGACTTTTCATACGAGGTATCCCGTGCACTGGCTGCCTGCGAAGGCGCTTTGCTGCTGGTAGATGCTGCACAGGGTATCCAGGCACAGACAATTTCTAACCTGTACCTGGCACTTGAAAATGATCTGGAGATCATTCCCGTAATTAATAAAATAGATATGGAAGGTGCTATGATCCCTGAAGTACAGGATCAGATCATAGAACTGATAGGTTGTAAAGTGGAGGATATCCTGCTGGCATCCGGTAAAACGGGTATCGGTATCGAAGCGATCCTTGAAGCTATCGTTTCCCGTATCCCTGCTCCAAAGGGAAACTACGAAGCACCATTACAGGCGCTGATCTTCGACAGTGTATTTAACTCCTTCCGTGGTATCATTGCTTACTATCGCATCTTTAACGGTGTCATCAAAAAAGGTGACAAGATCCGTTTTGTCAATACAGGCATGGATTACTTTGCAGATGAGGTGGGCATCCTGAAGATGGGCCTGCAACCATCCAAAGAAGTAAAAGCTGGTGATGTGGGTTATATTATCACCGGTATTAAAAATGCAAAAGAAGTGAAGGTGGGTGATACCATCACCCTTTGTTCAAACCCAAGCCTGGAATCTATCCACGGGTTTGAAGAGGTGAAACCAATGGTATTCGCAGGGATCTACCCGGTAGCGACAGAGGATTTCGAGGAACTGCGCGACTGTATGGAGAAACTCCAGCTGAACGATGCTTCCCTCACCTTTGAACTGGAAACTTCCCAGGCCCTCGGTTTCGGTTTCCGTTGCGGATTCCTTGGAATGCTGCACATGGAAATTATCCAGGAACGCCTGGAAAGAGAGTTTAACCAGACGGTAATTACAACCGTTCCAAACGTGGGATTCATTGCGCATACCACCAAGAAGGAAACCTTAACGGTAAACAATCCTGCGGAAATGCCGGACCCTACTAACCTGGAACGTATTGAAGAACCGTTCATCAGGGCTCAGATAATCACCAAACCCGACTATATTGGTAATATTATGACGCTTTGCCTGGGTAAAAGAGGGATGTTGCTGAATCAGCAGTATCTCACACCTTCCCGTGTAGAGCTGATTTTTGAAATACCATTGACAGAGATCGTATTCGATTTCTACGATAAACTGAAAAGCCAGACCCGTGGTTACGCTTCATTTGACTATGCGCCTATCGGTTACCGCGATAGCGATATCGTGAAGATGGACATCCTCCTGAACCAGGAGAAAGTGGATGCGCTGAGTGCATTGATCCATCGTAGCCGTGCTCAGGAATTTGGCCGTAAGCTTTGCGAAAAGCTGAAAGAACTGTTGCCACGCCAGCAATTCCTGATTGCCATTCAAGCTGCAGTAGGTGCTAAAGTATTGGCCCGTGAAAACATCAGCGCCATGCGTAAAGATGTGACAGCCAAGTGTTATGGTGGGGATATCTCACGTAAACGTAAATTGCTTGAAAAACAAAAAGAAGGTAAAAAACGTATGCGTCAGATAGGTAATGTGGAAATACCACAGGAGGCATTCCTTGCAGTATTGAAACTGGATGATTAATTAAGTCTTACATCAAATTGGGATAAAATAAAAGGCTGTCTTAAGTATATTAAGGCAGCCTTTTTCTTTTGAAGTCTGTTCCAAATAGTTGCAAATCAGTATATTCGTAAAATAGTTCATACAGTGATTTTCTGCCTGAACGTAATTGCTTCCTCTTCTTTCCAGGCCCTCCATAAAGTTCAGTACAAATTAAAAGAGTCTTCGAAGTGAGTGGATATTTGCTTCATATTTTGGCCATACATTGGAGAATCTTTGAACAGTTATACCTGATCAAAGATTGTCCAACCAATGTCCAACGAATGTCCAAGGTATGATCAACCTATAGACTCACTATTGTGTCTCCCCGAACTCACCTAAACAACAATAAAGGCAATAAAGAGATGTAATCCTGACTATTGTTTACAATGTTTTACTTTCTGAAAATATTGTACCCCGGCGGATTTGAATTCTTACCCGATAGAATGATTACTGCCTGAATTTAAAGACTTTCATACCGATTATATACAAGGTTCATAGAAGTTTTATTATATTAACCAGGGATAATAAAGCTGATGATGAAAACCTGTTTACTTTTGATAATCCTGTTTACCGGCCTGGTTGCACATGCTCAACAGGCAGATGTGCAACATTACCAGTTTTCCCTGACCTTCAATGATTCCACAAATAAGATAAACGGAACTGCCGGGATCACCGTCCGGTTCCTGGAGGATACAGATACGTTGCTACTGGATCTCACGGGTGCTGCAAAGGGGGATACTGGTATGACAGTCATCACAGTACATGAAGCATCCAAAGCCATGAATTTCCTGCAGGATAGTGCTTTCGTTCGCCTTTCAGTACAGGCCCGAAAGGGAGAGCTGCATACTTATACCATTGTATATGCTGGCATCCCCAAGGATGGTCTGATTATCTCTACCAATAAATACGGACGCAGGACCTTCTTTTCTGATAACTGGCCAGACAGGGCTCATCAATGGATCCCATGTATTGACAATCCTGCCGATAAGGCAACAACAGACTTTATTATTACCGCACCTGCCCATTACCAGGTTGTGGCCAACGGACTAAAAATAAAAGAAACGTTATTACCCCATCATCTTAAAACAACACATTACAGGGAAAAGATCCCTTTACCTACTAAGGTAATGGCGGTTGGAGTAGCCGATTTTTCAATAGATCACTCTGCAGATGTAAACGGGATTCCTGTTTATAGCTATATTTTTCCTGAGAACAAACAAAAGGGTTTTCGTGATTACGGGATGGCTGGCAAAATTCTTTCTTACTTTATTAATAAGATAGGACCTTATCCTTTTGAAAAACTGGCCAATGTACAGTCCAAAACTATCTTCGGAGGTATGGAAAATGCCAGTGCAATTTTTTATGCAGAGGGCTCGGTGGGGTCAAAGCAGATTGAAAAGCTACTGGCACATGAAATTGCTCATCAATGGTTTGGAGATGGTGTTACGGAAACAGACTGGCAACATCTCTGGCTCAGTGAGGGATTTGCTACCTACATGACCCATCTTTATATGGAAGGTAAATATGGGAAAGATACGCTAATGGCTGGATTACGGACCGACCGTAAAAAGATTATAGCATTTGCAAAGAAGAGAAAGACGGCCGTAATTGATACCACCGTGAAAGGACACTACATGCAATTGCTGAATGTGAACAGTTATGAGAAAGGTGGATGGGCTTTGCACATGCTCCGGCGTCAGTTGAGTGATGCGATCTTCTGGAAAGGGATCCGGTTATACTTTGCTACTTATAATGGCCGTAATGCCAATACTACGGATTTCCGGAAAGTGATGGAAGAGGTAAGCGGACAATCACTTGCATCATTTTTCAGTCAATGGCTGGAAACCGCAGACATACCAGCACTTAACGTCTCCTGGACATATGACAAGGGGACATTGAATATAGAAATAGCACAAAGCCAGCAACAGTTATTCGTATTCCCATTAGAATATACCATCGGCACTGACGCGGTTATACGTAAAGTAAATATCAAAGATAGAATCACAACGATCAGTATTCCAATACAACAGAATCCCGGTATTATACGGATAGATCCACAGGTAAATCTATTGGCAGAGATCACAATGATACTTCCTGGTAGGTAAATGTCAACAAAACTGGGATCAAAAAAACGGGTGCTTAAAGTATTACTTCAAGCACCCGTTTTTTAATTATTTATCAATGATTTATCTAAGCCAGTTGTTTATTTGACTGAAGTGTTGTTTGTTTGATTAATGCCCATGCGCCAAACAAAACACCTGTAAAGAACACATTACCCAAAATTGTATTCAGGGCAAAGCTGCCAAACAGATCGTTCCTGTAGAAAGGAATAGCAGCAACATAACTGGCTACCAATCCCTGCGCTGTAGGAGGATACAGGTTAGACAGCATCCATACCCCAAAGTTAGAGATCAGGAAGAACAATACACCGGTGCCAATGGCAGCCAGCAATACATTGAGTACATTCACCTTTCTGATAATAGTACCTATCCAGGTAATGAGCAGAAAAGCGCCATACACGAATATCATCTGGAAACCATAAAATCCCTGGATACTGGTAAACAACTGAAAGAATACATCTGTCAGGAAAAGTGTAAGTAACGGTAACAGATATGCCAGACGTTTATTTCTGATTACAATGCCACCAAACAGGGCACTGGCTCCTAAAGCGTTAAAGTTCCACAACTCCAATTGATTGGTTGCAAGGCGACAAATGATTGCCAGGAATATCAATGAGGCAATGATTACATTTTCCTGAATCGAATCCTTCTTCATGGTGTAGATTATTTAAACAAAGATACTTATTTCACTGGTACACTGGCCTTATAAATAATTGTACCGGCCTGGCTTTGAATATGATACGCAGCCTTATAGAAAGTAACGACTGACTGTCCTTTTTGCAGCTCAACAGGCTGATTATCATCGCCTGTAATTACAGCATCGCCTTCGAGCACGAGCATGATTTCTGTCGCCTCACTGGTATGTTCATAGCGCTGACCAGCTTTCAGGGTAATTTTACTTACCACAAAATCAGGAGCGGGAGAGTTATAAATACTTTCGAGTCCGCCTTTTACGCTATCACCTTGTAGGATTTTCGGATGTACGGCTTCAAAACGGGTATGCTTCAGCAATTCAGGCACATCAATATGTTTGGGAGTAAGACCACCGCGTAAAACGTTGTCGGAATTAGCCATCAGCTCTACGTTCTGCCCTTCAAGATAAGCGTGCGGAATGCCTGCATCCTGGAATACGGCATCACCTGGCTGTACCTGCATGATATTGAAGAAATAAATAGAGAAGATACCCCTGTCAAGACGGTCCAGTCCTTTGGGATCGTTTTCGATAGCCCTTCCTGTCCAGAACGCCGGGTCTGATTTATGCAGCTTGCCAGCCTTATAATCGGGCAGGACTCTTTCTGCCAGTGGATGTAACAATACGTTCACTTCTTCCTGAGGCATTTCCATTACCACCTTATACAGGCCGTAATAACCTTCTTTTTCAAAAACCGGAACCAGGAAAGAAAACTCCGGAACAGTCTGTAATACTTTCTTCAGTTTATCTTCCGGTAAAAAACCATGCAGCAGCCAGAACTCGCTGAGGGCCACCATGATTTCCGGCTTATGATTATCATCTTTATAATTACGGTTAGATGCATTAAGCGGTATCCCTGCTGCATTTTCCCTGGCAAAACCTTTCTCTGCTTCCACTTTGGTAGGGTGCACCTGGATAGACAGCATATCTTTTACATCCAGAATTTTCAGGAGGTAGGGAAGTTCTCCGAAACGCTCCCATACTTTAGCACCCAGCACTTTTTCAGGATTGGCTTTTACCAGTTGATCAAGCGTTGTTTTTTCGCCATTCGTATGTATTACAGAAGGAGCGCTCTGATGTGCCCCCATCCAATATTCTGCACTCGGCTCTGTGCTTTCAGGAATTCCAAGCAACGCAGGAATGTAATGAAAGCCTCCCCAGGCATAATGTTGAACCTTACCATCCAGTCGAAATAATTTCTTCTCACTCATGCTTAATGCGTTATAATTGTTTGTATTTTCAATTTTTGTTAACCCAGAGCCTTCTTCACGGGAGCTCAAAAATAGTTAAATTTAAATGGCATCCCATCTCGATCTGGGCAAAAAAGGAGAACTCCTGGCACAGGAATATCTTCTTAAGGCCAATTATCAGGTACTCCATACCAACTGGCGGCATAGACGCCGGGAAATTGATATTATTGCCAGTCAGCCGGGCTGCCTGGTGTTTTTTGAAGTTAAAACATTATCCAATGATCTTTATGGCTGGCCAGAGCAAAAGGTAAATGCCAGGAAGAGATTTCATATACAGGCGGCGGCCGAAGTATATATTGATCGAATTGCCCAACCTCCCAAGGCCATCCGTTTTGATATAATTTCCATTACATTTCAGTCAGATGGCACACATGAATTATTACATATGGAAGATGCTTTTTAAATATTTCCCTATACCTGGAACAGAGTGAGATTCCTGAAAAAGTGCTATTGCTATTAGTCTTTAAATATACCTTATCTACCGTGATGATTAGGTGAAGTTTAATAAAGATCAAATCTAAAACCTTATCCCAGAGCCAAATTAAAAAACTGAACAGGCAGATGTAGTGTATTTAAAGACTAATAGCAATTTATGCCCCAACAAAAATAATCTCAAAAACGCCCATCTAACTCCGTCAGGAGCCAGATGGGCGTTAAAAAAGCGATAAAGCCTACCAGATCCCGGTGTAGTTATGTGGAGTAATTGTTTTCAACTCTTTCTTCAGCGTTGCACTTATCTTCAATCCATCTATAAACTTATGCATTGTT
Organism: Chitinophaga sp. CF118; assembly: GCF_900112615.1. GTDB lineage: Bacteria > Bacteroidota > Bacteroidia > Chitinophagales > Chitinophagaceae > Chitinophaga. The sequence goes on along the minus strand of NZ_FOMK01000007.1, from coordinate 183,108 downwards.
TTCTGTGTAATCTGTTCTCCTCCGCGGGTCAGTGCTTTCAGCGCTTCGTAAGGCTGCGGATAATTCTCCCTGCGTAATACGGTCTGGATCGCTTCTGCAACTACAGCCCAGTTATTCTCCAGGTCTTCATGCAGTTTCGCCTCATTCAGAATCAGTTTATCCATTCCTTTCTGTACGGATTTCAATGCCAGGATAGTATGCCCAAAGGGTACACCCACATTCCTCAGCACAGTAGAATCCGTAAGGTCACGCTGCAGGCGGGAAACAGGCAATTTGGCGCTCAGGTGCTCAAACAGAGCGTTGGCCAGTCCCAGGTTACCTTCTGCATTTTCAAAATCAATTGGGTTCACCTTATGTGGCATTGCTGAGGAACCTACTTCGTTCGCCTTGATTTTTTGCTTGAAGTAATCCATAGAGATATACTGCCAGATATCACGGCAGAAATCCAGAAGAATTGTATTGATGCGTTTCAATGTATCAAACTGTGCTGCCAGATTATCGTAATGCTCTATCTGGGTAGTAAATTTCATTCTTTGCAGTCCGAGAGTATTGTTAACGAACTTATCACCGAACTTTTCCCAGTTGGTTTTTGGGAATGAAACATAGTGCGCATTGAAATTACCGGTAGCACCGCCGAATTTGGCAGCAAAAGGGATATTGCCGAAAAGGCTGATCTGTCCTTCCAGTCTTTCCACAAACACCAGGATCTCTTTACCCAGTATGGTCGGGGAGGCCGGTTGTCCATGTGTACGTGCCAGCATGGGGATCTTCATCCAGGATTTGCCCATCTTTTTAAGAGCAAGTACAAGGTTGGAAATAGCAGGCATATAGATATTTTCTACTGCTTCTTTCCAGTACAGCGGCGTAGCGGTATTATTGATATCCTGTGAAGTAAGGCCGAAGTGTACCCATTCCAGTTTGTCTTCCAGTCCCAGGCCTTTCAGTTCGTTCTTTACAAAGTATTCAACAGCTTTAACATCATGATTGGTCACCTTTTCTGTTTCTTTGATCAGTTGGGCATTCTCAATGGTGAACTCCTGGTATATTTTGCGAAGAGCTGTTATCTGTGGTTTAGAAATTGAAAACAGCTTTTGCTCTGAAAGGGCAATAAAGTATTCAATTTCCACCTGCACACGATAACGGATTAGTGCAAATTCTGAAAAATACGGGGCCAGTTCTTCCAATTGTTTACGGTAACGCCCATCCAGCGGAGAAATAGCAGTTAAAGATTGTAATTGCATAATGTTAGTTTATAAGTTAGCTCCAAACTAATTGGTTTCCAGCTTGCAAGATTACCTCATCTGGTTCAATATTTCATCAGGAGATTCTTTTGAAAGCGGATAACTAATCACTGGAAACTAAAATTTGCCTATTTTAGCCGGCAAAATTACTGAAATTGGAACGGAAAGTAAAAGTAGCGGCAGTAAGTTATTTGAATACCAAGCCATTATTATACGGATTCAGAGATCACCCGGTGATGAATATGCTCGAATTAAGTATGGATTACCCGGCAAAGATAGCGCAGCAACTGATTGACGGAGAGGTAGATGTAGCGCTTGTTCCGGTAGCGATCATTCCGAAATTAAAAGAGTATCATATTATTTCTGATTATTGCATAGGAGCAGAGGGACCAGTAGCATCAGTTTGTCTTTTTAGTGAAGTGCCAATGCAGGAGATTAAACGCATTTATCTTGATTATCAGAGCCGTTCTTCTATTGCTTTGCTGAAAGTACTGGTTCGGGACTATTGGAAACTTTCAGTTGAACTGGTAGAAACTTCAGGCGCTTTTCAGGATAAGATCAAAGGTACAGATGCCGGTCTTGTGATTGGCGACCGTGCACTGGAACAACGTCGTCATTCTCCTTACATTTATGATCTTGCAGAACACTGGATGCGCTTTACCAGCCTTCCGTTTGTATTTGCAGCCTGGATCAGCAATAAAGCATTGGATGTTGAATTCATTCAGCAGTTCAGTAATGCTAATGCAATCGGTATCAATAATATACCGGCAGTAGTGGCAGAAAATCCTTACCCCATATACGACCTGACTACCTACTACACACAAAATATCAGTTTTCCGCTCACCCCCGCCAAAAGACAGGGGATGCAGAAGTTTCTGAGCTTTTTAAGATAGGGCGAACATACAGTAAAAGCTGAATGTATAACGTAATTCACGGTATATATTCAGCTTTTTTAGTTATATTAGACCTCCTTTCTGTTCACTCAAATTCCTGACACATGAAAATTGGCATACTCGGCAGTGGCCCGGTAGGACTTACGTTAGGTGAAGGATTAGTAATGGCAGGTCATGAAGTTGTTTTGGGGACCCGCAATCCATCTAAAGAATCATTACAGCTATGGGCAAAAAAACTGGGACCACAGGTAACCACTGTTCCGTTTCGCGATGCTGCGGCTCAGGGAGAGCTCTTAGTGATCTGCACAAGCTGGGCCGGTACCCAGAAAGCCATTGAATCTGCCGGGTTGTGGAATTTCAAGAATAAAGTAATTGTGGATGTAACAAATCCCCTGGATGGTAAGGGTCCGGATCAGCAGGGACGATTATCCTTTTCCATTGGGCATAATAATTCTGCCGGCGAGCAGCTACAGGCATGGTTGCCTCCGGATGCATATGTAGTGAAAGCATTAAGTTGTATTGGTCATGAATCGATGTTCCGTCCTATGGAGGAACAGAATGCACCTACGATGTTTATCTGCGGTAATAAACGCGCAGCTAAGGCTACCGTCATCAACCTGCTGGCCGAAATGGGCTGGCATGATGTGGTCGATATGGGAAGTATCGAAATGAGCCGGAATATTGAGCCGCTGAGCATCCTGTGGTATGCATACGGTTTCCGCACAGGCACCTGGACGCATGCGTTTAAGCTAATGGTAAAATAATATGAAATGAATTATCGCTCTTTCGTATAGATAAAGAAGTTAGGATCTACTTTAAACTCCTTTTTATCAGACATAGTAAAAGTCGTTGATTGCCACTTCTTTCCCGGATAAATAAACTGGTAGCCATTATCATTTAAGGTAACCTTTACAGGCATATTAAAATCAACAACATCAGTCACCCAGCGAAACTGCAACTGGGTACCGTTAAAGTGATATTCCAGTGTTGGGATGGTAGTATGCAGCAGGTATTGCTCAAATACCTTATTGAAATTCATCCCTGTCCTCTCATTAAAATAGTTTACGATATCCATCCCGGTAACCGTCTGGTGATAGAATCTTTCATTCATTCCCCTCAGAATATCACGGAACATGCCATCGTCATTAACGATCTGCCGGATAGTATGGATCATATTTGCTCCTTTGTAGTACATATCTCCACTACCTTCATTATTCACATCATATGCCCCTACAATCGGAAAGTCATTCTTGATATTTTTACGGATCCCGGTTATATATTCAAAAGCAGCTTTAGGTCCGTACTCGCATTCTGTAAAAAGGGTTTCTGAGTAGTTGGTGAAACTTTCATGGATCCACATATCAGCAATGTCCTTACTGGTAATGTTATTCCCGAACCACTCGTGACCGCTTTCATGGACAATAATGAAATCCCATTTCAGTCCCCATCCTGTACCGGAAAGATCTTTTCCGGAATAGCCCATCTTGAACTTATTGCCATAGGCCACAGCGCTCTGGTGTTCCATGCCCAGATGAGGGGATTCTACCAGTTTATAGCTGTCCTGATAAAAAGGATATTTGCCAAACCAGTATTCAAAGCAGTGCAGCATAGTTTTTACCACCGCAAAATGTGTTGTTGCGGTATCTTTATTATAGTCCATTACCCAGTAAGACAGGTCCAGGTTTCCGGCTTCTCCCTGGTAAGTATCTTTGATTTCCACATAGCTGCCCACGTTCAGCGCCACATCATAATTATTAATAGGGTTGCTCACATACCATACAAAAGTGGTGGTAGCATCCAGGTTATCGAACTTCTTTTTCAACCGGCCATTTGATACTGCAACCATCAAAGGAGGAATGGTAATGCTGATGGTCATATCATTTGGCTCATCACTCTGATGGTCTTTACAGGGCCACCAGGAGCTGGCTCCTAATCCCTGACAGGCAGTTGCGATCCAGGGGCGGCCCTGCTCATCCTTTCTCCACATAAAGCCCCCATCCCAGGGTGGATTTACTGCTGTTTTAGGCTTTCCCCGGTAATAAATCCCGATTTTCTTGGTAGAACCTACAGATTGTTTATTCATTGTGCGGACAAAAATGGCATTACCTTCCCTTTCATAAGCCAGCTTCAGTCCGTCCTGAGTAATGCTGTCAATCTCCATTGGTACCTGGAGATCTATCTGCATGATACTATCAGTTTTTAATATTGCATAAGTGATTATATTGAAGCCGGTAATGGTGCTGTCTCCTGCAAATACATTGATATGGAGATCGTAATTTTGCACATCCCACCAGGCACGGGCAGGAGTAATACTACCCCTTAGGGTATCAGCCCGGGTAAAAGTTAGCTGGGCACTGGCGGTAAGTCCCATCATCAAAACCACAAAAAGCATAGGTATGCCACGCATAAAAAAATGGTATTTAATAACGGAAAGATATTAATTTTCATTTGAATGCTAAAGGGCTAATTATAAATAGGAAACATAATGATAAATCTTAAATTTAAGAAGCACCTCACATTTTACTTGAATTTAAACAAAATATGCAATTAAGACTCTTTATTATCCTATCTGTCTGTACTTTAGTTGCCTGCAAAAACAGGCAACAGATTGATAAACAGGTATTCAGGTATAATGTGACAGAAGGTATTGCTACCCTGGACCCGGCTTTTGCCAAGAACCAGTCAGTAATATGGGCAGTAAAACAAGTATATAACACACTTGTAGAACCTGACAATCAATTAAATATACGTCCATGCCTTGCTAAAAGCTGGGAGGTGGCGGCAGATCATAAAACCTTTATATTTCATTTAAGAACAGACGTTTATTTTCATGATAATGAATCGTTTATAGGAGGGAAGGGGCGCCTTATGACGGCGAATGATGTAACATACAGCCTCCGCCGTATAATGGACCCAACGACTGCCTCACCAGGTTCCTGGATTTTTAATGGTAAAGTAGATCCGGAGAAAGGATTTACCACAATTGATGATTCTACTTTCCGCCTCACATTATTACAACCTTTCCATCCGGTACTCGGTATCCTCAGTATGCAATATTGTTCCATTATTCCGCATGAGGTGGTAGAAAAGTATGGGAAGGATTTCCGTAAACACCCTTGCGGTACAGGGCCTTTTCAGTTCCACGAATGGGAAGAGGGACAAGCTTTGATCCTGCACAAATATCCCCGCTACTTCGAAAAAGACAGTGCAGGCAACCGTCTGCCTTACCTGGATGCAGTAAAAGTTAGTTTCCTGGATAACAAAGCCACCGAATTCCTGCTGTTCCGGCAGGGACTATTGGATTTCATGAACGATATTGATGCTTCCTTTAAAGATGAAGTGCTTACAAAAAAAGGTTTGCTGAAAAAAGAATGGGTAGGTAAAATGGTGCTTGACAAGGGGCCTTACCTGAATGTGGAATACTTCGGATTCCTGTTGGACAGCAGCAAATTAGTAGTGAAAGCTTCACCCACACGCCTCAAAAAGATCCGGTTGGCCATTAATTATGGAATTGACCGGGTAAAGATGATCACTTACCTCCGGAATGGAATTGGCACACCTGCCAATGCAGGGTTTGTTCCCGCCGGATTACCTTCTTTTGACACAGCTAAAGTAAAAGGCTATACTTATAATCCGGCTTTGTCAGCCCAACTTCTGAAAGAGGCGGGATATCCGGAAGGCAAAGGGCTACCCGTAATAAAGCTTTTATCCATCCCCATTTACGAAGACTTTGCCAATTATGTGGCCAACCAGTTGCAACAGGTAGGCATCAAAATTCAGGTAGAAGTTATGCAAAAGGCATTATTAATGGAGCAAACCGCTAAATCGGAAGCTCTTTGCTTCCGGGGCAGCTGGATGGGAGATTATGCAGATGCTGAAAACTATCTGGCCGTGTTTTACAGTAAAAACCCAGCTCCACCCAATTATACCCGTTACGTTAATCCGGCTTTTGACGAACTCTACGAACAGTCTCTACAGGAGAATAATGACTCTATCCGTTACCAGCTCTACCAGCAAATGGATCGTATCATAGTGGCCGATGCTCCGGTAGTACCGCTGTTTTACGACGAGGTCATCCATCTGATCCAACCTAATGTACATGGGTTAGGTAATAATGGACTTAACTCGTTAGAGCTTAGAAAGACGTACATCTCCAGATAATTTTAACATTTTGCCAACATCGCTCCAGCGGCTAGTTAAGGTGCTTTATAAACCTTGTCTATGCTCCAAACGTAATTATCGATATGATATACAATCATTTTGGGCTACCTTTGGGCCCTAATTATTTACATTTTATAAATTTGAAATGACTGCGATTTTAATATTCTTTTTTGTACACTGGTTCATGTCCTTATTTTTTCACACCTTTTTCCTGCATAGGTATGGATCCCACCAGATGTATACAGCAACTAAAGGTTGGGAGAGAGTGTTTTATTTTAGTACATGGTTTTTCCAGGGTACCTCTTACTTAGTGCCACGCGCTTATGCTGTGATGCACCGTATGCACCACGAGTATAGTGATACTGAACATGATCCACATTCTCCGCACTTCTTCAAAGACGTGTGGCATATGATGGTACAGACGCGTGCTATGTACAATGACTTTGTAACACGTAAAAACACACCCGATCCTAAATTCACTGAAGATCCATTGCCAGAGTGGGATGCAATGGACAAATTTGGTGATCACTTCGTTACCCGTATTGCATGGGCTGCGATATACATTTCTTTCTACGTAGTGTTTGCACCAAGCTGGATCTGGTTCCTGCTGTTGCCTATTCACTTCCTGATGGGACCAATACAAGGTGCGGTAGTAAACTGGTGCGGTCATAAATATGGTTACAGCAACTTTGATAACCATGATCAATCTAAGAATAGTACTCCCTGGGGTCTGTTATTAATGGGTGAACTGTTCCAGAACAATCACCATAAGTTTAAAGACAGTCCTAACTTCGCTAAGAAATGGTATGAGTTTGATCCTACCTATCCTGTAATGAAGCTCTTTAACTTCATAGGGATTATTAAGCTGAAAACTGCAAAAGTGAAAACAGTAAAGATGAGGGCAGCTGCCTGATCTGATTGAAGATACTAAAAGGAAAGGCTCACCATAAGGTGGGCCTTTCCTTTTAGTATTGTTTGAATTTCATAAGTATAACCAATAGCTTAACTTTGCATCATGAATAAAGCTGAAAGTGCAACGGATTTCCTTGGCAGCAAAATGCCTTCACTGAAATCAACAGATCAGTTTATTGTATTTGAAAGGAAAGAATATGCCCTCAAAACAGTGCCTTATAACAGAAGGGACTTCTACAAGATTTCTTTAACATTCGGAACCGGCCGGTTGCATTATGCCGATAAAGGTGTGGAAATAGACCGGCCGGCCCTGATATTTTCAAACCCAAGGATTCCTTATGGCTGGGAGGCAATTTCGGAAGAACAGGAAGGTTTTTTCTGTTTGTTTACAGAAGAATTTTTAAAAGCAAAAGACCGGGACCTGGTTTTACAGGATTCCCCACTCTTTAAAATAGGGACAGATCCGGTATTCTTTGTCGATGATACTCAACAGAAATATATAAGCACAATATTCCAGAATATGCTGAGGGAGTTTAATTCCGGTTATATTCATAAGTTGGATTTATTAAGGAACCATGTAAACCTGTTGTTGCATGAGGCCATAAAAATGCAGCCATCGGTCAGCTATTTCAAACATCAGAACGCAGCTGTGCGTATTACCTCAATGTTTCTTGAATTACTGGGAAGACAATTTCCGGTTGATTCACCGCAATATGCCCTGATGTTAAGGACAGCCAATGATTATGCTTCACATTTGTCTGTCCATGTAAATCATTTGAATCGTGCCGTTAAAGAAGTTACAGGTAAAACTACCACCGAACATATAACCGAACGTATTGTAAGTGAGGCAAAAGCGCTTTTAAAACACACCAGCTGGAGCATTAATGAGATTGCCTATAGCCTCGGTTATGAATATCCTACCTACTTCAATAATTTCTTCAAAAAACAAACCGGTGTTACTCCCAGTTCTTTAAGGTAATACTCGAATTGTTTGAATTTCTTAGTCTTCCGTTTGAATACCTTTAACATACCGGCAGGTATACGGACTACTTTTGTGTTATCCAAAAACACAGACCATGGAAAATAATTTAGAAGGTAAAGTAGTCATAATCACAGGGGCAAGTAGTGGGATAGGAGAGGCAACGGCACTGATGCTCGCAGAGCGCGGAGCGAAAGTGGTACTTGGCGCACGCCGGCTGGATCGCCTCGAGATGCTGGCGGCCCGTATCACCCAGGCAGGTGGAGATGCTGCTTATGCCCGTACAGACGTAAAACGGCGGAATGACCTTTCGGATCTTGTAATGTTGGCAAATGAGCGCTATGGAAAACTTGATGTGCTTATCAATAATGCTGGTATCGGACCTATTTCGCCGCTGGACGAATTGCGCGTTGAGGATTGGGAGGAGATGATCGACATCAATATCAAAGGTGTATTATATGGCATTGCCGCAGCTCTGCCTGTATTCCGCAAGCAAGGCTTCGGGCATTTTATCAATATCGCCTCTACTGCAGGACACCGGATTGTTCCTACCATGGCCGTATATGCCGGCACAAAGTTCGCAGTGCGTGCTATATCAGAGGGTTTGCGGCAGGAGGCCGGTGAGAAACTGCGTGTGACAATCATTTCACCCGGCATCATTCACACGGACTTTGCAGACTCTATGACAAATCCGGAAATGAAGGCTCAGATCATAGATACGAGGGATAAGCTGGCAATTCCGCCAGATGCAATTGCCCGCGCCATTGCGTTCGCAATTGAGCAGCCGGCCAATGTGGATGTAAATGAAATAATTGTTCGTCCCACCGCACAGAGTTAATACTCATCAGGTAAGATGAAAAAGGGGCTGTATCAACATTAGATACAGCCCCTTTTTTCTGGCTAAGCACATTTGTTTAACCGCATATTTTTAAAATCTCCTGAAATAACCAAACGTTGCCATTTTCAGCATTGGCTGATCTCCACTCGTATCTCCATAAGCATGTACTTCGTCAAATCTGCTAAGGTCAAACTGTTCGCGGATCCTGTTCACTTTTTCCTCTCCATTACAATTAACTCCGTATATACGTCCCGTAATCCTTGCATCTTTAACTTCCAGACGGGTGCCTATACAACCGATTCCCACACTTTCACACCAGGGTGCTACCCATTCCTGGGCCGAAGCTGTTACCACATTTACCTGATGGCCTTTAGCCAGGTGTTGCCGGATGGCATTCAGGGCACTGTCACGCACAAGGGTTGGCAGCCGCTCACGACAAAAATCGGCACAACGTTCTCTGAATACATTTTCAGGTGTATTCCTGAAGAAGTATTGAAGTATTAACTGCTTGATTTTCTGGTTCGAAACCAGTTTCAGCTTAAACAATATTAACGCCGGAGACAATAGTATCAACCCTATATATAAGGAAGCTACTCCTTTTTGATACCGTATGATCTCAAAAAGAGTGTCTTTACGGGTAATCGTGCCGTCAAAATCAAAAAAAGCTATAGATGGTTTCATATCAGAGCTTTAGTTTTTTGAAGATGCCTTCGGGTACATTTTTGATAATGAGCATAATATATCGCCAGAACCATTTAGTATACACAACATTCTTTTTCCCTTTTGCCGCTTTATATACTGATACCGCTACCTGTTGCGGTTGTGCCGTTAACAGAGGAGGTAAAGGCAGATTTTCCGTCATACGGGTATATACAAAACCAGGTTGTACACTCAGTACATGTACGCCTTTGTGAAACAACCGGTTACGCAAACCACTGAGGTAAGCAGTAAAGCCGGCCTTGGCACTACCATAAATGTAATTGCTCTGGCGACCACGTTCTCCGGCTACAGAACTGATCCCTATGATGGTCCCGTTTCCACGGGCGGCATAATCGTCAGCTACATAATTCAGGATGGAAACGGCTCCGGTATAATTCGTATTAATGATACGGGTGGCTTCTTTCCAGTCTGACTGTGCCTTTTCCTGATCGCCCAGGTAACCGAATACACAAATCGTTACATCCGGTTTAACCGGTAATGCTTCGTAAAAAGCAGGGTGACTGCTAAAATCGGTGGCATCAAAAGCATAAGTGCTGGCCTTTATATGATGACGAATCTGCAGATCCTGTTGCAGGGCATGCAGTGAATCTGCATTCCGGGCAGCTAATTGTATATCGTATTTTTCACCGGCAAACTGACGGGCAATGGCTATCGCCATATCAGACCCCGCTCCCAGTATAAGAACAGTAGGCATATATCTATAATGGACTATTTTTTATGATGAAATAAGGACAGAATTGTATGCCTGACCATGATCGTATTTGAAATGTATTCGCCTGATAATCTGTACAAACTATTCTGTTAATAAAAGTCTGTTTGACTGCACAGAACGGAACAGTTTATCTCCGCTATAAGTTTTTAAAATGCTGGCAAATCGTTGTGCATTGGGGTAGCTTTGCCAGAACATTTCCTGTTTCATCCGCGCATCTTTGGACAGATAAAGGCGGCCTCCATATTGGAGTACCAGACTGTCCAGTTCATCCAGGAATTCAAAAAGTCCTTTCCGTACCGGGAAATCCAGAGCAAGTGTATAACCTTCCATCGGAAAAGAAATAAGGCTTTCCTGTTTGCCAAAAACTTTCAGTACTGCCAGGAAAGATCCCAGGCCTTTGTCACTTATCCGTTGCAGAATAGCAATAAGTCCTTCTTTTTTTTCCAGCGGTAATACAAACTGGTATTGTACAAAACCAGCTTTACCATAACCCCGGTTCCAGTGCAGAATAGCATCCAGGGGATAAAAGAATGGCTCGTAGGGTACAACATTATTGATTTCCCGCTTTGTATTCTTTAGGTAATAAAGCCAATTGAATGCCTTGACAGTAAATGTATTAAGTATAAATGAAGGGAGGTTGAAAGGAACCGTCAGCTTACTTTTGGCAGATACTTTCAATGGCGTTTTACCTTGAGTATCACTTAGCTCTTCTTTGGTGGCATGTTCACCTACTATCAGGATACTACGCCCGAAAGTATCACCTTTCTGTAAGCAATCGATCCAGGCCATGGAATAAGTGTAATGCTTATATTCATCAAACAGTTGGATCAGATCTTCCAGGTTCCTGGCTTTGATCTGCTTTTGTTTAATATAGGCCGTCTCGATTTTCTTCAGTCCGAACTTCACGCGTGTAATGATACCAGTGAGGCCCATCCCGCCACAGGTAGCCCAGAACAGATCTGGTTCCACTTCAGCAGAGCAGGTGATTGTATTTTTATTACCGGTGATTATGTCCATGCTGATGATATGTCCGGAAAAAGAACCATCAACATGATGATTTTTACCATGTACATCAGATGCAACAGCACCACCTATAGTAATGAATTTTGTTCCGGGAGTAACGGGGAGGAACCAGCCTTCGGGAACGATAATCTCCAGAATCTGATCCAGGGTGATACCTGACTGGCATTCAAAAATACCGTTTACAGTATCGAAAGCCAGTACCTTATCGTATTTAAGGGTAGACACACTGAAGTTTGCCAGTGAGGCATCTCCATAGCAGCGACCATTGCCACGGGCTATTATGGATGTATGAGAGGATATAAAATCCTGAATCTGTTCATCCTGCGAAAATGTTGTTTCATCGCAGGAGAGAACTGGGTAGTTGCCCCAGTTTGCCAACCGTTTTTCCATTACTCAAAAAAACTTTTGTTAGTGGGTAAATAAATAAGCACATAAAAACTCAGCACCCACAGGAGTATGGTTAATTGAATAAAACGGTCTTTATATAGGATTTTGGTTGGAGAACCTGTATTGTTCTCCACATATGTTATTTGCAAATATCGTAATAATCCACCAATTACAAAAAGGCAGGTATAGTAAAGACGGTAAGTCTTGAAACGGGTCATAGTTTCAGGGGCCATCGTATACATCAGGTAAGCTACAATGATCACGGCAGATACCAGCGCCAGCATCACATTCATGAAGTCCATATTATACCCCTTGGAGGCTTTTCGCATTTCCTTGCCCGACTGATCCTTAATTATTACATCGTCCCTGCGTTTGGCAATAGCCATAAAAAGGGCCAGCAGGAACACCATAATCATCAGCCATTCCGATACGGCCACACCTGCAGCAATACCTCCTGCTTTAATACGTAATACAAACCCTGTGGAGAGAATAAGGATATCCAGGATGGAAATGTTTTTCAGTCCGAAGGTGTATAATACGTTGATAACAAAGTATATACCTACTACGAATGCGAATTTTGGTTTCACATAGAAAGCCAATATTCCACCCAGTATAAGGCATACCGCAAAGAATACAAGAGCAGCTGGTTTGGACACTGCACCTGAGGCCAGCGGCCGTTTACACTTAACCGGGTGATTACGGTCGGCTTCTATATCCTTATAATCATTAATGATATAGATACTACTGGCTATCAGGCTAAAAGCCATAAAACCAATCAGTAGCTCCACTATTTTTGACAGATTGAAAATTTCTCCGGCAAAGAACAGCGGTATATATAAAAACAAGTTCTTTACCCAATGGGAAGGTCTTAATAATTTAAAATATTGCACGGGGATTAATCTTTATACGGGCACCAAGATACGATGCATTATGGAACAAATTGCAACTAAAAACATCATACTTCCGTTAATTCTACTATTTTTGAGCCCATTCGACTATTTATTTCATACTAATTTGCCCCCATGGTTATACCATCAGTTTACACTCCATTTAGTAAAAGAAGTGCTTTTATTACAGAATTGATTATCATTATTGGATTTGCACTCGTTCCCCTGTTCGTTACATTTCCTTACCGTGTTAATATTTTCCTTTCATGGGAAGGTGCTTACAGGATCTCTCAGGGACAAATACCGTATAAGGATTTTGGGCTACCACTGGGATATGGTTTCTGGTTGATGCCTGCCTTGTTTTTCAAACTATTCGGTGCACAGCTTATCACACTTGTAAAAGCTCAAGTGCTGATGAACATCCTTGCCGGACTGGCATTCCGCTCCATCCTTAAAAGCCTGGATGTAAAGCCGGTACTGCGCATTGTTTCTGTTTTACTTTTCGTATTATCTTATTCCTTTTTCAATTTCTGGCCCTGGTATAACCAGACAGTGATCGTATATGAACTAATCGGACTGGCATTCCTGTTCCGCTTTCTTACAGGTCCGGGAGGACGTATTCAGTTTCTTTATCTTTTACTATCAGCCTTTTTCACCTTCCTGTCTTTCTTTACGAAACAGGATGGCGGCGGACTGGCTCTCTTACTCTCACTCGCTTTACTGGCCTGTAACAGTCTGCAGGAAAAAAGATGGTGGGATGTACCAGTATTTCTTGCTTTCTATGGAATAATTGCCGCTATCATCATTCTGCCCCTGCTGCCTTATGGCTTTGGATACTGGTTTAATCACGGACAGGCCCCTCATAATTCACGCTTATCGTTATACGATATTATCTCGGAAGTGCTGGCCCAATCCCAATGGATCAAGTGTTACGTTTTACTGGTAGTGTTATGCCTGGTGCCGGCTTTCCGCCAGTGGAGTACTTTCTGGAACAATAAGAAGGAGGTATTGTTTGCCCTGCTAACTCTGGGCATTCTGGCCGAAGCGGCTATCTTCCAGGTAACCAGTTATACTCCGCCGGATAATAACATCTTCTTCCACAGTTTTGCATTTGCCTTCATCGCTTCCCGTTTGCAGGAGCAATTGAAGATCAATCTCGCAGGCTGGAAGCCTTTTGCTGTTATGACGCTTTTGGTAATGTTCTGGTGGTCGGGAACTTTCTGGAAATACCTGGATAAGGTGGTATCCCGCGTATTACCTGAGAAAGAAGTTGCCAATGGGACCCCTGAAAATTTATCCGATAGTATCTACGCTAAATACAATCCGCAGATAAGTAAAACCGGCGAGAATGTAGTATCCCGTAATAATTTTATGCTGGAAGGGGATCCCAACGATGTGCCTGTTTCCAAATGGATCTTCTCCGACCTCTGGGCTTTCAGGCATATTTATATGCCGCCTTCCACTGTAGAAGGGATGAAACGCCTGATGGATATGCCTGTTGTAAAGGAAAAGAAGGATAGCCTTAAGATGCTGAATATGACTGAGCTAACGCCATTGGCGCAAGCTATGCATTACAAGCAGGAAACCGGATCGGACTATCCATTATGGAATCACCTGGGAGTTGGTATGTTCAACAGGCAGCTGCACTCATTTGCACAAAAGATCAGGGATCATCATTATGATATCGTATTATATGAATACGCTCCAAAGAACAATAACTTTTTCCCCTTCGCTTTACAGGAAGAGCTCCGGCAGAATTATCGTAAGGTAGATTCATTCCTGGCTCCCCGTCGTCCTACCAATGCAATGATTGAAGTTTATGTAAGATAGTAACAGACTGTACCATAAAAGGGTATCAGACGGGTTACGAACAGGAAGTAAAGAGGCTCATCCTACGTTTTTTAACGTAAGATGAGCCTCTTTACTTCCTGTTCGTTTCCTGATTAAATCTTGTTTGAAGTTTATTTTATTAATGGAAGCAGACTTGTTTGTTTCCGGGTTGACTCATGAATTTTCAAATATCTGTGCATAATAAAATACTAATTAAATTAGCAATAACTAATTTAATTAGTATTTTCGCATCAGGATAAAGCACACCCTTATTGAAAAACGATGTATAGGTAGATTGTCTTTTACTTCATATTTAATGATAGGTTAATAATAAACTTCAATAACCATTGATTGGCACAAAAGATTGTCTATTAATTTTTTAGATTCTAATAACTGGAATAATGACAACGTGGTTGTATGACGGAACCTTTGATGGTTTTCTGTCTTGCGTATTTGATATGTACTGGCAACGGAAGATGAATATACTGATCCGTAAGGAACAGGAACATGTCCGGGGGGTATTTGAAGATGCGATGTTCATGCCTACCATTATAGCAAATGCCGACAGGGTATGGGCGGGGTTGAGTAAAAAAGTCTCTCCGGTTCAACTCAGTCAGTTTTTTGCCTGTTATCTATCTGAACTCCCTGCCGAAGAAGATAATATGGTAGGATACCTCCGTTATGTATTAGGTAATCAGGATGGCGTATCTCCAGATCCTGCAAACTTCTATATCATGCATGCTGAGCAGCTGGCGCATAAAGTCCAGAAAGAAAGACACCGGATGGAAAGCCTGGTCAGTTTTCAGCTCACCAAAGACAATATCTATTACGCTATTATTTCTCCCAACTATAACGTATTGCCATTAATGGTCAGGCATTTTAAGGAACATTATGCAGATCAGTTCTGGCTGATTTATGACCAGCGCCGTCGTTTTGGGATTTATTATAACCTTCAGCAAGTGGAAACCATACGTTTACAATTCAATGAAAACTACGACGCTCGTTATCATAATCTGGGAAATATCTGGGCACCAGAAGACGAATTGTATCAGCAGGTATGGAAAGCATTTTATAAAGAGGATGTTGTTAAAAGCACTAATAACCAGCGCTTACAATTGAAGCATATGCCCAGGAGGTATTGGAAATATCTGGGAGCAGAAAATTAAACAGGTTAATTAAAAACGGTAAAAAGCATTTTAGTTTCATCACCTGAAAAAGAAAAGAGTACTGAACTCCTGAAGATGCGTCATTGCAATTGATCTTAAATACACCTTGGCTGCCGTGATGATTAGGTGAAGTTTAATAAAGATCTGATTTACAATCTTATTCCAAAGCCAAATTAAGAAACCAAACAGGCAGGCGCAGTGTATTTAGGATCAATTGCAATATAGCCGGATATGTTTTTAATCAAACAAGCTTAACTGAGGATCTGGTGGTTTGGATTTACCCATCACAGTACGCCCGCCATACCGCCAGGAATCATTCCTTTCCCGGGTTATTACCTGGTCAAAATTCTCATTGGGAATAAAGTCCTTTTCCAGTTGTTGTGACAAGACAGATAACTTGCGGATAGCATCCTGTTTATCCGTCTGACCTATTTTAGCTTTATTAACTGCATCCCTTAATGTCTGGATCGTTTCATCATATACATTCACCGGTACCGGAAAAGGATGTCCATCTTTCCCGCCATGTGCAAAGGAGAAACGGGCCGGATCTGTAAAGCGGGAAGGAGTGCCATGAATCACTTCACTTACCAGTGTAAGGGATTGCAGGGTACGAGGTCCCAGGCCTTCCAGCAGTAATAACGACTCAAAATCAAGTATTTGCCTTTCATGGGCCAGCGCAAGCACACTACCTAATCTTTTCAGGTCTACATTTTCAGCCCGCACATCGTGATGGGAAGGCATGATAATACTACGGATCTCGGGGAGCAGCTTACCGGGATTCTCCTGTACCAGTTGCAGCAATCCTGCTTTGGTGGTCATTGCCTCCTTATCGGTGAGGTTAAGGATCAGCCCCTGGTTCTTTCCATATATAAAGGTGTGAGGTGTTTCTGTAAAATGTTCGAAAGCAGTGGAATGCCAGTGATATCGCCTCGCCATACTGCTGGCATCATTCATTCCCTGCTGCACAATGGCCCATTCTCCTTCATCAGAAACAATAAAGGAATGAAGATATAGCTGAAAGCCATCCTGTACAGCGGTGTTATCTACTTTCGCCGCCAGTTTACTGCTGCGTACAAGCGATTGCCCGTTTAATCCTGTTTTCTCGGCAATGACCAGTAGTTCTTCCGGCGTTTCGCGGGAATGTTTTCCTTTACCTCCACATATGTAAATCCCCAGTTCTTTTGAATGGGGATTCACTGCTTTTTTAAGAGCCCCCATCACGCTGGTGGTTATACCGGAAGAGTGCCAGTCCATTCCCATTACGCAACCCAATGCCTGGAACCAACAGGGATCACTCAGGCGGCGCAATACTTCACCCTTGCCATAATCAGCTATAATGGTTTCTACTATTGCTCCCCCCAGTAAACTCATTCGTTTTGCCAGCCAGAGAGGAACATGCCCATAATGAAGAGGAAGATCTGCGTAAGCACGTGACATAGGATACGAAAATAGGCATTGGCACAATTATTTCAATCATTATTGCTCAATGTCATGTAATTGTTTTAACCTATTAATAAGATTGTCATGAGAATGCAAACCAAAGACTTCGGAAATAAAGCGATAACCCTACGTTTAGCTATATATAAAGGATGTATAACTGCCTGCCTGGCAATCATCATAAGTATATTCCTTTTTGCCTGTGGTGGCGCAAAAGAAAGCGGCAGTACGACGGATACAACAGCTGTAATGCAAACTACTCCTTCTGAAGTAGCTCCGGCCGACACTGCCAGTATGCCAGCAGACACAACAAGTACTAAACCTGATAGCATCCCCGTGCATTAATTGGGGGATATGTCCACTAATTGTGGAATTTAATTCCAACAATCTGTTGAGTTTAGAATGATTTGTTAACACGTAATTATTTTTTTATGAAATACATAAAAATTAATAACGATATTTTATTTGCCTTACTGATAGTAGTAGGAGCAACCCTCGCTTCGTGTGGAAGTGGTAATAAGAACAATACAGATTCTACTGCTGTAAATACAGTGGATACAACAGGTATAGCACCAGATAGTTCCTTAGGAGATACAGTACCTGCGGCGGAAATGCCTCCGGGAGCTATAAACCCTGGCGAAGATTCTTCCCGTTATGGTACGGGAACCGGCGATTCTTCAAAGAACCGCAGAAAATAAAGATATTTCTGAACTGTATATAAAAGTAAATGTATAGGGAGCCAATTTGGTTCCCTATCTTTTTTCCTTCCCTGTAAAATATTTACCTTTCCTGCCCGTCATACCCATAAGACATTTACAACAATCCCTCATCCTAATAGGTTAATAGTAACTGATGCAACAAAATAATGAGATTAAAAAAGGATTCCGCATTGGATCATTTAAGAAAACATTCCGCTTATATAAATATGTGAAGCCTTACTGGCCGGCTTTCAGTCTGGGCTTACTATTCCTTTTCCTGTCCAGCATTTCCAACCTGGCCTTTCCAAAACTCCTGGGCGAACTGGTAGATTCCGGCACCGGTAATAAGAGTGTTGCGGCTATCAACCATACAGGTTTGTTGCTGGTGGGTATCCTGTTGGCACAGGGGATCTTCGGTTATTTACGGATCATCCTCTTTGTGAATGTTACAGAACGGTCGCTGGCTTCATTAAGGCAGAATATTTACAACCACCTGATCCAGCTGCCAATGCGTTTCTTCGCTGGCAGGAGAGTAGGCGAACTGGGAAGCCGGATTTCTTCCGATATTTCCCTGTTACAGGAAACATTTACTACTACTGTGGCAGAATTCATCCGGCAACTGATAATCATTATTGGAGGTATCGTACTCTTGTTAAATACTTCTTTATATTTAACACTATTGATGTTGTCCTGCCTGCCGGTGATCATGGTGATCGCTTTTTTCTTTGGCCGGATCTTCCGCCGTTATTCCAAACAGGCACAAACTCAGGTAGCAGAAGCGAATACAATTGTAGAGGAAACTTTACAAGGCATTCTTAATGTGAAAGCATTTGCCAATGAGTTCTTTGAGATGAAACGTTATAAGAAGAAAACAACCGAAGTTGCCAATACTGGTATTAAGGCCGGATCTTTCAGGGGCATCTTTGCTTCCAGTATGGTCCTGGGTATTTTCGGGGCGATGGTAGCCGTTATATGGCAGGGCGCGCTGATGATTGCCGCTGGCCAATTAGCTGCGGGAATGCTCTTCTCCTTCATCCTTTATTCCAGTTTTATAGGTGCGTCTGTCGCCGGACTGGCAGAGGTATATGCCAGTATCCAGAAAAGCATTGGTGCAACTGAGAACCTGCTGGAAATACTCGATGAATCTGCAGAACCTATTATTGATAGCTCTCAGATCTCACCTGAATATCAACTGACCGGACAAATATCTTTCGATAATGTTACCTTCCGTTATCCCTCCCGCGATAACCTCCAGGTATTGGAGAATATCTCTTTCGATATTTCTGCAGATCAGCAGGTGGCTTTAGTAGGGCCAAGCGGAGCAGGAAAGAGTACCATCGTATCCTTACTGTTACGCCTGTATGATCCGGTGGCTGGCGGAATCCGGTTTAACGGTAAAGGGATCAGCGAGTTTCCATTATCTGCCATCCGCAGCCAGATGGCCATCGTTCCACAGGATGTATTTTTGTTCGGAGGTACCATTCGGGAAAACATCGCCTATGGGAAACCCGATGCTACAACAGACGAACTGATAGCGGCCGCAGAAAAAGCAAATGCATGGGAGTTTATTCAACGCTTTCCGGAAGGACTGGATACTGTTGTGGGGGAACGTGGAGTGCAATTATCGGGCGGGCAGCGCCAGCGTATAGCTATTGCGCGTGCGGTACTTAAAAATCCCCGCATCCTTATATTGGACGAAGCTACTTCTGCACTGGATGCCGAATCTGAAAGACTGGTGCAGGATGCCCTGGAAAAACTGATGGAAGGACGAACTTCAATTGTGATTGCACATCGCCTTAGTACTGTGCGTCAGGCAGATAAGATTATCGTACTCGATAAAGGAAGCATTGTAGAACAAGGCACCCATAAAGAACTTGTAATGATAGAGGGAGGTCTGTATAAAAACCTGAGTGAAATGCAGTTTACCAATTAAACTTCATTCCATCTTAATATTTTGCTTGAGATGCAATCGTATAAGTAGTTCCCTACATATACGGTTTCATCTCATCTTCAATGTTTTGCCGCAGGTTCATTAGCTTTTTAGCATAGGCCTCCATTTCAATGGCAGCAGGCGTTTGCGGTGTCCATTTAGGAACAGCTACAGTTTTACCCTGATCATCTACAGCAGCAAATACCATTACACAGTGTGTGGTTTTGATCCTTTCCTGACGACGCGGATTTCCTGCCTGTACATTAATTGCAATATGCATACTACTTTTACCGGTATAGATAATAGTAGCCGTTATTTCTACCATATCACCAATAGCGATGGGTTTAAAGAAACGGATTCCCCCTACATATACAGTTACACAATATTGCCCGCTCCAGTTAGCCGCACAGGCATAACCTGCCTGGTCAATCCATTTCATTACCGCACCTCCGTGTACTTTACCTCCAAAATTCACATCGGATGGTTCGGCCAGGAAACGAAGCGTAACGGTATTAGTGGTAGTATCTATCATGATCGTTAAAATAATAAATGCAAGTTAATAACTTGCATTTATTATATAGTGCTTTTTTATTTTTCGTAAGATGCTTAAATATCATTATTATTTTCTGGCTGCTCTTCTTTTTTGTTCTTGTGTTTAGTCTCCATTTTACCAAATCTCCAGGATACGTTCAAACGCAGTTCGCGGCTGGCACGCTTGCGGTAATACTCCTGATCAGAGAATTCTGTAGTGGTATAAGTAAGGGTACGGTCTGTATTAAATATGTCGTTCAGTCCCAGCGATACTGCCAATGTACGTTTCTTCAGGAATTCCTTTCTTACGGCCATGTCTACACTATACTTGGCAGCTTTTTCTCCCTGTGGCAGAATTTGTTTTGATTCGTAGTTACCCGTTACCTGTACGCTGGTATTCCAGGGTAATTTGTAATTACTGTTAATCTTACCAAACCAGGTAAAGCCCTGGTTGGAAAGGTTATTCTGCAGGTTTCGCGCATTAATCTTAGTTTGAGCTAAGTTCAGGTTAGTCGTTACATCCCAGTCTTTTGTGAGTTGGTCGCGTACCGTAAACTCTGCACCATAGGCGTTCCTGGTATTGGCATTTACCGGGTAAGTGAGCACCACTTTCTGATCCTGCCCGTTAATGTTCAGGATAGTATCCAGTGAAAAATCGGTGATCGCTTTTTCTGTATTACGATAATATAAGGATACTAATACATTGTGTTTCCTGTTAAAATCTTTCAGATAACTCAGCTCGAAAGAGTGGGTAAATTCTGGTCGCAGGTTTGGATTACCACGATCCGCACTCTGCCCGCTATATTCTATATTAGGCAGCAGATCCCGGAACCACGGACGTCTTACACGACGACTGTAATTCAACTGTATTTCATGATCTCCTTTAAATTTCTGTGAGAGGAATACGCTGGGAAACAAACTGATAGGATATTTTATTGCATAATCATTCTTGCCAATACTCTTCATTTCCCCGTTATAATTCGACTGTTCTGCCCTTAAACCTGCCTGGTAACCAAAGTTGCCAGCATTGCCGGAATAACTTACATAAGCGGCATTGATAGTTTCTTTATAATGATAATCATTGGAAAGAGATGAATCCAGCACATAATTACCAGAAGTAAAATCTTTTCCCATAGTATTCAACTTATTGTTGAATATGCGGCTGGTAGTACGTAATCCTGCTTCCAGTTTAGATGTTTCCGAAAAGGGATTTACATAATCGATCTGACCGGTAAGATAGGTTGTATTCCCCTTCCCGTTACCATAACGGCTTTGTGGTTTAGGTGTATTGATGGGTGAATTGTCCATCCCATAATATTGAATATCATAGTTGGCCCCATCTTTACTGGTAGCGTAGTTATAAGTAAAATCTCCTGTTAATTCATGGCCTTGTCTGGCAAAAGTATGTTTATAACCCAGTTGAGATGAATAGTTCCGCCAGCTGTGTGTATTATTATCTATGCCCGGTCCGTAATCAACGCGTTGTTTATCCTCATCCAGATCATACAATGTAACATCACTATAATCATTAAAATCTCCACCCATTATTCCCTGTGAAATGCTGATAGTGTTCCGGTTATCTGCAAACCAGTCGAATCCGAGTCTGCCAAACATGAATTTGCGGGTATTGTCGCCCGTATTATACTGATCCAGGTAAGTAGTGGTATCTGTTCCAATATTTTTGCGGAACAGGTGGGAGTTGGTCGCACTTTTACGGGTACGGACATTATAACTAAGTGAAACATTATACTTTTCCCTCCGGATATTGAGGTCCAGTCCGCCGTTGATACCTCCGAGAGAGGACACACCCGCATTCACCTGTCCGTTGATACCCGCTTTACGGTTCTTTTTCAGCACAATATTGAGGATTCCGCTTACACCTTCTGCATCATATTTGGCAGATGGATTGGTCACCACCTCAATATTGGCAATAGCATCCGCAGGGATCTGATCCAGGGTAAGCGTGGTAGGGCGGCCATCTACAAATATGGTAGGTGTACCATTCCTTACACTTACATTCCCATCGATATCTACATTTACGGAAGGTACCTGTTTCAGCACATCCGTAGCAGTACCTCCAATGCTGGAGAGGCTTTTATCTACATTAAACACCCGTTTGTCGATCGCCATAGTATAAGCGGGTTTTTCTCCCACTATTTCCACGCCTGCCAGAGATCTTACATTTGCTTTCAGTTTCAGATTACCTACATCTACACTGTTAGCTTTTGAGTTTAAGATAACTGTTTTATAAACGGTTTCATACCCAATGAAATTTACCTTTACCAGGTATTTGCCGAATGCAATTTCAGGGAAACTAAAATCCCCGTTTGTTTTAGATAACATTCCAGTAAGTACACTGGAATCGGCTGAACGTAATATAGCAACAGATGCATATTCTACGGGTGCATTAGTCTGCGCATCCACTAATTTACCATAAAGAGCGCCATTTTCCCCTGGTTTCTGGACCGGTTCCTGGGCATAGGTGTGAAGAAAGAATGACAATACCATTCCCGAACATAAAGTGACAACTTTCTGCATGATTCAAAATACTTTTCTAAAGTGAGCCTGTAACGATATTAAAAGTAATAGTAATTGGAAAAAGAATACCTGACTTTTGGATGAATGGCGGGCGGCGTTCTGTATCTTTGCACGCTCTGTTATTTTCGAATCAATGCTTTATGCCAAACGACTACCGACCGGACTGGGATATATACACTTGCCATATAGAGGATACACCGGCTATTATAGGGCTGGATCTTGACTTACGACGCTTCGCTCCCTTGAACAATAAACCATTTTCGTTATACATTTCTGTATACCTGAATGATCCCCGGCCGGATGGTTTTCCCAAAGCAGAAGAATTTGAAACATTAGGAGAGATAGAGGATGGACTGGTGCTGCAACTGGAACAATCTTTACAGGCACATTTAGCTGGCCGAACCATTTCCGCCGGTATCCGTGATTTCTACTTTTACATCGGTAACCCTTTACTCCACGATAAATTTATAGGAGATGTTATGGTCCGCTTCCCGGGATATAAGTATGATTATGAGGTGAAAGAGGATAAAAACTGGGAATTGTATTTCGATTTCCTGCTTCCGGATATCCAGGAATTTCAGCGCATGCAGAACCGCAAAGTTCTGCGCACATTGAAGCAAAATGGGGATATTGAAGATAAAGAACGACATATAGATCATTGGATCTTTTTTACCACCGAAGCCGACAGGGATTTATACTGGAAACAGATTCAGCCGCGGGGATTCATCGTAGAGGGATGGCCTGCTGAATCAGATAGTGACCTGCCTTGCGGATTACAGGTTTCCCGGAATGATAAAACTGATGAGGACAGCATAGATGCTGTTGTTATGTTGTTATGGGAACTGGCCCGGAAAATGAATGCCCGTTATGATGGTTGGGAAACAGTAATAGTAGCACAATAATTTAAGCGTTTTTCAGTTAGTTCTCCTTACAAACAGGAATTGCCTGTTTGATTCACAATTTTTTTTTAGATTACATACGAACTGTTACAACTATCAGGTATGCTTTACGTATGTAAAGTATACCATCTTATTTATCTACCGGAAAGAGTGGGAACGCGTTTAAATATATTACCTGGTTTATTGATTTATTGTTGCCTGATGATGTTGTCTCTTACAGCAAAGGGAGAACGCGTGTATAGCATAAAAAATGTTCAATCAGTTGATACTGTTCCTGTTAAGGAGGAGAATGTCCCTGTGTTGGGGATTGATTTGAAGAGTATCAGGTTATTTGATACGGTTTCCACCAAGGGGTTAAGCAGGCCAATATCCGGAATTATACCTCAAAATATCAAATTATTAGATTCTGTGCAGACCAAGCCTGGTTCTAAAAACTGGTTCAGGCGTATGAAGGAATACCGGGACTCCATGAGAAACAAACAATACCGGGATTCAATTATCAGGAAAGTTACCCGTCAGAATATACCTGAGCCGGAATTGAATGACAGTGTAATCATTAAAAGTGAAAAGTATTTTACGCCTTTTTCCGGCAGGGTAATCCGGGATATCTATTACCGGAAAGTAAATGTATTCGGTCCTGATAACATCAAAGATACAGCCTTCACTACCAGTATGAAGCTGATTCATCTGGCAAACAGACTCCATTATAGTTCGGAAGAGTGGGTAATCCGGCAATCACTTTTTTTCCGGCAGGGTGATACAATCAACCCTTATGAAATGTCGGATAACGAACGTTACCTGCGTAACCGGCCTTTTGTATCGGATGCCCGTTTATATATTATTAATGCGGCGGTATCTCCGGATTCTGTTGATCTGCTTGTAGTAACAAAAGATGTTTTTGAATATGGCATAGATGTTTCAGAAGTTACACCTACCGCCGTCCGGGCAACGGTATCTAATAATAACCTGTTTGGTGCTGGTCAGGAATTAAGAATAGGAACTTCCTGGCATAATAATTATAATCCTCCCTGGGGATCAGAAATAAGATATACGAAGTACAATGCCCTGGGAACCTTCACCGACTTCTCAGCGGGGTACACTTCCCTAAACAACTACAATCCGATAGATTCCGGTGTATATGAAGGGGCCTATTACATAAGCCTGAACCGTCCGCTATACAGAAGTGAGGCAAATTGGGTAGGTGGGGTGAACCTGTCTAACCATTTCTCTATTAACAACTTCAACAGAATAGATACCTTTTACCGGGATTACCGTTACCAGGTGATAGATGTTTGGGGTGGTTATAACTTCCTTAAGCAGGATAAGCGTAAAGCTGGTTCCCGTAAACCTAACCTGGCATTTCTGTTCCGGCATAATAACATATTCTTTCAGCGCACGCCCAAACAGGAAATGTTTAAAACAAGTCCGGTGTACAATGACCGGCGTTTTTACCTGGGGGAAGCGGTTGTGTTTAAACAGGACTTCTTCAAAACGCATCATTTTTTCGGTTTTGGCCGTACAGAGGATATTCCGCTGGGGTATACCGCTTCCATATCTGCAGGATGGGAATCCTGGAATCATCGCCGAAGGGCATATACCGGTATAGAAGCACAGAAATTCTGGCCCACCCGTTTGCAGGGAGTAATAAATGCCAGTGCCGGCATAAGTACTTTCTGGCTGGATAATGTGGCAGAAGATCCGGTAATTCACGCCCAGATAGAATATTACAGTCGCCTGTTTAAAATCGGGAAAGCGATGTTCCGTCAATTCACCTATTTTGATTACCTGGGCAATGTGAATCCGTATCTATACCGGCCGCTGGATATTAATAATGAACACGGGGTATGGGGATTCAGGGGAAGTTTAATGAACGGTTATCAGCGCCTGAATTTAAGATCTGAAACGGTATACTACAGTGCGCTGAAAGTGTTAGGATTCAAGTTTAATTTTTTTACTTCATTACAGGCTTCCCAGCTAACATCGAACAACAATAATATCTTAAAGAACCCGATTTACACAGGTATAGGATTTGGCTTCAGGGTAAAGAATGAAAACCTGGCTATAAATACGATCAAGATCTCAGGAAATTATTTTCCGAAAACCCCGGCACCTATCAAACCGTTCTTCCTGGAAATTACAACGATTGTTGATTTCCGTTTTGATATCTATGGATTGAGAGCTCCGGCTTTCTTACAATTCAGATAAACCTACATATTGATTTTAAAGGGTGTCTTTACAGATTGCGAATAATCAATAAATACTCTGTATCTACCTGTTTTGTTTGTTAATTAGGCTTTAGAATAATATTTTAGATTAGATCTTTATTAAACTTTACCTAAGCATCACGGTAGATAAGGTGTATTTATTGATCATTCCGCAATCGCGCGGTATCCGCACTCCTTTTTAGTTTAGATTTGAATTCTTCAAATTATAATTCAGTCTTTTTAATCTTCAGTATCACTAACTTAGAAGTCGGTGTATTACTTTTATCTGCAACACTATTCAGTGGTACCAGCGCATTTGTTTCGGGAAAATAAGTAGCTGTACATTTCTCAGGGATATTATATTCTACCACTAAGAATTTATGTACCACCCTTTCTGTTCCGCCAAACTCATTATACAGATCAACCACATCACCCGGTTTTAAACCTGCAGCAAGAATATCTTTTATGTTCATGAGGATAACTCTCCGTTCCTGGTATATACCACGGTAACGATCATCCAGCCCATAGATCGTAGTATTAAACTGATCATGACTGCGGATAGTCATCATCATAAATTCATCTGCCGCGAGGTTTTGTGTAGTAACATCTGCTATATTAAAATGTGCCTTACCACTTCGGGTATTAAACTTTCCTTCCCGTGCGCTATTAGGCAGATAAAAGCCACCAGGATGTCTTACCCGCACATTATAATTATCAAATCCTGGAATTACCTTTTCTATATCTTCCCGGATATAATCATAGTGTTTCATATAATGTGTCCAGTTAACGCGGGACCGGCTGCCCAGTGTAGCCTGCGCCAACCTGCATACAATCTCTGGTTCACTCAGCAGATGAGTGGATACAGGGTTCAGATTCCCTTTTGACATCTGAACTACTCCCATGGAGTTCTCACAGGTAACAAACTGATTTTCTCCGTTTATAACGTTCTTATCACTACGGCCAAAGCAGGGCAGGATTATCGCTTCTTTGCCATGTACCAGATGACTGCGATTCAGTTTGGTTGATACATGCACTGTCAGGTCACAATTGCGCAACGCCTGTGCAGTCACTTCTGTATCAGGGGTAGCTGACAGAAAATTCCCGCCCATCGCAAAGAATACTTTTCCTTTTCCGTCGCGCATAGCACGAATCGCAGATACGGTATCATACCCATGCTCCCGCGGAGGATTAAAACCATATATTTTTTGTATGGAATTCAATAATTGTTCTGAAGGCTTTTCGAAGATCCCCATTGTACGGTCGCCCTGTACATTGCTATGTCCGCGCACAGGACAGGTACCCGCGCCAGGTTTGCCAATACTGCCTTTCAATAAAAGCAGGTTCACTACTTCTTTGATCGTATCAACAGCATTCTTGTGCTGGGTAAGGCCCATTGCCCAGCAGGCAATGATCTTCTTTTTATTTACCAAAGCTTTTGCTGTCAGCTCAATCTGTTCTAAAGGGATACCACAATCTTCTGCTAGTTGTGATAGATCCTGCTGACGCAAATGCGAGATATAATCCTCATAACCAAGAGTATTCTCTGTTATGAAATCTTTATCGAATACAGTGCCGGGATGTTTATCTTCTTCATGCAATAATAATAGCGTCAGCGCTTTTATTAATGCCAGATCTCCATTGATCTTTACCTGCAGGAAGATATCGGTAAGATGTGTTTTAATATTAAGTATGCCCTTTACCGTTTGGGGATTCAGGAAGTTAAGTAAGCCTGTTTCATGTAAAGGATTAACAGCGATAATGGTCGCACCGTTTTCCTTAGCTTTTTGTAAGGCAGTCAGCATACGGGGATGATTAGTACCCGGATTTTGTCCCAGTATAATGATCACTTCTGCCATATACAGATCATCCAGTGTAACAGATCCTTTACCAATTCCTAATGATTCTCCCAATGCCACCCCGCTGGATTCATGACACATATTTGAGCAGTCGGGCAAATTGTTAGTGCCATATTCCCTTACAAATAACTGGTACAGGAAAGCCGCTTCATTGCTGGTTCTGCCGGAAGTATAAAAGATGGCTTCATCCGGAGATGCCAGCGCATTGAGATGTTGTGCTATTTTATCAAAGGCCGTTTCCCAACTGATGGGCAGATAATGAGTAGCCCCCGCAGGCAGGTACACCGGGTGGGCAACTCTTCCTTTTTTTCCTATCTCATAATCTGTAAGTTCTGCGAGATCAGCCACACTGTTAGCTGCAAAAAAAGAAGGATCCAGTTTTTTGCTGGTAGCTTCTTCCGCAACCGCTTTAGCCCCATTTTCACAGTATTCTCCTATGGAAGAGCGTTCGTCATCGGGATCAGGCCAGGCACAGCCTGGACAGTCAAACCCACTTTTCTGGTTCAGTTTCAGGAGTGCTTTGAGTCCCCGGACGGCATCCATTTCTTCCAGGATATGTTTTGCACCTGAAATTACAGCTGGCAAACCAGCTGCTGTAGTTTTAGGTTTACCTAGTTTTACGGATCCTGTAAATTCCTCGGGATTTTCTGCACCTGGGATGACGGATGATGTTGACATATAGGAATATTTTAAACGACTATTCTTTGTTCTCCTGTATAAATATTAAATCGCTGCTGACGAAGAAATCCCACCAAAGTAATATCCCATTCACGTGCCATTTTCACTGCCATACTGGAGGGAGCGCCTACAGCGGCAATCATTTTAATACCTGCCATAGCGGCTTTTTGAATCAGCTCAAAGCCAGCACGTCCGCTTAGTAATAAAATATAATGCTTTAAAGGGAAGAGAGACTCTTGCAGGGCGGCACCTACCAGTTTATCCACCGCATTATGCCTGCCAATATCCTCCCGCATAATTAATAAATTACCTTCATTATTGAACAATGCGGCAGCATGTAATCCACCGGTATCTTCAAAAATTGCCTGTTGCTCACGTAACAGGTCTGGTAATTGTATCAGCAATGATGCCTTACACTCAATGATCTCTTGTGTAACGTGCTTTTCTACCGGCGCATAAATAGACGTGATATCTGTTTTCCCGCAAACACCGCAGCCGGAATTTGCAAAGAAGTTACGCTGAGCCGATTGTAAAATGGGAACTACACTTTCCTGTAGGGTAACTGTTACCACATTCTCTAAATCACTATTGATCTCTGTTATATCTTGTTGGGACCGGATAATACCTTCTGTAAAAAGAAAACCGCCTGCCAGTTCTTTATCCTGTCCGGGCGTACGCATAGTTACAGTAATACTTTGCTGCTGGCGATCGTGCAATGGTCCGTGTACCAGTCTGATTTCCAATGGTTCTTCTGCTGCCAGTGCATCTTCTGTAGCAGTAATAATGGTATCCTGTACTTTTGTTATTCGGGTATAAGAAATGGCCGGATGTAACATACATAAAGTTACAAATAATAAATGGCATCAAATTTTCAGTACATTAGGTACAAATAAAAAATAGCATATATGCGCTGGCAAAACAGACGATTAAGTGATAACGTAGAAGACCGCCGTAGTGGTGGTGGAATGCGTACTTTAGGTGTTGGCGGTGGTATTGGCGGTATTATTATCGTCGTACTGGCCTTATTGTTTAACCGGAATCCCCAACAGGTGCTGCAACAGGTACAGCAGGGGAGTGGCAATACTCAACAATCTGAGCAGGTAACAGACAACAGTGATGAAAATTCCCGGTTTGCTGCTACTGTCCTTGCCGAAACTGAAGATGTATGGACAAAGCTGTTTTCCGAAATGAATAAAACATACCAGAAACCACATATGGTGTTGTTCAGAGATTTTGATCAATCTGGCTGTGGCTCCGCACAGGCTGCTATGGGACCATTTTATTGCCCGGCAGATGAGAAGGTATATCTGGATCTGTCTTTCTTTAATGAGATGGAACAGCGCTTTCACGTAGTGGGCGATTTCTCCAGGGCTTATGTAATTGCTCATGAAGTAGGGCATCATGTACAAAATCTGCTGGGAATCACTAAAAAGATGGATGCTATGCGTTCGCGGCTTAGTGAGGAGGAATATAATAAGTTGTCTGTAAGACTGGAACTCCAGGCCGATTTCCTCGCAGGGGTATGGGCACACCATGAACAAAAAATGGATGATGTACTGGAAGCCGGTGATATTGAAGAAGCACTGAGTGCAGCCAGCGCCGTTGGTGATGATAAACTGCAGAAAGCAGCCCAGGGATATGTAGTACCGGATGCTTTTACTCATGGAACTTCCGCACAACGGATGCGCTGGTTCAAGAAAGGATTTGAAAGCGGGAATATTAAAGATGGAGATACATTTAATGCAACGGATCTTTAAAAAAGATACTTCCAATTTCTACGAAGGGATCGAATAAAAAAAAACACACACAAATAAACAAAGGAGGTGACGATCTCTTAAGTAGAGAATCATCTCCATTAAGGAACCGAATAAGAAGAGATCGTATCGTACTTAAATCTCTTCTTATTCGGAAATATCCTTTAAAATGCAGCTCAATAAAAAATAGATTAAGGGAATTTGCGAGCCTTAGCCATTTGATACACGATTGATACAGTCCAATAAATATTCAAAAGCTCTTTAAAAAGCAAGCTCAGTAAAAAAATGATTAAAGGAGCAGTTTGGGAATAAGAAGAAGCCATTTGACACACGCATGATATCGTCCAATAAATATTCAAAAGCCCATACGCTTGTTAAAGTCCAACAGAATTAATACCGAATGGGTACAGCCCGCAATCCCACCTGAATCCAGGTTGAATCTTACAGACCCTTCCCTATAGCAATATTCTGATCCTGTGCCATGATTTTCAGTTGCTCTGTTGTAATGGTAATAGTATACCCTCTGTCATTGTTATTTTCTTCTTCTTCAGACAATGGTAATGTAAAATGAAAGCTGGTACCTTTTCCCACCTGGCTCATAAACCATATCTGCCCATTATTTCGTTCAATGAAATCTTTTGATAGTGGCAGGCCCAGTCCACAGCCTTTTTCATTCTGTGTTCCCCCGGTAGAATAATAAATATTGGATAATACTTTAGGCTGGTCCACTTCAGCGATACCTACTCCATTATCTTCCACAATCAGTTCTATTTTTTCAGACAGCATCAGGTAATGGATATTAATCTTCCCATGAGTTGGTGTGAATTTGATCGCATTGGTGATCAGGTTGCGCAACGCCAATCGGATCATATCAGGGTCGGCATATACCATAACAGGATGAAGGAACTGATGTGTCAATGAGATCTCTTTTTGTTTTGCCAATGATTGCAGCAATTCAAATTCCCTGTTCAGTACGGCTGTGATATCAAAGTCATCTCCATTTACCCTTATTCCTTTCATCTGACTGCTGGCCCACTGCAACAGGTTATCCATCATGGCGGAAGTATTCTTCATATCACGCCAGAGTTCATCAATGAAGAATCTGAATTGTTGGGGAGACATTTTATCATCCCTTAACAGAAATAACATTCCTTCAAGTATGGCCAGGGGAGAACGCAGATCATGCGAGATTACGGAAAATATCTTATCCTTCACCTGGCTGCTACTTTCCAGAGCAAGGTTTTGTTCCAGGATGATAATATTCTGTTGCTGTACTTTTTTATTTCGGTTATTCAACTGCAAATATAAATCCTGCTGCCGCCTGTACATGCGGAAAAGTACACTTGTTATTATGGACAAAATAAGGAAAAGCGCAACACAGAAAATCACAAAGCGCTGCTGTAATTTGATCGTGGAAAGATGTAGAAACTGTTCTTTTCTTAAGATCTCATTTTCACGTTGTTTTTTCTCAGACTCATACTGTTCTTTGGTATTGGCAATGAATTTTGTTTTCTCAACATTAAAATATTGTTCCCTTAACCGGGAAAACTCTTTATAATCTGCCATCGCAGCTATATAATTACCACGCGCAGAATCCAGTGATGCCTGATATTTATAATAAACCATTTTGTTCCTGGCATTCTGCTGATGTTCATTCAGTTTCTCCGCATCAGCAAGATTCTGGGCGGCATCTGTATACTTTTTCAGTGCGGTATTTACGTTACCGATATTCAGATAGGCTTGCGTAAGTCCTTGCAGATTATCTGATTCCCTGTAGTACTCTGCGGAAATCTCATAGTAACGAAGCGATTCCAGGTATTGCTTTTTATCAAATAAAATATGACCGATAATCTCATATGTATCAGCCAGTCCCTTATGATCGTTGAGAGACAATTTTATCTTTTCAGATTCATACAGGTAGAATAAAGCAGAATCTGGTTTATGAAGAAGCAGATAGCTGGACCCCAGGCTGTCAAGTGTCCTGGCAATTTCTGCCGGATTTCTATCGGCGCCAGGTAATTGCGCTATCAGCCTGTTAGGCAATAATACGCACAATGCAGCCAGAAGGCAATAGGTGAATACAGTTAATCGGACTATCTGCATAGAAAGTCAAGTTGTTGACACAAGCGTTCATTTAGGGGTTACCTGAAATGCTGCGATAAAAATAGGGAAAAAACGGATGCAAATTTTCCAAATTTGAAAATACCTGTTCAAACATTGTTCCACAATCTGTTATGAGAAAAAAAATGTACTATTACGGAATGAAACCTACACTTACCATAGAATATTGCCCTAAATGCGGATGGCTTATGCGTGCGGCATGGATGGCACAGGAAATGCTAACCACTTTTACTGATGACCTGCTTAGTGTATCATTACAGCCCAGTGAAGTTGGTGGAAGTTATATTGTGTCCGTAGACGGTGAGGTGCTCTTTAGCCGTAAGGAAGAAGGTCATTTTCCTGAAATAAAAGAATTGAAGCAATTGGTGAGGGATAAAGTAAACCCAGGGAAAAATCTTGGCCATTCAGATAAAAAATAGCTATTGAAATCGACTCAAAAGGGAGCAATAACACTTTTATTTACTTTTTAGCGGGTTCTATAAGAATGAACTGTATTAATAAAAGTCGTTTCTTTGCATCCCGATGAGAATGCAGAGACTAATATTTTTTACGGCCGTATTACTGATTGTTTGTCAAGGATTAGCGGCTCAGCAGGAAACTGGTAAAGCCTTGAACGATACGCTTGTTACCCGGCAGGATACCCCTGTTGTCCATAAGCGCAGTTTTTTCCCATTGCCGGTATTAGGCTATTCGCAGGAAAAAGGACTGGAAATAGGTGCAGCCATGTTGTACTCTTTTTATGCGAACCAGGATCCTGTTTTACGCAACTCTACCATTAACCTGATTCCCAGCATCACTACCGAAAAGCAGTTTAAGATAGATCTTAAAACGGATATCTGGACGGATGCCAATAACTGGCACTTCAAAAGTAACCTGCGTTACCACGATTTCCCCGTTTATTTTTATGGAATTGGCGACACTACTCATAAAGCAGATGGTACTTTGCTTGATAATATCCGGTATAAAGTACAACTGGAAGCAGAACGTCGTATAGGCGGTCATTTTTATGCAGGATTACTGCTCCAGTTTCAGCAGGATGATTATCATTCCCGGGAAACAAAAGGTATTTATCCGGGGTTAGCTCTCACTGATAAAGACGGCGGACATGTCACCTTTATTGGAGCTACCGGCATCTTCGATAACAGGGATAATCAGAATTATACCCGGTATGGTAGCCTGCTGCGTTTAAATGTGGCATATGCCCCCTCATTTCTGAGTAAACAAACATTGTGGAGAGTGGATGCACAGGCCCGGCATTTTATTCCTTTATCCCGTAAAAGCACCCTGGGCTTAAATGGTGTTTTCAACTCCCTGCAAGGCAAAACGTTACCCTTTTACCTCCTGCCCGAAATGGGTAATGACCTGATGATGCGCGGGTATTATACCGGTCGTTACCGTGATCAGAATTACCTGGCACTACAGGCAGAATACCGTTACTTCCTGGATCCACGGATCCCCATTAATATATGGTTCGTTCATATGCAGCCTAAATTTGCACTCGCTGCTTTTGGTGGTACCGGTGCCGTTTTTGCCAACCGGGATATCGGGTTATCTCATTTCAAGCCGAATTACGGACTTGGTATACGCTGGTTCTATGATGAGGGTGCCCGTCTCACTATTCGTATAGACTATGGCTGGGGTGAAAAACGTCCCGGAGAACAAAGGCAATCCGGACTTTATCTCTCTTTAGCAGAAGCGTTTTAATTATCAGGAGTGCTATCTATTCTTTTTGACTGTATCACTACTATTTATTAACTTCAGCGGAACTTTAGTTTATAACCCATAACCCAAAAATTCCGCTATGAAACGCACGCACCTATTCCCGGTGTTGTTAACTTTTGCTATTGGTTTAACAAACACCATTCAAGCTCAGACAGTTAAATCACCATCTAAATTTTATCTGAAAGTTGCCGGCGGATATTATTTCAGTGTATTCCCTGGTCAGTTTCCCAAAGTAGGTTCTTACGAGCCCCATGATGAACAAAAAGAAATCAATGGTACAACCGGTGCTACTACCATAATATCAGAGAAAGTACTCACAGGTTCTTATGGCGCTGGTGGGAGGGGAGGACTCTCCTTCGGCTGGAACCTCAACAAATACATGGCAATTGAAGCTACTTTCAACTACTATCGGAGTAACAAAAACCTGATGACAAAAGAAGTAACTACACTGGCAGGTACTTCTCAGGTTGTTGGTAAAATCGAATCGCATGGTTATGTGTCTGCGGTAGATTTTGCACCAAGCCTGGTTGTTTCGCCCGGCTTTAAAAAAGTAAATCCTTATGTACGTTTTGGTTTAGTGTTACCTCTGTGGGGCAGACTTAATATTGAGACTGATGCCAGCAAAAGCGGTTCTGCAGTAATATCCGGACAGCCCGTCGTAACTCAGACAAAGATCCATCGCGAAGAGCAGGTACATCCAAATATTACCCTCGGCTTCCAGGGCGCATTTGGTGTTGCATTCCCGGTATCTCATAAACTGGATGTTTTCGTAGAAACAGAATATCGTAACATCCCGGTGAAAAGCAAGAAAAAAGAAGTGAATACCTACGATGAGAATACCAATATTATTAATCCTTCAACCGGAGCGATAATTACTACACAACATCGTGGACTAAGTGATCTTTCCACTGCAGAAAGAGAAACAAAATATGTAAATACAATTGATCAGAGTTCTAATACACCCGTTAGTACGTCTGGAACAAAGGTTACCTACAAACATGATGATCAGCCTTCAAATGATCTAAAATCGTACATCAATATTGGTGGTTTAGGTGCTAATGCTGGCCTGCGCTGGCATTTTTAACCACAAGAGAATTGATTACCTGCAACAGTGATCCTTCCAGTGTCTTATCAGTGATATTGCCGGCAGCATCTATTTTTGTACGAACAACAGGAATAAGCAATTTACTTTCTGCTGAAATAATTGCAGACATTACAGTGAGTGTTTGTACAAGAGATGCGTTGGCTTTATCACCACCGGTTGCAAGGGGAGAGGCGCTGATCACAGCGGTTGGTTTGTCGTATAATTCTCCGGAAGATACGATCCAATCCAGCGCATTTTTCAAAACACCGGGCACACCAAAGGCGTATTCCGGAGTACAGAATAACACAGCATCTGCATTTTTCAGTTGTTCCCGCAGATCTTTTACTGTTGCGGGTGGTATGGAATCTTCGCCATCCAGTTCCGGACTGAAATAAGGCAGTTTATCCAGCCCTTCGTACAATGCAATTTTTATATCAGCCGGTGCTAATGCAGCACTGGCTTTTATTATATTGGTATTGGAAGATGTATTTCTCAAACTTCCTGAAATAGCGAGTATATGCGTAATCATTAACTTACAGTTTTGTATATAATCAGAAGCCTGCTTACTTGATCAGTAACATTGCAGATATAATAACTCAGGCAGGCTGTTTTTTAGGATTAGCTTTAACCGGCGGTAATAAATCATATGGCCTGTTAAATGCTTCCTGAGAAACTTTAAAATGAGCTGATAAAGTACGGATCACATCTTTGGACAATCCTTTTTTGTAATGAAGAATATCGGAAAGATATCCTTTGCTGATGCTGAGGATTTCTGCAAGGCTGGTGGCATTCATTTCATGATCCTGCATGAGTGACTGCAGCAATTTTATAGGATCAAGATCCATGAGTGTATTATGTTCTTCATCCCATGTTTCAATGAGTAAAGTGAGCAGCTCGATCTCATCTTTGATGATGCTGTTTTTAGGCTTGGTATCAGTGAGCTCCTCAAGTTTTTTACAGTATGCTTTATACTGATTTTTGCCTTTGATAACTTTGTATTTTAAACCATCCATATCAATAAGTATTAGTTAAATACTGTTGTTTACTTTTACATAATTCATTGTAGGAGGCATGTGTGCCTATCCAGCAAATGTATAGATGCACCTGAGTATCGCCAAAGGAATACTTACATAACATTCTATAATTATTGCCACCCACATTAAAAATAACTCTGTTCGAACCATTCCCTAAAAGATCTGCACTTCTGAAAGTTTGCTTGATATCTGATGGGTTTTCCCAGTTTGCAAATTTTATTTTAGTTTTCCATTCTTCAAATGAACTTCGACTATTTGGATATAAATTAACAAACGACTCTATACTGGGCTTTTTTACTAAGTGTATTTTCATAACAAATATGGGACTTTTTATTCAGTTCTCCAAAAGAGAACAATTATTTTTTACAACAGCTGTAAATTATTTTTTCTTCCCTAATAATGCGCTGTTCATTTTGTTCATTTTAAAATCTGCAGCATGTATATTTGTAATGAGTAATTTGTTTGAATCATGAATCTGTTGCGTATATTAAGTATCCGAAAATTTCAATTGCAAAGAATAGCCATGCAGAATTATGAATATGTAGTTTATAGGATTGTATCCGGAAGTTTCAAGAAGTAAACATATTGATTCCGTTTCTTGTAAAATCGTATAGATTAAGTATCTGAAAATTGTAAAGAATAATCAGTCAGAATCGTGAATGTATTGCTTGTAGAATAGCACAAATCAGGAACGAAAATTTCTGTTATACAGCCTTGAAATTTATGCTCACTGAACAGATATTTCAGTCGGGTATTCGTACCTTATGGTCCATAGCAGTTTAGCCCTTAAGATCTTCCCAGGGTTAAACTATGATTTCTTCAAGCCTTTCCCAGCCTGTATTTCTCCTTTCCTTTTATTCTCATAATTTATATTATGTTAAATAGAGTATAAGCCCAATCCCTCCGTTCTCTGCATTATACTTATTCCTTTCTTCGGTTAACAGATACCCACAGCCTGTGCCATTAAAACTCCTAATGACCTATTCTGTATGTTGTTATTAATTTCTGTATCTTCATTAACAACTTAATGCGTTTTCAATTATAGTTATCCCGGAACTTTCCTACACCGTTACACCTCCGTTTATTATTGTTAAATCTCAAAATAAATCACATGAATTCAATTCTAATGGCTGCTGCATTCATAATGCTGTGCATTGCCGGTCTGTCATTATCAGGTTGCCAAAAGAACCCTGGCATACCTCCCTGTAGTCCTGTTTGTCAGATCTCGGAAATTAAAGGTAATCTTGAAAACGAGGGTGGTTATCTGGACTCATTAGCTATCGTTTATAATAATAAGAACAATCCTGTAAGTATGACCAGAAATAATGTTGGCAACACCTGGCCTAATTATTTTTTCCTATATGATCACAAAGGACGAATGACGGATTTTTATGGTGTTTATCCAAATCCACTTCTTGAAAATGCTTTTGATACCTGGCACCGTTTTTATTATGACTCCAAAAACAGGGTCATTATTGACACTACTTACGAATTTGGTATCGTAGGGCCAGGTCCTAAGCCCATTCCCCGCAACAATCGCCCTAATCTTTCTGTGCGTAATATTTCTACCTATACATATGACAACCAGAACCGGATTATTAAAACAACATACACTCAGGACAGAGATACTGTCTTTATGATAAAGCTGTTTAGTTATAATCATTCCGGCAATCTTGTAAAGATTGAAGAGCAATTCCTCGGTACAAGTAACATTATCACATTTGGCGCTTATGATAATAAGATAAATTATCATCGCACCAATAGTATCTGGCAATTCCTGGACCAGGATTACAGCATGAATAATTTATTACCCATAGCTGCTTATAATAGTTATAATCTTCCTACATTATTACTGGATAGTGAACCTGGTGATTACAGAGTTTTAGCCGGATTAGGTTTCAGGCATGCAAAAATTGAATATTCCTGTGAAATAATAAAACAAGGCATACCCCCTCTTATCAAGTAATAATCAATAAAAATATTTGCAGTTATGAAGCTTATTTAAAGCCCTTAAGGCAGACAGAACAGGACAGTTATCTGGTTGTTTTCCCATATTTTCAGATACATATTTTTCAATAAACAACCGATAAATTCCTGTTATGAAATTTTTTAACCCTTACGTTATAAGGCACAGCCTTACAATTGCCGCATTTCTATTATTTCAACTTCAAACAAAAGCTCAAACCCTGGCTTTCCCGGGAGCAAACGGTTTTGGCCGTTTTGCTGTGGGTGCCCGTGGTGCTGCTAATCCCGAAGTGTATATCGTTAACAACCTGAACGACACCGGTCCTGGTTCTTTCAGAGATGCTGTAAGTCAGCCAGGGAGATTTATTGTATTCTCTGTTGGTGGTATCATCAGGCTACAATCGGCTGTAGCTGTAGCGGCAAACATCACTATAGCCGGACAAACAGCTCCCGGTGATGGAATTGTGCTATTCAACAAAAGAGTCACATTTACAAATTCTAACAACACCATTTGCCGCTTTTTGCGTATCCGGCTGGGCGCTACCGGTAATTCAGGACAGGATGCCTGTGGCCTTGCCAATGGCGCTAATATGATCTTTGATCATTTGTCTGTTAGCTGGGGTATGGATGAGGTTTTTTCTATCAATTGGGATAGCAAAAATACCTCGCCGGATAATATCACAATTCAGAACTCTATTATCGGTCAGGCGCTTCACCGGGAGAATCACTCTGCTGGCGGCCTTATTCAAACACCAGACGGTGGAAAAGTAAGCCTCATAAGAAACCTTTATATCAGCAATAAAACACGTAACCCTAAAGTAAAAGGTGTAAATGAATTTGTAAATAATGTTGTATACGACTGGGGCAATGGAAACCGCCTGGGCGATATTCTGAACTATGGCTGGTCTGGCGATGCCTATATTATGGGTGGTTCTGCTGGTATTTCTGAAGTGAATATTATCAACAATTATTTCGTTGGCGGTCCTCTGACACCTCCTTCCAAAACCACTCCTTTTTCTCGTGGAACCGGTACTTTTTACCTATATGGTGCAGGTAATTATTTTGATAATAATCAGGACGGAATATTGAACGGCGCACTTGTGCCATATGATACTATCGGATATCCTGGTATCGGTACAACTGGTTTTAAACAACAGCCCTTCCCCTATCCCATGGCAGCTCCGCTGCTTTCCGCCGCACAAGCCTATCAATGGGTTATTGATAGCGTAGGTGCCTGTTATCCCAGAAGAGATGAAGTTGACAGCTTGTTGGCCAACGAAGTTAATTCCAGAGGAGTAAAAGGTTGGTATGTGTACCGGGAAACTGACCTGCCATTTTCAAATGGTGGTCTGGGTGAAATATATGGTGCGCCAGCGCCTGCAGACACGGATGCTGATGGTATGCCAGATGCATGGGAAGATGCGCATGGACTGAACAAAAATAACAAACAGGATGCCGTGTTGTATAGTACTACATTTCCGGCGTACATGAATATAGAAGTTTATATCAACTCGCTGACTTCCGTAGTGCCTTCTGCTTTTATACAACCAAATATTATAGCACAAAATATTACTGGTGGTAGCAAAGATATCAACCTGAGTATCTACCCTAACCCGGCATCTCAGCAAGTTGCCATCCAGTTTGGTTTCAAAGATGCCGGAAAGTTTCAAGTTGAACTGTATGATATGCAGGGCAAGTCTATTAAAATGATTGGTAGCGGACAAACAGCAGGTAATACTAATCATTCATTTAACCTGAATGTTAGTCAATATGTAAGCGGGACTTACATGATAAGGATTACAACCGGGAAATTGATAAGAACTGAGCGACTGGTAATATCCGGTAACTAAACATAAATAGAATTCCAATTAAATAATCAGCTAGTGTGATGATTTCTAAGTTTATAAACCATAGAAAAAATTGCAAGGCAAAATAATTACATCAGAACTTACAAATCGTTATACTAGTTGATTCAATAAACCAATCCCACCTGAATCCAATGTGGCCTCAGTACTGCAGGAATTATTTGAACGGATGCATATTTATTACAGTGTCATTCCTGTAATAGGTACCCAGTTGTGGAGTACCATTTTCATTATAGGTAATAGTTGGCCCATGTTTTTTCCCGCCTTTATAAAATTGAACTGCCGCTACTTTTTTGGTATAGCTGTATACTTTTACATAAGAATAAGTAGTATCATCCGTATTTACATACGTTTCTGTTTTAAGAAAAACGCCGCCTCCCCCCTGCTCTGTCTGAGTCAGTTTATAGTTGACGGTATCCTCTAATGAATAGAGATCTTTATTATGGGATGATGAGCTATTGCAGGCAGATAAGGTGGCAAGAATTAATGAAAGAGTAACTAATTGGAATTGCATACAATGTTTTTGTAATGGCAATCTATCAACATTTTTTGAAAGTTGGCTGATGCCATTGGGAAAATTAATTATTAACGGCGTATTAACTAATTCCTGAAGTGATTGAACTATTTTGCATGAGTGTGTGTTAGTAGTAAGGATACAAAATAACTATCTGACGTCTGATATTTACAACTTAGAACTGTTTATGATTCCGTCATCAATACTATCGCCCTTATCATGGTATCAGCAACTCTTTAGGGATCCGTTCACTTTTAAAATGAAATGCGACAGTGCAAAGGCGCTCACTATTGTATTGATGCTATGTCTCCATGCCAGACATTCATGATACAGACAATTACATTTGAATAAAAACAATATGAACATTTAGAATACAGACTTTTAATTAATATAAATAGGGACATTACGATTTTATCACCTGAATGTTTTTAAATTGCAAGTGTAAATTCAAGACCCCAAAATCTGATCAAGGACAAACACTAGCTAACTATTATCTGAAACTGGGAAGCACCGATGGTACCGTATCCGGCAAACTGGGAACTTGCCGTAATTCCATAGATGTATGTTCCATAGACGTAAATTTCCGGGCATGAACCTACTACAACTAATTGTTACTTCTGGCTGCAGTAACATGACGGATGAAGACCAAAAGCGTAATGTACGCAGAGTAAACTTTGTCTGTGCCATTACAGCATTAATGTCAATTTTATTTGGCATGTTTTGTTATATCCTTACCGGCGAAATCCGTATTTACCTGCCATTTATTATTTTAACATGCTTAATACTGATTATTTATCTGTACGTGAAAAAAGCAGAACTGCTTCAGAGGCAGGAAATGAAACTGCTGGAAAACAAGTTATATGCAGCAGAAAAACATAATGAAGAATTACAATGCCTGGCAGAACAACTGGAAAGGGCAACCAATGCCAAAAGTGTTTTTGTTCGTGAAACCAGCCATGAAATCCGTACGCCGTTAAATGCCATTTTTGGGATCAGCCAGTTACTGCAGCTGAAAGTAGAACAGCATAAATCCCTGGCCCCTATCCGTATGCTCGCAGATCATTTATATGCAGCCAGCTACAACACAAAAGAGATCATCAATAATATCCTTGAATTCTCAAAAATAGAAGCCGGAAAACTGGATAAACCTGAGATGTGCAACCTGGATATAAGGGAATGGATTAGGGAAACGGTGAATATGCACCAGTATGTGGCAGCGATAAAAAATGTAAAGATTAAATACACGATAGATAATGAAATTCCGGGACAGATAACCGGCGATAGAATATTACTGACTAAAACAATTAATAACCTCCTCTCCAACGCTATTAAATTTACTTCGAAGGAAAGCACCGTGACCCTGCGGGTGTTCACCAGCGATAATAAATGGTATATCCAGGTCACCGATCAGGGAGCTGGTATACCGGAAAATAAACTCCGTACTATTTTTGATGCATTCTTTACTGAGCGGAATATCTTCCTGGAAGGCACTGGCCTGGGATTACATATTACCCATAAACTAGTGGAAAGCTTACAGGGTGAAATAGAAGTGTCAAGTATCATCGGGAAAGGAACTACTTTCACA
The DNA here is from genome assembly GCF_900112615.1 of Chitinophaga sp. CF118. Classification (GTDB taxonomy): domain Bacteria; phylum Bacteroidota; class Bacteroidia; order Chitinophagales; family Chitinophagaceae; genus Chitinophaga. Next base: position 140,944 of record NZ_FOMK01000007.1, on the reverse strand, counting down.
GTGATGCTTCCCCTGGTAATTAGCAGGGATACTAATCATACGGAAGTGGACAATGAAGACCTTTGCGCGAATCTGAACGATACTACGATCCTGATTGTGGAAGATGATAAAATGAGCCAGTTGGTACTGTCAAGGTTCCTGTGCGGACTGGGATGCCGGATAATGCTGGCAGAAGATGGTCTTGAAGGATTATTGCTGGCGAAAGCTTCAAGGCCTGATATCATCATCCTGGATTCTCACATCCCCGGCATGAGTGGAAAGGAAATGCTGACCTACATCCGCGAAGATGCTATGCTGAAAAATATTCCAGTCATCATTGCCAGCGGAGATCCATTCAAGGAAGCCAGCGAAGAATTGTTAAAGGCTGGTGCAAATGAATATCTGATCAAACCTATAGAATTCAAAAGACTGCACATTACACTAAGCAAATACCTGCAGGGAATTGCCCATTCATAAGTCGCATTATCAAAACTCTACCCATGCCACACAGGCTTTCTTTTCTTCTCCTTTACGGGTGATCATAAGTGTTGCATATATACCTTTTTCCGATTGATAATCGGAAGCTCCAAGCATACAATAATAACCTTTAAATGTTTCCGGTGTGCCAAACAGGAAAAGGCGTTCCTGGGTTGAATCATTGCAACGGTAACATACAATATTCGCTTCTGTAAGATATCTCATTGGCTTTTTATCCTGATAAGTACCTCCCGGATCAAGATACTGAAGATAATCGTTGAAGAGGATATAAGTGCCATGAGGTGTAGGTAAATACTCGAAAGAGAGATATGGGGTTGTATTTAGTGCCTGGATCCTGTTACGGAAAATCCACTGCCCTTTCTGCTTGCGTTGCAGGTATAAAGGTTCATATATACCATTGGCTACCTGCATTTTCGGAAGGGCATAACCGGATTGTTCCACACCTGCAGTATCTAAATGACTGATACCAATATCATTCATATTGGTATGCATCCTGTTCCATGCATTCGGACTATTCCCCGATGCAAATTCACTCATATTCTCAAGGAGTACCGTTGCACTGCCATCTGTATCTGGAAGAAGCAATTGTGGTTGTCCTGAGTATGCAGTGGTATATTTCATTTTCTCCTGGGCATAAGCGGAAATCTTATCCGTTGTAACTGGCTGCATATGCAGTAACTGTAAGGTACCTGCATCCAGATAATTCATATAGGTGGCCAGTCCGGTTAATTTACCATTTTTGATCATTGTGGTTAGCAACAACTGTAAACGTTGTGTGGCCGGTACGTACCGGATAGACGCATGCAGATCTGAAAAATTGGCGGTATAAGGTAACAATTGGTGAGTAAAAGTATTGTCGCCGGTTTTAATTTCAGATATAAGTACACAACTGGCGGTATCCTTGCTGCTTTTACGGTTACTCAGTGCGGCAGTTGCAATATATACACGCTCTTTGCCCTGTACGGTCATATCTAGAAAAGAGAAATAGGAAAAAGTTTCTTCAGGCAGATAATAAGCGGTTTGCTGTATCAACTGATGCTCAGGTGAGAATAGTGAAACCTGTATTCTTTCTTTGGAATTTTCATTCCGCTGCAGTTCTCCACCAGCAAATGATGCTAAAGCATAATAACCGCTATGAGGATCTTTGGCAGTATAAAAATCATGAGAGGCAAAGTTATTCTGTACAAATACATCGCGGTGTAATACTGTCGGCAGTTCTCCCAGTTTATCCTCTCTTACCAGTTGCCCATTTTTACCATCCAGCACTAACCGGAACATACAGGGTTTATATTTAACCAGCTGCTGCAGGAAAATCACTACCTGTCCGTTAATATTATAAATGCCATCTATTTCTGTGTCGTTAATATTTCCGGCATCCCATAGTTTTCCCGTAACCGTTTCATTTGCAGATACTTCCCGCTGCTGATTATACAGCGTTATCTGGATGCCCAGCTTCTTGTCAAAGTGCAGGTAACAGGTATTGCCATTATCGAGTAAGAGTATTTTTTCAAAGCCCTCTCCTGGTTCGGGAAAAGTCTGACTAAGCTGGACTTTAGGTAGCTGGGCAAATATATGAGTAGAAAACAGGACAAACAGGCAGGCGGCTGGCCAGAAATATTTCATAGGTTATCTTATCGTTCAGGGGATAAAAGTATAAATATTTTTTAAAATGTATGCAATACGGAGTCAATTACTAACCCCTTATCCCTTTTTCCTTTGTCGTTTTAAGCCTTTTCTTATATTTATGGCCATTTCCAAACAAACGTGCAATGAAAGTCAACAAAGTTGTTTTATTATCGAGCCTATGCTGTTTGTTCTACATTAGTGAAACTGTAGCACAAACTACCCCAAAGTATGATCAGCATGAGGCATTTTCCCCCTTATTCTATCCCACTAATGGTAATGAATACCGTAGCGCTGGTGGGGCACCTGGACATAAATACTGGCAGAACCATGCAGACTATACTATCAAAGTTAGTCTGGATACGGCCAAACATCGTGTAAGCGGATCTACACTAATCAAGTATAAAAATAACAGCCCGGACAGTCTTTCTTTCCTCTGGCTGCAGCTTGATCAGAACATCTATAGAGCTGATTCCCGTGGTACTGCTACTTCATTTGTGAATGGTGGCCGTTTTGCTACAAGTAAATTTACTGATGGCAGTGAAATCAAGTCCGTAAGTGTTATCAGCGACGGAAAAGCCGTTCCTGTAAAATATAGTATCAACGATACCCGTATGCAGATCTTACTGTCACAGCCATTAAAATCCGGTGGCGGTGCTTTGCAGATCAAAATAGATTATGCTTTCAATGTTCCTCAGGAAGGTACTGACCGTATGGGCCGTTTGCTCACCCGTAACGGATGGGTATACGAAATAGCGCAGTGGTACCCCCGCATGGAAGTATATGATGATATCCTGGGCTGGAACTCTATCCCTTATCAGGGGGCTGCTGAGTTTTACCTGGAATATGGCGACTTCGATTACTCAATTACTGCTCCTGCCGATATGGTAATAGTAGGTTCCGGGCAGCTGCAAAATGCGGCACAGGTACTCACATCTACAGAACAACAACGCCTGGCCAAAGCACGTAACAGTGAGAAAACGGTCATAATTAAAGATAGCAGTGAAGTTATTTTCGGTACCCGCCGCAGAGGAAATCTCACCTGGCATTTTACCTGTAAAAATGCACGCGATGTTTCCTGGGCTGCCTCTAAGGCATTCATATGGGATGCCGCCAGGATCAATCTGCCAAGTGGTAAAAAAGCCCTGGCACAGTCCGTATATCCTGTAGAAAGCGTAGCTGCTTCCAATGGATGGCAGCGATCTACTGAATTTGTAAAAGGATGTATTGAGATTTACTCCAAACAATGGTTTGAATATACTTATCCGGTTGCTACCAATGTGGCTGGTATTGTGGGTGGGATGGAATACCCCGGTATCGTATTCTGCTCTTTCAGAAGCACTGGTGCTGGCTTATGGGGCGTAACTGATCACGAATTCGGACATAACTGGTTCCCGATGATTGTGGGTTCCAACGAACGTAAATACGCCTGGATGGATGAAGGTTTCAACACATTCATTAATCATGGTTCCGGTAAGGCATTTAATAAGGGCGAGTTTGACCAGAAAATGGTGGCGCAGAACATGGGCCGTGCTATCTATGGAGCAGATCCTATTGTGAGTACTCCTGATGTAATCCAGAGCAGTTACCTGGGCATAGCAGCTTACTTCAAACCTGCTATGGGACTGGAAATTCTGCGGGATCATATCCTGGGTAAAGAACGTTTTGAACTGGCATTCCGCACCTATATCAAACGTTGGGCGTTTAAACATCCTACTCCCTGGGATTTTTTCCGCACTATGGAAAACGTAGCTGGTGAAGATCTTAGCTGGTTCTGGCGTGGCTGGTTCCTGAACAACTGGAAACTGGATCAGGCAATTAAAAGCGTGAAATACGTAGACAATGATGTAGCAAAAGGTTCGCTGATTACTGTTGAAAATCTGGAACAAATGGCATTGCCACTGGTAGTAGCTTTAACAGACAGTAAAGGTAATATAGATACAGTAAGACTGCCGGCTGAAATATGGCAACGTGGTAGTACCTGGACCTTCAGGCATAATTCTACTTCCAGGCTCACCAAAGTAGTGATCGATCCGGAAAAAGATTTTCCTGATGTTGATCTGTCTAATAATGTATGGAATGGTGATGTTAAGAAGATCCCTGCCGGTCTTACTGCCACTGAGGTAGTTAACAGGTATTTAAGAGCAATTGGTGGTGTTGATAAACTGAAAGCATTGAAAGACCTGACAATGACTGCTTCCGGTTCCATACAAGGCACTGAAATCCAGATGACCAGGAAATTTAAAGCACCCGATAAATTCCTGCTGGATGTATACATTCCTTCTATGACTACACATGCCAGCAAAGTGCTGATCATTGGAGATAGCGTAAAAGCTGTGCAGATGGGTAATCCTGTTCCAATGGATGAAGCAACGGCGAAACATATGAAATCTAACATGAACATCATACCTGAACTGTTGTATCAGACTGATGGGTCTACCCTGGAACTCTCTCCGGAAGTAATCGTAAATGACGACTCCAGCGAGTCTTATCAGTTGACTATCACCTCTGCTGACGGACAAACAAATGTGCAGTATTATGATGTTAAAACAGGATTCCGTGTTAAAACAGAAAGCCGTAATGGAGATCAGGTGACTTCAGTCATAGAAACCAGCGATTACAGAGATGTAAACGGAATCAAATTCCCGTACGCCATCAAGAACTTCATAAGTGGTCAGGAACTTAATTTTAAGGTGGATGAGATCAAGGTGAACAGCGGCCTTGGCGATGAGGCATTTAAATAGATAAAGTAAATAAATTATATTTTGAAAGGGGGCTAACAACTAATGTTAGTCCCCTTTTTCGTTTTGTAATCGGCTGTAGCTCCCGTTCCTATTGACAAATAAACTTGTCATGAATGGGGAAGTAATAATTTATTAATGCTGAATTTAGTTGATTATCAATATATTTAAAAAGTATATTAATTTTCTGCTAGGTTATGTTTAAATTTATTTTATATATTTAATGGTACTGTTGTGCGGGAATAGCCAAAAAACCCTCCCGCACGCGCAAATTGGATTTCCCTGGAAGAATCAGATTGGTAATAGATTGTCAACCTAAACTTAGAGTAAGAAGAATAAATTTTAATCATATATAATAATTCCTGCTATCATGAAAGTATCAGCTATCAGCTTTCCGAGCGTTTTTGAAACGGCGTATGGCAACACTGAAAATTCTGCGAAAGACCTGTTGAATGGTTTAAAGATCAAAAAAGATGAAAACTGGTATATCGCTGGGAACCTTGCCAGACGTGGAGGCATTAATCCCGGTCGTATTACAAATGCAACTCCACAGGAGGACGATTATGAAATTCTGTTCAAAGCAGCGATGGTAAATGTGCTGGATAAAGTACAGCAACCATTATCACTCACTATGGGATTTCCATTTTCTACCTATAATATTTACAAAAGTGCCGCTGAACAGTTCCTCACCAAGCGGCATTTCCTGATAGAATACGATACCCACACATTTAACAATAAAGGCACTATCAAGAAAGGGATGCTTGATATTGAGCGGTTCGAAGTAATCCCGGAAATAGTAGGTGGTATCATCGGTTTAAAGAAAACGATCAATGATTCCAAGCTGGATAATTTCATTGCCGTAAGTTTTGGCTTTGGTACCATTGAAGGTGGTATGGCTACTGCCGATGGTTTAATAAACCGTACCTGCTTCAGCTCCCACGGTATCAAGTATGCAATTAATAACCTTGCACGCGAACTGAACAAACAATATTATCTGGACATGAAAAATGAACATCAGCTGGATGATGCTTTCATGAAAGGATCTATCTTCACAAACCGTAAACGTATAGACCTGAAGGATATGCGTAAGGCATTACTCACGCATTATTATAAAGAAGTAGTATCTCCGCTGATGCGTAACTATTTTACAGATCAGGATTATGAAAATTGCAGCAAAATCTACCTAATGGGTGGTGGCGCTCATTATAAAGAGCTCACAGATTGTTTCATCGAAGAATTCAGGGATTTTATTCCAGTAGAAGTTGCGCCCGATCCGGAAAATCTGGTAAGTGCAGGTTATCTGTATAACTCACTGCGGATTTCTGATGACAAGCACCTGCGTAGTGTAGGGCTTGATCTTGGCAATGCCACCTCTATTATCTCTGTTTTTGAAGAAGGAACCCTATCTGTTGGCCCAAATCTATGATGTGTCTGCTTTAATTGAAATATTTAGAAAAGCCTTCCGGAAGGGAATGTTCCTTATTCCGGAAGAAGTATCCGTACAGGGTACCATTGAATCTCCTATTCCCGGTCGTATAGACGGGAATGTGCGTGGTGACGTGAATACCATGGGTATGCTCATCATTGGTAAAAGCGGGAACATTCGTGGAAATATACATGCTACAAACCTCATTGCATACGGAAGAGTATTCGGAGATGTCTTTGTAACCAATAAAGCCGTTATCAGTAACAAGGCTTATATCAAAGGAGATATTACGGCATTGATTCTCGAAGTGGAAGAGGAAGCTATTATTGAAGGCGCGATTCGTAAAAATGTTTCAGACCCGGATACCATTATACCTCCTGATCCTGAAAGCGAAATCAATAAAACCAATCCTCCTCCTCCTGATGAGAAAGCGACTACCTGGTTTTAAATTCTTTTTAAATGCCGTCTCTTCAAAGAGATGGCATTTTTCATTTTATCTGCCCCAGATATAAACTGTTCGTACATAACATACTGTTTTCCGCTTTAAATGCCAGGTATGTTTCTATTACTACTCCTATTCCCCAATCAGCCGGTAATTGTAGCACATCAGTTCCTATGCTCCTTTTAGCACCACATATTGTATAGACTGCTTCTTTTAATAAGGGAGCGTAAGCGAGTAACATTACATGATCATTACTATGAGCATAACTTAGGTCTGGCGTCCATGTAAATTTGAGGTAATTGCCCGCTGATATTACGGAAGCATTAATTCCCTGTGTGCTCATGGAGCCTTCTGTAAATCTTGCTTTTGAATAATCTATTGTGAAGTCCGGATATTGACCTGCAATCGAAAATTTATGTTGGTAAGAAGAGGCTAAACAATATGCCGTTTGGGCTTTACCTGTGGCTACATGTGCAAAGCCAGCGTTTACGAATTCTGTAATTGGATGTAGCAGATTGTTGATCATTCTTATTCTTTGCTGTTGTATCAGCTGTTTTTCTGTAGGTGGCTTGTTGCTTTTTCCGCGGCGGGAACGGAGAATGAATTGACCTCTGAGCATATAGCCGTCAACGGGACCTAACACGCCCGTTATGCCTCCCAAAATGCCATTTTTTAAACGTGCCATTTAATCGGTATTGATGGGTGAAAAACAAGGTATAATTGCAGTCCTAATTTAATGAATATTGTAATGCCAGAGAAGATGTTTTTTATGTCCTGTTTAGCTATAACAGGTCATTAGATTGGAGGTAAGAAGGGGTTAAGAAGGGGTTAGTTTGACTCGAGTCAAACTAACCCCTTCTTAACCCCTTCTTACCTCCCGCTTAAACTTTCTCATTTTCCTTATTTAAGCACGAATGTAATCTTAGCTGGGGATTCGATGGCAGGAGATATTATTTTGCAGGCTACCATCAATGTGCCTGACTGTTTTATAGGGTTAGTTGACGTGGAAAACCTGATGAATTTAATTCTCTGCTAGAGCAGGCGATTACAAAGCACAAAATTATAATGGAATAAAATTCAGGTAATAGGGTTGTTCGATGAACGAGATCTATATCCGGACATTTTTTTTTGTAATTAAATTTATTATTTCCTTACATTCGTAATACGAAATCAGAATTAAAAAAAAATGGAGCAGGCTTGGTGATCAACATCATGGCTGCTTTTTTGTTACCCAATCATTTCATATTCTCCCCTGTTAAAAATTAGGTATTAATTTGTTAATCATTCATTTAATCAAATGGAAAAAGATGTTATGGGCCTGAAGCAGGCTAATAAATATGACCGGATTGTAAAAGAAAATATGGAATCTGTATTGCCTGTTTTTATGAAGGGAGTATTGAATTTAGATATTTCTGAAAGCAGGGAAATCCCTGATGATCTGCAGTACACAAAGGAAAGGAAGCCAGATGTACTTAAGAGAATAACAGACCGGAATAACCGTACGTTTATCTGCCATATAGAATGGCAGTCTCAGAATGATAAAAATATGGCATATCGCATGGCGGAATATGCTGTGATGTTGTATCGTAAATACCGCATACCAGTAAAGCAATATGTTATTTTCATGGGGCAGGATGCTGTCACTATGAAAACGACTATTAAGCATAAAAATTTAAGATTCTGGTATAAGATAATTCCGTTGAAAGAAATTGATTATAAATTTTTTCTGCAATCAGAAGATCCTGAAGTAAAAGTATTTGCAATTTTAGCTAACTTCGGAAATGATGATATAGAGACGGCTTTAGACAGAATTTTGAATGAGATCAGAACCGCTTCTGATGGGAGTTTAGCTGAAGATAAGCATAATAATCAGCTGCGTGTCTTAGTGCAATTACGTAATGACAATGTTAAACTTAAATTTAAACATATGATATCAACAAGAACATTTTTCAAGGTAAAAGATGATGCTTTTTATCAGATAGGCAAAGAGGATGGAATAGTAGAAGGGAAAGAGGAAGGTAAGGCGGAAGGTGAGGCTGCAAAACAAGCGCAAACAGCTGTCAGGATGAAAGAACTTGGATGTGATACGGAATTAATTTCTAAAGTGTTAAATATTCCTATTGCTGAAGTAGAGCAACTAATAGAGCCTCTACAAATGGGAATTTAGCTGAAGAGAAGCATAATAATCAGCTGCGTGTCTTATATATTTTACAAAAGACCCATCAATTGACAGATCTTTTGTTTTAATAGCAGGTTGGTAGTTAAACTCCTTTACGCAAGCTTTCTGCATAGTCATTAGGAAGTGGACTATCTTCAACGGCTTTCGCTGCCTTCTCCACATCATATTCAAAGCGGATAAATTCTGTTTGTACTGTAGTCTTATCGCTGATACTGCTGTTTTCATTGATGTGAAGCATAACGTATCCTCCGCGGGGATCACCATCTTTAGGTTTGCCTACGGAGCCTATATTGATAGCATGGCGATAATGAGTTTCTTCTGATAAGATACGGTGATAAGGTTTATGTGTATGACCGAAACACATAACATCTGCATCTGCCTCATGCATAATTCTCAGCATGCTCTTTTCTTCTCTGTCTTCGAACAGGTACTCGTTGATTTTACGGGGGCTGCCATGTACGAGCAGCAGATTTAATTTATCATTATTCAACTGAAATTCTACTTTGATGTGGGCAGGTAAAGTGCGGAGGTATCTGCGTTCTTCGTCCTTCACTATTTCATTGGTAAAAGAAATAGAAACACCACCGTTTGCCTTTTCAAGATCGGTTTTGTAAGCACAGCCACAATCATTGGTGGCACGTCCTATACCAAAATCATAGTTACCAGCTATTGTAGGAATACCTCTTTTGCGGATCTCATTAATCACTTCATTAGGCCAGATATTGTATCCTACAAGATCTCCCAGGCAATAGATAGCATCAGGTTTCCTTTCCTCCACATCCTTAAAGAAGGCTTGTAAGGCCGGTAGATTTGCATGGATATCACTGAATAATGCAATTTTCATATTAAGCGCTTTGTAATTTATTAGTGTAATATTTTTTCCTTAACCAGAAAGCAACATTCACAAGGCCGATCAAAGCTGGTACTTCTACCAGTGGTCCGATTACACCAACGAATGCTTGTCCGCTATTGATACCGAATACGCCTATTGCTACGGCAATGGCTAGCTCGAAGTTATTTCCAGCCGCAGTGAAAGCAATTGCTGCGTTCTTTGAATAGTCTGCTCCCATTGCTTTACCAAGGAAGAAACTAACCAGAAACATGATTGCGAAATAAACAGCCAGTGGAATAGCTATCCTTACTACATCCAAAGGAATATGTACGATCAGTTCTCCTTTGAGGCTGAACATGATTACGATTGTAAATAGTAATGCTATCAGAGTTATGGGAGATATAAAGGGTACATATTTTTCCCGGAACCACTTCTCCCCTTTCCATGCTATGAGGGCATACCTGCTCACAATGCCTGCCAGAAAAGGAATACCGAGGTAAATGCCTACGCTTTTTGCGATTTCTGCTATTGTAACAGACACTGTAATGCCTTTCATTCCGAATACGGTAGGTAACCAGGTGATGAATACATAAGCATATACACTATAAAGTAACACCTGAAATATGCTGTTTAATGCTACCAGTCCCGCAGCATATTCCCGGTTACCATCAGCCAGTTCATTCCATACAACAACCATTGCTATACAACGTGCAAGCCCTATCAGGATTAATCCTGTCATATATTCCGGATAGCCATGCAGAAATAATACAGCTAGTCCGAACATCAGGATGGGACCTATTATCCAGTTAAGTAAAAGTGATGCAGAGAGTATCTTTACATTCTTAAATACTTCTCCCAGGTTTTCATATTTCACTTTGGCCAGTGGAGGGTACATCATTAGTATCAATCCGGCTGCAAGCGGAATATTTGTTGTTCCTGAAGAGAATGAATTAATGAACCCTCCTGTAGATGGAATAAAATATCCTATGCCAATACCAACGGCCATTGCGAGGAAGATCCATAACGTAAGAAATCTGTCAAGAAAACTTAATTGTTTCCGTTGTGCCGGATTACAGTTGTTATTGCTCATGTTATTTGTCGTTTGTTGTATAAAGTGGCATTGCAACTTTCCTAATTTACATTTGTAAGGTTTATGAGCAACAATCGGGACCACAGCAGGCTTTGGCTTCAACTGGTTTTTCTGCATAAACAGTAACGCTGAAGATACCTGTACCTGAACTTCTGAATGCTTCTATTTCTTCTTTGCTTAAATATGCTGACAAGATATCGTCAGGTACTACAATGGCTTTTTCTTTCTGGACGGTAATGTCAGTGAATCCATTATTTGCTATTAAGTCAAGGTATTCCTGCTTTTGAATAGCACCGGAGACGCAACCAGCATACATTTCAGCAGCTTCCTGTATTTTTGAGGGAAGACTTCCCACCAATACAATATCTGAAATACTGAAATGACCACCGGGTTTCAGTACACGAATAATTTCTTTAAATACGCCGTCTTTGTTAGGTACCAGATTAAGTACGCAATTGCTAACAACAACGTCAGCTGTATTTGCTGATACCGGCATTTTCTCAATATCTCCCTGGCGAAACTCAACATTATTAAAATTGATCTTTTCAGCGTTAGCGCGGGCTTTTTCCACCATTGCCGGAGTAAAGTCAATTCCTATCACTTTCCCGCCTTCTCCGGTCTCCTGACGGGCAATAAAGCAGTCATTACCAGCACCTGACCCAAGGTCTATCACAGTATCCCCTTTCTTTATTTTAGCAAACTGTGTAGGCAGTCCGCATCCAAGGTTAAGATCTGCATCCGGGTTATACCCTTCAAGCTGAGAATAATCATCAGTCATGATATTATATACTTCTGTGGAGCAGCTACTAGCACCACAACAGGAAGAAGCATTCCCTTCTTTATCCTGTAAAGCAATCTCACTATATTTTTGCTTTACCATTTCTTTTATCTGAGCATCTGTAGACATAATATCTGAAATTTAAACATGTTATTGTAATATTACGATAGATATGGTCAAAAAAATTTAACAGCAGGTTTTGTCAGTGACAGACTCTTTGAAGAACCCTGCAAACAGTAGCTGATATTGCTTCCAGACCTTTGGATCTATGCAGTAGCAAACACTGGCTCCTTCTATATTCCCCTGAATAAGACCGGCCGATTTTAATTCTTTCAGATGTTGAGAGGTTGTTGCCTGAGCAAGTCCTAATTCATCCACTAAATCTCCACATACACAGGCATTCTTTTTAACCAGGTATTGCAATATAGCAATACGTGCAGGATGCGCTAATGCTTTAGCCATCAAAGCAATATCATTCTGTTGTTTCGTAAATAAGTCTGTTTTAGTAGCGCCCATAGTTTATCTTATTGTCACATCGTAATATTACGATAGTATTTTGAATTGGCAAATTTTTTTTTTAACATGATCTATGCTTATATTAGTTGTAATATTTGATTATGACGGTTTGAATGATAATTCCGATTCTACAGCACCCTCTTGTTGATATTTCTTTAAAATCCGAATAATTCATTCATCCTTCAGGTTAAACAGCCTTAATCAGCGCTGTTTTTTGATTTCCAAAAACTACTATCCCCTGGCTTTCCGTACTGTTGAGCAGTTCTTCAAAAGCCCGGATCCCCTCTCCTGTGGTCAATGGCAACATGCCCCATTGCTTTTCCAGGTGTTTTACAGTATCCAAAGCCATCCGCATACCTCCATCTTTCCATAGTGGCCAGGCAATACTCAATGTTCTTCCTTGTCTTTTCCCTTTTGCCTTTTCCTCATTGCGATAATGAGCATATTCATCCAGGTAAGCATTGGCCGCCGCATAATCTGCCTGGCCAGGATTGCCCAATACTCCGGCTACAGAAGAGAAGAATACCATAAAATCAAGTGTTTCTTCTTTTGTGGCTTCATCCAGGTTCCTTGCGCCCTGAATTTTGGCAGAGAGTACCTCACTGGCTTCTCCGGCTGTTTTTTTCAGGATATAACTATCGCGGATAACACCTGCACTATGGATAATACCATCCAGTTTTTGGTATTTTCTTTTGATCTTTTGAATTAAGGCAATTACGTCTTCTTTATTACTTACATCACACTGGTGATATTCGGCATTAGGTATTTTTGCAAGTGCATCCTTAGCTTCCCGGCCGAGTACACTCCTTCCTGTCAGGATCAGTTTGGTGTCTTGCGTTTTACTGATATGTTCGGCAAAGATGCGCCCTAATCCTCCTGCGCCTCCTGTAATCAGGTACACTCCTCCTTCTTTGATCGTTATTTGTTCTGCCTGCCTGGAAGATACCTCTAACTCCTGAACGGTTCTGATTGCCCGTATCCCGTCTTTATAGCGTACTTCTGTCTCTTTTATGTGTTGCTCGGCTTCCAATATCTTAGTAAGCGATCCCAGTTCCGTTAGCGACAAATTGTCCACCCCGATTATTTTACCTGTTAATTTTGGGTTTTCACGGGTAGCCGTTTTTAATAACCCAGCGATAAAACCGTAGTTCATGTAGTCCGTGTTCCTGCAAACGATTATAATCTGGGTAGCCGTTTTCACTGCCTGCTTTTCTTTCACTTTTCCTAATACATGGATAAAGTAAGCCTCCGGTGTTTGCTGAGGTATGGCTTCCACTGTTGTCTCCAGTCTTACGGCAAGTTTTTCTGCCAGGATCCCCGAACCGCCCGCCAATAATATCAGTTGTGCCGTAGTTGTTTCCTGCCGGAAGGTTGCTGTTAATACCGACGCTTGCCAGTTATTGCTGTACAAATATGTATTTATCCTTTCTGCCTCACCTGTTTTTTCTGCCGGCTCTGTTCGGAGTACTTTGATTGCCTGCCTTTCCTGCCTGGGAATCCAGTAACGCTCCCGGGCAAACGGATAAGTTGGTAAGCTGATCTTATTGGGTTTGTTCGCCGGATAGAGAGCGTTCCAATCAATGCTAATTCCCTGTACCCATAATTGGGCCAGGGAATCAGATTCCTTCTCTTTGATGGCCTCTTTTACATAGGCTTCTCCTGCTTTACCCTGTATGGAAAAACCGATCTTATCCTTCCTGATATTCCCTGTTAGCAGGCCATCCTTTTTCCCATCCAGATAAATGCTTAGTTGTGCTATCAGCTCTTCCCTGTTTTTTGCTATTAATGCCAACCGCTCTTCCATCGGCTCTCTACCTATCTGTAAAGTATATGCAATATCGAAAAGATCAATATCCGGCTGCGATTCCACATAAGCTTTTAAATTCGATACCTGTTCCTGGAGTCTCTCCGCATCCCTGGCAGACAGTACTATGATTGCAGGCGCAGCACTGGTGTACTGTTCTTTATGCTCAGAAAGGTATTCTTCGACTACCAGGTGAGCATTACTGCCACCTGCTCCAAAGCTATTGATCATTGCTCTCCTTGTAGTACCATTTGGTCGCCACTCCGTCAGCGCTTTACAAAATTTTAAGGGGGTACGCTCCAAATGTAAATTTTCGTTGAGGTTTTCTAAATTTATACCTGGCACAAACTGTTTATATTTCAACTGAAGCAACACCTTGGTTAACTGGGATATTCCGGAGGCGGCTTCCAAATGTCCTATATTGGATTTTACCGACCCTATTGTAATTTGCTTTCCTGTTGCCTCGCCAAACACCCTGGACAGGCTGGCTATCTCGATAGGATCGCCTATTGGCGAGCCATTCGCTGCTGCCTCTATATAACTAATGGTTGCCGGATCTACACCAGATCGTTCTAAAGAATCGATCATTAAAAGGGATTGAGTCTTGGGATTGGGTACTCCAAAACCACTTGTGCCTCCATTGTGATTTAAAGCGTTCGAGATAATAACACCATAAATCTGATCTCCGTCTTCAACAGCTTTACTCAACGGCTTTAATAATACCGCACCCACTCCTTCACCCGGAATATATCCATCTCCGTTCCCAAAGATTTTACTGGTGCGGGTGCTGCCTACGTAACCATACTCGGCTAAACTTTGCCACTTGGACGGATGCAGGCTTAAATTCACGCCCCCGGCAATTGCCGCGCTACAGTCGCCTTTCATAATGCTGTCACAGGCTTGTACAATGGCTGTCATGGAAGAAGAACTGGCTGTATTGACAGCTACACTGGGACCGGATAATCCAAAGTGATAAGATACCCTGTTGGCTATTGCCCAGCTGGTAGAGAATGCAAGTTCGTCCGATATTGATTTATCAGTAGCTACCAACGGATATTCATGAGTCATGGAGCCTACGTAAACACCTATACGGGTATCTAAACGGGTTCTTGGCGCGTAACCCGCATCTTCAAATGTGGCCCATACTATTTCCATAAAAAGCCGGATCTGTGGATCAAGCATTTCTGCTACTTCAGGAGAAAGGTTGAAATGTGAGGGGTCAAATTTATCCACGTCCTGCATAAAGCCTCCCCACTTCCCTTTGCTTCTTCCTTCCTTATATTCCTTATCGGCATCCCACCTGTCTTTTGGAATTTCAGTGATACAGTCTTTGCCTTGTTTAAGGTTGTCCCATAATTCATTTACGTTGCCCGCCCCCGGATATCTCCCACTCAGCCCGATTATCGCAATCTCTTTTATTGCTGCGCCGTTCTCCATTGATCCTGTCGTTGCTGCTGTCGCCAAAGGCTGCCGGGGTTTATCTGCTGGTTTAGCTGGTAAGGCAACTGGTTGCACATCAAACAACCTGATTAATGTTTCTTCATGAAAAGATAAAAAATAACCCGACAACTCCTTTATGCTCTGGTATTCGAAAAATAATGTTGCCGGTAAAGCCCCGAATTCTTCCTGCAATTCATTTGTTAATTGCATAACGAGTATCGAATCTATGCCATACCGTTCAAAAGCAGTATCAGAATCTATCTGGCTCACAGGCAGGTTTATAGCAGAGCCAACGTTCGTTTTTAAATATTGGATTGTCTTTTCCTGTAAGTCAGGTATGCTGTCTGTTGTCTCTAACAGCGGTTCCCGTACAGGCGTCAACGATGGCGTGACCATTGCCGCCTCTTTATCCAAAGCCATGAAAACAATTCCTTTGATCCGTACACAAACATTCCCCTCCTCATCTGCAAGATCAACATCCAGCCGCTGTATAACGTCCAATGGTGCGCACCCCTCACTGTATCGCGCATATGCCCACATATTGGTACTACATCTGCCATATACCCTTACTTCCTCTGCCGCATACGGTAAGCGCAATTGAAGCTGCTCCCTCCCTATTAATACAGCCGCCGATTGTAAGGCGCTATCCAGCATTGATGGATGCATTATATAATCGTCCAGTGTATCCCTTACCGATAATGGTATCTCAATACAGCCCAATACATAACCTTCTCCCTCATGTATTTGTATCATCCCATTAAACCCCGCTCCAAGTCTAAGTCCGCCCTCTGCTATTACTTTATAACACGCCTCCCCACTTACCTGTCGGCTACAACCGGCTTGCAATTGAAATATGTCTATCCACGGTACTGCAGTTTCCTCTTCCAGGAACACTAATCCCTGGCTGCGTATAACATCCTCCGAACATATTTCATAACGTACACTGCCAGAAGATTCCATGTACAAATCAGTATGAACATGTACTCCATCAACAGATGCTACTATTGGACTAGCCCACACAATTTGCCTGAACACCATCACCACCGGTTCTTGTTCCGATAAGTCCATCTCCAGAGCTGCCGCGGCCCTTGCCATCTCTATATAACATACGCCAGGCAGTACTTTGCGGCCCTTTACCTGGTGATCTTTTAAAAAGAACTCTTCACCACTAAAGCTGGCACTGTAACGATGCCTTTTCAAGGTGGATATATTGCCGTTTATATTTTTCATAATATTTTTTTAGTTGGTAATTCTGAAAAGAGTTTCTTCCATTAGCTTAGCCGCCTCTTCCATCATCTTTATTCCTATTCTGTCTGCATGACGATTTTTCCAGCTTTCAAGCGATGTTCCTTTTACCCATTGATTAAAGGCTCCCAGTGCCGGACCTGTATGTACCTGGAAATTTACCTTTTCAGTTATATTTCCTTCAATCGCCAGCTTATTACAATGGCCGAAGTACCAACGAAATACCAGGGCCATTTTCTGCTTTGGATTATTTTCTGCTTTTTCTATTGTGGATTGTTCTCCTTTTCTTTTGAAATATGTTTTGCTCTCTTCCCATATTTCATCTATGGATTTCTTAAAATAATTCTTTTCCAGTTGCTGTATTACCTTCTCAGGTATTTCTTCCAACGAATTGTACTGGTTATAAAGCGAATAAAGCTTATTGGCCCTGGCGGGAAACAACACTCCTCTTTTTAACACCTGCACTCTTGCTCCTATTTCAAACATATCTCCGGCCGGAGCATAATCGGTGTCCTGAACATTTATTTCCTGCAACAAATCTTTTACTGCATCACTTGTTCTTGCCTCTACCGTACATTGATTGATAGAACCGGTAAGGACAAAATCCGCCCCCATCATATAAGCACAGGCCACTGCCTGTGGGGTTCCTATGCCACCGGCTAATCCAATGTGTATGGATTGGGAATACTGTTCTTCCTTTTCAATGATTGCTCTTAGTTGTTGAATAGAGGGTAATAATACCATTGCTACCCCTGCATCGGTATGACCTCCTGAGTCGGCTTCCACACATATATCATAACTCATGGGAACCTTTTTGGAGAGTGCCGCCTGTTCTGCAGTGATCATCTCTTCTTCCAATAGTTTATTTACTATCCTTTCCGGTGCAGGACGCATGAATACTTCTGCTACTTCCGGTCTTGATATTTTTGCCAATATTTTATGATCGCAAATAACATTTCCGTCAGTACCTTTTCTTAACCCTTTTAAGCGATAATAAACAAGGGATGGGGTTATTTGCATGTATGCCGACGCTTCTAATTTCCGAACACCATATTTTAAGTAGAGGTCTACCGTTCGCATTTCAAATGCCGGGTCCACCAGGTTATGGAGTAAATTCATTCCATAAGCCTCTCCGGTAGTTAACTCATTCTGGATATATTGTATGTTTTTTTCAATTTCTTCCAATGACAAACCACCTGTGCCTACAAAACCCAACATGCCCGCTTTTCCCATACACACCACCAATTCCCTGGAGGCTATTCCTCTATACATGGCTCCTGCCAGGTAAGCATATTTTATTCCGTAGTCTTCGCGGAATCTGTGGCTTCCGAGACAGGTTGCTAAGTCAGTACTTTGACGGCTAGTTAAGCTTGCGCTTATTGTTATCTTTTCTTCCTTCAGGGGAGTACTACTCACTTTAATCTCATTGATCATTTTGGTGAGAATTGCTCCTCCGATTTCCTCATGCGTTGTAATTCCTTTTCCCATCAGAAAACGAATGGTATCGGTCCATTGTACAGAACTTGCTACCTGCCGGCTTAGTAATGCGACTGTTTGTCCTTCTTCATAAGGACGGGCCGTGGCATTGGCTATTACAGGAGTTTGCAGGGACGAAAATTTAAAACCATTGAGAAAAGTTGCAAATTCCTCAGCAGCTGGTTTCATGTACCTGGAATGAAACGGGGCACTCACAAATAAGGGTATAATTTTGATTCCCTCGTCACTGAAATCTTTAACTACTTTGTCGATCGACGCTTGCGGCCCTGCTATGACAGTTTGAGTAGGGGTATTGTAATTGGCTATATCGATATCCGTATATCCGTTATCTTCCAGTTTCTGAGTAAGCGTTGCTATATTAAGACCCAGTACTGCGGCCATGCCTCCCCCCGATGCTGCTGCCATTAAAGCTCCCCGTTTTTGTACCAGTCTCAGACCTGTTTCAAAGTCAAAAGCACCGGCTGCCAGTAAGGCATTGTATTCGCCTAAACTATGGCCAATCAAATAATCGGGGCGGCTATCCTTATGTTGCTTATAATACTCAAAAGCATTAACGACATACAACGCGGGTTGTGTGAATTCAGTTTTCCCCAGTTGTCTTTTCGGGTCGTTTACGCAAAGTTCTTCCAGGTCGTAACCTAGTATTTCCGAGGCTTGTTGTGCCTCTTTATTATAAGCCCTGAATAACTCTTTACCCATTCCTTTATACTGTGATCCCTGACCGGGAAACATGATTACTTTCATAGGAATTATTTTATCAATTGTTTTAAGATTTGAATTCCAGCTCACGCTTATGTAAAAGCGGATGCAGATTCTTTTTCTTTTCAGCAATTTTTCCTTTCCCCTTAGGTATCCAATACCGTTCCCTTGCAAACGGATACATCGGTAGGCTGATCTTATTGGGTTTATCTTCCAGGTAAAGTCCGGTCCAGTCTACACTCACTCCTTTTACCCACAACATGGCTAAGGAATCCAGTTCTTTTGCTTTAACTGCCTTTTGCATATATGCTGGTTCTCCTTTTCCATTGAGCGAAAAGTCGGACTTATCCCTTATAACATTACCTGTAATGAGATGATTGGTTTCCCCATCGAGGTAAGCTTTTAGTTTTACTGTTAGTTCTTCCCTGTCTTTTGCTATCAATGCCAATCGCTCGTCCATAAACTCCCTGTTTGTCTGTAACGTATATGCTATATCGTGAAGGTTTGCTACGGGATTCGATTGCAGGTAAGTGTTAAGGTTACCCGCCAGCACTTTAAGTCTGTCTTTGTCCCTGGCGGATAAAAGTATGATGACTGGCGATGAACTACTATATGCGGGTATGTCCTTTGGCTGGTATTCTTCTATCACAACATGCGCATTATTTCCCGTCATGCCAAAGGAGCTTATCCCCGCCATGAATGGTTTGTCTGACTTCCAGTGCTCCGTACTTTTATTTATTCTGAAAGGGGAACCGTCTATTTTAATATAAGGGTTCAGTTCCTCAAAATTGGGCATCGCAGGAATCGTTTTGTGTTTCATCATGAGCAGAACCTTGATTACACTTGTTAACCCTGCTGCACCTTCTAAATGTCCTGTATGCGCCTTGGTAGATCCGATGGCGCAAAAGCCGGTCTTATCAGTATAATTTTTAAAGGCGCGTTTTAATGCATTGATCTCAATGGGATCTCCCAGTCCGGTGCCGGTACCATGAGCCTCTATATAACTGATGT
This sequence comes from Chitinophaga sp. CF118, assembly GCF_900112615.1. GTDB lineage: Bacteria > Bacteroidota > Bacteroidia > Chitinophagales > Chitinophagaceae > Chitinophaga. Next base: position 121,144 of record NZ_FOMK01000007.1, on the reverse strand, counting down.
TTTCCGGGTTTATACCTGCTGCCTTCCAGGCATCGACTAACAACTCAGTTTGAAGCTCTGGTCGTGGGGAGGTAGGATTATTAGATTTCCCTACATGATTGATCGCACTGCCTTTGATAACACCATGAATTTTGTTCCCATCTGCTATCGCTTTGGATAATGGTTTGATCAATATGGACACCACTCCTTCTCCTGGTACATAGCCATCTGCTTTCTTATCAAATGTGTGACATCTTCCTGTTGGTGACAATGCCTGCATTCTTGAAAAATACACGTAATGCAGAGGGCTCAAAAGAACATTCAATCCTCCTATAACTGCAGTATCTATTTCTCCGTTACGGATTGCCTGGCACCCCAGGTGCAGGGCTGTCATTGATGACGCACAGGCATTGTCCAACGGAATAGATCCTCCCCGCAAATCAAAATGATAAGAAACACTGGCAGATAAACTTGACATAGCACTACTATTGTGCTGGTAATTGCTGATAGACGTTTGTGCCCGCACTATTTCATCCCAATATTCATGAAAACAACTTCCTACGTATACGCCGGTACGGCTACCTCTTATTTCATTTATCACACCCGCATCTTCAAACGTGTGGTAAGCTGACTGCAGTAGCAGTCTTAACTGGGGGTCCATCCATGTTGCCTGCAGTGGGGCAATACCAAAGAACAGTGGATCAAACTTGTCTATGTCTTTAAGAAAACCTCCCCATTTGCAGTAAGTTTTATTTTCTGCTTCTTTATTTTCATCGAACCACGGCTTATAATCCCAATGGTCCTCAGGGATTTCAGTAATCAGGTCTCTGCTGGCCTGAATATGATCCCAAAACTCTGCTAAATCAGCGGATTGAGGAAGGTAGCCACTCATTCCTATAACAGCGATATCATCTGTCCTGGATGTGTTTATTTTCCTTGATACCTCTTCCTGCCCAGACGGGTCCATTTCGAGAGTAAGGTTTTCCGATCCAAATGATAACGGACTATGTATAGGATGAGTGGCTGATAATTTATCGGCATGGTCACTTTTAAAATAACCAACTAAGTCACCTATATTCTGATATTCAAAAAAGAGTGTAGGATACAATTCAATGTCTAACTCCTTTTCTATTAGTTGAGATATGCCAATCATCTGGCCGGAATCCAAACCCATATCCATGAAATTCTGTACCAGGGAAATTTCTGATGGCTGTTTGCTTAAAGCCTCCCCGATTTTTATTTGCAGGTAACCGGTAATTCCAATTTCAACGTTTCCATGTGAAGAAAGGACGTGGCCTGCAGGATTGCTGTTTTGGGGCGCTTTTGTACCAAACAGGCTCGCCGGATCAGGCACCGATTTAGTGGTATAACCAAACATGCGAACGATTGTGGTTCCATCGTTCTTTAATATCTTGATATTAAATTCGGCTATCTGATCATTACTTTTAACAGGTGAAATATAGCAGTAGTAATCCTGTAAATTGTAGCCTGGAAGATCGCCCATTACTTCCACTGCCTTTATCATCAGTGGAGGCCAGTGATTATTGCCAGACATTTCAATATCCTGGTATAGAGATAATGTACTGGCCACATGGGCTCCATCAAACAATGCCGGAGGAATAATGAAAGTTTCCGTTTTCTTCATTTGCTCATCACTTATCCGAAGCGATGCCAGTGAATCCCCGTTTGGCAGATGCCATACGTTTTGAACAGTTCTTAAAGTTGGCCCATATCCATAACAGGACTGACCCTTATGATCATAAAATAGCTTTGCCTCCGATTCTTTGACACTATCTTTTTTAAGTTTATCGACATTAATTCTTTCTTTAGCAATTATGATTTGATTCAACTTACAATTGAATGGCATGCTCACCTTTTCGTCTATCTGATATTCTATGTTCACCTGGTTAGATGCCGGATCAGTGATACTCTTTAACCGGGCCATTTCTCCCGGCTCCAGAACAAGTGGATTTGAAAACAATATCTTATCAATTCTCAGCGCCTTTCCTGGATATAGTTTAAAGCCCTCGTTTATACTCATAACCATGTACGTTGCTCCTATCAGAACTTGTTTACCAAAGATCTGGTGATCCCGGATTAATGGTTCATCATAAAATATCTCCTTTATCTGACCCTCTTCTTTTAAATGTTCTGTCATCTCCTGTCCCAGCCAATACGAATTATTGGATAGTCTTTCTACCGGGAGTGTTGTTCTTTTTATTGAGGTATTAGTCGTTGGTTTTTCTATTACCATATGACAATTGGTTCCTCCAAATCCAAAGCTGGATAGGGCAGCTATTTTCTTATCGGTAGTCCAGGCTTTTAGTGTTGTATTGGGATAAAAAGGAGATTCCTCAAACTTAAACCGGGGGTGTGGCTTTTCACAGTGTAAGGTAGGCGCCAGTTGACTGTGCTGCATCTGTAACAGGATTTTTATCAACGCTGTCACACCAGCTGCGGTCATGTTATGTCCCAGGTTACTCTTGACGGATCCTATGGCGCAGTATTGCCTGTTAGCCGTTTGGGTCCTATATACCTCTGTCGCCGCTTTTATTTCTATTGGGTCGCCTAATAAGGTGCCAGTACCATGTGCCTCATAATAAGTGATCTCTTCGGGTGATATTTTAGTCTTCTCCAGTGTTTCTCTGATCACTTCTTTTTGCCCTTCTTTATTGGGCACGGTCAATCCCATCGTCTGACCATCATTATTGACTGAGGATCCTGCAACTACTCCAACTATCTGATCGCCATCCGCCAGGGCCTGATTGTAATCTTTCAGCATAACAAGGGCTCCGCCTTCTGCCATCACAAAACCTGCAGCACGTTCATCAAATACATAACTTCTGCCATCCCTGGATAATACTTCGGCCTGGCTAAATCCTATATGGGCAAATGCATCCACCATGATCGAGATACCTCCTGCTATGGCCATCGTTGTTTTTCCACTTAGGATATCATCACATGCCTGGTGAATGGCTACCAGTGAACTGGAACAGGCGGTATCGATCACCTGGCTGGTGCCCTTCAGATTATAAAAGTCGGAAACCCTCGCCGCGATCATATTACTGATATTATTCACAACCGTATGTTGGCGGGCTCCTGGTGGGAGAAGGTGATAATTATTGCGAACGTAATTGTTATCTTTTGCGCCTATATATACGCCGGTCTTTGTATTCGATAACTCCTCTTTCCTATACCCGGCATGAGATAACAGATCTCTGGTAAGTTCCAGGATGATTCGTTGCTGAGGATCCATCGAAAGAGCCTCTTCATCACTTATCTTAAAGTAGAGAGTATCAAACAATCCTGCGTTTTTAAGAAATCCTCCCTTTGTGGTGTAGCTCTTATCAGGTGCTGCTTCTGCCGAATAATAATTTGAAGCATCCCATCTGTTTGCCGGCATTTCGCTTATCAGGTCTTTCCCTAACCGCAAATTCTCCCAATACTCATCCAGGTTATCTGATTCGGGTAATTTACAGGACATGCCTATAATCGCTACTTTCCCGTTACTCTTCGGACTTGTACCAACTCGTGCCCGGCCGGATCGTTTCAGCATGCCGGGCACTGAGCTGGCTTTTGGGTTTGTTGCCAGTATAGGCTCCTTTATCGCCGGTGATTTTTCTTTTTCTAGGTATTCTGCCAGCAAGGCTATGGTGGGATAACTTACTATGGCAGTAGGTTCGATAGCTATTTCAAACCTTGATTCCAACATATTGAGAATCTTCATCATCATGATAGAGTCTACTCCATATTCCGAAAATTCTGTGTCTGTTTCCAGGTCTTCTTTGTTCAGTTTTAATAGTGCTGAACAAATTTCTATCAATATTACCTCTATTGCTGATTTACTGCTACTGGTCTCTTTGGGGGAAACTTCCGTTGGTGGTGTACTGTCCTTGTGGAACAGCGCTAATTTAATTTTCTCTCCCGGACCATAAGCTACTATTCCCTGGCTGGCAGTACTGCGTAGCAATGCTTCAAATGCCGCGATCCCCTCTTCGGTGGGCAACGGTAACATACCCCATTGCTTTTCTAAGTATTTCAGTGTCTCTTCATCTACCTGCATGCCACCTTCCTTCCACAGTGGCCAGTTGATGCTGAGTGTTTTTCCATATCTTAGCCCTTTGGCCTTTTGTTCGTTACGATAATGTGCATAATAATCCAGGTAAGCATTGGCAGAGGCATAATCGGCCTGACCTGTATTGCCCAATACCCCTGCCATAGAGGAAAAGAATACCATGAAATCCAGTGGTTCTTCTTTTGTGGCTTCATCCAGATGTTGAGCTCCGGCTATCTTGGGAGATAATACTTCCGCAACTTCTTCTTCTGTTTTTTTGATGATAAAACTATCACGGATAACGCCTGCGCTATGAATAATCCCATCCAGTTTCTGGTATTTTTCTTTGATCGTTTTAATTAAAGAAAACACTTCGTCTTTATTGCTTACATCACAGCGGTAGTATATAGCACCGGGTATTTCTGAGATCGATTCTTTGAGCTCACTTCTTCCGGTAAGGATAAGTTTCGTGTTTTTTGTTTTGCTGATATGCTCTGCAAAAATTCGCCCTAAGCCTCCTGCGCCACCGGTTATTAAATATACCCCACCTTCTTTGATGCTCAGGGTTCCAGTATCTGAGACAGATCCAGCTATTTTAATTTCTCTTTTCCCTTTTTGATAGCGTACTTCTGCCTCAGTGCTATTTTGTTCAGCTCTCAATATTTCTGTGAGTGTATCCAGCTCCGTTACAGACAAGCTATCTACCCCTATTATTTTCCCGGTTAACTTAGGGTTTTCCCAGGTGGCGGTTTTTAACAGTCCGGATACAAACCCGCAATCCAGGTAGTCACTGTTTTGACAAACTACTGTTATGTGAGTGGGGTTTCTCTCTCTCAGCTTTTCTTTTATCTTATTCAACACAGACATAAAATATGTCGCTGTTGACTGCAGGGGTATGGCTACTACTTCCATCTCCAGTGTTTCAGTGAGCTTATCGGCCAAACTATCAGCTCCACCGGCCAACAGTACCAATTGAGTAGTATTTGTTTCCTCATAACTGTTTGTTGTCAGTTCCGACAATTGCCAACCGTTACTGTATAAATGAGTAAATCTATTTTTAGAAATGTTATCCAACGGCAACATTACAAAGTCTCTAAAACTGAGTAATATCTCTCCTTCTTCATTTAGCAGATCAATATCATAACTGATTACTTTACCGTTTGCTTTATTGTTAGCGCTCTTTCGGGCATAACACCAGATTGTTGCCTGCAGGTCTTTATAAATAGTAACTTCTTTTACACTAAAAGGTAGCGTAAGGCCTGGTTTTTCTTTTACGAAACTTAACCCCGCACAGGTTTGCAAAGCACTATCCAGCAGTCCCGGAGCAAGTATATAGTCTTTTTCTTTGAGTAAACTGATCCTTGAAAGGGCTTCTGCTTCACTATAGTATAATATTTCTATCCCCTGGAAACTCTTCCCATAATCCAGGCCCATCCCTTTAAATAGTTCATAGCAGGCTTCCCTTTCCTTTGTGTTCTTTAACCTGTTTCGAATGAGTTCCAGATCCTGGCGTTCCGGTGCCTGCCGCGGAGTTGTACTGAGCCTTCCCTGGCTGTGGACTTGCTCTTGCCCGTCTTTTTGCGTATACACATCATACGCGATCTCTTCTCCAGATGCATAAATACCGATATCCACTTTTTCAGGCATTCCATTCACCCGTATAGGACTCAGCCAGGTCACGTCTGTTAATCGGGTGATCCCTTTTTCTGCTGACCGGGCTCCTGCTTCCCTGGCTAATTCTAAATAGGCTACTCCTGGAAATATTTTCTCTTCCCTCACTTTGTGATCCGTTAAGAAAGCTTCTTTGCCGGTGTATACACTAGTATATTTTTGCTCGTTTAAATTTGAGGTATTGTTATGTAATAACGGGTGCAGCATTGCACTCCCGGTTATTAGTGCCGGATGGGCATCCTGAAGGGGAATCCAGTACCTTTCCCTGGCAAAGGGATAGGTCGGTAAACTGATCTTGCGGGGCCTGTGTTCTCCATAGAGTAAATGCCAGTCAATAAACATTCCTTTTACCCATAACTGCGCTAAGGATTTGTTTTCTTTTTGCTCTATTGCGTAGTTTATGTATGCTTGTCCTGCGCCTCCTTCCAATAAAAAATCAGATTTATCTTTCTTAATATTACCCCTCAGAAGATTGTCTGTCTTTCCTTCCAGGAAACTTATTAATTGTGTTTTTAGTTCTTCCTGGTTTTTTGAGACTATTGCCAGTCTTTCTGTCATCGCCTCTCTTCCTATCTGCAAAGTATAGGCTATATCGTGAAAAGGAGTATCAGGATTCGCTTCCAGATAATTCTTTAAGTTCACTACCTGTCGTTTCAAACTCTCCGCATTCCGGCCTGATAAAACCACAATTGCCGGTGCTGTATTTCGATACGGTTCTCTTTCTGTTGGCCTGTACTCTTCTATTATAATATGGGCATTACTTCCTCCTGCACCAAAACTGCTAACCCCTGCCAGGCGTGGTTCGTTATTTTCTGTGGTCCATGCTTCTAATTTCTGCTGAACTTTAAAAGGGCTGCTTTCAAAATCAATATTGGGGTTAAGTGTGGCGGAGTGCAATGAAGGTACCAATTGCTTATACTTCATTTGCAGCAGGACTTTTGTAATGCCTGCCATGCCTGCTGCAGCTTCACCATGACCAATGTTTGATTTAACCGATCCTATACTGCAATATTGTTTTTTATCGGATTGAAAAGCCTTGGTTAATCCTGCTATTTCTATAGGGTCTCCTAAGCTGGTACCTGTTCCATGCGCTTCGATGTAGCTGAAGTCTTCTGCTTTTACCCCTGCCTTTTTTATAGCTTCTTTTATCACTACTGCCTGAGCATTGGGATTGGGCACAGTAAACCCGCTACTCCTTCCACCATGATTAACAGCTGTTCCCCTTATCACCCCATAGATCTGATCACCATCTGCTTCGGCATTACTTAACGGCTTTAACAATATGACACCCACGCCTTCTGCCGGAACATACCCTTCTCCTCCTTCCCCAAAGCTTTCACATAAGCCTTTGGACGACAAAAACATTGAGTTAGATAACCAATTATACTTACTGGGATGCAGACTCAAATTCACGCCGCCTGCAAGGGCAGTTGTACTTTCGCGCTTTCGTAAACTATCACATGCCAGGTGTATTGCCGTTAATGAGGATGAGCATTGAGTATCCAACCCTATACTTGGTCCCTCAAACCCAAAATGGTAAGATACTGTATTAGCCGCCAGGGATACAAAACTGCTTGGGAAAATGGACTGCGTTCTTACCTCTGCTCTGAACAACTGGTAATCTGTCCAGAACACTCCTGCAAATACACCCACCTTTTCTTTCGCCAGTTTTTTGGGTGTATAGCCTCCATCTTCCAGGGTTTTCCAACTCTCTTCTAAAAAGAGCCGAACCTGTGGATCCATGTTTTCAGCTTCCTGTGGAGATATATTAAAAAATAAAGGATCGAATTTATCTGCGTCTTCAACAAATCCACCCCATTTGCTATAGCTCTTTCCGTCCTTGCCTTTTTCTTTAGTATAAAAGTTTTCTATATCCCACCTGTCCCGGGGAATTTCCTGAATGCTGTTTTTACCTTGCTGCAGGTTATTCCAGAATTCATTTACATTTCCTGCGCCCGGAAATCTTCCGCTTAATCCTATTATCGCGATGGGCTCTTCCGGCAACCCGTAATGGAATAATGGCAAATAAGGAGATGGTGATTGATAGTCCTGTACAGGAGCCTTATGTACATAACTCTCCTGGCTTTCTGTTTTAAAATGTTCGGCCTCTTCTTGTAATAAATATTCGCTGAGCGCTTCTATAGTCTGGTATTCAAATAATAAAGTGGGATAAAAATCATGCCCGCATTTTACTTCCAGCTCTCTTACCAACTCCATAGTTTTTTTAGAATCCAGTCCTAAATCGTAAAAGCCTGTAGTATTGTCCAGCTCTGAAATCTGTTTGCCAAGTTTTGCCGCTATAATTTCTTTTAAATAGTTGGTTATAGTAGATGTCCCACTGTTGTTTGTAATTGATGGCGGATTTTGTTCCTGCTGTGGTGTTGCCGCATCTTCTACCAGTTGTCTGATCAATTCAGGATGGCGGATACGCTTACTTGTTAAGCCTCTGAAGCGTGCGAGCAGTTGCCCGTTTTCATTATACAGCGTAATATCATTCTTGATTACTTCCGGAAGTTTATTTGCCGGCAATACTTGCTTTTGGCTGTACACATACACTGTTGACGGGAAAGAATGCCGTATTTCAAAATGATCAATTGAAAAAGGAATAAATGGAATGCCTTCACCAAACATTCCCTGGCCTTCCTGCAAGCCAAAGGACATGCCCGCAAATGTTGATCCATCCAAAAAAGCAGGATGAGCCATTAATTGTTCTCTATATTCCTCTGCCAGTTCGCTTAAATGAAGTGCCATTAACTCTTCATCTCCTTTTTGATAAATCCTGCCTTTTGCCTGCATAAATTCACCATGGGAGATTTCTGCTTTTCTTGTCCTCGCATATACTTCTTCCACATCATACACATGTTCACTATTTGCGATAAAGCCTCTCACATCAAATAACACTTCATCCTGTTTTTCTAAAGCATCTAACCGGCAATGCATGTGTTCTGTCCACGGGCCAAAGGTTTCTCCCTTATGATTCATTTTTTGGGAACGGAGCACAGCTTCATAGGCAGATCCTTTTCCTTCCTGGTAGGTTATTTCTAACTTACGATTATACTCTTTTGTGGTGGCTAAAGGTTCAGTGAACAGCACCCTGCTAAGCTGGAAGTCCTGGTCAAATATTGCCTTTGCAGAACGGAGGATCAAATCAAGATAGGTAACACCTGGAATGATACTAACATCATATACCTTATGGTCTCTCAGGATATAGTTATCATTATCAAAATCCAGATGAACAATGCGGGTTTTCATATAAAATTAATATTGAGGAGTGAATTCTTTTCGACTGCGATCGTAATTCAATAATACATCGATTATAATCCAACAGTACTAGAAACATTTCTATATTGCAGATTTCAGTTCGCCCTGCATCAAATTATTTTTTCCGGCCAGGATTTCCTGTAATTTTTCTAATTGTTCGGGCTCTCTTTTAAAAGGGGTGATGATCTGAAAAACCTGAGATGAAGATGTGTGGTCCAGATTGTATTTAACAAAACTGGCGCTTGTTCCCGAAGGCCCCAGATCGATATAAAAGCAAGTACTTTTCTTTTCAATATATTTAACCATCTTTGGGAAATCGGTGTATTTACTTATCACTTCCCAAAAATAATTCTCCGGTAGCGTGGTCAGCTCTTCACATTGTAATCCTGATACAAATCCAGTCGTTGGAACTGATAAGGATGGCATACCTGCCATATCGTAAATGGATCCGTTGCGCCCATTTTCTATCAGTGGGGAATGGAAAGGGTGATTGACCGGGAGGCGTAAAAAATCAATTCCCGGTTTCTCTAATTCGGATTGAAATGCATTCAGATTTTGAATTGATCCTGCCAGGGTAAAGTGACCATCAAAATTGTCCGATGCCAGAAAAAGGTTATGCTTGAGATAGAGATGCTCCAGAAACCCCGTTTTCCGGCTCATGACTGCCACCATTCCTCCCGTAGTATTATTTCTAACAATTGACTTAGCTTGTTCAATAGTCGCCTCAATAGCTGTTTCCGCAGTCCATACTCCACTCACTACTCCAGCTGCAAATTCACCAAGACTATTCCCTGTTACAAAATCAGCCCTGACACCCAGCCCCTGCATCACGCTGGCCATAGCGATTTCAACGGCAACAATAGCGGGATGCGTGATAAGCAGGTCATCAAATCTTTGTTGTTTCGTACCATACAATTCATCGATCAATGATCGATGCAACCATCGCTGAACTATTCTATCACTTTGCTCCAGGCTATTTTTGAAAAGAGCATTCTGCTCAAATAGCTTTTGTCCCATGCCTCTGTACTGACTTCCCTGACCTGAGAACAAGAATACAATTTTGATATTAGTATCCATGATTTTTCAATCAACGGTGAAATGTAAATACTTTTGAAAAGCTTCTTTCCGATTCGTTTTTTCCTGTTTAAAAATCACTTGCTCTTCTTTTGGCCAATATCGTTGACGTTGGAAATAAATAGAAGGCCCTGTAAATGGTAATTGTACCCGGTTGGCATCCGGAATGCCGGCATTACTTAGTAGTACATGAGCATTACTGCCCCCGAGGCCAAAAGCACTAACGCCTGCCCTCCTTATTCCGTCCACCCCATTCCAATGCTGCAATTGTGTTACAGGATATACTGGCGAATTAGCAAAATCAAATCGCGGGTTTGGTTTTTCACAATGAAGTGTAGGTGGAAGTTGTCCGGCCGTTATTGAAAGTAATGTTTTGATAACACCGGCAATACCTGCAGCGGATAGTAAATGTCCTATATTACTCTTTACACTGCCCACACCGCAAGTTCCTTTTCCCCGGCCATCAGTTTCCAGCAACCGGGTAATGGCTTTCAATTCTATCGGATCTCCTATCAGGGTACCTGTACCATGTGTTTCAATATAACTTATGGTGGAAGTATCAATTCCTGCTTTGATAACGGCATCCTTCATAAGGGAAAGCTGGGCCTCCGGATTGGGCGTAGTGATTCCCATCGTATTGCCGTCATTGTTAGCCGCTGTTCCTTCAATTACACCGTATACTTTATCGCCGGAGGCTATAGCGTCCTCCAGCCGTTTGAGTACGAGAACGCCACATCCTTCACCCAGTCCGATGCCATTGGCTCTTTCGTCAAAAGTTCTGCACTTTCCATCGGGAGACAATACCTCTGCTGTACTAAGTGTAATAAATGATTTTTCATCAAGGAGTATATCCACACCTCCTGCCAGGGCAAGTTCTGTTTCCCCTGTAAGCAACCCTCTTACAGCCAGGTCTATGGCGGTAATGGAGCTGCTGCAGGCAGTATCTATTACCATATTAGGTCCCTTCAGGTTATAGATATGCGCCAGGTGTGCAGTGATAAAGTTCTGCCCCACTCCTACAATTACATCTTTGTGGTTCTTACTTATCTTATCTGAAAAATTGCTGGCCCGGCTTCCTGCATATACACCAATTCGTTTTCCCCACAAGTCCTCTTTTGCGTATCCCGAGTCTGCTATAGCCTCGGCACTTACTTCCAGCCATTGCCGTTCCAATGGATCTATGAAACTGGCTAACGACGGATTTATTCCGAAATAAGCCGGGTCAAAGTCTTCTATCCGGTTCAGAAATGCGCCCCATTTACTAATACTCTTGCCGTTTGTTTTACCTTCGGCATCATAGTGATCCTCAATAGCCCAACGACTTTCAGGAACCTCCCTGATGCTGTCTTTGCCCTGTTTCAGGTTCTCCCAATACGCTGATAGGTTATCTGCATCCGGAAAATGACAGGCCATTCCAATAACAGCAATCCGGGTATTATCAGGTTTTCTTTGATCAGGTATATTCCGCCTGGTTTCGCTTTCCGTATTACTGATTGATTGTTTTGTATAACTCCGGGGCTCTCTTTCTGCAGATACTAGGTCATCTGATTTATTTAAAAGCCCGGATAACTCTTTGGAATAATGTTCTTTTAAATAGTCACTCAACAGTCTGATAGTGGGGTTCTCTAAAATCACTGTGGGGGATATACGTACATCCGCTATTTTAGTTTCCAATCGTTTAACCAATAGTGACAGAGTAATAGAATCTACGCCATACTCCTGCAATGCTGTGTCCATATCCAGGTCTTGCGCCTGCATTCCCAGCACGTTACTTACCAGTTCTTTTAGCCAGTCACCGGCATCGGGCAGAACATTTGCCCTGACTGCGGAATACTCAGCCGGAATTCCTTTTCCCGGAATCATTAATAAAGTATCCTTATCAAATTTAGAGGGCTCATACACTGCCGGGAAAATAAGAGCCGGCAATCCTCTGTCGGATATAACAGCATCAAGGATCTCCAGGGCTTCCTTATTTGTGATTGATAACTGCCCCAAATCTTCATAAGCCCCTCCTTTCACCTCACCCATTCCTGTTTCTTTCCAGCTAGGCCATTGAATACTTGTATAGTTATACCCTTGGGATCGCTGATACACAGCAAAATGATCCATATAACTATTAGCCATGGCATAATCGCTAAAGCCAGCGGCCAACATTGGTACGAGGGCCGATATAGAAGAGAAGAGGATTGCAAATTCAGTCGCCTGTTCCCGGAGAGCCTCGTGCAGATTGTTCAGTCCCGCCACCTTGGGCATTTGTAAATTTGCAATATTTTGTACCGTTTTATTGATAAAGACAGCATCCTCTGTATCTATGTAACCCGCACAATGCAGTAATCCTTTAATTGGTCCCCACAGCTTTTGCACATCATCCAGAGACGCCTTTAATCTTTCTTTATCCAATAGCGGGGTGTTTAATACTATTACATCGGCCCCTGCCTGCTCAAGGAAAAGAATGTCGCTGATTTTTCTGCCCAAGGGGCTGTCTTCTGTTCTCATCGATTCCCAACTTTCCCGGGTAGGGAGTTCATCTTTTCCCAGAAGAATTAGTTTGGTAACATTATGCTTTAGCACGAGATGTTTGGCACAGGTCATACCAATGCCTCTGGTGCCTCCGGTAATCAATACCGGGTAAGTGATAGAAAAGGCTGCCGGTTTTCTTAAGATGATGGATTTCAATACCGGATGATGCCAGCTGCCTTGAAGGTTTTTGAGGTTTGTGTATTGATTCTGGCTATTATAAGCATCTATTATTAACTTACCCTGTTCTTTCTCCTGTAACCCTCTGTTGATGTGAATATGAAGACTGTCAACCTTGGAATATTCTGCCTGAAGCATATGATACAATCCAAATCGTTCAGCTCCTTTTAAGTTTTCAACGTCAGATGTTCCGTTACTAACTATCAATAATTTCAAAGGCAGGCTTTCCGACTTTTCGATCAATTTCTGGATCAAACCAATCCATTCATAACGGATGCCTGCTTCATTCTCCAGTGCACTGAGATCTATTAAACCAGCTACATCTTTTAAATATCCAGGATATTCTATTCCCGGAGAAACTACAGTGATTGTATCAAATGCCCTTTCTAATTCCTTTATTAAACCAATACTGGAGCCATCACTCAAAACCAACACTTTACCAGGACGGCTTCTATTTTCTTTTAGCGTAATCGGTTGCCAACCTTCAGTGAAAACTACAGATTCTCTTTCCGTCAATAAGCTTATATTTTTTTGGGGTGCAGGTAATGTGATTGCGGACGATAGAGGTATCCAATACCGCTCCCTTGCAAACGGATACATCGGTAAGCTGATCTTATTGGGTTTCTGATCCGGGTAAAGCAAAGTCCAGTCAAGGCTTATGCCTTTTACCCATAGCCTGGCTAAAGATTTGCTTTCTTTGTGCTTGATAGCCATTTCAATGTACCCTTTGCCAGCTTCTCCTTCCAGCAGAAAGTCGGATTTGTCTTTTTTAATATTGCCTGTAATGAGATGATTGGTTTCCCCTTCGAGGTAACTTGTGAGTTGCGTTGTTAGTTCTTCCTTGTCTTTTGCTACCAATGCCAGTCGCTCGTCCATAAACTCCCTGTTTGTCTGTAACGTGTATGCTATATCGTGAAGGTTTACTCCCGGGTCCGATTGCAGGTAATTCTTAAGATTACCTGCAATCGCTTTAAGTCTGTCTTTGTCCCTGGCTGATAAGAGTATGATAACTGGTGATGAGCTGCTATATGCGGTTATGTCCTTTGATTGATATTCTTCTATCACAACGTGCGCATTATTTCCTGTCATGCCAAAGGAGCTCACGCCGGCTATTAATGGTTTATCAGATTTCCAGGGCTCATTACTTCTATTGATTATGAAAGGAGAACCGTCTATTTTGATATACGGATTCAGCTCCTCAAAATTAGGCATCGCAGGAATGGTCCTGTGTTTCATCATAAGCAGCACCTTGATCACACTTGTTAACCCTGCCGCGGCTTCCAAATGGCCTGCATGAGCCTTGGTAGAGCCGATGGTGCAAAAGCCTTCTTTATCAGTATATTGCTTAAAGGCGCGTTTTAATGCATTGATCTCAATGGGATCTCCCAGCCCTGTACCAGTGCCGTGGGCCTCTAAATAACTGATGCTTTCCGGGTTTATGCCTGCTGCATTCCAGGCATCGATTAATAACCTCGTTTGAAGTTCAGGTCGCGGAGAAGTAGGATTATTGGATTTCCCCACATGATTGATTGCACTGCCTTTGATAATGCCATGAATTTTGTTACCATCTGCTATCGCTTTGGATAATGGTTTGATCAATATGGAAACAACTCCTTCTCCAGGTACATAGCCATCTGCTTTTTTATCAAATGTGTGACATCTTCCTGTTGGTGACAATGCCTGCATTCTTGAAAAATAAACGTAATGCAGGGGACTTAACAGAACATTCAATCCTCCTATAACTGCTGTATCTATTTCTCCGTTACGGATTGCCTGGCACCCCAGGTGTAAAGCTGTAAGCGATGACGCACAGGCATTATCCAGTGGTACAGAGGCTCCCTGTAAATCAAAATGATAAGAAACACTGGCAGATAAACCGGACATAATACTGCTGGTATGCTGGTAATCACTAATAGATGTTTGTGCCCGCACTATCTCATCCCAATATTCATGAAAACAACTTCCCACGTATACGCCGGTACGGCTTCCTTTTATTTCATTTACCACACCTGCATCTTCAAATGTGTGGTAAGTTGACTGCAGTAACAACCTTAACTGGGGATCCATCCATGTTGCCTGTAGTGGTGCAATACCAAAGAACAGCGGATCAAACTTGTCTATGTCTTTGAGAAAACCTCCCCATTTGCTGTACGTCTTATTAGCAGCTTCCCGGTTTTCGTCAAACCACGGTTTATAATCCCAGTGACCCTCCGGGATTTCTGTGACCAAATCTCTGCCAGCCTGAATGTGATCCCAAAACTCTGTTAAATCGGCAGATTGAGGAAGATAGCCACTCATTCCTATAATGGCGATGTCCTCCATCCTGGACTGTTCCACTTTCCTGGATATTTCCTCATGTTTGAATACTGCCTTTTCCGGGGTAGAACTTTTTTGTTCAACCGGTAGAGGTTTCCCTGCTTCCGGAATTATTTCCTGTAATATTTCTCCATTGTTCTTCCCAAATTTCTCTGCTAATTTCCCTGCATGATCGCTATTAAAATAACCTACTAAATCCTCTATATTCTGATATTCAAAAAAGAGTGTGGGATATAATTCTATGTCCAACTCCTTTTCTATTTGTTGAGATATGCCAATCATCTGGCCGGAATTCAGGCCCATATCCATGAAATTTTGCGCTACTGAAATCTCTGTTTGAGGTTTGCGCAAAACCTCTCCAATTTTATTTTGTAGGTATGAAGTAATCTGCATATCATGGTTTGCTGGTGAGGAGATGGGTTTTGAAGTTTTTTCGCCAAACAGGCTCGCCGGGTCAGGTACTGATTTAGTTGTAAAGCCTGGCATATGAACGACTGTGGCGCCATCCGGGTTTAATATCTTAATATTAAATTCGGCTATCTGAGCATTACTTTTAACAGGTGAAATATAACAGTAGTAATCCTGCAAAATGAAACCGGAGGAATCACCCATAACTTCCACTGCTTTTATCATAAGTGGCGGCCAGTGATTATTAACTGACTTTTCGATATCCCGGTGCAGACACAATGTACTGGCTACGTGGGCTCCATCCAATAGTGCAGGATGAATGGTAAAAGTTTGTGTATGCTTCAATTGCTCATCACTTACCCGAAGCGACGCCAGCAAATCTCCGTTTGGCAGATACCAGACTTTTTGAACAGTCCTTAAAGTGGATCCATAACAGGACTGATCCCTATGAACATAAAATTGTTCTGCCTCCAGTTCTTTAACGCTATCTTTTTTTAGTTTAGCAACATCCATTTTATCTTCGGTTGCTAAGAATTGATTCAACTCACACGTAGAGGATATGTTTACTTTCCCGTCTATTTCATATTCAACGCTAACACGATTAGATGCCGGATCTGTGATACTCTTTAACTGGGCTATTTCTCCTGGTACCAGCACCAGTGGATTAGAGAATAATACCTTTTCAAGTCTCAATGCCTTTCCGGGATATTGTCTAAATCCAGTGTCAATACTCATGGCCAGGTGTGCTACTCCCATCAGGACTTGTTTGCCAAAAAGCTGGTGGTCCCGCATTAACGGTTCATCATAAATAATCTTTTCTTTTATTGGACTTTCTTCTTTTAGTGGGTTATTATTTTCTGTTCCCAGCCAATATGAATTATTGGACAACCTTTCTACCGGGAGAGCTGCCCTTTTTATTAATGTGTTGCCGGCTGCTGGTTTTTCTATCACCATATGGCAATTAGTTCCCCCGAATCCAAAACTGGATATGGCAGCTATTTTCTTGTCTGCATTCCATTCCCTGAGCTTTGTATTAGGATAAAAGGGAGATTCCTCAAACTTAAACCGGGGATGCAGGCTTTCACAATGCAAGGTGGGTGCCAGTTGATTATGTTCCATTTGCAGCAGGATTTTTATCAACCCTGTTACGCCTGCTGCCATCATCGTATGACCAAGATTGCTCTTAACGGAGCCTATGGCACAGTATTGCTTATTAGCAGTACTTGCTCTATATACTTCTGTGGCCGCTTTAATTTCTATCGGATCGCCTAACAAGGTGCCGGTGCCATGCGCTTCATAATAAGTGATCTCTTCAGGTGATATTCCAGCCTTTTCCAGTGTCTCTTTGATCACTTCTTTTTGCCCTTCCTTATTGGGCACGGTCAATCCCATCGTTTGCCCGTCATTGTTAACCGAGGATCCTGTAACGATACCAATTATCCGGTCCCCGTCTGCCAGGGCCTGATCGTAATCTTTCAGCATAAGAAGGCCTGCACCTTCTCCCATCACAAACCCGGCTGCCCGTTCATCGAAAACATAACATCTTCCATCCCTGGATAATACTTCGGCCTGGCTAAATCCTATATGACCGAATACATCCACCATGATCGATACGCCTCCTGCTATGGCCATCGTTGTTTTTCCATTCAGGATATCATCACAGGCCTGATGAATAGCTACCAGCGAACTGGAACAAGCTGTATCAATCACCTGGCTGGTTCCTTTCAGATCATAAAAGTCAGAAACCCTCGCCGCAATCATATTGCTGATGCTATTCACAACTGTATGCTGGTGAGTTCCTGCCGGCAGGAGATGATAATTATTGCGGAGGTAATTGTTATCCTTTGCGCCAATGTATACACCGGTTTTTGTATTCGCCAACTCCTCTTTCCTATACCCGGCATGGGATAACAAATCCCTGCTAAGTTCCAGTATGATCCGCTGTTGGGGATCTATCGCTATGGCTTCTTCATCACTTATCTTAAAATAACGGGCATCAAACAATCCCGGAGTTTTTAAGAATCCTCCTTTTGTGGTGTAGGTTTTGCCAGGAGTTGTGTTTGCCGAATAATAATTTGAGGCATCCCATCTGTTTGTCGGTGTTTCGCTGATCAGATCTTTCCCCAATCGTAAATTCTGCCAATACTCATCAAGATTATCTGATTCCGGTAGTTTGCAAGACATGCCAATAATAGCCACTTTCCCACTATTCTTCGAACTTCTTCCAAAGCGGGGACGCTCTGGTCGTATTTGTATGGCAGGCGCTATATTGTTTTCGTTGTCCTTAATTGGTGTGGACTCTTTTAACGTTAGTGATTTTTCTTCTTCCAGGTATCCTGCCAGTAAGGATATGGTGGGATAACTTACAATAGCGGTAGGCTCCATGGCTATTTCAAACCTTGCTTCCAGCATATTGAGGATCTTCATCATCATTATAGAGTCTACCCCATATTCCGAAAAATCAGTTTCAGTGTCCAGATTTTCTTTGCTCAGCTTAAGTAGAGCGGAACACATTTCTATCAATATTGCCTCTATTGCAGATTTACTGTTGCCTGTATCTTTTAAAGGCGCTTTCTGTTGTGTTTTTTCGCCTTTATTGAGTAGTACTCTGGATATTTTTTCTCCTGATCCAAAGGCTACTATTCCCTGGCTAATGGTGCTGCCAAGTAACGCTTCAAATGCTTTGATCCCTTCTTCTGCAGGCAATGGCAGCATACCCCACTGCGTTTCCAGGTATTGGGCAGATGCCGGATCTACCTGCATACCTCCCTCCTTCCATAGCGGCCAGTTAATACTAAGCGTTTTGCCTTGCCTTTTCCCTCTTATCCTTAGTTCCTCGCGATGATGGGCATAGTTATCCAGGTAAGCATTGGCGGAGGCATAATCGGCCTGACCTGTATTGCCCAATATGCCCGATATGGATGAGAAGAATACCATAAAATCCAGTGCTTCTTCTTTTGTGGCCTCATCCAGATTCCTGACACCCGCTATTTTGGGAGAGAATACTTCCGTGACTTCTACGGCTGTCTTTTTGATGATAAAACTATCGCGGATAACTCCTGCGCTATGAATAATCCCATCCAGTTTCTGGTATTTTTCTTTGATCGTTTTAATTAAAGAAAACACTTCGTCTTTATTGCTTACATCACAGCGGTAGTATATTGCACCAGGTATTTCTAAGATCGATTCTTTGAGCTCACTTCTTCCGGTGAGGATGAGCTTCGTGTTTTTGGTTTTACTGATGTGCTCCGCAAAAATTCTTCCTAAGCCCCCTGCGCCGCCTGTTATTAAATATACTCCACCTTCTTTGATGCTCATGTTTATTATGCCTGAAACAGATTGTAAAGTTTTGACTTCTCTGTTTCCACCACTATATCTCACTTCTGTCTCCATTGTTCGCTGCTCAGATTCGAGGATCTTAGTAAGCTCTTCCAGATCACGGACAGATAAACTTTCCACAACTATGATTTTCCCTGTTATTTTTGGGTTTTCCCGCGTAGCTGTCTTTAACAATCCAGATACAAAACCATAGTCTATATAGTCTGCACTTTGGCAAACTACCATTATGTTCGCAGGCTCTTTCGTTTTTAATTTTTCTTTTACTGTTTCCAGCAAGTTCATAAAACAGGCTTCCGTCGTTTCCTGGTTAATAGCCCTTACTTCTACCTGCAATGTTTCAGTGAGTTTATCGGCCAAGCCTGAAGGGGCGCCTGCTAAAAGTACAAGTTGGGTAGCGTTTGTTTCCTCATGACTGCTCGTTACCTGTTCCGACAATTGCCAGCTGTTACTATATAAATGAGCAAATGTCTTTTTTGAAAGGCTATCCAAAGGCAACATAACAAAGTCTCTAAAACTGAGTAACACCTCTCCATTATTATTAAGCAGATCAATATCATAACTGACTACTTTACCGTTTGCTTTATTGTTCTTGCTTTTTCTTGCATAACACCAGATCGTCTTTGGCAGGTCCTGGTATATATTGACTTCCCTTACGCTAAAGGGAAGTGACAGGACTTGATCACCTTTCGCAAAACCCAGGCCTATGCAGGTTTGCAAAGCGCTATCCAGTATGCCAGGGTTCAGTATATAACCATCTTCATTGGGTAAACTGATCCTGGACAAGGCTTCTTCTTCACTGTAATAAAGCTTTTCTATCCCGCGGAAACTCTTTCCGTAATCAAGGCCCATTGCTTTAAATAAGCTGTAACAGGTTTCATGCTCCTTTGTATGGAATAGCCTTTGCCGTATTGCCTCCGGATTCTGGCGTTCTGGTGCCTGTTGCATTTTTGTACTGAGTTTTCCCTGGCTGCTCACCTGCTCCTGCCCGCCATTCTCTCTATAAACCTCGTAACCTACTTCTTCCCCGGATGAATAAAGGCAGATGCTTACTTTTTCAGGTATTTCGTTTACTCGTATCGGACTTAGCCAGGTTACATCTTTCAACCAGTTGATCTTTTCCCCTGTTGACCGGGCTCCGGCTTCCC
The DNA here is from genome assembly GCF_900112615.1 of Chitinophaga sp. CF118. GTDB lineage: Bacteria > Bacteroidota > Bacteroidia > Chitinophagales > Chitinophagaceae > Chitinophaga. Next base: position 101,200 of record NZ_FOMK01000007.1, on the reverse strand, counting down.
TGGCTAATTCCAGATAGGCAACGCCGGGCAGCACCTTTTCTTCCCGCACTTTGTGATCGGACAGGAAAGATTCACTGCCAGTGTATATACTGGTATATTTTTGCTCTTTTAAAGTAGAACTGTTGTAATGTAATAGTGGATGTAACCGGCTGCTATCATCATGTTTTTCCCGCGTTTCCATTTCGGGTATCCAATACCGTTCCCTGGCAAATGGATAAGTTGGTAAGCTGATCCTATCGGGTATATTATCAGGGTAGAGCAAAGACCAATCGAATGTTGCACCATAACACCAGTATTTTGCAATATTTTGTAGCTGTTTTGTATTCAGCCATTCTTTTATTATTGCCCGATCCTGACGGAAGATCTCAATTGATTTTATATCTCTCTTTATATTTCCCGTGTAGAGATGCAAAGAAGATTCGTTAATATATTCGCTAAGGCTGCTTTTTAATTCATTTAAATCCTGGTATACGACGGCTAAACGCTCTTCCATCTCTTCTCTTGTAGTTTGCATGGTATAAGACAGAGAGGATGGATTTATATCCGCTTTTTTTCCGATGTACTCCACAATCAACCTTACATAATCCTTTAATCTTTCACTATTCCTGGCAGACAATACAAAAAGGTAAGGACCTGCATTTTCTCCTGCATTTTTTTTCTCCTTATAAAATGATTCTAATACTACATGTCCATTGGCACCTCCTATTCCAAAGCTGCTTACTCCTGCTCTTAATGATTCATCAGGAAGTACTGGCTGCCAGGGCCCGGGCTCGTTTTGAATATGAAAGGGGCTACCTTCTAATTCTATCTTAGTATTTAGGTTCTTAAAGTTTATAGTCGGTGGCAGTTGCCTGTGTTCCATTGACAGTAAAACTTTCATTATGCCTGCCATACCTGAAGCCGCTTCTAAATGGCCAACATTCGTTTTTATGGAACCTAGCCCGCACCAGGGTGCCGGCAATGATTTATTGCCAGGCATATCTGCCCGTAAGTTTTTAAATGCCGCCGTTAATCCGGCTACTTCTATAGGGTCTCCCAGGCTGGTGCCTGTACCATGAACTTCTATGTAATTGACGGTAGTAATATCTATTTCTGCCTTCTTATAAGCGTCTTCTACTAATTGGCGTTGCTTTTCCGGGTTGGGAACGGTCAAACCTCCGGATTGTCCTCCATGGTTAACCGCTGTGCTTTTAATGATTCCATGAATATAATCTCCATCTTCTATTGCCTTTGTCAATGGTTTCAGGAATAACAGAACCGAACCTTCAGCTCTTACATATCCATTCGCCTTATCGTCAAAAGTCTGGCATTTACCATCCACACTTAGCATATTAGAGTGATGATAAGCTAAGCTCCTTGAGGAATGGCACATCAAATGAATAGCCCCTGCTATGGCCTGGGTGCAGTCACCAGACCTTATGGCATTCACGGCTTCATGAAGGGCTACTAATGACGAAGAGCAAGCCGTATCTATCTGAAGGCTTGGTCCGTTAAAATCAAAGAAGTAGGATATTCTATTGGCCATTAAGGCAGGAGAAGTACCTGTACCTGTTAGGGTTTCCTGTCCCGTTTGTTCTCTTAATAATAACTCATAATCGCTACCGCTGGCACCGATGTAGACTCCTGTTTTACTCCCTCTTACTGCAGATGCTTTGTATCCTGCTTCTTCTAATAATTCCCAGGTAAGCTCCAGTAGTAATCTTTGCTGAGGGTCCATCAATTCTGCCTCCCGGGGAGAGATCCTGAAAAAAGAAGCGTCAAACTTGTCAATATCTTTCAGGTAGCCGCCGCGATCGATTCCTTTGTCAGTAGTATTCAGGCGGAGCCATTCAGGCCAGGTCCATCTTTCTTTAGGCCGTTCTCCTATAGCCGATTTTCCTGTTATCAGCATTTCCCAGAGTTCCTCCTTATTAGCTGCCCCAGGCATGCGAAAGGAGGTGCCGATGATGGCGATAGCATCCGGATCTGGCGGATTTGTGTTTTTAACCCGTTTCGTTGTGGAAGAACTCTTTTCTTCTTCAATAGCCTGTCCCGACCCTTGCAGTACATAATCTACGATATCCTTTACCGTGGATAGACCATAAAACCTGCTGGGATTACTTTGTATCCCGAAGGTGTTGCTTAAATGTTCGGAAAGCTCCATAAATATGACCGACTCTAATCCAAGAAGCCGTAAATCCGTCACCTCCGTCATATGTTCTACTCCCACCATAGAGGAGAGGAAATCAAGGATCGACTTAGTTATATTTTCGCGGTTATGTCCTGTATTTTCCCCTACTTCCTTTTGGTGTGGTAACGGGGAAGGAAGAGAATTAACCTTGTTTTTTATCGATTCAGAAAGTTCCTTAATAGTGAAGATTTTACCGATTAAGTGACCATCCCCCTTACGATAAAGTGAGGAAACTAATTCAATTTTATTCTCACCAACAAACTGACAACTATCAAGATTATAGATTAATTCGTCTTCAGCGTTGGCATTGCCAAAATAAAAAATATCGCGTGCTATGCAGGAGGCATTATACGCCCAGTCTTCCATTTTTTCATTGGCTTTATTCAGCTCATGGAAATAGGGTCGTTCACATTTATCACATATCTTGGAAAAAGAAGCAAAATAGAGTAGTCCCACACCATTTACGTCATCAACGGGTTCAATTTTATAGTCGCGGGTATATATTGTTTTCGAATCCAGCGGGAAGGACGTTCCTGCCAGGTCGATGCGTATGTCTTTAAATTTATCAGTAGGCGTAGATAATTCCGATTTGGTTCTGATATATTCCTTTGCAAATTTCGGAAGCTCACTGTATGCATTGATTTTATTGGAGTCGGACGCCAATGGTGTTCCTATTTTAAGCTCCTTATTATCACCTCCTTTTAGTGTAGAAAAAACGGACATTAAGGATGCCTTTATTTTTTTATCGGAACAGGTGACCTCAGTGTCACTGAAGAACATTTTACTCCCATAGCGCGACAATTCGCCATTCAGGGATATATCCTGGTTTTCTTTGAAAGAAAATAAACTAGCATTGCTCTCCCAGCGCAAACGTACAAAACTTGCATAGAGCCTTTCTCCATTGCCATTCACCAGATCGCCCGATTTCACTCCTAAGCCCTCGGCAATCATTGCCCAATGCATATCCCCCAACTCCTTCAATAACCAGTTTTCGGACATCCCACCCCAATGCATCTGGGGCAGATTCAATGCGTAACCTCTGTTACAGAGAGTTTTTCCGGATATTTCCTGTGCTCTTTCCATGGGTTATTGTTTTTAAAGACAATCTTGATTCCAATAGTACATAGATTAGAAAATTGCTGCTATAGATACTTTTCTATTTTAAAATTTCCAGTTGATCGTATATTTTGCAATTATTTTATATAGATACTTTTCTATAGCAGGCTCCTGAATATCTTCCTACTTTCATATATAAAACCAGAAAGAATGAAGAAAGGGGAAATTATACTAAAGAGAGAGAATAGGAACTTTAATGCCGGATTTTGCATAATTAAACAGGAGTTACCTGATCTTATAAATAAGATTCAACTCCTCCATCAAGATGAAAGAAACTACTTTGATACATTATTATTCGATAAACGAAAAGCGGATTACCTGCTGGGAAGGATTGCTTCAAAAAAAGCAATAGGTGAGCTGACAAAAGAAGAGAATATGGACTCAATTTCAATCGGGTTTGGGATTTTCCAATTCCCGGTAGTAAAGAGTTCTGTAAACCGGAATATTCAGGTAAGCATCAGTCATTGCGATAATTTAGGGATTGCTTTAGCATTTCCGGAAGAACATCCTTTGGGAGTAGATATCGAGAAACTGGATAACAATAAAATTGATGTGATGAGAAGCCAGGTTTGTGCTAATGAATTCGATCTTATTTCAAGCAGTGATCTGTGCTTACCCACTGGCTATACAGTCATTTGGACCATAAGAGAGAGTTTATCGAAGATCTTCAGAACGGGATTGACGATGGATAATAAATTAGCCGAAATTAAAACATTAATAAAAGTTGGTACCGTTTATGTAAGCACCTTCCGCCATTTTTCTCAGTATAAAGCCATTTCGTGCTGTGCAGGTGATTATGTTTGTTCAATAGTATTACCAAAGAATACGGTTCCGGTTCTTGATCTTTTTTGGAACTCATTTACAGAAATTGTTCAGGAATAAATAGCAATAATCGACTTAAATGTTTGTCCCACTTAGTATACTCATAACTATTACCAATAAACTAAGTAATTCTAAAGGTCTCATTATCAATATCCCGTTAACTATATGAAAAAATTCTTAATTGCCGACGACCATTCTATCGTAAGAACCGGTCTTAAATTTCTTATAAGGGAAGAATTCATGGATGCAGAAATAGATGAATGCCAGGATGGAAACAGCGCCTGGAAGAAAATACAAACCGGCGAATATGACCTCACGATCCTCGATATATCCATGCCCGCTACTGACTTCCTCCATTTATTAAAAAATGTATTCGACCTGAAACCGGACCTGAAAATCCTTATCGTAACTATGAGCAGCGAAAGGATCTATGCCAAAAAATATCTGAACCTGAGCCCGAGCGTGAAAGGTTTTATTAACAAAGAAGCTGCCCCATCCGAGATCCGGAGGGCCATTGTAAGCATTTTGAACAACAAAAAATACCTGAGCCCCAGGTTGCTGGATATCCAGATCCAGGAGATCCTTAAAGGAAAGGAGAAAAACCCATTCGATGCTCTTTCCATCAGGGAGCTGGAAATCATGAATCATTTAGTTAGTGGAAAAGATATCCCGGAAATCGCTGGTATTCTATCCGTGGATAGCTCAATAATACGCATACATAAGGCAAATATTATGCATAAACTGGGTGTTTCCAATGTGATTGAATTATGTGAAATGGTACAAAGGTTTTAATGCATCTCTTCTCCTGTAAGTTCGTAAATGGCATTTGACATTTGACATTAATCAAAAAATATAGATATTAAACAATTGAAAATTAATATTTTATGTGTTGTTTTTTCAAGTGTGGTTAGTAGTATGTAATTAGGGATGAGTATTAATTGAGTAAAGTAACTACTTTAGACAAAAAAACGACCATTACTATAACGACCATTATATATTTGCTGCTTTATATTTAGTCATTTACTACTCAAAACCCTTAATTGCTATGAAAAAGTTTTTAATAGCCGACGACCATTCCATCGTAAGAACGGGGATTAGCCTTCTCCTTAAAGAAGAGTTCATGAACATAGAAATAGATGAATGCAAAGATGGAGATACTGTCTGGGAAAAAATAAAGACCAGCAGTTACGACCTCGCAATCCTGGATATAAATATGCCGGGAACAGATTCTATTAATTTGTTGCAAAACATTTTCGCGTTCCGTCCAGATCTGAAGGTTCTGATCCTCACTATGAGTAAGGAGGAAATTTATGCCAGGATATACATGCAACTGGGTGTTAAAGGGTTTATTAACAAGGAAGCCGATGATATAGAGATCCGAAAGGCTATTACAACCACTCTGAATAATAAAAAGTATCTAAGCCCCGAAATGCATGTCTCCCAGAGTCTGGAAGCTAATAAAAGAACCCCTTCGAGTCTCTTTAACAGACTATCTCCGCGGGAACTGGAAGTGATGACCCATTTGCTTGAAGGGAAAAATGTTTCACAAATCGCTAACCTGTTGTGCGCGCATACTTCAACAATAGGGACTCATAAAGCAAAGGTTCTTCAAAAGCTTGGCGTCACCAATATTATTGAATTGAAAGAATTCACACAAATGTTCAATCACGCAGGATACGGTATTACGAAACAGGTTTCGTAAGTCATGTGTAAGTCTGAAATTTCCCCCGGAATTATCTAATCTGAAACTTAGCAAAATATTCACTGTAGCATTGTCATCTTATTACTAAGAGAGTTTGTATTGTCAAGCCATATCTGTATAATTATTGTTTTAACTTCTGTTACAACCATCCACTATGTTGACTTATCCTTTGAGGCACTTAGTACTCATATTTGTTTACCTGTTGTCATGTTTTCCATCCAGTGGACAAATAAGCCTATCCGGATACAGCATCACCAATTATAATAGCGATAATGCCCTACCTCAAAACAGCATCAATAGTATAGCCTTTGACAAGAACGGATTCCTATGGCTGGCAACGAGAATGGGCTTGGTCCGGTTTGACGGTGAGAATTTCAGGGAGTATAATACGGAGAATACCTCCGCCTTAGTCAATAATGAACACTTCCTGCCCCTAACAGCACCAGATCCGGATAAAACACTCATTTTACCAAAGGATGACAGCTTCCATATCCTGACGGTATCAGATGATTACCAGATCGAAACAGATAGTATTCATTCCGGCCTTCTACATTCATTCAACACCTCGAACTGTCACTTATTTGATTTCACCAATATTTATAAAAAACAGGTGCTTGAAAACAAAACCGGGAGATATAAGGAGCTATTCGCTAAACTGAGTTCCAGCAAGACCCTGATCACTATAAGTGAAAAACAGGCTTATTTAAAAGTGGGTAAGGATTGCTACTTCCTTGATGAGAATGCGGGAAGCATTACCGTACTTCCGGAAATAACAGCACATAAGGATAAACTACAATTCGCAGTCGGGAATATTTTTTGCTATGTGGATGATGATAACCATATGTATGCTTATAAAGAAGGGGTTCTGCAGAGAAAAATAACTACTGGCAATAAATTACATCAATTTTTTGTCCAGGCTACAATGCCAGGTTCGGATCTGGAACAGGCATCATTAAAAATATTAAGAGATCCCAGCCACACCTTCATGATACGCAAGGATAGTATCCTCACGCTTCAGATTGTCAATAATATATTGGATTGTGAAATATTAGTGGCCAATAGCTCCATCACAGATATCGAATGTATGATCTATGACGAAGACTATCAAACCATATACATAGGAACCATTACGCATGGATTGTACATATTGAAAAAACAAGAATTCGAAAGGCTTTTTTTAACCGGCCCTAAAATCAATATCAATTATGGGGAGGCTCAGATTGAACTGCCGGGAGGAAGAATACTGACGGGCGCTGGTATAATGAACAGGGGCAATAAAGGCAACTGGGTATTTCCCAGCACACGCACTATTACCAGATGGGCCTTGCTGAAAGCATCCGATGGGACAATCTGGTATTCCGAATCTGACTCTTTAAAAAGAACAGACGTTGATCTTCATCCTTCCGTTACTGTCAGTTACCTGGGAGAATCGCTTACTGGCATTGTGGAAAGAGAAAATAAGGAAATAATATATAGCACTTTTCACAAATTATTCCGGAGAAATGCAAAGGAGGAGACGATCTTACTGGATCATCCCGGATTGTTACAAAATGCACGGATCCAGACAATCAGAGAGGCCACTGCGGGTAATATATGGATTGGAACTGCAAAAGGAATATTTGTATATGAACTATCGCGTCGTCGACTCCGTAAACTGTCCCTTTTAAATATGGATGTATCAATTATCGATGTAGCAAAAGATAGTAGTATCTGGATTGGTACCTATGGACAAGGTTTTTATAAATTCTATAAAAACCACTTTATCAGAATGCCTGTGGATGTCCGGAAACATCTTTTGATCGCACATTGTTTCATGGAAGATAAGCGCGGTTATTTCTGGATACCAACCGACAGGGGATTATTCAGGGTAGCAAAAAAGGAACTTGATGATTATGCATCCGGCACTAATACGAACGTTTTTTATTATTATATAGATAAGTCTCACGGATTCACCACCAATGAATTTAATGGCAGCAGCACTCCCTGTGGAATTGAAACAAAGGATGGCCGTTTCTCTTTGCCTTCGATAGATGGTTATGTCCAATTCCATCCCGATAGTGTACATATTAATTTACCTGACAAGGCCATATTTGTAGACGAGGTAATGGCCGATGACAAAAAAATATTTCTAAAAGATAATTTAGTACAAATACAGGATTTCAACCGGCTTGTCTTTGAAATTTCATCGCCCTATTTTGGCAACCGCATCAACCTGCACCTTGAATACTCGATTAAGGAACTAGGTGGAAAATGGTACCCAGTAAATGAGGATGGAAGGTTAATAATAACAAAGCTGGCTAAAGGTCATTATACACTTACCATAAGAAGACGGGATAGCGATACCCATTATAAAACAATCCAGCTTACCATTCTTCCTTATTGGTATGAAACAGCCTGGTTTCGATGGCTTACAGGATGCCTGGTGATTGGTGCATTTTTGTCTTTCTTCCGGGTGCGATACAATTCCCAGGTTAAAAGGGCCGAGCTGTTGGAACAGAAAGTGGCGGAAAGGACACAGGAATTGTCAATTACTAATAAAGACCTTAATCTGTCTAAATTGCATTTATCCGATAGTAACAGAGTGAAAGAGAAAATGATCTCCATCATTTTGCACGATTTCCGGTCTCCACTCAGGTTTCTGCAATTACTGGCACGCCATATACATGGGAATTTTAGAGAAGTAAGCGAACAGGAATTAGCAACCTTGCTGTTGAAATTCCAGACAGCCACCACAGATCTGTATGATTTTGCACAGGAATTTTTGATTTGGACCAACGCCCAGAAAGAAGACTTTATTATTAACAGGGAAAAAGTAGCACTATGGGAAATTACTAATGATATTATCTCTTTATATAGCGTGGGGGCTAATATCAACAGAAATGTATTTATTAACCTCATCCCCGGGAATCTCACACTGACTACGGATGCCAACTTGTTAAAACTGATAATAAGGAACCTGGCAGACAATGCTAATAAATACACAGCCGATGGAGAAATAAGGATCGAAGCAATACAAAGCGATTCAAACCTGCAGATCATCATGACCGATACAGGCCAAAGTATGAATAAGGAACTGATAGAAAGAATTCTCAATAATACCTATAACCCCGCCGACGCCAACCAGGGATGGGGATATAAAATCATTACGGAATTACTGATCAGGTTAGGCGGCATACTCAGCATAGATACATCCACCGGACAGGGCAACAAAATAACAATAACTTTCAGGGAAGATAAGTGAGAAATGTATAAGGATATGTATTCCTCAAATAACGCAACCCTAAGTTCATTTATGAACACACATTGTATCAAAATCGTACAGCTTCGCAGGATTAAGTCATTATAAATAATTGACTTATAGTTAATTAAAGTCCGGCATTTTCTTTGGGATATTATGGGAACTGTTTTTTCGGGGTATAATCTGAATCTCCATCTTATTTTAAAGGAATTATAATGTTTAGAAATTATTTAAAAACCGCATGGCGCAATCTTTGGAAAAACAAAAGCCTGTCGTTCATCAATATTTTGGGGTTGGCAATGGGTATGGCCTTTGCTACGCTTATCGGTTTATGGATTCAGTTTGAAACAAGTTTTGATTCATTTCATAAAAATAGCGATCGCATAGCTCTGGTGCAAAAGCATACGTTATTTAATAATAACAGGAATACTCAGGAGTCTACCCCACTTCCTTTGTATTATGAATTGAAAAACAACTACCCTGAAGTAAAAAGAGCCTCGCGGTTAACCTGGAATGATAACCATAGCCTGGTAATTGGCAATAACAAATTCAACAAAAAGGGAAGATATATTGATCCGGATTTCCTGGAAATGTTTTCGTTTCCACTGGTGAAAGGTAATGCTGCAACAGCATTGACTGATCCCAATTCCATCATACTTACCGAATCACTTGCGACCGCTTTATTCGGCACAGAAAACCCAATTGGTAAGATAATAAAAATAGATAACTGGTATAATGCGCAGGTTACTGCTCTGGTAAAGGATGTTCCTAAAAATTCAACATTAGATTTTGATTTTTTAGCCCCCTATCAATTTATAATGGAGCATTCTGACTGGATAAGAAATAACAGTACAAATTGGGGCAATAATTTCCTCATGAATATCGTGGAACTGAAAGAAGGGGTTTCCATGGCAAACTTTTCAAAGAAGATTAGTCCGCTGATTGTACAAAAGGATAATAGACTAAAAAATCAAACACTGTTCCTGCATCCTTTAAGCAAATGGCATTTGTATAATGATTATAAGAATTGGATAAATGTGGGAGGAAAAATAGAATATGTGAGATTGTTTGGTATCATCGGTATCTTCGTATTGCTTATTGCATGTATCAATTTTATGAATCTTTCGACCGCGCGTTCCGAAAAAAGGGCAAAAGAAGTCGGTATCCGGAAGGCTGTAGGTTCAGGGCGCATGCAACTTGTTACTCAGTTTTTGACTGAATCTATGCTGACGGCTTTTCTCGCTTTTGTACTCTCCATAGGAATAATCCAACTGTTATTGCCCTATTTAAAAGGCCTGGGTTTTGAAAATATCAGGTTCGATTTCAGCAATATTTTTCTGCTTGGTTTCTTACTCCTTGTTTGTATACTCACTGGGTTTATAGCAGGTAGTTATCCGGCTTTGTACCTCTCTTCATTTTTACCGGTCAGGATATTAAAAGGAATATTAAGGCAAAGCAAAAGCGCCGTTACTTTTCGTAAAGTGCTGGTCGTTTTCCAGTTTACAGTTTCTATTGGATTAATCATCAGTACGGTCATTGTTTTTCAACAGATCAATCATGCCAAAAATCGTTCTTTGGGTTATAACCCGAACAACCTGATTTCTATTAATGGCAGCGATGATCTTACTAAAAACTACACCGCATTAAAACAAGATCTCCTGAACAGCGGTTATCTTGAATCGGTAGCAAAAGCTTCGCAACCAATGACAAGGACCACAAACCGGTGGAGTGACTTCTCCTGGCAAGGAAAGGATCCAAATACAGACATCGCATTGGATGCAATAATGACCGATTGGGATTTTGAAAAAACAGCAGGTTTAAAGTTTAAAGAAGGACGGCCTTTTTCAAAAGAATACAAAACCGATTCAAATGCTGTGATCTTAAATGAAGAGGCCCTAAAAGTAATTGGTTACAAAGATCCGATTGGAAAGACAATGACATCCGGCGGAAGAGTAATAACTATTGTTGGAATAGTAGAGAATGTATTAATAGATAACCCATTCAAACCTGTTTATCCTTTGGCCATCCTTTTCAATGGCAATGTTGCTAATAATATTCTTCTGCGATTAAAATCAACTTCAGATTTAAGGAAGACATTAGCCGCCATTCAACCGGTTTTTGACAAGTACAATCCTTCTTCTCCATTTGAATACAATTTCGTAGATGACGAATTCAGCAAGAAGTTCACTATAGAAAATCAGGTTGGCAAATTAGCCGGCATCTTTGCAGGGCTAGCCATTTTCATTTCCTGCCTGGGTTTATTTGGTCTTGCAATGTTTATGGCTGAAAGCAGAACCAAAGAAATAGGTATTCGTAAAGTATTGGGCGCATCGGTTGCCAGCATCTGGGCATTGCTGTCCAAAGAGTTTGTATGGCTGGTACTGCTCGCTTGTTTGTTTGCTTCTCCTATTGCTTTCTGGTTAATGAAAGACTGGTTACAAAAATATGAATACCGTATTGATATAGGCTGGTGGATATTTGCCGTTGCGGGGATGCTTGCCATTATTATCGCCTTACTTACAGTAAGTATGCAGGCTATTAAAGCGGCAATTGCCAATCCGGTGAAGAGTTTGAGATCTGAATAATCTTCATCCTTGTTTGTAAGATTAAGTGCTATCCTTATTTATTTAAGAATAGCACTTAATGCTTTAATGTCTTGGTTTAGCTCTCTCATACTGTATCGGCCATACTACACTCTCATCATGTAATACATGCGCTGCATGAAGTGGAAAATAAGGGTCCCGCAGTAATTCTCTTGCCATTATCACCAGATCAGCCTTTTTATCTGCGATGATCGATTCTGCTTCCTGTGCAGTTGTGATTAAACCAACAGCTCCTGTTTTTATACCCGTTTCTTTGCGGATATGTTCTGCAAACGGCGTTTGGTATAATGGGCCAACGGTTATTTTCTGATGAGAGGCTAGTCCGCCGGACGAACAATCAATCAGATCTACTCCCTTTTCTTTTAAAATCATTGCCAGTTTCGTAGATTCTTCCAGGTTCCATCCTCCTTCTGCCCAGTCGGTTGCAGAGATACGGACAAATAAAGGATGATCAGATGGCCAGACTTCCCTGATGGCGGCAATAATCTCCAATAATACTTTAATTCTGTTCTCAAAGCTTCCGCCATACTCATCTGTACGATGATTGCTTAGTGGAGATAAGAATTCATGTATGAGATAACCATGCGCAGCATGAATCTCTATCACCTGGAAACCGGCTTCGAGTGACCGTTTTGCAGCAGCTTTAAAGTCGGCCACTACTTTTTTGATACCATCAGCTGTTAGTGCGATTGGCATTCCGTAATGTTCTGAAAAGGGAATAGCACTGGGTGCATGGATTTCCTTCCAGCCGCCATTTTCAGGAGATATTAATTTCATTCCTTTCCAGGGTACACTGGTACTGGATTTACGTCCGGCATGTGCCAGCTGGATACCTGCTGCGGCTCCCTGTGCTTTTATAAAAGTCGTGATATTGAGGAGTTTGGTAATATGTGCATCATCCCATATGCCCAGGTCCTGAGGGGAAATACGCCCTTCCGGAGAAACGGCTGCTGCTTCCGTGATAATCAATCCTGCGCCACCTACTGCCCTGCTGCCCAGATGTACCAGGTGCCAGTCATTGGCAAATCCGTTTTCTGAGCTGTATTCGCACATGGGCGAAACAACGATCCTGTTTTTAAATGTAATTGCTCCTATCTGTAATGGCGAAAATAGCGCTGACATAATGTGCCTTTTTATAGACTAATTTATATAAAAAAAAGATCCCGGCGATTGCCGGGACCTTTAGCTAAATCAAGTGTATGAAAAAGCGAGCTTAGTCGATACGTTTAACGTTAACGGCATTCATACCTTTCCTACCTTCCTGCAGTTCAAACTCAACTTTGTCGTCTGCTTGGATCTCATGTACAAGACCGTTTACGTGTACAAAAGTCTCTTTATTGGATTCATCATGCTTAATGAAGCCAAAGCCTTTTGTTTCGTTAAAGAACTTTACAGTTCCTTGGAATTTTGTGTTCATTTGTGTAAAATTATAAATTTGTAAAGGACAAATGTAGGGATTATATTCTCTGGCGCCAAATAAAAATAATCTCTAATGGTTATTTCGTTGTAAATTAACCTTAACACATCTATAACATTTGTATATATTATTACTTCTCCGTAGATTGTGGAGGTTAAAATAGTGGTATGTAATTAATTTCGATCTGTATAGTCATGAGTTTCTTTTCAGTTTATCGTTTATTGCCACTTTTTATCAAGCCTAACAACTGTTTCGCGATCTAAAAACAATTCAATCTATTATGGCGAAAGTAATTTTCAACAACAAGAAAGCCTTATTCTTTCAATCTCTTAAGGCCGATGTGGAGTCCTATTTTGTTAAAAATAACATAAAAAAGACCGGGAACTGGAAACTGTATTCGAAAACCTTAGTACTCATTCCTCTTGCTATACTCCTATATACTTCATTATTGGTATTCCCTATGACTGCAGTACTGGGCATCGGGCTCAGCGCTTTCCTTGGTTTCATCCTGGCTTCTATCGGGTTTAACATAATGCATGATGCCTGTCACGGCAGTTATTCAACAAATTCCACTGTAAATAATTTACTGGGATTATCCCTGAACGCTTTAGGTGGTAATGCCTTTATCTGGAAACAGAAACATAACGTGATCCACCATACGTACACTAACGTAGATGGTATGGATGAAGATATTGCAAAGAGCCCGTTAATGCGTCAGTGCAGTACACAGGCATGGACGCCAATGCACCGTATCCAGCATATTTATGTTGTATTGGTATATGCGATCTCTTCTTTTGCTTGGGTATTCATCATGGACTTCACAAAATACCTGACCCGCAAAATCTACAAAACACCTTTACAGACCATGAGTGTTAGCGATCATGTGGTTTTCTGGGCAAGTAAAGCATTATACCTGTTATTCTATATCGCTATCCCGGTAATGGTAGTGGGTTGGCAATCATGGGCAATTGGTTTTGCCGCTATGCACGTTGTTTTAGGCTTTACCCTGGCAATTGTTTTCCAGCTGGCTCACGTGGTAGAAGAAACAACCTTTGAAGTGGTAGGTGAAGAAACTAAGGTTATTGAAAACGAATGGGCTATCCATCAGATTAATACAACAGCAAACTTTGCTCCTGATAATAAAGCAATTTCATGGTTTGTAGGTGGACTAAACTACCAGGTAGAACATCACCTGTTCCCACGCGTGAGCCATGTACATTATCCGGAACTTAGCAAGATTGTATCTGCTAAATGCGAAGAGTTTGGTATCCAGTATAACAGCATGCCTACAATGCAGGCTGCCGTAAGATCACATTTCCGTTTCATGCGTCAGTTAGGTAGAAAGCCGCAATCAATGGCAATACCTGCATAAGCATTGAACTTAACTTATACATAAAAAGGCGTCTCAAGTAATTGAGGCGCCTTTTTATTTTCTTCGGTATGCCTGAGTTGCTGGCAGACACTAGCCACTTAGCTCTTCTTTATCAACAATATGTACTTAAATAAAACAGGCTGTATCATAAGTACGATACAGCCTGTTTTTTAATTCAATCCTTACAGCTTTCCAATATCAGCATACAACATCCTGAAACAACGGCTGGAGGTCTCTAAAGTATCCTTCGCCACGCCTTCCCTCTTTTTCCTGCCGTAATATTCGTTCATAAAATCTTCGGCACCAGACCATACTGTTTGCATCATCCCCTGATACCTGTCTTTCATTTCGGGAGTAGCCGTTTCCCTGAATGAGATCATATCTTTCAACTGCTGCTGCGCAAACAATGGCTTACGCCAGGGGCAGGTAATCACCTGTAATCCTTTCATCGCAAAATATACAGGTGTTTTGTCAGGGCGATCGTAATGCCAGTCGCATATCACTACATCTTTTGGGATCATGTCAATAGCACGGTAAGTGTTGTTAAAACTGGCTTCCCATCTCCCCAACCCGGTAGATTTACCATCCAGGAGTCTGTCGCCCCATATCCATAAATTACGCCCTTTACCAGCCAGGTGATTACGCAGCACTGTTAGCTCCCCGGCAAACAATTCAGCCTTGTCTCGGCCTCCGCAACGCGGACATTTATCCTCTCCTATGTAAAACACCTCATCCATCCCTGCGTGAAATGCTTTTGACTCAAATACATCGCAGATTTCATCTATCAGGTCAAATACTACTTTATGTACGTCCGGATGCAAAGGGCAATAACTCTTGCAATACAATCCATCAGTATTGGGCCATACATATTTCCCGGTATCCTGCATCTTCACCCAGGGTGTTTCGTCAAATTGCGGATATACAGATAACAATTTGTTTGTTTCAAACGCCCAGGATTGATGCCCCAGCAGGTTTACCTGCGGAATCAGATTGATATGATATTGCTTGCATACCTGCACCACCTTTTTTATATCCTGTTTGGACAAGGCTCCTTTGTCCTGTAGTTCCGGATGACTTTCATATTGGTAATTATAATCTACCCGGAGTATCAGCGTATTCACCTGCCGGGGTGCCAGTTCCTCCCTGATAAATTTTATGAATTCATCCAGCGCGGCAGTATGTGGTGCGCCTATACAAAACCCTCTTACCGGTAATATGCTGTCTGGTGGGGAAGCAAAGGTACCGGTAGTGAAAAATAATAACAGGATTGATAAGATCAATGCATTTTTCATGTATGTTGCTTTTAACGTGAAAGAGACTACATGAATGTAATAAATGGACGCGGCATGTGCCAGTAGTATTTGTTGAATGGTGATTAATTGTTATTTCTCTGATGAGAAGGCATATTCTCCGGACCCTACAGCATATACAACAAAACCACCCTTCGTTCTGAGCAATTTTATATCATCATCTGCCGTAATCGCCTTGTTCCTTTCCTTCACCTGTTTATCTGAAGCTGCAGGGATATATACTTCTGCATGAGTGTTCACGGGAATGGATATATTCCATGTAAAGGTCTTTCCATCATCCTGCCAGTTACTGCGAATCCATCCATAAGCCGAATGATAAGCTGCATTCACTTTCTTCAGATCTTTTATGACCAATGGTTTCATAATGATCTTTTTATAGGCAGGACTATCTGGCCGGATACCTCCCAGGTACTCATAATACCAGGTAACTAGATCTCCCAGCAGCATCACATGATTGCCTGAGTTCATAGCCGGATCGGCGGTATTACCATTCCACAGTTCCCATATGGTAGTGGCTCCATGTTCTGCCATATAACCCCAGCTTGGATAAGTGGTATTAGTGGCCAATTGATAGGCTATATCTCCCCTGCCATAATCAGAAAGGGTACGCATTAACCATTCCGCTCCTACCAGTCCTGTGCTGATATGACCATTATAATCCTTCAGCGTTTTATTGACAATATGTTTAAATACCGAATCAACTTTTTCTGATGGTGCAAGATGATAAGCAAGTGAAAAGATATTGGCCGTTGGAGTATTATTCGCATAATAACCATTCGCTGTATTCAGGAACTTATTATTGAACGCTGTTTTAATTTTCTCTGCCTGCTCCTTAAACGTTGGTACATCAGCGGTATTACCGGAAATAACAGCGAAGTGTTCCATGAGTGTCAGCATCTGATAATAAAAAGCAGTACCCAGGAAGTCGCCGGCTGTTTTCCTGGCAGGATCCTGTGAGTGGATCAGTTCAGGAGATTCAGGTGGTACGCACCAGTCACCATAAGTATCTTTGGTGAGGATATCATCTTTCATATACTTATTCTTCATGTAGGTCATCCACTTTTTCATGGATGCATAGTGCTGACGGATAGGCTGATCATCTCCATACTGTTCATAAAGTAAATTGGCAATGGTTAGATACGCTCCTGGCCAGGTCATGTTATCCGAATATATTTTCCAGTAAGTAGGCGCTACGTCCGGAATACTTCCTTCTGGGTTTTGTGCATCTTCTATATCCTGCAACCATTTGGCATATAAACCGTGATTATTGAATACAAAACTTTCTCCCTGTGCTCCTGTGGCACGATCGCCGAGCCATCCCATACGCTCATCCCGCTGCGGACAGTCGGTTGGCATACCCCTGTAATTACCACGGATACCCCAGTACGCATTATTATAAATGCGGTTGATCACTTCATTGGATGTTTCAAATTGTCCGCTGGTTTCCATCTCATCATATACTACCCTGCCTTCAATGGCAGAGAGGTCTGGCTTTCCTGGGTAGCCGGTTACTTCTACATAACGGAAACCATGATAAGTGAAACGTGGTTCCCAGTTTTCTTCACCTGTACCTTTCAGTGTATACTTGTCTGTTACCTTGGCAGAACGAAGGTTCTCCATATATAATGTGCTGTCGTCTTTTAGTCGTTCGGCAAATCTCATGGTTACTACTGTTCCTTTGTTTCCTTTTACTTTCAGATGTACCCAGCCTACAAAGTTTTGTCCCATATCATAAATGAAAGTACCGGGGTTGATTTCTGTAACATGAATAGCTTTAACCGTATCCATTATTTTGATTGGATTGTTGGGTTGCGCTACCAATGCTGCTGTTTGACTCACCAGCTGTGCTTTCAGCCATTTACCGGCATCATAGCCGGATTTGTTCCAGCCGGTCAATTCTTTCTCTGCATTATATTCTTCGCCGTCATATTCATTGTTGGATATGATTGGTCCGTCTACAGTTATTTTCCAGGTATCATCAGTGATCACTTTATCTGCAGATCCATCTTCATAGGTAATGTTAATCTGGCTGATCATTTTAGGATAACCGTAGTTTGTTACCCTGCCCAATCCACGCATAGTAAAGAAGCGCCCATTTCCAAGAATGGCGCCTATTGTATTACTTCCTTCTTTCAACTGGGATGTTACATCGAATGTATTGTAAAATGCACGTTTGTTATATTCCGTAGGACCGGGAGCCAGTACCTGGTCTCCTATCTTTTCCCCATTGATGTACAACTCATACAGTCCAAGTCCGCTGATGTAAGCAGTAGCTTGTTTCACTTTTTTAGTCAGGCTGAAATCTTTGCGTAAATAACGCGCAGAAAGACGGGTAAAAGTATCTGTAGCTTTCGCCTTATCCCATGCAAAAGCAGAATCCAGCCCTATCCATTTTGCCTGCCAGTCGCCTGCCTGCAATAATCCTGTGCTCCATTTTGCGGGTTGGCTCCACTCAGTTTCACTGCCATCGCTGGTCCATACTTTTACTTTCCAATAGCAGATGGTGCCACTATTTAGTTGTTTACCTGCATACTTTACATTAATAGATTGATCTGAAGATATCTTTCCGGGATTCCAGAGATCACCTTCGTTTTTGCTAAGTGCGCTTTCTGAAGAGGCTACAATTACCTGGTAGGCTTGTTGCACCACTCCCCTGTTGTTGCTTTCTACTTCCCAGCTGAGTCTTGGTGTTGTAATGTCTATACCCAGCGGATTATTGCGGAATTCGCATCGTAGATTGGAAAGTGAATTCTTCCCGTTTTGCGTACAGGCGCTAAGTAGTAGTGAAAAAACAATGATGTATCTGATCATACAGTTTTTATTTTATTGTGGGTTTTGCGTTAGGTTATCAAGGTTTACATCTGTTTGTGGTATTGGCAGTAACAGTCTGTTGACCGTTATCTGGTATCCGTTTGCCGGAATCTGGGTACTCAAAGCCTTTTGGTTAACGCCGTGAGCATTCATTATCTCCACTGCTTTGCCTGATCTTACAAGGTCATACCAGCGATGGTTTTCAAATGCCAGTTCTATTTTCCTCTCCTGAAATATGGCATCTCTGAAAGCATCCTGAGAGGCTACGGTAGCTGCTGTTTTAGGAGCTAATCCCGCTCTTGCCCTTACCTGATTGAGCAGATCAAATTCTTCACCTCCGGCAGTAAAGGCTTGTTCGTTGAGGCACTCTGCAATCATCAGCAATACATCTGCATAACGGAGTACCGGGAAATTATCATTAGTACGTCCTACATCAGTAAAGCCATGATTATACTTTTTTACATATGGAATATTCACGAAATTACTATCGGCATCTTTATAACCATCTGCCATAGAAACATCTTTACGTTTATCGCCAGTTTCGTAAGAGGCGATCATATCCTTAGTAGGGATATTCCAGCCGGAGCCACTACCGTGAATGGAAGTTTTGGTATCACGGGTAACATAACTTCCGGATGTATATGGCGCAAAAATATACATGAAAGTGCTAAAGAGACCTGATTGTGATCCAAGATACTGAATCTCGAATATAGATTCAGGTCCATTCTTTTTATTAGGATCAAAAACATCCGCGTAGTTTGTCAACAGGGAATAACCCAGAGCCTGTACTTTGCGTAGTTCTGCCAATGCAGATGGATAGTTTTTCTGGGTTAAATACACTTTAGCCAGTAAAGTACTGGCGGCCCCTTTAGTGGCACGGCCAACACTTGTACCTGAATAAGAGGCTGGCAACTTTTCTGCAGCATCTTTCAGATCAGCTAAAATAGCGGCATATACTTCATCTATAGTGGCACGGCCATTTGACTTTGTAGCTTCGGGCGACTGTACAGACGTTAGTTTTAAGGGTACTCCTCCAAATTGTCTTACAAGATTGAAGTAATGGAATGCCCGTAAAAACTTGGCCTCACCGGTATATTGATCTCGGGCAGCATCGGTCATATCGGTTACATTGGGAATATTATCCAGTACATCATTACTGCGGGATATACCGATATAACTGTTCTTCCAGAAATTACTGATACACTCTGCAGTAGCTGGTACCAGGAATTCATCTGCAAACTCCCATTGTTCACGTCCTCTGTCCTGATTATTATACTGAAACCATGTATTATCAGATCTCATTTCGCCGAAGATCCAGTAGCTCTCATTGGCAAGAGGTTGTAATATACTATAGGCTCCATTTACAGCCTGTTGAATTTCTGGTTCTGTTTTATAGAAAGCATTTCCGTTGATGATTGTTTCCGGGTTGAGATCAAGGAAACTCTTCTGACAACCACCGGCAAGCAAGCCTGCCATTACAGGAAGGAAAATATATTTAATTTTCATGACTGTTAATTTTCACTTTTAAAATGACAGGTTAATACCAAGTGTATAAGTGCGGGCTACAGGATAGTTGGTAAAATCTTCCCCGGGAGTTAACGCAGTGGTAGTTGCATTTCCTGAAGGAGATTTACGACTTACTTCCGGATTTGCACCACTGTACTTCGTGAAAGTAGCCAGATTCTGTACACTTGCGTACAAACGCGCACCGCTTATAAATTTTGTATGCTCCAGCAATTTTCTATTGAAATTATAACCCAGCGCTATATTCTGAATGCGCATAAAAGAACCACTCTCCACCCATTCAGAGTTTACATCACGGTATATCACCCTGGCACCATTCGTAGTAGGTGTTTTACCATCACCCGGATTATCCACAGAACGCCAGCGGTTCAATACACTACGGTCTACATTAAATATCCCGTCTATATTCTGGATGTACTGTTTGGAGGTTTTCAGGATCTGACCGCCCTGTGATCCCACCAGTACAATACCAAGATCAAGGCTTTTATATTCGAAGTGATTGGTTAATCCCCAGATGAATTTTGGATTGGGATCACCAATAATGTCAAAATCATTTACCGGTTCTATTACCCCATTACCGTCCACATCTTTGTATTTGATAGAGCCTACTACAGAAGTAACATTCTTAGGCGATTTATCAAAGTCTGCCTGATCTTTGTACACACCTTCCACTACATAGCCATAAAACAATCCTATGGGCTTACCTACCTTTGTAATATGGGTATAGGAACCTTCTCCGCTCCGGCCGCTGTAAACTGGATCGTTCTTGGCATTCAGTGCGAGTACTTTATTACGGTTAAAAGCAATATTGGCGCTGGTAGTCCACTTTAGTTCTCCAGGCAGGTTATCGGTATTAATCCCAAATTCAAATCCGTGGTTTTCTATTTTCCCTGAGTTGATGATCACATTTGTATAACCAGATGACAGTGGGATTTCAGAGTTATAGAGCATTCCTTTGGTGATGCGTCTGTAATAATCTGCAGTCACATTAAGCCTGTTCCCGAAAAAACCGGCATCTATACCTGCATCCAGTTGGGATGACTCTTCCCAGGTAAGATTAGGATTTCTGAGTGTGGTAGAACTCCTGCCGCTTGCCACACCTCCTCCCAATACATAATTGGTGGAAGTAATATTAGACATGTAAGTGTAATTCCCGATGTTATAATTCCCTGAAAGACCATAACTCATTCTTAGTTTAAGATCGCTCAGCCAGGAAACATGTTTCAGGAACTCTTCTTCAGATGCCCGCCAGGCAAAAGCTCCCGAAGGGAAAGTACCAAAGCGGTTGTTGGTACCGAAACGGGAAGAACCATCAGAACGGATAGTTCCTGTGAGCAGATATTTTCCTTTATAAGAATAGTTGATCCTGCCGAGATACGACAAAATAGCCCACTCCTGCGTGTTCTGGTCGTACGAAGGGATTGTAGCAGCCGCATTAATCGGTTGTATCAGATCGTCCGGATAGTTGGATGCATTGATCCTGAGAAATTCTACTCTTTCTTTCTGCGCTGTATAACCCAGCACTACATTTATAGCATGATCTTTCCCTAACTTTTTATCATAAGACAATAACATTTCTGATAACCAGTTCAAAGCATTTCCTTTGGTCTGTGAAGAATTAGGAATGCTGGGCGGCGGATTATTCACTCCTCCTAATATGGAAGGATTAAATACAAAAGAAGAACCGTTGCCATAGTTCACATTGAAACTTACTCTTGCCTTTAATCCTTCAACGATTTCATACTCTCCGTATACACCTCCCAAACCAGAAAAGGAGGTCACTTTCGTAGCTCCGTATTGCAACGCGTTTAATGGATTACCGGCGCTGTACATACCTGTAGAAGTGATGTATGGCGTGCGTTTTCCGGTGCTGTCTGTTACAGATACCAGTGGGCTTAACCACAAACTACGGGTAAGCACATCCGTAAATCCATTCTCGAAATCATTGACATGTTGTACGCTGTAAGTAGGTGCCAGGTCCAGTCCTATTTTTACCTTCTTCCCTATTTTACTTTCTATGTTTGCTCTTACCGTATACCTTTTATAATCTGTATATCTTAATACACCATCCTGGTCAAAATATCCGAAGGTGAAATTATACTTTGTATTCTCCGAACCTCCACTTACTCCTAATGAAGTATTATGCTGCGGAGCAGTATGTAACACAGTATTATACCAGTTTGTACCTGCACCATATTGTTCCGGATGTCTGTAATCTGTTGGAATATCAGCATCGGTGGCTGTCTGTCCCCTGGATGCGAAATCATCAATGATAATATCTTTTCTGAACTGTGCAAACTCCCGTGCATTCAGCATTTCAGGTCTGCCCTTTTGTGGCACTTCCTGGTAACCGGTATACGTATTCAGCGTTACCCTGGGAGCACCTTTCTGTCCATGTTTTGTAGTGATCACTACCACACCGTTTGCTCCTCTGGAACCATATATCGCTGTAGAGGATGCATCTTTCAGCACCGTCATTGTTTCAATATCATCCGGGTTGATAATGTTCAGCGGACTAGCCTGCTGATCAAAACTGCCGGATAATGGAAAACCATCCACTACATATAAGGGATCGCTACCTGCACCAATAGAACCTGATCCACGGATCCTGATAGAAGCGCCACCTCCGGGCGTTCCGGAAACAGCACTTACCTGCACACCGGGAATCTGACCGGCCAGTTTCTGGTCAAGCCCTGCTGTAGGAAGATCCTGCAATTGTTTGGCATTAATACTGGCAATAGCTCCCGTCATATCTTTTTTCTGCTGACTACCATAACCAATTACCACTACTTCGTTCAATCCTGAAGATGTGGATTGCAACTGTATATTAATTGTGGTGGCACTGCCTACAGTTACACGCTTTTCATCATAGCCGAGAATGTGAAAGGATAATACATCGCCGGAAGATACCTGTAAGGTATATTGCCCGGTGGCACTGGTTTGTGTGCCGACTGGCTTGCCTACTACCCGGACTACCACTCCTGTTAGTGCACCAGAAGAAGAATCGCTTACCTGACCGGAGATCGTAAGTTTTTGCTGTGCTATTCCCGGAATACTAATCAGGAGTAACAGCAAACTACATTGAATGGCAAACTGCCGCCATTGCGGACTACAGATTAAATACTTGTACATAACGGGAATTTAATGATGAAGACATGGCATAAGTTTTTCACTCCGGAAATTTTCCCGGATAATGATGGCACAAATAATAAATGGAACCTGTATTAATACAGTTTATGAATGCCTGCTATGAATACAATTAATGTAAGAGAACATACGTGGAAATATTAATTTTATAAAAAAAGAGACCTACCAGGAGTAATTTCCTGAAATGAAATAATACGTGAACGAAAATTAAATTAGCATAAAAAGTCAGGGCAACTATCCTATACTATCTTACTGGATATAAAAAAGGGCTAGGGTTGTACAAAAACAAAGTGCGCAGGAATATTACCAGTGGTTACACTCCATTTTTTCTTTCCCTGCTGGCTAAAACAATACAAAGTACCTGGCAGGATATAATTTTTAGCATCCGTTACATAGATATCAGCTGTTACAGGATCAATAGCAAGGCCATATGGTACCTGTATCTGCTTTTCTGTGCCATCGGTAATAAAACTATTGGTGATTACCGTTTCATCTTTTACGTTGATAATCGCATAGGTTACCGTATTCTTATTCGTAATATAGCTCCATTCCACACTATAGATATAAGCAGAATCTCCTTTCATGCATATGTTGCTGGTTGCAAGATTAAAAGAGTCTTTTATCTGTTCCGTTTTAGAATCTATTACAAACAGCTTTGATGGAATATTGTAATAATCTCCTCGGGAAGTTACATACAGATCTCCATATTTATCTGCTTTCATGTGATCCAGGTTAATGGCTACATCGATACGTTTTATCTCTGTGAAAGTATTCAGATCTACCACAGAAACGGTACGGTCAAATTGCGGCGGACTATACCCGCCCGAATTGGCAACATATAACTTGTCGTTTATAATGGCCATCTCTTCTGGTTGTCTGCCCACGGTAACCTTCCTTGTTATTTCCAGAGAAGTGGTATCTATTTCTGCCACATATCCCTCAACTGTTCCCGATGCTGCAGCATAAGAGCTTACATATGCCTTACCTTTATAAAAAGTGATATAGCGTCCATTGGGAATATCTATCTGGCCTATACGTTTAGCCGTAAATTTTTCCATCACTTCCACTTTATTGGACAGGTTGATGACTGCATATAATTTCCCTCCATAAATCTGAAGGTCATTCCCCACATCTCCCAGTTCTTTTACCGTGGCAGGATTCACATCATTATAGATATTCCTTTTATAAATTCCTGTATTATGACTGAAATAATCAAGGGATGCCTGGTTCATACCCGTATTTCCTTCATTCAGCAGGTAAAAACTATGCCGCAGTGTATCCGGTTCGGTTACCTGTGTCTCTTCATGAGGAATTACCTGTTGCCCGTTACGACAAGCAACCACAACGGAAAGTATAATGATCAGCAATAAATTCAACTTCATGATCTAATAATTTAAACTCACAGAAAAACGGAAATAACGTCCGGGCATTGGATAATTGATCACCACATCATAATATTGATTCAATAAATTATTCACCTCACAACTCACCTTTACCAGCGTTTTCCTGTAGTTGAAATGCGTTAACAAAGATATGTCACTTGTATACCAGGGTTTCAGATAATTTTCAGGTATTTCATATCCTGTGGAATTCCTTTTCCCTACATAAATGAAACTGTAATTGATATCGTAATTTTTCCAGGAAGCATGTGTAATAAATGATCCGCTGTGCAAAGGGATATAAGCTATCTGGTCTTTGTAATTCACTTCTCCGGGTGTTGTCATATCCATTGCCCGCTGGTAAGTATACTTGAGGGAGAAATCTGTTTGCACTGATGCAATGCGGTGCAGGGCAGTCTGAATCCCTGCATCTAATCCGTAGATATCAACTTTACCAATATTCTGCATCATCCAGCGGAAGCTTTTACCGGGTGCTGCTATGATCTTATCCGTTACGTTATTGTAATAGCCATCTACCTGTATAGACAGGTATTCCCAGAGTCCGGGCATCTGTTGTGTATAGCTAAATCCTGCATCATACTGTTTTGTATATTCCGGTTTGAGTGCCGGACTGCCAGACGTTCCATAGTACAGATCATTGAACGTAGGCATGCGGAAGATGTTTTTATAAAAAGAGCGAACCCGGAATGCCGGATTGGTAAAAGGTTGCCAGGAAGCAATGACAGTGGGTGTATATGCCCTGTAGTTCTTCCCTGCAACGTATAATTTAGTGTCTTCATTTACAATGGTTGCCAGTAAACTTCCCTGCAGATCCAGCCTTTTAAAATGCAGTTGGGAAGCCAGTGCTGCAAGTGTAGTATAACGGGTGGGAATGGGAAAATGATCCAGGTTAACGGCCGTCATTTCATTCACCTGGAAATCTCCGGAAAGAACTACATCCCAGAAGGAAGTAAGTTTGTATTGATTAGCTGAGGAGATATAATATTCATGTTGCCGGAAGCGGTTCATTAAAATGCCGTCAATAGTAACAATTTCAGGATCACGGTAGCGGACATAATCATGACCATATTTGGCATTCAGCAGCATATTATATCGATTGCCAATTTTTTTATTGAAGGACGACTGCACAAAGAAATTCCTGTCCCACTGATGTTGTGAACGTTGAAATACATTGTTTACAATAGCACCGGGTAAACCACGGCTGGAATTATAATAATACGTTTTGATATTCCAGGTGCTGCTATCTTTTAATTGTCCATATAATCCGCCTTCGATACGCCAGGCATCTATCTCACTGTTATTGCGGATGGCAGTTGTATCATAAGTACCGTTAGTATAACGGAATTTATACCGGCCATTGCCATGTGTCCATTCACTGCTTGCCACAGCCGTTACTTTATCAGATAGTTTTTGCTCCAGTCGTACAGCAGGATTGATCAATCTAAAAGAGCCTGTTTTAAAACTCACCTTCCCATGTGTTTGTTCATCTGCTTTAAATACCGGTTTGCGGGATTGCAGGTAGAGAGAAGCTGTTGAGGAGAAGCCTTTAGCAGGCTGAAAGATCACTCCTTTCTGTGCATTGTAAAGGTCTATCTGTTCGATATTATCCAGCGAAAAACGTCCAAGGTCTACTGTACCATTCTGAGCATTACTCAGTTGAATTCCATCATAGAACACACCCAGGTGATTGGAGCCCATACTATGTACATTCAGTGTTTTTAACCCTCCTAACCCGCCGTAATCTTTCAGTTGTACACCGGAAAAATAACGCGTAGCATCTGCTACGGATAAACTATTCATTCTTTCAAGTGCCACTCCGTTCAGTGTTTGTACTGGTGTAACAGAGTTGCTTTTAGCGGAGAATATAGTAACTGTTTGTAGTGTATGTAAAGCAGCAGTATCCTGTGCCGCAACAGCACAGGATACCAACAGACATATAAAAGTTAGTTTAAGCATTAATGGAAAACAGCCATAGCTGGATAATATTTACCATTGTAAATAAAGTTATTCCCCTCTGCACCGGTAGTAGCATTATATGAATAAATCGTATTCACCGTACCGCCATAGATGTCATTTGTTGTATTTAACACCAGCTCACCCTTTTTCTCATTGTAAGCAATGCCCTTACCAAACAGATAATGATTGGCTGGCAGAGTAATAAATGGTGTTGTTAAAGAAGCCGCATTGCCAACAATATATTTATATACCATTGTATAAGCAGATGTAACATATACTGCATTCTCTGTGGTAGAGGCAACAATAGATCCGCTGTTATAATTATATTCGTTGAAATAAACATCAAAGGAGGTATTTATGGTATCTACCGCCAGTGTACTCGCGTTTATCTTTAATAAAGAGTTGACTGTTGCTGCCCATACGCTTCCATCTTTGCCAATAGCAAATCCTGTAGTAGCTGCACCAATTACTTTCGCAACACTATAATCACCGGCATTCAAGGCAACGATACCGTTATTAGCAGATAATACAAAAATATAATTGCCTGCTTTAATCATATCTGTTACACTACCATCAATGCCACTGATTTTGGTACCGGTTGTTAAGGAAGAAAGGTTAACAGGATAAATACCATTCACAGTACTGATCAGGCCACGGGTATTATCAACTCCCACAAAGGCATGTGCCCGGTCTGGCAGGTTGTTGATACGTCCGGTTTCTTTCAGTGTGGAAGCATCTGTTACCACTAACGGGCCTCCCAGGTTTACCACCAGGTATAGTTTGTTATTATAAATGGTTCCAAACTCAAGTACCTGCTTGTTGGTGCCTAATGTATCACCGGTACCGGTATTTTCCTTTTCGTATACGTATAAATAAAGGGAATCTGTATCGTAACTATAAAAGTGCACGCTTCCGGTTTCATTTCCCCAACTGCCTTCATTCAACAGGAAAAAGCCATTATCATATCTGCCTTTTACAGTTGTAATATTTTCATCCTTACTACAGGATGCCATCACTAAAACCAAAAGGGCCAATAACCAGGGGTATAATTTTCTTTGCATATATGAATGTTTATTTCATTTGAATGTTTACAATAACATGCCTGATAACTTCAGTTATCCATGCAGGAGGATAATAAATAGGAGCGCATAATTAGTTTACGTTCCATGCTTTTCACCCGAAAGCTATGAATTACAAATGCAACAGGCAGGTCTTCTGACTTTCCTGCTTCTCCGGACGCCTTCCCGTTTCTGCTGTAGCAGAATTAGTGGCAGTGTAGAATATGTCCGGGAAAACAATTCTGATGATTACCATCAGAATACAGGATTTACAGCTACGGGGATAGTACCGGATTTACACCGGTTTCCCTATTAATCCGCCACCAGGCGGAACCAAATGCGGCACAAACCTACAGTAAGGCTATTAAATATCCAAAAAGAAAAATACATTAGTATCTTGCCGAAAAATTCAAAACCACTCAGTTGAAACGACTCTTTCTGTTTGTAGCTCTCACGTTGATTGTTTCTTGTAGCGTTGCCCAGAGCTTACTGAATAAAACGGTTTCCGTTAATGTTACCCGCCAGCCGCTGGCGAGGGTACTAGATAACATTGGTAGTCAGGGTAATTTTCATTTTTCATATATCCTCGATTTTATCCGGGACGATAGCCTGGTAACCCTCAATGTGAATCACAAAACTGTAAAGCAGGTACTGGATATAATGTTCCAGGGAACCTGCCAGTATAAGGAAATCGGTAACCAGCTGATTATCCAGCGGGCAGCCCAGGGTAAAGAAAGATGGTATGTGGTGAGTGGATATATTACTGATGCGGTGACCGGCCACCCGGTAAGCAATGCCAGCGTCTACGAGCGGATGCAACTAATATCGGCCATGACTAATGAGCAGGGCTATTTCCGGTTAAAGCTCCGTGAAAAAGACCGGCCATCCTTCACTTCTATCACAGTAAGTAAAGATCTGTATAAAGATACCGCCATGCTGATAAGCAGTGGTTATGACCAGGAAATGGTGGCCGGACTAAAACCAGCAGGTACTATCCAGTTATCCGTTGTAGACGTAAACCAGTTTACCCGCGTGGAACAAACATGGCTTGGAAGTTTTTTCCTTTCTTCCAAACAGCGCATGCAAAGTTTGAACCTCAGTGATTTCTTTACCCGTCAGCCCTACCAATCCTCTATCATACCTGGCCTGGGTACACACGGAAAGCTGGGCGCACAGGTAGTAAATAAGGTTTCCCTTAACCTGATTGGTGGATATACCGCAGGATTAAATGGTTATGAAGTGGCCGGAGTATTTAATATAGATAAGAAAGACGTCCGTTATGTACAATTCGCGGGTGTATTTAATGTGGTGGGAGGAAAAATGACCGGGATGCAGGCATCAGGATTGCATAACCATGTGCTGGATTCCCTCACGGGTGTACAAATAGCAGGAATAAGCAATATAATAAATAATAATTACACTGGTATGCAGGCAGCAGCCTATAACCAGGCAAACGGTAATGGTGAAGGGTTGCAGGTAGCCGGAATCCTGAATATCACAAAAGGTAAAACCCAGGGTGTACAATTGGCAGGTGGAGTTAATTATACAAGAGCATTACGGGGAATGCAGGTATCGGGAATCGGGAATATCGTCGTAGATACAGTTCGTGGTGCGCAATTCGCAGGTGGATTAAACTATGTTAAAAAGATACATGGGATTCAGGTAGCTGGTACGGGAAATATCGCCACAGATACTGTCCGTGGTTTACAGGTAAGCGGGTTGTTTAATTATGCCGGAACGCTGAAAGGGGTGCAAATTGGAGTAGTAAATATTGCTGATTCTTCTGATGGCTATAGTATAGGGTTGCTGAATTTTGTGAGAAAAGGTTATCATCAGCTGGCGGTATACCACAGCGAAATCGCGGATGTTACAGTTGCCTTTAAATCCGGTAACCATAAGCTTTACACTATTCTGCTGGCAGGTGCAAACCTGAACAGCGATGAAAAGGTATTTATTACCGGATTTGGACTTGGGCATATTTTCCGGATTAACAGGAAAATGAACTTTGCGCTTGAATATTTATCGGAAACCGTCTATCTGGGCGACTGGGAGAATACACATTCACTGAACCGCCTGCAATCAGTATTTAATTTCCGGCTGGCTAAAGGCATTACGCTCTTTGGAGGGCCGGCCTTTTCCCTTAACTATGCACCGTCCACAATTACTGTTCCCGGATATAAGGCCTCCTTACCTGGGGGCTACAAGGCTTATAATATAGGAGATAAGGTGACCGGCTGGTTTGGCTGGCATCTGGGCATCGGGTTTTTCTAGATTATTTGATACCTTTGCAACCCTCGAAAGAGGATTGCTAAAATTGAATACTATGTCTAAAGTAAAAGTAGGTTTTGTGCAAATGAGCTGTTCCGGTGATAAAGCAGGGAATCTTGCAAAAGCCAGTCAGCAGATACGGGAAGCCGCCGCTAAAGGTGCACAAATTGTATGTCTGCAGGAATTATTTACTTCCCTGTATTTCTGCGATGTGGAAGATTATGACAACTTCTCCCTGGCTGAGCCTATTCCTGGTCCTTCTACAGATTCATTACAGAAAGTAGCGGCAGAGCTGGGGGTGGTGATCATTGCCTCCCTCTTCGAAAAGAGAGCACAGGGATTATATCACAATACAACAGCAGTACTGGATGCAGACGGTGCTTACCTTGGTAAATACCGTAAAATGCATATCCCCGACGACCCTGCTTATTACGAAAAATTCTACTTCACCCCGGGCGATCTGGGTTATAAGGTATTTAAGACCAAATTTGCCACTATCGGTGTATTGATCTGCTGGGATCAGTGGTATCCGGAAGCGGCCCGTATTACAGCGTTAATGGGCGCAGAAATCCTCTTCTACCCTACTGCTATCGGCTGGGCTACTTCTCAGGACGAGGCGACCAATGTAGAACAATATAATGCATGGCAGACAATGCAACGCAGCCACGCAGTAGCAAACGGGATACATGTTGTGAGTGTGAACCGTGTAGGATTCGAGCAGGAAGGCCGTATGAAATTCTGGGGTGGTTCTTTCATATCCAATCCATTTGGTACCATCATGTACCAGGCTTCTCACGAAAATGAAGAAGTATATGTACAGGAACTGGATATCGCATTAACAGACAGGTACCGCACACACTGGCCGTTTATGCGTGACAGACGAATTGACTCCTACGCTCCCATCACTAAAAGATATATTGACGAAGCATAATGAACGGACAACCTACGCCTAAACAGCTTGGATATTATTTTCCAGCCGAATTTCATCCCCATGTGGCTACATGGTTAAGCTGGCCGCATAAAGAAGCCAGCTGGCCCGGAAAAATAGATAGCATTTATCCTCAATACTGTCAGTTCATAAAGTACCTGGCGCAAAGTGAAATTGTACGCATCAATGTGAATGATGAAGCAATGAAAACATTTGCGATGAGGCATTTACGTAATGCAGGTGTGAATCTCGATAAAGTAGAATTCTTTATTCATCCTACCAACGATGCATGGTGCCGTGATCATGGTCCGGCGTTCCTGATAAATCCTGCTGCTGAACAGAAAAAGGTAATAGTAGACTGGAATTATAATGCCTGGGGTGGAAAGTATCCTCCATTCGACAAAGATGATATTATCCCGACGTTGATTGGTCAGCATTTCCAGTTACCCGTATACCATCCGGGAATTATTATGGAAGGAGGATCGGTAGAATTCAATGGCAAAGGTACGCTGTTAACTTCTGCCTGCTGCCTGTTGAACGAAAACAGAAATCCTCATCTGAACAAGCAACAGCTGGAAACCTATTTACAGGATTTCTATGGTATAGAACAAATCCTTTGGGTAGATGAAGGAATTGTGGGAGATGATACCGATGGTCATATTGACGATACTATTCGTTTTGTAAATGAAGATACTGTGCTGACGGTAGTGGAAAGCAATAAAACGGATGAAAATTACGACCTGTTGCAGCAAAACCTGCGGCAGTTAAAACAGATGCGCCTGTTAGATGGCAAGCAGTTGAATGTAATAGAACTACCTATGCCCGATGCTGTGGTTTTTGAAGATCAGCGTTTACCAGCTTCTTATGCTAACTTTTACATCAGCAATAAACATGTGATCGTTCCGGTATATAACTGTGATAATGATGATAAAGCTTTGCAGATAATTTCTGAATGCTTTAAAGACCGTGAAGTAGTAGGGATTGATTCTACGGAGATCATCTGGGGATTAGGTAGTTTCCATTGCTTAAGTCAGCAGGAACCAGTGGTTAAATAAGATTAATGTGAAATATTTGAGCGGGAATAGTACATGCAAATGTATTTATTCCCGCTTTTTTTATTCTGTCCAGGTCGGCGATGGCGGGCTGTGCCAACCGTTTCTGTCAAAAGAATGTTAAAAAACCTCCTACAGCAGAGCTTCTGGCCTTTACTTTCTCATGTTCTTAGTTTTTAAATGGGTAAATTCGTCCTAGTCATTTTTTTTTAACTGAAGCGCCTAACTATTTGATTAATGAGGAGACTGATTTTTAAAAGAATCGCCAGGCTAACTTTGGCCGCCGGTGTATTTTCTTTTTTTATGTTTAGTTCACCGAATCCATCTATTGGTAAAAAAACAATGCCTGTTGCTGTTGCAAAAACCAATGCAAGCAAGAGTAGTGGCGTGTTATACCAGAGCCTGAAACTGGATTCACTGGGATTATCAAGAGAAGCCTTTAAGTATGCCATAAGTGGTATGGAAAAATTGGAAGAAGCAGGTAAATTATCTAATGCAGACCTGATTACTATTGTAGACTTCAGCCTGCCTTCCAGCAAGAAAAGGCTGTTTGTAATAGACCTGAAGAATGGAAAAGTACTGTTCAATACATTAGTATCACATGGTCGTAATTCCGGTGCTGCAGTGGCTACTGAGTTCTCCAATGCTCCTGAAAGTTTTAAGAGCAGTCTGGGATTTTATATTACTGGTGAAACTTATAAGGGAGAGCATGGTTATTCTTTACGGTTACAGGGAGAAGAAGCAGGTATTAATGACAATGCTTTAAGCCGTGGAATTGTAATGCATAGTGCTGCTTATGTGAATGATAAACTGGTTCGCCTGCAGGGTTATATTGGACGTAGTCTTGGATGTCCGGCTATTCCTGAAAAAGTACATAAGTTGATCATCGAAGAGATCCGGAATGGTACTTGTTTATTCCTATACAGTCCGGATAAATATTATATGGCACATTCAAAAATGTTCGAGCAGGACACTACTATTGCTTAGCATCTGAAAACATCTTTGCCATCATGCTGCTATCGTGGTAATAGATATCTTTTATAAAATGTAAGTGTCCATCTTCATCTACCCAAGCCGTATAATATGTAATCAGCACAGGTACCGGATTTTTCACGCGTACATATTTTTCCTTACCACTATTCATTGCATTTTCAATCTTTTCACTCGTCCATTGTGCCTCATCTGACAATAAATAATTAGCCAGTTTTACAGGATCACTCAAACGGATACACCCATGACTGTATGCCCGCTGATCCCGCTTAAACAAGTCCTTCTGATTAGTATCATGGAAGTAGATATTAAAGTTATTGGGGAACAAAAACTTAACACGCCCCAATGGATTATCTTTTCCCGGTAATTGTCGTATAACCGGCACCCCACTTTGTTGCCCTATAATTTCCATATGCCTTTGTTGCAGGTAATTACTATTGCGGCTCATGGATTTCATCACCTCTTCACGCACAATACTTCTAGGTAAATTCCAGTACGGACTAAATACCACCTGGTTAAGGTTACCGGAGAACATCGTAGTACTCTTACCTTCTTTACCCACTACTACAGCCATATCGAACTCTTTTTTCTTTCCATTCCATACATGCATCATGAACTCCGGAATATTCACCAGGATCAGCCTTCCTTCCGGTTCTTCAGGCATCCAGCGCATCCTTTCCATATTAATCAGCAAGGTTTGTACAAGTCTGATAGCCGGTACATTCATTTCTTTCAGTAAAGAATCTGTGATGATACCCCGGGGCGTATGTCCATGAGTAGCTTCAAATGATTTCAGTGCATTGCCTAACGCATCTGTAAATGCGCCGGAAGTATCTTTATCAGTTAAATCACCGGTAATCTGCAAACGTCTTTTAACCGCAGCTATTACAGGAGTACTATCACCAGCCCGATATTTTTTCTTATCAACCGGGATACTATCCCAGCCTCCTTTTTTTGCAAGGTCTGTATAGATCTTTAATGGTTCTATGAGCGAACCATATGCACCATGTGCCGCGGTAAATTTTCTATTCCCCCTGCTCTTATCTGCCAACACAGCCTCTGCAAGTTTTAATACTTCCTGTTTTTGGGAAGGCACAAATTGCTCCATTTGCTGTACCCATGTATCACTATCTTTATAAGCATCTTTGAAATAAGTTATAAATCGTTGAGATAGCTGAAGCTCTGTTTTAATAATGTTTGCGTTTGTGGCGGTAATACCGGAATCTGGAGGGTCCGTCATTAGGGCATTTAAACGGTATTCCAGCGATTTATTATTTTCACTGGTATCCACACTGTAATCATACAAACTCCGGAAACCGTAAGCCTGTTCATTCAGACCATTGGAATCAAACCAGGCATACTGAAAATTACGTGCATTATAAAAGCTGCGCAGCCGGTCGGCAATTGTATCATTCAATTGTTGTTCGACAATGAATTTCTCTACAGCCGTTGTATCCAGAAACAGGTTATTATAGGCATTAGCCATATTAAGACTGGTATTTCTTGGAGTAACCGCTATTTCTATCTCTATCTCTTTTTCTTCTATTTCTTTTTTCTCTTCTTTTCGTGATTTACAGCCAATGGATACTGTAATCACCGCAAACAATAAGATCGCTAACTTATTCATATTGAAAGCCTTTGCAAAACACATGCCTCTTGCTTTTAGGGGCAAATCACCCAATACAGATTTGTAACGTATGGATGAAATAGAGATGAAGCATAGATAAAGCATATCTCTGGAAGTATGTTTTGTTTATGCTTTATATATGCTTCACTTATGCTTTATATATGCTTTATCTCTCTGGAAGTCTTTATAGTAAAGACTCTTCAGCATATCTTTTATTTAATAATAAGATCAATACTAATTGTATTTTAAGTCGTTTTATACTTTATTTTCTTATTGTTAGTAAAATCATATTATCTCGATAAAGCTTCACCGCTTTTTTGATAATCGATTTTTAATGGGTTAATGCCAGGGCTTTAGCATCTGTTTTTGAGAAGCCGGTTGAAAGTGGGGTATTTAATTCGCAACCTGTATATTTCATCTATGGATAATTGAGATATCCCCATTTCCTTAAAATAGTTTAAAACATACAGCCAGATTAGATTGTTTGCTTTATAGCAAAAAACTGCTTTATTCGCAAACTAAAGAGGTGCAAATTCCGTAAATTGGATTTATCCCTTTTTCATGAATCAGAGTGGATAATTTAAAACTCCAGGCTCAAGAGATAATATATAATTTAACCTTTTATTATATTTAGGTACTATTTGTAAGCTTTATTTAGGTAAATTTATTATAACTGCAACAACCAAAATAAAACCAGCCTCATATATGAGAATTGCAAATATTATTATTTTTCATAAAGACCCTGGCTCTATAGAACGTTTGATCAATGCATTGCAGCATCCAAACTTTGATTTTTACCTTCATCTGGACAAAAAAGTTGATATCCGCCCCTTTGCCTACTTAGCAGATTTACCCAATACTCGGTTTATAATAAACAGAAAGGTCGTTCACTGGGGAGGGTTTAGTCAATTAGAAGCGCTATTAGCGTCACTTGAACAAATATTCAATGGAGATATATCATATGATTTTGTAAATCTTTTAAGCGGACAGGATTATCCAATAAAACCTGTATCTGAAATCAATAATATATTATCAGATAGCATAGGGAAATCCTTCATGATCACAGAAACCCCTCCTAGCCCCTGGTGGGATGAAGCTATGGTCCGTATCACAGACTATCATCTGTCCGATTATGATTTCCGGGGGAGATACCGGTTGGGAATAGCACTTTCAAAATTATTGCCCAAACGCAGATTTCCACTTCCCTTACAGTTGTATGGAGGACCATACGCATCATACTGGATTTTGAGTTTCGATGCAACTATGTATATTTATTTCATTTTACACCGGAATGAAAGTATCAAGCTGTTCTTTAAACATACCTGGGCACCTGACGAATTTCTGATTCATACATTACTAATGAATTCCCATTTCAGAGGATCCATCCTTAATGAAAATCATCATTATATGGACCGGTCCCAGGGTGGTGCCCATCCCAAAACATTAACAAAGGAAGATTTTGATTTACTTCAGCAATCAAAAATAATGTTCGCACGTAAATTTGACCGGAGAATAGATGCTGACATCCTGGACATGATAGATGAAAAACTTTTATTCAGGGCAAATTAGCTGATACCACACTCATCTTAAAATGCCCCATCAGCTTACTTAAATTATCAATTTGCAAACAGAATGGAACTGGAAAATTGAAGCCAAAACCAGGTGGTTTCATTGGAATCTGAAAGAGCTGTGGCAATATAAAGATCTGCTCAACAGATTCGTTAGAAGAGATCTGATCGCTAATTACCAGCAGACTGTTTTAGGACCCTTTTGGATTTTTCTACAACCTGTGTTAACTACAATTGTTTACTGGGTGATATTCGGTAAGGTTGCCGGAATTTCTACTGATGGCATCCCGCCTGTACTATTTTACCTGCCCGGCGTTATCGTCTGGGCCTACTTTTCAGACTGCCTGAATGGGACTATGTATACCTTTTTGCAAAACTCCGCATTGTTTAGCAAGGTATATTTCCCACGTTTGATTATTCCTCTTAGCGCTATTTTCTCCCATACAGTACGAATGCTGGTCCAGTTGCTATTATTCACCAGCCTTTATCTTTTTTATCTGATATTTACTAACGCTGTTCATCCCAACCTGTACATTTTACTTTTACCGTTTTTTTTATTGCTTACAGCAGCCTTTAGTTTAGGAGCAGGACTTATTATTAGTGTTATGACCGCCAGGTACCGGGATCTGGATTATGCACTGCAATTTTTACTGAGACTGTTTATGTTTGCAAGCCCGGTAGTATATCCCACCTCCATCGTACCGGATAAATACCGGTTTATATTCTGGCTCAATCCGCTAACTCCGATTATCGAAAGTTTCCGGACAGCTTTTTTCACTACCGGGCCTCTTCATTATAAGTACCTTTTACTAACGCTGTTTTCCATTACCGCTCTCCTTACCACTGGTTTAACTTTGTTTAAAAAGAGAGAACTGAACGTAATGGATATTGTTTAATTATTAAACAACACTGCAATGACCAGGATAATGATCAAGGCTGAAAATGTTTCCAAATACTATAATCTTGGCAAATTAGGCTCGGGAAGGCTGAGAGAAGATTTTAAGGACTGGTGGGTTCGCTCTGTCTTAAAGAATGGTAATAACCATAATGGAACAGAAACGCGTAGCCATATCTGGGCATTAAAGGATGTTAGTTTTGAGGTTTCCGAAGGAGAAGTATTGGGGTTTATTGGCAATAACGGAGCGGGGAAATCAACTTTATTAAGGATTCTTTCACGTATAACAGCGCCCTCATATGGTACAGTTATGGGCAATGGCCGGGTTGCCAGTTTGCTGGAAGTTGGTACAGGGTTTCATGCAGAACTCACAGGGAGAGAAAATATATATCTCAATGGTCATATCCTGGGGATGAAGAAAAAGGAAATAGCCAGCAGGTTCGACGAAATCTTAGACTTTTCCGGTGTTGAAAAATTTATCGATACTCCTGTTAAAAGATATTCAACGGGAATGTATATGAGGTTGGCATTTGCAGTAGCGGCTCACATGGAGCCGGATATATTGATCGTAGATGAAGTGCTTGCTGTGGGTGATGCTGAATTCCAACGTAAATGTATTGGAAAAATGAAAGAGGTTTCATCACAGAAAGGAAAAACAGTTCTTTTTGTGAGCCATAACCTGCAGGCTTTGCAAAACCTTTGCCAACGTGTTATAGTAATTCACCAAGGTCAGATTGTTGATGAAGGAGAACCTGAAGCGGTTATTGGAAGTTATTTAAAAAAGGAAAAAAATATCAGCTGTTTCCAGGAATATGATGACATGTCCTCTGCTCCCGGAAATGATAGTATACGTATCAAAAGAGTAGAATTAATCCCGGAATATGTCAATGGTCAGCAGGTTATAGATATCCGTACTCCGGTTACCATTCATTTTGAATTCTGGTATCTGGAGGCAACATCCGGTAACCTTATTGTAGGGGTACATTTATATAATTTCAGGGGAGACTTTATTTTTGATGTTTGCTCGGAAGGTGCCATATATCCCAGTGGTTTAATAGAAGGGAAATGCAGTATTCCAGGAAATTTCCTCAATGATGATTCTTATTATATATCAATTGTTTTTGTGAAAGATACCACCAATCGTTTATACTACTTTGAAGGATGTTTATCTTTCGATGTGGAAGACTATCGCAAAAACACAGCATGGTTTGGTAAATGGCAGGGCTTCGTAAGGCCTGCTTTTCCGGTTACTCTTACAACGAAATAACTCATGCGCAAGTTTTCACCTTATACAATCGAGCATTTACAGCTAAATCAGCTGGATGAACTTGTAACTCCCAAAGGTAATACTTATCTGGTTTTTTGGGCTGGTGAGTTGCCGGTTGGACATCTGTGGTATAAAGCGTCTGATACTCATGCTAACAAGCAGAACATCAGAACACGGATTAATCAGGCACTAAGGCCCGTTTTAACACATTACCTTCCCGCATCTTCCGGCACGCCGGAATGGGAACTTATGCTGGACGAAGGTAAATACAGCAGCATATCTTCGTTACTGAATTTTGAGAGAACCACTCCTCCGCAGCAAACTATTTCCGTTGTCATTTGTACCAGGAACAGGCCCACAGCAATGCAGAATTGCTTAACATCCCTTACGAAATGCCTGGATAATGATTTTGAAATTGTAGTAGTAGATAATGCTCCGGATAACAATCTCACAGAGTTGGTTGTAGCGAAATTCCCTGGTGTGAAATACGTGCTGGAAAAAAGAAAAGGACTTGATATTGCACGTAATACTGGTGCCAGGTATGCCACTCACAATATTATTGCTTATACAGACGATGATGTGATCATACCATCTAACTGGATCCAGAATGTGAAATCTTGCTTTGATAATCCATTAACAATGGCAGTGACCGGGATTGTTTTACCAGCCGAACTGGAAACATATTCGCAATACGTTTTTGAACATGACTGGAGTTTCAATAAGGGATATTTACCTAGAGTGTTTGATCACCGGTATTTCCTTGACCATGTGGAAACTGGTGTGCCTGCCTGGGATATTGGTGCAGGTGCAAATATGGCATTTAGAAAAGAAGCATTTGAACTGGTAGGTTTATTTGATGAACGATTGGATGTTGGTGCATCGGGTTGTAGTGGAGATTCGGAAATGTGGTACAGGATATTGGCTGAGGGATGGAATTGTAACTACTATCCACACTTATATGTGTATCATCAGCATAGGCGTACAATGAAGGAGCTCCGTAGCCAACTTTACCATTATATGCGTGGGCATGTAAGTGCATTGCTGGTTCAACATGAAAATTATCAACATAAGGGGAACCTTGATAGAATCTATAAAGGTTTTCCAAAATACTATTACTACAGGATAAAAGGTTATTTCAGCAGCAACAGAGATAATTCAGCTTTGCTGAGCGAAATAAAGGGTTGCTTTGCCGGAATGAAATATTATAAGGCCAATAAAGATCGGAAAAGACATGATATTTATTCACTTCCTGAAAAATTGATGGAAAAAGCTGTGGTTAATGAAGATACAAAGGTCTCCGTTATCATTCCATGTTATAACCATAGCCACTTTTTAAAGCAGGCAATTGACAGCGTTTTGGGACAAACACATCAAAACCTGGAAATTATTGTAATTGATGACGGTTCAGATGATGAAACAGCTTCTATTTGTTATGGCTATGGAGAATGGGTAAAATATGTAAGAGTAGAAAGAGTGGGCTTGTCAGCAGCAAGAAATATCGGAGTACAGTTTTCAACAGGAGATTTTATTGTTTTCCTCGATGCAGATGACTTTTTATATGAGTCTGCGTTTGAGATCAATCTTTATTATTTTAACTTTTATGGCAATGTTGCTTTTGTATCAGGCGGTCATAAGCGTATGGATTACCTGGGACTTAGCTTGCCAACAATTAGTAGTGAAGTAAAATCGGGAGATAATTACTGGTCATTATTGCAGGGTAATTATATTGGGATGGAAGGAACTATAATGTACAGAAGAGAACTGTTTTTCCATTTTCATTTTGATACCTCTTTACAATCCTGCGAAGATTACGATCTTAATTTACGTATTGCACGAATATTCCCCGTATTCAGTCATTCGGATTTAATAGCAGTTTATCGCATACATTCCGGAAATATGTCGCTCAACAAAAAAACGATGAAACATAGTGCACTGACCGTATTGAAAACACAAGAGAATTTATTAATTAATGAAGAAGAAAAGTCTGCCCATAAAATTGGTATGGAAAATTGGGAGAAATTTTATGGAATAACAACATAATCAGAATTTATTAAAAATTTAAAAGCCCTGAAATGAATAAGCGTATACCCTCATCACCTCCGTTAATAGAGCCGGTAGATTACCTGGTTAACCGACCGTTATGGTCTGTTATGATTCCAACATATAATTGCAGTGCTTATCTGAGGCAAACATTGGAAAGCGTATTACAGCAGGCCCTGGCCCCTGATAAGATGCAGATAGAAGTGATTGACGATGCCAGTACAGATGCCGACATTGAGCAACTGGTAGCGGAAATAGGTAAAGGACGGATCGGTTTTTTTAAACAACCTGTAAACCAGGGTAGTTTGCGCAATTTTGAAACTTGCCTGAACCGTTCAAGGGGTAAGTGGATCCATATATTACATGGAGATGATGTGGTGAGTAAGGGGTTTTATAATGAAATAGAAAGTCTATTCGTGGCCTATCCGGAAGCCGGTGCTGCATACACCGGATTTTGGCATTTTAATGAAGAAAGTGGGGCGCGTTATCCTAATGAGACTGTTTTAACAACGCCAGGTATAATAAACGATTGGTTAACTATAATCGCCCAGGGCCAAAAGCTTCAACCGCCATCAATTGTTGTAAAAAGAAGCGTGTATGAAAAATTAGGCGGCTTTTTTGGTGTACATTATGGAGAGGATTGGGAAATGTGGGTGAGGATAGCTGCACATTATCCAGTGGCTCATTCTCCGGAAAGGCTTGCCCAATACAGGATACACAATAATAACATTTCAAGTAAGTATTTTCTCTCCGGTCAGCATATAAAAGATATAACCTTTGTTATTAAAACCATACAGCAATATCTTCCTCCAAGTCAGAGAAAAGAACTTATGAATGTTGCCAAAAGGAACTGGTCTCATTATTTTGCCAAGACTTCAGATTTGGTTTATGGTGGCTATAAATCCCCTCCTCAGGCACTTGTACAAGCAAAAATGGCATTCATTTTACACAAAAATAAAACCTCTCTTTTTTTCCTGTTAAAAACATGGTTAAAGTTGACTCTCAGATATAAAATGAGTTAACCTGAATGGCAATACGCTTAGCAATCTCACCAGGCTTTTAAGAAAATATACCGGCAAAAGTTCCTCTGCCTATCAAAAAAGTTTGCTAAAAAAGTAAAAATCAGGCTAAACCTTCGTTTTCTTTCTATTTTTGGACCTTTCATTGTCTAAATTTGCAATTTAAGAGCAGCTAT
Source organism: Chitinophaga sp. CF118 (assembly GCF_900112615.1). Taxonomy (GTDB): domain Bacteria; phylum Bacteroidota; class Bacteroidia; order Chitinophagales; family Chitinophagaceae; genus Chitinophaga. The sequence goes on along the minus strand of NZ_FOMK01000007.1, from coordinate 59,724 downwards.
CGGGGCTATTTCAGGTGCCTTCATAGATACTTGATAAATTAAAATAATTGATGAATGAATGGTTATCATAAAGGAATTGTAACCACGGGCTGTTTTATAATCCTATCGCTTTCAGTTTTTGCACAGCAAAAACTACTGAGTATTAAAGAGGCACTGACATTAGCAGAGTCATCGCAGCCACAGATGAAAGCCTATGATCAACAGTCCCAGGCAGCCAGCTATAATGTAAAGATTGCCAGAAATTCAATAATGCCGGAACTTACCGCGGGTTATCAGGCCGGCTATGCTACCTACAACAATATTACTGGAATGAGTTATCCAGGACTCATTTTGCCCATCAGCGGACCGCCATCTTCCGGTAATGTATATGATCCTGTTGCGGGTACTGCTTTAACAGCTATTGTCAAATGGAATCCGCTCACCTTCGGGCAGCGGCAGGCCGCTATAGAAAAAGCTGCCATGCAGTTTAAACTGGCGGGTAGTTCTTATAATGATGTCCTTTTCCGTCAACAGTATCTTGTTATATCGACTTATCTTGATGCTGTCTATTTACAAAAACTGCTTCAAAGTTATCAGGCCAATATTGACCGCACCAGGGCTGGTTTAGAACAATCCCTGGTACTTGCGCAGCAGGGTCTGCGCCCAGGTATTGATACCACACAGTTTCAGTCTGTGCTTGCTCAAACCCAAACAGATCTGCTCACGGCACAACGACAATACCATGCTCAGATTGAAGAGCTGTTAAGACTTACTGCTTTAACCTGCACTCCTGATAATATTGTACTTTCAGATAGTACTTTAATTGGTCTGCAACCTGCTGGAGTAACTGCCACGGATACTGTTATTACACACCCTATTTTTCAATATTACCAGGCCAAAAGAGATGTTAGTGAAGCTGCATTAAAGGAAGTGCAACGCAGCTGGCGCCCCAAACTTGATCTATGGGCTAATGCGTATGCCCGCGGATCAGGAGTGGCTGCAGATGGTAGTGTGCATTCACAGGATGGATGGTCGCTGACACGCAAAAACTATGGTGCAGGTATTCAATTAAGTTTTCCGGTATTGCAATTCTCACAGGTCAATCTGCAAAAGAAGCAATACCGCTCCCTGTTAAAAGCAGATGAAGCGCAGCTTGATCAGGTAAAGCTGAATTTGCAAACACAAAAGGAAACGGCGCAATTTAATTACAATCAAAGCCTGCAAATAACAAAACAATCACTGATCCAATTGCAGGCGGCCCATTATGCCTTTGACGGACTTAAACTTAGCTACGAAAGCGGATTGATTGATTTTACCAGACTTATTCAGGGGCAATATGAATTATTAAAGGCAGAGACCGGAGAAGCCGGTGCTTTTATACAGGTATGGCGCTCATTACTGGAACTGGCAGTGGCGAATGGGAATCTGCACATATTTACTGAAAAACTGAAATAACGACACTGTTTTATGAAATTGATCATATCAGCGTTACGGCACCCTGTTACAATATTGGTAGCTGTTATCGCTATCCTCTTTTTTTCATACTTGTCCATCCGAAATGCCAAAGTGGACATATTTCCGCGTCTGGGACTGCCAGTAGTATACGTCGCTCAACCTTACGGCGGATTGTCTCCGGAACAAGTGGAAGGATTTGTAACTTCCTATTACGAATATCACTTCCTCTATATTACAGGTGTTAAATACGTAGAGTCCAGGAGTATACAAGGAGCGGCTATCATCAAAATAGAATTTAATGAAGGTACGGACATGAGCCAGGCAATGGCCGAAGTTGTGGGATATGTAAACCGCGCCAGGGCCTTTATGCCTCCAGGCACAGTGCCGCCATTTATTACCCGGTTTGACGCGGGTAGTGTACCTGTAGGTCAACTCGTATTTAGTTCAGAAAGTAGATCCTTAAGTGAAATATCAGACCTCGCACTATTTCGGGTGCGCCCTATGTTTTCTACACTTCCGGGTGTTTCTGCACCACCTCCATTTGGAGGCAATCAAAAAACAGTGCTGATCACTATCGATCCGGATAAATTGCGCGGACATAACCTTTCACCAGACCAGGTAGTACAAACGATAGCGAAGTTTAATACAATTTCTCCTGCCGGTAATGTCAGAATTGGAGACACTACTTATATCACACCTCAAAACAGTGTGATTGAAAGCCTGCAGGACTTACAGAATACCCCACTGCAATTGGGTGCCGGCCCGTCCATCTATGTAAAAGATATAGCCAACGTAAGCCTGGGAGCTGATGTCACTACCAGTTATGCCCTGATCAATGGTAAACGGTCAGTATATATTCCTGTTACCAAGAGAGCAGATGCTTCTACCTGGGACGTAGTACAACGGGTAAAAGCAGCACTACCGGATATGCAGTCAGCCGTACCTTCAGATATTCATGTATCATATGCATTTGATCAGTCAGGGTACGTGATCAATTCTTTGAAGAGCCTTTTATTTGAAGGAGGGTTAGGCGCCATACTTACAGGGCTGATGGTATTACTGTTCCTTGGAGATCGCCGGAGTGCCCTGATTGTTATTATGACTATTCCGCTTGCATTGCTTACATCATCAACATTACTTTATCTGGTTGGCCAGACGATCAATATTATGACGTTGGGCGGTCTCGCATTATCGGTAGGTATTCTTGTTGACGAGGCCACCGTAACAATTGAAAATATCCATCGTCATATGGAGACGGGTAAAAGTAAAGCCCGTGCGATAGTAGATGCCAGTAAGGAAATTGCAGGGCCAAAACTATTAATCCTGCTTAGTATTCTGGCAGTGTTTATACCTGCCATGTTTATGAATGGAGTGCCAAAGGCAATGTTTCTACCGTTATCACTGGCGGTAGGTTTTGCCATGATCGCATCATTTCTGCTTTCACAAACCTTTGTACCTGTTGTTTCCAATTGGCTGTTAAAGGAACACGTGGAGAAAAAGGATATAGAGCCGGAGAAAGGATTTTATTACAGACTAAAACAGTGGTATATATCAGCCGGACAACGTTTGCAAGCAGGTTTCAGTGTAGTGGCAATTTTGTTCCTGGTTGTTTCGCTTGGACTTGTTGCTCTTCTGTATTCTTTTACCGGTACTGAGCTTTTCCCGCAAACAGATAGCGGGCAGGCACAGGTACGGCTACGTTTACCCGTAGGTACACGGTTTGAACGTACAGAAGATGCCACCAGGAAACTCTTACTATTAGCAGACAGCATTGCAGGTGTTGGAAATACGGAAATTACTTCCGCTTTTATAGGCACGCAGCCATCCAGTTTCCCGGTAAACTACATTCATTTATGGACCAGCGGCCCCAATGAAGCAGTAATCAAAATAAAGTTAAAAAAGGGCGTTATCCCGATTGCTGTTTTTAGAGAAAAGTTACGCAATACAGTAGCAAAAGAAATTCCGAAAGCTAAAATCTCATTTGAGCCTGGTGATATTGTAGAACAAGTGTTAAACCTTGGCAGTAATAATCCTGTGGAAATAGCGGTCGTAAACCGTAATCTGTCAGAAGGCAGAAAAACAGCCCAGGAACTGGTCAAAAAATTATCTGTTATGCCGGCTTTACGTGATTTGCAAATAGCAACACCACTCGATTATCCGGCTCTTAACCTGGAAGTAGACCGGGTGAAAGCAGGACAATTGGGAATCAGTGGAGAACAGGCAGCCCGTTCTATTTCAATTGCTACGTCTTCCAGTCGTTTTACCACGCCTAATTACTGGCTGGATAAATCTACCGGAACTGCTTACCAGGTGCAGGTACAATATCCGGAATACCGTATGAACAGCACTGCTACATTAGAGGCTATTCCTGTATCCGGTGGCGTTGGCAATACACATTATCTAAGTGAAGTCGCTACCTGGAAACGTACCGTTGTAGCCGGTGAATATGACCGGCTGAACCAGCAGCGGTATGTCACCATTACAGCCAATACACATAAACAGGATCTTGGAACCGTATTCAAAAGTGTAAATAAAGCTATTGCCAGCATGGGGAAATTACCTAATGGTGCAAAAATCCTTTTACGAGGACAACCGGTATTGCTGGAGCAAACACAAACAAGTTTGCAGTTTGGATTGCTGGTAGCTATCATTGTTATTTTCCTTGTAATGGCGGTGTATTTTCAATCATTCAGTATAGCTTTGGCAACTTTATCTATTATTCCTGCAGTAATCGCCGGCGCTTTACTTTTCCTTTTTATCACCAGTAATTCATTGAATATACAATCCTATATGGGCATCATTATGGCTGTTGGTGTAGCAATTGCCAATGCCGTACTCTTTATTACCAGCGCAGAGCAAAACAGGAAAGCGCAACTATCAGTGGGTCATATAAAGGCAGCAGAAACCCGTCTGCGACCCATTCTTATGACAAGTGCTGCTATGATTGCCGGAATGATTCCTATGGCTTCAGGATTATCGGATGGTGGTGATCAGACCGCCCCTTTGGGTATTGCCGTTATTGGAGGGCTTATTTTTTCAGCTATCGGTGTATTATTCTTCCTTCCACATGTCTATCAATTTATAATAGGAAGAAGAGCTTATAAATATGTTTCATTTGATCCTGACGATGCTAACAGCGCAAACTATGACCAACATTAACAATGTAAAGTTTAAATATATGCGATCACTCGCTTTTATAAGTTTATCCATATTACTCGCAGCTTGTGCTAATACAGAAAGCAAGCAGGAAAAAGAGACCACTGTTGAGGTGAAGGATACCGTACCTGTTTTTATCCTTAAACAGGATACTATCAAAAAAACGGTAGAATTACCTGCGGAACTGATACCATATGAAAATGCGGTGTTATTTGCCAAGATACAGGGATTTGTACGTGCTATGAAAGTAGACCTGGGAGACCGTGTCAGAAAAGGTCAGACACTTGCAATCATTGAAGCACCGGAAGTAAACAGCCGGTTTGCAGAGTCAGAAGCAACATTACAATCTGCCAAAGCCAGATGGGCTTCCAGTAAAGACAATTATGAAAGGATGCTGCGGGCTTCTCAGGCCAAAACACCTGGCATTGTAGCTCCTGTTGATCTTGAACGTAGCCATAACCTGATGCTTGCCGACAGCTCCACATACATTGCCGCCGCTAAACAGTCGCAAGCCTATAAAGAAGTATCAGGGTACCTGTATATCACCGCCCCATTTGATGGAGTTATCACTGCCCGTAATGCGGATCCGGGATCGCTGGTAGGAACAAATGCCATGCTGCTCACTGTCCAGAACAACAACACTTTAAGATTACGTGCAGCCGTACCGGAAATTTATACTGCAGTTGCCAATTCATCAGAAAATATAGATTTCAGGATAGATGCTTATCCTACTCAACGCTTTAAGGCAGTGCTTACCCGTAAATCATCCACCATTGATCCTGCAACACGCACAGAGCTATGGGAGTTTGAAGTAAGTAACAAAGATCATCAACTCAAAGCCGGATCATTTGCTTATGTCAGGATTGGGATGCAGCGTAGTGCTACTTCTTTCATCGTGCCATTTACGGCCATTGCCACAACTCAGGAACGTAAGTTTGTCATTAAGCTAAAGGACGGGAAAGCCGAATGGGTGGATGTTCGTCAGGGAATGACAGTGGATGCAGGAGTAGAAGTATTTGGTAATATCCTGGCCGGAGATACATTATTGAGAAAAGCTACCGATGAAAGAAAGCCAGGCAGCACTGGCTTCTGGGTAGTGAAATAATCACTGAATCCAAAGTAGGAGAATATTCAATCTGATTCGTATCCATTTACGTACTTATTACCAAAAAGATGAAATATCCGATTGGTGCACTTCTCCTCGCATCATTGTTTTCTTCCTGTAATAATCTTAATCAGAAAATTGTTGATACCGGATATATCGATAGTTTGATAAATAATTATACGTTCCCTCCGCTGGTAAAGGATAATGAAAAAGAATTGCTATTCTGGAAAAATAGAATTGATCCCGGGCGTCCAGGGCAGGTAAATGAATCAAAATATGCATCGGCTCTTATTACCAGGTATCATGAACAGGGAGATATTAATGATGTAAAGGAAGCGGAATTATTGCTGAAAAATATTAACAGAACATATAATTCGACATTATCTCTCCCATTTATAGCATTAACCTCTTCTGCCCTATTACAACACCAATTTACACAGGCAGATACTCTATTTCAAAAAGCAAAAAAGATAGGAATTAATGGCTTTACTTCCAATACACTTTCTTTTGATGTAAATTTTGAATTAGGAAGGTACAATAATGCTGGTTACAGTTTAAAACAATTAGAAAAGGGAAATGATTACAGTTACTATTTCAGGCTCTCAAAATATACTCATTTAAATGGTACTATTGACAGCGCTATTAATGCTATGCTTCACGCTGCCGGTCTGGTTAAGGAATCTGCCTACCTGCAGGGTATTGCTTTATCGAATGCAGGAGATCTGTATATTCACGCCGGGGATTTGAGAAAGGCAGCTGATTTATATAAAAATTGTATCCGCTTAAATTGTGCGGATTTTCACAGCATAACAGGGTTAGGCTGGATTGCGCTGGTACATGATAAAAATGATACGCTGGCAGAAAAAATATTTAAGTTCGTTCAAACAAAAAACAAACTACCTGATCCTCTGTTTAAATTATACCAGATGGCGCAAGGCAGAGGAGATAAAATACTCGAAAAAAAATATGCCAGTGAATTTGTTGCAAAAGCAACGGATACACAATATGGGGAAATGTATACCAAATATTTAATTGAAATTTATGCAGGTATTTTAGATGAACCTGCTAAAGCTGAAAGCATCGGAAAAGAGGAATTAAATAACCGGGCTACCCCTCAAACATATGCATGGTATGCTTATAGCCTCTTTGCGAATAATAAAAAGGACGACGCTTACAAGGTATTTCAACAGTATATTTCAGGAGAACCACTGGAAGGACTTGAACTTTATTATATGGGCAAAATGATGAATGCCCTTGGTAAAGGATATAATGCGCAGGAGTTTTTCAAAGCAGCAAATAAAAATAAATATGACCTGAGTCCGGATATGGCAAAAGATCTGGAGAATAACTTACAATAATAATCGTTGTACGGTCCAGTAACCAGCAATTATTGTGATAGTTATGGATAATGGGATGACAATACGTTTAGAATAATAAGGTTTATTGGCAAACCATCTGGCCAATAAAAAGTATGCCATCAGAATAATAGTTAATTGTCCTAATTCAATCCCTGCATTAAACATAATCAGGGAAATAAGATACGCATCTCTGGGTAAACCTACCTGTCCTAAAGCACCGGCAAACCCCATCCCATGTACTAATCCGAATAAGAAAACCACTCCGATACGTGATGTTTTCAATTTTCCGCAGAAAATATTCTCCAATGCCACATACATTATGGATAATGCGATAACAGGTTCTACAATCCTTTCAGGAGGAGTGATTACATGATATATTGTGAGGCCAAGGGTAACCGAATGGGCTATTGTAAAAGCAGTAGCCTGCCATAAAACAGGCTTTAATCCCGGACTTAATAGAAACAAACAGAGCACAAACAAAATATGATCAAACCCCAGAGGAAGGATATGTTGATAGCCCATGCGAAGATAAACAAGTCCTGCATCCGTTTTTGACATCTTTTCCAATTCTCTTACCACCACATGGGCGTAAAGCGGTAAGCTCATTCCTGATATTAATAACAGAATACAGAAGCCCTTGCTATAATGTAGTGAGAATTTGCCAGAATAATATTTCATAAAACACATAAAAACAAAAGCCGGAAATAATTCCCGGCTTTGTTAGAATTATTACCAGGGAGCAGCCTCATAGGGGAATGAAGCTGAAAATGCTTTATCATTACTATCTACATTATCCGAAATCAATGTAGGGTTCGAAGCTCCTGTGGGCCCGCCAAAGATCAAAATCAAGCTAACATCTATCACATCGTCATCCAAAGTTCTTCCGGTAAGTACATTTGTTCCGTCGTAATAAGTGGTTTTTCCGGTTGTTTTAACACCTAATACATCTGTTGCTAAAACGCCGGTAAATGCAGCTGCATCCAGGGTTAATGCATTAGTTGTAAAACCACCACTGTTATAGGCCTGTAACTGCGCTTCAAATTTGGTCTGGTAGGCAGCATTCATCACAGAAGGTATCGTTACATTAAAGTTATCCTTGTCAGCGGTTCCTACAAAAACGGTAGCTATTCCGGGACGTCCTACCTGATCGCCGGAAACCGCAAACACAGCACCGGTATTAGGATCTGTTGGATTTGTATCATAACTATTTGTTTCGCATGCACCGAGTACAAAAATTAGCGTGCAAACCCCTATGCTGATATATACATTCCTTTTCATGACAGTAATTTCTTTTTGATGAATTAAACTTTTTGTTTTGTTTGTAACCAAACATCGATCTTACCAGTACTGTTTAATAATGACTTTGGTACTTCTACCACAACACTCATTACATTGGTACCCTTAAATGTGTCAGTGCCAGGATCTACAAAGCCTGTAGCTGTACCACCGGTAATTTTGTGGAATTGGTCCAGATCAAAAAAGAAAGGATCATCTCTGGGACCTGCAAATGCGGTAATCCCGTAGGCCGATGCTATAATTGGTGTTGTAGCAGTATAAGGAGTAACAGCTACCGCTACAATAGCAGTGCCCATTACTGTACTTGACAAGCCTGTAGTACCTGGCTTTACAGGACCGTAGATATACATTTTGCCACCTTTGTATACGCATTGAATAACGAGATCTTCTACATGGTCGCCGCTATTATCAATCTTAAATTCGATCATTGTATTCTCATCAAATGCTGCTGTCTGCGTAGTTACTGGACTCATCAACCCCTGAACATTCCCAACAAAAACGAGATTGTTTACATCTGCCCCCTGAAATACATATAAGTCTGTAATGTCAGTACTTTTTGTTTTTACATTAGGTGCATCCGCATGATCTGATGCCCATAAAATTCCGCCACTAAGAATTAAGGCCACAGAAACAATGGCAACAATAAGTTTTGTTTTTTTCATTTTTGAGGGTTTAAAATACGTTGAAGATGTTTTGGGGTGAAATATTTAAGTGTTAAAAGTGATATGCAAGAAAAGATAGTTGATGTATTATTAATAAAAAGGGGATCTATAGGAGCTCTGGAGAGTCAAAAATCTAAATGTTCGTCAAATAGCATCACAAAAAGAAAGCCAAACATTAGGGGATGCGCTATATTTCCGTTGTCTATGCTTCTTTAAGAACCTTAGCCAAACACATTACCCCACACAATCGTTGGGCTTGGTTAAATACAATGCATATGGCAGCAGGCTACAAGGGCTTACTATTCCCAAAGCGCGCGCTGATCTGGGCACGGGAATGAACATTGAGTTTTTGATAAATATTTTTGATATGCGAATTCATCGTTTCCGGCGATATATAACATTTAGCCGCAATCTCTTTATAACTTAAACCCTCTATCAACAGTTCCAGTATTTCATGCTCCCGGCGTGTAAGGTTAAATTCTTCCATATTTGTTGCAGGCTTTTTACGAAAATATTCCATCACCTTTTTAGCAATAAGACCATTCATGGATGCTTTACCTTCACTCACTTCCCTGATAGCATCAAGTATTTTTTGAGGTGAATCTTTTTTCAATAAATAACCATTGGCCCCTGCTTTAATAGCTGAAAATATTTTTTCATCATCTTCAAAAACAGTAAGCATTAATATCTTTATCTCAGGAAATACTGCCTTTAATTCAATGACTGCGTCAATACCACTTTTGCCTGGGAGATCTATATCCATGATCAGCACATCAGGCATCTCTTTTACTACATCATCAAGAATATTCCTGCAATGTTCCCGCTCAAATAAGAGCTGTATGCTGTCCGATCCTGTAAGGATCAATCTCAACAGGTCCCTGTACCGGCTTTGGTCTTCAACGATGGCCGTAGTTATCATGAGTTTGATATTTTAAATAAATGATTCTTCATATGAAAGCGTTACCTCAGTGCCTGCTCCCATTATACTTTTTATATTAAGTACTGCGGGCAACATCGTTGCACGGTCAAGCATATTTTTTATACCTGATCCCTGAGCAGTAAATTGGGGTTGAAACCCTATACCATCATCTTTAATAGTAATAGTTACTTCAGGATTTGAAAAGCAGATGTGGATATCAATATGGTGCCCATTGGAATGCTTCAGAATGTTATTGAGGGTTTCCTGTAAGATGCGGAATATAATTACTTGCTTTTTCAATTCAATATTAAACGGCTCGCCCTTATCTGAATAATGAACGTCGAATAACTTCGTTTTACGAACCCTATCTAATTCTGTAATAAAGGATTGTTGCCAGCCAATTCGGCTGATATTTTCAGGATGGATGCTTTTTGAAATATCCCGCAGCGTATCCATGGCTTCGCTTAATAAACTATCTGCTTCAGTTATTTTCTGTTGTTCATGGTTTGGTATTCCTCCGGTTAATGATCTTATATGTACCATAGCAATAGAAATAAGAGTACCCACATTATCGTGCAGTTCGCGTGAAATACTTTCAAAAGCCTGCGACTGAATTTCCAGGTGCGAACGCAGAAGTTCTCCATCGAATTTATTCTTCAATTCAGACTTTTCCTGGCGGAACCGGTATTTCCTTTTTTGATTAATGAAAAGCGAAAATACTACCAGCCCTGTGAGCAACAGGATGATCGCGGTACTTCCAATAAGGATCAGTGTGACTTCTGATAATTTCTCCTGCATAAAAATCCTGCAATTATGAGTATATTCAAAAAGATTGTGAAGGAGTTGGAAAAATACAAATAGTAAAAATGAGTAAATTGTGGGAACCTTTCCCATAAATAATTAAGCATACCAAGAAAAGGTACTGTACCACCGAAATTAATAAGGAAACCAAAACTGAACCAGAACCAGGGATCGCGCGTGATTCTTTCTGTTTCTTCGCTCAGATACAATTGTCTGAAATAGGACGCCGATAGAAAAATTATGAAAACGCCGCCAGCAACAATAATAATTGTTTGCAGATCTGTTACTCCAAAACAAATTGATTCAAACACTACAAGTATGGAGAAAAGAACATAAAACCAACTAATGCTGCGGCGGACATATTCATTTTGTATTTGCCGCTGATATAAATATGCCAAAGCAAGATACATAATCCAGTAATGGATGTTATATATCCAATGGTTTTTAACACCCAAATGCTTTGTAATATGCCCAGCACAATCAATAAAAAAATTAATGACCCATAATAAGGACATTTTTTTTAACACAGTAGGGTAATGATCACGAAAGCTTATAAGACTAACCACGGCTGCCAACCCAACCACGAATAAAGGAAATGTTGATATAAATTGTTCGACATCCATTTTATGCTTTTACCGCAGGGATACCTGAGCGACCTGGAGGATTGAGGCCAGTACCTTGATTGTCTGTTCCTGGCATTAAAGTCAGTAAATGGTTTTCAACAACAATATCATCAGCAGAAAAAATATATTTTTCATCGTGTTTAAAATTCTTTGCCGGCACCATCGCAATGGTTGCCTGCGTAAATTCAGGAGATGCTTCCTGCCATTTGCATCCTTCAGCTAATTTTTCATCAACCAATACCTTAGCCGTAGGTATATCATTTAATTTAAACCTGAGAAAGTAGACCCGCACACAATCAGCTTGCTGCTCTTTACATTTAGTAATAAACTCTTCCAGGTCTTTTAATTCGATAAGGGCTGAGGTGGTAACAAAAGGTAATGTGTGATTATCACCGAAATCCGATTGCCATTCATTTAGCTGGCCGGTTGAAAAAATTTGTTGCATAAAATTGGGGTTAAAGTTGTGAATATATGTAATGTACGAAGTTATTAGAATAAGATCGTCCCTACAATCCCATATTTATGGCATAAATAAGGCAGGGGAATTTTCATTTCCACAACATCAATAAAATCACCATATATGGCCTGCGATTGCCATCCATAGTAACAGGCATTCAAAATTCGTTGCAGAGGACCTGGTAGCTTGAGCAAGAAAGGCAATTGTCCCTGAGATTAATAAAACACCTGTTCCTATTGAAAGGTATAAGCATCAATTCCGTAAACCACATAGTACAGTACCTTGCAAATTCCATATCTGCTTTTATTTAATATATTAATGTTTTTTCAATCAAACTCTATCCCTCAACTTATTAAAATTATAGCCAAAAAGTTTCTTTGCAGAGCTACATTATCGTGTCATATCAATTAACGTATACTCTTTAACGTTGTCAAGTAGCTGACCGTCAATGTATTCTCATTTTCAAGCGAATTACTTTTATTTCGCAATAAAAGCCTTCGGGAACGTTTGCGTAAATAACTTGTATTAATTTTTTATGAACGGTTAAAAAATCAATAAAAATTTAACACTTTTGTGCCATGAGCAATGAATGCTGTCGAAATCCCGGCATCTAATTACTATTCTGCCCTGTCCCTACCAGGTCGGATTTGTATTATTTATTTTTTAATCATTATTCGTAAAACGAAAAACCTATGACAAAATCCTGGATCTTATCCATGGGGTTAAGCGCATTGCTATGCCTTACCAATTTATTTGCAAAAAGTCAATGTACCATAGTTGGCTGGGCCAGTCAAAACGGTGGAGTAACAGGTGGCGGAACAGCCACTCCCACAGTGGTTACTAATTACAACGATCTTAAAACAGCCATTACTTCTTCCTCCGTGAAGGTTGTCCACATCTCTGGCACCATCACCATTCCCTCAGCGGGGCGCATCAGTTTACAAGACCAATCAGGAAAGACGATTTATGGTTTGCCTGGCTCTAAATTAGTATCAAATGACCAGACAAAAGCTAATTCAGGCATACTGTATGTAAAAAGATGTTCGAATATCATTTTCAGAAATGTCACTTTGGAAGGCCCGGGCGCTTATGACACCGACGGCTGGGATAACATGACGTTGGACAACAGTACCAATATCTGGGTGGACCATTGTGAATTTCAGGATGGAATGGATGGCAACCTGGATATTAAAAATGCAGCCGACTACGTTACTGTAACCTGGTGTAAATTTATCTACAATAAAGCCCCTACTCCAGGCGGCCCGGGTGGTTCGGATGACCACAGGTTCTCTGATCTGTTTGGCTCCAGTGATGGCGCTACCGGAGACAGAGGAAAACTGCGTGTAACCATGCAGCATTGCTGGTGGGCACAGGGTTGCAAAGAACGCATGCCAAGGGTGCGATTTGGAAAAGTACATATGGTTAACAACCTTTTCAATAGCACTGTTGCATCAAAATGTGTGACGGCAGGTTTTGAAGCAGATCTATTGGTGGAAAGTAACGTGTTTGAAAATGTGTCTAATTCCATCACTACAATGGATAATACATTTACCGCTGTGACCTCCAGAAATAATATTTTTACCAATACTTCTGGCGACACTACAAACAGTGGTACAGCATTCACCCCTCCTTACACATTGACCATAACGCCCGCTGCCAATGTAAAAAGCCTGGTTATGGCAAGTGCTGGTGCTACACTCACAAGCCCTTCCTGCGATAGTGCTGCTACCACTCCTGTTACTTACACCCTGACCACCACAGCTGCACCAACTACAGGTGGCACAATAACCGGTGCAGGAACTTATGACTCTGCAACCGTAGTAACTGTAACGGCTACTGCCGCTACGGGATATACCTTCACTGGATGGAGCGGTGATGTATCAGATACTACTGCTGCTGCTACCATAACCATGAGCGGTAACAAATCCGTTACGGCCAACTTTCAGGCGCTAAATACTGATAGCTCTACTACCCCTGCTGACTCTATTCCTACTGGCGATTCTACTACTATCAGAATAGAAGACGATGCTACCACCACACAAGGGCTTTGTAGTTATGACGGTGCTATCAGCACCAACAGTGGAGCCAGCAATGGCAAGGTAATTAATCTGGCCAACGCTTCCGGCAAAGGAGTTACCTGGAAGGTAAATGTGCCTGCAGCTGGTACATACTCCATTAACTGGCGTTATGTAAACAGCAGCAGCAGTAATACTTACAGCATGGCACTGATCATAAATGGTACCACAATCAACAATGCGTTGCCGTTCCCTAAAACGAGCAGCAGCACGGTATTTGCCAATGTAACAACAACGATATCATTAAATGCCGGTGACAATACCATCCGCCTTCAATCAACAACATCTACTGCAACCGCAGATATTGACTGGATTGAAATTACAGGGAACACACCTGTAGCAGCTAACTGCAATGGTACAACGGCAAGAACTGCGTTTTCTGCCGCTTCGTCACAGTTAACACATAGTGTAACAAAAACAAGCGTCTATCCCAACCCTACCAACGGTAAAGCGACGATAACAGTAACATTGGGAAAAAATGAACAGGCTGTTATCAGGCTTTATGATGCACAGGGCAGCGTGGTAGCTAACCTTGGTACTATCAGCTCTGTTACAGGAGGCATACAACAGATACCCTGCAACCTGAATAGTAAGCCGGGATTATATTATGTGGTTGTAATTGGCAACAAAGGATTAAAGGCTACCCACAAATTGGTTATAGAGTAATGATATAACTTCCAAATAAAATTATGTTGCAGTTTTGAATGTTATGAAGTATTCCAATGGCAGCAAGGTAATTTTATTCTTTATAAATGAGCTTGTCCTATAGACCCGTGAACAAAGAAGGGGGTGCTTCAATTGAAGCATCCTCTCTTTCTATTTAAAGGCTGTTTACTGATATTTGAGATCACCGGGAGTTTTTTAGCGATAAAATCGCTGAAAGTATCGGAATTGAGTTTTGAGAGTCATAAAGTTTCTGGTTTAATCTGAATTATAACACGGATTGCTTCTCTGAAAGGCAGATTTTTAGTACCTTAATAGGGCTTTGAATGAACCCTTTTATGGCAAAACAAAACAGTATTATTGCCCTCTCTGGCAGATTAGGAAATCAGGTGTACTACTACCGGAAAGATAAAAAGAACCGGAAGCAATACTTAGTGCGCCGCGCTCCTGATACAGTACAGCAAACTACTGCCACAAAAAGGGCAGCGACAGATTTTGGCATCGCCAGTAAATCCAGCCGTCTGATTCGCAATTCCCTGCGTGAATATACTCAACACTGCTATGATAACACGCTCCATTACCGTCTTAATACCATGATGGGAAAAATCTTACGTGCAGATGGCAGTCATCCGGCTGGCAGACGAATGTTAATAGCTGCCAATATGCAATTGCTGAAGGATTTTCAGTTCAACAGGGCTGCAAGTATTCATCAGCTTTTAAAAGCCACTCCTGTCATTGAAAAAAACGATCAGGGAGATCTTATTCTATCATTCCCTGGTACTTTCACCAGTAGCAGCAACGCATTACGAAACGTCACCCATCTATCAATAAAGGCAATTGGTTTATCCGTCAATTTTACAAAGCATACCACCCGCCAGGTGATAGGTGAAGCCACCATAATCAAACGGGGAGAAAAATATTCTCCCATTACCCTTAAACTGGATCCGGACAGTAGAAACATTACACTTATCCTGTTGGAAGTACAATCCTTATATGAGGTGAATGGACATTTACATCTATCTCAAAACAAAACTGCATGCGTCCTGGATGTTATGGCTATAATACCACCACAGGAACAGCCGAAAGAAGTAAAAAAACAATACCGTAATAAAGCACCCAGGTTATGGACAATCCCTCCATACCCTGTACCTGCCAGTATATTAAGGTCTGTTGTTTATAATTCTCTCCCGGAAGGCTAACATTATCCGTTCTTCACAATGAAAATATGAATGTTATATCTCATGGAAGGATGTTTCCATGAGCATCGCTATGTCATGAAAAAGCGTTTGCTGATATTTTTTGCATAAAATATATCTGATACAGTAAATGAAGAACTATGTATAACCCCATAATTGAGTTTTAGTATAATTTACCCGAGCAAACACCTTACTTCAGTATAGGTCCAACCTTTCCCCGTCTTTCCTCCTGCTCTAACCCTGCTTATCTCCTGAGATCATTAAAGATTTAGCTATACACTCCCCAAAGCGCTACCCCAATAAATGTCTTTTAGGTGCCCGCTCAATGTTTCTGATGATACCCATCATGGTGTACCAGTTAAAAGATTCCATATATCACTATTTCAAAATAAGTAGAATCCACATTTTTCAATCAATAACATCGGGTTAACGTATTCTACATTATACATTTTCTATTTTAGATCAGCGAATATTTATTGCCCCTTATCAGCCTAAATTATGGGACAATTTATGGATATAGTTTACATTTTATATTCAAAAGCTCAATGAAACCAAGAATTAACCCCGATCGTACCCCGCAGCGGGACTATTCCAAATATGCCTTTACGAACCGTTCCCTTGACTCAATGGAAGGGGAAGAATGGAAGGACATACTTATGTTCGATGGATATTATTCCATATCGAACTATGGCCGTCTCCTGGCAGCACCAAGACCCGTGAATAGTATAACCGGGAAATCTTACTATACCAAAGAACAGATCAGAAAGCAGTTTCTGACTAAATCTTATAATTCCTATATAGGGGATTATAGGGAGCAATTAAGTCTACACCTCCGATATGAGGGCCAAAAGTACAGTTTCAATGTCAACCGTTTGGTTTACGAATTTTTTGTCGCGCCGCCGGGAACTACTATGGACAACCTTTTGGTAGTTCATAAAGATGGCGATAATTGCAATAACCGGTACGATAATCTGGTGCTCATGAATGGCACGGAACTCTATGGGCATGGCCTTGCCTTAAAACGCAGGCCCCGTACAGGCCTGAAAATGAAAAAGGCCAACCGGCAGTCGTCGGAAAAGAACGCCCCACGCCCCATCATTAAATACTCTCTGGACGGAAAAAAATTAAATGAATATGATAGCGTTGAACAGGCTGCCCTGGCCAATGATACGTCTCGGGGAAGCATCCGGATGGCCGCCCAACAGAAAGTTGTACAATTACATGGCTCTGTATACCGGTTTAAGGATATGCCTTATCATGGTGAACATGCGGGTTTTTCTTATGAGAAGCCCGTCAACCAATACAATCCGGAAGGGAAGAAAATAAAGACTTATCAGAGTGTAAAAGAAGCCGGGACCCAAATGGGTGTAGACCCCAATACCATCAGCAGATGCGCCCTGCGAAAATCCATGACATGCGGTGGTTTTGTCTGGCGCTACGAAGGGGATTCTTACAATGGCGAGTATAAAAATAAAATCAAAAACAAACCAAAGGAGATTGTACAATATAACCTGGACGGTAAGAAGGTTGCAAGCTTTACAAGTGTTAACGAAGCAGCCCGTCTTACCGGATTTAGCACGGCTGTACTCCTTGATTGTGCTAATAGAAAATCTAAAGTAGCACATGGCTTTGTATGGCGATTCCAAAGCGATCCTTATTCGGGGGAATACAAGAATTACCGCCGGGGTAAACCTGTTACCCGGCACACACGGGAAGGGGAAAAGATAGACACCTATCCTACAATAGAAGCTGCTGCCCGTGCCACAGGACTTACACCCGATAATATCCAGAAAAATGTGAATGGCCATAATAAAACAGCTGGTGGTTTTATCTGGAGGTTTGCGACAGCAAAGGAAGCTCAGAAACTTCCAGCTGAAACGGCAAAACATCCAGGTGCCGGGAAAGGAAAGCAGGTAATCCGGTATTCATTGGACGGAAAAAAACTGGCCGTTTATTCCAGTTTAATGGAGGCTGCCAAAGCATGTGGTGTTAATATAAGCGGAATTTCAGCAGCGCTGGATAATCAGACACGGTCAGCTGCAGGGTTTGTATGGCGGACAAGAGGAAATATTTATCATGGGGACCTGGCCCAAACACCCTCTCCCAATAAAGCACATATCGTCACCCAGTATGATCTGACGGGACACAAGCTTCATGTCTATAAAAGCACACGGGAAGCAGCCACCGTCACAGGAACTTCTTCTTCTTCGATCTCGATGGTCGCCCGTGGTAAATTAAAGACTACCGGTGGTTTTATTTGGCAATATGGTGATGGCCCGGCAAAAATTGATATTAAAGAATACTTTGCACCCACGCAAAGACATATCAGGAAGATTAGTAAGCCCGTCCTGAAATATTCCCTGGCAGGTGAACTCATTAAAGAATATCCCAGCATCAGTGAGGCTGCCCGTATTGAGGGCATCGGACTTTCCAGGATCTCGGGCGCGATCAATGGAAAGTCAAAATCTGCTGGTGGGGATTATTGGAAATTAAGAGTAGAATAAACGAAAACATGTTGTGCGTTCGGCTTATCGTCCCCACGTTTTCATCCAATCTAAATATTCCGTTTTGTATGCGTCGTCGTTAAGTTTGTTTATTATGTTTTCTAAGTCTTTCGTTTCAAATTCATATTCAGAAACTGTAAAGGTTAGAAAAATGTCTTTACCAACTATTTTGTTGAAAAAGCCCTCGTTTTTTAGTTTTTCCAAAACCCCAATACAGGTTTTATAAAGTTGGCTTTGAAATTTTAAAAACCATTCTTCATTATATTCATGATTGTCAAGAAATTCATTTTCCTCAAGTTCGGTTCTTAATTGTATACAAATTTCGTTAAACTCTTCGTCAGCACCTTTCATTTCATATTTCCATTCTGCTGGCTCAAATTTGTGATAAGTTAAATCGTCTTGGTCAACAGTAGTCAAATGCTTTAAAGTGTTAGTCGAAGGACACACGGTCATAGCACCTTCATCACTATACAACGCAAATCCATAAATTTCGTCAGCTCCATAATTTTCAAACATTTCAATAAATGCTTTTTTAGTTGCCTCTTCTATTTTTTGTCTTAAAGTATCAAAGTTCATATTATTGTCTGTTTATAAAAAAAAACATAACGCTGAACAGGACGTTATAAGATGAACAGCAAATTAAAGAAAAGTATTAGCTATTGGCCTGATAATCCTATATTCAGGAATTATCTTTATAACACATGAAAGCAATACCCGTTACCCTCCTGCTCCTGCCATTCTTCCTGGCTGGCAGTACAGTTTCCGCTCAATTCCAACCCGATAAAGACTCCGTAGAGAAAAGATTTCTTGTCAACGGCGCATACCGGCATCATTATTTTTCACCAGAATGGCAGCAGTACCTGGACAGTGCGCTCGCAATACTTCCCGGAGAAGCCTCCTTCTGGCAGCAGAAGGCCATGCCGCTTTTCAAACAGCGTAAATATGAGGCAGGAATGATATACCTGGACAAAGCCGTGGCGCTTGATCCGGCGGAATACCTCGATTACAGGGCATTTATTAAATGTATTTTCCAGAAAAACTATCAGGGTGCCATAGCAGATTTCAATACCGCCAAAATAGCAAGGTACCATCAGGGCGTCATGGATCATGGTTATGATTTTTACCTGGGCCTGAGTTACCTGCAGCTGACCAACTATCCTGCCGCCAAAGCTGCTCTGTTGCAAACAATCCGACGCGTACAGGAAAGTAGCCCCAGTGCGCCGGTACATTTCCTCTATTATTTTTACCTGGGTATAGCCGGTTATGAAACGGCAGACTATTACACTGCATTAGATTTTTTCAACAAGGCGCTGATACAATACCCGCAGTTTTCAGATGCAGGATATTACAAAAGTCTTTGCCTGATAAGGTTACATCGTGAACTGGAAGCGCGGGAAACACTGGCTGCATCCTGGAAAAATTTCAAGGAAGGTTATTCCATTCCGGAAGACAATGCTATTTATGAACCTTATCCCTATCAGGTAAAAGGCTGGATGTACAGCTATTATATGCAGCAGTTAAAACTCCGGTGATTGCAGCGTATATAATTTACCGTTAACCGCCTGTAACGCTGATATATATATTATAGGGCTTGAAAAGTTATCCTTATTTTTTTCATTTATTTTATGCTGACTGTTAGCTGGTATTCCGTATAAGTCTGTCCGGAAAACACTTATCATCAATCAGTTATTATCAGCCTGGACACATCCCGCCACCAGATATCAGGGAATACAGCAGTTTTACAGCAGGAAAAATCAATGGAAATTACAAGAATATGATTTAACTTGTTAAAATCTCTATATTCAATTTCTCATCCCAAACCCAGTTTTTTTATGAAAAATTCAAAGCGTTTAACCCTTGAAGACTTCCAGATGGAAGCAGTTAATTCTGGCAATGAAGTAGAAAGAATGCTCGGACTGGCAGCTGCCGGCTGTCATCTTACCGGCCCTCACAAAAACGAGGATGGTAGCACTACCCTGATTGATTACGAATGGGGTCTTGCTGAGGCAGCCCCTCAACTGAGCCTAAACGATCAGTTGAGTGCACTGGCTTAATCAGTAACGCAACCGCATGAGTGAAAAGCAGGCAGGAGTTACTGTATAACTTTCTGCCTGCATGTTTTGTTTTGACTTTTTTATTTAGCTGGTAAACAATCACTATGAAATGTTATCCCGCATGTATATCATTGCTGATGGTATGTTTAGGTAACAGCGCCTTTTGTCAGCATGCACCTTTAACCCTTATACAAAAAGATTCCATCATCCAGATGTTAGCAACGGCTGCCTCCTCGGATCAGCAGTATCGTTCGCAACTGGAAAGTGTGCAAAGTAAATACGGTGGAGATTCTCCCGAAATGAAATCCCTGTTTAAAAACATGGCTACCGCTGATTCATTGAATTTGCTGAAGGTAGCCGCCATTATTGATAAATTTGGCTGGCTGGGAGAAGATGAGATAGGTAAGAGTGGCAATACCACCCTCTTTATGGTGATACAGCATTCGGGCATTCAAACCCAGAATAAGTACCTGCCGGTGATGCGTGATGCTGCAGCCAATGGTAAAGCGGCACTGAGAAGTCTGGCACTGCTGGAAGATCGTGTGGCGTTGCATCATGGCAACCGTCAGCTGTATGGCAGCCAGGTGATCTGGAATATGAAAACAAATCATTACCAGGTGGCTCCACTGGAAAATCCTGAAGAAGTAGACAAACGGCGCGCCTCCATGGGATTGTCTTCCATGGCCGAGTACCTGTCAGGCTTTGATATGAAATGGGATGCGGCACAATATGCAAGGGAACTGCCGGCTATAGAAGCAGACTTCTTTAAAAAGCCCGCAAAAAATTAACATGCGTCTACAGGCGATACCGGTGGAAAAACAGGCTTCAACTCATCCACATAGGAAACGCGGCGCATCCCTACCAGTACATGATCCATGCCCCGGTGCAGATATTCCCTACAGAGAACTACAGGCAGTGTATCTCCTTGTATTGTAGGGAGGAGCCGTTCCTGACCATTTTCCCTGAGCCAGCTGATCACCCTTCCCGTGGAGGTTTGCAGGCAATACTGCCAGCATATCTGCTCAAAGGAACGTAACAACTGCATCATCTCTACCGGGATGTTATTGTCGTACAGGAGGTGAGCGATCGGATACAATGTGCCGTAGAACAGCTTATTGAAGGCCTCTTCATGTGGAACAGTTTTCCAGTTATCTCTGAGGAAGGCCAACAATGCAAAATTATTCAGGCTGCTCTCTGGCTTCTTTTGCTGCAGCTGTTGTTCCAGCAATGCAAAGCATTTATCATGCACGGCTTCGTCAGCAGCGGGATTACTGGAAAAATGCTGGGAAGGATAGATCACCATACGCAGCATACCATTGGCTGAATTAGCATTCAGCGGGCGGTTACCAAATGTACGGATACCATGCAGGGCAGCCATTTCCAGTAAACTCATTTTACTGGCCGGCGCATACACATCCGCCTGGTGTTCGATGATGTTAAAGGGGAACTGTATCAGTTTAAAATGATTGGTTGTTCCTATACGCCTCGCAGCGGCAACCAGCTCGGCCAGGTCAGTAGCCTTAGGTCCATCTGTAATACTAAGCGTATTGGAACTGACGCCATAGTAACGTATCCTGCCGGCGGCAACCTCCGTTTCCAGGAACGAGAAAGCCTGCTCAAACCTGCGGTAGTATTCGGCTTTGGTGGCAATTGCTGCCTGCTGTTCAAAGAAGTATTCCGGGGAATGCAGAAGGAATCCATCCAGGTAGGTAGTACCCATGCGGCGCAATGAAGTATCTATCTGCAAGCGGAGATATTCAGGATGCATGGAATGAAGGAAGGTATCACTGATCGTCACTACATTTTCCAAACCCTTGCCCGATTCCTGTAATTTCCTGAATGATACGAGATTATCGCCACTGATATAGCCTGCTTTGGTAACAATAAATAATTGCGCCCGTGGAATAATTTCCAGCAGTTTGCCAACAAGCATTTCCGATGCGCCATTTTCATAATTGGACGCGGTATCCAGCAGGTTGCAGCCGTTACGTACGGCATGCAGTAGCGCTTCCAGGTGTTCTTCGTGGCCGGCGGATGTCCGGTACATACCAAATCCGATCTTGCTCAGTTCATGCAGCTGTATCATGGAAAGTAATTTTCAGGTAATTAATAAGGGCTGTTGAAGTGGTTATTCGCCACCATTTCCGATAGTATGGAACGCTAACGTATATAGATATAGGTTCGGGTTTTATATTTTTCTTCAAGGGTCAGAAAATAATGAAATCAGTCAAAACTTTTATTGGATATATCTGAATTTAAATATAAATTTATTTATTCTTAAAACAAAAACCTATATTTTATGGAACAATCAAAACGTTTGTCACTGGACGACTTCCAACTGGATATTGCTGAGAGCAATAACGAAATTGAAAAGCTCATGGGACTTGCCGCTGCTGCCTGTCACAAGACCTGCAACCCTCAGGCGGACGCCACTTACATTGACTGGGTTGACTATACGCAAGAAGCAGTACAGCTGGCAGAAATCAGTGATCTTTCTATCAGCCCTGCGTTGACCTTGTTTTAAGAAGGTAATTCCTGCCAGTACAAAACTAAAAATGTAACCTGCAGGAATGAAATGTTTGTAGCATAGCCCTGTTACCCTTCGTATCACACCGCTAAAATCCTCCCATGAACAGATTATCCCTGGAAGATTTTAAAAATAACGAGATCAATACAGAAAATGAGATCGAAAGAATGTCGGGGCTGGCTGCAGCTGCATGCCATACTACGTGCAACCCTGACCGTGAAGGTGTAAATTGACTGGATTGATTACGAAAAGGAAGTCCTACTGACTACTGATTCCAACTCGTTATTGGCGTTACGCCTGTAGCAAGCATTGCTTCAATTTATCACAGTGATGTCAACATTGCTTGACATCACTTTTCTTGTTTAAATCTGTTTATTACCTATGGTTCTGATAATATCCAAAGACCTGGAACCTTCTACGGATAAAGTGATTGACTGGCTGCGCTATCTGGGAAAGCCCTTCCGCCGGATCAACGGTACGGACCTGCTGGACCCTGCCCATGCCCCCACCTTACAGGTAGTCAGCAGTCAGGCAGATATGCATTTTAACGGCAAAGTACGCGCCGCACTGTCGGAAATCACTGCAGTATGGTATCGGCGGGACGGCACCAAACCACCTGATACACGGGCCATAGCCTCCCTGCAAACAGCCAGTTATTACCCGGACATTGTACATCATCTCGGCCAGGAGAACACCATTGCCAAAAAAGCCCTGTTTGTTCTGCTGGCAACATCTACCCGGATATTGGGCAATTTCGGTAAATCCAGTGTTAACAAAATTGAAGTGCTCATCACCGCACAGCAACTGGGACTGGATGTACCTGCAACGCTCATTACCCGCTCAAAAAAAGAACTGCAGGAGTTTCTGGATATCCACGGCCCCCTGATCACCAAAGCGCTCTGGGAAAGCCCCGGAATCACCATACAGGAAGATAAGACCACGAACTACACCAGCTATACAGAAGAAATCACCCCGGACATCCTAACCGCCCTTCCGGAGGAATTCTTCTATTCACTATTTCAGGAAAAACTGGATAAAGAACTGGACCTCCGCGTCTTCTACCTCGATGGGAAATGCTATGCCATGGCTATTTTCTCTCAAATGAACCAACAGACCAAAATCGATTTCAGGAAATATGCCAACAACAGAAATGTTCCCTATCTCCTTCCGGAAAACATCCAGCACCTGATAGTGCAGCTCATGCAGGCCATGCAACTGAATACCGGCTCGCTGGACTTTGTAAAAACACGCAGCGGCCGTTACGTTTTCCTGGAAGTAAATCCTGTGGGACAATACGATATGACCTCTGTTCCCTGTAATTATCAACTGGATAAAAAAATTGCACAATACCTTTCACACCATGCATAAATACCCTGAGGAACCACCCGTTTCCCTGCAGCCATTTCCGCCGGAACTTGCCTCCGCTCTGCCTGTCAACTATTACCTGTTTGTCAGGAGCATCAGCGATAAAGCCATCTCCGCACCTACCACAGTGCACAGTCATCTGCATAACACATCCGCCTATGTGATTTTGCCTTTTTATAAAGCGATTTCCAATATTCTGTAACGATGGAATGGTTTAAATTTTTTGCGTCCTGCCGTATTGTTGCTGGTAAACACAGCAGCGCCATTTATGACCTGGAGCGCTCTGTTATTTATGACCTCCCTAATGCCTTCCTCGATGTACTTCGGGAAGTGGAATTTACGCCACTGGAGCAATTACCGGAGATATATGGTGAAACCCGTTACCGGCAGATCAAACAGTTCATGGATAAGTTCGTTGAAAAAGAAATTGCGTTCTACACCACCGAACCGGAACGCTTCCCCGATATTGATCTATCCTGGGAAATGCCCCATCATATCACCAACGCCATTCTGGAACAGGATGATCCGGGCAGCTACCATTTTCCTGCCATCATAGCGCAACTCAATGAACTAAGCTGCCAGGCGGTACAGATACGGCTACTCCGCTATTTCAGTCCCGTACAAATTACAGATGAAATCCTGAAAGCCCTTGCCGGTACCCAGATCAACTATTGTGAAATAATGGCCCCTGCCGGTGATATCAGCGCAGCACAGTGGATAGCCCTGATGGACCTGCAACCACGCCTGCGCAGGATATATGTATATGCAGCGCCGGAAGACACCGTATTGTATAATGACAACGACCGTTTTGGCAGAAAAATAGTAGCATTCAAAAAAGATATCAGGCAGGAGACCAATGAAAAGATTCGCCTGGAAAGATTCTCCCCCAACATTATCAGCTTCACGGAAGCCCAGTCCCACAACCTGGGCCTGAACCGGAAAGTGGCCATCGATAGCCAGGGAAATATCAGGAATTACATTTCGCATGCCAATACTTTCGGCCACGTAAACGAACAACGGCTGGAGGTGGTGATCACCCAGCCCGCATTTCGTGAAAAGTGGTTTCTTTCCAACGACCGGATTGAAGACTGCAAAAACTGTCAGTACCGCTATACCTGTGTCAGTAACAGTGATATCAGACAGGAAAACGACAAGTATTATAAAACAGATATGTGCACGTTCAATCAGCAGGAAAATACCTGGTAAAATCAGATCCGCTGTGCAATTGTTTACCATAACATAAGAGCCAAGTGCTATGCCTTTATTCAAGAAGAAAAAATTTCCGTTTTTTAAACAGATAGATCAGTTCGACTGCGGGCCTGCATGTCTGAAAATCATATCCAAATTTTACGGGCGGAATTTCAGCTCCGAGCACCTGCGTGATATTTGTAACATCACGCCGGATGGTATCACGATCAAATCCCTGATGAAAGGTGCTGAAACACTGGGGTTCAAAACCGTGCCGGCCTCTATCTCCTATGAGGTGCTGGAACAAAAGGCTCCCCTGCCCTGTATCACCTACTGGCGCGACCGGCACTTCCTGATCGTATATGCCTTTGACAAAGGACAGGTACAAGTGGCGGACCCCTCTCACGGCCTTCTCTCCTACAGCAAAAAAGATTTCATTGAAGCCTGGCAGAATAACGCGCTGGCAGATGAAAACACCAAAGGCATCGTACTATTACTGGAACCATCCTCCAGCTTCTTTGAACAAAAAAACACCGAATCCTCCAAAGGGCTACTGGGGCTTTTCCCTTATATCAAAAATTACAGCAAATATATAGTGCAGATATTTCTGGGGTTATTCCTGGGCAGCATACTGCAGTTGATACTCCCCTTCCTCACACAGAAGCTGGTAGATAAAGGCATCAATCTCAACAACCTGAATTTCGTATATGTGCTGCTATTAGCACAGTTAATGCTGTTCTTTAGTATGTCATTTATAGCAGCCATCCGGAGTTGGCTGCTGTTGTATGTGGCAGCCCGTATAAATATGCTCATCTCATCGGACTACCTGGTGAAGCTGCTCAGCAAAACGGTTTCGTTCTTCGATTCCAAAACGCCAGGCGATATTCTGCAACGTATCAATGAATCATCCCGGCTGGACGCCTTTCTCTCCACAGCCCCTGACGCATTCTTTTCCTATCTCAACGCCACTATCTTTCTCGTGGTGCTGGCCTATTACAGCTGGACCATCTTTTTCATTTTCATACTAGGCATCGCGTTGTATACCACCTGGGTATGGGCATTCATGAAAAAGCGTGCGGAGCTGGACTTCCGCCGGTTCGACTCATCCTCCGGCATGAACAGCAAACTGATACAGATTGTGGGCGGCATACAGGAAGTAAAGGTAAATGGTTCAGAAAGAAAGCATATACGGGACTGGGAACGTGTACGGGTAGATTACTTCAAAACATCGGTATCCTCCCTCAAGCTGACTCAGTTTCAGAGTATAGGCGGCAACGTTATCAACGAGGTAAAGAATATCCTGATCACGTTTTCCTCCGCACTGCTGGTGATGGACGGAAAAATCAGCCTGGGGGTTATGCTGGCCATACAATATATCGTAGGGCAGATTAATGGTCCCATGCTGGGCCTTGTGAACTTTTTCCGGTCCATACAGGATGCGCGCCTCAGCATGGAGCGGTTCGCCGATATAGATCATATTACCCCTGAACAGGAACAACTGAACGACAATACCCTGATGAAACTCCCGCCTCAGAATTATGATATACACATCAAAGATCTCAGTTTTTCGTATGTACGGGATATTAACACTCTTGTACTAAAGAACCTGAACCTGACAATTCCGCGGGGAAAAATAACCGCCATCGTTGGCGACAGCGGCAGCGGCAAAACCACGCTGCTTAAGCTCCTGCTCAAACTATATCTACCTACTACCGGCGATATTATGGTGGGTAATTACAACCTGCGACATATTGGATCCGACAACTGGCGCTCCCTCTGCGGCACCGTGATGCAGGATGGTTACATATTTTCCGACACTATCACACAGAATATCACAGAATCCGCCAGCGATGAAAACGTAGACATCAACAAACTGCTGAATGCCGCCAAAATAGCCAATATCGAGGAATTGATCAATGCGTTACCTGCCGGGTTCAACTCCATTATTGGCGCCGCAGGCTCCAGCGGAAGAACACTCAGCGGCGGACAACGTCAGCGTATACTTATTGCCAGAGCTGTTTATAAGAATCCTGAATTCCTCTTCTTCGACGAGGCTACCAGCGCCCTCGATGCCAATAATGAAAAAAAGATCGTGGAAAACCTGGATGCCTTCTTCCAGGGTAAAACCGTCATCATCATTGCACACCGGTTAAGCACCGTTCGCCGGGCAGATCAGATCATTGTGCTGGATAAGGGTGAAATAAAGGAAATAGGCCGCCATGAAGAGCTGGTGGAACGCAAGGGATACTATCATACATTAATCAAAAATCAGTTAGAAATTGCCAATTGACGAACAAAAAATAAACAGGATCAACATCCGCAGCGAATACTTCCAGGATATACTGGACAAGGTTCCATCCAGGATTATTACCTATGGCAGCATTGGTATGCTGGTGATTTTCATCATCATCATCATCGGCATGAAAGTAGTCCGTTACCCGGATGTAATTACATCGGAAGCGGTAGTTACCACCAGTACGCCACCCGTTACCGTGCATAATCGTGTCAGCAGCCGGATAGTGAGTCTGCTCAAGGCCGACCAGGATACCGTCAGCATTGGTGAATGGATCATGGTATTATACAACAGTGCCAGCTATCAGGAAGTGCTGCAGCTGCGTGAAATATTGCGGCACGTAAGCGGGTCAGGATTCTGGGAGAAAATAGATACCGTAAAATTTGAAGAACTGACCGCACTTGGTGATATGCAATCGGGATACGCACGCTTTTACAAAAGCGTAGAAGAGCTGCGGTTATTTAACCGCCTGAACATCCAGCGCCGGCAACTGACCATCAATGCAGACAGGGCCAGGAGCATGAACGACCTGGACCGCCAGCTGCAGCATAAACTAACGATTCTGCAGCGCCAAAGCATGTTATCCAAGTCGGATCTGGACCGGAACATGCTGCTGGATAGCTTGCGGGTAGTAGCCAAAACAGAGGTGGAACAAAAGGAAATTGCGTACCTCAACACCCAGAGCATCGTGGAAGAGCTGAACAACACCCGGGTTAGCAACCAGCTGCAGGAACAGGCGCTTACCAAAGAGAACGTCACCCTCGCAGCGGATTACGACAATACCCTATTCAACCTGCGTAAAAACATTTTCCAGTCGTACAGCGACCTTACCTTCCAGCTTACAGAATGGCAGAACAAATATGTACTGGATGCTCCCGTCAGCGGAGTATTGAATTTTTATGATATCAGAACAGCGGATCAGTTCCTGAGCAACGAACAGAAAGTATTTACCATCACGCCGGTATCCGGCCAGGAGTATTTTGCCATTGCCAAACTGCCTATCACCAACTCCGGGAAAGTACGGGTGGGCCTGAAATGCAATATCCGGCTTAACAACTACCCATATACGGAATTTGGCATGCTGAAAGGTACGGTAACGGCTATGTCTGCAGCCGCCAAAGAAGGCTTCTATAGCGTAAAAGTACAGCTGCCAAAGCCCCTGGTTACCACGCTGCACAAACCATTGGATAATAAAAGTGAACTGACCGGAGAGGCAGACATCATCGTAGAAGACCTGACATTGTACGACAGGTTATTTAATTCCATTATTAATAAAAATACTTACTGATATGAACTACTATGCAAACTTTGAAGAGCATCTGGGCGCCGTGGTAGATTCCGTAAAGAAAATGCTGTATGCCAGGCACAAGGATATTTTCCAGCGGCTTGATTTCTACAACGACGATATTTATCTTGAGCCATTGCTGTATACCTATCTGCAGCAGCAGGACAACAAATGGCTGGACAGCATCATCTATGGTTATGAGCAGTCCAGGAAACCGCTAATAGCAGTGTTTCCAAACAGCAACGGGCTTATCTACCTCCCCAATACCGGCTACCTCCGTACATCCTTTACCGGTAGTTCGCTCATGCTCCGTACCACCGGCAATACCATGACGTTGCTCGATGGAGAAAACGAGATACCCTTTACTTTTGAACCGATACTCCATAGCGAGCATGGCATAGAGATCGTGACAGATCATCACCCATTACTGATGAATGTATTCACAGAACAGGGTAACCACCCGGAGGATATCCATGTATCCGGATTGCATCTGCAGCATCTGGCATCGTTCAACAAAGGTATGCATATCATCCGGCAGCTAAACCCTGATCATTTCGGACTGTTGCTGAAAAATCTGAAGAAGGTCATGCTGTTTACAGCAACACAGCAGAATTCTTTTTCGGTATTGTCTGCCCACAACATGATTTTCCTGCACGTCAACCCCTGGGATGATGAAATATTCTTTGCAGATCATATTTCGCATGAAGGTGCCCATGTCACTTACTTTACTTTAACGTATGAAACCAAGCAGCAGCTGTTCACTATCAACTACAATACGCCGCTGGGCGATCTCGTGGGCAATCCGGGTCATTACCCCAGTGTATATCTGTTTTTCCATGGCATGTTCACTTTCATGGAGATTACCAAAACCCTGCAGGGCTGCATTGATCTAACCGGGCTTACTACTATGCAGCAACATGATGTGAAGGGGAGATTTATTTTCCATATGCAGCGATTTAAGCTGTCGCTGGATATGTTTGCAGAACTGAATCTGTTCAAAGAAGAAGGAGCAGCATGGTATGCGCTGTTTCTGGCACAGTATGAGGCTTTTGAACAGCAATACAATTCCTTGCTGCCTCTGTATAATCTTACAGGTCAGCCCTATGATTTTAATAGTAAAGTTTTTGCAGAGATAAATAGTTGAACTGGCGGGGCACTTTCTATCTTATCACCTTTAAATATAACTTCAGAAGATTGTATTCAAGGCAAATGTATCTGCATGTATAAGGAGTTTTTCTGCATCGAGTGTACGCACTGCTGGATAATATTGATTTATTATATATAATAACTACAGCTTCGCCTTCCCGCTAAAGAATACAACTATAATATACCCGATCTTATCAGGATTTTACTACCTTTAAGGTGTCAAAATATCCAACTTGGATATTGCCGGGAATGCACAAACCAACAGACTGAGAAATGTCGCACCATAACAAACTTTTATTAAATTATGTCTTCCAGGCATTCGGACTATGAATTGATCAGGATGCTGATTGAAGGAGACGCCACAGCTTTTGCTGAATTGTATGAATTATACAGGGACAAAATCTTTTCTTTTGCCTTTATACTTACGAAATCCAGCTCAACAGCCGAAGAAGTGGTGCAGGAGGTCTTTTTGAAATTATGGGACAGAAGAGACCAGATAGATATCAACCAGTCTTTTACAGCATACATCAGGAAAATCACTTATCACCAGGTTATTACTTTTTTCCGCAAGGCTAAACGCGACAGAACGTTGCAGCAACAGCTTTACGATAATATGACGGCATTGCAGCAGGTCAGCCCGGACCATCTGATGGAAAAACAATTACAGAAAGCCTATCACGACGCGATCAGGCAACTCCCACCACAGAAACAAAAGATATACCTGCTTAGCAGGGACGAAGACCTCAGTTACGAGGAGATCGCCAGCAAGATGGGGATCAGTAAGAACACTGTAAGAAACCATATGGCAGAGGCTATTAGTTTCATACGCCGGTATGTAACCACCCACTCCGATATCGCCCTCCTGGTGCTCGCAATCTGTATGCAGCAACGTCAGTCCGTATAGGCATACTATTATTTTAAATTTTTTTTCGGGACAACTAGTATTCTTTTTCTTTCCAGGCGTATCTGTATAAAGTGCGCTAAAATAACAATGGCATTGAATAAGGAACAATTAGCAGCATTGTACAAAAAGTACATCGATAATCGATGCACAAGAGAAGAGTTGCAGGAACTGATAGATAAACTTGGGGCAGATGGGGATGATTTGCAGGAGGTAATGGTATTCTCATTATTTGATGAGACGTGGAACAGGCAGGAAGCATCTCCGGGTAAGTATCCGCTGCCAGACCTACCCCCGGTTTCGGCAGCCTCATCTCAGGTGGTGCCGCTCTATAGCCCGTCCCGTAAGTGGTGGCGTCTTGCAGCAGCAGCAGCCGTCTTGTGCCTGGTGATCGGAGGCGTTTACTTATGGCAGAACCGCCAGCAGCAGCATATCGGTACAATGGTGCAGGACATAAAGCCTGGCAGCAGCAAAGCCACATTAACACTGGCGGATGGTTCGGTTATTACCCTCGATAGTGTACAGAACGGTATGTTGACGCAACAGGGCAATACTAAGGTGATCAAGTTAGACAGCGGACAACTGGCTTATAACACGGGAAAGGGACAGACAGAATTATCTTATAATGTACTTACTACACCAAAGGGTGGCCAGTTCCAGGTAACATTGCCTGATGGTACGCAGGTATGGTTGAATGCCGCCAGTAGTTTGCGCTATCCAACGGCTTTCAAGGGCAGAGCCAGGATGGTAGAGCTTAGCGGGGAAGCCTATTTTGAAGTGGCAAAGAATGAGGCCATGCCTTTCAGGGTTGTTGTGAATAATATGGAAGTGGATGTATTGGGCACCCATTTTAATATCATGGCCTACACAGATGAACCGGCGTTAAAAACAACCTTGCTCGAAGGAGCGGTGAAAGTAGTGAAGGGAACACAGAGCAATGTGTTAAAACCTGGGGAGCAGGCCAGCATACTGCCGGCAGTTGAAAACATCAACATTGCCAGGGTAGACGTCAACGAAGCGATTGCATGGAAAGAAGGCCGGTTCCGCTTTGGAGGAGATGATGTTACCGTGATAATGCGACAGCTGGCCCGCTGGTATGATGTGGAAGTCGTGTATGAGGGCAGCTTTAAAGACGTACACCTGGGAGGGGAAGTACCGCGTAATATGAACCTGTCGCAAGTGATAAAAGTACTGGAATTAAGCGGCATAGAGGCAGAACTGCGCGGAAGGCAATTGATCATTACACCAGAATAGTCTTACTACAGTTTACTATACCTATAAAAAGAGGGAAATGCATGGACAGATAAAACAGTGAACCATAACCAAAACCAACCAAAAACCGGATTCCGACTGCAATCGGAGTCCGGCACTATTGGGCAATTAGCATGATCGTCTAAATCGCGTATTTAATCACCCAAATCCAAAGGTAATGAATTTTTTCGCCGGGTATCCACTCAGGTGCGGTACCGTAACAACCAAAATCCGGAGAGTCATGAAACTAATGGCAGTTCTCCTATTAGCTGGGGTTTTACATGTAAGTGCAACAAGTCTGGCCCAGACCGTTACCTATTCTGCCAGAAATGTAGCGTTGGAAAAGGCTTTTGCCGAAATCCAGCGGCAAACCGGGTATTCCTTTGTTTACCGGATAGAATGGATGAAAGAAGCCAAAAAAGTGGACATTTCCGTACACAACAGTTCCATCCAGGAAACACTTGGCCAGTGTTTCAGAAACCAGCCTTTTTCTTACGAAATCATTGACCGGACAGTAGTACTGAAATTAAAGGAAAAAGCAGCTCCTGCGCCCCGGAACATCGATGAACCTGTAGTCTCCCCCCCTTCCCTGGAAATAAGCGGACAAATAATCGGGGAAGCAGGTCCCCTGGGTGATGTTACCGTGCAGGTAAAACGCACCGGCAAAGGGATCATCAGCGATGCCTCAGGACGGTTTACCCTGCGTGGCCTGGAAGCCGGTGATGTACTGCTGATCAGCGCTATAGGGCATGAAACAAGAG
Organism: Chitinophaga sp. CF118; assembly: GCF_900112615.1. Taxonomy (GTDB): domain Bacteria; phylum Bacteroidota; class Bacteroidia; order Chitinophagales; family Chitinophagaceae; genus Chitinophaga. Next base: position 26,704 of record NZ_FOMK01000007.1, on the reverse strand, counting down.
AAGTACAGGTAAAGGAAATACCACAGAAAGATAATAAGGGCTTCCTGTATCTGCAGTTAAAGGCTGCTGTAAGCAAACTTGACGAGGTACAGGTGCTGGCATACGGTCAGAGTACAACCCGCCGGCTCAGCACTGGTTCTATAAGCCGTGTAACCGGTGAAGAAATTGCCAAACAGCCGGTAAACAACGTATTGCAGGCACTGGCGGGCAGAGTAACCGGGTTAAGTATCAGCCAGGCCAGCGGACTGGCCGGTGGAGACGTTACTTTTCAGGTAAGAGGACAAAACTCTGTTAATACTGATCCTTTTACCAGTGCTCCACTGGTGATAGTTGATGGTGTACCTTATCCCAATGTACCTATTATTCTTCCGTCTGTCAGCGGGACAGGAAGCTCCAGAAGTTCCTATAATATAATCGGTCCGGGTGGTTATGGAAATCCCCTGTACAGTTTTAATCCAAACGATATTGAAAGTGTCGAGATCCTGAAAGATGCTGATGCTACCGCTATCTACGGTTCACGTGCAGGCAACGGTGTAATGTTGATCACTACTAAAAAAGGGAAGCAGGGTAAAACAAAAGTGGAAATCAATGTGAATACTGGTATTGCGATCAATACCAGGAGGGTAGATCTCTTAACAACACCTGAATATATTGCCTTGCGCAAAGAAGCATTTAAGAATTCCGGTATATCGCCCACTGCTATAAGCGCCCCTGATCTGTTTACCTGGGATAGTACCAAAACCATAGATTGGCAGGATAGACTATTGGGCAACACTGCGCATACCACCGATGTGAATGTGAGCATGAGCGGTGGAGCCGGCGGAACTTCATTCCTTATTTCTGGCAATTATCATTACGAAAACAGCATTTTCCCTGACAGGCGCGGTTCCGAAAAAGCTGGTGTACATTATTCCCTGAACCATACTGCTAATTCCGGCAAGTTCAGTATTGCTTTAACTGGAATGGTGAATTCGACAAATACCAGGCTGCCCACCGGCTCATATGGCACTTATGCTTATTCGATGCCACCAAATTTTGAGGCTTTTGATGCTGCAGGAAACTTAAAATGGGACTGGAATGGTAACAACCCTTATGCAGCGATAAGAACTTCTTATTCTAATAAAACTTTTTCCCTTACTTCTAATTTATCATTGCGCTACAACATATTACCGGGTCTGGATGCCAAAGCTTCCATCGGGTATACCCGTGTGGAAACAGATCAACAACAACTGAATCCAAAATCAGCGGCCAATCCAGGCAATACTTTTTTCCTGTCTTCCAATCTGCTTTCTACCAACCGCAGTCAATCGTTGAATTTTGAACCGCAGCTGCAATATGTACGTTCAATCAGCCGCGGTACATTAAATGTAATGGCGGGTGCTACCATTATGAAAACCGTTGCTGAAATGCCGTTTAGCGTGAACGCTTATAATTTTAGTTCAGACGCTTATATCAACAATATTGCTTTGGCTGGTACTGTTTCCAACAATACAACGTACAACGCATTCCAATATGCGTCATTCTTCGGCAGTACCAATTTTAACTGGCAGAACAGATATATTGTGAACGGTTCTTTCCGCCGCGACGGCTCTTCACGATTTGGGTCTGGCCACCGCTATGGAAATTTTGGCGCTATTGGCGCTGCCTGGTTATTCTCGAATGAATCGTTCGCTGACCACCTTACTTTTTTAAGTCATGGAAAATTAAGAGGCAGTATCGGATGGGTAGGCTCTGACAATGTGAGTGGTGGAAATTATGCCTATCTGCCCCTCTACACTAATACTTCTTACGGATATAACGGAACTGCCGGACTGGTTCCTTCAATGCTGGAGAATCCTGATTTTGGCTGGGAGTCAACTTCCAAACTGGAAGGAGCCCTGGAATTAGGTTTCTTAAAGAATAGGGTACTGGCCACCGTCGCCTGGTACCGCAATCGCACCGGTAATCAGCTTATTGGCTGGCCCGTAAGCACGCAAACAGGGTTCTCCTCGTATACAGCTAACCTTAACAATGCAGTGGTGCAGAACACCGGCTGGGAAATTGAGTTAAATACGGTGAATATTAGTAACAAGCACTTCAGATGGACCTCCTCTTTCAATATTACCATACCCAATAATAAACTGTTGAAGTTCGATGGTATTGAAAACACGGCATTTGCCAGTGCTTCAAGCCCATTGCAGGTGGGCAAACCACTTAACTCTAATTTTGCCATACCTTTTCTTGGACTGGATTCAATGGGCAGGCCACAGTATGCAGATGTAAACAAAAACGGAAAGATAGATTATTTCTCCGGAGCGGCTATTTATGGTAAAGGAGATAAAGTGTATATAGGTAAAAGTTATGCCGGTTATTACGGTGGCTTCACCAACACGTTTAGTTACAGGAACTGGCAGCTGGATTTCACATTGCAGTATACAGGAGATCTGCAAAAAAGAAACTATCTGGCTTCTATTTCGCAGCCTGGTTTAATGTATAACGTTCCCCGGAAGGCTATCAGTGATATCAGGGCAAAGGGGCTGGATAAAGCCTTTATTAAAGCATCCAGCACAACAGATTTTTTCTATTATGTTAATTATGCCAATGCTTCTTATATGGATGCCTCCTTTATTCGTCTTACCAATGCCGCCTTGTCGTACAATTTATCCGAAAGGCCGCTGAAACTATTGCACTTGGTGGGTTTACGAATTTACATGCAGGCGCAGAACCTGTTTGTGATCTCCAATTACCATGGCTTTGATCCAGAATCAGGGGCCGTCTCAGTACCACCATTATTAAGAGTAACAGCCGGCCTACAGTGTACATTCTAAAAAAACTTACGACTATGCAATCACTAGCTTTTCATAAAACAATACTATATAGCTGCCTTATCGTAAGCATGACAGTTCTCACAACTGGCTGCGAGAAATTCCTGGAACCTGATTTTAAAACGCAGGTAACAGAAGATGTGGTATTTGCCAACGACGCTAATGCGCAGGCAGCTATCAGTGGCCTATATTCCAACTTGTCTACAACCACTGCATTTAACGGGGAAATGACGCGACTGGCTGCCTTTTCTGCCGATGAACTGGCTTATTATACAACAGTACTTTCTTACGACCAGTTTCAAAAGAACCAGCTACTGCCGGACAATAGCGATGTTAAGAATATATGGGACAACTACTACAAAGCAATTTACCAGTGTAACACTATTATTGAAAATAGTTCAACATCCACAGGAATGAGCGAGGCAGTTAAAACACAGCTCATGGGTGAAGCTAAATTCCTGAGAGCATTTTGCCATTTTTACCTGGTGAATTGTTTCGGTCCCGTGCCGCTAATTACCGCTACAGCAAAAGAAAAAACAGCTGATGCTCCCCGGAATACAGTAGAAGAGGTGTATACACAAATTAAAGCCGATCTGACAGATGCAATGAACACTTTACCCGGCGACTACGCTATTACTGGTGCAAAACGGATCCGTGCCAATAAATGGGCTGCCGCTGCTATGCTGGCGAGAGTGTATTGCTATACAAAAGACTGGGCAAATGCTGAAGCAATGGCAACAGCAGTGTTGGATAACACCAGTTTGTATTCATTGCAGACCACTGCAAACATCAACAATGTGTTCTTAAAGAATGGAACTGAATCCATATTGGAGTGGGATAGAACGCCTCTCTCGGCCACTCTTGAGGCAAGCATTTTTCTAGGCTGGTTCAATTACTTTGGTTATTTCGATCATACGATGTTGCCCACTTTGATAAATAGCTTTGATAGCAATGATGTAAGAAAAACAAACTGGGTGAAAACGGGGTCAACGGGAAGTGGTCCCTATAAATATAAAACCAGCTTAGGTGCTACCGAGAATTACCTGGTGCTTCGTGTTGCCGAGCAATACCTTATCCGCGCCGAGGCAAGAACGCAGCAGAGTAATATCAGCGGGGCCCAGGCTGATATAAATGTGATCCGTAATCGCGCAGGGCTTGATAATGATAACACCATGACAGATAAAATAACAGCCATGGCCGCCATTGAAAACGAAAGAAGACATGAATTATTTTGTGAATGGGGGCACCGCTGGTTCGATTTGAAACGCTGGCCCAGCCTTACGGCACCGGCCACCAAAACCCGGGCTGATGATGTATTGGGCACTTTAAAAACTACCTGGACGTCAACCGCAATATTATATCCTATTCCGCAAACAGCAAGAGATGCCAACCGGAATCTGACTCAGAATGGCGGATACTGAATCATGCACCGGCAATCGTGAACCCACGATTGCCGGTATACTAAAAAAATAATCATCTAGCAGAACATGAAAAAGCTTATTATGGCCACAGCCTTGCTGTGTGCTCTGGAGGGTATTGCCCAGAAAAAAGAAGTTAAGCAGGATAGCGCCACTGCCACCGCTAAAGCGGATACTGTGAAACCAGGCGCCGTGAAGGCGTACGATAAAGTGATTACTTCAAAGGTGACCACACGTAAGGGCTTATTTACTGTTCACACAGTCGATGACAGCTACTACCTGGAAATTCCTGATACTTTACTGGGTAGAGAAATTCTCATGGTAAGCCGTTTGGCCAAATCGCCGGTTGATGGACTAAGACTTGGAGCAGCATCCTATTACGCAGGCGATGAAATTGATGAAAGAGTGATCACATTTGAGAAAGGCCCTTCGGACAAGGTATTTATGCGTGGTATTTCCTATATGGTGCGTTCATCTGATTCTTCTCAAAACGGTATGTATCGTTCGGTTCGGAATTCCAGTGTACAACCCATACTGGCTGCTTTTCCGGTTAAGAGCTATAATGAAAAAAATCCAGCCACGGTGATTGACATCACTGATATCATCAACAGTGATAACAACATTTTTTCTATATCAGGCAGGTCGAGAACACAATTCAAAATTGGCGGACTTCAACGCGACCGGTCTTATGTTGAGTCCATCAAGACCTTCTCACAGAATGTTGAGATCAGGACGGTAAAAACCTATGCTGCCGCAACGGATCTTTCCGGAAGTCCCCTCACATTTGAATTGAATAGTTCTCTGGTGCTTTTGCCCAAAATACCTATGAAGCCGCGTTATGAAGATGGTAGAGTTGGATACTTTGGAACAGGCTATGTCGACTTCGACGCTGAGTCGCAGGGAGTAAAAAATACAACAATGATCACCCGCTGGCGGCTGGAACCCAAGCCTGAAGATATGGAGAAGTACAAACGTGGTGAATTGGTAGAACCTCAAAAACAGATCGTGATCTACGTTGATCCTGCTACTCCAAAAAAATGGGTCCCTTATCTTATACAGGGTGTGAATGACTGGAACGCTGCATTTGAAAAAACAGGTTTCAAAAATGCCATAGTTGGAAAAGAAGCACCTGCAAATGACAGTACCTGGAGCCTGGAAGACGCTACTCATTCTGCTATTGTTTATAAACCCTCTGACATTGCAAATGCCATGGGGCCACACGTACATGACCCACGTACAGGAGAGATCCTGGAAACGCACATTCACTGGTATCATAACGTAATGAGCCTTGTGCATAACTGGTACATGATACAGGCCGGAGCCGTAGATCCAAAAGCGAGAAAAATGGAGTTTAATGACAGCCTGATGGGACAGCTCATTCGTTTTGTGTCTTCTCACGAAGTAGGGCATACATTAGGCCTTATGCACAATTTTGGCTCCTCCTCAACTGTTCCTGTTGACAGCTTAAGAAATAAAGAATGGGTGGAAACTCACGGGCATACGCCATCTATTATGGACTATGCAAGGTTTAATTACGTAGCACAGCCCGAAGATAATATAGGCGAAACAGGCATCTTCCCACGTATAGGGGACTATGATAGATGGGCCATCGAATGGGGATATAGATTATTTCCTGATATCAGAGGCGAGAAGGAAGAGAAAACATTCCTGAATAAATGGGTCATTGATAACCTTTCAAAAAACCACCGGTTATGGTATGGTCCGCAGCTCATCTTTGGCGCAATGGATCCAAGAAGCCAGAATGAAGATTTAGGAGATGATGCTATGAAGGCCGGATTGTATGGAATAAAGAACCTTAAGCGAATCATTGTACAATTGCCCGAGTGGACAAGAACTCCAAATGAAGGATACTACAATCTCGCAGTTATGTATACGACCCTGCTAGGTCAATTGGGCCAGTATACAAAGCATGTAACTACCAATGTAGGAGGTATTTATATAACCAGTAGGACTGTAGAAGAAAAAGGGGATCCATACGTACCGGTGCCTAAATTCCGCCAGAAACAGGCAGTAGCTTTCCTGAACGAACAGGTATTTCAAACACCACAATGGTTATTCAATAAAGAGATCGGTTCTAAATACAGCTCCATGCCTGCTGAGGTCAACAAGTTTGGAATAGGGGTGCTTACAGATCTGCTTTACAGCGTGGATAAAGTACAACGCAGTATCCGCACATTCCCGGCAGCTGACAACTATCCGATAGCTGAATTTTTCAGTGATGTGAAGAAGGCGGTTTGGTCTGAGCTGGCAACGGGTGCAATGATAGATACATACCGCCGTGATCTGCAGGTGGCTTATATTACCTGTTTCATTGAAATGATTAAAGTGCCTGCCGATAGGCCCGTTGGTAGCACTCAGGCAGAGGTTATATCATTGGCGCGGGCGCATCTGAACGAATTGCAGAGAGGGATTAAAGCAGCGCTTGTGGTTGAGAAAGACCCGGTAAGCAAAGCTCACTTGCAGTTTGGCAGTGAAAGGATAGAAGATGCATTGCATCCGAAGAAATAAAATCAAGTTTCAGGGATCTATTAAAACTAAAAGTATGAAAGTGATTTTCAATAATATTTTGAATGTGGTCTTTGCAATGCTGATGGTACCATCAATTGGCCGGGCAGATGCGAATGGCCGTCAGTATGTTCTTGTGAAAACAGACGTTGATACGCTGAAGGTCGGTGATCCCGCTCCCCGGATTGTAGTGCGTAAATGGCTCAAGGGAACCCCCGTGACAAGTTTCAAGCCGGGAATGGTATATGTAGTGGAGTTCTGGGCTACCTGGTGCGGGCCCTGCCAGGCGGCCATGCCTCATTTGTCTGAGCTGGCGGGAAAATACAAAGGCAAAGCAGAGGTACTCAGCTTCGATGTTAAGGAGGATAAAAAAACTGACTTCCTGCCAAAGGTGGAGCGGTTTGTTAAGTATTCGGGCAATCGCATGAGTTATACTGTTGCAGTCGATGCAGCTGACGATACTATGGAAAGAACATGGCTTAAAGCTGCTGGTAGCAGTGGAATTCCCGAGCTATTTATCGTTGATCAGCAAGGGAAAATTGCCTGGCATGGCCATCCGAATTTTGTGGATGATGTATTGGATGCAGTGGTGAACGGTAACTACGATGAGGCGGGCAAAAAAAGGATCGAAGCGGCGGCAAAGGAAAAAGAAGAACGGTATAACGCCCTTAGTAAAAAAATGATGATTGCGTCCAAGGATGGGAACTACCAGGAGGCTTTGGCAATCGTAGAGGATTTATTGCCCGTTTATCCCGGAATGCAGAATTATTTATTATGTAAGAAATATGAATTCCTCAGCCGAAAAGATTCCTCCGCAGGAAGGCAATTAGGTGAAGAGCTGATGAGTCAGTGGACTCCGAAAGACCAGCTTGCCCTGGCGTTTTGGATAGTAGTTACAAGGTCTGATGGTTCCTTTAAGCCTGATTATGAGTTTGCACTCAAATGGGCGAAGCAGGCCGCTGCACATTCAGACCCAGGAGAAAAGGGTGTTGTTAAATTACTCGGTCAGCTCTATTATGCGATAGGCGATAAAAAGCGAGCCATCGATTGTCAGAAAAAGTTTATTCAAATGCTCAGGAAGGATGGTACGAATTCGTCAAATGTGCTGAAGCCAGAAGAGGAGACCCTTCAACGTTACAAGCAGTAAAACAGACTTATAACTATTTACGAAAATGTCAGTTAAAGTGAAAGAACGGTTAGATGAGTATATAAGCAAAGTAACAGCAAGGTCGGAGCACTTTATAGGTTATCCTATAGCCACTGATTTTGATTACAGCGATCTGTATCAATTGCTGCGATACCCACTTAACAATCAACTGACGGGAAGAACGTGTCTGGTACACTAGGTGATGAATACCAGAGGTGTGGCATGCGAAGATGTTCATGACTATTTTTGGAAGAGGGTTTTAGATTATTCATTGATTCACAGGTTTCTTTCCAGTTACCTGTGCTTTCCTTTTATATTCTGTTCTTTATGAAAATGGTGAATGAGTTTCAGGTCGGTTTAATCCTCATGCTGGTAAGAAAGGCTCAACTTCTTATTGTTCACCGAAAGATATTTACCGATAATGATACTGGTAACAAATACCGTGTAGAAATGGCCCGCAAGTCCAATCAGCATCACAGCTCTTCTCGCCAATAATGATAAAGGTAAAATATCTCCGTACCCTATCGTAAGCAGCGTTGTAAAACTGAAGTAGTTAAGGTTATTCATCACTGCATAGCCTGTGCCTGTATTGGAAAACGCATTAGGTTCTTTGATCTGGATCTGATAAAAGACAAAAGTGCCTATAAGACAAAGCAGCACAAACCCACACAAAGCGGCCGATAGCAAACTTCTTGATACACGTTTTGCATACAACACCTCTTTAAAAACATCTGTTGCTACTATAAAAAAGAATAACAGGTACAGGATGCCCAGCCAGCTCTTGATATCGGTGATACCCAGTTCGCTTTGACACAGATCGAGGAAAACGGTACAGGTTATCACAACGAGGATAAATATGCGCAAACGCTTATTATAATAAAAAACGATAAATCCCGCGATCATATTCTGATAAATATTGAATATTGCTACCACATGCACATGTTCCGAAAAAGTATTACCAAATATGAAGACCATAAAACTGATGAGCAGCAATTCATAACGCTTCTTGCGGGCATGACATAATATCTTCTGAATTAGTTTCGTTTCCTGCATAGTCATAATTATTTGCATCGAATTCATTTTAATTGAATTTCATCAGATATGCAGGTTTTGTTTTGTTAAAACAAGATAAACGCTGGAAATGCACCGACAAAACGATTATTTATATGCATATCACTGTATCATTGATACAGCATTCCCTACACCTTTGTTGGAAATTTGCCCAAACAGCACTATTCACGGACGACTGCATGTCCGTTACAGGCCTGTCTGCTTATCTTTTCACTGATATTCTGTCACCCCTTTTACAATAACCCTTCGTTAACTTAAAACTTTCCCACATGAACAAACATTTATACCTGGCTATTATTGCCTGGTTTATTGGTTTAAGCACTACCCAGGCACAAAATGCGGATCAGCTGTACTACAACACCTTTGCATTGCAATTCCACTACAAAGCAGCAAGTTTCGTCGTAGACACGCCATTAGTAGCTTCTGCCCCACAAGCCTTTCTGTTATGGAGCGCCAACGCGTACCAGGATTCCACGAAAAGTTCTTTATCGCTCGATCAGTTTGATGCCAACGGCAACTTCATCTCCGAGCATGTGGTACCACAACCCGGCAAGCTGTTACCTTCCCTGCTGCCAAAGAAAATCTTCCGCATGAAAAGCGGTAAAGGTTACTATCTCTTAGGCCACGTAATCCAGTCCTTTAATCTGATCAATGGCATCCCTGTGTACTCCACACCAGTACTCATCCGCCTGGATCAGCTGCTGAACCCTATCTGGGTACAGAAGCTGCACTTCTCTGCGGTTAGCACTGCCAACGCCAACGCGCTCATTGAGTACAATGATCTTATCGAAGCTATTAACGGGGACCTGATCATTGCAGGCCGCTACAGCCCCGCGCCAGCAGGTCAGCAGATAAATATACTGGTAACCCGCCTCACCAACACTGGCACCATCGTATGGAACTACCAGTACTCCACCAACTTCACCTGTAACGCTAACGCGCTGGCCCTGACAGAAGCCACCGATAACAACATCATCCTGACTGGTTATGTAGAGCTGTGTACCAGCGGCTTTGGTGGCCCACGCCAGGTACTCTTCCTCCGTCTCCAGCCTGGCGGTATCCCTGTTACTGGTTTCGCTTATCTCGGTGCCACCACTGAATCTGCCGGCACCAAGATCGTGAAACGTACCAACATTGCCGGTAACGATGCCTTCTTCATCTCCGGCTTCACCGATGTTACAGCCGTCACCGGCGCAGCTAACAGACAGGTACTGATACTGGACGTAAGAGAAAGCGGCGCCATCGTAGGCTCCTTCCATGTTGGCGATGCCGGTACAGAAGAATCCAACGACCTCGTTATCCGCAACCTGGGTAACGAAAACTACTACCTATATCTCACCGGCTTCACCACCAGCTACTACACTGCCGTGAGCAAAGAAGTATTCTACCTGCAACTGCGCTACGTGCCTGGTTCCCTGGGTCTCGTGGAATTCAGCACCTTCCCGCAAACGGCCAGCTACACCGAAAGGTATGGCCTTGAAATAAAAGCTGCCGGCAAAGACAAGTTCGCGATACTGGCCAACGCCAACTACATCATCAGCAGTACCAGCAACACCAGTACGTTTACCAACGTGCTACTCCGCGATCTCAGCACCACCAGTCAGCAGTGTATCAAATTACACCAGCCGCCGGTAAGCATCATCAACCTGAATCCTAAACAACTCACGGTATCACCGATAGCACTCTCTTTCAAACCTTATGCAGAGAAATATATCGTGTTCCAGAAAGTATTTCCAAAACTACTCTGTGGTCAGTTCATCGTCAAAGCATACGATGCCCTCAACAGCGGCGTGATAGAACAACGGGTAGCCGCGCCAGCTATGACACTCAACAACGTGGCGCCGGTAACCAAACTGGAAACCGTGAGCATCTATCCTAACCCGGCCAGCAACTATGTCTTTATCGAATACAGCAAACCTATCACCTCCAAAGTGTTGGTGAAAGTGTTTGGTGCCGATATGCGCTTGCTGAAAACTATTGAAATCAATGACAACAAGAGGAAAACGTTGTCACTCGATGGCCTCCCATCCGGCTTGTATTTTATACAGGTGGGCGATAATAATAAAAACGAAATCTTTAAGATAATGAAAAACTAAGCACCACTTGATCACATACAAAGAGGGTGTCTTTCTATGTTGAAAAACAAACCTTCGGGAAAAAAAGTTTAAAAAAGGAACTTCAAGGCTGGTCTTTTTAGACCAGCTTTGAAGTTTACAGTAGGAAGTGTTAGCTCAAGGCAAGGGTGTCCACCGCAAGGTGGAATCTGGCCAGGTCTTTTTTTTCAACAATGACCTCGATACATACCCCGAATCAAATAATGCTATAAAGTTACTGCTTGTGTATTGCCCTCATTTATCTTGTATTTAATAGTTTTGCTACCCTCGGTTATGGTAATATTTAATTTTTCCTTATTCAGCCTGGATATTTTGAGATCGAACACATGACCGAACGAGTGGATGTTATTTAATGCCATTTCATTCCAGTCCTTTGGTAGCCGTGGCGTGCAATTAAAGCTGTTAAAACCTGTTGGCAGCATACCAAACAGTCCTTCTATAAATATCCTGCAATAAAGCCCACCCTCGGCAGACAAATGCCTTTGGTTACCCTCGGGATAAGCTTCTACCGGATATGGCACATGTTCTCCCAACAGTCTCCTGCGCGAATAATATCGGAGATAGTCCATTGCTCTTTCTGTTTCACCTGCCTGCAATACACCACGAAGCGCATACAGGGTTGACCGGTCCCAAAAAGTTTCTTTACCTGCTTCGGTAGCCAATCCGTCGGTTGTCCATAACCTGGGCGAAAACAGAGCGTTGATCGTTCCCTTGCTCCGGTCTAAAATGCCCATGGTAAGGGGCACGCAGATCCAGGCACGCAATACATCATTGGTTTCGTAATATTTATACGCTTCAAACCCTTCTACGTTACCGCCAAAATATTTTTCGATATTAGTCTTAAGTATCGCTGCTTGTTTTAAATACGAATCTAATTGTGATTTAGGCTGATACAGTTGTTTACCAAGATCAGCCGCAGATCTCAATGCAGCATAATAAAGGCTGCTTGTTGCCAGGTTGGCTTTGCCTGATGGGAAGCGCCCTTCCAGTTCATCATGATCTGAAGTAACAACGCCCTGGTCATTTAGTTTCCTGCGACTATATTCAAGACACCAGGTGATAAGCGGCCATAATTCTTTTGCAGAATCAGGATGACCATAAGCCAGTGCGAACCGGGAAGCTCCATAAGCGATCATGGCCATGTCGCCCCTGTCACCGGCGCCTTGCCATACGGCATCCCCTTCAGCAACTATGGAACTGGGTATGGGACGGTATTCGGGGTTCATGTACCTGGCAAACAAACGGTAACAGTCCATCGCTGAGAGGGTGCCAATGCTATCGCCAAGGAATGCAAAAAAGGGGCAGACATATTCGGCCTGGTCATTTGCCCATACAGCCGCATAATAAGCAAGGCCACCGGGGCCATGAAGATAACCAACCTTGGTTTTGTAAATACTTTCGGTTCCCCTGATTTTGGCAAATGAAAACTCCGTATTCAATATGGTATCCGGTGTTTGTAATTGCAATGGTGATAAAATAGTTTTAATGCGGTTTTCACGCGCGTTTTCTTCTATATCTGCATCAACGGTAATAGACTGGGCGGGAAAATCTGTTGCCCGGTAACAAACAGCAAAACTGGTGCGCTCTCCTGGTTGCACTATCCGGCTACCATCGCCTACGGATGCCATTATGATCGTGTGCGGCCTTACTTTACTTTGAATGCTATCCGTTCTTACCTCACGCTTCAGGTATTCCATCGAAATAGTAACCGGCTTATCGGTCGTATTTGTGAAAACAAATTTTTCAAAGACCATAGGTTTGTCCACGGAAGGAAAAATACGCCGTTCAATTTTTACCAGCTCAGGATTGCTCGTTATTGCATCAATCTGCATAATACCTTTGTGGCAGATGCTTTTGATGTTATAGGAAAGATTGCCTGACTTTTTCCCGATGGCCAGATCCATTTTTAACTGCCGGTTATTAATAAAGAACCGGGGCAACTCGTTATCCAGGAAAGTATAATCAATGTGGCTTCGGGTAACGTCGGGCAGCATCCTGAATGTGGGGAAAACCACTGTTCGCAAAACAGAAGATCTGCCTGCACTATCTAATCCATACTGAACCCAAACAGATACTTTTTCTCCCGACATTTCAATATGATCTGTATGCGGCAGCCAACCATTGATTGTCCATTTGATACTTCCATCAGGCTGTATAGCCCAACGGTCTGTTTGCTGAGGTAAGTCATGCTGTTGGGCAAAAAGCAGGGATGGCAACTGAAAAGCTAAAAAGCTTACAAGTATTTTGTTAATCGTTAATTTCATTTAATATCAATTATGCTGGTTAAAAGTAGCTGTACGGATCGATAGCAAAAGGGACAAGCCTGAATACTTATCTTATCCCTTTCTTGTGATCCTAACCCGATTGAACGGGATGCTCTACCAACTGAGCTACCAAAAAAAAATCTCACCTTTCAGTGAAGCTTCTTTCTGACCCCGTCTGGACAATTCCCAAACCAATTTTATGAAGGTTTGAAATTATTTAATGAATTAAAGTCATAAGTAATTCCTAAAAATTACTTTTATTTAATGACACAATGAAAGAATTGATAAAATATATTTTATGCAAACAATACTCGGTGCCAACGGACAAATAGCAATAGAATTAGCCAAAGAACTAAACGCTAAATACACTTCTGGCAGGTTTAGCGCATGAATTAACACATGCCTATCAATATGACCAGGGATTGACTGATTTTCAACTGAATGGCAATCTTGGATATCTACATGATATTACGGATGAACAATCCGCATATAGAAGACAATTTGTAATTGGGTCCAGTTCACTTGGGAATATTCAGCAGATGTCAGAAATTACAGATAGTTGGGTTCGGGCCTATAGTTTGACTACAAATTCATCTCTTCGTATTATTATTTTGACACATAGAGCTGTTGATCCTACTAAGACGATTAGTGCAAATGTAATAGATGGTGCTAAATCATATAAAGATGTACGACAAACAATATTTCCAAATTTTATATCGAGATAAAATATGAATAAGAAATTAGCTTTTGTGTCATGTATCATTCTTTTTTCATGCTCTGAAAAGATAAATCAACAGACAGTCTTTGACCATAAATATTTTGAAAGTTCAAGAGGACCTTTGTTTTCAGGTAATCAGATATGGTTTAACAGTGCTAATACTTTTGAATATATAAAGCATAGCGCAGGAATATATATATCAAAAGGACACTGGAAGTATGATGCGAATAAAAATGAAATTACATTAATTGCTGACATTCCTTTTACAAAAACATTCCCTCATACTATTGATACCATGTGGCTGGATGTAACAGGTCAAAAGATGCAGATAAAATCTGAAAAGCAGATTTTGTTTGATGGGATTCTGTATAATTTGAAATAGTATAAAACGTTTATTTATACGGCCCCTGGAAGTGATCAACTTTCGGGGGCTTTTTTGTGCGTCGTACAATGATTAGAACATATGTGGCGTTATGCCGGTTTCAATAACCCGATAAGCTAAATACACTGCTACTATACTAATCTGCAATAACCCCTCCAAAGCGCACGGCCGTAGCGTTACTGAAGTTTCTGCAATAGTTCCCCCGGTACCTCCCGCAGGAGACCGTGACACCGTCTCTCATTACTTTGAGAGTTATACCGAAATCGGTTTTACCCACCCCTCCGGAAGCATCCAGTTTATACAACTTTTGGCTCAGCACGGTTTTCATGCTGTTATTTTTCTTTTAAACAATCCTGTAAAAAATTGATGACCTGTGTTTGGCCGTCTGGCGAAGCATATTGCATAGCATCAAAACAATTAATCCCATTATGATTTCTAATGTACGGGTTGGCGCCTAATTTTATAAAATGGTAAATTTTTTGTTTAAAAATTTCCGGGTCTTGATGGGAGAATTCAAATTCAGCATTCTTATTTAATTTATACTGGTCGTCAAGCCAGTACAGGAGAGCCGATACAAGTCTGTAAATAATTGTTTTTCCAAACATATTGTAAGCGTTGATGTCGGCGCCATGTTTTAAAAGCAGGGCAAGTGCCTCCTCACTGTAGGCATAGTCAACACAATTATGTAGTGCATACCTGATAGTTGCTTTTTTTGATAGTAAATATTCACTAAGTTCATTATTCTCAAACCAGTAGGTTAATTCAAGAAAGGTGATATCAGCGAGTTTGTATTTGCCGTTTATATCAATCTCTCCACTTTCCACCTCCTTTTTAAATTTTTCATTCAATTTACGAGCAATCAGGCTATGTTCATAAGAATCATTTTCAAACTTTTGAGATGGCTTTAGTTTATTGTATTTAAGAGGAGCCGTGTATCTTTGCGGAGCTTTGATCTCGTGCGGCTTATTCCAAATTCGTTCATACGATCCATTGTCTTTTAAAGCATCCCAACGGGAGATACCATTTGATTTTAAAGAAACGATCCGTTCGTAATGAAATAAAAAGTTTATAGCGCTTTTACTCCAGTCACAACCACAAACAATGTCATAATAAGAGAAGTAATCTTTGGAAGCCGTCTTTATATTAATTGCAGCGATCCCCATTATCGATTTTACGTTATCATATTTTATGTGCTGAAACTTCTTTTCATTTTCAGCATTAAAGCGTCTGATATCCTGTAAATTCTGAAGCGTTTTTTCTGTGATAACGTGTACGATCTTTTCCTGGTTGTTAATGATAAAATCCAGAGTATTCAATTGTTCTACGTATGGGTCGGGGTTATCAGTCAGGTCGTCCTCGAATTCAATCGTCACCACTCCATTAGTGGGTAATTCAGAAGAAATGGATGCATAAGGGCCGCGTCGTTCCTGGAATCCGGCAAATGCTGACAGCTCTATTTCGTACGACCAATCACCATTGAGTTCAAAATTGTCTTTGTTCATCATATGTTTTCACTAAAAATCATTTGTAACTGGCTGCATCGTCCTGGCATGCGAAAGTAGAAAATAAAGTTCGGATATGGGAGTGAGAAAGCTACAGTATAAACTGAATAACAGTGATACGATATTCATATCATCTTTGAAAGGGCTATAATGGACTGAAAGACGACCATTATAGATAGGTCACAGAACTGTTCACCATTTTACTTGTATCCGTTTGAATTGATTTGATGCGGAAAAGTGCAGCAAATGCAAGCGGGACACGTATTTTAATAAAAAAGGCCCGTCTTTCGACGAACCTAAATGTGAACCGGATTGGACAGTTTTCAAACCTGTTAAGAGCAGAATTGAAGGCTCTTATGAGGTTAAATGTTGGTAATCAATAATTAAATATAGTTTGAGATCTGCCTTCTCTGATATCTGGAGATTGGGTGAGAGTTCCGGTTTACCCAAATCCAACAGGTTGATGTATAGGCAATTTTTAGAAAGCGGATAATAATGATGATAAACAGCGCTAGGCCAATGGTTATAGCCATCTGAGTTAACGATGCACCGTTAGTATATTCACAATAAACTTTTATAGATACTAAAATGCCGTTGTAAATGAAACAAAAGCTTGCCAATATTTTGAGGTTAGTTGTTTAAGGTCCTGAATGTTATTGGCAATAGATTTCTGAGGTTGAAATAACTAATGGTGATTTATGTGAAAATTCCTATCCCCCCTAAATATGAATTGTTAATCAGGAGTTAATACATAAGCAAAAAAGGTGCTGAAGTTTTCAGTGCTTTTCTGCAAACTTAAAAATTCTATCTAACTTATCACCAGTATTCGATATCTCAACCACAATCCCTTCTCTTTTCCATATTGCAATAGCCGGTTCTTCGTTTATAAACCCTCTTTTTAATTGTAGTTCGAAGGATAGTTGTTTAGCTCCAAAGGTAAAACTCAGATAGTTACCTACCCACTGCTGGGAAATCCTTTGGGTGGTATTGCATCACCTTCAAACCTATAATAATAATAATAATAATACAGCTTTATATTATTTACTTCTGTCATATTGTATGTGGATGTTTCTTTTCCACTTACTGTAAAAAAAACAGTACTTATGATTGCCTGGACAAACCTTCTAATAGGAAATACAAGGAATGGAGGCCGGATGGGCTGCCTAGGTTTTGTGACATGTGAACAGGCTTCAAGCTCAGCAATGCTATCTGTTGATATAGATATAGCTTCCGGTACATATGCACTAACAAGTTATTAACAGTGTGCATACTTACCTTCGCCATGAATCCTCTAAAAGAAACGGAAATAGTTAAATTTGGTGGTCCATTTCAAAGCAAAGGAGGAAGTAAAACAATTTAACCTTATTATATTTTCAGGTATGTTAAAAGATACGCATGAACTGAATTTTACTTTTCTGGATGTAGGTGGCGGGGATGCTATCTGGACTCGGTTTTTGGGCAACGATAAGAATTGGCACAATATATTGATAGATGGTGGGTATGCAAAGACCTATAGGGATGGGTTTGGACCGTTAATACGGAGTATAACTGCTAAGGAACGTGTGGACCTCTGGGTAATTAGTCATATTGACCTGGATCATATTGGGGCAGTATTGGGCTTCACCGAAGACAAAGCGATCAAAGACAAACCCGCTGCTGTTGCAAAGTTTTGGTTTAACCATAGCCCACTTCTGGTGGCACAAGGAACAGGGAAGTTAGGCGTTGTGCAGGGAGTCAAGGTGAGGACATATTTAGAGCAGCATGGCCTTCTTTCCAAAGAAGGTATTACCACGAAACTGGAGCCGTCAGATTTCTGGGGCTTAAGGATCAAGGTACTTTCACCTTCACCTGAAAAAGCGCGTGTTGCAGACGAACTCTGGAAAGAGGAGGAGCATAGGACTAAGACGGGTCGTAGGGCAGATCAAGCAGACCATAAACAAAAGTTTGAGGACCTGGCAAATAAAGATTTTTCCGAAGATAGCAATCCATGGAATGGGAGTTCTATCGCTTTACTTTTGGAATTTAATGGTGTCCGGGCGCTGCTCCTGGCAGACAGTCATCCCAGCACGGTCGCTGAATCGCTATGTAGGTTGGGTTTTAGTGCTGAAAAACCGCTTGATGCTACCTTCGTGCAGCTTTCACATCATGGTAGTAAGGTCAATACCAGCGCTGAACTGTTAAGGTTAATTAACACCGATACTTATGTGGTCACAGGAAATGGAATCACCAATCGGCATCCGGATAAGGAGACCCTGGTACGTGTACTTTCTCTGGAAGGAAGGCCCCAAAGAACAATTTCGTTCATCTTTTCCTCAGACAGTAAGGAGCTACGGGGCTTGTTCGCTGTAGATGGAGAGGTCTACAGCAAGTACGACTTCTGCTGCATATTTCCTGAAGCAGGTCAGCTGTATCAAAGCCTAAACTATTTACCCCTAAACGAAACTAACGATGAATGAACATATACCCCAGATTGCAACACTCAGGATTGAATGTAATAAGGGAAAAGGAACAGCGTTGCTGTTCTTTCCGGGCTCAGAATTGGAATATGTGTACGTGCTAACGGCAAAGCACTGCCTGATGGGAGAGCATTTCGATCAACCATTTACCTACAGCGACATCCTGCTGGACAAGATCTTTAACCCAAAAGCAGGCACTTACCACAGTTGTCGGCTTACGGACACAGATGTGATCGTTTTTTCAGGTGATACGGAAGACCTGGCACTGATCATCCTTCCTAAGGAAAGGATAGTGACGCTTACAGAAACTGAGTTCCCTTGCCAGGTCATTGATACGGCCCCTTCCATTACGGACTACCAGGTCAGAGGGTTTGCCAGTTTCAATGATCAGGAGGCTGACCGTTCTTTTGAGCTGACATACAGGGAAGATCAGAAGGACAATAAAAACCTGTTTTTGCTTTGGACGGATGCTAGTCTGGATACCTATTATGATAGAGCCCTTACCAATGTTAAAGGCCTATCCGGTGGTGGGGTTTTCGCCAAGGTAAATGGGAACACCTACCTGACCGGGATAATGCATTTATATGAAAATGGGAATATTTTCACCGCCACTAAGGTTTTGGCTTACAATGCACTGATCGACCGAGCAAAGTACCGTTTAATTGATGTGGTGAAACCTGAAACGGACGCCAGCGTGTTGGATGCTTTTCGCAAAATGGACCTTAACCGTGAGGAAATCAATAGGCGCACGAATGATAAAGTAGGACTGGTGCATGTTCCGCGTGACATCAGTAAATTGGAAAGTAGCTTGTTCAGCAGCGGTATGGCTGTTGTACATGGCAAACCGGGTGTAGGAAAATCGGCCCTGGCGAAATCTACGGTTTCCTCACTGAAGGGAAAAGGAGGTATAACGGTGATCACCTTTACCCCGGAGCAGCTGTATTGCAACTCCCTGGCTGAAGCCTTGGTTAAGGCAGGCTACCATGCCGATATAGAACGGCTGCTGAGCAGCCCCTTGTCTGGCAGCCGGGTGGTGTTCTGGATTGAAAGTTTCGAGAAATTAATTGAATCGGGATATGGAGATGCATTCCGGGAGCTGCTAGGCTACCTTAGAAAAAACAGCAACCTTTCCCTGTTGTTAACGATCCGGGACTATACGCTACAAAAATTTAAAATCAACTTTCGCTTTGAGCTGCCCGAAGGAGATATTTACTATGCGCTGGATGCGTTTAATGATGCCGAAATAGATAAGATCCGGGAGCTGATTCCTGAAATGGGGCCACTGTTAGACAATCCGAAGCTCGATGAACTTCTGCGGACACCGTATTACCTGGATAAGGCAGTAAGGATTCTTCCTGAGCTTCTTAAGAATCCAGGAGTTGATGAAGGCGGTTTTAAGAAGTTAATGTGGGAGCATATTGTAGAAGCCGGGAATAGAGCGCGGGGCCAGGTGTTTTCCAGGATTTGTCTGAAGCGGGCAGGGGAAATGTCGCTGTTTACAACTACGGAGGAAGCTTCCGATGTGGTAGAGGCCCTTGTCAGAGACAATATGCTTCAGGAAGAGCAGTCTGAAACTGGTAACCGTTATAGTCCTTCGCATGATATCCTGGAGGACTGGGCCCTTACTCGTCATATCAAAGAAAAGTGGAGGAATGCGGAGCATGCAATGGACTTTATCAGTACGTTGGATGAAAGCCCGGCCATGGTCAGAGCATTCAGGTTGTGGCTCGATGAATTTTATCGCGATGAGCCGCAACGGTCGGCAGCATTTGTTCAGGGAATCCTCATGGATGACAAGGTAGACCAAAAATGGAAAGATGTCCTGCTCGTCGCCACTTTGCGTTCTGCGCATGCCGCCATACTTCTTGATACTTTGCAAGGATGGTTGCTTGAAGATAATGGGCGGAACCTACGCAAGATAATGGGCTTGCTTCAGACAGGATGTAAAACTTTTGACCATAAAGGGAAGGACTTCAATCGTCTTGCACCTGTTGGCAGTGGCTGGGACTACATGATAACCTTTGTCCGGAAGAACCTAAGTGCTATTCTCACCTTTAAGGGATTTGAATTTACCTATTTAGATGTCGTAGAGGCTTGGAGTAAAAGGCTGCCTGATTTTAATCCAGTTGTGCTTCCTCCGGCGTCGGCAGATGCAGCATTTTTGCTGGAGGATTATCTTTACCGGTATCAGGACAAGCTTGTTGTGGACAGTCATAACAGGTGGGAAGATGTCTTGCTGAAGAGGAATGTTGAGATACTGTTTAAACTTACAGGTGCGGCACAGGAACCGGTTAAACAGCTCCTGGGGGCGGCAACAGATATAGACAAAAAGTGCCCCAGGTGGAAATCGCGGGGATTCCTTCAAAGCATATGTGATTATGCGGTAAGAGGAAAGCTATCCGATCAGTTGTGCAAGTATTTCCCGGATAATGTTATACGCATAGCAGAGCAGGACTGGACCAAAGAAGAGATAACAGAAGAACCAAGTATGATCGGGTCTATAAGGATCCACGAGGAACCAGATATCGATGATTTTGGCATCGAAGACAATATGGACAGTGATTTTGACTTTCCCAGCGGGAACCAAAGCTTTTTGTATTGGATGTTTTTATACCATCCTGATAAAGCATTGGATTTCTTGTTGCCATTTTTAAACGCTTGCCTTGAGAAAAATAGCAAAATTCGTTCTGGTATTTCCGGTGCCGAAATAAAAGTGGTGACGATAACTTTTCCAGATGGATCAGTTGGTAATTATTACGGCTGCATGGAATACTGGAGCATGTACCGGGGCTTCAATGCCAGGAGCAGGTTGATCAGCTCCCTCCTGATGGCACTTGAAAAAGCCTTGCTGGATTTGCCGAATGCTGAAGAGGGCAAAGCTACCAAGGCCTCACGACTGTTGAACAGGATGATCCGGGAAAGTAACAACGTGGCGGTGCTGGGTGTGGTGGCCAGTATAATGCAGGCACATCCTGAACTGGTAGATGAAAATTCTGTTATGCTGCTGGGTGTTAAGGATTTTTACCTATGGGACGGAGGTAGGTACAGCAATGAACTGGTAAACCTGCATGATTACCATGATGTTCCAGAATTTGCCCAGGAAAGAAGAGCTGAGGACAAAAGGCCTCATCGTAAGGCATATTATCAAGGGCTGGTAGGTTTTGTGACAGACTATATGTTTCGCTATCAAACACATAGACCACAGCTGGATAAACTGCTGGATGCTATGTGGGATGCTGCTAATAGCAAGGATATGCCTTGGTGGAAGTTTCTTTACGATATGGATGCCCGTAAATATGCAATCCAAAGGGTAGAGGAGCCTGGCTATGAAAATATGGTTCAGCTGGTTCCCGGATACGACCAGGAGGTTAAAGAGATGATGAGTGGTGGTAGCCTGTTTGGAGATTTGCCCATTGCCAATACGGTTTGGTCCTATAAAGTTTTTCGGGGAGAGCATGTGTCGAATAAAACGTATAGCATTTGGAAGACGGGCTATGATAGCCTTCAAGGGGCAGGTGCCGCATCCCGAATAATGCTTTCTCCAGGAGCATTGGCAGCAATAGGATTAAGGGACTTTTTCGATCAGTTGGCGCCTGCAGAATTGGAATGGTGCCAGCAGGAGCTGTTCAGGTACGCCCAAAAACAGCTTAAGCCCAAAAGTGATAGGTTTGGTTCTTTTGAAACGGACACTAATGAGGCGATGTTTGGTCTATCCTTTATTTTAAAGCTGAAGCCAGCGGAAGCCATTACAGAAAAGGGGAAATCATTAATCTTCCGTTTACTGGTTTCTCCAATGGATGGAAGGGCAAAGCATCAACTGATTGATGGCCTGATTAGCGAGCTTAGGGAAAGTAATCCTGATTTTTTAACAGATTGCTGGTGTGGGCTTTTGGAATATATCAATAGGGAAGAAATGCTTGCCGATAAGAGTGTCCAGAAAGCAGAGGCTGGATATTTTGGTGGACCGGATGAAGATGAAGAAGCTCAGGAAATGGAATGGCTTAATGGTTTGGTCAGTAAGGTGGTCAAGAGCGAAATCGATACTCCCAAAGCAATTCAGCCTTCGCTCAGAAATTCTACTTATCATAGGTTAAACGATGCCTTGCGCATCATCCCTGCGGATACTACTTTACCGCAGCAGCATGAGTTTATACAGCGTTTATTCAGCTGTCATGTCGAATATCTGAATGACAGAAAGCCGCGCAGGAGATATGATTATTTTGAATCCAGAACTGAGTTTAAGTCTTTTTACGCACGCTTCCTGCTATCGCAACCACAGGAACTTGCAGCGAAGCTTTTTAATGAGTTGTTGGAGGCTACGTTGCCCAAGAAAGATGATCCGGATACAGACGAATTAGACAAATTCTTAGATGAACAGATCAAGGAGCTAATTTACGCGGTGGACGGTGGTTCATCTGTGGAGAACTTTTGGGCATTATGGGAACAGCTAAGATTGTTCGTCTTGAAACATCCGCACCCTTACTTGTTACCTTACTTCCTGCTGGATATAAAATGGAAGACAAATTCAGAGCATTGGCGCGTATTGGATGGTAAAAGCTTATATTATAAATATTTCCTGACTAACTATGGCCACAATTCAGTAGATCTGAGTATGAAGCTGCTTTCTGGTGTTGGTTTCCGTAATTTTATGCCGGATTCTATCAGCTGGCTCACGACCATAATCAATTATGAAACACTTGTTACTGTAGATATGAAGCTGTTTGATAATTTTATTTTAAAATCTTTTTACAGCTATGGAACTCAGATCAAATCTAATAAAGCATACCTTAATGATTTTATTTTATTGCTGGATCTGCTGATTTTGCGGGGCTCCGCTAAAGCTTATATGCTGAAGGAAGAACTCATACAATATAAACTGATACAATAGCCATTGCCAGAAGGCTTCATAAATAAGTAACAGGACCATTTTTAGCCATTCGGGCTATCCCTAAGGTACGTGGGACAGCCCGAATGGAAAATTTAACTAGCTAATCCTAGAAACTTTTTTCGTCTATCCATGCGACATAAGAAGCATGATCTAACACTAGTATTTTCGTAAAAAAAATCTTGATTGCCGATTTGATATTTCCATAATGAAAAATCAAGATAAAGGCATCAGAATACCATGCAGATCTTTATAAAGCACATCGATATCTACTGCTTTAATAAGATTTTCGTCCCTCACTTGATAGTCCATGGTAAGCAGTTGAGCTTCCATTTCCATTTTATTGCCATACAAATAAATTTCAAATAGAAATTCAGGACCATTAAAAACTACTTCTATCCGTTTATCCTCCATTATTATTTCCAGATAGGAAGAATCCTCCGACCGCTTTACCGGATGATACTTCAGGGCAAACACTCCCCCTTCATGTACAAAGGGCCTTAGTCGCAAATACAGTAAGTAAGTGTATAGCTCATTGTGATAATGATTCAATTGCGATTGGCCCAACAAGCGTATCCAATATTTCCCATCTTCACGCTCGTCCATACGGATCATTCTTTGATCACACACATCAATACATTTAGGATACGATACGAAGTATTTCCTCCAGTCTTCAAGTCGACCCGCCTCCTGATCAATAATTTCCTGAAGGCTCCGAGGATCATCCAAAATCAGACGAAGTAAAGATTGACCACCGCCAGCCGAGTCATCATTAAAAACACGTCGCCAATTTTCATCCCTTTCCCTTGCATTTCCCTGTTTGGACCGACAAAAGCTCCACCGGTAGCTATCCTTATCAATTAAGTAGTCTCCCTTGCAAAGCAAGGCCCTCTCCAGCAGATGATCAGAATTGTCGAGATACTCTTTACTAAAATATATCGCTGCGTTTTCTGCATAGTGGTTGAAAAGTACTCTGTCATGTACAGATTGGTTGTCTGCCAATGCCAGCAAAAAACCTATCTGGCCATAGAAATAAGCATGTCTTTCGTATTGCAACAGATCCTGTGTCCAGTTAGGATCCTCTTTAATCAGGGATGCTTTCAATATTTCCTCAGTTCTTTGAATAGCAGGGAAATAAAGTATTCTGGGATTACCAGTTAAATAATTGATAATGTTCAGACAATGATCAGACAATAAGTAGATCGATGTAATAGCCGAGACATATTCCGGAAAATCATCAATGCGTGAATTGTAAATCAGATTCTGGCTGATACGTACCCACTGAGAAAAAAGAGCTTCATCCTCTGTGTCATACAAGTTCACAGGTTTATTAAGTTTAACAACAAATCGGATGATTGCGTATAAGAACGTCTTATGAAACAAGTTAAGCCCTACTGTTCCGGTAAAGAGCGATTTTGAAAATGAATACTCGAAAAAAGGTTTACCTGAATAAGCCTTGATCAGCTCATCCAGCCGAATACTCCCTCCCTTTTCCAGAAAGCTTAAAAAAACAAACAAGTCTGACAATGAGCCTTCATTGAAAATAGTATGCTTTTCATAAAAAGTCATCGGCAGGAAATTATCTGCACCATTTCGCTCAATATCCAGTTGTTCAAGTATATCCCGGATTTCCTTACTTAAATCAGCCTGTCCTTGCAGCTGGGCCTGGCTTACATAATAATATTGTCCAAACCTTCTGAACAGATTGAGGTAGGCGCTGTCAACATCATCCACACTATCGCGATGCCTCCAGAAGATATCCATCCATTCCTTATCAATCCGGACATCCCATTCAGACATCAATTCCAAACCTTTGTCTTCAACATAAGCAATCAACCAGGATTTAAAATTTTCAAAGTCAGTCAGCTGCTTTCCCCTGGAATTCATTTTCACATATAGTTCGTCTTCTTCTTCTATCTTATCCAAATCCAAAAAATCAAACGTTATCATTTCTTCTACGGGGCTATAGAGCCGGTCATAATAAACCTTTATGTCATCCTCACTTGCATCCTTTAAAGAGTTCTGGATTTCATCCAGCATAACCATCATCCCCGAGACAGTCGGATCCCGTAACCATTCGTCAAATAAAAATTTCTGATCTTTTAATAACTCACTAATGGAGCTGGCATCCCCCTTCAATTGATTAACATGTTCAACCAGTGCCTTACAGAAATCCCTGGAACTTTTCCTGGTTTTATAGGAAAAATTGTATAATCTTTTCTCCGGCTGTCCATTACGATAGCAAAGATACCAGTGAACGAGAAAAAGCGTGGTCAGACGCTGTTGTCCGTCTAGGGGAATAAAATACTGTTTTAGTGCTTTCTGAGAATCTTCTTCTGGAGGAAGATCATAATTAATCTTAACATCGAGATTATCCGCGTAAGTCTTAACTGCCTTTAAAAGCTCCCCAATTGATTTTTGGTTTCGCCAGAGCAATTCGCTGTTTAAATCACCCTTTATTTTCCCATAGATAAAATCAAGGTGCAGGGGGCTGTTATTTTTCAACGCACCAAGAAGGGCATCCACAAAACCCTTCCTGATTTGGTCTGTTTTGACTTCTATTCGTCCCTGAGCATAGTCTCTCTGTATAACAGGAATTTCTACCCGATATTCCGTAATCAGACGGATAAACGTGTATTTAAAACTATTTTTCATGGGATACAGGTTTAGGCAGATAAGATTCTAACATAACAGCTATAGCATTTTCATAATCTTCAGCATCCTTTCTGCTCCAGAATTCCATTGGTATACTTTCGAGGTCTTTTGTATAGTACTTTACAAACACATTTCGGGTAACTAATGGGACAAATACCCCTTCCTCAATCTCTTTATTCAGGATTGCCGACCGCTTTGATAAAAATCCCTTGTTGCCAAGCGAACTATTCGTGCATATATCCAGCAAGGTGAGGTTACCAATACCGTGTAACCCCAAATCCACTGTAATTCTTTCACTCAATTCCTGCAACCGGCTTCTGTATTCCTGTGGCACCGCCACTGCTTCAAAATTCTTTGCTTCTTCAAGCAGGCTGACAACCAGATCATTCAAACTTTTATCTTCCCGGAGCAGCTTTTCCTGCTCAGTTAACCAGCTTTTAATTTCCTCTGCGGACTTTAATTCCCTTGGATTTTGCGGATGAATATGTTCAATGCTCCAAATATCCTGATTGTATCTCCAGAAGGGAAATTTAACCTCAGGTAAAAGTTCTTCGTAAGAAAGTATGTTGAATAATAATAAAACTATTCTCGTCCTCCTGTAATTGTCCTGAAAGTTAAGATTACTCAGTGCATACATCTGGTCCGAAGGATCGTCCTTTCCGGATCCTATAATGGACCCCGAAAAAAGGACCGGCAGTTAAGATAAAAAATTTTAATCTTAAATTGCCTACATAATGACAAAAAAGAGCAGACGTAAATTTA
>NZ_FOMK01000014.1 GCF_900112615.1 Chitinophaga sp. CF118 | reverse complement strand
TTAACGCATCTTTTATATCAGCACCGTCAAATAAGCTGGTGATAAAAACATTCAGCATACCTGGCACAAAGTGAAGGCAGCTAACCCCCTCTTTCAAGATCAGTGACAAGATCCGGTCTGGTGAGACCGTATCTTCCCGCTGGCATAAAACCATCTTCGCACCCCAGCACAGTGGCATAAAAAGCTCCCATACTGATACGTCAAATGTGAAGGTCGTTTTCTGAAGAATGATATCCGTTGCTGTAAAATCATACTGATGCCACATCCATTCGATCCGGTTGATAACTCCCTGATGTTCCAGCATACAACCTTTAGGCTGACCGGTGGAACCTGATGTATAAATCACATATGCGAGGTCTGATGCTTTATTAACGGATACTATATTTCCGTTGCTATAACGGCTTGCCTCTGCTTTGAACTTTTCCAGTTCCGCCTCATCTATCAGCACTTTGCATTGGCTATCAGTAAGCATATAATCTATACGCTCCTGCGGGTACTCCGGATCAATAGGTACATATGCTCCGCCTGACTTTAATACTCCCAGCAGGGAGATGATCATCCATTCACTACGTTCTAATTTTATTCCTATTAAATCATCGGGTTGAATCTGGTAATGGTTCCTTAAATATGCCCCTAACTGGTTAGCATAATTGTTTAACGACTGGTAACTAAACTCCTTACCCGCAAACACCAATGCAATAGCATCAGGAGTTTTTGTTACCTGTTCTTCAAATAATGTTGTTAGTGTTTTATTACGGGGATAAGATCCTGCAGCACCATTAAAATCAACCAGCAACTGAGTTTTCTCCGCATTGCTTAAATAATCCAGCTGATCAACCGGTACAAGGGGATTATCTAAAAAGGTCTGTAATAAAGTATTGAAATGATTCAGCAAGCGGCTGATGCCATCTTGAGTGAATAAATGTTCCTTATAGTCAATTGCCAGCGTCAGATCCTCTGTGGCAGTATATTCCAATAAATGAAACATCAGATCATCCTGTTGTTCTCCACCCGTCATATAATTGATGGAAGCCAATGAATCACCTAATTTTGTCTCATAGATATTCTTCTGATATGAAAAAGAGACATTATAAATATTGTCTTTCCCATCCAACTCTTGTAAGATATCAAACAACGGAAATCTCTGGTGGCGGTAGCAATCCTTCAGATCATTTTTAACCTGGGAAAGTATATCAGTAAATATAGCTCCATCCTCTACTGAAATAGCGAATGGTAACATATTCACAAATGTGCCGATAGTATGTTTGAACTGTTTATTTCTTCTGTTAAAAACAGGGAGACCAATTACTGGTGTGGGATTATTATAACTTTTATTCAGAATAAAAAGGGTAGCAATGAAATAGTGGAAAGCGGTGCAATTATTATTCTTGCAAAACAATTCAATCCTGTTATACAGCTCACGACTAATAACCGTCTCTTTTCTCTGTGAATGAAGTGACCCGTTATTTGCAGATTTCTGAAAAGATTCAAATGCTTTTGCGGGAGGAATATTCCTCAGGCGATTGAGCCAGAAGGTGCGGTCTGCGGCAAACTCCTCAGAAGCCCTGTAATTCTCTTCATCATTGATAAAATCGGTGTAAGGATATAGTTGAGGCATTGCCGGTTGCTCATTCTTGATGCTTGTAGTATATAGCACAGCAACATTGTTAAAAAACAATGACATGGAATAACCGTCAAAGATCAGGTGATGCACTTTAGTATACCAGTAATATTTGTTGTCAGCTGCTTTAAGCAGTCTGATCTTAAGCAGGTTCTTATTTACATCGCACACTACATTCATATCGGCAGTCATCCAGTCGATACAGGACTTATCAGGATCCACATCAGTAGAGAAATCAATTGCAGCAATATCGTATTTCGAAAAACTGGTATTATCACTTAATCTGCCGTCATTGAATGCAACATATCCGATATCTATAACATCTGTGTTACTCAATACATCTTCGATAGCCCCAACCAGTGCAGCCTGTTGCAGTGGGCCATTTATAACAGCATACCCACCCACGTTGTAAAGTGATGACCGGGTATAAATATTTTGTGTTAACCAAATTGTTTCCTGTACAGTTGATATTCTTTTCATCTGGTATACGCATTCAGATGTGGCATTAAGCCACTAGTTTAAAAAAACAGGTTGTATTGTTTGCCGGTAATACCAGCATTTGAATCATTTTCGCTCTTCATTTTCTATGAGGCTGATATCACTTAACAACATATCATTGTTGGCCAGTACCGTTTCGGTTATATATATTAAATCATCTATGATCTGTGTAATGGTAGACCGTTTAAACAAACCTGCATTGTATTCTACTCCGGCTTTCAGGTAGCTGTCGGAATGTTTAAAATTAAATGTGATGTCAACCTGGCCGGTGAGGTTTTTATGGGAATAACTTTTGATAGATAAATCAGGAATTTCCGGCAACATTATCTGCTGCATACTTTGGGATTGCATCAGTATATTAATAAATGGCAATCGGGGTGCGTGGTTAACGAGCCCTAGTTTTTCCATCAGCATATCATAGGGGTACAGGCCATGTTCCAGCGCCTCATGCAGTGTTTGTTTAACTTTACCGAGGATATAACTGAAAGTATCCTTTTCTTCATTTAAGTGTATGCTGACAGGTATTATGTCAATATATAAGCCTACCTGCTCATCCAGTTCCGGGTGAATTCTGGAAGTTACCGGAGTGCCCATAATCAGTTCCTGCCGTCCTGTGTAACGGTTCAAAAGGATACTGGTGATAGCCATCAGCACGGCAAATAGGCTGGTATCATTTGATTTAGCGGTATTGTTAAGCGCTTTGATTAAGTGACTGCTCATTTCAAGTTCAATACAGCTTTCGCTGTAAAAGAGCAGATTATCTTCCGGAAAGTCAGCTGGTAGTTTTACCGGTTCTGGTTTATTATTGAAGCGGTTTAACCAATAATTTTCCAGTTTTCCCATGTATTCGCCCTGTAGCAGGGAATTTT
Source organism: Chitinophaga sp. CF118 (assembly GCF_900112615.1). Taxonomy (GTDB): domain Bacteria; phylum Bacteroidota; class Bacteroidia; order Chitinophagales; family Chitinophagaceae; genus Chitinophaga. The sequence continues at coordinate 195,342 of NZ_FOMK01000014.1, read as the reverse complement.
GCCAGGAAATAAAATCTTTGTATTGGATACGCAGCGGAGATAACGGGTTCTCCAGATCCTGCCGGTAGGCATTATAAATAGTAAACAGTTCCTGTACGAGAATTCCTTTTGACCAGTCGTCCGAAATGATATGATGCATAGAAAACATCAGTATAAATGAGGTTTCTGTGTTCCGTATCAGGGTAATTCTCAGGAGGAATCCATCCAGGAAGTCAAACGCGTAAGTATGTTCTTCCTGAATGATTTCATTGGACAGATCCTTTTTATTCTCATAATTACTGATGTCAATATGATTAATTCTGAAATGAAATGATTCAGCCGGACACACCTGCTGATAAGGGGTTTCTCCCAACATAAAGAAAGTAGTGCGTAAACTGTCATGGCGGGCCAGGACGGTTTCAACAGCTTTCTCAAGGATGGACATGTTTAACGCTCCTTCTATCAGTGAAAAAAAAGACCTATTGCCTTTTAATTTTTCTTCCGAATTCTGATAAACAGACCATACGCGTTTTTGCGCATGTGAAAGTTCATAAGAAGAAGCTGTCAGCACTTCCGGGATGTCTGCTGCACTAGTGCCTACCCTCAATTTTTCTGAAATGCAGATGTTCAACGGTTCAATCATATCTTCAAAGGTGTTACATGTGTCGGGCTGTAATGTCCAACCAGGTTTCCGGAAAAATCGGGGTTACTTCATTCTATTCGTAATGATACAGCTTCGCTAATTCAACTCACATTGTGGTTTGATAATCGAAATGTATGTTAAAAAAAAAATGATAATGGAATGTCAGAGGCTGACATTTCTGCTGTTTATAATTATTGAAGATCAATAATCACAGCCTTTCTATCATGTGCACAGCACTGTGAAAGAATACAAACAACAATTACTATAATCAGTTAATCCGGAGTAAATCACTTGCGGACATCTCTACGGATATAGCCTGTTTCAAAAGTGGGAGCCGGATAAGGAACCTTGACTGCCGGTTAACATTACGCATCAAAATCCCCTTGAACCCTGTAAAAGCCCCCTGTGTCACCATCACCTGATCTCCCTCCGCAAAATAATCTTCATTTTGGATGTCCCGTCCCTGCGATTCAATCAGTTTAATTCTTTCTATCTCGCTTGCTGCAATAGTAGAGGGTTTTCCTTCTACTGCCACAAATCTTATTACTCCAGCTATCTGTAACAGTTCAACCTTGTGACGGTCATCTGTTTTTGCGAATACATAACTGGCGAACAATGGTTCTTCAATTTGTTTAATCCGGTCGCTCCAGCGGCGTGTTACTACCTTCAGCGGCAGGTAATTCTCATATTTCAGGTAATCTATTTCCCGACAGATCTTTTTCTCAAATTTTGGTCTGGTATATAAAACATACCATTTTAAATCCGGTTGTTGCTGTTTCATAATCATTATGTTGGCAATTAAAGATCAGGGGCGCTACCCTTTATGCAAAACGGCGGGAAGCATCTTTACCTTCCATATGCTTACCTGAGAAAGTATTGGCATCATACACGGCGGCACTTGTGAGGGTAATGGTAGTAATGGTAGTATCCATTTTCCTGCCCTGACGGGACTGGTTTACATTCCTTTCATATCTGAAAATTGATTTGGCCTGAATGGAGAAAGAAGTGGTGGTTAAGTTGTTCATGATGTTATGTTTTATTATTTATAAGCAAATTAAATTTTCAAATCCCATCATTAGGATTTATTACACCACCACTTCTTTTATGTAGATATATTTTAGTATTTTAGGGACATGCGCTTTTCTTCACACCCAAATGCTAACTTTTTTCGGGACAAAGGCCTTTCCTACCACCTCCTGGGGTGGGCCCTGTTTATACTCTATGAGGTTTCTTTTGTTACGTTACTTATAGGCTCCAGCGATACCAGGAACATCGTATTCGATTATGTGCTCCCTTACATCGTCAATATTGGGTTATTTTACGTGCACGCCCATATTGTACTCTCCTATTCATTCAGGGCCCAAAAGAGGTCTTACAGCTTATTCTTTGCCCTTACCCTGATTGAGCTTGTATTATACCTTTATTTAATGTTGCAGATTAATAGCCTGTCAGGGTACAGGCAACCTGATATAGCTGCGGTTTTTACCCATAAACCGATTATGCCTTTATTAAGGCAGTTGTGGCGGGGAATATATTTTATTGGATTCAGTTCTGCCTATTGGTTTGCCATCAGGAATATCAGATATGAGAAAAAGGTACTCCAGCTGGAAAAGCAACAAATGGCAGATCAGATTGAGAAGAATAATCTTGAAAAAGGTTTTATTGAAATGCAGAATGCCTACCTGCAATCACAGGTGAATCCGCACATGCTTTTCAATACCCTCAATTTTGTTTACAATAATGTTCAGCAGGCCTCTCAGGAAGCATCCGAAGCGATCATCCTGCTGTCTGAATTAATGAATTATTCCCTCCGAGAACTGGAGCCAGACGGCAAAGTGAGCCTGGAAAGAGAGATTGAGCAGATAAAAAATATCATTAAGATTAATCAGATCAGGTTTAGTAATAAATTGTACCTGGATGCTGAATTTAACGGAGAATTTGACGATGTCCGGATCATTCCTATGTGCCTGCTTCCTTTCATTGAAAATGTATTTAAACATGCTAACCTCATCAACAAGGAAGCGCCGGGAAAAATTACGGTCAGCTTTAACGCGGAACACGTGGAATTAGTAACTTTAAACCAAAAGAAAACCAGGAGCAAAACCTATAGCCATGGGACAGGATTGGTCAATATCCGTAAACGGCTGAATAACCTCTATAAAGATGCTTATAGCCTGAATATAAACAACGATGAACACGATTTTTATGTACATTTAGTCATTAAATTATAACCTTTTTAACCAATTTAACATGATTAGCTGTTATTTAATAGATGATGAACAGCATGCTATCCAAGTATTGACCAAATACATTGAACAGACGCCCGGCTTTCAGCTGATGGGTGCTTCAGAGAACCCGCTGGAAGCATTGCAGATATTCAGAGAGCAAAATTATGCTGATATAACGTTTATAGACATTGATATGCCCCAGCTGTCGGGAATAGACCTGGCGGAGCTGCTGCATGGCAAAACATCGGTTGTATTTGCCACCGCTTATGATAAATACGCCTTACAGGCTTTTGAAAAAAATGCCTTCGATTATATTCTTAAACCCATCTCCTACGAAAGATTTCTGAAATGCATCAATAAATTAAATAGCCGGGTGGTTAAAAACACCCAGGAGGAAGAGGATAGCGTGAGGGATCATTTTTATATTCAGTATGAGATGAAAGGGAAAATAGTGAAAATTGAATATAAGGATGTTATTTACATTCAGGCACTAAAAAACTATGTAATTATCCATACGCAGGCATCTAAATATATTACTTATCTCACCATGAAAGAAGTGGAAGAAAGTTTACCTGCAACGATGTTCATGCGGGTGCATAAATCTTCTATTGTTAATCTCACCAAAGTTATTGCCGTTGATGGGAATGCCATACAATTAAAAGACAATATGGATCTGACGATTGGTAGTAGTTACAGGGATGCCTTCTTTAGCCGGTTGAGTGATAAAATGCTTAAAACAAAAAGGTTACCCGGCTAACTGGCTGCGGTAAAGCGCAGCATTGTAGTGTTTATATAAAAGATAATAAGTGATAAATTCCTGCCTCCGCGCATTCCGTTCAAATAACCGGTTCAGGTGCATGTGAATCATATCTGCTGCAAGCTTTGGCAATCCGGAAGCATGTTTCTTCCTGACTTTATCGGCAATCGTTTTTGAAGACCTGTAAAATTGAAGAAAATATTTATCCAGGCCTTCCTTTATCTCCTCCCTGTTTTCGTAAATGTCACTCATTTCACGCCGTGTTTCGTTATATTTTTTCTCCAGGCTTTTCTTAAGATTTTTATCTTCCCCGAATTCCCTATAAAAGCTGCTGTGCAGTTGATAAAACAGGGATGCTTTCTCTCTGGTATTCAGCTTAAAGGCATTCAGTATTTCCTCCATCGATAGTATTATGATATCCAGCCGGAAAGATGATTGATTGCCACATCGCATCAGCTTATCAATATAATGAAGCGTCAAAAGGCTGCTGCTGAAAAAGAAGGTCTCCACATCTTCAATAGCGGCAGGGGCATAACGCTCCAACTCCCGCACATAAGTATCGATGTAATATTTTTCTATCTTTTGTTCATCAAGCAGTGTCTTCAGTTTTCTGCTGAACATTGCAATAAGTTCATCAGAAGCATAACTGCTAACATGCAAGCGTAAACGAATATGGCAATCCGGATCTGCATAACGGATATAAAACCATTTGTCAATTATTTTCTTTTTGAAAATTCGGTTAAGCATTGGTAACAATACGTTACTGAGTAAGTCGTTGGCTCCTACCGGATGACAATAGATCTTCAGATACAACCACTCTGTGCCGGGTACAAAATTCCGGCTGACTGTTTTGCTTTCTTCAAATCTAACGCTTCCGGGCATGTTATATACCGGCTCGTTCAGGTATAATGAGGCTATATATTGACCGATCATTGGCTTCTGCTGATGATCGGTTACCGTGGTCTTATTATCATCAGTGATAAGGAACTCTGTTAATACAAGCTCTTTATTATTTTTTATCGCATCCAGGAACAACAATACTTCCTTTCCATTGTCTCTGTCAAAGACAAGATGATTATCATGCTGTGTCAGGGCAAAATGTCTGGGCAGTTTTATCAGTCGCGCCAGTTGTAAAAATTCCCCATACCATAATGTGGAATCATTCTGTTTAAGGAAGGCAAAATCGTTATCTTTCAGATGCCAGGTTGCAAGGCTTAATATAACTGATTTATACATCACCCGGGGATAAAACTTTAATCCCGGAAAAAAGTTATTCAGCTCAAACTTAAAGTTTGTTTTTAGTCCCTGGTATTGCAGATCACATAAAAAACGGAATACGGATAAATCGCTATTGGTATGATTAAATGCAGAACTGAGCCGGGGTATTACAATCGCATTATGTTTTTCGGATCTTAAAATGATCTGATCATTTTTCACGGAAATAAAGAGGTCTGATAAAGTTACCTGTGCATTATCATTGAGGGTGGAAGTTACGACAACAGGTATCTCATACTTACGGATATGCTGTCTTCTGTTGATGTTGGCAGCATGAAAGTCACATACGTGTGATATCTCAGCGAATATTACTTTATCATTCACGGTCTGTTCTTTATCCGCAATGGTGGTAGCCATAGACAAAAACTGTTCATTAAAAGCGGAAAACCTTCCTAATAATGCGGTAGCAGTAACGCCGCCGGCGCTTTCCAGCTGAATGAGATCATTGTATGTTTTAAAAACGACTGACAAAGAAGGAGGAAGATGATAATCTGCAGACGGCGTTATCTGGGACAAATCTTCTTCTGTTAGTACAATCTCCGATAAATCCGGATCTGCATGTTGTTGTTGCAGTTTATTCAGCAACAATGCATGTCCTGTTGTCCACTTTAAGTATTTTTCTTTTGAAGAGTGATTACCATCAAATTGTATTCCTTTCAGCAAAACATCTTCACCGAAAACAACGTCTTCCTGGTTTTCATATCCAATACCTACTTCAGGATCCAGCGCCACCAACAATGGGATTTCCCGGTTTTCAAATTTTCGGATGAAATCCTTTTTGAAATTTTCCAGTTCGTTACTCGGATGATATGGAATCAGTTTATCCAGGCACTTTAGTCCTTCCAGGATCGCCTGCTGGTATTTTATGTTCATGCCACCTGTTGTTCTTTCCCTTTCCGTAACAACATAAAAAGCATTTTTCCGCTTTTCAGGATCATCCAGTAATCCATCCAATTGTTTTTTATATGCGAGGATACTTTCAAAGTCTTTTATATCTGCAGTATGCAAGCCGTCAAGCATTGTTTCAATATGCTCCAGCCTGTCTGATTTTACGCCCTGATCAGATAACTGTTTCACCAGGGCCTGCAGCCCATCGTTCCCGGTAATATTTGTGCCCCATTGTGGCTGAATGATCTGTTCTGCGATCAGTTGTTGAAGCAGGGATTCAACAATGTTATTATCGTATCCTGTTCTTTCCTGCAACAACTGTGCGATTTCTGGCAGGGGTTTTCCGGTAGAACAAAACTGAACTATCTCTTCTATGATCTTATTTTTGGAGAGAGAAACAATGGAGAAAGATCGTTGTAACTTCTGGCTGTCGAGGTCGTGCCTGATATATCTTAAATGTTTGGATATTTTATATAGAGAAGTATTGGATTTGTATGGCAGGATGTTTTTAGCCTCCTGATGGATCAGCCTTTCGCTTAGTTCCAGGGAAGAGTGATAGTCAAGTTTCAGATGTGCCTTCACATGCTCATTTAGCAGTACGGTATCATTATTGCTCCATTCTATACCGGTTAATGATGAAAAGGCGCCGAACGGTGTGGGCCGGAAACAGGCTCTGTTATAATATTTCTGTAAGGTGTTTTTTTGCGCGGTACTCAGTTTATTATAGTCAAACGCTCTTTTCTCAAGTTCATTGTAAAAATCCAAACTTGCGATATATAAAGCCGCTCTGAAAAAATTGTCCGCTAATAATTGCTGGCCGTCAAAAGAAGGGTAATCCAGGAAACTAAAAACCGGATTCCTGACAATTAAAGTTGGGAAAAAAGCATATTTCATGAGGGTAGTTTTAACATTTAATGTTTCGAAGCAGATTGATATTAACTATTACTTACAACAGGAGTACCTTGCTCCATCCAAGTTCCAGCTCAGACACATAAGAAAGTAATGTAAATGCGGGACCGGTAAGACCTTCCAGATAGTCATTCTCCTTACCGGTATAAGTGCCGTTTTCCAGTTCATCGTCCAGCAGCAGAATGAGTTGTTCAATCCAGTATTCATAACCTTTCCGGTATGCATCGCAGTTACTTTCCATGTACAAGGTTTTAAAAAACTGGGCCAGTCCCGCAGCTCCGTGGCAAAAGCTGGTTCCTGTGACCATATTGGAAGTGCTATCCTTCCGCATCACGCTTTGCATTCCAATGAGGTCTGCAAGTTGTATGAGGGTTTTATCATTTAACATTTTCCCTGCCCTGTAAAACAGGAGTACTTCATTCAGATCCCCATAACCCCACCCCATTTCATTTGGTGCTGATATTTCACTGGCACCGTCTTTAATCATGAAAGGGAAAAAGGCATATTCGTTGTTGGAGAAATCTACATCCATCTTATGCTTCAGAATAAACCGGACTCCTTCCTTAACAGTTTCTTCAATCAGTTCCCTATGGGCAGAAACTTCATAAATGCTTATTAAAACCAGCAATATTCCGCATAAACCGTGAGAGAGGCTGAAATTAATGATCTGATTGTCGTCTACTCTTATAAGGTTATTTCTGAACCAGTATCCGCCTTCAACCCTGACAGCACGCCGGCAGATATCTTCGGTTAAGCTGTTCAGAAAATTGCTGGCATGGGCAGACGTTCTGGCTCTTTCTCCGAAATAGTATAACACACCTAAAGCCCCATGCAGAAAATCAATATTATCTTTTGCGATAAGATCTGAGGCCGCATTGAATAAATAATTGTCCAGCTCCCCGAATTCTTTATTTATATCGAATGCCAGTGCCCCTTCCTGGCAGAGAAAATTTACAACATAACCCAATCCTGCGCCTCCGGTACTGATGGAAGGTCCTATTAGGGTGGGGTTAGTAGTGCTTACATTAGCAAATACCTGAGATAAAAGTTCTTCCAGGTGATGTTTGAGAGAGATATTCCCCGTTACTTTATAAAGATGATAAAAGTAAAAAATCTGTCCCAACCGGCCTTTAAAGAATGTATCATTGTTGCTTTTACGGGTATCCAGTAAGGCATTAACTTTATCCAACTTCCTTTGCGCTATCTGATGCATCTGGTCTTAAACTTTAACTGCAACAAATGTATCGATGCCCAGACGCCCCTCTTAATTTTATACACGAATCCGCTTATTCAAAGTACGAAGACCAGGATAAATGGGTTTATTCCATCAGTTTCGCCTTCATGATTTCATAAAAGCCCGGTTTATAGGTTTCCCCCAGCATAATACTTTCTTTAGCATTCTTCAGGCGTATAAGATTCCCTTCAACAGCAGTGATGTTACTTACAGATACAATAAATGACCGGTGTACCCTCATAAAATATTTTTTGGGCAGCCTTTCTTCCATATCCTTCATATTAAGGAGGGCCATGGTTTTCTGACCGGTATGGTAAATGGCTACATAGTTTTTCATGCCTTCCACATAATCAATATCTTTGAGGTTGATTTTTACCATTTTACCCTTAAACTCTGTTTTTATAAAAATATAATCATCATCCAGATGCTCCTCCTTTGGGCTAACTGCCACAGAAGAGGTGATTAAGTTGAGGGCTCTTTGTACTGCTTTTAAAAACCGGGGTAGCGACACAGGTTTCAACAGGTAATCCACCACTTCCAGATCATACCCATCGGCGGCAAATTCGTTATAGGCAGTTGTGAAGATTATTTTACTTTTCCCCATAATTGTTCTTGCAAAATCCATCCCGGACATTTCAGGCATTTGTATATCCAGAAAAACAAGGTCAATCTTTTCCGTATTCATGACCTGCAATCCCTCAATAGGACTAGTGGTAGCTTTAACCAGGTGCAGATAAGGTGTCTGGCCGATATAATGCATTAACACATCAATGGCATGTTGCTCATCGTCTACTAACAAACAGTTGATCATGGTGGGCTTATTTACATTTTTTTTATGCTTAGGTCAATAAACAGGTCTACTGAATAAAATTCTTCTTCATCCTTTATACGGAAAGTATGCCTATCACCATAGGCTGCATTAAGACGTTTACGAATATTATCCATTCCAATGCCGTGCGACAGATCCTTGGGTCCGTTTTTTTTCTTATTAAAAGTAGAGAATTTTAAAGTTGATGACTCCTTATCTACCAATAATTCTATTTTTACCGGGTGGTCTTTATTGATGAGTTCTCCATGTTTGAAGGCATTCTCCACCAGTGTGATCATTACCAGCGGAATAATGCGGATACCGGAAGTATCTCCATTAACAGTGAGACTAACCTGCAAGCGGTTACTAAAACGAAGTTGATTTATTTTCATTACATTCTGCAGGTGTTCTATTTCTTTATTGAGCAATGCGGTACCGCTATCATCTTCGCCACCGTCAATTGAATAGCGCATTATTTCACATAGCGTAAGAATACTTTCGGATAATTCTTTTGAATATCCCAATGATTTTGCGTAGAAAAAGTTAAGTGTATTATGTAGAAAGTGTGGGTTAATCTGACTGCGCAAAAAAGCATACTCGCTCATCAGGTTTGTCTTTTCCAGCCGGAGTTTTTCTTCCTGGAGATAATATTTTTCCTCTTCTGTTTTTCTTAATTCTCTTTCCTTCAACAATGATTTCCGTGCATAATAAAACCCTATTGCATACAGGAAGAACCTGATGTATAATAAAATAGAATCCCTTATTATAAGCTGGAATTTGTTGCTGTTATAGGGTTTCAGTCCGATGAGATCCAGTAGAAAATAAGCATAGATGTATCGCAATACGAACAATACTATCAGTCCTGCCAACCATAATACGATGCCTGTTACAGGTTTCTTTTGGATTAAAGCGACGATAAGACAGTAATATCCCGCATAAAATGACCATATGGATAGAAGATTGGCAAAGATAATATCAAGTAAGCTTTCATTGGGGTTAACGATTAAATTGGCCAGGTAACCGTAGAAAATATAGATACACCATGCTATCACATGTTTCAACACGTAAGATCTTATTGTAAGATTGTGCAGCTTATTCAGGTTAAAAGAATTTGGCGGCGTTGCGGGTTCATTAACGGCGGTGATTTCCATGTTTTCTCGGGCTAGTAGATGTGCTATATATTCCTATCTGTTAATTTAGTGATTTTATCGTAATATTTTTTAACAAAATCTATCCAGTCGGGTTCAGACTGGCTGATTTCCACATCAGGCTTCAGGCCATCATTTGCATGGGGAAGGCTGCTGTTACGGAAAGCCGTCTTCATCCGTGGGATAAATACTTCAAACTGCTGACTGGGGGTTTTGAGTACTATATTTTCCATATAGTCGATTGCACCCCAGGTATCCTCACCGAATATGGTCACTTTGGTACTTTGTCTGCAATATTGTACAAATAATTCAGCAGCGCTTGCAGATGCATAATTCATAATTACACCCACTTGTTTGGGATAAACACTTATTGAATCATATTTCAGGGTATCCTGTACTTCCTGAAAGTATCCTCCTTTATTAGCTATCATTCCCTTCAACATTTTTTGTGTATATGCCAGTTCACCGGCAGGCAATGTAAGCCTGTTTTTGTCCAGATATTGCTGTTCCTGTTCAATCACATCTTGCGAACACCGTACAGTTCCACCTAAAGTGATGATGGGTTTTGTATAAATGTAAGGAAACAAAGAAGAATAGGTTAGCGTAGTACCGCCGGTATTATTTCTTACATCTACGATCAGTTTCTTACTACGTCCAATAAGTTTTTCATTGGCTTCTACAAGGCTATCTACCCGTTCTTTTGCGGCGTAATCAGAGGTGGGTATTCGAATTAAAACAGTTTCGCTATCTATTACAGCAAGAGAAGGTTGCCAGTCAAAAGACTTATAACTTTTCAGCATATCACGAGAGTAACCGGGCAACTTCAGCCACTTTCCGGAAACACCCGTTAACAAAGTATTTTCATTTGCAAATCTGGAAAGTGTTGCCACTTTAAAGCCTGTAGCTGAGATAATTGCTGTTTGAAAAACTATACTATCAAGTTGGGTTAAAACAAATTTTTCATTGCCAGGGGGCAGCCTGGTATTTTTCGTTTCAATTATATAGGCGGTATATTCCACCGGCAATGCTTTTGTCTTTTTTATAGCCACCACATAATCATGTGTATCTGACATCCAGTACCCTTCATATTTATCCTTTGACTTATTATTCTGTGAAAGATACACCTCCACATTTTTTAACTGGCTTTTTAATTGCGCTGTATTAGTGGGAGTCACCGGTTTGCAGGTACGCAAGCGAAGATGAAGATCCTGGAACTGCAAAAGTATACGTGCGAGTTTAGTAAAGCAGTCTGCATGTTCATATTCTTTTTTACTGAGGTCATTTAACTGATTCTTTATTACCTGATCTCCCTGTTTATCATGATAGCCTGCATAACTATCCCTGATCTTTTCTATTATAAAGTTAATATCAGCATTACAATAAGATTGTGCCTGGCTCTGCCTGGAGATCATTAAAAAAGCTATTATAAGAAAAAGCCGTAATCGTGACATTATGTAGTATTTAAATTAACAAGCATTTGCCGATGGGCCTATCGTCAGCCTATCGGAAAATGCTTATTCCTGCTCCTGAAATTATAAAATTACATTAAGGCTAAAAAGTTACATTCCCCGTATTACAACTGGCATCACCGGTAGATACACAATCCATGTTCATTGAAGTAGACAGCTCACCAATGGACTTCTTCACATTTACACTTAATTTTGCAATTATTTGCTTATTTAAAGATAATTTCAAATTCGAGTTTTTCTTCTTTTTCATGAGAACAAAGTTTATGTGGTGATAAATTTTATTGTTTCATGAAAGTAGTTCAAAAGCATACCGGCGTGGAAATCTTTACACCAAACCCGTTTTTGTAAGGACAAAATTCTAATAGCCGACAGTCTTAAAATTATACCCCTGAAGGATGATTATCTTGCCTACAGGCTTATTGCTTTTTGCCGGTGCATTTGCGTCGCATTATATTCTTGGCAGATGCACTTATCCAGAATTTTCTCACGAGCGGTTCTGCCTGGTGGAACAGTCAGCTCTGAGGGAGTGTAAAAGTCCCTGAATACCAGTATTTTACTTATGCCATTAGTGTTACCTTTGCCCGGAATTTTGATACAAATACGGTTAATTGATACAAGGGGGACAGACGAGATACGATATTAGCTATATTATTACTTATATGATCTATCAATTAACCTCATGTGCTAATTATACATGTTCAAGAACAAGTTTATCCTTATCTGTCTGCTTAGCATTTCCGTGTTTTTTTCTCCTGTTTTGAAGTGATTGAAGAAATGCCCCTGGGTAAAGATGGGGCAGGGAATATGATTATATGACCTAATAGCCATAAACACAGGATATTTTATAGTCTCAGTATTTTAGCTATAACTGTTTCCAAGTTTTTCCCTGAAACCTGCTTCATTTCCTCATTCCAATATTCAACCAAGATTTTTCGGCTCAATGAAATTTCGGATATTTTCTCATCCATGGTCAAGCGGTCGGAGAGGGGCGCTCTGTCGCCCTTAGCTTTCCTGGCCAGGTGCTTTTTGGGATAGATTAAAATAGAAAGGTTCTACTTACTCATGGCAACCACATTTTAAAAGATGAAGAATGAAATGTTTTGAAATCCATTGCGTTCTTTCAAATCTTTTCAACCTCTTACCGAACATTCGGTGATTAAATTTCAGGGGAAAAACTAGTCACCGAATCGGTTGCTATTGATTAATATTCTTAGATATGGAATTTTTTGTAAAGCTACTACAGCGGCATATATAAACGAAAAAGGCTACGCTGTGCGTAGCCTTGTGATCCCGCTGGGACTCGGACCCAGGACCCATACATTAAAAGTGTATTGCTCTACCAACTGAGCTACGGAATCATTCCCTCTTTTGTAATTGGGAGTGCAAAGATAGGAATTATTTAATCACTTCCAAATCTTTGTAAAAATTTTTTATAATTTATTAAACACCATCTTAAATCTGATAGCAGGATCATCCTTTTCTTTACTGTCGAACACATGCAACAGGTAGTATTTTCCCTGTACCCAGTCCTGAATTGCATTATCATAGAACGGGCTACCCGGATTCCCGCTTTGCCCACCGGGAAATATACCGTAGGCTTCCGTTTTATCGCTCAGTTGTACCACCATTCGCCATGAAGGTCCATGGGTCTGCTTAGTGGCGTTCACAATATGCCTTCCTCCGCCGGTGAGCAGGTGCATGGCACTAAAGGCTGGCAAACTGCGTGTAAGATGTCTGATATCTGTACCACGGTAACGCCCCCACTCTAATATTTTCTGGGAAGCTAATACGTCCGCACTATCTGATGTTATTTTGAATGCCTGCTGTACGAGAGAGGAAAGGGTTTCCTTTTCCGGTGTATGAATGTTATCAATAAAATGCATGGAGGAATCACGTATCAACCAGAGCAGAGTAGTTTTCTCCCACGGCATCTGTAAGGCGGTGGTGGAATCCATATCATCATTCCAGATGAGGTTTTGCAACTGATCCCAGAAAATGAAAAATATAGTAGCGCCTTTGCTGTCCGGTGAGTTTTGTAAGTTCCATTCCTGCAAAATCTTCCAGTAGGGCTGCTCTGCCGGGGTTACATTGTTCAGATGTTTTTTCAGGAGCGGCATTGCAGCGCGTGCAAAGAGGTTCATATTATCGTTCTGCAACTGCATCATATCCTGCACAGTGATCTGGTTCATTGATGCAAGGACCTCATTGATACGTTTGCCACGGAACAGGTCATAGTCACCTATATAATTATATGGATAGGTGCTGTCGGCAGGATGCTGATTGGCGGAGCTGACGAAAGCACGCTCAGGATTGTGCATATGTGGATTCTGATCCATGGGAATAAATCCCTGCCATGCAAAGGAACTGTCGCTGCCTGGCATGATCCATTTGCCCTGGTCTTTCCAGCGTAATGGGTATTGCCCATTGTGCCATATACCGATATCACCCTGTTTGGCAGCAAATACGAAGTTCTGGGCAGGACAGGCATAGTGTTTCAGCGCAGCCAGGTAATCATCGTAATTATGAGCCTTATTAAGCTGCAGGAAGGTAAGTAGTTCGTTGGATGGATCAAGAGCTTTCCAGCGCATCGCAAGGAACTGCTGACCGGCTGTCATATCAGGAAAGGTATTATCATAAACTACCGGTCCCCATACGGTGTAAGCAACGGTATCATAATAAGGTTTGCCATCACGGATATTGATTTTCTCAATGCGCGGAGTGGCATCACGATAAGCACCGTTAAACAGGTATTGTTTGTGGCCGTTACGGAACTGCATCTGGTAAAAGTCTTTCACATCTTCTTCACCATTGGTCACACCCCAGGCAACATGATCATTGAAACCAATGATCACACCAGGAGCACCGGGCAAGGAAGCCCCATATACGTTCATGCCTGGCGTGTGGATCTGTACTTCATACCATAATGAAGGCAGCGACAAACCAAGATGAGGATCACTGCAAAGGATGGGTGAACCGGAACGTGTCTTCGAACCTGCTACGGCCCAGTTATTACTACCATTGTCAGGGTCTGGCTTATCTTCTTTGAATTTGAGTAAAGAGCCGGCCAGACGGATAATGCTATCCGGTGGAGGAACTGCTTTCACAGTAGCCGGATCAAAATGTGTTCCTGCGGGAATGATATAATCGATGCTGTCTCCAAAATCAGGGTACATGAGATCGAAGTCTGCTTTATTGAACAAACGACGTGCATTCGTGTATTCCAGGTCGTTAGCAGCACCGGCAAGGTCCAGTGCCATGTATTTAAGTAACAGCGCTGAATTCAAAGTTACCCATGGCTGGGGTTTGTAATTCAGGAGTTTATATTCTATAGGCAGATCTGCCGGTGTAAGACTGTTAATATATGCATTGATACCGGCAGTATAAGCTTCCACAGCAGTTTTGGTAACAGGGTCAGCTTCCATTTCCTTCAGCGCCAGTTCTGCTCCGTAAACCATCCCCGTTCTGCGTTGCCTCCGGTCGTAGTTCAACATTTTGCTACCCAGGATCTCAGATAAGCGTCCGGAGGCGGCAAAGATTTGCAGCTCCATCTGCCAGAGGCGGTCACGTGCATGCATATATCCTTCTACGTAATAAGCGTCGGCATCATTCTCTGCGAAAATGTGAGGTACCATACGGTCGTCCAGCCAGACTTCCGTTTTTCCCTTCAGGCCGGGCAGGTTTAACTCTTCATTATAATCTTTGCTGATAGGCGTGGCATTCTGCCAAAAGCCTTCCTGTGGGCTTAACAAGCGGCCGAAAGGGGGTAAGGCGCCCCATTTGTGGTCCAACATTACAATAAATCCGATAGTAATGGCCGTCGAGATGACAAAGGGTATGATTCTCATAGTAGAAAAGGTGATCAGCTAATATACATAATTATGCGCTAACCAAACATTTTCACGAGCCTGCCTGCTTTCCCCACGAGTATTATTACCTCTTATTAGCAATTGCATCAACACTCTGCATAATTTCAACTCTTAATTCCTCCAGCGTTTCACATAAATATGTTTCAATATAATCCGAACCCCATACTTCTCCACACCAATAGCCTAAAGTGTCATTCCACCATATATAACAATAATGGCGCTCATCAACGACTAAGTGCGAAAAAAAAGGCTTTTGATATATTGCCTCTTTAATATCCCGCTTAACATCACCATATTCATCATAAATAAATATGTGATCCTCATCATCCCCTTCATCAAACAGATCAAAATCCAGAGGTATTCTTAAATCCACTTTCATAAAAACTAATTAATAATATTTACATATTCATCATTTCAGCATCTCCACAAGTTTTCCTACTTCTTCTTCCGTATTATAACTATGCAACACTATCCTTAACCGCTCCTTCCCTTTGGGCACCGTCGGGTGAAGGATTGCCCTGACGTCCAGTCCGGCGGACTGCAACCTCGCGGCCAGCAAACGTGTAGTTTCATTACCCGGCGTCAGTACTACCTGTATAGGCGTTTCACTTGGTAATATATCCAGCCCGGCAGATTGGAATTGTGTGATCAGCAGGGATAAATGCTCACGGGCACTGTTCATATAAGGAAACAGGTCATAACTGGCCATGATGGCAGCAATGGCTGTGTGAGGTAATGCTGTGGTATAAATAAAGGACCGCGAAAAGTTAATCAGATATTCACGTAACGACACAGAACCAAGCACTACCGCCCCATGACAACCCACCGCTTTCCCGAAGGTATGTACCCGTGCAAAACATGAAATTCCCAATTGCTGTACTAACCCCTCTCCTTTTGCACCCACTACACCCGTGGCATGCGCTTCATCCACGATAAGATGTGCTCCAAATGATTCACAAAGAGAAGAAATTTGCGCAAGCAATGCGAAATCTCCATCCATAGAATATACAGATTCTATTGCAACAAAAATATTGCCCTCAGCATGTTTTAATTTCTTTTGCAGGTCGTCAATATCATTATGCAGAAATGAAAATGCCTGTGCTTTTGATAACCGGATGCCATCCCGGATAGATGCATGGATCAACTGATCATAGATAATGGTATCTCCTTTCTGGGGAACACAGGAAAACAGCCCAACATTGGCATCATAACCTGAGTTATAAATCAGCGCTGCCGGTGATGCATGAAAAGCTGCCAGCATACTTTCCGCTTCTTCTATCCACGCATAATTACCTGCTAATAATCTTGATCCGGTACTGCCATGCATGAACGGTCTTGCCTGTAACAAGGCATGTACAGATTCCTGCATCGCCGTACTGCGGGCCAGTCCCAGGTAATCATTAGAACAAAAATCGATCATTCCCGGGGCGGGTATGCGCAACTCCCGGAGGGAATGCTGCTGTTCGCGTAGCAATAGTTGCTTTAAAAGAAAATCTTCTTTCATCACACAAAGCTAAGTAACTTTGCGAAATGAGTAAGGTATCGATATTAGGCCTCCAATTACCTACTGATCCGCGCTGGGTAAATCTGGCAGCTATTTCGCTGGAAGAAGTGTTGACGGACCACGCATTCTGTGAACAAAAGGCCGCTACATCCTGTATTTCCCTGATCCAGCGCTACCCTGATAAAGAGATGCTGGTACATGAACTGGCTCCTATTGTTACGGAAGAATGGGGGCATTTCCGCCAGGTACTGGCTGAAATGAAAAAACGTGGATACTCTCTGGGAAAACAACGGAAAGATGCCTATGTGAATGCACTTATGCCCCATCAGCAGAAAGGTGGAGATCCGGCTAGTGTATTGCTGGACAGGCTCCTCATCTTCGCCCTCATAGAAGCCCGCAGTTGCGAAAGATTCCGCCTGTTGAGCGAAGGTCTCGAAGATGAATACCTCCGCGAATTCTATCGGAAATTCATGATCTCAGAGGCCGGTCATTACCGCCTGTTCATCGATCTGGCAAATGAATACCTGCCTGAAGAAAGAGTGAAGACCCGCTGGGCAGAATGGCTGAAAATAGAAGCGGAAATTATTGCCGGACTGGAAGTACGGGGCGACAGGATGCATTAAAAGTTAAAGCCGATATTCACATACACCCTTAGCCGCCCATCCTGGTCAGAATACATCAGCGATCCTTCTATCGGACCCATAAAAGTGGAATATCCCATCGTTAAACCATATCCCGTAAGGTATTTATACTTTCCAGCTACATTGCCAAAAATATCATACAATGCGGCATTGGCTTTTGGTATAACAAAAATATTCCGTGTCAGTTCATGCTGATAAGCCATTTGCGCAATAGCGGCACTGGAAGTAATTACCTCTCCTTCAAGCAGTCCTACAAACGGCAGCTGATTCCGCATCACATTATTCAATCCTCCTATCATATAAGCATTGATAGGTCCCTGGTTATTATTATAGTTAAAGGCGCCCGCTCCATTAAGCTGCAATGTGCTCTTATAGCTGAGCGAAAGGTTATATTTTACCTGCAACTTTGCCCACTCGTAATTACTGAAAGTCAGATTAGAACTGGATAACGGCACTTCAACACCATTGACAAAAGAACGATAACTAGGATTCTGGTTGTAAATGTAGCCCGTCTCAAAACGCAGATCAATACCATGACGGGGATAGATTTTCCGGTCCAGTGAGTTTATTCCAAAATACAGGTAGTTATTCAACTGATTACCATTTCCGCGCAGCACCATGCTACCTTCATAACGGGGATTCAGATTCAGGAATTCCCAACGCGCTCCCACACCTATCGCCATCTGACTGTTCAGCGTATATTGCATATGGATATCCGTATTTATATACCGGCTGCTGTATTGTTGTTTACCCTCAAAGTTCTCATAGTATGTTAATGAATTATCTTCAAAATAGGCCCCCAGTCCTAAGCCAAAGTTCCGCTTACGTCCAAGGTATTTAAAGTACTCTGCCTGCACACGTGGATTTTCACTTATGGCAACAGTCACAAATGATCGGGAGTTAGGTACAATGAAATTCCGCTGGGTAATGTTAATGATCGCACTTGCATTTGTGAAACTATTATACTGCAAAGCAAACTTCACATATGTGAGCGGATTCTCTTCCACTGTAATCTCCATACTGTTCCGGTTCTCAACCTCCGGATGCAACTCGTACGTGATCATCTTATAAAACCGGGTGCCAAACACATTCAATACGGCATTCTTAATATGTTCAGGGCTATAACATCCTCCTGTTTTCAATCCTAACCTTCCCATAAAAAAGCTCTCATCAGAATGCACTAAACCATGTACATGAATGGCAGTCAGCTCTACATCAGCGGTAAATGGTAACCGGTCTTTTTTATGTGCAGGCTGCTCCGGATCCAGGGCCAGCAGGGAATCTGCCATCCGCTTAAATACAGGATACATTTCCCGCCCTTTCTTTTTGCCTAATTCAATGATCGAATCCAGACTGCTAAAACCGGCAGCAGAATAGTTTTCCAGATCATGATGAATATACACATCACAGGCCTTTTTCTCTTCTATAAAATCAACAGCATCTTTATAAAATCCCAGCTGGTAAAGTATATCCAATGGGGTGATCAGTTGTTCCGCTTTACGAAGACCACCGGCTACATTAGATCCTATCACAATATCCGCCCCCATTTCTTTGGCAGTGATAACGGGAAAGTTTCTTACAACACCTCCATCTACCAGTTTTCGATTCCCGATCTTTACAGCGGTAAAAATAGAAGGGATAGCCATACTGGCACGGATAGCGGTCACAATATTCCCGGTATCCAGTGTTACAATTTCACCGGTAGTCACATCCGTAGCAATACATTTAAAGGGAATATTGAATTTTGAGAAGTCGTTCTGATTCTTCATTGGCCAGCACAATCTGGCCAGTTCCAGCCATAACTGCTCTCCGGAAATTACACCAGAGGCCAGTTTGGGCTTTCCATATTCAAACGGGATTTCAATTATATACTTATTGTATTCCTGCTTTTCTTCGTAAGAAATATCTGTTAATACCGGCTGATTCGAGAACAGGTTATTCCAATCCAGTCTCCTGGCCATCATCTCTATTGTATCGCCGGAATAGCCCATTGCATATAATGAGCCGACAATACTACCCATACTGGTACCGGTTAAATAATCAATTTTCAGTCCTGCGCTATCCAATGCTTGCAGAATCCCTATGTGTGCCAGTCCTTTAGCACCTCCACCACTTAATGTGAGTCCTATTTTAGGGCGGCCACGATCCTGCTGCTGCGCCTGAAGGGAAGCAGTGTATAAAAACACTATTAACATACAAACCAATGCCCGTCTTATATCCATAACTGTCCCTTGTAGTGATGCTTGCTCTTAAAGTTAATAGAATAAATGAGAAGTTTAAAGCAAGCATAACCGAAAATGCCTGAATATTATAATATTTACAACTTTTGTACTATATTATGCAAGTTTTAACTAACATCCACGCATGAAAGACAACAAAGTACAAAACATCTGGCAGGTAATTCTGGCCTCTTCGGCAGGTACTCTTATTGAATGGTATGATTTCTATATCTTCGGAAGTCTGGCATTTATTATTTCAGAAAAGTTCTTCCCACCAAGTAACCCAGGACTGGCATACATCGCTACCCTGGCTACTTTCGCCGTAGGTTTTATCGTTCGTCCCTTCGGTGCGATTGTGTTTGGCAGACTGGGAGACATTACCGGCCGCAAGCATACCTTTCTGCTCACCTTATTGATCATGGGAGGCTCTACCTTTGCTATCGGACTGATACCAGGCTATCACAGCATAGGTATATTAGCCCCCATACTTGTACTTATATTACGCTTACTTCAGGGTTTAGCTCTGGGTGGGGAATACGGAGGTGCTGCAACTTATGTAGCAGAACATTCTCCCCATGAAAAACGTGGCTACTATACCAGTTTTATACAAACTACGGCTACTCTGGGGCTATTCATTTCTCTGGCCGTTATATTAATTACACGTACCAGCATGTCGCCTGAAGATTTTAACAGCTGGGGATGGCGCATCCCTTTCTGGTTATCCATCTTCCTGGTAATAATGTCTTATTATATCCGCATCCGCCTAAAAGAATCTCCCCTTTTTACACAATTAAAGGAAAGTGGACAAACATCCAAAAATCCTATTAAAGAGAGCTTTGGTAAAAAGGAAAACCTGCGACTGGTACTCCTGGCCCTGTTCGGTGCTGCCATGGGACAAGGTGTAATATGGTACACTGGCCAGTTCTACGCATTGTCCTTTTTACAAAAGACTATGCAGATAGAATTTATACAATCAAATGTGATCATTGCGATTGCATTATTATTAGGTGCTCCGTTTTTTATTTACTTCGGAAAACTGTCCGATCGCATCGGTCGTAAAAAGATCATGATGACGGGCATGCTTATCGCTGCAATAAGCTACTACCCTATCTATGCAGGTATGGACTACATTGCTGATCTTAGCAAAAAAACAGAGGATAATGGTTTATATAGAATAGAGAACAGTATCAGCAGAAATAAAGACATGCAGAATGTAGAACATTCCATTAAAACACGTGTATTTACTGATGGTACTGAAGAACGTGAAACGATCACTACCATAGATGGTAAACCGGCATCCAAAAAAGAAGTTGTGGTCAGTACTAAAAATGTAATACTACTTATTCTGCTGGTATTTATACAAGTGCTCTTCGTAACGATGGTATATGGGCCAATAGCGGCCTTCCTTGTTGAATTATTCCCTACCAGGATCCGCTATACATCCATGTCATTACCTTATCATATTGGGAATGGAGTTTTCGGGGGATTATTACCTACTATTTCCACATTACTTGTAACGCAAACGAATAATCATCTGGCGGGCCTGATATATCCAATTGGTATTGCATTGATATGCTTTGCTATTGGGATGGTATATATAAAGGACTATATGATAAATAAAGATTAGAATTAAAAAAAGGACAGCTACCACAGCTGTCCTTTTTTAATAGTATTATTTACATTCTATATTATTAAGTCTGGTGTCTAATCGAGAGATCTTTTCTTCCAGTTCTATGTTTTTCTTATGTTCAGCAATCAGATATAATGTAAGCTCCTCTACTTTTTGTAATAATTGTTTATTCATTTCACCCACGTCCAGCCCATTCTTTTCTACTTCTTTTGCGGAATAAACATCAGGTAAACGTTTGTTGATGGTAATATACTCTTCCACCTCTTTTAATGTAGGAAGTTTATAATCCTGATGAAATACATAATCAGGCCAACCACTTTGAGTAACCTTTACTTTCATTGCTGTGATGTCACCATTTACAGCCAGTTTAGATTGTGGATTCGCAGTACCGATACCCACATTTCCGCCATTCATTACTCTCATCCTTTCTACTCCACCTGTTAATAATGAAAAATCCGGAGAGCCATAGCCTGCTGCTGATAACTGAACAACTCCGGCATTCCATTTAAATTCTCCGACATACTGATTATCGCCTGTACTTACTCTTAACCCGGTTGGTGTAGAGCTTCTGATATCCAGTTTCGTTTCCGGAGTGGCAGTACCGATACCCACGTTACCATTTTGGATGAGTCTTAGTTCTGCCGTATTTGCAGCTAAACCAGCTACCTTTATCGAAGTATAGTCCTGTACAGTTGCATTGTATCCGTAAGCCATCAGAATATTATTAGGCATCGTACCTTCAAGTGCGCGGTAGATCCCATTCGAAGATTTAATATCTCCTCTTACCTGTAAAGCGGTTGTTCCATCATCAACAGTACTATTTACCAATAACCGGCCTCCTGCATCGTTGATGGTTGTTAATGAACCTGCGTTGGGTTGTAAACGTAGTTTGTTAGGGGCTGATGCAGATCTGTCATATGCCTGGATGATACCATCTGTACCATATCTGAATAATTCCAATCCGGCTCCACTATGTATATTGTCTACTCCTGTTATCTGGATTAAGTTGCTGGTAGTATTATTACCACCGTTAGTAACTGATTGTAGCGTTTGTGATTTCGAAATAAAGGGGATTGATAATACAATTATACAAAGTAACCTTGACCGTTTCATAGATGAAAAATTAAGTTCTTAATTTGAGATAACAAGATAATTATTTATTTAGGGATGTAAAGACTCTTTGGCAGCTTGTATTATTCTTCACCCTTCGAAATATGCCAGCTTCTCTTCCAGTTTCAGATAGGGATATTGTTCTATCAACGCCCTTGTCTTCTTCGCATAAGTTTCTAAGAACTTTTTATGTTGCTGGCTTTGCGGGTTAAAAGGCCTGTGTTGCATAGCGCGGTTAAGGTCTTCAATAAGAGGTAATAGTTTTTGCCCTTCGGGCGATAAACAACTGCCCGTAAAATGTTCCCATACATAGTTAATGGCAGTTTCATTCGGATGAACCAGATCATCTTTATAAAACCGGTAATCGCGGAGATCATCTAACACTAACTCATATGCAGGGAAATAAAACAAGCGGTTGAATTTATTGACGAGATGATGTACAGCCTGTAACAACACTGCTTTACTCAGGTTATTCTCCACTACTCCATCACGGACATAACGCACTGGGCTAACCGTAAACATGATTTTAACCTTCTTATTCCGGAAAAACAGGCGGTGCATCATATTATCGAGTGCCGAGATTATCTCCTGCGGAGTCACCAACCTTTTGTGAAATGAAGAAGCGGGTACTTTATGGCAGTTGCCTACTATCCGGTTATTATCTTTTAATGTGTAGATATGTGCAGTTCCCAAGGTGATAAAAAGCCAGTCGGCGTTTTCCAATCGCTCTGTAGCGGCAGCGGCGGCGGTATTCATCTTTAACAATGCCTCTTCAGGATCCAGTGCTGAAAACCGGCTGTGATGATCCCAGCTATGCCACAGGTCTCCATGCTGAAACAACTCGCCTGCTGCATATTGTTTACCATCCAGGTAACGTTGCAGCGCTTCGGCGATATTTAAAGGATTGTATAAGATACCATGTGGATTCACCAGCGTATCAAAATGATGATGCAGCAAACGGTCTCCTATCTCCTCAGCAAAGCAGGAACCCATCAGCAGGAGTTTATCAGGATACTCCAGTGGTGTTGCTATTGGTTCTACGGGAAATGTAAGGCGAAAGTTATTCATCATAAAAATATACTGTCTGCACGCAAATAAGATAAAGCTGCGTCAGCAAAATTAAGCAAAAGAAAGCCAATAAGTTACATATAATTCATACGAAAAACTTTATATAAGTAACTCAAATAGTAGAAAAAGCTAATCCAGGGTTATCAACTAAATATCTTACCATTTTAAGCGTTGAAACTAGCCATGGTACTGCTCAATCCCTCATTTCTTATAAGCTGCTACCTACCTTCCTATAACCTTCTTATAAGGTTCCTATAAGCTAAGCTTATATAAACCTAGGTAGAACCTTATAGGAATGGGCTTGGCAGGATATAAGCATATAGGATTTTGGGGCCGGTTTGTGTCAGCCATTGCGCAAAGTGATGGATTATTCAAAAACGGCTTTAATTACTCGTATTTAATACTTATATTGTATTGAACCATTAAACCCTCCCAAATGAAAAAATTAACCCTTCTACTATTAGTTATGATTATGCTGGGTACAGCAGTATTAACTCAATCAACTGCTCACGACCCATTAAGACCTTCTAACAATCCAACGGGATTGTCATCAATTAAGAAGAATGCCAGAAACTTTTTAGATTGTTCGGTAACACTAACGCGGGGATCAAACCTTTCAGGATCGTGGGTTATCGAATTTATGGGATCATCCGGTAGTTATCAGTATTCTTTTTACAATCGTACAATTACAGTACCATCAGGAACTTACACAGTAGGGATACACCAGGCAGGTAGTAGCTCAGGCAATTATTCCTTTTCGGGAAGTGTTTGTACTTTAAATTACAGTGCCAGCGGAAGTTCGGCCTTATTTAACAATGTGCCGTGTACCTGCGGAGCTGGTAGCTTTTCAGTGAATTAAAAACAGGGAATAATTGAGTGAAACTAAACTCAATTATTCCCTTCCTTAAATATGCTAATCTGACTATACCAACCTAATGGATTTCCTGAATTCAGTTGGACTTAATCCTGCATGCTTTTTGAATAACCGGTTCAGGTGACTGGCATCTGTAAAGCCAAATTCATGTACAATCTCATTCATCTGCATATTAGTGAAACGAAGCCTCCTTTCTATCAATTTCAGCTTATAATTCTGGATGTATTGCTGGATACTCTGATCGGTTTTTGATTTAAAATATTCGCCTATATAACTGGATGCAATATTAAATTGGGTTGCTATTACAGCAGATTTCAATAATTCGGGCGCATAAATATTCTGATGGATATAGCTTAAGATCTGCATAATCTCATCCCTGTTTCCGGTTGAAGGATGCGTTGATTCCATCAATTGCATATTACGGGCAGCAATAGTAATAATAGTATTTACCAGTTGCTTCAACACCTCTTGTTGTTGGGGATGCTGGTTCGTATTTTCCAGTATCAGTCCCTCTACAAGTGCCCTTACCAGTGGTTTGTCACTTATCGTTTTCAGTACACAGCCGGGTAAATGGTTATGTGTATGAAAAATGTATTCCAGTTTTCGCACCCAATCCTGATCTTGTGTTCGTAAATAGCTTTCGTTGAACCGGATAAAAAAAAACCTGGTAAAACTTTCTACTTCAAAACTATGGCTATCCTGTGGGAAAATGACAAAAAACTGATCACTGATATAAGGTAGCCTGTGGTCGTTAATTATTTGCACCCCCTTACCCCCCAAAACAAATACCATTTCAAAAAAAGTATTCTTGTGCTTCTGTATATCGTATTCCCGGATTTCCAATAAATCCAGTTCAAAAGGTTGATGTAAGTTCCGGACTTCCATACTGGCAAAACTACAAATATATCCCCTATTTATACAAATGCGACAGAGAAGGAAGTTGCACTTTTGTTCTGTAAAAAATAAAAATTTATGGACACAAGTGTATATCTTTTATTACGCATTGCAATAGGAACAAGCATATTCGGACACGGCCTGGTAAGACTCCCTAAACTGTCTGCATTTAGCACCTGGATGGTAAACGGATTTGAACATTCTTTACTTCCCAAAGCATTGGTTTTGCCCTTTAGTTATGCGTTACCTATTGCCGAATTTCTGGTTGGATTGTTATTGATAGCTGGCTTGTTTACAAGACCAGC
This sequence comes from Chitinophaga sp. CF118, assembly GCF_900112615.1. GTDB lineage: Bacteria > Bacteroidota > Bacteroidia > Chitinophagales > Chitinophagaceae > Chitinophaga. Next base: position 169,893 of record NZ_FOMK01000014.1, on the reverse strand, counting down.
CCTCATTATTGGAGCAGCCATGATGATAATTTTAATCCTGGGAACAACACTTATAGAAAACTGGGAAGCCCTTCCATCCCAATTGATTCATGTGCTGTTTCTGACTATTCTGCTACAATTTATCCAACAAAACAACTGGGCATTGGATAACATCATTAAAAAATAGGATTAATACCAAATGGACACGGCCCGTTATCCTGCCTGAGTATAAAAAAGTAACAAAAAAACTACAATGGGAACAAGACGTAATTTCATTAAACAAGGAACGCTATTAAGCGCAGCCGGTTTAGCAATGCCCCTGGGTGTATTTTCCCAGGCATCTGAGCAACCCCGGACAAGAACAGAAAACTCCAGATGGTCAGATGGTTCAAGATTAGTCGTATCGGTTTCCATGCAATTTGAGGGAGGTGGACAACCAGATAATGCGGAAAGCCCTTTTCCTCAAAATATACAAAAAGGATATATCGACTTACCTGCAGCAACCTGGTATGAGTACGGTTATAAAGAGGGCATACCCAGAATGTTGGATAACTGGGATAAGCTGAAGATAAAAGTAACATCACACATGGTAGGCACGGCTGTATTGAAAAACCCCGGACTAGCCAGAGAGATTGTTCAAAGAGGGCATGAAGCAGCGGCACATGGTATGAACTGGAGTACCCAATATACAATGCCTTATGAAGAAGAAAAGAAATTCATAAAGGATGGGGTCGATGCCATTAAAACGATTACAGGTTTCAACCCTGTTGGCTATAATGCTAATTGGTTACGAAGAGGCCCCAATACACTGAATATTTTGCAGGAACTTGGTTTCTTATATCACATTGACGATATCAGCAGGGATGAGCCATTTATTATCCAGGTAAGGAATAAGGATTTTGCAGTAGTTCCCTACACAATCCGTTGTAATGATATTGTATTAATAGAAGGGAAACATTTTTCGGCAAACCAGTTCACTAATCAGGTGAAGCTTGAATTTGACCAGCTCTATGCAGAAAGTGAATATCAGAGAAGGCAGATGTCTATTAGTTTCCATGATCGCATTGGCGGTACACCGCAAATGGTAAAAGCCGCTAATGAACTGATACATTATATTCAAGGCCATCAGGGCGTAAATTTTAAACGAAAAGACGAAATTGCCAGGATGACGTTAGAGGATAAAACCTCTTTAAGAGAGTGATATTATTAACAGTTTTCGAGGTAAACCAATAGGGTGCACCATACCTGATGCACCCTATTCCTATTTTTTAACTGTTGCAAAAAACTCAGTAAACACTCTTAACATTTCCTCTGGCTGTTCTTCTGGTATATAATGTCCGCAATCAGCAATGTTCACTGCGGTAACATTATCCTCACACATCTTATTCATAGCCCTTCCCATATTCAATCCCTGGGCTTTTTCTCCGCCAATAGCCAGTATGGGTATATCAAGATGTTTTGTACGGGCATTATTCTGCTCACAACTTTCCGGAAAAGACTTATAATAAGCGAAACTATTTGCAAGTCGCTTTTTCCCATTATAGGCTTTAAAGTAATGCTCTATATCTTCTTCCGTAATAGCATCTTTTACTGCAGACTTATTCACAAAGTACCATGTAAGATATTCCCTTTCTTTTCCTTCAATCAGCATCTCCGGCAGTTCCTGAATAGAATGAAAATAAAATTGCCATATTTTACCCGCATTTGCAGGAATAAAAACCTCGTCCGGTATTAAACCAGGTATGCCGGCATCCATTACTATCAGTGATTTTAGCTTATCCTCATAATCAATAGCAAATGCAGCAGCTACCCATGCTCCAATGTCGTGCCCTACCAGATGAACCTTTTCCAGGTGAAGCTTATCGCATACTTCTTTAACAATCGCAGCTATTGATTTAGTATCCGTTTTCTCCGCAATATTATCATTCCCCATCCCCGGCAGATCAATGGCAATCACTCTGTGTTGTTCTGCAAGTGATGGAAATACTTTTCTCCATACATAGGAAGTTTGCGGCCAGCCATGTAATAATACAATTGTACTTTCAGAATTATTACCATCTTCATAATAGGTAACATGCATATTACCGATGGTTATATTTTTAGGTGCGGATAGCGAGTTAATAACAAGATTTGTCATGACATAATTATATTGATAAAATATAATAAAAATAAACTCCTTTCGGATTATTCTGATACCGGGAAAATACAGGTATGCGGATGGCCCCAATGTTACATCTCATTATTTAAGTGATATGCTCCGGACACTTACAGATCAGAATACTCAGCAGCATATCCACAACAAATTAATTGATTGAAAAAGCGAAGGAAAAATTAAGTACTTCTAATAATTCTATAGCAGAAATAGCTTACATGCTTGGCTTGAGCACCCGCAATCTTTTAATAAGATCTTCAAACGAAAAAACGGAATGTCGCCCGTGGAGTTCAGAGAATCATTTAACTAAATACCTTCTCCGCTATCTCCTGCGCCACCTTCAGCGCCCCGATATCCAGTTTCAGCGCTTCATGCTGCCTTACACAGAAATCCAGCAGGTTCTCTGTTGCCAGGTTGCCTACCAGCTCGTCTTTGGCCATCGGACAACCTCCAATTCCTTTAATGGCGCTATCAAACCGCCGGCAGCCCTGTTCGTAAGCCGCAGTTACCTTTTCTTCCCAGTTATGGGGGGCAGAATGGAAATGAGCGCCGAATTCCACTGTGGGATATGCCGGTACCAGACTGGCAAACAAGCGGGTAATTACTTCGGGCGTGGCTACCCCTACCGTATCTGCCAGGGAAATTGTGTGGATGTTCATCTTTACGAGTTCATCTACCCATTGCAGAGCAATTGCCTCATCGTACGGATCGCCATAGGGATTACCAAAACCCATAGAAATGTATACAACAAGCTGTTTGCTGTTTTTGATACAAAGCTCCTGGAGACTGTCAACCAGCTCCATGGAATCTTTGATCGTTTTATTGGTATTGCGTAACTGGAATGTTTCCGAGATAGAGAAGGGATAGCCCAGGTAATCGATTTCATCAAATACCACCGCTTCCTCTGCCCCGCGCTGATTGGCCACAATGGCCAGTAGTTTACTCTTAGACGGTTTGAGATGCGGGATCAGCTGTGCTGTATCTGCCATCTGCGGAATCGCCTTTGGAGATACAAAACTGCCAAAATCGATGGTATCAAACCCTACCTGCAACAGCGCATTCAGGTAATTAACCTTTTCTTCCGTGCTGATAAGCCTGTGCCAACCCTGCATAGCGTCACGCGGACATTCAATAAGTTTCATGTATGAAAAGTTTAAATACCTCTTAGTTTCATGCTATTGAGAAAGACAATGACAGCACCGTATTAACTATGAAAAGTTTAAATACCTCTCTGCTTCATACCCTCGTATAAGATAATGCCAGCAGCTACAGATACGTTAAATGACTCAAAGTTGCCGCTCATAGGAATATGGAATAAGCTATCCGCTGCTTTCAGCAGGGCAGGATAAACACCTTTATCCTCAGAACCCATAATGATAGCGATTGGCTCCGTGAAATCACACTCGTGAAGTTTCTGTTCGGCTTCCATTTCACTGGCTATCACTTTGATGCCATTTAAATGAAGGGTATCTATTGCTTTCAGCAGACTGTTAACCCGGCATACGGAAATCTTTTCCAATGCCCCTGCTGATGATTTGATGGCTTCTTCATTGAGGGCAGCAATGCCTTTATCGGGGATGATAATGGCCTGTGCACCGCAACAAACCGCGCTACGGGCAATGGCTCCGATATTACGAACGTCTGTAATACCATCCAGCAACAGGAATAACGGAGTCTGCCCCTGGTCTGTAACATGAGAAATCACATCCTGCAGGTCCAGATAATTAATGTGACCTGTTATCGCAATCACTCCCTGGTGGTTAAAGGAGGTTAATCCGTTCAGCTTCTCTGCAGGAACTAAATTAATGGGGATATTATTCTCTGTGGCCAGCTGCTGAATCATAGGAATGATGTCTCCGCTGGCACCACGTAACATATAAATACGCTCAATAGCCTTGCCAGATTTGATGGCTTCTACAACAGGCTGACGGCCAATTACCATAGACGACGCCTTTGGCCTGGGCGCCTGATGCCGGAAACCGGCAGACTTAAATCTTCTTTGTTCCATTGGCGCAAAGATAACGTTAAATCAAATCTCTCCTTCCAGCAGCATCAGTTTTACCTTCTGGATAGCCGCAATAGAGAGAGAATCAGTGATCTCATGGTTCTTTACCATCTGGTAAGCCGTGTCAAAAGGCAGCTTTTTAACAAATAACAGCTCCGTCTCCTCCGGCTCAGCAGTACGCTGTTCCAGCTGACGGGCCAGGTATACTACTCCAGCTTCATCAGATACTGAGTTGGAAAGATGGATATGGATGATGGGCTGCCAGCTATGGGCTACCAGACCGGTTTCTTCCAGCAGCTCCCTTTTTGCGCTCTCCAGGGGATCTCCCCCGAGGGGACCTCCTCCTTCCGGGATTTCCCAGCTAAACTGCTCCAAAGCAAAGCGGTACTGGCCTACCAGGTAGATATTATTTGCTTCATCCAGAGCTACTACCCCTATTGCGGCATTCTTGAAATGCACTACACCATAGATCCCAGGACCACCCGCCGGGTTGAGTACCTGGTGTTCTGTAACCCTGATCCAGTTATTATCATATTTCCTTTCGCTGGCAAGTATTGTCCAGGGGTTGTGTTTTACGTCCATATTACAAATATAATACACAAAAAAAATACCGCCCCCCGGGATTAACCGGGAGACGGTGTCAACCAGATGTACGGCGGTAAATACCTTTGTTCATCATACCTAAATCTAAATCGTATCTTCTATAATATCTTGTATTTGCTTTAAGTGATGCTTTAAATGCGCGACATAGTCGGTCACCAGGAACAATAATGTTACCGGTTCCCGTTGACCTATACTACACTGATGTTGAAGCGCTATTGCTGGTATAGTTCGAATAGTTAGCATCAGGTGTTGATTAAACCCTGCCCACAAATTTATTAAATCCTGCCAGCCACTATGCTGCCATGCTTGTCCCTTAACCCAAAAATTCTGATCGTATGTAGGTATTTCCTGCAAAGATATTTGTTGTATTCTTATAAAACGAGTGTTATTATTAATTCCTGAATCAATCAGATGCCCAATTATCTCTTTAGGACTCCATTTTCCACGGGTAGAACGCTCTGCTGCAACGGCTTCTGGTATTTTCTGCAGTACCGGAAAAATTTCTGTTACAATCTTTAATAATTCATCGGCAATGGCATAATGAACGTTCTGCTCATCGCGCAATAACTCCATTTTTATCGTGCTCCGCAGATATCTGTCGGGTTCAAGAGGTATTTCCCGGAAGCCTAACCGCTGATACATATTGATCGCAGGCACCAGCTTGGTATTGGAATACAGGATAACTTTCTTAAATCCCATTTCCCATGCCAGCTTGATAATATGTTCTGCCAGTTTCCAACCTATCTTGTTTCCCTGATAAGCCTCATCAACTGCCATCTTGGACATCTCCACAGTTTCATCGTCTATCTTTTTCAGAGCTACGGTACCGGCTATATCAGATCCTACCGCTGCAAAAATGATCGTTCCTCCGGTATTAACAATATACTGGTCTGCTTTTTCCAGTACTTCCACGTCTACTGGCTCCAGTATAAAATATTTTCTTATCCAGTGCTTGTTAAGCCTTTCAAAATCCGGCAGGTAAGCCGGTGAATAAGGCAGGATTTCTACAGCTTTCATATCTGCTTGTTTCTATGAATATCAAGGTTTACAAGAATAGTTTTCATGCCTGCTGCTTGCTTCTGCTTACAGCATATTTCACAATATATACCCCTCCTAATGTAACCAGGCAGGAAATACAGGTAATCCAGTTCAGATGTTCTTTCAGAATTACCCATCCCAGTAATACTGCCACTATCGGATTAATATAGGCATATACCGAGGCCAGGGATGGCGGGAGATTATTCAGCACAAATACATAAGCCGAATATCCCAGGATAGATCCTATAAAGATCAGATACAACATGCTGCCCCATAATTCCAAACTTGTACCTGCGGTGGGGAATGGCTTTCCCATGATCATAGCGGTGATTACCATTACAATCCCACTGAATAACATCTGGAATCCGGCGCCATACAGGAAGTTAATCTTCAAAGCCCAACGGGTGGTGAGCACAGAACCCAGTCCCCAACTGATACAAGCTATCAACGTAAGGATGATGCCTAATCTGAAATCAGGATTCATCAAACTTGGCAGATAATCATAAAAGATCCCCCCTACGCCCAGGAAGCCTATCAGCATACCTGCGAGCAACAGTATGGATAAACGGTTGCGCTCTACCAGGAAATAACCAAAGATGGTGATCCAGATCGGTACCGTAGCTACGATGATAGCACATAATCCGCTGGGTATATATTGCATGGCCCAGGTGATCAATCCGTTACTTAAACATAACATCATCACACCTATCATGAATAAACGCGACAAGATAGTTTTATCGGGCAACTTATATCCCTTCAGTAAAAAGAATGCTGTTAATAAGATCCCTGCGCTTGTTTGCCGCAATCCTGCCAGCATCAAACCGTGTATATGCCTTACTCCTATCCTGGAAGCCAGGTAGGTAGTACCCCAAAAAATACTTACCACCACTAATGCGATGTAAGCGTTTGTGTTGGACTTTTTCATATCTTATATCTATTATAAACCTACTACTACAAATCTTATTTCGTATCAAATTTTGTATAACCGGCCAGATACTATACCTTCTCACACTCCATACTATTATAAACGGATTGCATTTCTTCCCAGGCTATTTCCACATCCTGCTCCGTTGTACGCCAGTTTACCAATGCGGCACGAATGCCTGGTACTCCCTGATAAACGGTGGAGGTCATGAATACTATGCCTCTGGCAGATAATGCTGCTAAGAATTCATCTACTGCCGATGGATCTTTTGTGGTGAAACAAACACCACATAATCTTACCGGTGCCAGTAAACGGAAATTGTCGCTTTTATCGATGAGATCCCCCAATTGCTTGCTGAGTCGGATATTATTACCGATGATGTCTGCATATCCATCAGCACCATACGCGACCAGCGAAGACCATGCTGGAAGTGCACGCAAACGGCGGGAGTTTTCCGGGGTGTAATGACTGAACTTGAAATCTTTTGCAGGATCGCCGAGATAAGCAGCTCCTGCATTCTTGAATGATTCCAGTTGTAAAGAAGGATGCCGGGTAAAGATCATGGCGGCATCGTAAGGAACGTTTAGCCATTTATGTGCGTCGACAGTAATACTGTCTGCCCACTCCCAGCCCTTTAATAAATGACGGTAGTCCGGATGACATGCAGCAAAGGCTCCAAAGGCTGCATCTACATGCAGATAGAATCCATATTGCTTTTTCAGTGCAACAATTGCTTCGAGATTATCATAGTCTACCGTATTGACGGTCCCTGCACTGGCAACAAAAATGACAGGCTCACCTTTATGTTCCTCAAGATAATTTTTCAGTGCCTCAATATCTACTGATTCACGATCCGGCAATGCGGGCAGCTGCACAAGTGCATTTCGTCCGAATCCCAGCATGGCCATTGATTTCACAGTACTTGAATGCGGAACGCATGATAAGATCTTTGCGGAAGATAATGCTCCCATCCCTTCCTGCGCTACATCCACGCCCAGTTGCACTCCCAGCCACTGCCTTGCGATAGCCAGTCCGGAGAAGTTAGACATTGTAGCGCCTGAAGTAAAGCATCCGAAAAAAGTATCGGGCAATCCCAGTAATTGCCGGAGCATGGTCAGCGCATCTATTTCTACCTGGTAGGCAGGGCCATCTTTATCCGCAGCATTCATATCTAATACACTTGTAAGCCAGTCGCCCGCCAATGCCGCAGTCGTAGTACCCCCTGTTACAAAGCCCCAGTAGCGGGCTCCCGCATTCCCCGCCAGATGTGTTTCAAAACGTTCCCTGAACTTTGTGAATGCATTATCTGCACCCAGTCCGTGTTCAGGCAGATTAAAACCGGCATAGGAACTTTGCTCTCTTCTTACGGGCAATGTATCAATACCTGATAAGAAGGATGCACTAAAATCTTTTACACGTTGCAGCAAATCATCTGTTTGTGTAAGGTCGCGTTGAAGTAAGCTATTCATATGAGGTCTCTTTTTGGCTGTAAATTCAAGACCTCAAAATTGGAACAAATAGTGGAGATAAAACAGATTCAGTTTTGTTATTTTCGACCAGATCAGATTATGTGTTAAAACAACAGATTACTTCCATATTTCTTTTTCATCTCATGGTCCAGCAACCATTTCTTTCTCCATAAACCACCTCCAAATCCTACCAGGGAACCATTACTTCCAATCACCCGGTGACAAGGCACCACAATGACCAATTGGTTCTTTCCATTAGTAGTGCCCACGGCCCTTATACTCTTGGGATTATTGATCCTTTTGGCCAGTTGCAGATAAGAAATAGTGTGCCCGTAAGGAATGGCAATCAGTTGTTGCCACACTGATTGCTGGAATGGTGTACCCTGTTGTTCAATGGGGAAAGTGAAGGTTTCCAGGGTACCGGCAAAGTAGGCTTCCAGCTCTGCAATACATAACCGGAATACTTCCGGAAGCGTAACGGGTTCAGTAACAATACCTTCTTTAAAAGTAATTTCATTGATGGTTGTATCATTACCCCGGATGGTTAAGGGGCCAACAGGAGAAGGCATAATATGCGTGTATATTTCCATCATACAACTAAATTACAAAAACAGATTCATTTTCTGTACTTTTGACCAGATCAGATCATTTTTAATATTATGCTCAAAACTGCAGAACACCTTTATCTTCAGATAGCTGATAAGCTGGAACAGCTGATTGCCAAAGATGTATTAAAGACTGGCGACAAACTACCTTCCGTACGCACCATGAGTGAAGAACAGGGTGTGAGCATGAGCACCGCCTTCCAGGCATATTACCACCTGGAAGGAAAAGGACTGATCGAATCAAGACCCAAATCAGGTTACTACGTGATCTATTGTGCACGAAGATTACCTGAGATGCCAAAGAAATGTGAGGCTGCTAAAAAACCGGCAGAAGTGACCGTACATGAAATGATCTCCCGCCTGTGCCTGCATTCTACTAATAATGATTTGCTGAAATTCTCTTCCGCCATTCCTCTGGCTAATATGTTGCCTACGGCCAAACTCTCAAAAGCAATGATCCAGGCCATGCGGAGCACCGATGCAACAGGCTTAGGCTATGAACATGTACAGGGAAATGAACACCTCCGCAGGCAGATAGCAAGAATGTCTATTCTGTGGGGTGGCGCAATTAGTGAAGAAGATGTGATCACCACATCCGGTTGTATAGATGCATTAAACCTTTGCCTGTCCGCCGTTACACAACCTGGAGATACTATCGCTATTGAAAGTCCGGCTTATTTTGGTTCCCTTCAACTGGCAGAAAGCCTGGGCTTAAAAGTCCTGGAAATACCCACCCACCCCGTTACCGGCGTGGACCTGGAATACCTGGATAAAGCCATTCCCCGCTTTAAAGTAAAAGCCTGTCTGTTCGTGACTAACTTCAATAATCCACTGGGAGCATGCATGCCCGACACACATAAACAGGAACTGGTACGGCTACTCGAGAAACACGATATTCCATTGATAGAAGATGATATCTATGGCGATATGTATTTTGGGAAAGAACGACCGGCAGTATGCAAAACCTTTGATAAAAACGGACTGGTGCTGTTATGTAATTCCTTTTCCAAATCACTGGCTCCGGGATTCCGTGTTGGCTGGACTCTTCCCGGCCGCTATAAAGAAAAGGTACTGCAATTGAAACGAATCCGCTCCATTTCCTGCGCATCTCTTCCGGGGGCTGCTATTGCATATTTTCTGGAAAATGACCGGTATGAACATCATCTTCGTAATACTCGTAAAACATTACATACACAATACATGCGCCATTTGCAGGCCGTAACAGATTACTTCCCGGAAGATATCTGTGTTACCCGTCCACAGGGAGGTTATGTGTTATGGATAGAACTCAATAAACAGATCAATACCTTTGAACTCTATGATCAGGCATTAAAGCAGAAGATCTCTTTTGCCCCAGGTCGTATCTTCTCTCTGCAGGAAAGATATGGTAATTGTATGCGGATAAGTTATGGCAACCCCTGGAGCAAACAGGTGGAAGACGGACTGAAAACACTGGGCCGGATGATTAAAAAAATGAGTTGAGTCCGGCTTCACTAAGCCGTTTTCCTGTAGTTTAATATGGCCCAGCCATTCAGGACTACTGCAAAACCAGCTACTTTCAGCAATGACAAACTGATATCGCTGAACCGGCTGCCTTTTAAAACTATCATTCTCATCACATCTATAAAATAGGTAACTGGTGTCATCCTTGCAATCACTTTTGCCCAGGAAGGCATATTATCTACCGAAATAAATAATCCACTCATGAGCATGAATATCATGATAAAGAAAAAGGCCACAAACATTGCCTGTAGCTGCGTATCACTATAAGTAGAGATCAACAGACCGAAACCTAACAGCGCCACTAAATATACTGCCAGGAAAGCATATAACAGGAACAGGTTACCCACGGGAATAATACCATACACAAGGCGGCCAATCAGCAATCCCAGTGTAAAGTCGATCATACCTATCATCCAGAAAGGAATCAGCTTGCCCAAAATAAACTCCCATTTCTTCACAGGTGTTACATTGATCTGTTCTATTGTACCTACTTCTTTTTCTTTTACAATATTCAGTGAAGCAATAAAACCGCATACCATCGTCACCAGTAATACTAATATTCCCGGCACCATATACAGTTGGTAATTCATGTGAGGGTTGAACCAGTTGGAAGAACGGAGCTCAATACCTGTATTTAACTTTTGCTGCGACAGCAGCTTTAAACGGATCTCACTATTAAAATCTGCAATGATCGTGTTCAGGTAATTGCTGCCTAAACCTGCTTTAGTCCCGTTAATAGCATCGGCCGCAATGTAGACAGGCTGCATTCCTTCTTTAATCAGGCGTTCTTCAAATTTATCAGGAAACTCCAGGATGAGATCTGCTTTCTCACTCTCAATCTCTTCATGTACTGCACTGGGAAAAGAATAGTTGTAAGATACGATCCGGAAATAACCGGAAGAAGCTATTTTAGCCACCAACTGTTTTGAGTAGGGAGAATAATCATGATCTACGATTGCAAGATTAATATTTTTGATATCGAAATTAGCCGCCAGTGGCATAATCAGCAACTGGATCAACGGCATAATAAAAATCACAGGCAGTAATCCTTTATCCCTGAAAATCTGCTTAAACTCTTTCTCCAATAGAAATTTCAATGTTCTCATGACAGACGGGTTTTAAAAGTTTTTATGCTGATAGTCAGCAGTACAATGGTCATTCCTGCTAATATTAATGTTTGTTTCCACACGGCACCAAATCCAAGTCCTTTTAACATCACCGCTTTCACAATGAAATAAAACCACCTGGAAGGAATAAGATTCGATATCAGCTGCAATGGTAAGGGCATATTCTCCAAAGGGAAGATAAAGCCTGTAAACAGGATCGTAGGCAACATCATCCCCATCATTGACATCAGCATAGCTATTTGCTGGGATCTGGCCACAGAAGAAATTAAAAGACCCAAAGAAAGGCAACTGATAATAAACAGCGTACTTTCCATAAACAGTAAGACTAAACTCCCCCTTACCGGCATATCCAGTAAAAAAACACTAAGCAACAAAATGATGATGAAATCCAATAACGATAATACCAGGTAGGGCACTGCCTTTGCCAGTACTACATAAGTAGGGTTGAATGGAGATACTAACAGGATTTCCATTGTCCCGTTTTCCTTTTCCCTTACAATGGATACGGAGGTTAATGTGGTGCATATGATCATCAATACCAGAGCTATCACACCCGGTACAAAATTCATAGAACCGTTCAACGCCGGATTGTAAAGCATTCTTAAAACAGGCTGAATCTGGTAAGGAATCGTTACCATTGGTTGAATGGACTGCTGATAATCATTGATAATGGCGGTCAGATAATTAGTCAGTGTCTTCGCAGTATTAGGATCTGACGCATCCGCCACGATCTGGATCTGAGCTGTATTTCCATGCAGCAGGTCATTTCCAAAACCGGGAGGGAATACTACAGCACAGCGGATCTCCCCTTTTCTGAAAGCAGCACCCATATCATCCCCTTCTACAATACTGAAGTAAGTACTGGCTCTGATTTTCGCAATAAGCTGTTCAGAATTCACATCCTTTGCATTATCAATCACAATGATCTTTGCATTCTTAATTTCAGTAGTGAGAGCATAACCGAACAACAGAATCTGCATCACTGGTAATCCAAAAAGGATCAGCAATGTTCTCCTATCTCTGAATACGTGATAGAATTCTTTCCGGACAAATACCATGAACTGTTTCATAATTGTCTTTTTTAATCGGCTGTTCGTTTAGCTCCTCTCGCCAGTGCATAAAACACTTCGTCCATCGTTTCTGCAGAATATTTCTTCTTCAGATTCGCGGGTGTATCCAGTGCATCTATCCTTCCATCTACCATAATAGAAATCCTGTTACAGTATTCCGCTTCATCCATATAATGTGTAGTGACAAAAATGGTGATTCCACTATCAGCAGCATCATAGATCAAATCCCAGAACTGCCTGCGGGTAACAGGGTCTACACCTCCAGTAGGCTCATCGAGGAAAACGATTTTTGGCTGATGAATGATAGCCACTGAAAATGCCAGCTTCTGCTTCCAGCCCAACGGCAGATCGCCCACCATTTTCTTAGACTCATTTCCCATGTTTAATTTCGCGATCAGCTCATCTCCTTTTTCCTTCAGCTCCTGATTCGTTAAACCATAAATACCACCATAAAAACGGATATTCTCTCTTACAGTCAGGCTCTCATACAACGAGAACTTCTGACTCATATAACCAATATTCTTTTTGATAGATTCCTGCTGGGTAAATACATTAAAACCTGCTACAGCAGCTTCTCCCGAAGTGGGATATGATAAGCCGCAAAGCATCCGCATGGCAGTCGTTTTACCTGCACCGTTAGCGCCAAGAAAACCAAATATCTCACCACTGCTTACATCGAAAGAGATATTATCTACAGCAACAAAATCACCAAAACGTTTTGTGAGATCCTTACAGATGATCGCCTTTTCATTCATGATTTGTAATAATTTAATAAGGGGTTAACTGGCTCCTCCTGTTTGTAGCAACCTTATAAAACAATCTTCAATACCCGGTGTGATTTCTTTCAATACCACGTCCGTATATCCCTTCTCTTTCACATATGCCAGCAATTCAGTTTCACCGGAAACGCCGGAAATATGCAGGTATTCGCCGAAAGCATAACAACTTCCATACGCACGCAGGTCTTTTAACAACTGGTGCATCTTTGCCGACTTGATTGCATATAGCTTATCCGGGTAAGCTGCTTTGATAGCAGCAGGTGTATCGATAGACAAAATACTACCACTCTGTATTAATGCGATTCTTTCACATAGATCCGCTTCGTCCATATAAGGCGTAGATACCACAATCGTGATGCCTTGTTCTTTCAATCGCTGCAGCATATTCCAGAACTCTTTACGGGATACCGCATCCACGCCAGTGGTAGGTTCATCGAGAAACAGTACTTCCGGGCGATGAATAAGGGCGCAGCATAGTGCCAGTTTCTGTTTCATTCCACCGGATAATTTACCTGCCCTTCTTGTTTTAAAAGGCGCTATCTGCTCATAGATATCTTTAATGAGTCCATAATTCGCACTCACGGTTGTACCAAATAAGGTAGCAAAGAAATTCAGATTCTCTTCTATGGTCAGATCCTGGTACAGGGAGAACTTACCCGGCATATAACCTACACAACGCCTGATCTCTTTATAGTCTTTCACTACATCAAGACCGTTCACGGTGGCCGTTCCTGAATCCGCCAGCAGTAAGGTGGTTAAGATCCGGAATAAAGTAGATTTACCTGCACCATCGGGGCCTATCAGTCCGAAGAGTTCTCCTTTCTTTACAGATAAAGAGATCTCCGTTACAGCAGGTAATTTGTTGTAAGTTTTTGTGATATTATTAAGTATGACTGCGTCAGAATTTTGTTGTGGCATACATCCCTATTTTAAGATAGCCATCATTCGGTACTCTTATTTTAATCGCATATACCAGGTTGGCCCGTTCTTCTTTCGTCTGAATTGTTTTAGGTGTGAACTCCGACTTATCCGAGATCTGCGAGATCACTCCTTTATATGTTTTGTTCTCCACGTCGGACATAACCTGTACCGGCTGTCCGATTTTTATCTGTGGCAATTGCGCACCGGTTACATATGCTTTCAGCAACAGCGTATCCAGGTTAGCTATTTTATACAATGGCTTACCAATAGCTGCCATTTCTCCTTCCAGAGCGTAGCGGGCAAGTACGGTACCAGCAATGGGGTTCACGACTACACCTTTCCTGATCTGGTCATCAAATTGTGCAATTGATTTTTCAAGTGGTGTTTTCTCGCTCAGCACACCACGGTTCTGGGTAGCCACGTTTGTGGCATTTACGGTCAGTTGTTGCCGGGTCACGTTCATCTGTTGTTGCAACTGATCTATCTGTGCATTGAGATCATCCAGTTGTTTCGGCGTAGCGGCATCTGCTTTCACAAGATTTTCCGTCCGCTGTTTTTCATGTAGTAGTTGTTTCAGCTGTGCCTCCTGAACGACCAGTTGTTTCTGTATCAAAACCAGCTGAGGCTGAACATTTGTAGTCTTTTCACTGAGTGCTGTGATAGATGCTTTTACCTGTTCTTTTTGCAGAGAGATGCCTGTCACATCGATCTGTCCGACTACCGCACCTTTATGCAGACTGTCGCCTTCTTTCACAGTAAAGGAAAGCAGTTGTCCGTTTTGCTGTGCAGAAACGATTACTTCATCGGCTTCAAAGTAGCCAGCAGCATCTCCTTCATCCTTTTTACCAGAGCAGGAAGCAAGGAGTAGTACGATAGATAATATTTGAAAGTGTTTCATATGCGATTAATTACCAGAAGTGTTTTTACTGTTATATTGTACCTGCAACAGCTGGATCTCGTGCAGGGCAAGGTTTTGACGGGCAAGGTTCTCTGCATTTACCTGGCTGATATAATCGTGGGAGGTGATTACACCATTCTCTAACTGGGCCACAGCCGCATTCTTTACCGATGTACGTAAGTTGATAATCTGCCGGTCCTGCGTTATCATATCATCATATTGTTGTGCATCTATTTGTTGCCGTGTTAATGTTAAACGGGTATTAAAGAGGAAGGTTTCCTGTTGTACATCTACCTCCTGCCGGTTGATGCGCAGCAGTTGCCGGTTGTTCCTGAGAGTGTACAGGCTGTTCAGCGCCCAACTGAAACGGATACCACCTATACCATAAAAGCCGAAGCTGTTATCAATAATGTTGAAAGTAGGGCGACCATATCCTCCCTGTGCAAAGGCAGTTATTTTAGGGAGATAATTGACCCGCAATTGTTTTTCCCTGATCCCGAATGTTTGCTTTTGCTGATTATATAGTTGCAGCTCCGGTCGTTTAATCTCTACGGCAACTGGTATAGCAGAAGGTTTTACCAGTTCTGTCACCGGCTGGTTAATGAACAGTGCCAACATCTGCATATAGCCTTTCCTGGTAGTTACCAGTTGAGTGCGCAATTGCTCTGTATTTAACAGTTCTGCCTTCAGTTCATCTAGACTACTTCTCAATGCCGTACCATTATCCACAGCCCCCTGCATTTTATGGATACCACTTTCGATATCTGTTTTGCGCAGATCGTTCTGTTGCAATTGTTCATTTGTCAGCAGGATACCAAAGAATAACTGGCTCACCCGTTCTCTCACAGCATACATGTTTACATCCAGTTGTTGTTGCTGGGTAGCGGTATTGGCTTTTTCCAGTTCTTTCTGGTATTTGATAGTACCCCCATCGTAGATGGTCTGGGTTATCTCTGCCTGTACTTTGTACTGGTCTTTACTTAATTCAGGAAGCCCAGGCAGTGGGAAGTGGACTACATCCGATTGATAAGTAGCTTGTCCGGAAAAGGTAAGCTGCGGCAAATAACCTTTGGCAGCATTTTCAACAGAATAAGCACCGGATTTGCTGATCAGTGATAATTGTTTGATCAGCGGATAGTTTTGTGCAGACAGCTGATAACACTTATCCAGTGTAAGCGGCTGTGCCATTACCTGCGTACTTAAAAGCAGGAATATCCAGATGGGATATTTCATATTCTAACTATTTAATTTAACCACTTGGTTAATAACAAGACAAAAAAATATTACACTTTTATCCAGGCAAAAATGACTTCTGTAACGACCTTTTTCCTATCCTCCATCACCATATTATATTGTACGTTATCCAATTGTAAAATACCCTGTGCGATAGGGCGGCCAATAAAAGGGAATACGCATAAGGATACTATATTAAGGAATAATTGCACAGGGCTTACTTCCCTGATCGTGCCTTGCTTACCCGCATCTACAATATCTTTCATGAATTGCAGTACATTCGGAAAATGCTGTTGTGATTTCAATCGCTGTACAAACATTTCCGGTTGCTGATTGATCTCATTCAGCACAAACATTGGTAGATAGGGGGCTTCCATGATACCGTCTATATAATTATCAATGATGGCAGGGATCTTTTCCAGTAAAGGCATTTGCTGATTGAGGACCATCCCCAGCCGGCCTATTACCTTACCTATTGCTTCATTGAATACAATCTCAAACAATTTGTCCTTACTACGGTAATAATAGTGAAGCATAGCCTTGTTGATGCCTGCCTCATCTGCAATGTCCTGCATACGGGCGCCTGCCAGTCCACGCGTTATGAATATCTTTTTGGCCGCTTCAATGATCAGCTCCTCAGTATTTCTATCTTGTGCCATTTAAACTAATTGATTTAACCATTTGGTTAATACAAAAGTAAAAGAAGATATTAAGACTTCAAAATTAAAAATATTGATTGATGATCAACATTTGCAGGAAGATTCATGTTTTATTGACAGTCAGATGATTAGGGGATTCAGTTCAACCTTTTGAAGAATATAAGGAGTTTATGTACTGATTATTGAATCAGCCTGATAGTATTTTTCAACTCAACCTTTCGAAGAATATAGAAAGGAGTTTCATCATCTCCCTATTAATTGTTAATTGTACTGTACGGCCTGTTTTATCATAGATCAGTACACCGCTGTCTACCAGGATCTTTATATGATGGGAAACGGTAGGTTGGGATAAGCCTGTTAACTCAGTAATTGCACAACATTGAATAGCAGATTGTTGTGCAGCAGCCAGCAATATAGATAACCGGTGCTTATCCGCTATAGCATTAGCCGCTTTTTCTAACATTACTGCATCCATCGGGTAAAAATATTGAAAAATCTCAATAAAACACAACCGGAAGATTCATTTCTACGTATATACATGATACTTGTCAGCCAACAATGAAGAGTTTAAGGCATGCGCACTTGCAGCTGTCGTTTAACAGCAGAGAGCCAATTTACCAGCAGATCAAAACATACATTGTCAGTGAAATACAACGGGGAAGACTACTTCCCGGGGTGTTGTTACCTGGTACACGCATTTTAGCGAAGCAGCTGAAAGTGAACCGGAATACGATCATTATGGTTTATGAACAGCTTACGGCACAAGGCTGGCTCACTTCTCAATATAAAAGTGGTACCCGGATAAGTGATACCATGCCCGCAGGACGGCAGCCAGATAAACCGGTCCATATCGACATTCCCTTTAACAATTTTACGTTTCCGGTTACCCAACCTTATTCCAAAGGTGATTATGAAATAGCTTTTGATGATGGTCAGCCGGATTTAAAGCTAACACCTCTGCTAACAGAGATCACCAAAGAGTGCAAACGTTTGTTGCAACGACGTACCAATAAACAACTCCTTCAATATAATAGTGAACGCGGCAATGAGAAACTACTGCTGGAAATCAACGGTATACTGAATAATGATCGCGGACTGGCCATGACACCACCCAATATCTGTATCACTTATGGTCACCAGTTATCCATTTACCTCACCGCCCGGACCTTAATAAAACCTGGTGATCATATAGCAGTGGAGCATCCTGGTTATCAACCTGCCTGGCATACTTTTACCATGGCAGGGGCACAATTACACCAGGTGGCTACAGACGGGGAAGGTATTAATATTGAGCAACTGGAAAGCCTCTGTAAAAAACAACAACTAAAGGCGGTCTATGTTACCCCTCATCATCAGTACCCTACTACGGTTCCCCTCTCTGCTACTCGTCGTAAACAGTTGCTGGCACTAAGTGAGACCTACCATTTCATGATCATCGAAGATGATTATGACCATGAATATTATTTCACAAAAGATCATATCCTGCCGGTGGCGGGAATACAGCAGTCAGGTAATGTCATTTATATTGGCACACTCAGTAATAAGATTCCGCTCAGTTTTGTTTGTGGTCCGGTGGCCTTTATTCAATCACTGGCTGCTTCTCATATGATGATCTATCAACAGGAAAATCCTGTATTGGAACTAGCGGTGACCAACCTGATGAAAAGCGGAGAACTCAGGAAACACCAGCATTATACACGTACGGTTTACCAGAAGAAAATGGAAGTGGCCGCCGGCATTATCAGTACGGAGTTTACAGGGGTTGCATCTTTTACCAAACCGTTAGGAGGATTAGCCGTATGGCTGGAACTATATACTACCTGCACACCAGATCAGCTGTCGCAGAAATTACAATCGGCCGGGATGAATGTAGTTAGTCCTTACCGCTATTATGATCCATTATATAATGGTCCGCTTGGTTTACGCCTAGGTTATGCCTCAATGGAGGAACCTTTATTAATAAGAGGACTGGAAAAAATGAGTAAGGTACTTCAACAATTGGGATAGTCCATATAGTCTGGCGGGATTCAAGCCCGGAACATGCAGATATTAATCAGGATAAAGTAGAGTGGTAGCTACAGTCCAGTTGTAACTCCGCAGATAACAATGATTTTTTCAGGAACAGGCATTCATGTTGTCTTTTCTTATTCCCGTTATAATGTGCACAGTTAAAGCACATCCTTTGTACACCACCTTTATCGGCAGTCAGTAATCCTGTAATGATCGAATAAACGGAATGGTATAAGTTGTTTTTCTCCTGCTCCGGCTTTTTGTCCAGCAGATCTTTTAGCTGGCCCATATATTCACTTGCCTGTTTCATTAGTTGCATCCCTGTTCCGGTAAGCACCAGGGAATAGCTTCGGCGGTCCCGTTTATCAGCATGCATTTCCAGTAAGCCTTTGGATACAAGAGAACCTACGGCATCACTGATGGTAGGGCGGCTCACCTGCAACTCGGAAGCGATGCTAGCCGCTTTATTTACTACAGGAGGATGATACCCTACAAAAAGCAGAATCTGTAACTGTAAAGGGGTGATACCGAGCATTCTCGCCTGTTCCCACTGCATGGCCTTCAGCATATCACTGAGCCGTTGCAGGGATAAAAGCAGTCTCGCATCGATGTTTGTAAGCAATTGTTCCGGACTAAAGTTGGTATTCCTTTTCATGTAAAAGCGTGTAAAAGTACTACGGCCCCTTTACCCATCGCAGTACCAGATAGTTATTTTTTGTTCACTTTCTGGACTATCCGTGCCGTATGCTCTTTTTTCTTATCTTTAATAATAATCACCCCAGACAGGACACGTACTGTAATTTCAATGAACTGATATCAGGTATTTATACGCTTTTTTTTCAGCAATTCTACCCGGGACCATACCGGCTATATGAACTAGTTTGCACATTCATTCATTAAAACATAAACCACAATCATTATTTATGAACCAGAATTCTATTCGTAATATCCTCCTCCCCATCATCCTGGTTTTGGTCTTTTCTCAGTGTACCCCTCCCCAAGGTGATTTTAAAATTCCTTTTGATGCGGTGAAAGCCAGCAGACATGTAATTTCAATGGAAGAAGCTGAAAGTCTGAAAAATGGTTTCCAGGATGCAAAAAAAGAGTTGTACGCCAGGATTCCCGGCAAATACCTGGACAGCGCTTTTAACCTCCCTGATGCAGAACTGTTCAACAGGGATGCTCTTGCCGCACTTCTGAATGCAAAAGGTGCCAAAAATCTGCGTATTTACCTGGGCAGGGACGAAAAAGGCCAGGTGCGCTTTGTATTGCTACCAGTTGATTCTGCCGGCGTAGACATCCAGGTAACCCTCATTCCTGGCAACAGGGCCGTGAGCGTACCCGGTATTTCCAGTGCAACCGCCCAAGGTGGTGCCCAGGCAATGGAAAGTGGTCAAAGGTGCCCTCCTCTCTGTAAAACTGTAGAAACTAAATGAATACAATAGGCGCTTTCCTGGTAAGCCAGACTGTTCTTATTCCATTATTGATAGGGCTGATCCGCTTCAACAGAACTGTTGCCAGCTTTCAGCCCTTTCTTCTACTACTGGCACTGGCTTTTATTTCTGAAACAATCAGTTATATCTGTATCAAAGAACTTGATACAAGTAATGCAGTTCCTTTTAATCTTTACGGACTGGCAGAATCTATGGTGATTCTTTACCAGTTCTATATATGGGGTTTCCTGAAAAGGAAACGTGTTCTGTTCATTGGCCTTGTGGGCGGACTGGCCTCTTTATGGATAACAGAGAACCTGGTATTTAATAAGATAGAAGCTTTCAGTCCGATGTTCCGGGTAGCTTATGCTTTTATAGTGGTGTTGCTCAGTATTAATGAGATTAACTTCATGATTGTCAGGGATAATAAGAACCTGCTGAAAAATTCCCGTTTCCTGGTGTGCCTGGGATTTATCACCTTCTTCATTTACCAGATCATTTATGAAGCCTCTTACTTTGTAGGAACTGATTCTTCCGCTGTACCGTTAAAGATCATTTTTATGTTTAATTATATCAATGGTTTTGTAAATTTGATCTATGCTATAGCCGTTCTCTATATTCCCGTTAAGGAGGAATATTACTTTAACAAACATTTTGATGCATAGCATACCCCGCAGGCCAGGCCTCAAAATGATACCCCATGATCGACAAAATTTTCTTTACGACCGTCTTCATTTCCTTGCTGATTGCCATCATCATTATCTTCTTTGTGGTGTCTATCATTCTTTATCATCGCAGGTATATCCAGCTACAACGGGAACGGATAGTGGCAGAAATCACCATCCTGGAAAATGAACGTAAACGTATGGCAGCAGATCTGCATGATAGCATGGGCCCTCTCCTTTCCACCATCAAACTAAATATCCACAGTATTCATGTAACGGATGAGCATGATCAGCAGATCATTGAAAAGTCGGGCAGATATATTGATGAAGTAATCCGCAGCCTCCGGCAGATCTCTCATAACCTGTTGCCAGCAACCCTGGAGCGCAAAGGTTTAACGGAAGCTCTTCATGAATTTATCAAACAAATATCCGATAAGCAACTACTAAACATTCATTTTCGCACAGCCGGAAAAATTGACATACCGCAGGAAAAAGAGATTCACGTATTCAGAATCATTCAGGAAATAACCCATAATACGCTCAAACACGCAAAAGCTACTCAATTACAGATAGTACTGAGCCGGGAAAACGGTTTTTTCCTGGTGTTGGTAAAAGAAAACGGGATTGGCTTTGATGTAAAAAAGATGAAAATGGAATCTACAGGGCTGGGAATGAAAAGCCTGGCTATACGCACGGATATCCTTAATGGTTCACTGTCCATCGATTCTGTCCCAGGTCAGGGAACCAACTATTTCATTCAAATACCAGCGGGATGACGTATATTTATGGCCATATAATTTATTGAGAGCCACTTCTTACCCCAACATTTAATCTAAATGAATCACGACATCCGATTAGTGATTGCTGATGATCATGAAATTTTCCGTGATGGATTAGCATTGATGCTTTCCAGACAACCAAATATTGTACTGGTAGGTCAGGCTGGAAATGGCCGTGAACTCCTTGAATTATTAGATACTGTGGAAGCAGATGTGATCATGACTGATCTGAAAATGCCATTGATGGATGGAATCACAGCTACACGGGCTTTACTACAAAGAAATGCCAGCAGCAAGATCATTGCGCTGTCTATGTTTGACGAAGAAGAACTGATAGTAGAAATGCTGGAAGCCGGCGCCAAAGGTTACCTGCTTAAAAATGCCGACAAACAGGAGATCATTGAAGCTATCACCTGTGTATATGGCGATAATATCTTCTACTGTAAGCAAACCTCTGCCAGGCTGGCCACCTTGATTTGTAAAAGCCGGTTTAATCCTTCCAGGGAACAACCGCCTTCCTTTACTGAAAGAGAAATAGAGATCATCCGGCTGATATGCCAGCAGTTTACTGCTCAGCAGATAGGCGATAAAATCTTCCTCAGCAAACGTACTGTAGAAGGACACCGTACCCGAATTCTCGAAAAGATGAATGTTAAAAACACTGCCGGCGTCGTTGTATTTGCCCTGAAACATAATATTATTAGCGAAACGGAACTACTTTAGCTATAAATCCTGCCTTCCCCTGCTTATCTTTACTGCGAATCAATCGTTTTAGAGCATTTATGACACGTATTGCCCTTATCCGTCACGGAAGTACCGCATGGAATAAAGAAGGTAGAATGCAGGGAAGCACTGATATTCCTCTTGACGCAGAAGGGATCATGCAGGCTCAAAAGCTGGGTTTACGCCTCTCCGACGAACATTGGGACCTCGTATATTCCAGCCATTTATCCAGAGCCAGGCAAACCGGCGAGATCATAGCCGCACAGCTTGGTATCCCCGACTTCTTCCAGGATGAACGTCTCAGAGAAGTATCCGGCGGACAAACAGAAGGCACTTCCGAAGAAGAAAGGATCGTTAAATGGGGTGCCGACTGGCGACAGCTGGAACTGGGCATGGAAACAGAAATAGCCGTATGCAACCGGGGCCTCGCCTTTATAGATGACCTGCTGGAAGAACATGCCGGAAAACATATCCTCATCGTTAGTCATGGCAGCTTTATCCGTCACCTGTTACGTAAACTGGCCCCTACTCTCACTATCACAGAACATCTCAAAAACACCTCCGTTACCCGCTTCAATATCAAAGACAATCTCTGGGACTGCGAACTATACAACTGCACTAAACACTTGAACGAAGTGTAAGATTGTTTTTGCAACAATAGTTCATTTATATATCTTTGTCGTCCTCCTTTAATGCCGAGGGCGACAAAACTGATAAATATGCGAACCAATATTAACTGGGATGCCATTGGCATCGGAGCATCATTAGCCTGTGCTATACATTGTGTATTACTTCCTGTCATCTTCACTACGGTTACATTATTCGGTATAGAAATATTGGAAAATCCTTACCTGGAAGGGCTTACGCTACTTGTATCCATGAGTGTTGGCGGATGGGCTATCTGGCGGGGATATAAAAAACTTCATCATAAGAAAAATCTCGTTGTTTATTTCTTCATGGGATTAGTGATGATGATGGCAGGCAATTTTGTTTCTTTCAAACCGCTAGAGATGGGACTGAAAATAGTGGGTGCTGTTTTTATTATCACAGCACATGTAAAGAACTGGAAAGCCTGCAAGCATTGTGAGGTGTGTAATCCTGAGTAATCTGTATAAAGTACCATTTTCTCCGAGAAAGTGTCTATAGTTACGTTGCCGTACGGTCGAACTTTGTTCTTCTAAATAAGAACCAATGACAATTAAGAAAGTTTTCCTGACAGGAGCCAATGGTTATATTGGCGGTACTATAGCACACTTATTAGTAAAGAAAGGTTATGAAGTAGCAGGATTGATTCGTAAGCCGGAACTGGCAGCTGCGCTGGAAGCACAGGGAGTAAGAGCAGTAATTGGCTCGATAGATAATGCCACATTATTGAAGAAAGAAGCATTAGCCGCTGATGCAGTGATTCATACTGCCAGTACTGCAGACACCTTCCCTATCGATACTTTTATTGACGCATTAAAAGGTACCGGCAAAACGTTGATCCATACATCAGGTTCCAGTATTTTAGGTAAAAAAGATAAGGGCGAAAAATCTGGCTTTATTCATACGGAAGATTTCCCTTTAGACCCTGTTTTAGAAAGAGTATCCTGGGTGGGTTTAAACAACCATGTGCTCCGGTCTGCCACTGAAGGCATCCGTTCGATCGTGATAGTACCTACGATGATATATGGTGAAGGGTTGGGCCTTCACAAAGAGAGTATTCAAATTCCTTACCTCTGGAAATTATCCAAAGAAAAAGGCATTGGTATTCACATTGAAAAAGGCGAAAGTATCTGGTCTAATGTACATGTTGTGGATACAGCACAGTTATATGTTGATGTATTGGAAAAGGCAACTGCAGGCTCTCTTTTTTATGTTGAGAACGGACAGGCCAGTTTTAAAGAAATAGCACAGGCTATCAGCAAAAAACTGGGAAAAGGGAATACAGCTGCTTCTATTTCTATGGATGAAGCCGTTGCTTACTGGGGACCTGAAATGGCCAACTTCGGACTGGGAGCCAATAGCAGGTGTAGTGCGAATAAAGCCAGGGCTATGGTGGGATGGCAACCAATATATAATTCTATCTTTGAGTATATATGAAATCAGACGGTAAACATATTCCAACATATACTACCGAGAGTTTTAAGGATAAATACTTTGAGGTAGATGCTAGTAATGATACTGCCCGCCGTAGTAGAGTATCACATTTTGAGATTCATCGCAGAGATGATTATCATTTCAAATGCAGGGAAATCATTCCTCCCAACCGGCTGGATTTCTACATGATCAATTTAATTACCGGTGGAGAAGGAATCAAAACTTTCGGTACGCAGGAATACTACCTGAAACCGGGTATGTTATGTTTTGTATCTCCCGGTATGATTACTTCCTGGCAATCGCTTGTAGATAATCATGCTGGATGGTTTTGCATTTTTACTTCGGATTTTCTGCAACAGGATGATTTATCTTCCTATCCATTTTTTAAGATCGGCGGCAATGCCGTCTTACACCTGGACGAAACACAATTACAATATTTCAATAATTATTTCCGGGAGATAGAAGAGGAATTCAATGGTGATAGTCTGCAGCGACAGGATATCATTAAAGCCTTTCTTACCATCATTCTGAAGAAATCACAAGGGATATATGCTTCCCCCTGTATCTACGACAATAGCAATGCAGGGCTACGTCTCACAACTACCTTTACCAAATTGTTCGAAAAAGATTTCGAGACACTTCAGAAGCTTAAAGCTACCACGTTCAGAAGCCTGGGAGAATATGCCAGGCTTCTGAACGTTTCTCAGAATCATCTGAATGATACTGTCAGACTGATTTCCGGCAAAACGCCAGGCACACTTATCCGGGAAAGGATTATTAAAGAGGCCTCGCAGTTGCTGATCCACACACAACTGAGTATAGCGGAGATTTGTTTCTTATTTAATTTTGAAGATCCTTCTTACTTTACCCGTTTCTTTAAACGGTATACTGGAATAACCCCTAAGCAACATCGTGAAAAGGAGAAACAGTTGTTAGTGTGATATATTTTCACTTCGTCATTCGCTACTAATATCCCCTTAATGCAGTAAGTCGGTTACTTTCCGGCCTCACTTATAATTTTCTCTACTTCATGAATAGGAATACTTAGCACTTGAGAAATTAATTCTGAAGCAAATCCAAGTTCATTCATCCTGATAGCCGTTTGCTTTTGCGTTTCCACCTCACCTTCCACTTTCCCTTCCATTTTACCTTCTTCTCTTCCTTCCATTTTTCCTTCCTCTCTCCCTTCTCTTCTCCCTACCCTATAAAACACATCTTCTTTTACCTTGAAAAATGTTCTTGTTGATATCATATGCTCTAGTTTAAGTTTAACATTGTCATTACATAATTGCGCTAAGACACGCAGCTGATTATTATGCTTCTCCTCTGCTAAATCCCCATCAGCAGTGGCACGGATCTCCTTCAAAATATTCCCTAAAGCCGTCTCTATATCATCATTTCCGAAGTTAGCTAAAATTGCAAATACTTTTACTTCAGGATCTTCTGATTGCAGAAAAAATTTATAATCAATTTTATTCAACGGAATTATCTTATACCAGAATCTTAAATTCTTGTGCTTAATTGTAGTCTTCATAGTAACGGCGCCCTTCCCTATAAAAATTACAAATTGTTTAACTGGTATACGGTATTTACGATACAGCATCACAGCATATTCCGCCATGCGATATGCCATGTTTTTATCATTCTGAGATTGCCATTCTACATGCAAGATAAACGTACGGTTTTTCCGGTCTGTTATTCTCTTAAGTACATCCGGTTTCCTTTCCTTTGTGTACTGCAGATCATCCGGCATTTCACGGCTTTCAGAAACATCTAAATTCAGGACCCCCTTTATAAAAACAGGCAATACGGATTCCATATTTTCCTTCACAATCTTATCATATTTATTTGCCTGCTTCAGGTCTATAATAATTTCTTCCATTTAACTAAATGAATGATTAACAAATTAGCACCTAATTTTTAAATGGGGAAGCGAGCATGCAATTGGGTAACAAAAAAGAGCAGCGATGATGTTGATCACCAAGCCTGCTCCAAGGTTTTTTCTAATTTTGGTTTCGTTTTACGAATGTAAGGAAATAATAAATTCAATCACAAATTTTTTTGTTAATCTCCGGGTATAAACTATTAATACTCTGGACATACAGTCTCTATTTTAAACAAAAAATAAGTTTTGAGATTACTTAATAAGTAAATATTACAGGCTTCAGATTTTTGGGTAAATATAATGGGTGAGCTGGTGATCCATTCTTTGTGTATTTGATACAATAAGCATTTGGAAACATCGAAATAATCTGGAGATTCCTTTCCAAATAATAACCTCCATTGCCAAAAAAATAGTTACACAGCAGCAATCATTAGACATTATTTCCAAATGTTGATCATTCTCTACTTCAATAGGATCTTCCACACTCATCATAATTACCTGGGTTTCCGTTTTGAAAGCTAAAAGATTACCAACATAAAAACCATCTACAATCGAAATTCAGGACAGCGCCTCAAAATATCAAGTCATTGTCAGCACCTAACCTCCGATGGAAAATTTATTAGAAATCAAGCCTGAAACTTCCAAACACGCCAAACCTTTGTCCACTTTCCTCTGTTAAAGGTGGTGGTGTAAGACGCCATACAAGGTCTATCCGGAAGAATTTAAAAATATTATCTACCCCCGTTCCCACTTCTGTATAAGGCGCCTGTTCCAGTGTACGGAACATATATCCCCGGTTAAAATTCAGTGTCTTATTTCCGGAAGACAGACTTCCCATCACACTTTTGGCAGTCCAGAACTGTCGAAGCTTAAGTTTCTTTATCAGTGGTATGTAATTGAATAATCCTCCACCAAGGTTGTGCATTAGCGAGATACCTGCATACTGATCACTGATGAATTCAAAACGGTTCATCATATTAAATCCATGATCACTGTAATAATAGATCTCATTACCAGGATGAACTGTCAGCAGGTAATATGGCAGGGTACCCCATATTTTTCCTGCATATACATTAAAATCCAGTTTCCCCCACATGCCTAATCGCAGATGATTTTTATAGATACTTGCAGATAATTTATGAAATGCCCTTGCATACTCTCCCTTACCGGCAACACCGATTTCATATCCCATCGTGAAAGCAGGATATTTGCTGCTTATCAGTAACCTGTCAAATTTTCCTTGCACAAAATGCTCTCCCGGTGCATATTGTAGTTTTATTGAGCCGGAAACCGCATCGCTGAGTATAGCATCCTGTATCCCATCCTTCATTATATCAATAACCGGTAATGGCGCAAAAGGATAGTAATGCTGCAGAATACCTTTGAGTTGCACAGAGAACCCTCCGTTCCATTCCTTATAATACTCCAAACGCTTTTCATCCCGCAACAGGAATTTTTGTCTGATACCCGGTTTACGCAACAGCATAACGAAAATATTATCTGTGCCCACTTCCTCTTTTCCTTTATCCTGTATAACCCCATTGTCGAGCTCATGTAAGTAAGTAGCCTGCAGATAAGAACGCGGAGACCTGGATAACAGCCACAATGCGGAAATATGCCCTTTAAAGGCTACATCATCCACGCCATAGGCCAGGTGACCTTTGAAACGCAGATACCGGTTAAAAACGGGGGTAGTGGCAAGATCAACACGTAATCTTTTGCCTTCCAACTGATTCATACTAAACATGCGATATACAGGGCCTATTTCCAATGGTCCGTATTCTTTTTTACCAGTAGCCAGGAATTTTACCGTATTGGTATAAGTGCGGAATAACGGAATAGTTTTAAGTGTATCCATCATTGCGTAGACCATCTGTTCATGTTTGCGAAGAGGCTCCATGCGCAGACTGTCCCAGTGTTTCCGAATATGTTCCTCCGGCCGCAATGCAGTTTCTACTACAGCTTCCTGCGTTTGCCTTGCTATCACACTGGCTATTGCCGGGTTATTGAAAAATATACTGTCATACCATAAGCTCCTGCGTCCTATCAAATGAGGCATCTTTTTGCCGGGGGGATTTATATCCGCTATCATTTTATCTTTTGAGAGGAACCATACACTATCTGTTTGCTGTGTAAATTCCTGTACTACGGACAATCTGCTTATGAAATTGATATTAGCCTCTTTGTCTGCCAGGAGCGAAATCCTGCTGATTGCAAATGAGGTATCATGCACCCAAATTTCTCCGTTAAATACAAGTTCCGCTGGTCTTTTGGGAACAAATCCAATCCGGAAACACCTTTTTCCGCGGATGTATTGAGTATCCAGCAGCTTGTAATTGTAAAAGAAAGGGGCATTGTCATGAACCGGACTCACAAACTGTTTATCGAACAGGGTGATATAGTTATCATACACATTTACCTGCTGATACATACCACCCATGTATTCCTGTATAGTGTTTGTATTGATACCAGATGTACGATGTGCGCTGATAACCTCCTTCTGCTTTGCCGGCGAGCGCTGACGATAAAATGATGAATACGTTTCCGAAAGGAACACCGGCAGAAAAGGCTTTTCATCAGAAGTGCTATCAATATTATTTAATACAAATTCAAATGGTTTCAACCACCTGTTACCGGTAATGTTTTCCTTCCTGAAATTGGCAATATCCACCTCTATCTTGTTATAAATATTACAGGAATAATCTCCGAGTGATGTCATGTTATGCACTGGCTTCTCCCGGATCACTTTACGCAGAATTATCAACGCCGGATTCACGCCGGCATTTACTACAAATTGCTTCATGTTTACCCCTCTTCCCAGTTCAAAGTCTATGACCAGCACCTTTTTATTCCTGTCTATCCGTTTCATCGCAGCCGTGTATCCCAACAAAGAGGCTGTGAGACTATCTGCTGGTAATTCAGCGAACCTTAGTTCAAAATGGCCATTTTCATTCGTACGCGTACCTGTTGCAGTCCCTTTGAAATAAACATTAGCAAACGGCAATGGTTCTTCTGTCTGCAGGTCTTTTACCATGCCGGAGATCATCCATTGAGCACTTAATCCATCTATCCTGGCAAAGATCAGCATCAGCATGAATAAACAATATGGGTTATAACAAAGAATACAGGCTATTCTTTTGGAGTAAAATCCTGATTTCATCATTCGAGTACAGTGACGTCATTTAAACAATACAGGCATCACTGGTAAAACGGAGAATTTATCAGATACCCCTATAGTAAGACTTAAAATGTTCTCATAGTAGAAGAAAATATCTTCATACATTATGAAGGTGGTTTTATAAACAATGACTGCAAAATAATGAAACTTCCCTTTCAAGTGATATCACTTCTTAATGTGTAATAGTGTCTTTATAAAGGATGATAAAAGTCATCCTACGTTCATCCTACGTTTTTAACGTAGGATGAACGTAGGATGTTCGAATCTCTGCTTTATCTCAGCAGGTATTTTTTTTGTTCCATTTAATTCTTTATCGCCGCTGAAGTTAGTATTTGATGATTGCTCAGGCAAATTCAAAATACGTAGTTTTACGCTTGTCAATATTTAAGAAAGTACATAATTTCGAAACTGTTGTTATAAGAAGATTTTTTTGATACCCCAAATAGGAAAAAACTTACTCATTAGCCGGTAAACCCCAGGTTACCGGAAGCCTCTATTATTAATCATTCTTAAATTTGACTATATGTCACATGTAACTGGTACTGTACAACCGTTACCAACCCCTTTAATCATTGGCCCCGATGCAGGTTTACCTACAACTACTTTTCATCCGGATCCCGCACCTGCGCCTGGCGGACTGAAATTCGCCATCCTTCATTTTACAAATGCTATTTTCCCTGCGAATAACAGACTGGAAGTGGATCTGGGTTATGATATGGATGTATTTACAGCTGCCGATGGAACAGACTTCTGGACACGACCAATTAATGTGAGTGCATTTTCAGGCGGCAATATTCCCATCCGCTATATCACAAATGGCGCGCCAAATGGGAGTGTGAATTTAATAGCTTATGGCCGTGGGGAAAGGCATGCCGGTATACAAGATCCTACTGCGCTTTCTAATAGCGATCCCTTTTTACTTGATGCTACATATGTAGAACCTGACTATGATCCATTCTGGTTTTGTACTCCTCCAAATCCCAATTGGGAAAATATACGATGCGAAACAAATACTTCTGATATAAGACGTGTTGTTGCCCGTAGTGTAGGAATGATCATTCATGCAGATCATGATGATCATCTTTCCACCTGCTCGGTTACACTGATTGCGGCAGACCTTATTATT
Organism: Chitinophaga sp. CF118; assembly: GCF_900112615.1. Classification (GTDB taxonomy): domain Bacteria; phylum Bacteroidota; class Bacteroidia; order Chitinophagales; family Chitinophagaceae; genus Chitinophaga. Next base: position 139,049 of record NZ_FOMK01000014.1, on the reverse strand, counting down.
TTTGCGGGACATTGCATTTCAGATGATCCATTGGAAATCGGAAGTGCTTCTGTCATTTTTAATTATGAAACAGAATGTGGCGGTGCACGACCCGTTGGCTATAGCCCGATGTTTTTTAAGGTGAAAAAATTGGTGAAGCATCGCTTTAGTGATCCTCTTTTTCCTGGATTTGACTATTGCGTATTACAATTGAAAACACCACCATCTGGCATTCCGATCCCTCCTATTCAAATGCGGCACGATTTGCCTGGCGTTGGTGAACAGGTATTTGGCGTTCATCATCCCAATGGGGCGGTGAAAAAATTATCAAGACCTCATACTTCCTTTGCTACAATCACCAGCAGTAATACAACCGGCGTTCGTGCAAACCTCGATGTATCAGGTGGCAGCTCCGGTTCCGGATTGTTTGATACGAGTGGCAGAATACTGGGCGTTCTTTCTAACGGTGGTCCCTGTAATCTTAGCTATTTCCCTGTAGCTACTGCTTTACAGGATATTGCAAGCACGGCAACTCCTTCTCCGGCAAGAGATGTGATGATCGTATTTGACCGCTCAGGCAGCATGTCATTATCTGCCGGAACAGGGAAAACAAAAATTCAGGAGGCCAGAGATGCGACCTCCCTGTTTGTACAATTAATCCGCGCGGGAGCTGGCCACAGAATAGGATTGGTATCATTCAGCACTTCTGCGCCGGTTCCACCGGCATCACCTGATTTTGGTGTGACTGCGGTTTCAAGTGGTGCGAAAATGTCGCTTATTGGTCCGGCGCCATTTTCTGCTGGTATCGTTGGAAGCCTGACACCAGGAGGAAACACTACCATTGGTGGTGGTTTACAGGCGGCACATGCCCATTTTCCGGCTCCGGGAAGTAATCAGAGGACGATACTGTTAATGACGGATGGCCTGCAAAATACGCCTCCTATGATTGATACTGTTGAACCTTCGCTTGGTGACACGGACATCAATGTAATAGGTTTTGGGACAGAATCAAGTCTTGATGGAACATTACTCAGCCGTTTATCGGAACGGCACAACGGTATCTATACGAGGGCCGGAGATCCACTTGCACTGAAGAAGTTCTTTGCGATGGCTTTTGGAAATATCTTTGAATCAGGCACGCTGGCAGATCCAAACTACTTTTTGCCGGCATCAGCGGCACAGGCTAAACCGGTTGCGTTTTCTGTGTGCGGAGAAGAGACTATTACAATTGTAGTGGGTTGGGATAAATCAGAATCCCAGTTGTATATAGAACTGATTTCACCAGGCGGTGTTTCTATTAGTCCTGGTACTGCGGGTATTGAAAGCTCCACCGGCAATACATGGACCTTTATGCGGGTAAGCCTACCTCATACAGGTGAACGCGATGGTACCTGGCAGGTAATTGTACACCGTGTATTTGGTGGTGGTGAATTTCCTCCTCCACAGGTGGACCTGAACTATTTCATTAACATCATCGCAAAAGGTGGTCCTATGTTGCGATTCATTGGTGAAAGAAAGAAATACTATACCGGCGATTCCTTTAATCCAATAATGGTACTGCGGTATGATAACGGTACCTTCCCCGAAAATGTATCCATCAAAGTTACTGCTACCCGTCCGGCAGACAGTATCGGAAATGTTTTAAGCAAGGCAAGGCTTCGCAACCCTTCTGCATTGGATGCTGACACGATTCCTGCACGACAGGCAACTATGATAGCTTTGGAAGCAGAAAGCGGTAACCCAATTGTTAAATATACAGATGATACCTTCGATCTGCTGGATGATCCTGCAAATACTGGCGGCGTATTTGAATCTCATGGCATATTGGGCAGGGACCTAAAAGATCTCCTGCGTACAGAAGGGAATTATACTTTTCATGCGTTGGCCAAATATGGCGACGGTTGCATTGCAACAAGGGAATTGATGTGGAGTATTCATGTTGACTGTGGCATTGATGCGTCAAATACAACGATTCAAACCACTGTGATTGCAACATTGCCGGATGGCAAACAGGAAGTAAAAATAACGGTAACGCCTAAAGACAAATACGGTAATAATCTCGGCCCCGGCAGGACAAATGATCTTCCGGTTACAGGTACACCGGGAAGCTCTGTTACAGGAGTTATAGAAGATAATGGTGATGGCACTTATAGTGTAGTAGTGATATGGGATCCTACTTCCGGTACTCAACCAGGCGTTATAATAACACAACCCGGCCGGCCTCCTGTTGTAGCAGGAGTACCATGTCCTCCTCCACCTCCAAAAGAAAATTGTAAAAAGTGGAAGAAGTGGTTTTATCTTTTATTATTACTGCTGCTGTTCTTATTACTTATTGCAGGATACTTGTTGATTAAATTATGCTAGGTTATTCATTGCAACATTAAAGGAGAATGCATATCTACATCACCGAAATAAAAGAACCTGTATCGCGCTTGTGATACAGGTTCTTTTAATTATACAGATCGCTTTGAATTCAAGAGAGATTGTGGTCTGTACCCATTTGACAGTAATTCAATCTGACTTTATCAAGCGTATGAGTTTTAGTTTTTTATTCGACGGTATCAAGCGTAGATCAAATGGGTAAGGCCCATAATTCTCCACCTGAATCCCTCCGATATTCAAACTGCTCCTTTAATCAATTATTTACTGAGCTTGCATTTTACGCTATCATCTCGCAAACAATAATATCAGCTTTATAATCAGTAGTATTATCCCAATAATTCCCCATACCGACAACTGTCCACCACCTGAACTACCCTGTGAAGCTGATATAGCATTGGCCTTCTCATTTGCATTTACCAATGTTTGATACAAATTATCCGCATCATAAGTTGCCTGCGCATCACATTTCAGCTGTCGCAAATTTGTAGCGATGCTCAGTGCCAGCGAAAAATCTTTGCTGATCAGCAATCGCACAGTCGTCATGATCTGTTTACAGAAATCAGTACGGATAGATTGAAAATCCTGTGGCAGATAATTCAGCAAACAGATCGTTATAATACCTGTATGCTCTTCCAGTTCGGAAGGGATAATAGGACCATCCGATTGTATCTGATTGTTGGCAAACTCAAGTTGTTTCAACCTCTTAGCCAGGAACTGTTCAATAGTTGAAAAAGCGCTTTGCTTATGTGCATCATCCAGTAGAAGTGGGTTTGCTGCTATATCGCTTATCAGATTGGTATCCCTGGTTTCAAAACACCGTATCACTGCCGCTGTGTATACAGATTCAAAATAAGGAGAAATGAATGCAAGAAATTTTGGTTCCTTGTAAATCTCTTCTTTAGAGAATTTAGAATTTTTGCGCAACGCTCCCATTTCAAGAAAATAGGATAATGCAGGATCATTACTGATAAAGGAACGAAAAGACTTTTCCTCTTCGGAAGCCCCCGGGCCCCAGGATTGACTGTTGTATTTCATTGGGTATAGAAATGCTTAAAGGGTTGTGGGATAAATGCTGAAATATTGTACCAGCTGCAATATACATTATTTTTAATATGTATTGAGAGAAATGGGTTATAACATTCAATAAAATCCGCATCGGGAAGCACTTTGACTATTAAAAATCAATGATTTGCACTATTAAATCAATTGGGAAAAGGAATCCATCAACAGCTTATACAACCATCGTATACACAACCTATCCCGGAAATTCCTCCAGACTTCTATACCCTCCCATTGGATTTTCATCTGTAGCCCATACAGCCATCGCATACAATACCGGCTTTAAACCCAAACCAGACGATGTAAGAGTGTAAGTAACATATGGAGGAATAACTGGCTTCGCCTCTCTGGAAATCAAATTATCAGCTTCTAATTGCTTTAACTGCTGAATCAATACTTTCTCTGTTATAGCGGGGATTCCTTTTCTCAATTCATTATATCGCTTGCTGCCGGATAACAATTGCAGCAGGATAATGGGTTTCCAATGTCCGCCAATCCTTTCCATTACATATGTAATAGGACAGTCTCTAAAAACTGTCTTCTTATTCTCCTGAATAGTTGAATTTTCTTTCACCAATGTCATAGATACATACTTTAGGGTAAGTACTTGTATAAAAGTAAGTGCAAATATACCTTTGTCAAACATAAAATCAAAATATATGAAAATCACACTCACAGGGTCAATAGGCAATATTAGCAAACCTCTAGCTAAACTATTAATTAGTAATGGACACCAGGTAACGATTATCAGCAGCAACCAGGATAAAACAGCAGAAATTGAAGCATTAGGCGCTAAAGCCGTTATTGGTTCAATAACTGACGTAGCTTTCCTTACAACAGCATTCTCCGGAGCAGATGTAGTATATACTATGATTCCACCGAATTTTGGTGTAACCGGCAGCTACCGGGAATATATGGGAAGTATCGGGAAGAATTATGCAGAAGCAATCAGGAAGTCGGGCGTAAAACGCGTGGTTAATTTAAGCAGCATGGGCGCCCGGAAAGCATTAGAGATAGAGACTTTTGCCGGAGCATATGATGTAGAAAATATACTGAACGCTTTGGAGGGTGTATCTGTAAAACAAATTTGCGCTCCCTACTTCTATTTCAACTTCTATAACAATATTGGAATGATCAAAAACCAGGGATTCCTGGGTGCAAATTATGCCAGCAATACAAGAATGTTAATGGTGCATCCTGAAGATATTTCGACCGCCATTGCCGAAGAAATCCAACAACCTTTTAATGGCAACAGTGTACGATATGTAGTCAGCGATGAACGCACTCCCGGAGAAGTAGCGACTATTTTAGGTACCGCTATCGGTAAGCCGGAACTACCATGGATACAATTCAGTGACGAACAGGCTTTGGGTGGAATGATGCAAGGTGGAATACCTGAAGGAATTGCTTCAATATTTATAAAAACCGGTACTATGCTAAGCAGTGGAAAATTATGGGAAGACTATGATCTAAACAAACCTTCAATTGCAGGTACCAGGAAACTGGAATCCTTCGCAAAAGAATTTGCTGCCAGGTTCTAAGCAAAGGCTTGAAAATTCAATACAGACCTTGTAAACATGGCTCAGAGATTTTGTAATTACATCTCGAAGCCATGTTTTCTTTTTCATATATATATCAATTATACTTGTTCAACTCCTTCCAGTAGTTTAATTTTATATTCAGATACAACACCCCAACACTAATTGTGATTTTAGGATACTAGAGATTGTCATTTTGTAACTGTACACCCCAGATTTCACCATAAATTTACTTATGGAGTGATTCATTATTTTTAAACACCACCCCAAATGAACGACATCTTAACTGCCACGGCTCCCCCCGTTGCTCCCGCTTTTACAGGTATCTGCAAAGAAGCTGTTAACGAAAATATTGCTAAAGGATTACCGGTGAATACACAGGATTATGCCATCATTATTGGTCTAAATCATTACCTGAATCTGAAACCACTGAATGGTCCTATTCCTGATGCATGCAAATTAAGAGACTGGCTTGTAAGTGCCGACGGGGGTAATCTCCTCCCCAATCATTGCCTGCTTATTCCATCTGTAGATAATTGTGTTACGCCGGACCAAACTCATATTGATCTCGCACTCTCTAAACTATTTAACCTGGCTAAAAACGGACAACCCAGACGATTGTACTTCTACTTTTCAGGACATGGCTTCGGGGCTAACTGGGAAGCAAATGGTATGTGTTTGCCCATCTGGTCGGAAGAATTATACAATGCGGCGCTTTCCTCAGAAGCATACCTCGACCTGCTTGTGGAATCAGACATCTTTGAAGAGATTTATTTCTTCATGGATTGCTGCCGCGATCGCAGAATTAATTCCAAACCTCTACCACCAATGTTAGGCACTCCCGGACAACCCGGAGGAAAGTCGATGGCATTAGTGTTATATGCATCGGAATATGAAAACCCTGCGTGGGAAGGCCTTGCAATCGGAAATGGAACGATGAGCGCACATGGCTATTTTTCCCGGGCACTTCTGGAAGCATTGAATGGTGCCGCTGTGAATAGTCATGGAGATATTACTATCGAGAGTTTTATCAGCTGCGTGAAAGAAAAAACAGAGAACTATGCACAGCAAAAAAATCAAAACCAAAGCGTGCGTTATGATATCCGCAATAACAATAAAAGCCTACAGTATGTGCTTTATAAAACCAACCGGATACCAGGGACTGATGTGAGCATCCGGTTTAATACTGCGGCCCATATAAAACTGGATGGCCCTCTGCTGACTGCTATACGGGAAGATGATGTAAAGGCAGGTGATACATGGCAGCTTCGTCTTGAAAAAGGTTTTTACCAGATCTCCGAGATGGCTTCAAAACGTCATGAATTTATCACCATTGATGGTACTACTAAAACTGTGACGTATGATTTCTGATAATCCCTGCAAACTGACTGTCCGCGCTATTGGCATCATGTCGGACTTTGCACACCTGACCGTCTGTAACGGTTTTTTTGAAGATATCGCTAAAGGATACGAATGCCTGGAAGTATGGCTTCCACAGGGAATCTACGGTATTACATTAAAATTGGACGGACATGTAATCAAAGAGAATATTAGATTAGAGGGTGATACCTATCACGAATTTAAAACACCCCCAATCTACTCTTCCCTGGTTGCCGAAAAATTCGAATCATCGCGTGAATATTATACTTCAAATGCAGTACGCTATAGTAAAGAACCTACTGTTAATTCCGGCATCAGTGATGGAGGATCTATCTTCCTGTTTTTCCGTTATACTGATTTCGTCAGCAGCCAGGAATTGAATAAAGAGAGAAGACCGTTGGGAGATGGATTTTCGTTGCTGGATGGTAGTCGTAAGGTGTTATACCGCCTGCTGGGCAATAACATAAAAGAAGATCTTTATAACGGATGGATGGCTTTTAATGCTGTATTATCCGAAGGACTTTACTACCTGCATTACAGTGGTCGCTCTCCTAACCCTGCATGGGAAAACGACCAGGGACTGCCTGCCAGGGAAATACCACTACAGGTGTTTAAAAGTAAAAACAGCTGGCAAACACAGGTGTTCCTCACCTTTGGCAAAGGTCCCATCTTCCCATCCATGAGTATTTTCATTGCCCCTGCTGAGCAGGGATTTAATAATAATGATGAGAGTAATTACAAGATAGATGGTGTTCGTCATAAATTCCACAATGGCGTTTATTATGTACCGGAAAAAGTATTGCGTGAATTTGAGCAGGGACAATGGACATCTCCGATGAAAGGATTACTGGCAGCATACGTATACTTTAACAGCCCGGAAAATACCTATGATAACCTATTCAGGAATATTCTGAAGGACCTCCCTGCTATACTGGGCGAAGAAACACCTGATATCAAAGCATTGCAGGTACTGGCAGCCCAATACTTTAAAGAACCTTTACCAGCAGTTAAAATCAGTGAACCGGGAATGTTCCTGGCAGGTGCAAAAGCAACTATCAAAGCCTCTATCAAACAACCGGATATTATACCGGATGACAGTCCGATGGAAAATATTGCAGACAATCTTTACTGCGATATGGTATGGACTTCTTACCTGCCCGATCCATTACCTTTAGCAGAGATCACAACGGCCAACATCGCTGATGTAATAGAGCGCATTATAGGAAGTGAAACTTCACCGGAAGAAATCGGAAAGAAACTATTAAACTCCCGGACCGTAAGTACACTCCTGTATTACATTGACAAACTGGATAATGATACAGATATTAATGACCTGGCTGGCAGGTTACAGATTCCTCCGAATGTGGTAAGAAAAACAATCAGTCATATTCTTTCTTTCTCAGATAGTATCAAAGACATTCAACAATTTAATATCAGCAAGCTAAAGAACTTACAATAATCATCCCAAAAACGAAACAAATGACACCCCAGAGTTATTCACTACACATCGGCCTGAATGCCGTAAATCCTGATAGTTATGAAGGATGGGACGGACAACTTTTTGCATGTGAGAATGATGCAAAAGTATATAAGTCCATTGCCGAGAATGCAGATTATAAAGCCATCCACACCCTGCTTACAAAAGAGGCTACGTCTGAAAATGTGTTGAAACACCTGGATGATGCTGCCAAAAAACTGCAATCAGGTGATATCCTTTTTCTCACATATTCTGGTCATGGTGGCTCCATCATAGACGTCAATAACGATGATGAGGATGGCTTTGACGAAACCTGGTGTTTATACGACCGGCAATTAATAGACGATGAACTTTTTGAAAGCTTCAGTAAGTTTAATCCTGGTGTACGCATTCTCATCTTTTCTGACAGCTGTCATTCCGGATCTGTTTCTAAAAATGTTGCTCCTATCAAACCAGATACTCCTGTAGATCCCAAAACGTATATGAGAAGTCGCCTGGCTCCTATGAATGTACTGATCCGCACTTATAATAAACATAAGGACCAGTATGACGAGATCCAGGAAAAGGCCACCAAACGTGCAGAAGATATTGGTGCTTATGTGATCCTCTTCGGCGCCTGCCAGGATAATGAAGAAGCGATGGAAGTATGGGGTAATGGTATGTTTACTGCCAAAGTAAAGAAAGTGATGGCAGGAGAAATCAAGAGTTATTCTGATCTCTTTTCTGCCATTAAAAAAGGATTTTCAATAGAGCAACATCCTAATTTATTCCATTATGGGAATAAGGATTACAACTTCCTTTCGCAATCCCCTTTCTGTATTAATGGCAAAAAAGCGGTGATCAATACACCGGAAGCTCCTTCCGTTAAAGAAGATGAAGATGAACTGATCATTTCAAAACAAAGCAAACAACGAGCGCGGGCAAAAGGTGCTGTTCAGTCCAATAAATACGAACTGCAATCCGTTGACAAAGCATCGGGCAAGGCATGGGACAAAGCCTATGAGGCTTATCTCGCGGATCCTGATGTACGATTTGCAGAACCTAATATCAAGTCGCCTTATCTAAAGCCTACGGCCGCCCGTGCGCAGGAAGAGCATACAAATGAATACATGAAGAACTGGCCTCCCCCGGAAGCATCTCCAAATGAATTCATCTGGCATCTGGATGATGAGCATTCCCAGTTGAGGAAAGCATATGACGCCGTTATTGCCAAACATGGAGCTGGTGCGACTGTCCGCATAGGGCATATCGATACCGGTTATATTCCCGGTCATCCTTCCACACCCACTCATCTGCTTACAGACCTGGGTGTGAGTTTTGTAAAGAACGAATTCGGGGAAAACAAAGGGATTGACAAACTGAACTCCGGTTTTCCAGCAGAACAGGATGGCCACGGTTGTGCCACTCTCGCACTGCTGGCAGGAAAGGAAATCAGCGACACAGATTCTTACGCAGGATACAAAGGCTTATTTGGCGCCGTACCTTTTGCAGAGGTTATTCCCATCCGCATCTGCGAGACTGTCTTCAATCTTTTTAATGCCAATGATGTAGCTGATGGTATCGATTATGCAGTAAATTATGGGTGTGAAGTCATAACAATGTCGATGGCCGGATACCCCACCAAGCGTGTAGCTGAGGCAGTGAACAGAGCATATGAGAATGGCGTGATCGTAGTCACCGCTGCTGGTAATAACTTCAAAAGTGGTATTGCCAAATTAACACCTAAAGCAGTACTTTATCCTGCACGTTTCGAAAGAGTAATTGCAGCAACAGGCGCCTGTTATAATCATGAGCCATATGACCTTGACGTGAACCCCTGGTTCCGTTCCCGCTCTGCCGGTGGAGAACTCATGCAGGGCAACTGGGGGCCATCAAGTGCCATGCAGAAAGCTATTGCCGCCTATACTCCCAATGTAGCCTGGGCCTCACAAGATGAGGAATTCCGCTTCCTCCGTTCCGGTGGTGGCACCTCTTCAGCAACTCCTCAAGTGGCAGCGACAGCTGCGCTATGGATAGCGTATAACCGTGATAATCTTCAGAGTATCAAAGGTACCTGGAAAGTAGTAGAAGCGGCAAGAAGCGCCATTTTCAATACTGCGAATAAAACGTATCCATCTTACCGGAAGTATTATGGCAATGGTATCATCCGTGCCTTCGATGCATTGACAGCATTCGATTTCGATAAGGTAACAGAATTACAACCTTCAGCAAAAGCAAAAGTCGGGTTTACCGGACTGGGAGATTTTTTCAGCGGATGGTTCAGAAGCAGGGCAGCTGATGATAATAAAGATGTACATGATTATGAAGGATTGAAAGAAATGGTATCGCTGGAATTATTACAACTCATGCACAAAGATCCGAACCTCATGCCTTATGCGGAAGAGCTGGACCTGGAGAAAGATGAAACATCGGCTTACTTTGCTGCAGCAGGTACGAAGAAGGCTTTTGCAGAGAAAGTGCTGGAGTCTGAATATGCGTCGGATTTTATAAAGGATCTGATGAAAGGGATTCTGGGATAAAGGAAATACGGATGTTGCAAGTGATTGTAACATCCGTATTTATTTATGATTTACTCTTAGATAATTGCTATATCTCTATTAATGTTTTTTATATCGTTTAAATAATAACTACTTCAACACTATCCATTTCACCCGGTACCTATTCCCTTAATATTCCATTTCACTTTGATGCGCTTTATTCCTTAAAACACCTCTTTTAAGGAATTATTTATCCCAACGAGTTCTGAAAGATTAAAATGATCGGCAAGGAACCTTACTACAAAGAACGTGTTTTTCCCACTTTTTATTCCTTATATTTGTAACCGACTTTCATTTTAGCTCACAAAATCATGATAATAAGCTTTTCTATAAAGAATTTCCGTAATGTAAAAGACAAGGTTACTTTATCCTTCGAGCCTGAAAGCTCCAAAGATCTAGAGGGTTATTACATCACTGAACCTATTCCCGGGCTGAGGTTGCTTAAACTTGGCTTAATCTACGGTCCTAATGGTTCTGGAAAAACTACCATACTGAAAGGGCTAGAGTTCTTACGCCAATTGATTATTAACCCGGCATCCCAAAAACAGGAATTATTGGAATTCAGTCCATTTTTATTCGATGAGCAAACACCAACACAAGAATCCGGTTTTGAGCTAACATTTGTTCATAAACAAACGAAATACTATTACGAAGTTACTTTTACTAAAGAGGCTATCATATATGAACACCTTGATTTTTACTCCCCTAAAAAATCTTTGGTGTATGAACGGAGCACGGACAAAGAAAAACAGCTCTCTAAAATTAAGTTTGGACCTAAAGCCAAAATTAATAAAGCTCATGAAGCCACGCTGGAAGCCAATACGCTATGGAATAATACTGTGTTGGGAGGTTTTTTAAAAACCAATATAGATTCTGATGAATTGAGAAATGTGACAGACTGGTTTCTTAGGGTGATGCGAAATATGATCACCCCAGAAACAGATTTGAGTTTTTCCATAACCCAAGGGTTAGAATCAAGTGATATCAATAAGAAAAACATCATTCAGTTTCTAAAAAAAGCAGACTTCAATATCAGCGATATTGCACTGAAAAAAAAGGTAATAGAGTATAGTGAAGAAGTTCGTGATTTAATAAAAAGTATTAATAAAGTTGTTTATTCTAAACTTCCTAATCCAGAAGGTATTGAAGATAAAGATAGTACAGAACGAATAGAAGTACACTTTCAGCACTCAATTTTAGTCGGAACTAAAGAATCCAGATATAATCTTCCATATACTGAAGAATCCGAAGGAACCCAGCGTTATTTCCAGCTTAGCGGACTACTTGACCAAATGCTGCGTAAACAAAACGTGATAATGATTGATGAGTTAGAATCTTCATTACATCCGGATTTGCTAAAACATTTCCTTTTACTCTTCTTAGTGAATGTAAAAGATTCACAGGTTATAGCCACTACACATTACCGGGAACTCCTGATGGAAAGGGATATCCTACGGGACGATGTGTTATGGTTTACAGAAAAAGGTCAAAACGGCAGCATGGAACTATACTCACTCAGCGATTTCGATTCCAGTGTTGTACGTGATACCACATCCATTTTCAATGCCTATAAATCCGGAAAACTGGGAGCTGTACCTCAATTGAGTGATTATTACTTAAACACGAATGATGGCGAGGAATAACACTACAAAAAGGGGGCTGGGAAGGAAAACATTTGCAATTATAGTAGACGGTGAAACTGAACTCTGGTATCTGCAGATGCTTCGAAGACATGAAGCTTTGCCTGGTATATCTATACAACCTGAACTTCCAAAAAAGAAAACCCTTGCCGAACAATTTGAAACAGTAAAATCAAATGCAAAGATTTATGACCATTCAATCTGGGTCATAGACCTTGATGTAGTTATTGCTGAAAACACTGTTGATGAGCTCAAAACCTATTTAGAGGAAGTAAAGGAAAACAAGAAAATTAATATATTGATCAATACTCCATGCCTGGAATTTTGGTTCTTAATGCATGTAAAAGATACAGGGAAATATTATCCCTTATGTGCTCCGGTAGGCAATGAACTAACAAAAAGTGATCCTTTGAAGGATTATGCAAAAACTGAAAGATATTTCGTCAGGACTAACCCTGACATCTATAAAAGACTAAGGCCCTACTTAAAAACAGGAATAGCAAATGCCATAAAACGTGGTGATTTTGATATTGAAGACCCTCAGAAAGCTAAAAGTGAAATGTATAAATTGTTTGAAATTCTGGGTATAAAATTATAGTGATACGACACCCCAGGCGTCACTATGTATCACGCCTGAATTTCATTCAATCAATATGCTGATATGTTGATCCTCTTTTAAACAGCATTATTAAAGTATTCAATAATCTTGTTCTTATAAATATCCTGATAAGCTGATTTCATAATTGCTGTATGCGGAGCATCCTTAACCGTCCATAACTCTGTCGGCACGGGGCTATTTGCCTTCAGCCGCTCTCCCATTTCAACCGGCGTCAATTCATCGGCATAAGAATAGATCAATAACAATGATTCCAGATTCTTGGCCTCTTTTATCCGTTCAACAGGTCTGATCTTTTTCGCATATCGTGGCAAAAAGAAATTCAACACTTTCAGCATTTTATAGGCAACAGGATATTTAATCCAGAACTCTTCCGTTGTAGTGGAAGCACTTTCTATTATTGAAAATTTAAAAGGATGTGACTGATCAGCAAAAGAAATGATGGCCCATTGTCCGCCTAATGAAATGCCGTGATATCCCATAGGAAGATCTGGTGTAATCTTCTGGGCTTCTGCCGCTATTGCCAATACATCTTCAAAATAAGAGAAGCTACCATTTGTGCTTTCACCAAAACCATTAAAATCGAAGATCAAGGTATTGTAACCATTGTCTCTCAGCAAATCTGTATATCCGTTTTTGAGAAAGAAAGCTTTGGCCTCTTTTCCCATGGGATGCCCTAAAAGGATTGTTGCTTTAGGTTGCGGTGTTCTTGCTTTTGCAAAAAGTCCTTTTATTATACCGCCAGATTTGCTTTTGGCAGATACCTCCTGCCAGTCAATCTTTTCCTCTTCAGTGAGGGGACTCCTCCATTTTACCATGAAAGAGCCTACAAATGGTTTTTTAATGAGTTTGTACAGCATATTTTTATTCTATTTGCCAAACTGGGATAGATGATGATCAAGGTGTTTATACAACATGTTATTCCATTCGGTGATATTTAGCGGACCAAAGGAAAGTGATTCCTTTCCATCAAATTCACGTTCTCCCAATTGCTGTGTTTTTCTGATATATCCGGCCAGCCGGGCTTTTTCTGCTGCAAATTCTTTGGGACCTTTCATAATAAAAGCTGGGGCTGTAGGGCTATTCCTTTTGTATGGTATTTCAGTTACCACTTTATTTTTCACAAATAGTTTTAATATCAACTTTAAAAAAGCATTAGGTTTAGGATGTTTATTCTCGTAAATCATTTCATAGGTAACATTGCAATGCGCCAGCATTTGCGAAACATTCATTTTACCCCATAGTGGGTTTGTTTCGGCAGAAAGATTATTAATTCTTTCAATTACTGAATCTGCTACCTTTTGATCGAAAATATTTGGTAAGGCCATATATTTATATTGAGATTACTATTGAACCAATAGACAAGTAAGATACTAATAAATATTTATTGTCAATGAAAGCATGGTCACCACTCCCTCCGGAATTACCTGTTTACTCCTGGGGCTAAATCAGTTATCGATATATGTTAGATAAAGCCGAATGCAGAAGTTAATACGATTACCTATATTCGCATTATAAAGGATTCTATATCAGAATACCTGTTTCAAACCTGGCCAACTAGAAAATTCACCGACGAATGAAGCAAATTTTAATGATTATTGCGCTTATAGCTATCTCTATTTGCAAGTCTGCAGCACAAGACAGTTTGTATGATGGTGGTTCAACTTTTGTTTGCGGATTTGCAAGAATCGAAAAGGGTAATAACCATTTTTATATAGATAGTCTGAACAATATTGCTTTTGATGATATACTTAATGCAACAGATTTTTCCACCTCTTCCTTCAATGGAATAAATGAAGATACGTCTTTATATATATTGCCAGAACGCTTTGTTTTAGTGAGAAAAAATGGGAAGTCTGGCGTATTAACCACTCAGGGAAAATGGATTCTGGAAGCTAAGTATGACACTATAGACACACATTGGCAATATGGGTGGACAGTAACACTGAATGGTAAAAAATCGATGTTTACTCCATCTGGATTTCTGTTGCCTTTCCGTTTTGAAGACCTGGATAATCTGGATGATAATTACTTTGATGTAAAACAAAATGGCAAATGGGGTATTTACAGTAAAAAGGACGATCGCATGGTTGTGCCTTTCGAATATGAGGAATTCGACTACTGTTATGGTTGTGAACAAAAAGGTGATTATGTTTTTGCAAAGAAAAATGATAAATGGGGCGTGGTGAATTTTAACAATGAAGTACTGGTTCCATTTGAGTATGATCACGAACACCTCAATATGCGCAGTGATGAATGGGTAGAATGCCTTTATAAAGATGGTAAACAGTTAAGCATTAATCTAAAAACAAAAGTTGTAACACCATACGAAGATACAGATGATGATGAAGGTGACAGTGATATGGCGGCTGGATTTATACGTCGTAGACAACATAACAAATTGGGTATGCTGAACACCCAGGGTAAATTGATACTGGATTATCAATATGACTATATCCGTTATGATGCAGATAGTTCCGGCAATTACCTGCCAGCCCCTTATGTGAGCATTAGTAAAAATGAGAAATATGGTATTGCTGATACTACGGGAAAAATAATTGTCCCACCCATATACGATGAATGGTTTGGCTGCAGTTACAATAAGCTCCTGTTTTCTTCCTCCAAGAATGAGAAGGACATCATACTGAATCTCGACGGGAAACCCGTACTACCGGATATGAGTTATGACGAAATGGATGATCTGCAGGTTGGTCCGGAAGAAAGCAAGGACGCCATCACTTTGGTTAAATTGAAAAAGAACGGACTATATGGCTTTTACAATCCGAAAACAAAGAAGCTGATCGCACCGAAATACAGTGATCTGGATAGTGATAGTTATTCCGGACAGCCTTATCTGATAGAAGCTACCTATCAGAAAAAGCACGGATATCTGGATACAGACGGAAATATTGTAGTCCCGCTGGATTTCGATTATGTATATCATCCGCAAAAAAAGCTGGTATCCGTTACCAGCGGCATGAAAAAAGGAGTGTATGATATAGAACAGAAGAAATTACTCATTCCGGCAGAATACGAAAGCATTGATGAATTTCCTGATAGTACACTGTTTAATGCTGTTCAGAAAAACTTTACCGGGTTGATAGACTTTTCAGGAAAAATTATCTGCCCTGTAAAATATGATGTCATTTACGCTTTAAACGGTGATAATTTTTTATTGGAAAAGAAAGAACCTATTACTTCTGCAATCACATACGATCTGTTTAACAGACACACATTGCAAACTACCCCTCTCCCCTATGATAATGTCCGGCCAGCCGGAGAAGGGTTACTACTGATCGTTACCACGAAAGGAAAACAAAAATTACTGGATGCTGCTACCGGAAAAATAATACAAGGCGAATACTCAGAGGACAATTTCCCGGATTCAATTAATACGTTCGATAATCATCTCTCGGCAATCATTAAGAATAATAAAACCGGGTATATCAACGCAGAAGGGAAAATTGTTGTACCCATCCAATATGATCATACAACCTCGTTTCACAATGGTGTGGCAATGGTTATCAAAGAAGACGACAGCAACGGAACACTTTTATATGGCTTTATAAATAGTACTGGTAAAATAATAGTACCTGTAACATATCCTTTTGATAATGAGAAAGATGTGTATGATTACTTTCAAGAGGGTTTCCTTTTGCTCACGAAAAAAAATAACGGCTATTTACTGGGTTACGCACAGCATGATGGTCATATATTAATAGCTCCGGAATACAGCAAGATTATCCCGGAAAAAAACGGGAATGGCTACCTGGTAGAAAGAGACAGAAAATTCGGCATACTCGATAGTACCGGCAGGGAAATATTATCCCCTTCTTTTGATGATATTATGCTGGAAGAACAATTATCCTACAGCAATATTATAATGTTCGCTTTCCCCATACTGGCTCAAAAAAATGGTGAATGGCAATATTATACAGCGGCAGGAAAACCCCTGCCACTGCATATAAAAGGTCATATACCATTTGTTCAGCCGGAACAATCCGGGGGAATACCTACTGCCATTCAGTAAGCGATTGTGCCAAACTTTGTGTTTATTTTTTGAGGAATTCTTCAATCATGGCCGTCACTAAAGCCGGTATTTTACTGTGTTTATCTGCTGCGCAGATCTCTCCTATGTAATCCCCATGTCCGCATGGCAAGATTGCCAGTTGGGCATGTGGTAGCGTACGTGATAATTCCAGTGCGTGTTCCACACGTATCACTTCGGCATCACCATTTATGACCAGTGCCGGAGCCTGGATGGCCTTTATATCTGCGTCGCTGATATCTTTAAAGGCCACCATTCTGGCCACGTCGCGGTCAAACATCGTTTGCAGTCCTTTGGGATCCGGATTGGCTTCCAGGTAAGCCTCCTTCAGCGGCTGAGGCATATGGTCCAGGGAAACATGTTGAAAGCCATCAAAGAAGCCGGGCTGCATACCATCACGTTTATAAGAGGCTGCAAGCAGCACCAGTTTATTCACCAATTCCGGGTGCCGGATAGCGATCTGCAGAGAGGTGGTGCCCCCATTACTAAAGCCCATAATATCTGCTTTTTCGATATGGAGTTGCTTGAGCAGGGCTGCCACATCATCGGCATCCTGTTCAAAGCTCAAAGGGCGATCGATATCGAGAGTATGCCCATGAGCCTGCAGCTCTACAGCTATAACCTGATGTGTTTTGGCGAGTTCCGGCAGGATTCTGCCGAACGTAGACATTATGGTAGAGCCCCCACCATGAATCAATACCAATGGCCTGCCATTACCGTGGATCTCATAATACATTTTTAAACCGTTCACCGTTGCATATTGGCCTGTTTGTTTGTGCTGTGCATTCATTTGTAAATGGATTATCATCAATGAAAGTATAATTATTGCTACTCTGCGTTGCATGAGATGGCTCTTTTTGGATGACACAAACTTACGCACATATAAATAATTACAAGGGATGTAAATATGCCAATTTACAGGGGTGATTGCGACAATAGGGTTCAGGGGCATGTATTTATAGCAAGTCCGGCACCGGCACTGTAAGTCCCCACTACAGTACCGGCCTGTGTTTCCACAGCAAGGCCGACTTACAATAATAATGTTGTATCAGCAATACCGGCTACCGGTACTGCTGATAATTCAGAGTGAAATTATCAACGCCCGGAATTCCACCGCTAAGTGTAAAAGGAAAATCATGAGAAGACTTCTCATTCAATGCTCTTAAATGCACATAGACATACCCTCTTTGTGCAAAGGCAGATGGCATAGATAATAATAAGGCAAACGAACACATTGCCCATAAAGCTCTGTTAGCAACTCGACTCATAAGTATAGGGAAATAGGAGAATTACAGAGGCTTAATTCCCCTCAATATTTTCATTGTCCTAATAAATATTTTCATTGTTCTACCCGTAAATATAATAATTTGTATCTTAAACCAATATTATTAATAAATAATATTAAAATACTTGCTACCAAATAGGAACTACAATATCCTTCGTTTAGTTATAGAACAAAGTTATCTTCATAATGGAATAATCAGGGGCACTAAATGTTAAAATATTCGGTATAAAATGTTGCGTTAATATCGATAATCGGGTTTTCAACTCAGTACAAACCTGTAGCCAATACCCTTTATCGTTAGTATTTCCAGGCTTTCATCTTCTTTCAGACACACGCGTAACCGGGTAATGTACACATCGAGATTACGGCTGTTAAAAAACGAATCATTGCCCCAAAGCAGGTTAAGGATACTTTTTCTATCAATAATACCATCACGGTTCTCGTATAATAGCTTGAGCAACTCACTTTCCCTGTATGATAGCTTTTTTTCTTCATTTCCATTGACCAGCACCTGGCGGTTGGTATAGAACCGGAACTTGCCTATCCTTATATGATCTATGGCGGGGGAAGATGGCATGTCCGTTTTACGTAATACATTATCTATGCGGACAATCAGCTCTTCCAGGCTAAAGGGTTTACGGATATAATCATTACCACCCAGTGTAAACCCTTTTACCAGATCGGCCGTTTGTGTTTTGGCCGTCAGGAATAAAATTGGAACCTGAGGATTTAGAGTGCGTATTTCTTCCGCAATTTCAAACCCGTCTTTATTGGGAAGCATTACATCAAGTATACAAACCGCCGGGTTTAGCTGTTTAAACAACTCCAGTACTTTAGCTCCATCGCTCTCCATTGTTACCTCAAAACCCCGGCCTTGCAGGCTTTCCTTTACGATTTTGCCCAGGAATAATTCATCTTCAGCATATAGAATTTTAACGCTCATCTTATATTATTTTATGCTTGGCAATCATACGGCCCCGATCGTAGTAAATGACTGGCGCTTCTACAAAAGGAAGCTTAACGGAAAAAGTACTGCCTTTATCCAGTTCACTTTCTACCTCTATAAAGCCCATATGACGTTGTACGATATGCGATACATAACTTAAACCAAGGCCATACCCTTTTATATTATGCCGGTTGCCACTGGGTACACGAAAAAACTTTTCGAATATCTTACTTTTGTATTCTTTGGCAATACCCACCCCGTTGTCTGTTACACGTATTTCCAGGTATTGCGTATGGTCAATGATATGGATCAGGATTTCCGGGTCTTTAATACTATACTTTAAAGCATTGTCCAGCAAATTGTAGAGTACACTTGTCAGATGCAGTTTATCGGCAGTAATGATAAAATTTTTACCGGTTGTTTCCAATGCCGTGACGGCCTGTTGCTTTTCAAACTGTAGTTTCATAGAGACCATCACACTTTTTGCCAGTTCTACGAGATCAAACTGTTCTTTGTTCAATGCTATTTCCCTGTTCTCAAACATCGACAGCTTTAGTACTTTATCAACCAATAAACCCAATCTTTGCATTTCATGGGCCGATATATCAAGGTACTCTTCTGTTCTTTGCGGATCTTCCAATACATTAAAACTCTTTAAGGCTTCAATGGCTACACTTACCGTGGCAATAGGTGTTTTCAGCTCATGTGTCATGTTGCTGATAAAATCGTTCTTAATCTGCGCCAGCTTTTGTTGTTGTTTCAGATTTCTGTATAACAGAAGAAAGGATAATATGGTTACACTCAACAGTAGAAATGAAATCAGGATGGGCTGGCCGATACGTTTAAGCAGATACCAGGTATTGTTTTCAAATAAAACCTGGTAACTGACAGGTTTTGTAAAACCAATAGTTACAATATTCCCTTCCAGATTATCCGGAAATGGGCCGTAATTTTTCTCTGTTGTATCAGCAGGAAAAGTATTTATACTGAAAGGCAGATTTATCTTTTCCCTATTCAGCGCTTTATGGTATCTATCCACAATCTCCTTTACGGTAATAGAATCACGGAGGGAGTCTACCCCTGCCAGAAAATCGAACACCGTTTTCCCGGGAGCTCCATTACTTGCCCTGTAGTGTACCTCAAGTGAATCACTATCCGAAAGATGAGGGGCTTTCATAGTAATGAACATTGCTTGCTTAATCCGGGGTTTTGTGGTGGAAGAATCCCTCAGTTTCTCCTGCAACACATTCGATATGCTTATAACACCTTCACGATCCTGTACAGGAATACTCATACCGGAATCCATTTTTAGTTTGGCAGCCTGCAACCGGAAGATCGTTTCCCGGAAAAGTACATTGGTGCGGGTGGCAAAAAGTTTTTCTTCCTCCCGGTAATTTTTCCTCAGCCAGTAAACCTGGAAAGCGGTGATAACCAGAATAGTCAGCGTAATCAGGAAACCAGTAACCGGTATGGAAAGTTTATATCGCACCTGTTGGATTATATGTTTTATAATAGCAAATGTATCGCTTCCTTTTTCCCGACAGCAAGAGTATTAACCTTAATTAACATTAAAGCAAGGCATGTTAACCTATGTTCCGCCAGGAACTGAATAGCTTTATTTTCTTAAAAATACACAGAATGAAGAAAATAATTTTTACGTTATCCATGGGTCTGGCGTTATTTACAGCCAATGGCCAGCAAAAACAAGGCAGGGCCTTGTATGAGCGTACAGTACAAATGCAGATGCACATGCAGGGTGTAAGTGATGAAGAGGATCGCCTGCTACCCCGCTCTCACAAAGATAAACTGGAAGTATTGTTTGGTAATAACCAGTCGCTACGCCGCACTGCAAAAGACGAAACGCCTGAAGAATTCACTCCGGACGAAGGTGGTATGCAGATCCACATGGAGGTAGCAGACGCCAATGATGTGACTTATATTGATTTCACCACAAACCAGGTGGTGGAACAACGCGAGTTTGCTGCGAAAAATTATATTATTGCCGACAGCATCCATAAGTTGAACTGGAAGTTAACCGGCGAAACCATCTCCATTCTAAATTATCCCTGTCAGCAGGCGATAGCCCAACACATTGGTAAACGCACTATCACCACCATGGAAAATGGGCAGATGAAAAGTGAGGAAGTAGCAGATACATCCAATATTAAAGTTTGGTTTACGCTTTCCATTCCGGTACCAGCCGGACCAGAATACCAGGGACAATTACCAGGCCTTATCCTGGGTATTGACATAGACGATGGCCGCACTGTTTACAATGCCATTGACATATCCGCCCCGACAGATCTATCTGTTATTAAACAACCCTCCAAAGGAAAAAAAGTAACTGTTGAAGAATTTACAAAAGAGCGTGATAAAGTGGTGAAAGAAATGCAACAAAACAATCGTGGAAGGGAAAAAATGATCCGTATAAATGGATAAATTAAAAAAGCCTGTATCTCACTTCTGATACAGGCTTTTTTTGTTTTAATCAGCGGCGTATTACTTTGAATCCGCCTCCCGGGTTATCTGCAGAAAGGCCATACTTGCTTAGGCTATAAGTAAAGCTAAGTAAGAAAAAGCGTTGCAGGTTCTTTATCCGGCTGTCTTCAATATAATTCTGATTACTGCTACGACTGATGCCTACATTTTCATTCAGCAAATCAAATACACTCAACTTCAATTCTCCTCTGTTAAAATGCAGAAACTGTCGACTAAAAGCCGCATTCCATAATGGTACACGGGTATTAAAGCCATTTGCACGCTGACTGTTAATAGTATAAGTAAAACTAGTTGTAAAATAAAACTGAGCTGGCAGCTGCCAATTGATTTCACCTTCATAAAGCTGTGAAAAATAACTGGTGTTAAGGGCTGCCTGCAAAGAATACCTGGTCTTATAATAATTAAAGCCGCTACTGAGCGACAGGTCAACTTTATCTGAAGGGTACAGATCTAAACGTATCGCAGGCCCCAGGCTCATGGTACTGATAGTATTTGATGCGGCATTGATAAACTGTTTTGTTTTGCTATATCCTATATTGCTGCTAAAGTTGACCGAACCTTTCAGCATACGCAACGGCAACCCCAGGCTAATATTTCCGGTCATATTGTATACACCATTTACATTTACCGGCCGGGTATGTTTAATTCCCAATGTATCCACTATATCGTAGTTCACGATTTTATGCTGCGTTTCCTGCAGATTGAAGAAGGCAAACAGGTTTTTATTTTTGAAAGGATTAACGGATATAAAATTCAGCTGTACAGCATGCGTAAACTCCTGTTTCAAATCAGGATTTCCTTCGCGGATATTGAGCGGATCAGTAATATCGGGCACAGGCTGTAGTTGCGACATATTCGGCTGCTTGGTAATAGCCGCATAATTGATATTGAGATTGCGGTAACGGGTAAAATCGTACTTCAACCTGAGTGATGGTAGCAGGTTATAAAATGTTTTATGAATAACCGAATCTCTGGTACCTGCAATAATCTTTCCTTTTAATTCAGCCTGTTGCCAGTTGACGCCTACAGCCAGGCTGATTCTTTTTTGCTGTGTACGCAGGCGTAATCCGGCATTGGTATACCCATAAGTATTTTCAAAATTATTGGTCAGATCAGCGTTAAGCTGATCGTACTTACCGTTTTGCTGATTGTAATCATATGTCTTTTTATCAGACGTACTGCCGGTATTACTCCTGCCCAAACTGAATTCAAGCAACGAGCGCTTAAACACAGGTTCAGTATATACAGCGCGTATGTTATAGTTGTTCAGCATTCCCGATATGGAATTACGCTGGTTGATGGAATCATAGGATGTACCATGATTGAAAAACTGATTGACAGATAGCAGGCTGCCATTACTTTCGCTGTTATTGAAGGTAGTTTGCAGACTGAGTGAAAACGTTCTGCCTTTGCGGGGGAATTTCTTCCTGAACAATATATCATTGCGAAAATTAGTACCATGACCCAAAGAATAGTTATTACTGAAACCCTGATTAGCCAGTTGTTTATCTTCCGAAAGCGTTTCATAACTGTTGTAACTGTTGTTGCAGGTTTCCTGATAACCGATGGAGGGCGATATTTTAATGGAATGAAAGGAATCGATTCGAATATCCGCACTTAGGTTGAGACGATGGCTGTTATTAAGATTGTCGCTGATGGAATGCTGGTTGTAGAAATAAGAAGAATCTGGCAGAAAATACTGACGTGTCACCATACTTTCCTGGTAAGGGTTATAACGGTTATAAAAATAATTGCTGGTGAAATCAGTTTTATTCCCGATAATGTTATTGTAGTTTACTCCACCACCCCAGATAGTTTTGATGCCATTACTGTTAGTATTACCCATTAGTACAGAAACAGGATCATCCGTATTTAAGGTAAGATTGATATTTCCGTTACCACTTTGGCGTTGATGATTTAGTTCTCCGGTAAAATTCATCAGGTCGATAAAAGAGAATCCTTCCGCATTGGTATTATTAGCCATACCAATGGCAGAAAACTGCCGGGCTCCTTTAAAGGAATTAACATTAAAACGTCCTTCATACCTGTGGTTGGTACCACCGCCAGCACTGGCTTTACCAAACAGACCTTTCTTTTTATCCTGTTTTAGTTTGAGGTTGATGGTTTTTTCGTTGTTGCCATCGTCAAAGCCGGTCAGTTGGGCAGCATCGCTCAGTCGGTCGTATACCTGCACTTTATCTACCGCATCGGCAGGTAGGTTTTTTGTAGCGGTTTTAGGATCAGTACCAAAAAACTCTTTGCCATCTACCAGTACACGATTTACTTTTTGTCCCTGGGCTTTTACCGTACCATCTTTATCCACCTGAATGCCAGGCATTTTTTTTAGCAGTTGCTCCACGCTAGCATTCGGCTGTGTTTTAAATGAACCGGCATTATATTGAATAGTATCTCCTATAAGTGTAACAGGTGGAGCTTCGGCAGTTACCTCTACTTCACGGAGCATCTTACTCCGGTCATGAAGTACGATGGCATTAAGGTTGATGTGAAGTGAGGTATCGCTGATAACAACAGGCCGGTTGGCATTATAATAGTTTACATGAGTTACAAGCACGCGATATTCCCCTCTGGTAATACCGGTAAGCTCAAAATTCCCCTTATTGTCCGTCATCGTAAAACTGACCAGCGAAGAATCTTTTTGTTTCAACAGAGTGATAGTGGCCGAAGCAACGGGTTCTCTGGCGATAGTATCAAACACAGTACCTTTGATGGAACCATTCTTTTGTGCGCGGACGGAGAGAGCTAAACAGCAAGCTATCAGTAGTAAGTAGTATTTTTGCATGGAGGTCTTTTATTTCATAAACTGCTTACGAAAGTAGTTCCGCCAATTGCAAAACCAGGTTAACAAGCCTTGCATTAATGTTAAGGAAAGTTAATAAACCTGTTATACTTATTTATTTTATCAGTATCGTTATATAGCTATTTACCACTTAGTAATTCTGTGAGTCCGTTACTGTCCGGACTCTGATAGGTAATATTAGTAATTCTATGGTTATGGACAGTTACAATCATAGGGTATATATCATTCTTTTTATCAGGATACTCAATAGTATTTGCGGTATCGAGCAACATTTTTCTGCTGGACATAATCTCATTACCCAATTTTATCTTCAGTAATTTAATGGATTGTATTCTTGTAAAGATATACCTGATACTATCTGAGTTTGCTATATTTTTTTTCACAAAAGCTTCTGCATGACTGATACAACCTTCACACCCCTGATTAGGAATGATTACATAATTTCCTGTAGAAAGCATATTAGCATCTAACGCATAAATACTTTTACGAAGAGATTCATTATTTTCTGAACAAGCACCCAGGATCAGAGCGCATAAAAATATCAGGCTATAGTTCAATTTTACATTGTACATACTGGGCAATATTTTGGTCTTTATTGTGCACATTCAAAAAATATATTCCATCTGCCGTAATAAAGAAATTATCTAATGCTAGTGCCTGGGGAAGAGAAGCCTCTCCAAGATATTTAAAGTCTTTATCAAAAGCTATCAGGCTGGCTTCTTTTTCCACCAATTTCCGGTTCACCATTTTATCTTCTGCCGGTGGCAATTCAAGTATTCTGTAATACCGGTTATGGTATTGATCATAAATTATATTGCGATAAGAAGGGGTACTGGTAAAGTATTGTAGAGCATACTCAGCATCTACCACTTTTTTATTGTTCTTTGCCAGGTTCATTGAATTGATACAGATCTTTTTCCGGGTACCTGCAGGAATTTCTTTTACCTGCCAGTTACTGTCAATTATCTGAAGATTATGATCAGCCGGCAGACTAAGCAATATTTTATTTGTTCGTTTATTATATGCCGTATAAGGTGTTCTCAGATGGGACCCACCCCAGTTGTTCTGCCAGTAGACCTTTGAATAAGGTATCCGGTTGCGGATATTACCTGCGGGAAGATGGATAATGGAACTGATAGTACGGCCAGCAGGATTTTCATTATCGCTCTCTCCTATCAGAAATCCAAAACCAATAACAGTATTGCCGATGAAAAAAACAGGCGATGTCGCACTAGCATATGGAGGAGCCGCATGACTCCGGTTGATACCCTTATTTATAAAAGTCAACCTTTTGTAGATAGAATCACTGGTTATAGAATAATACAAGAGTTCTGCTCCAGCATAAGTGTATAGAATCAGACTATCCGGAGAAGTATACCTGAAATAAGAGGTTTTTTTGTTAATCTTAATCTTGTGAACATTTTCCGGATATATGATATTTCGTGTAGGCTTAAGCAGATACTCCAGTAACCGGTTATTGTAATTATCAAATGTATATAATCGATTTTCTTTTTCATGATAATCAATAGGTGTTGTTATACCAAGCACCATCAAGCTATCGAGATAAAGGTTCAATGTATCCCCCATGTTTATAATAAGTGGGATAACGGAATCACTGGTAGATGCGCAGTTGGAATAAGGATTTACTGTTCCATTTTTACAGGAACTGAAACTGGTAATTATTATCCACAACAATAAAAAAATGAATACTGCTCTTCCTGGCATAAGCAAATAGGTGATACTTGTTTGGTTCGTGATAACTGAATAAACAGGGCAAACGCCCTATTTATTCAGTTATTTAATTGTCTTCTACTCTACATAATAAGTACAGTCAGTAACGTCCGGGTCAATGGCAGTCACACAATCATAGTGATAAACACCATTAACAACTGTGATTCTGCATTTTCCACGCAGACCATGATGATCGTCCGCACAAGCACTTCCTAAAGAAGTTCCAGATACAAAAAGAACAACTGCTGTAACAGCAATGCCAATGAAAACAAGGCTTTTTTTCATATTTATATAATTGAGGTGAAGGAAAAACAGGGTTTCAGTCAAACTAACATACTTTTTCCAATGTTTTGGTTGTCATGTTTGTCAAGTGGTTTTTATAGGTTAATTCTTATTAAAATATCAATACGCTATACAGGTTTCTAATGTTTTTCAGGTATGGAATATCTTTTAAATTATTTTGTTTGAAGCAAGTACACTTTCCGTCGCTAGGAATAAGCAAATTAATGGGCTAAATTTTGAATAGTATCAGAGTCTTCACAAAGGCAATATTACAAATGTATTTATACATTGTTTTCAAATGTAGATAAAAAAAATAATTTTCACAACATGTATTAATTTTCCTTTGTGCTATTCTTTTCAAGCTAGTGGTTTCATCAGGTAATAATCAAACTTACAACATTCAGCACCTGTTTTAATTCACAGGCACTGAATGTTGTAAGTTTGATTATCTGTCAGTATTTAGTCTTTCTTTTGGTAGTTAAGCATCCAGTTGATTCCAAATTTATCTGTAAAAGAGGCAAAGTATGCACCCCAAAACATGTCTTCCAAAGGCATGGTTATAACACCTCCTTTAGAAAGTGCATCAAATAATCTTTTGGTTTCCTCTCTTGATTCGGGCTCAAGGTTTATGTGCATATTGTTACCATGTTCCATTTTGAAACCCATGCTTTCAGGAGAATCAGTAGCCATCAATACATGACCTCCCATTATTTTTAGTTCAGCATGTATAATGAGTTTTTTGTCAGCATCACTCATTGGTGGCATTCCGGCAGGCATATCTATATCTCCGAATCTCTTTAAACCAACACCTGTAAATTCGCCATTAAAAACTTCTTTGTAAAAGTTGAATGCTTCTTCCGTATTTCCGGGAAAGTTTAAATAAGTTGTTACTCTTGCACCATTATTTGTTTTAAGTTCTTTGCGGATTTTAAACTGTGTGCTTAAATAATGATCAAGGTTACTCAAACCAGCAGTGAACCCTTCCTGGAAGCCCATCTTAATAATCGTTTCCATATCACTGTCTTTAGCAAAAGTGACTTCAACCTTTACAGTAGTGTCGTCGCCAGTTTGACTAAATTCCTTTCTCCAGTCCATAGCAGGGAAATCCCGGTTTTCATTACCATTTTCATCGCAAAACCGATCGGTACTGGTTATGGTCTTTAAAAGTTCAATCGTTTTGTAGTCTACTCTGCACCATGTTCTATCACCTTCGGGCCCTACCATACAATACAGCCAGAAACCACCTTCTCTGAAATCCATTGTTTTTGTCTCTGCCCTGTAAGGCTTAGGAGCCCACCATTGGTCAAGGATTTCACTTTCTGTCCATGCTTTCCATACATGATCCAATTGAGCGCCAAATGACCTTACAACAGTAAGTTTTCTCTTTTGCAAATCCTTTGTAAAGACTGCTTCTCTGTTTGTCATGATTTTTTATTTTTTAGGTTATCCAATAGATTGTCCAGCTGATTAAAGCGGTTTTCCCATAGTGTACGAAATTGCTCAACCCACGTATCCACCTCTTTCATCTTTTGAGCATTAAAATGATAATATATTTCCCTCCCGGTTTGCTTCTGTTCTAAAAGCTGGCACTCGGTAAGAATTTTAATGTGTTTGGATACAGCTTGCCTGCTGCTCCCAAAACGTTCAGCCAAAGCATTTGGAGTCATCGCCTGTAGGGCTAATAAGCTAAGAATCGCCCTACGCGTAGGGTCGGCAATAGCCTGGAATATATCTCGTCTCATTGGTTATGTATTAGCAACCGTTCAGTTGCAAATATATGCGCAACTAATCGGTTTCTCAAAATTTATTTTATTCGGGCTCAGCTAAAGATGATTGGCCGGGATTTAGCTTCTTTATATTTGAAGTAAATAAATCCAATTGTTATGTCACCACTTATTGAAATTACAGATCCGAAAATTTTTGATCCGGAAGTTATATTGATAGATGTACGTGCAGGAGCAGACGCGCACCAGCGCTATCTGGAAGGGCACCTGCCAAATGCAATTTATGCAACGCTTGATGCCGATCTGGCCAGTAAACCTGCTGATCCGGCTTACGGCGGAAGGCATCCGTTACCGTCTTTAGAAACCTTTGCTGCAACTTTAACTAAGTGGGGCGTTACACCCGATAGTCATGTAATTGTTTATGATGATAAATCTGCGGCAATGGGAGCAGCCCGTTTATGGTGGATGTTACATGCTATAGGCCATGAAAATGTGCAGGTATTAAACGGTGGATTAAAAGCCGCGACCGACGCCGACATTGAATTAAATACTGATGATTACCACCCTGAATCAACCTCAGCATATCCAGTTCCTGCTGAATATAAAGGCACCGCCGATATTGCCGAGGTTGATGCTGCTGCTAAAAGTAATGAGCAAATGGTTATTGATGTTCGCGAGAACGCCCGCTACCTTGGCCGGGTGGAACCACTCGATCTTATAGCAGGGCATATTCCTGGTGCGGATAATTTATTTTATGCCAAAAATCTGGATGAAGATGGTAAATATCTGCCGCCGGAACAACTTGCAGAGCTTTACCAGCATACTATTGGAGATATTAAACCGGAAGATGTAATTATACATTGCGGATCAGGGGTTACTGCATGTCATACATTGCTTGGCATGGCAAGTGCAGGTATTACGGAACCTAAGCTGTATGTTGGTTCCTGGAGTGAATGGTCCAGAAGAGATTTACCAATTGCCACTGAGAACAAATAATGGAAGGAGCCTGTGTTATCAATAACACAGGCTCCTTCCATTATTTATCCTCATTCATTATTCTTGAATTTAAGCAGTCGTATCGCTTATCGATGCATCCGGAGCATTCTTCTTTACAGAGGCAATCCCACCATCCCGACTGGATGAACCTCCATACATTTTACTGGTACCAATTATCTCGCCATTGGCTGTAGCTTTCAATACAAAATAGAACTTACCACTTGTTGACATCTTTTTCTCAAAGCTGTCAGAGTTTTGAGAATTCAGTTGTACAGATTCTATACCATTTGTACAATTGGCTTTAGTAGTATATCCTTCACTGGATAAGATAAGCTCATTATTCGCAGCTTCCAGTTTAAAATAATATTGATTATTCGCTTTGCTTTGGGTGAGAACAAATTGACTCATAATGTGGTGGATTTAGTTATTGAATATAATCAAAAATAATTGATTATCAATATTTTCACATTCCAACAACCCTTACTGGCAATTAGGCTGGCAGATAATTTATCCGGAATCTATGGATTTATAGATCAAAGACCTGCTAAATGACAGAATTTAAATTTTAATAACATTTTTTCTATCTTTGCCACGTAATCTAAATATTCATTAATTAATGTGAGATATAATTTCTTTCAGAAAAAATAAACAGAGCCAGATATAGAAGGCTCCTGTAATTTTTTACTCTCTACAGAAAGAAATTATGCTTATTCTACAAAGCGTTAATTACACGCATCCCAACAGAGATTTATTGTTTACTGATATAAATCTCATTATCAACAGGCAAGATAAAATTGCATTAATAGGCAATAACGGTATAGGGAAATCCACTCTTCTAAATATCTTAGCCGGAAAATTACATCCTTCAACCGGACTTGTAAAAACTGACCTGAGGCCTTATTATGTGCCACAGATTTTTGGCCAGTTTAATGACTATAGTATTGCTCAAGCCCTTCAGATTGAGGATAAACTAAACGCATTAAAAGAAATTCTCGATGGCAATGTAACAGATGCAAACCTTACATTGCTTGATGATGATTGGGCAATTGAAGAACGATGCAGAGAAGCCCTCACACACTGGAAGCTTGATGGATTGGATCTAACTCAAAAAATGGGAACACTTAGCGGTGGACAAAAAACAAGAGTTTTCCTTTCGGGAATCATTATCCATCGTCCTGAAATAGTTTTATTGGATGAACCAAGCAACCATTTGGATACACTCAGCAGAAGTATTCTTTATGATTATATAAAGTCCACTACAAATGCTTTAGTGGTGGTAAGCCATGACAGAACTTTATTAAATCTCCTTGATACCGTTTATGAACTCAGCAAGCGTGGTATAACTGTCTATGGGGGTAATTATGATTTCTACGTAGAACAGAAAATAGTTGAAAGTGATGCTTTAAATCAGGATTTAAAGAGCAAAGAAAAAGCACTCCGAAAAGCGAAAGAAACCGAAAGGGAATCTCTGGAACGACAGCAAAAACGGGATGCCCGTGGAAAGAAAAAACAAGAAAAGGCAGGGCTTCCTACCATTTCCATGAATACATTTAGAAACAATGCAGAAAAAAGTACTTCACGTCTGAAAGGCGTTCATACTGAAAAAGTGGATACCATTTCGCAAGAGCTGAATCAATTGCGAAAAGAGCTGCCCGATATGGACAAAATGAAGATGGATTTTGACAATTCCGGGCTTCATAAAGGAAAAATATTGATTACTGCAAAGGACGTTAATTTTGGATACGATGATCAATTGCTTTGGAAACATGCCCTGAATTTTCAAATCAGGAGTGGCGAACGTATTGCTGTTAAAGGCTTAAACGGTTCTGGTAAGACAACTTTAATAAAAATGATTTTAGGTGAGATCCATCCCCGATTGGGAACCATTGACAGAGTAAGTGTCAAAGCCGTTTACATTGATCAGGACTATTCATTAATTGACAATAAACTCAACGTTTATGAACAGGCACAACAATTTAATTCCGGGGCATTACAGGAACACGAAATAAAGATTCGCTTAAACCGGTTTTTGTTTATGAAAGCAGATTGGGACAAACCTTGTTCTGCGCTTAGTGGTGGAGAGAAAATGCGATTGATGCTTTGTATCTTAACGATAAGTAATCAAGCTCCTGATATAATCATATTGGATGAACCGACAAACAATCTTGATATTCAAAACCTGGAAATTTTAACCGCTGCAATTAATGAATATAAGGGAACGCTCCTGATAGTGTCTCACGATGAATATTTTTTGAAACAGACAAACGTGGAGCGTTCTATTACAACTTAAGTTTCCTGACGATTCCCCCTACTCCAACACATCTAAATGATACTCCTGTATCATTGGTGGGTTTTCGGGTGTTAGGGTAAAGCTTACTTTGATATTCGCCTTTTCGCCCTTTATAATAAAATAACCTCTCAACTGGTTTTCGGGCACTATATCGCTAATGCTCACTGTTTTACCAGCTTTAGCAAATGCTTCAGAGGTTGCGACTTTTAATTTATCTGGAAAGTAATCCATAAAAAAATTGTCGGCAAATATGCCACTTTCTTTGGCTTTGCTCCAGTCTGCAATTACTTTAAGGAGATCGTTCTTACGCTGGTCCAATATGGCAGAAGACGGCAGCTCCCTTGGTTTTATTCCCGATAAGGCAAGCAGTGTGTCAAGTGCCTGTAAATTGGGGTAGCTCGCACGGGCATAAGTTAAATTGGCGAACGATACTACACCCACTCCGTAATCCGGTAAAATGTTCCAGTTACTACCAAAGCCGGGCAAGCCGCCAGTATGACCTATGTAAACATGGTTATCACAATCCTTTGCCCAGCGCAGGCCATATGCATAAGCACTCACATTAGGACATGGACGACCGGTGGTTGTTTTAGCATTAGCCGATAAATAATTCAAGTCCCAGGGATACTGCATTTCACGGATGGAACTCCGTTTCACCGGACTATTTTCGGCATCATCCCGAGCAGGCCAGGCATCCATATGTACAGCGATATATCTGCTAAAATCCTCAATACTGGTAATAAGCCCTCCCATAGCACCATACGCGCCATCATGCAACAGAGGCTGCTCTACCCATTCATCGTTAAGCCAGCGATAACCGAGTGCCAGCTGCTCTTTGGGTACCTTAGTATATTCCCAATAGGTATGCGTCATTCCAAGCGGTTTCAGAATATTGTTGTTAATGTACTGTTCATAAGTTTCGCCCGACACTTTTTTAATGATATATCCCAATGTGGCAAAACCAAGATTGCTGTACTCATATACTGTACCTGGATTATTTGAAAAGGAAATACCTTTTTTGTAAAGGGCTATCAACTCATCATCACTAACAGCCAGCTGCCTGTCGCCCCAGGGGTTATCTTCAGGATAACCAGCGGTGTGGGTTAGCAGATTTCTTATGGTTATGGCCGTTGCATCTTTGGTTAAGTAATGTATATTTTTCATTTCGGGAATGTAGAGGTAGGCCGGGTCATCCAGCTTTAGCTTACCCTCATCGCGTAATTTCAATATAGCCATAGCGGTAAGGCTTTTCGTCATGGAAGCTATGCGAAAATCGGACCTGGAAGTAGCTGGAGTTTTAGCCTTAATATCCGTGTAGCCCAAACTACCGGTATGCACTAGCTTACCATCCACAATAATACCATAAACCAAACCCGGAAAATGGTTCTTTTCCGCATAATCTTTATAGATCCCATCAATCACGGGATAGGTAGCTTCGATCTTTTTTAACCTGTCGGGATCTGTGAATTTGGCAGGTTTGTAAATTTGAGCAAGTACTGTACCACAGCAAGCTGTTAATAATATAGAATAGATAAATTTATGGAGATTTTTTGAGATCATGCTGAATGTTATTAACGTCCTACATATATACGAAAAATTTCCCTGAACTGGAAGTTATTAAATAAGTGAGTTATTGATCATTATTCAAATTCAATTGGTATATCACCTATAATGCCAGCTTCTAAACCAGGATAACGAATACTTATAAGATACGATATCAACAGGTTAGAAAGTATCTAAAAATAATTTTTATCGTTCGATAGGAGTTTTCCGACATTCGCCGTCTTACTCATACGATACACAATAGTTTACCATTAAAATTAGTGTCCAAACTAAAAGCACAATTTAACCATGAAAAAAATTCTGATTACATTACTGACATGCACCTGCTTATTTTCCTGTACAAAAGATGACAACAACACCCCTGGTTCCGGGAATGAATCATACAAACCAGGTAATGTTATAACAACTGATGCACCTATCATGTATACTAAAAACGGTATAGTACACGATCAGACACTAATAAAGGATTATATAACGCGTATGGGGTTTATTTCATCATATTCATTTGATCAATCTGCTCCCTATGGAGGAACACTTTCATCATTTACGATGACTTTCACAGGTGATAAGAGTATATTATTAGGAAATACAAAGGCAGAAATTACAAGTAAAAATGATACGTTGATGATGATTGCAGCTGTAGAATCCTCCACTGATCAGATAGGTAAAAAATCGCTGACAGACTCTTTAATGGATCTGGTAAACAAGAACGGTGCCCGTGCAGAATGCCCCACTTATTACACCGCTCCATGTAGTTACAGGAAAAAATATCCTATGCTGATTGCTAATGGTAACTATTACATTCCTTATGTGATTGCGACTGTTTCAACAACTACTTCAACTCCTACCAGTTTTGGAGTTCCATATGTAAGTACCGTTTTCACTCATAAAGAAGGACAGATAATGCTTTTCAATGAGAATATAATAGCTGAGTTAGGAAAACAACTTTACGTAAAAGATGGTTCACTAACTTATATTGTTGACAGAGAGGATACGCTGGTAATTCAACGTGCACGTCAGCTCATGGTAAAACAATAATGAACAACTTTGTTAAGAATTTAGGTCACCCGCAAAAACGGGTGACCTTTTTTTGTTTCAAGGATTATGGTATAGTCTTTAATTATGCACGACCTCGTGAACACTGATGTTTGACGAAGACGATCCTATAATATAAATCGTATAAATTTTACCGGCTACCAAATCGGGTAGATCGAAAGTACCTACACTACTATTCAGTGCCGTATTTGAGATCTGTAAAGAAAGGGTACCGGGAGCAAAATCCTTATAGGTACTTTGTGTGTATCGGGTTATGTTTTCTACCAGATTGTCACCGTTGCCATTTTTAATTTTAATATTGGAAGGCGCACCCTCGCTTAGATGAACAAAGTTCACAGATGCTTTTCCGCTTCCCGGAGATGAAAGATCGTCCTGAAAATATTTAATTTTTGCATCTCCCCCCTCACCTATCAGATAAACCGTATAACTCAGTGTTCTCACGAGAAGAAGTTCTGCTGATTCATAAACTGAAGTAGATCCTTCATTTTTGAATTCGGCCACCAGCCTGCTACCCGCATTGGTGTTGATGTAATTGGACGACTCTGTAAAATTAAGACCACCGCTGACCAGTACAGTATTAGCAAGAGTGAAACTCTTAGCTATAGAATCAGGCGAGGCGTTCACTACTTTAACATTAACATACCCGTCTTCATCTATATCGTTTTTTTCGCAAGATGACATTAATGCGGCAAAGGCTAAAATCGCTGTTCCTGTTAACAGTTTCCCTGAAAATGATATTCTTCCCATTATAGTAATTTTAATTTTAAGAAATATAGGCCGGATAATGATCAGCAATCAAGGCGATCGCTGTTTACATATACTTTACTTTAATCCCGATTTTATTTTCAGTATTACTTTTTACTTCGATCTTAAAATCGTCGAATGATGGTTTTGACATTTTCGTCATATAGAAATTTGAAAAGCCAAATCCCTCTTTCGGTATTCCCAGCAGGTTCTTGTCAATATCACCACTTTTATTTTCATCATCCAGAAGTGTTATACCGTAGATACCCGATTCCAGTGTGCAGTTCAACACTAATGTTCCGTCAACAATATCTTTCTTTTCAAACAGCAATTTTTTATAGGGCTTCTGGTCATCATAACTCTTATTGTCTTTAAATACATTAAGAACGATCTGTCCTTTTACGGATTTGATACCAGTAACTGTTACCTGGGTGTTTTGAGCGAGAGCTGCAGATACATTCAGCATACAGAGCAAGCCAAACATGAGATTGGCATAAATGAAAATTATCTTTTTCATAATTGTACTTTTTAAAATTGAACATTCATTGAACGAAACGAAGGTAATTTTATGAAACATTGCGTCTTACACGAAACCTTATCAAACGGACAAAACAGCAAACGGAACGGCAATATTGGGTTTGAAGAGTTTCTGTCAGCTCAGGCGTAGAAGTTAGAGAGAGTTCCCTTGAAGGAGGTCCAATCAATATTACAATGTATATTTGTAGTGTAAAATATTGAACCTGAAAAAGGATGCCAATGAAAAAGGATGACGATAATTTATTTATGCTGGATGCGGATGTTCACATCCTTTATGAATCTGATTTTTACCGCATCCTGGATTTTAAATGCAAATGCAGGGAATGCGTAACGTCAAAGCCGGAGTACAGTAATTCTTTTACAGTGAGCTTTGTCAGAAAGGGGAATTTCGGCTTTAACGTATTCAGAAATTCATTTGATTCTTATACAGGCTGTATATTGATTACCAAACCCGGATATGAGCGAACCGTAACTCACGCTCATGCAATACCTGATGAATGCACAATTTTTGATTTTAAAAAGGAATTTTATGAAGAAATGATAAACCAATATGGCTTTCTTAAATTCTTTGATAATAACGACCTGCATTCTACATTGGTAAAAATAAGCGCTGAAACCGGGCTCCTCCACGATCTCATCATTGAAGGTTTGACAAGTAAAGAAAAAAACAAACTTCAAACGGACATCCTTGTTATGGATTTTGTAAAAACAGCATTCGGGAAGATAACAGACTATAAGCGCGATATTAAAATATCTGAAAAACTTAAACGGAACCACCTTGTTACCATCGAAAGGGCAAAGGAATATATTACAAAATCCTTTACAAATGACATATCACTCATGGAAATTTCAGAGTATTGCTTTGTTAGCCCATTTCATTTCAGTCGTATCTTTAAAACGTTTACAACATTTTCACCGCATCAGTTTCTCTTGAATACCAGATTGAAAAACGCAGAGATTCTTTTAAAAAACACTGCCCTACCCATTGTTGATATAGCTTTCGCTTCCGGATTTAACAGTATTGAACATTTTAGTGCGTCCTTTAAAAACAAGTTCAAAAGTGCCCCCTCCAATTTCAGAACTATAAATAGTGCAGATTGAAATTGATTGCTAAAATGAGCAGGATTTCTTAAGTCAATCATGTCCTGCCTCTTTAATTTTGTTTAAAATAAAAACAAGATATGAAAGAGAAATTATTAGCAACACTTGACAACTCAAAAAACTATACCATAGCTGTTGCAACGGCCATGCCTGATGATCGCTTTAAGGACAAATTAATTAATACCAGCTGGAGTTTCAATGAACTGTTATCCCATATTGCATATGGCATTTCCTGGTGGGAACGTAATTATATTGAGAAGGTCCAAACCGACTGGGATCCATTTCCCGCGGCTTCATCAAAGGCTCTTGCCCTCAGCCAGCTTAACCATTCCTTTGATTCGCTGAAAGACACTCTACAAAAGTTGGCACTTAATGATGATGTCATGTATGGTTTTAAAGCAACATTAGACCACATTACACATCACAGGGGACAAGCTGTATTATTCCTGAGAAATCTGGGCATTACTCCTCCAGAATACACCTATTAGAATCAATAAAAATCAGAAAAATGGATACTTACTATATTATCAGCTACGACATTAATGACATGGAAGACTTTCAACAATATCCGCCTCTTGCTCTTCCTTTAATAAATAAATATAAAGGAGAAGTCATCATTTCAGATTTGAAAGCTATTGCAGTAGAAGGCACTGCTAAAAAAATGAATGCTCTGGTTAAGTTCCCATCAATAGAATTGGCTTTAGCATGCTATAATGATGAAGAATATAAAGAAATAGCAAAAATCAGGTTCCGGTCAACAAGCAACTGTTCCATGATTCTAGCTGAAGCCTTAGTATAATTATAGGGAATTTTCTGACAAAGAAAGAGGGGGAAATTCATCTTAAATTTCCCCCTTTTGAGCCTTCAATATTTATTCCCTATTAAAAGTCAACAAGACATAGGGATAAATTTATCGCTTACCTGAATCTTTTATCCCGTATTGTTGGCGGATACTAAGGGAGCTAATTTGCAGCATCGTTCAAAACAAGTAAAAAAGAATTATGATGACTGCAACAACAAATAATCTTAGCGAAAAAGTAACGGTGATAGGCCTGGGTTCAATGGGCGCTGCGTTAGCCCGCGCATTCCTTCAGAAGGGATTTCAGGTAACAGTCTGGAACAGGGATCAGGCAAAAGCGGCTCCCCTTGTGGAGAAAGGCGCTCTGCTTGCCTCCGGTGCAGCTGCTGCTATTGAGGCCAGCCCGCTGTTGGTGATATGCGTATCAGACTACAAAGCAACAAAAAAAATATTCGAGACAGAGGAAGTGATAACTGCACTGCGGGGCCGCACCCTGGTACAGCTGAGCACTGGTACGCCCAAAGAAGCGCGCGACCTGAACACATGGGTACTCCAACAAGGATCTAACTGCCTCAACGGAGATATACTGGCCTGGCCTAAGCAGATCGGCACCGATGAAGCTACCATCACCATATCTGGCGACAGCAATATATTCAAACAGCATGAGGCAACATTGCATGCCCTGACTGGTACCCTGACTTATCTGGGTGGGGAACCCGGCGCTTCCGGAGCGCTCTTCTCTGCCGTGTTGGCATATCTGGCCGGTAACTGGATAGGCTTCTGTCATGGCGCGCTAATCTGTGAAAATGAAGGATTACGGGCAGATGAGCTTGGGCTGCTGATACAAAGTATTTCTCCAATCCTGGGGGCTGAATCAAAGCACATGGGCGAAGTGATCCAACACAATCGCTTTAGTGATCCGGAAAGCACGGTAAAAACAACAGGAGATGATCTTCAGTTACTGGTACAGCAAGCAGAAGAAGCAGGTATCAGCAAGGAACTGCCGAATTTCGCGGCCAACCTGTTCAAAAGAGCAATGGACGCCGGTTATGGCAAGGAAGAACATGCCGCTATTATAAAAGTCCTGAGGAAAACTGTCTGAAATGTAACGGTCAGACCCTGCCAATAACGGGGTCTGACTGTTTATATTTATGCATGCTTCTGCAATTCCGGGAGAAACTGGCAGGAATCTATTTTATTGCGATGAATATATTCCCTATGCTCGTTACCCCATTCCTCCAGAGTATTGATCACTGGCAGTACACTTTCGCCTACTTCAGTGAACCAGTATTCCACCCTGGCAGGTATCTCAGCGAACACTTTCTTGTAAATGATCCCATATTCCTCCAGCTCTTTGAGGTGCAGGTTGATGATCCTGGAATTCACCTCCTGCATTTCCCGGTGAATGGCACTCGGGCGCTTAATATCACGCTTTATACAGTCAATGATCCAGGCTTTCCATTTGCCACCTACCACTTTGATGGCTATTGCCAGTCCGCAATCCAGCATTTCAGGTATTTTCCTTTCGTACATAAGGGAACAATTTGAAGCAAAGATAAAGCTTGAAGGTTAACCGGGATTAGGGGAAAATTTTATCCCTATGCATTGACGAGGCTGCCCCCTTTTAGAAAACAGCCTCTTTGTACAAAGACAATCAACTTTTTAAAATGCGGCAGCAAATTCCTTTGCAAAATCTACCAGCTTTACTGTACCCATCGTAATTAGCTTATGCCTGTCATAATCCCCCCGCAATTCCCCGCTGTGAATACTAGCTCCCAATTCTATAATGTTAGTCATAAGATGGGCCGGCATTCCACTTTTTGTCAAAGCATCTTTCATTTGTTCATCACTAAATATTATCCATTTCAAATCCGGCTTACCAATAGCAGTTCCTAAAATATGAGCGACTTCGCTGCCTGTAAGGTCATCACTAACCACATAACGCAAGTTCCTCCCGGTAGCAGGTTTTTCTAATTCTTCTGCAGCCACAGCGGCAATATCGCTTGGCGCAACCATCACCATCTTATCATCGCCACCATAGTTTGCGCCAATAATGTCCTGCTCTTTGATCATATCAACAAAGCTGTACAGATTGTAATAAAAATAACCAGCGCGCAGATGGGTAATGCCCACGTCCGACAATTCGTTTAAAATACCTTCTACGTGGTGAGCTCCGAGAATGAACCCCGTACCTTTATCTAAATGTGCGCCGTAGCTGCTGAGATGAATCACACGTTTTATGCCCGACTGCCTGATGGCCTGCAGGTAGTTGCTACCTATTCTGCGATAATAAGCTACCTGATCTGTTTCAGAATAATTTGGTGGTACCATTGCAAAAACAGCATCGCATCCAGTAAAGGTAGACGTCAGAAAATCTGCATCATCCAGTGATCCGATAGCAGCGATAGCTCCCAGAGCTTCAATATCTTTTTGCTTTTCCGGCTTACTGCTGATCACCGTAACTGCATGCCCTTTTTGTATTAACTCCTTTGTCAATGGCTTGCCAATATTTCCTAAGGAACCTGTTACAATAACTTTCATAATTATTTTGTTTTTGTTTGCTGAACAAAGGTCCCTACTCCAGTATTTGTTCCTGTATCCTAATCTATTATTGTTGTAGCCATTTCTTTACTGATAAAGAATACTGATTAGTTGAAAGAATGCCTGAATTCCAAAGGTGAAAGGTTGGTTTTGCTTTTGAATAATTTACTAAAGGATTGCGAATGCTCAAACCCTAATTCATAGGCAATTTCACTTACTGATAAATCGGAGGTAGACAATTTTTCCTTCGCTTTTTCTATCAGTTTATCATGTATATGCTGTTGGGTGCTTTGCCCGGTCAATACTTTTAGCAATACACTTAAAT
This sequence comes from Chitinophaga sp. CF118, assembly GCF_900112615.1. Taxonomy (GTDB): domain Bacteria; phylum Bacteroidota; class Bacteroidia; order Chitinophagales; family Chitinophagaceae; genus Chitinophaga. The sequence goes on along the minus strand of NZ_FOMK01000014.1, from coordinate 99,156 downwards.
AATTTGGAGATACATTTAATGCCTGGGCGATATATTGAACTGTGGGTAATCCAATTCTTGTTAAAGCATCGCTGTTGAAATATTCTGCGAGAATATCTTCCAGGCGAGTGAGGATGTTATGATTTGTAATTTTTCGGGTTATGAATTGGCGATGATAAAATCTTTCAGCATAAATCAGCAATAATTCAAGCTGGGCGATAATTACGTCCTGACTGAATTTATCAATATTTGAACAATACTCCTGTTCAATGTTTTGCATAATACTTGTAATTGTTGTTTCTTCTTTTTCCGAAAGATGCAAGGCTTCATTTACCGAATAACCGAAATATTCATATTGCTTTATTGTTTTAGCTAAAGGTGTATTCCATAAAAAATCCGGGTGGACGATCAACAGCCATCCCGAATGCTTTAACTCTTCATCAGCCTCAATTGAAAAAACCTGTCCGGGGGAGATGAAGATCATTAAACCTTCATCAAAATCATATTCCTGCTGACCGTATTTTATCTTGCCATTAAAATTTCTTTTAAGCGCGATGGAATAAAAATTATGAGTAAGAGGGTTTGGCTTGTCGCCTGGTAAACGTTTAATGTTTTCAAAATTGATTACGCTGACTAACGGATGCTCCGGCTTTTTCAAACCCATGAGCTGATGATATTCAGCTATAGTTTTAATCTTTTGAGGTTGTATTTTTTTCATTATTCTCTGAATTTACCGGAACAAAGATCTGTAAAGTAACAAAGAATTATTTAGTTAAATCTACCTTTATTGTAGCCAAATCCTGGTATGTTTGTAGCAACATCTTTTCATTTTACTATTAAACGACTGCTTATTGTGCTACCGTTAATAGTAATTTTTATTACGTACATACCCGACTTAAGGTTTGCAACATCAACAATAATATTATTTGTACCTGCCTGAGAGTTACTATTAGCAACTGATTTCACTTTCAGTCCTGCCATATCGTAAATATCAACTGCAACAGGAGATTCTTTATTCAAAGTGAACTTTAAGTTAGTGTAACTGCTAGCAGGATTAGGATACACTGAAATAGTGCTTTGAGGAGTAAATTTGTTGTCTATGACGCTCATTCCCGTTACCGAAATTGTTCCTTCACCCTGAACAGCGACTAAAGATGTTTGATAGTTGACAATGGCCGTTTTCAATGCTGTATTTACATCGGATAAAGCATCATCAACACTATTATTGAATGTCCATTTAAAATCACCTCCTTTAAGTCTACCAGCATAGGTTGTAACAATACTCTGTACGTCACCGGGTAAATCCGGATTTGATACATACATGGTTGGACTTATATCAAAATTAGTATAGGAGAATTCACCTCTTAAAGATTTAACTGTACCAGGAACCTGTTCATTTCTTGTGTTTACCAGATATGCATCAAATTGAGTTGCATTTTGTGTCTGATAAACAAGCCTTTCTGCATTTTCTACTTTATTGTTGAATGCTTTTGTCATACCGCCATCCTGATCAGAGAATGTACCTTCAGCGGTATATGCGCCGGTAATAGAATTGTAAGTATCAGTACCTTGTCCGGAAATCATCATAGGACGCTTACAATTTCTGAAGTGGTTTGCTTCAACAAATGCAGAGCTTTGGGTTGTATTACCGATACCATATTTTGAGACGCCATCGTAATAGTTGTTATAAACATGAGCAGTAACATAATGCAGGCGTGGGTTTCTGGAATCAACATGGTCAAACCAGTTGTGATGAAATGTTATATACAAAGTAGGAACTGTTTCTGTAGGTCCGCCACAGCCCATTGATTTGCCTGAATCCCAAAAATGATTGAATGATATAGTTATATTTGAAGAGTTGTATTTCATATCGATAGAGCCATCACCCTTCACCTGGTCGGCATCAGAACCTGGTGCACCGTAGAAGAAATCGTTATTATGTATCCAGATATTTGAATTATCGGTTTCCAGGGAAACTCCATCATCGCCATAGAGCATAATTCCAACATTTCTTATTTCAATGCTATTACATCTCTTCGTATAAAAACCATATCCATATGCAGTAGCATCGTCTCCTACACCTTCAAAAGTAATGTTTTCCAGTTTTCGTGTTGTATTGTTGAATCCGGTAAAGGAAATATAATTTCCGTCCTTTAACCCGGTAATCTGAGAATCTCTGATGAGGCCAATCATACGGATAATCAATGGTGTCTTGTCATAACCTTTCCCAAGAGCAGTTAGAATATTCATAAGTCCGGTAGCAACAGTAGTTTTTCCTTTACTATCCGTAATAACAGTAGAGGTAACAGTGTTTACTGTAGAAGCTGTTATGTAAATTATTTTCCTACCACTTTTAGGAGTACCGTTTGCATTGTATGCTCCCGGAACTATATTACCTGAAAAAGAAAAACCTTCGCGAACATGTGGCTTAATAGTAAGGGATTGAGTAGTTGTAGCCAAAGTGGTATTTTCAGATCCGGCAATTACTGGAACAACTTTTAATGTATAGTTTCCTGCGGCAAGACCTAAAACATCCGCACGAAAATAAGTGCCATAACTACGAACAAGCTGATTATCGATCTTCTGATTGACAACACCTCCTCCGGTGTAATAAATGTTGTAACTACCAGCTCCTGAAACCGGGGCCCACTTAACATAAGCAGATTCTAACCATCCACCTGTTTCATTAATGATTACCTGTGCCTTTGAATAAAAAACAATTAGCAACAATAGTGTAGAAAATAATATTCTTTTTTTCATAACTCATCAAGGATTAACTTATATTTTAATAATTCATTCATACCACTTACAGGCATGAACTAGCCACTAGCCGATATTAATCGACTTTAAGACAAGACAGTTGTGTAAATAAATTATTGTAGCGGAGAAATTATGGGTGAATGGCGTGCAAACAGCACGCGAATAGCAAATAGGGCAAACATAATTGTCAGTTTTAGGGTAATTATTAATTAGAATATATAACCGGAATTCAAATGCATATTAGCATTTCTGTATAAAATGAGGTGTTTTTTTTACGCAATCGTTGCCGGTGAGTAAATCATTTCTTTAATGAAGAAGAGATGGTGTTTATTGCGCATGAAATCATCTTACGAGCACTGTTGTACCTTTCCGGAACACCTTTTTACCTGTATCTTTTCTTGTATAATGTAACATCCACACGTAGGTACCAATGTCTGCCGGGTTGCCTTTTACGGTGCCGTCCCATTTTTTTGTCCAGTCGGTTGTTTCGAATACCAGCTGTCCCACACGATTATAAACCGCAAAATTGAGATCAATAGCTTTATATGCATTCAATGGATACAGGTAATCATTCATCCCATCTTTATTCGGTGAAAAGGCGGTCGGAACATCAATGTAACAGCTGGTAACAGCCATAATATGATGGTCTGCTGTATCCCGGCAATTGATATTATCTGTAACGATCAGGCGAATCAGGAAGTCCTGTTCCTTACGGACAGGGAAATATTGCTGGGGGGAGGCATCAGGGCTGCTGGTAGTATTTCCGTTACCATAGTCCCAGAACCAGGAAACAATGGAGCCGAAGCTCTTGTTTTGGGCAATGACAATATCCAGTGGGCAATAAGGACCTGGATCTACATCGAACATTGCTCCAAGGGTCTGTTCGAGATAAACATTTTTGGCAACAGTATCGGAACAAACACCGTTGGATACGACCAGTTGGATTTGTTTATCACCAAATGAGTTGTCATATATTTTAGTCAGGTTCTGCAGGGAGGATTTTTCACCGTCATCAAAGCTCCATTTCCAGGAGTTCACTTTATGTGCACCATCGTGGTTGAGGGTGAAAATATAGATCTTACAATTTTTATCTAAAGTATAGCTAAAGTCTGCAGATACGGTATCGACTGTATGAAAGCTAACCACTTGTCCGGTAGCAACAGGCTGATGACATTCTCCGACTATGGCATTCCCATCGGTGCCGGACATGAGCACAATGGAATAATCGCCTTCTGTCTGGATAGCCTTATTGAGTTGTAATATTACGGTATCAGCCAGGTTATTGACATTACAATTGCCGGTAGCACTCACAATACTTATGGGAGAAGTCCCTGAAATACTGAAGTCACTACCATCTGCTGCAATAGATTCGCAACGTATAGGATTGGAGAGTCCAATCTTTATAATGTTTGGAGCGCAGCCAGCCACGACGGTGGTACGCAGCAGCACTACAGGAGGAGGGTCTATATGAAAACTAGCTGTTTGGCCAACAGGCAGGGCATTGCCGCAGGGATTCAGCAGGGTATTCCCATCGCTTCCAGATTGGGTAATGATGGTATAATCGCCAGTAGAGAGGGGAGCATTCAGTTGCAGGATTACCGAATCCATATCGAAGCCGTCGCTGCAACCTACCCCTGTGGCACCGGTGATCTGAGGCCCTGGTGTTGTGAATGCAAAATCGCTTCCGTCTGCAGCCAGGGTGTTACACAACAAGCGTTTGCTAAGTTTCACGCTTACAGTCATTGATCCGCAGTTGTACGACGTGGATACAAAATTTGGTATGACAGGATCTGTAATGTCGGCGGTACCTCCGCCGAACTCCAGGTTATAGCCGCTTTGTGAATCTTTTGAAAAGTGGCTGATCATAAGGAGATACCTGTGTCCTTTGATCAGGGTGGGCATACTGCTGAAAGTGGGCTGTCCCTGTCCGCCACAGACATTTGCGGCTGTTCCTGCGGAGGAGGCTCCTGTAACACCCCCTTCGCCAGACCAGTTCATGCATAAGAACAAGTTCCTGTTTGTAAAGACGTCGTTAGGGGAAGTATTGGTAATATCGAAGATTTGCCAGTCGTAATCATCTGTGATTTCGTTTGGAGTGATCTTAAATCCCAGTGTACCAGCGGTATAACAAGTAAACTTGTACCAATATGGATTCATATCTATATGAACGCCATCATCCGGATTATTACATGCCGGACCAGGGATCACACGATCCCCGCAATAAGGTACCGATTGCTGGTAAAAGGTTTTTGTACCACAAACAGGGAATGCTGTGGAAGGGGTTTGGCCGATACCTGTACATGATTGTGCATCGGCAGTGTTAATGAATGCCAAAAACACAAAAGGGTAAAGGATAATATCTTTAAAGCACATGGTTAATCCGTTCTGGATACTATTTATAAACTTAAAAATAAGTTTTTTTTATGATGAAACCCTATCTGCTTATGGTTTTTAATTGTTGACTCCCCAATATGGAAAAGTTTTTTTTTGAAAATTGAATCAGTTTTATACTTTTGCAGCGGAGAAATGGCAGAGCGGTCGATTGCGGCAGTCTTGAAAACTGTTGACTGTTACAGGTCCGGGGGTTCGAATCCCTCTTTCTCCGCAAGCTTTAAGCCTTCAAATCGAAAGATTTGAAGGCTTTTTTGTTAGACATCTGCTTAATATGTGCAGCGATTATTCAATAGTCTGTATATGATAAGTGAATGTTTTCGGCAGACATTGCTTTATTGCGACCAGCGCAGTACGTTTGTTCTGTGATTATATTTGAAATCAACTTTAGCGTTAAAAATATAGAGTACACTGCAGAGGTTACGCAGACGGGTAACTTGTACTGCATTTCTTTAGATGATGATTTACTTGCTAAATACGTCAGTAAAATTCATTTGGAGCTTAGAGCTGACGGGGAATTTTGGTGGAATTCATTCAAAACAATGAACAGCCTTGAAATGGATTTTATGATAGCTATAGTTCCAGCTATTAAGAAATATATTGCTGATCAGAATAGTTCCTCACGAACATACCTACAGGATTAGCGAAAACTCTAAGATTGCCTGCCGCTAACAAGGGCTTTCAATTGTCGGGCTGAAGTGCTAAATTGAACATTTGGAAACCCCTATAAGCTATAATCAATCCTCAGTATCGTTGAAAGAAAAAATACTCTCATCAATAAGCTCACTGAATACATTGGAATAAACAACACGGCCGTTACGTCCAAACACATAGCTTTTCCAAAAAGATTCAAAATCTAAAATATTCCATAACCGGTACCTATATATCTTATACAGTTGATGGATTTACAGTAGAACAAAGTGGCGGATTTCAGATAAATTATCTGCAAACTGGTTCGAAAGTTGTAACCTATAACCCGCAAGCTTTAAGCCTTCAAATCGAAAAATTTGGAGTCTTTTATGTTTAAAGTGTTAATCTAGCTTTAGCCACAAGGCTGGACGAACCCCTCCCCCGTCTCTAGGCTTACCATGAACCCCATTACCCCGAACATAGACATGGCCATGCGAATTGATGCTCGCACCGGTGCGTCCATAATAGCCGGGCGACCTTAGGCGCCACCAGTGCAAATCATTGCCGGATTTTGCCTGTCGTTTGCTATTATTTTCATCGTCTATAGACCATGTCTGCCGTCCCTTATTCTGCAACTTTGATACACTGTCACCAAAATATGTGCAAACCTCCTCCAGGCTTAGCAAAAATAGGTGGTCATGGGTATCACTGCCACCTTTCGTTTTGAACCACGGGTTATCTGGGTTAGTGTTGATAACCCCAATAATCTTTGCTTTTTCGCTTTGGCTAAATTGATTGTAAATTTTATTGTTTAGGTATGTTCTTAACTCACAATCTGCCCAGGTGATATCTGTAAACCTACTATGATACCACCTAAGTTCGATGATATCTTCTGTGATGATGAGGGCTTCACAGTCTTTGATATCAAGAATCTGCCAGCTATACTTGCCGAAAATTATTATGTCGTCTTTTACCATGTTTATATTTTATTCAGTGATGCAAAAGCTAGCAACCATATTCAATTCCCGTATAAGGTATTATCTAATCCGGACTTTAAAGAAACCTCATCCTGTATTAACCCTTTTTCTTTTCGCTTTGCCATGATTATTTTGCACAATGGAGTCGTTTTATTTGAATGATATCTTAAAGTTCTTTTGATCACCAGCTTACTGTATCCCTTACACCAGGTTTTCTATGACTATAGCCGCCTGGATAAAAAATGTCGGTAAAATCTATAGCTCCTTTAAGCCTGGCCATATAGTAGTTTGTAAGTACTACAATTTGCCTAAAATCTATTATTAAGACAAATACAAAACCCATATAAGCCCTCCTTATATAAGGGGGACTTATAGAGGGGTTATAGAGGGGGTGTATAGGGCTTATAGTACAAGGAGCCATGAATCTAACCAGTATGTCAATAGGTGGTAACCAGGTTTATTCACAACAAATTTCATGGCAAAACCGCCCCACTCCCTGAATTTCTATGGCATCACGATATAGATCTTGCCTTTTTAAATAGCGGATATTAAGTATTTTTTGTATTATATTAATACTTGCTTTAGTTTTCTGAAATTCCTTATATTAAATACGGAGTTGGTTAAATTTGTTAATCAGTTATATAGGAAAATCATGGATGCATATGATAGTAAAATACTACGGTTATTAATACAGAATTCACGGATCACTGGTGCGGATATCGCCAGGGAAATAAATCTTTCTTTGCCTGCAGTTACTGAAAGATTGCGAAAGCTTAGCCGGTCTGGTGTAATAGATGGTTACACTATAAAAGTAAACCGGGAAAAACTTTCACTTCATTTAATGCCCTTTATTAATGTATGGATTGATCATACAAAAAATGTAAGTGTAAAAGATCTGATCATTTCGATGGATGAGGTACTGGAATGTCATCATATGGCTGGTGATTGTGACTTATTGTTAAAAGTACTGGTAAAAGATACCGCCGCATTGGAAGATCTGCTGGTACATAAGATAAAATCCATAAAGGGTATCACCAGAACAAGCACTACCATTATCCTAAGAAGCTATAAAGAAGAAATAAACTCAAAAGCATTTTAATATGAAACTGGAAAAAGCCAGCTGGCTGGTGCAGGAATTTGAAAACTGTACTTTCCCTAAAGAAGAGTGGACGCACGTGAGCCATTTTATCATGGCCTTCTGGTATTGTGTAAAGTTCCCATTACCACAGGCTATTCAAAAAATAAGAAGTGGTATTATGAAATACAATGTAAGTATCGGAGGGAAAAATACAGATATATCGGGCTATCACGAAACGATTACTTTATTTTACACAACTGAAGTTGCCAACTACCTGGTCACTGCAGATCTCACTACCCTAACGGATGAAACCATTATGGTTTTCTTGCAGCAGCCATTTCTTGTAAAAGATTATATCCTTAAATTTTATAGCAGGGAGCTGCTCATGAGTAAGGAGGCACGGCAGAACTGGGTGTCTCCGGATAAAATGGGTATGCATACTATCTAAAACAGGCAATTTGCGCCAATTCCGCTGCAAATTTGTTCGAACTTCGTCTCCTCCAGCCCGCTCATATTAATAGAATGCTCACAGTACAAACTGTGGGCATTTTTTCTCGTTTCTTGAGCCAGAAAAAAACTATTATACACAACCTCTGACTTATTATAATAACACAACACAGGGTAAGAATAAAGAAGAACCCGGATTCATCCCCAATAAATAATAAAAAACACAACACTAAAATAAGTCCACAGAAACGAAAATACAACATGTACAGTCGTTTCGAATAATTTCCCTTTCCACAACTCAGATGAGTAGACAAAGAATTGAAAAATCAACCGTAATCCCCAGAAAACAAACAATCCTAAAGCTAGTTGCTTACCTAATTTCGTATGAACAATATCTGCCGGACAACAAATACAAAACACCCCCATTAAAAATACTATCAACGCAACGAAGAACGTATGCACATACATGATTTGCCTGTTCAGACGACTCCGCGAAGATAACTCCTTCTGCCAGTTAAATTTTTTAGGAAAAATGAGATGTATTAGTGACAACAGAAGTGAGTACAAGCGAACTTTCAAAAAAAGCAGCTACAGGAAAAGGATGATTTTTAAGGAAGTTTAGCATCAGAGATAAATTCATTCAAAAAAATGACCAGGATAAAACAGGATGCTACTACAATATTGAAATGCCCAAACAATAACAGATCCGGAACAAGGATAAATTCAAGGATATTCATTATTGCTACTACCAACATCTGAGTAACTGCACATAACCGCGATTTGATCCTGGTTAAGATCCAGACTGCCATTAGTATTTCCAATATTCCAATAGCAACTGTATAATCATCTCCCAATATCCTGGTTACGATCATCTTATGGCGGGGTACAAGATTTAATACTTTGCAGAACAGACCGTTAATGAGCCACACCAGGGAAATACCTACATTTATAACAACCCGCCATACTTTCATAGATAACGAATATAATAATATATTAAGGATATAAATACTACTACCGGATTATATCGGTATCAACCGGGATATACCCCATATGTCTGCTCATGGAAAGGATTTGCCCCTTATGATGGAATTCATGGGTGGTAACATGTGTAAAAGCGGCCAGAGGTGTAGCAGTAGTTGACTGCTCCCTCCGGAAAGAAGTAATAGCTATTGCATAGGCATCTCCAAAATGATTGATAAATTCCTCTATAAGCAGATTGATTGCATCAAAATAAATCCGGCAGTCATTCACCGTAGTAAAATTACCATTCGGAGGATATGTGACTGTTCTTCCAAAACAATGATGCCCTATCCAATACTCATAAGTATTGGCAATATGTACCAGCAGGTTGCGGATACTGCCATCATGCCCGAAACCGGGAGTTTCGGCAATAAAATGCTCTGGTGTTAGTGTTTCACAGTAGTCAAGTAATACAGATCTGGAACTTTTTATCAGGTCATATTGCGATATCCATATTTCTTTCATAATAGTAAATTTAAGCAAAAAAGCCTGCATCATAGGTATGATACAGGCTCTCACTTTTAAATTCCGGTTAATTAGAATTTGCCGTTACTATTTTTCCATTGTGCTTTAGCAGGAATTTCTTCTATTGTATCCCAATGTTCTGCAATCTTACCGTTCTCTACCCTGAACAGATCATAGAAAGAAGAATGTTTCCCTCCTAAATGCCCTTCACTTACAATCAGTACAAAGTTACCTTCTCCTAATACCTGGTGAATCTGATCGTATTTCATAGTGATTCCCTGTTTCGCCATAGCCTGCAAAGCAGCTCCTAAACCGGACAACTGATCAGGAATTAAAGGATTGTGCTGAATGTAGTTATCGCCATTAAAGTACCCTGCCAGTTTCTCCATCTTACCATTTACGAGAATGTCTTCAACGAAGTGTTTTACCAGTGTTTTATTGGCTGCCGTTTTATCCAGATCCTTTACGTCTGTGGAACCGTCTGTCATCGTATGTCCGCTGGGGTTTGCAGTCGCTGGTTTTTCCTGCAGATTATCCCAGTGTTCTACTATTTTACCCTCTTCAAATCTAAAGATATCAAACCCTGTTTTAGGTCCAAAAAAGTTATACTCCGTATGGGCAAAAACGTAATTACCATCCTGGAATACTCTTACAGTATTTACCTTTGCAGATTTAGGTGGCAGTTGTTGTAACAATGCCCCAAAACCGGCTAAGCCATCTGCAACACCTAAATTGTGCTGGATGTATTTCTTAGGATTAATGACAGCTACAGGTGCTGTTTCTCCGGTTTCAATTGCTTTCAGCAATTGTTCTACTTTAATTTTGTTATCCATATTTTTAGTTTGAGCGAAAATGATTTGCGCAGGAAGTAGCGCTGCCGTTAACGCAGTTACGATTAATTTCATGTCAATTGCTTTATTGTGACACAAAGGTCAGCAGAAGCAATGGCTGGGGAAAGATCAAAATAAGTGGAAGAATGATACTTTTCGGAAAAAGGGGTTAGATGGACTCTTTAAACTCCATGGGCGTACGGCCTTCATGTTTGCGGAAATATTTAATAAAATTGGTAGGCTCTTCAAATCCCAGCATGTAAGCTATCTCTTTGATGGAATTGGCCGTATGTGCCAGTAAGCGCTTGGCTTCCAGCATCACCCGTTCATCAATTACCTGCTTGGGTGTTTTACCCAGCACCTGGTTGGTGGCCTGCGTTAATCGCTTTTCGGAGGTATGGATCAGGGAAGCATATCCGCTGACCGTCTTCAGGGTTTTATACTGCTCTTCCAGCAAGTCTTTGAATAAAGTGGTATAGTCCAAATCCGGTCCGGCTTTGATCTCATTAAAGCCCTGGTTTCGTCTTTCCCGCTCTGCTAATAATAAAAATGTACTGAGAAAGTTATGCAAAACATCGTAGTGGAATAAGTCGCCATTTTTGTGAATCTCGCTTTCCAGCTGCCGAAAGATGGTGACCAACTCCTGATTGCTTTTATTGATCCGGATAACCGGTACATCCAGCAGGTCATTAAAAAGAATAGAACTTCTCAGAAGTTTATTGTTATCATCCGTCTTATTAAAAAACTTATCTGTGAACAATAATACCTTACCATCATATTTGCCCGCCTGGTCAAACATCTGCACCCACCCCTTCTTTACAAACAGGAAAGAATCAGCCAATACCTTTACGGGTTTAAAATCCAACACATGACTGGCAGTACCTTTCTGGAACCAGAAAATATGGTAGAATTCAGCTCTGTGCGGCGTTGTAAGTTCCTGAGTATGGCTGCTGAAAATATCAGAAATGGTTGCGATCTCAATCTCATGTTGAAAGCCCGGCTTGAACTCATATTTTTTGATCTCCTTACTCATTGAATCAAAATTTGCTTAACAGGATCAAAAAAATGATTCACAGGTCCGTGGCCTTCTCCTGTTTTTACATCCCGGCCTTCTTCTATGGCAGTATGCATATAAATGCCTGCCTGTTCTATAGCAGCTATTATGTCAAAACCACGTGCCAGAAAAGCTGCTATTGCAGATGATAAAGTACATCCTGTTCCATGTGTATTATGAGTAGAAATGGAATCACTGGTGATGATATGTTCCTTGCCTGATTTATCCAGGTACAAGTTGTACAACTTTGTACCGGCTAAATGACCACCCTTTATAAGTACTGCATTGCAGCCCGTTTCCAGGATCTTAACAGCGGCGGCTTTCATATCATCCAGATGCCTGACAGGCATTCCAGATAAAACGGCTGCTTCATCGAGATTAGGAGTAATCAGTGTTACTAAAGGGAATAATTGTTGCTGCAAAACAGTGATCGTCTCATTTTCAATCAACTGACGACCACTACTGGAAATCATAACAGGATCCAGAATGATGGGAACGCCCTTATAAGCCTTTAAAACGTCCACTATTGCGCTGGCGATATCAGCACTATGGATCATTCCTATTTTAACAGCAGCGGGCTTAATATCGTCCATCACTGCCTTTATCTGGCCTGTCACAATATGAGGGGGAATAGGATGAATATCGGTAACACCAGTCGTGTTCTGCACAGTAATTGCGGTAATGGCAGAAGTACCAAAACAGCCCAGTGCTGCAAATGTTTTCAGATCTGCCTGAATCCCTGCTCCCCCGCCGCTGTCAGATCCGGCGATGGTTAATACGGATATATATTTATACTGTTGCTGTTTCATATGCCTTGAGCAACTGAGTGCAAAAAGTATTTCTCAGGCCCGGTCAAAATTAGGAAACGCCAGGATATATCCAACGTTGTTTTTACTTCTTTATATTTCCATCATCCGAAAAAAAAATAATTTATATATCCGTAGTCAACTACGTACATTTATACTATATTTGTTTCATGAACGTAATTGACCAGGCTGGGATACTCGCCATCTCTACAAGAATGCAAAGACTCGGGGATCAGATCCGTAAGGATGGCCTGCTGATTTATAAGGCCAGCGGGATCGATTTCGAACCTAAATGGTTCCCGGTAATCTATACCCTTCACCAAAAATCTACCATGAGTGTGGTGGAAATCGCGGCCGAAATAGGATATAGTCATCCTTCTACTATCAGCTTACTGAAAGAACTGGAAAAGAAAAAACTGATCCGTTCCAAACGCGATAAAACAGATGAAAGAAAACGCCTGTTATTATTAACAGAAAAAGGAGAAGCTTTGATTGAACAGATGAAACCTGTTTGGAAAATTATGACGGAAGCCCTTACATCTCTTACAAATACCACCAATAACCTGATGAAGGCTGTTGAAGAGGTGGAAAAAAATATGGAACAACAAAGTTTTTATCAACGTGCTCAATCAATAAAGGATAAATAAAATGACTATCAGGAATATTGAAATAAAAGATAATCAGGAACTGGCAAAGATCGTAAGAGATACATTCATAGAATTTGACCTGCCAAAGGAAAATACTGTTTATTCTGATCCGGAAACTGACAAACTGTATGAACTCTTTCAATATCCGGGGAGTACCTATTTTGTGGCAGAAGAAAATGGTGTGCTGCTGGGCGGTTGTGGCATCTACCCTACTGATGGTCTTCCGGATAAATGCGCTGAACTTGTTAAGTTCTATCTTACCGGGGCTTCTAGGGGAAAAGGGACAGGAAAAATGTTGATGGATAAATCTATTGAAGCAGCCGCAAAAATGGGTTATAAACAGGTCTATCTTGAATCTTTCCCTCAACTGGCGAAAGCTGTCAGCATGTACGAAAAAGCAGGTTTTAAAATGCTGCCGGAACAAATAGGTAACTCAGGACATCTGGCGACTACCATCTGGATGCTAAAAGAGCTGACTCATTAATATACTATACAACACACTCAAATACCTTTTGCTGCTTGTTCTCTGTAAATCCGGATTTGAGGTAAAACTCGTGTGCGCCTGCTCTTATAACGTTGCAGCGCACACGCAGCTTGCTGATGTTTCTTTCGGCAGCCCATTTCCTTGCCTTTTCCACCAACAACCGCCCAACACCTTTTCCATGTATATTCCTGGATACTACCAGCCCTCCTATTTCACAAAAAGGCCCCGTCTCTAAACGGATAGTGTAAAATACATGAATCCATCCCACAACAACCTCATCCAATACAGCAACATAGGCAACGTCGCAGATACTCTTGTCCACCGTGGCTATGTTCGCTATAGTTTCGCTGACTGTCATGGTATAGCCCAACTCTAAAGACAGCGCAGTTACCGGCACCGCATCTTTCACCGAAATATGCCGGATATAAATGGTCCCACTCATTTGCACGTTAAATTTCATGAATAATACAAAATTTTGTGATAACTAAAAACTCGTCGATAACATATTTATTATCATACCTGCTATAGTACAGGGTTCTATTTTTATTTTTATCTTGTTCCCGCCAATATAAGTCCAAGCTATGAGAATATTTCTTACATCGTCATTTATCAGCATATTAAGCCAGGCTGCAATAGCCCAGTTCCAGTCCGTACAACCACTATCCGGAACCGCTGCCAGCACTACTGCATCTGCATTAAAACATGGTACAGGTACCGAATCTTATGCCAATACTATTCCGGCAGTAACCCTTCCATTTGGGATGACACAATGGACACCACAAACAAACACTACAGAAAACAAATGCGTTCCTCCTTATAGCTATAAAGACAGTCTCATTAGTGGATTCCGCGCCTCTCACTGGCTGAGCGGCTCCTGCACACAGGACTATGGCAGTTTCACTATCATGCCCATCAGTGGGAAACTGAAAACCACCGACTACGCTATTCCATTCTCACACGAACAGGAAATGAGTACTCCTGCCTGGTATCATATTGACATGCCCGGATTAAGTACTGAAATAACAGCGACAGCTCGCTGCAGTATGATGCAATTCACTATGAGCCGGACAGACAGCTTATACCTTCTCATTAAGCCTAATAGCGATAAAAACAAGGGATTCGTGCGCGTGGATCCTGCCAGAAATGAAATAACCGGATATAATCCCGTTTATCGTATTTACCAGGGCTGGGGTAAACCGGCCGGCTTCAGCGGTTATTTCGTTATTCAGATAGAACGACAAACCAAAACCAGCGGTACCGCAGCCGGAGCACAACTCTTTCAGACAGATAGCATCAAAGACCTGGCAGACATTGGCGCTTTTGCAGGATTCCACTTACAAAAAGGAGAAATACTACGGATCAGAACAGGTACTTCCTTCACCAGCATCGAAGCTGCAAGAAAAAACCTCCAGGCAGAAATCCCTGATTGGGATTTCAAAACGTTGATGAACAATAACAGAAAAGTGTGGGATGAAGCCCTTGGAAAAATTAAAGTGGCGACTGAAAACGAAAAAGATAAACGCATTTTTTATACTGCTTTCTATCACGCAATGCAGCATCCGCGCCTCTTTAATGATGTGGATGGTACATACCCAAAATTTGCGGGTAATTACCAGTCAGCACATCTGGCTAAAGGGAATTATTATGATGATTTTTCTATGTGGGATATCTATCGTGCTCAATTACCTCTGTACGAAATACTACAGCCTGCACTGGTGAATGACCTGGTGAGATCATTAATTTTAAAAGGGCAGCAAGGCGGATGGCTGCCTATATTCCCCTGCTGGAACAGTTATACTTCTGCCATGATCGGGGATCATTCTACCGCCTTCATTGCGTCTGCCTATGCCAAAGGGATCCGTGATTATGATGCGCAGGAGGCTTACCGCCTGATGCGTAAAAATGCTTTTGACATCGCTCCGGAACAGGACTATGCAAACGGAATGGGACGACGTGCCCTTCCTTCCTACTTACAATATGGCTATATCCCGATGGAAGATAGCGTTCCGATGGCTTTTCATAAAAAAGAACAGGTAAGCCGCACTCTTGAATATGCATATGATGATTATGCACTGTCTGTAGTGGCAAAATCTTTGGGTAAGACAAAAGACTATAAGGAACTATCATTACGCGCAAAGAATTACCGTAACATCTTTGATACCACTACCGGACTGGTAAGAGGCCGCTATGCAAATGGCAGCTGGTACACTCCATTTCAACCTGATCACAAAGAGCCTTATGTTACGGAAGGCACTCCCCGTCAGTATAGTTTTTATGTGCCACAGGATGTGCCCGGCCTGACAAAGTTAATGGGTGGTCCGGCAAAACTGGAAGCTGCATTGGATTCCCTCTTTATCAAAAACGAATACTGGCATGGCAATGAGCCTGGTCACCAGATTCCGTTTCTATATAACTATACACCAGCTCCCTGGAAAACACAGCAACGGGTAAGACAGATCCTGGCAGATGAGTATTCTGATGGTCCTGGTGGATTAAGTGGAAATGATGATGCCGGCCAGATGTCTGCCTGGTACATTTTTGCTGCAATGGGTTTTTATCCTGTAGATCCGGTGGCGGATCAATACCTTTTATGCGCTCCCTTGTTCGACCAGACCACCATCCAATTACCTGGTGCTAAAAAACTGGAGATTACCTCTCATAAACAATCAAAAACAGCCTTGTATATCCGTGCTGTAAAATTAAATGGTAAAACACATGCCACAGATCGTATCAGTCATCAGGAACTAATGCAGGGAGGTAAACTGGAATTCTTCTTACAGGATGAACCGGCGAGAAAATAACTCTCTTTTGCTGGTATTACATAAGATATTTAATATATTTGTTATCACTATTGTCCGGTGGGGGTACAGCCCGCCATTGTCCACCTGGACCTAAAGTGAGAGCATAATCCTTTTCCGGACAGGAATGATTTGTTATGTAATAACCTGAACTAAATAAGAGCATTTCTATGAGCAATGAAGCAGACAACACACCTATTCAGAATGCAATCGCAGCCGCCTGTTCTACGGATTTACCGGAAGCTATCAAGATAATGGCGACTAATAATGATGTAGATACTGATACGTTAGAAGAAGAATTAAGGCAACAAGTCAAGTTCATGGAAATGGTATGGGTGGATGCGAAAGCGGGAGGACAACTATATAAAACGATGTATAGTGGTGTGACCTATGAACAGATTATAAGTGCTGGCCGTCCTGGTACACATGCTGAAGTACTGGCTGTAAATGAGGTAATTAAAGCATTAAAAGAGGCTGGAAAATTTCATTCTGCTGAAGACCTGAAAAAAATATCTGTAATGGCAAAAGAAGGCGACCTTAATCTGGCACGCTGTGTACATTGCTTTTATCTGTTACAGGGAGTAAAAACAGTTGGTTTCGATTAACAACATAAAAAGGATAATGTACAAATCCCCTGCTGGTATTTTACCAAAAGGGGATTTGTACATTTAATGGGAAAATTGTAGAAACCAGTCGTTAATTATACAACAAGTCCGATAATCCGTCAATTGATTTTGTTACACCACAGCTATATTTTTGGCTCAGATTACAGTTAAAAATGCCTGCGGTATATGTTGCCTACCACGTTCTATGATAAACGCTACCAGTGTTTGGTTAATTCTATACTACCTGCTATACAGTATTAATACCGATATCACTTCCCGGTAGAATTAACGCAGTTATTTTTCTGCATATAAAACAAATACGAGTATGAGTACTTCATATAGATTAGCGCGGTTAATGGATGCAGAAGAACTAACCATAATGTCAATGGAACTATACAATGAGGTAATTAGCCGGAAAGATCTTAAAGAAAACCGGGTTGTTGCCACCATCAGGTTTTATGAGGAGAACGCCAATATGGGAGAAGTGCTGATGATTGAATACAATGGTGTACTGGCAGGCTACTCAATGATCTTCAGATTCTGGAGTAATGAATATGGCGGATTGCTGGTTGGAATAGATGAATTATTTATCAGGAAGCAATTCCGTCATAATGGTATTGCCAGTGCATTCGTAAATGCACTGATCAATGATGAAAAAAGAAAACCCAATTTTGTGGGCATCGAACTGGAAAGTCATCCGGATAATAAGGACGCAAACAGACTCTACATGTCTCTGGGATTCCCGAAAAACGAGAACACATCTTACATAAAACTATTCCGGAAAAAATAATCCATAATCAATACAAGTTATTCCTTTATCCAACCATTGTCCGGCATCCTCCATTACACCATCTTTGTATTGTTGCTTAAATGATAAATATGAACAACAACAAAGATATTCCGATTATACCATCAAAAGATATGCTGATAGGCGATCCGCAGGCTCCGGTAACATTAGTGGAATTTGGTGATTATGAGAGCAAAACTAATTTACAGGCTCACCGGGTAGTGTTGGAACTACTGGAAAAATACCCTGACAAGATCAATTTTAACTTCCGTCATTATCCATTATTACAGATACATCAGAGGGCACATAAGGCTGCTGAAGCAGCTATTGCCGCGGGGCAGGAAGGAAAGTTCGCAGAGATGCACGAACTCCTGTTAAACAACCGTACCAATCTGGGGGTGATCAGCCTTACCAGCTATGCAAGACAAATTGGAATTAAAAGCAAACAATTCCTTGATTCGCTGGTAGGCGGCAGGTATGGATGGCAGGTACATGGGGATTTAGCTGAGGGAAAACGGCTGGGGATAAAACATATCCCCGCGTTTTTCATCAGCGATAAACAACTGGACGGAGAGATCACTTTCAACAATTTTTCTAAACATATTTTATCTGTTACAAATAATAAAAAGCTCATCGATAATTACTATACAGTTGGCATTGGTTAGAACGAATGGCTGTTTCTCTTCAGAGACGGCCTTTTTTTTACCCATAAAAAAAACGCCGCAAATTGCGACGTTAATTTTCCTTTCTATCGATTCTTCAAGCCTTTCTGTACTTACAAGTAACTCTTTAACTGTTCATTTTTTTATGGGTTGATTAAAAGTTCCATCTCCGCGAGAGAGGCCCTTTTAGTCAACCTCAATTTTTTTGTAACCTTCAAATAAAGTTTTGGGGTATAACAAAACGTATATACCTATTACAACTGTTTTATTGATAACCACCTCCAAGACTTCTGTACAATTCTACAGAAGCACTGAGTTGCTGCCGGGTGATATCGGCCTGTGTAAGCCCTGCCTGTAAGGATTTACCCTGTGCAGTGATTACTTCCAGGTAATTTGCCATACCGCTGCGGAAAAGCATCTGTGCCTGTTGCGTAGCCAGCAACAAGGTATTCACCTGATCTGTGGCAATCTGCTGTTGTGCTTTCAGCTTATCCAGTTTTACCAAGGCATTGGTTACTTCTCCAATAGCTTCCAGTGCCAGCTGCCGGAAACGGATCACCGCTTCTTCTCTTTCAATACGCGCTACTTCCAGCTGCGTTTTCAACTGTCTGTGCTGGAACAATGGTTGCGTAATACCAGCTCCTGCCATACCAAACAAAGATGCTGGTAAAGTAAACCACTTACTGGCTTTAAAAGCATTCACACCGCCACTGGCTGTAATATTCAATGAGGGATACATACTTGCCTGCGCTACTCCAACATTTGCATTGGCAGCTACCAGCGCCATCTCTCCTGCCCGTACATCCGGCCTCCGGCTGATCATGGCTGCAGGAATACCTGCTGTCAATGAATCACGTAAGGTCACATTGTTCAATTCACTGCTCCGGGCAATAGTACCTGGCAATTCTCCTGAAAGAATGCGAATAGCATTTTCCTGGATAGTCTGTGCCTGTTCCAACTGAGGAATCAATAATGCTGCTGTCTGCAACTGAGCTACTGCCTGTTGAACAGCGAGCTCTGTTACTTCACCGGCTGTTTTCTGTAACCGGATCATCTGCACAATCGTATCACTCAAAGCCACATTTCTGCGGGCAATTTTCAACTGCTCATCCAGCATCAGCAGGTTATAATAACTGTTGGCTATATCTGCCACCAGCCCTGTCTGTACAGTGCGGGCACCTTCGTATGTTTGCAGGTAGCTGGCCAATGCTGCTTCCTTACGGCGACGGATCTTACCCCATATATCAATTTCCCATGACAATCCTGCATTCAAACTATAATCTTCTATATGGTCTGTTCCTAAAAACGAATTCAGACTTGTACCATTCAGACTGTTCTTGGAAGGAATAGAAGTGGAAGCTGATGCCTGCAGATTCACAGATGGTAACCATCCCACTTTCGCCTGTTTCACATATGCATCTGCACTTTCTATACGCTTCAATGCCAGCTGCAGATCGTAGTTACCTGTCAGTGAACGGGAAATCAATTCCTGCAATGCCGGATCTGTAAAAAACTTTTTCCATTCCAATCCCGCCACACTACTATCTGAGGGTGCGGTACCGCTGAACTGATCCGGCAGAACCAGGGCAGGACGTTTATAATCACGCCCTACCCGGCAAGCTGCCAGTCCTACAACTATAAATAATGAAATGAATGAAAGACTAAAATATTTTCGTTGCATTATTAATTACTTTATTATTAAGGATCACACTACTGCCTCATCACGTTTTTCTGGTTTGCCACTAATCTTTTCCTGGAGAAACTGGAAGATGATGAACAATACCGGTATGGCGAATATCCCGAGCAATACACCCGTTAACATACCACCCGCTGCTCCTGTACTGATAGATCGGTTACCCTGTGCAGACGATCCCGTTGCTCTCATCAGCGGTGTTAAACCAGCAATGAAGGCGAAGGAGGTCATGAGGATAGGACGTAAACGCAACTTCGATGCTTCCAATGCTGCGGCCAGCAGCCCCATTCCACTACGGCGTCGTTGTACGGCGTACTCCACAATCAGGATCGCATTTTTTGCAAGCAAACCTATCAGCATGATCAAACCTACCTGCACATAAATATTGTTATCAATACCAAACAGATTGATGAATACGAATACTCCGAAAATACCCAGTGGTATTGATAAGATTACAGAGAACGGAAGGATGTAACTTTCATATTGTGCAGACAACAGGAAATATACAAACACAAGACAAAGCAGGAAGATAATCCCGGCCTGTCCGCCGGCAGATATTTCTTCTTTGGTCATCCCTACCCACTCGTAAGAATAACCACGGGGCAGGTATTGTGCTGCTACTTCTTCTACTGCCTTAATTGCATCTCCGGAACTGTATCCTGGTTTAGGCTGACCATTAATCGTTACCGCATTAAAGAGGTTATTACGGGTCACTGTTTCAGGACCATATACTCTTTCCAGTTTCACAATAGCATTGATAGGTACCATCTGTCCGGCACTATTCTTCACAAAGATATCGTTGAGTGTAGCCGGATCTGCACGGGAGGCCATATCTGCCTGTACAATCACACGGTAGTATTTACCAAAGCGATTGAAGTCAGAAGCGAAAGTACTACCATAATATACCTGCATAGTTTGCAGAACATCGGTAACGGATACGCCTAACTGTTTTGCTTTATTCTCATCAACTTCCACATTATACTGAGGGTTACCCGCATTGAAAGTGGTAAAGGCAAAGGCGATCTCCTTTCTCTTCATCAGCTCTCCGATAAAACCGTAAGCCGTTCCTGCCAGTTTATCCAGCGGTCCGCCGTTACGATCCTGCAACACTACTTCAAAGCCGTCCACATTACTGAAACCCGGTACGGTAGGCATATTGAACATGAAGATGTTTGCTTCTTTGATCCCTGCCAGTTTGCCCTGCATGATACCCATTACCTGTTTCAGGTCTTTCACCTTTCCTCTGTCTGCATGCTGTTTCAGTTTCACAAAACCTACTGCATAACTGGAACTGATAGAGCTTGTCATGATATTTAAACCAGATACGCTCAGGTAACTGTTTACAGATTCCAGATCATGCATCTCTTTTTCTACCTTGGCTACTACCTGACGGGTGCGTTGAAGTGAAGTACCTGGAGGCATGGTGATGGAGTATACCACGAAACCATTATCCTCTGTGGGTATAAACCCGGTAGGTGTTTTCCTTACCAGCCATACTGTTATGCCAAGTATAATTACCAGAGCGCTAAGCGGTACCCATTTATGTCTTACCAGGAAACGCAGGCTGTGAATATATTTGGAACTCACTGCTTCAAATCCTGTATTGAAGGCTGAAAAGAAACGGCTACCAAAACCTTTCTGTACATGCTTGCCATCAGGCCCGTCATGATGATTGTTCTTTAATAACAATGCACATAACGCCGGACTTAAAGTCAATGCATTCAATGCAGAGATGAGGATGGCGATAGCCAGTGTGAAGGCAAACTGTCTGTAAAATACCCCGGCCGGGCCCTGCATAAAACCTACAGGAATGAACACCGCGGCCATCACCATCGTAATGGAAATGATAGCACCGGAAATCTCCTGCATACTGGTAATAGTGGCATTCCTGGGCGACATATTAATCCGTTCCATCTTTGAATGGACGGCCTCCACCACCACAATCGCATCATCGACGACTATACCAATTGCCAGTACCAGTGCAAACAGTGTTAACAGGTTAATGGTAAACCCAAACAACTGCATAAAGAAGAAGGTACCTATGATAGCAACCGGCACTGCGATGGCAGGAATTAATGTAGAACGGAAATCCTGCAGGAAGATGAATACTACTATAAATACCAGTATGAATGCTTCTATCAGTGTATGTTTTACCTGGTCGATTGATTCATCCAGGTATTCTTTAGTACTATAAATATTGAAATACTCTACACCTTTTGGAAATGACAGGGCTGCCTTTTTCATCAGCTTATTAACCGCTACCTGTATATCATTCGCATTGGAACCTGCGGTTTGATAGATGGCAAGACCAATACCCTCTTTATCATTTACTCTGGTATTACTGCTATAAGTAAATGAGCCAAACTCAACATTCGCCACATCTTTCAAGCGGAGTAAAGAACCATCAGCATTTGCTTTCAGCACAATGTCTTCATACTGCTCATGCTGGTTCAGTTTACCTTTATACTTAATGATGTATTCAAAAGCTTCCTGGCTGTTTTCTCCAAAACGGCCGGGAGCTGCTTCCAGATTCTGTTCTTTGATAGCAGTCAGTACATCCTGCGGCGATAAACTATTCGCAGCCAGCCTGTCCGGGCGCAGCCATATACGCATAGAGTAATCTTTACCACCGAATACGGAAGCTTGTCCCACACCAGTTACACGTTGTATTTCAGGGATGATGTTAATCTTCGCATAGTTCTGCAAAAATGTTTCATCATAGTCTGGCGATGTACTTACCAGGTTTACCACCTGGATCATACTGTTCTGTTGTTTCTGTGTGGAGATACCGGCATTTACTACTTCTACCGGTAAGATGCTGGTAGCTTTAGCCACACGGTTCTGTACGTTCACAGCAGCCAGATCGGGATCTGTACCCAGTTTAAAATATACGTTCAGAGTCATGGAGCCATCATTGTTAGATGTGGAAGTCATGTATGTCATGTTCTCCACACCATTCACGGCTTCTTCTATAGGAGTAGCTACTGAACGGGCTACCACTTCGGCATTGGCCCCGGGGTAAGAGGCTGTAACAGCCACACATGGCGGAGCAATATCAGGGAACTGTGTTACCGGTAAAGTAACCAGCGACAATAATCCCAATAGTACCAGTATAATAGAGACCACTGTTGCCAGTACTGGTCTTTCTATGAATTTTTTTAACATAATCTTTTTTGAATGAGCTGATAGATCCGGTCATAGGATGTCCTTACCGTGTTCCGGGTATGATCCCCGGACTACAGCCGTAACAGCATATATCCTCTTTCTTTCTGTGATTTTGATTAAAGCGGTTTCAGCTTCAGCAAACTATCCATTGACATGGCTTGCGGTGCAATAACAGCACCATCACGTAAACGGTCCAGTCCTGTGTAAACAACCCTTTCGCCTGCCTGTACGCCTTTCTCTACAAAATAGTATGATCCATTTCTGCCGGAGATTGTGATGGGTTTGCTCGCCACTTTGTTACTATCTCCCACTGTGAATACAAATACTTTATCCTGTAATTCGAAGGTAGCTTCCTGCGGAATCACCAATGCGGCAGCAAACTGTTCAGGAATCTTTACGCGGCCGGTATTACCGGAGCGCAATAAACCTGATCCATTAGGGAATACAGCACGGAAGCTGATGGCACCGATGTTCTTGTCGAACTGCCCTTCCATTGTTTCAATACGGCCTTTTTCAGAGTAGATGCTATTATCAGCCAGCACCAGTTCTACAGGAGGCAGTTTCTTTACTTTGTCTGCAATGGTTTTACCTTCTACTTTATTTTTAAACTGAATGAAGTCGACTTCACTCATGGAGAAGTAAGCATATACTTCGTTGATGTCAGACAGCAATGTTAATGGCTGAGTTTCTCCTCTTCCTACCAGGCTACCTGTTTTAAAAGGAATTCTGCCAATGTAACCACTCACCGGAGCTGTGATCAGCGTATAGCCCAGGTTGATACGTGCATTGCTGACCATTGCCTGTGCCTGCGAAACATTTGCTTTCGCTGCCTGAAAAGCGGCGGTGGCTGTTTTCAGTTGAACATCAGATACCACATTGTTCTGTACCAGTGGAGTAAGACGGCTTACTTCAACAGCTGCTTTTTCTTCATTGGCTTGTGCAGCCAGCAAACTTGCAGAGGCATTGCTCAACTGCTCCTGGTAAGTGCGTTCGTTGATCCTGAATAACGGCTGACCGGCTTTTACATAAGCGCCTTCATCTACGTATATTTTATCAAGATAGCCATCCACCTGTGGACGGATTTCCACATTCACCTTGCCTTCCAGGGAAGCATTGTATTCGCGGTAAGTAGTGGCAGGAACAGCAGCTACTTTAAATACAGGCAATTCTGCAGCAGGCTGACCAGCCATTTCTGTTTTAGCAGTAGATGTAGCACAGCTGCTTAATACTGCCATGAAGAGTATAGTATAAATAAAGCCTGCTGGCTTATACATGTTGTTGTGTTTGAGTAATTGGTTCATACGATGATATTTTATTTTTTTTGCAATAGATGCCCATCCTGCAAACAATGCAGTTAATGATAAATCAATATTGACAGCTATTGGATCTAAGAGGTCATCTCTCCAGGCTGATACAGGAAAGAGATAGTAAAGCCGGAACATAGTTACGTACTACGAACAGGCATCAATTTGTTTTACTGCTAAGGAAATAAATCAGAAAGATTAGCAGGCGCGATAATTATACTTCATGGGCTTGCGATTTTATGACAACGTTGTAATGACGTTATACTATTAAAGAACTGTACAAAAGTACTATGTATTAAAAAGAATTGCATTTAACTAATTACGGTATTAATTGTACTTTTCACGGATACTTTTTTGGAAAACAGCGGGTGTATGACCTGTATGTTTTTTAAAAAAGCGATTAAAGTAACCATCATCCTCAAAGTTAAGCTGCCACGCGATTTCTTTGATGCTATGTTCATTCCAGAATAACAAACGTTTTGCTTCTGTGATACGTTTTTCATCAATGATCTGTTTCGCAGTTTTACCCACAACAGATTTAATCGTATCGTTCAGATGCCCTGGTGTTACATACATCATATCCGCATAATGCGTTACCTGTGTCTTATCCTTATAGTGTATGTCTGATAGTTCCTTAAACTGACGTACAATGCGGTTCTGCACATTATCGGCCTGCACGGTTTCAATTTCACGTTGTGGTAAACGGGCGCATGCTGCCAACAGTGAATTTAGTAAATTACGTACTATCACTTCACGTAATGGCTGCTGTTGTTCTGTTTCTTTCAGCATCAGTTTTGCAAACGCCATCAGTTCCTTCAGCTGACCATCCGTTAATTGTATAACAGGTGTCTGGAATACACAGGCTGCCCAGCATACCATTCCGCTCAAAGGTTCTTCCATCAGGAATTCCTGCTCAAAAGAAACTGTAACGCTCTCGCATAAACTATCCCCCATAAACTGATGAATCTGATCCGGTGAAAGCAGAATCAAAGCAGGCGCTTTTACGGTGTATTTTTCGAAATCTATAAATTGGGTAATCTCACCTGAAAGGACAAGTGTGACACTATAATTAACACGACGATGAGGTTCCGTCACACCACTCGGTTTTACGAGATAAGTAGTACGGTTAATGTTGAATCCTTTGATAGGATTTGCCACATCAGCGCATTCAACATAGTTATAAACAGGTATGATTACATTATTCTTCATAATACTAACCGTTTGTTTTAAATAAGGGTATTGCAGTAAATCACATAGTGGTTGGACAGATCAGATGACATGATCTCTAAAAAGCAGCAGGTAGAGTTGGTATTAACCTTTGGTACAAATCATAATAGTGCAAAAATAAAGTTTCCGTTCAATTTTCATAATATTTCTCTACTCTTGATAACTTAATTATCCGGAATCTTTACCTGATTAATCATTAGCCGGCTAATTAATATTACAAAAAAAAGCCGGTAAGCCCTATTCTTCGTCCAGATTCTCCAACACCTGCATTAGTAATCTTTTTAATAACATACGTTCTTCCATGCTCAGGTCTTTTACCATTTGCTGTTCCAGCCGGTTCCAGGTCTGTTCTGTGATGTGTTTAGCAGCTTCCTCCCCCTTTTCGGTCAGAAATACCTGTACAACACGTTGATCCTTATTACATTTCTCCTTTTTTAAAAATCCTTTCTTTTCCAGTCGCTCCGCCATCCGGGTCACCGTTGCCGGCGTTACCTCCATATTATCTGTCAGTTCATTCATCGTGATCCCCTGCCGGCATAGTACCTGCTGAAGAAAGATTTCCTGTCCTGCATGCAAATCATAGCAGGCCAGCATCTGGTTACCCTTATTACGGTGCGCTTTACTGATCTGTACCAGCAGATGACTGATGGTACTGCACATAAGCGGTTTGTTCATGGTGCAAATATAATAATTAGCCGGCTAATTAAATAAAAAAATAAAAAGACTTTTGACTCAAATATAAAATCCGGCCCAGGTATCTCTTAAATATTTGATTCCTTTTAAGGCTGTGGCGGTTAAAGTCCGCCATATATTAGTTATATTGAAATCTGATGCTCAATAAATAAAAAGCATAAGTAAAGGGGAGATATAGTCATCCTACGTTCATCCTACGTTTTAAACGTAGGATGAACGTAGGATGACTATATCTCCCCTCTATTCTTTCTTATATTATATAGAAAGCGATCAGGGGACTTTATTTAGAAAATCCCAGTTCTTTCAATAAAATCTCTTTGTAATTAGTCCCGATAGGAATTTCTGTATTATTAATAAATACCCGGTTCCCTTCAATATGCCCTATTTTAGATTTATTGATGATAAAGGACCGGTGACTGCGCAAAAAAAGCGATCCGGGCAATAACTCCTCAAAGTTAGAAAAAGGCATTTTCGGCAATAAGATACTCGTAGTAGTAACTATTTTCGTATAATTTCCCTGAGCTTCTGCATACAGCAGATCATCATGATAGATCTTATAAATCTTACCATCCGTTTTTATAAAAATGAAATCTTCGGCTGGTTTGGAGCTTTCAGAAACAACCTTCGGCTGGTTTCCATTTAATTTTTCCAGTGCTTTGTCAACAGCTATAATAAAACGATCAAAAGAAAAGGGTTTCAGGAGATAATCACATGCTGCCAGATCAAATGCATCTACCGCATACTCTTTGTAAGCCGTTGTAAAGATAATCTGCGGAGGATTCCTCATGGTTTTCACAAAGGATATCCCATCCATTACAGGCATATTAATATCCAGAAACATTACATCAACAGCCTGCGCCTGTAAAACCGCCTTGGCTTCCAGTGCATTCCCACAAGAGGCTATTACGTTTAGATGTTCCAGATGCCCGCAATAGTTTTTGATAATATCCCTTGCTATAGGTTCATCATCTACAATAAGACAATTAATCTTATTCATTTGATTTCATTTTTAACTGCAACTCTACCTTGTAAAACATTTCATCACTACGTACACTCAGCTCATGGGCATTGTGGTAAAGTAATTCCAGTCTTTTAGCTACATTGGGAAGCCCCATCCCACTGCTTTTATTCAATATATTATTGTCCTGTACTTCTTTTCCATAAGTATTTTTTACAGAGAACAGAATCGAATTCCCCCATGTTTTCAGTTTGATATCTATAAATATGTTGTCCGTTGCTGTATTCTTTGAATGCTTAAAGGCATTCTCTATGAATACAATCAGCAACATAGGTGCAATCTTCACATCAGCATCCATCATCTCTTCTACATCAGTCGTTAATACCAGCCTGTCTCCTATTCTTATCTTCTCAAATTCAATATAATTTTTGATGTATGTTATCTCATCCTTCAATGGCACATACACATCGCTGGCATCATAAACGGAATACCGCAGTAATTCTGATAGTTTGAGCAATAATGGCGGAATCTTTTCATGATTAGTGATGGATAAGCCATATAAGTTATTAAGCGTGTTAAACAGGAAATGCGGACTAAGCTGTGATTGCAGTAAATGCAGTTCGCTTTTACTCTGCGCCACCTCACGCTGTGCCTCTTTCAACTGATGTTGATTAACCGCATGCACCATTTTGATTAATGCTCCTGTTGCAATACTGATCATCACAAGAGGTAACCAGAACAACATCAGGTTAATTGCCACCCTCTCTCTCAACGGGAAATCTGCATGAAAGAACACCCAGGCGGTACAGGCAATAATCAACAGGATCATTCCTGCTGAAGCAGCTTTAGGAAGCGTTTTTGTATTCGCCATCCAGATGCCCGCAATATACCGGCCGGCAAAAACACCCAGCATAAAACATACTGTGGCGGCAAAAGAAACTGCCTCATCTTCATGTATCCCTACCGATTTCACATACGATTCTACCGCTATGAAAATGGGAATAGAAACCACCATTGCCAGTATAAAATACCAGAAACTGCCAAAAAAGCCTTCTATTATTCCGCCGCTTACGTTGCTGTTTTCGTTCATTTTAACCATAGATACAAATTTGAGCTCATCCGGGGTACGAAAAAAATTGCGTGGCCCAAAAGGCTTCCTCCGGTGACAAACGAACAAATACAGGGTTCCAATCATTTCATCACCCTATAAGCCGTTTCTATCCTCCTACAACCAATTTACAACATATTATTTTTAGCAGGCAAAGAGATCTGTCAATATTTGCTTCATTAACAGACGATAAAATTCTCAATATGAAAACTTACTACTTCTTTCTCTTTGCTTTATTGCTGCCAGCGGTTACCCTTGCGCAAACAACGCCTGTAGCCAGTCAACAACAAAAGGATACAACTAAAAAGATAAACCTGAATGAAGTGGAAGTGAAGTCTAAACGCCCTTTAATCCAGATGGAGATAGATAAAACCGTTGTAAACGTTGGTTCAATGATCAGCGCAACTACCAGTAATACCCTTGAAATACTGGAAAAAACGCCCGGGGTATTAGTGAATAATTCAAATGGAGATATCAGCCTGAACGGCAGAGGTGGTGTATTGGTACTGATAGATGGCAGATCAACACATATGTCTTCACAGGACCTGGCCAATTACCTTAAAACAATACCGGGTGGATTGCTGGATAAGATAGAATTGATAGATAACCCACCTGCAAGATATGATGCTGCAGGCAATGCTATTATTAATATCCGTATGAAAAAGAATAAAGCCGGCGGCTTTACCGGCAGCCTTGCATCAGGTATTAGTCAGGGTAAATTTACAAGAGGCAATCATTCATTAAATCTCAACTACAACCATAAGAAAGTAAACATCTTCGGGAACCTCGGTTATACTCATGAGAAAAACTATTCGCTGGATAATTACCAGACAAACTTCTACGATGCAAATGGAGTATTAACATCTAATGTAGCCTTGAATAATGAACTGCAATCTCATAATAAAGGACTAAATACCAGTTTGGGGATAGATTATGCAGCTACTGAAAATACTACTTACGGCGTACAATTCAGCATCGGTAAAAACAGGAGAAATGACAACTTTAATTCAGCAGGTACAAACTACAGCAACAATGAGCCGGACAGCATAAGTAAAGGATACACCATCAGCCAGGAAAATAAAACTAACCTGGGTGCCAATCTGAACTTCCTGCATAAATTTGGTAAAACCGGCAGAGAATTATCTGCCGACGCAAACTATCTGAAATACCGGGCTCGTGGAGATCAGTCATTGCAAAACTTTAATTATCTGCCCGATGGATCGCTGACCGGCAACGATGATTTTTTATACCAGTTGCCTTCAGATATAAATATCTATAGTGTAAAGGCTGATTACGTCCATCCGTTTAAGAACAAAGCAAAATTCGAAGCCGGTTTTAAATCCAGCATCGTTGATAATGATAATCTTGCCGATTACTACCAGATCATCGACAAACAATCTCTCATCGATAACGGCAAATCCAATCATTTTAAATACCATGAGAATATCAATGCAGCCTATGTAAGTGTCCAGAAAAGCTGGAAACAGTTGGGTATTCAGCTGGGACTGCGGGCTGAACATACCGTTTCAAACGGGCATCAATTGGGAAATGCGGAAGTAGCCGCCAGCAGCTTTCATAAAAATTATCTGCAACTTTTCCCCAGCTTGTTTATACAATATAAGCTGGATACGCTTTCCAGGAATAGCCTCGCTTTCAGCATTACCAGAAGAATCAACAGACCAAATTACCAGTTACTCAATCCTTTCCGGTTTTTCCGCGACCAGTATACCTACACATCAGGTAATCCATTGTTAACTCCCCAATATCAATATCGTTATGAGCTTAAATATCAATACAAACAAAAGTTGCGGATGACGTTAAGTTATAACCGGTTTACTGATGTTATTTTTCAAACCACAAATGTGGTGGATAAGATCCTGATCACGAAACCGGAGAATGTCAATCAGGGTTTTATGCTCCTGTTAAATACCGGCTTATCCTTTACCCCTGCTGCCTGGTGGAATCTTTATACCGATATTCTGCTTTCTCGGATCGGATTGAATGGCGTAACTTATGGAGAAAAGCTGAATCCCAGAACATATGTTGCCAGGATCAATGTATCAAACCAGTTTCAGTTTGGAAAAACATGGAGTGCAGAACTTGGGGCATATTATGCCAGCATAGATTTAAACGGGCAGACTTTTACCGATGCCATGTTCCGGGCAAACGCAGGTGTACAGAAAAAAATCCTTAAAGGGAAAGGAAGTATAAGGATTTCAGTTGATGATATCTTTCATTCATGGGTATATCACAATCGCTCCATGTCTCTTAAACAAACCCAATATTACCAAATCAGTGAATCAGATACGCAGAGGGTAGGATTGTCCTTCTCCTATAGTTTTGGTAAGGATACGTTTACACGGAAAAGTAAACACAGGGATAATGCGCTGGATGAGGAAAAGAGTAGAATGTAGAAGGCAGAATTATGGGAATAAGCATAAAAAAAGGCTCCGTTCAGGAGCCTTTTTGACTATATCTATTTAGCAGTTTCTTCTTTAGGCCGTTCTTTCACCAGCACCAGATCCGTAAGCGGTACGTTCATCGGGATATTACCCAGCTTTACAATCCCGCGTTTATCGCGGATCTCCAGCAGCTTCCCTACCTGACCGTTACTCCTGATCTTTACCTGGTCACCTACTTTACAGGCCCCTCCTATCTCCAGGAATTTATCCTGAACCTTTTTCTCCATGCGCTCATTGATCTGTTTTTCCTTTTTACGGAACAGCAATGCTTCTGCCTGTTTCAGTACTTTGGGCTTATCTTCTGTACGTTTCCATTCCACCACTATCTGCTTCATTTTGCGCTCCATATCTTTCAGGTACTGCAATTCCTCTTCCTTAATCTGATTCTGTAATTTAAGAACGGTTACCTGCTGGGTTTTCCGTTCCTTATCCGACAAAATCTCATATTCACGTTTTAAGCGCTCATTTTCCTTCAGTAACTTCTGTAGCTCCTTCTCTTTGCTTTCTACCTTTTGAAGGTCCTGTTCAGCCTTATTCAGCAGTTTATCAAGTTGGAAGTGTCCTTCATCCACCAGATTCTTTGCCCTTGAAATAAGAGCGGGATTAAGTCCTATACGTTGTGCAATCGAAAAGGTGTACGAACTACCAGGCTTTCCTACAATCAGTTTATACATGGGTGACAGGTTCTGTTCGTCAAAACCCATCGCTCCATTAATAATACCTTTCACTTTATTGGCCATCACCTTCAGGTTCAGGTAGTGCGTGGTTACGATCCCAAAAGCATGCTTTTTAGCCAGTTCTTCCATGATTACTTCCGCAAAAGCTCCTCCCAGGTTTGGATCGGACCCACTTCCTAATTCATCTATGAAAAACAGCGTTTTACCGTTGGCGTTCTCCATGAAATACTTCATGTTCTTCAGATGGGAACTATAGGTACTCAGCTCAAATTCCAGCGATTGCGTATCTCCGATGTGGATCATCAGTTGCCGGAAGATACCCAGTTGAGAACTGGGATGTACCGGTACCAGCAAACCAGCCTGTAACATCAGCTGGATAAGACCAATGGTTTTCAGCGTGACCGTTTTACCACCGGCATTCGGACCACTGATCACCAATATATGATTGTCGTTATCTAATGTCAGGTTCAGGGGAATGGTGGGCTTCTTGTTCCTGCGGTTGTACAATAACAGCAAAGGATGATACGCTTCTACCAGGTGAGCCTGCGAAGTAGCCGAAAGCATGGGATAGTTACCATCCATGTCCAGTGCCAGCTTTGCTTTACCCCGTATAAAATCGTAGATGCCCAGGATATCGTGGTAGTTGTTCAGCAGTTGTGCATGCTGACTAAGTGCCGCCGTGAGTGCCCGTAAAATCCGGTATACTTCTTTATTCTCTTCTCTTTCCAGAGAAGCGACATCATTGTTAAGTTCTATCGTTTCTTCCGGCTCTACAAATGCTGTTCTGCGGGTATCAGACTCTCCGTGAAGGATTCCTTTCACCATTCGTTTGTTCTCAGCAAATACGGCCAGTACTCTCCTGCCATTCAGGAAAGCCTCCTCTGTATCTGCAAGATAACCCAGCTTGCTCAGTTTGGACAGCGCACGGTCAAATGCACGGCGTAACTCATTACGTTTACGGTACAACTGCATACGGATCTTTTCCAGTTCCGGAGATGCATTGTCCCTTACCTGTCCGGATTCATCCAGAATTTCATCAATGAGAATGACGATCTTTTTCTCATAATGTGTGTGCGTGATTACACTGAACAATCCTGAATACTGAATACGTCTTTCGTGGTCAAAGAAGCGGACAATACTGTGCATGCTTTCTGCCAGCTTACGCAGCAACATTACCTGGTCTCCGGCCAATACCGCACCCTGGATACCTAACAACCGCAATTCATTCTTCAGGTTCAGTATATAGTCGTTCGGAAAATGTTCCTGGAGTAAAGTAAGCTGCTTATATTCATGCGCCTGCTGGAGAGCAGTCTTTACATAATCGATGTGGGTATGCAGCCGCAGCTCCGCTGCCATCTGTTTGCCGAGCTCTGTTTTACAATGTTCCTGTAACAAAGCCTGTACCTTGTCAAATTCCAGCTGCATAAGCGCTGAATCGGGAAAATATTTCATTTTTTCTATTCCATACAAAGTCTATGACCTTTATCATAGACGGTTAAAATTGACTTTTAGCTACCCGGAGGCGCCAAAAAAGAATGTTAAAGTTACTTATATTGCTGATCTAATACATCATTCTTGTCGTAATTTAACTTGACGAAGGTACCTGAATAAGTGCTTTCAGACTCCACCTTCAAACAATTACATCATGCGAAGATACTCATTATTAAGCTGTTTACTGGCCATAACCTTCTATGCGTGTGCCCAGGGAAAACAAACAAAAGAACCGGGAGATATGGAAATTCCCAAAAATGCGAAGACGGCAACGGCCACCTTTGGCGGAGGCTGTTTCTGGTGTACAGAGGCCCAGTTCCAGTACCTGGACGGTGTACTTAAGGTACAATCCGGCTATGCCGGTGGTACAGTGGCCAACCCCTCTTACGAGGAAGTATGTACCGGCACTACCGGTCATGCAGAAGTGATCCAGGTAACTTACGATCCCGCTAAAATCTCTTACGAAGAACTGCTGGAAGCTTTCTGGCACAGTCATGATCCTACCCAGTTAAACCGGCAGGGAAATGATGTGGGTACACAATACCGCTCCGTAATCTTCTATAGTAATGAAGAGCAACATAAACTGGCGGAATTGTATAAAGACAAGCTGCAGAAATCAGGCGCTTTTGAACAACCTATCGTAACACAAATTGCTCCGCTGACCAATTTCTATAAGGCAGAGGACTACCACCAGGATTATTACCGGCTGAATGGATCACAACCATATTGTCATATGGTAATTGCTCCGAAGATTGAAAAATTCAAAGAGGTGTTCAAAGATCATTTGAAAAAAGATAACTAATTGCTTATCAATATAATTAAAGAGAGGGTTAGATCAATGTTTATCTAGCCCTTTTTCTTTTTTAGATAAACTAAACATATTTGAAAAAAGCGTATATTGTATAAGCATTCCATTCCTGTGTAAAGCATTACTACTATGATGTACGTACCGCAATCTTCCCGGCAGGCATGTCCTGACGAACAGGTTTTTTATTCACTAATCAGCAAAGATCCTGTTCTCTCTCATTTCCTGGAAACTGGTAACATGCAAACCAATGCACATTTTACCGCCAACAAACTGTACAAAGATCCTGATTTCCTGCATTTTATTGCTCCTTTTTACGAGCAGGCCTTTACGGCAGCCATCATCCAATGCTTTAATACCGGCAACACTGGTATGATGAGCGATATTACCGGCAATCCTATATTGCTGGACGATGGATACCAGGAAAAGAGTTATTGTACTATACTGGACTATCTTCAGGAAAAACAACAAAAGCTGCTTTCGATCTGGAACGATCTGCAGCTAAAAAATAAAATTGATACCACCGAACTGAAAAATCTTGCCAGTCCCACTTCAATCTCACTACTTAATTACCTCCCCGATGAATTTGAAGGATTCCGTAGTGAATACTGTAATGAACTGGTGAAATTGACCAGGCTACTGGTGCGCACTGATTATGATATGGCACATGAGCTAATCATTAATACTCTGGAGCTTCATTGCCTTCCACAATCCCGTCAAAGAGCTACAATCTGTTTTCAGGAATTACAAAACATAGAAGAGCATGCAAAACCAACTGGCATTAATCAGCGGCCTACCTTCATTTTATTACGCCTCATAGCCGCTATGAGTAAAAAATAGTACCTCTATTTCTTTTTTCTTTATTTTTCCGGGGAATTAGTCGCGTTATGAAACAAATATTCCCCTTGTTACTTCTGATCGTATATAGCTTCCAACTGAAAGCGGAAGACACTACTTTTTTTAAAGCCGATCATCCCTATATTCAATATACCGGACGTACTGATATATCGCAGCCCGATGCTCCGCGCTTCTGGCAGCCAGGTGTGTATATCCGGATAAAATTTAAAGGCCGTTACTGTAATATTATTATTGATGATGAGGTGCGATATGGCAAAGAGCATAACTATCTGGCCATACAGGTAGATAATTTGCCGGTTAAACGCCTGCAAACAACAGGTGCACACAATATTATTAATGCTGCAGATGATTTGAGTAATAGCGAACATATCCTAACCATTTGTAAGAATACTGAAGCGGCCATTGGCTACCTCAAATTCATCGGCGTACAGTGCAGTGCAATATTACCATTGCCGGCCAAACCTTCAAGAAAAATAGAATTTATTGGCAACTCCATTACCTGCGGTACAGGAAGTGATCAATCTGTAGTGCCATGTGAAAAAGGCGTGTGGTACGATCAGCACAATGCATGGATGAGTTATGGCCCCACTACAGCACGGGCACTGAAAGCACAATGGCACTTAAGTTCCGTATCAGGTATTGGTCTTACACGTAGTTGCTGCGATATGAATATTACAATGCCACAGGTATTCGACAAAATAGACATGCGCACTGCTGAGCTCAACTGGGATTTTAAAAGATATCAGCCGGATGTGGTGACTGTTTGTCTGGGTCAGAATGATGGGAAACAGGATTCTGTAATCTATTGTAAGGCTTATCTCCAGTTTATTGATACCCTCAGGAAAGAGTATCCGAAGGCAACCATCATCTGCCTGAGCAGTCCGATGGCAGATGCAGATTTAACAGCAGTAATGCAACGTTATCTGAAAGCGATTGTAACAACTGCACATGATAAAAATGTTTACCGCTATTTCTTTTCCAAACGCTATCATCATGGATGTGGAGATCACCCGGATCTGGAGGAACATAAACAGATAGCGGCGGAACTAACAGCCTATATCGGGAAGATCAAAAAATGGCAAAGGAGCTGAAATTTTCAGCCCCTTCATTGTTCACCTGTTGATCTATAGGATTGCCAATTGGCATGGTTATTCACATGTAATTTTATATCTGATATCTTCCATTAAAGATAGTCCTGCCATCTATATGAGTATAATACTTTCTTATCGTTTTTTTCTCTTTTAATACCATTTTTTACTCTCCGGCCTCCATTTTCCACTTAAAATGATTGATAATTAAGTATTTTATAAGAAAGAATATTTGAAAATTATAATAGTATTATTTTATCCCTTAACTTCGAATCCTTATGCTTTAACTAGTATAAATACTACGTTATGACCGATACTAACATCCTTAGAGAAATCACTCCACTTACCCAGAGTGATTGCTTTATGATCTTTTCACGTACTAAAAAGAAGTTTGACTTTCCCCTTCATTATCATGAAGAATTTGAACTTAACCTTATCATCAATGCAAAAGGTGCACAAAGAATAGTGGGAGATCATATTGACCAGATAGATGATCTTGAACTGGTGCTGGTTGGCCCAAACCTGAACCACGGCTGGTTTACACATGAGTGTAAAAGTCCGGAGATCACTGAAATAACTATACAGTTTAATAAAGATTTATTTGAGGATAAGTTACTTCGCAAAA
Source organism: Chitinophaga sp. CF118 (assembly GCF_900112615.1). Taxonomy (GTDB): domain Bacteria; phylum Bacteroidota; class Bacteroidia; order Chitinophagales; family Chitinophagaceae; genus Chitinophaga. Next base: position 62,582 of record NZ_FOMK01000014.1, on the reverse strand, counting down.
ACCAACTCCGCTTCATGCGAAGTATGCTTGAAAATGCAGGCAATGGCATCCTCTTTTCACAGGACACTATCAGACATCTAACACCAAGACTGCTTTCTCTTAACCAGAAAAGCGGTTTTGATTCCGTACTGGAACTGATGTCTATACTGCACGATCTGTCCATTTCGCGCAACACACGCCTGCTGTCTGATACTACTTTCCATAAAGGACTGTTCAATCATAACAGCAGAAGAATAGAAAAGGCTTTCGAGTATATGAATAATAATTACGATAAACAGGTAAGTTTAACTGATATAGCAAAGCTGGTAGGTATGACGGAAGTATCTTTCAGCCGGTTTATCAAGAAATGTACAGGAAATACTTTTATTGACAGTTTAAATGAAATCCGCCTCGGGCACGCCTGCAGGATGCTGGTGAATACTACCCACGCAATAGCGGAGATCTCCTATAAATGCGGGTTTAATAATATCTCGAATTTTAACAGGCTGTTTAAGAAGAAAAAGGGCTGTACACCTAAAAATTTCAGGGAGAGTTTATCCGGAGTGAGAACGTTTATATAGAATTCCGGGGGCTGGTACAAAAATTACCTGTTGCAGGATGTAGCTTAAACTATCATACCCGCAACAGGTAAAGCGTAAAGAACTGACTCATATTACACCAGATTTTCTTCGTGTAGTATATTATTAACCTTACTCCTGGTGTTCTGAAGATGACCTCTGGCTTGCTCACCGGCATTTCTTGCTTTCGTAGCTATCTGATTCATTAAATCCTTTGCACGGCTACCTTTTGATAGATATATGATTGCTCCGGCTGCTGCTGCGCCAATAATAGTGGCGGCTACTAATGCACTTTTCATGTTCTTTATTTTTAGTGTAAAATAGATAGCACAAGAGTTGTACCAATTGATGCTGGCATTTCATATTTTTGCCCCTTCAATTAAGCACCAATAATGCCTGAAACCACACCATCGCCTGTTTACAGTATTCCATTAAAATACCGGAAAATGGAGAATCTCCATATCGTTTTCTGGTTGTTCAAAGACATCAGTTGGTGCCTTGTATGGCACACATTGGGAATCATTATGATCTTCCCTACCCTTATTATCTCTATTATCATAGCCTACCGTACCCGGCAGTTTATGTCTGAGTTATGCCATAACCTGGCTATTACCGTATGGATCAGTGCAAACTCCTACTGGATGATCAGTGAGTTCCTGCATTTTGATTCAATTACAATCATGGGAGAGATTACCTATAAACATCTCGCGGTGATCCCATTTTTCATGGGCGTGTTTATCCTGGCATATTATTACCTGTGGTACAGAAGGAAACATCCGGAAGAACTGGAAACAATGTAGGGGCTTTAGGTTTTTCTATTTATCAGGAGGCAAAATAATAATCAAGAGGTTCTGGGGAACCTCTTGATTATTATTTTGCCTCCTGATATTTGGCTCCTGATGGAGCCTTCTGTTTGCAGGATATCTAAAATTCTCTACTTATTTAGCAGGTAACCAGAAGTCAAACGGGGCATCCCTGTCACAAACCAGCGTACCGTTTTCAAATTTCAACTCTGCCACCTGAATTGAAGAGCGGCGGCGGGAATAAGGTACAATTCCATCTTCATTCACCTTATCTTCGCCATGGAATTTCCTCCCCGGATGGGTAAAATAAATCACATAAGCTTTATCGTCCACCACTACTACATCTCCATGTGCACCAGTAGGAATATCTTCCGGACGTTTTCCCGGCACATCCAGGATCATGCCCTGCTTGGTCCAGGTAAGCATATCTTTTGACCTGTAAACACGCATTCCTTTCCATTCGTCGGTCACCATCCAATACCAGTCCTTAAAGTGGAATACTTTCGGGCCTTCCTGTGCCCTTTCACCAATGGCTGGCTCAGTGTTAAAGGTCCATTTAAAAAGGTCATTACTTTCTGCCATCATAATATGACTGCCACGAGCCTCATCTTTATACCAGACCCGCCACTTTTTATCCTGCATCTGGATGAGGGTAGGATCAATTACTTTTTCTGAAGATAACTCCGGGAATCCCTCAAATTTCCAGTCCCACATATCCTTGCTGGTATAATGCGCGATCCGGGCATTACCGCCCCAGTTATTACGCACACCCTGGATATAGGATACGAACATATGATAGGTACCATTATTAAACACCACATCGGGCGCCCAGAAAGTATTCATTCCCTTTTCAAATTCCAGGTTCAGCGCTCCCCTGTAAATCCAGGTGTGCCCATTATCTTTAGAGGCTGCAATACCAATAGCAGAGCCATAACAATACGCAACATTCATTGCATCCACATTCGCCCTGCGCTGAGTATAGAGCATCCACCAGGCTTTTTCAATATCATTCCATATCACGACAGGGTCTGCAGCGCCGTCATAGATCGGATCTCTGAAAAGGGGTGCCGGCGGGATATGACGATCCTGCGATTTTACTACAAAAGATGAGCAACAGAGAAGCAGCAGAAAAACGTGGAGACTTTTTATCATAGACAATCAGATTATCTATGTAAAATCTAAAAAAAAATCCGGATTATAAAATCAGTATCTGCCAAAGGACAATATATCATCACTGATTCCACCATACCCTTCGTAATCTGTCATCCTTCCCTTCCATGCGGTTAAGTGCCTCCTGGTAATGAACCGGATTATTAAGCGCTTCTGCAGCAGGATACAATAAACGTTTAGGTAATACACCACCCGTTTCTGATTCGCCATTAACATCGACTATAGGAGCTAATACCGGAAAACCTGTACGCCGTTGGTTAGCATATGCTTCAAATCCATTGGGAAATAAGGCCACCCATTTCTGCATGTTTATCTTTTCAATAGCATGCTCCGCTGTTAAAGGATGGGCAGTTACAAAATCATTGATCGCCTGTTCACTCACAGCATTCATACCGGGATAAAGTAATAGTTGCGCCATAGCAGCGCGGATGCCCTCCTGATAATGTATATTGGCGTTGTCGCCCGTCCACCCCCTGGCGGCAGCTTCTGCCAGCAGGAATCTTACTTCTGCATATCCCATGTGCAGGAAGGGAGACTGCAACTGGTAAAAGGGTTTATTGATAGTACAGTATTTATATGCATGTGGGATAACAACTCCATTCGTTCCGGTAAAGTCTTCTACCTGCTCCCAGAAATACAAACCCGGCTTAATAGGAATATAGTGGGTGATGGCCGTAATATCATTATCATTTTCATCGAAATTAACGAAGAACGAACCAAGGCGCGGATCATTTTCTGCTTTCAGATAATTAACAAATGTAGCACAGCCAGATGTATGCCTGTAAGTCTCTTCCTCTTGTAAAGCCTGCGCATATCCATTGCCCCGCAAATCAGGATATGCATAGTTTTCATGCAGCATCTTAAAATTATCATCCGCGCTCTGCATCACTCCTGCTGCAATAGCCGCCTGCACTTCCGCCTTTGCCTTTGCAGGATTTGCGGCTGAGATGCGCATGCCTAAACGCAGTTGCAGGGAAGCTGCCAACCGTTTCCATTTGATGATTGCACCGTTATAAACAATATCATTTAAGATGGGTAACTGCCTGTCGTCAAACTGAAGAATCGCCGTATCCAGTTCATTAAAAAAGCTATTGTAAATATCCTGCTGATAATCGTACTGTGGTGTATATATTTTGTTATAATAGGCCATACCAGCCTGTGAATAGGGAATATCTCCAAATGCATCTGTGAGCAAAGAAAAGATATATACTTTCAGTACACGTGCAGCGGCTATATAATTTATCTGTGCCGTATCTGTTTTATTTTTTTCGATGAGATCTGCCAGTTGTTTGATACTCTTACTGTAATAGATATCCCACATCAGTGTGTTATAGAAATCATTCCTGATATATTTGGAACCATATCCCATGCCTGTGGTACCATTAATATATTGCACCATAGGTTGTAATAACAGCAGATTGGGATAACCGGTTTCTCTTCCTCCATCCAGGAAATAAGCAGCAGCGGCCAGTTGCTCTCCAGGCGCTACTGATGACCCTTTCTTGGGATCAGTATTAATCTTCCCAAAATCTTTTGTGCAACCGATTAACACAGGTAATATAAAATACAGTATGCGTATTTTCATCTTCATCAGAATTTGGCATTCAGGTTAATTCCGTAAGAGCGGCGTGTAGGCAGGGCACCATATTCAAAGCCCTGTCCATTCAAATTATTATAACTCGATTCCGGATCTACATTAGGAATATGTTTACTCAGGATAAAAGGATTGCGTGCAATCAGTGAGAACGTCACGGTTTTTATCACTGTCTTTTCAAAAAGGTAATGCGGTAAACTGTAATCAATATTCAGCTGTCTTACTTTCACAAAGGAAGCATCATAAACAGATGCCTCTGGAATGTTATATGCTACCCGCTGCCAATATACCTGCGGATCTACATATACCGCTACTTCCTTGTACAGAGGTCTTCCCAAACCTCCCCCGGCGGAATTCTGCTGCACACCTTTTAAATGCAATCCACCGGTAGGTACCCAGGTGGTTTCATCTGTACCGGATGCCATCCGTTCCTGTTCTGAACGTACCCATTCCTCCCTGCCTTCAAGTGTACCTTTTTGCTGTCCCGTGGCATATGCCAACAGGTTAGTCATAGAGAAAATACTCCCTCCCTGTTTGATATCCACCAGTACACTCAATGCAAGATTTTTATAGGAGAAACGGTTGGTGATTCCTCCTATCCATTTATACTGGCTATTCCCAAGCCTCGAATCTCTTTCACTATATTGAGGCAGCATTTTAGTATCAAGGATCATCCTTCCCAGATTATCACGCAGAAATGTTCTGCCCATGATAGTGCCATACTCCTCTCCTGATTTCGCTACGATGGTAGCATTACCCCAACGGGCAGACGATAATGTATAATAATCAGATACCAGTGCATTCAGCGCCAGGATCTTATTCTTATTGCGGGCGAAGTTGATATTCACATCCCAGTTGAAATTGCGGGATACAACAGGTTTTATACCCAGTGTTACTTCCAGTCCGTGGTTCAGTACATTGCCGGAATTAATTACCGCACTCGTATATCCGCTACTGGTAGATACGGGTGCATTCAGTACCTGGTTCCTGGTATTGGAACGGTACCATGTTGCATCCAGACTGATACGGTTTTCGAAGAATACCAGGTTCATACCCACCTCATAAGATTTGCTGATACTGGGTTTCAACTTTTCAAACGGCACACTGGTAGCAGCTACACCACCAATAAGAAAACCTCCTACGGAAGGGAGCTCCGGATCTGCTCCATAAGTCAGTTTCAACTGATAAGGATCGATGGCATCACTACCCGTTTGAGCAATAGAGAAACGTATCTTACCGAAAGACAACACTTTGTTTTCTTTCATCAGTTCTGAAAATACAAAGCTGGCAGAAGCAGAAGGATAAAAGAAAGAATTTTGTCCTTTTGCCAGTGTAGACGACCAGTCATTTCTTCCTGTCAGGTCCAGGTAGAGGTAACTTTTATAGGATACATTAAAAGCCACATATACGGAGTTGATCCGCTTTCTCCGGATCTGTTCATTGCTTAGTTTCGTCTGAAAATTATTGATGCTTTGCACACCCCGGGTATTCATATTCCGGCCATTGGTATTTAACAGCGTCTCATTGTAATCCATCCTGTTGGCCCCGGCATTGACTCCTATCCGGAAATCACTGAACTGCTTCCCATAGTTGATCAGTATATCTGAATTCATTTCCCTGAAGTTGCGATCTTTCAGGAACAAAGCACCACTCTGATTAAAGGGGGTGGAGTAATTCATGAATTCCCGGAAGCTGAAGCAGGAATAATCCATGCCTGTGCGGGCCTGGAGAAAGAGTCCTGGCGCTAACTGGTATTTCAGCAGTACAAAATCCGTCAGCCGGTTCTGTACGCTTACATTCGGTTGTTCATAAATAGCCCAGTATGGATTTACCTGGTATACGTTATTATTCCAGTTCACATAATCGCCGGTAATAGGATTTTTATAATCCTTTAGCCAGTTGATATCAATGTTTGGCGCAATACCGCTGAGCACATAACCAATGTTATTAGAATTATCCGAGAGTGCCGGCCGGTTGTTCACCCGTTCGTTCATGTAGGTGATCTTTGCATCCATACTTATCCTGCGGGTTAGCTGCGAAGTGGCCCGGATAGATAAATGATGCCTGTTCAGACCACTGCCAGGGATAATATCTTTATTGCTGATATTCGTATAGGTAAAGCGCAGTCGTGTTTTCTCATTTCCTTTGGAAAAGGCCAGGGAATTAGTGAGGGTAACTCCCTCCCGGAAAAACCGGCTGACCCTGTTTTTAGCATTCACATAGGGCACACGCTTTCCGTTCCAGAGCCATACCAGGCTATCGGGATTCATTTTAGGCCCCCAGCTCAGTTGTGGAAAGTCGCGGGCCGCCGCGGCATTTGCTGGCAAAAGGCCGTCCCTGCCACTACCATATGTTTCCTGGAAATCGTAACTGTCATTAATCCGTTCTATAGTGGCATTGGAGGAGAAAGTGGCTTCAAATCCCTTGCGGATTCCTTTTTTGGTGGTGATGAGGATGACACCGTTGCCCGCACGACTGCCATACAATGCACCGGCAGCCCCACCTTTTAAAACGGAGATAGTTTCTATCTCGTCCTGGTTAATGATACCAGTACCATCTCCCAGATCATAACCACCATATTTATCTGCCTGTCCCGGAGAAGAATTGTTGATTGGGATTCCATCAATCACATACAGCGGTTGGTTATTCCCTCCAATGATCTTAACACCCCGTAAGGTGACCTTTGTAGCACCTCCCACCCCGCTATTTACCGGGTTTACATCCAGTCCGGCCACTCTTCCGCTCAATGCATTAACCGGATTTATTTCCCTGGCCATTGTTAATTCGTTGCCTTTCACATCGGTATATGCGTATCCAAGGGAACGCTGCTGCCGCCCTATTCCCAGTGCGGTTACCACTACAGTATTCATTTCCACCAGCTTATAGGGCACTAATGTATCTTTAACAGGTTCTTTTATAACTGTTTGCGGTTTGATAATGATCTGCTTACCAATGGCTTTTACCTGGTATAAAGCAGATGGGAAAAGTTTATCGAGAATACCCTTCAGGTTGGTACGATACCCGATGAAAGTAACATTGGGCCTGTCTGCAAGTATTTCATTCGCATAAGCAAAGGAAACACCGGTTTGCGTTTCAATTAACTGCAACAGTCTGCTGATGGGTTGATTGCTTACATCGATGGTGAGCGGTTTGTTCAATACAGAAGGGACCTGCGCTCTTACGGCTACAGAGATGAGGAATGTGGTTAAAAACAAATAATAGATCCTTATGACGCCATTGCGATTCATAATTGCCGGTTAATCTTTGTATGGTTATCGGCATCAAATTATGAGAAAAAAATCAGATATGGAGGATTAATTTATAGAGTTGTCCTATTTATCTAAAACTTCTGCCAATACAGCTTTAACTTCTTCAATAGATGAATTAGAGAACTTCACGGTAATTCTGCGTTTACGAAGAGAGTCATCTATTTTGATCTCTGTATGATAATATTCGGATAATACGGCTGCTACAGTAGCGGCTTCCTCATTTTTAAAGGCAAAATCCCCGTTCACCCATCCGCAGTTGTAAGAATAATTACCAGGTATTTTATTAACAGTAGCAGCAGATGCGTCCAGTCGGCCCGTTTCTCCTTTGGTTAATACCACAGGTGTTTCACTATTATCAGCATTCATACTGATCTTTCCGTCCAATACGGTTACATCTGTTACAGTTGTACCTACTTTTATATTAAAGCTGGTACCCAGCACGGTTACTTTCCCTTTTTCCAGATCTATCACAAAACGGATCTGTTCATTTTTAACCACTTCAAAGAAAGCTTCTCCCTTTTGCAATTTCACCACTCTTTCTTTGTTATAGGCCAGTGTAGTTCCCGGCTTAGCATAAATAACAGAACCATCGGGCAACAATAGACTATCTTTTTCTGATCCATGTGCTGTAAAGGAAGTCCAGTCATTATTACGATTATTCGTGTTATGCTGCCACCAGAAAGCTGTGGCAATGCATAATGGGAGCAAGACTGCCGCCACACTCCTCCAGGGGAATAATCTTTTTACTTTTACCGGAGTGGAGATTTGTTGAGACAGCGCCGCCCAGCCCTCAGCGGTGCTGAAAGGAGTAGCAGGAATTTCTTCCGCCATATCCCAGATGCGTTTTGTTTCAGCATACAGTACCTGATTTTCTTCAGATTCCTGTAGCCATTGAGCCAGCGCAGTCTGTTTGTCCCTATTGTCAGGATCTGCTAAACAATCAATAACAAATTCCTGTATATCCTCGTTACTCATGATCTATAGTATTAAGACAATACTAAATGGTTAAACTTTGATGCCGTTTCAACTTTTTTTCCCCTGCTGTAAATGTGTGCGGAGATATTTGAGTGCTACTGCCAGCTGAAAATATACAGTATTGAGAGTAATGCTCAGTTTAGCGGCTATTTCTGACGGAGTCAGGCCCTGCACACGACTCATCATAAATATTTCCCTGCATCGCGGTGCCAGCCCCTGTAAATGACTGATTAGTTCCTTTTGCAACAGAATATAGTCTGAAATCTCATTCAGTGAACTTGGATCTGCCTGCCATTGTAGTAAATCCTCACTCACAAATCTTGATCTTCTTTTTAATTCATTCAGGCATCTGTTAGTGATAGCCCTGAACAGGTAATGCCGCACATTTCCAGTAATAGTCAGCGTATCTCCTTTTTCCCAAAGGTGTACAAACAGGTTATGGACCAGGTCTTTAGCAAGATGTTCATCCTTTACCCAACGGCTGGCCAGTAAAAAAAGCTCTTCACTGTAAGCAAGATATATTTGTTGAAAGACATCCACGTTATGGTTACGGAGCCCTTCATTAGCTTGTTCTGCAGAAATATTGAATCCGTCCTCTGGCATCTTGATTAATGAAGTATGATGGGCAAAATATTATAAATCTCAAAATTAAAGAAACTTATTTGGAATAATGTACACAATAATTGCCTCCTTCTGGCTCACAGTCAGCATCAGACGTAGTTGGTAAATATTGTGACATGCATAGCTGAACGCTAAAACAGTAGCTATCTCCTAAAGCGATACCATTATATTCCGGTTAGGAATAAACAGTCCGGCGGGGAATGGACGATTACTAAATATTTTTGCAATTAGTAAAAATTTTTTATTTTGCATTGATCCACGTCATAACATGCTTTTATTTTTATTGTTTCTTTCTGGAAACAAGTGAATATTATCGAAGTGAGAACTCCCCTAAGAACAATTTAGTCTGATAAAATTTTGGAAGTAACTGTTGTTGTTAAACTCAGGCTATATAAGCATGCGCTTATCTATCCTAAAAACCTGTAAATAGTATGGGATCTTTTTATGATTTAGATTACATGATTGAAATTAACGAGAAAAGGTTAGAACAATATTCTGGTTTTTATCAAAAGAATATGGATGCGTTTACTAACATTATGATCTTGTATTCTGCATTAGCTATTTTCATAATCCCCATTATTCAATCTCTTTTCTTCGAAGCATCTGACTGTTATTGGTTAGATTATGTTTGCTTTTATGTTTTTATCATTTTGTTTATTGCATCACTTATTAATACTGCTTTGTTATTAATGCCTGTAGATATACCCTACTTAAAGGAGCCTAAAACATACTATAAAATATTCAGATCAGGCAACAGATACGAAAGCAATGAAAAAGCTACCCTTAATTTTATAATTAAGGGAGCCTATGTAGATGAACTTGAGGAGTCTGTTAATACCACCTACAATATATTTAGACGAAAGGCTTTATTTCATTACAGAGCTTTTACTTATGCGATGCTATCATGCATTCCATATTTATTTTGTGTTGGTTTTCAAATTTCCACAAAAAAAGACAATGTGCAGAAAGTAGAAATCATAAATAATTTAAGTAGTTTCAATAAAACAAAGTATATGGATAACTCTCAACGTATTTACAGCAAACGTACCAGAACATTAACGGATTTACCAGGAGTAGACAGCAGTAAGGTTATGCCTTCATCTCCAAATTACATAAGGTATTCGCTCTTTGATTTTAATTTTAATTTCAAATTCTGGAAGAGAAAGAAGAAAAATACAGAAGAAAAATAGGGTATTAAATTAGAGAATAAAGTTGCTGTTAATAGTTGCTTTATTCTCTAATTTATTATTGAAATATTATTCTGAATTTTATTGATAATAAAAGGAGATTTTTTCTTCTATTTAGTATTTTGTTACCCTTATTTATTTAGCATTTACTTTCATATTTCTACAAAAAAAGATAGCATTCAGAAAGTAGGCAACACAATAATTTAAGTAATTTTAATAAAACAAAGTATATGGAAATAAAACACGAAATTTACAGCAGCCGTACCAAACCATTAACTGAGCTGCCAGGAATAGACAGTAGCGAGGCTATACCTTCATCTCCAAATTACATAAGGTTTTCGCTCTTTGATTTTAATTTTAATTTCAAATTCTGGAAGAGAAAGAAGAAAAACACAGAAGAAAAATAGGGTGTTAAATTAGAGAATAAAGTAGCTGTTAATGGCTACTTTATTCTCTAATCTATTGTTGAAATATCATTCTGAATTTTATTGATAATAAAAGGAGGTTTTTTGTTTAGTAATTTGTTAAACACGTTCTAACTATTCAACAATCCATGATTATCTTTCAACTCCACACCTGATAATTGTAATCTCAATGCTTCCTGCAAGAGGTAAAAAATCTTTCCTGCAGCAGCAGGATATTGCAATCCTTCCTTACGAATGTTTGAAATACAATTGCGGGCTTCATCTGTAGTACCGGGTTTAGGTGCATAAGTAAGATAAGCACCCATACTATCCGCAGCACTTAATCCCGGGCGTTCACCGATCAACACTATGGTTACTTTTACCTTTAGTAAAGCACCTATTTCGTCCCCGATAGCTACCCTCCCCTGCTGTACAAGGCATATGGGCCCTACGGATATACCGGAAGCTTTTAACATCGGTAACAACTGTTGTAATAAAGGATTGGCGTGAATATTAACGGCTGTGGCAGATAAGCCATCAGCTAAAATAATAGCGACATCTGCACCATGTTCTAAAGCAGATAATGTTTCCACACTTTCGGCATTCAGCGCCCGGCCTTTATCTGGTCTTTGCAGATATTCATAGCGATCTGTGGCCCGGCTGTGCAACAATGGAACAGGCAAATGAAAAGGTTGCAACTGCTCCTGCAGTAAAGACGTTTCAAGTTGAGAATATACGGCATCACGTGCATGCGCATGAGCCATTCTGAATGCCAGAACCTCCCGTAAGGGAATCGCCGTACCTGTTCTTCCCAGGGCAATACGTGCTGTAGTAAATGCTCGTAATGACGACCACGGATCTGACTGTATTAATTCCATTTACAAGAAGTTTACTTATAAAACGATAATGTTGTGCAATAGATAATGATAAAAATATTACCCGGATTAATTAAACAAATCACTTAGATCATTTAGCGGATCCATAGATTTTTATTATGAAAATATCCGGTTACCCTCCACTATATCCAAGCAATCTATGTGTATCTCCTACAGGTAATAATTGTCCCGCGGGATTCATTATACCCTGTTTTTGCAGCCATTGTTCAAACTCCGGAGCAGGACGCAATCCAAGTACTTTGCGGGCGTATAATGCGTCATGAAAAGATGTGGACTGATAGTTCAGCATAATATCATCCGCACCAGGTACTCCCATAATAAAATTACAGCCTGCTACACCTAAGAGAGTGAGTAATGTATCCATATCGTCCTGATCAGCTTCTGCATGATTTGTATAACAGATATCCACTCCCATTGGTAAACCCATCAGCTTCCCGCAGAAATGATCTTCCAGTGCTGCACGGATAATCTGTTTTCCGTCAAATAAATATTCCGGTCCTATGAAACCAACAACGGTATTCACCAGCAGCGGTGCAAAGCGGCGGGCAATTGCATATCCTCTTACTTCGCAGGTTTGCTGATCTATACCGGCATGTGCATTGGCAGATAAAGCGCTCCCCTGTCCTGTTTCAAAATACATCACGTTATTGCCAATAGTACCACGTTTTAAAGATAACGCCGCTTCATGTGCTTCCTGCAATAATGCAAGATTGATCCCAAAGCTGCTGTTCGCTTTTTCTGTACCGGCTATTGATTGAAATACCAGATCTACCGGAGCCTGTTGCATTATTTGCAAGGCTGTGGTAACATGACATAATACACAGGATTGCGTAGGGATATCAAATTGCTGCCGCAGATTGTCCAGCATCTGTAAGAGAGTGATCACCGCCTGCGGACTGTCTGTCGCGGGATTGATCCCTATAACAGCATCTCCACTACCGTATAATAAACCGTCAACAATACTGGCGGCTATTCCTTTGGGATCATCTGTGTTATGATTTGGCTGCAATCGCACTGAGAGATGACCTTTTAAACCTATCGTATTGCGGAATCGGGTCACAACTTCACATTTGTGTGCCACGCTGATCAGGTCCTGGTTCCGCATCAGCTTTGATACTGCTGCTACCATTTCAGGTGTGAGACCAGGTGATAATTGTTGCAATGTGGCTGTATCAGCAGTATCGCCTAAGAGCCAGTCACGGAATTCACCTACCGTAAAATGACTTACTGGTGCAAAGGCAATAGCATCATGAGTATCTATAATAAGGCGAGTCACTTCATCCTTTTCATATGGAATGATCACTTCATTCAGAAATGCTTTAAGCGGCACATCAGCCAGAGCCATCTGTGCTGCTACCCTTTCTTCATAACTGTCTGCCGCCAATCCGGCGAGGGCATCTCCTGAACGGAAAGGCGTTGCTTTCGCCAGCAGTGTACGCAGGTCGTTAAAATGATATGTTTTATGATGTATGGTACTCTTATAAGCCATGTTATATTATATATCCTGATACACTTTTGTCCGGTAAAAATGTAAGCTCAATAAACAATTGATTAAAGGCAATACTAACAATCGCTCTGCGCATAAGAAGAGAGACAGGAATATCGGAGGATAATCTTTTCCCCGGAAATGCCTAGCTATAAATACAAAGTAAAATGCTTCACTTTTAAAACCATTTATATTGTAAATTAAGATGTAGTATTTGTTAAGTTGTATAAACTACTGCTCCAACTTTATGCCTTCCCATAGCGACAAAAATAACCAGGGCAATTGCCATGCCGGCAAAGAATAAGATACTCAGCCAGACATTGTAATAGATGATGGCGATAAGGGATACTACCGATAATATTAAAGCGATAGCCGGGAACCAGGGATATAAGGGTGCTTTAAACGGACGTTCCAGCTCTGGTTCTTTCTTCCGTAAAATAAACAGGCTGATCATGCTCAGGATATACATCACCACTGCCCCCAATACAGAAAGGATTACCAACTGATCGGTTTTACCCAAATACAATGCAATAATCCCTAACAATCCTCCCACGATCAACGACCAGTGAGGTGCCTGCCGTTTAGGACTCAGCGCGGCCAGGAATGAAGGCAGATAACCACTCCTTGCCAATGCAAACAATTGGCGGGAGTAACTGAGGATAATACCGTTGAAAGAGGCTATCAGGCCAAAAAGGCCAATACCGGCGAAAATCTTGGCAACCCCGCTCTGCTTACCCAATACAATACCGATAGCTTCCGGTAAAGGATAATCAATTGCTGACAACTGCTGCCAGTCGGTAATCCCACCGGTAAATACCATTACCCCAATTGCCAGGATCATCAATGTGAGAATACCGGAGATATATCCTTTAGGAATGTTTTTGGAAGGGTCTTTCACTTCTTCTGCCACCATCGCAATGCCCTCTATACATACGTATAACCAGATGGCAAAGGGCAATGCGGCAAATACACCAAACCAGCCGGCGGGCATTGGGTTATGCATAAAATTCGACACTTTGAAAGACGGAGCCACAATCCCCATGTAGATAAGCAGTTCAAAAACTGCCAGCAGGGTAATAACCAGCGAAAAAAGCGCTGATTCCTTAATGCCCAGCAGGTTCACACCAGTCAATAGTACATAAAAGCCAATACCGCAGCCCAATACCGGCAATGCAGGATGCAGAAAGTGCAGGTAATTGCCCAGCGCGAATGCTATAGCGGGAGTAGCCAGCAGGAACTCCACAGCGGTGGCATATCCGGCAATCAACCCTCCCAAAGGACCGAGTGCACGATGTGAATAAGTGAATGGTCCTCCTGCCTGCGGGATAGAAGTGGTAAGTTCTGTGAAGCTGAAGATAAAAGTGATGTACAATAATGTAATAATCAGTGTGGCAATCAGGAAGCCGACGGTACCGGCCACTCCCCAGCCATAATTCCATCCGAAGTATTCACCGGAAATAACTAATCCTACACCAATAGCCCAAAGATGAACAGGCTTGATTACTTTCTTTAAAACTGTGTGTTGCTCTGACATAATGTAACGGGATTACCGGTAATGCGATTACCGTATATTATCAATTATTCCCGTTTCCCTCGTGAAGTGCGATCAAGATACGGTATTATTTTTAAACCTCCTCTTCCCTTAATATCTTCCGGCTTCCCCCTGAAAACTTAACCCGGTATTCTGTAGGTGTTAATCCTACTTCCTTCCTGAACACCTTGCGAAACGCTTTAATATCGTTATAGCCACAATCCAGCATCACTGCCAGAATACTATTGCCGGTTTGTTCCAGTAATCGCTTGGCAGCCTCTACGCGCGTTTTTTGCAGATATTCTATGGGCGTGATACCGGTAGCATGTTTAAAACGTCGTACAAAGTTCCGGCGACTGGCAGGGATATCTTCCATAAATGCTTCTACCGTATTCGCATCCTTATATCCCTTTTCCATTCGTTGCTGTACTTCCGTAATAAGGTCATCGGTATGATGTTTTTCTGGAACGAACACACTGAAATACGCCTGTGTATACCGGTCCATATCAATGGCAAACACTTTGGCAGTGCGTATAGCTACCGGTCTTCCACAATATTTTTCTACCAGGTACAACAGCAGATGAAAGGTGCTGGTTGCTCCCCCACTGGTGTAAATACCTTCTGCGGCAGTTAATACCTTATCTGATTGTAAGTTCACTTCAGGGAAAACTCCTGCAAAAGCGGACCTGGCCATGACATGTGTAGTGGCAGGTTTACCATTTAATAAACCGGTAGCCCCCAGCAGAAATGCCCCTGTACAGAAACTCGCGATCTCTGCCTTATTCCGGTATTGTTCCCGAATCCAGGGCACGAATCCACAGTTGGCGGCTAATGCCTGCTCAAGATCTTCGGCTACAAATGCAGGGATTAATACCAGATCTGCCGCATCTGCATCAGACAGGTTCACAGAAGTATAATGTTCGTAACTGGGCAACAATGCCCGTTCGTCATTATCCGGTACTACCAGTTGAATGTTAAAAAATGGTGGCTGTTGAATAGCAGCATAGTAACTGTTGACAGTGTCAAAGACATCCAGAATCGCAGCGATACTGATCAGTCTGTGTTTATGAGTAACAAGTAATGCCAGCTTTATCATCACGATAGGTTTATTACAACTGGGTTAATTTACAAAATTTTGTCTCAAATTCCCCCTTTAGTTGACTTTTTTAACCCTCTTCCTTAAACATATTCATATCTACTTTTGTTTCTCAGAATAAACTGCCGTATGAAACTGATTCCTTATCTGCACTTTCAGGGTAATTGTGAAGAAGCACTTAATCACTATAAAAAGGTATTAAACGGTACAGCCGAAATTGTGAGTCGCTATGACGATCCCAATATGAAGGCACCGGAAGGCTATAAGAACAAAGTGTTACATGCTCTTTTCACATTTGAAGATAACAGTATTATGGCATCTGATAGTTATCCGGATCAGGAGTTAAAGGCCGGAGAAAATGTGGCATTATCACTTTCACTTAAAGGAGATGTGGAAGCCACACGGATCTTTAATGAACTTTCGGAAGGAGGTCAGATCCTCATGCCACTGGAAAAACAATTCTGGGGAGATCTGTTCGGATATTTCGTTGACCGCTATGGTATAAGATGGATGGTGAATGCCAGCTAAATATATGTAAACAATCCGCTATTCTAATCTGTTTGCATACTGAAAATACAAAAAGGGCCCGTGAGAATGGGCCCTTTAGTATTTTCAAGACAAAGTAATAATTCTATAATCGTAGGCAGATGTTCGTTATTAATACGTCTTATAATAAATCAACTCCCCCGCCTCTCCTGATGCAGAATTCTCGCTGGGTACGAACAACGTAACCAGAATAGCATTCTGACCATTGATGGTTATTTTCGTAAAAGTAGGGTTAGCAAAAGCAGCACTACCACCATCCGTCTGGATATTTAACTGTTCTGCATTGCCCGTCGAATAATCATAAATGAAAGTTCTCCAGGTGCCAAAATCTCCTTTAGTGAATTGCCCTTCTATCAATCCGAAATTATAACCCTGATAATTCAGATACCCATCGCGATCGCCGATATTACCTGCTACACCCCAATATAAAAGAGCATTGTCAAAATTTGACTGCGTGGCTGCACTCCAGCTGTTAAAGTTCGTCAGTTTTCCTCTTGCCTGCCTGTCTACATCACAATTTGCGTAGTAATGGAATCCTACATCCAGAGTAGTACTGCTGGCGGCATATAGATTAGGAGTTCCTTCTGCACAGGAAGAAAGCGTGCGGGATGCTTCATAACTTTTGTTGACAACGCCGTTTTGCAGATCCGTCCAGTTTCTGAAGTATACAAATTTCAGGTGATTGCTGGGCTCCTGCTCCCATGCCATAACAAAGCCGCCATCGGAAGCTACTTTTATAGTGGGCTGAGAGGCAGATCCGGTGTTACTTCCTGCCAGTTCACGGATCCAGGTCCAGGTGAGCAGATTGGAGGAAGTAGCCAGGTTTACTTTTGCCTGCCCGTTCACATAGGTATGATATACGGCAATAAAACCACCACTGGGATTCGCAATGATCTTTGCGCAATCCATTGTATGCCCTACATTATCTTTTGCATTGTAAACCTTTGCAGTAGCTGTTTTCACATTAGAGATCAGGCTTTTTAAAGCAGCTCTGGCAGGATCTGAAGGAGCTCCTGCTGAGGCAGCGGCTACAGTGGATAATTTCAGCGATTCTGTGCTTTTGGCACAACTGGTAAATAATAGGCTAACCGCTGCTAATACAGCGCTTGAAAGGATTTTCATACGGGATTTTGTTAGTTGGGTTAAAGAGTATTCTATCAGGATAAAGTTAACATTCTTTTCATTGTCTTATTTTTAAACTGATTTCATTATTTCGTTGACACTTGCATATGAAATATTAGTTTCTGCAAAAGTGAATGTACCTTTTTGCCGGATCTCTTCCGCCGCATTAAAGAAACCACTATAGGCAGCACGTGCAAGTGATGAGCCCAGGCTTACACGTTTTACACCGAGATGAGCCAGGTCATCCAGTGAAAAAGTTACATTTCCCAGCCCCATTACCACACTCACAGGTGTTGGAGCTACAGCCTTTACCACGCGTTCAATTTCTTCACGTGTTTTTAGTCCCGGAGCAAAGAGCACATTTGCACCAGCAGCTGCATAGGCTTCCAAACGACGTATAGTATCTTTAAGATCCGGGCGACCATGTATGAGGTTTTCTGCACGTGCAGTTAATGTAAAAGGAAATGGTAAACTCCGGGCTGCTGATACAGCTGCTCGTATACGCTCTACAGACAATTCAAACGGATAGATAGGATCGCTGGGCCTCCCGGTAGCATCTTCTATTGAACCTCCTACAAGACCTATCCTGGCTGCCTGTAAAATTGTTGCCGCGCAAGCTTCGGGCTCGTCGCCAAAACCATTTTCCAGATCGGCTGAAACCGGAAGATGGGTGGCCATGATAATATCCTGTACATTTTTTAATGTTTCTTCACGGGTAACCGCACCATAACCATCAGGTTTTCCCAGCGCATAAGCCAGTCCCGCACTCGTAGTAGCCAGTGCTTCAAACCCAAGTCTGGTAAGTAATTTTGCAGAACCTGCATCCCATGGATTGGGGATAACGAATATTCCTGCACGCTCATGCAATGCTTTGAGGGTTTCTGCTTTGCTATGCTGTGTATTATTAGCTATTGATGGCATTATTTTATGGGATTTCGAAAGATATTAAAAAGGAAGTTACGGCCAATGCTAAGGTACAATCTATCCCGAGCAAAAAAAAGTACTCTTTAAAATGCTATCTTTATTCCCTTGAAAAAATCACAATCTATGCGTCTTGTCAATAAGTTATCTATCATCATCCTGGCTATATGTATATCTGCATTATCTGCCAGCTCTTATCCAGGTGTTAAAAAAGACGTTCCTCCGGATAGTTCCCTCTTCACTGTAGGCATCGGCGCTGGTCTTATCGGTGGTCTTTACGATGGGTTTTATCCGTTTAAATCTCTCAAAAAACATGGGGATTTTGGTCTTGGTGCACCCGATAAACTGGATGGAGAAATCATGATATTCCAGGGAAAGATCTACCAAACACAACACACGGGTAAAACCTTTATTGTTGATGATAAGCAGCTAACTCCTTTTGCGATGATCAACTTCTTTCATCCCGATATTAAGATAACTCCCAATATGCCAATGAACAAGGCGACCCTTTTCCACTACCTGGATAGTATCTTAACCAATATAAACGGGATGTACGCTATTCATATCAGTGGAAAATTCAGTTATGTTAAAACAAGGGCTTTCCCACCAGTTAAAGAACACGAACATACGCCCTTGGCTGATATGCTGAACCTGCAACACTTCTTTGAATTTGCAGACTCTCAGGGCGATATGATAGGATACCGTTTGCCCTCATTCATGGACAACACCAATATTGCAGGTTATCATTTTCATTACCTGTCTCAGCAAAAGGATGCTGGTGGGCATATCATAGATTTAAAAACAGATAATATAGTTATTGAAATAGATATCCTTGATAATTATACTATACAAGTGCCCGCAACAAAGGACTTCGAACATTTTGATTTTAAAAAGAACAGAGAGCAGGATATAAAAAATGTTGAGCGGGGAGGTAAAAATTAGAGTTTAAATTCTTATTGCAAGTCCTATTCTTCAGGGATTAACAAACAATGCTCCAATTCATTTTCAATAATATAAAAAGGGCGTATCAAAAAATATGATACGCCCTTTTTATATTTGGGTCCTCTTGTGAAAAGAGCACAGCATCAGATACAATGTTGACAACATGTATCTAATCCAAACTCATCTTAACTGTGGATCTTATCCTTATTGATATAAGAAGCTGCCAGAATCCCTAAAAATATTACCGGCATAATGGCGTGCTGGATACCATCTCCAGCTGATAAATGGGCCACAAATGCTGATATAAAAACGAATGTAAAACCTGCATAGGCCCATTCTTTAATTTTTGCTGGTATTCCCGGAATTAATAAAACCAAAACACCTATAACTTTTGCAATCGCTAATTCAATCCTAAAATGAAAAGGATATCCAAGATGCTGCTCCAATGCGGCTTTCATTTCATTATTCGTCAGGTAACTATATGCACTAAATAACATCATAAATGCAATAATGCCTGTACTTATCCAATAGATAATTTTGTTCTTCTTCATTTTTTCTGGTTTACTTTATTTAGTAATGCAAACTTACAGACATATTACTATACTTTATATAGTACTATCCCGCATGATAGTAACCTCTGTATACGATGAAAACTGACATAAAAAGAAAATCCCGGTTACATAGTGTAACCAGGATTATTCTTAACCGTCAACTCTTTCAGGAGCGGTTCAATACAAAATTACATAACAACAAGCTTCTGCGTGGTGTTCGTCTTAGAGTTCTTAATTCTCACTAAGTAGAAACCGCTCTTAAGATTCTTCGTATTAATGATATAGTTTTTACCTACTGTCACAGTCTCAAAAACTCTCTCACCAGTCATCTTAATAATGGTGATAACAGTCTTTTCCATTTCCGCATTAGTAAATTCAAGCTTTAAATTAGTGCTCTCTACAACTGGATTTGGATACATCAGAAACTCAGCAGGATTAACTATCTTTTTCACTTCTGCAACCTCACGGGTATTCTCAAATGAATGATTGCAATACTTAGACCAGTCAATACCTATTTCATCAGCGGTATCATCACCAGCTGTCCTGGCACTTGCTAATGTGGCTGAATTATACCATTTGGTGTTAACACTTGCAGTACCTGTAACTCCGGTAACCAATCTTAAACGGTAATCATAATGAGCCTTACGGGTAGTTTCTCCATTATAGATGTAATCAGTATTTGTAATAACTGCAATGACTACTCCACTTGCAGGAGGAACATCCAGCTTTAAACTACAAGTACCGCTTGAAACGAACTGGCTATATACAGGTACGCCTGTTGTGGAACGATAAACCAGCTGACATGTCATATTCGCACCAATCGGTTCAAAGTTAACAGTAACCATATTTCCTGTTACCTGTAAAGGGATCTGATTTGCTCCGGACCATCCTGGTAATGTGGTGGTATCGGGGGTAAGCAATCCTGCATTGTTTGTAGTTTTAACATATGGTGTAGCAATCCATGCTGCAGGTTTTAACCAGGAAGGTTGCCACTCTGCACCAATTGATTGTCCGAAGTGTCCATTCAATAATCCCAGTATAGCTTTATTCCATGGGCCGAAATCTACGAGTGCCTGTTTTGCACGGTATTCTGTAATTAACCTGCGCATTTGTGTTGCACCAACTCCGGAAGCAATACCTTCAAGTACGCGACCTGGTGCATTTCTCCATATCCAGGGCACTGCTCCATCACCAAGTGTATTTCCTAAAAAAGTGGGGAACGAACTGCTGTATTGGTGTCCTCCTAAAAATGTACGCCATGTACAAATCTGCTGATTACCGTTAAACATGTTAACACCTTCTGCTGATGGTCCACCAAAACTACCATCCTGTAACCAACCTGAGTAACACTCAATTGGCATAAAAGGAGCGATGAAATCTGTACCATTCAGATCGCCCATTGTATTAAAGTTATTGGATCTCCTTGCATCGGCAGTTTGCTGTAACCAAACGTTACCACCTTCCTGGAACCATGCAGACTTTTTTACACCTGGTAAGTCGGCCAATAAAGCATGAATACCTTCATGCACCATTGCACCTTTCTGGAATTCGCGGTCACTATATGTACAGGCAGGATCATAACTGTAGATAGGATAATAGGATGCAAGTACCATTGGCCAGCTAACTCCGTTATAGTATATAGTACTCTGCCAGCCACCCAATTCTGTATTAGGCGCATTATCAGTACAAAGTCCTGAACCATACAGATATACTGAACTGAAATAACCTTTCTTCGCACGTAAATCCGGAGGCCAGCCCATCTGATCGCGGAAGTAGGCAAAATCTGTGTTCATTCTTGCAAGCAGCGGTGTAATGGCAGCTGTTGTAACCAGTGAATTTTTATTTGGTCCCCAACGGAAAGCCCACCATTGTGAAGATTGAGTTCCTGCAACCTGAGGACAATCATTTAACGCACTGGAAGGAGCTGGTAAACTAGGAAATTCATCTCTGAAATTATACTTGATGGTAGGAGAATACGCGGGCCATACATAAGCTTTTCCTCCGGTAGTAGTAGTATCTACTGGTCCTCCTACGGTAGTGCCAATTACGCGCCACTCAAGTAATCCGGTGGATTGGCTCTTGTTAAGCATCGATACCCGTATCCTGTTTGTACTAACCGACGCTACAGACAATACGTTAAATGCATTGGTCTGCAGAGGTATGTTACCCAGGCGAATCCAGGAGGAGCCATTCCAATAATCTGCATACGCTGTAGTAGGAGTCAGCACCCCTCCTGCATCATTGAACCAATACACTTCAATGGAAGTCACTGTATAATTCTGTGACCAGTCGTACTGCACCCATTCGGTTGTGTTAGGATTGTTCCAGTTGCCATAAGCACCATGGGATTTATCATTAGAATTCGCCGGGGTAAAATTGTCATTTAAAGCAGCAATAGTTTCCCAGGATGATACGTACGAAGTGCTCGATGTTGCCTGTGGGGCAATGTTTGTCTGAGCTCCCGCTAAGGAATAATAAAAAAGTAAGCACAAAATTAGGATAGTAGATTTTACTCTTCTCATAAAATAGGTTTTCTTAGGTTTTCTAATTGGTAAATGGGTTTCTTGTTTGTAAATGGGTTTCCTTGTTAGAAAATAGTTTTCTTGTCAGTTAATGGTTTTTTTGTTCGTAAATGGTTTTTGTTTGTAAATGGTTTTTCTTGTCAGCAAATAGTTTTTTGATGGCATATAGGTTTTCTTGCCAGCAAATGGGTTTTCTTATTAGCAAATGGTTTTTGTTGGTAAATAGGTTTTCTTATTAGTAAATAGGTTAAGTTGATTTACTTCTTATGGATAATGTATATAAAAAGGCTGGTCAGGTTTTTTTCATATGGTTATCTGAGAGTATTTTCTATGCCGCAAAACTAACTTAATAACACAACGCTTGTTTCTCTTATTTTAACAATACTTAATAGCATTTTATCAATCTGAATTATTGGTTAAAATGAATTCGATACTAATATACCTCTCATTACAACAATGTTTATTAAGCCAATGTTAATTTATTTTACAAAGCAAAAAAGCGGGATTGACTAGTCAATCCCGCCGCAGCAATATATTTTTAATTATCTATTCTGATATCACTGTTGACTGAAAATATCATTTGAAGATGCCGCCATTTTCATTACGTCTATTTGAGGAGCGCCTTCAAGCCCACTTTCATCTCTTTGTTTCTGAAATAACTTAAATGATGGTACGTTAAGCAAATACTTTTGTATTTCTTCATTCTGATAATGGGAAAGATGAACAAATGTTTTTCCATCTTCACATAAATAGACTGTGTAACGAAAGTCTTTACTACCAATTTTGCGGAATTCATCCATAAACAGGTTAATGTTTTCCTGGTTTTGGGAAATAAATGCTGATTTTACTGTGTAAGTTACTTTTACGGTTATCATGATTTTGTATTTTATGAATTATATAAAACTGTTTTTCTTTTTACAAATACTACTTGTTGAACCAGCTACTGAATAGTTTGGTATATAGCGGTACAAGAAAATAAACCATAGTAGGTACAACTATAATTGTTAGTATAAATGTTCTTAAAATAAGAGGGAGTGGTAGTAAAATATCTCCCAGCAAACAGAG
The DNA here is from genome assembly GCF_900112615.1 of Chitinophaga sp. CF118. Classification (GTDB taxonomy): domain Bacteria; phylum Bacteroidota; class Bacteroidia; order Chitinophagales; family Chitinophagaceae; genus Chitinophaga. Next base: position 39,324 of record NZ_FOMK01000014.1, on the reverse strand, counting down.
TAAAATCGTTATTAAAGGGAAGATTGCCAGCCAAACAATGAAAGCTCTTTTATGCTGCTCATTCTTGTTTGTTTCCTGATTTGAATGTTGTTGTGTCATACTTATCGTTTTAGTACTATTAAAACAAATAAGCAGAACGAAACGTGACAAGAAAGGGAAGATTATTTTTTGAGATTACAAACTCGATTGATACTGATGTGTTTAACGAGGTATGAAGATACAAAAAAGCGAAGAGATAGTTATAAAACCATCTCTTCGCCTTATAAAAAGAATATCTTATTTTCTCTGCTCCTGCCCCAGCTTGCTGTTTTTCTTCCCATATCCGAAATAGATAGCAAAGCCGATCAGCAACCACACTATCAAACGGATCCAGGTATCCAGCGGTAAAGCCACCATCATAGTAAGACAGGTGAGAATACCCAGGATAGGAACCACCGGCACAAATGGTGTTTTAAATGCGCGTGGCAGATCCGGTTGCGTTTTCCGTAAAATCAGTACCCCCAGGCATACCATGACGAATGCCAGTAAAGTACCGATACTGGTCATTTCACCAACTACCCCTATGGGAACAAGTCCGGCGAACAGACTAATGAAAAGACACAATACAATATTGGATTTAAACGGTGTATTAAACCGGGGATGCAGTTGAGAAAATACCTGGGGCAACAGGCCATCCTTACTCATGGAATAGAACACCCTGGATTGCCCCAGGAGATCTACCAGGATCACGGAAGTATATCCTATCAGGATAGCGGCGATAACGGCAAGGAACAGCCATTCATATGGCGTGTTCTGAATAGCGATTGCTACGGGCGCAGCACTGTCCTTAAACGCAGTATAATGTGCCAGCCCGGTCATCACATAACCAAACAATACAAACAGGATAGTACATATTACCAGGGAACCGAGAATGCCTATTGGCATATTCCGCTTGGGGTTCTTTGTTTCCTGCGCCATTGTGGCTACAATATCAAAGCCGATGAATACAAAGAATACCACTCCAGCTCCGCGCAGAACACCACTCCATCCAAAGTGACCAAATTCCCCGGTGTTGGCAGGAATGAACGGTTTATAGTTTTCCGGATTGATATAATGCCAGCCCAGTGCAATGAACACCAAGACTACACTCACCTTTAATGCTACCACGATGGCATTGAAAAGTGCAGATCCTTTTGTACCCCATATAATGATCGAAGTGATGAACACAATGATCAATACCGCAGGCAGGTTGATATACCCGTGAATCTGTGTACCATCTGCCAATGTGATCAATTCAAAAGGAGAAGCGACCAGCTGTGCCGGTAAGTGAATATTGAATTTAGCGAGAAAAGTAACCAGGTATCTCGACCAACTGATGCCAACAGTAGCTGCACCAACAGAATATTCGAGGACAAGATCCCAGCCTATGATCCAGGCGAACAGTTCTCCCAATGTGGCATATGCATAAGTATAAGCACTTCCTGCCACAGGAACCATAGAAGCCATTTCGGCATAACAGAGCGCACTGAAGGCACATCCTACCGCTGCCAGGATAAAAGACAGGATCACTGCCGGACCAGCATTATTAGCCGCCGCAATGCCCGTTAATGAGAAAAGGCCGGCTCCAATAATAACTCCAATGCCTATGGCTATCAGGTTAATACCTCCCAAACTCCGTTTCAACGTATTGCCGCCTGTTTGTGCTGCTTCCAGCTGAAGACTTTCAATTGACTTTTTTATCACAGGTATAGTTTGCGGCGAAGTTATAACCTTGCAACTACTCTACAAAATTAATAGACTTATTTAATAGCTCCTACTGTCTCAATACTTGGGAAAAGTCATTATTGCAATAAGTGGGCTGGGAGATTGGACAGATTTCGAACCAGTAAAGGCGATGAAAACCTCCGCTTACAGGTCAATACCAAAAGTACCCCTGTTTGTTTCGTACTAACTAGTGGTCAATTTATTGATTAAAACTGGCATATTTTATAGCAATCATCGGTAAACTTTTAAAAACCGCTTTTAACAATAAGTCTCTTTTGAGATCCATACAGCCTACCACAGCTAAAATGGAATAACCAGTATCCATCTTTTTTATTAATTTTTACGCGCAAATCATTAAACCCTAACTTTTAAACATTACCTCACCCCGGCGGGCCTCACTTACCGTTAGTTACTATGTCTTTTAACCCAAATTAACACACACATGAAGCATCTCTTGAAAGCATTGTTATGCACCCTCGCATGCAGCTTAATACTTTTCTCCTGTAAAAAAGATCAGGTACGGGAGCAATCCAAAAATGAGATCACACAAGACGTGGTCGCACAGATCAAAGCCATGGGATTCAACACCCAGGAAATAAGAAGAGTAGAAAATGGTTATGTGGTGGAAGGCGACATCTTCCTGCCCGACCATTCACTTAAAGAAAAAGTAAATGGCAGAGAACTGGTGATCGCTAAAACAGAACAGTACCAAACCTGGAACATTATTGCCACTTCCGGGCACCGGGTGATCACTGTTTCCGTTACTAACTTACCTGCAGCATATACCACTGCGGCAGATGAAGCCATTGCCCGCTATAACGCGCTTGGCCTGCGTATATCTTTCCAGCGTGTAGCCAGCGGAGGAGAGATAGACATCATCAATGCCAACCTGGGCACGGGCGTACTGGGACAATCAGCCGGCTTCCCGGATGCTTATGGCAACCCACCCAGTCCTATCAAGCTTAACGCCTCTTATATCGGCAGCACTCCTAACCAGGGATGGATGGCTACAATCATTGCGCATGAAATAGGTCATACCATAGGCTTCCGTCATACCGACTATTTCAACCGGGCGTACAGCTGCGGTTCCGGCGGTAATGAAGGCGAGGCCGGCGTGGGGGCTGATCATATACCCGGCACTCCTACGGCAGGCGATCCTAACAGCTGGATGCTGGCTTGTATAGGCAGTACCGTAAACCGCCCCTTTAATACCAATGACCAGGTAGCCCTTAACTATCTGTACGGTAGCATCAGTGGTGGCAACCCCATAGCTGACGGCACTTACAAGATTGTGAGCGAAGCCAGTGGAAAGGTGGTGGATGTTGATGCCAACTATATTACCGAGAATGGCACCAAAGTACAACAATGGAGCTGGCTGAACGGCGACAACCAGAAATGGTCGTTCGCTTACCTGGGCAACGGTTATTATCGTATCACCAGTGTGGCCAGCGGAAAAGTACTGGATGCAGACGCCAATATAATAGCAGCCAACGGCACCAAGATACAGCAATGGGACTGGCTGAGCGGCGATAACCAGCAATGGCTGGTCCAGCCTCAATCCAACGGCACCTTTGCCATTATCAACAAACGGAGCGGAAAAGTATTGGATGTAGACGCCAATTATATCAATGATGATGGCACCAAAATGCAGCAATGGGCATGGCTGAACGGTGCTAATCAGCGCTGGTATATACAGGCGCCCTGAGCCCTTTGAAACATAAGCGGTGTGAGGCCCGCTTTTAAAATGTACTATTGATTCACAAATAGAAATTTCTTTAAACCAAGGACCCTTCAAATCCAACGATCTGAAGGGTCCTTTTTGCCACGCCCTCTCTGATTTTTCTCTGATACCGGTCCCTGAATTTTCTAGCCGGCTGTTTAATTTGTCCATTTCACCTCCAGGTCTAATGACTTGAAGGCTTTTTAATTTGTTGGTTGGGGTGAGCGGACAGATTTCGAACATTCTAATGAAAGATTTAAGGAAAGTTGAATCTTTAAATATCCATATAAACATTAGATAATCAATATGTAATAAGGTAAAAATGGAACAGAAATAATGCTATGATCTTATAGTTACGCTTCATATTTTTTGTAGTTTTACAGAATTCAAAATTCTTTACATGCTACTCAATCAATCTGTAATAGCAGATATTAAAACCATTATTCACAATGCGAAAGACAAGGCTATCCGGTTGGTGGATCATGAGCGTACCATAATGTACTGGCATATTGGCCAGCGTATTTTTGAAGAGGAGCAGGTAGGAAAAGACCGGGCAGATTACGGCAATTACCTTACTAAATTCATAGCTGAACAATTAGAACCTGAATACGGAAGCGGCTTTTCTAAAAGACAGGTAGAGCTAATCCGGCAGTTTTACCGGACGTTTCCAATTGCGAATACAGTGTATTCGCAATTGAGTTGGAGCCAGTACAAACTACTAATACGAATTGATAATCAAGACAAAAGAGATTTCTATATGGCAGAAACCGTTAAAAACAATTGGACTGTGCGCCAGTTAGAACGCCAAATTCATAGCGGTCTATGGGAACGACTACTGATGAGTAATGACAGGGAAAGTGTATTAGCCCTAGCCAAAAACGAAAAACAGATGTCTGACGCTAAAGAAATTATCAAAGATCCTATGTATCTTGAATTCTTAGGATTACACAGGGAAGCATCTTATTACGAAAAAGATCTGGAGCAAGCTATTATTACCCATTTACACGACTTCCTACTAGAACTCGGCAATGGTTTTGCCTTTGTTGCAAGACAGAAACGGCTGAACATTGAGGGAGATGAGTTTTTCATTGACCTTGTTTTTTACAACCGTCTTTTGCAATGTTTTGTCATCATTGAAATAAAGACTACAAAACTTACACATCAGGATATCGGGCAATTGCAGATGTATGTTAATTACTATGATCGCTATGAAAAGAAGGATTTTGAAAATCCTACCATTGGAATTCTACTCTGTGCCGAAAAAAATAATGCTGTCGTGAAAATTTCCCTGCCAGAAAATAACAAGACGATTATCGCAAGTGAATACAAATTGTACTTGCCAACAGAACAACAATTGATAGAAGAGGTGAAAAAGGAAATTGAAAAACAGGAGAATGAACATGTCTGATCACCTACTCAATTGATATTTGGGAATTTTTGAAAACTTCCGGGATATCCTCTATTCCTATCAGACTTTCATATTTATCAAAATGACAGAAATCAATGCAAAAAAATAAACCGTCCATGAGGACGGTTATTTAACTATAATTTTCTCACCTGATGTCAAACTCGTGCCATTATGATATTTCGATACCATAAGAGGGATACTAAAGATAAGACAAGGTTCGTGCTTAGCTACTCTTTTTCACAGATACTGCATTCGGGCCTTTATGTCCCATCTGCACTTCAAAGGTTACTTTGTCATGCTCTCTGATCGCATCTACCAATTCGTTGATATGTACGAAAATGCTCTCCTGTGTTTGCAAATCTTTGATGAAGCCATAACCTTTGGATTCATTAAAGAATGTAACCACCCCTTTTCTGATCAGATCAGCCTCATCCATCGGTTGCTGCTTAGCAACTCCGATCTGGATATCTTCTGTTCTGATGACTTTCATTTTCTTAGGGTCCGGGGGAGTTGATGAAATGTTACCATTCTCATCAATGTACGCCATCATTTCTTCCAGTGTTTTTCCTGGCTTAGAATTGGCTTGTCTTTCTGCCTTCTTTTCTTCCTTGTCCTTTTTCTTTTTTAATCTTTTCTTTTCGTTTTCTTTTTTACTAAATGTTTCTTGTGATCTACCCATAGTGTATTTGCTTAATCATTTATATCCGTTTCGGGTGAAATAAAAATGTGTGAAACGGACAACGTGATTTATATGAAGGTACAAAAAAATTAAAACTTTTTCAAGCACGCTTCAATAATACAGCCCTCTCAACCGTTACTGAAATCATCAAAACATCATATGTTAATTTTATCGTATCCCTTAACAGGCGGCATTCAGATGTTTAACCAATACACCAGTTTTATTACCAATGCGCGTGTCTTAATAGCTAATGGTGCGGGCAAATAATTGTCAGTATATACAACGAACAGATCAGATGCAGGGCGATAACGCCACTGGAAACGGGTATTCAGGTTCATATTCTTCAATTGCTCATTGTACTGCATAAAACCTGTAAAAAAGAGCGTATTGGTCATTGTAACATCCAACCGTGGCCCTACCAGCAGAAAAGCATTCCTGCCCCAGGGCTGCGGCAGCCGGATATCATTATAAGTGGTACTCATCGCAATACTTACATACGGCTGAAAGCGGTAGCCCAATTCCCCTCCCAGTGTTAGCCGTGTGCCATCTGCATAATAACCTCCATAACGACCGGAAAAAGAATACGTGAAAAGGCTCTGAGGCTTGGATACATAATCAACGCCCACAGTATTCCAACTGTGTTTTGTGCCAGTTGCCAGACTGTCCTTCCCGGTATTGGTGGGATCAAAAGGCTGTAACAACCGCACATAACTATTGGTACTCCATATTGTTAATGTATTCCGCTTACGAAAAATAATACCATAAGAAAGCAACAGTTCATTATCCGTACGATTCATATGCTCATCATAGAAATTAGTGAGTTGCACCTGTGGACCATGACTTAACACCGCTCCTGTTTTAGGAAAAAATAAATGAGTGATCTGTGGCAACAACTTAATATATCCCTGCCTTGGTACATATCCCACCTCGGCATTATAATTACGCCCTACGTATTCATGTTGCCAGCTGATATTCCAGGTGCGGCTGGTATACTGAAGGTTTGCCGCATGCACCCAGTCGTGCCCGGACTTACCCGGACTGGCAGATTTCAGCAGCAACGCTTTGCCTGTCCAGAAGTTATTAGAGGAAGCCAGGTTGTATTCCATTCCGAAATTGCGGTTATAACGGGAATAGACCGGCTTATCTGTGATCTTGTCAGGATTGTAGTTAAGAGATTCTTTGTTGATGAACAACAGCCCGACATTAGAACGGGCAAACACACGCCGTTGCAACGCCGCTACGGTAAAATTCTGGGAAGGTAAACCCAGGGAAGATTCAGCATCCGTTTGCATATTCATTAACCCCAGTCGCCAGTTCCGGTTTAGTTTACCACTCAACCGGGCTCCGAACAGGATAGGCACGCCAAGTCCTATTCGTCTTGAAAAGAAAGGCCGGATGTTGGTGTAACCAAAGTTGGTGAACTGATCACCATTTTCAAGGAAGAACTGCCGCTTTTCCGGAAAGAACAGTTCAAACCGGTCCAGATTCGTGACCTGCTTATCCACGTCTACCTGAGAGAAATCGGGGTTTATAGTGAGATCCAGGTTCAGGGAAGAGGTGACTGCGATCTTTGCATCTACTCCTGCATCGCCCCGGTATTTTTCTGGTTTGCCTGCCTGGTAATCCTTATTGACTCCACCAAGCAGATATGGGATCACAGAGATATTAGGACCGGGATCGGGCGGTGGAACATCCCATACCAGCACGCCTGTGTAGGCCAGTGAAGCGGAAGGGAATTGCCGGGGAACGGGTGCCCAGCTACTTTTTTCAGTCGTTTTCAGATCATTGCGCCCGAAATTGATCCCCCATTTGCTGATCCCCTTTTTATAACGGATGGTCTTAAAAGGAATGACCGCTTCGAAGATCCATTTATCAGGATAATTCTTTACTACAGAGCTCCACTTATTATCCCAACTAAGGTCTACCTTCCCACCGTCGTACATAATCCCATCCCATTGGGCACCTGCAGCATTAGCTCCAAAAGAGTAACCATTGGTCTGGTCGTCGAAAGGGTCCATGAAGAGCAGGAAGTTATCATTCTTGAGAAAAGCAAAATCTCTCCGTAATGATTCTACCATATAAGGACCAGGAACCCCGTTATAGTTCACCACCAGCAGGTAAATATGCTGATCGTCGTACGTCATACGCACGTCTGTACGCACTTTAGCATAACTGGTATCCATAGGTAAGATCATATGGAAGTCAGTTGCCATCTCTGCATCCTGCCAGGCCTGCTCATCCATAACACCATCTATCTTAACGGGAGAAGATGCCCGATGAATATGCAGCTGAAAGGGTTCGTTCTTCTTTTGTGCCATCACCATCATAGGTAAAACAGACAGCAGGCAAAGTATGATTCGCAAAATAATGAGGTTTCGGTTATGCATATCAAAGTACAAAAAACAAATACTAATTCGCATACATACTATTTAATTTATCTTTGCAGGTATGAAGTTAGAAAGCATGTCCAATGATCCGTTACACGGACTAACACTTGAAATGATTGTTACCCATCTTGCAGAAAGCTATGGATGGGAAGAATTGGGCCGGCATATTAACATCAATTGCTTCACAAGTAATCCTTCCGTTCAATCCAGTCTCAAATTCTTACGCAAAACTCCCTGGGCAAGAACCAAAGTAGAAGACTTCTATAAGTATTCAATGAGGAAGAATAAGCTGAAATAATATCAGAACTGCTTCTCATCGTCTAATATGGATGATTAATTCCTCAACCCTGCCAGGACAGCACGATTAGGGTTTAATCATGGTTTGATAATAGGTTAACCGTGGTTTGAAAGCCTGAAGACGAACTAAGGGTGTCCAACCTACGTCCAAAGGGTGTTCAACCTACGAAGCAACTATAGACTCACTACGAACTTACTATCAACTTGCCCTCAAGGAGGACATGACTGTTATCGTTATTACAATATAAGTATTCATTCAATTCCTATTCCGGAGAATTACACGGGCATCGCAAAAAAACTACATGAATACCCTAAAAAGCTGCACGAACGTTTTTTCACTGGCAATTAAACAGCTTGTCTTCCTGGAGGATCAAATTGTTTAACCAAATCATCATATTATTTGTTTGTATCATAGTCACCTTCGGCATTCAAACAACAGATATGCGAGTTCTTGTTTTCCTCATTATAGTAGTTATCATTATCGTGGGCAGTGTGATGTGCTCTTCTCTGAATAATAGTACATCGGGAAAAATAGCTGAAAATCCTGCATTTGCGGGCTCAACATCCTGCCAGTCCTGCCATAAAAATATCTTTGACAGCAGTCGTCATACCGCGCATTACTTTACTTCCAGACCTGCATCCGAAGCGTTTATCAAAGGAAGTTTTGAACCTGGAAAAAATGAATTCATATATAACAAATGGATGGAAGTATTACTGGAAAAGCGGAAAGATGGTTTCTGGCAAACAGCTTATGTTAATGGGATTCCTACAGAACAGCGGGCCTTTGGTGTTGTAATAGGCTCCGGCAGAAAAGGACAGACCTATCTGTACTGGGAGCAGAATAAGTTGTTCCAGCTACCGGTTTCATATTATACGCCAAACAATGACTGGTGTAACAGTCCCGGCTATCCGGTTAATTATGTGAAATTCAACAGACCAATTGAGGGTGCATGTATAGAATGTCATAGCACGTATGCATCAACAACCGTTAAACCCGAAGGCACTATCTTCAATAAAAAGAAAATCATTTACGGCGTGGATTGCGAAAGATGCCACGGCGCTGCTGCTGCACATGTGGCATTCCACACCAAACATCCGGAAGAAAAGACGGCACAAAACATTATTGGTATCAAAAACCTTTCCCGTCAACAACGGCTGGATGCCTGCGCATTATGCCACTCAGGTATGCGAAAAGCTATTAAACCTGCCTTTTCCTTTATAGTGGGCGAGCCCCTGAATGATTATTCCAGCCCCAATTTCAAAGCGGATTCCCTGGATGCACTGGATGTTCACGGCAATCAATATGGACTGCTCACAGCCAGTAAATGCTTTAAAATGACAGAAAAAATGGATTGCGCTTCCTGTCATGATGTGCATGTAAATGAAGTGAATAGTCCGCAGATCTTTTCACCACGATGTATTAGTTGTCATAATGAAAATGGTATGGCACATAATACCTGCACGTTTAAACCTACCAATGGATTAGTGTTGAGCAAGAATTGTATTGATTGCCATATGCCGTTACTGGAATCGAAAAAGATTACTTTAAAACTAGCCAATGCAGACAATGTAACACCAGACCTTGTACGAACACATAGGATTGCTATTTACAGGGAACAAACAAAGGCATTCCTGGATAAAATAAAATGAGTTATTGATCTGTGAGTGCTTCCATAAAAGCGATGATGGCTTTCTTTTCGGACTCTTCCAGATGAAGCTGACTGGCAGAAAGTGTCTGGTTCGTTAGTTTTAATCCAATGCCGGCTCCTCCCCCTTTATCGTAAAAGGCCAGGACCTGTTCCATACTACTGAAAGCACCATGATGCATATATGGACCAGTTACGGCCGCATTCCGTATAGTGGGTGTTTTAAATGCTCCTTCGTAGAACCCTATCCTAAAAAAGGAATAACGCCCCTCATCAGCATCTTTAAAAGGATGCAGGAGATCTTCAGTTTGCGGAGTGCCTAATACTTCGAATTCTGTTCTGTTATATAAGGGTGGTATTAATCCATTAAACAGTGGGGCGAAATGACAGGTACCACATTGCCCCTTGCCCATAAATAAGTTAAATCCATGCTGCTGTTGTGGTGTTAATGCGGAATGATCACCTGCTATATAATGATCAAATGGAGAATTAAAAGGTGCTAATGTGCGGAGATAAGCAGCCAGTGAATTCACTACCTGATCCATGGTAATATTTTTAAGACGATGGATCACAGTATCATCAACAGCATCCATTTCCTGTTTACTATGCATCACCATTACAATCTGCTCTTCCAGGCTCTTTGCTCTACCATCCCAGAACTGCGAATACTGGTAACTGGCATATAATAAACCGGGGGTATTTCTCGGTAGTTCTCCACCTTCTAACGAAATATTTCTTGCCATTCCATCGATAAAATATTTATCAGGCTGATGGCAGGTAGCACAGCTCCGGGTACCATTACCCGATAAAGCCTTTTCAAAAAACAATCGCCGTCCCAGGCTCGTATCACCGGTTTGGTTTGCTCCGGGAAATGCTGACTTATTTAAGGCGTCTTTGCTGAATAAAGTAGTATTTCCGTTGAGCGCAGGAGTGGTATTAATACCTTGTAAGATATTCAGTTGCCGTTGTAACGGCAATGCATAACCGGTTAAAAATTCCAGCCGGTTAAATGTATCGAAGTCTTTGTCTTTTTGAAGATATTCTATCGTCCTTTTCAGAGAATAACGTATGCTATCGTTCACATAAGGCGATACAATTATGTTGATGGCTGTCATCGCAGCAGCAGCTTCTTCTATTCCACTCTTGAGATTAGGTGCATCGTATCCGGAGATATACAGCGTCATGATACGGATCAGTTCCAGTTTTACACTTTCGATGATCTGTCCGTCAGTCGCAGAAAAGTGATATAATAAAGAAGGCAGGTCAGCCGCAGAACTGGCTACAACTTCTGCTTCTGCCATCAATTCCGTTTTATGAGTGTATACGGCCGAATCGTATAACAGTGATTCTATCTGTTGTAATCCTACCGGTGCTTCGTATTCTATATACGGCTCGTCAACTTCATATTTAGGGGGTGCATTAAATACATGAGCCTCGCTGGTAAAGAAATATTCGAGAAAGAAAGCCAGCTGTTTATAACTGACCCTGCATTGTTTCAGCGACTCTTTCGCATATTGTAGTGTAGCCGGATTTTTCGCATCTATCAATGCGATGGCCTGTTGCATAGAAATAGCCTTCGCGGCAAAGATGACCTGCGTTTTTCTGAAATAGTCTGTCAACGGTTTTTCTCCCGGCAAGGCTATTGCGAGCAATAAACAAATGCAGATGAGCTTCATTTGGTGGCTATAATGGTAAAGGAGTCTTTAATGCAACTTTCCTTATCCTGCACATCATAAGTGGTAGTTCCTGCATTTGGTACTACCGTAATGCTTTGCGTGGTTTGATCCTGATCACTCCATTTGTAATCACCAATAAAAGATGCTGTGAGCGTCACCTTCGTTCCGGCTTTCGCTTTAATTACCTTACGCTGGTTCACATTCTTCATCATCGTAAAATGATCTCTGATCACACCATCTGCGCAGATCCATTTCAGATCCAGCCGGTTGCCCTGTACTTCAAGTAAACTTGCGCCTCCTTCTGTGGCATTAGAATACTGCATAGCATTGTGCGGGAAAGCAGGCTGCGTACCACCCAGCTTGCCGGAAGAACCAGTCACTACATAAACAGTTCCCCCATGACTGGCATCTTTTACATAAGGGCAGGAGCTATCACTTCCGTCGTATAAGCCGGAAGATGTGCTGAGATTATGCTTAACTGCGCTGAAAGTATTTTCCTTTCCGTAGTGTCCTTTCATTAACCCGGAACGCTCGTAATCATGACTGTGACCACATAATACCAGGTCTACACCGTTACGTTCCAGGATGCGGATAAAATTCTCCCGGATAAGAATCAGTTCTTTATTTTCATCTGAGCTGTGAGAACCCATTGTATAGGGAGGATGGTGCCAGTAGGCTATTATCCATTGCTTGTTTTTATTCGCTTTCAGATCACGTTTTATCCATTGCACTTGCTGGCTTAATGTATCAAACAGGCGATATTGTTCTGCTTCCTGTGGATAGGAGTTCAGTGATAAAAAGTGGATGTTTCCTATGTCGAAAGAATAGAACGCCGGTGTATTCGAGGCAATTCCTCCACTCTCTCCATGCGTGGGCATGGAAAAATTCTTGTAATAGGCCATCTTGCTGATACGTTCTGCCATCTTTTCCGCACCGGGAAACATTTGATTACTGTAATCATGGTTACCAGGAGAAGGAAATACCGGGTTTTGTTTCAGCAGATCATCTTTGTAGATATTGAAGAATTTGGACTGGTATTCAGCATCTGTACCATTTTCATAAGCATTATCTCCCAGTAGTAACCAGGCGTCCATATAATTCTCACCCAGGTATTTCAATACCGACTGCTTTATATTCCGTTGATTAACGGAGTTATTCCCGCAGTCGCCAAATACACCGATCCTGTATATACCTGCTTTGCCAGTTTCCGGAAGTGTGTAGAAATAATTGGAAGTATCCCCCTGCAATACCTTTGTCAAATCTCCTATTGTATAGGAGTAACGGGTATGTGGCCGTAATCCTGTAAGTCTTACGATGTGTTCCGTAGTTAAAGCAGTATCCTCTTTTAACTGGCCGTCTCCGTATTGCACCCTGCTGGTGGTAGCCGGATCAGTACGCCAGCGTATAGTGATGCTGGTTGGTGAAGCCACCTGTAAATATGGGCCACGGAGTAAAGCTGTAGGATTGTCATCTTTCTGAGCAGTTGCAATAAGGGAACCCATCAGAAGAAGCACTAACGGAAAACATGAACGTACGAACATCATGAGCTGATTTGGATGCGAGGTAAGAAATTTCTGACTAATATCGATATAAAATTATTATTAAGAATTACTGATGGTAAATTCAGAATCTTTTCTTTTCAGGAAATAGATTCTCTTGAGATTTAAGTGGATTGCGGGCTGTACCCATTTGGCAGTAATTTTATATGACGGTATCAAGTGTGTGACAAATGGCTAAGAACCGGATGTTTATTGAGTTTGCATTTTACATGACAATAGTGATTCTGAATAAAGAAACTGTAGATGTATCGCTAATAATGGAGAGTGAAATATATTAACTTTGCATTAACGCAAAAAACTCCACTGCCCCAATTTACGTTAATTAGGGCAGTCGACTAACCTAATTAACGTAAATTGGGGCAGTGGAGTTTTTAAATTAACAACCAATTATCATGAAGAATGTTTTTATCTCCCCACTGGCAGCCATACACTCATATCGCTTTTGCCACGATTTGCCCAGGCATAATAAGGAATCCATTTTATCATAACAGGCTGCGAGCTCTTGTTCATTTCTTTATACAAAGTACCATTCCAATTATTATGTTGTAATAATCTGGCCTCACCTTCCAGCGCCATTACTTTGCCATTATCTATTTTTAAAGGCTTAGGCTGTAATTGTATTGCGGCTGGTACAATGATATCCGACAATTGCTGATCCTTCTTTAAATCGACAGATTCCAGGCAATAAACTATAGGACCCCGCTTAACAGCTACCTGGTTCCGCGTTTCTTCTACCAAAGGGTTCGCTTCAATTAAAGTAGCAGGCATGTCTAACACAAGTACAATCTTATCGCCCTTTTTCCATTGCCGTTTGAGTTCGGCATAAGCAGCCGTTACAGGCATGCTCTTACCGTTTACACTCAGAGTGGCTTTATTACACCAACCCGGGATTCTCAGGAAGATAGACGTTTCTTTAAGAGGCGCTTCCTGTAAGGTAATCCCGATGTTTCCATCCCAGGGATAATTAGTTTGTTGCTCCAATTTTATAGGAGAGCCATCTTTTAATTTTGTTGTTAGTACATTACCTCCATACATATCAATATATAATCCTTCATCGGATACGTTATACATGTAATTGCTTATTTCCGCAATAGTTCGCACTGTATTTGGCGGACAACAATTAGATAATGAGATGTATTTTTCTCTTCCGCCAGACCAGCGCAGACTGTAAGGATAATTTGCAGAAACAGCCAGTGGATTGGTGTAAAAGAATTTATCACCATCCATACTAACGCCACTCAATACACTATTATATAAGGCGAGCTCCACTACATCAGCATAACGGGCATCGCCCGTTAATTCCAGCATCCGGCGGTTCCATAATACATTGCCAATGTTGGCGCAGGTTTCATTGTGTGCAGAGAAGTTAGGCAGCTGATAATTTTTGCCATAAGCCTGATGAATCTTTTGCACTGTATCCGGGTTATAAGAAATACCATCTACAGATACCCCATCATACAAAGCCCCACAGCCACCGGTAATGTACATCTTCCTGTTCACCACATCATCCCACATCGTATTTAAGGTATGTAATAAACTGGTGTCCCCTGTTTCTGCATATACATCTGCCACTCCTGCAAATAAATAGTTCGCTCTTACAGCATGACCCACTACCCTTTTCATATCTCGGAACGGAACTCTGTCCGAATTATCATCTGTTCCTTCTGTCATTCCTCTAACGTCGATCAGCTTTTTAGCCAACGCGAGATATTTTTTGTTGCCGGTTGTTCTGTAAAGTTCTATAATGCCCATGTAATGAGACGGACAAATAGCATTACGCGTCTGCTCCGGCGTGGCCGTGTTATAAAATTGAATCAGGAAATCCGTGGCCTTTTCTGCAACATGCAGCAAAGTTGTTTTGCCTGTGGCACGATAGTGTACACAGGCGGCAGTCATAAGATGTCCGAAATTATAAGCTTCAAAACTTAGCTTATCATCAAACATCTTTCTTTTACCTGTTTGTTTTTGTTCGATGATTGCCTTAGTATATACATATCCATCCTGCCGCTGTGCTTTTGCTATCACGGCAATGGCGCTATCCATCATATTGTCCAGCTGAGGATCTTTTGTAACAGCATATAAACTGGCTACTGCTTCCAGTGTTTTATAAAAATCCCCATCATGAAAAGAAGGCCCTTTAAAAGATCCGGTATCCAGTCCGGCGGCAATTTCAAAGTTCTTAAAAGAATGACATTTCCCTGCATCATGGTAGGTTTCCCATAAATGTGGCACCATGGCATTCTTACATACTTCGAAACGCTCTGCCCAGAATCCCTGTGTCCATTGTACACTTCCCATATCCACACTGCTTAGCTTTGCATATGGGCTTGCGGCTGTATTGACTAATCCTTTCTGTGCGAAAGTATTTATAGAGATAATAATGAATACACTCAGTAATTTATTTCTTAGCTGCATAACTTACAATATAAGTTTGATGAGGTTGAAGGGTTAATTCATAGCAGTCGTCTTTCTTTTCTATTACGGCGGTTTTACATACTGGTTTTACAGTACTCCGGAAACGTAATGTTCCAATTCCTTCCGCTGTATTGATGGTAATTTCTTTAGTGCTGCATTTTACAGCAATCTCACCTTTAGGTGTTGGTACACGGCCTTCCATCCATTGCAGACCGCCTAACACAGGCTGAATCGTATATGTTTCATAACCAGGTGCTGTTGGTTTTACCCCGAGATAATATTTACCCAACAAATAAAGAGGGCTCGCTCCCCATGCATGGCAAAGGCTCTTGCCGAATTCCCTGCCATACATGGCATAATGTGCAGCGCCTTTCAAAGAGGGTTTGTATTCTTCCCAGAAGCTGGTGGCTCCCAGTTTTAACATCCCTCCCCAATAATCCTTCATTTCCTTCAATACATAATCCTGTTCACCCATTGCACACAATGCTTCCAGTTCATAGAAACGCATATAAGGTGTGGTAATGCGCTGAATACTGTCATTCAGTAATACTGATTTTTTAACGTCGTCTTTCTGTTGCTGGTTAAAATAATCAAAGAAGATGGCGAACATATTGGCATAACGTGTTACGTTTTCTGTTTGCCTCCCATCAATGCGACTATGTACTAATGCCTTTTTTGATTCATTCCAGTAAAGTGAGAAAAGTTTTGTTCTCAGCTCAGCAGCATACTGTTTATATTTTGTGGCATCGGTTTTCTCATTGGTGATATCTGCACAGAGCGCCATTGTTTCCAGGCTACGGCATAATAATAATTGTTCAAAGCTGACTTCACCCTTTTTACTCAGTTTATCTGCCCAGTCAATAAAGATCCAGTCGCCCGGCATCCCTTCCATCAACCCATCTTTATTTCTTCTACCCAGGCAATACTCCATCAGCCCCTGCATCCGTGGGTAGAATTGTTTGATAAAATCTTTATCTCCGGTATATAAATAGTAATCATAGATCCCCAGGAACCAGTAAAAACTATAATCCATAATGGTATTGATATGACCAGTTACGGGGTCTTTACCTCTTAATGCCAGCATGGTTCTGGATACAGTTTCATTATCAAAAAAGAGGTAATAATTCATCAGATAACTCTGATAAGCATCTCCACTCCATACCCATCTATCCCGCTTAATACCATCGATAAAAAATTCCCTGGTATTTAACCGGAAAGTATATTTAGCTACATCATAGATCTTATTAATTTCTTCATCAGAACATCTGAAACTACCTTTCTCTTTTACATCAGCATATTCATACAACATTGTAACAGAATCTACCTGTATAGTTCCATCTGTCACCACATTCACATAACGGAATGCTTTTGATAACGGCATTACGGAATCTTTCTTTACCGGTTGCTGAAAAGATAATCTGTCCAGCGTTACAGCGCCTTCTACACTCAATGCTTCCTCTTTACTTTCTCCGTAATATAAGGTGATGTTACCTGTGCCACGTATACCATTCAGTTTTACGAATCCAAAAGTTTCTTTACCGAAATCAATAAGATTTCCATTTTTACTAACGGCGTTTTGCGGAGTAACTGGTAATTTAAAAGTAGATGGCGGATTCACTGGATAATCAAAATTCCACTTTCCTGCATTCAGCCATTTTGTAGCTGAAATGTCCGAAGTTTTACCGGTTTCATCAATCCATTCTTTATCTTCAAATGTAACCAGCCAGCTATTATCAGAGAAAATCGTTTTCCCGGTTATGTAGATTGCAGGCACATTTGCCTGATTGAAAACCTTTACATTGATTTTATGTTTTCCGGCAGGAATGATTATTTTCTGTGGTGCTCCTTCAAAAGGTTTTCCATCTAACTTTACGTTATAATTTCCTTCTGCATAAATACTGACTTCTTCCGGCTGAGAGATATTAAACTCCTTATGAAAATCTACCAGTGGGTAATGACTGTCAACTTTCCAGAAAACAGGAAAAAACGTTCCTCTGTCGGTACGACGATTCTGCATCTGATTACTTAACCAGATTTCAAAATCACCTGGATACCAGATCCATGTAGCATGTGTTTGTTGAGATTGTGCAAAAGAGCATTGCCACAGTATAAGCAGCGTAAACAGAAGTATAAGGTTTTTAGTCATAGTTAGTTGATGTTTATTTCCCCATTATGTTGTTCTATATTCTCCGACAGCATATGTTTATATGCCTCTTCTAAACCGGCTGTCTGTTTGATACTGTCGGCTACCCGCGGACCATTATTCTGCCATACATTATTGGGACCATTTGCATTCTGTAAGAATTTCTCCGAAGGACACCAGTTGTCTTTCACTGTATAATAAGATGTTCCTTCATCGGTGTATAAATAGAACCAATGCGTGGGGATATGTGCGTAAGGTGCTTTATAGATGCTGTCGATATAATTCTCACCAATCACAGAACCTGGTTGCGCAGATAAAGTATACACACCAGCAACATCATACATATGTTTAGCATAATGATGGATTTTGTTAGACAGTATTTTATTATTGCTCATCACATTGATGGTCTTAGTCCATCCCCAGCCAATACTAATACCGGAATACGATACTTCATTCACTTCATTATGCGCAATAGTTACATCTTTCACAT
This sequence comes from Chitinophaga sp. CF118, assembly GCF_900112615.1. Taxonomy (GTDB): domain Bacteria; phylum Bacteroidota; class Bacteroidia; order Chitinophagales; family Chitinophagaceae; genus Chitinophaga. The sequence continues at coordinate 21,161 of NZ_FOMK01000014.1, read as the reverse complement.
ATCCCGCACTGATGCCCAACGTGCCCCAGTCTTCATTTGTAACATTAGTAACCAGGTTATTCGTGATCTGTGTATGACTACATACTTCTCTCAGATCTGCAGGATGATAAGGGAGATGCGCTTCAAATGCCTCATCTGAATACACGCCCAGCTGAATACCCGTACCACCGATATCGCGGAACAGATTACCGTTAATAAGATCGTTATGATTCCCTCTTTTATAGTCCAGTCCTGTAGAAGCCAAATGTTCAAACCGACAGGATTCAAACCCTGTATGCTCAGTATAAGTTACTTCCACGGCAGCCGCTGGTCTGCCTACCCAGGCCTGATTCTCCAATCCTTTTTTATCCGGTGTACCTGGAACATTCAACTTATAAGCATCCAGCAGATACATCCCGGATTGTAAAGGCACATGCCCTTGGCGGGAAGGACGCAGCCAGCCTGTATGCTGAAAAGAGATCCCTTTAAAAAACACATAAGATACCGGCTGATCAATAGTACCACTCATGGTTACCAGTGTTTCCAATACAGGAGCTATTACGGTGGCAGTTGACAGGTTTTCATTTGTACGGGGCCAATAATAAAGTTTTTGTGCTTTCTGATCTAAGTACCATTCCCCCGGTTCATCTAACAATTGCAAAGCATTCGTTAAATAGAAAGCAGAGTTACCAGACTCTTTTGATTCCCAGGGAGCAGGCCAGGGATGAGCTGATTGAATTCTGCTTTCAGGCTGATAAAATGATAGTAGTGAACTATCACCATGCATTTCAATCTTTTTAATCCGCAGCATTGCTATGGCCCACCACTGATGAATGAACATTTCCAATCCTGCGGCCTGTTTCAGATCAGGTGTTTCAGGTGTTGGAATCCAGCATTGTTCTGTTTGATGATTCCAGGAGAGGATGCGGTGCATACTATCGCCATTGTTATCCTTTGCTCTGATAGCCTTCCGGTTATTCACCCAAAGCTGTCTGAAATTAAATGGCTCTTCCAGATCAGTTACCCATACCTTTCCTTTCGCTATCGCAGGCAGGCCATTTAAAGCCGTTTTCAGCGGCTTCCAGCCTTTTACTACTATTCCCCCACTCAATACCGGAATTTCACCTTTAGCGGCTTCTATCAGCGTTGGACTATCAGCTGTTCCGGCATCCTCCGGACGAATAAATACAGTGGCATCAAGGAAGTAGGTGCCTCCTTTTAAAATGATATGAATACCCCCTTTTATGGAAGGATCGTTTAATCTTCTCAGTTCCCTTGCCTGTTGCAAAGCCGCTGCTAATGAGGCTTTAGGTTGTGCTACCGTACCTGGGTAATGATCATTACCAGTCACCGTCACATAAATATCCACAGCACCTGCATATGGTATACAGATAAACAGACAGGTTATGATCCACGTTAGTATTTTCATTTTGTAATAGCTGCTTTCCATACTTTTTCCAGTTGCGCAAAGCCATGAATAGCATTGGCTGGAAGTTTCTCTCCTTTATCACCGAATACATACATAGCGGATTCCTTTTCTATTGTAATCTTCGATTCATCTGTATCATTTTGCAGGCCCAGGTATTTTATCATAAAGGCATATACTGCTTTTCGTTTGTTGATACCGAAATCATGTCCTTCTGTGGGCAGATGTACATTTTCTACATTCCCTGTTTTGTTGTAATAACCATAGATCTTTTGCAGATAGGGAAAATCATGCTCAGGTGTTTTGTCGGTCCAGTCTCCCCCATCACTCACCAGCAATTGCGGTTGTGGAGCCGCCATAGCAGCTATTTCCACATTATCAGTCCTGTTACCACAGGCATGAATGGGCATCCCGCTTTCACAGGGACAACCTCCGTAGAAATACGAACTGATGGCTACCACAGGAGCGCTGACCTTAATACGATTGTCAAGCGCCGTCATTAACACAGTATGACTACCGGCTCCGGAACCTCCAGTGATACCTACTCTTGCCGTATCTGCATCTTTCAGGGATAACAGGTAATCAAGAATGCGAATGCTGCCTAATGCCTGGATGGTCATCGCCAGACTTTTCTGATGGTCTTTTATGTCAAATTGTAAGAGTGACTCTCCCCAGGCAAACAGGTCGTAACTAAATGTCATAGCACCCATACGGGCCAATACGGCACAACGGTACTGGCAGTCGGACCTGTAACGCTGATGTTCCCAGTGACCATCAGGATTGAGGATTACAGGAATCTTTCCTTTGTATTTAGCAGGTTTATACAGAGAGCCATTGATGTATAATCCGGGTAATACTTCAATGGCGATATTGCGTACAGTATAACCGTCATACTTTCTTTCAGATGTGATAATAGGTTTTGAGGCAGGAGCAGCAGGTAAAGGAGATAATTGCAATGCCTCCAGCAGACATTGTTTCAGTTGTGTTTTTCGCTGTTCCCATTCAGGCAGGGTATTGTATTGTGTGGCTATTCTGTCCAGCTCGGCCCATCCTTCTGCTACCGGCCAGCGGTAATATTCATAGTTACCCAGCTTGTATACTTTCTCTTTGTCTTTCCTTGCTTTCAGGTCCAGCGGCTTTAGTACATTATCCAATGTAGCTTCCAGAGTGGGTCTGTAACGCCAGTCGGCATATGTAACCCACTTGTCCGCTACTTGTGGCTCTGTATACCTGATCTTTACATCAAATCGCTGTTCAATGTCAGCCAGTACTACTTTCAGTGGTCTTTTATAAGCACTGTCTGAAGTTTGCTGTGCCAGCAAGCATTGTGTGCTTAACAGGCACACGGTTAACAGGGCTATTAATTTGTTCTTCTTCATGGGTTATAATTGAAACCTGTATGTACTATACTTTCTATTTTTTCATAACATCAGAATACGTGGTTATAACTATGGGTTATTCATATATTCATAACGGCCTAATAAGTGTCAGTAAGATAATTAAAAATACGAAAACATTTACAGAGTATTCCATAAGTGGCATTCTTATCTCTTTATTTACCTGAGAAATCAAAGTATAACACCATTCTCAATGCCCTTGAAGGATCTTTTTCATAATCGTAGAAGATATTCTTCATCCCCATTGGGCCGGTTGTTTCGTTACGCTGGGTTTTAGTACCAATGCTACTGATGCCTTGCATAAAGGAGAGATCACCATTCGGAAAAACAGGTTCGTAATTATGCCATTGGTCCGTTTTCCCGGCTGGTGTAAATAACCGCAGGAACAGATCTTCATTTTCTGTATACACGGTAAATGGCTGTGTTGTTGTGATGAATTTACACCAGTACATTTTAGCATGATATCCTTTAAACTCTGGGTAATTCCAGCTTTCACCGGTTTCTGTATCATTGTAATCTTTATGCCATACTCCAAAACTGGTGCCTTTAAGTCTATTCTTCCAAACGCGGTAAGGACCGTTGCCCATATATTCTACAGCCTTCATTTCCCGTTCAGGGAAAGAGAAGTTTACCCCAACAAATGAAGTAAAATAAGCCCCAGGAAAATATCGTACTTCCATCCTTACAATACCTGATGGATAGATTGTCCATTGTAAAGTATTAAAGCTAATTTTCCTGTCAAAGGAAGAGTTGATCACCAGCTTCTTTTCTTCAAAACGATAAGAGAATCCTTTAAAGTTATTCTCTCCTTCCTGCAATACAGGGCCATCATGAAAAGGAATAGTGGTTGTTCCATTTTTGACATCACTCAATAATCCGTTTTTGTTGTTGAATGATAAACTTATATTACCAGCAGACACCAGCCATAAAGAATCCTGTTCTTTCAATATAACACTAGCTTTACCTAGTGTATCCAGCTTACTCATGGCTATTTGAGAGGGACTTGCTACCGGGAAACTCCATGTAAATATTTCATGCTGATGAACGTCTTTTGCTGTTACATACAATACATCGTAAGTACGCCAGTCGGAAGGTAATTGTAACTGTAATACACCTTTCTCAAAAGGGTTGATATGCGGAGCTTTAATTATACCAGTAATCTCTTTGGCTATGTTCTGTTTCTGTTCTTCCTGCAATGCTTCGTTTGCTGTAGTTGCCTGGGATCCATCCAGTTTTTTCAGTTGCCAGCTAAAGCTGCATTGGTCTGTGTTCGTAAAACAATATCGGTTTTCTATGTTCAGTCTGCCATCAAAAGCAGGTGTTATTTCTTTACGTTCAAACCAGATGGGACTCCACACTTCTTTGATTGTAAAAAAGCTGCCCTCCTTTTCATGATGAGGTCCTACAATACCATCTGCTCCTCTGTGTTTATCGGTATCCAGTGAATCGTGTTTATCTTTCCGCACCACACCCTGATCTGCAAAGTCCCATAAAAAGCCACCTGCACTTAAAGGGTTATGCCACATCTTTTCCCAATAGTCTTCCAGTCCTGCACCATGTCCGCCATCGAATTGCCCATGCAGGAATTCCGTGGGCATCACAATTTCTCTTCCGTTCTCATAATTACCGATGCCATAATTATACTCACGATAATGCTGTGTTTCAATACCATTAAACAATTGCCAGGGATGCACCACAGGGCGCTGTTGTGGATCCAGCTCAGGAAACAGGTGATCAAGTGCCAGGTTATGGCCGCCTTCATTACCATTGGCCCAGAACACAACTGATGGATGATTCACATCATGCACAAGCATTTCCTGTACCAGCTTAGTACCCGTAGGAGTATCATAATTGCCGTGCCATCCCGCCAGTTCATCCATAACGTATAGCCCCAGTGAATCACATACATCCAGGAAATGCGCATCAGGAGGATAATGCGACATGCGGACAGCATTCATGTTCATTTCTTTGATCAGCAACACATCTTCTATACTTATCTGCTTGCTGGTCGTTCTCCCGGTTTCCGGACGAAAAGAGTGACGGTTCACTCCTTTGAATTTAACTTTAACACCATTCACATAGACGCCATCCCGTTGTTTCACTTCTACTGTACGAAAGCCGAAACGCTGTTTTATGGTATGTATTATTTTCCCTTCATCCAGTAAAGAAATTTCAGCCATGTATAAATTAGGAAATTCGGATGACCAGAGTTGGATATGATCATATGAGGTATGAATAATGGATTCATGATCATTCACAGTCTCTATAACCTTCTTTCCTATTACCTTTCCGGCCATATCATACACCTGAACAGATACCTGCTTTGCCCCGGATGCATTTACCAGCAGTTTTGCATTAAAAGAGCCATCGGCCTTTGCTTCAATTGCTACTTCTGCAATATGTTCTTCGGGTAGGGCTTCTAAAAATACGGGACGGAAAATGCCACCAAAGATCCAGAAGTCTGCTTTACGCTCGGCTTCATTTACAGATTTATTAGCGGAATGCTTGGCTACTTTTACTTCGATCTGGTTCTTACCTGGATAGTTTAATAATCCGGTGATATCATATTTAAATGCATAAAAAGCGCCCTGATGCACCGCTCCAGCGGATTTACCATTTATCTTTACCTCCGCATCTGTCATTACTCCTTCAAAAACAATATTGATCTTTTTGCCTTTCCAGGCGACAGGAACATTAAAAGCATATTTATATAAACCGGTTTCTTTACCCCGGATACTGTCTGCAGTAAATCCATAATCATATTTACCAAAACCCTGTAACTCCCAACAGGAAGGTACCGGGATGGTTGTCCACTTACCAGCATTACTACCACCGGTACAATAAAATTGCCAGTCTATAGTCTTATCACTACCAGTACCAGAGAGGTACTGCAATTCCGTGGATTGGGCAACAACTCCATGCATTGCCAACGTCAACAATACAAGGAGGGTTATATTAATTTTCATCTCTATCAGTTTATCTAGTGGAATCAGACCTAAACAAAAGGTGCAATTTTCATTACACCTTTTGTAAAACCAATATAGGTAAAAATTAAATGTTAATAAAACACTTAATTTAAAATACGCTGTTTCTGTACAACTGTATTCAGTTGGCAAACTTAAATCAAGCAGGAAGCACCCAATGGATTATGTAACTTTAATAAGAAAAATCAGCAGGCAGTATGAATAGTGGAGGATTCTATACCTTATTAATGAGCAGACAGATTAAGATAAATAAGGTTAGTCCTCCAACAGGATACAATACCCATTTAGCATCAAGGTTATATTTTCTTCTGGCAGCCCATGCACCATATATAGCACCCACAAATATTCCCAGGATAGCCCAGAGTACCTGATTGGGAAGTGCTCCCCCAGTATTAAATAGTTTACTAAAGAAAAGGAAGAAGTTGACACTAAAAATGGAAACCGGCTTAATCATTATTAATGCCAGAATAATAATCACTGCTGCCCATACTTTACGTTTGCGATTGCGTTTATTTTTCTCAAGCTCCGCAATTGCAGTAGAAATTAAATCAGTCATTTACATTTGTTTTGTATTTCTGTTTAATAAAGCGATAAGAGTACCATAATCCGCTAATCAGTAAGAGGAAAGTAAACAGGAATCCAAGAAAACCCGGTGGCAAATCAGAGATCGATGTATCCTGTGAGAAATAATTGACATCATCAGGATAATTATATAGTACAGGTGCAATGGATATTATGAGCATGAAAAACAAAGCACCTATCGCACTAAACTTCATCATCTCCAATATGTAGGCTCTCTTAGGGAATGTAACAGAAATCGTTACCGGAATATGGACCTGTTCATATATTGAAGTAACAACAATGTTCACATTATAAATTCTGTCTTTAACCAGCATCATCGGTTGAATGCGCAATTTTATTTCACCGGTATTATTATCGACAAGACTATAGAATTTTATAAACTCTTTATCGATGCTAACTCCTTCAAACTCCTCATCCAGTTGCACCTTCACTTTAACAAATCCACTACCTGCCAACCTTAGCTGTATAACCTGCTCTACAGGTTTGCTGGCCTCTGTATTCAGAAATGATAACGATTCTGGTACTGCCTTTACAGATGGTATTGGAGAAGCAGGATCTACCAGGTTGATCAACGTTTGTACAGTAGCCAGCTTATGTTCTTCTTCACTATAAAATCCTGAACTGGTAATCGTTGAAATCCCATGAACCAGCTGATCGTTCCAATGTTGATTATTCAGTCCTGCAAACCAGGTTTGCAGATGCCCGGCATTAATAGCAGAAAATATTTCAGGCCATACTACCCCTGTGTTTTTTGCGGCCTCAGTTAACTGCACAGGTGAGTTATATCTTTTCCCATTCAGGTAATAAGGATATTGATTATTTACTTTATACAGGAAGGTCAGAAATCCGTTTTTATCGTTTTGTTCTGTCAGGAACTTCTCCTGTTCAGCGTTGACTTCCTTCAGCCAGATATGCATATGCCCTTTCCCATAGAGTGCTTCCATCTGAAGAAATAATTCATGGGAGTCACAGCCATCATTCAACAGCTCTGCTACCGTATTATACGTTTTACCATGAAAGCGGAAAGGCAGATTGTTATTAAGCCGGTATATAATAGTAAGATATCTCTTCTCCAGGTCTTTCTCTTCTTCAAAGATCCGTTCAAATGATTTTGTCCGCGACACGTTTCTTGTCAGCAGTGTTACAAGCGGTGGCAGATAGAGTTTATTCTCCAGATATTCCATCGCTTCCTCTTTTTTACGAAAGGATATTTCTCCTATTTGTTCCAGGGTAGTAGCTTTCACATCACACCAGTAAACAGGTTCTACCTGTTGCTGGTAACGTTGCCACGCCTCATCATGCATCCAGAAATTACGGAAAGAACTCCAATCCGGCGGGGTAAGGTCACGTGGTTCAAAATTATATGGTTCTTTGCTGATGATAGAAATGATATATGGAATTACTTTCTGCGCAGGTAAATCATTCTTTACACTTTCGATAATCTGTTTTGCATCCTTATCAAAAAAAGCCCCTCTAGCAACAGTCTCACTTGCATTTAACTGTTCGTAAATACGATCATATGCCCGCCAGTCTGTCTTTCCATATACTTCACTCACAAGCACCGCTAATGCACCTGTATCGAATCCCAGTTCTCTTGCATTGCTTATCAGATCAGGGTAATTATGGATGTTGACATCCCTGTTATTGAGGATCAGCAATTCCCGGATATCCTCTTCCAGTTCCTCCAGCGTTTTCATGCTAACGATTTAACGTGTTTAATTAAAACTGAGCCGTGCAGGCTTATGGATTACCCATTTATTGCCCTTCAATAACAATACTCCCGGTTCATTCGTAATAATAGTGCTGTCTACGGATGGTAAAGAGTCGTACAAACATGTATTACTCAGAAAATAGGAAGCGTTTGACAAGGCATATTTCTGCGCCTGCTGATTACTGGTAACCTTGTAAGTTCCTGCATCAGGGGCAGTAATCGTTATTTCAAAGATTGTTTCACTATCATGGTTATCTAACAAATCTTCTGATGAAAATCCATCACCAAGATCCGCATATCTTGCATATTTAACAATCGGACCAAAACCTCTGGGGCGATCAGATACAGCATCTTTTGAGAATTTGTCTTTCGGAATTTCTTCCCGGGCCTCCCTTACTTTTTGCTGATAGGCCTTTCTTTCTTCTGCCTGTTTATCAGACACCTGTGCCAGGCGTTCTTCCGTTTCGCTTATTTTTTCTTTCAAAGACTTTACCTCTACCCTCAGATTGTCAATATTCGCATCTCTGTTACGAATCACATCTTTAAGTTCTTTCTTTAATTTGTTTATTTTCTCCCGATTCTTTCTTCCTTCTATAAAGAAATATAAGGTCAGGAATGCAAGAAAAGCACCGCCTGCAAGGTAAAGCCAAGGTATTTCCTGCGGGTCATCCTCTCTTCCGGCACCTTTATTATCATTAGTAATCCCACTACCTTTGTTAACCAAAGCAGTATTCTTCGTTTCTTCTTTAGCAGTATCCGCTTGTTGTGCAACCAGAGGTGTTGCGCTATCTCCATTTATAACAGTAGCATTGGAATAATCATCTATAGTCTTTCTGACATCATCCCTGTAAGCACCATAACTATCAATAGTAATCCTTTTGCTTCTTTTTTTATTATCAGAGGAGTTCGTAGTGATCTTTCGTAATAATAGCGTATCAAATTTCTCCAGTGCCCTCTTATTTGGCAATACTTTTTTATCACGCCACCCATCAATCAATAAATCAACATTCTTAAGACCATTATCCTTTGCAAACTGTTTCAGCGCTTCATAACTATTACCAATACAGCTTTTGCACTTATTCTCTTTAACTTCTTCGAAACTGGCAGTATCAGTAGAAAGAAATTCAACGGTACGCTTAATAATATCGTATTTGGCCTTGCTGATCTTTTTTTCAACAGGGGTCTGTGCAAATAATTCCGTACAAAAAAGCAGGGGCAGAACAAATAATAATTGTTTCATCTTATACGGTTTTGTTACTAACAATATGTTTTGATAATTTATACAATGCTTCTTTGAATGCAAAGAAGAACAATGATTGCGGTAGAGGTTCATCCTTCTCTTTTCCATTCAGATCATTTAATACCTTCCTGTAGCTATCATAGACCAATCCTTCCCCATTATCTATATTACCATCCCAACGGAGCAACTCCAATGTGCTTTTCAGATTCTTAATTTTAAACTCTCCCAGAAAATCTATGACCTCACGATTGTTCAATGTTTTATCCAGGAAGGCATTCAGATTCTCCAGTACTGCTATGTTCAGCGGACTATTAACCTGCTGTACATCTTTTACCAGGAATCCGGTTTTAGCATCCTTTATTACTATTTCTGCAAACGCAGGGTTTTTAAGCGGATCAAATCCGGGATGTACAAATTCCTGTACACCATTATACTTCTCCGTTTCGATTTTTTCTGCACGTGCATACAATACAGAACCATTGGCAGTAACCTCCTTCGGATTAGGATTAAGAATCACTTCAAAGCTCTTCTGCACCTCCTTACCAGCATATATTCTGATCAACAACCGTGTAAATTCTTCCAGTTCAGGTTTACCTCCACCACAGATCATCTTGATATACTGACTACCTTTTCCTGTAAAAGAGAGGTACCTTGGAAACGGGTATTTTTTCAATTCCACGATTTCCACAATATGATAGATGATTGCGCAGTAATGCAAATACATCACCGTAAGCATACCAGGATTACCTATCGTAATCGAATCACTGAAGCGGAACTTATGATCATACTTAAAGAGTAAACTGATCAGGTCATCAGATCTCAGGCTGCCATCTTCCTGCGCCTTATTAAGATACTTGATTTCGCTGGCCGGGCTAATGTTATTAGCCTTCTGATAATTGAAATAATTAGTGATAAAACCATTGTCTTTCAACTTACCATTGAATCCGCTTCCCCACAGATCATTACCTGCAAAACGGAATGATGTACTGATATATTTATGGGCTATCTGCCCGGCAGATTCCATAAACATCATGATATCTGTTGTACCACCACCAATGTCAACATTAATGATGTTAGCCATATCGTGTAAGGCATTCTCTGTTTTGGTCAGATAGAAATAGGGGGCAACAGATTCAGGAATAGATTCGAGTAAATTCGCACCTGTGCCTTCAAAGACTTCCTTAAAAGTAGCTGATAATATGTCCCTCAATATTACCCGGTTCCCCCTTGTCATACTAAGCGGAAGTGACCAGGCAACCTGCAGCTTTTTGAGATCTCCGTTATTCAGTATTGTTTTTACTTTAATCTGTACCAGCAATTGCTTAAGAAAGAATCTAACCCTGTTCTTATTCGCATTATCGTTATTATTCTCAAGCAGCCATTTAAGGTTAGTGGTATAAATCACATCCCCTTGTGTTTCTTCCTGGTCTATGTAATAACCGATATTGATGTGACTGAACAGGTCATAATTTGAATCATCACCTTTGCCGAAATTCGCCACTTCACAGGTAGCAGTTTTGAAGGGGAAAGAAATACTGTTTTTCCCTTTGTCAGTTATTACAGCCGGTAAGAACTCGCGACGCAATGTAAGGTCAATGGCAGGAAACTGCCCGTAAAAAGAAAATTTTGAGCTGGGGGTGGTCGTATCTGTACCAGGGGCATTCAGCAATACCATCTGCTGATCTGCTTCTTCAATCTCAAAGGGCAGAGGCAGACTATTAGTATTCTCCATATATGCAACATGCGTATTAGAGGTACCAAAATCGATCGCAAATGTATAACCCTTTGTCTGATTAAGACCAAAGGTCCTATTCTCGAAATTGGGGACGATTAACCCATTACATTTACTTCCATTAGAGTCTTTGTAAGACATCGTTATGTAATCAAACGATGCCCGCAGCTTATAATACCTGGAAGTTGCAGTAGCTCCACCCTGATCAAATACAGACCTCAACGTGGTTTTTCTTTCCAGCTGATTAGTATCCGTACTGATCTTGTCATAAGAAAAGAAATGTAATGATACTCGTTCTGCTCCATCCTGTTCTATACGGTTGGCAAGCAGGATATCATAATCGTTCAGTGCCTTTAATGAAGCATCACTGCCTGCAATCTTATAGAAAGGATAAATCCCCATTCCCACACGACAGTCAATAATGGTACCTTTTGTTTTATTATACTCCTTGACGAACAGAATTTCTGTAGTGGTCTTTTTATTCTTTATAGGAACTTTCAGGGTAGCTCTGACTACACCATTCGTTAAAGTAATGGTGAGTGCATTTTTAAGATCCGCAAATGTGAAGAAATTGAAATATTCCTTCTTTATAGGAAGCAGGTATTTAAAATCTCCTTTAAAGCCGGAAAAGAATTTTGTACTATTAATATTATAAGGCACTTCCAGCAGATAATCTTCCAGAAAGTCTTCCGTTGTAATGAAAGGATAAACAACAGTAGAACTATTCCCCTGTGGAAGTTTTCTGTCATACAAAGGAATGGATCTGTGATACAGATCCCGGATGATTGTGATAGGATTCCAGGGGATATTTTTCTCAATATAATCCCCATTTATATTCATTCCGTTAATCAAAACTAGTGGAGGATATACTAATACCTCTTCATTCTTTTCATTGAACTGTTTCCTGTATTTATCAGTTGTTGCATTGATAATAAAATCACTTGTATTCAGTATTTTCTCCCTCTCCCGTTCTTCCTTCTGACGATAGAAATACAGTCCGTTGATTGTAAGCAATTTATTCTCCACATTTGTCATGATCTTGCTATACTCCTCTTCCAGTATGGAAGAGGTGACAGTGATCCTTTCGTTATTAAACAAATCTGAGAAACGCTTATTATTCTTAATGGCCTTGTTTATATACTTCCTTAGTCCGGCGGCTTTTTCGAAAGCTTCCTTGTTTTGCCGGCATAATGTAAAAAGGTATTTTACAAACTCTTCATCCCTCAAATGTAATGGTCTGATATCGCTATCAAAAAACACATCCCCATCTGAACTCTGCGGGATATTTATAATAGCTCCGTCTCTTATCTGACGTGACCAGTTAGGGCTGGTAAAAAACAGCGTGAGAGGGGAAGTACCACCAAGTAATGTATTCTCATAGTAAATCAGAAAAATGCTGCCGGTATTAGCGAAAGCAGTATTATCCTTATCAAAGAAGATTTGTCCCAGCGACTTTCCAAGGAGATAGTTGGGATGTTTTTCTCCTTTTGCTTTCAGTTTGTCAATATTTTCCTGGACTTTCCATTCTTTAAACCAGATCTTTTTCCCGGCACCAATATCTTCAGACCGTGTATTAAACATCATCTGAAATACATCCAGACAATCGGAAACAAGCTGGTGGTAAATGGTATTCCCTTCCAGGTTCATTTCATCTGAAGCCAGAATATTAAATGCCGTATCAAAAAGCTCCATTCTTGCCAACGGAGAAGGGATAGCTGTTCCTGCTTTGGAAGATCCTTTAGAGGTAGTGATATTATCGACTACAAAACTGTCCGTATTAATACCCTTGCTAAGGCTCCAGCACTTTATTTCATTAGGGTTATATCCCTTATATTTCCTAAAAACATGCGCGATCTTTTCTGTCATACTTCATATTTTAGTTCATAACCGGAAGGTTCTCCAATTTCTCAAAACATTCATCTGCCATACGATTGAGTAACTTTAAAAAGCGTTTACCCTTTTCGGAATCAGGCAAACCTCTCTTCAGCTCATCCTCTATCAAACCAAATTTCTTATTCAGGAACGAATCCGTGATACCACCATTCACTTTAAAACCAAATTTCCGTTCCACTTCAATCTGCTTCCCTCTCACCATCGAGTTCAAATCAAGATCAATATTAAAAGGCTGAAATTTCCTTTCATTGTCCATCATCTCCAATAACCAGGATCTGTAGTGATCTCTGAAAAAAGAAGACAGATGTATAAAGAATGGATCATTTCTCAGTTTATCGTCCAGTCCTAATTCCTTATAAAAAATTTCATCCTTGAATTTTGGGATAATATCCAGGTACAATTTCTTTGCATAAGTAAACAGGACCAATGGTTTCATAATCGTGTCCCTGGTCTTATCGTAGAAATGCCTGGTATCAATAATCTGGTCTTCCTTTTTGATAGCAAAATCAAAGTATTCTGTCTTATCTCTGGATTTAAAATTCTCATCCGGCCTGTTCACAAAATCTATGATGGAAGTTGCGCCCAATAACTCAAGCAGATGCGCATTATTTTTCTGTTCTTCTCCACCTTCTTTATTTTCATATTGCTTCATTGGGTGATCCCATAACTGGTAGAAGCAGTTAATTTTCCCTTTCAGATATTTCGCATAATAAGTAAGTGCAGCTTCTGTTTTAGCATCAAACCGATCCGAGTTAATAGCGCTTTTCTTATCATCAGATACTTTATAATAAGGCATCATGGTAAGCGCGCCGAAAATATTATTCCGCAGTCTTTCTTCTTCCTGTAATAATCTCACTAACTGCGGAAAACCGGAAGAACCTGTTCCACCGAAAATAGAACTGACAATAAAGATCCTGTCATTCTCTCCTATGCTCTTCAGGATAAACTTAAACTCCTTTGTTGAAGCCAGGTTATTAAAAATAACACAACCTATATTGGGGTTCCCTTTAAACCCCATATCCAGCCGTAGATTCAGCTCAGTATGACTATAATCGGGATGATTAGAAGGTGTATTATCATAGAGTGCTTCCAGCAGATCCATATTAATATCTCCTACCAGTTCTTCATCAGGATCTATATACTTAATAAAAGATGTTTGCAGGTTCTCAAATTGCAGCTGAAACGAATCTTCCATTTTCTCTGTAACTTCCGTATCAGGTTTAATAGAGCTTAATGTATTCAGATTAGCATTAAAAAAGCCGGCAGTCATTTCTTCCCTGTTACCATATCCATGCTCTCTGATAAACTTGTACGATTCCAGAGCCTTCAGCGTACGTGTGGTATCTGCATTCTTTGCATCTACATCAATAATGATCGGAATGATCTTATTCGTATCTTTTAATTTCACACCGGAAGCAAGTAACATGGTGAGGGAGCGAAGTACTCTTGCACCTGTTCCTCCCACACCAAAAACAAATATATTCCTTGTCATATTCAATGATTTGGTCTGTTAAAAAGGAGTTCTTTTGGCGAAAATGGAAGCACGCTTTAATATAAAAGACAGGATGATAAAATAGACTACAGCATATAATGCATTGATAAATGAAAACGTGACCATATAAGCATCCGTATTCTCTTCTGTTATCATTCTAGCCATGTTAAATGCGAGCAGGTTTGTTGCAATAGCGAGTACAACAATGGTAATCAACCAATGTTTCAATTTATCCCATACAGGTCGCCATCTCCCTAAAAAAAGGTAAAATACAGATGCAAAAATGATGGAAATAATAAGTGTTGTCAATCCTACAAAGGAGTATATACTCTCCTCATATGCAGGATTGGCATTTTTTCCTCCTAATAATTCGTAGAGTATGCTAAACATGAGGGGGTCATTTTTTTATTGGTATGGAAATATTGATAAAGTTCTGGTTGTTATTCTGGTATGCTGCTCTTACACCATCTATCAGGTGTTTTAGTGCGAAGGTTTTCCCACCGATATCTGCCACATTTCTATCATCCATGATAGAGAGTGTTTTATAGGTAGTATCGTATTCCAGCGGCAGGTTTATTGCGGCCGTACCGGACTGGAAGATATTATTCAATCTGAAAACAAATACGTGAGTGCCTTTATTAACTTTGTCCTGTTCTTTATTTTTTAGTTTTACGATATTAATATTCTTAGTCAGTTCTATTTTCTCAATATTAAAATCCAGATTGCTCTGATTTTTTTGAAGATGTTTTCTCAGATAGTTTGTATCCTTTGCATATTCCGGCAATGAAGAAAGATCTACTACCATAGCAAATGCAGCAGTTTTCTTTGCATTGGCAGTGGCATCTTTCAAGCCAGAAGTACCATCAACAGACCACTCCCCTTCCTTATCATATCCAAAAAGTACGTCTCCGTGTTGTATAGGATCTCCGAAAAGTCCGAAGTCCATTTCCATTGTATGTGGCTGGAAGCTTTCAAGACCATTCAATTGCTGGTTAAACCTGATCAGCAGATCTCTGTTGCCAATTACCCAGATGTAATATGGACGGGATACGCTACCGTCCAGTTTGATTTTATTATTCTGATAAGTATAATAGTTACCCGTAAAAGCAGAATTGAACCCAAATATGGAAGCACACATATTATTTTTATGCTGCAGGTCGATGAATGCTGTGGTCATTGTAGACTTCAGTTCTCCTTCCGCATTGTCTCTGTTCAGGTTCTCATTTCCTTTCTTACGAAGTACATCATCAGGATAGGAAAGGATACAATCTGATACAAATATGGAGATATCATTAGAGTCTGTTTTCGCTGCGATCATTTTAAAGATCTTATGCATCTCAGAGCTTTTCTCTTTGGCTGGCTGTTTGATCGAAATAGCATTAATAAAGTCCTGTGTAGTACCTGGGAATTTTACAATTGAATCGGCGATATAGTAATTATAAAGCGGAACCTTACCGGAATCTATCTTCCCTCCTATATTCACCAACAGATTAGGTATTCTGTTCCTGAAATCTGTAGAACCCTGGAGATAACCAGCCATACTGCCGGAAGTTTCCATAAAGAAATTGATCTTCGTTATCTTTTTCTCTTTTACAGCAGTTTGGGCAACATGAGGTTTTGAGGAACAGCCGGATAATACGACCAGTAAAAGGAAGTAAATAACTTGTTTGCTCATTAGATGGAATTTTGATGTAGAAAACCGGGGATCCTGTTTACGTCAATGGCAGCTCAGAATTTACCAATGCGAGGTATAAGTTATATAATAACATGGGGTACACATTTATAAATAATCACATGAAAACAATCAGATATTTATTGGATTGCGCTTAATTATCCAGTATTGCAATGATAAGGATTAAGAAAATAAATTCAGTTAATGCAATGTTAACGGCAGATAGATTTTCATATTAATGAATTCGGTATTATCCCAAATTACAAGAGCCTGTACTTATGGTACAGGCCCCCCTTTATAAATCCCAACTCTTACTCTCCATACTTCAACAAAAACTCCGGATTAATGGCTTTGAATGTAACCCTGCCATGTATGAAATATCCATTGGATATCTCAAACTTCTCAGCAAGCGGACGAATGATAATACCTTCAGCCCAGGCATCAGGACATATACTGCTTTTAATAGTCGCCATTGCCACAAGTGCATCAATATCATTAACAAGTTCGTAGTCTGTTGAAATAACAGGAACACTTGGTAATTCCAATTGATTCAGCAATTCCATAAACTTATCAAACTGCAGGTATTCAGACTTGTCAATATTAAAGGCATTGAAAAAGCGCACCTGTTGTCCTTTCAATTTTAGTTTATTGCTCTGAATCCCCTCTCCTACCAGCTCTCCCTGCAATGCATAATTACCATCCAATGAACGCAGCTTGTTTTCAATATCCAATTGTCTGGCTACTTTCCATAAGCTATTCTCATTATTCTCAAGTAATTCAAGATTACGGCTGCAAACACCAAACTCTCCGTTATTCAGAAAATAGGTTGCACTACTACCATCCAGCTTTTCTGTGATGTAACATTTTTCGCCTTTGTATTTATCTAATACGGTTTGTAATACCTGTACTCTTGTTTCATCTGTCTTCGGAATAAATGAAGGGAATTTACCTTTGGCAATACCGCCTAAACAGGCTGGGATAGCAGGTTCGTACTTAATAATTCCCATCACATCAGTGCAATCTGTATCTTCCTCCGCATTAAAACCATCAGGCAAAAACGATAACGGGAAAGCAATACCCTGGGATATTTGTCCCCTGAGCCTAACTGTTCTGATCCTCATCCCTCTCGGTTTTAGAAACTCAAATTCTGGTTTGTCTGGCATCAGACTATCAATCTCACAATAAATACATAAATCATCCACTTTAAATTCTCCTTTCTTTACTACTAATTGCCAACCCAATACATGGGCCTTTTCAATAGCATCCGCACCTTCAATACTTTCCAGGTGTTTAATTCTCTGAATGCTTGCTAATTTTCTCATTGTTATATTTTAGGATTACGCAAAAAAAAAGCCCCGCAATTTCTTGCGGGGCTAATGTTATTATATTGAATCAGTTATCAACTTACTCCATGATATAACATATCCCGCAAAAGGAATCGATACCTTTTTAGGATTAGTAAATATTTAGGAGCCATATTTAACTGAGTATTCTTCATTTCTTCTATGTGCAAATTATTTTAACCGTGCAAAGTTGTGGATTTTTTTCTATACCAACAACTTTATATGTAAAATTTATTATTATCAGAACCCATATCTTACGCCTATCTGTACCTGATAAGGATTACCACTTAAAGCAGAAACCCCGGCATTGGTATTAACCGCATACTTGTAAGTGTTGGTAGTCGCGTCAAAACTCCTGATGGTATATAAGCTAGCTGAGGTTACGTTGTGATTTACGCCCCATGACTTATTAAGGAAGTTACCAACGTTAAACAGATCTGCAGAGAGTTCCACATATTGCTTTTTGAATGTCTTGATCTTTTTAGCCAGCCTTACATCAAATACACCATAAAAAGGATTGACACCACCATTTCTTTCAGCGATCTTTCCGAAGTTATTACGGATATAATCTTTCATGCTTTTCTCAACATTATCATTTGCCAGAATAGCATTGATACCATCTTTTAAGTATTGAGGACTGGTAGCACTTTTTGGATCATATACATAAGCAAGATCGTTCGAAGCAACGAAATCTCCGTTTACGTTTCCGTTTACGATAAGGGAGTAACGTGTTCCTCCGATTCCTGAAAAACGAACACCTGCGCTGATACCCCAAATAGTAGGTGCGGTACCGTAAACTACGATCTTATTCCTGAACTGGTTATCAGAATATGTCATCTTGCTCAGGTCGCGCGGATCATCCTTTACGTACTGAACAAGTGTTGCTGTATTGGCTACGTTACCATTATAAGATGTATTATCCTTGCTCTCGTTCCATGTATAGGAAAATGCGATCTCTCCATCTTTATAGTAGCGGTAATTTCCATCGATCACAAATGCCATCTGGTTTACCTTTCCTGTGCTTTGCAGTTCCAGTACACGGCCTACTTCTGTTGTTTTGCGACTCTGGGTCCAATCAGCAGAACCGTTGCTGGCATTAATGGTAGCTGCAGGTACATATACTCCGCGGTTAGCCTCATCAGCAATACGGAAATAAGGCTGATCTACCATGTTGCGGTCTACGTAGGTGTAGTTGTTGCGACCATAAGTCAGGTAACCGTTCACGCTCATTCTAAACGTTTCTGTGAAGAAGTGAGAGTAAGAAGCATTCATTTTATAAACGGTAGGCACTTTAACGTCTTTACCATTCATATTGATAGTAGCCAGTTTAGGAATATTAGGATTGTTTAACAAATCCATACCTGGAGCCGTTGAAGGATTCTGGCGATATGACGGGAAATTCGGAGTTGGTACCTGGCTACCTGTTAAATCAACACCTATAATATGTGAACCATCGAACAACATATTGTTGATCATGGAATAAGGATTGAGAGCCGATCCGAAGATACCAGCACCAAACCGGATAATATCACGTTTATTCTGACCTAAATCCCAGCTTACCTGAAAACGGGGTTGTACCTGTAAAGTCCTGAGTTTGTTAGAGGTATTCAGTCCAAGGGTATTATAAACTGTCTGATTGAAATTGGCTTCCTTGAGATAATCTGTATAATCCACACGTACACCTGCGGTTACATCAAATCCGGGGAATAATGTTGTCTGCATTTGTGCATACACGTTAGGAACCAGGATATTGAATTTTATATTATGATCATCTGTTAAATAAATATCCCTGGCGTAACGGTATGGAGTAAGGTTATCGAAATTAGTCAGACCGGTAAAGTAAAAGCGTCCGTTAGTCTCACTTCCGTAAATAGAATTTTGATTAGTGAAAGTAACACCACCACCAAATGTAAAGTGGGATTTACCTACATTCCAGTATACATTATCTACCAACTGTACAAGGTTATTATTGAAATAGTCACCACCATAACGTTGTCCTCCCAGTTGAATAGCAGTGGTCACAGTAGAACTATCGCTTGCTTTAGATTGAATACTCTGTACAATGGCCCTTGGGATATTATCTGCAGGCAGCTGGGGATTAGCAAACATTTTATTGTATTCCCAGTAATGCTGTAATTTCAATTCATTGGTCAGGTTAGAACTAATAGAAGTACGTAAAGATGCCATTACGCTATTATTAATACTTTTCCTGGTGCTATACACTTCATACATGTTGATAGCTGTATTATCACCATCTGATTGATTATCCATATCATAGATAAAATTATCTCTGATGGTCAACAGGTTTTTAGTATTCAATTGCCAGTCAATCCTTCCAAAAAGGGCATGTGTATTTTTCTTCTTATCAAATTGTCCGAACTGAGGAGAGTTGGCAACGCCATATTTGTTCCTTGCGATGGTCTGGAATTGGTCCAGTGTAGCCTGCGTTACGTTAAATCTTTTCTCATCGGCAGGCGACTGGATACTGGCAATATATAGTGGACGGGAATCTTCCTGATGATCCCAGGCAAAGAAGAAATGCGCTTTGTCTTTAATAATAGGACCACCTATCGAAAAGCCATACTGATAGGTAGAAAATGCCTGATTACGTTTTTGCCCGTTTAAACCATACTGACTGGACAACCAGTTAGTACGAAGAAATGAAAATGCACTCCCTGTTAATGTATTTGTACCTGACTTGGTAACAGTACTTATTGTACCACCACCAGCATTACCATAAGTAACATCATACTGGTTGGTAACCACCTGGAACTCGCGTACTGCTTCCATTGTAATAGAATAAGCACCAGTAGGCTGTCCACCTGAGATAGTACCTCTTGCCGACATACCGTCAATGGTAAAATTGGTAGCAGATGCCAGTTGTCCTGATAAATTGCTTCCACTGCTCAATGGGGAAAGATCCATCAATGATGTGAAATTACGGCCATTTACAGGTAGTTTGGCTATATCCCTGGCCGTTACAGCTGTAGCAGATCCTATATTTTCTATCTTGTTCTTTAAGGAACCGGTAGTAACGACAACCGTTTGAAGGTCGGTCGTTTTTTCTGTCATTTTGAAATCGATCTTAAGAAGGTCTCCCTGATTCAAAGCATAACCAGTTTGTTTCTGAGATACCATTCCCATTGCATCTACAGTAATGGAATAAGGAGAACCCAGCGGTAATTCTTTCAGGAGAAATTCCCCTTTGTCATTGGCTACAGCCCTCGTTTGAAAGCCTGTAGACTCGTTTCTTACAAGTATGAATGCACCAATCAATGGAGCGCCATTAGTCCCGTTTACCTTACCGGAAATGCCTGCAAGGTTGGTTTGAGCCATTGAATAAAAAGCAATTAAACAAAAAATAATACTAAAGAAAGCTCGCCGTTGACAATTGTACATCTTAATGTAGTTTTTATTTGCAGTACATGAAAGCGCAAATGTCAAATACGTATGTTATGAGAATCTTAGCAAAGCGTTAACTTTTTATAAAGGAATTATTCCTTAAACAAGTATATCCTCCCCTCTGATAAAAATCGAAAGTATTCCTCTTTAGCTGTAAAAAGTGAAGAATCAGGTGAAAACAAATCACTGGAAGGCCTCTGCCATGCTCATTTACAGAGAGATAAAGCATATATAAAGCATATGTGAAGCATATATAAAGCATAAATGAAGCATACTTCTAGTCACCCAATAAGGGACTGATGTTTCGC
>NZ_FOMK01000029.1 GCF_900112615.1 Chitinophaga sp. CF118 | reverse complement strand
CTCTTCCATATAACTAATCTCACGCAATCTCTTTTTTGAGCTGTTGGAGTTTCCTTTCCAGGTAGGCTATTTTTGCTTGTTGCCGCTTTTGTTTGTACAGATTTATATCCAAAGGACTAAAGGCAATCTGATTGTGGATCATTTTATAATAGATGGTGGCCATTTTATTGGCGGTGGCTACAATGGCATATCTATTTCCCCCTTTCGCTTTCATCCGCCGGAAGTAGTCCCCCAGCCAATGATCGCTACGCTGAACGCTATTGGCTGCCATTCTAAAAGCCTGACTGGCTGCATTGGGCTTCTTTTTTATTAATCTACTGCTGATCAACTTCCCCCCCGATATCTTATTATTGGGACATAAATTCAACCAGGAGACAAAATGCTTCTCACTACTCCATTTACTCATGTCTGTTCCCGTTTCTGCCAGTATTTCCAGGGCGCTGATTTCACTCAGTCCGTAAATTGCAAGAACATCAACCCCCAGTATACTGGCTAAAAATGACCGGGTATCAAATTGGGGAGCGTTTTTACTCTTTTTTTTAACGGAAGCCTGTTCATTGCCTCTTTCAGCTACTTTCATAAGCGCCTCACCCTCATTTTGGATCATTGCATATTGCTGTAGTTCGGCTTCAATTGCTTTATCGCATTTTGCAATACGTTCCTGGAAGAATTGATAACATGCATAATTTTCTTCCAGGGTAAACAATTGCTCTTGTCGCCAATTGCCCTCTAATGATTTGACAATAACTTGATGATCGGCCTTAATGCGCCCATCAATCAAGGGCAGAAAGTTTGCTGCATTTCTCTCCCCTCCAATAATCGCTTCCACAATTGCGGTGCCGGTTTTACCCATCAGGTTACTGATAACTGTATGCAGCTTTATATTCATAAGTTCCAGAGCTTTTTGCATCCGCAGTACAAACCGGCTACTTTCCTCGGTAAGCGTTCTTCGATAACGTACCAATGTTCGCAGCGATTCCTGCTCATTATCCGGCAGATAGCTGCTTTTTAACAAGCCACAGCTATGTAGCTGCTGGAGCCATTCGGCATCGCTTTGATCTGTTTTTCTGCCCGTGACATTGCGTACATGGCGTGCATTGACCAAGTAAACATCAAAGCCATGGCGAATCAGGTAATTGAACAGGGGTTTCCAGTATACTCCTGTACTTTCGAGCGCTATTGTATCCACCCCACATTTTTCTAACCAAACAACAATCTCTTCTAAATCTCTGCTCATAGTACCGAAAGTGCGAACCGATTGTTTGTCTCGATCTTTGGGAACAGCTACTGCATGAAGAGTATCGCCTACATCAATACCTGCTGCATGGGGATTTACCATGGGCATCGGTATAAAACCAGGTGCCTTTACTTTTCTGAACGATTTTTTCTGCATAAATTTATCGTTTAAGAAGCAAAGGCACTTTGCCTTCCGGTATAACTTGAGTATACTCTTCCATACGGGGTCTAGCCCCAATTTGAAACTTAAGGTACCGGAAGAACCAGACTAGAAGATGAATTTTGGCATTCATTGAGATTCAAGGTATTACTGCAAAGCGCTTTTGCTTCTTAAATTTACGGCTCATCTTCAAATCCTGCAGCCTTCTTCTGATCTCCAAGTTATTTTTAGCGAAACATCAGTCCCTTATTGGGTGACTAGAA
>NZ_FOMK01000012.1 GCF_900112615.1 Chitinophaga sp. CF118 | reverse complement strand
CTATAGTACAAGGTCCGATGTACGATTATGACTTACGTATCTACAACCGTTGGGGTGAAATGATCTTTATCAGTAAAGATTCCAAGACCGGATGGAATGGTAAATATCAGGGCAGACTCGTGGAGAACGGTACTTATGTATGGATGCTGAGCTACAAGAAACTAATGGGTGGAATTGTGAATGTAGTGAAAGGAGAAATTACAGTTATAAGATAAGAAGTGTAAAGTACAAATAGGAACAAGGCGTCCCGGGGTAATCCCGGGGCGCCTTTCTCGTTATGGAGAATGACAGGCATAAAAAAAGTCTGGAAAATCCGCAGATCTTCCAGACTTTAAATCAGACGTCAGCTACTAATAAAGTAACCGCGCTTTGATAGTATGTTTTACTTCTCTCAGTAATGAAAATGCTTCCTTCGATAATTTGGTATCCACATCCAGCACAACATAACCAATTGTGTCATTTGTTTTCAGATATTGTCCCAGTATATTGATCTTGTTCTGAGATAAAACTGTATTTATTTCAGATAATACACCTGGTACATTTTCATGGATATGCAGGATTCTGTGAGTATGATCTATCGCTGGTACATTGATTGCCGGAATAGTATGAGAACCGAAACTCGCACCTTTTTCCAGGTAATTCAGCATTTTACTGCTCACATCAAGTCCAATATTATGCTGAGCTTCTTCCGTGCTTCCTCCAATATGGGGAGTCAGGATTACATTTGGCAGTTTTTGCAGCGGTGATGAAAAGGCAGCCCCGTTCTTTTCCGGTTCTACAGGAAATACATCTATAGCTGCTCCTGATAGCTGTCCGCTTACCAGAGCATCTTTCAGTGCATCCAGATCAACTACCTCACCGCGGGCATAATTAATGAAAATAGCGCCTTGTTTTGCGTGTGAAAGGATCTCTTTCGTGATCATGTTATTAGTACCCTCTGTAGACGGTACGTGCAGGGAAATAATATCTGAATGCTCAAACAGTGCTTCCAGCGTTCTCAACTGCACCGCATTACCTAGTGGCAACTTTGTTTCCACATCATAATACAGCACATTCATTCCCATCCCTTCTGCCAGTACACTTACCTGACTGCCTATATTACCATAACCCACAATACCAAGAGATTTACCACGGAGTTCATAACTGCCTTTTGCTTCCTTCATCCATTTCCCTTCATGAGCAGCTATGTTCTTATCAGGAATCCGGCGTATCAGCATAATCGATAAACCTATTACAAGCTCTGCTACAGAGCGCGTATTGGAATAAGGCGCATTGAATACAGTTACACCAGATTTCTGGGCATTTTTGAGATCTACCTGATTGGTACCTATACAAAAGCACCCTATAGCCTGCAGCTTTTGTGCCGCTTCCAGCACTTTCCGGGTTACATGTGTTTTAGAACGGATACCCAGTAAGTGTACATCCTTTATTTCACGGATCAGATCTTCTTCATTCAGTGCGCCCGACAACCTTTTTACATTGGCATATCCGGCCGATGTAAATTCTGCTGCCGCAGCATCGCTGATATTCTCCAACAATAAAATATTAATCTTTTCCTTCGGATAACTTGTCAACTTTTGCTGATCCATAGCTTATAATTTATATGTTTCCTCTTGACTTTGCAATTGGCTTAATAATTGATATACGGGGCAAACAGGTCACAAACCTAAAAGATGTTACGCAATATTCAAACAGTAAGGCTGTCAAATTTAATTTCATCAAAAAAATACCCTGTTTAGTGGTGTTTTTGAAATTTAAAGGTATTAAAACTTAAAATCCCTTTAAAATTGAAGTCAGACTATTGTTTTTTTTGTGTAACAAATCATTAGGTCCTAAATTTAGCGCTTTACGCTTAATACGAATCGTTTCTAACTTGCAGAATGAAAGCAGCACTTATTGTACTAACTATATCCGGGATCGCTTTATCCTCCATGTCAGCATGCCAAAGCAATGCGGCGAATAATGAGAAGAAGAGAAGACAGAAAGATACTATTAATAAATCGGTTCCTGATGAAGTAGCCGCCGCTATATTGAATGCTCCTCACACTAAAGCACAGCAGCAGGAATTGTCTGTTCTCTATCAGGATCAACTGCTGAGGGCCGGGTTTAACGGCGCTATAGTAGTGGCTAAAAAGGGTGTCATTATCTTTGAGCAATATCACGGACTGGAGAATTATCGTACTAAATCTCCCATTACAGATAGCTCATCATTTCAGATGGCCTCCGTTTCCAAAACATTCACAGGCATGGGAATTCTCTGGCTTGCGGAACGACAGAAACTAAGCCTGGATGATACTATTCAACAATACTTCCCTGAATTTCCATATATGGGCATTACCCTGCGGATGCTCCTTTCTCACCGTAGCGGATTGCCTAATTACCTTTATTTCTGTGATAGCATCTGGCCGAATAAGGATAAATTCCTGACAAATGAAGACGTAATCAAACTGATGGTACAACATAAGCCGCCTGTACAGCATCAGCCCAACACACATTTCCAGTATTGTAATACCAACTTCATGCTGCTGGGGGCTATTATTGAAAAAGTAAGCAAACAAAAATATGGCACATTCATGCAACAAACGTTCTTCGAACCGCTGGGTATGAATAATACTTTCGTATATGATCCATCTACAGCCACTCGTCCGCATCAGACTGTCAGCCACAGATATAATGGGCAGGCTGAACCTGATACCTACTTTGATGGCGTAATTGGAGACAAGGGCATTTATAGTACAGCTAAGGATATGCTGAAATGGGACCAGGCTCTGTATGGGAATAAACTGTTTAAGCCTGAAACATTGAAAGAAGCATATACTCCCTACAGTAATGAAAAAGCAGGTGTCCGTAATTACGGATTAGGCTGGAGACTGCTGGTATATCCGGACAGCAGCGAAATCGTTTATCACAATGGCTGGTGGCATGGCAATAACACCGTATTCTACCGTATTGTAAAAGATACTTCCACCATTATTATTCTTGGTAACAAATACAATCGCAACATTTATCACGCCGTGAAGCCGATCAGTGCTATCCTCGGGCATGGAAACGGCGAAGAAGAAGGTGAAGAATAAATAAAACTTATTCCCCGTGTTTTCTATTCGGTAATACATTTTCCCTCGTCCAGGGAATGATACCTGTGAATGCGTGCTTTCTTACAGGACATTCCATGAGCTGGCAATAATGACAACAAACCGGTACACAAGGGTCTATATGAATAAAGAATTCAGTTTCTCCGGAAGTAAATTCAGTGTTCACCAGTTGCTCTATCGCTTTGAGGTCTTCATGGGCTTCGCTTAATTCCAGGTAATAAGGTAGTGTAAGATGGCAATCAATGTGATAGTTATTCCCGTATTGCTGTACACGCATGTTGTGAACATCAATCCATTCCGGACTGCGATGGGTAGAGAGAATGGAAATTACCCTGTCCACTACCTGCATATCGGTTTCGTCCATCAATCCTGAAATAGAACGACGCAATAACTGGTACCCTTTCCGCAGAATTAGTGTACCCATGATGGCAGAGGTGAGCGGATCAATCCAGGTAAGGCGGGTAAAATGGATCAGTAACAGAGCGGCTACAAGCCCACCACTGCTGTATACATCCGTCATGATGTGCTGGCTATTCCCTGAAATGGTAACAGATGACAGTTGCCGTCCGGCACGTAACAAGTATAACCCCAGCGCAAGGTTACCGATAGTTGTGACTGCTATTATCCATGTTCCCTTACCCACATGTTCCAGTGAAGAAGGAATAAAGAAGTATTGTGAGGCTTTAAAGAGAATAAGACATCCGGCAATAAAGATCATTGCTCCTTCAAAACCAATAGAGAAAAACTCAACTTTTCCATGTCCATAAGGATGATTCTCATCTTTGGGCTTACCGGTAAGGTAAATACTGTAACAGGCAAATGCTCCTGCTACCACGTTAATTATAGACTCCAGAGCGTCAGACAGAATAGCGACCGAATGTGTAAGGAACCAGGCTGTAAACTTGGTGCCTGTAAATATAAAACTCACAATCAGCGATACCAGTATCACGCGTAATTCTCGTCTCTTCAAAACAAAATAGATTGATGCACAAAGAAAAGGAAAATAATGCGGAACCAATTATAGGTTTCCCGGGAATAAAATTGTAAATATCCTGTTCCTTTCACATTGATTAATCCATGAGGCTGGCCAGGTATATACGGAGATCTTATGTAGGTTGTAGATAAAAAACGCTTCAGGATGCAAGGAAATACCGGAGATATTGCAATGGTAAATGAAAAAACCCGGAACGAATGTTCCGGGTTATAATTTGATATAATTGCACCAAGTAATTAAAATTAAGTAAGATTTGCCTGCGCTCTTATTCAGGTTTGTTCTCCGGTGGTGCGGCAGGTGTTGCCGGTACCACTGGTCTTGTTTCTGAAGCAGCTGGTGCAGGGCGGGGTTCTCTTGCTGCCTCACGTTCCTGACGTGCTGCTGCGCGATGTTCCTGACGTTCCTGACGCTCTTCTTTCGCTTCTTTGGTATCCATCTTTTTCTTCGCTGTTTTAGGAGCGAAAATGGCAATCATACGTTTACCTTCCATGGTCGGCATACCTTCCAGTACACCTACTTCTGCCAGCCTTTCAGCAAACTTCAGCAGGATCAGCTCTCCACGTTCCTTGAACATGATAGCACGACCTTTAAACTGTACATATGTTTTTACTTTATTACCATCCTTCAGGAACTTCTCAGCATGTTTTGCCTTAAAGTCAAAGTCATGGTCGTCGGTATTTGGCGTAAAGCGAATTTCTTTCACCTCGCTTTTGTGCGCCTTTGCCTTCATATCCTTTTCCTTCTTCTTCTTCTCGTAAAGGAATTTATTATAGTCTATGATACGGCATACGGGAGGTACGGCATTTGGGGAAATTTCTACTAAGTCTAGCCCTTGCTGCTCAGCCATATGCAGGGCTTCCTCTGTACGGTATACACCAACCTCAATGTTCTCTCCCACTAATCGCACTTCAGGTACACGGATCATCCTGTTAGTACGATGTTCTTGTTGCTGTTCTCTGCGAAAATTGGGGTTTCTTCCTCCCCTGTTAAAACTTGGTCTGGGTCCTTGTGGCATTAAAAAGAATAAAATTACTAAATTAAATAATTGTCCATAATCTTAACAATAGTTCATAAATGTCTGACACTTAATAAGGTTGATATTGTACGAACTATTTTAACTTTAATATGGACTTCAAGCAATTAACGTACCCGAAAATACAAAAGTTCAATTAGTTAAAAATATATTTTATTGTCTTTTGTATGATCGCCCGTTTATTCAAAAGGTCTTTTACTCACTACTTCCTCTTTTACAAGTTCAATGAACTGTTCCAGGTCCATAGTGCCAATGTCTCCTTTTGCCTGGCGGCGAACAGCAACCTTACTATCAGCAGCTTCCTTTTCACCTAACACCAGCATATAAGGTACTTTGGCCAGTTCTGTCTCTCTGATCTTTTTCCCTATTTTCTCATTGCGATCGTCAATCTCAGCGCGAATTTCTGCATTTTTTAACAAAAGTGCTATTTTTTCTGCGTATTCCTGGTTCTTTTCACTGATTGGCAATATTTTAACCTGTGTAGGTGTGAGCCAAAGTGGAAATTTACCACCACAATGTTCTATCAATACTGCGATGAACCGCTCCAGTGAACCGAATGGTGCACGGTGAATCATTACAGGACGATGTTTCTGGTTATCCGCACCAATGTACTCCAGTTCGAAACGTTCAGGAAGGTTATAATCCACCTGAATAGTACCCAGCTGCCATTTACGGCCCAGGGCGTCTTTCACCATAAAGTCCAGTTTGGGACCGTAAAATGCGGCTTCACCGTATTCAGTTATTGTACGGAGTCCTTTTTCAGCGGCAGATTCAATGATGGCCTGTTCTGCCAGGTTCCAGTTCTCATCTGTACCAATATATTTAGACCTGTCTTCTTTATCACGTAAAGAGATCTGTGCAGTAAAATCAGTAAAACTGAGACTGTTAAATACATACAACACCAGATCTATCACTTTCAGGAATTCTTCTTTTACCTGATCCGGACGACAAAATAGATGCGCATCATCCTGAGTAAAACCTCTTACACGGGTCAATCCATGTAATTCTCCATGCTGCTCGTAGCGATATACTGTACCGAATTCAGCAAAGCGTACCGGTAAATCTTTATAACTTTTGGGACTGGTCTTATAAATTTCGCAATGATGCGGACAGTTCATCGGTTTCAGCATGAACTCCTCACCTTCTTCAGGGGTATGGATCGGCTGGAAACTGTCTTTCCCGTACTTTTCGTAGTGCCCTGAAGTAATATAGAGGTTCTTGTTACCTATGTGTGGAGTAACAACCGGCAGATAACCAGTGTCAATCTGTGCTTTCTGCAGGAAACTCTGGAGGCGTTCACGAAGCATCGCTCCTTTGGGCAGCCATAAAGGCAAACCTAATCCCACTTTTTCAGAAAAAGCAAAGAGTTCCAGCTCTTTACCCAGTTTACGGTGATCACGTTTCTTAGCTTCTTCCAGCAAGTGCAGGTACTCGTCCAGCTCTTTCTGGTTAGGATAAGTGATACCGTAAATGCGGGTTAGCATTTTGTTCTTCTCATTTCCACGCCAGTATGCACCGGCTATATTGGTCAGTTTTATTGCTTTTATAAAACCAGTATTGGGAATATGAGGTCCCCGGCACAGATCGGTAAAGTTACCCTGAGTATAAAAGGAAATAGAACCGTCCTGTAATTCGTTGATTGTTTCGATCTTGTACTGATCCCCTTTTTCGGTAAAGTATTTCAGTGCATCTTCCTTACTCACTTCCTTACGCTCGTACACACTGTTCTCCTTAGCCAGGGATACCATTTTAGCTTCGATCTTCCGGAGATCTTCGTCAGAAATAGAGCGGTCTCCCAGGTCAATATCATAATAGAAGCCGTTCTCAATAGCCGGACCATAACCGAATTTCACACCCGGATAAAGAGATTCCAGTGCCTCCGCCATCAGGTGGGCAGAAGAGTGCCACATGGTAGATTTCCCTTCAGTATCCGTCCATGTAAGCAGTTGCAACGTACTATCTGTTGTTATCGGCCGGGCCATGTCCGTGACCTGCCCGTTTACTTTTGCGGCCAATACTTTTCGTGCCAATCCTTCGCTGATGGATTTGGCAATGTCCATTGCAGTTACTCCTGCTTCATACTGACGAACTGCGCCATCCGGAAATGTAATGTTAATCATACTGTTGAGCTGTTATTCTTCAGCTATTGTTGTTTGCTTTTATGTTGCTTATAAAATTGGCTTGCGAAGTTAAGTAAATTTTACATCTGTTTCTATAATAAGGGTTAACCGTTTATAGAAGGAGGCCCAGCGCTATTCTGACTCAGAAATTAAGCTATCCTGGGCTTATTCCGGGTTAAAGTAATAATGGCCGAATCTCATTCATTATTGGTAATACATCCTGCATAATGACTAAATCTCCACCAAAATGCATCTGCAGTATGTGTATGCTGTCAAACTATGGGTTCCTGAATAAAATGTTAAAGACTAAATGGGAACACAGGGCGAAGTTAACCGGCAGCACTGCATCAACACTACAGCAGTTATTTTAATACTTCAGACTATCAGTTACCTCTACACAGCCCAGCATACCATTCCCGAAATAAGGATTTTGCAGTTGTGTGCTTTTACTAAGCCAGTAGGCTCCCCGGTCATTAAAGGCCATCGGACAGTACTGCCGATACACTGTTTTCCCGCGTAACCCGGTGGTTTTCACCAGTTCATACAGCATATCTGATATCATTTCGAAGGCAGCTCTCTTGGCATCAATTGTCTTCTCTCCCTGCAATCCTGCCAGTTCAGAGCTGATGCTGCCGGTATGCTGCTTTACCTGATCCAGCCTGCTGGAATCCATTTGCAGGAGTTGCAACGGTAAACTGTCTATATGCTGCTTCAATATCCCCGACCACTTGTCTGCGTCAGTAGTATTTCCGCTTGTTAACCCTTCTGTCAGAGCATAATATGTGTCCATGGTTACCTGTAAGGAATCGTAAAACTGAACGGCATAGGGTGCCTGTAATACTCCCTGAGCTGACTGTGAAACACTTTTTTCCTGGTTCTGTGACTGGTTACACGCTGACAAAATCAGCACATAAATGAGTAAGGATGTGGTAATAATGCCCTTCATATTATATATTCACTTTTTGTGGCAAAGATAAAGCACTACCTTTGCACCTTTCAATTAATTTAGCCAATGCTGATTGCACTTCAGGATATTACTTTTGAGTTCGGCGCCAGAGCCATTGTAGAGGATGCTTCCTGGCATATTGTACCAGGTGACCGTGTGGGACTGATCGGAATGAATGGAACCGGAAAATCTACTCTTTTACGCGTTATCAATGGTGAATACTCCGTTTCCAAAGGTAGCGTGAATAAGATCAAGAACCTTTCCCTGGGATTCTTCAACCAGGATCTGCTCAGTTTTGAATCTGATGATTCCATTCTGGAAGTGGGTATGACAGCCTTCGAGGAAGCTCAAAAGCTGGAAAAAGATATAGAACGTATTACCAAAGAGCTGGAACATGACCAGAGTGAAGCCCTCCTGATTGAATTCAGCGATAAACTGCATGAATTTGAGGCGATGGATGGTTATAACATGCGTCACCGCTCTGCACAGGTGCTTGAAGGTCTTGGTTTTAGTACCGCCGACCTGGAACGCCCCTATAACCAGTTTTCCGGTGGATGGCGTATGCGCGTACTACTTGCCAAACTGATCCTGCAACAGCCGGATGTACTCATGCTCGATGAACCTACCAACCACCTTGACCTCCCTTCTATCGAATGGCTGGAAAAATACCTCCAGAGTTACAACGGTGCGGTAATCATTGTATCGCACGACCGCTACTTCCTGGATAGAATGGTGAATAAGATTGTTGAACTTTATCAGCAGCAGCTTCACCACTATGCTGGTAATTATGAGGATTATGAGGTAGAAAAGGAATTACGACGTGAAATGCAACTGCGTTCCTATGAGAACCAGCAGGAATATATCCGCCAGCAGGAAAGATTTATAGAACGCTTTAAAGCCAAAGCTTCGAAAGCTGCTCAGGCTCAGAGTGCTATGAAGAGACTGGATAAGATAGACAGAATTGAACAGGTAGATGGCGGTCCGTCCAAGATCAGAATCAGCTTTAATGCAGATAAAACACCTGGAAAGATTATCGCTACCCTGACCGAGGTATCCAAGAAATTTGGCTCCTTAACCATTTTAAATAAAGCCAGTGCTGAAATAAGCCGTGGTGATAAAATAGCCCTGATAGGTGCCAACGGTAAGGGTAAGTCTACCCTGCTCCGCCTCATTGCCGGTACCGATGAAATGGAAGGTGAACGTACACCTGGTCATAATGTTGTAACCAGCTTTTATGCACAGCACCAGCTGGAAAGTCTGGATTTGAACAGTGAAATTCTGGACGAACTGAAAAACTGTGGTAGCGGACGTTCAGAAGTAGAACTCCGTAACCTGCTCGGTTGCTTCCTCTTTACCGGAGATGATGTTTATAAAAAGATAAGAATCCTTTCAGGAGGTGAAAAAGCACGTGTGGCACTGGCTAAAACAATCATCAGCCAGGCAAACTTCCTGCTGCTCGATGAGCCTACCAACCACCTGGATATGAACTCTGTACAGATGCTGATTGATGCACTGTCCAAGTTCGATGGTACCTATGTACTCGTATCCCACGACCGTTATTTCGTTAGCCAGACGGCTAATAAAATATGGGAAATCGTTGATGGCGAAATCAAGGAATTTAAAGGTACCTACACAGAATGGGAAGACTTTAAAAAGCGCCAGCAGGAAACGTTGAAACAACAGGCAGCTGCTAATAAGCAGGCGGCAAATGGAGAAAACAACGAATCAAAAAAAAAAGAAGTAAAAGCAGCGCCAGTAACTAATACTCCGGCAAAAGGAGTTCCTATCGATAAAGATAAAAAGAAAGAGTTACAGAAACAGCAACGACAGTTCCAACTGCTGGAAGAACAACTTGCCGGGTTAAATGAAAAGAAGGCTTCCCTGGAAACCGCTCTCAACAACCCGGAAATATATGCAGATAAAAAACGCTTTCAGCAGGTTGAATCAGAATACGCACAGGTAGGCAGGGATCTTAAAAAGACCAATGAGGAATATGAGAAGGCCTTCGAGAAGCTGATGGAACTGGAAGGATAAACGTTGATATAACGGACGATAAGAAAGCGCAAATGTTGTAGAAGGGACTGGATTACAAGGAATAAATGCTAATGTTGAATGATGCAAAAGATTCTGGTAGTAGAAGATGAAGTGAAGGTAGCCAATGCCGTTAAAAAGGGATTGGAAGAGAATGGCTTTGAAGTAGATGTTGCATACGATGGTCGCATGGGTAAAAGCCTGGGCGCCAGCAATAATTATGATCTTGTAATCCTTGATCTGAACCTGCCCCATAGCAACGGATACGAAGTATGTGAAGTGATCCGGCGGCGGAACAACCGCATCCCCATTATCATGCTTACCGCTTTGGGAGGAATGGACGACAAGATGCAGGCATTCGAAATCGGGGCCGATGACTACCTGGTGAAACCTTTCGATTTTCGTGAACTGCTGGCCCGGATCCGCGTATTCCTGAAAAGAGCCGGCTCTGAAGTACAGCAGAACTCCCAGTATAAAATAGTAATCGCCGACCTGGAAATAGATCGTGAAAAGAAAGAAGTGATTAGAGGCGGTAAAAAAATTCCGTTGACAGCCAAAGAATACCAATTGTTGGAATTCCTGGCACTCCACAAAGGAAAGGTGATCTCCAAACTTGTGATTGCTGAAAAAGTATGGGATATCGACTTTGATACCGGTACCAATGTAATCGAAGTATACATGAACTTTCTTCGTAAAAAAATAGATAAAGACTTCCCCAATAAACTCCTGCATACTAAAACAGGTATGGGATATTATCTTGCTGAAGAGTGAAGATTAAATATAAAATAGCACTTTCCTACGCCATTTCAGCATTTGTACTGCTGAACACCTTCGCTATTATCACTTATTATTTCTCTGCTCAGTCAAGAAAGGCTGAATACCTGGAACGTCTGGAATACCGTGCCCGTTCTATCGCCAACGTGATTATTGAAGAGGATACCGTGAAAATTGACCTCCTGCGAAAGCTGGATAAAACCACATTC
Source organism: Chitinophaga sp. CF118 (assembly GCF_900112615.1). Taxonomy (GTDB): domain Bacteria; phylum Bacteroidota; class Bacteroidia; order Chitinophagales; family Chitinophagaceae; genus Chitinophaga. The sequence continues at coordinate 193,908 of NZ_FOMK01000012.1, read as the reverse complement.
CAGGATCTGTATAAAGAAACCATTCTCGTATATAACCCAGCCTACGATCTGCTTTATTCCAATTTAAAGGATACTGCTATCAAAACTTCAAAGTATTTACTGGACTATATTAAGAAGAATGGGGAGTTCAGCCACGAAAAGTCTAAGGGAGAGCAGGTGGGCGTGTACTACACTGAAGGAAGTGTGTCCGTGATAGTGATAGTTTCCTCTTTTGATAAATATGGGTTCCAGAACCTGCAGAACCTGAAACGCATTCTGATTATAGAAATCATTGTGGCCGTGATCCTGCTGGTGATCGTCGGCTATTTCTTTGCGCGTAATATGGTACAGCCCATCGATAAGCTGGTAAGGCAGGTGAAAACCATTAACGCTAACAACTTACAGGGGAACAGTGTGGACGCCAAAGGGAAAGATGAAATAGCTCAGTTGGGGGCCAACTTCAATACCATGCTGCAACGCCTTAGCGATGCATTTGACCTCCAGAAGAGTTTTGTAAGCAATGCTTCACATGAATTACGTACACCACTGGCAGCTATTATCAGCCAGTTGCAGGTAACCCTTTCGAAGGAACGAACCAAAGAAGTATATCAGGATATCCTGGCATCCGTACTTGAGGATGCAGAAAATCTGTCAGATCTTAGTAATGGATTATTGCAACTGGCTCAGTCAGAGCTTAACCAGCAGAAGTTCATTTTCAATGAAATCCGGATGGATGAACTCATGCTGGAAATGGGAAATCTCATTAAGTTAAAACATCCTCCTGTTGTAAATGGAAGAGCCCCCAGGGTAGATATCCGCTTCCTTAAAGTCCCTGAACAGGATACAGAACTGATCTGTGAAGGAAATGAAAGCCTGCTGAAAGTATTGTTCTTCAATCTGTTGGATAATGCCTTTAAATTTTCTTCTGATAATACAGCGTTTGTAACCATTGACTTCTTCACTCATGATATCCAGATCCAGGTAAGAGACAATGGTGTCGGTATCCAGCCGGAAGAGTTGAATAAAATTTTTGAACCATTTTACCGGGGTACCAATGTCCAGAAAATCCGTGGACATGGATTGGGACTTTCAATTTGCAAAAAAATCGTCCTGCTGCATAAAGGGCATATCTCCGTTTCTTCCATTACTGGTAAAGGCACCACTTTTACAGTTATACTCCCACACAACTATCGCTAATCACTTCCCTTCACTGCTCTCTTCAGTAAAGACACCATATTTATGTTCATTAGTCCGCAAAACTATCGCAGAAACCAGTAACAATTCCTTTAAGAATAACAACATCATCTCGTTCCTGGTCATTTAAAGGAAAGTTTCTCCGGATCATTTGCAGATATACCCGTATCAGCAGCAATCACCCAATTTTCTAAAGCATCCCACAGATCCAATATTTTTAACATTTTAATCACTTTTTAATAGTGTTTAAAGCCTCCTTTAAGTAGTAATACGGAGCTTTGCAGAATATTCTACTATGATATCATGAAATGCAATTTTCTCCTCTACGTGTTAATCATTACCGGGTTCAGTCTGGATGGATGTAAACATCCACAGGTTGATGGAGGAGTAACAAAGAAGACTTTTGTATTGAGTGATACCATGATGAAAACCATCAGGATAGACACCGCTAATTTGAAACCTGTATTAATGGAACTTCATTTATCCGGTAAGGTAGCAGAGAACGATGTTAATATAAAGAATACCGGTATCCTGGTGAATGTTGCAACAGCAAACCTGGCTACTGTTACAAAAGGTTATGAAGCAGATGTTGTAACAGCTTCACTGCCTCATATGATCTTTCATGGTATTGTAGATGGGATCCATACTATAACCGATACCCTGGCGCATACAGGACAGCTTAGTATAAAAATGGATATTTCGGGCAAAGCCCTGAAACCAGAGATGTTTACAAAAGTGGTATTACACTGTGAAGAAGGAGATAATATGGTAGCTGTACCGGAAACAGCCATCATTGAAGATCATAGCAAGAACTTTGTACTGGTATTTAAAGACAAATATAATATCCAGGTAAGAGAAGTAGAAACATACACCACATCAGGTGATGTAACCTACATCAGCAAAGGGCTCAGCGTAGGGGAAAGTGTGATATCTGCACATCAGCAGCAGATCTATAATGCGCTGAGTGAGAATTAAGTTTAGTTCGCATATAGGTTGATAGAATGGACATGCAAACACAGCACATTCAGATTTTATTATTTGTTTGAACTGTTTTCATGCTCAATTACTCCGCCCCGCCGCAGAAGAAACAACGCGGGGCGGTTTTTCTTTTTTAATTATTCTTCGTTTAGCCGGGGTCTTATCCGCTGCTTTGATTTATTAAAGATCATCTGTCCCTTATCAATCCCCTTTCTCAGTTCAACTCTTTCTTCTTCCGGTAAGTGTAATACCGACTGACAGGAACTGCTGCAGCAACCTTCGTATTTTGCAGCACATTCGTCACACTGGATAAACAACAGGTGACAACCATCATTTTTACAATTGGTATGTGCATCGCAGGGTTTTCCGCACTGATGACACTGACTGATCACATCCTCTGTGATCCGCTCTCCCAGCCTGTCGTCAAATACAAAATTCTTCCCTTTGAATTTAATAGGTAATCCCTGCTCCTTTGCTTTATTCGTATATTCAATAATTCCCCCTTCCAGGTGAAATACGTTCTGGAACCCGTTATGCAACATGTAAGCAGAGGCTTTTTCACAACGAATTCCCCCAGTGCAATACATTACAATATTTTTATCTTTCTTGTCCTGCAGCATTTCCACTGCCATAGGCAATTGCTCTCTGAAGGTATCGGAAGGTACTTCGATGGCCTGTTCAAAATGCCCCACTTCATACTCATAGTGATTCCTCATGTCCACAACAATAGTATCCGGATCTTCCGTTAGCTCATTAAAAGACTGAGCATCAAGGTATTTTCCCTTGTTGGCCATGTCAAATGACGGATCTTCAATCCCATCTGCCACTATCTTTTCTCGCACTTTGATTTTCAAAACCCAGAAAGATTTGCCGTCATCATCTACTGCAATGTTCAGGCGGATACCATTCAGGAAAGATATAGTATAAAGGCAGGTTCTGAAGGCTTCAAAGTTATGCTCAGGAATACTTACCTGGGCGTTGATCCCTTCATGGGCCACATAGATGCGGCCAAATACACCCAAAGAATGCAGCTGCTCATACAACTGATTTCGGAATGCATTGGGATCCTCTATTTTTGCGTATTGATAAAAAGATGTGGTAACGCGCCGGAAAGTTTCGGCTGTCAGCCGCTCTTTGAGCACAGCTGCGGAGATTCTGTTATGTAATACCATTGGCTATAGAAATTTTAAGAACACGTGCCTTGTGAGCAAAATTTCAGTTTACCGGGCCATAAAACCCGATTTGAAGCCGCAAAGTTAACAAAATCTCTTTAAAATTTTAGCCCTGCCAGGTTTCTGTTTCCCTGGACCATTCATACAGAACTGAAGTAAGGTAATAGGCGGTAGAGCTGATAATCAGTATATAACCCACAAATCCGAGAGTCATATACTCAGCCAGTTCACTCCAATCACTTAATTGTGCTACATAAGCAAGTGTAGCCATGAGCACTCCCAGGATAAATGCGATCAATGCAATTTTTTTCATAAGGAGCCGGTTTACGATAATACAAGGGTGATCAAAATTGCCACTAATCTGGCCTGAAATATGATTATATCATGTATAACACTCTACAGTTATAAAATGTTCACCAGATAAAATCCGTAACCCGATCTTTATAACTATTTGATTATTATCGTATATAAAATATTTTTAAGTTGGCATTCTTTTTGAATTAATGAAATCGGACAGGTAAAATATTGTTTAAACCCAAAAATGTTAATTTATGAGTACAGTTTTTCTTTACCTTTTATACCTCATTGTAGGTTTATGGATATATCGCCTGCTGGCTTACTTTTACGATCGTGATCCTAAAGCAAGCTACAAAGCAAAGAAGGCTAAATAAGAAAAAACTTAGGGAAGGTCCGGAATATAAGACCTTCCCTTTTTTTCTGGAAGTATATCTCCAATAATAGTAAATCAGTTGATTTGAATATAGTTTAGCCCAATGATATCTTCTCTGGATTTAGAGACTTTCATACTCATTTGTGAACCCAGTTCCTGTTGTTTTTTCTTGAAGTCTATTCCAATTAGTTATAAATCAGCTTATTTGTGAAATAAACTACATAATAGTTTTCTGCCTGGATGTATGGCTTTCCTCTTCTTTCCCACCCGTCCATAAAGTGTATGGATATTCTGTACAAATTAAAAGTGTCTTCTGGGAGAGTTCGGAGTGAGTTCGGAGAGAGTTGATATTTGCTTCATAGGTTGAACACAGGTTGAACAGGGTTAGAACGCTTATATACGATCTAACCCTGTTCAACCTATGTTCAATGTGTGCTCAATTTGTGTTTAACCAATAGACTCACTATAATGTCTCCCCGAACTCTCCTAAATATCTTCCTATTTGTTGGGACTGGTGTTTACCATACCACCTAATAATCCGCCAAATCCTACCCGGACACCAATCTTCGTTTTATCCTGGCTCTGATATCCTGCTATTACATCTATCCTTATCAGCTTGAAAATGTTTTCAAGACCGGCAAATACCTCCACATAATTATTATTACTATTTACATAGAAGGCATTCGATCCTGCCACAAGGTTCCATTTTAACTTATTGAGTAGTGGAACTTTATTGGTAAGCAAACCATTAAAATGATGTTCTACATTGGCCGTAGCATAAAAGGGGGCAATAGTGCTGTATTTATAATAAGGAGCTAACTGGAAACTATTCAGATACTTTGTATTATAGAAGGTTTGATTACCATTGAAGTGCTGATAATCAGGCAGATCTACATGTTTGCTGTTCAGGAATCCTCCCACACCCAGCCGGTAAAAAAATTCTCCGAACAATTTCAGATTAATCTGGTCATTTACATGGAATTTCCATTTATCAAAGTCTGCATCACTGCCGGCAATGTCGTGAATCCCTTTGCTGTAACCTACACTGAATGTGGGGTATTTAGAACCAATGGGAATTTTTCTATCAGGTAATGCGATATAACGTTGCCCTGGCTGGAAAGAAAAACCCAGGTCCAGTACCAGTGCCTGGTTCCTGTTAAAAGGAATGGCCTCCAGTTCGTATGGATGATTGGGGGTGAACTGTTTATGCTCATTTTTGAAAATAACAAAGTCTGTCGTATTCTCTACCGGCAGGCGGTCTTCGTACGTTAACCCTGCCGAAATAACTGCATTGCTTTCGAACCTGCGCTTAAAGGAGATAGCCCCGAACTTGCTTTCATACAGTTTCATGAAGTTTTCCTTAAGGAACAAAGTATAGAACTCATTAGCAATCGGACTTATCGGTTCTTCATGATTGAACTGGGAAACACGCTTCCCTCCGGATAAAGTCCAGGTATTCAGGCCGTAATGACCTCCCAGCTTCCTGTCTTTAATCCAATTAATATCAGCATAAGCATTCACATGAGTATTACTGAATCCATACCGGAAGAACGGGGAAATCTTTAAGGTTTGCTCATGGGGAAGACTAAAACTGATGCTGGGTTCCACACTTAGTACCAACCCTTCTACAGTATTATACTCAAGTTGCTTAATCAATCCTTTAATATTCAGCTGATGCGAATAAATTCCGGTGTCCCTGCGAAAATAATAATGATGGTTAACTCCACTCCACAACACATTCATTGGTTTTACCGGCTTCTGTTTTTTCCGGAGAGTATCGAGTTGCCGGGAAGACTTCAAACTATCCCTGTTAGCCAGGGCAATACTATCCTTTTCATGAAAATCCTTCAGTTCTTCCTTTTCCAGTGGAACAGGCCGGATACTATCCCAGTAATTCAGCAGCTTTTTATCAAAAGCAGTATCGTACCGTAGAATTATATTGTCAAAATATTTTTTCGGGAATTCCGGATGCAGGTTGTAATTGGAATATATATTTACAAAGCTGCCAACAACATCAAAACCTAATTGTTTGATACTTATAGAGATTACCTGATCCTTTGTACGCCATACTTCATTATTCACCGGTACATGAATCTGCCGGATATGCAGAGTGTCCATCAGTTCTAACTGATAATCCTGCGTAAGCAGTAAGTCCGCACTATGAATCCGCCAGTCATCATCCGTAATAAAAATATACCCGGAAAACAGAGGCTCAAATTTTCTTCTGGGTATCACGGCTATCTTATTAACCGTTTTACCATCCTCCTGGAATACACCCTCCAGCCGGTATTTATAATAAAACAATGCATTTTCAGCTATGGGAGAGATAAATCCCCGTTTGCTGAACTGGGTAACTACAGCAGTTACATTATTATCATACAATTCTATAAATGCCGGAAAGCCAAAACCGAATCCTCCTCCACTTTGCCGGGCAGACAGCACCTCTACTTTCAGCTGATCCGGCTCCCGGAAACCAATCTTTGTCATAGACTCAGATAAGAACACCACTCCTTTCCCTGATGAATCCAACCCCATATCGGCCTTATCTACTTTTTGTCCTAATACCTGATTAGGTACATTCCGGACTTTAAACATCCCTTTAATATAGTCATTACAGGTATACTCCTTTACCTGATGTCTATAGTAATCCCTCTTTTTAATGGCCTGCCGGATAATAGCATAAGCAGGATCTTCCCCATCAGACTTTACCACTACCTCTTTGATCTGCAGACTTTGTGGCGACAAGCTAATATCAATCACCTGGTCATTTCCCGCAATAGTCACCTGCTTCTCTGCCTTAATGTATCCCATATACTGGCATACAATGGTATAGTTCCCATCAGGTAATTCCAGATGGTATTGTCCATCGGCATTTGTAGTGGTACCAGCAGTAGTTCCTTTGATAAAAAGTGTAGCAAATGGTAAAGGCTCATGCCGCTCATTCGTGACCTTACCACGGATAACACCAGCCTGACAATAATAGCAACTGAAGAAAAAAATGAGAGCTAGTACATTTCTAAGCATATCCTATTGGGCCGTTTTATCTTTTCTGTAGCGGAGAAAACTGCCAGACAGGCCGCCCAGGCCGGCAGTAATACCACCAATCAAGGCGCTCACCATGCATATCAGCATTGGATTTCTTACTTTCAGGATCATTTCACTCATACGGTTGCCCAGGATATGGTCATTACGTACATCCATGAAAAAGGCCAATGCCAGCCAGAGTAGAAATACAGCAATAAATCCGTTTAAGAAAGAACGCAATGGAGGAAGAGGAATGAGTACTGCTACTAAGAATGCAGCAACTGCTACTGTCCACCAGGTTAAAAAAAGGCCACCTAAGTAGCTGAGTATAACAATAAGTATAAAACGGGGAAAGGATTTCATGATAGAAAGATAAGAAAAAATATAGATTGGTTATGCAGTGTACAAGGTCATGATTTCTTTTTCAACCATAACATCTAAAAGAAACGTGATTGCTGATGATCATCTGCCATGAGACCCTGATAAAAATCTTCCTCAAGCTAAATTAAGAGGCAAAACAAAGCTAAAAGATGTGCAGATAGCGTGTGATTGGTAATGATCAATAAATACACCTCATCTGCCGTGATGACCAGGTAAAGTTCAATAAAGTTTTAATCTAAAACCTTATCCCAACGCCAAATTAAGAAACAAAACAGGCAGATGCAGTGAATTTATTGATCATTACCAATCTATAGCTATTTACTTTTTTCCAGCGCCTGTTGGATGTCCTCTATGATATCCAACACATTCTCAAGCCCTACGGAAATACGTATCAATCCTGGAGTTATTCCCACCTTCAGGCGTTCTTCATCTGTCAGTTTGGCATGGGTTGTACTGGAAGGATGTGAGGCTATACTGCGACTGTCGCCGAGATTAGCTGTAAGACTCAGCATTTTCAGGGCGTCAAGGAAACGTACCCCGCTTTGTAATCCGCCTTTCAGTTCAAAGCATACAATACCGCCACCACCACTCATTTGTTTCTTAGCAATGTGGTGCTGTGGATGACTTTCCAGCATTGGGTATTTTACCCATTGCAGCAAAGGATGACCTTCCAGTGCCTTAGCTAATGTTAGTGCACTCTGTGAATGGCGTTCCATCCGGATATGCAGGGTTTCCAGGCTTTTACTTAGTACCCACGCATTAAATGGAGACATCGCAGGACCTGTACTACGGCAGAAAGTATGCACTTCTTTAATAAGGTCTTTCCTGCCTACCACTACTCCACCCAATACACGCCCCTGGCCGTCCATCCATTTGGTGGCAGAGTGCGTAACAATATGGGCTCCATCTTCAATAGGCCGTTGTAATACCGGTGTAGCAAAACAGTTGTCTACGTTCAGAATAATATTATGCTTGTTGGCAATGGCAGCCAGCAGGCTGATATCGATGATTTCCAGTCCCGGGTTAGAAGGACTTTCCACAAAGATCATTTTTGTATTAGGCTTGATGAGAGCCTCAATGCTTTCTGGCTTATTGATGTCAAAATAGCTGTATTCAATGCCCCATTTAGGCAGGAATTTAGTGATTACGGTATGGGTAGAGCCAAATATTGAACTGGCAGAGAGCAGATGATCACCTGCTTTCAGCAAAGCCATAAAACTGGCAAATACGGCACTCATTCCTGAAGCTGTAGCATATCCGGCCTCCGCTTTTTCCAGTGAACATACCTTCTCTACGAACTCGTCCACATTTGGATTACTGAAACGGGTGTAGATATTATTATCTGTTTCATCGGCAAATGTTGCCCGCATTTCTTCCGCACTATCATAAGTAAAACTGGAGGTCAGGAACAAGGGGGTGGAATGTTCCATTTGCCAGGTTCTCTCTGTCTGTATCCTTACTGCATTTGTTTCCGGGCGATACTGATCTTTCTCCATTTGTGGTTTATTTATGTATAATTGACTAAGTCAATAAAATAACATTTACTATTTGCGCCATTTAATTGACTTAGTCAATATGATTAGCGTAATTAAGCGTTCAGCCTGGTTTCCCAGGTTAGATTGCCTCCTGCCTGACGCAGGGTTTCAGCTACAGAGCAATATTTGTTCATTGAAAGTTCCACGGCACGGGCTGCTTTATCCGGATCGATATCTCCTGTAAGATGGAAGATCAGGTGTATGGTTTCCCAAAGAGATGGTTCCTTTCCTTTTTCTCTTTCTCCTTCAATTTCGATGCGGAAATCTTTGACTTCCTGCCGTTGCTTTTTCAGGATCATGGCAACGTCTATTGCAGAGCAGCCACCTAATCCCATCAGTAACATCTGCATGGGTCTTACTCCATTGTTTTTACCGCCATTTTCAACGGAAGAATCCATCAGCACCTTATGCCCACCTTCGTCTACAGCTTCCATATTGAACGCATCATCTAATCTCTGTAGTGATATCTTCATATTTCACATTGTTTATCATACAAATATAACACAAGAAGAGAAAACATCCTTTTCTCCTTTCTTGTGTTATATTTGCGCAAATTTTTCCGGGGTTTTGGCGGCACAGATCTATCATAACAATCAGGCATTTACCTTAGAATCCGGCGTTATATTGCCGGAATTAAATATAGCTTACCATACTTATGGCCACCTTAACAGTACTGGCAGTAATGTAGTATGGATCTGTCATGCTCTGACAGCAAACGCGGATGTGACCGATTGGTGGCAAGGGCTTGTAGGCCCGGACAAACCAATTGATCCGGCTCAGCATTTTATTATATGCGCAAACATTCTGGGCTCCTGTTACGGTTCCTCCGGACCACTTTCCATTAACCCGGCAACGAATGAACCTTATTATCACTCCTTTCCGCAGGTAACTGTAAGGGATATGGTAAAAGCACATGTATTATTACGTAAACATCTGGGTATAGAACAGATCCACATTCTTGTAGGCGGTTCTATGGGTGGATATCAGGCACTTGAATGGGGGCTACTGGAACCTGAAAGAATTCAGCGGTTATGCCTTTTAAGTACCGGTGCGGCAGAAAGTGCCTGGGGAATCGGGATCCATACCGCCCAGCGACTGGCTATCCAGGCAGATAGTACCTGGCAGGATAACTTCCCCGAAGCTGGTGCCAACGGACTGAAGGCTGCAAGAGCCATCGGCATGATCACCTATCGTAATTACCAGACCTTTGTACGCACACAGTCCGACCCCGATAAAGAAAAGACAGACAATTTTCTTGCAACTTCATATATCAATTACCAGGGCAATAAACTGGTGAAACGTTTCAATGCACAATGTTACTGGCTGCTCACCAAAGCGATGGATAGCCATAATATTTCACGTGGCCGTACCACAGATCTGGCAGGTACTCTGGCACTGCTCAAACAGCCGGCTCTCATCATTGGTATTACCAGCGATATTCTTTGTCCGCCGGAAGAACAACTCTTTCTCTCTCAGCATTTACCGCATGCTACCTATCACGAAATAGACTCTTCGTATGGGCATGACGGGTTCCTTATTGAATTTGAAAAAATAGGCAAAATCCTATGTGATTGGCTGAAATAATGGTGTTATTACAATCCTGTCAATGCGTTAAAATCTGATTAAAACGGTCTTAAAATTCATTAAGCCATACTGATATCTAATGTGACCAATCTATATTTGTGTTGTATTAGAGTATGGTAAAGACTATCGCCTACATATTGCTTTTTGTTCATATCAATACAACCCTGTTTATTCCTGTGGTTGATGAAAAAGATATGTATGATGTCTGTGGCAGGCAGATAGATGATGTTAACACCATCTTTGAATATATAGACCAGGTGATATTAGGACATACGGATTACACACCAGAGGATGAGGATGATGATCAGCCTCATTACTTCACCGGCAGTTCCGGGATCTCTTATTATATCTCCTGTCAGGAACAAACTGTATGTTGTATAAATGAACCAACAACAAAGGAACTGGCAGTGGCCTATCCCCTGTCTCCCGTACAGAAAACGAGTTCTATAGCATACGATATTCTTACACCACCACCGGAAGTATAACTTCCGCTTCTGTCAACTTAATTTCTTATGACTGACCAGTGATGGCTGCTCCTTTGGGGTGGCCAACTGGCCAATCTATGCGAAGATTTAAAATTGTATTAAAATTAAATATAGATGTATAGTCGGGATTCTCAACCTTTACACCGCCCCTGGAATGTAGCAAGTAATAAGATTCTTGCCTGCTGCCTGTTCATTCTGCTGGCCCATACGTCAGTACGTGCACAGGATACATTGCATATTACCCTGCAGGCAGCTGAAAAACAGTTCCTTGATAAAAACCTTCAGTTGCTGGCAGAAAAGTACAATGTATCTATTGCCCGCGCACAAATCATTCAGGCCAGGTTGTACAACAACCCTAACCTGCAACTGAGTGGTAATCTTTACAACCCGGACCGCAAAAAGTACTTTGATATTAGTAATCAAACCGGGCAGTATGATGTAAGTATCCAGCAAATGATTTCCCTGGCGGGCAAAAGGAACAAACAGGTTAAAATAGCGCAAACCAATGCTGCTATGGCTGAAAACTCCTTTTTCGACCTGCTGCGAACTTTGCGTTTCACACTCCGCAGCAATTTTTACCAGGCTTACTTTCTGCAAAACTCTATGAATGCCTATGCAGAACAGATCGCTTCCCTTGAAAAGATGGATGCTACCTATAAGGATCTGCAAACTAAAGGGCTAGTAACATTGAAAGATGCTGTACGCCTGCGTTCATTATTATATAGCCTGAAAGCAGAAAGGACTTCCCTGCAAAACCAGGTGAATGATCTGGAATCAGAAATCCAACTGTTATTACAGAATAACAAAACCTGGTATGCCCTGGATGTGCCGGCAGATGTAATGGCCAACATTCCTGCTATAAGACAAACACCCTTGCAAAGCCTGGTAGACAGCGCTTACCTGAACAGACAGGATCTTGCACTCGCAAAGAACAGTCAGCTGTACAATGAACAGAATTACAAACTACAAAAAGCAATAGCAGTTCCAGACCTTACTCTGGGTGCTGAATTTGATAAAAGAGGCAGTTTCGTTAATAATGCCAGCTTCCTGACTGTAGGCATGGACCTTCCCTTCTTTAACAGAAATCAGGGGAATATTAAGGCTGCTAAATACAGCATTGATCAGACTAAGCTGCAGGTACAACAACAGATGATGACTGTAGAGAATGAAGTACAGACAGCCTATTCCAAAGCATTAAATACCGATAAGATGCTGGAATCTATTGATCCGGGTTTCCGCGGTGACTTTGAACAGCTGTTACATAATATCAATGATAATTTCCTTAAAAAGAATATCAGCCTGCTGGAACTCACAGATTTCTATGATTCTTATAAAGAAAACCTGCTGCAAATAAATCAACTGCAAAACGACCGTATGCAGGCAATAGAAACGCTGAATTTTGCTGTTGGTAAAACCTTGTTCAATAATTAATTACAACTGAAAAATGATCATGAAACCTTTTACTATATATATCGCTCCTTTTGCTTTTGTATGTATGCTTACAGCTTGTGGTGCTCATCCGGAGGAACTTCCTAAAAACGATGCGCTCATTTCTGATAGCCTGTTTAAGAATGTACCAACATCCCCCGCTACTTTTGAACAACCTTCAGAATCTATTAAACTAAATGGTAAGATAGAACCGAATGAAAGCAAAGAAGCAAAAGTATATGCCCTGGTAAGCGGTAAAATCAAAACCGTACACGTTGAAATGGGCGATTACGTAAAACAGGGCCAGGTATTGGCTGTTTTACAGAGTACAGAAGTTGCCGGCATATCTAACGATGTATCTGTTGGAGAATCAAGTGTGGAACTGGCAAAGAAGAATATGGAAACGAAAAAAGAACTGTTCGAAAGCAATCTCGCTACGCAACAGGACTATTTAAGCGCACAGATAGACTACAAAAAAGCTGTGTCAGAACTGAACCGTGCAAAAAGTGTAGCATCTATCACCGGCGGTACCAGTTCCTCTTACACGCTAACAGCTCCTATCAGCGGTTATGTGATTGAGAAGAATATTTCCAACAACTCTGAAGTACGTCAGGATAATAACGCCAATCTCTTCACCATAGCAGATCTTTCCAATGTATGGATCATTGCTAACGTATATGAGGCAGACATTTCAAGTATCCGTTTAGGAGATGAAGTACGTGTAACCACACTGGCTAATCCTGAAAAAGATTATGTGGGTAAAATAGATAAAGTATACAACGTACTTGATCCGGCTAACCGTACAATGAAAGTGCGCATCAGTATGTCAAATGAAAATGGTGAACTGAAACCTGAAATGTTTGCTACGATTAAAGTAAGTACCAAGCCATCCGCCAGTATGCTCAGCATTCCTGCGAACGCGATTGTAATGGATAACAGCAAACAATATGTCGTAGTGAAAAAGGCCTCCGGTCTGGAAATCCGTGAGATTAAATTACTCCGCAGAATTGAGGATAAGTCTTTCGTTACCGGCCTGCAGGCGGGCGACCAGGTAGTAACCAGCTCACAGGTATTTATTTACGATGCTCTAAATGTTCAATAGCCAAGAAGCAGAATCTTATGCAAAAAGTCATAAAAAGTATTATTGCCTTTTCCTTAAAGAACCGGCTGTTTATAGGGTTTGCGACCATAGCGCTTATTATATGGGGGATCATCTCATTTAAGAATATCCCTATCGAAGCATTCCCGGATGTTACCAATACACAGATCACTATTATTACACAATGGCCGGGTAGAAGTGCGGAGGAAGTAGAAAAATTCGTAACCGTTCCCATTGAAATAGCTATGAATCCGGTACAGAAAAAATCATCTGTACGTTCTACTACAGTGTTTGGTCTGTCTGTTGTTAAAGTTATTTTCGATGATGGTGTGGACGATGCTTTTGCCCGCCAGCAGGTAAATAACCTGTTACGTGATGTGGAAGTACCGGATGGTGCGGACCCAGATGTACAACCGCCTACCGGCCCTACGGGTGAAATATTCCGGTATACGCTGGAAAGCAAAACTAAAACAGTAAAGGAACTGAAAACATTGCAGGACTGGGTGATAGAACGCCGCTTGTTAAATGTTCCTGGTGTAGGTGATGTGGTGAGCTTTGGTGGTGAAGTGAAAACTTATGAGATCACCGTGAATCCACAAAAGCTGGCTTCTTATGATATTACACCGCTGGATGTATACAATGCCATTTCCAAAAGTAATATCAATGTGGGTGGCGATGTGATTGTAGATAATTCACAGGCTTATGTTGTGCGTGGTATCGGGTTGCTGAATAACGCAGAAGAAATAGGTAACATCATTGTAGATAATATCAATAATACACCTATCCTGGTTAAAGATATTGCCTCTGTAGATGTTTCCAATCTTCCCCGTCTTGGACAGGTAGGTCGTGATAATCAGAATGATGTAGTAGAAGGTATCATCGTGATGCGTAAAGGGGAAAACCCCAGTGATGTGATCAAACGTGTACAGGAAAGAATTGCCTATCTGAATGATAAGGTGTTGCCTTCCGATGTAAAAATCAATACATTCTACAATCGTAGTGATCTGATTGAATTTGCTACACATACCGTATTACACAACATGCTGGAAGGGATCATTTTTGTAACGGTGATCGTATTCCTGTTCATGGCCGACTGGCGTACTACCGTAATCGTAGCTATGGTGATCCCACTGGCTTTATTGTTCGCATTCATCTGTCTGACATTAAGGGGGATGTCTGCCAACCTGCTGTCGATGGGCGCTATCGACTTTGGTATTATCATAGACGGGGCCGTTGTGATGGTTGAAGGGATCTTCGTAATTCTTGATGAACGCTCGCATAAAGTAGGAATGGAACGGTTTAATAAACTGTCCAAACTGGGGATCATCAAAAATACCGGTGGTGAACTGGGTAAAGCGATCTTCTTCTCTAAACTGATCATCATTGCGGCATTACTGCCTATCTTCTCTTTCGAAAAGGTAGAAGGTAAAATGTTCTCTCCGCTGGCATGGACACTGGGCTTCGCATTATTGGGAGCACTGATCCTCACGTTGACACTGGTACCGCTACTGAGCAGTATTTTACTCCGCAAAAATGTAAAAGAAAAGCATAACATCTTTGTAGAAGGTATTACCAACGGGGTCATGAAAATGTTCTCATGGACCTACCATCATAAACGCATCTCATTAATGCTTGGTGTTATAGCGGTCGTAGTTGGTTTATTCTGCTTCAGATTCCTGGGTAGTGAGTTCCTGCCCGAACTGGATGAAGGTGCCATTTATATCCGTGCTACCTGCCCGCTCAGCGTATCTCTGGATGAATCCAAGGTGCTGGCCAATAAGATGCGGCGTATCATTCTTGCTTTCCCGGAAGTGAAACAGGTGATGTCGCAAACAGGCCGTCCGAATGATGGTACAGATGCTACCGGTTTCTATAACATAGAATTCCATGTGGATATTTATCCTAAGAAACAATGGAAGAGCGGTATTACAAAGGAGGAACTGATTGATAAAATGCAACAGAAGCTGGCCGTATATCCGGGTATTAACCTCAACTTCTCACAGCCTATTATGGATAATGTGGAAGAAGCAGTATCCGGTGTGAAAGGATCTTTATGTGTTAAGATTTATGGCGACAGTCTTACCTATACAGAAGGCAAGGCCAACCAGGTGTACGATATCATGAAGAAGATCCAGGGCGTGGAAGATCTAGGTGTGATAAAGAATATTGGTCAGCCGGAAATGCGTATCGAACTGGATGAAAATAAGATGGCATTATATGGTGTAACCACTGCCGATGCCAATGCTATCATTGAAATGGCTATTGGCGGTAAAGCCGTTACGCAGATCTATGAAGGGGAACGTAAATTCCAGCTGCGCCTGCGGTATGAGGAAAAATACCGTAACACCGCAGAAAGCATCAGTGACCTGATGGTTCCTACCATACGGGGTGCACGGGTGCCGATCAAGAACATTGCGACTATCAGAACACTGACCGGTCCAAGTATCATTTTCAGAGATGATAACAGACGTTATACTGCCGTAAAATTCTCTATCCGTGGCCGTGATATGGGAAGTGTAATTGCCGAAGCACAGGCTAAGGTAGATAAACAGGTAAAACTGGATAAAGGATATGAAATGCAGTGGGCGGGCGACTTTGAAAATCAGCAGCGTGCTACCAAACGTCTTACACAGGTCGTTCCCGTCAGTTTGGGCATTATCTTCCTGATCCTGTTTATCATGTTCGGAAATGTGAAAGATGCAGGGATGGTATTACTGAATGTGCCGTTTGCTATCATCGGTGGTATTGCGGCGCTTCTGATATCGGGAACCAACTTCAGTATATCCGCAGGTATCGGTTTCATTGCCCTCTTTGGGATCTGTATTCAGAACGGGGTGATCCTGATTTCTGTATTCAAGAACAATATGCAGAAGGTGAAAAAGCATGAATTTAACAAGCATACACTGGAAGTAGCTATTCGCGATGGGGTACGTACCAGGGTACGCCCTGTAGTTATGACTGCTCTGATGGCTGCTATCGGTTTGCTGCCAGCTGCATTATCAAAAGGGATAGGTTCTGAAACTTCAAAACCACTGGCTATCGTAGTAATTGGAGGGTTAATTACAGCTACCGTATTAACATTGCTGGTATTTCCGCTCTTCTTCTACCTCGGGTATAGGAAAGTAGGGCAGAAAATGGATTAGAAAATAGGGAGATTATATATAAAAAGTCCGCAGTCCATCAGTGACTGTGGACTTTTTTTGCTTATATTTAAGTACTATATTACCCAAAGACCCAACAAAAATATCCACAATATGAAGTTATCTTTACAAAAAACATGCTCGTGTTTCCTGTTATTGTTGCTCAACCTGTATGCTGTTAATTTATCTGCGCAGCAACAAAATGTTATCACAGGTACAGTTACCAATAATGCCACAGGCGCACCATTGCCAGGTGTATCTGTTAGTTTGAAAGGTACCAGACTAGGTACTGTTTCAGATGAAAGTGGACATTTTAAACTGAATACCTCCCGTCCTTTTCCAGTAACACTTATCTTTTCGTCCGTAGGATTCAGCACTCAGCAGGTAGTGGTGAACAGCTCTACCGATGTAGCTGTAACACTTTCCTCTACGGAAATACTCGGCAATGAAGTCGTAGTAGCGGCCAGCCGTGTATCAGAAAGTATCCTGGAATCTCCTGTATCTATTGAAAAACTGAATTTAACGGCCATCCGTGAAACGGCTGCTCCCAGTTTCTACGACGCGCTCCCCTCTTTAAAAGGTGTGGAGTCGAGTGTACAGAGCCTGAGTTTTCGTACGGTCACTACCCGGGGGTTCAATACCAATGGTAATACCCGTTTCAATCAGTTGATGGATGGAATGGATAACCAGGCACCCGGACTGAACTTCTCTGTAGGTAATATAGTAGGGGTCTCTGAGCTGGACCTGGCTTCTGTGGAACTGCTACCCGGTGCGTCTTCTGCATTATATGGCGCTGGTGGTATGAACGGTACTTTGCTGATGACCAGCAAAAACCCGTTTGAGTATCAGGGCCTCAGTGTTAAATTACAGGCCGGCGTTAACCATCTCGGGACGGTGCAGCAATCCAGTGTTGGGTTCATTCCTGATGTAACAGCCCGTTATGCAAAGGCATTTGGCCGCTTTGCTTTTAAAGTGAACTTCGGCTATATGCAGGCAAACGACTGGCAGGCACAGGATTCTACAAATTTTGACCGTCTGAATATTAAAACGAAAGCCGGATTCTCTCACGCTACAGATCCCAACTATGATGGGATCAATGTATATGGTGATGAAATAACTACCAAATTTGGTGCTACCGCAGGTTTATTAAATGGTGTGTCTGTTTCCCGTACAGGCTACCGCGAAAAAGACCTCGTGGATTATAATACCAAAAGCCTGAAAACAGGATTGGCATTTCATTATAAGATTACAGATAATATAGAGGCCATTCTGCAAGGAAACTGGGGCTCCGGCACTACTGTGTATACAGGGTCTGACCGCTATTCACTGCGTAAGTTCAACCTGGGACAATACAAACTGGAACTGAGAGGCAAACGCTTTTTCCTCCGGGGGTACACTACACAGGAACGTTCCGGAGAGGCATATAATGCCACCGCACTGGGTACATTACTGAACGAGACTTACAATCAAAGTGCGGTCACCGATGCAAATGGTAATGTAATCGGAGGCTGGTTTGCAGAATATGCAACTGTCTATAACCAGGCAAGAGCGGGTATATTCGCGGGTGCTCCTGGTGTTAAAACAGATGCAGAAGCCCATGCAATTGCAAGAGGATATGCAGACCGTGCCCGTTTGCAACCCGGTTCAACGGCATTCAACACCGCTAAAGACGCAATCACAAATCGTTACATAGGTTTTGGTGCCGGAAGGAATGGCGCCAAATTCAATGATAAAACCAATCTCTATCATTATGAAGGATTCTATGACTTTTCAGATCATATAAAAGTTTTTGAATTACAGGCAGGAGCTTCCTTCCGCCGTTATTCACTGAACTCAGATGGTACTATATTTGATGATGCAGCCGGAAGGATTAAGGTAGATGAATATGGTGGTTTTTTACAGGCCAGTAAAAAACTGGTGAACGACCGTATTAAACTGACGGCTTCTGTACGTTATGATAAGAACGAGAACTTTGACGGGAGGTTTACACCACGTATTTCCGGTGTATTCACCGTTGCTCCTCAACATAACATCCGCCTCTCTTTCCAGACAGCTTACCGGAACCCAACTAACCAGGATCAGTACATAGATTTGCCTATACGTTCAAATACACGACTGATCGGCGGATTACCGGAAATGCTTACTAAATACGATCTGTATAACAACAAAGGGTATACACAAGCCAGTGTACAGCGTTATGCGGCGGCAGGCGATCCTTCCCTCCTTCAAACATATACTTTTGGCAAGTTCAAACCAGAAAGTGTGAAGGCTTATGAAATCGGTTATAAGGGTCTGATAAAGAACCGCCTGTTAATAGACGTTTATTATTATTACAGTTCTTATAAGAACTTCCTCTCCTACCTGGTTTTGCTGCAGCCTACACAACCACTGGCGCAGGACCCGGCTTTCAACAGGGCTAATATCTTTGCTACATACGTGAACAATCCTTCCGATGTTAAAACACAGGGTGGTGCATTAGGATTGGATTACCTGATTAAAACCTGGACGCTTTCTGGTAACTTCTCCTATAATGATATCACTAAAGAATCTGATGGACTCGCTACCGCCTTTAATACCCCAAAGTATCGTTTTAACTTAGGTGTTTCCAACAGGAACGTATATAAGAATATAGGATTTAATGTCACCTATCGCTGGCAGGACGCTTTTTTATGGAATTCCAGTTTCGTGACCGGCAATGTTTCTGCCTATGGTACCCTGGATGCTCAGGTAAACTACAAGATTCCAAAAGCTAAAGCAACGATCAAACTGGGTGGATCTAATATTACCAACCACTATTACCAGACATCTTTAGGTAATCCAACAGTGGGCGGTATCTATTATGTATCACTGCTGTTTGATGAAGTATTTAAATAAATAATGAACATCTCTAAATAGACGACGTCCCGGGCACTATGCCCGGGACGTCTGATTTGTTGTAACCCTCAGCTGCATTTAGCACTGAAGTATCTTATACGTTGAAGCGGAAATGCATTACATCTCCATCAGCAACTACATATTCTTTACCTTCTATACGCAAACGGCCATTATCACGCGCGGCCGCTTCTGAACCATATTTTACAAAGTCTTCATAAGCAATTACCTCTGCTTTAATGAAACCCTTTTCAAAATCCGTGTGAATCACACTGGCAGATGCCGGCGCTTTCCAGCCTCTAAGGATAGTCCATGCCCGTACTTCCTGTACACCAGCAGTAAAATAAGTGATCAGGTTCAGCAGATTATAAGCAGAGCGGATCAGGCGGTTCAAACCTGGTTCAGCCAGTTTATATTCTTCCAGGAAGAGTGCCTTATCATCAGGATCTTCCATTTCGGAGATCTGTGCTTCAATGTTATTGTTCATAATGATCACCTGTGCACCTTCTGCTTTTACAGATTCCTGTAATTGCTCGGAGTACTTGTTGCCGGTGTGCATGGATGCTTCATCCACGTTCGCAACATATAATACCGGTTTTGCGGTGAGCAGCATCAGATCTGCAATAGCAGAACTGTCTTCTTTGCTCAGCCCCAGTTCACGGATATTACGCCCTTTTTCCAGGTGTTCCTGACACTGTTTCAGAATTTCGAACTCTTTCTTAGCCTTTGGATCTCCACCGGTTTTAGCCATCTTTTCAGTACGGGCAACCTTTCTTTCTACACTTTCCAGGTCTTTCAGCTGCAGTTCGGTATCAATAATTTCCTTATCGCTCACAGGATTGATAGCACCTTCTTCTCTTAAGATATTATCGTCTTCGAAGCAGCGGATCACATGCACGATGGCATCTACTTCACGAATGTTAGCCAGAAACTTGTTTCCCAGTCCTTCTCCCTTGCTTGCACCTTTTACGAGACCGGCAATGTCCACAAATTCGATAGTGGTAGGAACTACGCGATTGGGCTTTACAAGCTCCTCCAGTTTATATAAACGTTCGTCCGGTACATCTACCGAGCCTACGTTGGGTTCTATTGTACAGAAACGGTAATTGCTGGCCTGTGCTTTGGCACTATTGCTTACCGCATTAAATAATGTCGACTTCCCTACATTCGGCAATCCAACAATTCCAGCTTGTAACGCCATTTTTTAAAATTTGCGCGAAGATAATACTTTTTCTGCTTTTGCAGAAAGCGCTGCCTAAAAGATCATTACCTGGTTCTTTTGGGATTTCTGACAGGTCTTTTATGGCTCACTATCATCATCTGGTCTAAATATGATGTCCATTACCATAAAAATAACCACATTGATTATATATACCATATACATTATCTAAAATTTAAATTATTCCTGTCTAGCTGTAAAAACCATGAGAAATGAAGTCAATAAATCGGTGGAAAGTCTTTGACATTAAGGATTACAGAGAGATAAAGCATATGTGAAGCATATATAAAGCATAAACAAAGCATACTTCCAGAGATATGCTTTATATATGCTTAAAAAATAGTTCATCTATCCTTTAAAACACAAAATCATGTCTTATCCGGCAACTATTAGGAAGGGTTAAATTTTAAGCCTGTATTCCATGAAAGAGTTTTTCTCCTGAAATTACATTCTAAATAATTGTGAATCAATAGATTTATGAAATAACTTGACGCGAATATTTTCTACCTGGATTGATACTCAGTTGAGAACGCGGATATACAGTCACTTAATCAATTCTCTCCAAATTCTGTTTATAAGCGATTATATTACACATAAAACAATTTGTACTTTTAATATTTGCATTAGATTTGAAGGATCGTACCTAACTTGTATATATGGCTTTAAACTACGTATGGCTGGCTTTTTTCCTGATCTCTTTTGTGGTGGCACTTTTTCGCCTGATAGTACTTCATGATACGGCTGTATTTTCCAATGTCATGTCCGGCATGTTTGACAGTGCCAAAACCGGGGCCGAAATTTCCCTGGGCTTGGCGGGCATCATGACCTTCTGGTTAGGAATCATGCGTGTGGGGGAAAAAGCTGGTATGATCAAACTGTTTGCCAAAGCTGTAGACCCCTTCTTTTCAAAGTTATTTCCAGGTATCCCAAAAAACAATCCTGCCATGGGCTCTATCCTGATGAATTTTAGTGCTACAGCCCTAGGACTGGACAATGCGGCTACTCCCCTCGGACTTAAGGCCATGAAGGAGTTACAGGATATCAACCCGGAAAAGGAAGTCGCCACAAACGCTCAGATCATGTTCCTGGTGCTGAATACGGCTGGCATTACCATCATTCCGACCTCTGTTATTGCTATCCGGCTGGCCAGTGGTGCGGCAAATGCAGCAGACATATTTATCCCCTCTCTTATAGGTACTCTCATTTCTTTTATATCTGGTATGATAGCTGTTGCCATCTATCAGCGCATTAACCTCTTCAGATTACCAATCCTGGTATTTGTGGGTGGCCTTGCAGCCCTTATGACGGCGCTCTATTTTGGGATGCATAATCTTCCACCCGACCAGATCGCCGTTTATACCGCACTCATTGGAGGATTACTCATTTTTTCTGTGATCGTATCGTTCCTGGTTATGGCTATGATCAGTAAGATCAATGCCTATGAGGTATTTATAGAAGGTGCTAAAGAAGGTTTCCAGGTATCTATTATGATTATCCCCTATCTGGTAGCTATGCTGGTAGGGATCAGTGCATTCCGCAATACCGGTTGTATGGATTATGTGGTGAACGCAATTGGTAGTTTATTCGCATGGATGGGATTGAATACAGACTTTGTACCTGCTCTTCCTGTTGGCCTCATGAAAACTTTCAGCGGTGGTGCTGCCCGTGGTCTGATGATAGATGTCATCAAACATTATGGTGTGGATTCCTTCCAGGGACGGCTGGCATGTATTATCCAGGGATCTACTGAAACTACCTTTTATGTACTGGCAGTATACTTCGGCTCTGTAAATATCAAAAATACCCGCTATGCACTTACCTGCGGACTAATTGCCGATTTTGTAGGAGTGGTATGTGCCATTATAATCGGATATATTTTCTTTCATTGATAAAAAATCATACGTATATTGGACATTACCACCGTCACCTATTTGCTGATTAATCATGCCTAAGAAAACTCTTCACGAAGACTGGATTGCAGTCATTATAGCTTTCATAACCATTGGTCTCATTTGTTTTGCTTTTAAACCCCTGTTACCAAAATTTGCGGTATGGAGTAACGTTGGTACACTGAAAGATCAATTTGCGAATATTGCACTCTGGCAACAAATAGGTGTCCTGTTTTTATGGGCATTAGGCAGTCTGTTTGCTGCAAAACTACTTACTGGTAATACACAATTACTCAAACTCATTCCTTCCCTGCTGGTCATCATGTTTATTACATTACTGGCTCAGGTGATATCAGGAAACAAAGCCATTAAAGACTTTGGTATTGAGGTTGTATTATTCAGTCTTATCCTCGGATTATTAATCAGTAACCTGATTGGAGTACCGGGCTGGCTGAAGCCTGCCATTCAAACGGAATTATATATCAAAATTGGTCTTGTTTTGCTTGGTTGTAATGTGCTTTTTCAAGACATCATTAAAGGGGGAGGTCTGGGAATTATTCAATCCGTTGCCGTAGTATTTACTGTATGGTATTTTAGCTTCTGGTTATGTGGTAAACTGGGATTGGATGAGGAATTCAGGATGATGATTTCCAGCGCTGTATCCATCTGCGGAGTATCAGCTGCTATTGCTACTGCAGGTGCTATTGAAGGCGATAACAAAAAATTGTCGCATGTAATTTCACTTGTACTCATTGTGGCTATTCCCATGATGTTATTTATGCCTTACATTGCCATTTGGGCACATATGTCTCCAGCCGTAGCGGGAGCATGGCTCGGTGGTACGATAGATACTTCAGGAGCTGTAGTGGCGGCAGGCACAATGCTGGGTGAGGAAGCGCTGAAATATGCTACATTGGTAAAATTCTCCCAGAATGTATTATTGGGACTGGCAGCATTCTTTATCTCTTTATATTGGTCTTATACCCGCAAAGAGGCGAATTTCGAAAAACCGACCCTTCGTACTATCTGGGATCGCTTTCCTAAGTTTGTTCTGGGGTTTGTATTGGCATCCGTATTCTTTTCCTTTATACTATCAACACCGCTGGTCGCAGCAGCAAAAGGCTCCCTGAAAGAAATGCAGACATACTGGTTTGCGCTGGCCTTTACCTGCATCGGACTGGAAACAAAGTTCACAGATATCTTTAAGATGGACAATGGCCGCCCTGCACTTGCGTTCATCATAGCGCAGGTGTTCAACATCTTCTTTACACTGGGAATTGCTTATCTGGTCTTTGGCTGATCAGTCGTATTTACCCGTCTTATCTTCAATACTTACATCTGCATCTTTTTTGATCTGCATTTTAATATAGACCAGCAGTTGTGAAGCACCTGCTTTGAAACATACTTCCTGGGCCTTACGAACAACCTCCATGGTTTCTTCATAAGTGCCCTCTATTACTGTCTCAAAAGGACAAACGCGATATTTCAGTCCGGATGCCTGTATTACAGCAATAGCTTCATCTACTACGGCATATACCTGTTCACTGGGTACAGATGGCAATATCTGTAAGGCGAGATTAATTTTGTGTTGCATGGTTCAGTATCTAAAATTGCTTCGCTGCGAGCAACTGAGCGACATTAAATGGGACTGACCTTTTGAGTCAGTCCCGGTCCTAAAGATACTTTATTTCTTCAGGAGGTCCTCAATATAGATTACTTTATTATTCGGAGTTTGAAGGAATGCTTTATTGGCTTTGCCAATGTGCAGGAATGCCCTAACCTGCCTTAAGAATACAAGCGGGAGGTATAAGAGGGAACTTATTACTCCTTTATCAGTGCTCATTATAGCCACAATAATCAGGAAAGAAAGTGGGAATATAATAAGAGCCGCTATCCACGAAATGCTCAACGTCGGGTCAATCCATAAATTGAATGCTGCAAAAAACAGGGCGCCACTTATCTGCAGAAATAATGGTGGACGTAATAAGTTAAATCCAAAGAACATCAGATTAAAACTACCACGTTTCAAACCTGTAACAAATACATTCCAACCGTATTTGAAATATTTAAAGTACGCATTGATCCAGCGGGTGCGCTGTGTTTCCAATGCATCACCACTATCTATTTTCTCATCATACACTATCGCTTCTTCAGCATAAGCAAGCTGCGGAATCAGCTTCACAATATCTGCCTGTATTTTTTTATCAAACCCACCAAGGAAGTTGTTATAAACCACTTCTTTATATAACGTTGTTTCCATTGCAATGCCCAGCCCCCAGATATTGGCAGACAATCCCAGTTCCATACGCATACGCCTGTCTACGAAATTGCTGAAGTAATTACCAGCAGCATCCAGTTGTGCATATACACTATCATTATTCTTGGCCAGCATATTTGTCTGCACTGCACGATATCCAAGATTAAAATAAGTATTCAGTACAGACAGGTAATCCGGATGTAGCAAGTTATCTGCATCCAGAATGATGAGCACATCATGCTCCTGATCAAAATTGTTGATAGCATAATCAATAGACTTGATTTTTGCACTCAATGTCACTGCAGGCGCTAATACCTTTACCTGCGGATCATTATTATAACCTGTATCAGTCTGCTCACAACCATCAGCTACCACATATACTTTGAAATGACGGTAAGTCTGTTTCAATACGGAGTCTACTAATGGAGGAACAAGTTGTAGATTTTTATACGCGGTAACAATCACCGCAAAAGAGAAATCTTTATCACCCTCCGACCGGATAATCTTGCGTTGCTTAAAGAATAGTTTTTTAATACTGTATACCAGCAGCAGAAATGCCGGTTGCAGCAGGTATGCTGCCAGCAGTAATTGTATGGCAGCAAAAAGTATATAAAGAGTTGTGAACATAATCATTTTGCTTTTACCCAAACTGAAAAGAATCCTCCCGTGAACCGGTATGGCAGAGCATCTGCAATTTTGCAGTCAAGCCATTGCAAACCTCGGATCTTTTTGGCCACGAAAGAAAAAGGAAACACATCCTCTATAAAATTCGCTTTCCCAAAACGTACTATCCTGAAATTATTTTCAGACGATAATATTTCCAGGTCCGATTTTTTGAAGAACTGGATATGATCCAGGTTATCAGCAGCAGATTGTACAGTGGTACCACTATATCCCAATAGCGTTTTTACTTTCACGATCAGCTTCCATGCCCAGTTGTTACTCCTCCGCATTTTCAATACAGGGCGGGTCACAAACAGTTCGCGCGGACCGCTGCCATTGGGCACTGTTACGATCAGGAGACCATCCGGTTTGAGAGATTGATATAATACTTTGAGGAGTGAAGACGGATTATCTAAATGTTCGAGTACTTCGCTGCAGATGATAGCATCAAATGTATCTCCTTGTGCAACCAGCTGTTCAGCACTGATCACTTCAAAAAATACATTAGGCAATGTATTCAGTTCATGAGCGCGTGCAATAGTTTGTTCGCTTACATCGATACCAAGTACATTAAAACCGAGTTTACCAAGATGGCGGCTGATAACACCATTCCCACAACCCACATCCAGTATTTTAGCATTGGATTGTGCTTTGCTGCTGATAGCGTCACTGATAAAATCCAGTCGTTTCCGGTCAGCTATCCGGTCGTATTCGTATGTTAAAGTAGGTGTAGTTGCCATTATTAATTTTTATGATCGAGCACGTCCTGATACAGCGTTTCCACTTGTCTGGTCATGCCCTGTACACAATAATGCCGGTTGACGGTTTCGGCTGCCGCCAGTTGTAATTTTTTTTGCAGTAGTTTATCTGTATGCAGTCGTACAATCGCTGCTGCCAGGTGAGCCGGATTCCTGGCGGGCACCAGCAAACCGTTCTGCTCATCGGCAACAATTTCTTTGGAGCCATCTACAGCAGTCACAATAACAGCTTTACGCATCGCCATTGCTTCCAGTAGTCCAATAGGCAAACCTTCCCAGAGAGAAGGCAAGCAGTAAATATCAATAGCCTGTAACAGATCGGGCACATCAGCACGGAAAGGAAGGAAAACAATATTATCTGTTATCCCCTGTAACTTTGCCGTTTGCATCATCTCTTCCTGCATATCGCCTTCACCCACTACCAGTAAAGTAATATCTCTGTGCTGGTCCAGTACTGCCTTAAATGCATGTACCAGTGTGATCGGATCTTTCTGCGCGGTAATCCTCGCGATATATCCTACAACAGTATGATGAGAAGGAATGTTTAGTTCCTTTCGTACATCTGTATGTGTTGCATCCGGGTTGAAGCGCTGCAGGTCAATACCATTATTAATGACGGTAGATCTGAAACCTGAAAAATGTTTCACACCGGTTTCCCTGTTGGAAGCCGATACTGAAATATTAGCCCGGGTACCTTTGGTGAGCAACATTTCCGACCATACCCTCAATTGCTTTTGTACACAAGGCTGGTCGTCGTGAAATGACCAGCCATGAATTGTATAGAGCAAAGGACGACCACTTAATTTTGCAGGAAGGAAGAGATTGCTGGCAGCACGTGATCCGTGCGCATGTACAATGTCTATCTCCTCTTCCCGGATCAGTGATCTTACCTGCATCCAGCATGATACATCAAATGCTTTAAGAGATGGTATTACATAATGGCGGATTCCCATTTCCTGTAAGCGCGTGATCATGGGACCATCTGTAAAAGACAGTACCACCGGTTCGAACTGGTTTTTATCCAGTGCGTTTACCAGGCTCAGTACATGAGATTCGCCGCCACCCACCAAACCCTGGCGGATGGCCTGCAATACCTTTATTTTCTTTTTATTACGCATTATGCGGGGATTATTTCAGGCTGAGCCTTCTTTTCCCAACCCTGCGGCAATTTTTCGTAGATCTCTATGTTTTCAAATTCTTTACTCTTGCGGGCGCCTACCTTTTCTGCCCATGCAGCCATCACTTTGATACCATCCAGTAAGCTTACGCCACTGCCTTTACCAAAAATGCTATGTGCTTTCGTATGATCGGAGTAAGCATGCATAACTTCATTACGGGCCTGCAGATGAGTGACATCTGGTTGCACGCCGAAGCATTCACCTACTACTTTCACCAGTTCATTAACGGTATAAGGTTTGTCTGCACCGATATTGAATACCTGGTTGTAAGCCTCAGGAATATTCACGCTGTTAGTAATAGGAATAGCTACATCATCGATATAACTGAATGCCCTTGTCTGTTCGCCATCACCAAAGATGGTCAGTGGCTGTCCCTGCATGATCTGGTTCATGAAGATCCCGATTACGTTACGGTATTTATCACCTATGTTCTGGTTTTCGCCATATACATTATGCGGACGGAACACTACATAGTTCAAACCAAACATTTCATGTGCAGCTTTCAGATCCAGTTCTACTGCATATTTGGATACGCCATACGGATCTTCCGGCATAGGTACCATTTCTTCACGCATTGGCAACTGACCGGCACCATATACTGCGATGGAAGAAGTGAATACGAAACATTTTATCTTATGCTTTATTGACTCATTGATCAGGTTAATACTACCAATCAGGTTATTGTTATAATTAAAGCGGCGGATAAAGTGAGATAAACCCTCTGCAGCATAAGCGGCAAGATGATATACATAGTCAAAGTTATATTCTTCGAACAGGGCGGTTACCAGGTTCTCATCAGACACAGACCCCTGTACAAATATTGCACCTGCAGGAATATGATCTTCAAATCCGCCGCTCAGGTCGTCCAGCACAATTACTTCATGTCCCAGTGCCAGGCAGTGTTTCACAACATGAGAGCCAATAAATCCGGCTCCGCCGGTAACGAGTGATGTAATTTTTGTCATAGTTATATGATTTAAACAGGTGAATAACTTGAAGTTGTCAGATTCCAGAAAGTTCCCCTAATAAATGATTTTAAATGTTTGAACTGCCCTTTTAGTGCATATGTGCAGACAGCTTTAGGGAAAGTGAGGAAACTAAAGAAGAACAGGAAAGCAGTCAGTTGCAGTTTATTCGAATTCCTGCGCATATACAGAATCCGGTTGCGTGTATGATAATATGCTTTCACAGGACTCTCTTTCCCCATTGTGATAGACTCTTTATGGAAAATGAGTCCATCTGAATTATAATAGATCTTATACCCTGCACGTAAAATGCGTGCAGACCAGTCAGATTCTTCGTAATAGATAAAGAATTTATCAGCAAACCGGCCTACTTTCTCAATAACTTCACGTTTTACCATCATAGCTGCACCATGAGCACACCAGGTAGGCCCGGAAACATCATGTTGTCCTTTGTCCTCTTCCTTGCTGCCTACAGCCCAGGTACGACCGGTAAGCAGGTTCATTTTGTGAAAGCCAGCATACTGAATCACATTTGAATGATGATAGAAACGGATTTTGGGGCATACAACACCTATAGAAGCATCCTCAAAGAAAGGATTTAACAGATGTGTTAGCAGGTCTGGTGTAACCTCCGTATCATTGTTCACAATAAAAATAAAATCTCCCTTTGCATGTTCTATCCCCAGGTTGTTCCCCCCTGTAAAACCAAGATTAACAGGACTAAGGAACAGCTTTACATTCGGGTAATTACCCGCATTGATCTGTTGGGTGGGATCTACAGCAGAACCGTTATCAACAACAATTGTTTCAAAGTTGCTGTAGGTTAACTTCTTTGTAGACTCCAGGAATTCGCACGTAACAGTTGTCTGGTTATAGTTTAGGGCAATAATAGACACCAATGGTGTTCGGTTCTTGAAACTCATATCGTATCCGGTGGTATTAAAATTTATACATTATTCTTTTGTCGCATAGCACCCGGTGTATTGGCCAGTATCCAAATATCATAGAGTATGCTATGTTTTTCGGCGTAATCAATATCAAGACTTATTCTTTCCTTTACACTCATATCTTTATTGCCTCTTTTTTTGATCTGCCAAAGTCCGGTGATGCCTGCAGGAGCCATAAACCGGCCGGCAAAATCATCAGTCGTCAGGGTAGCAGCTTCATACAAAGGCAGCGGACGGTTACCTACCAGCGACATATCTCCCAGGATGACATTAAACAGCTGAGGAATTTCATCCAGGCTTGTATTCCTGAGAAATGAACCCAGTCTGGTAACCCTTGGATCATCCGTCACTTTGAAGAATACAGGACCGGAAGCATTCGCATCATACTGATTCAGGTGTGTCATCTCTGCTACCTGTTTATCAGCATCCACTATCATAGTCCGGAACTTGTAAAACTTAAAAATTCTGTAACGGGTACCTGCACGATGTGAAATATAAAATACCGGACCCTGGGAGCCCAGTTTGATCATTATTGCAATAATGGCGAATAATGGACTCAGTAATAACAAAGCCGTTCCTGCTAAGGAAATATCCAGTGTACGCTTGAAAGAGTGGTTGATATAATGACCAGGTCTGTAAACACGGCCTTTTTTTGTACTGGCAGCACGGGACATTTCACGGATGCTTTTGGCTATCTTCAGCTTTTCTTCAAAAACATCTTTAGGAGTAGCCTGAGTGATAATATCATCAATTCCGCCTATTTTACACAAGCGTTGTTTAATTTCGGCTGTAATATCATCGGTGTAAACAAACAGTGGTACCTGTTCCAGTAAAGCACTTGAACGAAGAAATCTCTTAAATTCTTTGAGGCCGGACAAACGTTGATCAACACTGAATATGATATAAGTTGGGGTAACTCCATTATATAACTGTTCCCTTAGTACATTTTTGGATAATGCAACATCTTTTAGTATAAAGATATACTCATCTGATTCTTTAGCAAGCCAGTCAAAGTAAGGTTCGTTCCCGATACATAATTTATATCGCTTAACGGCACAGGAAGACAACGAAATTACTTTCATTTCGGGTTTCTTCCTCTCTTTTGGCAAGTTTAGGGGTAAATGTGATATCATATGTGTTCGGTTTACTTAATTGATGTACGTAACAATGGTTACATAAACTCAAGGGGGACGTTTACCCTGCAATACTTACAGACTCTCTTGCGTGCAGATAATGATCTACAATCTCGATCAGCCTTACAGGATCAAACGGTTTATTCATAACTCTTGCTACATTTGGATATAATGGTACATTGCCATTCAGGTCCATACCAGTCAGTACTATAACAGGTATATCGCTGTATAATGCATTCCCGGATAAATTCTTTGTTAGTTGCCATCCGTCAATATTCGGCATCTGAATATCTGTAATAATCATGTCTGGCATATTTCCGTTAGATAACCACATGGTAGCCACCAATCCATCTGTAGCAGCAAAGACCTTATATTTATGGCCTAGCATTGCTTCCAGTAAGATCCTCATTGGGGCGCTATCATCCACTACTAAAATTGTCTTCTTCTTCATTTAATCTCCGGTTTACAAAATAAAAGATCCATCACTCCCCTGCCGTAACCAAACGCTACAGATTGGGGTAAATGGTTTTTCTCGATCTTCCAGGAGGATAAGGTAGTGTAAAATTATTCCCAGTATAAACGCCGTCTCAGCAATTGCGCAAACACGCATATACTGCGACATAAGTTCTTTCAGGACAAATTGGATTAGCTGTGAATTTCAGAGGAGATGGTAATAATTATTGGTAGGCGCAACTAAATTCAAGGTAAAAATATTTATTATTCCTGAATAGTACAAGAAAAATATCTGAAAGATTTTTTCCTGAGTCCCTAATTAACTTTGGTGGTTTTTATTCTAAATCCAAGGTGAAAGTATAGTAATTATTATTTTTTAATATCAGCAATCTGGTAAATGGTCAGGATTTCTTCGTAAACGGGGTAAATTACAGAGTGAACGATAAATATTTATGGTTTTATGTGCCCTTATTAACGTACACAGTGATATTTCTTATTTAAGTTTGCATTATACTACTTACCCCACTAGCTTATGTTATTAATGAAATCTATATTTTTTATCAGTCTTAGCATCCTGTTTTATAACTATTTCGGGTATGGTTTGCTGTTAGCCCTGCTGGTGCGTTTAAAACGCATTTTGCAGCCTGAAACTCATGACAGTACTGAGTTTGAACCCTCTGTTACCCTCATTATTGCAGCCTATAATGAAGAAGCTTTTATAGAACAAAAGATCAACAATACACTTGCATTGGATTATCCGGAACATAAGCTTGATATTATATTTATTACAGATGGGTCTTCAGATGATACTGAAAATATAGTGCGCAGATATCCCCGTATTATTTCCCTGCATGAATATGAGAGAAAAGGGAAAACGGCTGCGATTAATCGTGCAATGAAGATAGTTACTACTCCTTTCGTGATCTTCTGCGATGCCAATACATTATTAAATGTGTCGGCAGTAAAGAATATAGTAAAACATTACCGCGATGAAAAAACAGGAGGAGTTGCCGGGGAAAAGAAGGTATTAATGCAGGATGGTAACACCGCAGCAGCCACAGAAGGCATTTACTGGAAATATGAATCCCTGTTGAAAAAACTGGATGCGGCCTTTTATACCGTAGTAGGTGCCGCAGGAGAATTATTTTCCATACGTACCAGCCTGTTCTCTCCTGTAGATACATCCGTAATACTGGACGACTTCATTATTTCACTGCGGGTGAACCAGATGGGATACCGCATAGCTTATGCGCCAGACGCATATGCAATGGAAGCCCCCTCTATGGATATTAAAGAAGAACATAAACGGAAAGTAAGGATCAGCGCTGGCGGATTTCAGTCAATCGTGATGCTTAAAAATCTGTTGAATATTTTCCGTTATCCCCTGCTGTCATTTCAATACATCTCACACCGGGTATTACGCTGGACATTAAGCCCACTAAGCCTTTCTCTGTTGTTGCTGTCAGCAGCAGTGCTCACTTACTTCCAGGCTGGCTGGTTTTATACCTCCATTCTCTTTGCACAGGTAATCTTTTACCTGCTGGCACTGGCAGGATGGTTCCTTGCATCTAAAAATATAAAGTTCAAACCCTGCTATATACCTTTTTACTTCACCTTCATGAACGTAGCGATATATGAAGGTTTTTTCAAGTACATCAGAAAACAACAGTCCTCCGTGTGGGAAAAAGCACATCGGGAAGTAACCTATATTAATATATGATCTAAATTTTACTCATGCCAGCATCAGCCAATACAACCCGTATTTCCAGCATGGATGCGTTAAGAGCTCTTGCCATGTTTCTTGGTATTTTATTACATGCAGTAATGGCTTATACCGTTAGGCCCTTTGAAGAAATGTACCAGGATCCATTGTATCATAACAACGCTTTCGACCTGATCTTCTTTTTCATCCACACTTTCCGGATGCAATTGTTTTACCTGATCGCAGGGTTCTTCTTTCGCCTGCTCTACTATCGCGTAGGCGTAGCTTCGTTTATCAAACACCGGACGCAACGGATCCTTCTCCCCTTTATAATAGGTCTGTTCACGATATTACCCCTCACCTACCTGCCAGGTGTATTTAATTCCGTTACTGCAGGAGGCTCTCATTTTACAATAAACGATCTGCTCACCATAATACACGATATTTTCATCTGGAGAGGGCCGCTACATCTATGGTTCCTCTATTACCTGTCACTATTTTATGTGATAGGGATCTTTATTCTGAATTGGCGTAGACCTTTGATGAAGAAAAATACACTAACTGCCCGCATTCTGTTGCTGGGAGTGAATCCAGCACTGGCGGCACCACTACTCATTATCCTGTCATTCCTGACACTACAGCTGTTCGACTCACCTTATATACAATATACACCCGGGCTCAGACCCAGGATAGCTTATATCTTGTATTACGGCCTGTTCGTTTATGCAGGATGGGTATTGCACGGTAATATGCCCAAATACTTCCCTATGTTAAAAAGACGGGGAACGCTTTTTATGACTATAGGCATTTTTTGTGCAGCAATTGTATATTCTTTTGCCTACTTCCCAGCCGTTGGAAGCAATTATATACAAGAAGACTGGATGATAAAAGTATTAATGTCCGTTACAACCGTAACGCTCGTATTAGGATTACTGGGTATTTTCCTTCGGTTTGTAAACGCAGAATCTCCTGTTATGCGATATCTGTCTGATTCTTCTTACTGGGCATACCTTGTGCATGTAGCAATTGTAGATGCAGTACAGATCTGGCTTGGCAGTACTTCTCTGTGGGGACCACTGAAACCATTAATCAGCTTCATTTTACCTGTTATTATATCACTGGCTACCTACCAATGGTTTGTACGATACACTTTTATTGGATATTACCTGCATGGAAGCAGGAAGCCTGCAGTTCAGGAAAAAAAAATAATAGCAGAGAGTATTAAGCTGTAATTACAAACGATTTGTTAATGAGCTAAAAAACATTTGCTCGGTTTAATTTTTTCAATACCTTAGCATCGAATTTTACTCTCTCTTACCACATCCTCATTTAAAGCCACCTAATTTTTTTGACCGTTTTCCTTAGAAGAGCCGCTCGGTTTAGAGTTGGCGTATTGTTATTTTAATCAGCATTCATACTACGTGATTAGTGCCAGCAATTTCCCGGGTAAGTATTAAATCAGTCTATAACTGAAACACTTATCTATATGAAGCATTTTTACACAATTTGCCTTTTATTGTTCCTGGGGTTTGGCAATCATGCCAGGGCTCAGGTCTTTAATTCAGGCGACCCCGTTATTACCTACAACCCCAATAATCCGCCAGCTACACCCGCCTGGGGCACTATTGGAAAATGGGTGCGAACACTTCGTACCGCTGTAAATTTCACGAACAAAGATTCGTACAAATGTTATTACCTAAACGGTATGCCTTTCAGGCTGAAGTTCCCCAAAACCTATCAGCAAGGCGTAAACGATGGTAAAACCTACCCCATTTTCATTTTCTTTCACGGCAAAGGCGAGTCTGGTACCGTGTATGACAATGAATATTCCCTTTATCACGGTGGCGGAAAATTCTGCGCCAATGTAGATAATGGTAATTTCGATGGATTCATCCTTGTACCACAAAGTACTAATGGCTTTTTCGGAGCCCCACATTTCGCGTTTATAAAAACGATACTTGATACACTCATCCGGAGTAATAAACTGGATGAGAATAGAATATTTGATAACGGCCTTTCAGGAGGCGGAACTTCCACCTGGGAGTTTATGTTTGCTTATCCTAAAATGGTTGCAGGTTTTCTTCCAATAAGTGGATGTTCTGTTGCCTATAAAGATCAGGTCAATACTTTTAAATACATCCCAATGTGGATTTTCCAGGGCGGACTGGATAATAATCCCCACCCTAATACCACAGAACAGGTGATGAATGCTGCACTTGCTGCAGGTGCAAATGTAAAAGAAACACTCTTCCCTACCGGAGGTCATGGTATCTGGAACAATTCCTGGGATCTGCCGGATTTTTGGCCATTCATAAACAGACAACATAAAGCAAATCCATGGCCGAAGTTCGGTCATTATGAATTTTGCCCTGGCGAAGAAGTGAATGCAACACTAGGACTGACAGCAGGTTTTGACGGATACGAATGGCGCAAAGATGGTGTTACCATTGCAGGTGCTACTACAAATGAATTAGTTGTAACAACCTTTGGTACCTACGATGCAAGAATTAAAAGAGGTACAGTATGGTCTCCATGGTCCCCTAGCCCTGTTGTAGTAAAATTGAAGGCGCCTACTCAAACGCCTCCTATTAGTATTTCCGGCTTAATGAGTAAAGTAATTCCGGCAACAGACGGGAAAACATTTGTTACCCTCAGTCTGCCAACAGGATATACTTCTTACATATGGCAGAAAGTAGGTGATACAACCACACTTGGAACAGGACAAACACTGAATGTAACTACTGCCGGACAATACCAGGCAAAAGTAACAGAACAATTCGGTTGTTCCAGTGCATTCTCTGCTCCTTTCTTAGTAACAGCTGCTAATGGTACTAACGCGCCATCACCGGCTGTTGGGCTTGCAGCTACCGCAATTTCTAAAATTGCTATCACACTCGACTGGACAGATAATCCGAATGCTACTTATAATGAAACAGGTTATGAGGTCTACCGGTCAGCCACAGCTGGCGGTCCTTACGAGCTTATAAATATTACTGCAGCTAACGCTGTAACATATACGGATACCGACCTCAATCCCAACACGAAATATTTCTATGTTGTACGTGCAGTAAATAATACCAGCGCGGCACCATTAAGTATTGAAGTTAACGCACAAACACAGGTAGATGCTACGCCACCTACAGCACCGGCAAACCTCACAGTGACCGGTACTCAGGCTACAGCAATATCCCTGGAATGGGATCCTTCTACTGATGATGTAGGCGTATATAAATACGATATCTATGTCAACGGTATTAAATCATATACTGTTGATAACAACACTACCGAATTCACTGTTTACGGTCTGAAGAATGATTCCATCTACACCCTCGTGGTAAAAGCAAGGGATATAGCGGGCAACTCTTCTGCACGCAGCAACCAGGTAAGTGCAGGTGCGTATATCAACGGACTGGCGTACAGATATTATACCGGTACATGGACTACATTACCAGACTTTAATGCTCTTACTCCGGACGCTACAGGCTACTCTGCCACACCTGATATCAGTGTACGTACACAGGATGATTACTTTGGTTTTGTATGGGAAGGATCCATCCGTATCCCTGTTACCGGTAATTATACTTTCATGACTAATTCAGATGCAGGCAGTAAACTGTGGATTGATACCAAGTATAATGCAACGGCTACTCCAGTGGTAAATAACGACGGTATCCATAATACACGGGATAGAGAAGGTACCAGGTTCCTTACCGCTGGTATGCACCAGATAGCGATAGCTTACTTCGAAGGTACAGGCTCACAGGGTATGACTGTTATGTGGAAGAATACCGCTAATGGTATTGGCAGTAAACAAACGATCGCTGCTGACTATTATAAGGAAATAGTACCAGCATCTCCAGGTGTACCTAAAGCTCCAGGTAATCTCCTTGCAACTGCCCTTACTTACAGTAAGATCCGCCTCACGTGGGCAGATAGCAGTAATAACGAAACAAATTTTGAGATCTACCGCGCTACCGCAGCCGCAGGTCCTTACACTTCCATTGCCACAGTACCAGCAAATACAACTGCTTATACTGACAGCAACCTGGTGGCACAGACTGCTTATTACTACCGTTTAAAAGCGATTAATAAATACGGAAACTCAGGTTTAAACCTGAACGAAAGTGGTGGATTCCTATATGGAATATACCCGGGTAATTATAGCTCCCTACCGAATTTCAGTGCTCTCACTCCTATAAAGACAGGTGTTGTAGGTAATATAACATTGGATATAAGAGACCGCGAAACCAACTACGCGCTTAAATTCTCCGGATACATTAATATTCCAACAACGGGCAGTTACACTTTCTACACCGCTTCTGATGATGGAAGTAAATTGTATATAGGTGGTTCTGCAGAAACCAACCTCGTGGTAAATAATAATTTTGTGCAGGGAACAACCGAACGTTCCGGCATTAAAATCCTTACCCAAGGCAGGTATCCGATCTTTATAACATACTTCCAGCAAGGTGGCGGTCAAACATTGTCTGCCAGTTATGCAGGTCCTGGTATATCTAAACGCCTGATGGCAGACAGCGTTTTCGGAAATCCGAAAATGACTGCTACAACATTGCCAATGCCTGCTACTCCTAATGGGCCAACAGCATTAGCATTAACTGCGCTCAGCTCATCACGGATCAAACTGGAATGGAATGATAATTCAACCACTGAAACACAATTCGAAGTTTATAGAGCAGTGAACGATAGCAGCAGCTTTAAACTATACGCCACTATCGGTGCCAATAGTACTGCACAGGCTACATTTGCAGACTCCAGCCTTTTTGCCAATGTCACCTATTATTATAAGGTACGTGCAAAGAATGAAGGTGGTTACTCTGTATTCACGAATGGTGCAGGCATCAGCACATTGAACAATTCTCCTGTTATCACGCAACTGGTAAACCGCTCAGTGAGATATGGTACCCAACTGGTACTTAACTTAACGATTACGGATCCGGATGTAGAAACAATAACATTGACTGCCGCCAATGTACCGTCCTTCGGAGCATTCTCCGATAATGGCAACGGTACAGCTACACTCACATTCAACCCTTCTACAACCGATCAGGGTACTTATCCGAATGTTACAGTAACAGCTACAGATCAGCACAGCGGAGTAGCTACAACTTCATTCACCTTAACCGTGAATGATAATTATACTCCGGCAATAGCACCTGTTGCAAATGTATCGCTCAATGAAAACACTACTTCTGCTATCAACCTGTCAGCTACTGATGACAATGCAGAAACAGTGACCTGGACTGCAACCGGATTACCTTCCTTTGCTACATTCGTACCATCAGGTAATAGCGGAGTAATAAACCTGGCTCCTGGTTATATAGATGCAG
The DNA here is from genome assembly GCF_900112615.1 of Chitinophaga sp. CF118. GTDB lineage: Bacteria > Bacteroidota > Bacteroidia > Chitinophagales > Chitinophagaceae > Chitinophaga. The sequence continues at coordinate 155,856 of NZ_FOMK01000012.1, read as the reverse complement.
GTACTTATAATGTAACATTACAGGCAAATGACGGTCGTGATGGTATTGATACCAAAACTTTCACTATCACTGTAGTGGACGTTGATCCAAGTCGTTCAATATATGTGAACTTCTCCGATGGTTCTTATCCTCCGGCTGCTCCTTGGAACAGTACTAACAAACAACCGGTACTGAACGACCTGTTCCCGAATCTGAAAGATCAGAGCAATATTGCTACCTCTATCGGTATCCAGATTGTGAGCAATTGGTCTGCAATTGGAAATGGTTCTAACTACTTTGGTGTTTCTACCGGCAATAACTCTGGTGTTTATCCGGACAATGTAATGAAGACTGCTTACTGGAGTAATACAACTAAACAGACTTTCAAATTGTATGGTCTGAACAGCACCAGCAAATATAGCTTTACATTCTTCGGATCACGTGCAGATGTAACAGATAACCGTATGACCAACTATACGATTGGTGGTACTACTGTTTCATTGCAGGCAGCTTCCAATAGAACAAATACGGTATCTATCAATAACGTATCTCCGAATGTTAATAACGAAATTAGCATCGATTTACAGAATGGTACAGGCTCTGTATATTCTTACCTGAATGCAATGGTTGTGAAAGTAAGTTATGATGATGGCAATGCTCCTGCACGTCCAACTAACCTGGCAGTACAAAGTGCTACCAGTGGCGTAGGTCTTACATGGAAAGATATCGCCTTTAACGAATCAGCTTACGAAATATACCGTGCACCAGTTGCGGAAGGTCCATACACCTTGCTGAATCCTGTAACAGCGGCGAATGCAGTTGCTTATACAGATACTTCTGCAAAAGCAAACAAACAGTACTTCTACGCTATCAGGGCTATCAACTCAAATGGAGCTTCTGCTTATTCAGATACAGTATCCATTACTACCGGCAACAACAATCCTAAACTGGATAGCATTGCAGGTGTAACAATTAAGAATAACGAATCCGTTACTATCAACCTGCACGCAACGGATGATGCGGGAGATATCCTCACCATCAAAGCAACAAATCTGCCATCATTTGCAAGCCTGGTAGATAACGGAGATGGAACAGGTACTATCACCATTACTCCTGCTGCCGGCAACGTTGGCAAATACAATAGCATCAATGTTACTGTGAATGATAATAACGGAGGTAGTACAACCAGGACTTTCAACCTCTATGTAAGAGACAAGAACCTGACCTCTGTATACGTACATTTTAACATGACATTGCCTGCCGATGCTCCATGGAATAACTTTAATTCCTATCCGGGTGCAACTGCATCAATTTCTAACCTGCAGGATGAAACAGGAACAGCTACTCCTTTCAGGATCCAGCTGCTGGATGCCTTTACCGGTACCAATACTTCCGGTGCCACAACTGGTAATAACAGCGGCGTGTATCCTGATAATGCAATTGCAGGAAACTACTACACCAGCGAGTCTACAGCAAGAAGAATAAGGATTTCCGGATTGTCTGCTACTTACCGGTATAACCTGATATTCTTTGGCAGCCGCATAGGTAGTGACAATAAGAATACAGAGTATACTGTAGGTACCAATACAGTAACACTGAATGCCGCTAATAACAGTTTAAATACAGTACAGATCAATGGTATCGAGGCAGACGCTTCAGGTGTGATTGATTTCACTGTTAAACAGGCTACCGGCGCCCTGTACGGATATATCAATGATGTGGTGATCCAGTATTATATTGATAATGGTACACCACTCAATCCGACTACGGCTATTGCAAATCCCACATCAAAAACAAGTATCCAGCTGAAATGGATGGATAACTCAAATAATGAAACCGGCTTTGAAGTATGGCGTTCTACCGATAACAGTACCTTCTCGTTGCTGTCAACATTAGGTAATAACGCAAATACTTACACAGATGGTGGTCTTGCTACAGATGCCCGCTACTACTACAAAGTGCGTGCACTGAAAGACACTGCCAAATCCGATTTCACCAATGTGGCCAGTGCCTCTACATTCATTAGCGCTGTATACATTAACTGTAACGTATTCGACCCTGCAGGTGTACCTTGGAATAACACGAATTCTGCACCCGCAGCAGGAATTGAATTCCCTGATCTGAAAGATGATAACGGGAATAACACAGGGCTGACCATGGTAATCGCCAAAGCATTTACCGGCGACAATCCTTTTGGAATGAACACTGGTAATAACTCAGGCATTTATCCTGATAATGTAATGAGAAGCACCTATTGGATGGATATTAATGAGGAAGGTCAGTTACTTATTAAAGGCCTGAACCTGGCTAAACGATACAACTTTGTATTCTTTGCCAGCAGGGACGGAAGTGGTGACAGAACCTCCAACTATACCATCAATACGACGACTGTATCACTGAATGCAGGGTACAATACTTCGCAAACAGTACAGATTAATGACCTGGCACCTGATGCAAATGGTGAAGTTCTGATCAAAGTAACAGCCGGCGGAGCCTCTATCTTCGGATATATTGGAGCACTGGTAATACAATCTTACACACCAGAAAGCAGTCAGCTCGATCCTTCACTGGTAATGGCTAAGAGTGCAGGCTCATTAATGAATGGACAGTTGCTGAATACAGGTGCAACAAGTAATGTTACACTTACAAGAGTTTATCCTAATCCGTTTGACGGCCAGATAACGCTTGATCTAAGCAACAATGGAAAAGCAAGCAGCAAATTCACTGTCAGCATACTTGATATGAACGGTAGAACATTGTACACACGTCAGTTATCAGGAATTTCTGGGTCCCAGAGAGTAAGTCTTGACCTGAGTGGTGAACAAATACCCACCGGACCTTGTTTGCTGAGAGTGATGGATGGAGACAAAGTGATTAAAACAGTTAAACTAATTAAAAACTAATAACTAGTCTTATCTATTCATTGTAAATTTTTACCGAAAGAATCCGGTGTAAGCCGGATTTTTTCGGATTTTTCAGATTAGATTATTTTACACTTTAAAGTATCCGTCAATATGGACCTGATTTATTTGTTTAAATCATTAATGAGGAGAAAATGGTTAATTATTTCATGTACCCTAATGGCCGCCCTGGTGGCATTTTTGTTAACCCTCGAACAAGAGAAACAATATAGATCAGTAGCACAGATTGCTACTGGTTTTACAGTTATCGATCAGGTAAAACTGAAAGACGAAAGTTTCAATATCTACGAGATTGATGTGAAGTTCAGCAACGTGATAGAAGCCTTGAAATCACCTCGCGTTTTAGGAATGACTTCATATAATCTCATGTTACACGATCTGGAAAATCCGGAAAAGGCATTCCACATTCCCAATGCAGAAGATCGCAAAACTGACATCTATCGTACTCTGGACAGGCAGAAAGCTATTAAGATGCTTACCAGAAAATATAATGATGAGCAACTGCTGAGTTCATATGATCCGGAAGAAAGAAAGATCCAGGAATTGCTGAAACTGTACAGATACAACCTGGAATCATTGCGTAATTTATTATATGTAGGCCGTGTACAGCGTACAGACTTTATTGATATACAATATTGGTCTGTTAACCCGGAACTGTCTGCCTATATCGTGAACCAGGTATGTACAGAATACCTGCGTAACTATGAGTCCAGCAGAAACGAGCTAACCGTTCAAAACATTGAAACACTAAAAAAGCTGGTAGATCAGAAAAGAGATGAACTGGATGCAAAGATTGCTAATATCAAAATCATGGGTACACTTGATGTATCTGTAGAAAGTTCCAGCAAACTGGAACAGATCAGCAATTTTGAGAACAGGCTGGCAGATGAAAAGAGCTTATTGAATAGTGCCCAACTAACTTTGCAACAGATCAATATCCGTCTGGCTGAAATGAATAAGAATAATAGCCAGTCAAATAATGCTACCTCTTCTGCAAATACAGAACTGTCTTCCCTGCGTACGCAGATGAATGAAACATATACAGAGTATGTAAATAAGGGCGCTAATGATGCAGACCTGTACACCAAATATCAGAAGCTAAAAAGTGACTACAAGGCTAAGCTGGCAGCTATGGCATCTGCGGCACCCACAAATACAGTAGGTAATACACTGGCCGATCTTCAGCAAAAGAAAAGTGACCTGGAACTACAGGTGAAAAGCTCAGAAGTAAATATTGGTGCTTATGAACAGAAGATCCGTCAATTAAACAGTAGCATGGGCGCTGCAGCTTCCCGTGGCGCAAATAACCTCGCGTTACAGAAAGAAGTGGAACTGGCACAGCAGGAATATGAAAGTATCAAATCCCGCTATGATGCAGCTGTAAATAACAAGATCGCTCCAATGGATAACTTCCACCAGATCTTGTTCGGACAGCCAGCAGTGGAACCGGAGCCTTCCAAAAGACTGATCATCATTGCACTGGCAGCTGTGGCTATGCTGGTATTCTGTTGTATTGCCATTGTTTTCTTTGAGTATATTGATCTTTCTATTAAAACACCTACCCAGTTCCTGAAAGTACTGGAAATGAAATTACTGGGGGTTGTGAACCGCATCAATCCTAAAAAAGTATCATTAGAAGAGATCTTTACCGATCCCCACCTGAAAAAACATGACTCTGCCGTATTCCGTGAACTGCTCAGAAAGCTGCGCTTTGAAATGGAAAACAGCGGTAAAAAAACCTTTCTGTTCACCAGTACAAAGCCTCGTGAAGGTAAAACTACCATCATCAAAGCACTGGCTTACAGTCTCAGTCTGACTCATAAAAAAGTATTGATCATCGACACACAATTCCCTAATAATTCACTCACCCGTGACTTTGGTGCAAAACCTGTACTTGAATCATTCAATTCTTCTGCAGGAAACTTCAATGCTGACCAGATAAAGAAACTCATTACTGAATCTTCATTGCCGGGTATATATATTATAGGATGTCAAGGAGGTGAATACACTCCCTCAGAAGTATTAAAGCAGGGCAATCTGCTGGAATACATTGAAAAGTTAACACCTCATTATGATTACATCCTCCTGGAAGGTGCAGCCATGAATGACCGTGCAGACAGTAAGGAATTGATAAAGTATGTAGATACGCTTATTGCCATAATTTCTGCCCGCTCCAGTATAAAACAAACAGATAAAGAATCGATCGCCTTCCTGCAAGGTCTGCAGGACAAATTTGAAGGTGCCGTTCTAAACTTTGTTGAACCTGAAAATATCGACATCTGATGAGCGAAGCCCTTCCAAATACGAAAGCGTTTTCAGGTAACCGCCTTGCATGGATAGACTATGCAAGAGGGATTGCTATCATTCTGGTGTTGTACCGTCATATCTTTGAAGGGATCTCCCGGTCTGGGGTGGAAGCTGCACAGTACAGCTGGCTTGAACATGCCAATATCATCTTTTACAGTTTCAGAATGCCCCTCTTCTTTATCCTTTCGGGTGTATTCATTGCAAAGAGCCTGGCTAAAAGAGGTGTAAAAAATCTGATCCTCAACAAAGTGAGTATCTTATTATATCCTTACGCATTGTGGTCTGTGATCCAGATCACCCTGCAGATCCTGCTGGGTGGATATGTGAATGCAAACCGCAGCTGGGTAGATTATGGATATGTTATTCTCTTTCCCCGCAGAATAGATCAGTTCTGGTATTTGTATGCACTGTTCAATGTAACGGTTATATATATACTAACAAGAGAAAAATTGCATTTTAAAGTGTGGCATCAGCTTGCAGTAGGGTTCATCCTTTACATGCTTTCCAGTTACTTTTCCATCAATCATATTGACTTTGGATTCGTGTACGATATCTGTCACTTTTACCTGTTCTTCGCTATCGGCGAACTGATAGCAGATAAGATTCTTGACAGCAGTAAGTACCCCTTATACAGTTCCTGGAAATTGTTTGCTTGCCTCCTGCCCTTCTTTGCTGTCGGACAATATTATTTCCTGTTCAGCAATCTGGCAATGCACTATAATCTCTTTGTGGAAGAACATCAGCCGTTGCTATTTGCAGTGATAGCCCTGGTAGGGTGCATATTCATGATCAATATTTCATTCATTCTGCAACGTTATGATAGCTTTAAGCTGTTACGTGTGGCAGGTTTTCATTCATTATATATTTATGTATCTCATGTGTTGGTAGCATCTGCGGTACGGATGGTTCTTATAAAAGTGTTTGGCTTAACATGGCTTCCGGCATTGCTGGTGATCTGCCTGTGTTTTGCCATCGTGATTCCGGTGCTGTTGTACAAATTTGCCATGCGTATTGGTGCATGGTGGTTGTATAGTTTAGAAAGACCGATGCAATTAAAAACAGCGAATTAAAAATGAGTGAACCCAAATACACCTATTGGTTAAAATCTGGTATTTATAGTGGCTTACAGAAAGTCGCAGTATTACTCTTTGGCATATGCAGTGTGCTGGTGCTAACCCGTTCTCTGACCAAATCCGATATGGGGGTCTGGAACCTGTTCCTGGTATATACAGGCATTATCGAGATCATAAGACAATCACTGATCAAAAATGCAGTGATCAAATATATTAATGGGAATGCTGTAAGCGAACATCCGCAGATACTTTCCGCTGCACTGTATCTGAATATTGCTATCACATTCATTATAGGAATACTGATCAGCATATTCATATATCCTGTCAGTACATTATTACAGGCGCCTGCCCTTACGGAGGTCATGTATCTGTTCCTGCCTGGATTATTGCTGTTAATTCCTTTTTCTCACTTTGAATGGACACAGAATGCCAATGCAGATTTCAGAGGCATTTTCTGGGGCTATCTGAGCAGGCAGGGTATTTCTTTCCTGCTGATCGTAGCACATCTGCTGCTTATAGGTCATATTACACTCACTTATCTGATTTGTTATTTTGATGCAGGTCTTTTATGTGGCACACTAGTATCTGCCATTTTTGCAAGAAAGTTTATGCATCGCCAACAAAAAATGCAGAAGGAATGGTTGCTGAAACTTTGGCATTTCGGAAAATTCGTGTTTGGTACCAATATCAGTTCTTCTATTTTCCGTAATACTGATCAGTTTGTCATTTCATCTTATCTGTCTACTTCTGCGGTAGCACTGTATGGTGTATGCTTACGGATCTCCAACCTGGTAGATGTGCCCTCACAGGTACTGGGAGATATCCTGTTTCCCAGAACGGCAAAGATGATGGAAGATGGTAATCTTGAAAAAGTGAAGTATTACTATGAGAAGGCAGTAGGCTCCATTCTTGCCGTTGCAGTGCCTGCAACCCTTGCTATTATGTTTCTACCGAAACTGGTGATCACGATTATTGCAGGACATAATTATCTCGACGCCGTACCCATTCTGCAGGTGACTATCTTTTACGGATTGTTCCTCCCATTCATTAAGCAGTTTGGCACTATCATGGATTCCATTGGTGCGCCTAAAACAAACTTTTTTGTTATCACTATAACGGCTGTATGTAACATCTTCATCTGCATATATTTTACCAGGCACATGGGGTTGGTGGGGGCAGCATATGGTACAATGACTTCTTACGGCATCTGCTTTATTATCACACAAACTATCCTTTACCGTAAGTTGAATATAAACCTGTTGAACGTGGGTAAGTATCTTCTGCGTTTCTATCCGGAAATGTTATCTGTTATAGAACAACGTTACTTCATTAAATGGAAAACAAGATGATCAGGAACAGGGATATCATAGTAGTCGGCCTGCAACCCTGGGATATTAAGATAGGGAGTAATTGTAAGAACATGGCATTGGAAATGTCTCGCAATAACCGCGTGTTATATGTGAACCGGGCGCTCGACAGGATCTCTGTCCTCCGTTCAGCAAAGGATGAGAAAGTACAGACCCGCCGTAATAGTCTGCGTGGAGAAACAAATGACATTACTCCGGTAAACAATACGCTATGGACACTCGATCCAAGGACAATTCTTGAATCTATAAACTGGATTCCTTTTGATGGTTTATTCAATCGCTGTAATTATATCAACAATAAACGCTTGGCAAAAGAGATCAATCAGGCAGTAAAAAGGTTGGAATTCAAAAATATACTCCTTTTTATCGATAATGATTTTTTTCGTGCATTATATCTTCCGGAACTATTAGAAGATGTACATCAGACTATTTATTATATCAGGGATAAACTCACCAGTCAGCCTTATTTTAAAAAACATGGCACCCGGCTGGAACCGGAACTGATGAAAAAGGCAACCATGGTAGCCGCTAACTCTGCATACCTGGCACAATATGCACAGCTGTATAATGAGTCTGCTTTTGATATTGGACAAGGATGTGATTTTGACTGGCTCAAAAATCCACTGTCCGGCATCCCCAGAGAACTTCAATCTTTGCAACGGCCGGTTATTGGTTACGTAGGCGCATTACTGGCAGCACGGCTCGATATCAGCATGCTGGAGGGCATTGCAACGCAAATGCCAGAATGGAGCATTGTATTGGTAGGTCCTGAAGATGATGCTTTCCGTAAAAGCAGATTGCATCAGCTACCTAATGTATTCTTCACCGGTAATCGCTTAGTAGAACAATTACCTGCTTATATCAACAGCTTTGATGTATGTATCAATCCACAGGTGGTTAATGAAATGACCATTGGTAACTACCCACGTAAAATTGATGAATACCTGGCGCTGGGTAAACCAGTGGTAGCAACAGATACAGTAGCTATGCAGATGTTCGCACCGTATGTTTATCTCTGTCGGAATCAGGATGAGTATATCAGCAAAATTGTTGAGGCTTTACAGGAAGATCCGGAAAGTTCTCTCAGGGAAAAAAGAATCCGGTTTGCATTATCCCATACATGGGAAAATTGTGTAGCTGAAATGGGAAAACATCTGGATCAGGTAGTAAGCAGAAATTATCAAAACGCATTAGTATGACAGATAACAGATTCTCAGATGACAGGTTACTGGAAATTATTGTGGTATGTTTCATCGCCATCACAATGGGTTTCCTCTTCCTTAAAGTATTGTTTTTCTGAAATAAAATATTATGAGCATAGCTTCCATACAAAAAACACGCTGGTTTAAAGGTGCCAAACTATTTGATTCACCTTGGGCGTATACTATTATGCTGCTGATTGCTGTAAGCATTAGTTGTATAATAGGATATGGGGATTACCGGATAGGATTCCTGATCATAGCAGGTCTTATAGCAGGCATGGTGGCTTTAATATGCATGTTCAATACCCGTTTGGGATTTATCATTACCACCATCCTCGCTTTCTTCATGTTCTACCCGAAGCATTTTATAGCTGATAATCTTCCTACAGGCATTGTTATAGATATTCTCATTGCGTTAACATTCATCGGAGCCTATTATAAAAAGAGCATCCATAAACAACGTTTATGGGAATACATGAGTAGTCCGGTTACAGTCGTTTATATCATTTATATGGGCTTTCTGCTCATTGAATTATTTAATCCTTCCATGGATTCCGTATCCGGATGGATCTTCACTGTAAGGAAATTTCTCAATTTCATGATGATCTATTTTATCGGACTTCACATCTTTAACAGTTTGAACGATATAAAAGACTATCTGAAATTATGGTTATACCTCGCTATCCTGGCTGGTGCATATGGTTGTTTCCAGCAATGGTTCGGTTTACCATCTTTTGAAGAGCGATGGGTGATGGATGATCCTATAAGATATAAACTATATTTCCAGGGAGGCGAAATCCGTAAGTTCTCATTCCTGTCAGATCCTACAGCTTTTGGAATCCTGATGGGCATCAGCATCGTGTATGCTATTGCCGCGGCAATGAATGAAGAACGGAAAAAACAAAGATGGCTGCTGATCATCGGTATCTTGCTCATGGTATTGGGCATGTCATATTCCGGTACGCGAACAGCCTACTTTATCATCCCTGCAGGTTTGTGTGTATATGTACTAATGACTATCAACAACCGTAAAACTCTGCTGTTTATGGTTGGCTTCCTTTTATTTTTTATGGTGTTGATCTTCGGTCCCTTTTATAGTAATAGCACCGTGAACCGCATTCGAACGTCTTTTAAGTTGTCGGATGATGAATCGATGAATGTACGGGATAAGAACCGTGAGATGATCCGGCCTTATATGCTTAGTCATCCAATGGGCGGTGGCGTAGCTACCACAGGAGTACTGGGGCAGGAATATAATCCCGGTCATCCGCTGGCAGGATTTCCTCCGGATAGTGGTTATCTCCGCACAGCACTGGAAACCGGTTGGATTGGTCTGGGTTACACCTTAATAATGTTCTTTATTACACTGCTGGTAGCTGTGAAAAATTATTACCGGAGCAGATCAAAAGAGGTAAGGACCATCTATGTTGCTATTGTAGCCAGCTTGTATGCATTCATCATTGCACAGTATGCACAGGTAGCAATTGGCCAGATGCCCGGATCCTTCTTCTTTTATAGCGCCATGGCCATTATTGTAAAACTTAAAAATTTCGATACACCTCATAATCAGCATCCGATTAATATTAAAAAAATCACAACATGAACAAGCATTTATTCTTCTCATTTTTCCTAATCGTTACATCCTTGGGACTAAAGGCACAGACTCAAACAGTTAAGCCTACAAAGGACTTTACACAAGATGACATAAAAGACAAACTGGTACAACTTGCATACAATAATCCTTCAATCAAGATAAGAGATTATGAGAAGGATAAAAGCGTTTCTGAATTGCACAAATCAGGTGCAAACTGGCTTAACTATTTAACAGCAAGTGCCAACTTTAATGAAGTAACACTGAAAACCTATAAAACCACTGGTACCACTACGGATATTCGTAATCAAATATATTACCCGCTGTGGAACGTAGGTCTCAATATTCCATTAGGTTCGCTCGTAGGTAAAAGCAGTGATGTAAGAATAGCCAGAAAGAATGTCGCTATTGCTACTGCAGAACAGGAAGTCGCAAAACGTCAGGTAAAAGCAATGGTACTTTCAAAATATCACGATTACTTGATGACCAAAGAAATGCTCACATTGCAAAATGAATTGACAGAAGACGACTATGCTGCTTTTTCACAGGCAGAAACCAAACTCGCAAATGGTAGTATTTCTTATGAAGGATACACCAATGCTGCACAACGTTATAATGATGACAGAAACAAGAAACTTTCACTTGAAAGGGATCTGGCTAACGTAAAGCTGGATATTGAAGAGATCATAGGTGTTAAACTGGAAGAGGTCATTGCCCAGTAATTGTTAAGATTAATATAGAGTAATGGTGAAAATAATCCGAACCCTTTGTATAATATTTGTTCTCATGCGTGTGGAAAGCCCTGCAACGGCTTACGCACAACGGTATATGGATAGCATTCACGTAAATGTAACACCATGGAGTAAAGCCCATGCATTACTTTACCTGCCTGATGAATATAAAAAAACGAAGAAAACTTATCCGCTGATCATTTTCCTGCATGGAAAAAGTAAAAGTGGCTTTAATCTGCAAAAGCTGTTCCTGGAAGGGATTCCTTACTGGATCAATAAAGGTGTGAAAATTGAAGCCGTTAATCCGGAAGATGGCAAATTATACAAGTTCATTGTAGTAGCTCCACAGGCCCCCAGTTGGGGGTTAAAGCCCGATGAACTGAGGCGTATGCTTGATGACATAGAAAAACGTTATCGGGTAGACCGTTCCAGGATATATCTCACGGGCTACAGTGCCGGTGGATGGGCAAGTGTAATGGCAATCACAGAATCAGCAGCCCTTGCCTCTCGTTTTGCAGCAGCAGTTCCAATGTCAGTTGCGTCCATTGATGATAAGAATCTGAAACAGTTTAAACTGGTGGCAGATGCTAATATTCATTGCTGGTACCTGGCAGGAACTGATGAACCGCATTTCCTGGAAGCCTGTGAGCAATACAAGGATAGTACTAATGTATATAAGCCAAACCTGGCCAAGTTAACGATGCTCGAAGGATTTGCACATCGTACCTGGATATCATTGTATGATACAGCTTATAGAAATGACGGAATGAACATTTACGAATGGATGCTCCAGTATAAAAAGTAACATTAATTAAAATAATACATACGTCTACGCGGATGAGAGTACATTTTAAAAATTTAGATGCCATCAGGTTTATTGCTGCTTTGCTGGTAGTACTGCATCATATTCAGTATTTCAAATCTCAGGATGGGATACCCTCATGGTCAGTACTAAATTATATGCTGGAAGATGCCGGACGCGTAGGCGTTAATCTTTTCTTTGTATTGAGCGGATTCCTGATCAGTTATCTGCTCATGACAGAGAGCAGTGAAACTGGCAATATCAATTTTAAGAACTTTTACATCCGCCGTATATTAAGGATCTGGCCATTGTATATGGCATATAGCCTCGTATTGATTGTCCTGTCTCCTTTAGTAATGCATAAACTAGGGATCCCTGTTGAAGGTGATGCTCATACTATTCTTACCAACCTTCTTTTCATGGTGTTGTTTGCTGTAAATATTCAGTTGGCATTCTTCCCTTATAACAAGGGCATCATTGAAATAACATGGTCTGTTTGTATAGAAGAACAATTCTACCTGGTGTGGCCCTTATTACTGTTCTTATTTAAAAAGAGGCTGAAACTGCTGTTCCTGGTAATGTTGAGTGTGGGTTTTCTATGTAAAACATTATGCCTCGTACTTCCACTATTCTTTTCTGTCACAACTAAACAATTATTTGGCATCAACTATGTTCTGTTGTTTGATAAACTAGAGCTCTTTGGAATGGGAATGTTTGCAGCGTACCTGTTGTTCAATAGGGAAACATACAGTAAGTTTTTCAAAATTATACTGAAACCTGGTATCCAGTGGAGTATGCTGATCATCACAGTCTTTGTCATGTTGTCCATTATTAAAATTCCGGTACTCAGTAAATACTATTATGATCATTTCATTCATGCCGCACTCTTTGGCTACCTGATGCTGATGGCAGTAGCGCCCAATAGCATCCTGCAACTGGAATATCCATTACTGAAAACATTGGGGAAGGTGTCTTATGGTATCTACCTGTTTCATGCACCCGTTTGCCAGATGCTGCTGATTGGTTTTATAAAGGTCTTTGGCAAAGGTCCGGATATACTTGTATATGAAATATTCTATCCACTTGCAGGAGTAATCACAACTTGTGGTATAGCGTATTTGTCATATGAATTATACGAGAAACACTTCCTGAAATTAAAAACCAAATACTCTGCCATTCAAACCTATTTCACAAAAAAGAGGCTGCCTCTTTCTGAGACAGCCTCCTGATTATTCCTGAAAGTGATCCTGCCGGGATTCCCCGGCGGATCTTTCGGGTTGCATAGGTTATTAATTTTTAATGAATTTACTGGTTAAATTCATTGTCTTTCCATCTGTGACTTGCAGTAAATATGTACCAGAGACAAGATTGCTTACATTGATATCTTTCTGAATGGTGGTTATAGGACCAAGATAATAAGTGCCATTTGCAACACCATTACTATTAAAGATATTTACAATGATATCCGTTTCTGTAGCTAGAGTGAGCTTTAAAGTAAGTGTACTAACCACCGGATTTGGATAAAGCTTTATTGTTGACAGCGATTGTGTTACCACCCCTGTCTTCGAACCTACTATGATAGTTACATCATCAGTAGCGGTATTGTTATATGTATCTGTTACTTTTAAACGGAACACATAAGTACCAGCAGTTGTGAAAGTGACAATTGGCTGCATAGCGGCATTATTCAGGATGGTTTCTCCTGCAGGGCCACTCACCTTAGACCAGGAATAGTATGATACATATCCGTCATTGGTAGCATAAGAACCAGCACCATCCAGGGTTACCATGTTGATAGTAGGGAACGCGATGGTTTGATCAGCACCTGCATTAGCATACAACTGATTGGCCGGATTAGGTTTTACGATCACAGATATATCATCTGTACCAGTAGTGCCACCATTGTCAGTCACTGTTAATCTGAAAACGTAGGTACCAACCTCGGTCAGTTTGTTCAGATCACTTTTCACCGCAGTGGGAGATACAATGGAAGCTGTTGAAGGTCCTGAAACCTGTGACCATTTGTAGCTGATTATATTACCATCACTATCGGCTGATGCAGCAGCAGTTACCGCAGAATTGTTCATCGGTTGTGTAATGGTGATATCATTACCTGCATTTGCAATTGGTGCCTTATTAGTTGGAGCTGCCGGGGCATTCACAATAACACTCACCTGGGCAGAAGCCATTGCGCCATCGTTATCCTTAGCAGTCAGCTTAAAGATATATGTTCCTGCAGTGGTCAGCTTGCTAACAACAGGATCGGTAATAGTTGCTGATGAAATTGTAGCCGTTACGGGTCCGGATACCTGTGCCCATGCAACAGATGCAATAGTACCATCTGGATCTGTAGCGGAACCATTCAATGTTGCCTGTGATACAGGTAATGTGATAGTTTCATTACTACCTGCGGTGGCAACTGGTATCTCGTTATCAGCAGCATTTACAATAACACTCACCTGGGCAGCATCTGTTGCGCCATCGTTATCTGTAGCAGTCAGCTTAAAGATATATGTTCCTGCAGTGGTTAGTTTGCTAACAACTGGACTGGTAATAGTTGTTGATGAAATTGTAGCAGTTACTGGTCCTGATACCTGTGTCCATGCATAAGATGCAATAGTTCCATCAGCATCTGTGGCTGAACCACTTAACGTTGCCTGTGATACAGGTAATGTAATTGTTTCGTTACTACCTGCGTTGGCAACTGGTGCCACATTTGCAGCAGCATTCACAATAACACTCACCTGGGCAGCGGCTGTTGCGCCATCGTTATCTGTAGCCGTCAGCTTAAAGATATATGTTCCTGCAGCGGTTAGTTTGCTAACAACTGGATTGGTAATAGTTGCTGATGAAATTGTAGCAGTTACTGGTCCGGATACCTGTGTCCAGGCATAAGAAGCAATAGTACCGTCAGCATCTGTGGCAGAACCACTTAACGTTGCCTGGGATACAGGTAATGTAATTGTTTCGTTACTACCTGCGTTGGTAACTGGTGCCACATTTGTAACAGCGGCAGCCTTTACTGTAATAGTCACCTGATCTGTGGCTGAGGCCCCTTTGTCATCGATTACAGTCAACTTAAAAACATAAGTACCTGCAGTAGTCAGTTTACTTATTACCGGATTGGTAACAGTAGCTGATGAAAAAGTAGCAGTTACTGGCCCGGATACCTGTGCCCAGGCATAAGAAGCAATAGAGCCATCTGAATCGGAAGAACCAGAACCATCCAGTGTAACCGTTGCAACTGGTAATGTGATTGACGCATCGGTACCAGCAGCTGCTATCGGTGCAATGTTAGCTACAGTTCCTGAACCGTATTCGTCAGCACCTATATCAAAAGCAGCACCCTGTGGTCTTACTTCACCATCAAAATCGATTTTGAAATAAGCACTCAGATCCTTTCCTTTATCTATTGCAGGAGATCCTGCTGCAAGGTGAAAATTCTTGCCTGTAGCATTTGCAAATTTAGCGGTAGCAATATCTGGAATGTTAAGATTATTGGAAGTGGTATTAACGATTCCTTTATCCAAACTCAGGTAACTTAATGCAGCTCTTGTTGCCAGAGAACCCGGACTTACCAGGAGGTTATTATAGAACAGGTTACCACTGGCTACAGTTCCATAGCTATTCTGCATGCGAATAGCGTCCCTTCCTGAATTAACAACAGTGTTATTAAATGCATATAACTGTAACGGAACATAATTGTTCTTGGTTGGTCTGTCATCTGCAAAGATTGCATCCTGTCTTACTGTGGTACCATCCCAACCGGCATCACTAACAATATTGTTATACACGTAACAAAGGCCCATACCAAATATTTCTATCCCGTTACCTGTACCTTTAACTACTATGTTATTATATACTTTACCATTGGTTTCTCCGCCAAGAATAATACCTGCCTGCTGGCTTCCTTTATTCTCGATACCATAGTTTGATACATTATTATTATAGATCTCTACATTCTCAGGTGCAGAAGCTACCTGGATACCATCCCAACCAGTGTTGGCAGTGATTACATTGTAGATCTTCAGGTTATAGATACGTGGAGGCAATACATTTTTTACTGTACCATCAGCACAGGTTACTTCTGTACCATTAGGTGCAGTATTACCTACATACATTCCTTCTCCTATTACATCGTGTATATAGAGGTCGTGCAATTTCACATTCCTGATAGCGAAATAAGGATACTGATTAGCAGTTTCACAGTCAGGGTTCACTTTTGCCATCAACCCTACTTCAGAACCGGCAATTTCAACTCTTTCCGCTTCATAATCTGTACAGCCCTTACCCATTGCCATACCTACATTCAGTTTAATGTTTACACCATCTATGCTGAAACCATATTTATCAGTACTACCGGAGCCGGTAACCTTAAAGTATTTAGCATTGTTAAAGATAAATCCGTAAGAACCACCATTACCTGCTTTCACCTGACCACCACAGTTAATAAATACAATTGGTTTGGCAGTAGTTCCGGTAAAATTAAAGAACTGAATGTATTTATAATTACCTGCCTGAACACACACAGTATCACCAGGCTGTACGCCCAGGGTGGTACCATTAATATATGCGCCACCATCAGTTCCCGGAGTAATCAGGAATTTACAGTAATTACATGCAGTAGTTGTTCCATTTGTTGCAGCACTTACTACTACCGTAGCCTGTTTAGTGCCAGTAGTACCAGCGGTATTTTTCACAGTTAGATTAAATACATAGGAACCTGCAACCAGGTTACTCACCGTAATCTTTGCAGTAGTGGTACTGCTGAAGGTTGGGGTGGATGGTCCTGATACAAGGCTCCATGCATAACTTGCAATAGTACTGCCAGATGCTGTTGAAGTTGATCCGTCAAGTGTAGTACTGTTTACCGGAAGTTTAATATTACTGTATACTATAGCGGCTACGGGTGCAGAGCTGGTTGCTGCGGATACTACAACGGTCACCTGTTTGGTGCTACTTGTTCCTTCAGTATTTTTCACTGTCAGGTTAAATACGTAGGTACCTGCTATCAGATTACTTACAGTGATCTTCGCAACACTGGTGCTGCTGAAGGTTGGTGTAGATGGTCCTGATACAAGGTTCCAGGCATAACTGGCAATTGAACTACCGGATGCTGTTGAAGATGATCCGTCCAGTGTAGTACTGTTTACAGGAAGTGTAATTGAAATATTTTCAGCTGCTACAGCCGCTACAGGTGCGGGAACAACGGTTGTTCCGCCTTTGCTGTACTGTAACATCCATTCATAAATGTTTGGAGACTGGTAAGTATGGGTTGCATCATATGCTTTGTCCCATACATTATCACTGTGAGTTCCTCCAGTATAAATAGTAGAAAGAGCTGGGTATTTGGGACTACAGCCATTTATCTTGGTAACATAGTTCTTTTGGATATCAAGAAAACTATCGCCGCTGCCAATAAGAAACCATGAAGCAATATTGCTGCTGGCTACATTACATAAACCAGGAACTTTAGCAGCGTCTATAGCTGCTGAAGATACAGGAACAATTGCTGCAAGGTTGTTTGAATAGTTGGTACCTGAAGCCACATAGTTTAATGTACCATATCCACCGGCACTCAGACCTGTAAGATAGATACGTGATGCATCAATACGATACCTTGATTTAACATCATCCAGAATACTCTGGATCATATCGGCACTTGCCCAGCCATTAGTGATTTGCGGTGAAACCGTGATAAACTTAAATAATTTACCACCTACTGTGAATTGCATTTTTGCCCCCTTGGAAATGATTTTAGGGAGGCCGTGTAATAGTACATCGTTTACGTTCGTACCCGCTTCACCAACTCCATGAATAAAAATGATAAGTGGGTAACTGGTTGTTGTACTGCTGTAATCATCGGGTAAATGTAACCATGCACCAGTAGTAACTCCTGTAGCGAGTTTTACCGTAATTTTGGTCTGGTCCCCTTGTGCTTGCCCTCTAAAAGGGTAAAGCATTAACATGCACGCGGCGCATAGCAATAGCCTGCCGAAAGTTAGGTTTTTCAATGTTGGTTAAAATTTAGTAGCGTTTTTCAATCAATAGTCTAATCTTTTTCGTAATCTGATGCTTCATATATTGTCAAATATCGTCCCTGGCAAAAGTAGGATATGTATTTGTTTTTTTATAAAAAAAACAAATATAAAGTATTTAATAATCTATTATAATAAATAATGTGTATTTATCTTATTTTAAGCAAATTAGAGGATGTTTTTCATGATATGGCAAAAAGACATTAGGTTTCTATTCTCATTATATTTTTGTTACGCATTCTTGTAAGTGATTATATAATGAAATTCCATTCTAAGGTTATAGGATTTACTTAATACAAATTGGAACTTTATTTCATGGTACAGGGATAAATATTGGAGTTTTTCTCCTAATTATGGTATTTAAGTATAGTGATAATATAATAAATTTTCTTTCTAAGCGTATGGGACTTTTTTAAAACTTTATTTCATGGTATAGGGAAAAATACGGCATTTCTGTTCTAATTATATTTTGTTACACAACTCTTATAAGTGATAGTTGGTTACCGGTAATTTTACCAGTCTCTGCCATATCCTTCCCATAAACAATGTCATTGATTGCATTCCTGGAATTGTATTGTTTAGGTTTTTCGGTAGTCATAGTAGGATGTTTGTAGGGCAAAGAACCATCTAAATTGACATTAATAAAATGAGGATCATCAACAGTATCATTGATTCTAATCAACGATGCACTCTTTTTGTAATCATTTCAGCCAGGATGGCCATGGGGAGGTATATTGACACATTTTATATTAACATGGTAAAAATACTGGCTTATCTCGTAATTATATTTTTGCCGCGTAATTCCTGCAGATGATTATATAGAAAAATTCCTTTTACTGCCGCATCAATGGAAATAGCGGGGCGCTCGCAATTAAAGCGATGTAATATAAAGGGGGAAATATCCTTCTTGTGATTCGCCGTTCCTAGTATAATATCCAATTCGGAAGTGTTCAATAATGTTTCAAAAAAAGTCCGGCTTACCCCGGCATCTGAATGCGGAAATGCAAAAGCACGATAAGAAAGATTGAAACGCGTTGTTAAAAAGTCAACAGATTCCCGGGTTTGCGCAAGCTGTTCTTCAAGTGTAAGCTGGGTATAATATGGATGATCCACACTATGCCCCCCAATGGCAAATCCCTGTTTTACCAATGCTCCTACTTCATCCAGTGTCATAAATGGACGCTGCTCCCACAGGTAATCCTCAAAAGATAATCCCAGTATTATTCCCGCTTTTTCTGCCAGGTGTTGATTGTTATAGGAAATACTACGCATTGCAGCCACTAATTCATTGACAGGGGCGCCCATTGTTTCTGCCAGCTTATTAAGTGTAGCTTCGCTATGATTGCCCGTCATAAGCGATTCTATGATCAGGCTTATCTTAAACTTATAAAAAAGGTTCTTGTTATCAAGGAATGCACTATTCAGAAAGAATGCCGCCGGAACTCCTTTCTTTATCAGAAGCGGAGCAATATTTTCTGTTACTTCCCGTAATCCATCATCAAATGTAAGCAGGAAAGATCTCTCTGGTAAAGGTTGTCCGGCTTTCAGGCATGTAATCACATCCTGTAAAGTAACAGGAATAAAGTGTTTAAGCAGATAATCCAGATCCTGCTCAAATGCACGTGTACCTTTAAATGGATAGAGATGTTTGATATGAGGAACTTCTTTATCACTTACAAGATGATGGTATGGCAGTAATAATGCTCCCGTATGTTTGTTTCGCAACATCTTCATAGGTAACAGCCGAACAGCACCATAAAAAGCATTCTTGGCAAGACTCATAATCAAAGAATAAGAATCTTATAAAGATAAGGAAATCTGTGAGTTAGCAAAAGAATTTATGGAAGATCAAATACCCTCTTTCTAATGCCTCCAGTTGCTGCTCTCCCAATTCAATGGTTTCCGCGGAATTGTATTTTTAAACTGAATACTATCTGACAGTTCTCCCGTAATATTTGTTATCAGATTATTGCCGGGAAACTTAAACTGCACCTGCCGGAAAACAAGATCCCTGGTATCTACCATTATCAACACACTATCTTCACTATGGATAACAGCATTACTAACACGCATAATTTTAGCATCCCTGCTGATCATTATATTCTTACAATGTACTTCTGCATTTTCCACACTGAAACCTGTCATGGGCGATTCAGGAATACCATCTACCCTGATAAAAGTCCTCGCCTTTTCTACAATAATATCTTTAGCGGTAATGTTCCTGTAAAGAGGTGTAAGCCTGTTGATCTCCCTTGCCGGCAACCGGTCTGCCAGTTCCCCTACATACATTCTGCTACCTAACATATCCCACCTGAAAGCATCCTCTGTCAGGTTCATCCGGATCCTTTCGTAGTAAAGGTTTTCCCCTCCTCCTCCCCTTGGCCGCCTCGTTTTAAAACGCAATCCCACGCCAGTATTATTAAACACTACATCATGCACATACAGATTGCGGATCATGCCAGCCGTTTCACTTCCTACTGTAATACCTCCATGCCCTTCGCGCGCCAGGCAATAGCGCACAACTACATTCTCCGTTGGTTTATTGACCCGCAGTCCGTCTTCCCCACGACCAGCCTTCATCGTAAAACAATCATCCCCACAGCTCAGCGTACAATATTCAATCAATACATTCCTGCTGGATTCGATATCAATTCCGTCTCCCCTTGGAATTCCCACTGAATTAACCGTTACTCCACGTATAATCACACCATCACAATATTCCGGAACAATATTCCAATAAGGGGTATTTTCAAGACTGATACCTTCTATAAAAACATTCTTGCAATTAATGGGCGCAATAAACATCGGCAGAAAAATGTCTACTCCATTGTCACCAGCATATACCCTTTCTGCAACAGGTTTATCATACGGGATCATCTTTTCAATCACATCATCCCGCATCACCCGTTTCCTGATAGGACAATCTGCCGGCGGCCCTACTAATTTCCCCTTCCCTGTAATGGCAATATTCTCCTGCCCATTGGCATAGATACAAGCCCCGAGAGACATCATCTCTATTCCCTCATTACGAGTAAATACTGCGGGCTGGTAATCTGCCACCTCTCCGCTGAACCATAACTCAGCACCGTCTTCCAGATGCAGGTTTACATTGGACTTTAAACTGATCCGCCCAGTAGGCCACTTTCCTGCCGGAACGTTTACGATACCTCCACCACGCCTGTTCACATCATCAATAGCAGTCTGTATGTTTGCTCCACGGGCTACTTCGACCGTCAATGCAGGGAATACCGGCCTCTTAAATGCGGGTACCTTAAATGGCGCTTTAACAGGCATTATCTCCCGGGGCATCCGGGTGGGGCCTACTTCGCTGACAACTGGAATATGGATCTTGGGTTGTGCTTTAATGGTTGCACTCATAAATAGCAGTGCAATGATCAAACGTGGATTTTTCATCGGGTGGAAATTAAGAAAAAAAGAGAATAATTTTATTAAAGTGCCGGATGAATGAATTTTTATATCGCAGCAATGGAAGTGCTGAAGAAAGGAAACCTCTGATCATCCGTTAATTGCAAGTTAAAAAGCAATTATAATTGATGTTCCCACTTTTTTTATCATATTGCATTCGAAGAACGCAACTGGAAGTAAAATTGATTGTCAATCAGGTGAATCCTTTACTTCTATGCTTCCACATAACCGAATCAGATGAAAATATTACATACTGCAGACTGGCACCTGGGCAAGAGGCTTGAGCAATATGAGCGCACCGAAGAGCATCAGGATTACCTCGACTGGCTCATTACAACTCTCGAAGAGCAATGTATCGATGTACTCATCATTGCAGGAGATATCTTTGATAGTGGCAGTCCTTCAAATACAGCACTGGAACAATACTACAGTTTTCTGCGCAAGGTAAAGGATACCTGCTGCCGGGAAGTTATCATTATAGGAGGAAACCATGACTCCATCAGTACTCTGAATGCTCCTAAAGTACTGCTGAAATACTTTAACGTACACATCGTTGGTGGTGTTCCGGACGATTTCACAGAACAAATCATCCCCATCAGCAATGCCAAAGGAGAAATAGAACTGGTAGTCTGCGCAGTGCCATTCCTGCGGGATAAAGACATCCGCCTTTCCATAGCCGGAGAAACAAGTGATGAAAGAGAAGCGCGTATCAAACAGGGAATCTACGACCATTACAACCAATTCATTTCACATATAGAAGAATATAAAAAAGCCGGTATCCCGGTTTTAGCCACAGGCCACCTGTTTGCTGCAGGTTCCAGTACATCCGACAGTGAAAAGGAGATCCATGTGGGTAATCTTGGGCAGGTATCAGGAGATCTCTTCCCCCGTGAATTTGACTACATCGCCCTCGGCCATATTCACCGTCCGCAAATGGTGAATAAACTGTCGCATATCCGTTACTCCGGCTCCCCTATCCCACTCAGCTTTTCAGAATCTGACAATAAAAAACAGGTGATCATCCTCGAATTTGTAAAAGGGGAACTGAAAACAATACAGGAATACGAAGTACCTGGTACCCGGAAGCTGATCAGGTTGAAAGGCGACCTCGATACCATCAAAACAAAACTGGAAAAACTTAAAGATCCTAAATACACTTACCCTGCATGGATAGAGATACAACTGGAAACAGATGCATTTGTTCATGATCTGGAAGAACAATTAAGCGGGTTGAAGAAAGACTTCATGGAACTGTTCTTTATCCGGCAGATAAAAAAACGTCCGGCAGAAACCCTCGAACTCCATACTGATGAGGCAATGGAACTGGCAGATCTTACACCCAAAGAAGTATTTCTGAAGAGATGTGAGGCGGAATATGGAGAGGCTGATTATAGTGAACTGATAAGAACCTATGAAGAGGTATTGGAGATAATGACACAAAAGGAAGACTGATGAAGATATTAAGTGTAAAGTTTCAGAATCTGAATTCACTGAAAGGTGTACATGAGATCCGTTTTGATGCTCCTCCTTTTACAGAAATAGGACTATTTGCAATCACTGGTCCTACGGGTGCCGGTAAAACAACTATTCTCGATGCCATCACGGTTGCACTATACGGCAAAGTCCACCGCCATGATAATGATGTGGAAGAAATTATGTCCCGCCATACTGCTGAATGTTATTCAGAAGTAGAGTTTGAGACTAATGATAAAGCCTACCGCGCTAAATGGTCACTTAAACGCAGTCGTGGTAAAGTAGATGGCAGGATCCAGACGGAAAAAATGGAACTGGCAGAAGTGGAAACCGGTAAGTTGCTTGGCGGACATACCACCGGCTCGATTAAACAAGAGATTAAAGACCTTTGCGGATTGGATTACAATCAATTCATCCGCTCCGTGATATTATGCCAGGGCGACTTTACCATGTTCCTGAAAGCAAGCGATAATGAACGCAGCGAGTTACTGGAAAAGGTAACAGATACAGGAATCTATTCGAAGATCTCCATGTTTGTATTCGAGAAGCAGAAGGAAGAGAATACCAAACTTGAACTGCTTCGCCTGCAACTGGAAGGAGTTGATCTGTTATCAGAAGAAGAAAAAGAGAACTATAATAAAAGTCTGGAAGAACAAAGAAAGAATGAGCAGGATTTAAAAATAGAACAAATATCTCTTACTGATAAAATTAACTGGTTGCGAGCTATCGCAAAATTAGAAAGAGATAAAATCCGGTTGAATACAGAATTATCAGAAAAGAAAAAATTACATGAAAATCATCAACCAGATTTCGAACGTCTTCGTCAACACCAGAAAACTATTACTTTCAAACCAGCCCTGGTCGAAATTGATGGTGTATCCTTACAAGTACAGGGAACAGGCATTGCCTTAACAGAACAGCAGCAACTGCTCCCTGAATATCAGGACACAGTAAAAACTGCTAAACAGAAACTGGAAGCAGCAGATCTCGCAATCCAGGTCGCTGATAAACAACTAACAGATACAGAACCGGTACTTGAAAAAGTATTGACACTGGATACAAATATCAGGCATACAACACAGCAGGCTGGGAAATATTATAATCAGTACCTGCAATCAGTCAATACAATAAAGGAATTCAATATTGACAAAGAAATAAAAGAAAAGAACCTTCAGCAAATGCAACAGCGTATGGATGCGCTGGAAACATGGCTGCAACAACATGCAGAGGATGCAACACTCGGACAACAACTGGTTGTATTAAAACAATATGATAAAGATCTCCGGGAAGCATTCAATGCTATTGAGAACGCGAATAAAGATCAGGCAGATTATAAGGAACGGCAACAAAAAGGTTATGTACTGATTAAAGCAATAGAAGAAAATATTCAGCAGTTCCAGAAAGAGATTGAAGAGAAAGAGAAAGCGATACTTCAATTAAATATTAAACTAGCGGCAAGATCCACAGACAAGCAACTGGAAGACCTGGAAACAGAATCCGGCAAACTGCCTGCCGAGATCAATAGACTTGAAAATCAATTCAGGCTTGCAGGAAGCTTTAAAACCAATAAAGAGCAACAGGCCGTGCTTGAACAAAGCATTACTAGTCTGGAAAATAATTATACAAGTAGCAATACTTCTTTCCAATTGCTTATCTCTCAAAAAAGTGAGGCTGAAACTCAATTAACAAACTATCGCCAGTTAGTTGAATTGGAACAACGGATCCAGAAATATGAAGGCGACAGGCAACAACTGCTGCCTGAACAGCCCTGCCCTCTTTGTGGTTCTGTGCATCATCCTTATGCAGAAGGAAAGTATACCAATAAACTGAGTGAGGCAGAAGAGAGGCGAAATACGCAGGAACGGCATGTTGCTTCATTGGCTGATCAGCATCATAAAAGCAATATTGAACTAAATACGTTACAGGTTAAAATTGAAACACAGAAATCAAACCTTGCAAGATTGCTTGTAATGCTTCAGGAAATTACCCAGGAGTTTGACAATAATAATCAATTGTTGCCGAACCCCTTAGAGATAACAGATGCCTCTGTTACAATGAATACTATAGAGATCAGGAAACAGCATCAGGTGAAATTACAGGGCGACATTATGCAGATCCGGGCCATTAAGCAGCAGATCCGTGAAGTGCAGGATAATATTGCTATTGTGAAACAATCGTTCACTACTGCGCAAGGAACGAAAGCTACATACCAGGAAAGGATTGATGCCCTCTCAGAATCTCTTGAAAAAGTATCGTTTTTGATCAGCCAGTCCAAAACTAAACAGGAAGATCTGATCAAAAATATTACTAATCTCTTGTCCCCTTACCAGATCAATTTTGATTTCAGTCAGATAGAGAGAATAGAAATAACCTTATCCCAACGATGGGAACAGTATGATAAATCTCAGAAAGATCTGCAACAGCTTAAACTGGATCTCGTGAAGGCTGAAACGGCGTTAACAAACGTAACCGCTTCATTAAAAGAGAAATCAATCGAACAGGCAGCACGTGAAAAAGAATCGAAGTTTGAAGAGGAACAACTGAAAAAACTGAAAGCCGAACGTATTACATTATTTGGAGAAAAGGATCCCGGTAATGAAAGAGAACGGCTGAACAAAATACTGAGAGATAGCAGAGACCTAAAGGATCGGATACAACTGGTTGTACAAACCGAACAGCAACGGTTAAATATTACAGAATCTAAGATTCTTCAGTTCAGCAAAGAATTGGAAATGCAAACAGATAAGCTGCAACAGCTTACTGACAAACTAATTATTCTGCTTAAAAAAGAAGGACTCGATTCTATTCCTGCATTGAAAGCGTTATTCCTGGAAGAGAAAGAATCCAGTAGTATAGCAACGCTTCAAAAAGAAATCGAATCGGGCATAACATTATTACATCAACAGCTGCTTAATAATGAGAGTGAGCATCAAAAAGAAACAGCTAAAAACCTCACCAGTGAAAATGAGGCAACGCTGGCACCGCAACTTGAATTTGTAAATACAGCTTTTGCCGGATTAAATCAGGAAATAGGAAGGCTGAAACAGATCCTCGACAAGGATGAAGAATTACGAAAAAGATCAGCTGTTATTGCAGAACAACTGGAAATCCAGAAAAATGAATATAGTCGCTGGCAACAATTATCAAACCTTATCGGTTCTGCTGATGGTAAGAAGTTCCGACGTTTTGCGCAGGGACTTACCCTCGCCCGTTTAACTGATCTGGCAAACCGGCATCTCATGAGGTTCAGTGATCGTTATAAGATCCTGAAAAGCACGGAGAATGATCTTGAACTGATGATCATTGACGGTTATCAGGCAGATGTTATCCGTCCAATGGCAACCCTCTCGGGCGGAGAAAGCTTCCTTGTCAGCCTGGCTTTGGCACTTGGGCTTTCTGATCTGGCTAGTCATAAAGTGCAGATCAATTCTCTTTTTATTGATGAAGGCTTTGGAACGCTTGATTCTGATACATTGGATATTGCTATCTCTGCCCTTGAAAACCTACAGGCAAACGGTAAGACTATCGGCATTATTTCACACGTAGAAGCATTAAAAGAGAGAATAGTTACACAGGTACAATTAAGTAAACAGGCAGGGGGCTGGAGTGATATTAAAATAATTTCAAGGTCTGTACAGGTATTTATGTAAAAGGGCAGCAGTATATTATTTACGTAACGATTAGTATCGCTGTCAATAACACCCATAGCGGGGTTTTGACTGTAGACAATAATATTTACCTTGATTCCATTAAGATATTCAGTTCCCTGATCTGTTCTTTTATTAGGGATAATTGAACCTCCTCTCTTTGTTCTCTTAACGTTTCCTTTACCCGGTTACTGGTATTGGGATCATTCAAAAGTTGATCTATGTCCTGTGTTACTTCCATTCTTTTCTTTCGGGCATTTCTCTTTCTTTTGAAAAAGAAATATTCCCTGTCCATCAGTTTCCACAGAAATTTTACTGCCATAGTAATTGCCGGGGCAGACGCCACCATCCATGATTTATAAGAATAATTCTCTGGTAGATTTTGTGCAAGTAATATCAGTAGAGTACCTCCACCTGCACCAACTATATCAGAACTATTATTACGCGCAATAATAGCTGATTGACTTTTAGATTTAGCCACCATCACGGTTAACAAACTTTAGTAAAAATCTTTATTTCTTTTCCAGGAGAACTGACAGAAAACGAATTACCTGTTCACCATCTTTTTTGTTGAAATCTACTTCAACGAGTTCTCCTTTTGAATCTCTGATAGAATATTTTCCAGGTCCACTAGAATTAATATCATCAGGATCATTAGCATCAAATTGCACGAAAAATGAAATTATTGGATACAGGAAAGCAATACCTGCAATAATTGCAATAATGGTTGTAGCTGTTGAGGACATATACTTTTCTTGTTTTGGCAAACTAATTTATATCTTTTTTCTTGAATAAACATATTCTTACCTGCTTTTTTTTATTAACACCTTCCAAAAAAAAACAAATCAGTTATTAAGTTTTTTCTTTAAGAGTCCCTGCTCTACCGTTAAACAAACACAAGGATCAGGTAAAATATGCTTAGCTTATCAGCAATAATACCTTGATCTTACAAAACTAAACAGGTCATAATATATATGAGGAAAACATTAGCCATTTGCTCGGTACTTTTATCATTGCAATTACCGGTAAAATTTGTGGCTGCACAAGCCAAAGAAGGTGTGCATGAAATGTCAACCGGTTACCAGGCGCCCAAAGATCCACTGGTGATCAGAAAACTAGATAAATGGCAGGATCAGAAGTTCGGTCTGTTCATGCACTGGGGTACATACACCATATGGAATGAAGTAGAAAGCTGGAGCATCTGCCCGGTGGACTGGGTAGTACGCAAAGGTCCTTACAGCGCAGATTATTACACTTACAAAAAAGAATATGAGAAGCTGCAATATTCCTTTAACCCGGTAGATTTTAATCCGGAGAAATGGGCAGCAGCAGCTAAGGCTGCCGGGATGCATTACATGGTATTCACAACAAAACACCATGATGGCTTCTGTATGTTTGATACCAAACAAACCGATTATAAGATCACCAGCCCTAATACACCGTTTTCTTCCAATCCAAGAAGCAATGTTGCGAAAGAGATCTTTGGTGCTTTCCGTAAAGACAGCTTCATGATAGGTGCATACTTTTCAAAACCCGATTGGCACAGTGAATATTTCTGGTGGTCTTATTATCCGCCGAAAGATGAAAATATAAACTACGAACTCAAAAAGTTCCCCGAACGCTGGCAGAAATTCAACGACTATACATACAATCAGATAGAAGAACTGATGACCGATTACGGTTCCGTAGATATCCTCTGGCTGGATGGCGGCTGGGTAAGACCTGATGGCAAACAAAGCCTTGATATGCCTAAAATTGTGGGCATGGCCCGTACCCATCAGCCAGGTCTGATTGTGGTGGACAGAACAGTACCGGGAGAGTTTGAGAACTATACCACACCAGAACAATCCATCCCCGAAAAACCGCTGCCTTATCCATGGGAAACCTGTATGACCATGGGTGATTCCTGGAGTTACAGTTCACGTGATCAGTATAAATCTTCTCTTAAACTCCTAACCATACTCGTGAAGATCGTTTCAAGAGGCGGGAACCTGCTACTGAACATCGGACCAAGTGATAAGGGAGACTGGGCACCCGATGCCTACAAACGCCTGGCAGATATTGGTGAATGGATGAAGATCAATGAAGAAGGTATTCACGGTTCTGTTCCGGTTGCTCCTTATTCCGACAGGAATATCTATTTTACAAAGGCAAAAAGTCTGCCTGTTGTGTATGCTTATTTCCTGTCTGACAGTGATGCTGTAACTCTACCGGCCGAAGTTTCATTTCCTGTGCAGGATGTGAAAAAGATCCGTACAGTATCTTTGTTAGGTACAAAGGAAAAACTCAAATGGACATTCAGTAATGGTCAGTTGCTGATTAAAGTGCCGCAGAAATTACAGCAAAAAAGTGGTCTGAAATACATCGCTACTTTTAAGATTAACACAGAAGCCTAGAGATATGCAACTATCATTTCATAGAATCTTTTTTACTGGTAGCATACTGTTGACGTTTATTACAGGAACTGTCACTGCTGCTAACATACCAGATAAAAAAGCAATAAGTGACCTCGTCAAAAGGGTATTGAAGGAACATGCCGTTCATTTTGAAACGGGTTTCATTCCGCAGGAAAACGGGAAAGATGTATTTGAACTGGAAAGTAAAGGAGGAATTATACTGCTGAAAGGAAGTAATGGGATCAGCATAGCCAGTGCGCTCAACTACTACCTCCAGAACTATGCGCATTGCGATATCAGCTGGAATGGAACCAATATGAACCTTCCCAATCCATTGCCGGTAGTTAAAACAAAAGTTCATAAGGCAACTCCTTATCAATACCGTTACTATCTCAACTATTGCACATTCAACTACACCATGAGCTGGTGGAGCTGGGACCGCTGGCAATGGGAAATCGACTGGATGGCATTGAACGGGGTGAATATGCCTCTGGCACTGACCGGACAAAATTCCATATGGGACAGGGTATACAAAGGAATGGGGTTTACAGACAAAGATCTTAGCAGCTTTTTCAGCGGCCCCAGTTATTTTAACTGGTTCTGGATGGGAAACCTGGATGGATGGGGCGGTCCGCTTCCACAAAGCTTTATGAGAGATCATGAGGCTTTACAGAAAAAGATCCTGGAAAGAGAAAGATCATTGGGAATGACACCTGTACTGCCTGCTTTTACAGGGCATGTACCTCCAGCATTCAAAGACAAGTTTCCGAATGCAAAGGTGAAAAGAACAAACTGGGATGCTGGATTTGACGACGTTTATATCCTGGATCCGGGCGACTCTATGTTTTCTTTGATCGGTAAAAGATTTATGGAAGAAGAGATCAGAACCTTCGGTACAGATCATTACTATTCTTCCGATACCTTCAATGAAAATCTGCCTCCTACCAACGATTCCACTTATCTGCATAACATTAGTAGAAAGATCTATCAGTCAATGACTGCAGCTGATACAGCGGCTGTTTGGGTAATGCAGGGCTGGATGTTCCACTACCAGAAAGATTTTTGGCATCCCGCGCAGATCAAAGCACTCATGACAGCAGCTCCGGATGATAAAATGATTGTACTGGATCTGTACAGTGAAAACTTCCCTGTATGGAACAGAACAGATGCTTACTTTGGCAAACAATGGATCTGGTGTATGCTCCTGAACTTTGGTGGCAACATCGGCATGTATGGAAGAATAAACAATGTGGCAAATGATCCTGCAAATGCATTACATGATCCTGCTGCCCGTAATATGGTAGGAATCGGATTAACGCCGGAAGGTATTGAACAGAACCCTGTGATGTACGCATTGATGATGGAAAATGTATGGAGAGATCAACCTATTGACCTGGACCAATGGTTGAAAGCATATGCTCTGCGTCGTTATGGCAAGCAGAATACGGACGCTGATAAAGCATGGGATGTATTGAGAAAAACAGCTTACAACGGCGGCTTAACAGAAGGCAGTCCTGAAAGTATACTTACCGGACGTCCTACATTTAATACTTCTTCGAACCGGACTAAAACAATGCTTAATTATCCTCCGGGTGAAATGGTTCCCGCCTGGGATTTACTTGTAAAAGCATCGGATGATCTGAAAGGCAGTGATGGCTTCCGGTATGATCTGGTAGATGTAACGCGACAGATCCTGGCCAACTATGCAGACTCCCTCCAACAGCAGGTTGCAAAGGCGTACAAAAACAATGATAGCATTGCCTTCAAAAAGTATAGTACCGCATTCCTGGTATTACTGGATGATATGGACAAATTGTTGGCTACCCGTAAAGACTTCCTGTTAGGTAAATGGCTGAGTGATGCTAAAAGCTGGGGAACTACCCCGGGTGAAAAAGCATTATATGAACGTAATGCCCGTAACCTTATCACGCTTTGGGGGGATAAAAACAGTGAACTGCACGAATATTCGAGCAGACAATGGGCTGGTTTACTGAAAAGCTTTTATAAAGCCCGCTGGGAACAGTATTTCACTTACGTGAAGAGTTGCATGCGTCAGCACAAAGCTATCGATGATAAATACTTTGATGACCAAATGAAAGATTGGGAATGGAAATGGGTAAATGCACATGAGTTATATCCATCTGCCGTTCAGGGAAATTCAGTGGCTGTTGCTAAAGAGATCTATGGGAAATATACAGCGGTAATCCGTCAAACATATAAATAAATAGAGGGCCGGCTAAAATCGATCATCTACCTGGACGGGAGAATCTTTTTTAGCCGGCCCTATTAATGATATTAGTTACATTATCCTGGCCCCGGGTATCTTCACGCTTTTTACCTGATCTTTATGTACATTCTTCATCATCATTACTTTCACTTCATCCTCTGATAATGGTGCAGCGAATACTTTCATATTATCTATCAATCCATTAAAGATCCTTGCAGATGGGAATTCTTCATTTCTGCCAAAAGTCCATTTATTGATGCCGGATAAATTCACATTATTTTCCAGCTTAGTTGCACCTTTAAGTTGTCCGTCAATGTATAATTTCAGGCTATCGCCATAACATACTCCTGCTATATGATGCCAGTGGTCTTTCCAGTTTTCAGGCAACGCTACGGTACAATCTCCTCTTCCCCATCCACCGGCAAAGAACGTCAGTGTTTTACTGTTTTCCGTCTGTAACACATGGCTGTCTCCTTTGGTGAACATATCTACTAATCCGCCCGTCTCTTTTTCATCACTTTGAGGAAACACCCAGGCCATCATAGTAAGCGTGTTACCCATTACATCAAGACTGGAAGAATTAGGTACTTCCACAAAACAGTTCTTCCCAAACTGAAGTTGGTCTCCAACGATAGTCGCTGCACCTATAACCTTTCCGTTATTGGCAAACCCGGACGAGTCCAGCATTAAGGATTTACTTAGTGAAAGATCCAACAGTAATGATTCTGCTGCTGCATTGTACACCTTAAACCCTTTATAAATGTTGTTTACATTCACGGTTTGCCATCCAGCCTGGTTTACTATAAATGAAATAAACACACCTGTCTGTTCTCCGGGTTCCAATGTTAGTCTTACTACACGGTTGATTTTCCCATTCACTATTACAGGAATATTATAAGTCTGGACAATGCCCCCTGTATTCTTAACAGTAAAAGATATCTTTTGAGTTTCTCCGCTTTTAATAAGGGATTGAAATGCGAGATTTATTATATCCGGCTCTTTGGAAAAAGGATGATCAGGATGAATAACGGAGATGGTCACATCTTTTAACCCATTCACTGAAATGTTTGCATCACCTATTTTATACAATCGACAGAGAATAGAATCTGTTATTGAGGAATGCTCATTTACAAGACAATTTTTACCAGCTATTATTTGCCCGTTTGCTGATAATTTCATCTGCATGGTGCCAATGCTTCCGTTATTCCGTAATGTGAATTTCACCCAGAACGGTTCATCCGGTTCTACTCCGGCCTTTGAAACGGAACAATCCAATATGTTGAAATCAGGAAGTTTATCATTGTTGGTATTTGTTTCAGGCCAGTTTGAAGGCGCTCCCATGTCAAACAGCATATCTCCTCCTTTCATGATTATGGCATGTGGTAACAGGAGACGATTAAAAGGCGCATTATTTACCATCAGTGATTTGATATAGTGCCCTTTACCTTTACGCCTGATTTCAAAATGTTTTCCGTTCGGCAGGTTGATGCGTAATGACTGAAATAGAGGAACACCTATAGAATATTCAGGGGAACCCGGACATGCGGGGTAAATACCCATAGCACTCAGCACATACCAGCTGGAAGTGGATCCCAGATCATCGTTACCGGGAAGTCCGCCAGGGCTCGCATTAAAGCGCGTACGCATTATGTTATCAACCCATTTCTGGGTTTTATGAGGCTCATTGGCTGCATTAAAAAGATAGGGAACATGAAACACCGTTTCATTGTCAAAAATGATCTGTCTGTCAGTAAATGCAGCATATAGCCTGTTTGTAAATGCATTTTTTCCTCCCATCAGATTTACCAGATCCTGTTGATGCTGTGGTACAAAATAAGAATAGACCCATTTATCCCCTTCCTTATAACCGGAGTTGCCGGGCTCCAGTTTGAATTCCTGACCTTGCCGTGGCAACATAAACATATCATCCGGATGGAACAGGTTCCTGTAATTATAACTGCGATTCATGAAAAGGTCATAATCATCCTTTTTGTGCATCACTAATCCTGCGAACTGTGCCAGTGCCCAGTCGTCATATGCATATTCAACTGTGCGTGTAACGGATTCCGGATAAGAAAAAGGAATATATCCCTGCTGATGATAGATCTCCATATCTGATTGCAGATATGGAGTATCAGCAATACTTTTCTTCATAGCTGCATAAGCCAGGGTACTATCAATACCCGGCACTCCTTTCAGGTAGGAATCAACAATGATAGGGATTGAATGATTCCCGGTCATCGATTCTATAGGAAGATGTCCGGTTTGTTTAAACACATCCAGAATGGATAATACCATTTCTGATTGTCTTTCCCGGTACAACAGTGATAAAAGAGGATGCAGGGAACGGAAGGTGTCCCAGGGCGAAAAACCACCATATTCCTCTCTTCCGCTTACAGTATGTACTTCCCTGTCTGCTCCGCGGTAATGGCCATCTACATCAGAAATGATCCATGGCATTAACAGGGCATGATATAAAGCTGTATAAAAGATAGTTTTATTCGTTTTACTTGAATCCGTGATCTCGACTACAGACAAAGCCTTTGTCCATTTCTCCAGGGTATACTCCCTTATCTGGTCAAAGGCATCATTTAATTCGACCGCTATATTCCGCTCTGCACTTTCTTTGTCAACGGTGGAAGCACTCAAGCTGAGCAGGATCACCTTTGCACCATAAGTAGCAGGGGCAAACGTCAATAGGTATCCATTTTCTACTCTTTGCTTACTGACATAAGATTCATTATAATGAGTAGCCGCATTGAATGTTCCGCTATCACTGATAAAAAGCTGTGGAATTACTTTAGCCGGGAACGTAAAACGAAACATACCAGCCCGCTCAGTTACAGTGGCTTCTACTAAAGTATTATTATCCTTGAAAAGCACACTGTAATACCCGGGAGTAGCTTTTTCATCCTTATGAAAGAATCTCCTTTTTATAGAATTCTCACTGAATATAAACCTGGTATCAACAGGCATGACCAGGAACCTCCCGGCAGAACCGTTGGGAAAACCGCTGTAATGGCCAACGCAGCTAAAAAAAGAAATGGTGGTGTCGCTGAAATCATATCCGCTGTTCCTCGTTTCCGGCGTAAGCTGTATAAAACCGGAAGGAGCCACTGCGCCCGGATAAGTTCCTCCCTCACTTCCCCATTTGGTAAGAACCGCGCTTTTGCCCGTACCTATAAATGGATCAACATAAGATGCAGGATCTTGTGCTTTTGCAAACAGTGAGTTTACAATAAAGAATAGGATTATTAATGCCTTGATGTTCACATTGATAGAATTGTCCGCTCTAAAAGTAAAAAGAATTCAATCCACAATGTGAGGTTTTTTTGAAGATGGGGTTAAGTGGTGAGATTATATAGATCCAGTTTATAAAGCCAGTATCTTTTGCCAAAGATAGGGTCCAGTTCCCTTACCATTTTAAAACCGGCATTTTCATATAGTGCCTTGGCAGATTCCATGAATTCACTTGTATGTAATGCAATCCGGGATTCCCTTAATGCTATTGCCTCACTGATACATTCCAGTACCAGCTTCTTAGCTATACCACGCCCTCTGTACTCCGGATCTACACCCAGTTTCCTTATGTAAGACCAGTCTTTCATGAAAATGTCCGTAGGATTGCCGCGTGGAACCAGTGAAATTGCTCCAACAATCTTATTGTCTATCTCACATATGTAAGTGAAGGATTTAAGCATCAGCTCACGAAGACTTTTAAGATCTTCCATATTGTCTAACATCTTCGCCCAGTTGTCCGGCGACAGGACATCAGCGAACTGACCATATGCTTTCACATGCAATGCTCTAATCTGATCAATGTCTTCAATGTCTGCCTTACGGTAATTCAATTTATTCATAGGAAATGTATCAGATTTTTCCATTCGGCTCTGGCACCGGGTTCTTATTATAAATAGGTAACGCTATCAGGCTGCCAAATCCAAGGATAACCACAAGTAATGTCTGTGCACTCCATACAATCCAGCCAAATGCGTAACCTGTTGTGTAAGCTACTCCATAAAGCAACAACGTTTCCTGTACAATCAATTGATAAGCACCTATTCCGCCCTGTGTAACAATCATCCCTACACTGCCAAATGCCAGTACAGACAGGGCTGCTTTCAGGCCCAGGTTGCGGGTTTCTTCCATACACATGAATCCCAGGTACATCATCGTAAAGTACAATGCCCAAATCAGGATGGAATAAAAAATGAACCAGCCTTTCTTTTCCATCTTTCCGATAGATAAGAACCCGGTCCATACCCCTCTGGCCATATTTTTGATGGCCAGACCTACTTTTGAGCGGGAAAGTATACGAATCCCTAAAAAGATCAATACTATTATGACAACTGCTACAGCCAAAATAATCCAGCCATTAATCCCCCCAACTTTATCTGCTTTTCCCTGAACAGGCTTCACTACATGCTCAATAAAGAAAGCACTTACAAGATCTATCTGGACTACTACGGTACCAATCATGATCAGAATCAGCAGTAACAGATCAACCGCCCGCTCTGCGATCATGGTGCCTACCAGTTTATCAACGGGTACTTTTTCGTATCTGGCTACAATGCCGCAGCGGGTAACTTCTCCCAGGCGCGGTATTGCGAGGTTCACAAGGTAACCAACCATTACAGCAAAAAATGTATTGAGGGTGGTGGGTTTATAACCTAGCGGAGCCATAAGCAGTTTCCATCTTACAGCGCGATACCAGTGACTGGCAACACCCACCAGTATAACAGGAATGATTAACCAATAGTTCGCACGTTTGAATGCCATTACGATATCCTGCTTTTCCTTTTCAGTCAGGTTGTGCGTAACCAGCCATATTAATCCCAGCCCTATGGCCAAAAAGCATATGAACTTAATAATTGTCTTAAGCATTTTGGGCATAGTCGTCTGTTTAAACGGGGTTAATTCTACTTACAATTTATTGTTTTCTTTTGGAAAAACGGCAATGGGAGTATATTTCTTAGCCTCCTCAAAGTCCATTGTAGCGTAAGAAATGATAATTACAATATCACCTACTGCGCATAAGCGTGCTGCCGGACCATTCATGCAAACAACTCCTGAACCACGCTTACCTTTAATTATATAAGTTTCAAGACGTTCCCCGTTGTTAACGTTCACTACCTGCACCTTTTCGTATTCTATGAAATTGGCAGCATCCATCAGATCTTCATCAATCGTGATGCTTCCTACATATTGCAGGTTGGCTTCTGTAATGACTGCCCGGTGTATTTTACCTTTTAATACTTCAATCTGCATAACGTATATCCAAATCCCAGATTATATTAATTTAATAACTGCCTCAAAAGATCATTCCCGTTCGCCTGGGTTTTGAGCGTTCGCAAAGGTACGGAATAATTAATTATATACATTACATCAGCATGTTATCGATCAACCTTACATCACTACTGATCTCCCTGGCCGCTATAACTGCATATACTGGGCGGTTACCAGTTGCTTTGGGAAAAGTTACCGAACCATCCTCTTCCATACTCACCAGCTCTATATAATCAACATCAAATCCATTCATTTTCAGTTGATTAGAAGCATTATTTAAAATTTCAGAGAAAGATGCTTTATGAATGTTACCTTTAACATAGATAAGTGCCTTATAAATATGTAATGCATTTTGTCTTTCTGTAGCGTTGAGTCGCATATTTCTGCTACTCATAGCTAAACCATCTGGTTCGCGGAGTGTAGGACAAACTACCAATTGAGCTTTTGAATCAATCAATTTTAATAAGCGGTTGACTATCAGGCATTGCTGGAAATCCTTTTGTCCCATAAACAGCTGATCCGGTTTTACCAGATTCAGTAATTTATGTACTACCTGCCCAACGCCCTGGAAATGCCCCGGGCGATGCGCACCTTCCAGGATGGTTTCAAGGGAACCAAAGTCATAATGCGTTTTAACATCCAGCCCTTCAGGATACATCTCCTGTACAGATGGTAGAAACAACACATCGGTACCGGCATCTGTTAATTGTAAGATATCATTATCTATAGTTACAGGGTATTTCTCAAAATCTGAAGGGTCATTAAATTGTGTAGGATTTACAAAAATGCTGCATACTACCAGGTCGCATGTTTCTTTTGCCTTTGCAATTAATGATAGATGTCCGTGGTGTAAAGCTCCCATAGTTGGCACAAAACCAATACGTTTGTCATTATTGCGTGCTGTTGATAAATGCCTGTCCAGTGTGTCTTTTTGCTTAAACAAATACATAATTAATTGCTTAAAAGGATGTTAAAAGTGCCAATTTGTCCTTTATTCCGTTAAAAATCCGTAATTTTGCAAACCAAATTAAAATTTTCTGCATTAATATCAGCATTAGATGTCCACAAAGAAACGAATTCTTTTTATTGCTCAAGAGATGTCGCCTTATCTGGAATTAACAGATTATGCGAATATGATCAATAAGATGGCAATTAAGTCCAATGAGTCTGGTCTGGAAGTGCGGGTGATCATGCCACGGTTTGGCATTATCAACGAAAGAAGGCACCGGCTTCACGAGGTGGTAAGATTGTCTGGCATTAACATCGTGATTGAGGGAGATGATTACCCATTGATTATCAAGGTGGCATCTTTACCAAACGCCCGGTTGCAGGTGTATTTCCTGGATAACGAAGATTATTTCAAACGCAAGGCTTTATTTTCTGACGAGAGCGGACAGTTCTACGATGACAATGCTGCACGTGCGGTATTCTTCTGCAAGGGTGCTTTAGAAACAGTTAAAAAGTTTGGCTGGCCGCCGGATATTATCCATTGCAGCGGCTGGATGACTTCACTGATCCCTGTATATCTGAAAACGGCCTACAAAAAGGAACCTGTATTCGCTCATTCCAAGGTTATTTACTCCATGGAAGAGAATTCTTTTACAGAGAATCTGGGCGCTGGCTTCATTAAAAAAGCCATCATCAGCACACAAATCAAGGAGAAAGATCTGGAACCTTACAAGGAAGGTACAAATAGCGCGCTCAACAAAGGAGCTGCTAAATATGCCGATGCCGTAGTACTGGCCAGCGACAAAGTAGATGAAAAAGTAGTGGAAGAATTGAAAGGAGAGAAAAGCAAGATCCTTATTCCCTTTAAAGAGAACAACGAAGATCTGGCAGATTACCTGCAATTATATGCGCAGTTACTTGGAAAGTAACGCCTGCATTCAATTCTGAAATTATTACAATATTTATAAATAGGGCGTATCATAATTTGATATGCCCTATTTTATTACTTTTAAGCCCTTTTCCCTTCTCAAATTGTTAAAACTGAATATTTTCCCTAGAGAATAGACAGAATATAGTTAGATTACTTATTTTTGTCGCGGTTTACCAGTAAGCATACCACCAAAATGCCAAATAATGGTAAATTGTACTGCAAAATTACAATAACTTAAAGCTGAAATTCGATTATTTTATGCCGTATTTATTTACCTCAGAATCAGTATCCGAAGGACATCCGGATAAGTTGGCCGATCAGATCTCCGATGCACTGATAGATAATTTTCTTGCTTACGATGCTTCCTCCAAGGTAGCCTGTGAAACACTGGTAACTACTGGTCAGGTAGTATTAGCCGGAGAAGTAAAATCTGAAGCTTACCTGGATGTGCAGGAAATTGCGCGTGAGGTAATCCGTAAGATAGGCTATACAAAAAGTGAATATATGTTTGAAGCCAATTCCTGTGGTATCTTCTCTGCTATTCATGAGCAGTCGCCAGATATCAATCAGGGTGTTGAGCGTAAAAACCCGGAAGAGCAAGGCGCAGGAGATCAGGGGATGATGTTTGGCTATGCTACCCGTGAAACTGATAACTATATGCCGCTGGCACTGGATCTGGCACACAAACTGCTGATCGAACTGGCTGCTATCCGTCGCGAAAACAAAGAAATTACTTACCTGCGCCCTGATGCTAAATCACAGGTAACTATTGAATATTCTGATGATAATAAACCCGTTAGGATCGATGCTATCGTAATTTCTACACAGCATGATGATTTTGATGTGGAAGATAAAATGCTGGCTAAGATCAAGAACGATATGATCAAGATCCTGATCCCACGCGTAAAAGCTCAGCTGAAACCTGAATTACAGTCTCTGTTCAACGATAAGATCATTTATCATATCAATCCTACCGGTAAATTTGTAATTGGTGGTCCTCATGGTGATACTGGTTTAACAGGCCGTAAGATCATCGTTGATACCTACGGTGGTAAAGGTGCTCACGGTGGTGGTGCTTTCTCCGGTAAAGATCCTTCCAAAGTAGACCGCTCAGCTGCTTATGCTACCCGTCACATCGCCAAGAACCTGGTGGCTGCAGGGTTAGCCGATGAAGTTCTGGTACAGGTATCTTATGCAATTGGTGTTGCAAAGCCTTGTGGCCTGTTCATCGATACTCATGGTACAGCTAAAGTAAAACTGACCGATGGCGAAATTGCCAAAAAAGTAGAAGAGATCTTCGACCTCCGCCCTTATGCCATCGAACAACGCCTGAAACTGCGTAACCCTATTTACAGCGAAACTGCTGCTTACGGACATATGGGCCGCGAAAGCAAAATAGTTACCAAAACCTTTAACAAAGGTAAAAAGCTGGAAAAGAGCGTAGAGGTTGAACTGTTCACATGGGAAAAGCTGGATTACGTTGATAAAGTAAAAGCAGCTTTCGGACTATAAGCTGGTTTGAGATATATTTTAAAAACAGGCTGTATCAAAGTATGATACAGCCTGTTTGCATTAAGGCACACGATAATACCTGAATTTCCACTGCAATCGTTAATTTTATCATTTGTACGTATCATCTTATCTTTAGTACATCTCATAAATTTAACATTGGATATTATCTGAAATTAGTATTGTTGTGGTAACAGTATAACCACAACCGTTAATTGCCCTTAACATGCGATTGTCAACTAGTGAGCCGTTTGAAACTATAATTCAAGATCAGGCAATGGAAAAGAAGATCAACAGCAAAAAGAAAACGCCTGCCAAAAGGAAAATGATCCCAAGGGATATCAGCTGGCTGGCTTTCAATGCAAGGGTACTACAGGAAGCATCCGATGCCAGCGT
Source organism: Chitinophaga sp. CF118 (assembly GCF_900112615.1). Taxonomy (GTDB): domain Bacteria; phylum Bacteroidota; class Bacteroidia; order Chitinophagales; family Chitinophagaceae; genus Chitinophaga. The sequence continues at coordinate 115,606 of NZ_FOMK01000012.1, read as the reverse complement.
GCCCCTCCATGAACGAATCCGCTTCCTGGGAATCTTCTCCAATAACCTGGATGAGTTTTTCCGTGTTCGCGTAGCTACGCTTAAAAGAATGCTCACTGTCGGCAAATCGGCCAGGATGCACCTGGAAGAGAATCCCGAACAGATCCTGGAAGAGATTCAGAGTATAGTAATAGATCAGCAACGGGAATTTGACCGCATCTGGGAAGGTATTGAAGGCGAACTGAAGGAACAGAAGATCTTTATACGCACAGAAAAACATCTCAATAAAGAACAGCAGAAGTTTGTACTGAATTATTTTAATGAGGAGGTCCGTACCAATATCATCCCCCTGATGATAGAAAGTATCCAGCATTTCCCCTTCCTCCGCGATAAATCCATATATCTGGCGGTAGTACTGGCTCGTCAGGATAATTCAGTAAGACAAAAGTTTGCACTGATAGAAATACCAACCACCGTACTTCCCCGTTTTATCATCCTGCCTGCCAAAGAAGGTGAACAGGATATTATCCTGATGGAAGACCTGGTACGGTTCTGCTTACCTCATATCTTCTCCTTCTTCGGGTATGATAAGTTCCTTTCCCACATCATTAAAGTGACCAGGGATGCAGAACTGGATATTGATAATGATATCTCCACCAGTCTGATCCACCAGTTGGAAAAAGGATTGAAAGACAGACGCAAGGGTAAACCGGTGCGTTTTGTATATGATAAAGATATTGATCCGCTGTTGCTGGAATACCTGATGCGCCGGCTGGGCCTTTCGAAGAAAGATAACCTGATTCCTGGTGCAAGGATCCATAACTTCAAGGATTTCATGGACTTCCCGTCTTCCGTATTTTCTGACAGGATCAACCCTGCACGGAAAAGCTTCATCCATCCGCTGTTTGCTAATGCTACCAGTGTGATGCATGTAATCCAGACGAAAGATGTAATGCTGCACCTGCCCTACCACTCTTTCGATACCATCATCGACTTGTTAAGAGAAGCTGCAATTGATCCTAATGTGATCAGCATCAAGATAACCGCCTACCGCCTGGCCAGGAACTCCCGGATCGTGAATGCCCTTACAAATGCGGTACGTAATGGAAAACAGGTTACCGTAGCACTGGAATTGCGGGCCCGCTTTAATGAGGCTGAAAACCTGGTATGGAAATCAAGACTGGAAGATGAAGGGGTGAAAGTACTAATCGGGATCCCAGGACTGAAAATGCATGCTAAGTTATGCGTGATCAGGAAAAGGATCGGCATCAAAACTGTACAGTGTGGTTTTGTGAGCACCGGTAACCTCAACGAGAAAACCGCCCGTGTGTATGGAGATCATTGCCTGCTTACAGCAAACCGGAATATTATGGCGGATATCAACCGGGTATTCAGCTATTTAGAAAATCCAAAACACGATATTAAAATACTGGAAGCTTGTAAAATGCTGCCCGTAAGTCCCTTCAATATGCGGAGCTTTTTTGCGCGCATGGTAGATAGGGAGATCAAGCTTGCCAATCAGAAAAAGAATGGTGGCAGCATGATCATCAAAATGAACTCCCTCTCCGATCCGGATCTGATTAACCGGTTGTACGAAGCTGCGCGCAGTGGTGTAAATATAAAAATGATCATCCGGGGTATCTGTTGTGCTTATACGGAAAATAAGAAGTGGAAGAAAGATATTGAAGCCATCAGCATTGTAGATGAGTACCTGGAACATGCACGTGTGTTTGTTTTCCATCAGGGTGGAAAAGAACAGATCTATATTTCATCGTGCGACTGGATGCTGCGTAATCTCGATCATCGTGTGGAAGTGGCAGTACCTATCCTGGATCCCGAGATCCAGCAGGAGTTGAAAGATATTCTGGCAATACAGCTCAGTGGCAATGTGAAAGCCAGGATCTTAGATAATGAACAGAACAATGAATATAAACGTGAGGGTAGCAAAAAAATACGCTCCCAGATCGAGATCTTCCGCTACCTTCATGAGAAGCAGTATAAATAATATTTACGTTACTTTTGCTATCCGACTAAATGATGACCATGAAGCTTGCTGCCATTGATATAGGTTCCAACGCTGCGAGGTTGCTTATTTCAGAAGCATCCCCAAACAGTCAGGGTAGAATGGATTTCACCAAAGTGAACCTGGTAAGGGTTCCCTTACGCCTGGGATTTGATGTATTCAGCAATGGAGCTATCTCGGAAAAAAGAGCTTCTCATCTGCTAAGTACAATCCAGGCATATAAACTTCTATTGGAAGTATATGAAGTCAAATACCTGAAAGCGTGTGCGACTTCAGCAATGCGCGATGCATCTAATTCAACAGAAATCCTGCAGAAAGTAAAACATCACACCGGTATAGATATAAAAATAATCTCCGGACAGGAAGAAGCTTCTTTCCTGTTTGAAAGCCATGTGGCAGAACAGTTGGAGAAAAGCCGCGCTTACATGTACATAGATGTAGGTGGTGGTAGTACGGAAGTTACACTGTTCAATAACAACGCATTGGTATACAAAGAATCTTTCAATATAGGCACTATCCGTTTGCTGCAAAAGCAGGTAACTGATGAACAGTGGCAATATATGAAAGATACCATCAAGCAGCAGATCAAAGGCGTAAACCAGTTGACCGCTATCGGCTCCGGCGGTAATATCAATAAAATCTTTTCACTCTCAAAACGAAAAGAAGGTAAACCACTTACGCTGGATATATTAAAAGATTACTACAAGGAATTCAGCAATTTTACGGTAGAGGAAAGAATTCACCTTTACAACCTCCGGGAAGATCGCGCAGATGTGATTGTTCCTGCATTGCAGATTTATGTGAACATCATGCGCTGGGCAGATGCTACAGAAATTTATGTCCCCAAAATAGGACTGGCAGATGGCCTGATCCAGTCACTATATGCTGAAATCAGCCATAATAAATAGTCCGATTTGCCTGATTTAATGATTATGCCTACCTTAACGCGCTTTTAATCATTAATAAGATGTCTACGCATAAAGAAGTTAAGAGGATCACAACACATATTCTACAGAAAATGAAGGACGATGGAGAGAAAATCTCCATGATCACTGCATATGATTATTCTATGGCCCGCATTTTTGATGATGCCGGTATGGATATATTGCTGGTGGGCGATTCTGCGTCTAATGTAATGGCAGGCCATGAAACCACCCTGCCCATCACGCTCGACCAGATGATCTATCATGCTGCATCTGTGGTAAGAGGCATTAAAAGAAGCTTCGTAACAGTAGATCTTCCTTTTGGTTCTTACCAGGGCAATTCCAAAGAGGCCCTGCTGTCTGCTATCAGGATAATGAAAGAAACCAGTGCCCACGGGGTGAAAATAGAAGGCGGTGAAGAGATCCTGGAATCTGTAAAACGGATCATATCTGCCGGGGTGCCGGTTATGGGACACCTGGGGTTAACACCGCAATCCATTAATAAATTCGGTACCTATGCTGTTCGTGCCACCGATGAGGCAGAGGCGCAGAAGTTACTGAACGATGCCCGCCTGTTACAGGAAGCCGGTTGTTTTGGTATAGTACTGGAAAAGATCCCTGCCCTCCTGGCCAAACAGGTGGCAGAAACTGTTCGTATTCCAATCATCGGTATCGGTGCGGGTAAATATGTAGACGGACAAGTACTGGTGATGCATGATATGTTAGGTATCAATAAAGATTTTAAACCACGTTTTCTTCGCAAATACCTCAATTTATATGAGGAGATTTACAATGCCTCCCAGGCATATATCCGCGATGTAAAAACAAAGGATTTCCCCAATGATAACGAACAATATTAAAATTGTTTTATGTTAGACTACGTTCTGAACGGACTAATGCATCGCTATAAAGAGCGTGTGCCTGATGTTGCCGGTATTATTACGGCAATGATCAATGATAACATTATTCAGCGCGCAGAAGATATTGAGAATGACCACATTGCCTTCAGGACTATAGGCGTCCCACAGCTGGGTATACAGTCGCTCGAAAAGATCTTCCTCCACTACGGTTACACGAAAAAGGATCCGTATCATTTTAAGGAAAAAAAACTGGATGCCTGGTGGTATGCTCCTCCGAAACCCCACTACCCGCGTATTTTCCTGAGTGAGTTAAGGGTGAAAGATCTCAGCAAACAGGCACAGGCTATCATCACGAGTTACACCAGCGAAGTGATCACAGACCCTGCCAATCAGCTGGACCTGAATAGCGGAGTTATAGTAGACAACTTCCTGCATAGTGCTTTATGGCGTACACCTACTATTCAGGATTATCAGACACTTGCTGCAGAAAGTGAATACGCTGCCTGGGTGATCTATAACCGGTATTACCTGAACCATTTTACCATCAGCCTGCAGAACCTCCCTGAAGGATATAATACCGTAGCGGATTTTAATACATTCCTGGAAAAGAAGGGTTTTGTACTGAATAATGCAGGCGGCAAAATCAAAACCAGTCCGGATGGCCTGTTATTGCAAAGCAGCACTGTTGCGAAAATGATCCCAGCCACCTTTGCAGATAATGAAACACTGCAGATAGCCGGCTCTTATGTAGAGTTTGCAGAACGCAAGGTGTTGCCCCAGTTCGCACACCTGCCAGCATCCTCCATTACCCGTGAACAACGCCGCGAAGGTTTTGAAGCGGGCAATGCCGATAAAATCTTCGAAAGCACTTACAGTTCACAGACAACTCAGAAAGGTCAGTAAACCACTGGGTACCAAATACAACACCAAAACCGTCATCAGCAATTTTCTTAAATTTGCTTCTTAATTCTCATCTACATGATCAACGATATTCTACAGCAACTACATATAAATGCAGAAAATAGTGGCGTAAGCACCGGCACTGTATGGCTGCCAGCAACTGGCCCTTCAATCAAAGCAGATTCTCCTGTGGATGGTAAAGTGATCGCTTCCGTGAGCACTGCCAGCCGTGAAAACTACGACTCCGTTATCGAAACAGCCACTGCGGCTTTTAAGGAATGGCGCTCATGGCCCGCTCCCCGTCGTGGAGAGGTGGTAAGACAGGCGGGCGAAGCATTGAGGAAGAATAAGGAAGCGCTCGGCAGACTGGTTTCTTATGAAATGGGGAAAAGTTTGCAGGAAGGATACGGTGAGGTACAGGAGATGATAGATATCTGCGATTTTGCAGTAGGACTCTCAAGACAACTCTATGGTCTGAGCATGCATTCTGAAAGGCCGGGCCATCGCATGTATGAGCAATGGCACCCATTGGGCATTACGGGAATCATCTCTGCCTTTAACTTCCCGGTAGCGGTCTGGAGCTGGAATTCTATGCTGGCTCTGGTATGTGGAAACGTATGTGTCTGGAAACCATCAGAAAAAACACCTTTATCTGCTATTGCCTGTCAACAGATCATCCAGGATGTATTACGGGATAATAAGGTACCGGAAGGCGTTTGTAACCTGGTAGTAGGTGGCCGTGAACTGGGCGAATGGATGGCTGCAGATACCCGTGTTCCGCTGGTATCCGCCACAGGTTCTACCCGCATGGGTAAGGCAGTTGGTACAGCCGTAGGCTCCCGTCTGGGAAGGTCCCTTCTGGAGTTGGGAGGTAACAATGCCATCATTATTACAGCCAATGCCGATCTCGATATGTCCCTGATTGGTTGTGTGTTTGGGGCTGTAGGTACTGCCGGTCAGCGTTGTACCAGCACCCGCCGCCTCATTATCCATGAAAGTGTGTACGATGCTTTTACACAAAAACTTGCTAAAGCCTATCAGCAGTTGCGTATTGGCAACCCGCTGGATGAGAATAACCACGTAGGTCCATTGATAGATAAAGATGCGGTGCGTTTGTATCAGCAGTCTATTACAGAAATCAAATCCGAAGGTGGAAGTTTCATAGTAGAAGGTGGTGTACTGGAAGGGGATGCTTACTCATCCGGCTGTTATGTAAAACCTTGTATTGCAGCAGTAAAGAATAACTTTAAGATCGTTCAGCATGAAACCTTTGCGCCTATCCTCTATGTAATGAAATACAAAGAGCTGGATGAAGCGATTGCTATGCAAAACGATGTACCACAGGGATTGTCTTCTGCAATTATGACACTCAACCTCAGGGAAGCTGAGCTTTTCCTGTCACAGGCGGGTTCCGATTGCGGAATTGCCAATGTGAACATAGGAACTTCAGGTGCGGAGATTGGTGGTGCTTTTGGAGGAGAGAAAGAAACCGGTGGCGGACGCGAGAGTGGTTCAGATGCCTGGAAGGCGTATATGAGGAGGCAAACCAATACTATCAACTACTCAACCCATCTCCCACTTGCCCAGGGTATTAAGTTTGATCTGTAACACTTCATTTTATATAAGGCAACTTCATGGCTTTGAGATTCATACTATCTCAAAGCCATTTTTTTAGTCCGTATCAAACTATTTAGTTTTTATTCTAATACAATAAGTTAGGACATTAAACGTTATACAAGTATATAAAAATAGCGAGGTTAGAGAACCCCGCTTTTCGTTAAACGGAAACCATGCTTATGAGAAAATAATCAGATAGCTGTAAGGCCTCCAATTATTCTTCAAAAACTAAATATTACATTTTTTTCTGGAATTTCATATTCAACTTTTGTGCTAATTTAAATAACCTCTTTCCCCACATCTTTGTTCACTAATACTCCCCGGAAGCTTTTCCTTTATCCATGTTTTAAGTCGCTTATCACTAATGCCCTTCCCAAATATGTCATTTTACATATCTTTAACCAAATATGGTATTCGTATTGTTACGCTTATTGTGAAAAAAATAAATTAGATGAAATTTAGCAGAGCGCTGGCAGTCATGACCGTTTGTGTTGCGATGTTGACTGCACTTACAACTAGCAGATCCTATGGCCAAGGTACAACAGCTATTCCTAAAAACTGGCATTTACTGAACTACGCAACTGACAGCGTATATGGTACAGGCGTTGAAAAAGCCTATGCAGACTTGTTAAAAGGCAAAAAAAGCACCCCTGTTATTGTGGCTGTGATAGATTCAGGAGTAGATACTACCCATGAAGATCTCAAATCCATTTTATGGATAAATCCGGGAGAAGTTCCAAATAATGGAATCGATGATGATAAAAATGGTTATGTTGATGATATTCATGGCTGGAATTTTCTGGGTGGTAAAGATGGACGCAGTGTAAAAGAAGATACCGATGAAGGTACCCGCGAATATTACCGTTACAAGAGATTATACGGTAATCCGGATTCCCTGCTGGACAAACAATCCAAAGAATATGCCTACTGGCAGAAGCTTCAGGGTAAAATCGTAAAACCGAGCAGCGAAAGCAAACTGACCTATCAGAAAATGCAGCAAATGCAGGATAATGTGAAAAAATGTGAAAACCTGCTGACAAGATATCTGCAACAAAGTGACTTTACCATCCCCAGGCTGGATAGCATCGAGACCGCCGACCAGGGTGTTATGATGGCAAAGAACTACATGATCAGACTGCTGAAAAGTACTGAAGAACAGGATATTACCTACGCCGTTTTCAAATCTGAGTTTGATGAATACATGGAAGATCTCAAACATAAAGCAGAAATTGTAGAAGGAGAACCGGCAGATAAACGAGCTGAAATTATCGGAGATGATATCAATGATATCAACGACCGGTATTATGGCAACAATGATGTAATGGGCAAATTTGGCTTTCATGGTACTCACGTATCCGGTATCATCGCAGCTGTAAGAAATAATGGTGTAGGAATGGATGGTATAGCTGATAATGTACGTATCATGCTTGTAAAAGCTGTACCTGATGGTGATGAGCGTGATAAAGATATTGCACTGGCTATCCGTTATGCAGTGGATAATGGTGCCCGCGTTATCAATATGAGTTTTGGTAAGAGCTTTTCTCCTCATAAAGACTGGGTAGATGCTGCTGTAAAATATGCAGATGAGAAAGGTGTATTACTGATACATGCTGCCGGTAATGATGGTAATAATAACGACTCTACAGATAACTTCCCTAATCCTGACTTTGTGGATCATACCCATGCCGGTAACTACATTACAGTGGGTGCAAGCAGCAATGGTAAAATAGGTCCAAAGATTGCAGGATTCTCTAATTATGGTAAAAAGAGTGTAGACTTGTTTGCTCCCGGAGTACAGATTTATTCTACTGTACCAGGTGGTAATAAATATGGCAGTGCCAGTGGTACCAGTATGGCGGCTCCTGTAGTAGCCGGTGTGGCGGCACTCGTCCTCTCCTATTATCCTAACCTGAGTGCCAGGCAGTTAAAGGAAGTGCTTGAAGAATCTGCTACACCATTACCTGATGGAACAAAAGAAGTGATCAAGCCCGATACGAATGACAAAGTACCCTTTGCAGATCTTTCTATTACGGGAGGTGTAGTAAATGCTTACAATGCATTAAAGCTGGCTGCTACTATGCAGGGAGAGCTTACACCTAAGAAGGCGAAAGTGAATAAGATTAGAAAAGGATAACAAAAGAACCTACATGCACGGGGTTCACACATTCTGTTAAGTGGACATTCAAATCAACTGATTTACAAACTATTTGTATAATAAAAAAGCTCCCGGTTGGGAGCTTTTTTATTATACAAAATCTTCAAAGGATAAAGTCCTGTAATTACTTAACAAGTCTCCAGCTTACCGGATACTTATATCCAATTCCTTTATTAGCGCGAACTGCTGCAATGATGGAAAAAACGATGTTGAGTATCCATATTACACCATGACTGCCAGAGTAGATAGTCAGATCGTCGAAATCCCAGTCTCCTCTATGGAAAAACATACTGTTAAATGACCAGAATCCAAAACGGATGGCAGTGATAATGCCTAATGCAGCATTTGCCAGGCTTAGGGTTATCTGAAAATTCAGAGCTTCTTTTCCCTGATCATCTACAAATGCAGATTCATTGCGTTTGATCAGCCAGATTATAAGAGCCCCTAAGATATTACCAACAGAAGGAATAACCAGCGTACCAATTATTCCTCCGAGATGAGCCAGCGTGGCCCAGGTATTTTCTTCTTTTTGTTGCATAAGGGATTAGTTATTGTGGGTTACTAAATTAAAAAATAAAATCAAAGGATCGTCTTTACTTGCTTATTATGATTTTGAATGTTTTTAGTTATTGATAATCAGTTTAATATAAGCAAATTATCACTTAATCAGACCTTTGGTATCTGTAGGCTTCCATAGAACTCTTTAAAAGAATTACATTTAGTGCTTTCCAATAATTCTATATAGTCATTCCTTTCAATATGACTAACCAAGGCATTAATGTCCCCTTTACTCTTACTATAACGTTGTCCAACAAGTTGAAATATATCGTGTACATTATCTGCAGGATGAAAAAAAGTCTTCTCAGGATCTACAGTATTCAGGTCAAATCCTACATGCTCATTAATAAATTCAGGTGTTAACCGGTTATCCATCCGCTCAAAAGATCTTCTCAATCCTAATAACCAGGACTCGATTTCCATAATTGCAAAGGAGAAAAAAATATCGCCGGATTTGATCTGAGATCTGTGGCCATCAATGAATTTTTGGTTAATATCGTTGTCTATACTTTGGTTTTTAACCAAATCCCTGTATTCCCCTGAATACATATCTCTTAATCCTATGATCCGTTGAAATCCAGCATTCTTCAAATAGCTCTCTCTCTTCAATATCCTGGTAAGCACACTTTTATCATTTCCTACATTTATTATCTGGAAAAAATGCGCTGCATCCGGATTAGGGAAAGCATAATCAGTAGGATGAAAATTAGTGTCTGTAAAAAGATTAAAGCATTCCAGCGATATGTTCTGATACTCGAATACTTTTAATAATAACTCCCGGACAAAAATCAATTCTGTTTGTCCTTCAACGAATACAGCGGTTCTGGTCATTTTTTAATCTTTTGGGCTATATAATCAGAAGCCAGGAAATCAAAATTTGATAAACCGGTAAATTGAAAATCGTTGAACAGATCTGGTTGATTTTTAGGATTTAATGCGGTCACAACTGCACCATCCCTTTGCAGCAGGTTCCAGTATTTTAAATTTACTACATCCATCAGAAACATATCATTAGAGGTAGCAATCAATTGAATGTTCTTTTGTATGCAATTCTCATATATAATCTTGCCAAGTTTAGTAGCCCTATCGTAATCTAACCCTTCACACAAATCATCTATAATTACCGTTGCTGCTTTCTTTATGAATAAAAGATATTCTATGAAGATCAATATGGACAAACTACGAAACATCCCTTGCGAAAGTTGATAATGTGCAAGATATATTTCCATATCAGATTCTTTTATATGCAGGAAATTCCTTTGACGACCTGACGTGAAAACAATCTCATCAATCCTGTACCCGATTTCTAAAAAGTATTTCCTCACCCTTTCTTTACTTTCTGCACTTAACTCTTTATATAAAGCAGGTATTTCATCCACAGCAGTTAGCAGGTTATATTCCTGCTGATTATAAGGAACTTCAGGCCCAATACTGCCAAATTTAAACCCGTAGGAACGTTCAGCCCAAATTATAATTTCTTCCAGGTAAGGATACTTTTTAATATCGCGGGTAATATGGATAGTCAGTTTATTAGAAGGAGGATAAATAGTATTGCCAATATTATCTAATACATTCTGAAGGGATGCCTGTTGTAATTTTCTATGAACATAAACCTTATCATCTACTGCCATCTGTTCAAATGAAACAAAAGATTCTCCATTGCTCGTTTCTACTATAAATTGATAATTAATGGTTCCGTACTTATCGGATGAAAAAGTTACATTCCATGTGGACTCCTCAACTAAACCTACCCTTTGCGTAAGAATTTTACCCAGCAAATCTATTGCACGCAATGTTTTCGACTTTCCTGTTGAGTTTTTACCAACGATTAAACTCACATTATCAAATTCGAGATTCTTAATTTCCCAATTAGCTGTCTTATATGATAATTCTGTTAGCTTCATTTTAGTTGCTGCTTAAATCGCTAATTAACGAAGGGTATTATTTGATTCTGGAACAGGCTTTATTGCCCATTTGGTTAATCATTCTGAAGAAAAAAAATAAACTACAAACCTGTAAGCCGGATTCTGTTCCCGGGCAATGCCCGTGATGCTATCATTTATCTGCGATGACGTTCACACGTCACCTGTAGCTGCCTACCCTCAGTCATCGGGCGAGCCGCCCTCAATCGACTGTATACATGGCGTTTCAGCACGCAAGGTTTACCCTCCTATAATGTTGCCATTACAGAACGTGGGCTCTTACCCCACATTTTCACCCTTACTCCATACCGGCAAGCCGTTATGGAGCGGTCATTTTCTGTGGCACTTTCTGTACCTGTCTCAGGCTTTCACCCTTCACAGGCCCCACCCGTTAGGTGGTGCGTTGCCCTATGCTGTCCGGACTTTCCTCACTGAAATAAATCTCAGAGCGATAGCACGGTCTGTAGTTCGTTGCAAAAATAATAGAATTAAGGTCTAATGCTGAAAAATATCTCAATAACGCTATGCACATAGCAGAGATCGTAGTATAGTTATGTCCCTAATGTTTGAAAAATATCTCAGTAGCACCATATCCGTAGCGGGGGTGATATTCATTCACAAAGCGTTCTACATCGTTAGTCTGCTTCAGTATTGCATGAATCTCTTCTTTCAGCTTACCTCTTCCCAGTCCGTGAATAACAATCATGGTATGCTGATGATGTACAATCGCCAGATCCAGGTAACGCTGAAATTCATTGAGTTGTATGGCCAGGATTGCTACATTGTTTAATCCTCTCCATTCTGTCAAAAGGTGCTCTATATGAAGATCCAGTTCGTATTTGGGTTGCAAGGGCGGTTCTGCCTGTGCTGCTACGCTGTTAGCTCCTGCAGCAAGGTTACCAATCTTCCCCGTTTCAAAATCTGATATGGCAGATTTCTCTTTGATAGGGTATTTCTCAAATAAAGGATAACTCAGGGTAGCATCCCTGCGGGCCTTTAATTCATTGAGTTGCTGAAAAAGTTGTTTAGGCTTTATTTTCCAGATTTTCTGGTAAGCAGGTGCCAGGGTGGGATCATTTTCCTTCGGATAGAAAGTAAATTCCAGCCGCGGACTATCATTCAATGATTCAAATAAAAGATCTGAGAGATAAAAGTGTTTGAAAGCATCAATATCATTGCGGATTTCCAGTTCCAGCCGCTGTTTCAGCCATACCTGGAAATGAAAGCGATAGGCCATTTGTGTTTCATTCAGCAGGTGAAACTTCAGTACCTGCACATTCTCTTCATACCCTTCTACCTGGAATACAGGTAATACAGACAGGAATACTCCTTTACTTTCTTTGAATGTCTCCTGCTTTTTTTCAGGTTTGATATCCCAGCCGGGTATACGGGTAGGTGGAGGTGTTACCTTGGGAGCGGTAAAACGATGAAAATAAGGAAAGTCGATCTGGTCAAGATATACAGGGAAGGATACTTTGCCGACTTCTACCATTACCATTTCGGCATTGATGATGTCCACTACTGTCCCTTCTTCCTTAGAATGTAATAATAAAATTTTATCGCCGATCTCGTATTTCATACTTAAATTTCCCAATATGAGTGGCAAATCTAAGGAAATGAGCCGAAACGGGAGGACATAATTACTAGTGGCCGGACGACCCTGAGCCATCCTGACCACTAGCGAAGATCATTGTGAAAAATCTTCATGCCGGGTGACGGCGCATATATCCATCGAAAGAAATGGGGCCGCTCCCCTCCACTAAGAAGAAGATTAATAGCAGCAGAACAAGGATAGAAAGGCCGGTTTCTCCATGTACATCGAATAACCCCGTAGAGGTATGTACAAAAATGAGCGCGCCTAAAAGAATGGGGATCTGGACAATGACAGCAACTCTTGTCAGTAAACCGAACGTAATGAGAATACCACCAGCCAGATGAGCAAAAACAATGTAATGAGCAAGCCAGAAAGATAATACAGTTAATACCGGACTCTGGGTGATCACAGCTTTAAGAACATCAATATTTTGTATGAAAACCACCCCTTTCCAGAACAGGAAAATTCCTAAGAGGACACGAATGGCGTCTACCCACTTAGGATGATGCGACTCGCCCCAACGGTCAATACGTTGCAGTAGGTTCATAAAATTTGATTTTTAAGAGCTGATATGAATATACATTAAAATATTCATACTACAAAATCAGCGTTTAGAGCGGAAATGCTCCAGGTAAGCACTCAGTTTGGCCCGGAATGAGTATATACCAAACCAGGGTAGTCTGTAAATAAAGATTTCCTCTGGATCCAGTAATAATGCGAGGTAATAACGATAAGAAGAACTACGGCGTCCACCTCTGGGTCTGGCAACAATATACATATCCAATATGTTATGCCATTGGAAGCTACGGTCATCTATTACCAGACCTGATCTGGAAATTTCAATTCTGCGTGGTCGTAATGAAGGAGTTATTAATGGTACGCATAAAGCAACCAGGACAAATAATAATATCAGATAATTCCCGACAGAATTATCAAACGTTGCTATAAATATGGTTAAAGCAAATGATGCCAGCAGCAGCAAACCAATACCTGCAACAATCCGGGCAGTCCGGTTTATAAACACCTTCGGGTCCTTAGTATTCGCTTTGAGAAGAGGTGCATAGTACTTTGTCTGAGCAGTCGTAGACAGTAAAACATACTCAGGGAAGAAAAAACCTATCCTGTTTTTATACTCCCTGGCATATAACTTTTCATAAAGCCTTCTTCTTAAAGCTTCTCTGCTTTCCATACTAAGCATTTAGTATAATCTTCTTCACACTATTCAACTTACTGTTCCGGTAACTATACCCAAAGTAAATCACTAACCCCATCAACAACCAGATAGAAAACACAACCCAGTTCCGGAACCCAATCTCGGTCATCAGGTAAAAACAGCTAAGCAGTCCCAGCACAGGAATAAGCGATAGTTTTTTTAAGAACGAAAGCACGGAAAAAACAATCGCCGCTATAGTAAAGAAAAAGAAAGGAATATTATGTTTCCATACCTCCCAACCTCCTTCAAAAGAGAACTTGTTCGGTAACTCCTCACGGAAAAAATACGCAAAGGCTATAATGATTGCCGGAACGATGAATTGTCCATTAATATAAGGCAAACGGAAACGCTTATTGTTCGGATCTGCTTTTTCCTGCGGAGGCAGCAGCAATACGCCACCACAAACAAGGATAAATGCAAACAGTGTTCCTATACTGGTAAGGTCTGTTACAACCGTCAGGTTCAGGAATAATGCGGGGACACCTACAAGAAAACCAGTGATGATAGTGGCAAAAGAAGGTGTTTTAAACCGGGGGTGGATCTTACTGAAGCGTTTAGGTAACAGTCCATCGCGGCTCATACTCATCCAGATACGGGGCTGCCCTATCTGGAATACCAGCAATACACTGGTGGTGGCCACTACGGCACTCACCGAAATAATATATCCTATCCAGGGCAGGTTTACTGCCTGAAACACATATGCCAGCGGATCATTCACTTTCAGTTGTGAGTAGGATACCATCCCTGTCAGCACTAAAGCGATCAGGATATATAATACAGTACAGATGATCAGCGAATAGATCATCCCCTTTGGCAGATCCCGCTGAGGATTAGAACATTCTTCTGCTGTAGTACTGATGGCATCAAAGCCGATATAAGCAAAGAAAACAGCCGACACACCTTTCATCACTCCCGAAAAACCATTGGGCATAAACGGATCCCAGTGACTGGTATTTACATAAAAAGCTCCCACCACAATCACAAACAGGATCACCAGGATCTTTAATCCCACCATCAGGTTGGCACTGCGTTTACTTTCCTGGATGCCTACATAGGCCAGATAAGTAACCAGTACTACTATAATAAAAGCAGGTAAATTCAGAATGATAGGCACTCCGGCTATATGTGGCGCTGCGGCTACTATCTCCGGCGTTGCACTGTCGTAGTTACTGGTAAGCCATACCGGGAAAGACATTCCTATACCGCTAAGGAGGTTATTGAAATAGCCACTCCAGGAGATGGCTACCGCAATATTCCCAATGGCATATTCCAGGATCAGCGCCCAGCCAATTACCCAGGCGGCCAGTTCTCCGAATGTTACATAAGAATAAGTATATGCACTGCCGGATACCGGTACACGGGAGGCAAATTCTGCATAACAGAGTGCAGAGAAACCACAGGTTACCGCGGTAATAATAAACAATAAGGAAACTCCGGGGCCGCCATGAAAGGAGGCTTCACCGATAGTAGAGAAGATACCGGCGCCAATCACCGCTGCAATTCCCATTGCAGTGAGATCTTTTACGCCCAATACTTTTTGTAATTTAGTACCACCACCATGACTGTCAGTCAAACCATCATGTGCATCTTTTAATATCGTAGCAATAGATTTTTTTCTAAAAAGCGATTTAGACATTGGGTGATAGCAGTTAAATGTGAATTACGTTACAGGTTTAGCGATGCTGCGAATATATCAAAAAATCTAATGCTCCCTTCTTAGTAAATAATCAGCCAGGTCTATTAATGGCTTTTTCCGGGCAGATAATACGGCAATACTTTCAAGATGCTGTAAAGCAATATCCTGAAAACGTTCCTTTTCCTTCTCTGCCCAGGCATCTACCCGGCAGTCACGGAAAAGTTGCAGTACCTGTGCTACCTTATCGTCCGGATTGGCGGACAGTAATTCCTTTAGTTTGGTGCGCTGTGCCGGATTACACATTTCCAATGCTTTCAGCAACAGGAAGGTTTTTTTATTAACGAGAATATCGCCACCCTGCTGTTTGCCAAATTTCTCCGGATCACCAAAAGCATCCAGGTAATCGTCCTGAATCTGGAAGGCAATACCTACATTCTTACCAAATTCGTAAATATGCGTCTGGTTATATTCACTCCCCCCTCCTATAATGGCTCCCATCTGTAAACTGGCGGCCAGTAATACGGAGGTTTTCAGGGCAATCATGTGCACATAGTCCTTGTAGTGTACCTGCTCCGGTTCCATATCTTCAAAATCCATATCTATCTGCTGGCCTTCACATACTTCTTTGGCAGCCTTGTTAAAAGCCGTCAGCAGTTTCTGTTTATAATGAGGCTGCACCCTGTTCAGGTATTCATATACATTTATGAGCATTACATCTCCGGCCAGGATGGCTGTAGGTTCTCCGTATAACGTATGTACAGTAGGATGATTCCGGCGAAGCGGCGCTTTATCCATGATATCGTCATGCACCAGGGTAAAATTATGGAACATTTCTACGGCGATGCCTACCTGGTATACATCCGGGTGAATGGCATCAAACAGTTCGTTCCCCATGATACTGAGCACCGGGCGAATACGTTTACCTCCTATTTTAAGGATGTGGTTTACAGAATCATACAACTTTTTAGGCTGTTCCGGGAAATGTTCTTTTTCAAAATGTTCTCCAAACTTTACAGTTAATTCCTGAAATGAATGCATCATTATTTGTGTCAATTTTTCTTTTTGGATCTTCCTTCATTCTTTTTACCACCGGAAGATGCTTTTTTCTTTCCAGCGTTGCCTGCAGACTCTTTACGTCCTCCACTCCTTGCTCCTCCCGATGATTTCTTATCTCCTCCGGAAGATCTGCGGCTATCTCCACCACCAGACCGGCGACTATCGCCTGCTGCTGGTTTGCGACGTGCCGTGGGGCGTGATCCCTGCGGCATATCCGGCCAGTCTTCTATCAGATCATAGTCCAGCTGACGTTTCACCAGGTTGGCTGCTACTACGCGGATCTTTACTCTATCCCCAATACGGATTTTCTTACCAGTATACAAACCTATCAGTGCATATTCGGCTTCATCATAGTGGAACTCGTCCTTTGCTGTCATATTATGAATGCTCACCAGTCCTTCACATTTGGTATCCACAGTTTCCACCCAGAAGCCAAAATGCGCTACTCCACTCACTACACCATCAAATTCCTCACCGAGAAACTGCTGCATGTATTCCACCTGTTTGTATTTGTTGGACGCTCTTTCCGCTTCCATGGCTTTGCGTTCCATTTCAGAAGAATGCTTGCATTTGCTTTCCATATTCTTGTCCGGGTGCACATCATGTACCAGGCATTCTGCCAGAACACGGTGTACCAGTACATCCGGATAACGGCGAATAGGAGAAGTAAAATGACAGTAATGTTCGAAGCCCAGTCCGTAGTGACCAATATTTTCGGTGGTATATACCGCCTTTGCCATCGTCCTGATTCCCAGGGTTTCCAGCACATGCTGTTCCGGTTTCCCTTTAGCCAGCCGCAACATCTCATTGAAAGATGCGGCTAATGTATCCATATTGCTGGTATCCAGTGAATGACCAAACTTGCGGGCGAATACTGAAAATACCTGCAGCTTATCTTCATCCGGGGTATCGTGGATCCTGTATGGGAAAGGAACACGCTGATTCGTTCCTATCTTAATATTATATACATACTCTGCTATGGTACGGTTGGCCAGCAGCATAAATTCTTCAATCAGTTGATGGGCTTCTTTGCTTTCTTTCACCACAATGCCTATTGGCTTTGCATTTTCATCCAGCTGAAAGCGAACTTCTGTTGAGGAGAAATTGATAGCACCATGTCTGAATCTTTCCGCACGCATGGTTTGAGCTATCTGATTCAGCAGCAGAACTTCATCTTCATATTGTCCTACTTTGCTTTCTATCACTTCCTGTACATCTTCGTAGGTAAAACGATGATCGGAATGAATGATGGTTCTGCCTATCCAATGTTCCTTGATCTCTCCTTTTTCGTTCATTTTAAAAACAGCGGAGAAGGTCAGTTTATCTTCATGAGGACGGAGGGAACAAAGTTCGTTAGAGATCTTTTCCGGCAACATCGGGTTTACACGGTCCGGCAGATAAACGGAAGTAGCTCTTTTATAGGCTTCCTTATCCAGTGCAGTTTCCGGTAACACATAATGGCTAACGTCTGCAATATGTACCCCTACTTCATACCAGCCACCACGCATTTTGCGGATGGAAATGGCATCATCAAAATCTTTTGCGTCTACAGGGTCTATCGTAAAGGTGAGGATCTTACGGAAGTCCTTTCTTTTCTTTATTTCATCTAAAGAGGTGCTTTCTTCTATCTGTACTAACTCTTCCAAAACGTCATCGGGGAAACTGAGAGGGAATCCGCTTTCTATCAGGATTTCCTTCATGGCCAGATCGTTGGTATTGGTAGCATCCAGTAATTCAACGATCTCTCCCACCGGTTTGCGGGTTTTATCGCCCCAGCTTACAACGCGTACCAGCGCCTTATCACCGGTTTTACCATCTTTCAGTACATTGGCCGGGATATAGATGTCCGGCATGAACAATGATTTGTCCAGTATCAGGAAGGCAAAGCCTTTATTTACCTGCAGGGTGCCTGTAAACTCTGTTTTTTTGCGTGTAATGATCTCCGTTACCACACCTTCCATACGGCCCATATTCTTGCCCTGCTTGATCACATTCACGATCACTTCATCGCCATCCAGTGCGGTATTCAGGTTTTGTTGCCTTACCATCACGTCTTTATCCTGTCCTTCTATAATTACGAAGGCCATACCCGAACGGGTTATTTGTACAGCGCCTTTGAATACCTTCTCATGGCTGCTGCTTTTTTGAGGTTTTTTACTATTTGTCATTCTCGTAACATTTAAACATGGTTACTTCCAAACTGCTCCACGTAATCAAAAATATAATTATTAAATGAATATGCTTCCCCGAAAAGGAAAGATATTTCTACCGGCATAACGGCGATGCTTATGTTTAACTCCTTTAATCTTTCTTCCAGGAGGTGCAGTCTTACAGCATCTTTTTCTGTCGTTATTACCATTTTTTTGTTGCCCGGAAGGTCGGCCAGTTCCTTCCTTATCTTATCCAGATCATGTTCCGCATAGTAGTAATGATCTGGAAAGGACAGCAGGAACACCTGTTCATGGGTGCTTTTCAGCTGCTGTAATAATGGCTCCGGGCGGGCAATTCCACATACCAGCATCAGTGTAGCGCCGGCAGGTACATCGATTGGCTGACCGCTGAACATATCATATAATGTGCCATACTGCAGGGATGTAAAGAACAGTTGTTGAGATGGCAGCGGGTTTATTTCTTTTCTGATAGCATCTTTTTCGGCTTCCGATAAGTTGGGCGGACATTTGGACACGATAATACAATTAGCCCGTTCATATCCTTTGCGGCCTTCACGCAGGCGGCCAAAAGGTACCACATGGTCTTTTGTAAAACGGCGGCTGTAATCCGTGACCAGGATATTCATACCCGGCTTAATGGAACGGTGCTGGAAAGCATCATCCAGCAGTATTACCTGCGTATCAGGGCGTTCTCCGAGTAATTGCGGAATGGCCAGCATCCTTTCTTCTCCTACACAAACGCTGATTTGAGGAAATTTCTGATGAAACTGCATGGGTTCATCTCCCAGTTGGGCTGCCGTACTGTTTTCATCTGCCAGCAGATAGCCGGTAGTGCGCCGGTTATATCCCCGGCTGAGAGTAGCTGTATGGTACTGATCTTTCAGCTGGCGAATCAAATGTTCTACATGGGGAGTTTTGCCAGTGCCTCCGACTGACAGGTTCCCAACGGCAATCACGGGCAGGTCAAACTCTACAGCGGTGAGTACATTCGTATCATATAAGCGGTTGCGGATCCACATCACAAGGCCATATAACAGGGAAAAAGGGTATAAAAAAATCTTCAGGTATTGCAACATGCATTAACTTTTTGAAAAATGATAGATAGCGTCCGGAGTGATCACCATTTTCAGTGGCACGTCCAGGGCATCTGTATCTGTAATTTTATCTACCGGGTCAAAAAGTGACAATCCGATAGTGATGGCATCCGGCCGGCATTCACTTAAGAAACGGTCGTACATCCCTTTTCCGTATCCCACACGGTGACCTGTTTTGTCAAATGCCAATAGAGGAACAAACACAAGATCGATTGCAGAAGGTTCAACCAGTGTTCCGTTTTCCGGCTCCGGAATACCATATTTGTTCTTTTCAAGGATGGTTTGTGGCTCCCACAAAAAATGCTGCATCTGGCCGGTCTTGAGATCTGACTTAGGCAATACCCATTTCAGTGCAGGCCATGCTTCCCGCGCCCAGTGGACCAGCGCATGAGTATTCACCTCTTTTTTTTCAGTAATTGGCAGAAAAATATGGGCCAGTCTTAAGGAACTATAATCCAGTTGCCGGAATTGTTCCAGCAGTTGCCCATTCAGCGTGGTAGTTACGGCATCCGGAAGATTCAAACGTTTTTCCAGGTATTCTTTTCGTATATCCTTTTTTGTTAACAAGTATGCTTTCAGGTTATAAAGTTGTTGTCCGCAAAGATAGCTTTTCTGCCTGTTCTTTTACAAAGGCCCTGTCTACCAGCGATGTTCTGGGTATTCGTCCCAGATGCGGGAAGCCACTCCATGATACGACTTCGTCCTCATTACTATGGGTATCCCCGCTAAAAACCCATCCCATCACGGGAATACCACTGTGTTTCAGTACTCTGGCAGTTAACAGTGCGTGGTTAATGCTGCCCAGGTAATTTTGTGCAACAATGACCACTTTTGCATTCAGCTGCTGAATAAAGTCGATGGTGAAGGTCTGCTCATTCAGCGGCACCATCAATCCTCCTGCCCCTTCAATAACCAGTGGTCTGTTTGCCGGCTGCAAGCTTTCGGCTACTTCTATGATCCGTTTTACATTGATAGTCACGTCTTCCATTCTCGCGGCCAGGTGCGGAGAGGCTGGTTCTTCCAGGCAATAGGCTTCACGGTGGCATACGGATATCGGGTTGGATAACAGGCTTCTCACGGTATCAGTGTCTGTCCCTTCCTTCAAACCAGTTTGCACAGGTTTCCAGTAATCAGCCTGCAGCGCCTCTGTGATGCAGGCCGCAGTTAATGTTTTTCCCACTCCGGTACCTATGCCCGTTATAAAGATCCGCTGACTCATATATTGCAAATATAGTTCAATACAAGTACAGACAGTTAGTAAACGGGAACTAAAGAGTAAGGGCTCAGGCTCATCCTACGTTCATCCTTCGTTTAAAAACGTAGGATGAACGTAGGATGAGCCTGAACGTACCTTATCTGAAACCCGTTTGATTCCTGTTTTAATACTTGTTATAGTATCTTCAAGATAACACTACAACCTGAAATTTCCTTATTTTCGTTGGAATTCAACATTTCACAATATGAATTTTTGCAATAGCATTCTGGAAACAATTGGAAATACCCCTTTAGTAAAACTGCATCGGGTAACAGCAGGAATACCCTGTCCCGTGTTGGCAAAAGTAGAATTCTTTAACCCAGGCAACTCAATCAAAGACCGCATGGCACTGAAGATGGTAGAGGTGGCGGAACAAAAAGGCTTATTAAAACCGGGAGGTACTATTATAGAAGGAACATCCGGAAATACCGGTATGGGACTTGCCCTGGCAGCAGTAGTAAAAGGCTATAAATGCATTTTTGCTACTACAGATAAACAGTCGAAAGAAAAAGTAGACATTCTGAAGGCCGTAGGTGCAGAAGTAATTGTTTGTCCTACAAACGTAGAACCTGAAGATCCACGTTCTTATTATTCTGTAGCCGCCCGGCTGGCAAAAGAAATCCCTAACTCGTTCTATATGAACCAGTACGATAACCTGGCTAACCGCGATGCTCATTATGAGCAAACCGGCCCGGAAATTTGGGAACAGACAGACGGAAAGATAACCCACCTGGTAGTTGCTACCGGAACTGGTGGCACTATTACTGGTACAGGAAAATATCTTAAAGAGAAAAATCCCGACATTCAACTCTGGGCAATAGACAGTTATGGCTCCCTGCTGAAAAAGTTTCATGAAACGGGCGAACTGGACATGAGTGAGGTTTATCCTTACATCACAGAAGGCATCGGGGAAGATTTTGTACCACAGAATTATGATATGTCCCTCATAGATCTCTTTGAAAAAGTAACCGATAAAGACGGCGCTGTAATGGCCCGCCGCATCGCAAAAGAAGAAGGGATTTTTGTAGGTTACTCTGCAGGCTCAGCTATCGCAGGACTGCAACAGCTGAAAAGCAAATTGAAACCAACAGACCTGGTAGTAGTGATTTTTCATGATCATGGCAGTCGTTATGTAGGAAAGGTATATAATGATCAGTGGATGATGGAACGCGGCTTTCTTGATGTTAAAACAGTAAAAGATGTGGTGAATGCCCGTCGTAATAAACCCCTTGTAACGGTTGATCAGGATGAGAAAGTAAGTGATGTGATTGTGAAAATGAAAAAATACGATATAGAGCATATCCCGGTATTACATAATAATGAAATTGTGGGTTCCATCTCCGAAAATGGATTGTTTATCAGATTGATAGATGATTCCAACCTGAAAGATGCGCATGTAAAACAGGTGATACAACCTGCTTTTCCGGTAGTAAAGATGGATACGCCTATAGAAAAGTTATCCGTATATATTAATAAGGAAAACGGAGCTGTGTTAACAAAAGATGAAAGTGGCGACTATCATATCGTAACCAAATACGACATTATCCAGGCACTTGGAAACTAATACACATATTGATCAGTTGGGCCGGCGGGTAAAGATTCCTTTCCCGCCGCGCCGGATTGTGTCGCTTGTTCCCTCACAAACAGAATTGCTTTCCTATCTAGGGTTAACCACAGAAGTGGTGGGCATCACTAAGTTCTGTGTACATCCTGACGAATGGTTCAGGGAAAAGACCCGCATAGGTGGAACTAAAAAACTCCACCTGGATCAGATCCGGGCCCTGGCACCAGATCTCATTATTGCAAATAAAGAGGAGAACGACCCACAACAGGTGAAAGTACTGATGGAGGAATTTCCTGTATGGGTAAGTGATATCCATACCCTGGCCGATGCGCAGGAAATGATCAGCAGTATTGGTGTTATAACAGGAACAAGTGAAGTTGCATTACAACTTAATAAGCAGATTTCAGAAGAATTCAGCACCCTTACAGGGCCGGGTCAATTAAAAACCGCTTACTTCATATGGAAAGATCCCTGGATGGTTGCCGGCGGGGATACTTTTATTCATGAAATGATGAAGTTGTCCGGACTGGAAAATGTCTTTGCCGGATTATCCCGCTATCCGGAAGTAACGTTGGCTGAACTACAGGCAACCGATTGTCAACTGATTTTATTATCTTCTGAGCCCTACCCTTTCAAAGAAAAGCATATTGCTGAATTACAGGAATTATTACCAGCGTCGAAAATTCTGCTGGTAGATGGTGAAATGTACTCCTGGTATGGCAGCAGGCTCCTTTATGCCCCTGCTTATTTCAGGAGCCTGTTCCCCCCTGAAACCGTAAAGTCTACGAAAACACTATAATAAGTACTATTAAGTCCTTATATTTGCTTCCCTTAAATGTAAAACAATTCGTAAGCTATGGGAAAATACAGAGCTGGCGTGTTATTCGGCGAAGAGCTGGATGCGCTGTACAATGATGCTAAGGCTAATGCATTTGCAATGCCTGCCGTGAACGTGGTAGGAACAAACACTGTTAACGCAGTACTGGAAACAGCTGCAAAGGTAAATTCACCTGTAATTATACAGTTTTCTAACGGTGGTGCTCAGTTCTTTGCTGGTAAAGGCATGCCGAATGATAAGCTGCAGGCAAATATTGCCGGTGGTGTTTCAGGCGCTAAACACGTACATGAGGTAGCTAAATACTATGGTGTTCCTGTAGTATTACATACAGACCATGCTGCCAAGAAATGGTTACCATGGATCGATGGTTTGCTGGATGCAGGTGAAGCCTTCAAAAAGCAAACTGGTCAGCCTTTGTACAGTTCCCACATGCTGGATCTTTCCGAAGAGCCAATCAAGGAGAACATCGAAACTTCCCTGAAATATTTCGAGCGCATGAACAAGCTGGGCATGTCTATCGAAATCGAACTGGGTGTAACCGGTGGTGAAGAAGATGGTGTTGACAACTCTGGTATAGACAACTCCAAGCTGTATACTCAGCCTGAAGAAGTAGCTTATGCTTACGAAGAATTATCAAAGATCGGTACCCGCTTTACAGTAGCTGCTGCTTTTGGTAATGTACATGGTGTGTATACTCCGGGTAACGTAGAATTACGTCCTGTGATCTTACAGAACAGCCAGGAATTTATCCAGCAGAAGTTCAAGACTGCTCAGAAACCAGTATTTTATGTATTCCACGGTGGTTCAGGTTCTCCTAAACACCAGATTACTGAAGCTCTGGGTTATGGCGTGATCAAAATGAACCTGGATACTGATATGCAGTGGGCATATTGGGAAGGTGTACATGACTTCTACGAGTCTAAAAAAGCATATCTGCAGGGTCAGCTGGGTAATCCGGAAGGCGCAGACAAGCCAAATAAAAAATATTACGATCCACGCGTATGGTTGCGCAAAGGTGAAGAATCCTTTGTAAAACGTCTTGAAGAAGCGTTTGCCGACCTGAATTGCATCAACAGGAACGCGTAATTCGTTAAAAGTCAATATTTAAGAAAGGCCCTCCCGTTAACCGGGAGGGCCTTTCAATATCTCGTACCTGTGTAATATCCTATTACTTCAATTAAATATATATATTTCCCTGCCAAAATACTGGTTCCCAGGTACTTTAAGCATAATATTGCGAATGAGATACTTTGGAAGTTAATTTAATTTGTATCTTGCACAACTATTTTGTAACCTAATAGTACAATATGTCAAGCTGGTTTAAGCGCATTAAACAAGGCATTCAAACGTCTACAAGTGAAAAGAAAGAAGCACCGGATGGATTGTGGCACAAATGTCCTAGCTGCAAAAAAACCGTCACGGTAAGAGATTTGAAAGAACATTTTTACGTGTGTGATAAATGTAATTATCACAACCGTATTAATTCGGCAGAATATTTTGAAATCTTATTTGATAATAATGATTTCGAAGAGCTATTCGATAATATCTATCCAAAGGATTTCCTGGGCTTTAAAGACCTGAAGCCTTATGGCGCCAGGTTGGTAGATGCTCAGAAGAAGTCGGGCCTGAAAGATGCTATGCGGGTAGGTGTAGGGAAAGTGCTGGAAAATGATCTGGTGGTAGCCTGTATGGACTTTGCTTTCATTGGTGGTTCTATGGGATCTGTAGTAGGTGAAAAGATTGCCCGCTCTATAGATTACTGTATTGCTCATAAGATGCCGCTGATGATCATTTCAAAATCAGGTGGTGCCCGTATGATGGAAAGTGCTTTCTCGCTGATGCAGATGGCCAAAACATCGGCTAAATTAACACAGCTGGCCGATGCCAAACTGCCTTACATTTCCATGATGACAGATCCTACTACAGGTGGTGTAACAGCTTCTTTTGCGATGCTGGGCGACCTGAACGTATCTGAACCTAAGGCACTGATCGGTTTTGCCGGTCCGCGTGTAATCAAGGAAACAATCAAGAAAGATCTTCCGGAAGGCTTCCAGAGTGCAGAATTTGTACTTGAACACGGTTTCCTGGATCTGATCATTGACCGTAAAGAATTAAAACCAAAGTTGGCAGAGTTGCTTACTTTGTTTAAAAATTAAGAACTTTTAAATACCAACTGGCCAGGGAATGCTATCTTCGGATAGCCTTTTTTGGCCAGTTACTTAAAATAGATGTCCAAAGTACAACTCAAAAACAGATCGGCTTACTATGATTATGCAATTGAAGATAAATTCATTGCTGGCCTTGTGCTGTCTGGTACTGAGATCAAATCCATCCGTGCCAGCAGGGTAAGTTTCAATGATGCTTTCTGCTATTTCTCACATGGAGAACTGTTTGTTAAAAGCCTGCACATTTCTGCTTATACACACGGCACTTTCTATAATCATGATCCTCTTCGTGAACGTAAATTGTTGCTGACAAAAAAGGAGTTGCGTAAACTGGATCTTAAGATCAGAGAGAAAGGTTACAGTATTATTCCATTATTCATTTTTATTTCTGACAAGGGATATGCGAAAATGGAAATAGGACTGGGTAAAGGTAAGAAGGTGCATGATAAACGTGACAGCATAAGAGAACGCGAGAACGACAGAGAAATGAGAAGAGGATACATCAAGTAAGTATATTGTGAAGATTTCACTTATATCGAGTATATATGCAAAACCGTTACTGGTTGCTGATAGCACCTATCCTATTCATTCTGTCTTGTAAATCAGGAGAAAAATTATACAATAAAGGCAGATACGACGATGCCGTAAAAGCTTTCGTAAAGAAACTGCAACGGCGCCCCGAACATACCACCTCTCTTCAGCTGCTTCCCAAAGCATATGCACAATCCCAACGCTTGCATGAAGACAAGGTTAATGGTTATCTGACTTCCGACAATCCGCTTAAATGGGAATATGTGAGACAGGAATACCGCTCACTTCAAAGCTTATACGATATTATACACGCCTCTCCTGCTGCGTCAGCTATCGTAACACCCAAAGATTATCGTACAGCCATTACAGGTGCCCAGGAAAATGCGGCAGAAGTACGTTATCAGCGAGGTGTGGCATTGTTGGAGAAAGAGGATAAAGCGAGTGCCCGCAGGGCTTATGATGAATTTATTGCTGCCCTTAAGCTGGTTAAAAATTACCGTAATTCAGAAGAGTTAAGGGATGAATCTTTTAACAGGGGTGTTGTAAATGTAGTGATAAGTGAAATGCAAATCAGCTCTTCCTACTACCAGTTCAGTGCTGATCAGTTCAGGGATGTGCTTATTCGCAATCTGCAAAACCGTAATATCAACCGCTTTGTTGTGTTTACTGATGAACGCATTGCGCGTAATAACAACCTGCAGCCAGACCAGTACCTGGAACTCCGGTTTTATGATTTCGTAGTAGGACAAACCTATGTAGATCGTAGTCAGCGGGATGTTTCAAAGGAAATTGTAACCAGCAGTTATAAAGATACCAGCGGTAAAGTGATCAATAGATACGAAACGGTGAGAGCTACTGTATTCCTCACCAGGGCCAGTGTGATCTCCCAGGGCTCACTGGACTACCGGCTTATTGATGTAACCAACAATAATGTGATCAGCACCAACCGCCTTCCGGGCAGTTATACCTGGGTGAATGAATTTGGCACTTACCGGGGCGATAAAAGAGCTCTCAGTGATGATGACAAGCGTTTAATCGGAGGATCTGATATACCGCCTCCACCACCCCAGGAATTGTTTATGCTGTTCACCAGACCTATCTATGATCAGCTTGCGGGGGATATGCATTCCCTCTATAATAATTTATAAATGCTTTATTTCGGATTCAGGTGGGATTGTGGACTGTACCCATTTGGTATTAATGCTATTGGGCTTTATCAAGCGTACGAACTTTAGTTCTTTATTGAACGGTATGCCAAATGGCTAAGGCCCATAATCCACCTGAAACCTCCGTATCTCTGTCATTCTTCTTATTCGCATACTACTCACTGTCTTGTTTATTAACCTTACATCTTTCTCAAACAATAGAAATATTAAATATTTATATATATCTTACAAGAGCATTGCTGTGAGTGGAAGTATTATACCTACTATATATCGGAGAAAACCATATTATCCTGAAACCAATTGATTCTCAATAATAAAACAATGTAACCTATGAAAAAACTAGCTGCTGTTATGCTGGCTATGAGCCTGTTTGCTCTTTTCGCAACTGCCTGTAAGAAAGATGATAAAACAACTCCTGCTGGTGGCTCATTTACCATAGACGGTAAGGCATACAATTCAGACTATGCTTACTGGACTACCGCCAATGGACTAATCATCACTAATATCGGTGTGGCTCCTGACTATATAGAAAATTTTGTACAGATCTTTGTAGACTCATTATCTTATCCTAAGTATGATTTCCTGAGCAGAAGCAATGTAGCATATGATGCTAAAAAGAATTTTTCAAGTGCTGTTGTAAGGTATAATGCAACAAATGTTGCTGGTGCCGGTACTGAGGTCACCGGTGTTACTGCCGGTACGGTGAATGTTTCCAAATCAGGTGATGTTTATTCCATCAGTTATTCTATTACTTTATCGGGAAAGGTTGTTACCGGTACATATAACGGCAAGATAAGCAACAAAGCTGCCGGAGAATAAATGACAGTTCTTAGTGAGAAATATTTTACACGTGAAATTGGCAGGGGTTGGGTAAGTTGTATGTGATCTATCCCCTGCTAATTCCTGGTTTATCTCTGGTCAATTCCTGGTTAATCCCGAAATAGACAGGTAATTTATACAAAGTCATGAATTGCTAATCGCCTGGTGGCATAAACTAAGAAGAAAACCATTATATCCTGGCAGAAAACATCATGTATGGCCCTCCATCAGGGAGCCGAATTAAAAAAGGTTGTACCATATTGTTGAACCCCCTTTTACTAGCAAGTGACTTCTATTAATGCCCGGGATTATTCTTGCTAAACCTTACAGCGATTGCAGCAAGTTCATTCTCTTTCAGCGAAGAAGATTTCTTTAATGATTTGATAAATTCATCCACTTCATCTTTTTGAGCCGGGCACCCAATAATACCACTTCCCTTTACATCAAATCCGGTTCCTTCTGGTCTCAAATGAGAGTCTGCCAGCAGCTTGCCCTTATTATCAAAGATGAACCATACAGGAATGCCCAAACCGTCGCTATTGTATTTTTTTAGTAACTCCGCAGCCCCTGGGTTTTCAAGATTCTCCTTCCCTTTAGACTCTGTTACTGTAAGATGCCTGATCACGTAATTATTGTCAAAATAAGCTTTTATAGCAGGATCATTCATGCTCTCATCCATTTTACGGCACCAGCCACACCAGGAAGCATGAAACATAATAAACACGCTTTTGTGTTCTTTTGTGGCTTGCTTCATTGCTTCAGATAGTACCTGGTCTGCAGAAGGCGGCGGAGTCGCCTGAGCAAATAACATTGTGCTGAACAGCACTAAAATTATGCTTACAAAAATGGATTTTTTCATATCCTGAAGTTAATTAATTATTGGATCAGAATAATGCATAATCGATCAATTTATTTGTCAAACATTATCCTGATCCAATAGTCAATTATCATTCAACAGAAGCTGTTTTCTCTGTAGCAAGTTAATAGGAGTCTATAGTTACTTTATAAATAAAACGTACCTTGGACACCCTTAGATCGTCTATATGCGAACTAAGGGCGTCCAAGGTACGTTCAAAGGGTGTTCAACCTACGAAGCAACTATAGACTCACTACTAACTTGCTATCAACTTACCCTAAAGGCGCTGCAGAAAAAAGAAGGATTCAAGGTTAATACAGCAACTCTTCCAAAGGTACAATTTTGCTGTAAAACATGTTGCAGTGTGTTCTTAAAAAACACTGCCTTTTTTCCAAACGAATATGACCAGGAACATGGGATCACTATAGCTAAAACAATTTTAAAATGGCATTACGTTTATTACCGAGCATATTAATACTTACCATTTTTGTGACAAACTCTTTTGTCGCTTGGGGACAGGTATCAAATAAAAATCAAGGCAACATAAACCGGTTTGAAAACAAAACCAATCTCAAATTCGACACTTCAAAAACGGCTATTATTAAGTTCGACTCCAAAAGCAACTGGCCCTTTGATAGCACCTATAAGGCTGCAATGCTGACTCAAAAAGAATTGCAAGTCGTAGACAGTTTTTTATTGGTGTGTGTAACAGACTTTAATAATTCGCTGGATAAAGACTATAAGTGGTGGAGTATAGACTTAAAACAAAGAAACTACAGAAAGCAATTAATTGTTGTGGTAAATAAAAATGGGCAGAAGGAAGTTTGGGTAAACTGCTTTTGTCGGGTTCGCGATGATCGATGGAAAACCGAAATGTTTGATGTCTCAGACGGTGGCAATTGTTATTTCCAATTCAAAGTAAACCTGACCCTAAACATGTACTACGATATAAGAGTAAATGGTGTGGCCTGGCAAAAATTCCTTATGAGTTCCAACGACCACCTCTTGTCCTTAAATTGAGAACCCACGTCTATTCAATAGCAGAAGGTTTGATTAAAATATCGGCCGCGCTAATGAAACTGATCTAAAAAAGTAAGACCCTGCATCAAAAGTATTATACGATCTTTTTTTCTTCGTAATTATCTGTTTATAAAAAATAGTACCTGGATAATACCGCTAAATGCCCTGCCAGGCTCCAATTGAATCACGTGCCGTTTCCCTTCTTTGTCAGTTAATGCTATCCGGGTGAATAACCGAGAGGAACCCAGGTTTTCATATTCTTCCTTGAATGCCACGTTCACGTCAATTATATCCGCATGTGCTATCGCGAAGCGATTATACCTTGGACACCCTTAGATCGTCTATATGCGAACTAAGGGCGTCCATTATTTCCCCTTCATCAAAAAAGCAGACAGTTTTTTATTAAAAGCATCTACTTTATCACAATTAGTAAAAAACACAATGTTCGATACGTGAAAGGTTTTCCAAAAACTTTAAATTCCAGTGTAAAATTTTAGCAGTATTCTTTCAGCGTAATAGAATTGGCGATCTTCATAGGTAACTCTATCATCATATTTTTCCAGGGAGTGTATGGCAAAATCTTCCAGAATAGCCCGCTCATCCATTGCTTAAACTTAGTTTTAGGTACAAACCAGTCCACGCCGTTAGCCAGCTCCTGGCAGCGCTGGACAAACTCACGCATATACGTTTCATAGTTGGCCAATGCCTTTTTGTAATCACCATCCGCCTCTTTGAGTTCTCCTGCCAGGATATAGGCGCCGATAATTGCCATACTGGTACCCATCCCGGACATAGGTGAAGCACAATGTGCCGCATCACCCACCAATGCAATTCGACCTTTCGACCAACGGTCCATTTTGATCTGGCTTATAGAGTCAAAGTAAAAATCCGGAGCTGTATCCATCATTTCCAACAAGCGAGGCACTTGCCATTCATCCCCGGAGAACCTTTCCCGGATGACCTGCTTTTGTTGACTGACATCACGATAATTATAGTTAAATGGATCAGAGGCGAAGTAGAATGATGCCCTGGCCTCCCTACCCTTGCAGGCACCAAACACGCCTGTACGTTTTCCCAGCGTGCTATAATACACACCATCCATACCAAGGTCCATAAAGTTCGGCGTGGTAAAGATGGCAATATATAATCCCAGGTGGTTTATATAGTTTGCTTCTTCCCCAAAAGCGATTGATCTTACTTTGGAATGTAAACCGTCGGCCCCAAATACAAGGTCAAAGTTCCTCGGAGCGCCATGTTGGAAGGTGACATTTACGCCGTTACCGGTTTCTCTCAAGCCTGTGATCGTATCATCGAAGATATACTCTACATCGGACCGGGTTGCCTCATACAATACATTTGCCAGATCACCACGCATAATCTCCAGTTCACCACTGGTAAAAGCATCCGGAAAGCTGGCGACCTTTTTGTTGTCTTTATTCACAACAGCAATTTTTCCTGCGCGGGTTTCAAATTTACGTATCTCGTCGAGGAGTCCCATTCGTTTCAGTACGGTTATCGCAGTTCCTCGAAAGTCTACTGCGTAGCCACCCGGACGAATCGTTGGCGCACGTTCAATGATCGTAACCTTGAATCCATATTTGCTTAAGCTGTGAGCCAGTGCAGGCCCAGCTACACTGGCACCTGATATCAGAACGGTATTTGTTTTCATACAGCAAAACTAATCCGCCCCTACTCTCAGCACAATCTGAGATAGGTTAGTCCACTGAAAAAATCGGCAAACGCACTTTAAGTTCCGGTAAAATTTAAGCCGTCAGATCGCTACATTCTACTGATGCCAATTATT
Source organism: Chitinophaga sp. CF118 (assembly GCF_900112615.1). Classification (GTDB taxonomy): domain Bacteria; phylum Bacteroidota; class Bacteroidia; order Chitinophagales; family Chitinophagaceae; genus Chitinophaga. The sequence continues at coordinate 83,887 of NZ_FOMK01000012.1, read as the reverse complement.
TGACCATTGCCGGAAGCTGTGCACTGGAAACGCTCGTTGTACTGATTAAAATAAAATTTGTTCAAAAATTTATATAATTATTAAATTTGAATATGAAAGATGAATCCACAGTCAAACCAACAGATAAATTGTCTGGTATCGCCACAGGAATGTTGATGATGGCTTTATTTACCGGCATCTGGACAGTTATTGCCTATATAGGTTTAAAGACCAGCCCTTATAAAATCGCACTGATTTTGTTCCCGGTTTTGATTTCGATATTTACAAGCTATGCCCTTAGGTTTCTAAAAGTGTCAAAACATTATCCGGATCAGGGTATAAAGGTCGTTTCTGAAGCGGATAAAAAACGTGACAAAAGGTTCACCTATGTTTTTGTTGGCGAAGGTTTGGGTATTTTAATAGGGATTAATATCGTTACCAATTTAGGTTACCCGGATCTGGTTATCCCGGTTATAGCGCTAGTCGTAGGATTGCACTTTTTCCCGTTAGGTTGGTTGTTCAAACGTGCCCAGGATTATTATCTGGCTACCTGGTCAACGGTTGTAGCTGTTTGTGGGATCATATTTTCCTTCTACGGTCTATTATCTTATTCCTGGGTAATCGCATTTATTGGTGTTGGGATGGCGGTTGCAACTTCAGTTTACGGATGTTCTATGTTAATCAGAGGGCTGAAGATGCGGGTATTGGCAGATGCGCTCAATTAAACGCTAATGAAAGTGATCTGAAAAAGTAAGGAGCCGTATCAAAAGTATGATACGGTCTTTTTTCTTCGTCATTATCTATTTATAAAATATAGTACCTGGATAATACCGCTAAATGCCAGACCATGCTCCAACTGAATCACGTGCCGTTTCCCTTCTTTGTCAGTTAATGCTATCCGGGTGAATAACCGAGAGGAACCCAGGTTTTCATGTTCTTCCTTGAATGCCACATCCACGTCAATTATATCCGCATGTGCTATCGCGAAGCGATTATCGTTCTGGACAGATATTACTCTTTTGCTGGTCAGCAAAAACCAATCATTGTTATTCCTCCTGTAAATGATCAATCCTTTTTCATTCTCTTCAAGATTGGATAATTGTTCCGCATAGTCAGCTTCATTTTGTTCGGTTATTATTTTGGTAAATTCCCCTTCTCCACCCACACGTTTGAACAAGGATATTATTACTCCCGGCTTTTTTCTTTTGCCATATTATCTAGGAGATTCATACAAAGAAGTTATTTATTATTGTCAAAATCGTCCCGCTAGTGGCGGGGGCGATCTTCGTACAATAAAATACAGTACCTGAATAATACCGCTAAATGACTGGCCACGCTCCAGTTGAATCCCGTGCTGTTTCCCCTCTTTGTCAGTTACTGCTACCCGGGTTAATGACGGAGCCTTCCCTATATTATCACGTTCCACCTCCACCTCGATTACATCCTCATGTGCCATTACTAAGCGATTATCGTCCTTGACTGATATTAGTCTTTTATTAGTTAGCAAAAACCAATCATTGTTATTCCTCCTGTAAATGATCAATCCTTTTTCATTCTCTTCAAGATCAGATAATTGTTCCGCATAGTCAGCTTCATTTTGTTCGGTTATTATTTTGGTAAATTCCCCTTCTCCACCCACACGTTTAAACAAGGATACTATTACTCCCGGACTTTTTCCTTTTGCCATATTATTTAGGGTATTCATACAAAGAAGTTATTCATTATTACCAAAATCACCCTACTAATAGCAGGGTGACTTAATTTAAATAAAATATAGTGCCTGGGAAAAGCCGTTAAATGCCCGGCCAGGCTCCAGCTGAATCACGTGCCGTTTCCCTTCTTTGTCAGTTAATGCTAATCGGGTGAATAACGAGGACGAACCCAGGTTTTCATGTTCTTCCTTGAATGCCACATTCACGTCAATTATATCCGCATGTGCTATCGCAAAGCGATTATCGTTCTGGAAAGATATTACTCTTTTGCTGGTCAGCAAAACCCAATCATTGTTACTCCTCTTGTAAATGATCAGTCCTTTTTCATTCTCTTCAAGATCGGATAATTGTTCCACATAGTCAGCCTCATTTTGTTCGGTTATTATTTTCGTAAATTCTCCTTCTGCGCCTTTACGTTTGAATCTGGCTACTAATATTCCGGCGCTCGTTTCTTTTGCCATATTATTAAGGTACCAAAACTTTGATTAAAATATCGGCCGCGCTAATGAAACTGATCTGAAAAAGTAAGAAGCTGCATCAAAAGTATGATACAGCCTTTTTTCTTCGTCAGTATCTGTTTATAAAATGCATTACCTGCGAAATACCGTTAAATGGACTTCCTGCTTCCACCTGGAATACATAAGTATTTCTATTTATGTCCGTTAGCTTTAGCCGCGTGAATGATCTGAAGCCTTCCTGTTTGAGATTCTCATATTCTTCATCCATTGCCACCTCCACATGGGCGAGATCCTGATAATAAACGTCTGAACGACTTTCATTTTTGACTGATATTATTCTTTTGCTGGTCAGCAAAACCCATTGGGTATTATCCTTCTTGTAAATAATCAACCCTTTTTCGCCATCTTCCAGTCCTGCAAGTTGTTCTGCGTATTCTGGTTCATTTCGTTCAGTGATTATTTTAGTAAACTCCCCTTCCCCTCCTTTCCGTTGGAAATGGGTTATTATAGCTGCAGCGCTTCGTTCTTTTGCCATATAATTAATTACAATACTCCGGTAAAAAATCAGGAAGCTAATTTGCCCCAAACGGTAGTACACACTGTTAACAATGCGACTGGTAAAGACAATCCAATATTCATATATTTAAGTGCCTTTACATATATTTGACATTCCTTAAGTAATATCTTATGAGTAGGAAAATCGCATATAAATATGCTTATCTAATCTCTTTTTTTTATGTTGGATTAGGTACTGTTTCTGTTTTATCAGTATATCCGCATGATTTTTTACATGGAGATTGGATAATATATTGTCTGGCTTTTACATTGCCAGTTAGTGCAATTGGCATAGGAATTCGCTATGCGGATCCTTCACAGTATTTAATGATAATATCTATTCAAATATTAACATTTTTATTTGTAGGATGGATTATATTCAGACTTTTTTTAAAGAAGAAAATTGTACAATAAATGATAATTTAGAAATTATGGTTGATCATAGCCGTAGGCAACGCCTGCGGCTATGATATTTATGGTTATATACAGTTTTCCTAAATGTCAATCGGAACTCTGATTAACTCTGCTACAGGAGTATAGATATCCAGATTCGCAATGTTATCCGGCGCCTCTATAGTAATAATAAGACTGTAATAAACATGACTATTATAGCGCTCTAATTGTTTTCTTGCCCTCCACCAACCCCCAACCGGATAGATGGCGATTTGATTTCTATTTGCGAGTTCCACTGCAGGCCCCACCCAAATGTCTTTATGTATACAACCTTTATTCCGCAGGCGCTCTCCCAGGATCCAGTCTTCCGCGCCTTCGGCTTCCCAGTTGTCTTCCTCCATTGCTTTACTAATTCTGCCAAGAAAGGCGGCAGGCCGTTCACCGCTGTCTATCATCTTAAAGCGAAGCCCATGGGACATATAACTTGATGCCTGCTCATAGCGCTTGTTGCCGGGGTTCGGTTCTATAAAATAGGATAGCGTCACTGTTAATTTGACTTCAGTATTAAATAAGCCCTGAAGAGCGTCCACAGGCCACGGTAGCTCGAACAGATGAAACTGATCCGTTTTGGTCACGCTACCCTCTAGTTTGTATGGCTTTAGTATGCGTTCTGCGATCAAGGACAGACTATTATTAGCACTATATCGGGCCTTTCCCATATTAGGGACACCATATCCAACTTGCCTGAATAATCTCAATTTTTCGCCGGCATTCAATTGTTGGATGGATCGGTTTCGGCGCATAGCTGGTGTCCATTCTGCCGAATGAATCATCAGGCCACGAATAGTTTCCGGCCGTAGATTGGGATATTCCCTGTATAGCTGTGCACCAAATCTGGACGCTAATGCTGTTGCGCCACTGGTATCACCAAAAGTCACTAGCGGTGCATGGAGAAATCTGGCAGTGGAGGTTGAAAGTAATTCCAATGACCAGTCCAGAACAAGACCTGCACTGTCAATACCATGATTACCTCCTTCCATAACAATATCCGGTTTTCTGCACCACTCATTGTCCCAGTCAGCGGATGTGCGGCTGCTGGGAGACAATGCCCCTCGTTGAGCTAATAAATTGGCGCCTGGAAAGCGTTGTATGTCTAATTGGTCTTTTAAAGTATAGGCTCCCACCACAATTGCATTGTAGGATTGGGCAGGATCTTCAATCGAATTTTTCTCATTGGAGAGTGGGTAAGTTAACCTTTCGTGATGGTCGAGGTTTCCGGCACTGATCATAAATAGTAAGTTGTCGTTTGGCACATCCGGCGTCCCAAAAAGCAATTGATCAATGGCTGCCGAATGTGAGGATGGACGTCCTTTATGTACTACATCCCAATTGGTCAAAGCCAAACATACTATCCTGTTATGATTAGGATTTAGAATCTCTGCTCTGGCAATAGCTTCAATGGTTACAGCTCCTCGCAGTTCCGGAGCAAAACCATTGCCATTATAAATTTTTATGCTTTCCAATTTATGTCTGATATCTATGCGATGTTGAGTAGCAAATAGATCGGTAAGATCACCATAGATTGCCAGTCCTGCCATAGGTGTACCATGCCCATTGTTTAGGAACTTGTCCTCAGCATCCCAGTGGGCTTCAATAGCTACTACATGTCTGGGATCAACGACGTTTGCCAATAGTGGATTGTTAAGCGTAATGCCGGAATCAAGCAAGCACACACTTACATCGTCAGGTGCAAAGTTCACCCTGGTCGCTAGGTCATCCGCCCATACATGCTGTTCTTCGGGAGGCGTGTAATACGTAAAAAATGCGGCATTCTCCTTTAGCATTCTGATTTCGCAAAGTCGGTCCGTATAAAGAATAGATTTGGAAAGCTGTTCTGCTGTAGCATTCATCAGGTAGACGTAATGTTCAGGAAATGCCAGAAACCGTCTTCCAATCTGCACTTCATTTGCTGCCAATGACTCAGCGATTCTTGATATGGGATTGTCCGGATCGTCGGCATTCTCGCGGCTGATCCATATTTCCCACCACTGGCGTTGATCAAATTCCGGAAACAGTATTTCCGGTTCCTGCCAAAAACTTTGCAAAGTAGCCGCACGGATCTCATCTATATTAGCTACTAAGGACTGGTTCAGTGGTGATCCCCAGCGAGGGTGATTACGATTGACGTAGTCATCAACCTTTTGCAAAAATTTACTGATTGCCTGACGATTAAGGTATACTGCCGCTTCGTAATAGGTGTGTAGCTGACCTTCGTGGTCTTCGCTTTCCAACTGTCTGGTAGTCTTTAGCCTGAAATGGCCTTTGCTGTCCTCAAACTTTTGCAGATCCAATAGAAAGTCCGGAGGCGACTTAAATACTATGTAAACAAAGTTATCATCGGAGTTTTGCTGGAAATCTCTGACCGCTTGATTAAACTGGTCCCTAATGGAGCGTCCATGGCGCACCCGGTTAAGTCCTTTTCTTATCTCAATAGATCTACCCTGGACCTTACTGGTATATGGGTAAGAGTTAGTTCGGCCATTTATAATCAAATGGTCGACGTGGAATGCAGGCATGAACAATCATTATTTAAATGGGCTCTTCCGTTTATCTATGTAATGGACTAATAGCTCTTTGGTTATTTGAGAATCTCCATATAAAATACTTTCCTTCACCAATTCTGCACAGATATGGAATATATCATCATAACTAAGCCCTTCAGCCCGTTCACGAACGGTTGAGGCTAAATTAAAGTAGATAAGGTGCTCCAGAACTTTCAGCCCTTCTTCAAATGCTTCAACAATTTGGGGACTGTTAGGTAAGGAAAACTTAATGATATCGTCAAATCGACGAAGTAACGCAGTGTCTAAGGCCTGCGGAAGATTTGTTGCGGCTACAATAATACTATCGGATTGATCTTTTTCTATTTCCAGTAGGAAACTATTCAATACTCTTTTTATTTCCCCCACGTCATTTGAGTCTGTACGAGAAGTAGCAATGCTATCAAATTCGTCAAACAAATATACAGCCTTAAATTGTTTCATTGAGTCGAAGATTAGCCGAAGCTTTGAAATCGACTCACCCATATAGCGACTAATAAGACCATCAAGTCTGATAACAAAAACCGTTAAACCCAATTCTGCTGCAATCACACTGGCTGACATGGTTTTTCCGCTACCGGGAGGACCAACCAGCAACAACTTTCGCCTCGGTGCCAACCCATGTCGCAGTAACAAATCGATCTTTTTCTGTTCTTCTATCAATCTGACAAGCCCTTGCTTAATGGAGTCCTCAAGGATCATATTGCTTAAGGTGACATGAGGTTTAATCAGGTCTAGCAATTCGTTAAGATCTTTTTGTGCGCCATTTACAGGTAGCTTCTTAAGTAGCCCATTGGCTTGATGAGTTTTCGATTTGGCTTGGTCAATAGTTCTAACCAGGTCGTCTGCTAGCTTTTGATTTCCATTCCTAGCCTCAGCAGCTGCCATCTGCATAGCAACAGCATAGAAATGCGCATCATCGCCTTCCGCAAATGACTTAATTAATGTTTTCAACTGTTGCGCTGCCTCCATACTAAATTAAAATTGATACATCCAAAATACTCATTTTATCTGATAATCAATTGTTTGCTTGTTTGTCTACTTAAGTTATGTCTACCCAAAGTTATTAAATAAGCTGGGTAATCCCACAACAGAAGTCGCCAAATTACATGTTGGCGAAACAAAAATCAGTCGTACCCGCGGCCCTGGCTTCCTGTTCCAGTGATTCAATCAGCCATTTAAAACCCCTCACATTTCCTTTCAACAATGCTTGTCAATACTTAAATACTCAATATAATCTGAAATCATCAAGTACCTAAAATTGATAAACCGCCTCAAAATGATTGAGACGGTTTATCCGTTTACTAATTCAGGTTGGTGTACCGAAGCCTTGCAATTAATTTGCGAATTGCATAGCACTTAAATGCTGGTATACACCTCCCTCCAATGCAATCAATTCCTGATGCGTACCTACCTCCACCACATGTCCTTTGTCCATCACAACTATCTTATTAGCCTCCCGTACTGTAGAGAGACGATGTGCTATAATAATACACGTACGACCTTTCATTAGTTTGTCCAATGCATCCTGCACCAGTCGCTCGGATTCTGAATCCAATGCGGAGGTGGCTTCATCGAGTATAAGGATACGGGGATTCCTCAGCAATGCACGGGCAATCGCAATTCGCTGCCGTTGTCCTCCGGACAATTGCACTCCCCGATCTCCTACCAATGTGCTGAATCCGTCGGGGAAACTGTTGATAAACTCAACGGCATTGGCTTGTCTGGCGGCCATCATGATCTGTTCCTTTGAAGCTCCAGGGTTTCCGTAGGCGATATTATCATATATAGAACCTCCAAAAAGAAATACATCCTGCAGCACGACTGCTATCTGGCTTCGTAATGCTGAGAAAGGGAACGTTTTGCTATCCCGCTCATCAAAATAGATATTACCATGAGCAGGATCGTATAACCTTAACAGTAAGGAGACGATCGTACTTTTACCTGCCCCGCTGGGCCCTACCACTGCTATTTTCTGATCTGGTGCTACGGAAAAAGAAATATCATTCAGCACATACCTGTCTGGTCGTGAAGGATAAGAAAAAGATACATGCCTGAAAGAGATCTGTCCCTTCAGTGTATGTTTGGGATCTATCTCCGTTACATCTGTCAGTATTTCCGCAGGTTCATCCAGTATTTCAAGCAAATGCTCAGTAGCGCCAATGCTTTTCTGGATATTGGCATAGGCATCTGCCAACTCAGTGAAAGCTCCGCCTATCAAAGCCGCGTACACTACAAAAGAAACGAGATCTCCCGCAGATTTCATTTCTCCTGAGGCAATCAGTAATGCACCTTTCCATATAACGGCCACGATTGCCCCAAAGAGACACATTGTAAGCAATGCAGTAAAAGCGCCCCGGAACTTCCCGCTCTTCATGCCTATAGTTGCGGTTTCCTGTACTTTCTGCTTGTATCGCTTCATTTCAAAAAACTCATTGGCAAAAGCTTTTACATTTAGTACGCCTTGCAATGTTTCTTCTAAAATAGTATTCGATTCTGCTATTCTTTCCTGCGCATTTTTTGAAAAAATACGTAAATATTTTCCAAAGAATAATGCTATCCCCAGGATAACAGGCAATATAGCCATCATGAACAAGGTGAGCTTAAATGATGTGTTCATCAACAATACTAATCCACCTATGAGCAGTACGAAATTCCTGATAAACTCTGCTATTGTGGTGGTAAATGTTTCCTGCAGCAATGAGATATCGGAGGATATACGACTATTCAATTCCCCTACCCTTCTTTTCAGGAAAAATGCCATAGGCAGTTGTATCAGGTGATTATAAATATTCTGCCGCAAAGAAGACAATGCTTTCTCTGTTATGTTTACGAAGAGTATAACACGAAAGAAAGAGAATATTGCCTGTCCGCCTAATACTGCTGTGAGTAACAGTCCCAGCCGGTTAATATCTCCTGCTAAATGATTCTTACTGCCAAAGTCTACCAGTTGCCCTAGTAAATATGGAATTGCAAGACCCGCCAAACTGGCCAAAAGCAGGAAAAGCATAGCAGCAAAGAATTCCAGGTAGTACGGTTTCACATACTGATATAACCGCAATGTTCTCTTCAACCCGCTTTTAGGCTGACTTATTTTCGATTCATTTGACTGCATAAGTGAAATTTTCTATTTAGTTTAAATGACTGGCAATTATGCCAATTCCTGCTGCTGATGAACTTTCTGGCGGACATGCGCATTCACACCATCCTTCAATATTCCCAATGCCCTCTCCAGTATATCATTTTCAATAGTCAATGCAGGTAAGAGTTTGATTACCCTGTCATGACGACCAACACATTCTACAATCAACTGCTTTTCAAAACAATATTTTGCTATTTTCTTCGCCAGTAAAGGATCTTCAAATGCAGAAAGATCAATTCCCCACATTAGTCCAAGTCCCCTGATAGCAATACGATCATCAACAGTGGCTATCTCTTCCAGGAGGAAATTATGTATGAAATCTGACTTCTGCTTTACTGCAGCTTCCAGATTCGTATTCTTCCTAAACTCAAGCGCTGCTTTTCCGCCTATAAATGCCAGCTGATATCCACGGAATGTTCCATTATGTTCGCCCGGTTGCCAGATATCCAGTTCCGGCTTAATTAATAATATTGCCATAGGCAGGCCATATCCGCTAATTGACTTTGACAACACCACAATATCAGGTACAATACCAGCACGTTCGAAGGAGAAAAAATCGCCCGATCTGCCGCATCCGATCTGAATATCATCGCAAATAAAAAGTATCTCATGCTTTTCACAAATGCGCTTTAATGCTGCCAGCCACTCCGGAGATGCCACGTTTATTCCTCCTTCTGCCTGTACTGTTTCAAGTATTACCGCAGCCGGTTTTTCTATTCCTGAATGTGTATCTTCCAGCATCATTTCAAAATATGTTAGGCTGTCAAATCCACTATTCTCAAATGGAAGGAACGTAACATTATGTAATGCTACTCCGGCTGCCTGACGGTGGTATTGATTACTTGTTAATGCCAGGCTTCCCTGAGATAAGCCATGATAACCTCCCATAAATGCCACCACATTTGAACGTTTGGTATAATTCCTTGCAAGTTTGAGTGCTGCTTCAATAGCATTGGTACCAGTTGGGCCACAAAACTGAAATTTATAGTGTAACCCTTTTGGTTGTAGTAACAATTCATTAAATGTTGTGATAAATTCACTCTTGGCTGTTGTGAACATATCCAGTCCCTGCATGATATAGTCATCCGCCATATACTGCAATAACTGCGATTTGATATAGTCATTATTATGACCATAATTAAGCGCGCCAGCTCCCATCAGGAAATCAATATATTCCTCACCATTCACTCCATATAATAATGAGCCTTTTGCTTTCTGAAATATTACCGGAAAACTTCTGGAATAGCTGCGCACATTTGATTCCAGGGCTTCAAAAACATTTGTAGACATACTAATAATAATTAGAGGATAAAATAATAGGGGTAATAGTATTATGGGTTATTTAAAACTGATAATATTTTCATCAATAACATTTAGTTTAGCTCCGGAGGAGCGCCCTGTAATTTGTTGATACAAACAGGTGCTCCTACCGAAACCCGATTTAGATTTTGTTTGACTAAACAGCATTGATATATTTATTTAAAAAAACGGCTAATGATTTTGCGTAATCATTCTCCAGCATTGTAACATGATTGCCAGGTGTAACAATAGCTTGAATATCTCCGGCATACGGTTTCCATCCAAGCGTTTCATCGAATCCAAACTTATTCCAGTTTTGCTCAACCGCACTAACTATAGTCAGCGTTGCATCTACCTTTCCTGAAACATAATACTCCATAGTTGAATTACAGATCATCAGGTAAAGCATTTTCGACATTCCTTTACATTCATTCCGGACAACATCCAACAGATAAGCACGTCTGTCACTTACAGGCAGGAGTTCCATAGCTGATCTCATTTCCTTTATCCAATCAGGATATGGTTCTTCAATCAGTTTATGTTCTTCCAGGTAAATCATTGCGTCATCCAGCAATGTATCTGTATTTACGGAATAGCTTAATCTCACAGGAGCATCCAGCATAACAGCCAGTTCTACTTTTTCCTGCATACCTTCCAGTTGACGGATCACTTCGTAAAGCGCATAAGCCCCGAATGAATGTCCCATTATCCTGTAAGGGCCTTCAGGCTGTACTTCTTTTATCCATTGAATATTTTGTGCGGCAATTGCTTCCATACTATCCAGTGGCACTTCTCCTTCCAATAGTCCTGTCATCCTCAAACCATATACAGGTCCGTTTTTATCCAGTTTATTCACCAGCTGATCATACAGGTCTACCATCCCATAACCACCGGGTATTATAAACATAGGTTTATCTCCCCTGGCATCATTTAATAGAACGATGTGATCATTCACTCCTCCTTGCAACGTACTCTGAGCAAGTAATGCCGCTTGTGTTTCAATGGTTTTATTTGTCATTAAATCACCCAGTTGCAAACGGTATCCCATTTTCCCGATTTTCGACATCAAACGGATCAATATCAATGAGTGACCACCCAACTCAAAGAAGTTATCATAGATGCCTATTCTTTCTATTCCCAGCAATTCCTTCCAGATATCAGTCAATTTCTTTTCGATTAAATTACGGGCCTCCACATATGGTACATTCACCAGTTGGAATACAATTGGTTCAGGCAGTTTCTTTCTGTTGATCTTTCCGTTAGCAGTAAGTGGCATTTCCTCCAATTCCATCCATACTGCAGGTACCATATACTCCGGTAAGCAACTCAACAGGAAGGATACAATTTGCTCCCTGTTAAATATTCCATTGGCTACTACATATCCTGTGAGGTATTTATTTCCGGATATATCTGCTCTTGCTATTACGACTGCCTGATTTACCAGTTTGCTTTGCAATAACACTCTTTCTATTTCTTCCGGTTCAATTCTGTATCCTCTGATCTTTACCTGGTTGTCTATACGCCCCATGAACATGATATTCCCATCGGGCAACCAACGGGCCAGATCTCCCGTTCTGTATAACCGGGATCCGGGATCAATACTAAAAGGATTACTGATAAACTTCTCTTCTGTTAATGCCGGCAGGTTCAGATATCCTCTTGCTACTCCTTGTCCTCCTATACACAATTCTCCACCTACTCCTATTGGAACAATTGCTCCATTAGGATCCACGATATATAAACTTGTATCAGAAAAAGAAGTTCCAATAGGCACAGCTGTATACTCCTTTTGAAGATCTATTTTATACATGCACTTTCCTATAGTCGTTTCAGTGGGACCGTAGTGATTAAACACTTCACAAGCGGTACCGGACAACCGGATATCGGCAATCACATCATCCTGCAAAGCTTCACCTCCAAAAATCAGTAACCTGGCTGGTAATAGTAATATACCATCTGCACACAATGCTTTCCAGTGAGAAGGAACGATCTTTAAACAATCGATCGGATGTTCTTTAAAATAAACCCGCAGCAACTCTGCATCTGTTACCCTTTCACCTGAAATGATGTGTAATGCTCCACCTGCTGCTAAAGCTCCGTATATAATCGTATTCCCCAGATCGGTTGTTATTGCTGGTACTAAAGCAAATGACCGGCATTCATTCACACAACATTTTTGCTGCAACCCATATATGTAATCAACAAGATTGGAATGTGCAATCATCACGCCTTTGGGATTACCGGTGGACCCAGAGGTGTATATCACATATACCAGGCTGTCGGGTTTACTGTCATTCAAGGAACTATCATTCTGCGCTTTCGCTTTGATAAGATCCCAGTCTTCTTTAATGTTCAGACATTTTATTCTGCTGAGAGGAGGAAGTATTTTATCGTCAAGGCTACCATCAGTAATACATATACGACAATCCGTATCCTCTAATATAAAAAGCATTCTTTCTTTCGGAAATGCCGGATCAATTGGCACATAGGCTCCGCCTGCCTTTAATATGCCCAATATGCCTACCATCATTTCCAGGCTTCTGTCTATACAAAGAGGAACCAGTGTATCCGCTTTCACCCCTTCTTCCTTCAGGTACCTGCCCAATGCATCAGCACGTTCATTCAGTTCCTGATACGTCAATTGTGTTTCTTCATATACCAACGCCACAGCATCAGGATACTTCAATACCTGCTCGTGGAATAAATCTATAATCGTTTTATCCGTTTTGTGAAAGTGAGTAGCCGAACCAGTGCTAAAAGTATGTATCAGCTCATGTTCTTCCTGCTCCGTAAGCATATGCAGGGCATCAACAGACAGGGAAGGCAATGCTACAGCAGACCATAATAATTGCTCATAATGTTTTGCCATACGAACAATTGTTTCCTGGGCAAACAGGTCTGTAGCATATACAATACTCAAATCTATCCCTTGCTCTGTTTCTGATATCATAAAGTTCAGATCAAACTTAGCCGTGGTAAGTTCTACTTCTTCACCGGAAAGAGATAAATCTCCTAATACCAGCTCCGGGGAGTCGGGTGTATTCTCTAATACAAACATTACCTGGAATAATGGATTTCTGCTCCGGTCCCTGTCTTTCACTACAACTTCCACCACTTTTTCAAAAGGTATATCCTGATGAGCATATCCTTCCAGTAATGTTGTTTTTACCTGCTGCAATAATTCCGTGAAAGATGGTTTACCACTCAGGTCGCAGCGCAGTGCCAGCGTGTTTATAAAAAAACCTATCAGATCTTCTACTTCCTTTTGTCTTCTGCCCGCCACAGGTGTTCCTATACAAAGATCGTCCTGTCTGCTGTACCTGTGCAACAACACATAAAATGCAGACAACAAAGTCATGTATAAAGTAACTTCCTGTTTATGACTGAATCCTTTCAGTTTGGCTGTCAGCAAACCATCTATATGATGATTCACCACAGCACCATTGGTCCGCTGTATGGCTGGTCTGTTATAATCAAGCGGCAGCTCCAGTGGCGGGGTATCTGCTAATTTCTGAGACCAGTAATCCTGCTGGGATTGCAACACATCTCCTGTAACGTATGTTCTTTGCCATATGGCATAATCTGCATACTGTATCTGCAATTCCGGTAATTGATCTGAACCGCCAGCATACAATTCCGTAAATTCTTTTACGAGTACATTAACAGACCATCCATCTGATGCAATGTGATGCATAGCTAACACCAGAATATATTCTTCTTCATTTAAATGCACCAATCCGGCCCTCAGCATATATTCCGAGCTGAGATCAAACGGCTGGTAAATAAATGAATTGATAGCCGTTTTCAGGTCACCTGCTACTGTTATCTCTGAAAGTTGCCAACCATCAGCTCCCATCACTTCCTGCCAGGCAATACCATCTTCCGACCGGATAACCGATCTAAGCACCTCATGCCGGCTAACAATTCTTTGCAATGCATATTGAAGTGCATCCCTGCTTACTTTACCTCTTAATCTTAATGCCGCAGGCATATGATAATGTAAACTTCCCTCCAGCTGATCAATAAACCATAATCGCTCCTGGCTGAATGACAATGGTATCTTTGCGGGTCTTGGCTGTTGGGTAATGGCAGGAAGTAATACCTTATTTCCTTCCTGCACAATATATTCGGCTAATGAAGCAATCGTAACATATGTGAATAAGGATTTCACTGTAAGCTCTACAGCCATTTCTTCCCGTATGGCAGCAATTAGCCTGATGACCATCAGAGAATGTACTCCTAATTCAAAGAAGTTATCATATACTCCTATCCGTTCTATTTTCAATATACGTTGCAGAATAAGAGCCAGTGATTGTTCCGTTTGATTACGGGGAGCTACATATTCATTTATTAACAACGTATCCGTTTCCGGTAGTGGTAATTTTTTCTTGTCTACTTTCCCATTGACTGTTAATGGTAGTTGTGCCAATTCAATCAGCAACACAGGTATCATATAAGCAGGCAACTTTTCCTTCAGGAAGTTCATCACCCCTTCTCTGTCAAAAGTACTCCCAGGCACTACATAACCTATCAATCGCTTTTGACCATTTGCATCCGGCAAAGCAGTAACCACCGCCTGGCTAACCCATTCACATTGTTGCAGTACACTTTCAATTTCACCCAACTCTATACGGAAGCCACGGATCTTTACCTGTTCATCTATTCTTCCTGTATATGCAATTGTTCCATCAGGAAGCCATTTGCCCAAATCGCCTGTTTTATAAAGCCTTTCACTACCGAACGGATTAGCTACAAATTTCTCTGCTGTTAAATCAGGACGATTCAGATAACCACGTGCCACACCGGCACCTCCCAAATAGATTTCGCCCACTACACCTACCGGCACTAAATGCTGTAGTTCATCCACTATATAAGCCTGACGGTTACTTAAAGGATAACCTATCGGAATATTATCATTGAACAAACCTGTTTTAACAGGATAGGTTAATGAAAAGGTTGTATTCTCCGTAGGACCATATCCATTAATTATTTTAATAGACGGGTATTCCTCTAATAACTTGTTGACATGTTTTGCTGATAATTTTTCTCCTCCTGCTAAAACAACAGATAAGCTTTTAAATACGTGGATATCAGTATCCACCAGCTGATTAAACCATCCTGCTGTAAACCACATCATGCTGATTCCCCGTTGCTGAATTTCCCTTTTCAGTAAAGCAGGATCCAGCAAAGTCTGTTCCTCACATAATACCAGTTGCCCGCCATTTAACAACATCCCCCAGTATTCAAAAGTGGTAGCATCAAAAGAAGGAGATCCGGTAGACAACAGAATATTGGAAGTATTAAAAGAAACATAATTTACTCCGTTCACTAAACTCACCACATTTTCATGTGTCACCATCACTCCTTTTGGTTGACCAGTAGACCCTGAAGTATAAATGATATAAGCCAGATTACCGGAATGCAAAACAGTATTTACCGGTGTTAGCGGTTCCTGCTGTAACAGTGTAACCAGCTTATCTGTACAGATATACTTCAGGGTTGAATGTAACTGACCGGAATATGCTGTTGTTGTTATAATCACGGGGCTGTTACTTTCCGATAACATGAAATGAATACGCTCAGCAGGATAGTCCGGATCAATGGGTACGTAAGCTGCTCCGGCTTTCAGAACACCAAGGATAGCTATTATCATTTCCGGACTTCTTTCCATACAAACCGGTACCAGCATTTCATGTTGAACGCCCTGGTTTTTAAGATAATGTCCAAACTGATTTGAACGTTCATCCAGTTGTTTGTATGTGAGCTTTTCTTCCCCAAACACAAGTGCTATCGCAGAAGGAGTCTGCTGCACCTGCTGCTCAAACATGGTAATGATCGTTTGATTTTCATCCGCCTTAATAAAGGTATCATTAAAGCTATGCAGTAACTGCTCTTTTTCAGCGGCTGTTATCAGGACAATATCACCTACAGTCCCTTCTTCCTGCGATATGATTTGTGTCAATACCTGTTTGAAATGCCCGGACAACCGTTTCACATATTGCGTTTCCAGTATATCCTCATTATAGATAAACAGGGCTTCAATTTTATCCGATGCACCTACTATAATCGTTAGTGGATAATTAGTGTGTTCTTTTATGATAACATTATCCAGTTTAAGTTTCCAGGAACCAGATGCAGCAATCTTACTCACGGGATAATTTTCAAAGACCAGGATACTATCAAACAGATCTCCTGTAATCCCTGTCCACCGCTGAATTGTACTTAGTGCGGTATATCCGTTCTCTCTTGATTCTATCTGCCCCTGCTGAATATCATTCAGCCACTCTGCAATGCCGGTATTGTAGTTTAACTTTGAGTGTAAAGGCAGTGTATTGATATATAGTCCTGCTTTTTTTTCCACTTCAGGTAATTCCTCCGGACGCCCTGATGTAATAACTCCATAAGTAACACTCTTTTTCCCTGTATAATTATGCAGGATAAATGCCCAAACTCCCTGCATCAAAGTATTTACCGTCAACCCATTTTTCTTCGCATATGCTTCCACGTGGGCACTAATCTCTTCATCCAGCACCAGCAATTCCTCCTGAAATATACCTGCTCCTTTTGTACGGCTTTCTGCAGATGAAATAAAAGGTAAAAGGCTACCTTCTTCCACTCCATTCATATACTTTTGCCAGAATAGCTCTTCCTGCTCTTTATTCCGCCCTTCCACATAACGGATATAATCCTCATACAGATCCTCACCTTTCCATTCAACAGTCTTACCATCTGCCAGCAATTCATAATATTGTAATAACTCTTCCAGCAGAATTGACATAGACCAACCATCTAATAAGATATGGTGGTAGGTCCATAACATATGATAGCTATCCTTATCAGTTTGCAATAATGTGATGCGCATCAAAGGTGGTTCCTTATAATTGAGTCCCATGGAAAGATCTGTACGCAGGTAGGCTTCAATTGCCAGCTGCTGATCTGCCGGATTCAAATGTTGATAGTCTACCACTTCAAAAGGCAGCGTCACTTCACGGTATACACATTGTACCGGCATTCCCAGCTCCTCATATTCAAAACTACTGCGCAGGATGCTATGCCTTTTCAGCAGCAGGTTCCAGCTTTCCTTTAGTATATCAACATTCACTTCCCTGATATCACAGGTAAATTGTTCCGTGTATGCCAATACCTCTTCATCATATAATCCATGAAACAGCATTCCTTCCTGCAAACCGCTTAAGCGGTAAATAGCACTAATATTCTCCGACCGTTTCTTGGCAACCGGCAATTTGTATTCAGCGATATAATCTATCAGCTGTTGTTTATTATCCTTTATGTAAGTTATTACCTCATCTTCCTTTCTTATAGCTGCAATTTGCTCATCAGTCAGTTTATTCCTGTCGCCTCTCAGTAATAGTTTACCATCCTGCACTGCCAGCGAGAAGTGAGCGCTTTCGAGTTTACTTACAAATTCTTTAATACTCATTTATTAATTTTTTAAAAACTGATGATATCTTCCAATTCGTCCTCGTTACCGTTTAAGAACCTATCCATCTTCTGATAGCTTACTTCACCGGACAGTCCATAATCAGCTGGCGTAAATGATTGCTGTACCTTGCCCTGTTTCACACAATGAGTTATCAACTCTTTCAAATGGGAAATGTAAATAACAGCCAGTGATTCTATAGTGGCACTTTCAAAATGTTTGTTACTATAACTCCAGTGAAAAGACAACTGGCCTTCCTGTATCATTCCATTTATTGAAAGCAAACCTCTCATTGGGTAACTACTGCTTATTTCATTACCAGCAGATTCATCTGCATAACTGAACAAGCCCTGCGCGTTTGTGATATTATCAAACTGTCCGAGGTAATTAAACAATATATTCCATGGTGTAGCTCCTTGTAGCGATGTTTCTTTGTTCAGGTATTTCAGCACCCCATATCCCAGCCCCTTATCGGGTATCTGACGGAGTTGTTCTTTTATACTTTTTATCAGATCGCTGTTGTCTCTGCTATTATTAATATGCAGCAATACCGGGTACAGATTAGTGAACCATCCTACCGTACGACTTGTATCTATCCCTGTTCCCAGATCTTCCCTGCCATGACCTTCCAGTCCTACAACAACATCCTGTTTTCCGCTCCATCCACTCCATGTAAGTGCCAATGCTGCCAATAGTATATCATTGATTTCTGTGTTATAGGCTGTTGAAACTTCCTGTAGCAATTGCCGGGTAAGATCTGCTTCCAGATGAATGGTAAAGGAGTTGGTATCATTAACCGTTGCGGCTTCATCAGGGTTACCATCTACCGGTAAGTTTTTCGCTGTTTCGGTTACCTGTTTCCAGTATGGTAACTGAGATAACAGCCTGGACGATTTTCCGTATTGCGCCAGGTGATTATACCATTGCCTGTAGGAACTGCTCTTTTCACCCAGGCTGATGCGTTCTTTTTTAACGGCAGCTTCCAGCAAATGTTCTGCATCTTCCAGCAAGATGCGCCAGGACACGCCATCTACAGCCAGGTGATGAATCACAATCAATAAGCGGTTATGCGTTGCCGTATCTGCAGTTTTGATCCACACCATCCGCATCAGTTCATTATCAGCTATATTAAGTGCAGCCTGATTCTGATCGCAACATGTAGTAACTGCATCAGCCAATAAAGACTCCGGTACAGCCGTCAGATCCACTTCTATCAATGATGTATATTCATCGCTATACCTTTGTTCCCAATGAGTATCATTGCCGGAATAGGTGAACCGGAGAGCATCATGATGTGTCTGCAATTGTGTTAATACATCCTCCAATATCTCCTTATCTATTTTCTTATCCAGATTCAGTAGAACACTTTGATTGAAGTGATGAATGGCAGATTTTACGGAAGGTTGTTCTTCAAAGAACCATTGCTGAATTGGTAACAGTCCGGCAGTGCCCTGTAACTGCCCCTGCTCACCTTTAACAATACTGTCTGTGTTTTTACGTGTTGTTGCAATCGCTGCCAGCTGTGCAATTGTTTGATGCATAAATACATCTTTAGGTTGTAAAGCACATCCTATCCATTTAGCGCGACTAATTACCTGGATCGTAATAATGGAATCTCCTCCCAGTTTAAAGAAGTTATCGTGAATACCTACTTTTTCTATTCCCAGTAAATCCTGCCAGATAGTTGCCAGCCCAATTTCCATTTCATTACGCGGAGCAACATACGAAGATTGATCTGCCAGCCCCTCCATAACCGGTTCCGGCAATGCTTTGCGGTTTACTTTACCACTTGCTGTTAATGGAATTTCAGTCAGTGCTACCCATAATGCAGGGATCATATATTCCGGTAACCTCTCTTTCAGATAACCATTCAGTGCATCACTGTTAAATATGCCTGCCGGAACTACATATCCTATGAGGCGTTTATTTCCTTTATCATCAGCTTTTGCCAGTACTACTACCTGATTTACCAATCCGCTTTGCTGTAATACACTTTCTATTTCTCCCAGCTCTATACGATACCCTCTGATCTTTACCTGCTCATCTGTTCTGCCCAGGTATTCTATATTACCATCCGGCAGCCAGCGTGCAAGGTCTCCACTACGATACAAACGGGCATGTTGGGCAAAAGGATCGGCAATGAATTTTTCTGCGGTTAAAGCTGCCCGGTTCAGATAACCTCTGGCTACCTGTAAACCTCCAATATGTACCTCTCCCGGAACACCCACCGGAACTAACTGTCCGGACTTATCTAAAATGTGTATGGATACATTCGCTAGTGGTTTTCCAATAACAACCTTTCCATTTTCTTTCAGCGGGTCATCTGATAAAGTAGAACAAACAGTATTTTCTGTCGGGCCATAAGCATTTACCAGCCTGATACCAGCAGACTGTATCTGCCGTGCTATTTCACTGTTCAATGCTTCTCCTCCGGATACAATTGTTTTGGCAGCAACCGGAATATTATCTTTTATAACATTCAGATAAGATGGAGGCAGCATTAACACTGCTACTTCATGACTGTTTATGAATTCGGAAAACTGTGTAGCAGATAAAATATCATCCTTATCCGGGATAACAAGACAACCACCACTTAACAGCGTATCGAAAATTTCATAACAGGAAGCATCAAATCCAAAAGCCGCAAACTGAAGGGTTTTCATACCCGGTTGTAATCTTAAAGCAGAAGCCATGTTTGCAGTCAGACTCACCACTCCTCCATGTTCCACCAGTACCCCTTTAGGAGTTCCTGTAGAACCCGAAGTATAGATCATATAGGCGAGGTGCTGAGGTAACAGTCCGGTAATAACCGGCATGCGATTCTTATGCAACAGCCCTACTGTTCTATGATCCAGGGAAATGATATCTGAAGATGCGGGTAAAACTGCTTTTAATGATTCCTCGAATCCTGCTGTAGTAAGGCAATACGGACTATTAATATCTTCCAGTATAAACCTTACCCTGTCTGCCGGATATTGTGTATCCACAGGTACATAAGCGCCGCCTGCTTTCAGAATACCCAATATACCGATAATCATTTCCAGTCCTCTGTCTACATACAAAGGCACCAGTGTATCTTCTTTCACACCATTATCACTCAGGTAATGTCCCAGTTGATTGGATAACCGGTCCAGTTCACGATAGGTAAGCTTTGTTTCCTGGTACCAGACTGCTGTAGCATCCGGGGTGTTATTCACCTGTTCGGTAAACACTTCCACTATCGTTCTGTTCCTTGCCTGTAAATCTACAGGCTGATTAAATTCCAGTAACAACTGCGCTTCTTCACTTATGGAAAGCATCGGCAGTCTGTTAATCTGCTGCGATGGAGATACTGTTATAGCATTTAGTAATTGAATATAATGTCCTGCCATCCGGGCAACTGTTCCACTGTGGAACAAATCTGTACAGTATTCCACACTGAGTGTTAAACCGTCTTCACTTTCATTCATTACAAAAGTGAGATCGAATTTCGCAGTATCATGTACAGCATCTCCAAAGGACAATGATAAATCACCCAGTTTTAATGCCGGTGTTTCCGGCATATTCTGAAATACGAACATCACCTGGAACAAAGGACTTCTGCCCATATCCCTGTTCTCTACCACAGCATCCACCACTTTCTCAAAAGGAGTGTCCTGGTAAGTGTATCCCAGTAACAGGCTTTCTTTTACCTGTTGCAAGAAATCACTGAATACCGGTTCTCCGCTTAAATCACTCCGCACCGCGAGTGTATTCACAAAGAAGCCGATTAATCCTTCTACTTCCTGCTGTTTTCTGCCTGCTACCGGTATCCCTACGCAGATATCATCCTGACCACTATAACGATACAGTAATACTTTGAATGCAGCCAGCAATGTCATGAACAAGGTACTTCCCTGTTGCTGACTGAATTGTTGGAGCTCTTTTTTCAAAGTACTATCTATAGTAAAATCAGCCATCGCGCCTTTCATACTTTGAACAGCGGGCCTTACATAATCAACAGGCAGATCCAGTGTCGCTACACCCGACAAATGTTTTTTCCAATATTCCAGCTGCCTGTCCAGTACTTCTCCCTTTAAATAATTCCGCTGCCATATAGCATAATCTGCATATTGTAAAGACATTGGCAAGAGTTTCGCCTCACTTGCATTATACAGCTCCACTAATTCCTCTACAATAATTGTTTCCGACCAGCCATCAGAGGCAATATGATGTGTTACAATTACCAGTATGTAATCCTCTGCAGATAAGGTTATCAAACCAACTCTCAGCATATGATGGGCAGACAGATCAAAGGGTAACCCGATAAATGCAGCAATTGCCGCTGTTACATTTTCCTCATCAGGCTCTGTATCAATATCCGTCAACTGCCAGCCATCTGCCTCTAATACCTGCTGATAGGCACTATTATCCTCATCTGACCAATGGATGACCGTTCTCAGTACTTCATGACGGTTGATAATTCCCTGTAGCGCATATTGTAAACGCTCCCGATCCAGACGACCTTTTAATTTTAATATACCCGGTATATGATAGTTTGTACTGCCTTCAAGGCGGTCAATAAACCATAAACGCTCCTGACTGAATGACAACGGAATGTGTGCTGGCCTGTTTTGTATTGTAACAGGCGGAAGTAAATTGTTGTTACGCTGTGATTGTAAATAAGTACTCTGGGTAGCAATCGTTGGATATACAAATATGTCTTTCACTACCAGCTCTACTTCCAGCCGTTTACGAATCAGGGCCAGCAATCTTATTGCCAGTAATGAATGACCGCCGCGCTCAAAGAAGTTATCATTTACTCCTATCTGTTCTGTACCCAGCAGCTGTTCCCATATTTCAACCAATACCTGTTCCGTTTCATTACGGGGAGCTACATACAGATTATTCGTTAACAATTCTCCCGCAGGATCAGGTAATAATTTCCTGTCTACTTTCCCATTAGCCGTTAACGGTAGTTTATCCAGTATTACCAGCACCGGCATCATGTATTCGGGTAATTTACGTGTCAGATAAGTACGGATAATTTCCTTATCTGCTTCTCCTTCACATACTATATATCCTACCAGGTTTCCTGATTTTGCCACCACCACAGATGCAATTACCTGTTCATGTTGTTGCAGTACTTTTTCTATTTCGCCCAGTTCTATCCGGTAACCGCGGATCTTCACCTGGTCATCCATACGTCCCAGGTACTCCACGGTACCATCCGGAAGCCAGCGTCCCAAATCTCCTGTACGATACATCCTTACACCAGTAGCAGGATCGGTAACAAATTTTTCACTTGTTAATTCTGGACGGTTCAGGTAACCACGAGCCACCCCTATTCCTGATACACAGATTTCACCTGGAATTCCCCATGCACATAATTGTCCGCGTTTATCCCATATTGAAATATGCATATGCTGTATTGGCTTACCTAATGGCACACTATTACCATTAGGCGTTTCATGCATAAAATGATGCGTGATATCATCGGAGGCTTCCGTTGGTCCATAAGCGTTAACAACAGGAATACCTCCGTAATGTTTATGACTGAACCATTGTTCCAGTAATGGCTGGTTAACAGCTTCGCCAGTAACCAGTAAATACTGCAAATGTTCAGGGATTACTTCCACCTCTTCCTGCAACAATGCTCTCAGATAAGATGGTACCAATTCCAGGATACTTACTTTATCAGCAACTACCTGTTTTATGAAGGATGCCGGTTGTAGTATTAGTTCTTCCTGATATACAATAGTGCGACCTCCGCATAATAATGCTGCAAACATCTGCCACACAGAAATATCGAAAGTGTAAGAAGCAGTGTAAGCGATGATGGATGTAGCATCCAGTTTCAGCTCATTTATTTTCGCAAATAAGTGATTAAGCATGCCTCTGTGTTCTATTAATACACCTTTGGGGGTACCTGTAGAACCAGAAGTATAAATTACATAGGCAAGATCCTGAGGTGCCAGAACAATAGCAGGGGACGTAATTGGATATTGAGCTATTTCATCCAGGACTACAATCCTTGCAACTGAAGTACCAGGTATCACCTCACGGGTAGATTTACTGCTGATAATTACATCTGCATTTGCATCTTCCAGGATATAACTGATACGGTGAGCCGGATACGTTATATCAATGGGAACATAAGCTGCCCCTGCTTTCATGATGCCTATTATACCTATAATCATTTCCAGCGACCGTTCTATGCAAACAGCCACCAGTGTATCTGTTTTAACGCCAAGCGTGATGAGATAATTAGCCAGTTGATTAGCCTGCTCATTCAGTTCGCGGTAGGTTAGTACTTTCCCTTCATATACCAATGCCGTTGCATCCGGAGTTTGCGCTGCCTGAGCTTCAAACAGACTTACAAATGTTTCTGTTTGCGGGTAATCCACCAGTACTCCCTGACCTATTTGCTGCAACATGTTTTCTTCTTCCTGTGGCAGCATCAATAAGGTATTGATATCCTGTGTGGCATCATTCACAACAGACCATAACAGCTGTTTAAAATGCCTACCCATTCGGGCAATCGTTTCTTCTGCAAAAATATCTTTGCAATAATCCACGCTTAACAATAGCGCTTCGCCTTCTTCTGCAATAGTAAAGGTGAGGTCAAACTGAGCTACTACATGTTCATTTTCTACAGCAGATACGGATATTTCATTTAAGCTGATTCCATCAGTTGCAGGTCCGTTCTGCATTACAAAAAACACCTGGAATAACGGGCTCCTGCTCAGATCACGTGTTTTCACTACGGCTTCTACTATTTTCTCAAAAGGCATATCCTGATGTTCATACCCATCCAGCAAAGTAGCTTTTACCCGTTGCAACAGTTCGGAGAAAGAAGGTGTTCCGCTCAGATCTGTGTGCACCGCCAGTGTATTCACAAAAAATCCTACCAGGTCTTCTACTTCCTGTTGTCTTCTTCCTGCTACCGGTGTTCCTACACAGATATTTTCCTGACTACTGTAGCGATACAGTAATACCTGGAAGGCAGAGAACAAGGTCATAAACAATGTAGTACCCTGTTGCCGGCCCAGTTGATGGAGCGCATCAGTTAATGAATCTTCTATTTCAAAACGTACTACAGCTCCATTGGTACTCTGAACTGCTGGTCTTGGATAATCTGTGGGTAAATTCAGCGGTTCCAGACCTGCCAGTTGTTTTTCCCAATACGCCTGCTGATGTGCCAGTACGGCACCTGTGAGATACGATCTTTCCCATATAGCATAATCCGCATATTGAATCAATAAGGGCTTCAGCAATGGCGGATGTTGCGTTGTATAAGCATTATAAAGTGCTGTTAACTCATTCACTATAATACCGACAGACCAGCCATCAGATGCAATATGATGCATTACTATTACCAGTATAAACTCATCCGCTCCTAACGTGATCAATCCGGCTCTCAACATATGATCTGCAGAAAGATCAAACGGTTTGTCTATGAAAGAGATCACATCATCTGTTAATGTTTCCAGTTTCCACTGATCCTGCGGTAATACCTGCTGATAAACAATACCGTCTTCAGCAGATTGACCAATAACTGTTCTTAATATCTCATGACGATTAATAATTTGTTGTATCGCTAGTTGTAAAGCAGGCTGATTTACTTTTCCCTTTAGTTTTAAAACTGCAGGTGTATGATAATGCAAACTACCTTCCAACTGATCAATAAACCATAAACGTTCCTGGCCAAATGACAATGGAATACGGTCAGGTTTTGGTTGTACAGTAATTGCAGGCAGTAAAACTTTACCAGATGCTTTTGTAACATAAGCCGCCAATGCTGCAATGGTTGCATGTGCAAACAGATCTTTCACTTCCAGTTCAGCCTGAAGTTCTCTGCGCATTATGCCCAGCAGTCTTATGGCTAACAAGGAATGTCCACCCAGTTCAAAGAAGTTATCATATATACCAATCTGCGCTACTGGCAACAGTTGCTGCCAGATAGTGGCAATCTTCGCTTCTGTTTCATTTCGCGGCGCTACATAAATACCGGTGGAGAAGTCTGTAGCTTCCGGATCAGGCAAAACATTCCTGTTAATTTTTCCATTGGCAGTAAGTGGCATATTCTCCAGCAATACTATCAATGGCACCATGTAATCCGGTAGTTTACTTTCCAGGTAAGCCAGCAATGTTTCCTTATTGAAATTATTAAGAGGCACCACATAAGCTACCAGGCGCTTCATTCCCCTCGCATCGGATTTAGCTAATGTTACAGCCTGACTTACCAGTCCGCTTTGCTGTAATACATTTTCTATTTCTCCTAACTCAATACGATATCCTCTGATCTTTACCTGCTCATCTGTTCTGCCCAGGTATTCAATATTCCCATCCGGCAACCAGCGCGCAAGATCTCCTGTCCGATATAACCGTTCTCCTGCTATGAAAGGATGCGCTATAAATTTCTCTGCTGTAAGCACTGGCAAATTCAAGTAACCCCTTGCCAGCTGTGTACCACTGATACACAATTCTCCTGCTACTCCTACCGGAGACAGTGATAAATATCCATTGATAATATATACCTGTGAATTGGATACAGGCCGGCCAATAAAAGGAATAACATCTTCATTATCTGACAACAATCTGTAAGAAGTTGTTACTACAGTATTCTCAGTTGGTCCGTAGTTGTTAACCAAAGCAAATGGCAAATTACTCACTTCTACAGCTGGCAGACGGTCGCCTCCTGTTAACAGATATTGCAATGCAGTTTCATGGTCATGCAATGCACTGATAATATCCGTCACTAAACCCGTTGCAATAAAACTATGTGTGATCTTATTTGCTATATAACTTTTCACCACTTCTTCCGGCGAAAGGCGCTTATTATCATCCAGGATAAATAATGTGCTGCCCGCGCACAGATAAGGCCATATTTCCCATCCAAAGGCATCAAATCCGATACTTGCCATAGTGGTAGCCCGGCTTTCTGCACTCACTTCATAAGCATCAATATGCCAGTTAACAAGATTCACTACATTACGATGTTCTATCATCACTCCCTTAGGACGTCCGGTAGAGCCCGAAGTATAGATCACATATGCCAGTTGTTTTGCTGATATATCAGTGGATAATGAAGAATCCGGTCCATTCCATATAGGCGTATCTACACAAACCAATTCAACATCGCTGCATAAATGTGCATACCTGAGTGTTGTAATTACCAAACGGCTGTTACAATCTTCCAGCATATAAGTTATACGATCCTGCGGATAACCTGCATCAACTGGTACATAGGCAGCTCCTGTTTTTAATATTGCCAGGATACTAACTATCAGATCAGGACTGCGGTCCATACAAACAGGTATCAGCATCTCTTCGCCAACTCCTTTTTCTTTCAGGTAATGCGCCAGCTGATTAGACTTTTTATCCAGATCTCCATAAGTCAATGTAACCCCTTCATGTACCAGGGCTATTGCATCAGGGCTGTTTAACACCTGTTTCGCAAACAGGGACACCAGTGTTTGATCCAGATCATACTCCACCGTTGTTTTGTTAAATACATCTGGTATAATACTATTACTGGCTACCGGTTCATTGTAATGTTCCAGATAGGCTGAAACAGCTTTATTAAAATAATCCAGCAGATCTGCAAGAGTCTTACCTGACTTCAGTTTTCTTCTCAAAGAATACTGAATCTGGAAAATGTTTCCAGTAGTATTTACTGTACAATCCAGGTAAGTATTGGTCAGCTCGTAATCATTAACAGATAACGGTTCCTTATCAATAATTTCATTTTCCAGTTTATCATAAACATGGAAGTTTATGAAATTGAATAAGGCATCAAAGAAAGGATTGTTATGGGAAGACTGCTCTCCTGTAATCTTTGTAATTTCAAAGAGACTGGTTCTGTCCCTTTCTTTAAGCGATAAAAGTTTATCTTCTATCTCTTTAAAATATTCTCCCCAGCTTCCATTTGCTGCGGCTAATTTAAACCTGAAAGGAATTGTGTTCAGGAAACATCCTAATAACTGATCTCCATCTTCCAGCACAGGTCTGTTATTTGTTACCAATCCGAGCGTCAGTTCATCTTCATATGTAAGCAGGCTTAACGCATACAGATATGCTCCAAAAGCAAGCCCTTTCAGTGAAAGATTATCCTTCTTTGTTCTTTCTTTCAGCAAGGCGATGAATGAGGCATCGTATGTATGCTCCAATACCTGGTAGTCCTGCTCTTCTGTAAATATATCCAGGCGTTTATAGTCTGCTAATTCATTTTTCCAGAACAGGCCGTTATCATCACTCCGTTTTGCTACCAGGTTTTCAATGATGAAATCTTTATAAGTACATTTCAACATTGGTAATGTTGGCTGTTCCGGCTGATTGAGCAAACTTGTACAGAGATTGAACAATTCTGTATTCAGTGACGCTACACTCCATCCATCAAGAATAGCATGATGAAATTGAAATGCCAGTAAATTCCAATCTCTGTGATAAAATACAGTAGCTCTCCACAGTGGTGCTTTGTCCACAACAAAAGGAATTCCTCTTTCCTGTTCAAGATACTGTTCTACCTGAATCTTTATTTCATTTCCGTTTAAAGACTGGATATCAAAAGCAGGGATGTTTGGTGTAACAGATTGATATACGATCTGAAGATCATTTCCATCTGTATCCAAACGGAAAGCTGTTCTTAATATGCTATGTTTCCGGGCCAGCAATTCATATGCATTCTTCAGCAGTGCAGCATCAAATGTTTTAGGAATCTGACACACGAACTGATCATGATAAAGCGCCTCTTTCGGATAAAGCTGTGATACATATATCATCCCCTTTTCAATATCACTCATAGGATAGATATCCTCCACCAGGTCTGCATCTTCCAATCCGGCCAATGCATTCTTCCTGAACATCTCTATCTCATCTTTCACCGTATTATATACCTCAATGTTATGCGTATGATTGACTGTCCGGCTATCCACCAATTCTCCTAATTGCAGAATTGTAGCCGATTTGTATACTTCGAATACTTTTACTGTTTTATTAAATACCCTGGATATCTTACTCACTACTCTTATTATGCTGATAGAGTCTCCTCCCAGTTCAAAGAAATTGTCCAGGATGCCTATCCGCTCTGCACCTAATAACTCCTGCCAGATGTTTACCAGTTTTTCCTGTGTTTCATTTTGGGGAGCTTCATAAATATTATTCAGCAGTTTACCGGCTTCCGGTTCTGGTAATGCCTTACGATCTACCTTTCCGTTTGATGTTAATGGAATTTCTTCCAATGGCACCCATAAAGCAGGCACCATATATTCCGGCAAACGTTCTTTCAGCCAGGATTGCACTGCATCCTTACTAAACGCAGCTTCAGGCACCACATAACCCACCAGTTGTTTATCTCCAGTATTGCCAGTCCTTGCCAGTACCACGCTGTTGCTTACCAATCCGCTTTGTTGCAGGCAACTTTCAATTTCGCCCAGTTCTATACGGAAACCACGGATCTTCACCTGATCGTCTATACGTCCCAGGTATTCAATATTCCCATCAGGATACCACCGGGCAAGATCGCCAGTACGATATAATCTTTCACCAGCTATAAACGGATTAGATACAAATCTTTCAGCAGTTAATTCAGCACGGTTCAGATAACCTCTGGCTACGCCTGCGCCACCAATATACAGTTCGCCCGTAACACCTACTGGTACAGGTATGCATGCGCTGTCCAGGATATATGCACTAAGGGTTGGTATTGTTTTACCTATTACACTTGCACTGCTGTTCAGATGTTCGTCCTCCAATTCCTTGTAGGTTACATGTACCGTTGTTTCGGTAATACCGTACATGTTGATCAAACGGCAATCTTTATACGCTGCTTTCCAGGGTTTTAGTTTTCCGGGATTCAGCGCTTCTCCGCCAAAAATCACATATCGTACAGAGATAGTATTGGTACGGGCTGTGAGATAATCCTGTAATACATAAAATGAAGAAGGCGTTTGATTCAATATGGTTACTTTCTCCCTGATCAGTAATTCGCCAAACAGGGTAATATCTCTCGCAATATTCTTAGGCACCAGTACTAAACGGCCGCCATAGAACAATGCGCCATACATTTCCCATACGGAAAAATCAAAACAGAAAGAGTGGAACATTGTCCATACATCGCTGTCATTAAAATCATATAGCGGGGTTTCTGTTTCAAATAATCTTACTACATTTTTATGCTCTATCAATACTCCTTTAGGGCGACCGGTAGAACCGGAAGTATAAATTACATACGCGAGATTATCAGGGGTAATAACAGCCGGTACTGATGATAATGAATGCTGACTGATAATATCCCAGTCTTTATCCATTTCAATAATCTCTACTGATTGTAATACAGCACTATCTGCACTACTGCTGATTACAATAGCCGCTGCTGTATCTTCCAGCATATAACGTATACGATCTTCCGGATACGTTGGATCAATCGGCACGTAAGCTCCACCGGCTTTCAGGATTCCCAGTAAGGCTATGATCATATCCGGACCGTTATCAATACAAACAGGTACCAGAGAGTCTCCTTTCACTCCCTTACTCCTGAGATAATGTCCCAGCTGATTAGATCGTTCATTCAGTTCCCGGTAGGTTAAATGATTATCATTATGCACTATTGCAATGGCATCCGGTGTTCTGAGAACCTGCTCTTCAAAAAGTGTTACAATAGTCTTTCCCTCAGGATAACCAACAGAAAATCCTGTAAATGTTTGCAGTAATGTTTCTTCTTCCGGTTGCGTAAGCATTGGCAGCGTAAGGAGTTTCGCTGCCGGTGTTGCTGCAATAGCCTGTAGCAATTGTACATAATGTCCGGCCATCCTGCTGATAGTATCAGGCATGAACAGGTCTGTACAGTATTCTATATTTAATGCCAGTCCATCACAGTTTTCTTCTATAACAAAGATGAGATCAAATTTTGCTGTAGTCAGTTCAGCTTCATCTTCTGATAAAGCAAGCCCTGGCATATTCCAGCCGGAATGATCCGGTACATTCTGTAATACAAACATGACCTGGAACAATGGGCTTCTGCTCATATCCCTGTTCTTCACCACTACATCCACTACTTTTTCAAATGGCATTTCCTGATGAGCATATCCTTCCAGCAGTGTAGACTTCACTTGCTCAAGCAAGGTCGTAAATGATTGTTCGCCGTCCAGATGTCCACGTATGGCTAGTGTATTAATGAAGAATCCTACAAGGTCTTCTACTTCCTGCTGACTTCTACCTGCTACCGGAGTGCCCACACAAATATCCTGCTGACCGGTATAACGATACAACAGTACCTGGAGTGCCGACATTAAGGTCATAAATAAAGTAGCTCCCTGATCCTTGCTTAATTGGTTCAATGCAGTTGTCAGGTTACTGTCTACATGAAAACTCAGCATCGCACCTTTTGTGCTTTGCACCAGCGGTCTTGTAAAATCCGTTGGCAAAGAGAGTGATTCCAGACCGGACAGTTGTTGTTTCCAATAATGCTGTAAGGACTCCATCGCTTCCCCTTGCAGGTATTGCCGTTGCCATATAGCATAATCTGCATACTGTATTTCCGGCATTTTAAGTTCCGCTTCCCGTTGCTCAACATAAGCAGTATACAATGCAGAAAGTTCATTCACTATGATGGCAGATGACCATCCATCAGATGCAATATGGTGTATTGCTACTACCAGTATATGAGCTGTATCTGTAACAGTGATCAGCCCTGCCCTCAGCATATGATCTGCAGACAAATCAAACGGTCTGTTAATGAATGCTGGAATATCAACATCTGCACTGATCTCTTCCAGCTGCCAGTTATCGGTCGGCAAAACATGCTGATATGGCATTCCATCTTCTTCACGGATCACTGTTCTCAGCGCTTCATGACGATTTATAACACCTTGCAGTGCATATTGCAATGCATTTCTGTTTGTGATTCCATTCAGCCGGAATATCGCCGGTATATGATAATGTGTGCTGCCTTCCAGTTGGTCTATAAACCATAAACGTTCCTGGCTATATGATAATGGGATCCGTGCAGGTCTCAACTGTACGGTAATTGCGGGTAGTAATGCCGTTGTATCCTGCAACTGCAAATAAGCAAGCAGCGCGTCTATAGTAGGATGCATAAACACCTCTTTCACCTGCAACTCTACTCCCATTTCTTTTCTGATAGCGGCTGTCAGCCTGATCACCAGCAATGAATGGCCTCCACGTTCAAAGAAATTATCGTATATACCTATCTGTTCTACTCCCAGTAACCGCTGCCAGATATCTGCCAGCAACTGTTCGTTTTTATTTCGTGGTGCTGTATATGTATGCAATGCTTCTGATGTGAGATCAGGCAATGCTTTCTTATCAATTTTTCCGTTAGCCGTCAGCGGTAGTTGTTCCAGCGTAAAGATCACCGGTACCATGTATTCGGGCAACCGTTCTTTCAGGTAAGCAACAAGTACATCACGATCCAGGTTACCAGCAGGAACAACATATCCTATCAGGCGTTTAATGCCCCTGTCGTCTGATTTGGCCACTACTACAGCCTGACTTACCAAAGGATAATCCTGCAATACACTTTCTATTTCTCCTAACTCTATTCTGAAGCCACGGATCTTTACCTGATCATCCAGCCGGCCCAGGTACTCCATATTCCCATCCGGCAGCCATCTTCCCAGATCACCGGTTTTATACATTCTATCTCCCGCATGGAAAGGATCCTGTACAAACTTTTCTGCTGTAAGCTCAGGACGTTTAAGATATCCACGGGCTACGGCTATACCTGCTACACAAATTTCACCGGGTATTCCCTGCGGACATAGTTGTCCCTGGTTATCCAGTACATATAATCTCAGGTTTTGAATAGGATTCCCAACCGGGATATTAACCGCATCCGGAGTATTATCCATGAAATAAAAGCTCACGTCATCGGAAGCTTCCGTGGGACCATAAGCATTTACTACCGGTATGGATTTATAATGCTCATGTGCAAACCATTGTGCCAGTAATTGTCGTGTAACAGCTTCTCCTGTAACAAGCAGATATTGCAATGACCGAAGGGTAACATCCGGTTCATCCTGCAATACTGCTGTAAGATATGATGGTACCAGCTGTAATAAAGTTACCTGCTGTTCATCCACCTTTCTGATAAGTAAATCCGGCCGGAGAATAAGGTTCTCTGGATATATGATAGTACATCCTCCACATATCAGCGTATTTACCATTTGCCATACCGAAATATCAAACGTGTAAGGCGCAGTAAATGCCAGAATAGTTTCCGTATTCATACTGAACTCATCCACCATTGCCAGCAGGTGGTTCAATAAACCGATATGCTCTACAAGCACTCCTTTCGGCTTACCTGTTGATCCTGAAGTATACAACACATAGGCCAGGTGATGAGGTTCCGACACAATCTCCGGTGAGTAATCCGGCTGACTATTCAACATCTCATAATCTTCATCGAGAGATATTACAGTGGCTGTAATATTTCCTGGCAAAGCGGTTTTGCTGTTACGATTGCTTACTACTACAGTGGCATTGCAATCCTCTAACATATAACTGATCCTGTCCTGCGGAAATTTCGGATCTATGGGAACATAGGCTCCACCAGCCTTCCAGACACCCACAACGCCAATGATCATCTCAAGACTTCTATCCATACAGATAGGCACCATGCTATCAGGTTGTATACCCTGAAGCTTTAAATAGTGCGCCACCCTGTTAGCACGTTCATCCAGTTGCCGGTAGCTCAGTTCTAATGTTTCATATTTAAGCGCCAATGCATCCGGCGTATTTTTTACCTGTTCTTCAAATGCATGTACAAAGGTCTGACCCTCCGGATAATAAATCGCAGGTCCTTCAGACATTAATTGAAGGTTATTCTTCTCCTCAACGGTGAGTATATTTACTACCCCGATCTGCTCAGCAGGAGTAGCTACTACAGATCGTAATAGTTGTTCATAGTGATGTCCCATCCTTACAATGGTTTCTTCTGTGAACAGATCTGTACTATATTCTATTCCCAGCATCAACTCTTCCCCTTTAGGCAACATCGTAAATACGAGATCGAACTTAGCAGTATTTTCTTCGTAGTCTTCTACAGATAAAGACAAATCGCCCAATCTGAAAGCATTATCTTCCAGCATATTCTGCAACACGAACATCACCTGGAACAATGGATTCCTGCTCAGATCCCTCGTAGTTACCACGGCCTCCACTACCTTTTCAAAAGGCATATCCTGGTATTCATATCCTTCCAGCAATGTTTCTTTTACACGATGAAGCAAATCCGTAAAGGAAGGATTATCGCTAAGATCACTGCGTACTGCAAGTGTATTGATAAAAAACCCAATCAACGCTTCTTCTTCCTGCTGTTTCCTGCCCGCCAGTGGTGTACCTACACAGATATCTGTTTGTCCGCTGTAACGGTATAACAATACCTGGAAAGCAGATAATAACGTCATAAACAGGGTAACACCCTGCTGTTGATTCAACTCATTTATTTTCCTGGTGAGATCACTGTCTATCGTGAAACTGATCACAGCTCCGTTAGTACGCTGAATAGCCGGCCTTACATAATCGGTTGGTAAATTCAGCGGGGATAATCCGGATAATTTATTCACCCAGTATTGCTGCTGCTGTTTAAGAACATCACCTGTTACATAAGATTTTTGCCAGATGGCATAATCAGCATATTGTATTGGCAATGGTAACAACCGGTGCTGACGGTTTTCAATATAAGCCTCATATAGTTCTGACAACTCTTTTCCAAGAATAGAAACAGACCAGCCATCTGAGGCAATGTGATGCATGGTGATCAGCAGCGCATGTTCATCGTTATTCTGGCTCCATAATCCAGCACGTAAAGTATAATCATTTGCAAGGTCAAATGGCTGATGCGCGAGTTCAGTTATACCTGCTTCTGTATTAACGTTCTTAAGTTCCCAGTTATCAGCAGTTAATATTTGCTGATAAGCAACTCCCTCTTCCTCCTTAATTACCGTCCTCAATATTTCATGACGGCCTATAATGCTTTGTAATGCGTATTGCAAAGCATCCCGGTTTACATTGCCCTTTAATTTCAGGACTGTCGATATATGATAATGTGTACTTCCTTCCAGATGGTCAATAAACCACAACCGCTCCTGGCTGAATGACAATGGAATATGCGCAGGTCTTTCCTGTGCTACAATAGCTGGTAATACAAAACGACTACTCTGTTGCTGAACATATCCTGAAAGTGTTGCAACGGTACGGTGCAAAAACACTTCCTTTACAGTCAGTTCTACATGAAGTTCTTTACGTATAGCCGCAATTAGTCTGATAGCAAGCAGGGAGTGCCCGCCCAGTTCAAAAAAGTCATTGTAGATACCCACGTTCGTAACACCTAACAACTCTTCGTATATAGACGCCAGTAACTGTTCTGTTTCGTTTCCGGGTGCTACATAAGTCCGCTGACGCAATAACTCTCCTACGGGGTCCGGTAATGCCTTTTTATCTATTTTCCCGCTGGTGGTGAGAGGTAATACATCCAGCTCCACCAATAACGGTAACATATAATCCGGAAGCCTGTCCTTCATATAAACAGATAATTGCTCCCGGTCATATTGTTCACCTGGAACAATATATCCTACCAGTTGCTTATTACCCTTATGATCAGTTTTGGCCAGTATGACTGCCTGATGTACCAATCCGCTTTGCTGTAATACACTTTCTATTTCTCCCAGTTCTATACGATACCCTCTTATTTTCACCTGTTCGTCTGTTCTGCCCAGGAATTCTATATTACCGTCAGGCAGCCAGCGGGCCAGATCTCCACTGCGATACAAACGGGCATGCAGTGCAAAAGGATCTTCAATAAATTTCTCTGCTGTCAGTGCTGCCCGGTTATAATATTCTCTTGCCACCTGCACACCTCCAATGTGAAGCTCTCCCGGTACCCCTACAGGCACCAGTTGTCCGGACTTATCTAAAATGTGTATGGATACATTCGGAATGGGTTTTCCAATAACCACCTTTCCGTTTTCTTTCAACGGATCATCAGATAATGTAGCACAAACAGTATTCTCTGTAGGACCGTAAGCATTGATCAACCGGATGCCATACGACTGGATCTGCCGTCCTACTTCACTATTCAAGGCTTCTCCTGCCGATACAATCGTCTTAATAGCAGCCGGAATATTATCTTTTATTACGTTCAGATAAGATAACGGTAACGTAGCTACTTCAACTGCATGTCTGTTTATAAATTCATGGAACCTGGTGGCAGATAAAATATCCTCTTTATCGGGAATAACAAGACAACCGCCACTTAACAGGGTATTGAATATTTCATAACAGGAAGCATCAAATCCAAAAGCAGCAAACTGCAGGGTTCTCATTCCCGGTTGCAATCTTAAAGCGATCGTTTGTCCGGCAGCCAGGTTCACTACTCCTCCATGTTCCAGCAATACTCCTTTTGGAGTTCCTGTAGAACCTGAAGTATAAATCATATACGCCAGGTGATGAGGCAATAATTCTGTAATAACCTGAGTACGATCTTCGTGCAACAGTGATAACGCTGTATGATCCAGGCAAATGATATTGGAAGATGCAGGTAAAACTGCTTTTAACGATTCCTCGAATCCTTCTGTAGTCAGGCAATATGGGCTGTTGATATCTTCCAGCATAAATCTAACCCTGTCTGCCGGATATTGTGTATCCACGGGCACATAAGCGCCTCCTGCCTTCAGAATGCCCAGTATACCGATTATCATTTCCAGTCCTCTGTCTACATACAAAGGCACCAGTGTATCTTCCTTCACGCCTTTGCTTCTCAGGTAATGCCCCAGTTGATTGGATAACTGATCCAGTTCACGGTAAGTAAGCTTTATATCCTGATAACAAACTGCTGTTGCATCTGGAGTATTGCCAACCTGTGCGGTAAACACTTCCACGATGTTTCTGTTACCTGCCTGTATATCAACTGACTCATTGAATTCCAGTAATAACTGTTCTTCTTCTTTTGCAGAAAGCATCTGCAGTGTATCAATCTGCTGTGATGGCGATTCTGCTATAGCTTTCAGTAATTGAATATAATGTCCTGCCATCCGCACAATTGTATCATGCTGGAACAGATCAGTAGCATATTCAATACTTAATGTTAAACCATTCTTCTTTTCTGTGATAAAGAAAGTGAGATCGAATTTAGAGATCTTATGTTCCACACTTTCTGTAGTTACGGAAACACCATCGAAACTCAACCGTGATATATCCAGTGCATCCTGCAACAGGAACATAACCTGGAAAACAGGACTCCTGCTCATGTCTCTGTTTTCAGACACCACTTTCACTACTTCTTCAAAAGGCAGGTCCTGGTATTCATATCCTTCCAGCAGTGTTTCCTTCACTTTTTGCAACAATGCAATAAAAGAAAGAGAGCCGTTCAGTTCACTGCGTACTGCCATTGTATTCACAAAGAAGCCGATCAGATCTTCCACCTCCTGTTGATTTCTGCCCGCCAGTGGAGTACCTACACAGATATCCTCCTGACCGGTATACCGGTATAATAAAACCTGGCATACGGACAGCAATGTCATGTATAGCGTAACACCATACTGCTGGTTAAACTGATATAGCTTTTCTGATAGTTCACTATCTATCTCAACATTAAAAATACTTCCCTTTATACCCTGAACAGGAGGTCTTGGATAATCAGTAGCCAGGTTCAATGGTTCCAGTCCGGAGAGCTGTTTTTTCCAGTAAGCCTGCTGTGATTCCAATACTTTTCCTGTTACATAGGATCTTTGCCAGATGGCATAATCTGCGTATTGCACAGGCAGCGGTAACAGTTCTGCATCCTGTTGCCGTACGTAAGCAGCATACAACGTTGATAACTCTCTGATAATAACAGGAGCCGACCAACCATCTGCTGCAATATGATGAACTGTAATTGCCAGTATATATTCTTCTTCAGTAAGTGTAATCACACTTGCGCGTAACATATAGTCGGCACCAAGATCGAAGGGCCGGTATATAAACGCTGTGATATCCGTATCAATGTTTTCCAGTTGCCAGTCATCCGCCGCACGGATATACTGATAACCGTTTCCATTTTCTTCGCGGATAACCGTCCTCAGTATTTCATGTCTGCCAACAATATCTTTTAGCGCCTGTTGTAATGCATTGTAATTTAATTTCCCTTTTAATCTCAGTACCAGCGGTATATGATAATGACTGCTTCCTTCCAGCTTGTCGATAAACCACAACCGTTCCTGGCTAAAGGATAAAGGCATGCGGGCAGTTCTTGGCTGCACCGTAATATTCAATACAGTCCCCTTTTCCTGCTGTTGCAGGTAACTGGCCAGGGTAGCAATCGTTGGATGCTGGAATAATTTTCTAACTGTCAATGCTACCTCCAGTTCTTTGGTAATAGCAGCAATCAGTCTCATTGCCAGTAAGGAATGTCCGCCCAGTTCAAAAAAATCGTCCAGCACGCCTATTTGTTCCACCTGCAGGAGATGCTGCCAGATGTTCACTAATGTCTGCTCCGTTTTATTACGGGGAGCAGTATATACATTCGTTACTACTGTTTCAATTGTAGCATCGGGCAAAGCTTTCTTATCTATTTTCCCATTGGCACTTAGCGGTAACGCATCCATTTCTACCAACGCCGGTACCATGTACTCCGGAAGTTTTCCTTTCAGATAACCGGTAAGACCGTCCTTATTATAGTTCGCAGCAGGCACAATGTATCCTACCAATCGTTTATTCCCTTTAGCATCTTCTCTGGCAATTACTACAGCCTGACTCACAAAATCAGATTGCTGTAATACATGCTCAATTTCGCCCAATTCAATACGGTAACCACGGATCTTAACCTGATCGTCTATACGTCCAAGGTATTCCACAGTACCATCCGGAAGCCAGCGCCCCAGATCTCCTGTACGGTACATACGGCCTGGCAGCGCTGCACTGAAAGGGTCTTTAACAAATTTCTCTTTAGTCAGTTCCGCACGTCCCAGATATCCCCGAGCCACACCTATACCTGCCACACAAATTTCGCCGGGCACCCCCAACGGACATACCTGCATAAGATCGTCCAATATGTAAATACGTAAATTCCGGACAGGCTTACCCAGTGGTACATTGATGCTTACCGGGGTATCGTACATTATGTGATGCGTAATATCATCCGAAGCTTCTGTAGGACCATAGGCATTCACTACCGGAATAGCACCATAATCTTTATGACTGAACCATTGACTTAACAAATGCCGGCTCACAGCTTCTCCGGTTACCATCAGATAACATAGTTTTTCTAATGGTATATCCATTTCTTCCTGCAATACAGCAGCAAGATAGGAAGGCACTAATTCGAGTACGGTAATCCCATCGTGTGCCACAGCACTGATAAGGCTTACCGGTTTATAAATCAGCTCATCTGTATAAACAACAGTTCGTCCACCACATAAAAGTGCGGAGAACATCTGCCATACAGAAATATCAAAAGTATAGGAAGCAGTAAAGGCAAGCACCGTGTCTGCATCCATTTTCAAGTCATCTATTTTTGCAAACAAATGATTGAGCATTCCGCGATGTTCTACCATTACACCTTTCGGTTTACCAGTAGAGCCAGATGTGTAGATCACATAACATAAATGATGAGCTTCAGGGATAACAACAGGACCATCAACCTGCAGCCCTGAAAACTCATCTGCAATAACAACCTGAACATCTGCTGTTATCAGTTCCCTTGTTTGCCTGCTGCATATCACCACAGTAGCAGCTGTATCTTCCAGTATATAACTGATCCGCTCTGCCGGGTAAGCCGGATCAAGTGGTACATAAGCTCCTCCGGCTTTCATGATACCAAGTATCGCAACCAGCATTTCAATTGAACGTTCTATGCACAGGGGAACCAGTACATCTTCCTTTACACCAAGACTATGCAGGTGATGAGAAAGTTGATTGGAACGTTCTTCCAGTTCTTTATAAGTAAGTGATTTTTCTTCAAGTACTACCGCTATGGCATCCGGTGTACGTGCAGCTTGTTCGGAAAACAATGTTGTCAGCATCTTAGGGTCTTCCTGTAAAGAAGATACACCCGCATTATTCAATGTTGTCAGTAACTGCTGTTCCTCAATTGGTAAAATATTTATCTGCCCGATATCATCATCAAGCATAATATTAAACTGATGTAAGATGTACAATATGCGCTGAGCCAGCAATGCGATTTCCTCTTTTTCAAAATACTGAGACTGGAAATCTATTCTTAACTGCAATGGTTGTTCCTGCCCATAGTCATACCAGAACATTTCAACAGGGAACGGCAGGTGTCCGCTGGGGATATTAATAAGTGTAGAAGATAATCCATCTCCAAAGTCCAGCTGAAAATCAATCGGCGCATAGTTTACCACAAATTCAATCAAAGCATCATCTGCTACATTGATCCTGAAGTGCCGGCTCAGATCACCTATCAGGTAGTTCTGATAACGGTAATCCTCACGTTGGGAAGACAATACGGATTTAATCAGGTCTATTACTTTGGTACCTTCTGAATAACTAGCGGTGAATGGAATAACACCAGTAAACATACCGGGAATGGTACGCAATTGTTTAGTTCTCCTTCTGTGTAATGGAACACCAAAAACAAATTCTGATTGTTGTGAAGTCCGGTTAAAATAAATCATCAGTGCCGCAAGTGTCAGCTGCTGGAGGTTTGCATTTGTAGCTGACAGCAATGTTTCCAGTTTGCTTCTTTCTGCGCCTGAAAATTCCTGGATAAATGTATCACACTTCGTTTTCAGGTTATTGTCCGGCAGGTATCGTCTTTGTAATAATTTTGCAGGTAGCTGTGCCACCTTCTTCTTCCAGTATTCACCTTCAGCAGCATAATCATCAGAATGATAGTATGAGGATGCTTTTACAGCCTCTTCTATATAAGAAGGATATTTAAAAGCAACCTCATCCCCAGTCACCAGTGATTTATACTTCTTGGCGATATACTGGTGGATCCCTGATATCCCGTATCCATCCGTAATCAGGTGATGGAATTTAAAATAATACCAGTGTTCATCATCGGCTATACGGATCAGGTATTGCTCCGTAAGCATATTCTCTTTTTCAATCTTAAAGGGAGTTGCCAACTGGTCTTTTATCCATTGTTCAACCCTTTCACGCTTATCTTCGCCCTCTTCAAAAGCAAGTTCAGGTAATTCAAACTTTGTATACGCTTCATCCACATAAATAACAGGAACCGGATCGTTGAGGTCGAATCTCATTTTCAGGGCATCGAAAAATACTGGTGCCGAATTAACGGCAGCAGTAAATTTTTCTTTATCCAGGGGGCCTGTTATTCTCACATATCCTCCCATATTATAATAAGGAGCCTCATTATTGATCAGTTGATCAATATATATATCTTGCTGCGCCGGATGCAGCGGAAAAGTCTGAAATGACATAGTTATTAACTTAGAACTGTTTTATGAATGGGCGATGCACAGGAGATACCGTTACAGAAGATCAATCGGGCATATTGAACCCGATTTGCTTATTCAGCGCTTCCCGGTAGTAGTAGCCACCTACTGCTATGTCGAAGATGGCCATTCCCATAGGATTAAACATAATTGTATCTGATTCTTTTGTGTCTTTTAAGGCTTGTTTACAAACGATATCCGCGATTGATAATGTATCACTCTTACGCAGACCTTTTACTTTATGCATGTTTTCAATATCTGTATTTTCCCTGCATACTTCATCCCAATCGTCGACTATTACAACATCCATATGGTCTTTCATCTCTGCTTTATAATCTCTTAAAGAAACATTCAGCTGCAGCGATCCTTTTACCGGAACTTTGTCAATATAAGGAGCAGCAGAAACCGTGCAGGTAATGAAAATATCGGCCTTTTCATAGCCTTCCTCCCAGGTATTACCAATCACCACTTTGTCTCTGATTTCTTCAGGTACTGCATCTATCTGGAGTGATTTAATATCATACAGGTAGATTTTTCCGATACGTTCGCCCAGGATAGCTGTTATCATTTTCAAATGCATGATACCGATAGGTCCGAAACCATTGATACCAACATTCAGCTTCTCATTACCTGTCTTTGTCTGCAAATATTCCTCCACAAGCAAACCAGATACCGCCGCAGTTCTGATAGCACTGATAGCAGAAGTATTAATTACACATAAGGGAATTCCTGAATCATGTTCATTCAGAATGGTAACAGAATTTGCTCTTAATTTATGCTGATGGATATTGTCCGGAAAGCTGGCAATCCATTTAATCCCTGCCCAGGGGTATTCACCGCCAATGTAGGCTGGCATAGCTATGATTCTATTCTTAGCGTTGCCATATCTTAAATAGGGTTTGATAGGTTGCGAATAATTGCCATCGTGTAGTACGGTTACAGCCTGCCTTATAACTGTGGTTAATTGTTCCCAGTTTAGTCCGGCAGTGTTTATACTATCTGCATTCAGATATAACATAAGTAAAAATTATGATCA
Organism: Chitinophaga sp. CF118; assembly: GCF_900112615.1. Lineage (GTDB taxonomy): Bacteria > Bacteroidota > Bacteroidia > Chitinophagales > Chitinophagaceae > Chitinophaga. The sequence goes on along the minus strand of NZ_FOMK01000012.1, from coordinate 41,891 downwards.
GAGATTATTTATTTTATAGAAGATGATGTTTGTAATTTGGCCGCAAGTTGTTCTCCCCATTCTTTATCGTAGATGGTATCAAGGTAAGTATGCCCTTTATCGGGGAAGATCATTAATGAGGAGGATTTAAGAACGCTGGAATGTTTTTTGCAATAGTTCTTTGCTGCTTTATAAAGAGCACCTGAAGAAGCTCCTGCAAAAATGGCCTGCTCATCCAATAGTTCAAAGCAACCCTTTATAATATCAAGCTGTGATATAATTATTACATCATCAATAATTGCATTCTCAATAATGGGAGGCACCTGGCTGGCACCAATACCAGAGATATAGCGCTTCACCTGCACATCGCTAAAAATAACAGAACCTTCAACATCCACGGCAATGATTTTTGTTTCAGGTCTTTTCTCTTTCATGCTTTTTGAGATCCCTGTAATGCCGCCACTGGAGCTAACTGCAATAAAAATGTAGTCCAGATGATCAAAGGAATTAATGACCTCTTCTGTTAAGCCATAATAGCCTTTATAATTATTCGGATCGCCATATTGATCTGCAACAAAAGAATTCTTTGTAACTGCATGCAGTTTATTTACTGTTGCGATTCTTGTAAGTAAATATCCTCCGGTATTATCCCTTTCTGTTACTTTCACAACTTTGTATGACATGAGATTAAGCAGTGATTCATACGCCTTGTTAATATTGGGATCTATCACAGGAATAAACTTCAGCTTTAATATTTTGCAGATGGAAGCCACTGCAATAGCCAGGTTGCCAGAGCTCGAAGCAATAATAGTGGTGTCTTCATTGATATGTCCGGATTTAATCGCGTTATAAATAATACTGTAAGCAGCGCGGTCTTTTGAGCTACCGGAGAAATTATTATATTCCAACTTTGCAAACAGGTTGGTATCGTTATTTTTTAATTCTATCAAAGGAGTGTTTCCAATGAGAGCGGACAACTTTTCAAGTTTTTTTAACATAAGGGTTATTGATTAGGTAATAGTTGAACGTGTATTTTGATTCAATTTTGTCTGCAGGTAAACCATCTATCTATGCAAAACAAACCCGCACTGATCAGAAGTATATTTCCGATCAATCATCTTCATAACTTTGCAATTATAATTTGAGATATACACCGTTTGTTTGACCCATATTATTCCCTGGCGCAACTATTCAACCACAATTAATAATTGCTGCAACAGGATTACGTCAAATCGACTATCATAATATGAAACATAAAAATCCCATCTACGTATTTTACGTAGTCCTTTTCAGGGCCGTTGGTGGCGGGGGAAGTAAACGATGTACAGAATATCAAATAGGTTACATGCCAGCAGCTAATATTAGCAGGGTTCCCCAAATCATTTGCAACAATAGAACACTCGTTGTTCCTTAATGGTATACTTATAAAATGCTATTATATAAATATCCTTGCAGATAATATTGCTGAGGGCTTGCAGAAATTTAAATTGTTTAATGGATTAAAGGGTCAATGAATAAAGGGTTTACTACTCAACGGAAATAAATGGTTATCTAAAAAGGGTACACAATGCCTGAGGGTTTACATTTTATACGTTGAGTTTTGTTCGTTACGAACTTAATTATTCCATTTTGTATCGGTTTAATATTGGGTGTTTACATTACATATGTTTTAAATTGTCGCGACGAAGATACAAATATTTATTTCAAAAAAAATAGTTAGGCATATTACCTAAATATTATTTCATGAAAGATTCACAACTTCAATAAGCTCTTTCATTCAACAAAATAATACTTCGCATATTTATTATATAGAATATCGCAACACCATCTAAATTTAAAGTGAATTCTCACCGTACATTATATATTAACAAATCAAACAGTATATATTTTTCAGCTGAAATTAGATATTTAACCGGATTACATGTAGTGTATGACTGTGTAAAACACGGTACTGATGCTGCGTATCAGCTATCACAGGAATAGCTGATGCCAGTATCAAGAGGAATTATTTTATCCATTTTAGTTTTTATATTTTTTACACCCCTTCCAGATATTAGATAGTAAGTGGACTTACAAAGGGGTATAGTATCCTGTTTTCACAGATGCAATTCCTTAATAGTAAGGAAAATATTGTCAGGGTAACTGTGAACATCAAACGTTGCGGGAGAAGCTATTAAAGCGAACACTTTACCATTGAACCGGTCTTGTCTTATATAGAAATCTCCTGTCAGATAAGGATCTTCAGGAAATGAAAAAGTCGACAACAGCATTACATTATTACTATCAGATACTTTAATCAGCATCCCATATATAATTGTACTAAACCAGCTCTGTGCACCTATCGGGCTACAGGATATTAAGAGATATTTTTCACCTGCAATGGTATAGAATGTCAATCCCTGGTTCAGATCGAGATCGCCATAGTCCCGCGTATCTTTACCATCTCCATTAACAAAGGTTCTTTTTTCGCCGTTCACGTTAATTTCGGCAATACCTGAATCAGCAGCTTTAAAGTAGGTATATGTATAATCAATGTTTAACTCCTTCAGGTGAATGGAAGATGTTTTGATTGTCCTGTTTGACGAGTTGCTTTCTACAACATCAAATTCTGCATGAATATTCTGTTCTTCAACAGGGTCCAATGCATATTTTTTGTCCAGGAATTCGGGGAAATGAGTTGTTGGAATAGAAGTATCAGCATCATCGGGCTTCTCAATATTCTCCATTTCACTATTGTTATCCGCTGCAGAGTCAATTGCATTGCCGTGTGGAAGCTGATTATCAGACGAATTACAAGATGCCCCTTCAAGGATAATAAATGAGAGCAGAAGGCATAACCAGGTTATTCTAAAGTTCATAGGTATTATTCAACTAAAGATGATGGTAGTAATACTATAAATATAATTAAAATATTTATATTTGTTCCGTTTACCAACTGAATACCGGGACAATTAATGTAAAACTATTGTGTCCATTTTAGCGGACACGCCAAATCCTACATCCTATGACTTTTACATCCTATCTTAAAGGACTACTATCAGACTTTGTTGATTATTATCAAAAATATCTAAGACGGACTTTCGGGGTTACGCTGGTATTTACAGTTCTCTGTTTTGTGGGAGCAGCATTATTACTTCACTTCAGCGACTTTGCCAGATCTGTTTCAGTAAAACAAATAAGTTTACTTAACACCTTTTTTATCCGTTATAGCAAGGCAGACACTTATAGTCTTGTGGATCTCACAAAATCCGTTTTCCTGTTTTTTGTTGCACTATTTTCATTAGGATTCACACGTTTGGCAAATGACAAAACATCAGGGAAATTCAATCTATTCATTCGTAAAATAACTTTGAAGGATATTACCTTTTTACTTGGCATCTTTATCCTCACTTCACTCATCGACTACATCTTTTTTAAACTTGAGCGTTATTCTATTGTTCACGCACCAAGCAATGCAGTTTCCATATATTTCCAGGGCTTACTCTTTCATCTTCGAATTTACGTTCCGTTAATTTTATTTGCGTTGACGATTTGCTCTCTGACTGTTTCTGAAAAAGTACTATTGACTTTTAAAAGAATATTGTTCCTCTACATTTCGCTTTGGCTATTTAATGAATTTGCCTTCGAAATTGCATCATGGGCAAACGCACATTTTTTAAGTTTTATACTTCTTCCGTTTGCAAACTCTAAAAGTTTATATTTGTATGAGTCTATTCTTGAAATACCCCTGATAGCATTCTTCTTTTTAGGTTATCACGTTGCAATGACAACACCTATAAAACAAACGGAAGTGCCTTCTTAGTCTCTATAATGTATTCGGGAAGTGTTCGGGACGGGGTCGGGGTTTAACCGCCCTTCGGGCGTAGGTAGAGCGGGGGTAGAGCGCAGGTAGAACGGGGGTAGAATGGTTCAATCCATTCTACCCCCGCTTTACCTGCGCTCTATGGGAGCCCTATCCCCGTTACAACCCAAAACACGTCAAACACACAACCGGAACACTGAGTTATTCAGCTACCTTAACAAGGCAACAAATGTGCTACCTACCTTGTTGCTTCTTTTTCATCTCCCAATACACTCCCCTTACATCATTTTTCCATTTAGGCAGTAACAGTATAAGTATAATTTCTTCTATAAGATCAATAGCTGTGAAAATTGCTGCTATATAAAACAATACATGAGGAGGCTTATCTAAAAAGAAAATAAGCAGTAAAAAAATTCCCTGTAGCACGGCTGCGAATTTAGCAGTATAAGTATGAAAACTGCTTAATTTGTGATACCGTATCAGGGCTAGAATGGTTTGTAGCAGGTATAATATGAGTAACAGGATGATGAAAGCCATCTCCTGTTTTATAAATCCAGGGATAAATACAAAAATACCCACTAAGGCAGCTACAATTGTGAGATCGTCTGCAACGGAGTCCAGCCGGGAACCCATTACGCTGGTTACCTTGTAACGGCGGGCAAGATAACCATCTATCGCATCAGTAAAAAAACTAACAGCAAGCAGCCACTTAAAGATATCGGGCTGATCAAGAAATATCAATAAAATCAATACCGGCGCCGCTATCAAACGATAGAAGGTTATTCCATTTACAGTATAATAAGCCCGCTTACGCATATTCGAAAAGAGTTAAACTAATGAAGATACACTTTCATGCCATCCATACCAACAAACTCATTAGTTGCTTGTTTTCAAGAGATATTATTATGAGCCTGCATTTGGGAAACATTCACCTTACCCTCATTGTGGAATATCTATCCATAATGAACTTCTTATAATATCTGTAAGATTGACTTTTAAGAAATATGATTCTTTAAATCTATAAAAGTTATTTCTCCTGTTGTTTCAATACCTTGCTGATTAATAATTTCCCCTTCTGAATCTATTTCTAGCAACAGATTATACCAATAATCACCACTCATACTTGACACAAGATTCATCTTAATCAACAAATAATTCTTATTAAACAAACTGAAGTAGCCAAGATATGTTGGCATCATGATTTCAGAATCTCTAATCTTCGCATTCAACTTGATGCTGGTGTTATTTATTATAAGCATCACCTTGCTACTTTCCAAATTATTGAGCAAACTGGCATAATTAATTGGCCTTCGTGTAGAATCAATAACACCAAGCTCACTTTTAAGATATAACGCACAGGTAATTTCCTGAATTGAATCTTCAAAATATACTACCTTTAACTGATCATTTAAAGAATAAATAGCTGGTTTAATTGTTCTTTCATGATAAGCGCTATCAGACGTTCCACCCTGAGGATTGTTTGTATTTTCAAGCTGTTCATCTCTAAGTGAATCCGCCGCTATTACATTCTCTTTTGTAAATTCACCTTCCGTATTTAAACTATCAATTTCAACTGAAGCCTTCTTTTTTTGTTGAATACTACAACCAGAACAGAAACAAATCGCAACTGTGATAAATAATGAATAAATCGAACGTTTTCCCATAAATTTCCCGGTTTTACTTACTGAATATACATATGAAGTTGACTTGAACGTCTTATTGCTTAAATACTTTCTGGCGACTAAACAGGTTTCTCTTAAATTGTCCTCAATCCCGAGCACGTACAAATACGTACACTTGCTGGACTTTTACTTTAAGCCTCTTATCTGGCATAAGTGGAATAGCCTTGCGCCAAATGGAAGTAAGATAATTCCTATTGTGCTACAGGCTCGGCCACAAAGTACTCCTTTTTTGTTTTAACAACCCTTGAGCCAGTACGTCTCACATATACAATCATCCTATCTTTTAATTGACCAATCGTAAAAATCTTTGTCCACTCTGTCCTTTCATTAACAACCTTGTCTAAATAAAAGGAATCCATACTTATTTTCCTACATAAATAAGAAGTAGAATCATTCTTTATGTAATCAGATTTTTGTTGTTTATAGAAAAAATTTAAATAAAAGCCCTCGTCAGGAATCTTTACAATTTTAACCTGAGCAATCCCAGAGAGAGAAATACTAAATAACAAACTAAGAACAAAAAAAATACGCATAAATATCATAAAATCAACCGTAAAAAAAGATGGTTACCTATTGCCTGGCGCAGTCATTGATCGATTTCCATTAGCTCCAGAAATCCGATATTTTATACTACCGAAAGTTCCCGCACCCCTTGTACCTGGAGTTCGAGTGAGACGAGTTTCTATATATCAACGACTTTTCAATGCACTCTTCATGAGCATTAATGAATAATCCAATTGAATCTCCTCACTCTTTTCAAATTCAGTACTGTTAACAGGAATGATTTTTTTCTTCTCATCAATCCACTTAATCATTCTGCGATTATTAAAGTAGGATCTATTCTCCTCTAATCTGCTATCACCTATTTTAAATGAAGAATCATATATCGGGACTTTATACTTATACTTAATGTCATAAATAAAAATGATTTCATTGTTATCGTAATAATACTCTGTCCTTTCTTTACCATTCTCCCAATAATTAGTTTCAATTATCAGTTTAACAGAATCCCTGTATAAGTAACTAACGATATCACCTCCCTCTCCAACACCATCTGCTCTTGTTTCTTCAGTACGCTTGTATTGACTTAAATTAGAATTAATCTCTGCATATTTATGCCTGATATTTTGTAATATACTATCTTCCTGATAATCAAAATTGAATAGACTGAATGCAAGAATAAAAAAACAAATATTCATAGTGATAAATTTCTATTGGATTATAGGTACCCCCATTTCGACTTTAGGAAATATTTTTACATTACGACTGGTATCTTTCGTCATGGTAGTCGCACTGGTTATCTCTCAATACGTATTACAGGTACCCAAAGAAGTGAGAATCAAAGACAAGACGATTCCTGCGAAGCTGCGTCTAATTGAACAACTTGAAGAAGAAAACGGGCAAGCACGGTACCGCGTAATCGATACAATGCTTGCCAAATCAAAGTTTAAATATTTCTTCCATGAATATGCTCGACTAATAAAAGTCAAATGATATCTGACATTTTCAACTCCTCCATCAGAAAATCAATGAAGCTATTAAACTTCAACTTAATGCCTTTTAGCGATTCTTCTTCACCAAAATAATAAATAGGAAGAACTTCACTCTCCCCAATTCTAAAAAAAGCCATTTGGTATCCTTGATGTAGCCAAAAGACAAAAGCATTAGGAGGTAAAGGCTCTAAACCATGCTCTTCTAACAATTCTCCCCCCCATTTATTGAGGGAAAAAAGCACATCAAAAAAAACAGACGATCCTCGCATAAATTTCCCTGCACCTCTTCCCATTGTCAATAAAAAATCTTTATAAACTAAGGGGAGTTTCAATTTATAAGTGGATTCAATCAAGAGTATGTCCTTATCTGTACAAGGCGTAAGTTTACATCCTGCTTTAATTAGAATCTTTTTAATTTCACTAATATTCTGCACTTTTTAATGGGTTTTACTCGATTAAAGTAACAACATTAAAATTTAAATTTTTATTTTTTTCTGTTACCTATTGCGTGGCATGATGGACACAAGGGTATTCCGAAACAAGCTTAAAATTGCCATCAATTGTGGTATTACGCATAAATTAATAAACCCAGTCGATGACCGACCGGGTGTATTAATTTCTATCATGGCTGCCACCTTAATGACAAAGTTCCTAAGCACCAGCTGCTAGTGTCGATTCCATTCTTAAGACATTTAATTATTTTGATGAAATCAGAAATTGGGACACTCTCCCTCCATCTTACTCTTACTTCCTCCACTTCTGGCGGGAGATTTCAAACCATTTGTTTCAATATGCGTTCTGTTCACTAACTTATCCAAACCAGTCAACACTACAGCCCATACCAAAATAGCACCAACTCCGGTTTCAAATATAGCAGCGGCACTCTGTAAGATGTCTTACATACATTACTGCCCATCTGTTTCTGCCGGCTGCCTTGCCGCAGCCTTTCCATTCGGGATTATTCTCTCTGTTTCTGCCAAAACTCTTAGCAGTTTTAATTTTACTTTTGGATGAACCTTTGGGAGTTCGTACAAATGTACCATCCATATCTCTCCTTTTATAGTTTGATAACCCTCCTGGTTTCCCAATAAAATCTATTGCTCCTTTAAGCCTGGTCAAATAGTAGTTTGTAAGTACTACGATTTGCCTAAAATCTATTATTAAGTCAAATACAACACCTCTATAATCCCTCCTTATATAAGGAGGTGTTATAGAGGTGTTATAGAGGGCTTATATAGGGCTTATATAGGGATTGTATATACAGTAGCCATACATGAAATTACCATGAAAGCACTCGTAGAATGGGAAAATACAAGTAAGAAGTATCTGCATACTAGCTGTCCTTTATTTTCAGCGAATAAATTAAGTGTTATATGTTGGAGTAGCTGATGGATATCGCAGGCTGAGGAAAATTTATGCATTTAAAATCATACACTTAAAGTATTTGTTCTTTTTGCAATGTAGGATAATCATTAGCAGGATTCCGGAAAATCTCCTTAAAAAACAACAGGCATAAGAATACACTTGTATCCTTATGCCTGTCAATAATAACGAAAATAAATATTATTCCTCAGTTACGATTAGTGCATTTATATAACTAAATGCTCCATAAGTACCAGTTGTTGCTACTGTTAGTGGTAGAAGTAAATTTTATGCAGATGATACCAGCGTTCAGATTAATATCTGTAACAGATATTAAGGCATCTCTCCGATACAGACAAGCAATACATCCCATATGCTTTGGATGGCTTGCTGCGTGATACTAAAGCCAGAGCAATTTATAAATAATGAAGACTCTATTTCACAAAAAGCCTTAACCCCTCATATCCATGTCTTTTCTTGCCAAATCCATAGCAACCAATAATTGTATTTGCCTCAATTTATTAAGTCCGCGCTTATACTCATCAATGCTTACCAATTCAGCTTGTGGATCCCCTGTTTTATTATGATTTATTTCAATTTTTGCAACCAACTTATCATCTATTAATATCCAATAAAAATCTTCCCCCTGTTCGGGTATCCAGTAAATCACATAAGCAGTAATCATACTTGGAAATAATCTCTTCAACACTGCTAGCAGCATTGAATTATAGTTCTCTGTAAAGAGTGCTTTATGTGATTCTATAAGCTGCGTTCGAAACTCCTTCTCAATTTCAGATCCCATTAATTTCATAATACAAGAAAATTATTTTATAATACCTGGTGAGGCGGTTACCAAATTTCCATATCTATCAGTCAAAACAGTCATTATATTAGTAGGTCTATACCCATTAAATTTGTCAGTACCTATGATATCGGGTAACGTTATTTCTCTAACAAATCGAGTACCATCGTTACTGTTTAAAGTTCTCGTAATGGGTGTATTCACAACATTTGAACTTCTTAACAATGACCGAAGTCTATTTTCTGATACTAAAAACTGTGATTTCTTCTTCATTGAGAAATGTTCGTCTAGTACATGCTCCCACCCTTCCTTAGTAATATTAATACGCGACTGAACACGGCCTGGAGTATTTTGACTTTGACTTTGTCCATCGTTTTGACCATTAGTTGCATTGGCTAATACTATAGAAACATTCTTTATTTCAAGATTCACTGCTTTAGTAGTGATCCCTTCTCCATTACTGACCATACTCAAGCGAGGTGCCGTTCCTGTCCCGTTCAAGGCTCCAGGTCCTGGAAGTGACTGCGATACCAGAGTTCCTCCTTTATAGTAACCTGCATACTCCTCATTTATGCCTAAACTTTCAGGACTTCTATTTAACATCCCGCCACTCAGTCGGCTATTAAGTCCATTAACCCCTCCTGCCGTTGAAGACATTGCTGCATTAAATACTTTGCTTTGCCTTTGTCTACCAGTTTCTGTCCAACCAGTAAGTCGTCCTTCTTGTATAAACTGGCCTGTCTTATAAAAACCATACTGAATATATTCCCACGTATTCGAAGGTGCGTGATCAGGCCAACTAAGCCAAGTTGGCCAATCGGGCCACATACCAAGTGCGTCTACAAGCGTAATAGGATTATTGGCAGCAAAAATATAAGGGCTATTATTTGGATAATTCTTTGTTAATGGATCTATAGACAAGAACTTTCCTAGTCGTGGATCATATGCTCTAGCTTCAAAATTCACCTGATTCCCTTCCCCCTTCACCTCATTATCATTCTCCTTCCCATTAAACCCATAACGATATTTACCACTACTAAACCCTCTTCCCGGCATCTGCATACCAAACGGATAATACTCCTGGGAAGAAACAACATCGGCTTCGTAATGATCTAACAGACTACCTGTAAAGATGCTGGTTTTCCTATCTGATACAGTCGCGAGAACATTGCCCAAATGATTACTTAACTCAAAGAACTTCTTTCCTCTTATGAAATTAATATTAAATCCGGAACCAAGGCCTGACAAATTAACAAACTCAGGTGTCAATGTTGTATCAACATTGGTATTCAATGTATTAATACCTAAGCGGCTACTACCATAAAGATGCGTTTCTGTTTGGGTAATAGCCCCGCTGTTGATAGCTGGGTCGTCTTTGGTATAGATGCTCATCACATTACCCGTAGCGTCCCGCACATACCAGGTTTGTACGCCATTTACGGTTTTGCTAATACGATTGCCTGCTACATCGTAGGTGTAAGTAATAGTAGGCTTGTTGGAGCTGGTGATGCTGGCAATCTTACCATAAACCGTCCAGGTAATGTTGGTGATGCTGGAAGCGTTGTCTGTGATAAGGTTACCTATGGCATCATAGGTATAGTTCGCCGCTGACTGGTTATCAATATCGTTGTCGTAATTAGCATTGTCAATTTTATCGTCAATGAAATCCAACTTGTTGGTACCAGTTTGGTAAGTGTAGGCCATGCTGTCCATTCCTAATGGCTTACCCGCAAAAGTGTTATTCCCCTTACGGTTGTAAGTGAGAATATTACCATTTGCATCATAACTTATCGATTCTTTGAAGTCTGGTAAGGTAACTGGTGTCCAGGTATTATTGGTGACATTTAAGCCATTTGATGCCTGCATCTTTTTCAGTCTGTTCAATACATCATAGTTGTATGAATACATTAATGGTGTGCCTAACGACGACAAATGCTGACTGATAGCGCCAATATTACCATTGAACAACGGATTCAATCCCACTGCTTCTGCAAATGGTTTTACAGAGTTGCTAACAGGACTGTAATCCCGGCTACCATAATAATGCAATGCAAATCCAAAGACATCTTTAGCAATCATGCTACCAGTAGCCCCATCATGCCCTATATCATAAGCAGGAGTCAAAGCAGTACTATTAACACCCTTTAACCAACCTTGCAGTGTATACGCATAATCCAGTCCCTGCACCTGTTGCTGACCTATAATAGTCTTTGCCAACGGTCCATGTTTATAATACTGGTAATACGCATCGTTTTCCCAATAAACACTATCGTGACTGGTTTCTACATTCGTGATCCGGTTTTCTGCATCATAACTATAACGATGATAGAAAGCATCTGGCTTGCCAGGTTGGTATGCCACCTGGTTTACTTTCCCACTGATCAGATCATAGCGGTACACCATCTTTTTGAAACGGTGACCGGCATCCTTCATTCCACCCAGTTTGTAATCCTGTAACAATGTATCAACATTACCATGGATATCGTAGCTGTAAAAAGTAGCAGCGGCATGTTTACCATTATCCTGGTCTTCCGCTGTATTATAAATAGCGGACCACGATACACGATTGCGCAGATTTGCAGCAGAAAGATAGTACTGTGTTATTGCAGAATAAGCAAGATCATAGTTTGTGACAGTGATCTGTGTGCGGGAGGCCGCAGCGTTACTGATCCATGTTGCTAAAGTTGCAGCATTCCGACTTGTTTCTTTCGTCATAGCAGTTGCACTGGTAATCTCTCCTACTTCAGATATACGACCGAGTACGTCATAAGTCGTATAACTGTATTGATTCAGTAATGTCTGTTTAGCATTTTGTGAAACGGCTAATCTACCTAAACGATCATACCAGAATTTGCTGGTTCCTGCATCAGGGGTTTGTTGTGCGACTACCTGATTGAGGGTATTATAACGATACTGTGTTACCATCCGATGAGGAGGCATCAGGGTATCACCTGCTGCTCTTGCTGCTTTTACGCGGTTAATCCAGTTATCGGAACGATCGATTACCACACCCGCAGGAGGAACGGTCTTTAAGAGATTGCCTGCCTGATCATAATAGTATAAAGTATAGTGGTATTCACTGGTGGCATAATGAACAGTAAAGACTTCTTTTTGTCCTGCCTGGAGGCTCGTAGCAATATAGTCGTCTTCGAAGTTGTTCTTCACAGAGTCTCGGTAGGCTTTGAAGAGCTCAGTCCCTTTGCTTACTGCGAAGAATTCATTGTCTGAACAGTTATTAATGGAGTCAGTTGAAACTGACGGGAATAACGGAGTGGCATTACCACAAAGTAAAAGTCTGTTACTGGAAGGAACACAAGTATTGTTACCATTACAGTCCAATACAGCATGTACAGGTCTATATGATTTCGTTACAAGTTTTATCTCTTTAATTGAATCAACAGATAATGAGAAATTATAGGACCATACAATCGTATTTCGGGCTACCATTCCTGGTATAGTGTCATAAGTAACATTAATAGCGGTATCACTACATCCGAATTTACCAGATATTAACGTCCGCATTAACAAGGCATTATTTCCATAATAGCCAACCCCGGAAATGCTATGGTCTGAATTCTCTATAATACGACTTAAGTTAGTCTTACCATTTAATCTGACAAGATCAGACCAGGCAATTGTATTATTTGAATTTATTTTATGCCAGGCTACCTGCTGATAAGGAGATGATACAACATTCTGTACAGCAATAATACCTCCATCTGCAACAGGACTAACAGCCGTCAATTGTGTAACATCATTGCCTAAAGGACGGGATAATGTTTTTGCAGAAATTATAGCTCCATTTTCATTAATCTTAACAAGGCTATTATTTGTTTTGCCAGTACCTGTATTGGTGAGTGCAAAATTCAGCAGGTATCCATAGGGTCTTTTGTAAATTTGTCCTGAGAAAGAAGATGCCGGAATACCTGCTCCCAAATCATACTCATAACTGTTTATAATTGCGCCTGTACCCCTATTGATTTTTAATACCACTCCACTAAAACGTCCTACTGGTTTATACTCAGCAAAATAAGTACATCCAACTATTACTAATGTATCATTATTCTGCACCATAGAATACCCTTCATCTCCGCTGCCCTTTCCTATCCTCTTTACCCATATGCCTGTTCCATCACTTCTTACAGCGCCAAACAATCCATCAGCCAAACCATTAGTTATATTCCATCTTCCGGAAAAAGCATATCCACCATCACTTGTTTGAATAACATCGGCACCTGTTTCTCCATATGTAGTATAATAGCCAACTGATTTACTCCATGTAACAACTCCTGCACTATCCATTTTAACAAGGAGAATACCACTTTCCTTCAGATCATACCCTCGTACTGTACCGGTAACAATATATCCACCGTCAGTAGTCACTTTTGCCCTGTTAAAATAATCATCACGATATCCACCATAACTTTTCGACCATAAAACATTCCCTTGCGCATCCGTTTTTACAATATAACCATCCGTATTACCGTCAGCATTTTTCACCCGTCCAACCATCAGAAACCCACTATCAGCAGTACTGATAACATCTTCAAAAATTGTTGTACTATCATTTGAATATGTATCTATCCTTTGTTCCCCAGGGTTTGCATCTTTACAAACTGAACTGTCTTTGTAATTATACAATTTACAGCTATCCATGAATGTAAGATATTCCCATGCCTGCTTACCAAACCCAAGATTGTGGTTCATATAGGCAGCAAACAATTGGTTTTTCTTTTGCTGTAGAGTATTAGTATCTGCTTTCTGAGGAACTATACCAGGATATGTTCTGGCAAACCGGTTATATAGCGTATCAATATCCTCGCAATAAGCACATGGTGGCGCTATATTACACTGAATAAGAACAGGTATTGTGACCGGTGTAGCTAAATACGTACAGCTATTATTGGACGATGTATCGCAGCTGGCTAATAACAGGTTTAATTGCAAAGTTGTCAAAGATACTCCCCGGGTCCTGTATAGATAGGCAGAGAAGCTACTGTCTACCGGCTTCTTATTGGCATTGAATTCTGTTTGTAATGTGTGCAGGTTATTACATTCACAATCAGTTGGCTTAGTATAAGATTCTCTGTCACCGTAAGCAATCTGTTTATCATAAGGCCTGGGAGAAGTAATCTGGTATATATTACAGTTCAGAGTATCATTAATACCATGCAACTGGTTATATTCACTTAATACTGCCTGGAAGCTGCTATAAGTATAGGTACTACCAGGCTTTGTGGTGCTGGCTCCATAAGGATGATCAATATCTGCCCCCTCCTTACATACATTTAATAGTTTAGGAATTATATCATTATTCAGTGCAGCGGTATCATAGTAAGTACAGCCAGATAACTGTTTAACCCACGCACTAACATAACTATTACAATTAGCTGCATAAGATCTTGCCAGTGCTGCATCGCTAGAATCCTTTACAGTGCCGGATGCAGCAGTATTCATGTAATCCAGTCCATTCTGATTTAGAACATCCGAAACATTTGTGAAATTCAATGTTTTACATGCGGCAACCAGTTTTGCTCCCGTGGCACCAGCACAATCCAAACCCTTCAATTTATCATTGATAATGTTCTTCTTTACGGTAAGATACATCTGGCGGAAATTGCGCCATGCCATATCCAGATCGCCAGTACACATATTGCTCTCATTAAATGCAGCAGCACTTGTTCCATAAGTGTTAAAACAGTTGGAACTGGTAGCAGCGTCGGTACATTTCAACGTAATAGTAGCTACACTCCACATAGACAGTATTTCCGAACCACTTCTTTTATTATAATTTTTAAGCAGATCTTCCAACGCCTGTTGCTGTGCAGCACTTTCCATTGCCAGAGAGTCTTTGTGCGCTGTCACAACTGTAAAGCCGAACGTACTATTTGCCGTAGGATTCAGATAACCACTGTCTCTCGCATCTTTATAACTATCTACAGCTTCAAATTTACGGTCCCAATTATGGCTGGACTGATGTTTCTGATATTCCAACAGCTTACAATATTCCGGATGGAATTTGAGTAAAGAATCCGCCCAGGATGCTTTAAATTTAGCAGTAAACTGTGCCGCCGTTAATTTTTGAGGAATTACATATGTATTGGTCAACTCATTATACACACTATCAGGATGGTTCGCTCCGTCCGTATAATGAATTGTGTCACGCTGATATGGTGGTTTTGTATTTTCATCCTTTTGATAAAAAATAGAATAAATATCCAAAGTATCCTCCACATTGGCATATTGTCCGGATGAAGCCGGATTCATATCTCCCAACATCGCATTACGGATACCGGTCAGGTCCGATGTTTCATTACACAAAGCATCACAGGCCTCAATAGCCGCTGCATAAGCTGCTTTAATTTCTACAGTATCTATTGATTCTATACCTGCCCGACGCATATAATTAACCTTGAAAGCTTCCCAGGTACCTATACTATCCCGGCACGACTTACAATCAGGAACACATTGTGTACTCAATAATAATGTTCTCTGTTCCTGTACAAACTGTTCAATAGTAGTACACAGATTCTTCTTCATGAAAATACTATCCCTGTAGTATTCCAGGGCTGTGCGGTTTATTGTCAACCGTTTAGTGATCTCATAATTCCCTCTGGGCAGGCGGCGGGAGAAGGTTACTGTTATAGGCTGAGGGTCACCACAATCCGTGATGATAGATCCTGCCGTGTAGTTGTGCAGGATCGTATCAAATGGTTGTCCTCCAAGATGCTGGTTGAACACATCATCTGTGATCTTTATCTCCAGATCGTAACGGCCAACATAACAAATAGTATTGTTGTCGCAATCCTTCTTTTGCAGTACAGGAGGTATTAAAGTGTATTTAAACTGATAGACGGTATCCAATGCCACCAATTGACTCTGGCTGCTTTCCAGGACCAGGTCTTTAATCACATTACTATTCGGACGCGATAAGGTATCTGTTACCTCAAAAGGAACATTGGACGATAAGTTTTCCAGGTTCGCACTATCCGGCATACCAGCTAAAGCAGTAGCAATAGTACGACCATGCATATCCAGATAAGAAACTGCATATTGCCCATTAGCATCCTTCACCCTATTCTTGAAGTAGTGCGTTTTTTCTCCGGCTTCTGTTCCGAATAATACATCCAGGTCATTTTCGCCCGGAGAGCCATATTCGTATATTGTTTCATGGTTACTTCCCAGTTTGTATACAGGCCCTACACCACTCTGCCTGCTGATCCTGCCGGTATTGTCCTGTGTGTAGGATGTTTCTGTAAAGGCAAAACCACCTGCATCTGGCAGATATTTATTAAAGCCGTTGTCCTTCTCAGGATTGGCGGAGGAATAATACTGGTTAGCACCTTTGATTGAAGACATACCATTTGCACTGGTGGTGAGGAAATCTTCCGGAGCAAGCAGCGTATCGTAATTGCCTTTGTCGTATTCGGAGCCATTAAGGGCTACATTGAAATTGCGGGAATATTTGATCACATTACCCAGTGAAGGAGCCGGCATCACCTGGATCACCGGACGGCCCTGGTAATCGTATAAAGATTCGCCAACGATAATGGTATTGGTACTGTTATCCTTAGTCACAATCTGTCTGTTACGCAGGCTTCCGTCAAAATACTGAACAGATACTTTCCGCTTACCATCTTCTGCAAAACTGATATTTGACTGCCAATTGAGTGAGCGGTGATGCCCATCATAGCTATAACTACCCAAGCCTCCGGCTGTGGTGGAACTCCAGGCAGTTTCAATGCGTACGTTATTCTTCTTTTCCTGAACAGCTCTTACACGAAAAAACAGTACCCCTTTACTGTCATACATCAGGGGAATATTGTACTTAGTATCTGCGAGTGTAACCCGGGATGCATTGTTACGGAATAATAGTAACGGGCTTATAGGATTACCATATTTCTCATTTGCCAGTGCACTTGAATCCGCATAAGTCCATTCCAGATCATATACATCAGCACCTGTTATTCCGTCCCAGTTAACCGTTATCTGATCTGCAGAATCTGCCGGTGGGATATAACTAATACTTTGCACTGCATTACCTATACACGACAATTTATAAACAGGATGTATATCCATCTCATTCTCTAACAGTAGTACAGGCAACACGTCCGAACTGGCATCTGTAGACACACTTAAGATCTTCACCTCTACCCTGTGGGCATTGTTAAATACAAAACCGGTCCTGCTTGTATAAGCACTCGTATCTGAATAGTTGAGTGTGAGTGTCTTATCAATTGAGTCAACCTCCAGGTCCGGCCGGGTGTAGATGATCCGCAAATTGACAGTAGCACTGAATACAGTGGGCAGTTTTACTGTCGAATATTCATTGATCCGGAGGGTGATAATGTTCTTTACAAGGTACGGGGTATCCAGTTGAGGAAGATCTACAAAATAGATACTATCTCTTACTATAACTGTAGAATCGGTAGCTATCTGCCCTTTACTCCCATCCAGTACCTTCTTTAATACTGTGATTGATTGTGCCTGAATATTACCAGCTACTGCCAATAAAATCAGCAGTATGAACCATTTAACTTTCTGTTTTAGCAACAAATGCATAAAATCCTTTTTATAAATTAGGGGTTGCTACAAATATTTTGTAATTACTATACGCTGCTGTGGTCTTAAACTCAGTTCCTTCTTTATAGAAAAAGATCTTATCATCAAAACGGCTACTATCCACCTGCAGGGAATGATAATTGTAAAAGATGGCACGCACAATTGCATATTCATCATAACCTTCTTTCGTGGCATTATCTTCCTCAGGTGTTTCTGTAAGCAAGGCCGTTTTTACAACATATTGCATAGACAATAACCGGTGGCCGACTGTATCAACCGTCATTTCCATCCGTTTGCAAGGCCCTCCTTCAGCAAATCCGATACGAATGATGCTGTTCCTGCCAGATTTGTTTATGCTGCAACTGGTGGCACCGGACTGCTTCAGGATCGACTCCATCTGTAACAACGGATCTACTGTATTTGCAGCATTGGCTCCTGATGCCACGTACATCAGGTTATCTTCCTTAAACAAAACAATGTTGTATTTGTCGTTGTGGATCGTTTCTGTGTTATCCATCAGGCAATGGTAATTGATGCCATCTGTTTCAATGCTGCCTTTCAGTGAATCCAGTACCTTCCCAGGCGTATGTTCATTTGCATAGATGTATTTCAGATCAAAAGCAAAGAGCTCTTTGGTATAACCTTCGCGTAGCGATTTCAGTATGCCTGTTGCTCTTTCAAGTTCAGGTATAGCCTGTGCTCCAGCTGATTGCAGGCAGGTAAAAAAGGCGGCGAAATAAAGTAAACGTTTCATCTGTCAATATTTTAAGAACTATTCTTTCAACAAGGCACTCCTTGTTTCAGTGATAGTTTTGATACCTCTTTCTGTTTCTTTCTTTAAGCGGATAAGCGTACCATCATCGTCATATTCGTACATGGTTGCGTAATTGTTCTCATCCAGTTCTGCCATCAGCCGGAGGTTTTCCGGATTATACACGAAGGATTTCATATTGGCATTATAAGGATGGATACGCAGGTCATCGAAATAGACAGTACCTGTACCTGTAGCCTGCATATTTACAGTCAACACAGTAGCATCTGCGGGCAGTTCTATCACTTGTTCATAACGTTGCCAACCTTCTATAATAGCTCCCTGTGGTTTTGCTACAATAGCGATGTTACTGGATGCGCGCGCAATAATGATATTGATCTGGTTATTGACATAGGATTCACCTTTGCAGTCCTGCGCTTCCTTTACCCATGCACTTACCACTATCTTTTTACCAGCCAGCGGAGAGAAACCAGGCAGCAGAACATCCTTATTAGCTTTAATACCCTTTAATACCACCCCACCCGCAGAACAATTGTTATTGGCCGTATTAAAGGCAAGGCTAAAGTCGTCGCCACCGTCTGCGAGGATATTGGCACTGATACCCGCGCTTTTGTTTCCTGCTATGCGTAAACTGTATCTGCCGGTATGCTGTTCTGTTGTATCCAGATTATCTTTATAAGAGGAGAAGTCGAAACTCCTCGAAGTTGTACAGGCGGAATCGCATGGATTAGCACCATAATAGTAATCTTCGAATCCTTCAAAAGCGGCCTCACGGTAACGGGCATTCTGGACCACTGCAGTAGGCAACGCATCATCATAACCGTATAAGCCGGTATTAAAACGTCCTAAAGGATCTTTATTTTCCAGTTCGAAGCCTCTGCGATTATGCAGGGTTATTTCACTGTTCCATACCCATCTGGCGGAGTCTGTATTCTGTGGTTGCCATGCACCATCCACCAGTTTCCAGAAATCGGAGTAATCTTTTATCGTACCATATTTACGGATATTGGTATACTGTGAAGGATCTGTTTCTGAGCGATCATTATAATAAGCATAAGAACGGTAAGCACGCCAGTTACCAGCTATACCGTACGTAAATGGATTCACACTGGTATCGGTAACCGCACTATAACAAATTGTGGAAGACTTTTCTGTACAACTGTAGCAGGAATCTATTTTTAATTGTGCTACAATTGTGGAATCACCAGTTACGCTGTATACCACGTCAATAAAGGGACGTTTGGATTCATCAGAATATTTCTGGTTGCAGAAGGTGTTATATCTTAAACTGGAGTCCCCTATATCATTATATTTTAGAACAAAACCATAATCAAGGGCTCTGATATCTGTAATTAACCGATCCGTGAGGTCTAATACAAGGTCTTCATCCGGTGCATCAAATCCTAAATCAATTTTTGTATAAAAATCTTGTCCCACAATTAGCAGCCGATAGAAATTCATGCCGTAATTCCAGGCATCATAGCAGACTAGCAAAGATGAAGATGGTCCATAATTAGTTCCGGCAAGTGTTGTATGTGCATTTGGATAAGTAGTAGGACGATACCCTTCAGGTTTGGCGAACAAATGCAGACCTGCTGAAATTACTTTTGCATTTGAAGGCAGGCTTTTAATACTGTCCGC
Organism: Chitinophaga sp. CF118; assembly: GCF_900112615.1. Taxonomy (GTDB): domain Bacteria; phylum Bacteroidota; class Bacteroidia; order Chitinophagales; family Chitinophagaceae; genus Chitinophaga. The sequence goes on along the minus strand of NZ_FOMK01000012.1, from coordinate 21,796 downwards.
GGAGAAGAAGGTCATTGCCATATAACTACTATCATTCCTGTCTGCTGCGTAGATACTGCCAGTTGTTGTATCGGTTATTACATAAGGATATCGATATCCTGCTGGTAATTCCGGAAAGATATCATTTGCGTGTATTACTTTGTAAGCACTTATGGAACGGTTTATAAAGTATCGTTTCTGTCTGATTCCATTATAGGCGAGATAAACACTGCCGGTATTATCACAGGATTGTGTAAACAGATTGTAAAAGGAAACACTGGCATTGTTCGTAGTGGTTAGTACTATAGAACAATCTCCAAACATTGCCTTATAGCTGTTGCCTGTTTCAGTTGTTGTGAGTGCATAAAAATACTTGTTTATATTTTTAGTCAGGATAGGACAACCTGTATATGAAACGCGGAAGCCTGCTCTGTTGGCATCCCTCACAAGGGTAGAGACCGTGATATGATCTGTTTGCTTTATAAATAATCGACGCGAAGCAACGAGGTAATCGAATAAGGGCTTCAGACAGCTACAGGCACAGGAAGATGTTGTGCTCTGTGCATACAATTTATTGCCGGAACCAGCAATAAATTGAAGCAGGCTGAAAATGAGTATAAAAAAGTATCGTTTCATATGTTTAATTACTTTTTAGGCAAAGATCTTGCTCCTGAAGATTTTTTCGTCCTAAGACTACTCATTGCTTTTGAATTTACTGCTGCTTTACTTACCGTAGAACTAGCAGAAGATTTTTTCGTACTAAGGCTGCCCGTTGCTTTTGAGTTTGCGACTGCTTTACTTACCGTAGAACTAGCAGCGGCATCTGTTATCTCATTTGCAAAAACTTCGGGACAACCTATTACAGTATGAGCAGGATGATGGATACCAATATGGCAACTAACTCTGAAGACGCCATTAGGTAATGCATCATTCTTCATCATATTATTAATATTCTTATTAACAGAACCATACATATCTGTATAGTCGATGGTCAATGAACTGTCTGCGCAGCCTTCCTTCCCGGACGGCTGTGTAAACATCAGGAATCCAGCATTACTGTTCGTACCAGCACCGACATAACTACCATCCGGGTTTTGTAGAATTTTATTTAGAAATGGATATGTACCATCTTTTACCATTGTCCAGTTAGACCAGGCAATTGTCTGGTTGGCATTGATTTTCTGCCAGCTCAATTTGTTATAATTAAAATTCTGAACAGCCATAAAACCTCCATCTGAAGTTGGACAGAAGGGCATCAAGCTGGATGCAGTTCTATCAAATGGTTTACTAAACAATTTTTTTGAAAGAATGTCTCCATTCTCGTTGATTGTCAGCAAACTATTATAATTCGATCCATCCTCTCCAGTGTTGCCAAAATTCAATGCATATCCGGTAGATGTTTTATGAATAAATCCGCTAAAATTAGTTGTGTTCGCAATATTGAGGTCATATCTATAAGAACTTACAAGAGCACCAGTATTCTTTTGCATTTTTAGTACAATACCATCATAACCCCAATTTGAGTATGTACCACCCACCACTACAAGCGTATCGTTATTTTGAATGAGGTTCGTTACTATATCCCCACTTGCGTTTCCTATTTTCCTGGTCCACATTGCATTTCCGTCAGATGACAATCTTCCAATCATTAAGTCCACGGTATTATCAGATGCATCATAAGTCCCAACAAATGCATAACTATCATCATTTAACTGAATGATATCTACACCTTGTTCTCCATTGGTGGTATTATATGAAATTCTCCGGCACCAAGTTGTATCTCCCATGTTGTTTGTTTTCACAATAAAAGCACTACTTGCTGTATTATCCAGATTTTTTTCTGTTCCAATAGCAATGTACCCTCCGTCTGAAGTAACTCTTACTTTTCCAAAACGACAGATACCTTCTCTTCCATAGGATTTGGCCCACATAACATTTCCTTTGTAATCTGTCTTTAAAAGATAAGCCCCTGTATTCTCTCCTGTAATGTCTGCTATACCGAGAGTTGAACCGGCAAGTATATACGTACTATCACTCTTCCTCGCCAAATCAGAAATGATGTCAAATAGAGATCCCTCTTCAGTTATATTTGCATAGCTATGCATCAGGCCTGGAACCTGCTTACAACGCCCATGTATGTTGGCAAATATCTGTCCGCTGTCTAGCACTTCCTGCCATGCTTTTGCATTAGCATCTGCCTGGCTGATGGTGGAAGTATACTTGTTTGCAGATACTTTGTAAAGAACGGGATAATCTGTTCCGACAGGACAACCCTGATTAGAGTATGATTGACCGGTTGCCATGTTCGCGTAAGTGGTACCACTTTCATCACAACCCGGCTGATCATCCCCTGCATAATCAGGATAACCAGTAGCTACACAACTGAGTACCTTACCTGCTTTCATCTTATCAGCTACCTTCCATACCTGTTTAAACTCTACTGCGCCCGCTCCCAATACCTTCGTCGAATCAAAAGACAGGATATAACCTGCATCTGTTTGCACCAGCGGATTAGCCATTAACGAGATCTCACCTACACTGGTGTTTATATTTCTTCTGCCGGAACGGATGATTTTCAATGAGATATCATTACCTGTGAAAGGTGCTCCTTCACGGTCTACAAAATAAAGATCTACCGCACCACCTTTGAGCACATTTGCATCTACTACGTAAATCATACCTGGTGCACGGAAGGTGGCAATGTCCGGGTTGCAATCTTCGCCTCCTGTTTTCTGTTTGGAACCAACCAGGATCTCATCCCCTGCCGAGAAATAATCTGTTACGGCAGGTCCATTAGTAATCCGGCCCTGGTTGATATAGATATGATCAAGGACAACATCTATATTTTTATAAGCTCCGCTCATACCATCGTATGCCCAACCGGCAGACCAGCTGAAATTGTATAACGGATCTTCAAACTCATTCTTAGTGCTTGTTAATACCACGTTGCCGGTTTCTTTGTCGTACAACAGGTTCTCCGCAGTTACCTGACTTCCTTTATCAATGGTTATAGTACGTTCAAGTATACCGTGCCGGTTAATAACCTTGGTGGCGGCTACAGAATTATAGCGCGTTTCTTCTCTGTGATAAAGACTCAGTAATGCCGGGATCAACCAAACAGGAGGCCATGCGAATGAGAAGAAGTCTGCATTAATATTCAGGTTTGCTGCGGTGGTGACAGAACGCTGTTCCCGCATATCCATCATCAGTTCCAGATCCTTACCGATAGTAGTAGTGGTATCTATCTTTCCTTGCGGATCAATTGTTTTTACGATGTTGCTGAGGTGTTTAAACTCAGCTTGCTGATTATCTACACGATAGAAGTTTTCTGTATAACTGACTGCCTTGTCGGGATCTGTAGCAGCATAAGTCCCCTGCGACCTTAACTTTCCGTTCATATCATTGAGCTCAATTTTAAAGCCCTGGCTCAAGCCAATGAAATGCCGCACATTGATCTTCAGAAAATTTGTAAGTACTGGTTTGAAACGCTTCTTGCCATCTGCCAGCATAGTCATATCCACCAGCGTGGGGAAGTCGTAACTGGTGTAAAAGCAGGACTCCACAAATCCATTGGCAGAACGTATGTTCTTTGCATGGATAGAAGTTACCCGTACTTTTCCATAACCAACGGAAGGTGAAGGGAATAAGGATTCTCCCAAAGGTTCTTCAGTATATCCAAGACTGGTAGGAGCCAGCGGCGCTACCTGCTGATCATATTCAATCGGTACTCTCCAGGGATTTTCTTCTCCTCCCAGCATAGGTTCATAAGTAGCTACCCCGCTGCTGATCTGTTCTTTCACACCATTCACCTCTCTGGTGGTGGTATATTGGTATTCCTGTCCGTATACAGATTCCCGTTGTTTGGTCATTGCATCCCAATGATCATATATCCGTACCCGTTTAACGCGTATCCCGCCACCTAGTTTTTTATAAAAAGGATTATTTAAACGTACATAAGTACGTGATACATCTACAATTCTTGCCAACTGTTTGATACGTGCCACACGATCAAAACTCACCATGGCGGTCATTACATTATCCGCCTGGGATAAGAGTACTTTAACGGCATCTTCCAGCCCAATATCATCTCCCACATCCGATCCTGGATATGCTTTTGAGGGAAGGTTCTGCCGCAGATATTGAATAGCAGCTGTTGCCAGCGGACTGTAAATACTGGTTGCCATGTCTAACTGGCCCTTAGTGTTAATAGCTTTCACTCTAACCCAGATGGTATTACCATCGTTAAAGAAGCCGTACCTGTTAGGATCCAGTGTTGCATAACAGGGAACAAACTCTTTGCCTCCACCGAATTTATCGGATGGTACATTCACGTACATACGGAAGTAGAGTTTCTCCATACCTTCCAGGTAACGGGTATATACTTCTTCCTTACTTTTTACTGCCTTGGGTACATTGATCGCAATAAACTGGTAATCGATCAGTCCATACAAATCACTTTTCAGATCATCAAGATTGTCTGGCTCTGTGGCGGAAAATCCTGCTACACTGTACATCTGTGCAGCTCTCTTGTTCTGCACGAAACCGTAATCATCACTTTCATAATCTATCTTAATCCGGCCGCCGGAAGGCAGCACGATAGAGTCCAGCGTCCAGGCTGCTGCATTTTGTGCGGCGAGCGTGCTGTCCTGCAATGCGTAAGGGTAATCACCATTGGTGATCAGGTTATCGGTAGAAGAACCTGGATTCTGGATGGCGGGTTTATAATTACCCCAGCGATCGTACGATTTGCTATTGTATGAAGGATTATTATTGTTGTAGTTAAAGATGTAAGGATTACGCTGGCCTTTATCATTACCGTTATAAGTAAACCATACTCTTTTCAATGTGAGTTTACCGGAGTCACTAACCGCTCCGTTTACCCCCATACATAACTCATAAGTATACTGGAAGTGTACTGTTTTTACAGGTTTCCGGTTTGGCTTATTGAAATCAGCTTTATTATAAAGGTTAATCTCATCCAGTTTGCGGGTGATCTTACCTCCCTGTCTTATACCATCTTCATTGATGGCTGCCATGTCTTTACGTTCGCTCATTTTAAATGTAGCGATCATATTTTTCGACTCGATGGAGTTCAGATACCAGAGTTCTTTTTCACCATATACATAACTACCCTTATCATCACGGTTATCTGTTTTCAGTCCTTCATTGTAATTAGCACTGTCTGTAGCAGGAACACGCCATGCATATGGGTTCTTAACACCAGCCAGCTTTGTATAATTAAACTTGATTGCATCACCTCTATCATCCGGAGTGATACCGTCACCGGTAAGATCCTGATAATCGGGAGATAAGATACCTGTCAGAAGGAATGAGTGTGCATATGCGGGCATCAGTTCGCTGCTATAGTAACGGTCGTTACCATTAGTATTATTTACACTATTATCTATACCAGGTGTATATTTTACCAATCCGGCTGTTACACTTCCCCGGCCTGCATCCACTGAAAAACTTGTCTCCTTCTGTTTCAGGTTGTATACTGGAATACCATAAATGTAACGACGGCCGTCACTATTGAGCACATCTATTTCGGAGATGTGGTTCTCCCGGCGGAAATTATTCACCCGCTTCTCCCTGGATAATACAGGACCTGCGACTGTATCTTTCGACGGCATCAGGTACAGGTTGCTGGTAGGGATGCGGATACGCTCCTGGGAAGGATACTTCCATTGTAACTTCATTACAATATTTTCCTTGGCATTGAAATACTCCAAACGGATATTATAAAATTGTCCGGCAACCAGGTTCACTAATGTCGAATCATTCCCTACTTCCGCGGAATGAACATTCCATCGATCAATCACCATGCTGTCATTCAAATATAATCTTACCCCATCATCACTTATTGTATAGAGCTTATACGCTCCTGTTACATCTGCTTTCAACCGGCCTGTCCACCTTGCATTGAAGGACCTGTCCAGGATGCGGGAACCCTGAGGAGAACCTGCATTCATTTGATCCTTGTTGCTTATGTTGACAACGGTATCTATTCTTTCAAATAATTTCTCATGATAGTCCTGTGTGTAAAACTCACCCAGCAACCCTACACCTTTACCGTCTATTTCTTCAGGAAATGCTACTGCACAGTTATTGATTCCATACTGATTCTCCCTGTAGTTCTCTATATACTTTGACAATCCACCAATACTGGCTTCTGCTGCGGTGAGGTACGAAATAACCTGCGTTCTTTTATCCCTGGTTGCCTTCGTAACATTACGGGGACTTAGTGTTTGTTGTCCTACCAGGTTTTTATTATGATATCTGTTGAGTACATGGGTAGTAGAAATATCCGGATCGCTGTTACCCGCCTGGTTCAGTGCTACTGCCACCACATCATCATCACCAATATTATTATAGAATGCTTTGTCATTCACTGTCATTTCACCCGGATTCCTGAAGTAAGCAGCTTCAAAGGCACCGGTGGACGATTTAAAAGCTATTGTTTTACCCAAGGGATTCAAAGAACTCCAGGGACCACTTTCTGTGTAGGATCTGGTAATACCGATATCCACACCGGCATGTACAAGGTCTCCAGAGCCAAGATCTATACCAAGGCCCAGAGAATTGTCTTTTGTCCGCATGTAATGATCGTGTACAAATCCGATGTCTCCACGATACGCACGGAACATACCACCTGTACCTTCTCCGGACATTGCAAATACGTCGTAGGTATAGGCAGGAACAGCGATATTGGGTACAGCAGGTTTCTCGCGGTAAGGGATTTCTTTTTCCCGGTTAAAATCCAACAGTACAGCAGAATTGCTTTTAGCATTCTGTGAATTAAGGTAACCAAAGGCAGGTAATGCCAGATGCTGATCGGCTGATCTGATCTCCTGTTTAGCTACATATCCCCTCAATGATGCATTTAAGTGAAAGATCTTGATCTCACCGCCTACTTTAAGATCAAAGGTGTATAAAGTGCTTGTATAAGGCAGTGTAACCGATGGTGTATAGGTAGGAGAAGAAAAAGATATCTGAGAACCGAAAATGGCCCGATTCTTTGAATTGGGATCTGAACGAACAGTGGTTACCGTGATGGGTTGCGTAGGAGACCCAGGGTTGAGTTTCGCCTGTGTTTTATATTGCTCCAGACCAGCATAGACCTGCAGGGCTTTCATACCTGAACGCGAATTAAAGGAAGACCCAATCCCGATATTACCAGTGATAGCTTTATTTTCAGATTGAATATTCTTTGTCATTGCATAATCCAGTGAACCTCCCACGGTTAATCCTTCCTGAGAACTATTAGTAAAAGATAACCCGGATGTCAGGTTTCCCATACTGGAAGAACCCACATTAATGCTTGTATTCAGCCCACTTTCAATGCCCCAACCCTTGTACGAGTTATTTACAATACCAACAGAAGCTCCTACACCAAGAATGGGAAATCCTACAAGCTCGGAATTGGCTCCAACCGTTACGCCAATTGTCTTATTCGGTTTAATAGCGGCTACTTTCTGGATGGTATCGGTACCATTGAAGTCATCCGGTAGCCCTCGCAGATTACGTGTAATCGTTCCTGGGTTGATGTTCCAACCAAGACCCACCCAACTTGATTCCTGATCCATAGAAATACCACTATTATATCCCAGGGCAATTGGGTATCCCCCTACATCCATCAATGGAATATTGTAAGAGAAGTCGCCACTAAACAGATCCACCATGTTATCATTATTCACAGAGTGGAAAGCCTGGCTCTCCGGCTGAGTGGGACCTCCCAGATCTTCTGCTTTAACAGGAGTAGCTTTACCAATGAGCCTGGTAGGAGTAGATTTACGCTTGTCCGTTACAGACAATGGGCTCATCGATCTCACAGCCGCCGGGACGCCGGCATTATACCTGCCAGTTGTTCTTGCAACACCGAGTGCATAAGAAGGGATAATTGTTTCAAAATAAAGCAAGGCTAACATTAAAGACGCAATCGTCTTCTTACCCTTTGCACTAAGTTCCAGTATCATTGAGGACTATATTTATCGTTCGTTTATTATTGTTGGTTGGCGGAATAAATGAATTTCAGGTACCAGTATTCCTGCCGGGAATTATATAACCGGAACAGGTAATGCTCCTTATCGGCTAACGTATTCCTTCCAGGCAATACCTGCAACAGGTTCTCGCCTGCTTTCAATGACAATACACCATGTTTCTTTATTTCATTCTTCCCGTCAAGTGTGAGGATCTCATATTTAACGGTAGTATCTCCCGCCAGGTTATTATAGCTGCACTGTAGTTTACCACGACAGGCAAACACAGTTCCGTCTAACTCTTTTCTAAGTTGTATAAAAGCATCTTCAGTTACCTGAGCTTTCACAACCTGCACTCCTTTTATTCGGAATGTCCATATATCTGTTTGCGCAGCAAACTGGTTCCCGTTATTAGCAGTTACTGTCCATGCGTAACGTTTAGCCGTATCCAGTGCTATGGCAGATACAGGATAACTCACAAACGTATTCCTGTTATGTAAAGACCTGAACACCGGAATATTCTGCTGGATCGCTTCTGCTGCTGACTGACCCTTGCGCAGTTCTACCATTACCATATCGTAATTCAGGTCATTGAAGATGGTAAGCGGTGCAGGAGGTAACCACGTGAATTGTGGCAGGTTGCCCTCCTCAATACTTTGATCTGCCGGTGTATTTAATAGCGGAGGACTTACCGGTTCTACCGCAAAAGGCAAACAATCTTCTGCTACCAGCTTAGCGGCATCTCCCGTTTGCTGAATCACACTATAACAGGCAAGGTAGGTACCTGCTGAGAGCAAGCCGTTAGGGCTTCTGTCTACAGCCATTGAAAGGTATTCGTAAGCCACAGGCATCACATCTCCCAGCTGGATCTGCTTTGCCCCCTTATTCAGAACAATGGAGCGGGAGATACCTGTCAATACGGGCTGGTTTGTACGGGCATCTGTTATACGTAACTCTACCCTCACACTTACAGCTCCACCAGAAGCAGATACCAGCAGCATATTCCACAATTGTGACTTTTGCATCACACCTGAAGGTGGCAACTGCACAGTCATACTCATCTGTCCTTTAACCTGCAATGAGAGCAGGGCCAATAACCAGAAAAAATGCTTCATTTAAAATATTTTAGTATAGGTAACTCTGCCTGTATTATTTGAGATCAACCGTTTCTCAGCTCCGGGAATAAACCCTTTATCTGCCATTAGTTCAATTTGTCCCAAATGAGGAATATTTATTCTCATATTACCGGTATAGCCAATCTGTTGGATATTGTACACCGTTTGCTTGCTGTATTTCAATCCTGCTCCGGCATCCAGCCAGCTATTAAACCTGTACTGCGCATTTCCATCTGCTCCGTATAAGTCATATTCACTGTTCAATGCTGCAGATACAGTACCCTGGATGCTCCATCTTCCCAGGAACATTACCTGGTCCAACAGGATATTCTTCGTATTGAAATACACAAAATTGCTATCCGTTTGCCGGTTGTAGAACTGTGTATAAGACAACGTTGTATTCATTGTAATACCTGCATATTTATAGAAGTGTGTGAGCGACCCTACGAGTGTATAAAATAGATTCTCAGTATAGCTATTATCACTTAGTTTGGTCAACTGTGAACTGGGAAAGTAACCAACTGAAAGTACGGGCCATTTCTTTATTCTCAGCGTAGCCTGAATGCTTTTAAAAATGGTATTACTCTTATATTCGGCCTGTTGATACTGACTGGTGTAATCATTCTGTCTGATACTTGCAGCAATCGTCAGTTGCTGTTTAAAGAATGGCTGATCTACCCGTACGGACCACGCCGTTTGTGCAGAACCGGTAGTGTACATACTGAAAGATTGAAAACTTTCCCCCATCACTTTATACACAGCATTGATCTTTGTGCCTGTTAGCGGGATAAAAGAGAATGCTTTCACAGCATAGGCTTCATTAGAACGATCATTAAAATGAAATAAACTGCTTAGTTTACTTTCTGGTCTGTAATATGGGAGTGATGATTTAGCCACTTCTCCCGTTACATAAATATTCTTCGTTAACTCCCAGCGGCCTTCAAGCGCCATGCCCATCATGCGATAATCCGGACTGTGTGCACTATCTGTAGTGTTTAAATTATATAACTGTTTCTTTCCTGTGTAATAAGTGAAGATCAGGTTATTACCTTCTTTCATTCCCATACCTACCCGGAAAAGGTTCAGGTATTGTTTAGGCCTGTCACTGTTCACTATATAATTCCTGAACCGGTAATCTATTACTCCACTGGCAACAGCTACATAATAAGAAGGGTTGTATTCCACCTGGATACCCTGGATACTGATGTCTTTTGCGGTCAGTTCGGAGTAATTGACCATTGTTCTTCCTATGCCAAATGATTTAATAGCCAGCAGGGTTTTATATCCTTTTGGCAATACCGTATCAGGCAAACCCATTGCATGCAACTTATCAGCCAGTTCCTTATTGTTCCGGCTATTCATGACAGCACTCTCGAGTTCATCTTTTCCATTACCGTATTTCTTTTGCTGCTGCCTGTATTGCAGATCCATTTTGTCCCATTCCTTCTGCAAGGAATCCAGTTGACGGCCTTTTGCAGCATACAGCTCTTCAAAGTGACTACTATCTGAAGGCAATTTTTTATCCGGTATCTTCCCATGCAACAATGCATTAAGATCAACTTTCTTCAATAATGACAAAGAATCAAAGTTGGGTTGGTGCAGGGAATCTTTATCAATCTTATACAGTTTTCGCTCTCTTTCTTCTACCAGCTTTTGCAGTTGTGCAGGAGAAGACATCCAGCCTCGCAGCTTTGATATTTCCAGGGCCTTCATATCCATCTGCAGCCTGTATTGCTTTAATTCATCCAACTTGCCAATACGGCCCGCCTCATAGCGTTGTATCTTATCCAGCAACATCCCCTTAAAATCACGGTTAGTATATTGAAGATTCAAACCGGTAATATTCCTGAACATAGAGGAGTTTCCCCTGGTTGTAGAGAAGCCTATACGAAACGGATATTGATCCTTCACCGTAATATCCAGATACGTTTGAAGTGTATGCTGATAAACATCTTTTTGCTGATAGGGAGTGTCTACGCCCGACTGATAATACAGGTCATACATTATATTACCATGAACCTGCAGGAATGGCTTTTTGGGTATTATGATCTTGTCCGTATGATAATTTGCATCTTTGATCAATGGGATAAATGCGTATGTATTACCACTATCACGGGCAAGCATATAGGATATATTCCCGGATGATTGTTGTACTCCCCTGGGGAACAGCAATATATCTCCCTTACCGTCAGTACTATGTAAAATGGTACTACGTTGTAACTGGGCATAGGTATTCAAGCCTCCTGCCAGGAAGAAGAGTAATATATAAATATGTTTATTCAAAATACGCTAACGATCTGTTGTAATTGTGAACCTGTCTGACGATGTATAAGAAGCCACAAGCAGAGGAGGGTTTACGATGTTTACATGACTAATACAGGGAGATTATAACTCCATAAGTAAAAAGGATTTTGTCTGGTAATTAATATTGTAAAATGTGTCCCAATACGATATGATAAAAACTTTTCCCCCTTAAGGTCAAAACAATAAACAGTTAATTTGATTCAGGGTATTTACAAACTCTAATTCATGGCAAAAGTAAACCGTTAAAAACATATTTCAAAACTTTCATACCATTTTAATTTATAATTCTACTTTTTTATCATATAAGTACAGGCCGCGTTTTAAATATTTGCGTAACCAAAAGGTTTCATTATATTTGTAACCGAACGGTTTCATATTATCATAATCAGTTTTGTATGAGAAGAGATGTATTCCAGGCTATTGCAGACCCAACAAGGAGAGAGATCATTCAGTTAGTAGCGCGACAGTCTCTAACACAAAATGCTGTAGCCGATCATTTTGATATCAGCAGGCCAGCGGTATCCAAACATATAAAGATCCTGACGGAATGCGGATTGATTATTATAAAACAACAAGGCCGGGAAAGGTATTGCGAAGCGAAACTGGCTCAACTGAATGAAGTATCTGCATGGATTGAACAATACCGCGAATTCTGGACAAATAAACTTGATGCATTGGGTAAATTTCTGGAGGAAGACAATAAACGCAAATCAATAAAAAAAACCAAAAACACATGAAACAGGAACCATTTGTAATTGAACAAACTTACAATGCGCCCGTTGACAGGGTTTGGAAAGCCATTACTGATAAAGATCAGATGAAACAGTGGTACTTTGATCTGAAAGAATTTAAACCAGAAGTAGGCTTTGAATTCCAGTTTGAAGGGGGAAAGGATGGCAGAGTATATGTACACCTCTGTAAGATCACAGAAGTTATTATTGGTAAAAAACTCACCCACAGCTGGCAGTATAAAGACTTCGAAGGCAATTCGTTCGTGACCTGGGAATTATTCCCTGAAGGAGATAAAACAAGGGTAAAACTGACTCATGAAGGATTGGAAACATTCCCACAGAACAATGCAGACTTTGCAAGAGAAAGTTTTGCAGGTGGCTGGACTTATATTACAGGTACTTCTCTGAAAAATTTTGTAGAGAAAAATTAGTAACGTGGGGGTATATCATCGGTCTTTATGCTAATTCAGATTATATAACATGATTGATATAGTATCTCTTTATAAAAGGATGATATACCCTCTTATTCTGATCCCTGGTGAACAAGATGCCTCGTTTATTTTTGAGTCCTTATCCTCAGGCTTAATAAAATAGATGCAGCGCCTATCACATAAATAAAATAAATAGGCATTGTAGCCATTCTATGCTGTTTTACATCATAATATTTATATCGATCAACTCCTTTGAAATGCAATAAAACCGCAATCCCTATCAGGAAAATCCCCCAACAAGCCAGCAACAGCCAGCCCCATTTACTCATAAAATTCCTTATCCCTTGCATTATCTCTTTTCGTTATTAGAATGTTAATTACTGTTAAAACTAATATTTAAATTAATAAATTTATATATTTGAATTAGGCAAATTCATTTAGGGGCTGAATATTACACGTTAGGATGGCTAAATAACTACGAATGAATAACTTATAGAGATTAGGGAATCTATACTTACTAATAAACCAAGATCAAAAACTATTACTACGATGAAAACGCTTGCCCTGGTAATTTTATTACTTACTTCTACCTCTGTCTTGTTTGCTCAACAAAACATGAACGACAGTATGTATGAGGCAACTTCAAATGCGGACACAATTGCAATGAAGAATTTTATAACGAGAGGAGTTGATGTAAACCTCCTTATAAAACAAGGATTTGTAGAAGCAAATCTGATTATTACTGCTGTCTATACTAAAAATCCTGAGGTTGTAAAACTTCTTTTAAGAAATGGCGCGGATGTAGACCTGGACGATGGATTTGGTGCAACTGCACTCATGTATGCTGTTAGCAACTCAAATGTGGAGATTGTAAAAATCCTGCTGGAACATGGTGCAGACCCGGCACTTAAAGATAAATCGGGCAATAATGCTTTCTCTAATGCTAAAATTGCGAGAAACAAAGAGATTACCAGGATGCTGAATGAAATGCGTAAAGATAAATAAATCCTGCCCTTGCAGATAAAGAAAAGCCTGTATCGGATGTCCGATACAGGCTTTTCTTTTTAAAAATCTATTCCAAATAGTTGTAAATCGCTTAATATAATGTCTTCCGCCCTAATTTATTCAGGCAACCTTCGGCATGATCATTTGATCCCTCATTTAACCGGCAGCCGCTTCAAAACCAGTATCCACCAGCCAATCACCACTATCTGCGGCCTGAGTGGCCAGTTCATCACAACGGTTATTTAAAGGATTGGAAGCATGGCCTTTTACCCATGTGAATTTAACCTGGTGTTTTTTATAGGCGGGAATAAACCGCTGCCACAGGTCTTTATTCTTCTTATCCTTAAACCCGATCTTTACCCAGTTCCATAACCAGCCTTTTTCAATGCTGTTCACCACATACTCACTGTCTGTAAAAATACGTACGTTCAACCCGTCTTTTTTAAGGGTTTCCAGTGCTACGATCACAGCCAGCAACTCCATACGATTGTTGGTAGTCCGGCGATAACCCTGTGATAATTCTTTCCGTACGCTGTTCCACATAAGAATCACACCATAGCCACCTGGCCCCGGATTACCACGTGAAGAACCATCAGTATAAACAATAACTTCCGACATAGCGCGCAAAGATAATATCTACACCTGAAAAACACCTAAATTAAAAGCAGCTTCTACCGGCGCCTGGTTGGCGGCCGTAATACTGGCCGATAATATTTTACGTGTATCCATAGGGTCTATAATTTCATCTACCCACAAATGTGCCGCTGCATAATAGGGTGTAGTTTGACTAAGGTAACGTGCTGTGATATCATTTAACAACCGGTTTTCCTCTTCAGGAGTTATTATTTCACCTTTTGCTTTCAGTGAGGCTATCTGGATCTGCAGGAGCGTTTTAGCAGCCTGCTCTCCTCCCATTACGGCCATCTTGGCGGTGGGCCATGCATAAATGAAACGTGGATCGTATGCTTTACCACACATGGCATAGTTACCTGCACCATAGGAATTGCCAATAATAACGGTAAACTTCGGTACCACAGAATTAGCTACTGCATTCACCATTTTAGCCCCATCTTTAATGATACCGGCATGCTCACTGCGACTGCCTACCATAAACCCTGTTACATCCTGCAAAAATACCAAAGGAATCATTTTCTGATTGCAGTTCATAATAAAACGGGCCGCCTTATCTGCACTATCATTATAAATAACACCGCCCATCTGCATCTCACCCTTTTTACTTTTGACAATCTTACGCTGGTTCGCAACGATACCTACTGCCCAGCCATCAATACGAGCATAACCACATAGAATACTTTTGCCATAATCTTCTTTATACTGGTCAAATTCAGAGCGGTCTACGATCCGGCCAATTATGTCGAGCATATCATATGGACGTGTATTGTCCTCCGGAATGATGGTATATAATTCAGCAGGATCTTTTTCCGGCGGGGCGGAAGCAATACGGTCAAATCCTGCATTAGCAGGATGCCCCAGCTTCCCTATAATCTTTTTAATATGATCCAGGCACTCCTGGTCCGTTTTGAATTTATAATCGGCAATACCTGAAATCTCCGTATGGGTAACGGCGCCGCCCAACGTTTCAGCATCTACAGTTTCGCCAATAGCTGCTTTTACCAGGTAAGGACCAGCCAGGAAAATGGAACCGTTTCCTTCTACCATCAGCACCTCATCACTCATGATAGGCAGGTAAGCACCTCCTGCTACACAACTACCCATTACTGCGGCTATCTGGGTGATGCCCATTGCACTCATACGGGCGTTATTGCGGAAAATACGGCCAAAGTGTTCTTTATCGGGAAAGATCTCATCCTGCATAGGTAAATACACACCGGCACTATCTACAAGATAAATTACCGGTAGCCGGTTTTCCATGGCAATTTCCTGTAAACGCAGGTTCTTTTTACCTGTAAGCGGAAACCAGGCACCCGCTTTTACAGTCATATCGTTTGCCACGATCATGCACTGACGACCGCTTACATAGCCAATACCGCCTACAGTACCTGCTGCGGGACAACCACCATGTTCTGCATACATTCCATATGCAGCAAAAGCACCAATTTCTGTAAAGTCTGTATTTTTATCCAGGAGATAAGCAATACGTTCACGTGGGGTTAACTTTCCTTTCTGCCTTATTTTTTCGAGGTTCTTTTTACCTCCGCCCTGTTCAATGACAGCGAAACGTTGTCTGAGTGTACTGAGTGCCTTACGCATGGCATCTTCGTTCCTGTTCAAGTCCAGTTGCTGTGTATCCATATGATTGTTTTTGGTTCTACCCTTTGGGGATCGGGTCCTAAAATAAGGAAAAACCAACAATTATGGATTACAGCGGATCATTTAATTCCCTGCATCTTCCAATGGCACCACCTGCGGTGCAGTAAATGTAGTATCTGCCTCAAATAAACGTTTGGCATAAATAAATCTGTCCTGGTAATATTTGCTATGAGTGATGTTTGTAATATTTACTCCCTGATCACTTGAATGGATCATGAATATGTTCCCGTCCTCCACTTTGTAAACACAACCTACATGGCTGATACGTTTCGATTTGGATTTGGATCGTCTGCGACCGGAGAAGAAAAGCAGATCGCCAGGGGAACAGGATTCAGTTGTAATAGTTTCTCCTAACTGACCGATATCGGTAGCCCTGCGGGGTAAAATCCAACCTATATGGGAAAATCCGTATTTGATAAGGCCGCTGCAATCGAACCTTTCAGGACCAATAGCCCCTCTTCTGTAAGGCTTCCCTAACTCGGATTCGAGTACCGTCAGCATATGATTGATGTTATTACTATCACTGGCGCTGACCGATATAGTATCAACATTGGGCGCTAAATAAATGGGATTTAAAGTAGTATCCTTATGTCCTTTTTTCTTCTTCTTGAAAATAGAGATATGGTGTTTTGTTCCCGTTTTAGCTTTTTTCTTTTCTTTCGCCTGCACAGCTGCAAACGCGAAAAAAGATATAAAAATCAGTAATTTCTTCATTAAAAATCGATTTTACCACAAAGTCCCGGCGCCCACGTCTTTAAATCCAAAGTCCTCTTCTGATAACGCGCTAATCAATTTAAATGCTCCCATAGTGCTATCCACTTTAGGGATTCCCTCTCCTTCCTGAATAAAAGAAAACACTTTATTCTCCGCCAGAATTCCTTTGTTCGTGATCTTCACCTGCAACAAAGGTGCAATATTATTGGGAGATTTTAAATTGAATTGATGATAAGTTGCAAAATTCCCCAAACTATATGCGACCAACTTCTCTTTGTATAACTCCATTCCCCTTACTACATGAGGACCCGAGCCAATTACCATATCCGCTCCGGCATCAATGCACAAATGAGAAAAATGTCTTACATCCCCCCTGTCCTGTCCAAAGAAGATCTCCCTGCCTTTAGGGGTATGCTTACGTGAAGCACCTTCCCCACCTCCATGAAAGAATACAATGAGCACATCACACATCGGGCGCAATAAAGCAATATTTGCCCGCACAAGTGAATCATCATTTAAATCCAGACAATTACTGTGAGGGGCAAATGAAGCAAAGCCAAATTTAGTATTGCGAACGGTTAATGTATCTATTGGATGCTGAGGTACACCACTTGTTCGAATGTTATTTTTTTCCAGAAAATCAAGGGTATGCTGTACGCCCTTCATCCCAAAATCAAATGAATGATTATTGGAAATATTGAGATAGTCAAAACCAGCATCTTTATACCACTGTGCATATTTCAGAGGGGTACGGAAAGCGAAACACTGGTTGCCTCCACATTGTTTGTAAAGCGGTGCATTATCCGAAACAGCACTTTCCAGGTTACCAATACGCAGGTCTGTTGACTGCAACAATGGCATGGCATCCTGCAGGATATTCCCATCTTCTTCTTTTGGAAGAAAATAAGTAGATGGATAACTTGAACCCACCATCAGATCACCAACGATAGAGATACTGATGGTATCACTCTCCGGTTCCTGTATAGCTCTTGTAAATTCCTGCTTCTGTGGAAGCGTTTCTTTTACTTCAATCTGCCCTAAGAATAAAGGTGAAACGACTGCCAATCCGGTTAGACCGAAAAAAAATAATACCTGAATGTTATTTGTTGCTAAAGTTACTTTTTGCACAGGGGTCTCTTATGCTGATTTAATATAATATCACAAAATTAAAATAATTAGTGGAGATGAGAAAGCGGTCAGGCATTCATATGCCTGACCACTTTTTATTTGTTATTGATTATGAATCATTTACTACCATTCATTATTTTTCCCCGTAGTCACTTTGTAGTCATTTTACAAATGAGGCGGTATGTTTTTTTCCATCTTTTATGATGGTGAACCAATAAAGTCCTTCTGATAAACGGGAAACATCTACTTTACCCCCATTCACTTTTGGTGTGAGTACAACCCTTCCGGCAGCATCTGTAATTTTTGCTTTTACATTAGTGAGGTCAAATCCGGCTTTTATAGTTAATAAATCATGCACAGGATTAGGATATAACAAAAGGCTTTCTTCTGCTAGCGCGTTCACAGTATTTTCCGCATTAGCAATTCTTGCAGCACCAATTTTCGTAATACGAATCCAGTTAAAATTCCAGCCACCTGCCTGTGCATAGATACCTACATTGTACGTACCTGCGTTGACGGTAACATTGTGAGAAATGGTTGTCCAGTTCTGCCAGCCACCAGTAGAAGGTACATCGAGGTATCCGAGTATGGTTGAACCCGCATTCAGGTCAAGAGATAACCTTCCGCCACCACTTAAACTGGCTACACGATATTCTACTTTATATGTGCCGGAAGTTGGGAAGTTGATACTGGAGTAAGCCATCCAGTCGCCCGTATCAATATATCCTACATTTGATCCGCCGTCCGTATCAGTTGTACCTTCTACAGTTACACCAGACATAGAACTGTAACTCTCTGCCTGAATCAGTATACTACTGCCGGTAGTAGTAACAGTCTCCACCTTGAGCGAAGTTGTTATGTCATTCCAGCCATCATCTACCAGGCAGGCATCCTCAGCAGTCTTCACCAGAGATGCCCCGGTAAAGTTATCATCTGCATATAGCGTTACTTTATACCCGCTCTGTACTTTGAGCGAAGAGATATCATCATCGAGAAGACTATTTGCCTTCATCTGTGCCAGTGTATACGTGCCCGCTGCAAGACCAACAGTCGTACCCCCATAGTTACAATCTTTGTAAAAAGTAGCGATAGCAGGTGTTCCACCACCACCACCAAAGATAACCTGGTATTGTGCGCCCGTACATACAAATGTGCTGGCTGCATCATCATAAGCATAACTGTAAGCATCCGGACAAGCAGTTTTGAAATATTGTGAATAAGCAGTAGGCTTACAGATAACAGGATCGTTATAAGCATTCGTACAACAATATATATCCGAATGGAATTTAGAACATGCACTCAGACAGCCAACTACCTTACCGGAAGAGTTAACGGTCTGCAACTCCGTAGGACAACCAACATTCAGGTCTACCGTGCAACCTGCTGTTCCATCAGCATATTTTGATGGCGGAACAGTAGGGGTAAAAGTGCCCGGAACAGGTAACATCCGCATAGGCAGATTAAATCCGTCCACAAGGCTGATATCATAATAATCCTGGTTCAGGTAACCATTGAATTTGATCTCTGCCAGTGTAGTTGGTGTACCCGTTAATCCATTACAATAAAGCCCGTTTCCGCAGCTTCCGGTTTCGCAGGTACCATTGCCATTAGCATCGAAGTTACAGCCTGTACGGCCCCAGAAACGACCTTCCCAGCCTACAGGGAAAGAACTGATTGTTTTACTGGCTCCGGCATCAAGACGGAAACCTCCATTTTCCGGGTTAACGGGTACCCATACCCCGGGAGATGTTTCCAGTTTACCCTGCAATCCAACCCAGATGGTCTGGGTTGTTTGATTAATTAACGTTACTGTGCGCTGTGCACGCGCAACCATTGCTATCAGCATAGCACAGGTAATAATGATCATTTTGAGTCTGGTCATAAGAGGGATTTTTGTTAATGAAAATATAGAAAAAGGTATCTTGGTGATATGTGTAAGATTGCTGTTAATCAATAAATACACTGCATCTGCCTGTTTAGTTTTTTAATTTGGATTTAGAATAAGATTTTGGATTTATTCTCTATTATACTTTACCTAAACATCGCGGCAGATAAGGTATTTATTGATTAATAGCAATCGCGCGTACAGTTATATGAGGACCAATCTGAAATATAAATAGAGGGAAACGGGTAAGTAACTACGGTTTGTGCATGCACGCAAACAGAGGTTGCCACTAATAGCAACACGATGAGCAGTGTTCTCATACTTTTCATGGTGATAGGTTTGATAAATAAATGATTAAAAGGGAATACCGGTTATTTTGAGCTTTAACAATTTTCCGATAATGATTAAGGTAGACAGAGGTTAGAATGTCAATGTACACAGGCTATTAAACGCAGAAGTTATTTGGTCAGGATAACTATAATAGACAACTCCATTATACACTTGCCTGCCAAATGTACTGATTGAATGCTAATAAAACAATAGAACCTGTAAAGAAAATATCAGCGGAATTATTAGAGATCCATATCGTAACGTTCTTCATACAGATGCTGTCCCCACATATTCATCTGTTTATCGCCCGTTTTACGGAAGCCGATTTTTTTGTAAATATCTATGGCGGTCACTTGCTTATCTGTAGTCATGAGATATACTTTCTGATATCCTTTTTCCCGGCAAAAAGCCAGGGCATCCTGCAGCAGTCTTTTACCCAATCCTAATCCACGGAAATCCGGATGTACCAGGAACCAGCGTAACTGTGCAATGTACCGGGAATGTCCCAATACAGCTACCGATCCTACAATCTGCGAGCCATGTGATGCCAGGAATATCTGATCTTTGGACGTATTATAAGCTTCCAGGAACTCGAAGAAGGTTTTGCATACGTAAGTCTCAAACTCAAGATTATACCCCGATTCCTTCGCATACAGAGCACCATGCAGATAAATAAGATAACCCACATCACCCGGTTGCAACTGACGGCGAAAAGTGATATCTTCTGCGCTAAGCGTACTATCTTCCGACAAGATATGCCGGATTGTTTTCATAGCTACTGCCAGCGTCTTTTGCTGTTCGTCAGGCAATGGAGCCAGTAATTCCTGGATCTGAGCAGTTGAACGCTCTTCCAGCATTTCAAGCAGCTTCTTTCCTTTTGCAGTGAGCTGCAGGAATGAAGTACGTGCGTCTAACGTGGATTTACGCTTGGAAACCAGGTGGTTTCCTTCAAACGATTTCAGCATACGACTCAGGTAGCCACCGTCAATACCCAGTGTTTCTACCAGTTTCCCAGCGGTACATTCATCCTCCTGCCCTACCCTTACCAATACTCGTAATGCCGATAAAGAGATGTTGCTTTCTGATATATGGCGGTTCAATAATTCCACCAGTCCCGTGTAATACCCATTAAACTCACTTACCTCCTGAACAACTTCAAGATTCACTGACATGTCCCTAATTTTCAGCAAATTTTGTAAATACATTTGATAAAAGCAACTATGTTGTTGTCAAAGGCAAATAAAACTTATACGAACAAAGTCCACAAATGAAAGTCCCAACATCCTGGCACAAAACATCAAATAAGCTATTTCACAAATCAACTGACTAACAACTACTTGAAATGGCCTTTCATAAAAAAGCATCGTAAATAACAGTCTTTAGCAAACAACTAATAGTAACATTCTTTCTGACTTCTTGTCATGATGCAGGACACAAGCAGTTGTCGTTTAGGATAATTCTTAGCGAAAAGTACTTTACGCAAAGTTTAGGATGGGGTTAAGATGGGGTTAGTTTGTACTAGTCCTGAATAGCTATACACCCAATGAAAAAAGCCGGCTTAGGGGTTATAAGCCGGCTTTTTCATTCAATTAATATTTTATATAATCTGATACAGTTAGTTTGAAGTAAATTCAGCTTAACTAACCAACAACATAAGTTATAGGATCATTAATTTGAGTGTTTTCACATCTTTAGGCCCTTCTACTACCAATAAATAGATCCCTTGTGTTAAACCTTGTATATTAAAGTCTTCTGTTCTCTTGGCTCCTTTTAATAAAGTTGATTTCTTTGAATAATAAGTTTGATTGTTCAACAGACTTATTACACGATAATTCACCGTCACATCTTCCATCACTGTTATATCAAGCGAAAACTGACCACTGTTAGGATTAGGACGCAGCTT
>NZ_FOMK01000006.1 GCF_900112615.1 Chitinophaga sp. CF118 | reverse complement strand
ACCAATTGCTTAGATGAGTAAACTCATCCAATCAATTGGCACCTCTCAAAGCGAAGAAATACCAACTGCTGGTCCTAACAATTGGGTACACCATAGTTTATCGTAATCCCAGCCAGGCAATCCCAAACTATAAAACGGGAGGTAATAAATGGGCTGATAATAGTTGGACTGACAGCGATCGGGGGCAGTTTATCCTGCCGGATAACTCTACTTCCTCATCGGATTACTAAATGGATACGAAAATATATAATAGACATTGCAGTTATCATATAAAACAGAAGCCGTCTTATTGGACGGCTTCTGTTTTTATTATTAGAAATAAATTTCGGATTTTACTCTTCTTTTGCTGTCATATAATCCAGCGTTAAATTACACAACGCTTTAACTCCCAAAGTAAAACCACTTTCATCAATAAAAAAATCAGGGGTATGATGCGATGGAGCTGTAAGCGGATCCTGGCCTTTAGGCATTCCTCCTAAAAAGATGAAAAGTCCCGGCACTTTTTCCTGATAAAAGCTAAAATCTTCTGCTCCGGTTACAGGCGGACGTAATAATACATTTTCTGTTCCGGCTGTTCTTTGTAAACTGGGCAGCATTTTTTGAGTAAGGGCGGGATTATTAAAAGTAACAGGGTAATGGTTGCTGTAAGGTATTTTAACTTCGGCAGTAGCTCCCTGTGCTTCGGCTGTTTTGGTAGCAATTTGTGTTACCCGTTCTACCAGCATCTTTTCATCTGCCGGAGTAAGAGAGCGCAGGGTACCCAGCATTTCAACCCTTTCCGGGATAATGTTTGACCGGTTCCCTCCTTTTATGGCTCCGATAGTTACCACCGCCGGATTTTCGATTACGTTGATATTGCGACTTACTATCGTTTGCAGGTTATTTATGATTTCAGCAGCAACCACTATAGGGTCAACACTCGACCATGGATAGGCTCCATGTGCCGACTTCCCTTTTACAATAATCTGCATATCATCAACCCCAGCCATTATTCCGCCCGGGCGATAAGCTATTTTACCAATCTCTGTTTGTGAATTAATATGCAAACCAAATACAACATCCACCTTGGGATTTTCAAGTACGCCTTGTTTCACCATTTCTTCGGCACCACCCTTCTGACCGGGCTCTACACCTTCCTCAGCCGGCTGAAAAATAAATTTAACAGTACCGTGCAGTTCGTTTTTCATAGATGAAAGTATCTGGGCTACTCCCATCAAAATAGCCATGTGCGAATCATGACCACAGGCATGCATTACACCAACTTCCTGTCCGCTATAGGTGGTTTTTACTCTTGATGCAAAAGGTACAGGTGTACGTTCAGTTACCGGCAAACCATCCATATCGGCGCGTAAAGCAACTACTGGCCCTGGTTTACCTCCTTTTAAAATACCCACGACTCCGGTTGTTGCTATGCCTGTTTGCACCTCAATACCGAGCGACTGCAAATGTTTGGCAATAATTGCTGAGGTACGTATTTCATGGTTACCGAGTTCGGGATGTTCGTGAAAATCGCGCCGCCAGGTGATTATCTGGTCTTTTAATGCATCGGCTTTGTTGCTAACCTGTGTGATGCGGGCTGTATTTTGTGCAAATATCTGCACTGAAAACAATAGAAAAAATAGGATGGGCAATATTTTCATCAGCTGGTTTTTTAGATAAGTTAATATAAGAATAAAACTTTGAATCTAATAACCTGCTATTGATGGTATCTAAAGTCCTAAATCTTATTGAATTTTAGAATCTGAAGAATACTTGTTTGAGTAATACTAAGTTATGAAACTTTGTAAGGCTGATAAACCTTCTAAAAGTCTTACCCCATTTGTTAAACTGCTTCTGTTACAGGGCTATACATTAATCATTCAGCAGTCTAACTATTATGATGGTACGATCCTGAACCTTATACACTACACCTCCTCTTTGCCTGCAATGCCTTCACCTCCTCTTCTGCATGTTCATTAGCCCAAAGCTCCAATGCAGTAAGAGCGGGACCTAATGCCCTACCCTTTTCAGAAATTTTATAATACACCTCAGGAGGAAAAACAGACCTCTCTTCACGGATGATCAGCTCGTGCATCTCCATCTGTTTCAGATGTTCCAGCAATACCTTTTTAGCCACTTTGGGAATAATCCGCCAAAGCTCAGTAAAGCGTATTTCTTCCTGATGAAACAGGTGATAGAGAATGATTGGTTTCCATTTACCGGACAACACATCAAGTGCTACATTAAGACCACAATGTTTAAACTGAATATAATTCATGGTTACCAAAAGGTGAACAGGTTACCTATTGGTCAACTTCTTACAATTTTAGAAAGATTGGCTGACCTTAGCGCTATCAAATTTAGATGTTTTATGATAAAGTTGCAATTACTTAGGAATGCTACACAAATACTGCATATTAACAACAAAAAAGTGCTGATAGACCCTTTGCTGGCTCCTAAACATACTTATGACTCCATTCCGCAGACTGGCAATAATTTACGCAATCCATTAGTGGATCTACCAATTGATATAGAGGAAGTTATATCGCAAACAGATGCTGTTCTGTTAACACATATCCACCAGGATCACTGGGATATTACGGCACAGGAACTATTACCTAAAGATATACTGCTGTTTTGCCAACCAGCTAATGTAGATACAATCAGGAAACAAGGATTTATAAATGTTCAGGAGATAGATGATGAGATCATATGGAATGGCGCAAAGATCAGCAGAACCAGCGGAAAACACGGAACCGGTGAAATAGGCCAAAGGATGGGGACCGTTTCCGGTTACGTTATCAACGATGGAAAGGAATCTTTATATATTGCTGGAGACACTATATGGTGCCCGGAAGTAAAAGCTGCAATAGACAAATACAATCCCGGGCATATAGTAGTGAATGGAGGAGCTGCACGCTTCATAACAGGCGATAGTATCGTTATGGATATTAAAGATATTATCACCGTTTGCGACTATACCCCTTCTGCTAAAATATATGTAGTACATCTTGAAGCCGTGAATCACAGTACTGAAAGCCGTCAGAAAATCAAGGAGGCAATAAAAAGATGTATAGTTCCTGATGATGGAGAAATATTTATTTACTAACCAGCTACCGGCAACCAACCAGACTAAATGATTATATAGAAAACTTTCCGCGCAAACATTCAGATGGCCCCTGGTTTAAGCTAAACGGCTTAAACCAGGGGCCATCTAATAGCAGGGCTTAAATGACTGCGTATGGAATTATCCGATTTTCCTGGCTGTATTTAATCGTTCGGCCACATTATCCCAGTTAATGATATTAAAAAGGGTGTCTACAAAGTCCTGCCGTTTATTTTTATACTTCAGGTAATAGGCATGTTCCCATACATCAATTACCAATATAGGAATGGCGCCCCATTGTTGCAGTTTTTCATGGTTTTCACATTGCATGATTGTGAGTGTACCGGAATAAGGCTGATAAGCCAATATACCCCAACCATTACCATCAATGTTTTTAGCTGTTTCAGCTATATAACCTTTGAATTTATCCAATGTTCCAAAACTGGTTTCAATAAGTTTTAATAGTTCTCCTTTGGGGTCAGACTTTTTATTGGTAAGATTGGTCCAGAAGATGGTGTGGAGTAAATGACTACCGAAATGATAAGATAATTTCTTTGTCCAGAAATCAACTGTTTCCAGGTTATTTTCGTCAACAGCCTTTTTGATCATTTTAATATCATTGTTAGCTCCTTTCACAGCGCCACCATGATGAAACTGATGATGCAAATGAAGAGTTTCTGCATCCATATATGGCTCCAGGAAGGATTCATTATATGGAAGTTGGTTCAGCATAAACTCTCCATTGGCATCTGTTAATTTATCGAGGTTATTATTCTCCTGAATACTATGTGCAAGTACGCCATTTGTGTTTAAAATACCGGCTCCGCCTAATAAAAGTCCTCCTTTAAGGAATTGCATTCTGTTCATGAAATATATTTATTGGTGGTAATTAAATGTTTTTTAATAAAAGCCCAATACCTGCTGCCGTCAATATAATTACCGGCTCCGGTACTTTTTTAAAGCGCAGCAACACTATCACTGTAATAACAGCAATAGTAAGTGTATAAACATCTATCAATGATCTTCTCCCTAATACTATAACGGCACCGGATATTGCGCCAATAGCCGCTGCGGTAACACCATCAACAAAAGCCTTTATGCCAGGGCTTTTACCATATTTTCTGAAATAAGGTGCAGGTAATACGGTAAAAACGTAACTGGGGAAAAAGGTTCCAAAGGCAGCCAGACACGCACCTGCAAAGCCCGCAACCAGAAATCCTATAAACGCAACAGTGATCACCACCGGACCGGGTGTGATCATAGCTACGGCAACAGCATCCATAAATTGTTGTTCATTCAGCCAGGCACGCTCTTTTACTACTCCGCCATAAAGAAATGGTACAATTGCCAATCCGCTGCCAAACACCAGTGCACCCGCTTTGGTAAAGAATAGTAGTATTTGCCAAAGCGTGTTACCGGAAGAGCTGATAAACATATTAAAGAGCAATGGAAACGAGAATGATTTAATGATTTCTGCTGGTCTTTTCTTCGGAAATGATATTTTCTTGTTGGGAGATTTTACCCACCAATAAATAATCCCTGCACCAAGAAAAAGCAATACGTCTTCATTTTCTTTCCACACCGTATATGCTGCTGCGATCAGATAGATGCTACCCAACCACTTGTCACTACCAATAGATTTACGGGTTAATTTATAAGCACTCATGGCAATAATGCCCATCACTGCTGCACCCACGCCATAAAAAACTGCCTGCATCCAGGGTATGCCCTGCCATTTGGTATAAATAAATCCCAATACTACCACCATCAGAAAAGATGGTAATACAAAGGCCAGGCCAGTCAACGTTGCGCCTAAAATCCGGTAATGAACATACCCAATGTATATTCCCAGCTGTGCGGCTAATGGTCCTGGTGCCAGTTGCGCCAATGCCAGACCTTCTTTGTAATCTTCTTCACTGATCCATTTACGCCTTTCAACTAAATCGCGGTGCATATATTCTGCAAGCGCAACAGGGCCTCCAAAACCCCAACTGCCTAACTTCAGGAAGTAAATAACCAGATCACGTAGTGTATACGAAACAGTAGTATTAGTATTATTGTTCATTGCGTTTTAGAGCGTCTCGTTTTGACTGCAAAGTCCAATAATCCCTGACTAAAAAATAGAATGAAAACGAAGGTTTAGCCTACTTTTTACTTTTTAGGTAAACTCTTTTTATAGGCAGACGGACTTTTACCGGTATATTTTTTAAATATCCTGGTAAAATGGCTCTGATCGGAAAAGCCGGTGAGATAAGCAATTTCCGTAAGTGAATGCGAAGTGGAGTTAAGGAGCTGTACAGCTTTATCGATGCGCAGCTTGCGGATGTAATCTCCGAAGGAAAGATCATCAAAATATTTGGAGAACTCCCGTGATAAATAAGCAGGATGCACCTGGAGTGTTTCTGACAATCCCTTCAGACTAAAATTAAGATTGGTATCAATCTGGTCCTGTATGATCTCTTTCAACTCTTTTGCCCACGTTGGTATTTTTTTACTATCCTTTTCGTGTTGCAGGAATTTGTTAAAGATATCCAGCAGCTGGTTCTCAAAGGGCTGCTGGGTGTGCTTTACATGCTGCAGGTATTTGGCCCAGCTGTAAAGCGAATCATATAACAGCATCCCTTTTTCCAGTAGTTTGTGGTCGTCTGGCTCATTGTATGCCAAACCTGCTGAAATAGCCCATAGCCCGGCGGCCTCTGGAGCCTGATCGTGACGGTCTGTATCTGCCCCCCGGATTATGGGAGCCAGTGCAAGCACTGCCGGGTCTTCTATACTATGCTTTTTTATAAAATAATCAAACGTACACAGGTCTTCGTAATGAGTGTATTCCACACCAGCAATGTCAAAAGGAGTAGCATTTAACTCTTCCGCCTTTTGCAGTACTTCCTGGAAAGGCACATAAATAATTTCTGCCTCTGTGTCTATAAAACGTTTAATAAGCCAGGGGCAGGCCAATCTGTCAATTTTAGGTCGCTCACGCGTGATCCATTTCATACCTGATGATTAATTCCCACCCCGAAAGTTAATAATTATAATTTTGCTAATGCTACGGCTTACCAGGTAAAATGGCGTTTACTACTAATCCAGGGTCCGGGAAGTAGATACGCACTTTCTTCTCGCCGCTAACGTTGCTGGTGTAAACACTTTCTCCTACCGCGTATCCCCTGAGAATGTTTACGGCCCAGGGCTTGGTTTCGGCAAGCGCTGCAATATCTACAAACCCGGGTTTTGAACCATCTACGGAAATAGCATATCTAAGCTTCATTCCTTTATACAAAGGGAAATCGGGCAAACACCTTACTGTTATTTTGTTATCCCCTGTTTGGACCTGTATTTTGTAATCGGCATAAGGGGCATCGGTTATATCGGCATCTGTAAATGTTCTCTTCAACATAGGCCAGACCGTGAGACCGCTGTTTCCCACACCCAGTCCCTCTATGGATTTCAGTCCTCCGCTCTTTTGTACATAATCTGCCGCGGGTATTATTGTAACTTTAACAGGAGAGGCCGTATTAACGGCTGATTGTTTTATCATTTCTGGTGTAGCAACCTCCGGCATCCGGAATATTTTAAGCCCTCTTGGAGCACTGCTCATCATTCCATCCCATTTACCATTGGCTATTTCTTTGTTATATCGTTCAGTAAGCACTTGTATCTTTTTAAATGCCTGTCGCGATTTTTCTGCGTAAACTAATGCTTTCTGATCGCCATCGGCAGCCAATTGCATACTTTCCATTGCATAAAATACTTTCTCATTCATGCTGCAGGCAGCTTCCACCGGATACCCGATCAGTTCGAAATAAGCATCCTTCAAACGCTCCGGGATAAGTTTGTCCATAGCCTGTGATCTAGCCACCAGCAAGTGATAATCTGCCAGGCGCTTTTGTATCTCTTCGGAAGAATATTGAATTCTGTCCAGCTGTTCAGGTTTTCCTGCGGCAGCAAGCCGGTAGTATTCCCGTTTAATATCACCAATAGATTTAGCAAACTCTTTCCCGAAAGTGTTTTCTGCCCAATATTCGGGATAAAGGTATGTTCGTTCCGGTGTCCATGTATGAATGTTCCAGGCCAGGTCCATCGCAAACTGAAGCTCCATTTCGGCGGGTTTGATATCTCCCACATTGAATATCCAGAGCCTCCTGGCATTTAACTCGTAAGCCTTTGTGAGTTCATAACTGGTAAGCGTTGGAGATATAGTTGACAGCCATAGATAATCCTGAGGACTACCCCAGTAAGATAAGTGATAATACACTCCGCTGCCGCCGCTTCTTTTTTGTTCCTCAGGATTGGAAAGCTGTCGCACATATCCGAAGTTATCATCAGCCCATGCAAGCGTTATATCATCCGGCAACTTCATCCCCAGCCTATATAGATCGAGTACTTCTTTGTATGGGCAAAAAATTTGTGGTATTTCACTGGCCGCTTTACCAAGGCCATTACTCAACATTTTACGTTGGTTGATTATCACTTGCTCCAGTAGTTTCTTCTTCTCTTCTTTGGAGGCAGGGCCGGGCATTGCACCATCATGTATACCTCTCATGCCTACTGTATAAACAGCCGGGTTATTTTTAGACTGTAATACCCTGTCATTCCAATATCTGTCTATCTGCTCTTTATTCTTATCATAACGCCATTCTCCCGGCTCTACACCATATTCATGCTTAAAGTTATGATCCCATTCAAATACATTTCCTCTTAATAACGGTTCACAATGACTGGCACCCAGCACAATATCATATTTCCTGGCCAATACAGGGTTCTCCGGGTAATACCAAAATGCTTTCGTACATGGGTGCATAGCTGGCCAAAGATAATTCGCCTTCACTCTTAACATCAATTCAAATACCTTCTGATAAGTTTTAGGACCAATATCTTTTATAACAGTATCCATATGTTTGACGGCCCAGGGCTGCAGTCCCCAGTCTTCATCATTAATAAATATCCCACGGTATTTTATGGAAGGCGGACCTTCCACACTTTTACTACCTGTAACATACAGTTCATCTCTATGCTCCGGTACAACATCTGCCCACCATACAAAGGGCGATACACCTATCATCCTGGAAAGCTCAAATACGCCAAAAGCCGTACCCCTTGGGTCACTACCAAAGATTACCAGAGCCTGGTCAACACCTTTTACAGGAGATGATACTAAACTGATACAGAATGTTTCCCATTGATGCAGTATCCGGACGGTCTGTATTTTCTTTGATTTTGCAAGCTGGTCTATAATTGCAGATTTACCCAGCGTACCTATAATTACAGGATATGTTTTGGAACTGATGGCTGAGGCAGAAGTGGTCTCAATTCCAGTAACCTGTTTGATATCGCTCTTTAAGGCTTCCACCGCGATGCCCACTACTTCTGCATCCTGCGGATCATAAATTATAGTGGCCGCTTTGTTCTTAGTTGCAAGAGGGAAACTTTTCTGAGAAGCTTTATACGTGATTCCCACAGGATTTTGCTGAGCAGAGAGCTGATATTGACAGATAAAAAGAAAAATCAGGATAAAATTGATCTTCTTCGAAAACATGGATTTTAGAAACGTCTTTTTATTCATACGAAAGAAAATGTTGTGCTATAGGTTCAGCAAAATAGAGGCTTAACATGTTGATTGGCAGGTCGTCGTATGTAATACCGTGGCATTATTTCTCTGTTGACAAGTATATAACTATCTCTAAAATACAAAATGAAAATCAGAAACGAGAGAATTTAAACCAGCTGAAATACTGGTTGAGCAATGATGTTTTGCTTCTTTAAAAATACGGAACAGGAGGCTAACAGGTTGCTTTAGGGTTATTTCCATCAGCTTCCAAAGGAGCCAGTGATGGGATGTTCCCTTTGATCAGTTGCCGGTCTCCCCATTCCTTTAGTTCGTTGATAAATGGAACCAGTCGCAATCCTGTGTTGGTAAGACTATATTCCACACGGGGAGGCAACTCATGGAATACCGCTCTGCATATCAGTTCATCTTCTTCCAGTTCCCGTAATGTTTGCGTGAGCATTTTAGGAGTAATGTCAATAATACTACGTCGCAACGCACCATAACGAAGTACATTATTCCGCCATAGGTATACCAGGATCCGGCCTTTGTATTTACCACCTATGCGACGGAATGCATAATCAATACTACAAACCGGAGCTTCTGCCTTTTTTTTGCTGTCTTTCAACTTTATTTATTTGATAATCAATGTTAGTATACTTTTGGTATCCTGGATACTAAAAAGTACATACTTGTCTTAACAATGGGACATAGATACCTTTGAAACAAATTTAGGAAACATGGAACGAAGAGCCTTATTAAAAGACATATTTTTATTAGGAGTAAGTGCTTCCCTCCCATTGAAGCGCTTATTGGCACAACAGAATAGTATCAAACAACGCCCCTTTCACCAATTCCGGTTAGGAGAACTGGAATTGACTGTTATTACTGATGGCTCTATCCGGATGACTCCGGTACAACCTAACTTCGCAGCCGGTATTCCATCAGCAACAGTCGATAGCTTGCTGGTAAACAATTTCCGCTCTACTTCAGAAATAGACCTGGGAATAAATATCCTTGCCATTCGTAAGGGTAAGCAAATTATCCTGATTGATACTGGCACCGGAACCGGATTTGACATGGATTTCGGCAGCGCTTCTGGCTGGCTTCCAAAATCATTGGCCGATGCAGGTATTACTCCGGAACAGGTAACAGATATTATTATTACACATGCTCATCCGGATCATATCGGAGGCTTGTTCAACCGGGATGGAAGTTTAGTATTTCCCAAAGCGCAGGTTTATCTTTCTGCTATTGAGTATGCATTCTGGATGTCGGATAAACCGGATTTTTCAAAGAGTAAGATTAATTCAGAACTGCTGAAACAGGTACTGGTATCAACTCATAAGATATTGAAAATACTAAAACCTTCTGTGCGTTTATTCGACGATCAGGCAGAACTGTTCGGCTGTATCCGTTTACAACGGGCAGCAGGACATACTCCCGGTCATACACTGGTACATGTATATTCCGGCGGAGAAGAATTGGTACATATTGCTGATCTCCTTCATTCCGATGTATTGCAATTCCCGCATTCAGAGTGGGGATTTTCCGG
Source organism: Chitinophaga sp. CF118 (assembly GCF_900112615.1). GTDB lineage: Bacteria > Bacteroidota > Bacteroidia > Chitinophagales > Chitinophagaceae > Chitinophaga. The sequence continues at coordinate 287,113 of NZ_FOMK01000006.1, read as the reverse complement.
AGATACCGATACTGCGTTGGCGGCTGCCACAAGAACGAAGGAGCTTGCGGCACTGGCGGCAGGTAAAACCAAGGTATTCGCCTATCATCTTCCCTGGCCGGGAATCGGCCATGTACGGAGTAAAGGAGAAGCATATGAATGGGTTATGGAAACGTATCCCATACCGGGTTAATAACGATATCTAAATGAGAACGCTGGCGGGAGTCATGTTTAGTTTTTTGCTAAACGTCGTTGCCAAAATGGAGAATCCTGCCAGCGTTGTTCATTTTTATAATAGCTTAAACGCAACTGCAGGTATTGATTATAATGCTTTGCAATATCCCCTCTGTATAAAACTACACCAGTTTCATCCCCAAGCAAAAACTGATGTATAGCAATTGCTGCATGGCAAGCAGAAGAAATAGCAAAACCAATACCCATCGACGAAACGGGATCAAATGCTGCAGCAGCATCGCCTACTGCTAAAAAGTTTGTACGGCTCCCGGTTTCTGTAAATTGAGAAAAAGCATTGCGTACCCATGGCTTTCCATATGCAACAGTTCCATCAGTTAAGTGACGAAGATGACGTGTAGAAGAAAGTAACTTTGTCCAGTTGACCGCTTGTTGCCACTTATGCTTCTTTGTTAAATCTGCATCTGTAAAAAGCGTTGCCACGAGGCGACGCCCTGGCAACGTAGCGCAATACCACCATCCCTGTTCTGCCGTTTCAAGAAGTATACGTTGTGCAAGAAGCTCATCATGGCGAACGTGCAAATAAGCGCCAATGCCTACCAGCTCATCATGTTTTTCCCGGGCCAAACCGAGATACCGGCATACCTGCCCCTGCCTCCCTGTTGCATCTACGAGAAACCGGGCATCTATAGTGAAATTACCTTTTGTTTTATGACGCAGGGGGACAGACCAATCGCCATTTTCTGCCTGATTAAAATGCAATGCTTTTGTATTTGGAAACAACTGGCCACCTCTGGCGGCAACCTGTGTTACAAGAAACGGGTCGAATATATCCCTGTCCAACTGGTAACTGCTGCCCTCTATATTATATATGGAGTGCCGTGATGTAATGTGATCACTTCCCCAGGCCGCGAGGCTGTCATATCCTTCTATTATTCCTTCCTTGTCCAGTTCCTCCCGGCTTATCTTTAAATACTTCAACAGGTCGAAGATGCTTGCTTCTACGTGTTCGCCCACACGACCTCCTTCGAAAGCCCCAGACTCTACGATGATGACCCGGAGTTTAGTGTGAGTTAACAAGCATAAAGCAGCGGCGGCACCCGCAGGGCCGCCGCCTAAAATGAGAACATCAGTTTGAATATGAGACGCCATTAAAAACGATTACGGGTTCCTGAACGTGGAAGCGGCAGTCCTTCCGGAGCTAGCGCAATTGCCTTGAATGCGCGTTCTTCGAGATGGGCAACCAGCTTTTCACCACGCAGACTTTGTTTTTTCACGATGTTTTTATTCTGTTGAATAAAAAATACGGGAATGGTAGTTTCATCATCTTCCGGATTACCGCTAATAGTACCCACAGGAACATCCTGATATGAAAACAGTTCGTTAACTCTTTCTGTTTCCACGATGTAAGGGAATCCCGCATCACTTACATTTCTGTTACGCAGAAATCCAAGGGCTGACCAATGTTCCACCATCTGCACAAAACTATTAATACCACGGGCGTAGTTTACCTGTACTCCTGCTGGATTATTTGCTACTGCCTGTCCTTCAGGGGTGACTTCACCTGTAAGAACATCCCATGGACTTTGTGGAGGCCACCAATAAGAATAGTAGTTAGGCGGTTTCGGCATGCCTTCAACTTTGTTCACTTCAGGATCCGTAAAGTTGATATACTGGATAGTACACAGGAAAAAATCTGCCTGCCACGGACAAGCCATCCGCTTGGTCAGGTCACCTGGTTCACAGCCACCACCTTCACATTCATCGCGTTGGGGGGTCAGCCCTGTTAATGCATAATTCACATTACGATCATAGATAACATAGGGTTCGGAATACACTTCCTTATTTTGTAAACTCCATGTTACCTCAATTCCCGGGCACATTGGTAACCCTACGCAGTTACCCACACTTGCTGTATTGTGCCTGCTTACCGGAAAGGGATTCGCTTCAGGGTCATTATTGGTAAAGAGACCTTCGGCCCACTGATTAAATAAGAAATACTGCGTTGCATCAAGCGCCAGAAATTTCCGGACGGTTGCATTGCTAACCGAATTACTACCGGAATTTAGCGGCATCATTGGGAAATGCTCAATATTATTTTCTTTGAACAGTATTTGCTGCGGCTGTTCATCGGGAGGCAGTACTGGTGGCGTGCCATCAAGTTCGCGGAAGTAGGAAAAATAATTTTTGCGGTTAGTCATATTACTTTGCGAGGCATCGGAGAAGTCGAAAGTATTGGCAGTAAAAGCCATCATGGATTGTACATTAGACACCCACTGATAACGACTTATACGATTGATAACCGGCAAGATATCGCGCTTAAAATTCGCCATATAACTCATATTCCATCCATCCTGATTATACATATCAGGTACAAGACCGAATTCCCGCACACCAACATCAAACATGGTGTCGCTAAGGTTAGAAATATTCACAATTTCAGGTGCGAAATCCGGCGAACATGCAAGTACCCAGGCAGAAAGTTCTGCATCCGGAGTTCCATCATTAAATGTTACGGTACAATATACAGTACCGTCAGAAGTATCATCGTGCCAGGTATCAGAGCCACCATAGCTGGTAAGCGGTTCATCACCGCCAGCGTGTCCGTAACCACCAAGTACAACCAGCCGGCCTTTACTGTCTGTTAAAAGATTACCTAAGGTAATAATGGGGGTTCCATATTCAACAATTTCGGAGGGATACTGAACCGGGTAACCAGCAGGGGCGCTAGCCCTATCGAATCCTATTGACTGATCCCTTCCGGAAATGATTCTGGGACCAGGATCAACGATGAGTTCCTGCCTGGCAGTACCTGTTATTTTTTCATTGCGCCAGGGTACGTTTTGTGCGGTATAACTGTTTGTCTGTCCATAAAGCAGATTTCCTTTTAACTCGCTGTATTGATACCAGGCCGCTTTTTTGTTTGCCAGATGTACAGTCCAGGTGATTGCACTTACATTTGGAGAATCCAGTGTGAGTTCTGTTTGATCATCATTATAAATCCGGAAAGGTTGCCCTTGTCGCTTTACGAGTCCTGCGCCATCTTTGAAATTAATAACAACGCCGGTAGCGTTACCATTGGCGTCTGCGTCGAATGGCAGACCTCCAATACTTTCGGGGGCAAGATAGATTTCGTTTGGACTGTTTCCGATGCGTGCAACACCAACGGAAGGATGTAGACTTAACATATTTTGGGGGTTTTAGTTATTCTTGAGTACACATGACTTTACAAAATGATCCAATAGGGTATTTTCTACAAATACCAGTTGTGTCTATTAACAGTGCGAACCAGTTATCTTCATTAGTATATACCTGTCGAATGAGGATTGCTCAACAGCTATTACATTGTTATTAACGTAAAGAGAAATTTTAAATCGGGGTTATAATATGTGGTTAGTAAATTATGTGGTATGCATTCATTTGTGTTTTTATATTTCCTTCTTTCCGGATTTTTTGGAGCTTTCCAAATATAACAAATTTGCTGAACAGTTGTTCAAAGACTTAATAAAATTTAAAATATTCTCTGCCCTAAAACTTACTTTAAATTACAAAACCCGCTAGTATAGCGGGTTTTGTAAATATTATACATCAAACGTTTTTCACCATCATTGTTTAATCACTTTCTCTGCAAAGAGATATTTGTTATAGATTTTGATGTAATACAAACCCGGTATCCATCTTTGCACATCAATTGTAGTAACGGCCTCCGTCAAACTTTGTGTATATAACAGCATCCCCTGATTATTATACACATTCATGAAAGCACCCGCACTTATACTACTTAGTTGTACAATTAATTTATCGCTGACCGGGTTAGGAAATAAATCCAATCGTACAGTCATATCCTCTCTAAGTGCAAGACTATTCTTCACAGTTAATGTTAATATCCTGCTGCCGGTTCCTGCATCACCTGTAGCACTCAGCTCTACAATGTATATTCCTTCTTTAAGAGGTACACCGGATATTATTCCGGTAATGGTATCAATAGTCAGTCCTGCTGGCAAGCCAGTGGCATGGAAACCGGAAGATGACATATTTGTAGTAATAGTATAGTTAAACTTATTTTCTGTATATGCCACGGATGCATTAGCACTGATAATTAACATAGACAGACTACTATCAACCACTAACACAATATCATTACCTGTTCCTCCTTTGTAGGTAATACGAAAATTGAGATTATTGATTGAGATCAGGGACGATTCCGGCAAACCATTAAAAGTACCAGTAACAGTATCACTTCCTGTATTGTCAACAATTGTAAAAGCACCACGGGAGAGTGATAAATCTGTATTAGCAGATATAAATGATAACCGCGGATTGTTGAGCACTACGCGGGTAGCAATTATTTTATCTGCGGTTGCACCTGTGGAATCAAGTTCAACTTTATAGGTCGCGTCGGGATTCATAGTGAGCGCACCTGTGATTAACGTTCCTACCCCAAGGTTTCCAGGTTCCAGCGTTGCCCCGGTTCCGGATCCTGTTCCAACAGTAACAGTTGCCGTACTTTTGCCTGTACCGCCAAATGTACCTGCAGTAACAGTTACAGGACTGTTAAACGTACCGGTTTCCGGATTATTATTTAGTAAGAAACTTCCATTAAGTATGGTAGTTATACCATAGTAAATGTTATTCCCTGTGAATGTGAGAGTTCCGGTACCAACTTTTTCTATGTTTATTAAGTCCCGCATGGTACCTCCATAAGTGGTAGACGTATTTAATGCTCCTATATTAATTGTTGGAGTCCCTGTATAGCTTCGGATATATCCACCTCCGGAAAGTGAACCAAAATACAGGGTGCCAGACGAAAAATTCAAAATGTGACCATAAGCATTATTTGCTTCCAGGATCCAGACCGCTTTGGCACTACCTGCCGCCGCATTATCAAAGAAGACGCGATGATAGCCACTACGGTTTTTTGTTCTGAACTCACCGGTAAAACTGCTGTTATCTCCGGAAAGGCGCAAACCGGAATAAGTATTGCAATCTTCTACAATGGTGCCGCTGCCTGTAAGTCTTCCTTTCAGGATCATTGCACCTCCGGTCTGATAAAAATAACTCCATTTCCCTGCACTAATTTCAATATCGTTATATAGGGTAGCGTCCGTATAACTGAACATGGAACCTCCGTTCATAATGATTTTCCCGGTCCCCAATGGCCCAGAGGTAGGCGTGCCACTAACACCCTGACCATTACCTGATATTGCAATTCCGTTTTGCGGAGGCCATCCGCCGGTATTTCCGTTAATGGTGGTATTGCCTGAATAGGTATTAGCTCCATTCATAAAAAGAGATGCCTGACCTGTTTTAAGAAGTGTACCATTACCGCTGATAATACCTGAAAGGATAATATTCTGTGTATTGGTAATTACATTCAAATTGCTGGTCAAAAGCATTGGAATGGTAAATGTTTGTTCATTTGATGAATTGTTTACAAGATCGTTCTTCAAAGTAATGCTGTTGCCACCATTAGTATATGCACCGGCATCTGTATCAAAAAAAATCCTTGATACTTCCAGTCCAGTTATATCATTGGTTAAAACGGTATCTGTTGAAGCCTGGAATGTTATAATGGCCGGGCTTGCCGGTATGCTGCCTTCTACCCAGTCAGTTCCAAGATTCCAGGTATCGGATGATGGTGTAGCGCTCCAGGTAGCACTGCTGGCGCCAGGCACGCCAAAAGCCTCAGGCGAATCCTCACTTTCCAGCGAATTTGCCAGCGAAGAAACAACATAATAATAAGGGCTGCCATTGGTTACATCCAGATCAACGTAACTGTTTGTTGAAACTGTGGCGATGGTAGTATATGGTCCGCCACTGACTGTGCTGCGTTTTATATAATAGGTATCAGCATATGCAACTACCGGCCAGTTTAAATCTATTTCGTTGTTCTTGTTGATCACAACAGGTTTTCCTGGCGCGGCAGGCGGAACTATCGCAACAACTACAACTGAATTTCCACTTTCCAGATCTCCTGCTACTGCGGTAACAATGTAATAATTATTTACACCGGGAACAGGATTTGCATCAATATAGTTTCTACCGGTTATTCCGGATTGGATAGTGATAAACGGTCCGTCGGCCGACAATGCACGTTTTATAGAATAACTGGCCGCATTAGAAGATGGTCCCCAATAAAGGTTAACGCTGCTGCCATTAATTACATTCGCAGCTAAACGGGGAGGCACTCCAGGAACTATATTGCTGACTACATTTATTACCAGTGTTGCCGTACCCGTACCATTTGCATTGGTTGCCTTCAAAGTAACCACAGTTTTCCCAAGTACAGTAGGAATACCACTGATGATGCCAGTAGTTGTATTTATAGTTAAACCTGCGGGTAAGCCTGTTGCACTGTAACTTGCAGGATTAGCCGTGGCAGTTATAGCATAGTTAAATGTTGTACCAGGACTACCCTGGATGGAAGTTGCGCTATTGATAACAGGCGCCCCTGATGGAGATGTATTGGTAATTGATACATTGCTGAATATGACAGTATTTAATGCAGAGGTATTACTTGATATAGTATACAAACCAATGTAAGTATCTGCCGGGAATGGTATAATATATAACGCATTATTGGACCAGTGAATCCCATCCTGGGAGTGATAGGTAAATACCCTGTTTCCCACGCGTTCCAGCTTGAGCCACCAGGGAGCAACAGGCTGACCATGACTTCCTGAAGTCCGTGCAGTTTCTCCCCGTCCATCTGATTTCATTCCACCCCATGCATGCAGTTCTGACGCTATATAGTTTGTGCCTGCATTCAGTGACTCACGGATCATAAGCCCGGTAATTGCGCCCCCTGCTGAATTGCTTTCAACCTTAGCAATAATCGCAGCGTTGCCCGTAACTGGCTTAAAAGAGAAATTAACTATATCGGGAACAGACTTCCCAGCTCCTTTTACAGTCCACACACCGTTACTGTAATTTGCACTCCCTGCTATATTTACTGCACCTATATCTACATTGGTCAGTTGAGTAACAGCTTCGGTAGCCGGATATACTATGGGAGGTAAAACTTTAGCCGTTGACGTGTCTTCAGATGGCAGAAAAATAAATGAAAGAGCGCCTTCGCCCACCAGGGTACGCATCTGGTCTGTATAAGGAGTGGCTATCCCTTTACGACGTGAATAGGCATTTTGGATTATATTATTAAAAGGATTCTGATGACGTGCACCGGTGGGTATTCCCCAATTAGTATAATAAACAGAGTATCCCCCAAAAGGAATATATTTCATTCCGGTAGGATCAATAGCATACTTGTTATATAGTTCTCCAATTGCCAGCATGCGATTATCCAGCTCAGCAAACATATCAACGCCCTGTTTCCAGGCTACCTCAGCATCCCAGGCCAGTGCATCTATCTGCGCAAACCAATGATCATCACGGCCGGCATCGGCAACCTCTCCCTCTGGTAAACTATTACGCAAACCTCCCCCTGCGTCCATACGATATACTTCAATAGATTGATCCCATTTTTCTTTATCATCTAAAAATGCGGATACTCCTAACGCAATTTCCAATTGTATTGCACCTTTGTTATGATCCCTGAGTGGATTAGGTACCCATGAAGTAGGCCAGATAACCTTTTCAAAATAATTTTTTACATGTGCTGTATTCGCATCCGTCCAACCCGGATAGGTACCTCTGAGTATATCCGCGCCAGTTATATAGTAACGTGCATAATCGCCAAGGTCAAGCATCGATTCCATTCCACTCCATACAGTATTAGTAACGGCCCAGGCATCCAGCATATCTGTAGCTTTGCGGGCATAGGCTTCATCTCCTGTAAAAATCCACATGAATGCAAGATTATGAATAGCGATCATATCGCTTTGCCATTCTGTCCGGTTAATATCGGGCGACCGCCCAACTTCAACAAATGGCCCCTTCATTCCATAGTCCAGTTTGGATCTTCCATTGTTCTTAAAGGAATTATATGCAGATGCCCAGGGTTCCTTTGTGATATTTGCTTTTAACTGGTCCAGGTTACTCTTTGTAAATGGTATACCAGGATGCATAAATCTTTGCGCCATTATTCCCGGAGAAATGCCCATGACAAAAAACAATAGCAGCGTTTTTACAATAGTAGATATGTCCTTCATAGATAGTATTGAAGTGGTTATTCACTGTAGGTTTTCGAAAAGAAATTATAAAGACAATTTTGATTGAACTCTACGACAGCAATGCAAACATTCCCGGGTTATAAACTCCCGGAGTTATGTAAATATAACAACTAGATTAATATTTAAAAAATAATGATATTATTTTCCATTTAAATACTTATTCGTTTAGGGTTGATAGGTGGTATCCTGATATAGGGTTTTGTCGTTTTATATGTTTATCTTTTCTTACGGAACTCATTGTTTTATAAATTATTAGTGGTTCTATTTTTTCTCGTACAATCTGTCAGAACCCCAAAGTATGTGATCATGTTCAAGGTGCAATCATTCCAACCGCATCAATTGCTGCAGGCTTATATAGTTTCTTATTTAATCCTGCATACTGATTTTCCGGATGAGGGTAATCAGGAGATGGTAATATTGCCACATCTTATTCAAAACATTACATTCAATCTTGGTCCGGTAAATAGTATTTATGATATTGTTAATTGTGAATATTCTGCTCCGGATTTTATTGTAGGACCCAATGATAATATATGTAAGATTCGTATTGCAGCAGGCATGAAGAGCTTCGTTGTAAACCTCAGGCCAGGCGCCTGGTTTAAACTTTTCCGGATACCGGCACATTACTTTAATAATAAAAGCAGGGATTTGTTTGATGTGGTTGGCCCTCAAATGCATGAAATCGGGGAGAGAATAAGAGAATGTGCAACCGGAGAACAACAGGTACGTATACTTGAAACATTTCTCATCCATCAGTTATTGCTTAAAAAAACTCATTCCAGAAATATAGATGAAGCCATCCAGCTCATCTATTCGGCTAATGGAAATATTACCATCCGGCAGTTAGAGTTTGGCACCTATCTAACCAAACGTACATTGGAGAGGAATTTCCTGGAACAAACAGGTGTTCATCTGAAAACATTCTGCCGCATAGTTCGCTTCAGAAGAACAATAGAGTATATTGAAAGAGAACCTTCTCTCCAATGGATACAGCTGGCTGAAAAGTTCGGTTATTGCGATCAGAGTCATTTCATTCATGAATTCAAGCATTTTTCAGGGTATCTTCCACACGTGTATCCAGGCTTCCGGGGAGATCTGGAGCAGGCACTCGGACTTTGAACTTTGTCACTTTTATCCAATTAAACCCCTTTTAACTTCCCTAATTTTGTAGTCATACCTCTTGTACATATTGAATTAATTGAGACACTATCCTACTTATGATTTTAGCATAAATCAGTCTGATAATTTTAACCGTTTCCCCTAAGCCTTATTTAATGTAATACTGTAAGCTAATCTAACCAATGGCAAATAAATGTGTTTGCCACAAACATAATGTAGTAAATCCAGCATACTCATCTAAACAATAATTATATGAAACATATCGTAGACGCTGCAATCACGAACCGCCGTGATTTTTTAGGAAAGATCGTTGCCGGCGCAACAATTATGGGCATCCCGGTTCTTGCTCCACTTAACTTACAGGCGGCATTCCAAAATGAAGGAATAGTAGATAGCGGGAATGATGATCCAGAAGCCTGGGTAAATAAAATTAAAGGTAAACACCGTGTGGTGATTGATGTTACCCGTCCGCATGATATTTTTCCTTTTGCATGGGCAAAAATATTTTTACTTACAAATGAAGCAACCGGTACGCCGGAAAAAGATTGTGGAGTGGTAGTTGTATTGCGGCATGATGCAATACCATATGCCATGAAAAATGAGTTGTGGCCTAAATATAAATTTGGAGAAGTATTTAAGGCAGATGACCCGATGACCAAAGCACCTGCACTCCGGAATCCATTCTGGCAGCCTAAACCAGGAGATTTTAAAGTTCCGGGTGTTGGGGATGTAGCAATAGGTATAAATGAATTGCAGGATAGCGGAGTATTATTCTGTGTATGTAATATGGCCATCACAGTATATAGCGCAATAGTAGCTCAAAACATGTCGATGGATGCTGCAGAGGTAAGAAAGGATTGGCTTAATGGCCTCTTACCCGGTATCCAGGTGGTACCTTCCGGAATGTGGGCAATTGGACGAGCACAGGAAAAGAGTTGTGGTTATTGCTTTGCAGGATAAGTATTGATTCCTTAACAATCGAATATGATCAGGAAGTTGTGGATGACGTTAATTGCAGGGTTGATACTGGTTATTGTTATAACGATCGTTAACAAAAAAGCTCATAAAAAAGAGCAGTCAGGATTATGGACAGCGCCAGATACGGCTATAATTCCACATACAGCCAATGGTGCAATGATCATGTATGGACGGGATCTGATAGCTCATACATCTTTATACCTTGGCCCTGATGGAAAAGTGGCCAGTATAAGTAACGGTATGAATTGTCAGAATTGCCATCTGAATGCAGGTACTAAACCCTGGGGGAATAACTATGGAGGAAGTGCAGCCACATATCCAAAATTCAGGGAAAGGAGTGGTACTGTAGAGTCGCTGGAGAAAAAGGTCAATGATTGCTTTATAAGGAGTCTCAACGGTAGCGCACTCGATAGTAACAGCCGGGAATTGAAGGCTATAATAGCGTATATGCACTGGCTTGGCAAGAACGTACGGAAGGGATATAAACCTCCTGGAAGTGGAATAAAAGAATTGAAATACCTGGCAAGAGCTGCAGATCCCAAAAGAGGTAAGCTGGTGTTTGAACAAAGATGCCAGCAATGTCATGGAAAAGATGGGGCTGGGCAACCAGATGCGATTGGCTATTTATATCCGCCATTATGGGGAGAGAACAGTTATAATACGGGAGCCGGTATTTACAGACTATCGAAGTTTGCAGGTTATGTAAAAGATAATATGCCCTTCGGGACATCCCCCACCAATAATAATACGCAACAACTAACGGATGAAGAGGCCTGGGATGTGGCTGCTTTTGTGAACTCACAGCCACGCCCGTTCAAAGAATTTCCTGAAGATTGGCCTGTTATAAATACCAAACCAGTCGATTTGCCATTTGGACCTTTCAGTGACACATTTACTGAACAGCAACATAAATACGGCCCCTTTGGTCCTATTGTTCAACAAAAGAAGGCAAAAGTACCCGCGAAATAATTCCTAACATCTAATAATTTCATTATGAAAAAGCTTCTTATTCTCACCGGACTCCTGCTGGGATATATTTTATCCTTTGCCCAGGCAACCGATTACAAAGTAATATTCGACATCACCAGTAAAGATCCTGCCGATCATAAAACCATTATACGGCAAATAAACGGTATCATGAAAGAAAGGCCCGATGCCAAGCTGGAAGTGGCTGTTTATGGTGATGCACTGGATATGGTACTAAAGGATAAATCAACAATTTCAAATGATATAATGGACCTTACCAAAAATAATAAGGTTAGTGTAAAAGTATGCGGCGCTACTATGAAACGGAATAATAAGGAAGCCAATCAGCTGGTACAAGGTGTAGATGTTGTACCTGATGCTATCTATGAAATCATCAGCAAACAAAAAGAAGGCTGGGGTTATATAAAATCAGCGCATTGAATACAACATTTGGCCGAAATTGTATAAAATATGTCATTTGAGCCATCCTATTTACTCCCTACCTTTGCATCATGTCAAGGGTAAAGAAGAAATTAATCGTTGTTGTACCTATGCCGGGCACCTTCCTGCTGGATATTGCCGGTCCCTGTGATGTGTTTGCTGCGGCAGACAAAGCATTGGAAGATGAGGGCGGTTATGAGATATTGATGGCTTCCCCGCTCCATACAAAGAAGATCGTTACCAAAAGCGGTTTGGAAATTATTTGTCCGGTGATAGCAACTTCCATCACCCAACCTATTGATACCCTCATCATAGCAGGTTTCTCAATTGCCCAAATGCAGGAAAGTATCCCTTTTATTCAATGGCTGAAAGATACTTACCCTCATCTTCAGCGTATTGGCTCTATCTGTGTTGGGACTTATGCACTGGCAGAGGCCGGCATTCTTGATGGAAAACAGGCCACAACGCATTGGGAGCATAGTCAGCAATTTCAGCTGCGATATCCAAAGGTGAAGGTAGATACGAATCCTTTCTTTACTCGCGATGGTAATGTGTATTCCTCCGGAGGAGTGGCCTCGGGAATAGACCTCTCACTTGCACTTGTGGAAGAAGATCATGGCCGTGAGGTGGCATTGCGGGTGGCACGCAGACTAGTGTTGCATCTTAAAAGGCCGGGGTATCAATCGCAGTTTAGTAAGATGCTGGAGATTAATAGCTTCGAAAATTCAATAGCGGGAAAGTTATATCCGTGGATGATACATCACCTGGCAGAAGATCTCAATATAGAGCAGCTGGCAGCACATAGTAGTATGAGTGTACGCAATTTTGCCCGTGTGTTTCTGAAAGAAACCGGACTTACACCGGCCAAGTTTGTAGAAAAAGTGCGTGTAGAAGTGGCACGTAAATATCTTGAAGACAGTGATCTGAGTATGGATCAGATAGCAGAGAAATGTGGTCTTGGCGGATTGATTTCCATGCGGCGGACTTTCCTCCGTCATATGATGGTATCGCCAAGCGATTACCGTCGTTCATTCAGAACATCACTTCATGCAATTGAAGATTAATACTTAAAAAATAATATCATGAAAGTAGCTATCAATGGATTTGGACGCATAGGTAGAATGACCTTAAGAGCGCTCCAGGATAAAAAAGACATAGAAGTAGTTGCCATTAACGATCTGACAGACATTCAGCTGTTAACGCATCTTTTCAAATATGATTCCTCACACGGAAAGTTCGCCGGTACAGTAGAACAAAAAGATCAGTACATTATTGTAAATGGTCGTAAAATACTGCTCCTGAATGAGAGAGCACCTGAAAAACTGCCCTGGAAAGATTTACAAATAGATGTAGTGATTGAATCAACCGGTCGCTTTACACAAAGGGACCTGGCGCAATTACATATTGCTGCAGGCGCAAAGAAAGTATTGATTACTGCCCCCGCCACTGGTAATGTGAAAACAATTGTAGCAGGTGTGAATCAGGAACAGATCACAGAAGCTGATACTATTCTTTCTACAGCATCCTGTACTACCAACTGTATTGCTCCTTTGTTATATCTGCTGGATAATGAATATGGTATTGCATCCGGTTTCATGAGTACTATACATGCATTTACAATGGATCAGATGCTGCAGGATGGTCCGCATAAAGATTTCAGAAGAGCCCGTGCTGCTACACAATCTATTATACCCACTACCACAGGTGCTGCGAAAGCTATAGGAGATGTATTGCCAGCATTAAAAGGTAAACTGGATGGATTCTCTTATCGCGTACCTGTTATAGACGGATCAATAGCTGATATGTCTTTAAACCTGGTAAAGAAAGCATCTGCCGAAGAGATAAATGAATTGTTTAAATATCATGCTTCCAACTCTTTAAAAGGAGTACTGGAATATACTGAAGAACAACTGGTATCTGCAGATATATTAGGGAATACACATTCTTCTATCATAGATGGTACGCTTACACGTTCTATTGGTAATCTGGTAAAAGTGGTGTCCTGGTATGATAATGAAGTAGGTATTTCTAACAGGCTGGCAGAACTGACTGTAGAACTGGCCGGCAAGGTGAATAACCTGGTTGAAGCGTAAGGTATAAATCAGAATAAGTAAAAGGGGCAAATCATATTGATAATGATTTGCCCCTTTTATGTATAAAACGACGGGCTATTTATACAACTCCTGATCTTTCAGATAATCAATATCATTTTCTTTTAAATATTGAATACCCCACTGACTTAAAAACTCATACATCGGAGCAAACGATTTTCCCAAATCTGTTAAAGTATATTCCACTCGATAAGGTTTTAACGATAGTTCAATTTTTTCTATTAGCCCATCGCCTTCCAATTGTTTAAGTTGCTGAGTCAGCATTTTCTCTGATACTCCCGGTAAGTTATCCCTTATTTCACTAAAGCTCTTTTTCTCAAATCTATGCAGATGTGCAAGAATCAATATCTTCCATTTCCCATTGATAAAATGAAGGCTTACATCAATAGGACAGGTAAATGTTTTATCGTTAAGTTTTATCATGATCTATCTAAGATATTAACAGGGCTTACTTTTAGGTAAGCTATTGCGTGAATAAATATATTCGGATAATTTAGCTACTCAATTACTCATTATGAAAACCATTAGTCAACTGCTCTTGTTAATTGGATTGTTCTTCACCAGCACTAGCATAGCGCAAACCAACAAAAAAAATATGAATACTGCAAAGAATTACACAGTCGAAATTATCAGGTACACAATTCCACAGGAGCAGCGAAGCAATTTTGAGAAAGCATATAGCGATGCTGGTAAGTTTCTTCAAGCCTCGCCTTATTGTTTAGGTTACGAGATTATACATGGAGAAGAAGAGCCTGAACATTATATTGTTACCATTCACTGGACATCAATGGATGATCATTTAAGCAAGTTCAGGAAAAGTAGTGAGTTCGGTGGTTTCTTTAATTTGGTACGGCAATTTTTCACTAATATTGAGGAAATGAAACACTATAATCTTACATCTGTATCATGGAGCAAAGAAAAGTAATACCCACGCTATATGATTGGGCTGGAGGTAAAGATATCCTTGAAAAGCTGACGAAAGTATTTTATGAGAAAGTACTACAAGATGAATTGCTGTCGCCGGTATTTAAAAATATGTCTGGCGACCATAGCAAACACGTAGCTCATTTCATTGCTGAAGTTTTTGGCGGACCTAAATTTTATTCTGAAGAAGATAAAGGAAGTCATGCCATCATGATTTCCCATCATCTGAATAAAATGCTGGATGAGTCTAAACGAAAAAGATGGATGAATCTTTTACTGGAAACCGCTGATGAAATTGGGCTTGCCAATGATCCGGAATTCCGTTCGGCTTTTGTAGGCTATTTAGAATGGGGCAGCCGGATAGCTGTTATCAATTCCAATACCAGCGAAAACCCTGTTAATGAAAAAGAACCTATGCCTGAATGGGGCTGGGGTGAAACGAAAGGGCCATATCAGGGGAATTAATAATCAGACATAAAACAAGAGGCTGTGAGAAATAATTTCATTTCTCATAGCCTCTTGTTCATTTATATGGATTAGGCGTTTGAGATTTAGGACGCGATGTATTCTGAATTGAGTGTACCATTGATCTACAAAAAGGATAAGGAATTACCAGCCGGTACATGCGATGTCTTTATCTCAGGAAATTTATTTTTAAGCCATTGCGCCATAAATGCTGATCCGGGTTCTTCACTGGCAATATGTCCTACCACTACTAATGATAATTGTTGTCCTTTGGCGCGGGCATCTCTCACATATTCTGCAGTTTCCCATTCGGATATTTCTCCACATACCAGTACATCTGGTTTCATCTTGCTGGTAGTTTTAATTTGTGTTGTGCCACCGGGAGCGCCAGGTAGAAACAAAATCTTTTTGCACAATTGATCAAGGTTTCCAATATAACGTACCGTCTGAACATGTAGCTTTGTTTTCAGATGATTAATCAGTGCTTTGAGAGTTAAGCCTGCAGGTAAATTATAGATCACCTGATTCGCCTCCTGATATTTTTTCCATTCCAACTGCTCTGCCAGTCCGTCTGTTACACCATCCGGTTTTGTGCTGTGAATGTAATCATGATTACGCCACACGGCAATATTATACTGCTTTAACAGGTCCGCTTTATAACGATACACCTCATCATTCTCCAGCCATTTTGTTTCATCGTGGTGATTATAAAAAGTAGGTTCATGGGCAATGATAAAGTTTGCTTCCAGGGCAATAGCTTTTCTTATCACTTCTATTGTAGCGAACATGGTTGTTACAATACCGGTTACTACAATATCCCTGTCACCGGCTTTTAATGTATCTACAGTGTCCGCGCCCATTACATGAGGAACTTCTTTCTTAAAAAGATCTATAATCTCTCCTACTGTAACAGGCTTTCTGAGAAAGCCGGAAGCAAAGCTTACCAATGGCGATGATAATATAACTGCTGAGCCAACACCCTTTGTAATATTGGTGATGAACTTCCGTCTGTTAACTTCATTTTGCATAATGCTGAATTTACCTGTGTTTATAAATATAAGTATTTCCAACGATGTTATGAAAAGTACCATACAAACGGTTTAGTTGGTAGGGGAAATGGTACGCCGTTTGTGAACACACTGTAAAGCTATGAAGTATGAAACATATTATTTTATTCTTGTTTGCAGTAATACTATCAGCTAAATCATTCTCTCAACCCCAGCCAGAAGAAGTGACAAGTAAAAATTCATGGTTGAAAGTTGGCTTAAATGGAGGTATTCCATTTGGAGACCTTAGTGATATCAGCAGTTTTATACTTGGGATTGAATTAAAAGGACAGCTCATGTCTACAAAGCATCTGGGAATAGGTATTACAACAGGATACAACCACTTCTTTCCTGAAAATGGATATGATAATTTTGGCACTATTCCTTTAGGTGGATTCCTCAGATATTATCCTAAGAGCACAGGATTCTTTGCAGGAGTTGATCTTGGATATAGTTTCCTGATCGGTGTTTCGGGTGCGACAGGGGGTGTGTATACAAGACCCCAGCTTGGTTATCATAACTACAACTGGAATGTTTTTGTCTTTTATAATGGAATTTTCAGAAATCAGGACGATGCAGGAAATTTACAGTATGTTGGTATTGGAGCAACTCGTAATATTCGCTTCAGATAAAATTTTAAGGAGATTTTAATAATTTGAGTGACTTAATTTTCTCTTCAGATAAAATTTTAATGACATTTTAATAATCGGAATACACTTAATAATTTTCTGCTTTTCTGGCATCATTTTTACCTCCAAAAAACAGAGCCAGTCCAGTTACATCATCAATTGTCATGCATCTGGACAACACTTCTTAACCAGCCATGGCAAAGGCTCTTATTATATACGTCGATTATTTTTGCATCTCGCAAAATATTTTCCCGATTGCGTAAATGAATGAATTATCCCTACTATATCTTGCAGGCCAAATTAACTAAAAAACTGTATGAGTATAAAAGCGATTAGCTATTCTGTGGTTATAATTACTGCCGCAATAATGTTGTCTGTGGGATGCAAAAATGATGATAATACAACACCTGCAACTCCAACATATACCGTTCCAACAACCTACACTTTTACCAATGTCGATTCCCTGTCTGCCAAAGCAAGTCTGTCAATGATTGCACAGATAGAAGCAGCAATAAACCTCGGTAATACACAAGGAAATGTGGTAAGCAGTTCCAAACTGAAAAGCATGTTTGCCAACCAGGGTAGTTTCTTTACCGATACTACTTTTAGTGGTAATATTTTAAACCTGAATACTTCCGGTATACAGCTGAATAGTAACACTATCAGCACCGCACAGTCATTGATTGAAAGTGTGATGGATAGTATCGGCACTGCCAGTCAAACCGGCAACACGGCAGCCAATGGCGTTGCAGGTGTGAGCGATCGCAAAACATTATTATCTGCCAATGGTATCTATTGGAGACAATATTTCACTAAAACTATCATGGGTGTATTAATTGGTCACCAGATCACTGATGTATATCTGAGCGACTCCCTGAACAGCAATATCAGCACCACCGCTAAACAACATGCATGGGACCAGGCATTCTACATGTGGGGCGTTGCTTCCAATTTCCCTGCTAACAGAACGGGTGTAAAGTACTGGGGATCTTATACCAGTCAGATCGATTCAGGTATTACAAAACCTGTAGTTGCATTAACCGGTATCAACGCCAACCCTACCTTAATGAACGCTTTCCTGAAAGGAAGAGCTGCATTGGCTAACAATGATAACGCAACTGCCCTGGCACAAGCTGCTATCATCATTCCTTTTTTCGAAACGATGGAGGCCGCTGCTGCCCTTCATGAACTGAACGAAGCAAAAGGAAATCTGGCTAACGGCGCCGCTGCTGTATGTGGAAACCTTTCTGAATCATTAGGTTTCTGGACTGCACTAAAATATAATGCACATAAAAAGATTAGTGATACCGACTACCAGGCAGTATTAGACCTGTATGGTACGAACTTCTACAATATCACTCCTGCAGGTATCGATGCGATCCTTAACAAGATCAGCAGCATCTACGGATGGGATAGCATAAAAGCAAATCTGTAAGAATAAAGAATATCTATTACAGAAAGCTGATACCTACCCGGTATCAGCTTTGGCAATTAAATAAGTTGAACAATGAAGCCATACAAATTATTAACACTATGCGTGTTAGTTGCTCTTTTCTCCTGCGGGAAGTCGGATAGTGGTGATACAACCAATCCAACAACAGGAACCGATTCTGTGCTGATCAGTCTTAGTACGGATGTAATACTGCCTTCCTACAAACAACTATCTGCCAGCGCAGTTACACTGGATGCTGCTGTTACAGCCTTTAACACAGATCCTTCCACCACTACATTAACAACAGTGCAAACTGCATTTACAGAGGCTTATAAATCATGGGCTGCCTGTAGTGAATTTGAATTCGGACCGGCAGCAGATGCATTCCTGACTACCCATTTCACCAATGCATTTCCTACAGATACCAATATCATCAAAAATAATATAGGGGGTGATACCTATTCCATTGACGGACTGGGAAACTATGCCGCACAAGGTTTTCCGGCAATGGACTACCTCTTGTTTGCATATGGTACCGATGCTACACTTGCACGGTTCAACTCAACAGGAGCAAAATCATACCTGGCTGCATTATCTGCTTCGTTAAAAACAAAATCAGCAGCTGTAGTAACTGCATGGACCAATACTTATCTGACTACGTTCCAAAATGCTACTGGTGTTAATTCCGGAAGTTCATTATCGCTGCTGGGCAATTCATATGTACAGGACTTCGACGTAAACCTGCAGAACTATAAAATAGGCATTCCGATTGGCGTATACGGCCCTACTGTATTGCCAAAGGCACCTGCAAAAGTAGAAGGGTATTATGGTGGATTGTCTGATCAGTTGCTGGTAGCACAGATACAGGCCATAAAGAATATTTACTTACATGGAATCGATAAAAAAGTAATTGCTTCCAAAGCACAGTATAATGGCGGTTCGCTGAATGATGCTATTGTAAGTCAGATGAATGCTGTTCTATCTAAATTCCAGGCCTTACCGGATCCACTGTCTGCAGGCATTGAAAATAATTCTACAGACATTACAGATGCTTTTACAGAAGTACGAAAATTGACAGTCCTCCTGAAAGCAGACATGAGTTCAGCAATAGGGATTAAAATCTCTTTCCAGGATGATGATGGAGACTAATTATTTTGTCCGTTACAGGAGTATAAAGCCATTAGCCGTACTACGTATAGCTTTCGGGGCGGTGCTGTTCATCAGCACCGTTCGTTTTATTATAAAAGGATGGATTCATGACTTTTACGTGAAGCCTGCTTTCCATTTTCCATTCCTTGAAGGACTGCATCCTTTTGGGGAAACGGGCATGTATAGCCTTTATGCATTAATGGCCATTGCTGCTTTATTTATTTGTATAGGTCTCTTTTACAGGATAGCATCAGTAGCGTTTTTTCTGATTTTTTCTTATGCGGAACTATTAGACAAAACCTATTATCTGAATCATTATTACCTCGTTACTATAATCTGTTTTTTACTGATGCTGGTGTCTGCACATCGTTACTGTTCTATAGATGTACTACGCAAACCATCTTTAAAAGCAACGCAGGTACCTGCATGGATGATATTGATATTTAAATACCAGCTTTGCATTGTTTACATCTGTGCAGGCTTATCCAAACTCAATACCGACTGGCTCTTTCATGCAATGCCATTGAGAATATGGCTACCGGCAACATCCATACCACTGTTTAAATACGAATGGGTAGCCTATGCCTTCAGCTGGGCCGGAGCATTGTTTGATTTATCCATTGCTTTCCTGTTATTGAATAAACATACACAACGCGTGGGGTATCTGCTGGTAGTTATATTTCATATACTCACTGCTGTTATATTCCAGATAGGTATGTTCCCTTACCTGATGATGAGTGCAACTCTTATCTTCTTCCCTGGAAATTTATTCCTGCGGAAACAGGAGTCAGAAAAACAACTTCCTGTTAAAACACAAAAGATATTTTTCGCAATACTTGGAATACATTTCTTCATCCAGCTTCTTCTCCCCTTCCGTTATCTCTTATACCCCGGCACCTTACTGTGGACAGAAGAAGGTTATCGTTTTTCCTGGCGGGTTATGTTAATGGAGAAAAGCGGTACTACTTTCTTTTATGTGAAAGACCCGGTTAGCGGAAGAAAATTCCAGGTAGATAATTCTGCTTTCCTTACCCATTACCAGGAAAGGATGATGGAGACTCAGCCGGATATGATGCTGCAATATGCTCATATACTAAAACGGCAATATCAACAACAGGGTATAACAAACCCCGTGGTTACAGTAGAAAGTTATGTGAACCTGAACGGCAGTGGCAGCCATTTGTATATCGACAGTACCGTGAACCTGGCAAATGAAAAAGAGTCCTGGTTCGCTCATAAAAAATGGATTATTCCTTATAATAATAAATGATGAAAACTTTTGCAGTTGTAATTGCTTTTTGTAGTTGTATGTTTACTGCTTATGCACAGGATACGCTGTCTAAACACCTGGACACAGTGGTTGTTAAATCGGCGGAACAGCTGCACAGTGGCTTTACACGATTAAAAGACGTGGAAGGAACTGCCATCTATGCCGGTAAGAAAACAGAGGTGATCGTAATGAAAAACCTGGTGGGTAATAAGGCGACGAACAACAGCCGGCAGATCTATTCAAAAGTGGCTGGGCTCAACATCTGGGAGAACGACGGGGCAGGTATACAGCTGGCTATTGGTGGCAGAGGACTGAATCCTAACCGGGTATCCAATTTTAACACACGACAAAACGGCTATGATATAAGTGCAGATGCACTGGGTTATCCTGAGAGTTATTATACTCCACCGGCCGAAGCAGTGGAACGTATTGAAATAGTACGCGGAGCTGCCTCTTTGCAATATGGCACACAGTTTGGCGGGATGATCAACTTTAAAATGGAAAGAGGATCTGATAGTCAGAAGGTAGCCGTTAATACACGCTTAACAGCTGGTTCCTGGAACTTCCTAAATACCTCTACCAGCGTTGGGGGTACTATCAACAAATTAAACTACTACGGTTTCTTTCAGCATAAATCCGGAGATGGCTGGCGGCCAAATGCGGAGTTCAACTCCAATACTGCCTATGCTTCTGCAATATACAAACTCAATGAGCGCCTATCAGTAACCTTACAGTATACTTATATGAACTACCTGGAGCATCAGCCAGGAGGCCTCACGGATGCCGATTTCAAAGCCGATCCCAGACAATCTGTACGGGCCAGAAACTGGTTCAGGGTTAACTGGAACCTGGGAGCTGTTTCTCTGGATTACCACATCAGTAATAAGCTAACATTAAATACGCGGTTCTTTGGATTAATGGCAAGCAGGGATGCCCTGGGTCTGCTTACATTCATTAACCGCGCAGATGATGGGTCCGACAGAAACCTTTACACCGATCATTATCACAACTGGGGAAATGAGACAAGATTATTGTACCAATATAAAGTGGGAACGGCTCTCCTGGGGTTCAGGTATTATAGCGGTCATACGGAACGTGAGCAGGGATATGGAAGTGATGGATCCGGTCATGATTTTACTTTCACTCCTACCAAAGCATCTGATTCTCTGCGTTATTCCAGGTATATATTTCCCAATCATAACACCGCCATCTTTGCAGAGAACATCTTCCGTGTTACTCCCAGGCTGAATATCATTCCGGGAGTGCGCTTTGAATCCATTACTACCAAAGCAGACGGTAACTATACCAATGTAGTATTTGATGGTGCAGGCAATCCCATCTTTGCCCAAAAGATTACAGATAACAAGCGCAACAGCCGCAGCTTCATATTAGGCGGAATTGGGGTTACCTATAATCCTCTTTCCTTCTTACAACTTTATGGTAACTTCTCCAGGAATTATAAGGCCATCAACTTTAATGACCTGCGCACATTGAATCCGAATCTCCGGGTAGATAGTAATCTGCAGGATGAAAAAGGATATTCTGCGGATATAGGTATCCGTAAAAATATAGGGATCTTTAACTTTGATGTGAGTGTATTCCTGCTTAATTATGATAATAAAATCGGCAGTATTTTATCTGTAGATAGTGTCCGTATCCTCACTTACAATCTCAGAACAAATGTGGCACAATCGAGGCATATTGGGTTGGAATCTTATGTAGAAGCGGATATCTGGAAGTTGATAAAAGGAAATGAAACGTCAACAAGTGTAACGCTGTTTTCCAATTTCTCTTTGATTAATGCTAAATATATTCATAGTAAAGATGTTTCCATTCAAGGCCGTCGTGTTGAGTTTGTACCTGATGTAGTGTTTAAAACAGGAGTAGCTGTACGTTATAAAAAATGGGCAGGTAGTTATCAGTACTCTTATACAGGCAAGCAATATACAGATGCAACCAATGCTACATTTACAGATAATGCTATTGATGGATTAATACCTGCTTATAGCGTAATGGACCTTTCCGCGGAATATCATCTGAATAAACATTTTAGTGTGCTTGGTTCAATTAACAATCTGTCTGATGTACGTTACTTTACAAGAAGGGCGGATAGTTATCCGGGACCAGGTATTATACCTTCGGATGCGAGGAGTTTTTATCTGACATTGCAGGCAAAGTTTTAGAAGTGGTAAGTGTATTAAATGATTGATATACCTACTGCTTCCAAACGAATCTTTAAATCTGACTGTTATTCGAAAAGAAAGCGGTAATTCTCCCTTAATAAGGAGCGGTTAAAAAAACGGCCATTCCCGTAGGAACAGCCGTTTTAGAATTAAGTACATAAAGTCCATTAACATTTTCTCTAGTACACCTGAAAGTTTGTATGATTTTAGTACCTGTTATGGCTATTCAAATTTACCTTGTTTCTTCAGCTCGTTTAGACTAAACTTTCTTGTTCCAACGATTTTCCTGTATCCAGAATCCGTTGTTTTCATTTCCTTAACAACAATAGTGTCTCCATTGCATTCACAAAAATAACCATCCGCATCATCAAATAACCCGAGATACATTCTGAAGTTTGTAGAATCAGTCAGATAAGCTGTCAATAGGTCTCCGCCCAATGCGCCACCACCATAAACTCTATATAACTCAGTAGTTAGATTATTACAAGACTTAAAACTCGATCTAAAATCACTCTTATCCCGCTTGTTTACACAAGCGGTAAGCAATAAAACAGCTATAAAAAAATAATAGTATCTGATCATGATATTTCTTTTATAAATTAGGACCATTCCCTTGTAAATAGTCTGGGCGAAGAGGCTCGGATAATGCATGCTGCCCATCCATGCCAATATCATTGAAAATAAAGTTCGTTTTCTCGCATCTTAGCACAATATTCATTCAACTTTTTTAAGCCCTTTTTTTTTGTAATTATCATATTCTATTAAGTCCATTAATTCAGGATTATCCAATTCCACTTGAACTATTTTATAAGGCGAACTAAACTTATTCGGTACAGGAGACGATACAAGTGTATAAATAAACAATGTGTCATGCTGTAATTTATAAAATATCTCAAAAAGCCCCTCATAGATATAATCATTTGATTTTTGGGGTTTAAAATCTTCATTACCAACGTTTGAAATAACAACTATTTGCTTATCCCCCGTTAGTCCCCACACCTTTCTCTTAATAAAAACCGGTGGATATCCCGCTTTTGATGGCAATTCTGCAATAGTTGTATCAACATAATCACTTTTATTGTCCGAATTAAAATAAATAATGAGTGCAGTCAGAATTACCACAATAAAGACTGACACAAAAAAAAATTCCCTTTTCCCCATACATTTCAACTTAATGATAAATATATTTCGTTACTCTATACTTGAAGATGTTTAAAACGGTAAGGGAAATAATCGCTTACTTCCTACTCAATTTAAAACCCTTTCCTTCTGATATAATATAACTCTTGACAATCCGTACAGTACAGCAAAAAATATTGCTCCAAATCATTAAAGTGAACAAAGCAGTAATAATTTGTGGGATTTAATACCTCCTTATTGAAGGAATTAAAACATTTTACTTTATCAAAATCATTAGCTTTCAAAGCAAATTTATATAGCACCATTGTCTGGCTGTCAATAGGACAATTCTTCCATTTACCTACGACTACTTTATCTGTAATTTCTTTGTGTTCCCATTCAGTAATCTTCGGGAATTCCTTACTTATTATCCCACCCTTTACATTGTATAGGTATATCTCAAATAATTCAGAACCGGAACTAATACCAAGAAAATCCTTGCTACAAGAGTTATTAAAACTTATATTTTGCTCCACAAATATTTTTTGAAAGTCACCTTTCTTTAAAGGGCTAAACGAATATTCCCTATAAATTAAGTAAGAACATCCCATTACTAATAAAAACAATACAGATCCTAAAAGAAATTTCTTCATAATCATTATTTTTTAACAGTCACTTTTGCATTTCCGTATCCATATATAAAGAAGCTTTTCCCATCATTTTCACCTCCTGGTCTTCCATACCACGTTGCAAAATCCCTCAATGCTCTTCCGTTCAATTTATAATCGTATCCAATACAGCAGATTTAGTTTGTAACTAAATATTCATTAAATAATATATGAAGAGAATTTTATTTCAGATAACATAATAGAACACAAAGCAGTAAGTATTATCAACAGATTTCTGTTTTATTATATTAAGCTTCTTTTCACTCTCACCTTCATTAAAACCCCCATATTATTGTTTGAAAAGGACCTGCTTACTGTAGACCCTATTCTTTCGTACTCTTGCTCGCCGGAACAGACCAATTTCATATTATTATGCTATAGAGTATAACATTTCCAAGTTCTTTATTGGCAACCCATCAATAAATCTGACTGTTATTCGAAAAGAAAGCGGTAATTCTCCCTTAATAAGTGGCGGTTAAAAAAACGGCCATTCCGTAGGAACAGCCGTTTTAGAATTCAGTACATAAAGTCAATTAACATTTTCTCTCGTACACCTGAAAGTTTGTATGATTTTAGTACCTGTTTTGGCTATTCAAATTTCCCCTGTTTCTTCAGTTGCTTCAGACTAAGGGTTTTCGTTCTGACCACTTTCTTGTCTCCAGTATCAGTTGTCATAATTTCTTCAACAACAATAGTGTCTCCACGGCATTCACAAAAATAACCACCCTGCGCATCATCAAATGTCCCGATATACATTCTGAAGTTTGTTGAATCAGTCAGATAAGCTGACAATAGATCTCCACCAAATGCACCACTCCCAAAAACTGTATATAGCTCAATGCTTAGATTATTATCACAAGGTTGAAAACTCCTTTTAAAATCACTCTTATCCCGCTTGTTTACACAAGCGGTAAGCAATAAAACAGCTATAAAAAAACAATAGTATCTGATCATGATATTTCTTTTATAAATTAGGACCATAGCGAATCATTTTCCTTGTAAAATAGTCTGAGCGAAGAGGCTCAGATGCGACCTGCTGCATACCAAGACGATTAAAATAGTAATCTCTGTCACGATCCCCAAAGGGAGCCCATAAGTAATGTGAAGGATAGAACAATTTAAGATATTCGCCTTGTTTGAGGGTTTCCACTCCTCCGGCACCCACGAACTGCATATACCGGGGAATACCTACATAAGTACCGGTATATCCTGCATGATAATTCCCCACATCAGCAGCATTAAACATTTTACCCAGACTAACATCTCTGAAAATAAAGTTCGTATTCTTTTGTTTTGGATGGTCTTCGTCATATGCCCATGCGACACCAAAAATTGTATTTTTATTATCCTTCAAATCCCAGACTCCATACTGCTTTACCTTATTAACCCATTCCGGAGTCAATATACGGTCAGCGGTTTCTTTATTTGTTGCCAGTAAATTAGTTAGGATGGAATTTACATCTATTTTCTTTCCTAACTCCCCAATCCTCTGCCCACCTGCTGCCGTATTTGTTGCGCTGTATTGATTCTTATAATCTTTTGCAGAGGTAGCATTTGAATGAAGGTAGACACCATTATCTCCGTCGTTATAGTTACCAAGAACGTTCCCCAGCTTACCCAAGTGCACTGATTCCGCAGCTCTTCCGTCAGGATCTATAAATCTGATTGGATTGTCAAAAGCATAATTATAGGGAGAATGCCTCCGCATGTTCTCTGCTAATGGATCTATCACATCCCATCTCCCAATCTGTGCATCATACATCCTTGCTCCATAATCGTACCACTCCAACCCACTGCCATCATTAAACTCCCCACTTTGTAACTCCTTCCCATTATACTTTAATCTATTCTCCACATAATTCGCCCCTTTCAGTGCTTTCGAACTAATCCCCGCCATCGTCAATCCAAACGGATAATAATGAGTTTCCTCTAATAATGGCCCCGTAGTATGCGCAACTATCAGATTATCAAAATATACATCCTGCGAACTCTCGTTGCTCGTATAAATATACAAAAATCCGGTTTTTTTGATAGCTATTCTGTCAGTGCTCAGTGTCTGTAACGCATCCGGGCTACCCTGCACCTGTCTCACGCCGCTATTTTCGCTGACCATATTAAAACGATCATCAAATAAAGCGTAACTCAGGTAGGCTTTGGGTTTATCACTCAGATTCTGAGTAGGATCCTGTTGTTTTAATGCGTCATAGTCTGCACTAGTAAAGCTGGTCGCAATAGGAGAATTGCTTCCTGTAGCCAGATGCGAGCCATCAGTCGCGCCGCCCCCACTAAATGCTTGCAATAAAGCAGTTAGCATATCGCTGGTGGTCGTTCCTGAGGTGCTGGTGCCTGTGCTCTTGTAGAAGGCTTTCACACCAAGCTGTATCGTATCGCCGGCCATTACACGTAATACTATCGAAGGACCGATCTTCTTACCAAGTGACTCATTCAGTTGGGCAACGTAAGCATTCGGGCTCGTAGTGTTATCTGTAGGATAACCAGCGATGTTTGATGTTGGATATCGGGTATTATCCATATTGGTGAATAATGCACCTTCCGTAGCAGTAGCGGTAGTTTCCATGGTGGCCGCATATTTGCTGGTATCACTTTGTGTACCTAATACTACGCGTACATCTCCCAGGTGATCCTTCTCGAAGTAATCGTAAGTGTAAGTAGTCGCTGCACCTGTTTTATATAGCGGACGGATTCGCCCTTCCTCATGAGATACGAACTCTAGACTATCCTGCTGATACACAAATCCGCCAATGTAATCTGTGACAGTGATTTTAGGTGTAGTGAGTGTACTGTCAGTGACTGTTTTCTTTAATTTGATCCCTGCAGCATCATATTGGTAAGCAATAGTTCCCTTACCCTTTATGCTAACCTTAGACGGTAAATTTAAATAGTTGTAAGTGATAGCACTGATGCCCTTGTTAAGGTCGCTGATGAGATTACCGTTCACATCATACGTATAGTCATCACCTATATTAGTACCATTAATAAAATCACCGAGTTTGGCAGAAGCGGTATTGCTCGTGTCTGATACAGCAGATAACTTATTACTACCGGTAACAGGATAGGAGTAAGTCAGCTGATCAACTGTACTGATCGAAGTTCCAATCATTCCTTTCTGCGCCATCGTTTTGATGTTACCATTCGCATCGTAAGAAAGACTACTTACGGAGAAGTTCACTTTATCCTGCATCCATGAAGTACTGCCGCTGTTTTGTTGATTGAAGTCAGCTTTTGTTAAGCGGTTGACTTTATCATAGCTGTAGCCGAAAGCTCGGGCAGTACCATCAGATTTGCTCTTCCACTTAGCACCGGCAATATTGCCATTATACTGACTGGAATCGAATCCATAGTCATAACTTAATTCTTCGCCGAACCAGTTATCAGTACTGCTGCTATTAACAAACGCTTTGTTGATGCCACGCAACCAGCCACGGATGTTGTAGATGTAACTTAATGAATCCAGTTGTCCGTTTGATTTAACGCCTATGCGTTTCTGTTTTCCGGCACCTGATTCATAGTAAGTATTTGCTGCAATAATCTGTGTAATATCACTATTTAATCGTTTGGTAATATTCAACACGCGCCCCATATCATCATACGACATCATCGTTAGTAATGTAGTCTGTGGGGTTGTCGCGCTGCGCTGGTTAGTATGCCGAAGGAAACTACTTAATACTTTACCATTATAATCATACTGGTTCGTTGTAATGTCTTTACCACCAGTAGTATTATCAGAAACTACCTGTATAACACGACCTTTATTATCGTAATAATTGGTTGTTGTCAGCCACTGATCAGTATCCAGCACTCTTACTTTGATACCCGTAACCAGGCCACGTGTCATTGTACTTCCACCTGTAGGGGGTGTTTCAGCATATGGGTTACTACCGCTACTAAGACTAGAAAAATCAGTGCTTACATAATTCAGCTTACCGGAATAGTCATAGCTATCATAGAAGGTATAAGTTAATGGCGTGAGCGAATCGGCCGCAATACCGGGTAACGGATTGGATACCGTAAGCGTAGTGGTTCCGGCTTTGTAACTGGTATCTATAGATGCGATAAACTCTGCGCCTATACCGGAATCAAATTCCGGTAATATAGTAATACTGTTTGTAGCAGTGTAAGCAGCACTTCCATCATAACTTGACAATGTTAAATCTGCCACAGCCGGGAACACATAGGAAATGGTTTGCGTGCCAGTGCTGACAGTATTAATACCTGCCTGCAACGCTGCTCTTGTAATAGTCGCTTTGTACAAAGCTGTCATGACAGGGCGGTTCATCCCATCATAAAATGTAACGATCCATTCCTGCGGAGATTTTGCACGCTGTATGGAGTCTTGTGCAAATACAAGCCGGTCTCTTGTATCATATACCATATTAATCGGTCCCATGCCCGGTACTCTTTTCACGATCATCCGGTCGCGATTATCATATTGGTACTGGAAACATAATTCATTTGCCAGTGACGCGCTTAGGGTCCATGTTTCTGTAATCTTTTCCACCGCCAGCGGGGGAATCACAGCACGCAGACGATTCAGGTTATCATACACATAATAAGTACATAACCAGTTCGTATGTGCATGAATGGTATCCGCAGTAACAGATAACTGCACTTTCTTTAATACTATATTGCCTTCTTTATCTTTATATTCAATCACCTGACTACCTGTCTCATCTACAATAACATTCTTGAATAATTGTCCGGCTCCATATGTGCTGGAAGAAGTTGGAAGGTCTAACGTAATATTCCATATGCAGACAGAATCAGCGACTGTATTCAACAAATACCTGTTTTCTACAGGATGATTACCGCCTTCTTTTGCCCAACTATTGCCGGGAGCATATGTTTTTAATACACGATTTAAAGGAGATAATTCGTATCCCGTTTGCATATAATAAATGCTATCTCCGGTAACACCAGGATTTAAGGCATCGTTCTGATAGAAAGCCTTCTGCTCGCTAAACGGACTCACTTTAAACCGGCCATCACTGCTTGTTTGCGATGTATAGGGCAGGTATTTATATTGTTCATGCCCAAGAGTATCGTATACTATAGGCGTCACCACGTCTTTCCCTGTAGGACTGATACCTTTGGATACTGTTTGTAAGGGACGGCCCAATCCATCTAAATACTGCATTGTCTGTTTGACTTCCGCAGTTGTTCTTGCAGCGGCTGAGACGACAGCAGTATCACTGCTGATCATGCTCGGCTCAAATACACGAACGTAGTTGAGGGCGGGGTTGCTGTATGCAGCCGGGGCTGTAACAGGTTGCGCTATTGGCCGCTGGCCTGTTCCGGGTACATTTTGTGCTTTTACCTGTATGTACGACATACAGATAAAAAACAACAGATATTTTATATAATGAGATCTCATAGTTTAATAATTATAATGCTCCAACAATAATAATTATCGGTGTCGATGTTGTCCATGAAGTAATACTGGTACCTACCGTTGTTGCCGAACCATTCACAGATGCACTAAATGATTGTTGACCTGAAATCTGAACAATGTAAGTAGCATCAGTAAGTGTGTTGTAAAGAGGAAGGTTCCCATCAAGAGCGAGGTAACTATATGTCAGAACGGTGGTATTATCGCTGGCCCTTTTAATGGTAATTGAATAAGCACCCGGTACTGCATTGGCACCCTTCTTCTGTAGGATTGCTACATTCTTACCAGCAGGGAAGCAGAAACCGTTTGCATTGGCATAAGCTGGGCCATTGGCATCGGAAAATATTTTTGCCAGTGAATCCACGTATTTCTGTGATATCGTTGAAGTATACTTACCTAATGGCACCGGATAAGCCACATAAGTACCTACAGAATCTAGCTTACAGTTAGTCTTTTGATAACTCAGGTTACTGGCAGCACTACTGTAGACAGTCGCCGGTATTGAAGAGAATACAATATTAATACCCGTAGTCATGATCCATACTACCGGTGTGGACGTAACTTTGGTTTCAGTACCGTTGATGGTTACATAAATGGTACTCATACTACTGATGCTTACATTATAACTGAGACCAGAACCGGTAGGCAGGCTCAAACAACTGGCAAGTTGAGCATCTGTTGGATCTGTAAGGGTTTTATTGTACACAGAAGCGCCGGTAGATGCATTCGTAATATTCACATTGAAGGTACCCAGATCGGATGATTCCGCTTTTTTGCTGAAGAACACATTACATACCAGGCATTGACCATGTGTATTGGCATAAGTCTGGTAATTTGCAATCAAATCAGCTTGTGCAAGGCTATTAGCTTGTGCAGTACTTATTGTTGACAGATATGCACCCCGACGTAATTTATAAGTTTCGTACGTTCCCTGGTAACCCGGGTCACATTGTTTTGTTGCACTTAATTGCATTGAATCACTCTGATAGCTACACGTACCATGTGCATTAGCATATGCCTGTTTATTTGTGGCAATTTCTGCCAACGCCTTGGCATTCGCAGCGGCCACACTTTCATCAGAGCTGTATACACCGGCTGCTACCGTGTAGGTAACACTGGAGCCAATCATAGTATCTGAACAGGTTTTGGTAATAGAATCGCTTTGTGCTGTATTATAATAGACAGCTTCATTACATTTCTCAATCTCCCCGGTATAATAGTTATAACAGATAAGTTTTGTAATATTCTTATTCAGATCACGGATCAAATGTAAGCGACTATAAGTGTCATATTCATAGTAAGTAAAGATGCTCCGGGCATCACATTGACTGGTCATACCTATCTGTGGTTTATAGGTATAGGTAGTCATCTGCGCATCTGATGGGTATAAACGGACTTCATCTACAAATCCGTTCCCGGTAATGGAGGTAGCAGTTACATTTTTAACCAGATGCTCGTAATAAGTCCAGCCTCCTACTGTCATACCACTACTTACAGCCGTACTTCCATCTACGGTATAACTCCCTCCTTTACTCCAGTAAGAGACGATATAAGTTTTACTACTGCTTAATCCGGATTTGCTCAATAAAAAAATAAGACTGGAATTTCCACTTAGGTTCAAACTATAAGTACCTGAGGGAGATGTAGTATCTACAATGGGAGTACCAATCACACGCCATCCACCTGTACTATCAGCTTCAAAAGAAGTATAGGCTATGTCACTACGTCCTGCATTCATGACAGTAGCTATTGGATACTGGCCTTTATAATCCCAGATATAACTGGCTATAATGCTTCCCTTACTAACTGTCTCCAGGATATTGCCGATATTATCATAACTGTTAACATACACAGCTGTATCAATTTTATTACTACCCTCCTGTTCTTCTACATAATGAGGGAGATATAAACCGGTATAAGGTGTATAATAAACGGTATTCATTGATTTCAACTGAATAATATTCCTGAATGATACCTGTTTTACCAGCTCAGCATTTATATTACTATTCACCATACCAGCATAGATCCCACTATTGTCATTTCCCGCAGCAATAATGGAATATGGATAACTGCTGATAGTGGTGAGGCTATCCCCCTGACTACTCATCATTTTACTTTCTGCTACCTTATAATTATCATAAGAACTATTCAGTGAAGTACCCAGATCACTGAAATACTTATTAGCAGTAGTTTTAGTTAGTAACAACCCTGTACCGGGTACATATACAGATTCTGTAATGGCCTTTGGTACAGGCGGTTTCATATAGAATACACCAGATACCATTTTCACTATCGTGTAAGGGTTCAATGCACCCTTGTTCAGATAGTATCTGAGTGACCAGATCCATGGAATTTTAAAATTTGTAGTAGTAGTGTCAATGTTATATTCGTATCCCGTTTTGGTCAGCAACTCCTTGTTACCATTATATACATTCTGTTCAAGTAAGAGCCCTCTGTATGGTTCCATACTGGTAACCGGCTCTTCCATCCATATAGAGCTGAAGTTGGTGACATCTATCAATGGGTTTTGGTCCATATAACCATTATCGAGGTTACTATATTTATAGACAGTATATCCTCCCCCGGATTTTTCGGTTACCTCAGAGTAAGTAATATGGTTACCATTTGTATTACTCAACATCTGGTAGTTGTTGTCAGTTACTCTCACAAAACCATAGCTGGATAATGAGCCGTCATTTACGATCTGATGTCCTGTGGAAACATATACAGGTCTTCCTGATAGTACCCCACTGGAAACAGTACCCCCACTCAGGTAATTTTTTACATAAAAATATTCTTTTGTGACCGGAGCACTGTTTACATCGGCAGTAGAGATGATACGTTTAATTCTGACACCTCCGGCCACACTATCAACAGCAATGGAGTCCACTGAAGAAGGAAAATGTACGGCCACCTTTCTGTAAAAATGAGGCTCGTACTGAAGGATGGTATATCCTCCGGTAGGATAAGTAATCTTTTCCAGCATTTCTGCCCGCATATAAGTAGTATCTGGCTGACGGGTAGTCAGGTAATTCGTATCATAAGCATAACTACGGCCATTATAATACCCCCAGTGGTCAGCCATCCTCATACCATACCGGGGCAGTTTTAATGCATTATAAGTGAAAGTATACTTTGCTTTTACTTTGTCATAAGGTGTTTCCAGGTCTATACTGCTTAGTTGTAAACGACGGGATGTATCAGCAAGATAATTAAACCGGAATTTTTTAATGCCATTTACATTGATTTCATCCAACTTCTGCCAGTAGCTGATCAGTTCTTCAGGCTCCCCAATGGAAGTCATGATCTTATTTTTTGCAGAATCATGGTTAATATCATAATTCAGATCATTGCTTTTAGAGCTACTGAAAGTTATCGTCTGCGAAGGAGTAATGATCGTATCAAGGAAAACGGGGTTCTGAATACCGAAATTCACACTTTCGGACGTATATGCGTTAAGATATAACATCGGCCCATTAGATAACCACCGGATAGCTGAGACATTACTTACTTCCGCAGCAGTATATCCAAAAAGGTTTCTGTTAACTGACTGTGTAAGTGTTCTGCCTGGCCGTTTATAACTGAATTTAATATTATAGCCTCCCGGGTCAACGATCTGCGTAAGATGCCATGCACTGGCTATAGTATAAATATCCACTGTCTGGTCAGTAGCAGGCGCAGAATTAATAATCCCATTATTGTTGAACTCTATTGCGTCTACATCACCTCCAAAGATGTACTGGACACCTTTTTCATCCGTTATTTTTAATTTATAAATCGCGTTTGCTGTTCGCCTTATTATATAACCCCTTTCTCCTTTCCAGTCATTAAAAGCAATAGTATCCATTTCCACTATCTCCGCTTTCAATCTATAATTACCATTACTCCTGACTTTCACTTCTACTGCGCCACCCGGCGTGGGTCTCGTGATATAGAAGATCCCAGAGTAACCGTTAAAATTGAAGATGAATTCATCTGGCATACCATCAAATAATTCCATTCCATTCCCGGAGGCATAGTATAACAGCGAGTCTACCTTGGTATAACCTCCGGGTACTCTTCCGCTCTGGCCATAATAAGACTTGTCAATCGACTGTCCTAAAAACAAGGGCATCTCATCATACCATCCATTCACCTTACGATAGATTGCACCGCCAGCCGAAAGATTCCATCCCAGGCCGTTCCATCCCGGATGATCTTCTACCTTATTACCTTTGGTAGCATATTCAATCGAGATGGGTACACTAAGGTTTTTATACTTCACCTCGTACAAGGGAATAGAAATATTAGCCTGACCAGTAAAAGGATTTGCTGGTATCAAGCCAAATGTACCAAGCGTGCCGATTTCCGGGCTTGGAAAACTGCGTTTGGGATCGAATCCATTTACCCATGGATCGGTCTGTGCATACACGTTTACCTGTGTAACACATAACAACAACAGAAAAATATAATACAGGATTCTTTTTCGAAAAAATAATCTCCTATGTGAGAGAGAATGCATGTTGTGATATAAATTTTGTCCCATAAAACCTCTTTTATAAAAACCCTTTCTTCGGTTAACTACCTTTTTCAAACCTATTTCTTATCCTTTTCCAGCTTGTCCAATTTCTCTTCCAGCTCAATAAGATGCAACGTCAGTTCTTCTATTTTCTGCAGCAACACTCTATTCATCTCCCCCAGATCCTGTCCATTCTTTTCTATTTCTTTGGCAGATGGTACATGAGGCAAATGTTTATTAACAGTTACATAATTTTTAATCTCCTGTAAAGATGGTAGCTGGTAGGAAGAATCAAATACAAAGTCCGGCCAGGGAGCAGCCTGGGTAACCTTAACTCTTCTGGCTGCAATAGTACCTTCAACGGCTAGTTTGTTGCTGCCGGGATTAGTTGTTCCTATTCCTACATTTCCATCCACATTGATAGAAAAACGTGGAAGTCTGTTTGTGAATAACTTTATCCCTGCAAAACCACCAGCCCACATAGTAGGGCCCCAGGAATTCCAACTATCGGAAACCCATTCCACACCATAATTGGGCAGGTATTTACCATCATAGGTAGTACTGTCTGCTAACGCCATTCCAATGGCGTTTCCCAATCCCAACATGATGTTACCATTGACAACTAACTTTTGTGATGGGGCTATATTGCCAATCCCCACATTTCCTGCTGATGTAATAGACATGATATCTGTCCAGATAGGCGTATTTGCCCGAACAGCAAAACGAAGGTCAGTCCTGGCACTTGCATCAAAACCATAAATTTTGTGTCCGTAATTGGCAACGGGGGTAAAAATCAATGCTTTATTAGTCCCAACATTGGAATACAAACTATCAAAGCCCTGAGAAAAACAGTTAATGGCAACAAAAAAGATACTTGCACATGCAAGCAGTAAAAATTTCTTAGTCATACTTTAAAATTGAATGCGTCTTAAAAACTATACCCCATTCTCAACTTAACAGGGCTTGCTTGAGTTTTATGTTGCACCTGGGATAAGTATTTGTCTGGAAGCTGAATGGTACTATCGGCTTTTACACCGTCGTTGGCATGAGAGGGTTCCACATGTCCTATAACAAATAAAAAGGAAACAATATATTTATACATAAAAGTTATTGAAAAGTCGCGATGGCATAAGGGATATTGTGAATTTCTACTACAGCCAGTCAGGATAACAAATACTGTAGAAGAATCATTCCAACCATACAATGCATTGCGTAAAAGTATCCATAGTTTTCCTGATACCTAATAACACTTTCGTATTATATCGTTTAGTCACTGGCGTATCATTATCATTTCACAAAATTAGGGAGTGGGTACGCAGCTTATTTACGTAGAGGGGAAACAGGGAAAGTATATTATGGCAGCATACTACGGATTTTATGAATAAACGCATAAAAAGCTGTTGTCTCAATCTTTGCATGTCTGCCATTGGATTCAATGTAATGGATATCACATTTATTAAACTTCTCTAAGCCCTTTCTTGTACTAATAAAAAAGTTCTCACACATAAAATTGTGGCTTTAAAATGATGAAAATAAGTATCCACAATGCTAATTATAGCAATGCATTTTACAGATGTGATTAGTTGGAAAGCAGATATGAAACTGACACCGGAGATGTATCTGATACTAAGATACAAAATTTATAAAACCAATAAAAAAATCTGTAAAAATCTTAAATTCATTTATATCTTATTCACAATGGCTAGAATAAAAAGTCCACTTGGGATACCGTCGAAAGGGGAAATGTTGCAAAGCAAATTGTTTTCAAATAATACCTCGATAAAACAGTTATAACGAAGTACCTGAGATAAAGCGGAGATATAGTCATCCTACGTTCATCCTACGTTTAAAACGTAGGATGAACGTAGGATGACTATTACCATCCTTTTAAATTAGACCATTACACATTAAGATGTGATATTAATTGAATGAAACCGACTGAAAATATTCAGGTAATTATCATCTCATCTATCATTTTTAGTGTGTTCATCTATGAGTTTTAGTGCGGTCATACTTATTTTTAAACAGGAAATGTATGAAGGATTAATATTGCAATAACAATCACAGTCAACGGGGCTGCGCCCGGAACAAGAGAGAGGCGCCTTTTGTTCCACCCGGAAGATTGTGAAATTAAATTCCGGCAGCTTCCGCTACTCTCTTCTTGTGTTGTTCCATTGTCATTCTGTTTTTTAGTGAATGAATCAATATTCGCAGCCCATTTGGTAACGGCCGCCTGCCAGTTCCGGATAGGCCTTCCGGTTATCTCCCAGCCAATAGCCTGGTAATGGGAGAAAAACTTGAAACCCTCTTTTTCCGGTAATCCCATTGTTTTGAAATGCGCCAGCACTTCTTCCAATTGCGGAACAGTGGGTAAACTTTTTCTTCTCGCGCGCGCATGTTTGCTCTCTCGTTTAACATTGTTTATATTTTGTTTAATAAAGTGTATCATTTTTGACCCCGGTAGTGTAGCATTTTTGCCCCCCGGTACGGTAGTAAAAGTGCTACACGGAACGTGTTCGCTTTTACTACCGTCGCTTAACTCTACGGTGTCACTTTTACTACCGTCGTTTAACTTTACGGGGGCATTTTTACTATCGTCATTCAACTTTACGGTGTCACTTTTACTATCGTCCTTCAAATTACCGGTAGCAAAATGACTACGGTCTTCCTGCTCATACATCAGTAATGTACCATCTGAATTCAGGTGGGTAATGCTGACTTTACTCGGCATGAACATATCAGGAGTTGGATAATAGGTGATCAATCCGCAATTGTGCAGCTCCTTCAGGCAACGCGAATAGGTCTTGTTAGAACCAATATGGCACATCTTTTTTACCGCTTCCCGGCTAATAGGGAACCTATCCTGAAAGTGATACTGATTCCAGGTATGGAATAAAGCCCAGTAAAGACTTACATGATTCGCATGCAGGTATTTGTTATGCCTTGAATGCTGAGCAAAAGCATTCAAATGCGCGATGTAATTAACAGCAGATCCTTGCATTGGCATGATTAGGTTTTTATTCTGGTATGATGCAAATGAAATAAAATATGCAATACGAAACCACTGACAGGGGTAACACTACCCCTGTCAATTAATTGATTATCACCGATAAATTTATTTTAGAATAATATGAAAACTGAGGGATTACCTTTGTAAAAGATTAATCAGATTATTGAAAATATTCTGTAGAGATTGTGCCAACGAGGAATGGCAATATGAACAATTTTTCCGACGTACCTTTATGATCAGTATAAAAACCCATTAGCTCCATGAGTATTAATATTCCCTTTCAAACAATCGACTGGTCCGGAATTCCTAAAACAGAACATACTGGTGAAACAGGTATTGCATATTGGCAAACGCTTCAATTTCCCGGTTTAAGAATCAGGATAGTGGAATATTCACCGGGGTACATTGCCGATCATTGGTGTCAGAAAGGCCACATAGTGCATTGTTTAGAAGGAGAATTTATAAGTGAATTACAAAACGGAGAAAGCTCCCTCCTATCTAAAGGAATGACTTACGTTGTTTCGGATGAATTGAGTTCTCATCGCTCTGTATCTGCAAATGGGGTAAAACTGATGATTATTGACGGGGATTTCCTGAAGGCGTAATGGGTGAGGTAAGGCACTATTAAATAAGATATCTTCCCTATATCATCAAAACGTGCGTAAAATTTTTACTTTTACGGTGGATATGAAGCAACCAGAACTTTCCCGTCGCATTAGCTTACTACAGGCTACGGCTATTAATATGACAGATATGGTGGGCATTGGCCCCTTTATAGTATTGAGCGTGGTAGCTGAAACGATGCATGGTCCGGGGTTTCTCTATGCCTGGATAGCCGGTGCCATCCTTTCGTTTATAGATGCTGCAGTGTGGAGTGAGCTGGGGGCTACTTTCCCAATGGCTGGCGGCAGTTATAATTTCCTGAAAGAAGGTTTTGGACCACGTACCGGCAAGTTAATGAGCTTTTTGTTCGTGTGGCAGACTATGATCCAGGCCCCCCTTGTAATAGCTTCAGCAGCCATCGGGTTCGCGCAATATGCCGGGTATATCTTCCCATTAGGTTTCTGGGAAAAGAAGGTAGTGAGTGGTGCGGTGGTGATATTGATTGTATTTCTGCTTTACCGGAAAATAGAAACCATTGGCAGAATAAGCGTGTTATTATGGATTGGCGTTTTAGTTACAATGGTATGGATCATTAGCGGAGGTATTACTCATGGTCATTTCCTGGAACCGGTAAAACATATCAACGACGGATTACAACTAAACTATGCCTTTGCGGCGGCATTAGGCTTTGCCAGTGTTAAAACAGTGTATAGTTACCTGGGGTATTATAACGTGTGTCACCTGGGAGGGGAAATCACTCAACCGGAGAAAAACATTCCCCGCAGTATGTTTATTTCCATTGCAGGTATCACCGTGTTATACCTCTGTATGAATATCAGTGTAGCCTCGGTACTTCCGCTTGAGCAGATTGAGAAAAGCCAGTTTGTTGTCAGCGAGTTTGTTCAGGTACTGTCTGGACATAAGGCAGCAACGGTTGCCACTATCCTGATTCTCTGGGTTGCTTTTGCCTCTGTGTTTTCCGCTACGCTGGGATATAGCAGGATTCCTTATGCAGCAGCAAAGGACGGCGCTTTTTTCAAGGTCTTTGCGAAACTGCATCCTACAAAGAATTTCCCATATGTATCGCTGCTCTTCCTGGGGGCAGTAGCATTTGTATTCAGCCTGTTATTTAAGATTAAGGAAGTGATAAGTGCCATTCTGGCTATGCGGATTTTAATACAATTCATTGCCCAGGCCATTGGTCTCATCCTATTGAGCAAAAAGAAAGGAAGATCATTTTTCAAATGGCATATGCCACTGTTTCCAATACCTGCAATATTGGCCATTATAATCTGGATAGGCATCTTTATATCTACAGGTATTCATATGATGCTTGCAGGTGCAGCAGTAACAGCGGTAGGTATTATCGTGTATACTATAAAGACAAGGCTACAGCGGAGACCTTAACTGTCAATTATTAAAAGGTCTCTATAAACTGATGTGATATCCTGCTTCCTTATAAAATATCAATGTCAATGAAAGGTGAAGCGATTAAAATTCATCTTGCTCATCAAATCATGCAATGAATTGTAGATGCGACACTTATATTGATTGTAGCATATAGAAATATGACTCCCACAGGCGCTTCTGCCATATTCTCTTCCAATCAAATAATCTGATTTATTTATTTAAAAGAGAAATTATTCATATATTTAATTCAATATCGTTTAGTTCAGCTCTGTGTTTGTAAAAACATACAAGGCTCCATTAGGACCTCCATGTGTATTAAACAATAAAGCACTTAACTAAATGATATTGATATTCAATTATTGTTTTACAGTGCAGATTTTGTAATGTATTATTGTTCGTAAATCTTAACTCGTTATTTCATTGTTCGCAAATTAACCGTCTCCCAACAACCCGGGAATGCAATAGAATATAATCACCTCAGATAAACCATTACCTATGAAAACAACAGTAAACTACATGTTGACAGGAGTTACAGGTCTTTTAGGCAGAAACCTGTTATTTGAAATTATTAAGCAGCATTTTGATGATCTTCCAGCTATAAAGATCTTTCTGCTTGGAAGATCGACTAAAGAAAATGACCTCAGCACCCGGATTTTTGATATGATTGAAAATGATGGAATCGATTATTTAAACATTGACAAAAACGAGTATAACGATCTTCGAAACACCCTGCGCTCAATTATTCATTGTATTCATTTCGAACTGGATGGCAATAGTGATCTGTTGTCTCATACAGATGAAAATTTATTGAATATCCACAGGATAGATTACCTCTTTCATATTGCTGCACTTACTGATTTCAGAAACACTGAGAATGTTAAAAAGAAATTATGGTCAGTGAATGTGGATGGAACCATGCGTGTGCTTCAACTGGCACAAAAAATAAAAGTTAATCATTTTATTTATACCGGTTCAGCATACAGCTGCGGCGAAACATACGGAAAAATTGCTCCTGACTATATTAATTTTAATCAAAAATTCAGGAACCCTTATGAATTATCAAAGCTGGAGGCCGAAGTATCCGTGAGGAGATTTTCGCAACAACATCCGTGGATGAAAACGAAATTTTTCAGGCCATCTACTATATGTGGTCGTTTGATAGAACAAAAGACAGGCGCCATCAATAAATTTGATGTTTTCTATTCCTGGATGTTTTTCTTTCTGCGATGCAAAGAAAGGATGTTTAACGAGAATGATCTGAATAAAACAACATTTATGAGATGTCGTGTAACCTATAGCTTAAATAGCGGTTTAAATATTGTACCCGCCGATTATGCCGCAAAAACCATGTACAGGTTAACAATGAATAATACCGGCGATGACAGCTTTCATTTGGCAAATTCCAGCGAAACAAAACATGATTTTTATCTTCCGGCTATGCTAAAAGCCATCAATATGGAAGGAATGCAGCAGGTTAGTCAACAGCCGGTAAATGATTTAAATGAGCTTGAAACCATGTATTACAAAACGGCAGGTGCATTGTTTACCTCGTATATATCATCCGCACCCATGCATTTTACCCTGCCTGATATGAATGGGCAGCAGGAATGCCCTGAAGTTAACGGTGATAATTTTTATAGATTACTGAAATATGCACTTGATAACAGGATAAAATAACGCTACAGCTTCTGTCAAACCTAATTTAAAACGAATGTAAGCATTAGTATGACTATCGGCAAGATGGTGTATTACCTGTTTAACAGTCCAGCCATCATCACGGTAAGGCGTAACCAATTGCACTTCATCTAAGTTTCTAATTGCATCTTCCAATATACTGGGCAAGGACTGAATATCCTGTAGCCACTCAAGTTTTTGGGAATTCAGAAAATGGTTGAGGTTCGTGTTTACCAATGGGGCAACGTAAATTTAAATTGATTTATTTCAATTCCAATACATGTCCTTTTATAAAAACATTCTCAGGGAGGATTTATTGCATATCTTGAATCTTCCATAACACAAAGGCAGCAGAACATAATTCAGGTTTCTGTAGTAGCTTGCCTTCTTACCGAATCTATAAGTGTTGATTATTGATACAATACTTTCACGTCAACGCTAATTCCTGGATTTTATTACAAATTAATTTTTTCGAAAAGTTTTGCAGGACCTACCTCTTTGGGAAATTCAGTAATTTTTAATCTTACATCGGTCCCAAAGACATTAAGGATAAATAGACGTTTTACATCATCTCCTTCTTCCAAATCTGCATTGGAGTTATCATATGTTACTTTACCATAGCTGATCTTCAGCGAGGCTTTATTAAAGTATCCATCGACAGCTTCAGCATTAACAAAAGTCCATTGTTTCAAAGGTTCTTCTAAATCAGGCATAATCCATCTTATACCTTGAAAATAAACCAGAATACCTTCAGTTTTATTATTCAAAAGTTGCTCCCTAACGAGTGTATTTAAATCTTGCCCGGGTCTTATATCACAAGGTATTATTACGACACTTGGAGGAATTGGATAAGTGGTATCATAAATGATTAATCCGCTAATTGAATGCAGTTGACGATTAAATTTCTTAGCATATTCTTGATAATTATTGCTCATAATTGAAAGCAAAATACTCAATTTTAATATGGATTATTTCGGTTTATCTTTTAATTACATAAAAAGGAGCCAGTCTATTATATAACCCGATTGATTTTAGTTGGGATAGGTGAAGGTTAGACCAAGATATTTTTACATACAACAGATTTAAAATAAGTAGAACTACGCATTTTTTGATTGATAACTTCGGGTTAACATTTTTGCAAGGAACATTCATTTACTTTCAAACAGTAAATATTTATCAACCTATATTTTGTAATCATGCACCATTTTCCTATTCCCCGTTGTTCTCTGGTGTCTTCACCTGTTTATTGTTTTTCTCTGCTAATAGTTCCAGATTATATATAACCTCAAGTTCTTAATTTTTTACCCCTCCCCGAATGAAACTATTTATACCCCTCATTATCATATTGGGCATTCATTATAGTCATGTAAATGCGCAGGACAGCACTATTGAACGTTTACAATTGCAAAAGCAGCGGGTGACACAAATATTGACACATGCACAGGATAGCATTGCAGGGCCCTTACCTAAAAAATATCTTTCACAACTCCAACATAAATCCCATCATATAGAAGAGCAGGTAAACGAACGTTCAGAAAAAGCCTTGAACCGATTAATTAAGCAGGAAAAAAGGATGCAGAAAAAGCTATCCAAAATTGATTCTGTTGCTGCCAAAAACATCTTCACAGAATCACTTGGTAAGCTTAGCAGTCTGAAATCCGGGCTTAAAGATAAGATTCCTGGCAATTTGCCTTTGGGTGGTAATGCAGATCTGGATACGCTTCTAAACTCCATGAAATTTCTGGAGGGGTCAAAAGAGTTTGAAATGATTCTTGCAACTTTGAACAAAGTAGATAGGGCATTTGTAAAACTAGATAAGGATGGCAAAATTGATAAAAGTCAAATAAATAAACAGCGGAGTAATAGTGGTAACTTTAATAAGCTAAAAGCATTAGTTAATGATTCTAAGACGTTTGAGGTAGAATCAAATAATAAGTTTGATTATAAAGATGAAAATGGGAACGTAAAAACTGAAACCATGGGTGATATTACACTAGACGATCCTAGTTTGAGTGGACCATTTAGTCCAACTACGGGCGAAACTGG
Organism: Chitinophaga sp. CF118; assembly: GCF_900112615.1. Lineage (GTDB taxonomy): Bacteria > Bacteroidota > Bacteroidia > Chitinophagales > Chitinophagaceae > Chitinophaga. The sequence goes on along the minus strand of NZ_FOMK01000006.1, from coordinate 243,665 downwards.
AAATATGGGTGTTACTCAAACTCCTGGGAAAGAGCCCCAAAAATACAATTCGGTAAACAAAAATGTCAAAATAACAATAAACTCAGGTCTTAGTAAATTAGGAGCTGCTCAGGTGTTCTCCCATGAAGGATATGGACATGCTTATTTATATAAAATGGGAGTTCCTCACAAACATCAAGTGAAACAAATGAAGGAGCAAAATAGGAGGTTAGCTACTGAAATAAAAAGTTCCATAAAAGAAACTACTGAAAATTTTAAACAATGACAACAATGAAATTTCTTGCGCTCTCCCTTTTATTATTAGTAACAACTAGGAGTTATGCGCATACACCTAGTTGTAGGGCACTAGTTAGAGATACATCGATATCTAATTTATATTTATACACGGATGTATACCCTACATTTCCTGGAGGCAATAAAAAATTGAAAGAATTTATTGAGGAAAATCTTAAATGGCCTTTAGGTGAGATAGACTTTGCTGGAACAGTTCTTACCTCATTCACTGTTGAAAAAGATGGCCGTCTTACTAACGTAAAAATTGAACGAAGCGGATGTCAACTTTGCAATGTCGAATCTCTAAGATTAATTGATAGCATGCCTAATTGGAAACCCGGTAGAATTGCTGGGAAGTCTGTCAGGACATTACTATATCTTCCAATAAGATTTGAAATAAAAGAATAAATCGTAATAGTTTCTGATTTGCTCAGAGTAATATTTTAGGCAACTGGTGGTAATTCCTCCAGTTGTTTTTCTTTAGCTAGAATGATAATTGTCCTCGAAGATTTGCATAAATAATATAAAACAACAGAGTTTGTCTCATTTTGCCATTGGTGACTTATATGAGATAGTCAACTGCCGTCGATTCATATGACACGATACATTTCAAATTCAAATTTCTATTCACTTAATGTTCCGGATACTTATGAGATTCAGGAAGATGACGGAGTAGTAGGTATATACGATGAGGAAAATGGGGTAGGTGCAATAAACATTTCCAGTTATCAAATACCTGAAACATATGATTTTAAGATGGAAGCAGAGTTAATGGATTTTATTGCGACTAATTCTGACTATAATTCATTAGTAAAATTAGTCAATACTGAAATTAGAGATAATACCTATGGGAAGTCAGAATTTACTACTGATGGGAAAGATTATTGGAAATATTGGTTAAAGTTTAAAAATCTGAAAGTTATTTATATAACATATAATTGCGATTATGACAAAAAAGAAATTGAACGCAATTTGATTGATAAGATAGTTGCATCTATTGAGATACTATGATATTACTAGATTGATTATCACTTGGTAATAATTCAAACTTTTCTTCTTCTGTTAAATGAAACTGGTCACAAATTTTATTGATTATATCACGCAGCAAATATTCTTTACCATCAGACAATATTTGCAATAAAGGCTGATTGTTTGAAAATCCGGGATCATAATTTAAATGATTATATCAGAAATAGGCATGATGTAAAATAGTCAACTTTCTATCACGTGAAAAAAGTTGATCAGTGGTAATTATTCTATTTCCTTCACTTGTAACTCTTCAACAGATCGTTTCTCAGATGAAAAATTAATGCCGATAGCTATTTTCTTTCTTATGTCTAATTGATAAGAACGTAGATAACCCTTCTCAAAAATCTGATGAAGAGCATTTGCAGCTGTACCATTCAATTTCAGTTCTATTGCAAAAATATATTGATCGGTAAATACCAGTATATCGCACCTGCCGGTGGCACTATGCACTTCGCTTCTTACATCAAGACCTAAGCGCTTGAAAGAGAGATGCACAATAATGTGAAAGATAGATTCGCTTTCTGCTCTCCAATGATCATAAGGAATGGTAGACAATATTACATCCAACGCTTTGATTAATTGAGGCATATCATTATTTTTCAATGCCTTTCCCAAATCCGTAGTGACCGCAACAGAATTACTGGCTGGATATACTTCTCTATATGCACTCAGCAGCGCATCATTTAAACTATCCTCTACCTCTTTATTCGGATATCCCAGCTCATATAATTCGGTATAGGCATCATATCCTTTAATCGTCAGATATCCAGTTTGAAACAAAACCGGAACTGTTGAATAGTGCTCTATATTTAAATTGCCAAGAGCAATTTCGTCTATATGGATATTTTCAATTTCGAATTCTCCGCTTTCTTTCATGTGTTTTACCAGCCAGGTGGGCGTACCCGTTTGAAACCAGTAATTCCTGAAATCACGACCATCCATGTATTTCAATACGGAAAATGGATTATATACCCGTTCTGCATCTTCATGCCAGGCATAACCATTATACCAAAATTTCAGTTTACTTAACAATTCCGGTTGAAGTGGTTGTCTTTCGATGATCTCTTCTGCAAAGTTACTTTCCAGTTCATGTTGGGTAATACCAGCTATAGTTGCATAATTACGATGTATAGTGATATCATTCAGGTTATTCAGATCAGAAAAAATACTCACCTTAGTGAATCTACCCACACCGGTAATCAACAGCAGGCGAATATATTCATCAGCATCCTTGAGTACAGAATAAAAACTCTTAAACACTGATCTATTCTCCTCCACCCTCTCTAAATCTTCCAGATAGTCTGTAATCGGCTTATCATATTCATCAATCAGTATCACAACCCTTCCATTGGCGGAAGCTTTACGGATTAGTTCTTCAAACCTGCCTTTTAAATGACTTGCTTCAAGTTCCAGGCCCAGCTCTTTTGCCAAAACACCCATTTCCATGTTCAGCGCCTCATATAATCCAAATTGTTGATAATCAAGCCTGCTTAGCCGTAAATGTATAACAGGATGTATTTGTTCCCAATTCCATTGATCGTGGATCCAAAGGCCTTCAAATAGCTTTTTATTACCCTTAAAAATCTCCTTAATGGTTGATAACAACAGGGATTTACCAAAACGTCTGGGGCGACTCAGGAAATAATACTTCCCTGATTCTATCAGCTTATGGATTAGTTGGGTTTTATCGATATATAAAAACCCTCCATTCCTTATTTCCCCGAAATCTTGTAAGCCTATTGGATACTTCCTCATACAAACAAAGATAAAATAAAATCTATCACAAACTCCCGGCCACACTCTGAAAGCCAATGCAGAAGGCCATAGTTAGATTTTCTCCCCTTTTACCACCCAATTAGAGAGATACTTACTCATCCAACCTCGAACTTTTTGCCCTGGGCCAAAATATGATATATTATTACCATAAGCTCCAGGCAGATAGCACCAATTACTTTGAATTTGACGCAGGGCAGTACAATGGCAATATAGCGGGGGTTATTGTTTCACTGCTTTCTGCCCATCCCAAACATAAATTTCTTTGGAGTTGCTTTTTTTGACAATCGTTTTGCCATCATCGCATACCTCACCATCCATAGTGAGTTTTATGATTTTCCCTGGCTCTCCGCCGGTTTCCTTTGGATATAACAGTGTATCCCCATAGTAGACGATGCCCCCTTCACTCACTACCGACTTACCAGGTAACAATAGAAATTTGCTACCAGTCCAGCCGAAATAATAATACTCAGTAGGAATACCACGTGCTTCTCCGTTATCTCCGCTAAAAGAAACCCGGAGGATGGTAGATAGTTTTTCCAGCCCCATATCGCCTAATAACTTCCCCTCTGTCGATGTAGCATATACGCTGCCGGATACGGGGAACTCTTTCATATCCAGTAATCTGGATTTCTGATCTATAGCTTTTACCTGGATACAATATTTAAGAGGCTTTTTATCAGATGCATCTGTTCTTACTTTATCTATTCCGTACAGGAAATCAATACTATCCTTTGTACAATGTTTCAGCGCCAGTAATCCAAGCCAGATATACCCTTTCCTCTCTTTTCCCGCTACAGCATAATGTACCTGTTTCCAGGGGGCTACAATGCCTTTCATCATAAGTGGTGTACCTGCACTACCTCCCTTAATAATAACACTGCTTCCAATGGAAAGACTATCGGTTATTACTGATTGAAGGGATGGCTCACGACGGATATACGCTTTATCCGCAAAGATCATTAAGGTATCTTCAGATTGTACATTCCATAAGTTGTGTTCAACATATCCTTCCGTCTGTGCAAAAGACGGTAACCAACAGGTTATCATCATTATAAAAAATAATAACTGTTTCATAGGGGGATTTTCTGCTGTAAAGATAAGACTGCATTTACTTACAAATATAAAAAATTATATATGATTAACTAAAATAATGATTTTCAATATGTAATACAATATCCAGAAATATACATTCTTACAATTTGGGTTATTTATTTATATTATATTCAATCATACTGTTTTTAAAATTTTCATGGGTTGCTATTCTCTATATAAATAAAACACTTCTAAACTTTTTTTCTGGATAAATTGTTATAAATTTCATATTCTATTACCTGAATGTGGGCAGGGTACTTTTTACTATTGAGCATTTGAATTAAACGGGAGCTTTTATTTCTACGGGGAATAACTTTTATCATGCAGTCTTTTTTTAACTTTGAGAGTGTAACATAAATGGGTAAGGACATACTCAACAAAATCTAGTACAACGGCTTATAATAAACATACAATCGTGCTGTGAAATTCATTTAACACGAATTCCTTAAAGGACTTTTTATGTCAATTCCCTATGTGGTTAATGGATTCCCCTTTCCTATCAGTGAAGTAATGCATTATGGGGAAATCTTGTCGAAATTTGGTATTACCTATTGTAATGATGATCCCTGGCTGGAAGTAGGTAATTGCAAACAGGCTCATGGCTGGATCCTATATCTATCAGTATTGTCGCAGGATGCAGGAAAAGTGATTCATGAAGTTGCACCGCTGCTTCAGGCATATCATGTACCTTTTAAACTACTACAGAATAGTAAACTGGTGGATGCCAGTAATGGACAGGGGTTAGGTGTTAAAGATGCGGGGAAGATCTTTATGATTTATCCATCTTCTGTTAAACAGGCTTTATTATTGGCAGAAGAACTGGAACTGGTAACAAAAAACTACGAAGGTATTCTGATAGACAGTTGTCTCAGAATTGGGAGAATACTTTACGCATCTCCCCCACAAGGCCCTGAAACAAAGATGCCGTTTAAAATTCCCAAAGCCTATCGTATCAGGAAACGGAAAGGAATAATTGGCAGATATTATGTGCCCATCCGCTTATTAAAGTTTAGCCCTAAGGGTGATATCAACCTGGGGGTAAACCTGAAAGGATTTTCCTTCACGCCATGTATCATAAAACAGGCTCGTGCAGGATCATTTGTTGATAAATCCGAACGGCGTTCCTTTCATAAACTGCAATGGCAGAAAACCGTACTGGAAGACCTGCAGGACAAAATACCGGTTCCACGTGTAATAGACTTTTGCAGGAAGGGAAATGATTATTATCTGATCACCGAATATATTGAAGGAGAAAGCCTGCTGCAAAAAACCAGCCTGCTACATGGCAATCTCACCTGGAAAGATTTGCCGGCGCATACACGAAATGAATTACTCGATTATTTTCTGCAGATTATAACAATTATCAGCAACCTGCATAAGGCAGGATATCTACACAGGGATATTCAGATTAATAATTTCATTATCAGGAACAAGATCGTGCACATTATTGATTTCGAACTGGCTTATTACATGCCTGCCGGAATACCTCATCCTGCTTTCGGCTTCGGGACAGCGGGCTTTATGTCTCCGCAGCAAAGAATGAGTTTAACGCCCACTACTGCCGAAGACATATTCTCCCTGGGAGCCGTACTTGCCTATATTGTAATAAATCCTAAAAGCGGACAAGAGTTTTCCGGGAATATCTATGACACGCTGTTGAGTGCCGGTATCGAAAACCATCTGCTGGATATTATTATCGGCTGTATGGATCCTGAAGCGGAGAAGAGACCCTCCCTGCCAGCCATTATCAATTTATTAGGAGCAGACACCCTACCGACCAACACCGATAATCTTGTTAAGATATAATACAATACGCCATGAAAAAGAGGGAAATCATCATTAGTACGGTCAGTTTTTTATTCATTGCCATGTTCACGTATGCCGCCGTAAGTAAATGGCTGGGGTTTACTGTTTTTGTTTCGCAGATCAAAAGGCAACCTTTTGATAGTAAATATATACCACTACTGGTATGGGGTATCCCTATTTCAGAAGTACTTGTGTCCCTGCTCATGATGATTGACAGGACCCGCAACATTGGTCTTAAGATTGCTACGGGAATGATGATCTTATTCACAGGTTATATTATCCTGATCCAGCTAAATTACTTTGGAAAAATTCCCTGTGCCTGTGGAGGAGCCATCACTGAGCTGACCTGGATGGAACACCTTTATTTTAACCTGTTCTTTGTATGTGCAGGAATAGTAGCAATTCTGTTGATGAAAAATAAAAAATATAAGCATGAGTAATATACAGGCTGGAGTAAGCTGCAGCTTACAATCTTCATTAAACTGGCAGTGAATCTTTATCAGTAACCTAAAATTTAATGTTATGTCAAGAATGAAATTCGCACTCGCAGCGATTGCTGCGCTCGTTGGAGTAGGTGGGGCTTACGCTACAAGGGTAAAAATACCTGAGCATGCAGCATTACATACCTGGCTGGATAAGAACGGTAACCCCTTTATCATTGCTACTACCGCCCAGGCCGAGCAGGAATGCCCCGGGGATGCAGTATTCTGCTTGAATGCTCAGGACCACCCGACCTTGATTGTTTATAAAGCGCAATAGTTTCCCGTTTAAAACAGGAAGAGCGTATGAAGGGCATTAAAATCCCTCATACACTCTTCTTTATACAATACTAATTATACCCTGGATTCTGTGTAAGATTTTTATTTAACGCCCGTTCACTGCTGGGAATAGGATAAAGTGTATCGGTAACATTCCAACCCTGCTTTCTGTTTTTCAGTATTGCATCTGCCTCCTGTGTTCTTTTTAGATCGAACCAGCGATGTCCCCATTCGGCAAACAGCTCCGTTTGACGTTCCTTTTGTATAGCTACCAGCAACTCCTCTTTACTGATAGATGGATTCTTGATGGATACCAATGGCAATCCTGCTCTGCTGCGGATACTGTCAAGATCCTGTACAGCCCCTGTAAGATTTTCCTGGTTTGCCCTGGCTTCTGACCGGATAAGGTATTGTTCGGCTAGCCTAAGCACTATATAGTATTCTGTAGGTACATAGTTTGGGTCAAAGTCAGCCTTCAGTTTATACTTATAAGGATAAGTGTATTGCACCCCACCGACCGTTTTATTATTAATCCAGCTGGACAATCGTTTATCACCCGGTTCAAATGCATTCAACTGATAACCGGAAAAAGAATACAAAGGGATAGTAGAACTGCCAGCTGTGGGAACAAACATATTTCCTTCCGTGGTATTGTAACCGGTTGATACAGGCATGAATTGAAAAATACTTTCTTCGCTGTTATATACAAATACATTATTCAGATTCTTTTCCAGGAAGTAATTACCGGAATTGATTACCTGGCTTGCTGCATTCTCTGCTTCAGCCCAGTTTCCGCCATATAAATGGATCCTTGCCAGTAAACCTGTAGCAGCCCATTTATTAGGCCTCACCCGGTTTATAGTAGGATATGCGGGACTGAGTAAATTTATCGCAATAGTAAGATCATCTTTCATCTGGGACTTAATAATGGTTGTACTGCTTCTTGCTAGCGTGGCATTGGTAACGTAATCCGTTTTAAGCACCAGTGGAACATCCCCGAAAAGATTAATAAGGTTAAAATAAATGAGCGCCCTGATAAAGTGAGATTCTCCCAGCAACTGGTTCTTTGTAGCAGATGACAGTCCTTTGCTGGCATTGAGCCCTTCAATGCAGGCATTTGTTTGATATACCAGACTGTAAGCATTATACCACAAATTTGTTTTTATAAATGAGTTTGAAGATTCAATAGAATTGACAAAAAACTCTATAGCAGTAGGGTCACTGCCATTATAAATAAACTCGTCTGCAGACAATCCTGCACTCATCGTTATACCGCCATTTAAAAAACTGGTAGTTGCAATCATTGCTCTGGAATAGATTCCTGTAACCGCAGCGATAGCAGTGGTATCATGTTTAAAAACCTCATCGTTCGCAATCTTGTTGGGCGGCCCGTCCACATGGGTAAATTTTTCACAACCTACCAGGAGCATTACAAACAATACACAGGAAATATAATTAACTAATTGTTTCATAACAGTGAATTGTTATTGTTATCTTTTATTGGTTGACTATATGACTCATTTTAAAAGTTGAACTGTACACCTGTTCTTATCGTTCTAAGTGGTGGCAACGAAAAGTAGTATGGCGTTTCAGGATCAAACCCCTTATATCGCGTAAAAGTAAACAGGTTCTGTCCCTGGATATAGAAACGTACCTGTTTCAATCTCAACTTATCTGCCATTGCCTTCGTCATTGTATAAGAAAGGGAAACATTTCTGAGTTTCACGTATGCGCCATTACTATATGCTTCATCAGAAAAAACAACATTGCTTTTTGCTGCATATGCCGCACTGCTCACAGAGGCTGTATATTTCTGGCCACTGGAAGCGTCTCCCTCTTTTTGCCAGCGATCCAGTATGGAAGTAGCCTGATTGGATAAAAGACCAGGTATAAGATTGTTCAAATAGATGGCAAATAAATAATTGGGAACTGTCTGTTTCTTAAACTCTAAAAAGATGTCAAGTGAAAATGCACGAAACCTGAATGAATTACCAACACCACCATAATATGCAGGGTCCTGTTTCCCTACAACCTGGTAGTCGTTAGTATCATATAAACCATCCTTATTAACATCTTCGAATGTAAAAAGCCCGGTTGTTTTATCAACCCCCGATGAACGGAGTCTCTTAAGAACATTCACGGAAGAACCCACATTATAACGGGAACTGTAGGATGAATTTTCAATTTCCGGATAACTTACCAGCCTATTGTACGGCACCGTTAGATTCGCTGAGATTGTCCAGGTAGTAAGAGGCTTTTTGATAATATCTGCTGTTAATTCAAACTCCCAGCCTCTGTTAATGATCACGGCCGGCCAATTTTTAGTAATTGTCAGAAAGCCTGTAGTTGCGGGCAAGGGATATTCGAGTAATTGATTATCACTCCGGTTTCTGTAATAAGTAACGGAAGCAAACAGCCGGTTATCAAAAGTACCTAACTCCAGGGCAGCCGTCAGCTTCTTATTCCGCTCCCAGGAAAAGTCACGATTAAATAGTGTAACGGGCAGAAGAGAATTAATATTCTGATAAGGCCTTAATGATATAGACGACCACAAATTCAAAAACCGGTAATCGCCAATCTGGTCATTCCCGGTTATACCATAACTACCTCTAAGTTTACCAAAATCCAGGAAGCCTGATAATCCTTTGGCAAATGTTTCATTGGTAAATATCCATGCGGCCCCTACAGAGCCAAAGTTATTGGATTTTTTACCTGGCCCGAAACGACTTGATCCGTCTCTTCTTGCTGATATATTTACGATGTACCTGTCATTATAATTATAGTTTAAACGGCCGAACATGGCTGCATACTTATAATTCGCACGATTATCAGAAATAGTATTAACGGAAGCCGCGGCATCAAGTGAATTTAATAGCGCTTCATCAGTATAGCCAATTCCCATCAGATTTTTGATACTGGTTTTACTATACTGCCAGGACGCGCCTACCAGGAAGGAGACTTTCCCAAATGGGAATAATCTGAAATAATCCAGTTGTGGTTCAATAATATAACTTTCAAAGTTACCGGAAGCAAAACTAGCTGAACTTGTTTTATCAGAAGTAGTAAAAGGATTCTGTGCGGATAACGGATTCTGCGAATTCTCTTTTGTAGTTAACCTGTTATAACCGAAACTGGAACGAAAAGTCAATCCCTCAAATATCCGGTAACCCAGTTTTAAACTGGCTAATGCATTGTATGTTTTGATATCGTACTTCTTCAAAAATTCTGCCAGCGGATTATTAAAATATGCCCCATTTTCTGCCCAATTAAGATGCCCCGATACATCATGCAAATCCGGCGCATTTGGAGGCAACAAAATACTGGCTAAAACGGCGTTATACAACCGGTTGTTATCAAGGGAATACTTACCGTTAAAATCAACAGTAAAATGTTTATCAGTTGACTTATGATTAAGCATAAAGTCGAATGTTCCTCTCTTATAACCAACATCTGATTCTGACGGAAATACGGACGATTCATGATGAGCACTTGTACTTCCGAAAAATTGTGTATTGGCATTACCTCCTGAAATATTAAAATTTGCATCCGTAGTATAGGCAGTTCCTCCCATTAAGAATTTCTGCCAGTTTACATACCTTTTCTGGTCCCAGACTTTCAGATCAGGTGCATAACCAACGCTACCCAACACATCGTTTGGAGTGATGCCATCATTAGCCAAAGCCTCTTTCCTCATTTCCAGGTATTCCGGCGTAGAAAGCAAAGGCTCCATGTGAGCCACCTTGCCGATACCTGTAGAAACACTTACCTGACTAATGGCCTTCCCCTCCTTTCCACGTTTTGTAGTAATCAGTATTACACAATTTGCACCACGGCTGCCATAAATAGCAGTGGCATCAGCATCTTTCAATACTTCTATACTCTCAATATCAGCAGGATTAATACCATTAAAAGGACTGATTCCACCTTCATCATAATTCTGAGATGCAATAGAAACAAGTATGTCTATCTTCTTACTAATTGGCGTAATGGGTACTCCATCAATAATATACAAAGGCTCGGAAGCATTAATCAGTGAATTCCGTCCACGGACCTGCGTTGAAAAACTGGTACCAGCTATTCCGCTGGATTGGGTAACGACTAATCCGGTAATCCGGCCCTGTAAAGCAGACAGAAAACTGGTGACCGGCTGATGACTAATCTCATTTCCTGACACTTTACTGATACTTCCCGTATTCAACCGCTTTGAGGTGATTCCATAAGCCATCACAACAGCCTCATCTAAACGGGTATTGGAAGGGACTAACCGTATCCGGATAGAATCGTCCGGGCTGGCCGATATCTCCTGTTGAACATACCCAGTATAAGTAATGATCAGTACCGCTTTCTTAATTTTGGTTGTTATGCTGAAATGCCCCAGTGCATCCGTGCTGCTGCCAAGGTCTGTCTTATACAGTCTGACGTTAGCACCCAAAAGAGGATTATTGGAGTTGTCTGTAACAGTGCCTTTAATTGTTGACAGATCAGTACTACTCTCTGGTTGAAGCGGAGTTTCAGATACTTTGAAAAATGTAATGATCTTTCCATCTGCCACCCATTTGAACTTTTCACCCAGCAGTTCATACAATACATTCTGAACAGTTTCATTCTTAACGTGAATAGTGTATCGTTCCTTTACATCAAGCTGTTTATCCGAAAATGTAAAATAAAGACCCGATTGTTTTTTGATCCGCTTAAAAATAAGTTGCAGCGGTTGACTATCTTCTGACAAGCTGACGCGCGAATACACGCCCAGCTCATTTTTCTGTGCCTTCGTTATTGTACTTACATTCAAAAAAAACAGCATGAGTAGTACCCCATAGAGAGTACTGAGCGTTTTTTGTGTCTTTTGCATAGTATTCAGGTAAGGATACTGTTTGTTTTGGTGAGGTTAGATAATGTGATCAAGATATATGACGGTTCCGATTCATAAAGAGTGCTACTAATTCATACGTGTTTAAACATTAAACTAAATGAGATAACTTCCATTGATCACCGAAACCCTTTCAGGAAGGGCTACTTTCCCCCAATATTGCAATCCATTACAGATTCTGGTCCGAATTTAATTTCCTACGGTTCATTCTGAGATGCAAAAAATTAAGTATTTTTAACTAATAAATTCCATTACTTAACACCCCCAACTTATGAGGTACACCGAACCGTCAGGCCTAAGATTTCTGTTGTCATGTAATTTAATTAAAAGAAATTGCAACCAAAGCAAAAACTAGAAGATTTAGAGTTATTCCGCCTGATTCAGGCCGGAGATGAAGGTGCATTCTCACAAATACATGATAAATATTTTCATACTATTTACCTGAGTGCCTATGTTGTTCTCCGTGAACATGCTGAGGCCGAAGATGTAGCACAGGAAGTACTTATAACCTTCTGGAACAGGAGAAACAAAATACATATTGAGTCTACCTTATCTGCTTACCTCACAAAGGCAGCCCACAATCTAAGCCTGAATAAATATAATCACAACCAAAAAAATAAAAAGCGCAACAGGCGGTATTCGGAGGAGGCTGGCACTATTGAACCACCATCCACATCTACAACTGAAGAATGGCAGGATGCCCTTAACGATGCAATAAAAGAACTCCCCGAAATGAGTCGCCGTTCTATAGAAATGGTTTACTGGGAAAAAAGATCCCATAAAGAAGTAGCTGAAATTACCGGGCTCTCGGTAAATACTATAAAAACACAGATTTATACCTCCATCAAAAATATACGCGAAAAACTGCGTTCAAAATAATTTTTGCCCCCTCTCATACTTTTGGCCTTTTAGGTTTGTCTAAATAATACAGTATTTATGAATTTCAATGCCCTTGACATACAACACCTCATTATCGCCGATATTTCGGGATCAATCACAGCAGAAGAAAAAGCTCAGCTGGAGAGGTTAATGAGTGAATACGCTGTGATCAGGCAGCGTTATGAACAACTTAAAAAGGAATTAGCGGTTGTAAATACCGCATCTGTGAGAGAAAAACATGCTAGCAGCAGCAAGCTTTTAGAGATCGCTCACCGCAGGAAAAGAAATAAAACAATCCGGAACCGGTCTATAGCAGCATGTATAACCGGAATTTGTATCCTGGGCGGATTAACGTATTACCAGTATACACAGCAAATTCCGGAACAGATTGCATTGCTGCATGATAAGAATGTAGAGTTGATAATTGGAGATAAAAAGGTTGATCTGGAATGTGAAACATGTGACATTAATGCCAATGGTTATGTTTTACATAGTAATAATAAACAGCTGACATATACCGGAGCCAATGGAGAAGCAACTTTAGCAACATTGACCGTGCCAGCAGGCAAGTATTACAATGTTGTACTTGACGATGGTACAATTGTTTCCATGAATGCGGCGTCAAAACTTAAGTTTCCCATGAAATTTAAGGGTAATACAAGGGAAATTACTATTTCAGGAGAGGCATATCTTCAGATTGCCCTGGATGCAAGTCATCCTTTTATAGTCCATTTACCTGATAGTTATGTACAAGTGCTGGGTACTGAATTTAACGTGAATACTTACGATAGCGGCACAGTTAAAGTGTCGCTGGTAAAGGGAAAAGTAAAAATGAATGCAGGTACAGACAGTATAATTCTTCAGGAAGGCAATGCTGCATCCTACACAGGAACAGCGCTGAAAGTGGATCCGTTTGATGAGAATGAAGTGTTGAGCTGGAAAAGCGGTATGCTTACTTTCTCCGGGATTTCGATTGATGAAATTGCCCGGAAGATCCTCCCCAGGTATCTTGATATACACCTGGTGATCGATCCTTCAGCATCTGGCAAAAAGTTTACAGGTGTAATAGACCGTAACAAGCCAATTGAAGATTTTCTGTATCACTTAACTATTACAAATGAAATTACTCATTATACTAAAAATGGGGTTATTCATCTGCAATGATTTGTTTCCCACTTGCAAAACTATCCTGTGATGACCCTTCTTTTTTATCTCGGGAAAGAGATAGTTCCTCATTATAACCTAATTATTAGTTTAGTAAAAACTAAACACTTTCGCCCTCTGTTTGTTACCCCATTTTTTTTAACCTGCCACCAGTAAATGGTGCTGGTATTTATTAAATCGTCTAAAATAAAGCATTGAATGTTACAGTTGCCGCTTGTTCAGTTCCTGCGTTCAGATGCAGGTGAGATAATTAAACTAATAGGAATCCTGTCAACAGTTCTCATTTCGATCATAGTTCTTATTATTACTGTTAAAAGTTTCCGGAGCAGAACTTATACAAATCAGATCACGTCTCTGAAGGCGAAGTACATCGAAGATCTGCGCCAGCATCTGGCAGAATATTTATCACTTGCATTAGAATGTAATAAGGCCATCTTTAATGAGAAGTATAGAAGCATGAGCGAAAAACATCAATTATTAAAAGACCTGGATCATAAATATGCTCTCATTACATTGTTTCTGAATAACAGGAATCCCATAGATAGAAAACTATACGATTATATCCAGGAAATCAGGCTGGCAGCCATCACGCAAAAGGGCAACGGATGGAAAATTGAAGACACAATTCAACAATTGGTTAACTACGGGCAACAGGTGTTACTACTGGAATGGAAAAACCTTAAGAAAGATGCCAGATATGGATCCATCCGTCAGTATAAAATAAATAATATCAAGGAAGACTTTGTGGCTTCAACCATAGACAATCATAATTAATGGTCATTCAATGGTAGCCCTTTCCGCTGAAAGTCTTTCCAGTTCATGTATTCATCCCCTTTCCGTTGCTCTGTCATTGTAATACAGTTATCAACCGGACAAACCAACTTACATAAGTTACACCCTACACATTCATCCTCCTTAATAGTATAAGTGTTGTAAGGATTGCCATAAGAAAGGTTGATAGCCTGATGAGATCCATCCTCACAGCCAATAAAACATAAGCCGCAATGAATACATTTATCCTGGTTGATATGGGCAACAATATGATAGTTGATGTCAAGTTCCTCCCAATTTGTTAAAGCAGGTACTGATTTTCCGATAAAATCATTAATCGTTTTAAAACCCTTTTCATCCATCCAGTTGTTTAATCCATCACACATATCTTCAATAATACGAAACCCATATTTCATAGCCGCTGTACATACCTGCAGGGTGGTCGCACCCAGCAGCATAAACTCTACCGCATCTTTCCAGGTCTCGATACCACCAATGCCTGATACCGGAACCCGGGATGTGATTTTATCCTGACTGATAGTCGTCAGCATTTTCAAAGCAATAGGTTTTACAGCAGGCCCGCAATAACCACCAAAAGTAGAGCGTCCGCCTACATTCGGATTAGGCACAAAAGTATCCAGATCCACACCAGTCACAGACTGAATGGTATTGATCAATGATAAAGCATGCGTGCCCGCTTCTACCGCAGCTCTGCCCGTTGGCACCACAGAATGTACATTGGGCGTAAGTTTGGTAATAACCGGGATGGTGGCAGCTTCCATCACCCATTCCACCACCTGCCTGGCAATTTCAGGATCTTGTCCTACTGCAGCTCCCATACCTCTTTCCGTCATCCCGTGCGGACAACCAAAATTCAATTCCAGGCCATGCGCTCCGGTATCTTCTACCTGCCGGATCAGCTGATGCCAGCTTTGACGGTCATTATCAGCCATCAGTGAAACGATCATCGCCCTGTCAGGAAATAATCTTATACATTCCTTAATCTCCTTCAGATTAAGATCCAGCGGCCGGTCACTGATTAATTCTATATTGTTGAATCCCATTACACGACTACCATTATAATCCACCGCCGAATACCGGGACGATACATTCTTTACCTGGCTACCCAGTGTTTTCCATACCACGCCACCCCAACCGGCTTCAAAAGCACGCAATACATTTATTTTCTTATCCGTAGGTGGTGCACTTGCCAGCCAGAATGGATTGGGCGATTTGATACCGAGAAAATTTGCTGATATATCTGCCATATAAATAGTTTAAAACAGGTATTCCAATATTAATTCTGCCCCTTCTTTTCCGGCCTGTATAGCATCTACCACTTCCTTTCCACCGTTCACACAATCTCCGCCGGCAAACACTCCTTTAATATTAGTGACACTTTCTATTTTCCCCTTGTCGTTCTCCAGATGATTGCTGTGCACCAATTGTTCAAATGGCATTTGTCCTGTAGCTTTGATCACCATATCAACCGGCAGTGTAATGATTTCATCCGTGATCACCGGAGTAGGACGACCGTTAGCAGAGGCTTCCAGTTTCATTACATGACACACCAACCGCGTCACTTTTCCGTTTTCTCCAAGGATCTCTTTAGGCGCAGCCAACCAGATAATTTTACAGCCATCTAATTTTGCAATATTCAACTCCGCCTCAGTACAAGGCATCTCCTGCTGTGTTCTTCTATATACCAGGGTCACCTCTTTTGCACCCAGCCGTTTTGCCTGTGTAGCAGCATCGATGGCTGTCATCCCCATACCAATCACAGCTACCATATCTCCCACGGGTATCGCCGGATAATTATTCGTTCTGATATCGTAAATAAAGTTGATAGCATTAACAACACCACTCAGTTGTTCCCCAGGTATTTCAAGCTGCCGTGCCAGTCCCACACCAAACGCCAGATAAACCGCATCATAGTTATTTTGCAATGTATCCAGGGTAATATCCTTTCCCAGTTCCTGGTTGTATAAAATTTCAATACCTCCAAGAGAAAGAATATAGTCTACCTCTTCCTCACAAAACTGCGGCGTAACTTTATAGGCAGCAATCCCGTAAGTCATTAATCCCCCACCTTTACTTTCCTTTTCATAGATTGTTACATCTACCCCTTCTCTTGATAACGCATGTGCACAACTCAGGCCCGCAGGGCCCGCACCTACAATGGCAACCTTTTTACCTGTTGATTGTTTCCGTTCAAACAAAGGCCATTTTTCCCGGATTACTTTGTCCGTTGCATAACGTTGCAATTTTGCAATAGGGATAGCTTCTTCCTCCATCAGATTGAACACACAGGCACCCTCACATAATTTCTCTACCGGGCAAACCCTGGAACAACCGCCACCCATAATATTAGCTGTCAGAATTGTATAAGCAGCACCTTTCATATTATCTGTTGTGATCTGCTTAATAAACTTAGGCACGTTAATACTGGTAGGACAACTTTTTGTACAAGGCGCATCATAGCAAAACAGGCAACGATTGGCTTCTACCAAAGCAGCACTGTGCGATTCAAACGGCGGATGTATATCGCCGAATTGCTGTTTGTATTCATCATCAGTTAATCTGTTATTGCGTAGCGGCATAATAGTAATTTATAGTTCGGTTATTTTCCCATAAGTTTCCGGCCTTCTGTCTCTGAAGAACTGCCATACACTTCTTACTTCTTCAATCATCCCCAGGTCAAATGATGCTATTAATAATTCATCCTTATCTTCTGAAGCGCTTGCGAATATTTGTCCACGTGGATCTACAAAATAAGAGGACCCATAAAATTTACCCAGGTTCCAGGGCTTCTCCACTCCCACGCGGTTAATGCATCCCATAAAATAACCATTGGCAGCAGCATGAGCAGGTTGCTCCAGCTTCCACAAGTATTGCGATAATCCGGCTACCGTAGCAGATGGATTGTATACGATTTCAGCACCATTTAATCCCAGGCACCTGGCTCCATCAGGGAAATGACGATCGTAACAGATATAAATACCCACTTTTGCATACCGGGTCTGGAATACAGGATAACCTAAGTTACCAGGCTTAAAGAAGAATTTTTCCCAGAAGCCGGAGGTATGCGGAATATGATTTTTACGGTACTTGCCAAGGTAAGTACCATCAGCATCAATAATAGCAGCAGTATTATATAACACACCGGCCTGTTCTTTTTCATACACCGGCACAATGATCACCATGTTGTATTTTGCAGCATAAGCAGCTATCCTTTCTGTAGTAGGCCCAGGCACACTTTCGGCCGACTGATACCAGGCACTGTCTTGTCCCGGACAAAAATATGGAGTATTGAAAATTTCCTGCAAACACAGGATCTGCACTCCTTTTTCCCCTGCCTCTTCTATCAGCGGAATATGTTTTTGAAACATCGCCTCTTTGATTTCCTCAATAGTTCCTTCGCCTTCTGTTTTAGGCAAGCTCATTTGAATTAATCCTGATTTAATAATACGCGACATGATGATTATTTTAGCGTTTAAATAATGGCACTTGTTTTTTTACGTTTAATGAATTGCCCATAACCTTTAGGCACCATACATTCTCCATTATCCACAGCAACTTTTCCTCTTAATAAAACTGTTTTTACTTTTCCATTTATTTCCCATCCTTCATAAGCAGAATAATCCACGTTCATATGATGCGTAGATGCAGAAAGAGAATGTTTCTGGGCAGGATCAAAAATGATGATATCAGCATCGCTCCCAATAGCAATAGTCCCTTTACGCGGAAACATTCCAAAGATCTTAGCAGGATTGGTACAGGCTATCTCCACATATTTATTCAGTGTAATTTTCTTTTTATGTACACCCTCACTATATAATAATTCCATCCGGTTCTCTATAGCAGGATGACCATTAGGAATTTTAGAAAAATCATCTTTCCCCATTTCTTTTTGTTTCCACATAAAAGGACAATGGTCTGTCGCCACCACATTTACCAGTCCCTGGTTAATACCGGCCCATAATGTTTCCTGATCTTTCTTTTCACGCAAAGGAGGGCTCATTACCCATTTAGCACTCTCAAAACCTTTATCATAATAAGAAGCATCCAGCAGCAGATATTGAATACAGGTTTCCACAAATACTTTCTGGTTTCTCTTTGTAGCATTACGCACAGCATTTAATGCACCCTCGCAGGTAAGGTGTACAATATAACCGGGACATCCTGTATAATTAGCAATATCCGTAAAGCGGCCCGATGCTTCAGCCTCTGTAACTTCCGGTTGGGAAAGATAATGGTAGAGTGGTGAAAGTTTTCCTTCCGCTTTATTCTGCGCCACGAGATAATCAATCATATCTCCATTGGTTGCATGTACGGTAACCAGTCCGCCCTGACGTTTTACCTCCTGCATTAAAGCAGTCATCTGGCGGTCGTCAATCATCAGCGCACCTTTATACGCCATAAATGTTTTGAAAGAAGTGATACCTTCCTCTTCAACCATTTCTCTTATTTCTCCTTTAGTATGTTCATTGAAATCAGTCACCGCCATGTGAAAACTGTAATCGCCCACAGCAGTTCCACGTGCCCTGCCATTCCATTCATTAAGCGCTTCTTTCAAAGAATGTCCCTGTTTCTGCAATACAAAATCAATCACTGTAGTAGTACCGCCATGTAAAGCAGCACGTGTACCAGATTCGTGAGTATCGCTGGAAAAGGTACCCATGAAAGGCATATCCAGGTGAACATGCGGATCAATACCACCGGGCATTACCAGCATACCAGATGCATCTATTACCTGCCCTGCCTGTTGCGTAAGGTTTTTACCGATTGCAGTTATTACTTCTCCCTCTATCAGGATATCAGCAATGTAATCGTCTGTAGCAGTAATGACTCTACCATTTTTAATTAGCAATGACATAATTGATTTTATAAGAACGCATGATGATAAAATAACTGATCCCGGAGATAAAGAAGCCCACGAACCAGGCATAACTGTATATTCCGGTAATCCATTGAGGCAAAGTACCAGCAGGTATTACTCCGATAATAGTCAGGAAACCGGGGATATTGGGAAGGATTCCCAATATCAGTGTTATTAGTGCATAGCGGTTAAAGCCACCATAAATACCAGTAGGATTATACAATTCATCAACATCCAGCTGTTGTTTGCGGATCAGGTAATAATCAGCGATCATGATACCGCCAACAGGACCCAGTAAGCTGGAATAACCCACTAACCATGTAAAGATATAACCCGTAGGATCGGCCACCAGTTTCCAGGGGAAAATGAGAATACCAATAATGCCGGTGATATATCCACCGGTACGAAAGTTGATCTTTGAAGGAGAGAGATTTGCAAAATCATTAGCAGGGCTCACGATATTCGCAGCGATGTTTGTTGCCAGCGTTGATACAGCCACTGCAATCATAGCAATACTCACCAGAATTTTACTATCAAATTTTCCCGCCAGTACAACGGGATCCCAGATCGTAGAACCATAGACGATAGTTGTAGCGGAAGTAACCACTACACCAATAAATGAAAATAAAGTCATAGAAGTAGGCAGACCTAGAGCCTGTCCTTTTATCTGTGCCCGCTGGTTAACAGCGTATCTGGTAAAATCAGGAATGTTTAAAGAGAGTGTAGCCCAGAAACCCACCATAGCTGTTAATCCTGGAATAAAGAAAGCCCAGAAAGCAGCAGGTGACTGAAATTTTGACGGCTGAGTAAGAATGGGGCCCAGTCCGCCTTTCACGGCAGTAATAGCCCAGTATAATAATGCCAGTGCCGCAATGGGAAGGAAAATTGCTTTAAACACCAGCAGTTTTTTAATACTGTTGATGCCCAGGTATACCACATACATATTCAGGAACCAGAATAACAGAAAACAAATAGCCGGCCCTGTAGGTAAACTGAATGACGGAGGAAAAACAGGAGGCAGTGTTTCCAGAGAAGGGATCCATAACCGGAACATCTGGAAAAGCGCAAATCCGCCAATCCATGTTTGAATACCAAACCATCCACAGGCAACAATCGCGCGGAGCATAGCCGGAATATTGGCCCCTTTTGTACCAAAGCTGGCCCGTGCAAATACAGGAAACGGAATACCATATTTAGCCCCGGCATGACCATTTAATATCATAGGGATCAGCACCACGGTATTACCTGCGAAGATAGTGAGAATGGCCTGCCACCAGTTCATTCCACCCTCTATCAATGAACTCGCCAGCATATAGGTAGGAATGCATAAACTCATGCTGATCCATAAAGCCGCGTAGTTCCAGGTATTCCAGGTTCTTTTGGAAGCAGGTACCGGCGCAAGATCTTCGCTAAATAATCCAGCCATATTGGAAGTTTTTAAATTACATATTCATCAGCAATCATCAGCGCCTCATCAATTATCGCCAGCCCTTCATCCACCTGTTCTTTTGTAATACTTAGTGGAGGCGCGATAAAAACATAATTCCAGCGCACAAAAGCATACATGCCCAATTGTTTTAGTTTACCTGCCACCTGGTTCATAATCGTCATCTCTTCGGGTTTCGCATTAAATGGCGCCATAGGCTCTTTGGAGATCCGGTTTTTAACCAGCTCTATACATCCCAGCAAACCGGTGTTTCTGAAATCGCCGATAGAGGGATGCCGCTGTTTCATTTCTTCCACCCGTTGGTCTATATAATTTCCCATAGCAACCGCATTTTCAATCAGGTGTTCATCTTCATAAATCTTTAATACTTCCACGCCAGCAGCGCAGGCAACCGGATGAGCAGAATAAGTTAATCCCAGCCACAATACCTTATCATCAAAATGTTTAGCAATAGTATCGCTCACAATAAGCGCACCGAGAGGCAGATAACCAGCAGTAATCCCTTTAGCAGTTGCAATCATATCAGGCACTACCCCATGTACATCACAGGCAAACCATTTACCTGTCCGGCCAAAACCGCTCATTACCTCATCAGCAATTAAAAGGATACCATATTTATCGCAGAGTGCTCTGATTTTTTGCAGATAATCCGGAGGATATTTAATACATCCGGAGGTACCACTTTCTCCTTCCATCAAAATAGCCGCCACGTTTTCAGGTCCTTCGAATTCAAGGATTCTTTCCACATGGCTTACGCATTCCCGTTGGCAGGAAGTAATTTCTTTCCCCCAGGGGCAGCGGTAACAATAAGGATCTTCCACGTGCACAATGTTAGGAACCTGCTGAGCATCCAGCGCCAGTTTGCGGGGATCTCCGCCAGCAGTCATAGCAGCATAGGAAGCACCATGAAAGGCACGGTAACGGGTAATTATTTTATGCCGGCCGGTGTATAAGCGGGCCAGTTTGATAGCATTTTCAATAGCGCTGGCACCACATACCGTGAATAATGTTTTCTGCAGATTGCCGGGAGTAATTTCAGCTAACTTTTTACCCAAAGCACCACGAGCCTCTGTAACACATCCGGGGGTAACATAACTAACCTCCTGCATTTGTTTCATTACGGCTTCCGTTACACGCTGATTACCATGTCCTATATTAACATTGATCAGTCCTGACGAGAAATCTATATAACGTTTATCATCATAATCATACAGATAAACCCCAGCAGCATGTTTTACGGCAATGGGGGCAATACCTTTCTGTTTACTCCATGAAAACAGGGTATAATCCAGGTTATCCTGTATGATCTCCTGTGCGGTGGTTTCGGGCATATTAAGATTTTTTAGATTAACTCATCCAGTTCACACCCTCTTCCGGGTTCCATTTGGTGGTACTTTTCTTCAATTTCGTCCAGAACTCAATGGAACTTTTACCGGTAATATCTCCAACGCCGAATTTGCTTTCGTTCCAGCCACCAAAAGAAAAGGGTTCACGGGGAACGGGGACCCCTACATTTACGCCTATCATCCCCGCACTGGCATTATCTACAACATAACGGGCCATACCACCATTTTCTGTAAACACAGAAGCAGCATTTCCGTATGGGTTGGCATTTTCAATAACTAAGGCCTCATCGATAGTGTTTGTGCGGAGAATGCTGATAACAGGACCAAAAATCTCTTCTTTAGCAATAGCCATGTCTGGCGTAACATAATCAATAACCGTTGGCCCTACATAGGTACCATTCTCTTTTCCCGCAACTATAACCCCGCGACCGTCAACTAAGATTTTGGCGCCTTGTTTTTCTGCATCTGTAATATATCTTTCAATTCTTTCTTTCGACTCCTTATTAATAACTGCACCCAGGTTCTGACCCGGTATTATTTTCTTCACTTCATCGCAGATCTTTTGCACGATGTGATCAACGGCCCCTACCCCTATCATAGCCGATGCCGCCATACAACGCTGACCAGCGCAGCCACTCATGGAAGCGGCCACATTCTGTGCCGTCATACCCGGCTTTGCATCCGGAAGTACCAGCAGGTGGTTCTTGGCGCCACCCAGCGCAAGACAACGTTTTAAATTTTGTGTAGCCCGCTGGTAAACGATTTTAGCCACTTTTGTAGAGCCTACAAAAGAGACCGCTTCAATATCCGGATGATCACAAATGGCATTTACGATTTCGCTATCTCCATTAACAATATTAAAGACACCGTCTGGCAGTCCGGCTTCTTTCAATAACATGGCTATGACGTTCAGGCTGAGGGGTACTTTTTCTGATGGTTTGATGATCATACAATTACCCAGAGCAATAGCGTTGGGAATGGTCCAGTTAGGTACCATTGCCGGGAAGTTAAAGGGAACGATAGATGCAACAATTCCCAAAGGCACATGCGAGGTTCTGCATTCCACCCCTTTGCTTACTTCCAGCACTTCGCCAGTAATCAATTGTGGCAAGGAAGTAGCGAACTCAGTCAGTTCAATACATTTCTCTACTTCAGCTATTGCTTCCCCCAGTGTTTTGCCGTTTTCCTCACTAACCAGTGCGGCCAGTTCCTGTAGATTTTTCTCCAGCAGATATTTATAGCGGAAAAAGACCTGTACCCTTTCTTTAATAGGCGTTTTACTCCAGGCAGGAAAAGCAGCCTTTGCAGCTTTTACCGCCTCATCAAGATCAGTCGCCGATGAGCAGGGCATTTCAGCCAATAGCGTTCCATCTGTTGGAGAGGTGATTATCAATGTTCTTGGGGATGAAACGTTTACAAAGCTGCCATTAACAAAATTTCTAATCCGTTCATATTTCATATTCCGGAGGGTTTGGAGAGTAATGAGGTTTTCTATACTATACCTTTAATTTACTGAAAAATTGCATATTCTCCACTATAATCCTTTCTTGTTCCATTATTCCCCAAAATGGATGGAGTCCGGACAGAGTACTACGATCTTTTCCTTTTCGTTCCAGTGCAGTCTTTTATTTTTAAGTAAGCCGGGTAAGACATCGGAAAGCGGCAGGTTGTCCCAGTTCACGGTCATTTTTTGCTGATCGTCCAATGCGCTGTTAGAATAGAAAAACCGTTTACCGGTTTGTTCTTCTATTTTTCTGAGGATGGTTTGAACGCTATAAGTGCCTTTAATGCGAACCAGTTGATCTTTTTTGTCGGGGTGTTGCTGTCTAAGACAGGAGCATGCAAGTAATAATAAGATTCCTGCCAGCAGATAGGGTCTAGTGGTCATTAATATTGCGATGGTGGTTTGTGTATGCTTAAAGCAAAAGCAGTTGATCTATAAGCGGGTCATATGGAGGACCTTCCCTTCATAATAACAGCGCATTTTTACAATACCTTTCATAGGTTTAAGGAAATCATCCAGCGGTTGAGTCTTTTCCAGGTTACCGGTAAAGGGTTCAGCAGCCAGTGTATTATCATCGATTTGTACAGGAACAGCGTACCATCTTTCAATCATCAGGGCGATTTCTGACAATGGGGTATTGTGGAAATACAGAACGCCCTGAATCCAGGAAAGTGTAATTCTTTCATCGAGTTCAGTGATGGTATGTTCATCTTTATTCCAGGTCAGTTCTTCTCCTGGTTTAAGACGAACAACCTTGTTATTAAAACTTACATTAACAGCACCTTTCACCAATGCTGTTTTCAACACGTCTTTTGTATAGGTGTTTACATTAAATTCTGTACCAAGTACTGTAATATCACCTTTAGAGGTATGAACAATAAAGGGGTTCACGCTTTTTGCAATATTGAAATATGCTTCGCCCTCTAAATATACTTCTCTTTTGTCGCCCTCGAAGGTGAAAGGGAATTTCAGTTTAGTAGCTGAATTGAGAGTTACTTCTGTACCGTCGGACAGCCGGAGTTTATAATCCAGTCGCTTAGGTATATCGATAGTATTCCAGCCATGTGCAGCACCGCTCACACCTTTCAGATCCATTGACTGTTTACCTGCAAGCACGCTGGTAGTTCCTGTTATTATTGTCTCACTATTATTACCTGTAAGATTGACTTCTTTTCCTCCTGTAACATGAAGAACGATATTTTTTGTTGCTTCAGTTTCAGTTCCAGCTTCAGCTTTACTGATCAGATCTGTGTTTGGTTTTAATGTAAAGTAAGCAGTTGCAGATATGATGATGACTATAGACGCAGCTGCCAACCATAATTTGCGGGGAAATATGGTCTTTGATTTAGTTTTGGAGTGCAGCATTTTTTCTTCGAGTGTTTGCCAGATAGCATGAACATCATCATCACTTTGCAATTCTGATTCCTGAGAGGGCTCATCCTGATAAAATTCTGCAAAAGCTTTTGCCTCAGGATTTTCTTTCAATAGTTGTTCCAAACGAGCCTGTTCTTCAGGAGTGATCCTGTTCTGTTGCTTTTTAATTAACAATCGTTC
The DNA here is from genome assembly GCF_900112615.1 of Chitinophaga sp. CF118. Classification (GTDB taxonomy): domain Bacteria; phylum Bacteroidota; class Bacteroidia; order Chitinophagales; family Chitinophagaceae; genus Chitinophaga. Next base: position 218,517 of record NZ_FOMK01000006.1, on the reverse strand, counting down.
AACACTCGAACTATCCTCATTATATAACATACTTCGATTATTATTACTCTATAAAGAGTTATATGTGATGGTTTTTGGTGACAGATTCAAGTGTGAAAATTCTTCTGTATTTCTGCATTGCTCTTTTCATGTGCTCATTGAAGCTATTGATGGACACCCCCATCTGTTCGGAGGCCTCTTTGTAGGAGAGTTTTTGCCAGTATATTTTCTCTATGGCAACCTTTTGTTTTTCGGATAATTCTTCTGTAGCGAGTTTGAGTTTGGTTAGTTGTTCCTGTTGTTCTTCGATGGGTTGGTTTTCCTGCTGGTTGGAAAGACTGATTTCTAAGTTTTTGAGCTTAGTTCTGGTTTTGGTATCTGTAGTTGCCATGTGAATACATTTATGATGTAATATCACCATGACATATGCTTCGGGAGATACTGTTACATTTTTAAAAGTATTGCGTTCCCATAGCTGTAAAAACACCTCGTTGATGGCATCTTTTGCCTTAAATTCATCACCAAGTACTTTCATTGCTTTGGAAAACAGGGTGTTATACTCTTTTTTATATAACTTCTCAAAGGCTTTTGCATCTCCTTTTATTAACCCCTGTAATAAGATATTTTCTGACACGCATGACATATATTGGCATCAATTATAATAAAATTATCATAAACTACCACGGTCAACGTAATAGCTTATGTACGTAAATAGTACCATGGTTGGTTTTAATAATATCAAAATACCTTTTCACCTGTACTATTATTTTAATAAGTGACAATATTGTAGGTTCCATTTACTCTACTATAACTGTTGCGTTTCTATATATGTAGTAACATCTTTTCTTTATTGAGCCATTTGCAGTTGACGAGGATCGCGTCCATAGAACATTTCAAAATCCGCACTAAAGAGGAATGTGGCTGGGTAACCCAGTTTACGGGCAATATCATCGATGCTATAATTCATTAACAAACTGAAAGCCTTGTTCATACGTTCCTGCTGTACAAAATCAAACAGGCTCACGTGGAATTCCTGTTCAAACCCTACCCTCATTGTTATAATGTTTATATGAAAGCGTTCAGCAAGATATTCATGAGAAACAACCATTTCAGGATGACTGCCCACAAATTGCAGGATGCGATATAACTTCCGCCGGTCCTCCTCAAGCATTACGATCTGAGCAACCTCAGTACTCAATTCTTTCAGATAATTTGTATACAGGCTCACGCAGTTTCTCCGGAGATAACACTCACTAAAAATGCCTATATACCTGCAATGAAGAATCCGTTTCAGTATCCGGAAATTCACGGCACTGATTGAAAAAGGCATAGGATTAATCGGCGTGCTGTTAGTATATGCAGGCAAGTTCTTCAGAAAAGCCAGTTGCGGAAATTCAGTAGAAAGTGGAACCAGATTATACGGATCTACATTGATATGCATACTGAGGGAAATCCCCGAAGCCGCCCAGGCAGCGTGTTCCATTGCTTTCAGAAAGAAGAGGATACAATCAGCAACATCCACTAATCCCAGATCTCTGAGTTTAGCAGGGATACTGCGGGCCAGCCAGAAATGAAGCGCAAAAGTATCTTTAGTATTAAAAGGTTGCAGCAATATATCACCTTTAAGCCACAGGTAATGGATCCAGATAGAAAAACCATCTAAACTGATATTCATATCCAGCATATCATTCGCACCGTCCGACGAAAAGTGATAACGGGCAGAAGGAATGAGGAACCTCCGGAACCGTTCGGGCACGTGGCCATATGAATTAAAATATGAGTCTGATTCTATGGGTAAACGATGCATGACAATGGGTTAATTTAACAACGTTCTTATTTAAGCAAAACAAATATCCGTAAAACAGCATTACAAATTTCTCATTAACCAATTATTAACAAAGATCTTCTGTTGAAATTGTCACCTATTGATTTTACTTTCTCCTCATGTTACGGGACAAGTATAAATATTCAGCCAAACAAAATTCTCCATCCGAATCAATTGCAAACTATGAGATTGTCAATATGGTTATTTATTAGCCTCCTCTACCTACAACTGCCTGTCTACAGCATAACATTCAGACAAATTGAACCAAAAGTTTCTATTTCCGGCACCTATACTCTACAAAAGATTTTTCAAAAAATAGAACAACAAACAGGGAAAAGAATTTTTTATGCGAACAGTATATTAAATGATCAAGAGAAGATAAATCTAAAAGTAACTAATCATACCATCAACGAAGTTCTGACACAAATCCTCACCGGTAAAAAACTGGAATGGTCTATCGAACCTAAATTCATCACCATCGTAGAAATCAGAAACCAACCAAGTCCTAAATCTGCGATGACAGGAACAGATACAACCATTTCAGTTACCGGGAGGGTAACTAATGAAAAGGGGGAGCCGATTGTAGGAGCAACAGTACTTGTGAAAGGAACAAGGACCGGAGCGACTACGAATGCGGAGGGGGAATTTATAGTGCGGGATGTTAGGCCGAATTCTTACTTATCAATAAGCAGCGTTCAGTATCTCACAAAGGAAGTTGCTGTTAAAGGGAAAACTGTGATTGGGAGTGTGCAGTTGGAGGAGTATGTGGGGAATTTGGATGAGACAGTGGTGATAGCGTATGGGACGACGAGTAAAAGATTAAGTACTGGAGATGTTAGTTCAGTGAAAGCAAAGGATATAGAAACACAACCTGTTAATAATCCACTTCTAGCTTTAAGCGGACGTGTTCCAGGATTGTTTGTTACTCAAAGTAATGGAATGCCAGGAAGTGGGGTAATAGTAAGAATACAAGGGCAGAATTCCATAAGTCGCGGGAATGACCCATTCTATGTTATAGATGGTGTGCCATATAATGCACAAATGTTACCTTCTCTTATTGATATACTCGGAACTTCTGGCGGTAATTATGCAGGAGGAGGTGCATCTAATGGGAATGGGAATCCTCTCAGTTTCATTAATCCATCTGATATCGAAAGTATTGACGTGTTGAAGGATGCAGATGCCACCGCAATTTATGGTTCAAGAGCAGCTAATGGTGCAATTTTAATTACAACCAAAAAGGGTAAATCAGGTCAAACTAGAGTAGATGTAATTATGCAAAGGGGAGTTGGGCAGGTAACCCGGAGAATGAATCTATTGAATACAAAAGAATATCTTGAAATGCGAAAAGAAGCATATAGAAACGATGGTTTAGATATACCAAACTATTCTACACCAGTAGACGAGAAAAATGTTCTCAACTATGATCTTACGGTATATGATACAACAAGAAACACCAATTGGCAAAAAGAGTTATTCGGTAGAAAGTCGCATTATTCAGATGTACAAGCATCTGTTTCAGGAGGGAATGCTCTAACAACTTTTCGTTTAAATGGAGGTTATCATTCTGAAACTACTGTTTTTCCCGGCAAGTTCTCTGACACGAAAGGTTCATTAGGAATTAGTATTAATCATAGTTCAGAAAACAATAAATTTCGGATGCAATTTTCCGGAAATTATTTAACAGATGATAATCACTTACCTACTTCTGATATTACTACAACTGCATTACAATTAGTACCAGATGCACCAGCATTATATAATGCTGATGGAACATTAAATTGGGCCCGTATATCATCTGGGACTGACAGTATCTCTACATGGTTGGATGTAAATCCATTAGCCTATTTATCTTCAAAGTACCAAATCAGAACAGATAATCTCTTAGGTAATGCCCTGCTTTCATACTCAATCCTGCCAGGTTTGGATATTAAAACGAGCTTGGGTTATACTAACATTGTAACAAGTGAAATATCGACTTTTCCACTAACCTTATTTTCACCTGAAAACAGACAATATAATAGCCGTAGTGCAAGCTATGGCGATGGAAAATCTCGGTCATGGATTGTTGAACCTCAAATAACCTATAATTTTAAACTAGGAAATGGTTCCTTTAATATATTATTGGGAACCACTTTCCAAGAAAACAAATCATATCTTAAGAGAATTGATGGACTAGGGTACGCAAGCGATGAAGTATTAGAGGATTTCAGAGCCGCATCCACGCTAACATCTGGTACAAGCGTGCAAAATACATATAAGTACGCAGCTTTATTTACAAGGATTAATTACAATTACCAGGATAAATATATATTAAACCTGACAGCACGCAGAGATGGCAGTAGTCGCTTTGGAATAGAAAATCAATTTCATGACTTCGGTGCAGTCGGAGTCGCATGGATATTTAGCAATGAACCTTTTATTAAAAACAATATTAATTTTCTGAGTTTTGGTAAGCTTAGAGGAAGTTATGGGACAACAGGCAATGACCAAATAGGGGATTATCAATTTTTAAACTTGTACGAATTGGTATCCAGAGGTAATCCATACCAAGGATTTACCGGGTTAAAACCAAATGGACTACCTAATCCTTATTTACAGTGGGAGCTCACTAGGAAAATACAGGCAGGTCTTGACTTAGGGTTTTTACAACAAAGAATATTACTCCAGGCAAATTTTTACCGCAATCGATCGTCCAATCAACTTCTCAGTAATGCATTACCATACACCAGTGGTTTTGGCGATTTGGTAACCAATCTTCCCGCAACCATTCAAAATTCAGGATTGGAAGTGTCTCTTAGTACCATAAACATCAAAGGCGTAGCTTTTTCTTGGTCCACTAATCTTAATATCACGATATCTAAAAACAAACTAATTTCTTTTCCTAATCTTAGCACCTCTTCATCTGCCAACTTTTTAATTATTGGCCAACCTTTAGGAATTGAAAAAATATTTAGTCTTGCAGGCGTTAATTCTCAAACTGGCCTGTATCAGTTTCATGCCGCAGACGGAACTCTTGTGTCTTCTCCGGATGACGTTAAGGATAGAATTGATTTATTTAAAAGTGCTCCTAAGTTATATGGAGGAATTCAAAACACGTTTAACTATAAAGGATTTCAACTTGGATTCGTTTTCCAATTTGTCAAACAAAATGCAAGAAATTATTCTTTAGGGCTGATTAATCGGGTTGGACGAGGAACATCCAATCAACCTACCTCAGTTCTTAATCGTTGGCAAGAACCTGGCGATAACTCCAATATTGCGAAGTTCAGTACTACTAAAAATATCAGTGTTGCACAAGGAAGTAATGCATCATATGGAGACGCTTCATATATCCGGTTGAAAAACTTATCTTTTTCATGGCAATTGCCACAAAACTGGAATCATACTATACATCTACAAAGCTGTCGCTTATTCATACAAGGACAAAACCTATTGACCTTTACAAAATATATTGGGTTAGATCCTGAAAGCCAAGGACTCGGTTTGCCTCCACTTAAAATATGGACGCTTGGCCTGCATGTTAGCTTATAATGTTTATTTTTTATTTATTGAGGACTAAAAGAAATAGTATGAAATCAAAATATTATACTCTTATCATGAGCAACTTAAGGTTTTCTAATAAGGGAATCTACATTATTAAATCCATAATTATAATTTCTGTTATACTTGGCCTATCTGCAGGATGTAAAAAATTCATAGAGGTTTCCTCTCCAATTACATCTACCAATGCAGGAAACGTGTATGCAACAGATGTCACTGCAACAGCTGTCTTAACCAGTATTTATACGGATATTAGCTACGACGAAGGCAATGGTATTCCAAGCGGCCTTTCATCTACTAGTTTATATTGCGGATTATCAGCTGATGAGCTTACCTTATATAGTGGCGTAAGCAACGACAATCTATTGGGGTATTATCAAAATGCACTTAAAAGTAACCTTAATGGTGGACCCGATTTTTGGAACAAAATTTATTCAACAATATTTGTTATCAATTCAGCAATTGAAGGATTAGATCAATCTGTTACTTTAACAGATGCTGTAAAGAAGCAACTACAAGGAGAAGCCCTTTTTATGCGTGCTTTTTGCTTTTTCTATCTTGTAAATTTATACGGAGACATCCCCTTAATTATCTCTACAGATTATAAGGTTACGTCTATACAACCTCGCAATTCAAAGTCTGATATCTATCAACAAATAACCAAGGATCTAAATGCCGCACAAGCATTATTAAGTGATAACTACCTTGATGGGACACTACTTACTACCAATACAGACAGAGTCCGTCCAAATAAATACACCGCCTTTGCCTTATTAGCACGGGTTAATTTATATATGAATGATTATGTTAACGCTGAATCACAGTCAACAAAGGTCATAAATAATAGAGGTACTTATGATACCGTTTCATTAAACAATGTTTTCTTAAATAATAGCAAGGAAACGATTTGGTCTCTACAACCCGTAAATAATGGGATTTTTTCCAATACGGGTGAAGGACGTTTATTTATCCTGCCAGAAACAGGCCCTTCTACTGACTTTCCAGTTTATTTAAGCAGTACACTGATGACTAATTTTGAGGCAAATGACAAAAGGCTTGATAGTTGGGTAGGTCATGTAACAATTAGCCAAGTACCTTATTACTACCCATATAAATATAAAATTGGAATATTAGATGCTACTCCAACCGAGTACCTAATTGTCATGCGTTTGGCGGAACAATATCTCATACGTGCAGAAGCTAGAGCTCACCAGGGAAATTTAGGTGGAGCTACAGAAGATCTTAATGTTATAAGAACTCGTGCTGGACTATTATCTACCACTGCGAATAGTCAAAGTGAGTTATTGATAGCCATTGCGCATGAGCGTCAACTTGAATTTTTTACAGAATGGGGACATCGTTGGCTTGATTTAAAAAGGACAAATACTGTTAATAACATAATGCCAGCAGTTACCTCTCAAAAAGGAGGGTTCTGGGATAGCAAATCGGCGTTGTATCCAATTCCACTTTATGAAATTCAACATAATCCAAATTTATTACAGACTCCTGGTTATGAAACAAACTAATTAAATTCTCTAATACTAAAAGAAACGCTTGAGGTTACATAGACCGTCTATCTTATAATTTTCAAATATGCGAATATGAACAAGTGGGTACCTATATTATTGTCGTTGGCTTTCCCTATTTTAACAAAGGCTCAGGAAACAAAAGGTATTATATTCCGCCAAGACCTAAATTGGGAAATGTTATTGAGAAAAGGGAAAGAAGAACATAAAAATATTTTCATTGATGCTTATGCTACATGGTGTGCTCCCTGCAAACAAATGGATACTAAAGTCTATCCTGATTCTGCTTTAGGTGAATTAATGAATAAAAATTTTATTTCTATTAAAGTCCAGATGGACAGCACTAAGAATGACAATGAACATGTAAAATCCTGGCACAAGGATTCGAACAAAATGTTAAGAGAATATAACATTATTGGTTTCCCAAGTTTTCTTTTCTTTTCTCCTGATGGGGAATTAATTTATAAAGATCTAGGATATAAAGATGTAGCAACATTTTCGCAATTAGCTTCATTAGTCGCAGATCCTCGCAGTAAAGAGTTTAGAAATACATTAAAGGATTATCAAAATGGAAAAAAAGATTATGCTCATATGGCTAATCTCGCATTAACAACAAAAGCCCTTATTAATGACGATAAGTTATCCTTTATTATTGCAAAAGATTATAAAGAAAACTATTTAGACAAATTGCCTCCAAGTGCTTTTCTCACTAAAATAAATATCGATTTTATTGTTCGAAATTTTGGTTCTATTCTAATTTCATCTAATGACCAATTATTCAAAGCATGTTATTTTCATGCCGATTACATTGATTCTTTAATTGGTATTAAAGGTTTCTCAAATTCAACTATTACTGAAGTGATTAGCAAGGAAGATATTCAGCCTCGATTATTTAAACAAAACTTACCCATTGTCAAAAATCCAGACTGGAAATCAATTCAAAAAAAAATTGCTTCAAAATATCCTAAAGTAAATTCCAAAGAATTAATACTAAATGAAAAAATCTACTTCTACAGGAAAATTGAAGATTGGAGATCCTATACTCAATACAAAAGTGAACAAATCTATCAAACTCCATTAAGACCAGAAGGAATGGATGTCTTCTTTACATTGAATGCACCAGCGTGGGATGCTTTCGAAAATTGTGAAGATAACTATGCATTAAATATTGCATTAGATTGGAGTGAACTTTCATTGAAATTGGAGCCTAATGCTGTTCAATATCTGGATACCAAAGCAAATCTTTTATATAAACTAGGTCGAGTTCCTGAAGCAATTTTATTCGAAAAAGAGGCCATACTACAAGAAAGACGAATTCTAAAAAAAGGTGGAAATTTTCATTCAGAAAATGCAGGTTTTGTTCCAGAATTTCAGGCGAATATTCAAAAGATGGAGAAAGGTCTCCCAACATGGCCAATACATAAATAACAATAAGCATTACCTCATTTATTTAAAGGCTTCAACCATTCCATAAACTATTGGGCATCATAAGCTATCGAAGCATCAAATTAAAAAATATAATTTAAATTAGCTTAAATTCCTTATTAACCCAACTTTGCTATATATTATGAGACGAAAATTAAATCTACTATTTATTCTATTTTTAGTAATTCATGCATACGGTCAAAAGCCCATTTTAACACCTTCCAATTTCAAGCATTGGCCTTATGTCAATAGTCCGTCGATATCTGCCGATGGAAAATATATTGTATACCGAATCAGCGAAACGAATTGGGGCACAGACACATTATATATCCAATCAGTTAACCAAAAATGGAAAGACGTTATCCCAAATATCAAGTCTTATATTATGGCTGAACGAAGTAATAAAATAATTATGCTTACTTCCGACAAAAAATTAAAAATTAAATCATTCGAGAAGAGAGATATTAACAGTATATCTGATGTACAAAATCACCTTCTCTTCAGTAATGATAGGACAGAATGGCTTTTATATCAAACAGAAACAAAAAATAAAGAGCTTACTCTTAGAGATATTAAAACCAATAAGGAGATCAAATTTATAAATGTATCATCATATACCATAAACCAAAATAACGGTACCATAATACTAAAAAAAGAAGAAGAAAATCAGGATGTTCTATATTGGCTGGATATTAAAGACTTTAAGGAACAACGTCTTTTTTCAGGAAAAAACATTTCGAATATAGTTATGGATGAACCTGGGAATCAAATAATATTCTCTTCAGAAGAGGAAAACAACAAGAAGGACAAAATCATTTGGTATTATAAACGAAATGACAAGAAAGTATCCAGGTTAATTTCAGAGCATCAATTACTTGAAGAGGGATTAGAGATTGCAGATATTCAGCGGTTCAGCCATGATGGAACGTCCATATTTCTTAATTTAAAGGAAATTAAAAAAAATGAAATTAAAAAAAATCCTATATTGGTTGATATCTGGAGTTCCAGGGATAGTCGCTTACAAGAGTTGCAACTTCAGGATTTATCTCCGCGAACATATCTTTCCGTCATGAACATTGAGGAGAAACATATTATCCGTCTGCAAAAGGAGTTCGAAACTATAAATTTTTTAAATAATGAGAATGATAATATTGCAACTGCAAGACTACGGGAGAGCACAATAAGTGAGCAAAACTGGAACCCGGCAGCTAAACTACATAATTTCATTCTAAACTGTCGAACAGGCCAGCGTGAAGAAATAAATCTATATCTAATAAGTATATCACCTGATTCAAAGTACTTAATAGGGCTGGATGAAACTTTAACGGATCTTTGTTCCTACGAAATTAGTTCCGGAAAAGTTATTACTCTCACTAAGGATTTGCCGATACCAACTGAAGCCACTGGTGATACACCTGAAAATATAAGAAGAAGCATTTCATTTGCTGGATGGAACCTGAATGATGGTTCCATTATATTTTATGATGACTATGATATCTGGAAGATTGACCCTAAAAAGCAAACGAAATTTACAAACCTTACTAATGGTTATGGGAGAAAGCACAGTTTGGTTTTCAGATTAGGAAATGCCGGGCAAGACAAAAATTATACAAATGAAAATGTTAAATTACTTAGTACTTTTAACACTCTAACAAAAGAGAATGGTTTCTTCGAAATGTCACTATCTGGTAATTCTGACCCAACTGAACTTACATTAGATTCTTACTATTATAGTCAGCCAGATTATATGAATTTATCAGCCAGATATCCAATAAAAGCAAAAAACAAGAATATTTGGATAGTTACTAGGGAGAAAGCTAATGTTTCACCTAATTATTTCATAACTACTGATTTCAAGTATTTCAATCCAATAACTAATCTGCAACCTGAAAATAAGTTTAATTGGTTTACTTATGAACTTATTAATTACACATCACAGGATGGCAAAGAAACTCAGGGAGTTCTATTTAAACCGGAAAATTTAGACCCTAGTAAAAAGTACCCTGTCATTATAAACTACTATGAAATTCTAACTGACCAAGCGAATGTTTATAGAGAACCTGATCTTATTCATAACAACGTAAATATTCCCTTATGTGCAAGTAATGGCTATACTATATTTACGCCTGATGTTCATTATACTATTACAAAACCTGGGGAAAGCGTATTAAATTCTGTCCTTGGTGGCGCAAAGCTACTTTCTTCATATTCTTGGATTGATAGTATACATATCGGCATTCAAGGTCATAGTTTTGGAGGCTATGAAACAAATTATATCATAACTCATACTCCTTTTTTTGCTGCTGCCATTTCTTCATCCGGCTTTTGTAATCTTGTTAGTATTATTGGTAATGTTCCTCCTTCAGGTGATCCATATTTTCCAGAGTGGGCAGAAGAAGGGCAAGGTCGCATTGGTTACACTCTCTGGCAAAGACCTGATTTATATATAGAAAACTCGCCTATCTTTAATGCAGATAAAGTTACCACACCTGTTTTGTTAATGAACAATAAGCAAGATTACACGGTACCATTCACTCAGGGAGTAGAATTTTTTACAGCTTTAAGACGATTAAATAAAGTTTGTTGGATGCTTCAATATGATGGAGAAAAACATAGCCTCACTAGAGAAGAATATGCTTTAGACTATACATTAAGATATCTACAATTTTTTGACCATTATTTAAAAGGGAAACCGATGCCTCAGTGGATGAAATCAGGCATACCTGCAAAGTTAAAAGGCGTAGAAAGAGGATATTGACATGTAAAATAAAATATAAAGTCATAATTAAACTGGTCCAATCATGACTTTGGAATAATGAACGCAGAATAATATAATATCAGTTTAGTAACATGCAAGCTATATGGCCCGTTAAATGCGGGCCATATAGCTTTATTCTACAAGTAATTAACCTTTAAGGTTAATGATAAATCAAAGAGCAGTAGTTATGCGAGTAGCGGTCACATAAGAAGCTGTCGTTAAAGTACAAAAGGAAGCTACGCCTGCACTTGCAGCAGTAGTTTTGAATCCTTCCAAAGTAGTACCATAGGTGCTAAGCTTGGTTGAACAATAAATTGTTGAATTTCTCTTTGCTTTAAACGCTAAAGCAGCGCCTACTACTGCAAATACTACGATTCCAGTTAACATCAATTTGGCTTTACGCATAACAATTGTTGCCTTTGTGAATCAAAAGGCTAAACTTTAAACTTAATAATACGCCTACTCTTTTCAAGGGTTTTCGGCTTTCCCACTTGCTGCTACCTATTCTTGCAAGCATAGGCAGCTGTTGTTAACAACTAAGATCCTGTAATGTCTTTAATGACTTCAGCTTCAATCTTACCGACAAAAGTTTGTTTCAGTTTCTTTTCATCGGTATAGATGGCTGTAAATGGAACACCTGCAATTTTGAAATACTTAATGAGATAAAATCCTGTATCTATCCCCACAGTTACATTTTCATACTTCTGTAACTGGAAATTCTTATAGTAGGACATCATGTCGTTATAAGGGGAAGAGGTCAAAAAATAGAATCGTACATCCTGCAATGATTTCATATTCTTAATAATACTCTCTGTTTCGGCTCTGCAATAAGGGCAGTAGGGGTCAAATAGTAAGAACACAATGGGTTTACCCGCTGGAATATTATTAGTGTTAAGGTATGTAACACTATCACTGGAAAGCAGACTAAAAGATGGCATAGGTTTTCCTTCAAGCCCGGTCTTAGGAAGTTTGGTCCTGGTGCAACCGGCTAAGAAACCTATAATACATAATGTAAGAATAGTAATCCTCATTTTAGCAATTAAACTCTTTAATTGATCTATTAAAAATCAGTCAACTGAGGAGATATAAATATATCTCCTACTTCAATCAACTGGTTCTAATGTGTTTCTAAAAGAATACGAAATGGGTTATCTGAAATAGCTTTATTCATAGCATACCATATAATAGTTAACAAAATATAATCTAGCTTTTCTTTAGGTGATGGAAACAATGTCGTGAATGCAGCCTAATACTTTTCTCTAGGATTCAAAAATACATCAGCCTTTAATAATAATAATTAGGAGATAGAGAATATTTTTAGGAGATAGAGGTTTTTACAGGACTTAAAGATCTATATAATAAAGAGTCGTCATGCAGTAACTCTTCAGTGAAAATATATTTAACCATATTGATGTACCGGATGAAACATACATCCAGTAATAGATTACAAGGAATCCACCTTGAGGATTCTGCGACCTTTATAGTATTATAATGCTTGTAAATGCAGAGATAAAGAAGACTACAAATAAATATGGCAGGGAAAACCCTTTTACCATGAGTAGCTTATCAAAAGCATCTTTTCGGAAGATAAGTATCGATTCAACATTCGCCAGATATAAAATACTTGCATATGATATTATGGAGAATATTCTTTTTTGCTCATAATAAATCGCGGATCAACTGGATAGATTTCAGATCATATCCACCCACATCCGCACGAATGCGAAGCGACTGAGGACCATCCTGTAAAGCAACTCTTTTAACAGTAGCGGTCTTCCATTTCCCTGCAGTACCGGATACTGTTATTCTAAATGTATGCCCACCTGCTGTAACGGAAATCTTACCATTACCAGCAGTTAACAATTGTATGCTATAGATCCCTTTATCTTTTACATCAATTGTATATTGTAACCACTCCCCTGCTTCAATATTGGTTACATAATAACGATCGGCACTATCCTTTTCAGCTGCAATATCCACCCCGTCATTCCGGTATACACGCCCACGGTTACCAATAGTCATTTTCGGATTGGAAAGCCGGTAATTGGCCGTATCCATATCATAATAAGCAGCTCCATTAATACCCAGGTCATAATCAACTGCATGCAAAGTAGTGCGAGTAGTAATTACATTAGCAAGAAATGGTTTTGTCTGCGCAGAAAATGGTTGCCGCATCATGGCATCTATTACATCCCTGTGCAGAATATTATTGCTGATATTACTAGCAGAAGCCAGTTCCATTAATGCAGTAAAGGCTGTAGTCTCAGAAGGTTTTTCGCCCTTATTATTCCAGTAGTTCAGAATCTGACGATAACCATCATTAGAAGGAATTTCCAGGGGATTATTATTACCCATTTTCTTTAATGGCCACCAGGACCACCCAATATTATTCTTCTCAAACAAACGGATAGCTTCTGTAAACCAGACATTGGAATTCTCCCCTGTTTCTCCCAGCCATACAGGCACATTATATTTTTTACGGAAGTCCAGTATTCGTTGAATCGATTGCTGATTATTGACATTCCAATACTTGTGAAAACTCAGCACCATGTTTTTATCCCAGGGGGGCAGAATACCATTGTAATTATTTCCCCAGCCATTCCCTTCAATGATTATAATGTGATTCTTATCCACTTCACGGATAGCGATAGTAATAGCTTCCATTAATTCTTTCAGGGGAATATTATGTTGCTCCTTTGTTCCATTCTTATCGTTGACAGGATCATCAAATCCAAAGTTAGGTTCATTCAGGATATCATAAGCAGCAATGTAAGGTTCATCTTTATAATGAGTGGCAATTTTCTTCCACAGTGCAATCGTCTTTCGCTGGTCTGCCTCACTTTCCCATAAAGAAGGCTTGCTGCCATCACGATCAGAAATATTGAGATCATTCCCCTGACCGCCGGGGGCAGCATGTAGATCAAGAATAAGGTACATACCTTTTGCCTTACACCATGCAAGCAATGTATCTGTTAGGGCGAACCCCTTATCTGTTGAAGTATAAAGATTATAATGCATTGGAAGGCGTACGGAATTAAAGCCCCATGCTTTGAGGGAATCAATGTCTGTCCTGGTAGTATTATTAGACAACCAGGCATCATAAAAGGCATCAGCCTTGTCTTTTCCTACAAGGGCTTCGATCCTTGCACGGATCTTAAACTGCTGACCTTCTCCCGGAACATGCAACATATACCCTTCCTGTAACATCCAGCCACCAAGACCGATGCCACGTAAAAGCACATTTTGCCCCTTACTGTTAACTATGCTGGTACCTGATGTTTTGAGAAACCCCTGGCTGCTGCCACTATACGGTATTGATAAAGTGATTAGTACTAATAACGTGAGTTGTTTCATATTATTTAGATCCTGGATATTATTCCTCCACCTTCAATTATACAAACAATAAATATACGATATCCTTTCAACTGAATGGTGGAACTTATGCCTCCAGCGCACAGCTTGGACTTACCTATAAATTAAACAGTATTCACCATTAAGGCTTTCGCTTCGAAAGCACTGATGATATCTTCCATCCTGATCAGTTCAGCGACACTCCATGCCTGCGCAACTGCACCTCCGGCTTTATAAGGGTGATTGCCTTCAAATACTTCCGGTACGGAATACAGACAAATCTCTTCAAGGGTTGCAGCCATTCCCTTATATAGTCCCTCCAGCAAGGGTAATGCCGCCGCACCATCTGTCCGCAGACAGCCTTCTGCAAAATGCGCCAGTAACCAGGGCCAGACCGTTCCCTGGTGATATGCATGGTCGCGAGTTAGTTGTGATCCACTATAATGACCTCGATAGCGATCATCCAGCGGTGATAAAGTACGCAGGCCACGTGGTGTAAGGAGTTCGTTCTTTATCTTCTCCATCACTGCCTTTTGCATTCCAGGTGTTAATGGTGTAAAAGGCAGTGATACTGCAAATAACTGGTTAGGCCGCACCGACCAGTCATTTTCTTCTTCCTGTATACAATCTGCCAGGTATTGCCTGTTTTCATCCCAGAACAAATCAGTAAATGCAGTGGCTATTTTTACAGGATATTGTTCCCACTCATCCACAAATGTCTCATCTCTGGCACTGCGGGCAGCTTCCAGGCAGAAACATACAGCGTTATACCAGAGTGCATTTATTTCTACCGGCATTCCTCTGCGTGGCGTTACCGGCACTCCTCCTTCTACTGCATCCATCCAGGTAAGAGCAAAACCTTCTTCTCCGGCGGAAATCAGCCCATTCTCCTGCATGCCGATACCGTAAAGCGTACCTTCCCTGTAATGATATAATATACTGCCAAGCGCATCCTTATACATCGCCCATACCTTAGCACGATTACTATAGTGATCAGCAAAATATTGCAGGCTCCACACAAACCATAACGAGGCATCTACCGTGTTATAAATAGCATATTCCCCACTCCCTGCATTAGCCAGCAAACCATTTTTCAAACCCGCCTGCATTGTATTAATCACATTTGTGAATGCAGTTATATTGCCCGTAAGCAGTGTTAGTCCGGGTAAAGCGATACAGGTATCACGTCCCCAACTGCCAAACCAGTAATATCCTGCCCTTACCATAATACCATCATCCGTATTTATGATAAACTGCTTCGCGGCATTAAACAGATGTTCCTTCATTGTTTGCGGAACCGGCCTTGCTGCCAACAGTCGCTTAAAAGTGGGAGCATTCTCTTCAGGTTCTCTTATTGTGAATCCCGCAGTAAAAATAACAGGTTGCTCTTTGGCAAGTGTTACCTCAAAATGACCCGGTGAATACAGGTCTTCATAAGATGCATATCCACGCTCCTGCTCCACAGTATATGCAACATTATAATACCAGTAGCCATTATTTGAAAAAACAACATCACCGGTTATCTGTAAAAAAAGATCATCGTACTGATTATATAATTTCGTTTGAATTCCACCAGGTACTTTTCCTACAGCAAGGTTCGCCTGATAATTTGCTTTACCTAAAGTATGCATATTTCTGAATGCAAGGAAAGGTTGTAGTTGTAAAGTAACGGCTGCCGGCCCTTCTGCTAATGTATACCGGATGTATATGCGATTCTCTTCATCATCCATCAGCAATTCCTTTACAATAACAGCGTTCCCTGCTTTGAAAGTCCAGCGTGGTAGCGGACTGCCGGTAAAACCGGCCATGAGTGCATGTCCGTCTGGATAATACACTCCGGGATATTGTCTTACTGCCAGCGGATACACATTATTATCATATAGGATAGTCTCATCCAGTGCTGAAAGCAACACATGATCATTATCATCAAGTTGTGGCTGTGGCGCCACAAATAAACCGTGATATTTTCTTGTATTACATCCTGAAATAGTACCCGCAGTATAGGCACCGGCAGCAGCAACAACCAGATATTCCCTAACGGTTGTGTATGCCAGATCCCGCATTAACATGTTATCAATCTGCATCATCTTAATCTGATCTAAAGTTAAAATACATTCACAGGTTTGTTCATCCACAATTAGCGTACCGTTATAGCAAGATGGTTTTAAAATTTAGATTAAATTCTATATCCAACTGATCATCCGCCCTGATGATTCCTCCCAGCTTTCGGGGAGGTGCTAACCCAAAATCCGTGAATGCGATTGTTTGTTTTCCTACCAGGTGAATCACTTGCTGGTTATCCATACAGATCCGATAATTCACTTCTACCTTCTTTGAAGTACCAGCCATCTCTATATATACAATACCGCTGATTACTTCTTCTGTAGTTTTTAATGCAGGATACTTCTTTAATGAAAGAAAGGTGATCTTAAGCCGGGGAAACTCTTTTGCATTCAAAGCCTTTCTAAGTCCTTCTGTCATCGCTCCGCTCATACAGTCAAAACTCAGCACTGGCAATCGCACACTACCTGACATAAACACAGGCAGATTCTTATCATTATTCTGATA
This sequence comes from Chitinophaga sp. CF118, assembly GCF_900112615.1. GTDB lineage: Bacteria > Bacteroidota > Bacteroidia > Chitinophagales > Chitinophagaceae > Chitinophaga. The sequence continues at coordinate 201,542 of NZ_FOMK01000006.1, read as the reverse complement.
AAACAGGAGAGTGTCAGGACTCTCATAGTCTTTCAACAGACAGCTGAATTTATTCAAGTTGGTGGACCCATCCACTCGCAGCGTACTTCCTTTTAATACTACCCATTTTAACATTACATCCGGAGGCGAAGTAAATGACATGAGAAATAATAAAATTATTCTTACGTACATAACCTGTTCTTTATTTCTAAAAAAACAGCCAGAATGCACGAAGCATTCTGACTTGCAAATGTGTAAAAGTGATTTCTCTCAGAAACCGACCACCGCCTCAATCACATAACCTTTAAACTGGCCACCGGCGCGATAGTCGGCTACAGGGAAATCTTTGTATTGCTGAATCACGTATTCTCCTTTCAATAAAATATTCCGGGTCAGGAACCAACCTGCTGCTGCCGCAAAACGGTTCACTTTCACATCTCCGGTATAGGCTATTGCACCTCCACCGGTACCGTTTGCATTATCTGCCAACCTTGCAGACACTGCATTATAATGCACCCCTACAAACACATTCTCTGCTTTAAAGAACCTGTATACTGCATCTACTGCATACTGATTAGCACTTCTTGTAGATGTTTCTCTGGCGGTTCTTCCAGACGCGGTTTCATATGTACCAAATAATTCCAGACCATGTGCTTTCAAGAAAACATTCAGCATAACCGCATTCACCTTTTTACTAAATCCGGGATTGAACCTTCCGGAGAATGCCAGTGGAGTTCCTGCACCGGTTGTACTGCTTGGATTGGAAGAGTTCAGTTCCATTGCATATTGATAGTTGGAACCGGAACGGTCACCACCATATAAAACATTCGAACCACTGCTCTGATTACCATAGTAAGATCCACTAACCCGTACACGTATATCCTTTGCAACTGTTTTATCAAAGCCCGCTTTTAACAGAATAGTAGGAGATTTCTGGAGATCCCCGTCAGGATTGTTAGATTTGTATAAAGAATCAACATTCCCTTTGATCATACCATTCGTAACACCCACCATTCCAAACAAGCCATTCTTTCTCACATAAATCTCTCCACCAATCTCTGTTGAAAATGCATCCATTACATTACCTTCCATGAATGGGTTGTATATAGCCTGACCACCATCACTTCTGCGGAAGTGTGCATCGCCATAATTCACTTCAAAGTGTCCCACTTTGATGGTGGTTACTTTCATGATATCATCCCAAATCTTTCCTTTAAAAGGCAGTTTATCAAACTGAATATATCCACCTTTTACCCAGGTTTCATTATGATGTTTGGAAGATAGATAGCTGGTTACATTTAACCGGATCCCATCTGCGAGTTGCACATCCATGTATAGATTAGCCTGGGCTGTCTGAAAACCGGCGGTGATCACCTTTAACTTGTTACCGGGCACTGATGTACCGTTGGAAAAAGATCCCACATCGTTCTTCAGCGCATCAGGGTTTTTGTGTTTCAGATTCTGAAACTGCTGGGTAAATCCCGCACCAAATTTCACTTTCAATCCATCAAATGTTGTGGCAGTATCTTTAGGATCTTCAAAAACATTAATCCCCCTCTGATCGTACGACCGCAGGTTGGTCACCCTTGGTTGTTTTTGTGCCATCAGTGTTACAGGCGAAAGAAGAACGGTTAATAAGAGGGTATTGTAAACTGGTTTCATAAAAAAAAGTTTAGTGTCTGAATGTTAAGTCGAAAGAAATAGTAACGTTTTCGCCGGTTTTAACTGCGCCCATCATAAAAGAAGGTGGATCTATTCCAAAATCTCTCATGTTGATTTTTTTACTGCCTTTGATATTGATGCTTTTATCTGTGTTCAATTTAGACTTTGCTAACAGGTCGATATCTTTTGTTACACCTGCAAGACTCAGTTTACCTTTACAACTTATAACAGTACCTTCGGATGAAACAGTTGCAGTAGTGAGATCAAAAGTGATGGTAGGGTACTTTGATGTTTTTAATGCCCTGTAAGCGTTATCATCCATCCCGCTACGTTCACTTTTCAAACTCTCTGCAGGCATAGTGAAATTGAGCAGAGTCAGGCCTCCCAGCTCACCATCCTCATAAAATGTGAAGGTTGCATTACATGCTATTTTTGATGTTTTCATCTCCCAGTCGTGCAAGGTAGAAGTACCATTAACTGTAAGATTAAAATCGTTCTTTTGCTGATACTGTACCTGTGCCATTGCTATATACCCGGCTAGTTGAATAAAGAAAACGAATGCGATAGTTTTGATTGTTGTTTTCATAATTTGTAATTATTATCCTTGATTCTTGATGCAAATTAGCGTGTAGTTGCTCAGTGGTGAATGATACGAATCATGGCTATTCCTGATTCCTGTTATAGAAGAGGCTGATATAAAAAAGCCGCCGCTTACTGAAAAGCGACGGCCCACACATTCTCACTCAGGCTTATTTTACTCCAATTTCTAATACTATACGGCCTTCAATTTCTCCTTTTTTCATTTCATCAAATACTGAATTAATATCTTCCAGTTTTGCCGCATGTACAGTCGCCTTTACTTTTCCTTCCACTGCAAACTGGATAGCTTCCTGCATATCTTTTCTTGTTCCTACAATAGATCCTCTTACTGTATACCGGTTCAATACTGTTTCAAAAATGGGAAGATCAAAACTGCCGGGAGGTAATCCATTCAGTGCAATTGTACCCTTTCTCCTTAAAGCGGAAATACCTTGTTTAAACGCTATCGGAGATACTGCTGTCACCAATACACCATGCATACCGCCAGTCTGTTTTTTCAAAGCAACACCAGGATCTTCCTTCCTTGCATTAACCGTAATATCGGCCCCCAGTCTTTTTGCGAGCTCCAACTTATCATCCGCAACATCAATAGCTGCAACATGTAATCCCATTGCTTTCGCGTATTGTACGGCCAGATGCCCTAATCCTCCAATACCAGATATAGCAACCCATTCACCGGGTTTGGTATCTGTTTCTTTTAATCCTTTATATACTGTAACACCAGCGCAGGTGATGGGAGCAATCTCCAGGAAATTGATATTAGCAGGTAGATGAGCTACATAACGGGCATCTGCAATTACATACTCCGCATATCCTCCATCAACACTGTATCCCCCATTTTGTTGCGATTCGCATAATGTTTCCCAACCGGTAATACAATATTCACAACCACCACAAGCACTATATAACCAGGGCACTCCTACTACATCTCCTTCCTTTACATTATTCACCTCTTTTCCAATAGCTACCACATAACCTACAGCCTCATGTCCCGGTATTAATGGCATCTTTGGCTTTACTGGCCAATCACCCTGACATGCATGAAGGTCTGTATGACAAACACCACAGGTGATCACTTTTACAAGGATTTGATTTAATCCGGGTTCCTTTACAGGCATTTCTTCAATTTGAAGAGGCTTGCCAAATTCACGGATAACAGCGGCTTTCATTGTTTTTGGTAACATATGCAGACAATTATTTGATCTTATGCAAAGGAAAAGCAGTCACGGCTGATTTCTGCTGATGACAAACAGGGCTTGATGTGATATAGGTCAGGAAGGGTGTGCCTTAACCATTTCATCCTTCAAGATAATAATTGCAGAAATATAAAAACATTTAGAAATTATACATACTTTAGAGAAATATCCCAATAAATTTTCTTCATGGAGGACAACCTATTACTCGAAACTGAGGAACAATGTATTCATTGTAAAACCACACAGGCAATACCTGGCTACCCAATGAACCTTTGTACTGACTGCCGTAACACATTTAACAATTACCCCATCCCTAAATGGCTCTGGATTTTCGCAGCCGTTATTCTTTTGCTGATGATAGCAGGGTTGATACGAATGCCCGATTATTTTGACGCCAGTGTGCACCTGCGTCGTGCGGAAAAAGCGGTTGAGCAGCATAAATATATCACCGCAAAAAAGGAAGCAGACAAAGTATTGAAGCACCTTCCCGGCCTGCTTGAAGCCAATGGATACAAATTTATAGCGGCGGCATATACATTTGATGAAAGAAACCTGAATATTTCATATGAGCAATTGCAGGATAAACCAATCAATGATAAGGAGCTACTGGCAGAAATAAATAAAGCGATGGAGTATACAGAGCAGTTAATTCCGACCGATACCCTGCTTCTGAAGAGCACCGACAACTTTAGTAATTATGCGACTGCGATCCAGGAAAACTTTCTGGATTCATTAAATGATGGAGTGCGTACCACCGATAAAGCATTATTTGGTTACAGAATAGCGAATAATCTGTTTAAGAAAAAAGACTACAAAACCTGCATAGCAGTCCTCAAAAAAACACTTGCAATATCACCAGATAACTATGGAGCTACTGGATTGCTAATTGCTTCAAAGCGTAATGCGGGTGATTACAAAGGAGCACTGGCATCATGTGATGTGCTGCTGGCAATAAACAGGGAAGATGCGCGAATCATTGCCCAGCAATGCAAAATACGCTTACTGCAGAAACAGGATAAAGAAGCTGCCATGTTGGCCAAACAAGCTATTACATTTGGACCTGACGATATTTCAGCCCTTGAGGCACAGGCAATGGTGTATTATTTCTCAGGTAAAAAACCTGAAAGTAACAAGTTGCTGGCTCGAATCAGAGCCATGGAAGCAGCTTTCGAAGATTCGCTCGTTTCAGAACGCCTGAGTAAAATACTCAATGGCACAGACCCTTACCGCTAAATAATCAACGATGTTCATACCTGGAATTATTATTACCATCCTCACCTTCCCCGGTGTTATAGTGCACGAACTGGCACATCAGCTTTTTTGCAGATGGTTTAAAGTACCCGTCTTTGAAGTTTGCTACTTCCGTGCTCAGAATCCTGCCGGATACGTTATTCATGAAAAGGCACGTAATCCCACACAAGCGGTGTTAATCTCTACAGGCCCGTTTATTCTGAATACAGTGCTAGGTTTCCTTATTGCACTACCGGCAGCACTCCAATTTAAGCTGGATGCTGCGAACCCGTTGGATTATCTCCTGCTCTATCTCGGCATTTCTATTGCTATGCATGCGTTTCCAAGCACTGGAGATGCAGAATCATTATGGAAGTCCGTAGTAAAAGGTGAGACGTCTTCACGCCTGAGTAAAATCCTGGTAACACCAATTGTTGGTTTTATTTACCTGGGGGCATTAGGTTCTTTTTTCTGGCTGGATCTCATGTATGGTATTGCAGTGGCAATAGGACTGCCCTGGCTGCTGATCACCTTATGGGTGTAATAGTAGTGATCATGCTTTCATTCTCACTCTTTGAAAACGGCCCATCAGGCTTCCCTTAGCAATGATATGATCTCCCATTGCTTCCTGCAAAGCTTTCTTATCAGCACCGGCTTCAAGTTCCAGGCTGCTATCCAGGGCAAATACATTAAAGAAATACCGGTGATAACCGGATGGAGGACATGGGCCGTAATAATTTGTTTTACCTGCTCCATTTTTACCAACAATCCCTGGAACTGTATTTTCCTTAATACAATCTGTAGGTGCAATATTCCATACCAGCCAATGATCAAAAGTGCCATTAGGCGCATCAGGATCCTCTACAATAAGCGCCAATGTACTAGTACCCTGGGGAATATTTTCAATTTTGATGGCAGGATTAATTTCTTCACCATCGCAAGTATATTTTAACGGAATAACTCCTGCTTCCTGAAAGGCTGAGCTTGAGATGCTTAAAGTTTCCATAACATGCTATTTTACTGGGTATACACGAAAAATTAAGCCAGAAATCTGAACAATCGTATCTCTCCGAAACAGACGATCCTCGCAATGTATTATATGCATGTCTATTGGGGAAAATCTGTCTCAACAAGTGGAAAACAAATACCGAACAGGTCGCTGGATTGTAAGGTTGATGATCTGAGTATGAATAGCTGGCAGCAAGAAAACCTGCTAGTCATACTGGTGCGATCCTTGTGGGTTTATTAATAAAGATTATTATGGTACAAGAATTAAAAGTGGCGATCAAGGGTAAAGAATATTCCCTGCAGGTAGAGCCTGAGAAATACAATGGTCATAATATATATTATCTATTGAATGATAATATCAGCAACCTGTTTGACAATGCTATACCCGATAACCTGATGCTGATAGAAGACGGGAATGGTTTTAGCACCTGTCCCAAACTCTCTGAAATGGAAGGTAGAAATATCATTCAACAGATATGGGAGGCGATCGTAAAACAGAAATAATTTTATCCGAAGTTTATTCTTATATTATACTTAATATAATTGATCAGCAGATCCAGGTAATACCGCTGACCCCTTACCCTCTTATCATTCTCTGAAGTAGTATTACTTTTCTATTGTCTTCAGCAAATGTTAAGGATCCTATCTTTCCAAATGAAAATTGTTATAACGCACATCCCATTCATCGTATGCAATTATAATGGCTGACCAATGAAGGCAATGAAATTCGAACATTGTATTTTAGTAAGAAAACAAGACCTATACTTGTACGATAAAAAAAATTTTGTAATTGAATTTATTATTTCCTTACATTCGTAAAACGAAATCAGAATTTAAAAAAATAATGGAGCAGGCTTGGTGATCAACATCATGGCTGCTTTTTTGTTACCCAATCATTTCATATTCTCCCCTGTTAAAAGTTAGGTGCTAATTTGTTAATCATTCATTTATTTTAAATGGAAAAAGATGTTATTGGCCTGAAACAGGCTAACAAATATGATCGGATTGTAAAGGAAAATATGGAATCTGTATTGCCTGTTTTTATGAACGGGGTGCTGAATTTAGATATTTCTGAGAGCCAGGAAATTCCTGATGATCTTCAATACACAAAGGAAAGGAAGCCGGATGTACTTAAAAAAATAACGGACCGGAAGAATCGTACCTTTATCTGCCATATAGAATGGCAGTCTCAGAATGATAAAAACATGGCATATCGCATGGCGGAATATGCTGTGATGTTGTATCGGAAATACCGTATACCAGTAAAGCAATATGTCATTTTCATGGGGCAGGATGCTGTTACTATGAAAACAACAATTAAGCATAAAAATTTAAGATTCTGGTATAAGATAATTTCGTTGAAAGAAATTGATTATAAATTTTTTCTGCAATCAGAAGATCCTGAAATAAAAGTATTTGCAATTTTAGCTAACTTCGGAAATGATGATACAGAGACGGCTTTAGAAAATATTTTGCAGGAGATCAGTACCACTGCAGATGGGGATTTAGCGAAAGAGAAGCATAATAATCAGCTACGTGTCTTAGTGCAATTACGTAATGACAATGTTAAACTTAAATTTGAAGATATGATATCAACAAGAACATTTTTCAAGGTAAAAGATGATGCGTTTTATAAGATAGGAAAAAAGGAAGGGATAGTAGAAGGGAAGGAAGAAGGTAGAGTAGAAGGGAAGGAAGAAGGAAAGGTGGAAGGTGAGGCTGCAAATAAAAAACAAACAGCTATCAGGCTAAAAGAACTTGGATGTGATACAGAATTTACTTCTAAAGTGTTAAATATTCCTATTCATGAAGTAGAGACACTTATAGAACCTCTGCAGATGGAAATTTAATAGAAGAGAAGCATAATAATCAGCTATGTGTCTTAGTGCAATTATGTAATGACAATGTTAAACTCAAATTTGAACATATGATTTCAACAAGAACATTTTTCAAGGTAAAAGAGGATGCGTTTTATAAGATAGGGAAAGAGGAAGGAATAGTAGAAGGGAAAGCAGGAACGGCGATTAGGCTAAAAGAGCTTGGATGTGATACAAAATTTATTTCTAAAGTGTTAAATATTCCTATTCATGAAGTAGAAACACTTGCCGTCAATCCAAACCGAGGTGCCCCCTACCCTCCAGTATTCTAAAAGAAAATGTTTTGTAACCTATTTAATCATTAGCTATCCTCAGACAATTCCAATCTTACTCATTTACTGAAAATGTCATGCAAACTCTTATGGGGATGAAATTTTAAAAACCGGCACTTCCTTTGAGGTAATAACGGTCACAAGAGTAAAGAGTAGAAAAAAAGACCTTTACAGTGCAACATAATTCGTAGCTTAAATATTCATTTAAACCAGATGTAAGATGCTTATTCCGTTAAGGACCGGTAAAAATGACTGGTCAGCACAACATACCTGCACCCTGCTGGCCGGTGATATTGGTGGAACAAAAACCAATTTAGCGCTTTACAACTATGATGGGAAAACGTTCACACTTCTAAAGGAGGATAAATACCTTTCAAAAGATTACAATAGTCTTGGGAAGATGTTAACTGACTTTTTAGGAGATAAGGTACCGGACAGAATGTGTTTTGGTGTAGCCGGTCCCGTATTAAACGGAAAAGTAAAGATCACCAATGTTCCCTGGACAATCGATAGTAATGAAATAGCCCATTTATATAATAACATTCCCGTTCATCTCATTAATGACCTGGAAACAACCGCTTATGGCCTCGCTGTACTGGAAGAAAAAGATCTGCATACCATTCATAAAGGAAAACATATTCCGGGTAACTGGGGCATCATTGCCCCCGGTACAGGACTGGGCGAAGCCGGGATATACTGGGATGGGAAAAATGCGCATCCCTTCCCTACAGAAGGAGGGCATTGCGATTTTGCACCCCGTACTGAGCCGGACCTTGAATTATTCACCTACCTGCAACGGAAATTCGGTCACGTAAGCTGGGAACGCCTTATCAGCGGTCCGGGTATTTTCACCATCTATGAGTTTCTCAGGGATCTGAAAGAAATGGATGCTCCGGCATGGTTAACAGATAAAATGCTGGTGCATGATGATGCTCCTGCATTGATTAGCGAAAATGCAGATACTGTGCCCATTTGCGCAGAAACTATGACGCTTTTCCTTCGCTACCTGGCTATAGAAGCCGCTAATCTCGCACTGAAGGTAAAAGCCACAGCTGGTATCTTTATCGGTGGTGGTATCATGCCCAAAAACTTAAAACTGGTAGATTCCCATATCTTCATAAAATGGTTCCACGATTTTGGCCGTATGAAACATTTGCTGGAAGATATCCCGGTAAAGATCATTCTGAATGATAAAACAGCACTGCTGGGTGCGGCATGGTATGCAATAAACCCTAATGAATAAACGACTATTGCTTCAGTAACTTACTGCTGTATATTTCGTTTCCATCTGTTACCTGCACAATGTATACACCTGGATTCAAAGATGCCGGCCGGGTATTGCCAACGCAGGACTCCCAACCAATAGATATTGGGTTGTGGCGGAACAGACATGCCCGTTCCGGGATAGAAAGTAACAGACAAGCTGCTTTAGGGAGCGTGGAATTCATTTACATCGGATTAACATTAAGATTAAGGTAAGTTGAAGATACAATAAGACCCTGAAAAGATATATCACCTTTACATTAGCAAATACGGTAATATCGGTCCAAAAAAAATATATCATCATTAAGTTATCCCTCCTGACATAGGGTTGTCACTCCCCCTATCTTTCTTTGTATCAGAAACGATCATTTAACCATTTTAAATATAATAACATGGCAAGCAACGACATTTTCACCCCCACAGAAACCGTAATTACCCCGGAGGCTATGCTTGAACACTGGCAGGGACACCGCAGGTTAACCCGCCACGTTATTGAAGCCTTTCCTGAAGACAAGCTTTTCTCATATTCCATTGGCGGCATGCGCTCTTTTTCAGAACTAGCAATGGAAATGATAGGGATGACAGCTCCAGGCATTAATGGCATCGTGACCGGTCAATGGCAAACCACCGATCAGTTGGAACATCATACCGGCAAACCCGGTCCGGCTACAAAAGCAGCACTACTGGAACGCTGGGATGATATCACTGCTGAAATCGACAGACTCTGGCAGGAAATCCCTCCTAACCGCTTCATAGAAAGGGACTTAGCATTTGGACAATATGAAGGAACCATTAATAGTCTGTTATTCTACTTCATTGATAATGAGATTCATCACAGGGGTCAGGGATATGTTTACCTGCGCTCTCTGGGCATAGAACCGCCAGCATTCTATAACCGTGATTAATTGTTGATTCCTGGTAGCAACAACAGGAAAGCTCCGGTTTACCGGGGCTTTTCTGCTGTTAATTATCTTATCCACCTCCTCTTTAGCTAGATTCGTGATAATGAAGTATATTTACATAACAAAATATATGGATTATGTCATTACTATCAAATAATAAGAAAGCTGGCAAAAAAGCCACTCAGACAAAACCTAATATGCCAGGTGCAAACCCGAACTCATTTATGCAATCCAGTAAAAATGCTTCTTTTACGAAGAAACCTATCAAAACAGGTGGTACAAGAGGTAGTTGATACATATAAATTATTAAAAAAGGGAAAGCTGCGCCAAGGTGCAGCTTTCCTTTTTTATAAAAGTTTTGCCCAGATCAATTTATAATTAACAGTATGGATATCATCATTATAGGAGCAGGAGCATCAGGATTAATGGCCGCAAGAGAACTATCTGCCAGCTACAAAGTAACAATCCTTGAAGCAAAAGAGATAATAGGAGGAAGAATCCACACCATTAAACAGCACATCGAAGCTGGTGCTGAATTCGTACATGGCAAACTGCCGGTTACATTAAACCTTCTCAAAGAAGCTGGACTTACCTGCACTCCTATGAGTGGAAAAATGTACAGAGCAGAAAAAGGCCACTTTGAGCAGGATGAAGAATCTATTGAAGGCTGGGATGAACTAATAGAAAACATGGGCAGCTTAACAGCAGACATGACATTGATAGAATTCCTGGAAACTCATTACGCTGAAGCTAAATACAGGGAATTAAGGGAAGAGATCACCGGTTTTGTACAGGGCTTCGACCTCGCCAATCCTTCAAAAGTTAGTGTGAAGTTTCTGTACAATGAATGGACAGCAGGAATTGAAACGAATTTCAGGATAGATCAGGGTTATTGTTCTATGATAAATTTCCTGGCAGATGAATGCAGAAAAAAGGATTGCAATATTATCACAGGAAATCCTGTAACAAAAGTAGATTGGGAAAATGGAAACCTAACAGTAACCACCGGAAACGGACAATCTTACACAGCACAGAAACTGATCGTCACCACTTCACTGGGGGTACTGCAATACGGTTCCATTTTCTTTAATCCTGCTATAGATGATTATATGAATGCTGCCAGTCATATCGGCTGGGGCAGCGTACTTAAAATAGTGCTTGAGTTCAAAGAAACCTTCTGGAAAAATGATACAGGCTTTATCTTCAGCAATGAAAAAATACCTACCTGGTGGACACAATCTCCCGGAAATGTACCTGTACTTACAGGATGGCTGGGTGGTCCACCGGCAGAAAACTTTAAACAGGTGCCAACAGATGAGATATTGAAAACAGCCCTGGAGTCATTATCCGGAATATTTCAAAAGGAACTTCCTCCGCTGGTAAACAGTTACATTTTAAACTGGGCAGACGATCCTGAAACGTTGGGAGCTTACAGTTATGATACACCACTGTCAGATAACGCCCGGAAGGTCTTAAATACACCCATACAGGATACAATCTACTTTGCCGGAGAAGCTTTATATGAGGGAAACCATCCGGGTACGGTAGAGGCAGCATTAGTCAGTGGCAGAAATGTAGCACAAATGATTCATCATGCTATTTCGCTGTAACTGAAAAAATGAAATGGTCTTTTGCTTCCAGTCCGATCGCTTTTAAGTTGATCCTGTAAATATTATCACCCCATTTCTGCTTTACACCCTGATCTTCCATAGCCACCAAAGGCACTTTCTCTATACTGATAGTAAATTTTTCTGAAGGGTACTGCAGATAAAGATCTTTGGATGGCTGATGAATAACCAGTATACCGGGATTCTCCACATCCACAGGGTAACAGGTCATCAGGTGTTCTGTAACAGAATTTCCTGTTTTCAACTTTATAAGATCTTCCACCTCCACACTTTTCTGCCTGTTCAGCCGGATACTCCGCTCCCATTTTTCAATACCTGCCGCTGCAGGATAAGAAGCTCCAATATCCATGGTGACCTGGCTATAAGACGAATCGGATTGATAAAAAACCTGTTCTGCCTTAAACTGTCCACCTGCTTGTTGAGTATAACCGTTTACGGTAGGTGTATTGTGATAGTCCGACCGGTTATACCAGATGTCATATCTTTTACTACTGAACGTTTTGGCAGTATATGTCCCACGCCCTACATCGATCAATACAGGCATCCCATCATAATACACTACATAGTTACCAATATCATTATGGTTATGACTTTCATCATTATTACCTCCTTTTGCTGCTACAAAAAAACCTTTCGTACTCCCCTGCCCGTCGCGGGCTATCATCACCTCCAGATCCGGCCACCAGAATTCTGCGGGTAACAGTAATCCTTTTGCTGCATGATTGAATTCCTCCTGCATGAACAATGAGAAAAGACGCCTGAAGAAATGATATCCACCTACGGCAGTCTGATCTTCACCATCCAGATAATAAGCACCGAATTTCATCATGTCCGGATCCTTTATATCCTTTCCAAACCGGTAAATCATACTGGCAGGCATCCTGGGCTGAGGATCTGCATCTGCAAAATCAAGGAAGTAACGTTCACTGATCTGTGCACGATAAATGAACCGGCCCATCTCAACGACCTTCCTATCTTCATACATATATGCAAAAGCATTATTGCTGGCAAGATTCAGCAGGGAAATGTTATCATACAATGAAGCTGCGGCGGCGCCCCAGTAACCCGGCCCTTCATCACAGCCACCATCTGCCGGATAAGGATTCAGAAATTCATCCAGCACACCCAATAATTTATAAACTGCAGTTGTACGTTTCTTATCATCCTTTTCTAATAACAATACTGAATTCAGCCAGTTGGAACAGATCCAGGGATTCCAGTTATTCGGCCGCCTGCCATTTGCATTCGTACTCATCCACCCATGATGTATTGTCATCAGTGGCTCAAAGATCCGCCTGCTGGTTTCATAATAGATCCGCTTTCTTATCTGTGGAGAAACGCTATCAAGTTTTTCTCCCACGAAATAGTCTACCCAGGCCAGTAATGTGCCCGTTTCTGCTGAAAAAAGCTCTACGAAAGGTGCGGACACATCCATCAGTCCGGCATACGCTTTACTATGTGGCAGATGCGCTGAGGCTCCCCAGAAAGACTCTTCACAGATAGACCATACGCCGTTTATAATAGGATCAATAAACCGTCCTTTGTTTTCGTATACCTCTGCCAGTAACAAAGTGCCTAATACCAGCCGTTTTTTATTACTGATCTCCTGGTACTCACTCCGGTTGCCGTTACGTACAATAAGAAGTGACTTTACCGCAGGTATTCCCGGCCACTCATAATTTAAATACCCTTCGGCTTTTTGTATTACTGCTTTTCCTATCACAGGGTCGGCCTTCGTCCATCCGGCCCTGTTGTTTGTATGAGGGAAAGGTTCCCATTTAGCCTGTGGTATTAACAACCGCGACAGCTGCTTTGCTGTATATTTACCACTCAGGAGATCCTGTGCTGCCAGCCCGTGACAGGCTAGCAGCATACAGGTAAAGAATAGAATCTTTTTCATGTTTTAATAGTCCCAGTTGGTAAGTAAAAACATTTTATTCTTAAAGTCTTTGTGATGTTCCCAAAGCGGAGCAAGATCCATAGTGGGATACTTCTCTGCTGCTATCTTTGCCAGTTCCAGGAATTCCTTATCATCCTTAGGTTTGATTTGCTGATGTTCCCATTTCTTCACATCTTCCGCATAAGGTAGTAACCATACAAAAGCGTTTTGCAGTTTCTTTTTTCCCGCGCTTTCATAATTCCACAAATCGACCTTTACATTTTCGGCGAGCAAAGCCAGTTCAAAAAAAGCTCTCAGATTAAACAGGGAATAATGCCAGGAAAGTGTACGCTCCAATTCACGGGGCTGCTGACCGTCTTCTGTCAACTGTCCATCAATACGTTTTTGTGTCTGATCTTCCACGATCTTTTTCGCAAGCTCCGGTTGATCTGTGAATAAGGCGATGATCATTTGCTGTACATCATACCAGGTACCATGATTATTCGATGCATTCGCCTCCTCCAGTCCTATTGGGCTGGTACGCATCCAGTTCAGGTATTGTTTATACCATGCCTGGATTGCCTTGTATTCAGATGGAGCAAATGCAGGTGAATTTTTCAAAAGCTGAATACCGTCAATCAGCATTGGTAGATTATGCATATCAATCAGACCAATACCTCTTCCCTCTGTGATACCGGGAATGGCCTGCCCATAATTAAGATTTGGATTCATCCTTGTGGCAGGATCCAGGTACCAGGTTCTGAGGAGTTTAACCGCATGTGTAGCATACTTTTCATTACCAGTATAAAACCAGGCTAATCCCAAGCGATAAACATCTTCTGAAAGTGCATTCTGGTATGAAGCATCCTTAATAGTAAAACGTTCCGGATTTGTTTGTCCATCTTTCCGGATATAAGGCAATCCGTTTGCTTTACTGGAGTCCGGCCACCAGTATGGCGCAACACTCATATAGTCATGTTTATCTCCGCTGGACGGGGTTTTCTCCTTATACACAACAGAGTAAGGGCCATTCTTTAATGACTGATCGGCAGCCGCTATCAAATCGGATAACGCTTGTTGCATAACCGGATCTTTCTGTTCTATCTTTTGTTTTCCACTGAGTAAAGCGGCAGGTTTGATCAGGAAAGTATGTGGTGGCAACTGTGCCGCATATACTTTTGTACAGATCGAGAATAATAACAATAGTTTGAACATTTTCATAACAACATTTATTTAAGTGTATATCGTTTCATGCTGATTACAGCACTCTTTTTAGCATTATCAGCTTTATTTATATAAATATACGCCCTGTATTTTCCATCAGTAGTTTCCACCCATGCTCCCGCTTCAGCCTTAAAATTAACTGCATAACCAGGTGCATTGGAAATATCCAGTTGTTGAAAATCAAGGTCATCAATATAGATCCCGTATTGCAGACGGGCGAGATTAAAATCTCTCAGGTTCCATACCTTACTGACCTTCGTTACCCTGTTAGCATTGGGTGGCAATACAACATCCGGAAGATATACAGGATCTGCTCCGGGTGATACAAGTGCGTGACCAAATGAGATATTGGGAATAGAACGATAGAGATACACCAGGTCTATCTTATCCGCTTTGGCAGCTGCATCAGCGGCATTATAAACAGCCATATCCGCTATCGAAATAAAACAGGAATCTGCATTCTTTACAGGCAGATCCAGCACCATATCCATTTTGGAGATCACATAGGGCCCCATAGCATAAGATACGGATTCTCCATTACTGCTTTTTACCGAGAACGTAAATTTAACAGACTTACCACGGGCCTCTTGCGGAATACTATAATAATAACGGAGTGTAACAGCGTTTGTATCTTTAGTGAATGTTACCCTGGTGAAAGCCGCTTCATTAACAGAAGGATCACCTATAGGTACACCAACATCCACCCCACTGCCATTTGTATAGTATGATTTATTCTCAAGATAAGTAGCTGCCGCACCTGCAATAGAAGCCTCCACCTGTGCGGATACAATCTTTCCTTTACTGGCGGGTAATGCCATTGCATAAGCAAACTCAATATTCGATCCTGCCAGATTTGGTCCCAGTGTTCTTTTAATACAATCATTCTGTAGTGCATCTTTGGGAACAGGAACAGTATATTTATCATCCTTACATCCTATTACAAAAAGGAGTAACAATGTATAACAGAAATATTTATTACGCATGATCTGGGTTTTAATGTGAATACTACTAGGACTGTACTGTAATTAAAATCTTATACGTCTTCCTTACTTTCCGGTTACCGGAGATCACTGTATATGATCTTGGATTTGCCAAATCGGAAAAGTCAACTTTCCCGGTTATCTTCGGATCCAGTTTTGCATCTGTTACCAGTGTAAACTGAGGATAAAGATTCTTAAGATCAGTACCATAAAATACAACTACATTGATGGTACATGCTACTGTATCAATCACCGCATTTTTAGTTCTCACCGTCTGAAAATCAACTCCCAGTAATTCAAAATTACTTACATAACATTCTGCACGGGATGTGACTAGCAATCCATCTTCATCTACAGGAACATCTTTGGTACAGCCCAAAGCAGTAAGCAGCAATACAATGATTATTTTGAAATATGTTTTCATCACTTAAGTATTTAATAGTTTGTAATTATAACCAGGGAGTATTCTGAGTCAGCTTAGGATTGCGGTTACGTTCCTCTGGTGGGATTCTGAAAATGTAACATTGTTGATATTCCCTTTCGGACGAATTCTGAAAATAGCGGGACATCTGTGCGCCATAGGTATCTATACGCCATATACCATTTCCATAGGGAGGATTCCATACTCTTTCCAGGGCTCTCCAGCGACGAAGATCAAATGAGCGCTGTCCTTCCCCGAACAATTCAACAATACGCTCCTGTTCAATGGCATTAAAGAATACTTCTTTACTGGCTGTTTTACTGGCATTTAATGGTGGCAGGTTGCCACGATGACGAATCATATTTACCAGTGAAATAGCATCGGCCTGCGGACCATTAACGGCATTTGTAGCCTCTGCATACATCAGGTATACATCTGCCAGTCGCATCACCGGGTAATTGTAATTACCATCGCTACGCCCCTGTCCCGCATAGTTGCGTAGAAATTTACGCAACACATAACCGGAATTACAGCCATCAGTATTATAG
Organism: Chitinophaga sp. CF118; assembly: GCF_900112615.1. Lineage (GTDB taxonomy): Bacteria > Bacteroidota > Bacteroidia > Chitinophagales > Chitinophagaceae > Chitinophaga. The sequence goes on along the minus strand of NZ_FOMK01000006.1, from coordinate 184,873 downwards.
GTAACATAATTTACACCATTGATAGTAACAGGCTGATTCCATGTTTTATAAATAAACGGTAAAAAGCCAGTGGATTTCAGGGAAATCATTCCTACACTCATTTCATAATCCCACATAATGGAAGATTTCATTCTGTAATCCCGGTTAGCATAACTTTGGGGATTTACAGCTGAATTAAGTGTCGTCCGGGCACCGTCTTTAGCAGGATCCATCGGGATCAATTTAGGCGCAAAATCGCCTGTAATGATCGATTGATATCTGTCCGCAATTTCGTAACGCGGAGTTACCCAGCATTGTGATCCTTCATGAGAACGACCAGCCACATCCCGCATCAGCTCTTCTCCCTGACTGCTACCCGTACCCCCATGCGTAAACGCCATTATCATTTCCGGGTCATTGTTTGCTACTGGGGTAAACAGATAGTAGTAGTTTGGTAGTTTCTGTGCTTTGCCTAATACATCGCATTCACCAGGTTCTCCGTTCCGGAAAAGCACCAGACCATAATCGTTGATCACCTTGCCAAAATCTTCAGCGGCGGCTTTATAAGCAGTAACTGCAGCGCCTCCGTCTGGTACAAATTTATCCAGCTCCGGCCAGCCAAATTGATTCCAACAGGCCCAGTATAACTGTAACTTACCACGGAAAGCCAGAGCAGCTGCTTTAGATGCACGCCCTGGCTCAGCACTTTTGACTGGCAGTTTCTCAAAGGCATATGTAAAATCAGCTAAAATAGAATCCTTTACCTGAGCAATGGGCATGCGGGCAAGTGTCATTACTTCTGCATTATCATATATGATATGGCCGATATAAGGTACATCTCCCCACATGGAAATCAGCCGGAAATAAACCATCCCACGGAGAAAACGCGCCTCTCCGATAATCCTTTCCAGCTCAGGAATAGAAGTGGCACTGGCAAAGGGGAGCAATTTTTTTGTTACGTTTTCTATCACATAGTTGGTACGGTTAACTCCTCCATACAGATTCTCGTACATTTTATCGAAATTATCACCATAGCCCGATGGATTATAATCACCTCCATTATAGGCATCCCCTCTTTGCAAATTACCACTGGTAGTACTTGTGCCACGGGTTCTTATATACTCTCCCTGTCCGTCAAAATAATAATCGCGGTCAAAAAGAGGCCGTACATCTGCATAAGCACCCATCATTGCATAAGTGGCGTCTGCATCCGTTTTCCAGAAATATATAGACTCCAGCTCTGTAGTGGGTTGCTGTTTCAGCAAATCTTTTACACATGAACTTGTAAAAACAGCCATGCATATGAAATATATTTTTGCAATTGTTGTTTTCATGATTACAGCAGTTTATAAACTCATGTTAATACCTAGAGAATAGGATTTATTTAAGGGATACGCATTACTCTTATTGCCTGTAATTTCCGGATCAAGACCACGGAAAGAAGTGATTGTTGCAATGTTTTCGGTAGAGCAGTAAATCCGGAAACTATTCACACCAACTCTTTTCAATATCCTACTGGGAATTGTATATCCAAGCTGAATATTTTTAAACCGGATGAAACTCATATCATCCAGCCAATAGGTAGTTTCCACGCGATTATTACTCCCGCCTAAACGTGGCCATTCGCCGTCACGGTTTTCTAAAGACCATGGGTTATTCCAATGCCCCCATGTAGAAGCATAACGTTGAGAGCCGAAATTGACGTTGTTGTAATTATTGATCCAGTAATCTTTACGGCCTGTTGCTCCCTGAATCAGGAAAGCGATATCGATCCCTTTCCACGACATACTTGTATTCAGCGCAAAAATGGTAGTTGGCCGGTCCCGCTGCACTCTCGGATATGCTTTCATATCATTACCATCAATACGACCGTCACCATTGAGATCCTTACGAAGAATATCTCCGGGAGATGCTCCCTGTGGTGTGGCGTTATATACATCCTGCCAGGTTTGTGCAATACCGGCATCTTCATAAGTATAAAGGAAGTGATATGGCATATCCAGGAATACCCAGCCTCTTCCCAGGAACTCATTCCATTTTTCCAGTGTTGTTGCATTATAAGATGCATTCAGGTTAATCCCATAACTAAAGTCTCTTATTTTGTCAGACCATGTAATGTTTGCTTCCACACCACGGTTACGGAGATTACCGATGTTTTCCCGTGGAGCATCATATGCTCCTGAAAGCAGGTTAGACATATCCGAAGGTCTGTTCATACCTGTTGTTAAACGATTGTAGTAATCAAATTCTGTAGTCAGGTGATTATTGAAGAACCCAAGCTCAAGACCAATGTTCAATATAGAAGTAGACTCCCACGACAAGTTCTTGTTCACCATCTTTCTGTTCACCAATCCTTTAACAATATCTTCTTCCATCATATAGTTACTGGCAGCAAGTGTTGACTGTTGCTCAAATCTGCCTACACCACTGTTATTTCCCAAACCTCCATAGGAAATGCGGAATTTACCATTGCTTAAAACTCGTTTTGTAAAAGCATTAATAAATTGTTCTTCTGTAAAACGCCATCCCAGTGCTACGGAGGGGAAGAACCCAAACTGACTGCCAGGAAGAAATTTAGAAGAACCATCATAACGGAAATTGGCTTCAAACAGGTATTTGTCAAAAGCAGTATAGTTAATACGGCCGATATATGATTGGAGACCTTCTGTACCTGAATTACCTCCTGCACTTTGTATATTGGTTAATGATGCATCTATTTCATGAAGGGTGGAAGAAAGCCGGTCATTCCGGGAAGCACCCTGGTAGCGGTCGTACCAATACTCTTCACTATAAACGGCAACAATGTTGATGTCATGATTTTTCCCGATAGCTTTATGATAATTCAGCCTTCCGTTCAGCATTGTTTTATATCCTGTATTCGTGTAGTTACCCACACCTGCATTATCACCAACGTATACACGACTACCATAAGTATTCGTCTGGAAATTGTAAGAGCGGTTAGGAGTATTCGCATTCCAGCGGAACTGATTATAGTAATTCAATGTATAATCAACACGGCCTGTTAATCCCTTCACCGGCTGCCAGTCCCAGTAAACAGCGGCTGTTGCTTCCTGCCTGTTTTGTCTGTTGAGTGAGTTCATATAAACAGTGTAGGGATTGTATGCCTGCGGATCTTCGTTATAGGCCATTACACCGCCATAAAATCCTGTTGCGGGATCGTATGGCGTGATACCGGCAATAGCATACTGCATGTCAAAACCAGCTGTATTAGTGGCATCGTCATCTGTATAACCATCTGCCAGTGCATATACATATTTAGACCAGTTACCATTGAATTTCAGCCCTGCGTTCATATTTTTCCGGAGCTTATTATCATAATTAAAGCGGGCATTATAACGCTTATAGTCATTATTTATCTGTAATCCTTTTTCATCCATCATCCCCAGTGAAATAAAAAAATTAGCGTTCTCACTCCCGCCGGATGCAGAAAGATTATAATTACGGATTTCTCCATTGCGCATTATAACATCCCACCAGTCAGTATTGGGATAACCTAAAGGATCCACCATTCCCATCGCCATCCACTGATCGATAGTTCCATCTTTAAAGAGATAATTTGAATGAAGCGTATTCACCGAAGCAGCACGCTGGTGCAGGGTAAGCGCCCGGGCATAGTCCGCCATAAATTCATAAGATTTCGTAGGTACTTCTAGAGCAGTAGAAGCGCTGAAATTTATGCTTGATCTTTTCTGTCCCTTCCCTGATTTTGTAGTGATAAGTATTACTCCGTTAGCAGCTCTCGAACCGTATACGGAAGCAGACGTAGCATCTTTCAATACAGAGATACTCTCAATATCATTCATATTGATACGATTGATATCTACATCGGGCATTCCATCTACCACTACAAGCGGACTGCTGTTATTAACCGTACCCAGTCCGCGGATAAGCAAACTGGAAGCATTATTACCTGCCATACCGGAAGATTGTGTCACGGCTAAACCAGGAACAAGACCGGACAGTGCCGAGGATGCATTAGGCAATGCACGGCCGGATATTTTTTCATCTATTTTAACAGCCGAAACCGCCCCCACAAGGTTTACTTTTTTCTGCGTTCCATATCCCACTACCACAACTTCTCCCAACGATTTCTGACTGAATTCCAGTTGAACATTAATAATTCCGGGACCGGTAAAGGCCACTTCTTTTTTCTCATTTCCGATAAATGAAAATACCAGGGTACCACGCGAAGTATTTAGTCGCAGGGAATAATGTCCGCTGGCATTAGTAACAGTTCCGGACGAGTGGCCTTTTAATGACACGCTTACGCCCGGCAATGGTTGTTCAGTACCATCAGTAACGCGACCTGTAATCAGTTGAGGTTGTATACTGTCCTGCTGAAAAAACATAGCAGTAGTATAGGGTGATCCGTTTGCTACAGCCGTAGAAAATAAGGCTAACGGTATCACGACAAATAGGAAGTGCCGGGCATAGCGCCGGCATTGGGGGTAATAGTTAATCATAACGTTTCATTTAAGTGTGGACAATAAGGGATCTGTACCGGCTTGCGCCGGTATGTTAAACAGCATTCCAAGAGACAGGAATGCAAACGTTTGCGTATTAGGTCATAATTTTAACAATCTTATTAAATGATGGTGGCATAAGTGGAACAGATTTTAGTTGATTTAGATACGTGGAATTATATAACGTTTTATTAAAGTTCGGACAATAAGAGACCTGTACCGGCTTGCGCCGGTATGCTACAACAGCATTCCAGTGAAAGAATGCAAACGTTTGCATATTAGGTCACAATATCAATAGTCTTATTAAATGATGATACCATACGTGGATTAGGTTTTAGTTGATATAAATACGCGGAATTTTGGGTATTATTTCTTCAAACAAAAATAACGAAAAAACAATCGATTGCAATTAAATTATTAAATTGCCCTTTCGTAACCCAAAATATCCACGATATGAAAAAATTAACGCTTATTTTATTTGCATGTCTTTGCAGTCTGCAAACACTTTCTGCACAAGACATTACCCGTGACCAGCGTATGCAATGGTGGCGGGAAGCCCGTTTCGGCATGTTTATTCATTGGGGCGTATACGCACAGCTGGCTGGCGTGTATGATGGCCATGAAATAAACAAGGCAGGCGAATGGATTATGAACAGGGGAAAAATTCCTGTAGCAGCCTACCAGCAGGTAGCAAAACAGTTCAACCCCGTAAAATACAATGCAGATGAATGGGTGCGCATGGCCAAAGATGCAGGGATGAAATACATTGTGATTACCGCAAAACATCACGATGGGTTTGCTCTCTTTAATACCAAAGCCAGCAAATGGAACGTGGTAAACGCAACACCTTATGGTAAAGATCTCCTGCAACCACTGGTGGCCGCCTGCAAAAAATATAATATGAAACTCGGTTTCTATTATTCGCAGGCACAAGACTGGAACAATCCAGGTGGAGCGGTGAACAGGAAGGTAACATCAGAAGGATGGCTCAATCCTGATAGCGCAAAAATTGATGCTTACACCAAAGATCATGATGGCCATTGGGACCCTGCACAGGAAACAGCAACCTTTGCACAATATATAGATCGTGTAGCTGTACCACAGGTGAAAGAACTGTTGAGCAACTATGGTGATGTTGCGGTACTGTGGTGGGATACACCTACCAATATGACAGATGATGCTGCACAGAAATTAAATGCATTATTAAAATTGCAGCCAAACATCATTACAAATGATCGCTTAAAACGTCCCAACTTCCCTGGAGATACCAAAACACCAGAACAAAAGATTCCCAAAGCAGGTGAACTGGATGGATCAGACTGGGAAACATGCATGACTATGAATGGTACATGGGGTTTTAAAAGCTGGGATGATAAATGGAAGAGCAACGAAACGCTGATCCGCAACCTCATCGATATTGCCTCTAAAGGTGGTAACTACCTGTTAAATATTGGTCCTAAAGCAGACGGTACCTTCCCTGAGCAAAGCATCAACAGTCTGAAAACTATTGGCAGCTGGATGAAGGTGAACGGAGAGGCAATCTACGCTACACATGCCACTACCCTGCCACAACCTGCATGGGGCCGTACTACTCAGAAGGGCGATTTCCTGTATCTTTTTGTGTTCAACTGGCCACAGGATGGCAAACTGGTGATTCCGGAAATGAAGCAGTCAATTGTATCAGCGCAATTGCTGGCAGGTGGAAGTAAGTTAAAAACGGAAGGCTCAACTATTCAGTTACCGGCAAAAGCACCGGATGCCATTGCATCTGTTGTTAAAGTACAGATAAAAAGATAAATTAATATTAAGTACTTTTACGGCCATGGGATATAAAGATATTTTTATACCGCTGGTCGTAGGTCTGATTTTAATTTTCGGTGGCGAGAAATTAATTAAACGGCAAGACCCTGCTTTTCAAAGGAAAAAGAGAAGTCTGAGGATTGGTGGGTATATCCTGCTGGGAATAGCTGCCCTGTACACGATCATCATTCTCAAAAAAGATAATTGTATCACCTGCTGATTACCTGATCAGCAGGTGTTTTTTTATTAATGCCACTGATTTGTTAGTTTAACCCCAGTTATCAAAGGCATCCGTTCTGATCTTTGTAGCAGAAACAGGATATAATTTCTTTTCCGGATCAAAAGGAATATGCCGTATACCCATAAACGAAGCTACCTGTTCTCCATAAATTTCTGAGGTGATTACAAGAGAGTGATCCGGGAAAAGTTCTTTAAACTTTTCTGACCACACAGCAGATACTTCATGCGAAGTGATAAAAGTACCGGGTAGTTCATCTTCCTCATAATCAAAGACGATAATTTCAATATTAGGGATATCAGCAAAAGCGTTAACTATCCATTGTTTTCTCATAGATCCCGGCAGTAATTCTTTATCACTGCAGCAGATCAATACTGTCAGGAAATCACATTCCGACAAGGCAAACCTGATCATTGCCTCATGCCCGCTATTAAAAGGTATAAACTTTCCGAATACAAATGCTTTACACATGACGTAACTGCTTTTTCTAACGGAATACTCCAAAAGATGCGAGGTCCATATTCCAGGGATAAAAAATAAATTCCTTTTATGAGATACAAAATGAACAAATCCCTAAAGCGATAATGTAATTATACGTATAGGGTCCAAAATAATACACATAAATAAAACATGAATATATTAAGATATCTGCGCATATCTTATAACCTTTTAGTGTTATGGTTTGTTAATATTAATACAAACAGCAGTATCCATGCAGCCTAAAAACGTAACTTTAATTACACCTACATCATCCAGAACATGAAAACCCTAAATGCAACCTCACTGGTCACAACGTTACAATGCCCACATTGCCACCAGTTATACAATATAGAAGAGCGCCAGTCATATGCCACCTGCTGTAATCAGCCCTTATTTACCAATTACGATCTGGAACTGTCCAAAAGTTATCTCCTGCATGTTGCAGAAGATTCCATCTGGCGGTATGCCAAATTGCTGCCGGTACTTGATAAACATAATATTGTAAGCTTGGGCGAAGGCTGGACTCCCATTTCGGAACTATCTACATTGAGCCAGCAGAACAACGTTTACCTCCTTTTAAAAGACGAAAGCGTAAATCCCACCGGCTCTTTCAAAGCAAGGGGTATCAGTGTTGCAGTTTCTAAAGCCAAAGAACTCGGTATCACCCATTGTATCATTCCTACTGCCGGTAACGCAGGGGGCGCTTTAAGCGCATATTGCGCCAAAGCAGGCATAAAGGCGACAGTAATAATGCCAAGGCATACGCCCGCTACTTTACAGGAAGAATGCCGCCTCTATGGGGCAGAACTGATTCTCGTGGATGGCCTCATCGACGACTGTGGCAAACTGGCCCGCCAGTTAGTTGCCGAAACAGGTGGTTTTGATATGTCTACCCTCAAAGAACCCTATCGCCTGGAAGGCAAGAAAACAATGGGATACGAGATCGCTGAACAACTGAACTGGAAATTACCAGATGTTATCATCTATCCTACCGGTGGTGGCACCGGCCTGATAGGCATGTGGAAGGCATTTCATGAAATGCAGCAGCTTGGCTGGATTAATGGGAAACTGCCCCGCATGGTAATTGTTCAATCGGAAAGCTGTGCGCCAATGGTACACCTGTTCCAAAATACGCCAAACATTCCGCCCTCTCCTACTATCGCTTATGGATTGGCCGTTCCTTCACCTTTTGCAAAAGATCTGATGATGGAAGTATTGGAGCAGAGCAATGGTACAGCTCTTTCTGTATCAGAACAGGAAATGGAAGACGGCATTCATGAAGTGGCTACAGTAGAAGGATTGCTTTTATCTCCAGAAGGCAGTGCTACTTATATCGCTTGTAAAAAGCTGGTAGAGAAAGGCTGGATAGCAGAAGATGAAACAGTATTACTTTTTAATACAGGATCCTGGTATAAGTACAGGTGATTATTAAAATTGCCTCATACGGATGCCCCAGTTCTTCTGTGCTGGTAATTCATCCAATGTATGTCCCTGCCAATATCTCCACTTTTCCTTCCTGCGAATGTTGTAGAATAGAATATTATAATGCAGGATACATAAATGGTTTTGATAGATGAATATCAAATTGAATTGCTCTATTCTTTATATGTGCTAAATTACAGCTAAAATAACGTTCACAACAAACCCTTACTGGTTCAATGTTCTGATCATTTTACCGATATCGGTAAAATGATCAGAACATTGAATCAATAAGGGAAATTTAAAAATTTATTTATAATTGTACTGCGTTAATTAATTTGCTTATCTATACTAATGGAAAAGACTTTCTCCCTTTCACTTGAGAATAAAATCAGAAGTATTGCTGCTATTTCACAAGAGAGCCTGTCCATGCTGGTTCAGGAAATTCAGCTAATGCATATTTCAAAAAATGAAATGCTGCTGACGGAAGGACAGTTCTGCAAACATGTTTACTTTGTTGAAAAAGGCGGCATTCGCACCTTTATGCATAACAATGACATGAAAGAGATCAATGTCAATTTCACATTTGACAACAGCTTTACAACAGAACTAAAAAGTCTCCGGACGTCTACTCCTTCTGCCTTTTTTATGCAGGCTCTTGAAGATACAACTGTATGGCTATTCGAAAAAGATGTTCTCCTGGCTTTATATGCGCAATCACATGAGATCAGTAATTTTGGAAGAAGTTTACTGGAGCAGCTATTAATGGAACAGGAAGAACATGCTAATATGTTTAAACTACAAACACCCGCAGAACGATATCAATATCTGTATGATCATCAACCTGCTATGCTCCAACGGATCTCGCTGACGCACTTAGCTTCCTATCTGGGCATATCCAGGGAAACCCTCAGTCGTATAAGACGACACTAATTTTGTGACTTTTGACACAGGTGTGATCAATCCTGATCCATGATCTTTGGCTTCATAAAAAGCAACGACATGGATACAGCACACTTCATTACGCAATTTATAGATGAGATCTGGAATCAACAACGCTTCGACCGGCTCCCTCATTTCCTGCATCCCGATTTTACAGATCATTCACTGCCTTCTCACCTTCCTCCCAATGCTACAGGACTGCAAGCCTGGATCTCAGCTGTGGGGCAATCTTTTCAGCATCAGACCATCATCGAAGACCAGGTAACTGAAGGAGACAAATCGATCCTGAAAGTCAGATTGGCATTAGTCCATTCTGGTGTATGGAGAGATATTGCTCCTACGGGAGTAAATGTGTCTGCAATAGGTTACCGCTCATTCAGGATAACAGAGGATAAAATAATTGAACACTGGGCACTTATTGATGGGAATACTATTGAGAACCAGTTAAAGGATACTGTTTCTGGCTGCAAGAAATAGGAATAAGAGTAAGTAAATATGTATCAGACAGGGTACAGACAGGCTCATCCTACGTTTTTTAACGAAGGATGAGCCTATCTGTACCCTATCTGTATCCTGCCTGTTTCCTGTTTGGAGAGTATCTTATTAGGACAATAGTCATACTTCCTTAAATAATAAATAATTAGAGAGATAAGAATTTTAGTGCTTCTATTGGTTCAACCAGTTGAATAACAACAGAAAAATTACTAAAAAACTTAGTGTTATAAAATGTTCAAATGCATCTAAAATGTATATTTGTAAGATTAACAAGTAGTAAGCAAGATGGCTGACAAGGCATATATAACACCCAAAGTGCTCAGATGGGCAAGAGAATCTGCAAGGATCTCATTGGAAACTGCTGCTGCTAAAGTGAATGTTACTGCCGAAAAACTTAGCGAATGGGAGGAAGGAGTGGAACTACCAACCATCAGACAAGCCGAAACATTGGCGAAGTCCTACAAACGCCCCTTTGCATTATTCTTTTTACCGGAAGTTCCCCGTGATTTCCAACCCTTGCAGGACTTTCGTAAAGATTCTGCAAAAGAATTGGGAACAGCATCTGTGTTTATTATACGTGAAATTCAACAAAAGCAGACATGGACAAGGGAAGTATATGAAGATGAAGGAAATCTCCCCCTGCCATTTGTTGGTAAGTACAATCTCGATACCTCCCCACAACAAGTAGCGGCAGACATATTAAGTACGCTTCAGATTGATCCTTTAAATTATAAGAGTGCAAACCCTATAAAGGAATGGATTGAAAAAGCAGAAGCGAAAGGCATTTTTATTTCGAGAACCAGTTTCATTCATTCAAAATTAAAACTAGATAGTAAGGAATTACAGGGCTTCGCAATCGCTGATAAATATGCTCCTTTTGTTTTTGTTAATTCTGAAAACTGGGATGCTCCACAACTTTTCACGTTAGTACACGAACTTGCACATATATGGATTGCAGCTTCCGGTATTTCAAATGAAATAGAACCTGAATTAGATCATAAGGATAATTCACATCCTGTGGAAATCTTCTGTAATGAAGTAGCAGCTAATGCTTTAATGCCATCATCTATAATGCTTGGGTTACCTCCATCAACTTATAATGCGGGCAACGAGGTTTTCAATAGTGCAAAAAAGCTCGGAATAAGTTCCTTTGCACTATTAGTAAGAGCTTTTAATATGCAACTAATTTCTTTGGATAAATACAGGAAATTAAAAAAAGAAGCTGAAATTTCCTTCCGGAATTTCCTGATAAAAGAAGCTGAAATTAATGCACGACGTAAAGAGAAAAAAGATAAGGGTGGGCCTAATTACTACATGTTATTAGTTAACAAAAATGGTCACCTCTTTACAAAAGTAGTGATGGATGCTTTTCGCGGAGGATTTATACAGCCAACACAAGCCAGCAGCCTATTAAATACACAGATTAATAATTTCTCAAAATTAGAATCCTTCCTTTACAAATGAACACATCACCTCAAAAATTTTGTTTGGACGCCAATATTTTAATAGAAGGATGGCGAAAATACTACTCCCCAAAAATTTGTCCTGACTATTGGAATGTTTTAAACGAACTTGGTCGTCAAAATCGCATATTCATTCCAGAAATGGTACATGATGAAATTATACGTACCGAAGATGATTTATCTGCATGGCTGAAAAAGAGCCATCTTCCAATATATAAAGTTGATGGACGAGTAACACAGTGTTTAAAAAGAATATATGAGCACAATCCAACTCATCAATATCTTGTTGATAATACCAAGCAACGTTCATTAGCCGATCCTTGGGTAATTGCGCATGCTTTAAATGAAAATGCATGTGTAGTAACCAAAGAAGAAAAAATAAACGCCAACAATAGTACCAGAATAAAAATACCTAATGTTTGTGATAATATGGGTACACGATGGATCAATGATTTTCAATTTATAGAGGAATTGAACATTCGCTTTTCATGTGAGATGGTTAAGTAACTAAATTTATTAATAATTCCACAAAAGCGTTTATGAGAATCTTCCTGCTCTGCACAATATACATCCTATTATTCGGGACTACCCACGCCCAATCCTCCTTCAAAGTAATTGCCTTCTTCACAGCAAAAAACGACCAGGCACATATCAGTTATGTCCATGAAGCCAATAAATGGTTTCCCGCTATGGCGAAGAAATATCACTTTACTTATGATTCTACAAATAACTGGAACAACCTTAACACTAAATTTCTATCTCAATATCAGGTGGTATTATTTTTAGATACCCGTCCGGAAGATTCTACCCAGCGGGAAGCATTTAAAACATATATGGAAAACGGTGGTGCCTGGATGGGATTCCATTTTGCAGGATTTGCCCTTACCCCTTCCGATTATCCACAGAACTGGGACTGGTACCACAATGAATTTCTGGGATCAGGCTCGTACAGGAGTAATACCTGGCGCCCCACATCAGCTATATTAAGGGTGGAAGACAGGAAACATCCTGCTACAAAGAACCTGCCCGTTACATTTAAATCTGCGCCTAATGAATGGTACAGGTGGTCTGATGATCTCACAAAAAACCCGGATATCAAAATATTACTATCGATTGATTCCAGCAGTTTTCCATTAGGAACAGGTCCTAAGCCACATGAAATATGGCATAGCGGTTATTATCCTGTAGTATGGACTAATAAGAAATACAGGATGCTCTATGTGAATATGGGACATAATGATATCGACTACGAAAATCATACAAACAAAGAACTATCCTTTACATTTGCCAATAAGATCCAGGACAGATTTATTATTGATGCACTGTTATGGCTGGGTAAAAAAAAGAAATGATGCCTTCTCTTATCGCCACACTACATCTGCATCCTGAGCATCAGCTATTCTTCGATAAGTTACGGGATGCACATTTCCCAGCGCATGCCAATTACCTGCAGGCACATATTACTTTGTTTCATCACCTGCCTTCCAATGAACCACTTATCAGGGAGCAACTGCTGAAATTCTCTAAACACCAGCCAATATCCCTGCTGGTGCAGGATATAAGTTGTTTCCGCAATGGGGTTGCCTATAGTCTTGTATCAGAAGAATTGCAACAACTGCACCTCACTATGCAAGAAGCATTTATGCCCTGGCTGAAGAAAAGAGACCAGCAAAAACTGTGGCCACATATCACCATCCAGAATAAAGTCACTGCCTTTAAAGCACAAATGCTGTTTGAAAAACTAAAAGAAGATTTCACACAATTTGAAATTAAAGCCACCGGAATTAATACGTGGCTGTATTTAAAAGGTCCCTGGAAATTAATGGATACACTTCCATTTGAGAACGAGTAATTTTTTATGAACAATGCCCCGGAAACCAATTGGCTCCCGGAGCATTTCACCGTTCTATTTCAGCTCCCCTATTGCTTTTTTATACGCCGCTTCATTAATCCTGTATCTTACTTTAGCATCAATGATACTGCTGTAGGCCTGTTGCCAGATCGTTTGCGCTTCCTGCACATCTTTACCTGTAATAGTACCTGCTTTAAAACGATCATTGGCCAGTTTCAGATTTTCATCTGCCTGTGTCAAAGACAATCTGGACATATCAATTTCCTTTACAGATTGATTCAATGCCAGGTAAGCCTGCTGTACTTCTATATTAATCAGTTCCCTGGTATCTTCAAATTGTTGCTGTTGCGCGGCAATTTTAAATGTCTGTTCTTTTATTTTGCCAGCCCTCTTTCCCCAATCAAAAATCGGGATGCTGATATTGGCTATTCCATAATACGATCCCATAAAATTATTACCATTACTAAGATTTACTCCTTTGCCGACTGCCGCAAGTCCGCTTGCACTTACACCTATAGTGGGCAACATCTCACTCCTGAGTATTTTCTTTTGCAGTGCTTCTGCTTCCAGCGACTTTTTCAACAACCGTATCTCCGGACGATTATCTGCCACCAGCACTATGCTGTCTTTTGCATTAAAATCACCTGTGATAGAATCCGCTACCACATAAGCAGTGTTACCGGCCATGCCTGTTAATTGTGCAAGATTGAGCTTCGCCAAAACCAATCCATCATTAGCCCGGATAATGTTCAGTTTCGCTTCATTCAGGTTCACTTCTACCCGCAACAAATCATTCTTATAACTCAATCCCGCATCATAAGAGTTTTGCAACTCCTGTTGTAATGACTCCAGCATCTCTTTATACCTATTGGCCAATACAATCTTTTCATTCACCTGCACTACCTGCCAGTATGCACTTTCAACATTTAGTAACACCTCCGATACTGTCAGCGCTTTCTGTTCTTCCCGTATTTCAATTCCCTTACCGGCAGCTTCTTTACCCAACCGTATTTTGCCGCCTGCATAAATAGCCTGGGATGCAGTAATGGTACCGCTTCCAAAATATTCAGGAACAGCGCCATTGAATGCGCCTGCCAGCGGCTTACCAAGATACACTCCCATTGCAGAGCCATCAATTGAAGGATATGCATTGGCTGATACTGATTTCAGTGATGCTTTAGCCGCTTCTACCTGGTATTGCGCTGCCTTCACTTTTTTATTCTGTTCCAATGCCAAACGATGACATTCAGCGATGGATAATACTTGTGTTTGCGCCATTAAATGATCACCCGTCAACAAGGCAACTATTATAAATACTGATCTCAAATTCATTTTCGTTGTTTTAATTATGTGCCGGTTTGTACTGTATCTTCACTTCCGCATCAGGAGCATCTGCTGGTTCCACTTCCGGCCGCACAAACAGGTAATAGAGTACAGGAATTACAAACAGCGTAAGTATCATTGAAACAATTAATCCCGATGCAAGCACACTACCAAGTGGTGCCCATAACGGAGACTTACCCACGATCATTGGCACTACACCTATTGCAGCTGCTGCAGATGTAAGAAATATGGGACGCATACGACGTTTGGCTGCTCCCAGTGCTGCCGCTTTAATAGTATAACCATGATCACGTACCAATTCATCTGCATAGTCCACCAGTATAATACCATTACGCACTACAATCCCAATCAGGCTGATAATACCCATGAAGGCAGTCATCCCCATCGGGTTTCCTGTGAGATACAACCCAAGGAATGCGCCCAACAAACTAAGAGGGAAAGTGGCAAGTATAATAAGGGTTTTACCAAAAGTTTTAAACTGGATCAATAATGTTATTAAAATCAATATCAGGCTTGTTCCTAATGCTATTCCCATACCCGGAGCATTTTCTGCAGAAGATTCTGCGTCACCGCCATATTGAATGCTAATACCCTCAGGTAATTTTATTTTTTCAATTTGTGGCTGTACTTTCTTCAATATCTCCGAAGCCCTGATACCTAATTGTGCTTCAGATAATACAGTAAGCGTACGGATACCATTCCTGTGTGCAATTACACCAGTATGCCAGGAGGGCGCTAGTTCTGCCACTTCCTTCAGGGCCACTTTACTTCCATATACACTGCTCAGGTGCAGATTTCCGAGGTCACTGAAATGATTCCTGTTGTCTGCATCCAGCCGAAGGAAAATATCAACGGGCTTGTCGCCTTCCCACAACTGGGATACTGCAAAACCTTTGAGACCCGCGCCCATCGTTTGGGTAATAGCCTGATTAGAAACACCCAGTCTTGCTGCAACATCTTCCTTCACTTTCAGGTTGATACCTAAATAATCGTCTTCGTAATCACTACGTACCCAGTTGGCACCTTCTGCATTTTGTAATATGTTTTTCACCTGTTCTGCTACCCGCTTCTGATCATTCATATTTTCGCCAATGATACGTATACCTATCGCCGACCCTTCCTGCAGGCTCAATTGACGCAAACGAACATATCCATCCGGAACAAAACCCTCAAATTTGGGCAGGTATTCTTTTACAAGATCATTCGTGGCATCGTTACTGGTAGTAGTAATAAATACCTGGGCAAAATTACGACGCGGTATCTCGGGCGCATAAGTAACATTAAATCGTGGAGAACTTGTGCCTACAAAACTGGCGATGCTCACTACACGTTTATCTTTTTTCAACTCGGCTTCCACACGTTTTACTACCTTTTCTGTTTCCTCCAGTGATGTACCATTCGCCATCCATATTTCAGCATTGAATTGTTTACTTTCACTCATAGGAAAAAATTCCTGGCTCACTTTTCCTGCAAGAACAATTGCCACAATAATAGCTCCCACTGCCATTCCGATAGTAATTTTCGGGAAGCGAAATGCCAGTTCAATACCTTTATTAAATGTGTCCTGTAAATGATCCAGTAAACTCTTGCCTTTTTTGGTTTTACTAACCGAATGTTTCAATCCTTTTTTGATGAAAACATAACAGGTATATGGAGTTAACAGCAGCGCCACCGCCATAGAAGTTGACAATGCTACCGCAACCGTTATCGGCAATGCTGTAATGAAATCTTTAGCCGTTCCGCTCATGAATAACGCCAGTGGCGCAAAGGCGAATATAATAGCCAATGTGGCAGTAAAAATGGGAAGTGACAGTTGTTTTGCCGCCTGCCATGCAGCCGTCCACGGTGTAATATCTTCATCCAGTTTTTCGATATAATTATCCACCACCACAATCGCATTATCTACAACCATACCCAGCACGATGATCAGTGCGGCCAGCGTTACCTGGTGGAGTTCTATGCCCATAATATTAATCAAACCAAATGTGATCAGAATGGAAATAGGCGCGGCCACTGAAGCTACTGCGGCTACACGAAAAGGAAGTAATAGCATTACCACAAGAATAACGGATGCTATAGCAAGACCGAATTCTTTCATAAAGTGCCGGATACTTTCGTCCACTACTTCCGGCTGATTTACGATCGTATTTATCTTTATATCATCCGGAAACTCATTTTTTATTTCTTTCAGCCTTTCTTCTACAATATGACCAAACTGTACAATGTTATTACCCGGCTGCATTTCAATGGCCAGCATCATCACTTTATCATCGCCAATACGGATAAACGAAGATGGTTCTTCATATCTGCGCTCTATCTTAGCCACATCTTTCAATCTCACTACTGTTCCCTGCGGTGTGGTATAGATAATCTGTGATGCGATGTCTGCTTCGGTTTTATACTGACTATTAGTGAACACCGGAATGGTATTGGAACTCACCGTCATTTCTCCCGAATAACCGGTTACATTCTGCATCTGAAGTGTGCGTACAATAGTAGAAAGGTCAAAACCATACTGTTCCATCTTCTGATCATCTACTGTAACATATATCTGTTGCTTTTGTCCGCCCGACCTGTTAATTTTGGATACTTCCGGTATGATTTTGAGCCCATCTTCTATTTTATCGAGATACTTTTCGATCTCTGCATAACTACGTTGTGCTGAAGAAACTGTGATGATCTGTGCAGTTACGTCGCCGAAATTACTATTTACCACAGGGCCTGTTACCCCTTGTGGCAGGCTTGGACGTAACACAGTATTTAATCCGTGCTGTAAGGTTGCCCAGAATTTTTTCCGGTCCCTTACAGATGTATACAATTGAACAGTAATAAAAACCTGTCCGTCTTTGGTTTGTGATTTCGTTTTTTTCTTTTCTACTTCTTCGAATGAAAACAGGTATTGCTCTATTTTCTTAGTTACCTGTTCTTCCATTTGCGCTTCATCTGCACCCGGGTAAAAAGCATATACCATGGCTACAGGCATATCTATCTTTGGATTTTCAGAACGGGGCATATTGAGGAGTGAATACAGTCCCAGCAGGATTAGCATTGTTGTTATTACAATGGTAACCTGTTTATACTTCATTGCAGCCTCAATGAAGCTTATCTTTCTTTTTTTCATTATTCCAATGTTAGCAGACGTAATAAATATGATATCAGAAACTTAAAACACTCCCATCTTTCAATGTGGATTGTCCGGCTGTAATTACCTGTTCTCCATCCTTTAACCCTTCAAGCACCACTATGTCATTTTTCCCAGTCAGCATACCCGCAGTAATACGTTTGCGTACAGCTTTGCGCTGCTCATTGGCAATGAAAACATAAGTAATGTTATCTGCATCTCTTACTACTGCAGTAGCAGGAATGGTAATGGTATTTATACTCCTTCCTGTATTTATGCTTACGTCTGCTATCATACCGGGTAACAGTTTCCCATCATTATTATTGAGCTGTATCTTTACAGAGTAAGTTCTGGAAATCGCATCCGCCTGGGGATTGATGATAGTTATTTTACCAGTAATGCTATCATTCAGAGTACGAATAAAAACACCAGCTTCAGTTCCATGTTTTAATGCGCCTACTTCACTTTCCGGTACAGATATTTTAGCGTATACAATATCCGTTTTTATGATGGTGAAGGCCGGTATGCCAGGAGCAGCAGTACTTCCCTTTTCAATTTTCTTTTCAGTGATGATACCGGATATTGGTGAATACAGGCGGCTATCGGAAATATGTTTTACATTAATGCTCTTATTGGCCTTAGCCTGTGCCAGTTTTGTCTTAACATCTATATAATCTCTTGCAGGAAGGCTTCCTTTATTGTACAGTTCATTAAGGCGGTTATACATATCTTCTGCCTGTTCTAAACCTGCGCTTGCAATTGCCAGTGCATTATTATATTCTGTTGCATCAATGCTTGCCAGTAACTGTCCTTGTTTAACTACCTGCCCTTCTTCTACAGCTACATTATTTATCACACCGGAAACTGCAAAACCTATTTGTGCAGTATTGTCTGGTTCTATTGTACCTGAATAGGTCAGTTCTTCCGGTAGGTTACTCCTTTGAATTGTAAGAATGCCCACTTTTACCGGTGTTTGTTGTGACTTTTTTTCTTCTTTATTACCACAGGCAGTGAACAATATCACTATAAAAAGAAAGGGAATTGGTTTGAAGAACATTGACATACACTTATTTTATTTCAATTATTGAATGCAAAAATTAATAGCGCAAAATTACTCGTATCACCACGGTAAGAGAAGGTTGATAAATCGGCAAAATTGGTCTGAAAGTCGGTTCTGTAGCGAATAAAGAGGGCACAAAAAAAATGGCCATGATATGATTATCGCGGCCATTGCATTAAACCTACAACTGTTACACTGCGTAACAAAATGAAATCTTAATTAATTGAACGGTATTCCGTGGGGGAAAGACCTGAATGTCTTTTGAAGAATTTTCCAAAAAAAGATTGATCACTAAAGTTCAGCATCTCTGCTACCTGGTAAATACTTAGATCATGATCATCTAACAATAGCTTTGCTTCCAGCATCACAAAATCGTCAATGATCTCACCGGCGGTTTTGCTTGTCTGTTCTTTCACTGTTTCCGTGAGGTATTTTGCCGTTACATGTAACTGCGCGGCATATTGTTGTACGTTACGTTGTTCTTTAAACTGTAACTGTACCATGTTTATAAAACCCATTACAAGCCCTTCTTTCCTTGTAAAATCAGGGTTATTTGTTTTAGCGTATTTTTTGCTCATTCCTGCCAATTCATACAGAAAGAGGTAGAATGCATATCGCATCAATTCCTCTCCAAAAGGATGGCTGTTCAGATTTTTAGTTCGTTGTTCAAGCTGACTTATAATATCGGACAGAATTGATGCATCTTCCTGTTCAAGTTGCCAGTGCGGTGAATATTTGGAAGTGAAATAGTCTATCAGATCTATCCTTTTATCCGGCAGCCCCATTTTACTTAAAAAATCCGAAGTAAAACTAACGACAGATATTAAGCAGTCATCATTCGCCGATATGACCTGTTTAATCGCAAACGGAGAAGCCGCTAACAGACTGTTTTTAGTTAAAGTATATGCTTCCAGGTTTAATTTTACTTTCACCTCGCCAGAAATGACAAGCATGATTGCCATAAAATCAGATCTGAAACTTGCCTTTGTAATATCAAAATCTGCCTGCCTAATATTACTGGATACAAAAAATCCTTTGAAGGAGGATCCTGTAAACGATTTATTATCTGCTATAAACTCATCATGTTTATACATCTCTCCCCCATCTTTTTTAGTCGCCATGTCAAAAAGATTTTAGGAAATGTAAGACATTACTTTTGGCATTGGAATATTCAGATAGCATAACTTATTATATGACAACGCAAAGGTGTGCCGATCTTAGCTGTATTCAAAGGTTGATAAGTCGGCAACATTGGTCTAAAAGTCGGTTTTTAATCATAATTGCCCCCATTTTCTTACAAAACAGCTGCATATATAGTTGAATAACAGCGCCATATTTTGTATTTAGATGCATGTAGAGTTATGTAACAGCCTGTGCAATTGTATAACAGTATTCAGGATGACCAGGGTAAGATGATTGTTTGTATATCGGGGCTAAGATGATAATACACAGGATTGTAACAGGGTTTATGTGATGTTTGGCTATTTCCATTATATCAGAAACAGGAGAAAGAATAAATGATTGATTCTTAATTATATTTGGTGGCTGTATTTATTAAGGGTACCTTCGGAGGACATAACAATACAATTTTAAATGAGCACAAAATTAACCGGAACTGTAAAGTTCTTCAACGAGACAAAAGGATTTGGTTTTATCAAACATGATGAATCCACAAAAGAAACTTTTGTACACGTAAATGGTCTCGTTCACGAGATCCAGGCCGACGACCGCGTTGAGTTTGAATTGCAGGAAGGCAAGAAAGGTATGAACGCCGTTAACGTTAAACGTATAGATTAAGCTTGCTTATCTTTATACAATGTTCGCAGGGCTAACTTAAAAGTTAGCCCTGATTTTTTATTTACATACCCCGTTACTCTTCTTCTATCACCCAATAGTATTGTAGAAATTTATTATTGATAAGATTTAGCTATAAGTAAGGATAGCCATAAAATAGAATTGCCTCCAAAAGTCAGACTTTTGGAGGCAATTCTATTTTATGGCTATCCTCTTATAATTATTTACTCTTTGATAAATTTCAGACTGTTCACTTTGCCGTTATGAATCAGTTTTATCAGATAAATACCCGCTGGCAGTGAAGCCACAAGAACCATTTTTGTATATGCTCCGGATGTAAGCTTTCCACTTACAGGAACTAACAGTTGTTTACCCGTCATATCATATACAGCTAACATAGTGTAACCATTTGTTGGCAGACTGAATTTCACTGTAAAGGATGTAGATGCAGGATTAGGGTATACGGATAACGCCGATACTTTTAATGTTTTGGTAGCAGCCAGACTCGTAGTTGTTTTAATTTTCACTTCAGTATAGCTGTTCCACTCATTTAAGTTGTTACCATGACCCAGAATACGTACATACTTCGCCGTTTTACCGGTAAAAGTGAAGCTCTCAAAATTGAGGGATGTACCACTGCCCTGCAGGCCGGTAGCGGCATTGGTCCAGGTAGTACCATCTGTACTTACCAATACATCAAATAGAGAACGGCGGGTATCACCTTTATAAAATGCAATATCCACACCCGTAACAGTAGCCGTGCTGCCCAGGCAGAATTGTATCCACTGTCCGTTTCCGGTTGCAGACCACCGGGTATTCAGATCATTATCAACTGCATTGGCTGCTACATTTCCATCGTCGCTGCTCGCAATAACCGGTGTGCAATCCGGACCTCCTGTAGAATCTGCAATCACAGCAAGTTGCGGAGTATTAACTCCTGCCTCTTTCGAATTCAGGAATATACGTGGATCGTGTGACTGCTGACTTTTCAGCACCAATGATATTTTTTTCCTTCCTGCTGCCAGTTCACGCTGCACATAGCTGGTCACATCCCAGGTATAATATCTGGCAGCATCATTGGTAATTATCGCAGACGATAAAAGTGTAGTGTCTGATACAGGTTTATTATTAAATGTAATCGTTTTTTCTGCCCAGGTAGTGCTGCTTACCGGATATACTCCCACAGGTACACTGATGGCAGTAGTGCCCTCAACATTACCATATAATTTCAGCACCACAGATGATACGGACACAGTATTAGCAAGATCAAAAGTGAGATAGGTTTCGCGGCCATTATTCAACTGTCCGGCCGGCGATACTTTAACAAGAAGGAATGTAGAATCCGTAGTACCATACGTGATGGCTGCATTTGTTCCATCCCTTACATATGCATCCTGCACCGGAAGCAGCGTGATTGCAGGAGGAGCTGCTTTAAATATTGCAGTAAAGGCAGTATCATTATCAGTAATCCTGATATTCTGCACCCTGGCTCCGCCATGCGCCCAATGATCAAAAATATAGGTGACCCCGTTAAGCGTTTGCGGAGAAGGAGCATCCATTGGTCTTACCATACCAGATAAAGTAGCTGAAGAATATGGTGTGGTAAAAGGAATATTATTAAGGCGGATCTGCAAACCAGCGGGCTGAGTATTCAACGTTATATTGGAAGTAACAGGGAACATTTCCACATAGGTAGTATCCAGTTCTCCCCTGCTATCTTTCACAGAAAGAAGAATACGATACCAGATATCCGTTTCTGTATGTCCTCCATCTGAAATAACAAAAACACCATTTTTAACACTGTCTGACAATTGCGGACCAGGATGGATATGATTAGCATGATGAAAATCCACCCACCAATGAAATGCATTGGCAGAAAGGGTACCATCTTCTGCATCCGTACCAGTACCCGCAAATAAAACTGTATCTCCGGCGCGGAATTTGGAATTGTTTACAGGGGTAGTAATAGTGGCAACAGGTAAAGTGTTGGGCTTAGCGACAGTAAGTTTTGCATTACTGCTGGTAGCACTACCCGCAGTATTTGTTACCACTACACTGTAAAGACCAGAATCTGCCGGTTGTACATTAGCAATGGAATAACTAACAGCCGTTGCACCGCTGATATTAACCGCATTCTTTCTCCACTGGTAAGTGGGAGCAGGATTGGCAGTAGCCACTATACTAAAAGTTGCGGTTTGTCCTTGTGGTACACTAAGAGATTGCGGCTGTGTAGTTATCACAGGAGCCTGTGTACCCGTATAAATAAGTTTGTAAAGAGCACCATTATCCCGGCTAAGGAAATATAGATTTCCATCAATACCCTGTTTGATATAAACAAGTCCGCCGCCTAAATTGGTACCAAAGGCTGTCCGTGAAGGAGAGGCAGGATTTAGATAGTTGATCCATCCTCCACAATAGTCCAGGAAAAAATATTTTCCATTGTAGGTAGCCGGATAATTGCTGATTGCCCCATTGAAAAAAGTAGCACCGTTGATGGCACAACCTTGTCCGTCAGGAGGAGAATCATCCCTGTTGGTGCTATACCTGTAAATAGGGTTGGTTAAACCGGTACAACCGGATGTACAGGTTCCTTCCTGGTCCGGCCATCCAAAGTTACGGCCGCTAACAGAAGCGTCGTTGATTTCTTCCCAGGTAGATTCGCCAACATCATTGATAAAGATCTTGCCGCTTACAGGATCAATGGAATTCGTAAACGGATTTCGCAAACCATATGCCCAAACACGACTACGGGCGGCTCCACCGCTAAAGGGATTTCCGGAAGGAACAGTACCATCAGTATTAATGCGTAACAATTTCCCCATGTAGCTATCGAGGTTTTTAGCATTGTCGCCTACCTTATTATCTCCTACAGAAATGTACAACTTACCATCAGTACCAAAAGATAATCCACCTCCATTATGATAGATAGCACTTAATGTAGGCAAGTCCAGCAATACTGTTTCAGAACCTGCTGTATCTCCGGTTATAGTAAACCGGCTCACACGGTTATGTGGTCCGGAAGTACTGGTATAATACAGATAAATATAGTGGTTGGTAGCGAAGTTAGGGTCTACAGCAATGCCGATCAGGCCACGTTCCCCACTGGAACTAACGGAAAGTGTAATAGCAGGTGTGGATAACAGGCTACCATTTTTAATAACGCGTAACTGACCTGTTTCCTGGCATACAAGAATACGACCGTCTGGAAGAAAGGCCAGAGCGGTAGGACTGCTGATACCACTAACCACCTGCACCCGCTGAAAATTAGCAGGTAGTGATTGAGCTCTGGCAAACAGCGATAAAAAAAGTAAAAATAAGGGCAGTAATAAGCTTGTAATAGCGTATTTTTTTTCCATAATAGGTTTCTTTAACGAGGAACTTTGAGGGTTTAGATATTGGTGAGTTCAGACATACTTTTCCTGTTTACGTATAATCTTTTAAGTTATACACAGTAGTATTGTCACATGCAGGTGCGGACAACCTTTTAACGGGCGTAATTAATTATCAGGTTTTCATAAAGTTGTTTTTAAGGATGAATGATAGGGTTATTATATGTACAGAATATGGAAACAAAGTATGTTACAACACTCTGCTACATGGCGTTTCCGAATAATATAGGTTATACTTTTAGCTACTCTTCCGAAGTTATGCAATCGTTTGCAAAAATAAGGATACTATTTTCACATTTACCGATAGTATATTTAATCTCCCTGATTAAATATGTCCAAAATAGGCAATAGGGGTTTACTTATTATAACTTTTGGCCTAAATGGATCATTGAGTTTATTTATTATAATTCTTGTTAAAACTATACAACAGGTAAAACAATGCAGGTAAGATAAAAATACTACCCAGCAATAAGGCCATTCCGAGAGAATAAATAGCCCGCTCCTGCCCTGCATGCTCCATCAATGACAGATATCTTCCTCCTTTCATAATCACGATATTGGGATAATGCCGGAGTGTAATAGCCAGTAAGATCATTGTTACCTGGAATCCTGCCAATACCCTGATGATGATTAGCTTGCCCTTTTTAAGCAGCAGGAACCAAAGCAGGATCAATGACAGGGTGGCTGCAGTAATGGCAATAATACCCACCGCATTACCGAATAACCAGGTATCCAGCGGGATGCCTTCAGAGTGTGCTGCTATAAAAACCAATGCACCAAAAACTACCGCTGCCAGATTCATTTGCTTAGCCTTGCGGATAAACCGTTTTCTGTTCAATTCATCGTCTGTTTCCCCGATAATAAATATCGCCGCAAGAAATCCACAGATGGCAACTGTGAAAAAACCAACTGCCACGGAGAACCAGTTCAACCAGCTGAAAATATAAGCAGATAAAAAGTCGTGCGCATCCGGATCAATCTTGCCCGAAACAGCACTGGCAGCTATCACTCCCAGGAAAAATGGCGTAATGAAACTGGAATACACAAAGATCTTGTTATATACCTTCTGCATATTATCCACCACTGCATCATAGTTCCGGAACGTAAAAGCTGTTCCTCTGGCTATAATCCCAAACAGCATAATGACCAATGGAATATGAAGATGTGTAGAGATTGTAGTATAGATATCGGGAAAACCAACAAACAGTACTACAATAGCAATGATCAGCCACATATGATTAGCTTCCCATATCGGGGCTATGGCCCGGTACATCGTATTTCGTGTATGCTGTTTATTCCGTTTGGAGGTGAACAGTTCTATAATGCCAGCGCCAAAGTCCGCACCTCCCATTAAGATGTATAATAAAATGGCAGCCCATAAATAAACAATCACTACATAAATCATATGGCCTGGTTTTTAGAAGATGGAGAAACATCGTAGATATTACCTACCATTTTTATTTGTCTGTATAATAAGAAAGTAACAATCAGTGACAGAGAAATATACATGGCTGTAAAGATGTAAAAAGAATAAACAATGCCCGGCATCGGAGTCACGGCATCTGCTGTACGCATAATGCCATTGATGATCCAGGGTTGCCGCCCTACTTCAGTAACCGTCCATCCTGCTTCTACAGCAATAAATCCCATAGGGGTGGCAATCACAAACAGTCTTAACAACCATTGACTACGTAACCAGCTTTTCTTTTTCAGGATGGCTATAAAGTAGCAGACTGCTATCAGTAACATAATCATTCCCAATCCTACCATTATCTGGAAAGCGTAATGTGTAATGGCAACGGGTGGCTGATTTTCCAGGGGAATCTTATCCAGTCCGTCTACAGGAGTAGTAAAATCTTCATGTAACATAAAACTCAGCAAGCCGGGAATCTTCAGGGCATATTTTACTTCCCGGGTCTTTTCATCCGGAATACCACCAATAATTAACGGAGCAGCGGCTTCTGTATGGAAATGTGCTTCCATAGCTGCCAGCTTTGCCGGCTGTCGCTTCCCTACATCCTTTGCAGAGATATCCCCGCTTAGTGGCTGCAGAACCGCTGCTACACAGGCGAAAACGGCTGCAATCCTGAATGACTGCATATGAAAATAAACATTCTTCTTTTTCAGGATCATAAGGGCATGGATACCTGCTACGGCAAACCCTGTGGCAGAAAATGCAGCAATACACATGTGCAGCGCCTGCGAAAACCAGGCATCATTGAACATCGCCTTTATTGGATCAATGTTCAGGTATTGTCCATCTATAAAATCGAAACCCGCCGGACTATTCATCCAGGCATTTGCTGCTACTACCAGGATCCCGGAAATCAATCCACTCACCCCTACTACCACCCCGGTTACCCAATGAAACCATTTATTGAAACGGTCCCACCCATACAGGAAAAAGCCGAGTGCAATGGCCTCTATAAAAAAGGCTGTTCCTTCCAGAGAAAAAGGCATCCCGAAAATAGGGCCTGCATGTTTCATAAACTCCGGCCATAACAGCCCCAGTTCAAAGGAAAGTACTGTACCAGATACAGCTCCGGTGGCAAAAAAGATAGCCACTCCCTTGCTCCACGCCTTTGTTATATTTTTGTAAACAATGTTGTTAGTCCTCAACCAGTAAAAATGCGCCACCGCCATAAAAAATGGCATCACCATCCCAATACATGAAAAAACAATATGAAAGCCCAGCGAAAGTCCCATCTGCGACCTGGCAGCTATAAAATCGTTCATATATATATTTTGTATAAGTCAAAACTACTAAATACTAAGCACCGCGTCCCTGATAAAGATCATATTTTGGTTAGTTTAGGTAAAAATGCTTGGTTGGCGGCTAAAACGGGTTACCTTTGCATATTTTATGAGTAAAATAACAGACTACCGTAAGCTACTCGGTGTAAGCAAGACAACAGAATTACAGGAATTAAAGACCATCTACAGGAATTTAATGAAAGAATGGCATCCTGATAAATTCCAGGAGAGCGATGAGAAAAAGCACGAAGCGGAAGAAAAAAGCAAGCAATTCATTGAGGCTTATAACTTTCTGGCAAGCGTAGCCCCTGAAACAATTGCAAAAGCGCTTCCTGAATACACGGAAACGATTTCTGCCTCAACAATTCAGGACTTCTCTTATACAAAGACAACTTTAACACTCACCTTCCAGGATAGTAGTAGTTATGAGTACTTTGATGTGCCCAAAGCCCTCTACATTAAACTGATCAACTCCGATTCACCGGGAAGATTCTGCCGCAGGCATATCTACCATGAATTCGTTTACCGCAAGGTGAGCAGAGCAGTGGAAGTATAAACGCAAACGGTGACCGCAACAATCTATACTGATGGAAGTTGTCATACCCAAAGCCTCAAAGGAGGTTGGGCTGCGATAATTTTTGTTGATGATGAGAAAGTTGTACTTACCGGAGAAGCATTCAATACTACACATAACAGGATGGAACTGATGGCTGTTATAAAAGCCATCAGTTATGTGCAGGATAAATATTCCTCTATTACTGCTATGGATATTATCTCAGACAGCCAGTATGTTGTGGGATTGGCAGATCGCAGAGAAAAACTCACCGCCCAGCATTTTACCACTAAAAAAGGTACTGAAATAAGGAATGCAGATCTGGTTAAAACCCTGCTAACTTATATTGCAGAACTCCCACTTACATTTACGAAAGTAAAAGCACATCAGAAAAAAGACAACGAACTCAATTTCAATATAGAAGTAGACAAACTCTCCCGCAATATCGTTAGAAAGCCCTGATACATCTCTTCAGACACTTTTGTACACTTATACAATCTATTAGAAAAATACTGCCACACATTAATTGCTGTGGAACTATATAATGTTAAGCGTGAAATGTAATGGGTGAAAAGTGAAAGGCCAATCCCAGGGTGGAAACTAAAAAGTTCCTGCAATACTTTGATTGGCAGCATTGGCACCAATCAAAGTATTGCAGGAACTTTTATATTTTTATAAGCCCAGTCCGAAGCTCTTCAGCTTTTCTTTTGTAGATGCATAGTCTGCGTGCAACAGACCATTGATACCCAATCCTTCTGCTACTGATACAAACATCGCACGGTCTTCTATATATAATACTTCTGCCGGATTTACCAAAGCAATGTCCAATGCAATCCGGAAAATATCCGCATCCGGCTTACGGAAATGAACAAAACAGGAAGAGATAAAAAAGTCTACGAACTTGTTAATCCCAAACTTCCTGATCCTATATTCATTCAACTCACGGCCTTCATTATTCACAATAGCGATCTTTAAACCATGTTTTTCTTTCAACTGGCAGATCATCTCAATCATGTCATTATAAGGCTCAGTTCGTGAGAACATAAACTCCTTAAATGTTTCCCGGGTAAAGTTCCGGTCTTCGTAAAACACGATCCTGCTGAGGTATTCATCCAGCGTCAGCTTACCTACCTCATATGTATCGAAAGTAAGATGATGCCTTTCTTCCAGTTCTATCAGATCCAGAGAAAAAGTACTCGCTGCCAGTTTACGTGCCGCGCGGTCCCAGCCATTTGTGAGAAGAACGCCGCCAATGTCTATGAACAATGTGGTAATTGAGGATGTCTGCTGCATAGTTTTTTAAAATAGAACACTAATTTAAGCATAATGTAGTTAATGTTAATGCCCTACAATTACATCTTCAAGTTCTTCCAGCGTTTTCCCTTTAGTTTCCTTTACATTCCGCCAGATAAATACAAAGCCCAGTAAACAGATCCCGGCATAAATATAAAATGTACTATCCTTCAGCCTGTCAAACAATATAGGGAACGTGAACACCAATATAAAGTAGGCGGCCCATAGGGATAATACAGCTATAGATGTAGCGGCACTACGGATCTTATTTGGAAATATTTCTGAGATCAGTACCCAGGTAACTGGCGCTAACGACATTGCATAGGTACCGATGGCTGCCAGCAGAAACCAGGACACATCAGCGGAGCCTGCTGCCAGCATCCTTACGACTACTATATAAAGTATTGCCAGTCCGCCGGCACCTGCCAGCATCAAAGGTTTACGGCCTAACTTATCTACCAGCAGCATGGCCAGCAATGTAAACACCAGGTTCACGCCACCAATAAAAACGGTCTGTAATAACTGCCCATCCTGGGATACGCCTATACTATGAAAGATCCGGGGCGTATAATTAAACACCACATTAATGCCGCATAACTGCTGAAAAATGGCAAGAATTACTCCGGTTACAACAGCTGGCAATACAGCCTTGTTAAAAGCAACACCTCCGGTACTCAATTGATTGGATCGTTCAATAGTAACCAGTGATTCACGGGCAAACGAAGCATTCCCTATCCTTTCCAGGATCACCCCTGCTTCTTTGGATCTCCCTGCCTTTACCAACCAGCGCGGACTTTCAGGCAGCCACAATGCCCCCACAAAAAACAATACAGAAGGGATCACTCCAAGTCCAAACATCCAGCGCCAGGCATCCGGACCATTATTCCGCAACGTATAGTTCACAAGGTTAGTAACCAGTATGCCCGTCACCACCGTCAGCTGATTAATGGCCACCATGCGGCCCCGCAAATGCGCAGGAGAAACCTCTGCAATGTACATTGGAGACAACATTGATGCCATCCCCACTCCTATTCCTGCCACCAGACGAAAACCGATAAAGAAGTCCCTGCCGGGTGCCAGCGCCATCGCCAGTGAGGAAACACCGAAAATAGCGGATGCTACAAGTAATCCCCATCTACGCCCATATTTATCTGCTATCTTGCCTGCTACCAGGCAACCAATAATAGCTCCCAATGCAAGACTACCAGTAGCAAATCCCTCCCAATAGGCATCAAGGCCAAACTGCTGCTGTAAAAAGGGTAAAGCACCCGAGATAACAGCAAAATCAAATCCGAAAAGATAACCTCCCAATGCGGAAATAAATGAGATACCAAGAATATAGCTGCTATTATAGGTTTGTTTCATAACTGGATTTTATAATACTGAATTCATAGATGCCAGGAATATAACTGCAATTATACACCGGATTTTAAAACACTGAATTCATAAATCGTGCAGGTTTCATAAGTACTCCCCGGCTCTAAAATAGTACCGGGAAACTGCGGGTGATTGGGACTGTCCGGGAATGCCTGTGTCTCCAATGCCACTGCCCCGTGTTTTTCATACAAACTACCATCCCATAGGTTGGCGGTATATAACTGCAAGCCTGGCTGGTCTGTAAATACCCGTAGCTGCCTTCCCGTTAGCGGATCATATAAGGTGGCTGCCGGCACGATCCCATCTTCCCGCTTACCATTCAGCACATAATTATGATCAAAGCCCTGATCGGCCGGAAACCGGTCAATATCTGCCCCTATTCTTTTAGGTTGCAGAAAACTTAATGGTGTTCCTTCCACCTTTAAAATCTTACCATCAGGTACATTCAGTTCATTCTTACCCGTGTAGTAGTACGCGTTAATATACAAAAGATGATCTGTTATCAGTGGTTGTTCAAAACCACTAAGATTAAAATAAGAGTGATTAGTAAGGTTCACCGGGGTGCACTGATCTGTCATCCCTGTATATTGGATACTGAATCTGCCTTCATTGTCCAATGTATATTGCACTTTTACCCGCAGGTTTCCAGGATAACCTTCCTCCCTGTCCCGGCTTAGGTATTCCATTACAACCCCTGTATCTGTCACTTCCACAATCTCCCATACCTTTTTATGAAAGCCTTCAAACCCGCCATGCAGATGATTC
This sequence comes from Chitinophaga sp. CF118, assembly GCF_900112615.1. Classification (GTDB taxonomy): domain Bacteria; phylum Bacteroidota; class Bacteroidia; order Chitinophagales; family Chitinophagaceae; genus Chitinophaga. The sequence goes on along the minus strand of NZ_FOMK01000006.1, from coordinate 154,271 downwards.
CCAGCATCATTCACTGAAAGTTGCACCGGTTGGCCATCTAAAAGAAACCGTCCGTAAGCTATCCTGTTTGCATACCGCCCCACAACACAACCAAAATAGGCTTCATTGCGTTCGTATTGCTGCAAATCCGAAAACCCGGCAACCACATTCTTCATCACACCATTGCGATCCGGTGTATAAATAGCAGTAATTGAACAACCCAGGTTTGTGATAGTAACACTCATCTGTTCATTCTTCAATGTGATCAGATATAAATCGGATCCTTTCAGCTGACCATAATACTTACTCGAAACGGATAACATACTTACTCCTTTATCAATGGGTTAAAAACAGCACCCTGGTGATTAACATCCAGCTGTATGACTTCATCCAGGTATATACGGCCCTGTATCTCGTAGCCGAGTCCCAGATAACCAAGGCCTATAAGATATTTACAATGAATCGTGTTCCGCAGGTTGATGTCCAGATCAAACACCAGCATATCTGGCAAAGACACTGCGAAATAATCAATGCTTACGGTATCATTCATATGTTGTTCCCCAAACCGGATGAACCGCTTAAAGATCTCCTTTGCCTTCTCCGGCTCACCCAATTTCTGCCAGGCCAGCGCCTGATATACGATCTTATCCGGTTGCGGATCATTGTAATATATAGCCTGTACAGGTTCACTAATACCACGTGTAGCAGCTATAAATAATTCACCCGCTTTTTCAGGCTTTCCTAATCCTTCATATACGCAGCCCAAAAGGTAATGCACATCATTTTCCTGTGCACCATATAATTTCCCTTCTCCGAGATTATCCGGATATTCTGAAAGGGCTGTCAGTAATTCCAGCGCATATGTAAATGCTTTTTCCTGAATGGCACGCCTGGCCAATTCTATATGACATAAGATATACTGCCCTACTACTTTTCCCTCACCTCCTTCCCAGGGGTGGAATTTTCTGGTAGCTAACATGGTCTGAGCCTCGTTAAACCAGCCCAGATTATTACACAACGTTATTCTCTCCAGGTACAAATCATCACGTTCATCCACTAACGCATTATTTCTCTCCAGGATGGCTAATCTTTCAGCAAAGTTTTTTCCGGTGATTTTATATAACTGATCCAATTCCATCAGGATACGGGCATCCTTTGTATCCAGTGCAAAAGCCTTTTCCATACATACAATAGCCTCCTGTTTTTTATGCAGTTTGTTATAATAAGCTAAGGAGAGATTACGGTAAGGCGTGGGGAAAGTATTATCCAACTGAATGGATGCCTCCCAGTTTTTAATCGCTTCCGCATACTGTCTTTTATCATACCAGAAATTGCCCAGGTAATAGTATGCCTTCGCATCAGAAGGATTTACCAACACTGCGCTTTCCAGAATTGTTAATTCTTCTGTTTTATTTGGAAAACATCTGTCCGGACTTTGTGCAGCAGCCTGCTGATAATATGCCAATGCTTCCGGTGCATGCCCTGCTTTCATGGCAAACCATCCGCTGTAATAGTATACCAATGGCGATTTTCCGTTACAGTATTTCAACACTTCGATAGCAGTGTCATACATACCTGCATGTGCATATTCCAGCGACAATTCAAGATAATTATTCACCGCACCTCTCATCAATGTATTCAATTTATCTAATACAGCAGCATCCTGAGAAGCAAGGTACCATTCATACAAACAACCATAATTGAAAGGATCTATTTGTAGTGATTCAGTTATAAAAGAAATATTATCCTGCTTATGTTTTCTTAACAACGCAGCTTTTAAATGACGGGCAGTATGACTGTGATAATTCCTGATTAACGATTTATCCACCAGCATCAGCGCCTCACTCCACTTACCTTTAGCAGCTGCAATCCTTGCCAGCATCAGGAATCCGCTGTGTTGCCAGGCATCATTCCAGGTAGCCTTATAAAAATAATCGTATGCTTCGTCCAGCTGCCCCTGAAACTGTAATGAAAGTCCAAGGTTATAATACACTTCCCCGTCGTAAGGGTTCGGATTCCTGCTGGTTAATGTACGGATGGCTGTTTCAAAATAAGGAATGGATTGCTTAAACTGTCCACGCCGCAAATACAATAAGCCCATCGCATTATTACACCGCACATCTCCCGGGCTTCTTCTTAGTCCCTCTTCGTAATAATCAATTGGATTAAATGTAGCGTGCCGGTATTGTTCCAGGTGTAAACCATTTAAGTATAACTCTTCCACCTGTTCTATTTCAGCTGGTAGTTTAGCCGCTGTAGCAGCCGGAGGTATCTCTTTTTTTTCTTCCTTTTCGGGTTTCCATGATACCAGTTCATGTCCATTTTCGTCTGTAACAAACACCTGGTATTCTTCATTTTTTACTGCGCCGAATACTGTTTCGAAAATCTCTGAAGGAGATAAATCTACCCTGTATTCCTTCAGCAACTGCCCTTCTTCCCATACCTGTATTCTGGCATCTTTGTAAGTAGCAGTAGCGTAAACCTTAATCAGTAATTCTCTATTCTGCCAGTCGAGATTCAGCATAGCTTCCTTAGTAGCATTCTTTACCACCCCTATCTGAGCATAAGGCATAAAATACTGCTCAAAACTTTTGCCTTCATTGGGCTGCAACCAGGAGAAGTCCGGCTGATTATCGGTAAATACCCCGGTCATCAGTTCTATATAAGGACCATCTTCATCTGTAAGGTTTCTATCCCAGGCATATCCAAAGTCGCCATTCCCCCAGGTCCACTGCTTTTTCCCGGGCGACACATGATGATCTGCCACGTGCAGCATACCTGCCTGCGTATCATGTTCATAACAACCTATGAAATTGTATTTAGAGCGGATAGCCATATACGATGTAGGAACAGGAATAGTATCATACCGGGAAATATCAGTACCAGGGGCATAGTTCACTTTGTAATAAGTACCGGTAGCGATGGGAAAGTCAGATACATCTCTTTTGCCATGATCAAAAACAGCATATACATCCGGTGGAAAAACAGACTGGTAAAATTCATTCACCTTTACCGCCGGATTAGCCCACCAAAGGAATGTTTGCGGAAAAGGTGTGCGATTAAAGAGTTTCCCTTTAATTTCCAGATAAGCCTTCCCGGGATATAAAGTAAAACCGGCCATTCCCTTGGTACGGAACATAACTTCTATCTCATTCACCCAAACCGTTTTACTTCCATCTGCATTTTCTTCTATGGTATAATCAACCGCTTCAAAAGTACTGGGACGATGATGCTGTGGCCAGTTAAATTCTATTCCTCCAGAAATCCAGGGCCCGGCCAAACCTACCAATGCAGGCTTGATCACCTGGTTATAATACACAAAATCACGTTTCCGGATCTTATCATATGCCCTTTGAATCCGTCCTCCTATTTCAGGAAGGATCATAATTTTCAGGTATTCATTTTCCAGGAACACAGCTGTATATTCCTGATCTGTTTTTTCATCGGCTATCTTTTCTATCACCGGATGAGGATACACCACACCACTGCTTCCCTGGTACACTCTCTTTTCCAGGAACATCGGATTCTTTTCTGGCTGTCCTGCTTTATAAGTAGGTATTGACACCCTTTCTACCCAGGCTGTTACTTCCATATAATATCGTTTATGTTTTTACTCCTCTGAAATTAGAATTCAGGTATTAGTTTCACCATTATAGCATCCTTCACAGGCACTATCAGTGTAAAAGAATCGTTCTCTATTTTGCCCAGTAATTCACCTGATAAAAATTCTTTCATCAAATATTTCCCATGATCCAGCCCCAGATCTTTTAAAAACAACGTCTCTTTAAACTGCTGCTCTTTTGAAAAGTTGAACAGTGCTACCATCGTCGTATCTCCCTTTAAATAAAAAGACATTTGTTGATCCATGCTCTCCCCATCAGACATACGCAAGGGAGTAAATACTTTCGGCTGACTAAAAAACTTACATACATCTGCATTATCCAGATACTTTTTTGCACGTTCCGTAGCCAGCTTCTCCCTGAAATCAGAACCGTCTCCCAGAATACTGCCCATCGTCATCATTGCATAAATTCTTACTTTCACTTCCTGTTCTGTCAACTCCTGGTTTTGTTGAAAACGCTGCATCACCGCTACATCCAGGTTGGTATAAGGCCATAATGTACCCTGCACCCACCACAAATGTGAACCGGCAGACAAAGACGCCTCAGTACTACCCCAGTGAGGAAACCCTGGCTGATCATCCCGCAGATGCGAATACACATCTGTTGAAACAAAACGGGTATGTGCATACTGGTGAGGGAACATCGGAGAGATAGCCATCGTTATAAAAATATCCGGCCCCATGATAGAATCTACCAATGCCTTCAGCATCTTCATACCCATGTTATATGCCTGCATACCAGATCTTACAGACTTATCAAAACGTACACTTGACTCAAGTGATCCCGCCGTTAAAAAGTCAATCTTAATAAAAGTTGCTTTGATGGCTTTTGCTTTCTGTAACTGCGTGATTATATACTGTCGGGTAGCGGGATGTGTAGGATCAAGAGGATAAGCGGCCCAGTCGCCTTTCTTGTACAGAATGGGATTACGGTCTTTATCGCGCAGCACCACATCTTGCAATAAAGTAGTGGTACCGTTCAATGTTTGCTGATCTATAGAATTTTTCCAGGTCCACAGGGCAAAAGGGATGAAATAGAATCCCATCTGCTGATTTCTTTTCTTGCCATACTTACCCAAAGAGGCCAGCAGATCCGTAGTATAAATTCCCTGATCATAAGAATCAATACTTAATACAGGTTTGGCATACTTATTAAAGTTATCCAGGGAATGAATAAAATCAGAGATCTTAATCACCCCTGCTGGCATCATCACCTTTGAATAACCCAATACACCCTCTACACCAAAGCTGTTCCAATAAACCGGTGCATATCCTTTCCAGGTTAATTTACCTGCTACTATTGTATTTGCTTTTCCATAATCCTCAAAAGTTTTACGGATATCCCTGCTGCCTGACAAATAGATTAGCGGGGAACTTACAACATTTCCTTTCATAATGCCATGAGGTGCATGATCATGCGTACCATCAAGACCTCCATAAGCCGGCGGCAGACTTTCGTTATCTTCAGTAGCAGCTCCTCCATATATTTTCAGTGAATCGATAAAACCTGTTGTAGCAGACGCTCTGTACACAATACCCGTTTTCCAGAAGTCGTGTGTAAGGCTACCCATTACCAACCCTGACAACATATATTTATCGTACACCGCAGAGAACTCATAACTGATTCCATTTGCGTTGGGCCATTTTGGTGTCAGAACTTTCACCCAGTTATCATTATCAAACGGCACATCCAGGATACGCGGATCACTACCGGTTATGGACAAACTACCCTGTTGTACAGGTAATACCGATAATGGAGAAATATTCCCTGTTTCCAGATCTCCTCCTTCTGCTACAGCATCGATGAGCAGGAAAGACGCATACATAGTAATATGTTGCACAAAACAGAACGGAATCTTCTCATCTTCATGAGTAATATTCAACCGGGTGCCAATACCAAAACTATCAGTCACATGTTCTACACTTGTCAGGTGTTTTCCAAAACCGGCACTTGTAATATACCCGGCAGTACGCTCTTCAATAGAAGCAATTGTATTCTCCAGTTTTGCCCCGTTGGAAAAATAGTAACTTACTTTGCCATTATGAACGATTATGCGAACATGGCCATTTACCAGGCTATCCTGTGCCTGCACATATGAACACAGAAGCAAAAAGAAAAAGAAAAACGATAATCGTAACATTTAGTATCCTGGATTTTGATCTGCGGGTTTCAGCGCAGGATTGTTTTCAAACTCTTTGGCAGGAATCGGGTACAGCAAATGTTTTGGCAGCATATTAGGAGCTGCATCAATATTGTGCGCCTTCGTTTCTGTCAGCAAAGTGCCTGTTCTTTTCAAATCGAACCAGCGCCATCCTTCAAACCCCAGTTCACGCATCCTTTCCAGCATGATTTCTGCACGCAGATGTTCCTGGTCCGGCGTTCCCTGCCAGTCTGCAAGTCCGGCTCTGTGGCGGATCTTATTCAGGTTCTCCAGCGCTATAGCACTTTCATTCAATTCATTCTCTACTTCTGCATACATCAGGATCACATCGGCATAACGCAGGTAATACATGTTACGGGAAGAAAGTGATCCACTTACTGAAACACCCGCAGTAATATCAAATTTCTTTACATGCGGCTTACCTACATCTGCCCACCATGAATAATCTACCAGGTTTCCATTCTCATCGTAGAACACACTCCGGAAAGTAGCATCTTTTCTCAGATCACCATCTTCGAAACTATTATAGAAATAATCTGTAGGAATAAGTACATGCCCGCCTCCGCCGGGGAGAGAAGGGGACTTGATCTGCCAGCAACCTGTATTACCAGCCATATTGCTGGTGTTGTCAGTTTCATTGGAGAACTGGATTTCAAACAGTGATTCTATATTATTCTCATTTTTCTCTACATACAGATCCTTATATTCAGGTAACAGGCTAACATTGGAAACGGTTAACAACGGCGCCAGTGTCATCTTTGCATTGGCATAATCTTTCCGGGTAAGATACACCTTGCCCAGCAAAGCAATAGCCGCCTCTTTAGTGGCCCTTCCGGCATCCTGGCCATTTGCACCTTTGCTGTTCAGATTTACCGCTGCAAACTGCAAATCTTCAATAATCAGTTTATATACGTCTGCTGTTGTACTTCTTGGATATCCATCTCTGTCTGCATCCGGATTATCTGCATCCGTTGGGAGCGGTACGCCATCAAACAACTGTACAAGATAAAAGTAAAACAATGCTCTCAGGAATTTCGCTTCCCCAATGCAACGGTTCTTCAACGCTTCATTTACCGGGGCCTGCTGAATATATTTTATGGCTACGTTGGCATTGATAATCCCTTTGTACGATACAGACCAGAATCCCTGCACCACATCATTCTGCCCTGTCAGCAAAAGCGAATAACTATTCACCGCAGAAAATCCCTGCCAGTAAGGCCCCCAGGTAGGCACAAAGATAGTCGTCTTTCCTTCATCTGTTCCTACCATTCCCACAATAGCATAGTCGGACCGCTTCAACACCAGCAATTGCCGGTAGACACCCGTTACACCGGCCACCACACCGGCTTCATCTTTGTATAATTCTTCCGGCGAAATAAATACCTCCGGTTTAATTTCCAGCTGCTTACTGCAGCCGGAAATTAAAAGGAGAAGGCAGACAAGGCGCATTTTATAAGAAAACATGTGGTTGCAATTTTAAGATTATAGACCAATTTTCACCCCAAACAGGATAGTACTGAACCGTGGATAGATATCATAACTGCCTGCATCAATCTCCGGGTCTATCCCCTTATATTTCGTAAACAGGAATGGCTCCAGCACCTGCCCGTATACCCCCATCGACTTCACTTTAATCCTGCTTAACAGTGTGGGTGAAAAATCATAAGCCACAGTAATATTCCTGATCCTGATAAAGTCTCCTTTCTGTACAGCAAAACTGGAAGAGCCACCAGGAAGTGTACGTGTAGAACTACCAAATGCATTGGGCCGGGGAATATTTGTATTCGTATTGGTGGGCGACCAATAATTCAGTCCTTCTTTCAGGATCACATTACGACCATTTGAATAGAGGTAATCTGTATATGCTTTGTTATAAATATCGTGACCATACATATAACTCGCAAACACTGTAAGCGATACCCTCTTGTACCTGAAATAGTTCCAGATACCTCCCCAGCCTTTAGGTGTAGTACGCCCTACAATGGCCCTGTCATACTGATTTATCACACCATCGTTGTTCAGATCTTTGATCCGTACATCTCCGGGTTTGCCAGTAGGATTCAGTTTAAAATCATCTCCCTGATTGTAAATACCGTCAAACACATAATCTACAATCAGACTGTTAGGTGCCTCTCCCACTTTGAGATAAGGACTTAATGAATCACGTCCTGGCAGCAGTGCAGTTACTTTACTTCTATACTTTGAGAAGTTAAGATCTATCTGCCAGTCGAAACTGGGAGTTTTAACTGGAGATAATTTAATGCCGATATCGATCCCTTTTGTGTTCAGGGAAGCCACATTGATCATCTTGGTATCAAACCCCTGGGAGAGTGCCAGATTGCGCTGTAACAGCAGGTTATGAACGTTCTTGTTATAGTAATCAACTGTCAGCTGAATCCTTGAACTAAATAACGCGAGGTCAAACCCGGTATTGAACTGATACTGACTTTCCCATTTTAAGGCATTATTACCCTGATTGCTGCCCAGTTGATAGCCGGTTGACTGAGTACTACCATTAAACGGATAACTGGCCGCATTAAGGCGCGCAAATACATTATCATAAGAGATATCCTGGTTACCAATCACACCATAGCTGATTCTGATTTTAGCATCATTCACCCTTGACTTAAACTTAATCCCAATAAAAGGTTCGTCTATTAGTCGCCAGGCACCACTTATAGAAGGGAAAAACCCATAACGGTTTTGTGCACCAAATCTTGAAGAGCCATCATAACGGGCTGTCAGGTTCAGGATATACCGTTGTTTGAATTTATAAATTACCCTGCCGAGAACAGAGCTGGTAGCCCAGTTGAAATAATCACTCTGGATCAGATCTCTCCTGTTGGCCAGGCTCATATTTTTGTATGTCAGTTCATCCGTAGGGAAACCAGATGCCTGTTCAAAGTTCCATTCCTGCCTTCTTTTTTGAAAAGTAAATCCGGAAAGTATATTGATGGAATGCCTTTCCGACGGATTATAATCGTACGTTAACGTATTTTCCCAGAGCCAGTCGCGGTAGCCGAAGTTCTGTACTTTAGCAACTCCCTTTTGCAAATATCCCGCCCCCGTAGATCGGGGATAGTATTCAAACTGCTGATTTTTATAAATATCAGTCCCCGCATTTGACCGGAAGCTGAGATTAGGAATCAGCTTATAATCCAGGTATACGTTTCCGATTAAACGATCATCTACTCTATGATTAATTGCTTCGTTGGTTAAAGCCAGTGGATTCGTAACTGTAATGGTACCAGTATTGGGATCTATATCCACTATTGGCTTGCCTGTTGAATCATAAATAGGACGTAGCGGACTCATACTAATAGCATTGTAATATGCCTCATTGCTCACAATATTATTATCCAGGTGGGAGAAATTCGTATTGATACCAATGGATACTTTATCTGTAACAGAGGATTCAACATTTGCTTTTAGTGAATACCGTTTCAGATTAGAACCTTTAATGATCCCGCTCTGATCCAGATAGTTACCACTCAGGTAAATCTTATTTCTGCCGATCCCGTTAGAGATGCTCAATGTATGGCTTTGCATTGGTGCAATCTGTGTAACCGCATCTGCCCAGTTATAGGTTTTCCCTTCTTTCAGGCTTTTCAGTTCTACCGGACTGAATATTTTCTTGTCGGTGGTATCACTCATAGGCCAGGCAGCAGGATCTTCATCACTCCATGCCAGTCTTCGCAGGTCGGCATACGTTTTCCCATCTACAAAACTATAACTCCGGTTAATTTTCTGAATACCGTAATACCCGTTATAGTCGATAGAAGCCCTGCCACTTTTCGCTTTTTTGGTCGTAATGATTACCACTCCTTCAGATGCCCGGGAACCATAAATAGCCGCAGCTGAAGCATCTTTCAAGATATCTACCGATTCAATATCATATGGATTGATCTCCCGGATATCGCCGGTTACAATTACTCCATCAACCACATAGATAGGCCCACCTCCCTGCATAATGGAGTTGATACCCCGGATCTTCACGGAAGTACCTGCCCCCGGCTGATACCCCGCACTTCTGATCTGCACTCCAGGTACCCGGGCTTGTAATGCGCTGTTAATTGAAGTAACAGGTAATTCACTCAACTCTTTACCTGAAAGGCTCGCAACGGCACTGGTGATATCTGATTTTTTCTGCTGTCCATAGCCAATCACCACTACTTCACTCAATCCGGAAATGTCTTTCTCGAGGTTTATTGTTAAAGCTGTATCGGCCGTTGTAAGTGTTACGGTGCGCGGTTTGTATCCTACAAAACTAAATACCAGCGTTGTCTTCCCATTAATATTGATGGAGAAATTTCCGGCCCCATCGGCTTTCATAGAAGCGCTTTTGCTGGTAAGGTTGGTGATTGTAACAAACGGAAGCGGATTTTTAGTCAATGCATCCAGTACCTTGCCACTAACCGGTCTGTTTTGCGCTGACAGCTGAATACACATAACCAGTAACATGATATACAGGGATACCAGTCTTTTCATAAAGTTTGTTTTTATACGTGGAATTAGCTCAAATTTCGTGTTAAACATTTACACAGGGAATAGTGTTTTTTATGAAAATGATGGATTATTTGCTGATCTTTAACAAAAGGTATTTCCACGGATGAAAGATAAAGTATTAAGAAAGCGGCAAGGTTTTGACGGACAACAATTGATTGTACTGCCCAAAAAAATCATGGCAGACTTCCTCACCAAAGACAAGATCACCAAACAGATCTACATTACAGATATTGGTTACTATCCCAAAGCAAAAGGACATTATATTCAGCGTCCTGCAGGAGTGGGTCAGCATATCATTATCTATTGTGTGGAAGGAAGCGGTTGGATTGAGATAGACAAAAAACGTATTGAAATCTCTCCTTCGCAGTTCATCACTATTCCGGCAAATATCCCACACCGTTATTCCGCCAATGAAAAAGACCCATGGACAATTTACTGGATCCATTTCAAAGGAGAAATTGCGGCTTACATCGTGGAACTCATCCTTCAGAAATCTAAAAATTACAAACCTCACTTAAGCTACAACGAAAACAGAATCCGGCTGTTTGAAGATATTTATTCAAACCTGGAAAAAGGATATAGTGGTGATAACCTCCGGTATGTGAACATGATCTTTTATCACTTTTTATCTTCTTTGCTATACGAGGATAAATTTAATTATGTAGAGAATAAACAGGATGATGATGTGATTGCTCTCACAATCGCACAGATGCAGAAAAAGATCCATACTGTACTAACGCTGAACGAACTCGCTAATTTCGCCAATCTCTCTGTATCACATTTCTCCGCTATCTTCCGGGAAAAAACAGGTTACTCTCCCATTGAATATTTCAATCATCTTAAGATCCAGAAATCCTGTCAATACCTGTTGTTCACCACCATGACCGTTAAAGAGATTGCCGTTCTTTCCGGAGTGGAAGACCAGTATTATTTCTCAAGGATGTTCTCCCGTTTAATGGGGATATCTCCTACTGAATACAGGAACAGAAATAAACAGGCTTAATGATGAAGCCGTCTATATCCCAGCTCAGCTCCGCCACTCACAGGTAAAATACAGCCTGTAATAAACCGTGCTTTATCAGACAATAAAAACACGCCGGCATCTGCAATCACATCGCCCTCCGGGCAATACCCTAATGGATGAATTTGTGCCAGATACTCTTCCATTGATTCATTGTTCTGTTCACTATTCCACTCCCGCAATAAAGGCGTCCATACTGCTGCCGGTGCAAGCGCGTTCACCCTTATATTAAAGCGTGCATAATCCAGTGCCATTGATCTCGTCAAACTATTCAGTGCTCCCTTTGTAGCGGTATAAGCTGCATGATTCTCCTGCCCTATATCAGCCACCAGGCTGCTTGTATTCAATATACATCCCTGCGTTAATTTCAATGATTCCAGACCATATTTTGTTGTCAGGTAAATACTTTTAACATTCACATCAAACAATCTGTTCCACTCATCCTCTTCTGTAAGATGCACAGGTTTAGATGGTGCTGCAATTCCTGCATTGTTATGAATAACATCAATCCGTCCAAAGCGTTGCAGCGTTTCTTCAATAGCCATAGCCACTTCTTCACCTACAGATACATCGCATAAAATGCCGTAATGATTCATACCTAATTCCTTCATCGCATCTGCAAGGGAAACGCTGTCATTAGACAGTACAACCACTACCGCGCCTGCTTCTGCATATTTCTTCGCACACTCAAAACCAATACCCATAGAACCACCCGTAAGAATAATAATCTTATCACTTAAGAGACCCATACAATCGTTTTACATTAATAATGAAATACCTCTTCCATACTGGTCCAGGTTTGCTTTTCCACTACCGCTTCCGGCAGCGGGATCTGCATAGGAGCGGTAATGCTCCACCACCTTTGAGTAGTGCTGTCGGCAGCCATCTTTTTCATATCCGCATCAAAGTTATTCCCGGTATATTCAAAGTAGCTGAACAGATAATATTTGTCATCTATTTTTTTTAGATAGATAGAATAGTTCCTGATATTCACTTCGCTTATCTTTCTTAATACACCCGGCCATGCTGCTGTATGTAATTGTTTATACTCCACAATCTTTTCAGGCTTTAAACCCGTTATCATACCATACCGCTTAACAGGCTGGCTGTTACAGGCAGCTATACATAAACTGATGATCAGTAGCTTTTTCATTCGTTTCATTTTAACGGAACAACCAAAATAATATGCCCATTATCAGCAATAGTAATACAGACAAAAACTTATAATTCAACAGCCCCTTCCATCCAGGGCTTTGCAAAGGCTCCCAGGGAGTTTTCCAGAACAACGTACTACTCTCTGCGGTATGCTCTACCGGATATACATAAGAAAAAATCACCTGCATCACAATGCAAACACAAAACAGGTAAAATGCCATGATCATAAAAGGGATATGCCCTATAATAGTATCCGGATATAGTTTATTAATAACGAATACTATTACTCCCAGTGCAGAACCTATCCATAGTGTATATTTTGCAGATACAGCTGAAGCCTTATTCCAGAAAACACCCAACAGAAATACACAGGTAATAGGTGGTGCGATATGTGCAATAATATCATTCAGACCATTGAACAAACTCTCATAGCTATTTAGTAAAGGCATTAATAGTAGGGATAATACCAGCGCAATACCAGCTGCTACCTTGCCCGCTATTACCAGTTGCCTGTCCGTGGTGTTTGGATAATACCGCTTATAAATATCATAACCCGCCATCGTTGAAATGGAATTCAAGGCACCTGATACCTGGCTCATAAGACCGGATAACAGTGCTGCTACCAGCACTCCTACTAAACCGGTGGGTAACAATTGCGTAATCATCAGGGTATAAATTCCTTTACTATTCAGCCCTGTTTCCGTCCTTAACGAACTCACATCCAGCAATCCTGTTTGTGATAATGTGTAGGCAAACAATCCGGGCATTACAAAAATGAATACCGGTAGTATCTTAATAAACCCACAAAACAATGGCCCTACTCTTGCATGGTTCTCATCTTTGGCGCCTAACACACGTTGTACAATAGTCTGATCCGCACACCAGTACCAGATACCCAATACCGGATAACCCAGAAAAACAGCATACCAGGGCATACCACTTTCATCCCCATGCGGACGCATCATTGACAGCTTATTCATTTCCTGATGCTGCTCTAATACATTCATCATGGGTTGCCAGCCACCCATCTTATTATATGCTGCAATACTGATCACCACAGCTCCTGTTAAGAGTACAACCGTTTGGATAGACTCGGTAACAACAACTGCTGTCAATCCACCAACAATGGTATACAATGCTGTTAATAAGGAGATAATAATTACACTTGTGTACATATCCACTCCAAATAATGTATGCAGCACAATACCACCTGCCAGCAGGGAAAATGCGATATGAATAATGATGGCAGATACTATTGATACAATAGTCAGCCAATCCCGGCTGGCCCTGTCATATCTTTTCTCCAGAAAATCAGGCAGGGTTGCTACACCGGACTTAATGTAGAAAGGAGCAAAGAACAACGCCAGCAGAATTAAAGTAAAAGCTGCCATCCATTCAAAATTACCATTCAGCAAACCAGTATCAAATCCGCTTTGGGCAAGACTTACCAGATGTACACAAGAGATATTGGTAGCAAACAATGCCAGTCCTATCATAGGCCAGCGCAGCGTTTTTCCTGCCAGGAAATATTCACTGGCAGCATTCCCTTTATTCTTTCTACGGTGTTTGATACCAGACCATAAGCCTATACTTACAATACCAATTATATAGAGGATACTAACAGTAAGATCCAGTGATTTAATCATAATTATAATTTTAGATCGCAACTACTGCCTGCCTCCTGTGGTGTTATATAAACACCATTATCTATCTTCACAGGGTTCACAAAATGTTTCTGCAAATGAGGAATATGTTCTAAAAATAATGCGTCATGTCCTAAAGCGATATGATTAAACAATACCAGGTGCTGATGTAACTGTCCCATATCTCCTACATGTGGTACTACAGGAACACCAAACTTCCGGCACAGTAAACTGATGGTAATAAACTCACTCACACCACCTACCCGAACAGCATCTACCTGTATAAAACCAGCACACCCGGTTTGCAGATAATTCTTGAAAATAATCCGGTTAGGTACATGCTCTCCCAATGCAAGCCGTGTAGGAGCAATCGCATCTGCAAGCGTTTTATGCGCCAGCACATCATCAGGATGGGTTGGCTCTTCTATCCAGTAAGGATTCATCGGCTGCAATTGTTTACAGATCTTCAACGCCTGCGGCAAGGTCCACTGCTGATTAGCATCCAGCATCACTTTCACATCATCTCCCGCAGCTTCTCTTACAATATGCGCCCGGCGGATATCCCGCATTGCATCTGCAGAACCTACCTTCAGCTTCATCGCATTAAACCCATTTGCAACAGCGATCTTTGTATTTTCTCTTACCTTCTCGTCTGAATAATTAAACCATCCGATAGAAGTATCATAGCCCGGATACCCATTGCTGATAATCTTTTCCCTTGCTATACGACCGGTACTATTATCTTTCATCAGTTGTAAGGCCTGTTCCCTTGTCAGTTCATCTTCCAGGTAAGAAAGATCCAGTGTATTCAATATCTGTTCCGGAGAAAGATCTATTAGTAACTTCCAGAGCGGCACACCTCTCTTCTTAGCCCACAGATCATAACAGGCATTCGTAACTGATGCCAGTGCCAGATGAACCACTCCTTTATGTGGCCCCAGCCAGCGGAACTGCTGTTCATTAGACAGCCCGTTTAATACCCTGCCAAAATCAGCCATCAAATTTTCTATATCCATCCCCTTTAGCATCTCCGCATAAAACTGTGCTGCCTTACAGACAAGATCATTCCCTTCCCCCAGTGTAAAAGCCAGGCCAGTACCGGTAAGACCACTATCATCCTGTAATTGTGTAACGGCATAAGAATACACCGGGTCCCGGTGAATCGCATCACTGCCGGCTCCTTTATCAAGCGGAAAGCGCGCATCTTTTATTTTTATCTCTTTAATCATATTACCGGAATATCTGCTGTACTGCCATTTAATTCCAACACAATTACTGTATCATTTGCATCTGCCAATTGATCAGGCAAATTAATAGTTATTGTATTTGTATCCTGTTTATACATTACCGTAGCTCCTTTTAAAAAGTATGCTTTCTCAATCTTACGACCAGGAATAGCAGGTAACTCAAGTGTATGTTTTGCTTCAAATACATGCAGGTAAATTTTATTTCCTTTACGTGTTGCGGCATATGCTGCATTGGGTTTATAAGGTCCACCTTTGGTATTATAGATACTTTCTCCGTAGTTATTCAACCATATCCCCATTTCCTTCAAACGAGCCACCTGCCGCGCTTCCATACGTCCGTCCATCATAGGACCTACATTAAATAACAGGTTTCCATTTCCACCGGAAGATTTTGCCAGCGTTTGTATACACTCTTTTAAAGACTTCATACCATCGTTAGGTTTCCATGCCCACTGGTTTGCAATTGTCATACATGTTTCCCATGGCTGAGTCATATCCATTTCTCCTATTCGTTGTTCGGGTGTATTGTAATCTCCTGCCCTTACGGAGATCAATGTATCCTGTAGTTTGCTTGTACTTAACCGGTTGTTGATAATCACATTCGGATCTAACTTTTTAAGAAAGCCATACACATCTACTGCATAATCCTGTTTCCATGGACTTTCCCAGTTACCATCAAACCAGAGCATATAGGGATGATATCTGGTAATAATCTCTTTCAACTCATTTTTCATCCTGGCTACAAACTTGTTCATATCGGCATCAGGATCAATAACGGGCTTGTGTGGATTATGAATCGGATAATCTTTATCATGCCAGTCGAGTACAGTGAAATAGATACAGAATTTGATGTCATATTTTTTACAGGCTGTTGCCAGTTCTCCTACTACGTCCCTTTTAAAAGGAGTGTTCATAATGTTATAAGAGGAGTAAGCAGTTGGCCATAAACAAAAACCATCATGATGTTTAGAGGTGATGGTAAGGTATTTCATCCCTGCATCTTTTGCTGTTTTCACCCATGCTTCTGCATTAAATAACACAGGGTTAAACTCATGATACAGACTATCATAATCTGCTACCGGCACTTCATTGTTTCTACTCCAGCCTATTTCTGTGCCCCGCAATGTTACTGGGCCCCAGTGGATAAACATTCCAAAGCGTTTGCTCATAAAATCGTCCATTACCTTTGCCGGTGTTTTAACAGACGGATCTACCATTTTTTGTTGCGCCATTGCATGTGACAGGCATAAAAAGAATACGATTACTAATTGTTTCATGATTTATAAAATTGAGACCTGATAATATATATTTTAGGGCCTTGCCCAAAAAGACAGTTCACTAATATTACTATAATTTCCATCCCCACTCGTTACATGCAGCACTCTGATCCTGATATACCTTACTGCCGGAATATCTGCCTTCAGATTGATTTTAAATGGTGCAATACCATCATCAGTTCTTGTAACTTCCTGTAACAATATCCAGCCCTTTGCCATTGCTTCTGCCTTCCAGCCAGCATCATTACCCGGCAATGTTGTAGCAGCGTTAGTGGTATCTGCAATTCCCCATACTTCAAAATGATCCGGGTTATTACAGCAATTCCTGCCTGTAATTTCTACATGTGTTAACTCCTTATACAGCTGTCCCATATCAAATGTGAAATGATGTGGTAAAGAATGATCTCCGTCACTATGGAAAATATCAGGGTACGATTGTGGGCCCACACTTCCATCCCACAGCTTATCCAATCCGGTCTGACTTTCATAAGTACCTACATCATTAGGTAATTGCAAAGCACTGAACAATGATTTATTACATAACACAGGTATATGCGGAAGAGAATCATAATAAGTCACAAAGAAAGTATCTATCGCACCGCGCACTGGAATATAACCAGACTTGTAATAAATAGCAGCCCCTGGTTGATAGCTGCCAATACTGATAACGGTACTATCCGGAGATAACCACTGCTGCTGCGATATCCCATTCGCATCGGTATAACGGATTTCAGTCGTCACATTGATTGTATCCGGTGTGCCAAATTTTAATGTAACAGCAGTAGGCGTATTATATACACCAGGATCAGCAACATCATAAGGCCGGTTATATAAACTGCTTAAATAATTATTGCCATATACCTTTACGTTATTAATTGCTGAAGCAATTGACCGGTTACCTGCCGAATCATAAGAATAGATCACAAAGTTGTACGTGTATTCTCCAAGGTTACTGATTATACATTTCACCGTATCACCTGGTTTGTTTGTAGTAGCTGGTATAATCGAAGAATCCATACCATTATTCCAGAAAACAATATACTTCTTCACACTGGGATCAGGACTTGGTTGCCAGCGGATCTGCAAACGTCCGTTACCCGGAGACACTTTTATATTTGAGACAGTACCGGGATATACGATCTCACCACCGTTTAAAAAAGAGCGGTAATCTGTAGCCTTTTTGCTGCATCCCATTATGCAAATAAGACCTGCTAAAATGAATAATCTCATAGTTGCATATTTTAAAACGGGTTACCCCAGAAAGTAATTTCTATTACATGCGCAAAATCTCCACCCGACCAGGTATCAGCTACTGCAAAACGGATAAACTTCACCCTGGGATTCGCCAGCGGAATATTGAAGTTCACCCCTGCTTCAGCAAACGCAATATCTGCATCTGTCACAGCGCCCGGTCTGGAACCCGATGGCGGATCGGGATAATGATAGTTACCCATATTGATCCAGTCGCCCACAATATCCCCCTGTGCAGAAATTACCGGTAACTGCACATCTGCCGGATTATTTTTATCAGAACCCCAGATGGTAAAGTCCCGCGGGTTCCCATGACTATAAGTATACTGCCCCGTACGCTGCCACAATGCAAACCGGCTAAGCTTTGCAGACACGCCCAATCCAAAAGTAGCCGTGATAGGAAAAGTATTTCCGGTAACGGTATGCCAACCGGTACTACTCCCATCGGTATTACCATCCCACATATACGGCAGTTCCCAGCCATATCCTATTTTGGCATCTGTAGGTAACTTATCTACAAAAAACTTGTTCTTGTCTAATTGTGTTTCGAAAATAGGACTGATCACCTGTTTCAGCGTATCCGAAATATTTCCCCACTGGTCCTGGATATAAATTCCAAAGTTCTTAGGCAGGGAATCCATCCCCCTCACAGAATAATCAATTGTATCCGACTTTGTATAATACTGGTCTTTGATCTCATATCTATTGGTAACAGGATCTGTTTCTACCAGGATCACACCCACAGGTTGTTTGAATTTATTCAGCGCTTTTATATTCACACCTCCAAAATCAGGTGTTACACTCACCGTAGGAAAAATCTTTTTATATACAGGTGTATCCGGAAATACTTTCGCGGTCACCGCATCAGACATTATATTCGCACGGCTTACCACACGCAGTGTAACTTCATACTCTTTGCTGTCTGCAAAACCATTTACAACAATAGTATCCGAATAATAACTGGACTTCGTTTGCCGGCTAAGCGTCCCGTTTATTTTATAATCCGCCAGCACATATAGGATATTAGCAGATGATGGAAGGCTATAAGTAATATATGCACCACCGTTAAAATTGATCACTTTAATATCCGTCACTATACCTGGCTTTGATTTATCTGTAGATACCACCCCATTATAATTCTCCAGTTTAGAACAGGAGAAAAATAACAGCAGACATAAACAACTATATATTTTCTTCATAATTGCATTTTTTGATAGTTACCAGTATAAAGACTGTACTAAATTGGGATTTATGGTAAGGTTTATATCCTTCACAGGCCACAGGTATTCCCTGATTCCATAAGAAGGTACCAGCTGCGTTTGTAAGCGGTAATAATTAGCCGGACTGGTTTCATAAATACTCCAGCCCTGCAGCGGATTACTTAACACACCCTGCAATTCTTTCCACCTGCGTAAATCCCATCCGCTCTGCGCTTCAAAACACAATTCTATTCTCCGCTCCTGATGAATGATCTGCCGTAAACCATCTTTAGTGGACGGCTTGCCTGGCGACCGGGAATAGTTACTCCAGGCATCCTGAATCCCCTGCAAGCCAGCTCTCTGCCGTACCCGGTCTATATACTGAAACACTTCTGCATTTGGTCCCTTCACTTCATTCAATGCTTCCGCATATAACAAATACAAGCCGGCCAGTCTGATCATAGGCAGGTGGTAGGCAACTTCCTGCAAGCCATCATCAAAAACAGTCTGGTAATGCACCAGTTTCTTAGGCCAGTTGCCGGTAATATTAATCCTGATCAGGTCTTTGGGTCCTGCAAAAGAAGTATTCCCTCTTGCCTGTACAGACAATGCATTCTCCTGATCCAGCACCCCATTTCCAAACCAGATCCCTCCATCAAAACCTATACTGGCATAAAAGCGGGGTTCCCGGTTAAAGTGAGCCTTGATTGTTTCATACCCTTCCCGGATATAATATTTATTCGCCAGATCTCCGCTGCGCAAATCATAACGCCCTGCATAATCCCATGTTTTATCCTCATTGATAGGTACCCCGTTACGGGTATAAAACAACTCCGTTTCAGACTCCGGTACTGCAAAATTCGAAGACGCAGAAGTTACATTTACCACAGCTTTGGAAGTCAGCCGGGGTATGCAGCACGACTGATACCCAAACGTTGGGTTTAACGCCCAGATCAATTCAGGGTTAACATCCCATTTCTCTGTAACAGCATTTTGAATAGTTAATAATTGCTTAAGTGAATCAGATAACTTACTGATGTTGGCAGGCACAATAAAAGTATACAGATGAAGCCCCTGCGCTTCGCTGGCTAATATAGCCTCCTTACAAGCATCCGCTGCCCGCTGCCATTTTTGCTCATCATAACCGGATGAAAATAATGCTATTCCATCTTTGTCCTTAAACCCCGCATAATCGGCGTTTCCATTAAACAACGGACTAGCCTGCGTAGCCAACACCTCTGCCTTTACAGACATTGCAGCTATACTGGTAACACGTCCTAATTCTTTCACCTGGTTTTCAATAGAAGGTGGCAGATCAGGAATCGCTTCATTCAGTAGTTGTACAATATAATTAAACACAGAATCGACCGGTTCTCTTTTCAACCTCACTGCTTCTGTAGAAGCATTCACCGGCAGGTTCTTCCTGATCACTGGAATGGAGCCATACATCCTGGCTAAATAAAAATGATAATAGGCTTTCATGAATTTGGCCTCTGCAATCCATCTCTTTTTTTCCCCAACGGAAAGATCTACCGGCAGGTCTATATTATCCAGGAAAGTATTACACCTGCGAATAGCAACATATAATGGCACACCACCATTGTCTCCATCCCAGTAATTCAATGAAGGAGAAATAACGTTTTGTGTACCGCGTATCATATTAAAGCCTCCTTCAAATACAGGATGTTCGCTCAGGTTATTTGGATATATAATTTCTGAAGAACTGGTAAACCCTGCATTCATTGTCACATTGGCAAAAAACTGTAAAGTGGAATAACATGTAAAGAGATAGTTCTCTGCTTCGTTCCTGTTCCTGAAAGCATATTCCAGTGTGCCTACATTTTCTGGTGTTACATTCAGATATTTCTTACAGGAAACAGCAGATAACAATAATATCAGGAAATAAATACTTCTCATCGTTGTAGTTTTAGAAGTTAACATTTAATCCTGCATTGAAAACTTTCTGCACAGGATAGGCAAATCCATTACCGCCCAGTTCAGGGTCCCACAGTTTAAAGCGGCTCCAGGTGAACAGATTCAACCCGCTGAAGTAGATCCTGCAATTGGATACAGATGCTCTCTTCAATAAACTCTTTGGTAAGGTGTACCCAAATTCAAGGGACTTCAGCCGGATAAAACTTCCATCACGCATCCACCAGGTGCTTGTTTGCAGATTATTGTCTATCAACGTAGCACTGGTACCCAACCTTGGATATTGCGCATACAGGTTCTGATTTTCTTCGGACCAGTGATCATCAGCCCAGGCTTTCATCAACTGCGATTGTCCATTGATGTTAGATCCATATGGTGGTATAACAAACGGACTAACATACCTGGGATCTATAAATAAGGTAGTTCGTGCCAATCCCTGGAAAAAGGCAGACAGATCAAAATTCCTGTACCCTGCAGAAAATCCGAATCCATAAACGATCTGTGGTGTGGTAGGCAATCCTATCGGCACTTTATCTGCTTCTGTGATCTGCCCATCTTTATTAATATCCCTGTATTTGATATCCCCCCCCATCGGAGCAATACCATTGTTAGAAAAGATCTGCCGGGGAGAAACCGCTGCTTCTTTATCGTCTACAAAAAGTCTTTCCGCAATGTATCCGAAATTCTGATTGATAGGTTTCCCTGCCCTGTACCGCCATGCCTCAGCATATACCGGTTCTTCATAATGTTCATACTTGTTTTCTGTAACTGTAAGATTCCCCCTTGCAGATATCCACAGATGCTCACCGAAATTCTGTTTGTAATTCATTTCCAGATCAAGCCCCTTTGAAGATGCAGAACCAAGGTTGGCTGCAATACCGGCTTCCAGTCCCATTGTAGAAGGAATAGATGCTCTGTTCATCAGGATATTTTCTCGATGCTGTTTGTAAATCTCCGCAATGATGTTCAGGTTTTTAAACAGTGTAACTTCCACTCCGAGGTTCGTTTGTTTGGAAGTTTCCCAGGTAACATCGGGATTAGCGTAATTATTTATATACACACCGTTACGGATATACCCATTATTTGTTCCAAAGTAAGTAGGATAACCTGCATTCAGGTTTACGTCAGACATATAAAAGAAGCGTTGGGAACCAATCGCATCATTGCCTGCAAGCCCATAACTGCCTCTTATTTTTAACCTGTCCACTAAACCAGTCATTCCTTTCCAGAATGATTCATTTGATATTACCCACGAAGCACCTACAGTAGGAAAGAATCCATAACGATGGTTTGCCGAAAAGCGTTCCGACCCATTATACCCAAAACTGAACTCCAGGAAATAACGGCGGTTGTACGAGTACGTAGCACGGCCTGCCAGTCCCAGGTTGCGGTATGGTAATGAATACTGTAAGCTCGGTTGTTGTGTATTGGGATCCAGTGCATTGGCATACAGCGTTTGCTGACGGGTAGCCACCAGGGAGCTGCTTACATTATGCTTTCCGAAATCCCCGCTGTATTCCAGAACACCCTGCAGGTACAAAAAGGTGTTCATGTTTTTGTATCCGGGATAATACACCAGGTACTCCGTAGCTACCCCACCCCCTGTAGTTTGCGGATTAAGCCATTTTAATGTATACTTATCCGTTAGCTGGTCGTAGGTGCCAATATTGTAAAAAAACGGCTGGTAGGCCATCTGATTATCAAAATAGGCATACCTGTTGGTACTGAACAATCCCCGGAAACTTAGCCCAGGAACTACGAAGCTTAATTTCTGATTTACCTCAAACTGTGCAGACAATCTCGATTCAGAAAAACGCTTATACCCTTTCAGCATATTAGCCAGCGGATTGGTATACCCCACACCTATTGCTGAGCCACCTTCATTGGAGTTGCCGAACAGGATATGCTTTGTATAGATGTTTGCCTCATCCGGAGCATACATTGCAGGGAATAACACCGGACTGGTATGCATGGCCTGACTGTAAAGGTCAGTAGCAAAAGATGCATCATTGGTAATAGGCCCGTTATAATCATTGAAGTTACCAGACAGTCTTACTATCAGTTCTGTAGTAGTTGTCACATCGATATTCACATTAGACCTTAACTGGTAGTTTTGAAACTTCACATTGTTATTAAAGCTGTTAGCCTTATTCTCTTTTAAAATTCCATTGTCAAGGTTATAAGAACCCGCCACATAATAACGGGCTACACCGCCCCCACCGCTCACATTCAGGTTAGCCCGCTGGGTAGTAGTGCGGTCTTTGAACATCAGTTTCATCCAGTCTACCGCCGGATAGACGTAAGGGTTACTACCCGGTGCATTTTTCAATGTCTGTTCTGTATTTAAGATCTTATTCTGACTGAACAATGGTGCTTGCAGCGGATTCCTTGTAGTAATCGCCTCATTGTACAGTTTCATATAAGTAATCGGGTCTGCAATCTGCAAACGTTGTGTAGGTTGGGAGATGCCGTTTTCAATACGGGCGTTTACTTTCGCTTTTCCTACTTTTCCTTCTTTAGTGGTAACGAGGATCACACCGTTAGCGCCTCTGGCGCCATACAATGAAGTGGCGCTGGCATCTTTTAAAATAGAGAAACTGGCGATATCATCTACCTGTAAGCGGGCCAGATCATTAGAGGTCAGTTCTACGTTATCGACCAGTATCAGCGGGTCTTGCTTATAGCCAAATGTAGTCACACCCCTGATAAAGAAAGTAGCATTGTCCTGCCCGGGTTGCCCGCTTCGCTGGTAAGCAACGATACCGGCTACCTGTCCGGCAAGAGCGGTGGTCAGGTTACTGGAAGGGATCTTTAAATTCTCAGGTTGTACGCTGGTAACGGAACCTACTACGGCTTCCTTTCGTTGTTTTTTACCATAAGCGGTAATAACCACCTCTTCCAACTTTGAGTTTTTCTCTTTCAGTACAACACTGATCTTTGTGTCTGCGGACTTTATCAATACGCTGTTAGATTGAAACCCTATGGCTGTTATTACCAGCCTGGTACCGGGAGATACGTCTAAGATAAATTGTCCGTTTTCATTTGTGGAAGCACCTATATTCCGTTTATTTTCAACGACAACGCTGGCACCCGGAATTACATTACCAATAGAATCAGTAACCCTACCGACAACAGTAATTTTGGATGGTGTTTGTGCATAGATGCGGATACAGGTGAATAAGAGCAATATAGTAATGCATAACGCATTACAACATAGGTTGCTGCTTCTCATACTCGTGGAAGTTTGAATCAGTAAAAAATATTAGATTTTGATTGGTTCTAACCGTTCGGGAATTGTTTCTTCATAACGGTATAAAATTAGGTGTAGGTGGGTATATTCAAAATGGTCTATTCTTTCATTATAATGGATTATCCTATTATTTTTCTCTCATTGCCTTATACTGCTCCGGCGATACATTCATATATTTCTTAAAGAGCCGGGAGAAATAATAAGGATCATCATAACCTACCGCTTCTGCCACCTCTTTTACTTTTATATTATCCTTGTATAATAACTGACAGGCTTTCTGTATTTTAAGGTGAATGAAATAATCTATTGGCGGCATGCCTGTAGCCTTGCGGAATAACGTGGAAAAATAAGATGCAGACAGATGATGCTTCGCGGCCATCTCTTCTACCGTTAGCTTAGCGTGCAGCTCTCTACGCATATGTAAGATAGCCTGGGTAATACAGTTCTCTTCCAACTGCTGCACATGCTGGTATTTATCAGGATATAAAAACGTAGCCAGAAAATGATACAGGCATAAATTGGCATTACATAGATTCTCCGTACTATATCCCATTGCTAAACTCTGGTACATAGTATCCCAGATTTCCAGTCCCTTTTCATTTAAAGGGATCTGACGGGGACCGTCATTAACTCCTATACCAAATGATTTATTAAACCCATTCATATCCTTTCCGCTGAAATGCACCCAGTAAATCGTCCAGGGATCATCTTCATCAGCCCCATAACGCAGGTATTCGCTGGTAGCAGGTATGATTACAAACTGATTAGGGGCTACCACATAATGGTTACTGCCTATCTTATACCATCCTTTGCCTCTCATGCAATAGACCAGGATGTTATCCCTGCAACCATTTCTTCGCTGACGGTGGTGGAAGGTGGCCTTAGGGAAATACCCGATATGCGTAATGTAGATCTGGCTGGTAGCAGGGTAGTTCTTTACCAGGTTGGTACAGACAGCCTCTGGCAAACTGATAAGTTTTTCACCTTCAAATCCGTCACGCCTTTTGTTTTTCACCATCTTTTTTTCGGAAAATATAAGAAAAAAAGGCTGTATCGGATATCCGAGTACTTCAGTGGAGGCTATAACGGATTTATTTTAACAACCGGGTTAAATCTGTTCTGTTATTTTTCAATGCAAGTTCTAATGGAGTGATCCCATCTTTATTAATTACATGAAAAGAAAACTTTGCCTGTAGTAAAAGCTGAATTGTGTTCTCAATTAAACCTCTGCAAAGCATTGCCTGATGCAATAGAGTATTTCCTTTTTTATCTCTCAGATTTCTCATTGCAGGCTGGAAATTTTTCAGGAACGGAACCAGAAGATCTTTCTCATTTCTTCTTACCAGGCTAAAAATTGTTTCTGGTACAGATTCGATGATAAATTCCAGCAGCCAGTGAGCATGAAGGGAAAAGAATACTTTAAAATACTTCCTGCCTGTATTGCTACTTGTACAACTATTAATCAAACCCGTAACAATTTCCTCATTAATACTCATTTTCATAGCCTTTAAATAAGGCTTTATGTAGTCATTTTCATATGGAAAAAGAATACCAATCCATTTTAAATTTACAGGAGCAATACGATTGAAAAATGAAAGTGATTGATATATCTCTTCATGAGGAAATGGAGAGATTCCTAAACAAATCATCCTTAATATTATCTTCTCCTGTAAATCCAAAGCTTCGGGAGAATTTCTTAAGTTTATAATAAAAATCGAAAAGGGGTTAAACTTATAGATACTTGTATTTTTTAGAATTTCGCTTTCAATTATCCAGCAAAATATTTTATAACAATATTCATAATGATCCATATTATGAATATAGCTTTCGTTTCCAACCCCAGCTGCCAGGTACAAACAAATCCATTCTATACTGTTAGATCCTCCATTACCTGCGTAAGCCTTTTGCGAGTTTAGATCTGCCTCTGCTATTATAGTTATTCTAATAATTTCACAAGCTATTTCCAAACTGGCTTTACTTGTTATTATAGGAATGTTCTTAATTGCCATTGCAAGATTGTAATTGCCTAATTCATCATTCCCCAAACGTTTAGCAGATGCTCCTTTTTGAACAAGTACCTGAAGAGATACCAGGACATTCTGAAGTTCGGTTGAAGGAGGATTCAGGAAAAGACTTCCCAGTTTTTCGAATTCCGTTTTAAACTGTTCGTCAAGCAGATTTAAATCTTCTTCAGTAGCAAGTTTCCTTACAGATAGCCAGACAGATTTCTCTTTCTCAAGATTCTCGCGATTTGAAATTACATCCTCCTTTATCTGAAGGAAAGATTCAATAGGGAAAGCTAATTCCATTACATGCTGATTTTGCCCGGTCATATTGCAAGCATTCTTCAGAGAAATTACGAATCAACTCTTCATTTTGTCTGTTACTAATTTCACTATTCTCAGCTTATCAATAACTAATAACAAAATAAATATGGTGGCTACCAGTCCTAATAATGTAAATGTTAAAACGGCATAATATTTTATTGTCCATTCTAATGCTACTTTAACTCTTCTGGCAACACTTACTTTCTTTTCAGGAGCACCTTCATACAGAGAGAATCTAACGGTACAGAATTCATTCTCCGTATCGAAATTACCCAGTTCAACTCCCAATTCCTGCATTTGTGTTTCTATCTCCAGTATCTTATCATGCAATTGAATATAATCGCCAATAGCACCTCCTCTGGATTTCAACTCATTTAATGAAGTCAGGTTCTTTTCAAGAGACGCCTTCTTTGCATTCAGCTGGCGATATTCATTAGTTTTATCAATCTTTGTAATCTCCGTGGATCTCACCAGCCCGATGTGCTGAATGGTGGCGTAGAAGCTATCGAATTTCTCAGGATTAATACCAATCAGCAGGTGAATCTGCCGGCTTCCTTTATTCCCTGTATTTTGTTCGTATTGAATAACTCCTTCAAAAAGAGTCGCTTCTTTTTTAATATTGTTGATGTCTTTTTCAAACTGTGAAGTCTTTGATTTAACAGTAGCCGTTTTCTCATATTTCTGAGAAACGGGCATATTAGCAGGTTGCATACTTCCCTGTTTAATCTGCAATTTTTCAGAAGCGTAGTTCTTCCTTAAGCTACCTACACTACTAAAGAAGTCATCTGAATATTCGCTTCCATAAGCAACGTCATTACCAATGTAACCGTACATCAGTCTGAATAAGAACATTAAAATAAATAATCCGCCAAACCATTTAGCGCATTTCCAGAATCGTTGTTTAAATGTTTTCATATTTTTCCTCAAGTTTGTATTTTTCATTCAATAAATACCAATCCCCACAATCTCTGTCTAAATTATAAAAGCTAACAAAATATTTCTTTTCTTCCTCTGTCATGTCTGTTTTTTGTACCAGATCAATTGTCGCCAGTATCTCCATCCCCGTCTTATATTTCTTTATCAGGTAAAGAATTGTTTTATAGATCCGATATAGTGTAAACCGCATGAACACAACATCATCCGGATGTTCCCTGGCTCTTGCTATATAATAATCCAAATACCATGCATACGTAGGTATTTCCTCATATATATCCCTGTTAAAAGAAAATCTTCCATCTGTTATTTTATATTCATCGATCCAACTACAATCACCATCTGAACAATACATAAAGAAATGGCAATCTTCAATAACATCCGCTAACACCTGAACAGCAAAATAAATATTTTCAATGGGAAGATAAACTTTATCAGTTGCCATGTAAACATCAAAGAAATATTCATCCGCTTCAAGAAAGTCATATTGCCCGCGAACATCTTTTTGTCTCTGAAGCCTGATGAGCTGACGAACCTGATCCGGAAGCTCGTTATAGATGAATAATGCCATTTCAAGTGCATCCTTATCATCTTTCAACTTCAGGACCATCCTGTCATACTTAAATTTCGGGAATGGAACAACCTGGTGAAAGACCAACGAATAACGGCCATACCAGGGACTATCCCGATTATGCCTGAACCAATCCTCAACAGCTATATTCTCAAATGGATTCATAATCCGCTATTTGTTGCAAATCTGGCAACTGCTGATAGTATTTTTCCATCGTAGCACTTTTCGAGATCATGAAATCCAACTCCATGTTTTGTGCTATTTCAATTGCTTTCATGGCGTAGCCAGCGGCTTCGGTTTTTCTATCCAACTGGTAGCATAAATGTGCCAGCAGTTCATAATAGTGATGTTGTTCATGATCTTCACTTAAGCTACCTCCCGAATCCGGATAATTAATGACCAACTGCAAGGCTTCTTCTAACCTGTCTGTCTGTTTGCGCAGTATGATGATTTCAGCAAGCAGCAGATCTTCTCTACGAATAACACCAACCCGCTTGAATTTTTTATGAAAATCAACTACTGATTGCAAATATGTCTCTGCACTTTCAAAATCACTTCTCTGGTAATAGTAGTCTCCCAGAATACCCTGTACAACAGCAATGATATATATTTCATCAGGATATCCGGTCATTATCATTTGAAGCAATTCAATACCTGCTTGTTGCGTTCCTTCATCTTTACTTCTGGATAAAGTATCTCCCTGAATCTGTAACGCTGTTACCCGCATGTTATGTTCAACTTGCTGCAGCTTGTCGAAAAAAGCGGTCTTTATTTCAATACTCCATGTTTTGTTTCTGTACCATTCATCCATCATCCTTTGTTATTTTTGAATATTAATATTTGCGTGTCCCGTGAGGGGAGGCCTATGTTATATCCAGTTTATTTTCTGAAATAAGTTTTTCTGTAATGTTAAACGATGTATAAGCAGCGCTTAAATGCAGGTATTTTCTCTGAGTTGGTCATTTATTATTCATTATAGTATTGTGCGAACCACGCACCAAATGAAGCTTTAAACTCATCCTGTGCGGTTTTTATTATTACATCGGGTTTATCTATAGCGTCTATATTAAATGTTTCCTTCAACCAGTCTTTATAGACTTGTGCGTACTCGCTTTCCTCATCATCATCTTCACTTTTATAAAAATAGGCTTCATCGTGATATACCGATATTTCATGATCGAATGTCAGCAACTGCATTAACTCAAGGATATTCTTTGCCACAATATGAACACCACCTTCATCACCGAATACAACAACGGGCATTTCTTTTAAAGACTTGCCTTTCCCATCATCCCAAAATACATAAATAGAACCGGAACCATTTGCAACAGCAAATGGCATCAGCATCTTTAAAAAATCTTTATCTGTTGACCAGGAAGAAATGGCTGATTCACCATCGCTATCAAGGTAAAAACATTGCGAATAGCTTTCAGTACCATATTCCTGTTCGAATTCAAACAGCGCTGATAACTCTTCAGGGAGTTTATTACCATGAAAATTACTGGCGAATTTTTCAGACTTAGTATGTTCATTCATTATTTGTAGATTTTTTATTTAAAAGGTGGATGCTTCAGTCGCTGCCATTTTTTGCCATCGAATAACACGATGTCTTCTTCTCCAACTGAGAGTAGGGTGTTTTCATTTGAGTCTATGGTACCACTGGTGGCGCCCAGTTTCTCAAAACCGGGTTCAGGATGAAGTCCATCGTCCATGACTATATACAGATGCCCTTCTTCATCTGCTATATACCATTGGCCCTTGAATTGTGTCGCGCTTTTGAATGTCCCTGTTTCATTTGTCTGAATCACCTTCCATTGTGTACCTCTCCCTTTCAGCACTACCCCATTTTCGCCACAGATTAACACGGTACCATCAGCCCCACAGCGAACACATTCCAGGCGAGTCTTTACAGGGCTATCAATTTGTTGCCATTGTTTTGTTTTACGCATCCAGATTTCTCCGCGATAGCCAACAGCGTAGATTTCATTATCATATATCCCATCAACGCTTAAAAAACCTGCGATCTCCAGGGAATCTTCTTCCAGAATAACACCAGCATCCAGCCGCGCCCATTTCCCATTCATGATCTTTCTACTGTAAACCTGCCTTCTCATACCCACAGCAACGAAGTAATCCCCAATGGCACGGACCTCACTCATGGTCCTCAGATTGTTAGGGCCATTTTTGCCTTTGTGGACGTGTTCATTATGGACAGCACTGGGTTCATTGATGGTTAGTTGTCCATCGATTCCCATGTAGCTTACATGTCTTGCGAAATTCCCTTTACCGGATGTTAATGAAACAATGTCCATATCTTCCTGGAATATCTTCCAGGTTTTATCTTTTAAGATGGCCAGTAAGCTATGGGGTATGTCTTTATTCTCCAGTTCTTCAGATGCGGCTATAATGGCAATAACACCTGTTTCTGTAATTATCCCCGTGATGTATCCAATCTCTGGTGGCAGTTTACTCATTTGATCAACTTCTTATCGTTCTGTCAAAAATACATTACTGAAAGAGATTACATAACTATCGTACTACTACAAATGATCTACATGCATTAAAAACATCTACATCGTCAATTATATAATCAATTACAATAAATTGATTATCATAATCTTAAAACATCTGTAGAATAGGTGTAGACTATTTGTAGTCGACCAATATTTGTACATACTCCCCCCGCTACTTAGTTTTGGTCTTCTACTAAATTTCTTAAAAACCTTAAAATTAACATCATGGGATTATTAGAAAAAAGAGCATTGAAAGCATTTCAGGACGGCAGCTACAAAACCTTAACAGATGAAATCACTGCAATTGCCGGTTACACGATCGAATTTGAGATCAACTGGGATACCCTGGCACTAGATGAATATGCAGCTATATATGATGATTCCTTTACCAAGGTATATTTTACTCCTCTTATAGCAGCCTTAAAAGAAATAACAGCTGATGATATGGGAAAAGAAGCACTTAAGGAGGCTTTGAAGAAAGTGGTTATTAAAAATGAAGGAGGGTTCGTTTATGGATCCAATGCCTATTCATTCAGTAATGGTGTTTTAACAATAGACCATGTACCATTTAGTAACGTAGACAATATTACTGAGCGTTCTACTGAGTTGGGAGCACTTTTAATGAAAAATTTATAGAAATCCAATGAGCAAATTATTAAACCCGGTTCCTGCTATTGATAAGCAGGAACTTTTATTTTAACAGACCTCGCTTACCAAACACAATATAAATCAATTAACTATAAAAAACACACTACAGTTGTAGAGCATTTGTAGTATATATATATAATAAGCGTAGAGTATTTGTAGTTGACCAATATTTCTACATACTCCATCCTGCACTTACTTTCGGGCTTCTACTAAATTTCTTAAAAAACTTAAAATTAAAATCATGGGATTATTAGAAAAAAGAGCGTTGAAAGCATTTCAGGATGGCAGCTACAAAAAGTTAACAGATGAAATCAATGCACTTGCCGGTTACACAATCGAATTTGAGATAAACTGGGATAGTATAGCAGAAGATGAATATGCAGAGATGTATGATGAAGGCTTTACCAAGGTATATTTCACACCTATAATCGAAGCATTAAAAGAAATTACAGCCGATGATATGGGGAAACAAGCACTTCAGGAAGCCTTGAAAAAAGTAGTTATTAAAAATGAAGGGGGCTTCTATTATGCATCCGGCGCATACTCATTCAAGGACGGTGTTTTAACAATAGATCATCAACCATTCAATAATATAAATAATATTACTGAACGGGCTACAGAACTCGGAGAACTTTTAATGAAAAATTTATAGAAATCCAATGAACAAATTACTAAAATCAGTTCCTGCTATTAATAAGCAGGAACTTTTATTTCATATAGCAGAACATTTTCCTGCTACAATATTATGCCTCACTACTGATGCCGGACGTTCCTATACAGGTGTAATAGTAACGATTGGTAAAGTAAGAAACGATGAAGTCTTTCTGGTATTACAAGTTGCCGATGACAGAAATGCATTAACAACCAGGTTTTTACATCTTACAGTTGGGAAAATCGAGTCCATTGAATTGATTAATCCTGCTGATCTGCTTAGTATACTGTCTTTGGGTAAGCTTACAAAAAATGAGACTTACGAAATCTCAGGAAAGTTAGCAGTTCAAAGAGGTTTTCAACTTTTTTCAGAAGCTATTTTTAATGCGCATGCTATAAATGTTGGAGTACCGGCTATGGAGCTTCCTACAGATGGTCTGCAATTAAACAGGGTATTAAAGCTTACGCAAAAAATACAACAGGTCATTATTGATCTGCTGAAAGAGGAGGATGCTCTTAGCGGTTGGAAAGCTCGCTATAATAAGATAGCCTTTATCAATAATGATTCTCTTGAAGTAAAGGGAGTGAATGATTTGGTAGAGATATATTTTCCATTTGAGAATATTGAGGCTGCTGAAATCTCTACTGAAAAGTTAACCAATTTGCTTATGTCCGTATTATAAGTTAAGCTTATATTTTTTATTAACTGAATACCAGTCCGGACAATCTTTGTCCAAACTGTAAAATCTTATAAAATACTGTTTCTGCTTATCCGGGATGTCTCTTTCCCGTACCATATCGATGATGCAGCATCGCGTGTTCAAGTGGTCGAAGTACCGGATCCAGCTTATGGTCATCTGGTAGTAAGTAATCCAATCCGGGTGCTAGTTCTGGCCGCACAATAGTGGCCCAGGCAGCTTCAATACGGAGAAGTGCATCTGTTATGTCAGTCAAACCAGACAGACGCCAGACAACCCATTCAGTAAGTGCAATACCAAGGCCCATCTTAGTGCGAAAATCAGCTTCATCAATAGCAAAATACGTCTGAAGCTCCTTAGGGGTATCATCATACTCAATAAGCCTGAGTCCTACCTTAAGGTTCCAGGAATAAGTGATCCGCTTCCCTGCAAAGCCGGTGCTGGCAATATGAGATGGTATCTTCAGTGCCATATCATCTATAGTCTTTATCTTATTTATCGTATAATTTTTTGTAGTCAATCCCAAAATAAGTCAGGTTTCCCTCACTACTAAATTCCACCTTCACTAATTCTCCATTTAATAAATCTTCTTTAAATTGAATGAACCAATCTTTAAATGACTTCGTAACCACCCTTCTTTCCTTATCATCATGCCATGTTTTTATTACCTGACCATAGTTTCCATCTTTGGCAGGGTCTAAATCAATACAATAATGATTACAATCCGCATCATCAAAAAAGGGTATCCATAATGGATTCCACCAATCATTTTTAATGCCAGTATCTGGATTTGTTTTCCAGGGCATATTTTTATCATCAATAAATTCTCCCGCATCAACTTGTTCTTTCCACCTTGTCCACACTTCAATTATTTCCTCTATAGACATTAATTTGGTATGATCAAACAAAGAAATATTCGGATCAAACTTTATGGGGGTTTGTCCATTATGAATCTTATAGAATTCAACAAAATCCATAGGCAATTTTACACCTATCAAACGCTCCAATTCATCAATTTGTTCCTGTGTTGCGCCTTCATTTAAATCTTCATATACCATTGGAGCCATTTCTTTTAGTTTATCTTCTACTGTTTTCCACGTCTGTTTCATGTTTTTTATTCTGCTTTATACTTAAATTTAAAGTGCCGCTGCCGGGGGAAGGCATTGTTTCCGCTTCATTTTTCAATACGTTCTTTTACTTCGAAATAATTGGCCTATATTCTATCCTTTAGATTCAGCTTCAAAAGATCAGTTTCATATAAAATTAAATCCCGCTGGGATGCATCCAGTGATAGTGCCTGTTGCACCATTTTCAAAGCATCATCCAAATGATCCTGCTTTGCATAAATACACGCCAGCATATAATACGGATGGTAAAAACGGGGGTTGATAGCGATTGATGTCTCCGCCGCTGCAATCCCTTCTTCTAACCGTCCGGTGTTGTTATAACAGCATGCCAGGTTGCTATATATTTCATTTACCTGCGCCCCTTCCGGAGCTATTTCAATAGCTTTCAGCAGATAAGGAATCGCCTTTTCATCTTGTCTCATATGAACATAAGTAAATCCCACACCAAAATAACCAAGTTCTGATGCAGGCATCAGTACAATATGTTTTTCATAGGCGATCAGTGCATTTTCATAATCTTTCAGGTGATAATGCGCATTCCCTTTCGTGATACAGGTGCCTGGATAATTCGGATCTGCAGCTTCCATCTGTTCCGCTAATTTCAATACTGTTTCATAATCCCCATTCCGTAACCGGATGATACTTTTATTATTCAGGGATTTGATAAAATGCGGATCCTGTGCAATGGACAGGTCATAATATTTCTCCTCCTCCTCTACTTTCTTTTTATCCCGAAACCAAACACCGATATTGAATAAAAGCTCTGCATCCTTTTCTGCAATCACCAGCGCTTCCATCTCATACTTCCGTTCAGATGCAGGTGATGCTGCATTTAGCATTAATCCAATATAGGCGCGTAATTTAAGGTGGGTATTTTCGGTCAGCAGCCTTATATAGAATGGATCATCTG
Organism: Chitinophaga sp. CF118; assembly: GCF_900112615.1. Lineage (GTDB taxonomy): Bacteria > Bacteroidota > Bacteroidia > Chitinophagales > Chitinophagaceae > Chitinophaga. The sequence continues at coordinate 119,649 of NZ_FOMK01000006.1, read as the reverse complement.
GCGTTGCAGATCCATTTAATTTTTCAGTCAGATACTCTTCAAACAACCTATTTTTCCCCAGCGCTGCTTCAAAAAACATATTTGCGGGAATGCTAAAACCGGCGTTTGAAAACAACCACCCTCCATACACAAGCATTGAGTTATTATATGTCTCTATATTGGGGATGTAGCACTCAATATCAATATTTGCTTTTTCTATCTCCCCTGTTTTATAATACGCCAGTGCTCTTTTAAGTCGAATAGGGATATTCTTACGGATCTCCAGTGCCGCTGAAAAAAGCGCAGCGCTTTCCCTGTACTCATCTGTATTAAATAACAGCAACTCACCTAAATCTCTGTATATCTCAAATACACGATAGTTTTTTGCTACAGCTTCTTTGAAACAAATGATTGCTGCGTTAATATCTCCTCTGCCAAGTACTAACTTCCCCTTCAGGTAAAGTAATCTGGGATCATCCGATTTAGACACTGCGAAGGCTCTATCCAAAGATTCTGCTGCTTTATCCAGCCAATCATTTGCGAGTGCAACCTCAACCATATCCTGGCATTGTATGTACAACCAGCTCCATAACATACTATCTTCCGGATACGAATCAACAACTCCCTGAAAACATTTCAACTGCTCATCATAACTATCCAGTCCCAGCGAATGAAGGTAAATATGTATCTTTCCCCCTTCAATTACCACTTCTTCCATATATTCATCCCACTCCGATGTTGTAAGGAAACGTACATCTTCTATATAAGGACTTATTTGCTGCAACGCAGCAAACAATCCTTCGGGTGTACCTTCCATGTATTTCCTGTTAGAAGACAACGTGAAATAGTCGATCTTATCAAAATCATAATCCTCTTCACTATTGAGATACTCCGCAAAAGGAGTAAGGCTATCTGACTGGTCAATTATAAACCAATTGGCAATTTTATAATCCAGTGAGTGATAAATTCTCTTTATCTCATTTTTATGTGTGGGTCTAAATTTCAAAATGACGTCATATCCTGCCGGATCTATGGCTATAAAATCCTTTTCCATCAATAAACCCGGTTCATCTTTTGCTGCAATAACTTCTGCAATAGATGCATCACCCAATGCATTCACTACAACTTCATCGGTTGCTATTCTTTCTTTGTATGCCACATCAATATTCCAGCACCTGAAGAAATGATTCCTAAAACGATGTACATCTTTTATAGAAGCGAAATAAATAGCTAATTTATAATGAGCTTCCAGTCGATAAGGGTCATGACGAAAAGCATCTTTAAAAAAGGCAGCAGCAGTATCATATCCATTCCTATTCAAATCCTCAAAGGCGATCTGAAATAGATGGCTGATTTCTTCATGCGTTTTAAAATAGCTATTCATAAAATTAGTTAAAAGGTGTAAGGAACGCCATCAAAGCCATTCTCCAGCATTTCATCAGGCGAATGGAGGAATCGGTTGGTTTGCCAGTTGAGGCCAGCCAGATAATCAGCGATGTGTTTGTTGTTCATCTCCGGAGAGGGGACATAGCCAGGATCGAGCAGGTTGCGTGGTACCGGACAACCAGTAGGTGCTGTAAGGTCCATCGGATACATAGTGATCAGACGCTTGATGATTGAGCGCCGCCAGGTCTTGAAAGCATCTGGTCGTCCACACACGTATAATGCAATCTTCGAGATGATCACCGGATTATGCATAAACGGCTTGCTGTCGCGCGCCTCTACGAAGGACATCTGCAGCACATTGAACGACTCCCAGAGTGGTCCCCCCACTGGCCGTTCAAAGGCCGGCTCCCATTCAGGCAGGTCAAAAGACTTGAGGTAGCTCCAATCCACGAGCCCAGCCCAGGCTGCGTCAAGGAACTGGAACACGTCATCTCCCGGAAGTTCAGGACGCAGCCGCCATAACGTCCATTCCAAAGCACCCAGCGAAAACGCCAATGCAGCCCTGGCGGACATCTCTGCCATACGGTGCGCGATGTTCATCTGAAAGAACATCATCTCCTCCTCTGTCGTGTTATCCCAACGATAGGTAACCGGAATGCGCGGTAAATCAGCGGCGGCAATATGGGGTGGAGGCATGTAGTTCAGTTCCATAGGTTTTTGTTTTTTTCTGACAATTATTTCTGCTCAATATATTATCCGGGTTCAGGTAGAGTCCCAATGAAAAAGCAGGTCTTGAAAATTAAGATTTTCCAGATCTTCTTTCCTGATAAAAAATTGTGCACTTCCTCCATCTCCCCAACTCAGGTCTTCATAATTCTGAAACTGAACTAATAAAAAACTATCCTGCCAGTCTGGGCGCAATCTCCTGGGGTCCTGGCAATTCTGGGAATAATGATATCCACCTATTTTGTTCTTTCCATATCCCAATTCTATATCTTGTTTGGAATAACGATGGTCGGTAAGTTTTAAGTAATCCACCCATACGTGATGATTGTTTTTAAATACAGTCTCATACGGCAGTACCTCTTCAAAACGAAAATCAGAAGGAGTGATAAATTCTGTTTCTTTTCGAAAGGAAAGGGAATGTTCCCTAACTCTGAATGATTCCAATGGAGCATTAAAATCTGAAAACAGGAGTTCCTTATCATGGAACACTTCGGGATGATAAATAACCTGCAAATCAACGTTCAGGTTATGCCAATCATAATGATTCACAAAGATCTGTAATATTCCTTTTTCCGGGAAAGATGGTAAGGATGGCATCTCTTCAAAATTGATCTGCAGGAGCAACATGAGTTCCCTTCCTGTTTTCCTGTGCTTAGGCCAGGGCGAAAGATTTACAGTATTAGGGTAAGGAAGATAAAATATATCTGATGGATAATCGTAAGGAAAATAAGGTTCTCCCCCTATTTTACTCTGATACAATTCTGTCTTTTCTTCCTTTAATGATAAAAGTACAGACGGCATAACTGTTGATTCAATACGCTTTTGATATTGCTGAAGTGATTCAGGAAAAATATTTTTCTCCATTGGAATATTTTTATCATCCATTTAAAAGCGCTGCTTACGTTATACATTCCCATTCTTTTTCAACCATTCATTATACCTTTCATCAGTTTTAAAGTCCTGAAAATCAGCAAACCCTGGTAACAAGTTTAATATGTCATGCACGATTTTATATGCTTCTTCTGTTCTCTCAAGTCTGAGTAAAATCCTTACCTGTGTATCATAAAGAAAATAATGTTGTTCTGTTTCAATATGATCTATTCCTTGTTGTATAATCCCAAGTGCATTCTCCAACACCTCTTTTTGTTCCGTACTCTCTGCCATGTACCAGGCCAAGGTGTTACAGACTACCCGCATTACATTCTTATGGTAATGATGATTTGAATTAGCCGGGATCAATGTAAGGGTATGCTGAGATTGCTCAATAACTGCCTGTTGCAAGGCAAAGATCTCTGCTGCTATAAAGTCCTGCCGACAATAGCCTAACAAATAAGAGTACGTCCATACCTTCAGCTCATTAGCACTCAATAAAAAATGATCATCTACTACTTTTCCTGTGCGGAAATATTCAATTACCTCGTCGTATAATTCCAGTGCTTTCTGAAGTCTTACTTTATCCTTTGTGTTATTAAGGTAGGTGCCCGCTTCCTGGAAAGTGCGCTGCATGGCATACCGATATTCAACTTCCTGTTCTTTAGCGTCAAAAGCTGCTTTATCATATTGGATATAATTGTTGTACTTATTGCGATACGATCCATCTGTCATACTCTTTAGCAGTAACTCAATATGCTCAGTAAACGTTGCGGCAATAAAACTGACTCCTCCATCATCTAAATAGGAAACTACATCTATTACTGTCCCGGTTCTTCGAAAAGCATAAAAGTCGAAGCTATCAGGGGAGGAAAATTTCTGAAATATAAATATTTGTCCACTCCATTCGCCTTCAAGGTCACGCACATCCTCCAGTTCTTCAGCAATAATTACCGGATCATACATGTCACACATTTGCTTATCTGATTTTAAAATCTTAAAACCCATTAATCCATGTGTGGTAATGAATTCGGTATAGTCCTCCGGAAATGTAAAGCCAAAATCTGCTTCAAAGTCCCTTACTTCCTGCATTTCTATAGGATCTGTAAATTCAATAAGGATACCCTGGTTGTTGATTTCCGGTTCCAGACGGCGGATAATATCGATTATTTTCTCCATTTTATTCTTCAGTAATAGTATTACGTAATTCCTGCATTCTTCTTTCTATTTCACTCATCCAAATTATCCGGGTATCCGGGAATGCCTGAGTGATCTTCGCCTGTACATCCTCCGGAAATTGATTGCCTCCCAAATCCAGATGTTTCAGGTTTTTAAGTTGAAAAAATGTATCCGGCAGGTGTGATAAATCATTGGATGACAGATCGAGGTGCTTCAATTGCTGTAATTTATAAATATCCTGTAGTTCTTCAGGTTTCATACCAGGAATAGTAACGCATGAAAACCGTCCATCGGTTTCCAGTTGTTTATTTTCTATAATCCACTGAAGGCGCTGCTTAAATTTTTCGTCATTTTCAAGAGAAAGCTCTGCCCAGATATCAAGCGTCTCCTGATCAAAATACTCCTTAACCTCTTTGTTCTGATTAATTACCAGATGCTCTAAAGAGTGAATATTAAATACCCTCACTTTCCAGCTATTAAATTTCTTACTGATCACTAATTTCCTAAGATTCTTAAAGTGTGCAAAATCAGGGAAATTAGAAGAGATCGTACTTCCGTCTGTCCATATGAAATCCTCCAGCGTTTGAATATTAAGTATGCTTTCTGGCATCTCTTTAATGTGATTTGCGCGAAAATCAAACCTCTTCAGATTCTTCAACCTTGTTAACACTTCAGGAAATGGAGCGGGATTATTGGTATCTGTATAGCACTTATACATACTGATTTCTTCCAGTTTTTCCAGACGGGCTAAACTTCCAGGAAGAGCTACCGGTATGTAGTCAATCTTCAGCGTTTGCAAATCACTTAGGTCACCAATAGCATCTGGCAGGGAGTTCAGATGGTAGTTTCCGTTCAGATCCCATATGCGTAGTTTTTTAAGTTTGCCCACAGCTTCGGAAATGGTTTTCACACCACAATTCTGCATATAAAGCTCTTCCAGGTTTTCAAGCTCTCCAATGCTGGCAGGAATTTCACTAATGTCATTTTTTGACAGGTTGAGTTTTTTAAGCTGCTTCAATTTGGCAATGGACTCCGGAAACACGTTTAACTTCTTGTCTGACCAATCCAGTTCCAGTACTTCTTCAATACTGCCGGATGTATACCTGGCAAGTTCTTCTTCATGTACTAACCTGGTAGGTTTTACACCTTCTTTAAAAGGTGACTGACCCGATTTAACAATATCAATAAACTTCCATACATCCACCTCTTCATTTTTATCCAAAGCAGCAGGGATAACAATATCAGAAAGAACGTTACGTGTATAATCATACTCGAAAAAATCATTCTGATCACTGTACAGATTGATAAGTGTAGCTCCTTCCGGTGTGATGGAAGATGAGTGATCTTCGTTCAATACATACGGCACATAGGTGGTTCCTTCAACAGTAATACTACCATCGTTATAATGACCATAGAAAGCATATTTGACATGCGCATCACCAGTAACGTAAATAGTATCGTCCCCGCTTTTTAACACATCACAATGGACACTGCCCAATACGAGCAGCAGCGGGTGATAGTCAGCAATGTTAATATCTCCTTCCACTGTTAAATTACCGTTAATCATAATCAATACGGAATACAAGGAAGTATTTTCGTTTAATTCCCGCAGCACTTCCACTGCCCAGTCTGAATCGAGGTTTTCAGTAATGGTTGTATCACCATCAAAGAGAATGATCCGCTCATGATCAAGGTGATTTATTGAATCGTATTTACGCAGATCAAAACGTTGATTAATCTCTTCTTTGGTCAGTAATTTTGGCGTAGGTGATTTCATAGTTTATTTAATATTACAATTTTGATTTTAAGAACGCAACAATATCTGTAAAGAATTCGTTACATCCAATCTCCTTCATCAGCATTTTTAGCCCCCTTTTCTTTAGAGTACAGACTCTCAGCTATATATTCCAATAGCTTCAATCGTTTAGTCGAAGCCGGGCCAAAACAACCTCTTACATCAGCGCCATACTGCAATCTGTCTGACCATATTTCACCTTTAAATTCACCGTTCATGATCATGAATAGTGCATTCTGTGCACCTGAGTTAGCCAGGAACATGCAGCCATCGGTTATATCAGCTTTATCCGGTAAACCAAAAAGTGTTTCCATGTCAGTTCCTTCCGGGAGAATACCTTCCTCTATCCATTCTTCATCATCCGGGTATATCCAGGCTTTAACACCATAGAAATTATCCACATCATGAATTTTATCAGCTGTTACCGGGAAAGCATTTTTCATCTGTTTAATTTTCTTATTGTTAATCTCATCAATACCTCCAATACCGTCTTGCCAGAAATAGGCGACACCACCACTGCCGATCTCCATGAGATATACTTTATATTCATCGGGTAATTGTAATCCATGCTTTGTTTCAAATGCTTCAAGCTCCTGTACAGAATAAGGGTAACGCTTAAAGTCCTCCATATAATCATCAATTTCATCTGGTTCTGCGTCATTCAACAAGAGCATCCGGCGGGCCACCATACGTTGTTTGATTACGTTAAGTATAGCAGTATGCTGTTGCACAAGTATATGATCAGGGTTCATGAACTGATTTTTTACTTTCTCCTGTTCATCACTTACACTTTTAAGAAAAACCATCTCTTCTTCTTCTTTACGTTTTGCTTCTGCCTTTTTCCGTTTTGCATCTCCTTCTCCCCAGCGGATATACTGTTCATCATTTTTCAGATCCTGGAAATCAGGATATTCGGGATCTATTACAAACGCTTCGGCTACAATAGGATAAGCTTCTTCCCCCTTACCGAGTTTCAACAGTAATCGTACATAAGTATCTTTGATGTATTTCTGGTCATACCAGTTGGAACGTTTAGCACCATCTTCCAGTATAGCCAAAGCCTTCCTCAGTTTAACAGGATCTTCTTCATCTTCAAAAGCACACCAACCTATCTGATTCGCGTATAGCACAACCTTGTCTATTTCATGGAAATATAATTGGTTCTTATTAGTAAAAAACCCAAGACATTTCTCTGCCTGGGCGAGCATGAGGGGTTTGTATTTTTGTCTGCTGCTTTCTTCCGGAGCTTGTACTGTAACAATATTAAAAAGTATAAACTTCCAGTCTTCCAAAATAAACAGTATGCCTGACTCTTTTAATGCCATGACATCTTCCGAAATAACATATTTTGTCATTCCATTTTCCGTTATCTTTATTTCCTTCGGTTCATCTTCAGGGTCTTTGAGGTTGACTAGCAACACAGGTTCATCCGAATAATGCAATACCCCGGTTGGGCTGATTGGCAACAGCGCCAGCATGTCATCCAGGTAAGTTATAGTCTGATCTATATCAGCTTCATCTAATGTTCCTTTTGATATGCTTTCCTGGACATTTCTCATTAACTTATCCGCGGCAACATATAAACGTTTAAATGCCAGGATTCTTTCTGAATTATTCATTTATATTTTTGATTTTAAATGCGGTTCTCACTTATGTCGAGCCGGTTTAGCCAGGTGCGCCTGAGTACCATATAATCCAAGGCCAGGCAACCAGTTATCCATCACCCTTTCATGATGTTTATCATCTGTTGCTCCCAGGCGTAATTCCCTGAGCACATTTATTGGCCCCTCTTTATAAAATGTATACTGGCTCATAAATATTGATTAGATCCAGGCTCCCTTATCAGAAGCATCCACATACCCCTGCTGGTTTGCCAGTAAACTTTCTGCAATAAATGGTAAAAATGTAAGCCGCTCCTGTGAAGCAGCACCCAAACAACCACCCACTTCAGGACCAGATGATAAGGTATCTACCCATACTTCCCCTTCAAATGCCCCGTTCATAATAAGATACAGTTCATCCTGACCAAAGGATGGCCCCAGATACAGACAACCATCTTTTGTATCAGCCTCGCCCGGCAAACCAAACAGCGCTTCCAGATCATCCTTTTTCTTAAATACCTTTTCTTCTACCCACTCGTCTTTGTCAGACGGATCGATCCAGGCATTAATCTTCCAGTAATGTTTGATAGGATGAATTTTATCTGGTGTAACCGGGAAAGGTTTTTTGACTTTTTTTATCTTCGCTTTCGCGGGTAGATTAACACCTCCATAACAAAAGTATCCTTCACCACCCTCACCTATTTCCATCAGGTATACTTTCAGTTCTTCCGGTAATGGAAGTTTATTTATTTTCTCAAACTGTTCCAGCTCTTTCAGGCTTAGTTTGTGCAGAACAAATGTATCATCATCCGTTTCTTCATTCGCTGTTTCCCATCCGGAACCACTATACTGCAGATGTAGTTTCACCGAAACCATCCGTTGCTTAATAAGGTTCAGCACTGCCGCATGCTTTATTACAAGCGGATGTTCCGGATTTTCAAACTGGCCTGTTACTTTCGCCTGCTCTTCTGCTACAAAACGGAGAAAGGATTTATAGGCCTTCTTTTTTTCCTGTTTGGCATTCTTTTCCTTCAGTGCTTTATTCTTCACCCAATCCACATACTGCACATCTGCTTTCAAATCAGCGAAATCAGGGTCATCCTGATTCTTTTGTAAAACTTCAGACACTACCTCGTAGGCTTCATCCTTTCGGCCTGCTTTTAGTAAGAGGCGCACCCAGGTTTCTTTAATGTATTTGCGGTCCTGCCAGTCAGCGTAGTCAACCCCTCTTTTCATTTTATCTAAAGCAATGCCCAGTTTGTGCGGATCCTTTTCATATTCAAGAGCCGCCCAGCCAATCTGGTTGCAATAAAAAACGATCATCCCTTTTTCCCATTCCCGTAAAAAGTATTGTTCAGCAAAGAAGGCCAGACATATATCTGCCTGCGCAAGGACAAGCGGAATATATTTTTCATGTGCGGCTTTAAAAAAGAAGATGATACGTGACCATATGAGAAATTTCCAGTCTTCCAGTATTGTTTGTGCGTTATACTTAAACAAGAGCATTGTACCTGCAGGAAACCCCTGTTGCTGTTCCTTTGGCTCATCCTCGCCATCATCCTGATTAATAGCAATAAAAGTGTTATCAGGGTATTTGGGAGATGTTGTCGGATATTTCGAAGGCAGTAATGCTATCATCTCATTTATATTGATAATAGCCTGCGTTGTATTTTGTTCCTCAAATATCCCTTTTTCAGCACTTGCTTCAAAGTGAAGCATCATTTTACGCGTAGCGGTATACAGGCGCCGGATGGTTTTTATATTTTCACTCATACTTTCAGGAAATCAGCATTGTTATTCATCAAAGCCTGCATCAAATTGCTCAGGTCTAATTTTCCCTTTTCTTTCAGTTCATCCGGAAGATCCTCATCCTCCAGATTAGACTGTAATACACCACGTGGCTTTTTAGAATGTGAGGCATATATATTATCAGCAGTTATTGTGCCTTTAATATCAAACCAATGCCCGTCTTCAAAGATCATTCGTGCACGCACATCTCCCTGAACATCCAGACTGGATATACAGATAGAATCAGCAACAAGGATATCTTTAACAGTCAGATCACCAGTTATACAGATTTGTGAGAATGTAAACAGGTGTTGAGTTGTTACATTTCCGAATACCAGCAACAGAGACAAGTTCACTTCGAGACAGTCTTCCAGCGTGCCTGTTACTGTAAGGTTGCCATTCACGATGATCAGGTCATCCTTTACTGCCAGATAAGGCAATACAGTATTGCCTTCATACAAAGCAATCCGGGATGTTCCATCTTCCACAAACTCGGCAAAAGCGTCAAGATGTTGCTGCATATTTATTTTCGTATCACCATCAGGAGCTTGCTGAATCAGTTGGGCAGCTTCCTCTAAAGAGATATAACGTATATCCGGCATAGTATTCTTTTAATAGTTACATCCAGGCACCCTGATTATCATCGTAATTATGTTGTTTAGCCAGCAGTTTCCATCTTTTGTAGAAGCCGCAAAAAAAACCATTATATCCATTCTCCCTGATCAGAAGCCTCTGCATATCCCTGGTAATTTGCCAGCAAACTCTCTGCTATAAACTCCAGTAGCTTAAGCCGCTTTGCAGAGGCAGCTGCAAAGCATCCCCCTGCTTTTGCACCATACTGCAAAGTGTCCACCCACACTTCTCCTTCAAACGCGCCATTCATAATGAGAAACAATTCGTTCTGATCATGGGAATTAGCGATATGTATACAACCATCCGTAATGTCTGTTCCCGGAGGTAAACCAAACAATGCCTTCATATCATCTTCTTCCTTAAATATTTTCCTCTTTTTCCAATTAGTATCATCAGGATATACCCATGCCTTAATATTCCAGTGATGATTGATAGGATGGATCTTATCGGGAGTTACCGGAAAAGGTTTTTTTATTAATTCCAGTTGCCATTGATAGATCTCTATTCCTTCACCATAACAGGTATAACCTGCTCCTCCCCCGGCACCAACTTCCATCAGGTATACTTTGAGTTCATCCGGTAAACGAACATCGTTCTTTTCCTCAAATGCCTGCAGTACTTCTATACTTTTCTTCTTAAGTATAAAAGTATTTTCAGTTGTATGGTCTGCTGTTATCCAACGAGATTTTCTATACATCCTTCGTAACCGGATGGCCATCATCCTTTCCTTAATCAGATTAAGCGTTTCTGCATGCTGTTTCACAAGCGGATGATCCGGATATACGAACTGGTTCTTACTCACTACTGTATTATTTAAAAAGCAAAACTTATAATTGTTAATTACATCCAGATTCCACTTCCACTCAGATCACCCATATCTACATGTCCTTTCTGTTTTTCCAGCAGACTTTCTGCGATAAATGCCAACAACTTTAATCTTTCCCTGGAGGCAGGACTAAAACAACCTCCTGCATCAGCTCCATACTGCAAAGTATCTATCCATACTTCTCCTTCAAATACCCCATTCATAATAAGAGAGATTTTATCATGAGCAATAGTAGCGTATGCAAGAAACATACAGCCATCCTCCATTGATGCTCCTGGCGGTAATCCAAAGAGTGTATCCAGCTCTTCCTGTGTATACCAGATCAATGTACCCGGCTCTTCTTCTGTTTGGTTGATCCCTACTTCCAGCCAACCGTCATTATTATCGGGATTGATCCACCCTTCATTCCAGTTCCGTCCTATCTGGTGCATTTTATCAGGCGTTATAGGGAAAGGTTTCTTCATCCTTGTAACGTCCTTATTTTTGACTGGTAACGAGACACCATTAAGATAAAAATAGGAGTTCCCATACTCTCCTATTTCCATCAGGTAGACCTTCAGTTCATCCGGTAAACGAAGTCCTTTATCGGATTCAAACTTTTCTATCTTCTTAAGCGGCCATTTCACTAACTCAAATCCATCCTTCACTTCTGATGTTAATTTCACTGCAACCATACGTTGCTTAATAAGATTAAGCACAGCTGCGTGTCGTATAACAAGCGGGTGTTCCGGATAGTCAAACTGATCTATCACCTTTGCCTGTTCGGCAGCTACCAGTTGAAGGAAAGCCTGTTCAGTTTCTACTTTCATTGTTATTTTATATTATATCCATGCTCCCTGATCAGAAGCCTCTGTATATCCCTGGTATTTTGCCAGCAAACTTTCAGCCAGGTATTCCAATAGTTTAAGCTGCTTTGCTGTGGCAGCTCCAAAGCATCCACCCACCTCTGCACCATACTGCAATGTATCCACCCACACCTCTCCTTCGAACGGGCCGTTCATAATAAGATACAGTTCGTCCTGGGCACTGGAATTACCAAGATTCATACAACCATCTGTAATAGCTGTTCCAGGAGCTAAACCGAACAATGCCTTCATATCATCCTCTTCCTTAAATACTCCCATCTTTTTCCAATCTGTACTGTCACTGTAAACCCAGGCCTTAATATTCCAGCGATGATTAATAGGATGTATTTTATCGGGTGTGATAGGAAAAGGCTTTCTTATTTCATCCCATTGTGTGTCGTAAATCTCCATATCACCACCATAACAGGTATAACCTCCGCCACCAGTACCAATTTCCATCAGGTATACTTTCAGTTCATCCGGTAAATGAATCGCATTCTTCTCTTCAAATTCCTGTATCTGTTCTATACTCATCTTCTCAAGTATAAAAGTATCCTGATCCGTATGATCCGCTGTTATCCAACCAGATTTTCTATACATCCTTTTTAACCGGATGGCCACCATTCGTTCCTTAATCAGGTTAAGTATTTCTGCATGCTGTTTCACCAATGGATGATCCGGATATACGAACTGGTCTTTTATCTTTACCTGTTCTTCTTTTAGCAGCAGTAGAAAATTCTGATATGCTTTCTCCAATTGTACCTTCGCTTCTTCTTCCCGCCGTGTAACTTCCTTTGTCCAGGTTAAATACGGCTCATCATTTTTGAAACCCTGAAAATCTTCATCTGCAGAATTTCTTTTAAGCGCCTCTGTAACAATCGGATAAGCGTCGTCTTCCCTGCCGAGTTTAATCAACATGCGGACCATTGTATATTTAATGTACTTCTGATTATACCAGTTAGAAATGTTATACCCTCTTAGCAGTATAAGAAAAGCCCTCTCCAGTTTTTCAGGATCCTGTTCATTTTCTGATGCATACCAGCCAATCTGGTTGGTATACCTTATCAGATTCGCTTTTCCCCATTCCCCCCAATAAGCCCCATCCGCATAATAAGTAATACATCTTTCTGCCTGGGCCAGCATCAGCGGAACATATTTCGTTTTGACAGCAAGATCTTTAAATAAAAACAACACATGGTTCCAGACCAGAAACTTCCAGTTTTCCAGCGCTAACAATATTGACTTTTCATATAAAATTGTAACATCTTTATTGCTATCAGTTTCCACTGGTTCATCTTCTGCATCTTTCAGATTAATAGGTAAAACAGGGACTTCCAGCGGCAACATCTCTATCAACTCATCCATGTTACGGATAGCCTGATCAATAGCCTGATCATCCAAAGGAGCTGTGTTACCCATTTCTTCAAAACGAACTAATATGTTATTCGTAGCAACATACAGTTGTTTAAACGATTTTATTTTTCTAATATCAACACTCATTGTTATTCTTTTATAAGCCAGATAATTCCCACCGTTAACAAGCAATTGATTGCAAAATTGTCATACGAATCAGGCTTGTTTCACCAACCATTCCTGGTAATCTGCATCACTTTTAAAGTCTTTAAAATCTTCAAAGTCCGATGCCATGGCTAACGTTTTCTTTACTATTCTATAGGCTTCTTCTTTCTGTTCCATCTTCAGTAAGATTCTCACCTGTGTATCGTAGATAAAGTAATGGTGTTCTGTTGATACAAATTCGACCGCCTTTGCAATAATCTCCAATGCCTTTTCGAGATCTTTTTTCTTATCATAGAGCTCATACATCTGCCATGCTACTGCATTCGCAACAATGCGGGTTACTTCTTCATGGAATGCACCCATATCCGTAAAGTGCCAGATCATAGATGGTATCAGCGCCAGTGTTTTTAATCCATGCTGAATAGCAGTCTGGCTCAACTCCAGCAATCCTTTTTTCGAATAAGCGTCTTTATGAAATGAATTCAGGTAGTTGTAAGCATACATTTTACCATAGTTCGCATACAACAGATTATATTCATCCACCACTTTTCCTGAACTAAAGAACTCAAGCACCTGATCATACACACCCAGTGATGCACGTAATTTCTCCACATCATTCTTTGCATTCATCAATACATTGGCTTCCTTCATCAATGTATTCATGGCCTGCCACTGTTTCACATCTTCTGTATCTGCTGCATCATTTTCCGGACGGTTATCACGAAAATCAATGGTACATCCCGGAAGACTGCGATTCAACTTTAAACGTTCAGCAGTTGGAAGACGGTTATAACGAAGGTTCAGGAACTGCAGGTGTGTCATTGTATGAATCTCTTCCGGCAAGCTGGCCAGATCATTAAAAGAGAGATCCAGTACCCGCAGATTTTTCAGATTTGAAATACCTTCCAGATGCTCCGCTTTCAGGGCTTCTCTTACAATACCTTTACGGCCATCACCATAGATACTGTTAGGAACCAACTCACTGACAGATGCTTCGAAAGCTTTAAATCTTTCAGGATCATGTGCAAGGTTATTCCTGATCTCTTCAAACTGATCCTTTTTGATAAACGCTTCTTTACGTTCTCCATGCCTATCGATATATAATTCTTCCAGACTGGTAATTGTAAAGAATGATTTTATGATGCTCTGTTTAGGGCAGGGACGTGTAGTATTAGAAATCAATCCATCTCCATGCAGGATTCTCAGGTTCTTCAACTTAGACAAATCCGGCAATTCGTTGAGATAACATAAGCTGGCATCCAGATCAAGCTCTTCCAGTTTTTCAAGCTGCAGAAAGCTGTCCGGAATAGTTTTAATAGAAACCGTACCCATGAACAATCTTTTAAGTCCTGTCAGCTGTGTAATTTCAACCGGAAAATCAATCGGAGCAGGGCCTGAACAGTCAGCACAATTCAGTTCTTCCAGCTCATTCAAACCTTCGACAGATGCAGGGAAGCCGAAACCTGTATTATCAGATATATTCAGTGCTCTCAATGAAGGTATATCATTGATACTCTTCGGTAATTTCAGTTCCCAGTTGCGGGATACATTTAATAAACGGAGTTTTTTGAGATCACTTATTTCACCAGGTAATCTCGTCAACCCGCATTTCTCTAAATGTAATTCTTCCAGTTCGATTAAATCATAAATATCAGAAGGTACACTTTCAATAGGATTGTCATTCAGGGTTAACGTTTTAAGCTTAGGTAGTTTTAACAGGGTACGGGGAAATTGTTTCAGCTTTTTACCCGTAAGATCCAGTTCTACAATCTCGTCATTGTTAGTTCCCAATTGTGCTAATTGTTCTTCCAATATCAGACGGGCCGGGCGTGCTCCTTTTTTCAGCGGAGATTTCCCTGCTTTTACCAATTCTATAAATTGCCGTACAGAGAATTTTCCTTTGTCATTGTAAACAGCGGATACCATCACCTCTTCAAAATCTTTTTCGGTATAATCATACTCGAAAAAGTCTTCGTAATCTCCATAATAATTAATAACAGTGGCACCTTCAGGTTTCAGTACAGAACTATGATCTGAATTGAGGAGATAAGGTACTCTTGTTTTACCTTCTACCTGGATCTGGCCATGATTATAATTACCGTTGAATGCATATTTAATATCTGCATCACCGGTTATATAAATGAATTCGTCATAACTATGTAAGACATCACATTTAACGTTACCCAGTACCAGTAGAAAAGGATAACTATCATCTGAAGCTGCTATTTCCATGGTACCTACCACCGTCAGATTACCATTGATCAGAATTAATGTATCTGATGTATCACCGTCTTTACCCAGCGTTTTCAGTATATTTACTGACCAGGCATTGTCCATATCTCCATCAACATAAACATCCCCATCCAGGAAAATTACTTTCTGAAAACCCATATCATCAAAGGAATCATACAGGCTCAGGTCAAATTTCTCCTTTGCTTCGTCTTCCGTAATCAGTTTGGCGATAGCAGATGTTTTGTTAACAATCGCTTCTGATACAGCGGGAAGGTATTTATCCTTAATAATATGCTTACCTTCAATGATATAATCAATTACAATATCACCGTTACTGTAATCTTCATTATTAATCAGTTCATCCAGCAAAGGTTCTGTTGTTCCAAAATCCGCTTCTGCACCTTCTACTTCACCGGTATCTATGATCAGTCCCTGTACATCTCCTTTAAACACAAAATGATGATCCTCTGCAAAAATCGTTATGGCTTCTGTGTTACCATCTACTGTCAGACGACCATGATTATAGTAACCATAAATCGTTTGTTCAACAATAAGGTCTCCTTTAATATAAAATTCACTACCTCCTTTACAAAGGTTTTTAGCCTTTACATTTCCGGTTACAAAGAATGCCGGACCTGAATCCATCTCTGTTTGAATAATCCCCCCGTTTACGGTCAGGTTACCATCAACAATAATCCCATAGGTATCCAGCGGCGAGCAGAATTGGTCCATATCCAGATCCCCGTCCAGGACAACCTCCCCTTCCAGCAATATGTAATTGCATTCGTTTCCATAGCCACCATCAATGTATTTGGAAAACTTAAAGCGTTTCTTAGCTTCTTTCTCAGTGATCAGTGTATACGGAGGATATACCAGCGGAGCAACTTCAGTGTACCCTTTTTTTGTTTTTTCCTTTACCAGTTTATCGTATTCTTTTTGGGCTGTGGCAGCATCACTAAATTCTTTTTCTGTTGATTTGCCATCTGTCCCTATTTTCCCGTAACGGGTTTTTACAATGTTATTCTCCAGGGTTATTTCCCAGAATTTGGAAGAAGTATCGTCTTTCAGTTCGAAGTACTGTATCATTTACTTTAGGTCTTTAATATTTATGGATTAATTCTTTTGGGTATCAGATTTCAGGTTCCAGTAGGGCATATTTCCAGGGGATCATCATTTGTCCACTGCTGACCAAAGAACGCAACATTATTACGCCCGCGTATCGCACAACCGGAAAACTCGCCTTTGAGGTGTTTATATCTTTCCATATTCAAATGTCTTCATCCGGATTTTATTGCTAAACCACACCATTATATATATGTTTTGCCTCAGTCAGGTCATCTTGCTGATGAAAATGTCCCCCCTCAATAACTTATCTACAGAATTTCGTTTGGTATATATATAATTGTATATTTAATATATAATCAAAAATAGGCCCTGAAACGCTATAATTTGAATAATGGACTACTACAAATGCTCTACATGCTCCTAAAATGCTCACTACAAATACCCTACGATTGTAAATTTGCAGCCAATCCATTTGCCACATGAGTCAGAAAATCAATCGAATAAGCGTTTTCACCCTTTTATTATGTATACTGTCTGTAGTTACTCAAGCGCAGATAATTGCCGACTCTCTGAGTAGTGTATTATCACAAAAGGACTTGCCTGTTGAAAATCGTGTGATGACCATGGGGATGCTGGCAAGAGCCAAATCGCTCACGGAAATAAATAAAGCCCTGAAAATTGGTCAACAAGCTTTACAATTGAGCAAGACTTTACCCGACCCCCAATACAGGACATTTATCTATAGTACCCTGGTGCTACTGTATTATCAGCAGCGTGATTTACCGAAAGCCCAGGCAGCATCAGACAGTGCAATGTTGTATGCCGATAAAACCACCAACAGGCGTATAAAAGGTATTGCATGGTATAGAAAAGCCTTCCTGGAGGACACCCAGGAAAACCCCAGAGAGTCTATCAAAAGCTGTTTAGAAGCATTGAAATACCTGGAAGGAACGGGAGCCTATGATTATGAATCCTTTGTTTACTATAACATAGCAGGGACCTATGCCAAATGGGAAGATCTGCCTGCTGAAAGGAAATATGCGGAATTATGTGTGCAGACGGCAGAGAAAAGCGGGAATTTTGATAACATGGCTCATGGTCAACAGGCCATGGCCACATACTATCATTACCGTTATAAGCAAGACAAGGAAAACAGGACACTTCTGGATTCGGCCCTCTTTTATAACCATAACGTTATCAGCATCTATTTTGCACAACAGCACCGGCTCATTTTCAATAACATCATGGCAGTTGTAGCATTAAATATCGCCGATCTGTATCAGGAATATTTTCCGGCCAGTTATAAAGACAGCGTTGTTCACTATCTCGACATTGCACTGAAAATAGGACAGGAAACCAGGCAGATTGCCGTGATTGGAAGCTGTTATGGTGTGATGAGTGCCTATGAAATGGCAGCAGGCAATTATCAGCGAGCCGAAGCTTTATTAGCTACAGGGTTAAGTGTACTTCTTTCTGACAGTGCCAGTTATACGCGAACGATGGCAGCTTTCATGCAAGGCTTATCTAACGTATCTGAGAAAAAAGGAGATTATGTAGAAGCACTTAGATATTATAAAGAATATTACAAAACATCCCAGGAAGTATTTGATGCCGAAAAACTGTCTATATCCAGACGCCTGGAGGCACAATATCAATCTGAAAAGAATGAAGCGGCGCTGAAATCACTCAGACAAACGGCTGCCCTGAACAAGAAACTTAACTATCTCTACATATTCCTGACCATAGTGGCCATTATAGCATTATTACTCCTTTTCTGGTCTTATCACTTCCGGTTAAAAGCCACCCGCCATCAGCAGCTGCTGCTGGCAAAAGAGAAGGAAGATGCTGAATTACATGCACGCTTAAAGGAAGAAGAAGCTATGCGTTTAATGGCAGAACAACAATTATTACAGGAACGACAGGATCGTTTACAGAGAGATTTACTAGCGGGTAGCTTGCAGGTGGAACAGAAAGATGAACTGCTGCAGGCAGTTCAAAAGAAGATTGAATCTAATAAAAGTGGCGATGCTGTACTGAAGCAGATCAATCAGATCATTGACCAGAATAAGAGAATAGATGATACTTTAAGTACTTATAAGGCAGACTTTGACAATATCAACCCGGAGTTTTTTGAGAAGCTGAAGGAAAAATCAGCCAATACATTGTCCAGGTTAGATCTGAAACATTGTTCCTATATATCCATCGGATTAACCAATAAAGAGATCGCCCAGCGCTTAGGTATTGCTCCCAAAAGTATCCTGATGGCTCGTTACCGCATCAAATTAAAACTGGGGCTGGGTAAAGATGTTGATCTCGATGAATATATAGGAACGTTATAGATTTATTTACAATGCCGTTTAGCTAAGTTCCTTAACTAAACGGCATTGGTTTTACTTATTCTTTTTCTTCCATTTCTTATAAGCTTCATTTTTCTTGAGATCCTGAAAGTCAGCAAAATCTGGTAACAGTGTTAACGTTCTTTTTACAATCTGCCAGGCTTCTTCTGTTCTTCCAAGTTTCAGTAAGATCCTTACCTGTGTATCATAAACAAAGTAATGATCTTCATCTGATATGAATTCCACTCCTTTGGCAATTATACCCAATGCCTTTTCCAGATCTTCGGTTTTATCATAGATCTCATACATCTGCCACGCCACCATATTGGCAGTAATGCGGGTCACTTCTTTATGGAAAGCACCCAGATTTGTAAAGTGCCAGATCACAGCAGGAATCAGATCCAGGGTTTTCAATCCCAGATCAATAGCTGCAAGTCTGCCTTCAAGTAATTCAGCAGGAGAAAAAGTAGCGGCATGATTTGAAAGCAGGTAATTATATGCACAGACCTTACCATAATTCGCATACAACAGATTATACTCATCTACCACCTGACCGGAACGGAAGAGGTCCAGCACCTGATCATATGCCACCAATGAACTACGCAATCTCTTTTCATCGTCTTTTGCCACCATGAAAGTATTTGCTCTTATCATAAGCGCGTTCATCATCTGCCACTGCTTTACTTCTTCCGTATCGGCAGAATCACTTTCAGGACGGTTATCACGGAAATCAATCGTACATCCCGGCAGATTCTTGCTGATCTTTAAACGCTCTGCTGTAGACAAACGGTTATAACGCAGATCTAAGAACTGCAGATTCTTCATTGTGAAGATTTCTTCCGGAAGATTAATCAGACCATTAAATGAAAGGTCTAATACTTTCAGATTCTTCAGCTTTGAGATGCCTTCCAGGTGTGCAGCTGTTAATTCATGTCTGATAGTTCCTTTACGACCATCACCATATATACTGTTGGGAACAATGGTGCTGACTGCATCTGCAAATGCTTTGAATCTTTCAGGATCATGTGCCAGGTTCTGCTCTATCTCAGCAAATTGATCTTTTTTGATAAATGCCGCTTCCTCTTTTCCATGCCTGTCAATATATAATTCTTCCAGACTTGTAATGTTAAAGAATGATTGCAACAAACTCTGCTTGGGGCGTATAGTATAAGAACCCATACCGTCTGCATTCAGAATTTTCAGCTTTTTCAACTTTGACAAATCAGGCAATTCATTCAGGTAACACAAACTGGAATCCAGGTCTAACTCTTCCAGATTCTCAAGATGTAGTATACTTTCCGGAATTGTTCTTACAGAATTACGTCTAATAAACAATTTTTTAAGCCCGGTCAATTGTGTAATAACCTCCGGAAATTCAACAGGAGCAGCTTCTGTACAATAAGAGCAATCCAGTTCTTCCAGTTTCTTCAAGCTACCAATTGATTCCAGCCATTTAAATCCGTTACGCTCAATATTCAGTGTTCTCAGTGATGAAAGTTTACCTATCCCTTCCGGTACAGGTAAATCGTAATTACTGGAAAGGTTCAGTACTTTCAGTTTTTCCAGCTTCTCTATTTTAAAATCCAGTGATTCCAGGTAGCACGATTCCAGCTGCAATTCTTCCAGCTTCACCAGCTTCTCTATTTCAGCAGGAATAGTTTTAATGGGATTATCATTCAGGACCAACCTTTTGAGAGAAGTAATCTCTGTCACTGATATTGGAAATTTATTCAGCCGTTTATCAGTCATATTCACTTCCTCAATTCCTCCACTATCTTCACTTGCCAACTGTTCCATCTCCTCCTCAAGGATTTGACGTGCAGGGCGTGCATCCTCCTGTAAAGGTGATTTTCCTTCTTTCAGTAATTCGATAAATTTATGCTGCTTAAAACGCATCTTCTCATCAAATACTTCCGGCACCATGATTCTTTCAAAATCCTGCTCCGTATAATCATAATCGAAGAAGTCATTATAATCTCCAAAATAATTAATCAGGATTGCTCCTTCGGGAGTGATAGATGAGCTATGATCCGAGTTGAGTACATATGGTACATAGGTTGTTCCCTCAATAGTGATACTGCCATCATTATAGTTTCCATCAAATGCATATTTAATGTTCGCATCACCGGTGATGTGTATACACTCATCGTAACTCATCAGCACATCGCATGTAACATTGCCTAATACAAGCAGGTGACTGGTTATATCTACGTCCCCTTTTACGGTCAGGTTTCCGTTTATCAGGAACAGATTCATACCCTTGGTCTTATCTCCCAGGGTTGTTGAAATTTTCTTTGCCCACTCCTGCAGATCACTATCTACATGTGTATCTCCTTCAAAGACTAATACAGCATCATAACCAATATCTCCCATAGGATCGTAACCACTCAGGTCGAATTGTTTCTTTGCCTCTTTCATGGTAAGTACCTTGGGCGTTTCAGCAGATGGTGTGCCCCCCTGCTTAACTTCCTGATATCCTTTTTTGGTCTTTTCCTTTACCAGTTTATCATATTCTTTACTGGCTGCCGCTGCATCAGCAAATTCTTTCTCTGTAGATTTACCATCCGTTCCAATTTTTCCGTAACGGGTCTTTACAATATTATTATCCAGGGTTATCTCCCAGAATTTGGAAGAAGCATCTTCATTAAATTCGAAATACTGTACCATTTTTAAATGAGGCTTTTCAATTTTTATAATAATTTCTGTTCTATTGTTTTGTCCCTATACAAAAAATTTCATGGATTAGTATATATCCATATCTTCATATATATCCTTCAAAAATAGGTACTGAAAATTAATATTGCGAATAATCATCTACTACAAATGCACTACATCCTAAAATAAAATGTTCACTACAAAAGATCTACAATTCTGCATATGAGCCAGGAAATCAACCTGTTAGTTTTGTTATACCGCATACATTTTGTAGTTGTAAAGGCACAGAACATTCCCGGTTCTCTGCATAACGTGCTATCTCAGAAGAATTTTCTTTGAGGTTACGACATAATACTGCTACCTGCCAAAGTCATTGATAAATATATGGGGAACGTTATCGCTAATCGTTAATAATCAGCAAATTTCTCTTTCATTATAGCTTCTTCCTGTCTTATCCTGGTAATCAAAGGAATCAGGTAGATGATCATCCCCACTACCAGTGTAATCCAGGCATGGAAGAACAAAGCGATACCGATCAGTTCAGGAATAATATTCAGAAAGTAATTAGGATGTTTCACATACCTGAATAAGGGAGACTTATTAATAGTATGCATTGATGATGGGGCAATAATCAGCTTTACGGTCCATACATGACGGATGGCATAAATAACATAATACAATACCAGCACAGCAAAAACGTAAATCCCTAATCCGGCATAACTGATTGTGTCATAGAAGAAAGCTCCCCGTTGCGTACCTTCAAATACACAGGAAAAATAGTAAGCAAAATGCGCAACGATCAGAAAAGTAGAATTCGCTTTGCCATATTCAACAGCTCCATGTTTTTTCAGTTTTTTCTCATTGATAGCAGAAATAACAATAGTAATCAACCGGAGTACAATAAAGGTAAAAAAGGTTATCAGGATAATGGTTTGCATAAAAACATAGTGTGTCTACCGGCAAATGTAGAAATTTTTCCGGTTTATACATAGCAAGAGGGTATATCAAAGCCTGATATACCCTCTTGCTTATTATTGAGCAATTTTTATTTTACTCTGCTCTTAATGATTTTACCGGATTGCCTATAGCGGCTTTTAAAGCCAGGAACCCTACTGTCAGCAGTGCAATAACTACTGCCATCAATCCTGCTATGCCAAAGATCCACCATTGAATAGCTACCCGGTATGCAAAGTCGTTCAGCCAATGGTTCATTCCCCACCAGGCAAATGGTGTGGCAATAACGATTGCTACCAATACCAGCTTTACAAAATCACCGGATAATAAGCTTACAATATTGGCAACAGATGCACCCAGGATCTTCCTGATACCTATCTCCTTTAATCTCTTCTCTGTTGAATAAGTAGCCAGACCAAACAGGCCCATACAGGCAATAAATATAGTGAGACAACCAAAGGTCATAAAGATCTCTCCAAAGCGTAAATCCTTCTGGTATTGCTCGTTAAACGACTTATCCATGAAACTATACAGGAAAGGCCGGGTTGGTGCTATTGTTGCCCAGGAATTTCCCAGTTCAGCAATCGTTTTTGATAAATGCTCAGATTTTACACGCAGGGATAGTTTATTGAACGAGTAAAAATTTGCTATTCTTATTGTGAGCGGTTCTACTTTGTTATGGAGCGACTGATAATTAAAATCTTTTGTTACACCTATCACCGTTCCTTTACGCCCCCATTGATCAAAAGGTTTACCAACAACATCCGCGGGATTAGCATATCCATACATTTTTGCAGCCGCTTCATTAATGATGATCGCCTGCGTTGAATCTGTGGAAAAACTTTTGGAATAAGCCCTGCCGGCTGCCATCTTAATCTCGTAAGCAGGTAAAAAATCTGCATCTATTTCATAAAGGCCGGGATCAAATGATAATTTGTCTCCATTCGACGATTCGATCATTGTTGTTCCATTGGGCAGGAAATCTCCAGGTACTGTTCTTGAAGCTGAAATAGATGTTACGGCTGGATTACGCGCCAGTGTAGCCTTTACTGCTTCAATATTTTTATTGATATTGTTATCGCCACCATAGTCTATTACCAGCATCTGGTCCTGGCGAAAACCAAGATCGTGAGACCTGAGATGATTCAGTTGTGAAAATACAATAGCAGTACAGGCAATCAATGCAATGGATAAGCTAAACTGGAATACCACCAACCCTTGTCTCAATTGTATTCCTTTACCGGACGAATGAAACTTGCCCTTTAACACAAGCGCTGGTTTAAACCGGGCTAATACCCAGGCAGGATAAATACCCGCCGGAATACCCACTAATACAGGTGCTAAAAGGTATGCCAACAGCATCTTCCAGGATATCACTGCAGCAAAAGGTAAGGGCTTACCTGACATCTCACGCACAACCGGCAATAAACAAACCGCTAATACCACTCCCAGTACAGTAGCTAGGAAGGCAATCAATACAGACTCTGTCAGGTACTGGAACATCAGCCCTCCCTGGTATGCTCCTACTGCTTTACGCACTCCGATCTCCTTTGCCCTTTCCATAGAACGCGCAGTAGAGAGATTGATGAAATTGATACAGGCAATGAACAGAATGAAAACGGCTACCAGAGAGAAGATATACACATTAGATAAACTGCCTGTTACACCCGGCTGCCTTTTTGCGGTTGAATGCAGATACGCATTCTTTAAGGGCTCAAAAGCAATAGCATAACTATTCTCAATGTTATCAGGATGATGACGTTGTACGAATGCATCGGCCTTTGCCTGCATCGCTTTTATATCTGTATGTTCAGCTACAGTAAAGTAAGTATAGAAATCAACATATCCCCAGGAGTCAAAGATCTCAGGTCTTATTTTTCTGAAAGTACTCATGGAAATCATGCCATTAAACGTAAAATGAGAATTGGCAGGAACATCTTCCATTACGCCGGTCACCATGATCGATTTATCGTCATCCACCTTTAGCATCTGGCCTACAGGATTGCTGTTCCCAAAATATTTTTCAGCAATACTTTTGGTGAGTACGATAGAATTCACTCCTTTTAAGGCTGTAGTCTTATCTCCATATATCATCTTCCAGCTAAAGATGTCAAACATCGAAGGATCGGCAAATACGATACCGTTTTCCTGGAAGTGTTTATCCTTGTACTGGAGCAGGTATGTACTGGGACTTGTAAACTGTGCTATTTTGGTCACTTCCGGGAAATCAGCTTTCATTGCAGCAGCCAGTGGGGCGCAGCCCCATACCTGGTATTCTTCCGGCGCAGGCGGAGCTAATTCCTTTACATTTTTAGCACTCCGGAAAGCCTGCACTACCCGGTAAGTTTCATTATAATGTTGATTATAACGATCGTATGATAATTCATCTTTTACATATAATGTGATCAGGATGCAACAGGTAATACCTACTGTTAAACCGGTGATATTAATCAGGGAATAAATCTTATTCCTGGCAAGGCTTCTCCATGCGACCTTAAGATAATTTTTGATCATGGCTGATGTTATTACGCTCCCTATGTTCAAAACAAATGCCATATAAAGAAATGTCCGGCTATGGCGGACTGCACCATTTCATCATGCTAAAACCTGTTCATATATGGACACTTTCCTGTGCTAAAATGGACATTCCTTAGTCTGGCCACCTTATGTTTTTATGAGTATGTTACCTTTCGCGTACTTCTGCAATAAAATCCTAATAAATTAAAATTGTACCTGACTGCGAACGTACTACAGCCCCCGGCCGTTATATTCGTCAGAATTAAAAACCACCGGCACATTCCATGAAGCGTTATGTAAAACTATTTCCGCTCTTTGTTTCCATGTTTTGTAGCTGTCTGCCTCACCTGCAAGCCCAATCGACCTGGCAAATGCAGCCTACGCCATTACAAACCCGCTGGGCAAAAGATGTGAATCCGGACAAAGTGCTGCCAGAATATCCCCGCCCACAGCTGGTACGTAATGAATGGCAAAACCTGAACGGCCTCTGGCAATACGCCATCACAGACAAAGATGCCGCACAGCCCACACAATTCGATGGACAAATCCTGGTTCCTTTTCCTATCGAATCAGCATTATCCGGCGTTAAAAAACCGGTACTGCCTACCCAGCGCCTCTGGTACAAACGGACCTTCACAAAACCAGACACCAACAAACGGGTACTACTCCACTTTGGGGCAGTAGACTGGCAAACCACTGTTTATATAAACGGTAAGAAAGCCGGCAGCCATACTGGTGGATACCAGAACTTCTCTTTCGACATTACAGACCTGCTAGAAAATGGAGATAACGAACTGGTTGTAAACGTATACGACCCTACGGACAAAGGCCCTAACCCTCATGGTAAACAGGTACTGGCTCCCCAGGGTATCCGGTATACAGCAACCACAGGCATCTGGCAAACGGTATGGCTGGAAATAGTTCCGCCGGTATACATCTCCTCCCTGGAAATGGTACCGGAAGTAGATGGTGGCTACCTCTGTCTGAAAGTTCATATCACAGGCAATGCAGATGACTACTCCATAGAAGCTGTAGCTAATGCAAACGGAAAAATGGCTGGTAGTGTAAAGGGTGCTGCTAATGAAGGACTCAAACTACCTATTCGCAATGCACATCTCTGGAATCCGGAAGATCCTTTCCTCTACGACCTCTCCATCCATCTCATAAAAAAAGGCACTACTATAGATCAGGTGACCTCTTACTTTGGGATGCGCAAGATTGCAATCAAAAAAGACATTAAAGGACAGGAACGTATCTTCCTGAATGATAAATATACCTACAACCTGGGCGTACTGGATCAGGGCTTCTGGCCCGATGGGATCTACACCGCTCCTACTGATGCTGCTTTACAATTCGATATCGCTGCCATCAAAAGCATGGGCTTTAACACCATCCGCAAACACATTAAAATAGAACCTGCAAGATGGTATTATCATGCTGATAAACTGGGGATGCTGGTATGGCAGGATATGGTAACCTGCGCCAATCTGGAACCTGAAGCTAAAAAAGAATTTGAAACAGAAAATGAAGCTAATATCCGCCAGTTATTCAACTACCCTTCAATTATCTGCTGGGTACTATTTAATGAAGGATGGTATAGCTACGATCAGCCCCGCTTAACGGAAGCATTACATAAAATGGATCACTCGCGACTGATCAACGGACATACCGGCGAAAACTATGGTACAGACGGTCCGCAGAACCCTGCTGAGAAGTGGGCCAACAGCGACCTTACAGATATTCATGATTACCCGGGCCCGGGTACTGCGCCAGCCTTACCAGGTAAAGCCCGCGTGCTGGGCGAATGGGGCGGTGTGGGTGTGCCCGTAAAAGGCCACCAGTGGAATGCTCCTGCTGGCTGGGGATATGTAAAGATCACCCCTTCAGAAATGAACGGTAAATACGCTGGTATGGTAAAACGGCTGAAAGTATATGAAACAGAAGGGCTCTCCGGTTCCATTTACACAGAACCTTACGATGTGGAAATAGAAGAAAACGGACTCATGACTTACGACCGTGAAATTATCAAAGTTCCGCTGAACATACTCCGTAAAATCCATGCTCCCTTTATTCCACAGGAACGCAGTAAAAGGCTCATCCCTGCACTGGGACTAAAAGATGCAGATACTTCTTCCATCCCCGACCCTAACCGCAAACAGTTCCTGGTCATCCTGGAACAGGAAGCAGATGCTAAAAAGAGTCACGACTGGAAACCTATGACTGATAACCTGACAGACTATCTGAAAAAAGGAGGTAATAGCTTCTCTCCTGCTAAAATAAGCAGCATGGCAACAAAAGTATTTACTGGTACTAATGATACAGTTATGCTCAACCAGGCACTTGCTTGGATGCAGCAGGTAGTAGAGATGGAAAAGAACTCTGTTACGATGAGCGCTTATGCGAATATCCTTTACAAACTTGGCAAAAAAGAAGAGGCCCTGAAATGGCAGGAAAAGGCATTAATACTTTCTCCTGAAAGTGATCAGGACATTTATAAGGAAATAATGGATAAGATGAAAAAAGGAGAGAACACCTGGCCATAGTAAAATTGAGAATATGGTATACTTACCATGATCTTATTAGGGAAGATAAACCAGCAGAATTTCATAATTTCACAATATGGAATTTAAACACTTCCCTCCATCTGATATCTTAAAGCCTTACGTAAAGCATTATTATATCTTTGAGTCAGATTCAGACATTGAATTTGAAGATACCGTATTCCCTAGTGGCGATATGGAAGTGATTTTTAATCTAGGAGAAGGTACATGGGAATCATCTGCTGAAAATAAATTCCTCAGAACTCCTCAGATAGAATTATGGGGGCAGATTACAAAACCGCTGGCAATAAAATCAAAAGGCAGGCATACCATGCTCGGCATTAGATTTTTCACCCATTCAGCGGCATATTTTTTAAACGATGAAATTGGAGTGTTTAACAACCAGGTTTCCGATCTTTCAGATATAATTGGTAAACCGGTAAAGGTTTTACATTCACAACTTCTGGAAACAACAAAACTGAGCAAAAGAATAGAACTTATAGAAAGCTTTTTATTAAAAAGGCTGGTACGCAGCGAAAAAAGATCTTTCAAAATTGACAAAGTCGCCAGCATTTTAACCAGTATAAAAACAGATTCCGCAGAAAATAACATTAGTAATATTGCATCAACCTATGGTATTACCAGCCGTTATCTGCAAAAAATAATTTATCAGCATACAGGCCTTTCTCCCAAATCATTCAATAAAATAAACCGGTTTCAGCTTAGTCTCAGGCTCATTGCTAAAAATGAACAGCCTTTCACTTCCATTGCTTATGAGTGCGGTTATTTTGACCAGTCACATTTTATAAGAGATTTTAAATCATTTACCGGCGTCACTCCTTCGGCCTATCTGGAAAACAGATTCCCTGTTAACCAGGCCTTTCTCCAATAAATAAAAGTGTTCCGATTTGTACAATTTAAAAGTTTATTGCTGTAATAGCTTTGCTAAAAGTTAATTATTAAGCAAACTATAAACTTCTATTGTATGAGTTCTTTTGAAACATTTTCACAACTGCATCAAAGTGCAACACCTCTCCTGTTAGGAAATATATGGGATGTAAATAGTGCAAGAATGTTTGAAGCCAATGGTTTTAAAGCAATTGCCACATCGAGCCAGGCACTGGCAAATTCCTTTGGTTATGAAGATGGAGAAAAGCTGCCGTTTGAAACCCTCCTTCAATTAGCTAAAAACGTTGTGGATGTAGTACGTATACCTTTTTCGGTTGATATAGAAGGAGGATATAGCCGGACGATTGACGGCATTACCAGAAACATAGAAAAATTACATGATGCGGGTGTAGTGGGAATAAACCTGGAAGATACTATTCCCGACGCTACACGTCAATTACAATCAGTTGCTGAATTTCAAAAAATCCTTTCCGCAGTGGCAAATCACATCAGCCGGAATAATTTAGATATTTTTATAAACATCAGGACTGATGGATTCCTTCTTGGTATGCCCACAGCTCTTCCCGAAACACTTACCCGGATTAAAAGCTATCAGGACTCCGGCGCTGACGGGATTTTTGTTCCCTGTATTACCAACAGGAATGATATTAAAGAGGTGGTGAAAGCCACTCATCTTCCCATTAACGTAATGTGTATGCCCGACCTGCCAGATTTTGAAGAGTTAGAATCGCTGGGGGTAAAAAGGATCAGTATGGGGCCATTCTTTTTTAATAAAGTCTATGATTACATCGGGAAACTTTCAAAGGAAATAAACAGCAATAAAAACTTCTCCTCAATTCTATCCTAGATTTCCATATACGCCACCACTTCTAATCTTCTGTCCGGGTAACTACTAAATGATTATTCTGGAGTTACGGAAGCATTAATCCCTTTATTTCTAATTGGGAGCGACTGGGGAGAGTTCGGAGAAACTTCGGAGTAAGTTGCTGGAGTCTTGCAGGTTTGGTAAGTCTTTGATAGGTGTTTGGTAGGTGTTTGATAGGTCATGACCTACCAAACACCTACCAAACACCTATCAAAGACCTATCAATCACCTATCAAAGGTGCTACTTACTAGCAAGTCTCCTCCAAGACTCCCCGAACTTAATAGCACAAAACTATAACCTTTACCCATGTATGGACAAAACATTATGGAGTTAACACCTATCTGAAACTAAACTTGTGGCTTAAAATTCCTGAAAAACAAATGACCTGTCAAAGCGACAGGTCATTTGTTTTTATACAACACTTGCAAAAAATATAAGTAGTGTTTACCGTTTCTTTTTATTCTTATCCTTTGCTCCTCTCTTCTTAGGTTTACCATACTTTTTCATCATCTTATCTGCATGGGAAACCTTCCTGTTTACTTTACTGTTCTTGGCAGACTTCTCATGAAAAGCAGGACCAGATAATTCCTTGGGTGGTAATGCAATCAGGTAAGTTTTCATTTTCACCTGTGGCATTTCGTCGTCTGTAAGCACATCAGAGATTACCAGGTTCTCTGGTAAAGGTTCCATTGGAATCTGGTAGTTCATCAATCCCTCAATCTTTTCCTGGAATTCCTTTTCCTTTTCAGTTACAAAAACCAGCGATACCCCGTCTTTATCAGCCCTACCGGTTCTACCAATACGGTGCAGGTAGTTCTCAGGGACTTCAGGAGTATCGAAATTGATCACATGTGTTACTTCTGCAATATCCAACCCGCGGGCAATGATATCGGTAGCAATGATGAAGCGATAATTCCCTTCCTTGAATTGCTTAACAGTATTAAAACGGTGATTCTGCTCCTTATTGGAATGCATTACACCCACTTTATCCGGGAACCTGGTAGAAATATGTTCATATAATTCGTTGGCCATTTCCTTTGTGGCCACGAATACCAACACCCTGGACATCTCTGCGTTTTCGGTAAGCAGCAGTTCCAGCAGGTTCACTTTCGTATAGAAGTTGGGAACGTTGTATCCTATCTGCCTGATATTCTTTAATGGAGTACCTACAGGGGCGGCTTCTATCGTTACAGGGTCGTTAAAGTAAGTGGCAATCA
The DNA here is from genome assembly GCF_900112615.1 of Chitinophaga sp. CF118. GTDB lineage: Bacteria > Bacteroidota > Bacteroidia > Chitinophagales > Chitinophagaceae > Chitinophaga. The sequence goes on along the minus strand of NZ_FOMK01000006.1, from coordinate 89,212 downwards.
GCTTTTCTACCTCTTCGGTGATTGTGGCAGAAAACAACAGATTCTGCCTTTTAGGAGGTAAAAGATCCAGGATCATGTTCAACTGGGCACGGAAACCCAGGTTCAGCATTTCATCCACCTCGTCAATGATCAGCCTTTTGAGAGCTTTCATCTTTAAAGCCCCGCTCATAATCAGGTCTACCAGGCGGCCGGGGGTGGCTACTACCACATCCAGCTTACCTTCTGCAGTTACCATCTGAGGGTTCATGTTCACACCGCCGTAAAATCCGGCCACTTCCACACTCATATAGCTGGTTAGTGTTTTCACTGCTTCCACCACCTGCGCTACCAGTTCGCGGGTAGGTACAACGATCAGGATCTGGGCGTACCTGTCTTTCGAAAACCTGAACAGCCGCAAACAGGGAAGCAGATAGGCAAAAGTCTTACCAGTGCCTGTTTGGGCGATACCACATACATCCCTGCCGGACATTACTACAGAGAAAACCTTCTCCTGAATGGTAGTCGGTATGGCATACCCCTTATCATTCAAAGCATTCAATAAAGGCTTACTCAGGTTTAATTCTTCAAAAGTCATATTTCTAAAATAAACCGCAAAGGTAGTGTAATCTTTAGATCCTGCCGGGAAGAATTTGCGTCCTTTTTACAATAATCAGCTACATTCTTCTACCAGGTATACAATAGATTCATAATTCTTCTTCGTTACATCCGCCAATGCCATTTCGCAGGTTTTGGAGCTGGAATAATATCCTTGCTTCTCATTCTGCAACACTTCTTCGGCTTCCTGTCCGGTAGCAGATTTCACCAGTTCCGGGAATAAAAAGCCCCTGTCGCCCGCCATTCCACAGCATCCTGCATACACAGGAACATTTACATTCTCTGCACATGCTTTGGCGATATTGGTAAGTTTATAGGCATTCTTCATCTTCGTTAATGAACAAACGGGATGCAGAGCCACCGTATTTTTCTTCACTTTAATAGGCAAAGAAGGAACTACATGATCATTTAAGAAATCAACAGTATCAAGAATAATCAGCTTATCAAAACGGGCTTTGTTGGTTTCGTTCAGGTAAGGCCGGCATTCCAGCAAAGTATAAGTACAGGAGCTCATGTCCAGGATCACCGGCAGTTGCCCCTGCTGCGTTTCCTGCCATAGCCACTCAATTATTTTGTTCTTTGTATAAGCAGCTGCATCGGCAAATCCTTTGGAAGAAAAGGGCTGTCCGCAGCAATGACCATGAATATTCACAGGGATCTGTATGTTGATACCCGCACGCTGTGCTACAGTCAGAAGACTGTCAATCATACTCTTTTTACCTTCCATACTGCTCCCCATACTTCGGGTGATACAAGTGGCAAAATAAATGAAGGAGGGCTGGGGAACGATAGTCTTTCTGATCCGAATAGGCCCGGTTTGTTCCGCCATCCACAGTGGGAAAGATGGTACCACCTTCTTTAAGAAGCCTGTTAATTTTGTCATTGCCTGCTTACCAAACACTTTGTTCACAAGTACTCCGGATCTCAACAACAACTTCACCACACTTTCCACTGTATTGAAATGCATGGCAGCCTGTTTTGCTACTTTATTTGCAAAGGCTGAATGATTCTCTTTTCTTAATCGCTTTACGAGGTCGCCGGTATTAATGTTCACCGGGCACTCAGTAGCACAAAGGCCATCTACAGCACAGGTATCTAACCCGTCGTACTGATATTGATGCAGCAATGTTTTATAATCAGCAGTGTTATTATCCTTTTTAAAGTTTGCCAGAGCGCGTCTCGCTACGATTCTTCTGCGAGGTGTCATGGTAAGATCACGGCTCGGACATTTATGTTCACAGAATCCGCATTCAATACATTTATCCACTTCTTCCTCTACTTCGGGCAATGACTTCAGGTGTTTAATATGAGCCAGTTTATCATCGTTAATGATCACGCCGGGGTTTAGAATCTGCTGCGGATCTACCAGTTCTTTCAGTTGCCGCATAATCTGATAGGCTTCTGCTCCCCACTCCACTTCTACAAATGGCGCCATATTACGTCCGGTACCATGCTCAGCTTTCAGGGCACCATCGTATTTGTTGACTACTAGTGAAACCACTTCATCCATAAACAGCCGGTAACGTTCAATTTCCATTTCGGTATTGAAAGATTGTGTAACCACAAAATGGATATTGCCGTCTTTTGCATGACCGAAAATGATTGCATTCAGGTATTCATATTTGATGAACAACGCTTGCAGGTCCGACAAGGCAGCGGCTAGTTGCTCTACCGGGAAAGCAACATCTTCCAGCACCACCGTAGTGCCTTTGGCACGCACAGCGCCCACAGAAGGGAACATTCCTTTCCTTATTTTCCAGTAAAGTTCACGGGTATACGTATCTATAGTAAATGTAGCCGGTGTAAGCAGGGATAAAGGGATCTGTTCAAAAGCAAGAATCTTTTGTGCCACCTTCTGCTCATCCACATCCTGGTACTCTACCAGCAAAGCAGCTGCTGGTTCCGGTAAAAATTCTATGATAGAGGGAATACCTTTGATGGTTTCAATAGACCGTAAAGAGGCTCTGTCCATCAGTTCTATCATCTCAGCACCAGAATCTCTCAATGGCACAATAGCATCACAGGCATCCTTCATATTCTTAAAGAACAGGATAGTGGTAGCCTTTGCCGGGTAATCGGGCACCGTATCCATTACTGCTTCTGCAATGAATCCCAGTGTACCTTCTGCACCTATCATCAGGTGGGCAAAGATGTCCAGCGGATGTGTATAGTCTACAAAAGCATTTAATGAATAACCAACGGTGTTTTTAGTAAGGTATTTCTTACGGATGCGATCGTACAAAGTGGTATTGTGATGTACCTGACCCCGCAAGGTTTTCAATCCTGCGGCCAGAGCGGCAGATTCGGCCTCAAACCGGGTATAGTCTTTCGGTATAGCGGTATTATATTCCTTCCCGTCGGGCAGTATAAAATGTAATGATCTGAGGGTATGATAGGAATTCAGTTTTACGCCACAGCACATTCCGCTGGCGTTGTTGGAAAGGATTCCTCCCATCATGGCGGTATTGATAGAAGCGGGATCTGGTCCTATTTTTACGTTATGACTTTTCAACGTATAATTCACCACACTGCCTGTAACACCAGGCTGCACCTTTACCGTGGCTCCATGATCCAATGGCTGTACTTTCCGCCAATGTTGGCTCAGATCGGCAAGGATACCATCTGTAATAGCCTGCCCTGACAAACTGCTTCCTCCGGCCCTGAAAGTAAGCGGAATATTCAGCTGCCTGCATAAAGCAAATAACGCCCTGACTTCTTCTATATTGGCTGGCTGCACTACAGCCTTCGGGACCATATGATAAAAACCCGCATCTGCAGCATAAGAAACAAGATCTAAAAGGCGGCTTTTGATACGCCCGGCAGGAAATATACTTCCCAGGTGCCCCACAATTTCTGCTGTTACCATAATGGGAACAATAATACAAAAAAAAGGCCGTCAAAGTCAAATGACTCGGACGACCAGGGTTGTCATAGGTTAGATAGCTATTTCTTTTGATAACTGCCGGCAACGGCAACCAGTTTGTCAGGACAATCAGTAATAATGCCATCTACACCATAGGAGATCATTTTCTCCATATCGCGTACCTCATTTACCGTCCACGGTAAAACAGCCACTTTCTTTCCGTGTGCTTCTTTTACCAGCTCAGGTGTAACCACAGCAAAATAAGGACTATAGATATCAGGTGTAAATCCCAGTGTTTTTATGTTAGCATCCAAACCTTCTTCATTGTAGATCAGCAATGCTGTTTTTTGTTTAGGAAAATCTTTGTGAATGATTTGCAACGTTCTGATGTCGAACGATTGAATAATCACTCTCTCAGCAATATGTTTTTTGTTGATCACCTCCATTACCAGTGCAGAAAACACATCCGGTTTGGGATGAAAAACACCATCGCCCTCCGGAGAACATTTCGTTTCCATATTATAATACACCGGTTTCAGATGATGCAACTTAACATATGCTTCCACACTGTCAATCAGCTCAGACAACAGTGGTCTGTATGTTTTTATTTTTTTCTGATCAGGAAACTCCGCATGAGGTTTTGTACCTGCATCATATTTACGAACACTATCGTAAGTCATTTTATAAATGGCATAACTCTTCTCATTCTTTTTATCAATATCCTTGCTGTCAGGCGTACGCATAAAGCCGGACGACATATACACATCATGTGATACTACAACCTTATTATCTGAAGAAATCACACAATCCAGCTCCAGTGTTCTCACACCCAGATCAATGGCATGGATCATTGCAGGAATCGTGTTTTCCGGCATTAAAGCACGACCACCACGATGTGCCTGTACATCTATTTTTTGTTGTGCAGAAGCAGCCGAAGTAACTATTAACGAAACAAGAAGAATATATTTTATCATATACATTAATGTTGAGGACCTTTAATAATGATTGTGTTATTTTGTTCCGCTATTGCCAGTTTATTCATATTCCCCATCGACTGTAATATTTCCATGAGTGAATCTGTAGGCTGGATAGTTCCTGTAAAATAGATTTTATCCAGTTCCCTGGCATCATATAAAATCTGCACATGGTATTTAGCAGCCAATGAATCAAGTACAAGTTGAATGGGCGAATTACTAAAGGTCATTGATTCTATATGTTGTATAGTATCTGTTTTAAATACAGTCACTGCTACCACACCCTTTTCCACATTGTATTTCATTTGCTGACCGGGAGAAAGATAGATAGCTTTTTTCCAATTGGCGGACGGCTGCCCGGCAGGTTTTACCATTACTTTTCCGCTATACAATTTTACTGTTATATCACCTGCATTCTGTGCTACATTAAAAGATGTTCCTAATACCGTTGTGGCTGTTGGTCCGGCATACACCACAAAAGGGTTTTTCTGATTCTTAGAAACATTAAAAGAAGCATGTCCTTCCAGAACAATTTCCCGTTTCAACTGTACAAAGGGTTGCTTAAAACGAATGGCGCTGTGTTTAAATAATTGAACTACAGTACCGTCCGGCAAGGTGATTATTTCCTTTGTATTAGTATCATTACGTTTCTCTTCCCATTGCACAAGATTTTTCGTTCTCTTTGGCAATGACGCAATCATCGCAGGTTTACTATTATTCCTTTTAAATATGCCTATTGTTATAAACAATAATACAGTCGCAGCAACGGCAGACCACAAACTCTTTCTTAAGGTCAGGCGCTTCTTTTTATTAAACAGTTCTGCTTCAATCTGACGGTACATCCCTTCACTTAAATTAGCAGGTAGTGGTGTTTCAGCATCAGCCTTATCCCAATCATCTTTTAAGTCGTCCTGTCGCAATGTTAGGTCTTACATTTAGTGTTAATATAATAATATCAAAATGGGTACGTATGAGCAGTCGTGTACCCCCTGCTGTTAACATTTAGATAATACCAATTGATCTCACATGGCGTAATGCTTTTGTAATATGATCTTCCACAGTCTTCACCTGAATAGACAGATGATGAGCTATTTCTTTGTTTGTAAAGCCATGTACTAACCTGAGTTCAATTACTTTTTTCCGTACCGGTGGGAGATTTGCGATAGCGGCATTGAGATAGTTTACCTGTTCAAACTCCTGCATGGGATGCGCGATAGTCTGGTTATCCCGCATTTGTACGATCAGTGTTGCCTGCATATTATTCTGATGGGTTTCCCTCCGGAAATGATCCACCAGAACAGAATTGGCGATCGTAAACAGCTGTGTTTCCAGAGAAAACTCTTCTTTCAGGGTATGTTTGTATTGCCAGAGCTTAATAAAAGTCCTTTGTGTCAGCTCCTTTGCAGTATCATGAGAATCATTCCTTTTAAGAAAAAAGCGGAATACTTTGCGGTGCAACAAATCATAGGTTTGTTTGAACACCTTTTCGTCTCCATTATTCAGTTGTGAGATTACACTCATTAATACAAAAATTTGCAACAGTGATCTATTTGGCAAAGGAAGTCTGCAAATTGAGTATAAATGTTGAGACGTAAAGTTATATTACTGTTAACTGGGTTAATCAGAATCAGGCTGTATCATAAGTCCAATACAGCCTGATTTTATAGATATATATAGTTGTTCTTATAATTCTCAGCCCCCTGATTTATTTTTGAGACTTCTTATTCAAAAAACTATCCAGGCTCCATTTGTACACAGGAATAGTTGACAGTAAAAAGCTCCCGGCGCTTGCTGTAAACACTGAATAGTTCAGGGGTGCTTGTATACCAAATGCAAATGTCATACACAATGCGAATAACAAGGTGAGTATGCCGCTGCCTATTGCAGCCCAGCGGGTCCAGAGGCCAATGATAAGAAGAACACCAAAAATAATTTCACTTCCTGAGGCCACTGCCGCAAAGATCTCTGCAAGGCCTTCAGGTAAAAAGAATATCACTTTATTGGCATACACCATGAAATGCTTCCAGTCGCCCCAGGTTACGCGGGAAGCTCCATTAGGGCCCCAAACACCGAAGCGGTCGAGTCCTGCACAAAGGTAACTCGCTGCCAGGGCTATACGCAGGTAGAGTTGAAAAAAGGACGTATTGTTTTTCATAAGATAGTATTTGTCATGCAAAAGTATGTCATAACAGGCTATTTTGCACCATCAATCGTACTCTGTTTATAATTACTGATAGCAGGTTTATACTTCACATTCTCAATCTTAATCACCACTGGGTTAGGCCACTTCCTGTCAGTATAAAAACGTTGCCCGTTTACAGCACTGATTAATAATCCCACTGGTGTGGACTGCGAATAAATACCGGCATCAAATCCTTCTTTATATTCTACCAGTTCACTACCATATCCAAGTATAGATACTTTAGTATGTTCATTGCCCTGCAAGGTTCTTAGTACAAGGTCTTTCCTTTCTCCGTATTTCCAGTCTTTTCCACCGGGAACAAAAGCATATACGGTGCTGGTATCTTTGCCACGGGTGAACCATACATTTCCTTCATGTGCAATATTCCAGGGCCTTACGCCACTTACAGATTCGCCATTTGCAAGGTTCCACAAGGCAAGTTCACGCAGTAATGCTTCCTGTTCTATCTGGATTTCTCCATCTGGTTTGGGACCTACATTCAACAGCAGGTTACCACCTTTTGCACGGGTTTCTATCAGCATATTAATCATTTCCGTACCTGACTTCTGAGGGTCGTTAGTAGGTTTGTATTGCCAGTCGGTTCCCATGGTGAAGCATGCTTCCCAGGGGCCTGGTAAAATGGAATCCGGAAGTTCCTGTTCAGGTGTATTCATGGCGCCCCGGGTTACCACGATCTCCGGTTGTAACTGCCAGGCGTATTCTTTTAATCCTTCTGCCGGTCCGTCAAAGAAGATAAAATCTATCTTACCGTAGTTGGTGAGTAATTCTTTAATCTGTGATTTATCATATGCCATGAGGCCGGGATTCTTTTCAGGAAAATGCTGAGGATGCTGCATTCTGCCAATTGGAATATGATGTTTGTATAAATAGTAGAAGTCTTCAGGAGAATAATACACCCCAATAGCAATACCCTGTTTACGGAAGGCATCGAAGATAGCCCTTGTGGCATCCTTTTTAAAAGGGGTATTCATGATATTGAATTCCGTGGTTTTGGTATCCCACATACAGAATCCGGCATGGTGTTTTGCCGTGAATACCACGTATTTCATACCAGCCAGTTTTGCCAGTACGGCCCAGTCGTCCGGATTAAATTTGTGTGGATTGAATGTTTTGGGCAGTTCTTCCGTGAAGCGTTTGAGATAATCATCGGAAGCGCCAGCCATAGAATGACTGATCACCGCTCCCACCTGTACGTCCACACTCCAGTGGATGAACATACCCAGGCCCAGATCCATGAACCATTTCTCTTTCTCCGGACTATTAGATGTTTTTTGCGCATTGGCATAAAGACATATGACAAGGCAGACTACTGCCATCAAAGAACGTTTCAACATGGTGATAATAATACGGAGAAAAACGGGGAATTGCAAGCTATTATGATCTATAATATTTCTTCCAGTTTCTTTTCCAGCGCGGCTTCATCTTCAGATCCATATCTGCCAATGATCACTCCGTTCTTATCTATCAGAATTTTAACGGGCAATGAGTAGATCGCAAACTTATGACCGATATCTTCTTCACTAGGAAGTCCTTTCAACTGATTTACCAAATCAGATCCACGAAGCACGTGATACCAGATTCCTATATGATCCTGCTCAACAGCAGTACGCCATGCCTGAGGATTCCTGTTATCATCCGCTATGCCGATGATAGTAAATCCTTTGCTTTTATATTTATTAAACAGGGCGATGAGATGAGGATTACTTACCCTGCATGGTACGCACCAGCTGGCCCAGAAGTCTAATAATACCACACTGCCTCTGAATGAAGATAATTGCAACGGTTTATTGTTAATATCAACTGTTGCAAAATCGGTCGCTTCACTACCCGGTGATGCGGCAGTCATCACATGGATTTCTTTGGATATTTCTTTACCGGCAAAACTCTCTTTTATGCGGGGTGTTAATTGCAGATACATTTTCCGTAAGGTATCCAGCGGAAGTATTCGTACAAATAAACTCAACTCTAAACCGCTGATATAAGAATCCGGATGTGTGGATATAAAGTTTAGCGTATGTTGCTGAATCGCATTGTCATAAGAACTCAACTGATCATGTATAGCTGATACAATTGCTTTCAGGGAGTCCTGCACGCGTTCACTTTGCTGAGCATCAACGGCCTTTCCCCAGGCATTTTCGGCTTTATCATATTTTATTGAAAGCCGTTCCGTTTCCTTTTTTACCTGCACCCTCATGTTATCCAGGCTTTCGGATTCTGCTTGTGATACAGATCCTTTTATGACAGCTAACCGCAGATTTCCTCCTTTAACAGAGATCTCAATCACGGAAGGTTCCAGCATGAATTCTCTTGTTAACTGATATTCTTCATCAGTGGGAAATGGGGTAAAATGGAGTATTGCGTTTGCCGGTTCAGAGATACTTCCTTTCAGCCGAAACTGGCCATTTTCTATTTTTGAACTGTCCTTATGGCCCTCATAAGAGAGGTAAATATATTTCTGCCGGCTACCGGTTATATGCCCATTTATTACAAAAGATTGTGCAACCAGCTCCGTTGTTCCTAACAGCACAATACATAATGATAAAAACCTCTTCATCAGTCTAATGGATTTCGGGGGTGATACTACGGAGAAAAATGACGAATTACAACAAAATATCATCTCTTTTACCCAAATAAAGGCCCCCGTAGGGGTATACTGTAATTTTAGCGTTATTGTTTATGTGTTAAACTGTTGTTATACAACTAAAATACATTTTTTTAAATTTTAATATATCGTATTTTGTGGCGAATATGTCAATGTATTTTTTCGTTTTGCCATTTATCTATCTGATTTCCTTACTACCATTTCCAATATTTTATGGGGTATGTGATTTCATGTTCGTACTGCTATACTACGTTACGGGTTACCGTAAGAAGGTAGTTATGCAGAATTTGCGTAATGCGTTTCCTGAAAAATCAGAAAAAGAGATCAGGGCAATCAGCCGTCGTTTTTACAGATATTTCTGCGATTTGCTGCTGGAAACATTCAAAACACTGACTATTTCAAAAGCATCTGCTATCAAACGTTGCAAACTGACTCCAGAGGCACGGGAAGTTTTTGACCGTTATGCCTCTGAGAATAAGAGCATTATGATAGTGATGGGGCATTACGGTAACTGGGAATGGGCAGGAAATACATTCAGCCTGGAATGCAAACATCATCTGTATGTGGTATATCACCCGTTGTCTAACAAACACTTCGACGGACTGATCTACAGAATGCGCAGCCGTTTTGGCACCGGGCTCATTCCCATGAAAGATACTTTCCGCGATATGGTACAAAATAAAAGCGAGCTGAGCGCCACCGCTTTTATTGCTGATCAGACACCCGCACCTGCCACTGCTTTCTGGACTAACTTCCTGAACCAGGACACACCTGTTTTCTGGGGAACAGAAAAAATAGCCCGCAAGCTGAACTACCCGGTAGTATATGCCAAAGTACAACGGGTAAAAAGAGGATATTATGAGATTTCGGCCAGAACACTTTTTGAAGAACCCGCTAAAACTGCTGATGGTGAAATTTCCGCTGCACACACAAAGGCGCTTGAAACTGATATTTGTGCACAACCCGAATACTGGCTGTGGAGTCACAGAAGATGGAAACATACACGTCCGGAAAATGCAAAAAAATAAAGACACAACACTAAATATATACTTACACCTACAATGCTTAAAGGAAAACAACTGATTCTGGCTACCAAACCATTTGCCAAAGAAACACCGTGGAAGAGCTGGTATTATACGCTTTCAACAGCTGCCATCCTCATCGGTCTCTTTGCATCTGTAGCATTCATTCCATTTCTGCCTGTCCGCATACTATGCAGTGTGCTCTGCGGACTGGTAATGGTGAGGATGTTTGTGATCTATCATGATTACCAGCACCACACGATCCTTTACAAATCAAAAATTGCCAACATCCTTTTTTCGGTATTCGGTGTTTTCATTCTCGCTCCGGCAAGTATCTGGAAACGTTCTCATGATCATCACCATGCCCATAATTCTAAGCTGTTCACTGCAAGTATCGGCTCCTACCCGATTATGACCAAACAGAAATTCCTGGAATCTTCTGAAGCTGAACGACGTGCTTACCTGGTACAACGCCATCCGTTAACTATCTTATTCGGATACACCAGCATGTTCCTGGTGGGCATGTGTTCCCGCTCATTTTTGAGCAGCCCTTCACGCCATTTTGATTCCCTGCTGGCAATCTTATTCCACTTTGCCGCAGGTACTCTTATATTTATTTATATGGGATGGGTAAGCTGCCTGTTGCTAATGGTACTACCCTTCTTCTTAGCTTGCGCTATCGGCGCTTATCTTTTTTATGCACAACATAATTTTCCCGGAGTAACCTTCAGGGAGAAAGAAGGCTGGTGTCACGAGAATGCGGCTATGGCTTCTTCCAGTTACATGTTAATGAATCCTTTCTGGAACTGGGTAACCGGAAACATCGGTTATCATCATATTCATCACCTGAATTCACGTATTCCTTTTTACCGCCTGCCGGAGGTTATGGAGGCCATACCTGAATTACAACAGGCTAAAACAACAAGACTGGCTCCTTCTGCAATTGTTGCCTGCCTGAAACTAAAAGTGTGGAATCCGGATGTAAATGCGATGGTACCATTAAGCCAGTTATAAACTGATTATAAATAAAAAAGAGAGGCTGGGTCATTTGATCCAGCCTCTCTTTTTTATTTATAATCAGTTTATTAATATCCTACATTCTGGCCTATGTTAGGATAGTTTTCAATAATTGTCTGCGGGATTGGAAGCGCTTTGCTATACTCTTTGTAACCATAGTTACTAAGTATCTGCGAAGCTAAATTCCAACGCACCAGGTTTGCAAAGCGGAATCCTTCTCTATAGAATTCAATTCCATATGCAATCTTCAATTCTGCTCTTGCATCATCTGCAGTGGACACACCCACAGTTGACCTTCCTGCTCTGATACGGAGCATGTTGATGAACTCAACAGCGCTACCCAGATTACCTAATTCAATATCTGCTTCTGCACGGATCAGGTATGCCTCTGCATAACGTGCTGCCGGACAGAAGTTCACAATCATCGTTCCACGATAGAAATACTGTAAGAAGTCGCCGGAAAGGCTGTAAGAAAGATCCCATAATACCTCCGTATTCGCGGGATCTTCATAGATCCGGATAGAATCTATCAGGGAATAATTACCGCTCTGAATAATTGCATCTGCATATGATTTTGCTGTTACGAAATCCTTACCAGCCAATGCTATTCTGGCCAGGAACACTTTAGCAGCACCTGAAGTCATAGGGCGGTAATCACCGGAATTAACTTTAGCCGGCAAAGCGGGTAATGCAATATTAAGCTCCTTCTTTATGAATTGGTAAGTATCAGCAAGTGTGCTGCGGCTTATATTGGGAGACATACTCAATTCCGTATTGACAGGCACTCCGCCGAAATAGGTAGCCAGTTCCAGGTATGCATAAGCACGTAAAGCTCTTGCCTGTGCGGCTATATTTGTAGTATCGCCTGTCATGGTAGAAAGACTCAGGATAATCCTGTTCACCTGCTGGATGGCTGAATATTCGGCCTTCCATATATTGGCAATGGTATTATCAGAAGCTCCAAAGGTAAACTGATCAAAAGTACACCAGTTAGGGAAGCCGTTACAATCTGCCTCATCACTCAGCATACCGTCCATCATAATGAGCAGTTTCTGCTGAGCACCTATTGTTTTCGCAGCATTGATTAACGCTGTTTGCGCCTCATCAACGGTTTTGATAGTAGCCATCACGTGGTTTACTTCATAACCAATCAGTATTTTCTGCGTAGTCGTTTCACCGTAGGCGATAGTAATCTCACGAATAGGTGCAGTTCCTTTATCATTAGCATTAACAATACCATCCTGGTTTAAATCAGTAAAGCGGAAATCACCGGGTACAGCGCCTAATTGCATCGGTGCATTGCTTATTTCTGCTGTCGACTGGAAAAGTGTATCTGTGGTTACATAAGTATTACCGTTTGCATCAGGCCAGATGTTGGACAGATTTCCTTTTGTTACAACGGCGAAATAACTGGCAGGTGTAATACCAGTAAAATGTGCAATACCATTGTCATCGGTAGTAGCTGTATAATGAGGAGTATGATTCTGATATTCCAGGCTGGTAAGATAAAGGTTTACTGTAGCACCAGCAAGCAGCACACCACTGCGATGCTCTGTATTCCATTTAGTAGCATCATACACAGTAATGTTGGCTTTACCCGGACTGGTAGTGAGCAATTTAGCAATGATATGCACTATCTGCTTTCCAGCCTTACCATCGGCAAATAGAATCAGCACTCCATTGATATAGATATGGCCGTCAACTACTTTCACTTTCAGTTCTTTACCACTGAGAGCAATAAGTATTTTACCATCCGTCAGGTCAGAAGCTTTGATCACACCCTTTACGATATGACTTTTCACAACGCTGTCCGGGAGATCACTTCCCATTGTTTTTGCACCTATATCGTAGGTCCCGATTGCTTCATCGCCGGTAGCAAATACGGTTAATCCTCCAGCAGCATCTGTAGCGCTGATAGTGGTCTTTTTAAGTGCTATTCCAAACTGGCTTAAGGAGTCTACCCCTGATAAATAAGTTGTAATTTCTGTGACAGCTTCCGGCTGTGTGGACGGGGAGTTCTCATTGTCTTTTTTTGAGCATGCAAAAAGGCCGCATACCAAAAGCGGAAAAAGGATTTTTTTCATAGAGCTATATGTTGATTAAGGATATATAGGTGATTTTCAATATTGTCCCTTTAATAAAAGTATAAGTTCAGAGGCTTCAGATTGCTACAAACATCATGCAATATACTAAATTATTTTAATGTGACTGCATTTTCCAGGGATAATGTGGGTTTACATATTTGCGTTATTCCGGAGTTATTGCCGGGTTATTCCTGAGTTATTCCGTAGATCCAATACAGATGCGGTAAAAAGCCGGAAAAGATCCGGTAGAGATTCGATCATCCTTCGTTCATCCTCCGTTTAAAAACGAAGGATGAACGAAGGATGACCCTTAACCTACTCTTATTGAATGAGTTATAAATAGAGAAAGGGCACTCTCTTAACAGAAAATGCCCTTTCTTATCATACAAATTGTTTATAGTATAGCTAGTATGTACCACTTGCTCCACCACCACTGCCGGAACCTCCACCAAAATCGAAATGGTCTCCCTGTGTTCCTCCCTGATGAAAGGATTGTGCGATAATCAATGATTCAAGCTGTATAGCATCTGTTACATCATCATCTGTCTGTTCCGATGTAAATCCTTTACGGGATGGCTGCAGTAATTTTGTAATGCCATATGCCACAGCAATCAGGACGATACCGCCTAATGTCATTGCTACTTCTATGGGTGCCACACTATGATAGGCACGGATCGTAAATACAATTCCCGCTATAAGGAATAACCCGGTCCGGATCAGAATCCTGTCCTTTTTACGGATGCCCGCAAATATGTATAGGGGTGGCAATATGATGGTGAAGATCCAGAAGATCCATCCCCCGGGAATACTCTCTCCGGTCAGCAGGTAAAGATTAAACATCTCATTGCTAACCTCTCTTACTACAAAATAGTTTCCTGCCAGGTAAAGGGTGATAAGGGAAACGATCTGCAACATTTGCAGACAACTTAAATAATGCCTGTAAGTTTGCACCTTTGCCAGTTGCACAGCTGCCAGGTATACGGCGAATGAAGCTCCCATCATCGTGAAAGGAATGATCATCCATCCTGCAGAGATGAGTATACAATATAACAGTGCCAGGAAAGAGAGGAAAGCTACAACACTCATCAGCACATCCGCAAAACGCAGCACGAAAAACGTGGCTGGTAACAATACCAGTAAACACATCAACGATGGTGGCATATGCATATCCGTTATTATAAAAACTGCTGTAATAATAGCTGATCCGCTCATCCACATCAGAGCAGTATCAACTCCTGATTTATGGTGTTTCTTTTCATGTACCATATACTCAATGGCAGCATAACAGCCCAATCCGAAAATGAATGTCAGTACTCCAATCGCCTTTTCTCCACCGTTCATTGTTAACAGGCAGAAAAGACCAAAAGAAAAGAACACAATAATCACTGTCAGTATAAAAAGTCCGATCCGCACATAAGGATTAGGGGTATAAAGATCTACAGGATAAGCCGTTTTGATCTGCTGATATTCTTCTGCTGTGATACACTTTTTATGTAGCGCTTTTTCTGCAGCTTCAATTACCTCAATGTTATCCAGCGTTTTACTATTATAGGAAATCATGCTTTCTTAATTCTTTTGTTAATGTTTACGAGGAATACCACAGCACCAATACCAGAGACTATGAAATAAAGCATTCCAAGATAGAATGCGCCCATACTATCAATGGCTACCAAGCCTCTTACCACCATATAACTTAATCCTATATAACCATACAGTGCAACGATGAGCAGGAAATAAAAAGAGCGTTTCTTCATTGCCTGCATGTAACAGAACACAGTAACAGCAGCCATTAACAGGAACCATCCCAGGTAACCGTATCCATTTTCATCCCCGTACCGGTTCCCAAATCCATCACCCATTAATCCTGCAAGACAGGCAATCATGAAAATATGTACACCGAAGTTGCTGTATGTAAATGCAAAGTGTTTTTTTAAATTCTTACGGTCGCCCATATAGGCAATGAAGACAAGTAATGCTCCAATGAAAACGCCTGTATTAATAAGCCGTCCGGTAACAAAAAAATCATTTGACTGAAAAAGCTGTAAAGGCGTTACCGTTAGTCCAAGCCAGGCGGCAAAGTTTGTGATAGCCATACTCAGGATGCCCAGATGATCAAAGAAGTAAGCACAGAAAAGCAATACCAGCATCGGGATAAATGTAGCGGCACCATAACGCGTACCGAATACATTGTACTGTACCTGCAAATAGGCTAAGAATGTGAGAAAGGTTAAACATCCCAGTAACAGCACATAATCAAAAAAGCCATTGGGTGCAAGTACCTTATTCCAGGAGAAAGGCAACTTTTTACGATAGCAATATGCAAAGCAGCCGGCACTTATCAGTGCTATCAGCGCTAATATTGCCTGATGACCGATTGTGTCAATATTCTTGTAGATAAGAATCCCCAACCCTCCGCTCAGCAGCAATACTCCGAGGTAGAGTATTGTTTTTAGTTCCCAGTGAAGGGAAAACAACTTATTCGCTGAAATTAAACGTACCTTCTCTGTAGAAGTGGGGGAAACTAACCCATCATTTTGAAGTTTCTCAAACAAATGTATATTCATGACTTATAGAATGCCACGAAAAATATAACATTTAATTTACATTAACTACGATTTGATGTAAAATACTTATTTTCATGCCGTTACAATCACTTTACTCCCCTCTGTTTATTTAACCACACCTTTATATCCTCTAATACTTCCGGTGCAAAATCTTCTTTCAGGGTAGCTGGCTCCTGCATAGTACAGGTTACACAATGCTGAAAAAGATGATTCAACCCCTTAGCTGTTATCACCTGCACATGTTTTACATACCGCTGGTAATTGCCTAAGTTCTGTGTTGCATCCACCATAATATCCTTATCTCCATTAATGGCTAATAAGGGACCCTTTACCTGTTTAAGATAAGGCACAGGATCAAACCGGATATGGCAACGATACCAGGGGCCGGTAGCCTGCATAATATAACTTTCCAGCGGGAAGAAGAAATGTCCTTTACCCTTTTCCTGAGAACCCTCTCTTGCCATCTTCTCATCATCCAATATCTTCCACACTGCATAGGCAGAACGGATATGTTGTTCCAGATCCGGTGCATCTGCATAGGCATAAACTGTATCGAACAGGGTATTGTTTACAGCATTGTATCTATCCTTTGACTGCTGAGAGATGGGAGCACTGCTCACAATGGCTGTATTCTGTTGTTTTAAAGCCGTTAGGCCCGAAGTTGCCAGTCCGGCAAGACTGATTACGAAAGCAACGTCTTTGCTCTGCGCAGCGGCCATATAGGCAGCAGCACCGCCTTCGCTATGTCCTATTAAACCAATCTTACTGATTTCTTTTCTTGTTTTGAGATAGTCAATGCCGGTGAGTACGTCTTTTGCAAAATCTGCTGTAGTAGCGTTTTCATACTTACCGGTGGTTTCACCTACTCCCCTGTCATCTACTCTTAATACAGCATATCCATTGCGGGAGAGATAGTCTGCAATAACGAGGAACATCTTATGCCCGGCCATTGTACCATCACGGTCCTGCCGGCCCGTTCCGGATACGAGGATGACGGCAGGGGATTTTTTCTTGTTTTCAGGAATAGTTAATGTAGCACCAAAGTGAATACTACTGTCTGCATTATAGTATTGTATCTTTTCGGCTATGTAAGGAGTATCCTTTACCGGCAATACCATCATCATCATCGCTGCAATTATCATCATACTATTGATCATTTAAAAAAGAGAGGTAGTGGATACTACCCCTCAGGTTCATCACTCTTATTATTATTCGAAATTATTTAGCCAGTTCAATCATCATACTGATTTCGTCCGCCAGTCCACTGGGACTCCCCTTATATCCAACTTCTGCGAAACGGATCTCTCCTTTACCATCAATCACTACCTTAAAAGGAATACCGGAGGTTTTGATAAGCTTTGCATATGCGGCATAAGTATCTTCCCCTTTATCAAACAATACCTGGAAAGGGTATTTTTTATCAGTGATAAATGTCTTCACCTTTTCTTTATAATCCGGCGCACGTTCCTGTGTGTCTACAAATAAGAATACAACATTGCTATCCTTCTTAAAATGTTCCTGAGCCATCTTCATGC
The DNA here is from genome assembly GCF_900112615.1 of Chitinophaga sp. CF118. Lineage (GTDB taxonomy): Bacteria > Bacteroidota > Bacteroidia > Chitinophagales > Chitinophagaceae > Chitinophaga. The sequence continues at coordinate 71,754 of NZ_FOMK01000006.1, read as the reverse complement.
CAGGCATGCCCGCTTTACAGGGGGCACACCAGGTTGCCCAGAAGTCGAGCACTACTACTTTACCTTTCAATTTCTCCAGGGAAACCTCTTTACCGTTCAGGTCACTAAGTACAAAGGGCGCAGCTGGTGTACTGATCATAGATGCTTTCACATCTTCTTTCAGCAACTCCATGGTATGAGCATCTTTAAGAGAAGCCAGGTAAGCATCAAAACCATTATCGTTATTGTATTCTTTTTTCAGGAGATCAAAAATGGTTGCGGATGCCTGGTTTAACCGTACACTGTTGCGTAATACTTCAGACAGTTCTTTCTTTTTATCTGCCTGCTGTAATAACTCTGCCTGTACTTCATTCAGCTCTGCTCTTGTGTATTGCAATAACTGTTGTGCATAACTGGCCAGTTCCAGTGCTTCTTTATTTCTGCCGGTTTCTTTTAAGATGCGGGCATGTGTGATATAGTCATTTACAAACATTTTATCACAATACTCCCGCCATTCATCCGGTGAATAATACCAGTACTCCACAGGTTGTGCTGCCTTTAGCTGCTGAAAGCGATCCATTATTGGTTGAGAGAATGTATAAGCTGTTTTAGCAGGCATCGTTTTCCAGTCGGCATAAGGGATTTCCACCATTTTGTAATAGACGAAGGCTAATACGATGAACGGACAGTCTTTAATGTAGGATCTTAATATAGCGGTATCTTGTCTTGCGATGCTTACAGAAAAGAGATCCCGGTAGATTTTACTGTAGTCAATACCCATTGCTTCATCCAGTTCGTAAGAAGCCGGGAAGTCTTTTAAGAATTGTTTCCATAACAACACGCGCTTATCGGGATCTTTTTCTTTGGAAGCTGTCAGGTATGCAGGCTGTTTAGCTGGTAAAAGAGTCCTGATAGAATCTGCCCGTGCTGGCTGATGGAGATAACGTTCATACACATCTGCCAACTGAAAACGTTCTTTATCTTTTAAATCAGGCTGATGCAGCATATAGGAAGCAGCTCTATTCATACGGGTTGCATCTGCAAGACCAGTAGCGCCAATCTGTTCCAGCCTGCCGGCAGTAGAGATATAGGTTATAGCCAATGCTCTGCTGGCTCCACGGAAGCGGGCAATTTCATTGCCTATCCAGAAAAAAACGGCGCTGTCACTAATGTTATATGATTGGAAATAGTCAGGAATACCAAGGTGTAACCTGGGAGCTCTGAGAAATGCATATCCTGCATTATTAGCAGCAGCCTGTTGACGACCCGGATGAGTTATCATACGCATATATCCACTGTCGCGGTTATTATCAGTTACATTACCGGCTTTGAATTTGAATGCCACAAATCCTGCCGCAGGTGGTAGCTGAATGGTTACTTTATAGTTTTCATCCAGTTTTATATCAGCTACAGACCAACGGTATAAAGTATCATAATAATATGCCACTGCTTTTACCGGTTTACCGGTTGCCAGCATAGTACTATCAGGATGATAGGCTAGCGTAATCTGCTTACCTACTTCCGGTGCGTTTGGTGTTATAACCAGATTTTTTTCTATCTGCGCTTTTGCCAGTGATACACTGCACAACGCAGTTATCAGGCACATTGTTCTTCTTAATATCATGGGTTTTGTTCTATTTCCGGGTTAAAACTGATATTGTAAGCCGCTATAGGAAATACATACCGGTTACTGTTAGGATCCAGTGTATATGTTACACCCTGCCAGGTACGCGTATAGGTACGGCTAAACAGTGGATCATTTTTCAGGCGGCGCTGATCATACCAGGGAAGATGACGACAGAAGAATTCACGACGGCGTTCTTCCACTACTTTTACAACTGCATCATTCGCATCTGTTGCGGAGAGTGGTGTATAATCTGCTGCTGCAAAACGTTTTACTCTCAACTGGTTCACCATCGTCATAGCGCCATTGGCATCATTATTACGCGCCAGACTTTCTGCTTTGATCAGGATCATTTCAGGTACGGAAGTACCAATGTTACGGGTATCGAAAGTATATCTTTCACGGGAAAAGAACCTTCCGGTATAACCGCTCCCAAGGTTAGTGGCTGCATCTAATGTAAATAATTTATAGCGGAGATCCTGTGTACCCAGCAGTACAAGCAGTTCGTCACTCAATCTTAATGTAGATGGAGGATAACTGGCAGATTCATATGCTATCTTTTCAAGGATAATTTCCGGATCCTGTAGCTTTCTGGGATAAGTAGTGATGGTGGCCAGATCATTCAATGCGGACTGTAACAGCAAGGTGCTATCCGCATATAATCCTGCACTGGCGTAATTACCCATAAAAAGGTACATACGTGCAAGCAATGAATATGCCGCAGCTTTCCCTGGCAATGTATTAACACTTGTAAACTTAGGCAAAGCATTGACAGCGCCTTTCAGATCTGCTTCCAGCCTGTTGTATACAGTGGCGACTGTAGCACGGTTCAGTTTTGCATCCAGACTGGGGGTCAGTAATAACGGCACCCCTAAATCTGAAGAAGCAGTCGTTGCATTATACGGCTTTGCATATTCATTTACCAGGTTCAGATAAGCATCTGCACGGTGAACCATCGCTTCTGCAATCAATTCTGCCTTTACTGAATCAGAACCACCTGTACTCTCCGGCACTTCATCGATAATAATATTACAGTTATAAATACGTGCGTAGTAAGTATCCCAATCTTTATCCCTGTCAGTAGATAACGGATAGACCGGTGACTGCCAGGTATAACAGTTCATTATAAAAGTATAACTGCTGTTACCTGCTATGGATGCCTGCTGTATACTATCTGTTATCGCAACATCTGCGGAAATAAAATCAGGCAATTTCCCGCCTGCCTCAAATGTACCGGTATAATTCAGGAGATAACGGTAATTCACCGTCTCCTTTGGAATCAGGCTGCCCTGTGTTTTTATATCTGTGAATTTGCTGCATCCTGCTGAAAGTATTACACCCAGCCACAATACGGCTATATATATGTTTCTCATTCTTTCTTTTTTTGAGCTGAATTAAAAACTAACATTCACCATCAGGTTATATTGCACTGTTGGAGGCAGATGCAATACATTACCCAGGTTTGGCAGAAAATCAGGATCTACTCCTACCTTATTCTTCTTCCATATTAATCCGAGATTTCGTACTGCAGCATTCACATGCAGGTTCTTGGCAAGGATTTTTCCTGCTATATTTTTAGGCACTTCATATCCCAGGGATATTTCACGTAAGCGGATATAATCTCCCGGCTGAATATTCAGATCTGAATAAGCATATCGTAGCGTACTGTTAAACGCATAGGTGCCAGCTACACCAGGAACATTGGTGATAGCCTCATCTCCCGGCTTCTGCCAACGATTGGCAATATCAGCACTCACGTTATAACTCAGTCTCCTGGTAGTAGGATAAGAAGATACCGTTGGATTCCTGAATACACTGCCGAAACTGTATGTAGTCAGTACATACAATGACCACTGATGATAACGGAATGTATTGGTAAAAGAACCATAATAAGGAGCTGAGGGACGGCCTGCATATTTAATGGATTTCATGTCTGTTATGGTCTGATTAGCTTTGAGCTTGCTTCCATCTCCTGCATACACCTGCATCAATCCTGTACTGTCAAGACCAGCACTTCTATATGCAAATATTGCATCTACCGGGTAATCTTTAATTAAACTACCACTCAAACTTGAAAAGAAACTACTGGTAGCTTTAAAGCGGTTATCTGTAATCTTATTGCTGTTATAAGAGAAGTTGAGTATCATATTCCAGCCAAATGATTTGCTGTCAATAATCGCTCCGTTTAATCCGATATCAATCCCTTTATTGGACATCGTTGCACCATTCAGCGATAGAGTGCTATTGTTAATACCGGTGTACGTCGGGTTCACATCAAAAGTAGAGATCAGGTCCTTACCTTTTTTGTTATATACATCGATACTACCACCCAGGCGACCATTAAACAATGAGTAATCAACGCCTGCATTAAATACATAGGTTTTTTCCCATCTCAGTGTGGGGTTAGCAGCAGAACTAATAACGGCATAAGGTAATCCGGTCTGGTAATCTGCAGCACCTAAACTGATATTTGTAAACGGCATGATCTCCTGGTTGATATTACCATTGATGCCATAAGTAACACGCAATGACAGGTTATTCACCCAGCTAACCGGCTGCATAAATTTCTCCCTGTTGATATTCCAGCTGATCCCCGACGACCAGAAAGGTTTAGCACGGTATTTTCTGTCCAGTCCAAAGTTATTATAATCATCATAGCGTACACTGGCAGATAAGGTATAACGGCTCATTAAGGTGTAAGCTGCATTACCATAATAGGAAAGGAAACGTTTTACTTTATCAATCTGCGAAGGTGCACCATACAGTGAACCCGAACCATAATTGTAAGTATTATACTGCACGCCATAAGCGGGAGGCTGACTGATGCCTGTCGACTGGTTATATCCCCACAGCGTGTAGAGATTCTGGCTGATAGATGTTTGACGAGCTTCCATACCTGCCAGCGCATTCAGTTCATGGATCTTTCCAATTGTACCATTGTATACAAACTGCCCGCGGGCGCTGTAATTATTAAGAGAAGAATTACCAACACTCAGTATACCACCATTAGGTACACCTTTCACCAGTTTACCGGCAACAATGGTAGTGCCTGTATTGTACAGATCCCTGTTATTAAAACTACTGTCGCCAAAATAGATGCGGGAATTATAATAAGTACGTTCCAGCGCATAAGCAGCTGTAAAAGCAAGCCCTTTATAGATAGGAATATTCAGGTTTAAATTTCCGCTGTAATTATTATCATGAGAGCTGTTACTGGAAAGCTCCAGTTCTTTCAGGTAATCATATCCCCAGTTCTGGTAACCAAGTCCCTGTAATGAATCAGCATAATGGCGGCCCGCACTATAATAGAATTTATCGTGTATATCATTATAAGGCATGAATGTTCTGCCACCACTTGATAACGCACTCAACCCTATACCATTTGCAGCATAATTGAAGAATGCTGCTTTCAGACTGGTAGATAACGTAATCTTCTTTATAATCTTAAATTCCTGGTTAGCTGTTAATGTGAGTCTTTCGCCGGAATTTCCTTTTGTACTCGGTGTTTCTTTTGCGTAGGAACCGGACAGGAAATAAGTATGTACATCACTGCCACCACTTACAGACAGGTTGTACGACTGGCTATTAGCGCGCTGCATCAGGTATTTGGTGATCTGTCCGTAATTATTGATCGCACCCATCTGTGCAGCCCTTGCATCATATTCCGCCTGTGTAATCCTGCCGGACTTCAACTGGAATGCGAGATCCATCCCATCACTTACATAACTTTTAACACCCGCTGTATACGGGTTATAAATTGAAGTATTCACCAGTCCTTTATCTACCAGTTCTTTTTCGTAGTTCAGTTCCTGTGTGGAGTTCATCAGTTTTAAGTAGCCGATATCGGGTTTGTCCTGTGTGCTGAATCCGATAGAAACATTAACTACGGGCATACGTGTACGTCCTTTTTTTGTTTCAATCACAATTACGCCATTAGCCGCACGTGCCCCCCAGATGGATGCTGCAGCAGCATCTCTTAAAAAAGTGATTTGTGCAATGTCGTTTGGATTAAGTGTTTTCATATCCAGTTCAGTAGGAAAACCATCTACTACTATTAACGGAGATTTTTCACTGTTAATGGTACTCGTACCCCTGATATTAAAATTATAATCGTTTCTGCCAATCGTTCTTGTATTACTGGATGGAGCAGGTGTATTGTTATCATACACAAAACTATTATCTCCGGAAGTTATCTGCATCTGCAAACCGGGTACCTGACCTTCCAGTCGTTGAATCACGTTAGCCGTCGGTACCTTTTCCAGTTCTTTACTTGTTATTACGCCAAACGATCCGGTAGCACGTTCTTTAGGCAAATTCACATAACCAGTAGAAACCACTTCCACAGGTTTCAGGTAACCTGTTTTATCTTTCAGCGCAATGCTGTACCAAACCGTTCTGTTTACCGGAATCTGCTGACTTTCATACGCCACACATGATACCTGTAATGTTTTCGTAGTAACAGGGATTTTGATTTCAAACTGTCCTTTACTGTTGGTCATTACCATGTTCCTTGTGCCAGGAACCATTACAGTAGCAGCAGATACGGGTTCCAATGATTCATCTGTTACCATACCCAGCACCATACGGATCTGCGGTGTTGTATCCTCTGTTGTTGCTGTTACTGCGGATGGCACCCTGCTGGAAGCTGCTTCCTCCGAAACAGCTTCTGCAGGTACTACCTGGTTGGTTTGGTTATTATCTTTTGACTTAGCCGGTGCTTTTGAATAAATAGCGTACTGTGTACTCCCCAGCTTTTTAAACTGCAGATTAAATGGTTTCAGTACCGCTGATAAGTAATCTTCCACTTTCCTGTAACTGCCATCGGCAGGCATATTCACTCTTTTATTCGCTACCAGTTCATCTTCATAGATAAAGGATACATGAAATAATTTTGATGCATTATTTAAAGCATCTTTCAATGTTTGTGTTGGTTGACTTTGGTCGGTTACGGCAGCAAACATCTGTAAGCTACTGCAAAGCAGCAGGCAACAGAAGGCCGCAATCCTTTTCAGATTGATCATGCCCAGAGCATTTTAAATTACAAATAATAGTACCTGTCCCTTTTCGAAAATCAGTTGGGAGTGACAATAATGGTTGATCCCTGCTGTGTTACATTTGCATTCAGAATAATGGCTAATGCGTCCATTAGCACCTGTTTATCTTTCATATCAATCTCACCACTGATCTTTTTCTTCAGCAATGATGAGTCTCTAAGTTGTATATGATATCCCCAGTCATCTTCCAGCATTTCAAACATACCAGATACTGGTACCTGATCCAGTTGTAATTTTTGCTGCTGCCAGCTTGTATAATGATCTACCGGCACATGTTTGCCTGTAAGGCCATTTTCTTTTTTGCTATATAAAGCCATGTCTCCCGGCTTAGATAACAGCAACTTTTTATTATCTTCTGCTGCTACCAATACTTTCCCACTGTTCAATACTACTGATGTAATTCCCCGGCGATTACGGATATTAAAAGAGGTACCCAATACATTCACATCAAGTCCTGTGCTGTGTACTTCAAATCCTCTGGTATCTGAATGTCTTATATTAAAAAAGGCTTCCCCATCAATCCATACTTCTCTCTTATTCCATTCTTTACTGTAACTGATACTGGAATTACCATTCAACGTTACCTCAGAACTATCCGGTAACAACAGTTTTTTCACTTCACCAAAACGGGATGCTACTTCAATACGGTTGTTTGTATTGGTCCGGAAAATCATCCAGGCAGCCACCATAGCTACTAAAAATACAGCTGCCGCTTTCCAGAGGATGCTGATACGTCTTACCGGTTTGATCTCTTTATAGATTTCATTCCATACCGCCCGGCTTTCTCCCGGTTGCGGCTTTTCATTCACCACATACATAGTCTTCGCTATAGCAACGGCCTTTGTGATATCTGCTGCCCTCTGCGGATATGCCTGAACAAACGCCTCCCAGAAAGCACTATTCGCCGCATCAGGGAATCTTACCCACTCCAGGAAGTAAGGCGCTGCCAGCAACTGATGCATGGTGTAATTGCTATAATGATGAATAGAGTGTTGCATGTTTAATGTGGTGTTCCGGATATAAAAGACAAAAGGGCACAGAAAGTGCCCCATGATTTTGAATTATTTTTATTTTTCAGGATAAATGACTGACAATGAACAGTAATAACAGGCTTCCATCCATAATTTCTTTTAAAGCGGCCAATGCCCGGGCTGTTAATTTATAGGTAGCTCTTACCTGCATATCCATAATACCGGCAATTTCTTCAAATGATAGTCCTTCGAAAAAACGGAAATAGATAATTTCCCGCTGTCTGGCTGTTAACTGTTCCAGGGCATTCTTCACCTGCCTGGATAACAATGCATACTCCTCACCGGCTATGATGTGGTTATCAAAACCTACTTCGAAGGAGAATTCATTATTCTCATCTGTATAAGTGGTATTTGCCCGTTCTTTGATCAGCCTCAGTAACTGGTTACGGAACGATTTGAGCAGATAATAATTAAAAGTGCCTCCGGCATTGATGGTGTTACGATACTTCCAGAGTGAGATGAATGTTTCCTGGATGGCGTCCTGTACGAGGTGTGTATCGGTCGTAAACTTTTTCCCATAGCCATAAAGCAATTCATTATACTGTGTATATAATGCTTCCAGGCTTTGTACATCGCCCTTTTTTAATCCATCCCATAAAGACTGTTCACTTGACAATACGATTATTTTATTAGCCCGGTTTGCTGTATAAATGTACTATAGATTTAAGTATTCCCAAAGTAAGGGGCAGGAAGAGGCTCTTACGAGTTGACAATAAATTCATTGTTAAATATTTTGACAATAAATTTATTGTCATTAATTTTGGGAGATAAATCCATTGTATGAAGAATATTATAGGTTCCCCAGCAAGAGGTCATAACTTTTATGAACGGGGAAGGGAAGTAAAAAAAATTACAGATAGTTTAAGGAATGGGAATAATATACAGATAACTGCCCCACGCCGTGTGGGTAAAACTTCTATTCTATTACACTTACTGGATAATGACATTGCAGGACATCACTATGTATATGTGGATACTGAAAATATTACAGATGAGCAATCATTCTACCAGAAGTTATTAATGGAAATATTGAAAAACGATAAGATATCCGGCTCCCGGCAATTAATAGCTGGTTTTAAAAATGGGACTAACCGTTTTTTCAGAAAAATAAAGAGTATACAGTTACTGAACACAGGAATAGCATTCAATAATGAGTCTCCTGAAAGAGATTATTGTGATGAATTTGAGGATTTTTTAACTGGATATGCGGGAGCTGAAGATGCAGAACTGGTGATATTAATTGATGAATTTCCTCAAACTATTGAAAATATCAGGAAGAATAGTGAACAAAGCGCTATTCAGTTTTTGCAGAGAAAAAGGGCATTAAGACTGAATCCGGAAATAAGTAAAAAAGTAAAATTCATTTATACCGGATCTATAGGTTTGAATCAGACTGTATCCGTATTAAGTGCTACAGCGACTATCAATGATCTTAATTCCATAGAAGTAGGGCCATTGAGTGAAACAGAAGCCAAAGACCTGTTTCGGAAATTGTTGGAAAGTAACACCAGAATAGTTCATTCATCTGCAGAAGAATGTCTTCAGGAAGTACTACAATGGTATATTCCATTTCATATACAATTGCTTGTTCAGGAAATAGTCAATAATACTGCCGATAATGATTTAATTACTGTTGCGGTAGTAGAAAAAGCCCTCAACAAGATCATTGACCTGAGATATAAGAATCATTTTGATCATTATTATACGCGACTGAAAACACATTTCACGGATGAGAGTTTTAAATATGCAAATGCCGTATTGAAGGAAATAGCTGAAAAGAATGCTGTTAATAAAAAAATCCTTGGAGAATTAGCATTACAATACCAGGTAACCGAGCACAGACATATTATCGAAAGCCTGTTATATGATGGTTATATTTATTTTGAAGATGCTACCAGATTCTATCGATTCAATTCTCCAATATTACAACGCTGGTGGCTTAAATTCATTTGTGAAACATGAGCACTTTTTTATATAACCCTGATCGTAAGAACAAACAAGATCTCATCGACGAATTTGTTATCCGTAATAAAGTATTGAAAGGAATATTCTCAGACATTCAGTCCGGGGATATGAAGTATCCTGAGCAACATTACTTATTGCTTGGGCCGGAGGGCACTGGAAAAACCACTTTGCTGCTGCGGCTTAAATACGCAGTAGAAGATGATCCTGTATTAAATAAATGGCTGCTACCTGTTATTTTCAGGGAAGAGCAGTATCATATTTGGAAGCTAAGTGATGTATGGGAACAGATTGCAACATATCTTGAAGATGAATATGGTTTTGATGGTCTAACCAAAGAAATTGTAAAACATGTGCAAGACAAATATTTTGAAGAAAATGTCTTCAATATCCTTACTAAAGCATTAGATAAACAAAAGAAAAAAATAATCCTGCTGGTAGATAATATCGGGGATCTGCTAAAAAGATTCGATAGAATTGAAGTCCACCGGTTAAGAGCGATTTTGCAAACAGATGCTCATATCCGGTTAATAGCTACTACTCCTGAAGTATTAATTGAAGTCATTGATTATACACAACCTTTATTTGAGTTTTTCAAAGTTATATATCTTCAGGGGCTTGACTATGATGAAAGCGTACTGCTTTTAAGTAAACTGGCAGCGTTAAATAATGAAACAAAGAAAATAGACCGGATTATTGATAAGAATCCATCCCGTATTGAAACACTTAGAATGCTTTCAGGAGGCACTCCCCGAACGATTGCGTTACTCTTCCAGATATTTGTTGATAATGAATACGGCAATGCATTGAATGATCTGGAAAAAGTACTGGATGCCTTTACCCCACTCTACAAACACAGAATGGACGATCTTCCTGCGCAACAACAGAGGATTGTAGATGCTGTAGCCAGAAACTGGGAAGCAATCAGTGTTAAACAGCTGACAGAGCGCCTGCGTATGGAAAGTAAAATAATATCTGCACAGTTAGGGCAATTAGAAAAAAACCAGGTAATAGAAAAAAGAGCTACCAGTACCAAGAATCATATTTACTTATTACAGGAAAGGTTTTTTAATATCTGGTATCTGATGCGCTATGGTCGTAAACAGGATAGGGAAAGTGTGATATGGCTGGTGAAGTTCCTGGAGATGTGGAGTGACAAGAAGGAACTGGAAAAGAGAACAATTAACTATATCAGTAAAATCCAGAAAAGAGATTTGGATAAACGAAGTGAAGAATTTTATGCACAGACTTATTCCTTCTTTGAAAAGATAAAACCAGAAATTAAGTCATCTCTTAAAAATAATATTCCTGAACATTTTTCACAATTAATTGACTCGGTTTTTGCACTTTTAATAACAAAACATTATCAGTTAGCTTTGAATACTTTAAATAAATCAATGACAGAAGATTCAGAATATTTAAAGCATCATGTCATATTTTATATTACAAAATATTTCACAGAAAATAAAAATGAAGACCTATTTATATCTTTAGGCTCTGAAAAAAAAGAGACCGTATTAAAGTTGATTACGTCTTTAGTTCAAACACAAATTAAATTTGAGAAGACAGGGGGAATCTAATGACTCCTTACTAATTAAAGAACATTTTACCTCCATACGTATAAATACCTATTTTTCGCCTGCAATTGATTGCAACCAAAGTTTATTTTTTTTCTATCATCCTTAGTTTTAGCTTTAGTCTCATCAGGAAACTGACATGCATGTGATTCCTTTTAATGTTATGTGAATTCTATTATATATACCCCAATTTCTAACACAACAGTCTGGATTTACCCAATTTATTGAACCTTAATTTCTATCTGTCCGAAGGCAGGGGAACTCTTATTTTATTCACTTCAATAAACAACCCATCACAATCATGTCCACTCTCAAAATTAAGGACCTGGTAGCAGACATTGACAAGTCTAACCTCCAGTGGCAAGCCAGAGAAACGTCTGTTTCTCAACTGTCCGAACCACAGCAATTGGCCTTATTAGGCGTTATAGTAAACCAATCAGAACTGGCGTCAGTGATGAAGCCCACTGCTGCTGCTGCTCCTGTTGTAAATTATGCACAGTCAGTTGACTGGCGTAACCACAACGGAAATCATATTACCCCGGTAAAAGACCAGGGAGGATGCGGCTCCTGCGTATCTTTCTGTACAACATCTGTAACAGAAGCAATGGCTTCTATTGAACTGGGACAACTACTGGATCTTTCTGAAGCAGATCTGCACTTCTGCTCATCACACGGCGCGAATTGCGGCGGATGGTGGCCTACAGATGCCTTTACACAAATAAAAACCCGTGGTATTCCGGACGAAGCCTGCTTCCCTTATGCAACCGCTTTTCCGAGCAATAACATCTGGCAGCAACCTCCTCATTGCACAGTAGGACCTAACCGTGATTCAAGAGCGGTAAAGATCACCAACTCTACTACAATTGCCAATATCACAGAACGTAAGAACTACCTGACCAACAACGGGCCTTGTTCTGCTGTGATGCACGTGTTTGAAGATTTCTTCTCTTATGCGAATGGCGTATATACTCACGTAAGTGGTGCAGATAAAGGTCTGCATTGCGTAACAGTGATCGGTTACTCTGAAACTGAACATTGCTGGATCTGTAAGAACTCCTGGGGTGCCGGATGGGGTAAAGGCGGATTCTTTAAAATAGGTTACGGACAAGCCGGTATAGATACTGAATTCCCATTCTGGACAGCCAGCGGCGTTAAACTGCCAGCTCCTGCACATGGATGGCATGGATATGAAAACCTGGGTGGTCTGCTGACTTCAAGACCTAATGCAGTTTCATGGGCAGCTAACCGTATTGATGTAGTAGTTAGAGGCCTGGACTCTGCTGTATATCATAAATGGTGGAATGGTAGTTCATGGCAAGGCTGGGAATCTCTTGGCGGACAAATACAGGGTGCTCCCTCTATCTGCTCATGGGCCAATGGAAGACTGGATGTCTTTGGTGTAGGATTAAACCATCACCTGTGGCATCGCTACTACCAGGGTGGCTGGAGCAAATGGGAAGATCTTGGCGGCGTTCTCTCTTCAGAACCAGCATGCGTAAGCTGGGGACCTAACCGCATCGATATCTTTGCCCGTGGCATGAACTCATCTATGTGGCATCTTTGGTATGATGGCAACTGGCATGGATGGGAAGACCTGGGTGGTGTGATCACTTCTGCACCAGCAGTGTCATCATGGTCTGCAGGCAGACTGGATTGTTTTGCACGCGGTACCAATAACCATCTGTTCCATAAATGGTTCAGTGGTGGCTGGAGCAACTGGGAAGACCTGGGCGTTAGCATGATGGGCAGTCCTGCTGCTGAATCATGGGGTCCAAACAGGATAGATGTATTCTATCCCGGTCAAACCTTTAACATGATGCACAAATGGTGGGATGGCGCTACATGGAGTGGCGAAGAAAACCTTGGAGGCATCCTTTCTTCTGATGTAGGAGTTTCCTCCTGGCAGTCAGGCAGACTTGACTGCTTTGTACAAGGTACTGACTCCGCTATGTACCATAAATGGTATGTGTAACAAATACTGATTGATTGTAGATTGCGGATTGCACATTACTACAGGAGAATCTGGCCCGATGATTGAGCCACTTAACCTGATAGTGATATGTGATCCGCAATTTTATTAAATAACACATTATGGAAAGCGAGTCTAAAGAATTCAAGGTGGGCACTTCCTTACCTATTATATTACCAGGCCTGGGGACGGCAGGCTTTCAGTGGTTTTTCAAGCTGGACAATTCTGATAGTATAGACGTACGACCTTATGATTATACCGTAGATGCCATATACCGGGAAGCAGGTACCAGTCATGATGATGTTTTCATGCTAACCGGCAAAGCTCCCGGCCATACAACCATTATTTTTGAACAAAGAAGAGTCTGGGAAAAGGATGGCAATGCTATTAATACCAGAAAATTCGATATCAACGTTGTATAAAACCCTTTATTTTACACAGAATTTAGCTATTGGAATAAAATATATATATTCCCCTACCCCCCCATTTTTTCTCTCCCACAGTATTTAAAGGTGAAGGTTAAATGTATAGGCAGGAGCATCGCTTTCCCGATGTTCCATGCCTTGTGTGCGGCTATGCCCTTATCATATCCATTTACAGTCGCGGTATGCCTATGCCTTTACCGCAGACATTTTTGTTTAATGCTAACCTATAATGACCATTCATGAATCGTACCCTTACCACTACCCTGCTGGCAGTATTTCTGTTCAGTACAAAGATCTTATTGGCCCAAACTTTTATCCCTGTACCAGTTACAGGTTTTAATAGTGATATCGTAGCTGAAGCGGGTAACAATGCGGTTGCTGTAACATCTACCGTAATAGACGGAAGCAATCACGTCATCTACACCACTAACTTTGCAACACTTAATGGTGTAACGGGAGGTATTACCAACACGGGCAATATTGTGAGTGGAACACGTACTTACCAAATGGCTCCCTATACAGCGAATAATGCCATTTATATGTCTGCTGCCGGAAATGTAGCCAATTCTACCGCCACAGGCACATTTACCCTTACCACACCGGCTGCTTACAACAGATTAAGTCTGCTGGCATTTGGCACAGAAAATAACAGTGTGGTGTCCGTTACTTTGCACTTCACAGATGGTACCACTTCTGCTGGCGGTAACATCACAATAAAAGACTGGTTCAATGGTACTCCTTTTCTTATAAATGGTATGGGCCGTATTACCCGCGTAACAGGTGCACCTTACACTGTAGATGGATTAACTACCAACCCCAGGATGTACTCTTTTGATTTTGTAATACCGTGTGCGGATAAGGGCAAATTATTACAATCAGTTACCTTCAACTATATTCCCGGTGCAAACATCAGCAGCAGAGCATTGCTAATGGCTCTTTCAGGTGAAGTATATTCACCTGTTACCATTACAGATGTTGTTACCAATGCCATTTGCGGTGGTGCAAATGGCAGTATCGCATTAACGGTGACTGGTGGTTCTTCTCCATTTACTTACAGCTGGAATACTAATCCGACCAAAACCACGGCTACCGCTACCAACCTGCCCGCTGGTACTTATATATGCGCTATAAAGGATGCGAATAGCTGTATCATTAATTACCAGGGAACAATCATCCAGAAATCCCTGGCCAGTATTACAGCAGCTGCCAGCCCGGCACTAATATGTGCGGGCCAGGCAACAGCACTAACGGCAACGGCTAGCGGGGGTACTGTAACCGGTTATGCCTGGAACCCTGGAAACATCAGCGGGGATAATACATCTGTATCTCCCACCTCCAATACCAGTTATATTGTTACTGCAAAGGATGCATTCGGATGTACAGTTGCCGATACGGTAGACATCACCGTGAAACCTACTCCTACTGCCAATTTCACCATTGAATCCGGCTCAATCTGCCTGGGAATTTCTGATACACTCACCTTCACGGGAACTGCCGGTCCCACTGCTACTTTTAACTGGAATAACTTTGCAGGTGCAACCTATTTAGGTACTGATAATGCCGGGCACTATCAAATTCTTTTTACCAATGCCGGCACTTATACCTTACAGTTACAGGTAACAGAGAATGGCTGCGTATCTGCTCCCTATACACAACAGATGATAGTAACGGCGCCTCCTTCAGTAAGTTTACAGGTTAGCAAAACACCTCTCTGCGCGGGAGAGATTACAACTGTCACCTTTACCGGTAATGCCAGTAACGCGGCTATTGCAAAATGGAACTGGGGCGGTGGTGTTGTTCAGAGTGGCAGTGGCTTTGGTCCTTATAATGTAAAGTACCAGCGCAGTGGTAATATAGATCTTACTGTAACTGATGGTGCATGTACAGCCACTGCAACCGCAGTTCCTGTAACAGTAATTCCTATGCCGGTGGCAGACTTCACGCCAGATTTTTTTAACGGTTGCGCACCTTCTTATTTCGAGTTTAATAATCAGTCGCAAAATGCTAATTCATATAAATGGATCTGGGGAGATGGCAGTACAAGTACAGCTGTTCAACCAAACCATACCTATACAACTCCTGGAACGTATACGGTTACACTCATAGCAGGAGCTCAGCAGCAATGTTATGATACTCTTGTGAAAACAGCACTGCTCACAGTTGTAGCGCAACCAGTTGCCAGCTTCACATCACAACCGGGTACAAACATTCCTATCGAATACAAAAACGCCACTTTCAATTTTACGAATACCTCTCAAAATGCTGTAACGTATAAATGGGATTTTGGCGATGGTAATACTTCTACAGATGCTAACCCGGAATATAAATGGGAACTGCCGGGCAATTATTGGGTTACATTATTTGCAACCAACAGTCTTGGTTGTGTAGATACTATCGGGCATGGCTGGTATAAAGTAATCCCTGATCTTGTACTGGATATTCCCAATGTATTCAGTCCTAATGGAGATGGTATCAATGACCGCTGGAATCTGGACGGATTAAAAGCCCGTCCCGGATGCCTGGTAGAAGTATATAACCGCTGGGGACAAACCGTTTACAGGAGTGAGGGATATATACTGGGATGGGATGGTACCCGGCAGGGAAAATTGGTTAGTCCAGGTACATATTATTATGTAATAAAAACAGCACCCGGCGAAAAAACTTATACCGGTTGGGTGCTTTTACTTCGATAAAAATTTAATGTCAACCAAAAAATACAAGTGAATGAAACGAATTTTTCTTGTCACCCTTATGCTGGTTATTTGCACATACAGTTTATACGCACAAACCTATTTGCCGGTTACCGTGGCAGGATACAACAACGATGTCATTGCAGAAACAGGAACCGATGCAACAGCAGTCACAAGCACGGGTCTGGATCTTCAGGAGAAGATCCTTTACTCACTGGCTTTTGCAACAACCAATAGCTTAGCCTTAGGATTAGCTGATAATGGCACGATTGTAAATGGTACACGCACTTATCAGTTGGGTGATTACACGTTGAATAACGCACTCTATCTTTCTAAAAATGCAGCTGCAACAAATACAGTCGCTTCAGGCAACCTGGACCTGGTTACACCGGCTGCTTTCACCAAAATAAGCCTGCTGGCCTTTTCTACTGAACAAACCAGCACACTGAATATTACGCTCAACTTTACAGATGGTACCACATTACCCATCAACGGAGTAGTGATATCCGACTGGTTTAACGGTCCCAATGCAATTATATCAGCAGTAGGCCGTGTACAACGAATAGCAGCACCACCGTATACTGTAGAGGACATTGCCGGAAATAATCCAAGATTTTATGCTGTTGATATAAGTATTCCCTGCGAAGATCAATCCAAACAACTGGCATTTATTACATTCGACTATATAACAGGTGGTGGAAATGCTTCCAGGGCAGTGATCCTTTCCCTTTCCGGAGTATCCAATATACCAATGAACGTCACCTCAAGTATTACACCTGCTGCATGTGGCAAAGCAAACGGCAGCGCACAGCTTAGTATTAGTGGTGGTAACGGACTGCTCTCCTATGAATGGAATACTGTTCCAGTACAATTAACACCACTTGCTACAGGGTTGCCTGCAGGCACTTACACCTGTACTGTTACAGATGGTAATATCTGCGCCACTCTCATACAGCTGGATGTAACACAGCAATCCACTGTAAAAGTTAAAGCAATAGCCAGACCTAACACTATCTGCGCTGGTAGTGCCACTACACTATCTGCAGTTCCTGCCGGAGGTAAAATTGTACATTATACATGGCAACCAGGTAATGTACCAGATTCAACTACCCGCGTTTCCCCGGCAGATACCACCACATATATCGTTACAGCAGAAGACGCTTTTGGTTGCGCAGCTACAGACACCATCAAAATAATGGTGATCCCAAAACCTGCGCCACCAGTGGTTACTCCGCAGTCCATCTGCCCGGATAGTTCCGCTACTTTAATAGTACAGGACTCTACAAACACCTTTACCTACAACTGGTACCCTTACCCTTCCGGTGGCGACTTAGCAGGCACAGGAGCCTCTTTTACCACACCTCCGGTAACAGAAACCACTACATGGTATGTGGAAGCAGTAAATGGTGCCTGCAGCGGCGATCGTGCACCCGTAACCGTATCATCTAACGGGCATCTTGCATCGCCTGTTGTTGTTGTTACCGAAACAACTACTACCAGCGCTACTTTCAAATGGAAACCTGTTCCGGGTGCTACAGGCTACCTGGTAGCCATAGATGATGGTCCTTATAAAGAGCAGGACACTGCCAGTTATAAGATAACAGGATTGATGCAGGAATCTGTGAATATTCATGTAATAGCCCTTGGGGCAATTACATGTGAGAACAGCGGCATAGGTAGTGCAAATGCAAAACTTAAACCGGGCGATGTTTTCGTTCCTAATGCCTTCACTCCTAACGGTGATGGTAAAAACGACATCTTTAAACCAGAAGGAAATATTAAAGCTATAAATATGAAGATCTTTAACCAGTGGGGAGAACTGATTAGTGAAACCACTACCGTAGGTACCGGCTGGAACGGCACCAGTGGCAGCAAAGTACAACCGATGGGTGTATATATGTATGCCATAAAAATCATACTGAATAATGGCACAGAGGTGATAAAGAAAGGTTCAGTGAATTTGTTGAGATGATAAAAGAAGCTGGCTCAAAGGAAAATCCTTTGGGTCAGCTCTTTATTTTTTCATCCATTAATCAATCCCACATGAAACGCACTATTATTATTGTTGTTCTCCTACATGTTCTAAGCACTTACAAACTTTATGCGCAGAACTATGCACCTGTTGCCGTAACAGGTTTTAACCAGGATGTTGTAGCCGAAGCAGGCACCAACGCTACAGCTGTTACCAGCTCAGAACTGGATCTTGTTTTTAACATTCTTTACAGCACAGACTTTGCTACCGCCAATTCAATTTTGGGTGGTATTCCGTCAAATGGAATAATTTCCAATGGGCGTTATAATTTCCAGTTACAGGATTATACCCTGAATAATTCCCTTTTCCTTTCTTCTGGTGGAGCGCAACCAAATACAGTTGGCTCTGGTACATTAACGCTTGTTACTCCTGCAGCATTCAGTCAACTCAGCCTGCTGGCTTTCTCCACTGAATACTATAGTGACCTGAATGTGGTGCTGAACTTCACTGATGGTACTTCCACCACCGGCTCCCTGCAAACAGTAGCCGACTGGTTTGACGGGCTCAATGCGGTTATTTCCGGCTTTGGGCGTATTAAAAGATTATTAGCCCCTCCTTATGCAGTCGATGGGAGAAATACCAACAATCCAAGGTTCTATCCCTTTGATATTTCCCTTTCCTGTACTGATCAGGAAAAACTAGTAGCATCTATTACAGTAACACATCATGCAGGAGGCGGACCAAATTCAAGAGGTGTAATACTTGCAGTAGCCGGTGTAATGAATAATCCATTATCCGTTACTCCTGTTACAACACCAGCCTACTGTGGAAAGTCGAATGGCAGTGCGTCTCTCACTGTGAGTGGAGGTAATCCTCCTCTCAGTTATGAATGGAATACCATACCTGTGCAAACAACTGCTACTGCAACGAACTTATCTGCCGGCACTTATACTTGTACAATTACTGGTGGCAACCTCTGTCCTTTCGTGGTTCAGGCAGATGTAACACAACAATCGACCGTAAAAATTAAAGCACTGGCCAGACCGGGTACAATCTGTACAGGCAGTACAACTACTTTATCGGCAATACCATCGGGAGGAAAAATTGTGCATTATACATGGCAGCCGGGAAATATGTCCGATTCAACTACCAGCGTTTCTCCAGCCGATACCACAACTTACATCGTTACAGGAGAAGACGCTTTTGGTTGCACGGCTACAGATACCATCAAAATAATGGTGATCCCAAAACCTGCTCCGCCGGTAGTTGCTCCGTTGTCTATCTGTCCGGATAGTACCACTACATTAACAATACAGGACACCATAGATGCGTTTATTTATAACTGGTACCCTTACCCATCGGGCGGCGATTTAGCAGGCACAGGCACCTCCTTTACCACGCCTCCTGTAAAAGAAACCACCACATGGTATGTGGAAGCGGTAAATGGCCTTTGCAGCAGTGATCGTACACCGGTTACCGTTACATCGTTGGGCGTGACTGCTACACCTGTTGTTACAGCTTCTGCAATTACATCTAACAGTGCTATCTTCTCATGGAAACCTGTTCCCGGCGCTACCGGTTATCTGGTATCTGTAGATGGAGGGCCTTATGTTGCAATTGCTGATACGGCATATCCGGTTACGGGACTACAGCAGGAATCTGTAAGCATCCGGGTAATTGCCCTTGGAGCACTCCCCTGCCAGAACAGTGCTGCAGGTGAGGCTACCGCAAAACTAAAACCGGGCGATGTATTTGTTCCTAATGCCTTCTCTCCTAATGGGGATGGTAAAAACGACATCTTTAAACCGGAAGGAAATATCAAAGCAATAAATATGAAGATCTTTAACCAATGGGGAGAACTTATTAGTGAAACCACTACGGTAGGTACCGGATGGAATGGTACCAATAGTGGCAAAGCGCAACCATCAGGGGTATATATGTATGCAATAAAGATCACTCTGTATAATGGCATGGAAATAATAAAGAATGGTTCGGTAAACCTGCTGAGGTAGGTGAGTCATAAAAAAAGTGCGGCTCCCTGGTGAAACAGGAATCCGCCAATGGGGTCTCATTAACACAGATCTCCATTTTCCGGGGCTGGCCTGCAAAGGCTGGCCCTATCTTATTAAATAGCACCTGCAGAAGTTTGAAATCCCCCCATGCGCCTTAATTTTGCGATATCATTCGAGAGCTAATCAATTCCATCACTCATTTAATAGTTTTTTATGATCGCAACTAAAGGATACGCAGCACCTGTTGCAAAGGCACCACTGGCCCCCTTCAATTTTGAACGCAGGGAACCAGGACCACATGATGTACAGTTTGATATTTTATTCTGCGGGGTTTGCCACTCAGATCTTCACCAGGTAGAAGATGAATGGGGGCATGGGATCTTCCCCATGGTACCAGGCCATGAGATTGTAGGCCGCATCACAAAAGTAGGCAGTCACGTAAAGAAATTCAAAGTAGGCGATCTGGCCGGTGTAGGCTGCCTGGTAGATTCCTGCCGCCACTGTGAAAATTGTGAAGAAGGACTGGAACAATATTGTCTGAATGGCGTTTCCCCTACTTATAATGGCTACGAACAGGATAAGAAAACGCCTACTTTCGGCGG
Organism: Chitinophaga sp. CF118; assembly: GCF_900112615.1. Taxonomy (GTDB): domain Bacteria; phylum Bacteroidota; class Bacteroidia; order Chitinophagales; family Chitinophagaceae; genus Chitinophaga. The sequence continues at coordinate 50,857 of NZ_FOMK01000006.1, read as the reverse complement.
TTATTCGAACCTGATAGTAGTTCATGAAGATTTTGCACTGAAAGTATCCGAAAAGCTGGATCTGGCGGCTGTTGCCCCTCTGTTATGTGCTGGTATCACTACTTATTCCCCTTTACGTCACTGGAAAGTGGGCAAAGGTCATAAGGTAGCTGTACTCGGCTTAGGCGGACTGGGCCATATGGCTGTGAAGTTCGCGGTTTCCTTTGGGGCAGAAGTAACTATGCTGAGTACTTCTCCATCTAAAAAAGCAGATGCAGAGAGACTGGGAGCACACAAGTTTTTACTGACCAAAGATCCTGAAAGCCTGAAAGCTGCAAGAGGTTCTTTCGATTTTATTATTGATACCGTATCTGCAGAACATGATTACAACCAATACCTGTCGCTTTTAAGGACAAACGGTGTAATGATCTGTGTGGGTGCACCTCCAACTCCTGCTGCTGTAGCTGCATTCAGCCTGATTGCCGGCAGAAAAAGTCTGGCAGGTTCTATGATAGGCGGTATTCCTGAAACACAGGAGATGCTGGACTATTGTGCGGAACACAATATTGTGTCAGATATTGAAGTGATTAAGATGGACTATATCCAGGAAGCATATGCCCGTATGCTGAAGGCAGACGTGCGTTATCGCTTTGTTATTGATATGTCTACATTATAGTTACCAGGTATGAAATAAGTCCTCCATTTTCTGATTCTTTGATTTTTACAATTATTTGTTTGAATGGAACAATACAATCGAAAGATTTTATTTCCACCTTTACACCTCGATTGAAGGACTCAAAGAAAGGAATTATGGATACAGGCAAAAAGAACCACGTTTTTTCAGGTGGTTTCTTTTTGCCTTTTTTTAAAAGTAGATCCTTCCCTGAGAATTTCTTCAAGTACAAACTATGCAGCTGTATGAAAGTACTGCTCAATTACATTCAGTAAGTTAATCCTGCCTGTGTTATTCAGATGTTTTAAAATAAGGAAGTCATAATAATAGTTCTACCAGTATAAGACTGGCAATCGTGAAACAAATCTGTGCCTCTTTATAAAGTATGATTATGCTGATGGCTGACATACTATATAAAACACAAAATACTTCAGAGTTGCTTTAGAATGATGTAAGCATTTTACATCCGGAAACACTGCTTTAGATCGGTAGATTAATGTTCATAAAATCATGCAAAGAAAAAAAGTTTTCTCTCTATTTGTTCTCCTGGTACTCTACGGACGTATGGAGGTATTGCATGCACAGGTACTCACTTTAAAAGATGCCGTGCAGACAGCTCTCACCAATTATGGTTCTATTAAAGCGAAAGCTAATTATGCAAATGCTTCTAAGGAATCTGCAACGCAGGCAAAACGTGATTATCTGCCAAACGTGAACCTTTCTGCCCAGCAGGACTATGGTACTGTTAACGGGCAATTCGGTCCTTCTTATGGCTTAAATGGATTAGGAGTAGCCTCTTCGGGACCTACCCTCTCCTCTCAGAATTCAAATGCCGCCTTTGGTGGTCTTTATCTGGCAAATGTAAACTGGGATTTCTTTGCATTTGGCCGCTCGAAAGAAAAAATCAAAACAGCACAGGCCGTAGTGGCAAGAGATGAATCAGATTCCCGACAGGAACAGTTTCAGCAGGAAGTAAAAGTGGCTGCGGCATATCTTAATCTGCTGGCGGCACAACGCTTAACTAATTCCTGGCAAAAGAACCTGGTACGTGCAGATACCTTCCGCTTTGTGGTAGTAACCAGAGTGAAAAACGGGCTCATTCCCGGTGTTGATTCTTCTCTTGCTAATGCAGAAGTATCAAGCGCCAGGATTGCCTATACAAAAGCGAAAGACTTCGAACAAACACAGGCAAACCAGCTGGCACAACTGATGGGCATTCCCCCGCAGGACTTCATACTGGACACTCTGTTCGTTACACGCATACCTTCTGCATTGCTGGATAGCGCAAGCCTGCAGGATCATCCACTGCTGAAATATTATAAAAGCCGGATCAACCTGAGCGATGAACAGGCGAAGTATTATCATACACTGAATTTTCCTTCCTTTTCGCTATTCGGTGTGATGCAAACGAGAGGCTCCGGTTTTTCTTCTTCCTATGCTACAGACCAGACAGCATATACCAAAAACTACTGGGATGGTATAAAGCCCAACCGTAGTAATTACCTGGTAGGTGTAGGTGTTACCTGGAACATTACAACTCCTTTAAGAGTTAGTCACCAGGTGAAATCACAAAGGTATATTTCCAAAGGATTGCAGGATGAATATGATCTTGTACAACAGCAGCTCAATGCACAACTGGTGCTGGCTGGTACACGAATCAAAAATGCACTGGATAATTACAGGGAAGCACCCATACAGGTAAATTCCGCATCTGATGCATACCTCCAGCGTACAGTATTATATAAGAACGGACTTACTAATATTGTAGATGTAACACAGGTTTCCTACACGCTTAACCGCGCAGAAACAGACCGGGATATTGCTTACGCCAACGTATGGCAGGCTTTATTGCTTAAGGCTGCTGCCAGTGGAAACTTTTCACTTTTCATCAATGAATTTTAACTAAAGCGGTAGTTGCATGAACCTGATAAGATTAGCATTACGCAAACCAATAACAATACTTGTACTCGTGGCTGCCATGTTCTTTTTTGGCATCAGCGCCGTGCGTACAATCAAGATAGATATCTTTCCCACACTGGACCTGCCGGTGATGTACATTGCGCATCCCTTTGGTGGTTACACACCTACCCAGATGGAAGCTTATTTCGGTAAGCAGTATATCAATATCCTCCTGTATGTAAACGGGATAAAAAGTATTGAAACAAAAAACATCCAGGGGCTTACCCTCATAAAGGTAAACTTCTATCCCGGTACCAACATGGCGCAGGCACAGGCTGAATTAAGTGCCTTCTGTAACCGTATACAGGCCATATTTCCGCCTGGTTCACAGCCACCGTTTATTATCCGTTTCGATGCTTCTACCCTTCCTGTAGGTGAGTTGGTATTAAGCAGTGAGAAACGTAGTAATAACGAGCTGCTGGACCTTGCAAACACTTATGTACGTTCTTCCTTCACCACCATTCCCGGTCTGGTATCAGCACCTCCATTTGGTGGTAACCTCCGTACCGTAGTAGTGAAAGCAGATCCTGAACTGCTGCGCTCTCATAATATGACAGTAGATCAGCTGGTAGAAGCCATCCGCGTGAATAACCAGACTTCTCCTTCCGGTAACGTACGTGTGGGCGATATCAACTATATCACTCCGGCCAATACCACTATCAGAACTGTAAAAGACTTTGAAGATATTCCACTGTTTAAAGGTGGTGTTCAGAACCTTTACCTGCGCGATGTTGCAACGGTAGAAGATGGTGCGGATATTACCGCCGGTTATGCACTGGTGAACGGGAAAAGATCTGTTTACCTGAGTATTGCCAAATCTGGCGATGCCTCTACCTGGGAAGTAGTACAGAAACTGAAGGCTGCGATGCCTAAATTCCAGGCACTACTTCCTGAAGATGTGAAACTGACTTACGAGTTTGACCAGTCCGTATACGTGATCAACTCCGTAAAAAGCCTGATCAGTGAGGGCACCATCGGGGCAATCCTCACGGGACTCATGGTGTTATTATTCCTTGGCGACCCAAGAGGGGCACTGATTGTAATATTAACAATCCCCACCTCCATTATTGCGGCGGTATTATGCCTGAAGGTAGCCGGACAAACAATCAACATTATGACGTTGAGCGGGCTGGCACTGGCCATCGGGATTCTGGTGGATGAGAGTACGGTGACGATTGAAAATATTCACCAGCACCTGGATATGGGTAAGCCCAAAGGGCTGGCCATCTGGGATGCCTGTAAGGAAATAGCTTTCCCTAAACTACTCATCCTGTTCTGTATCCTGGCAGTGTTTGCACCTGCTTTTACAATGGGTGGTATTCCGGGTTCATTGTTCCTGCCACTGGCACTGGCTATAGGTTTCGCTATGGTCATCTCTTACTTCCTGGCACAAACCTTTGTTCCTATCATGGCCAACTGGATCATGAAAGAACACAAACATACCAAACCGCATGTACACAATAAACAACAGCAGAGCGATACCTGGGATGAGAAAAAAGAACTGGTAGAAAGAATAGATTTTAATGACGATGGAAAGATCACTCTGTTTGATAAATTCCGGAACCGCTTTATGCGTTTCATTAATCGTGTGATGCCTGCCCGTAAAATCATCGTTTCTGCATACATCGTAATTACCTTAGGACTGGTAGCACTGCTGCTCTCTAACATTGGCCGCGACGTTTTACCACGTGGCAACAGCAGTCAGTTCCAGCTTAGACTACGTGCTCCGGAAGGTACGCGGGTGGAAGTAACGGAAGCTAAAACCATTCAGACAGCAAAAATTATCAAAGATCTGGTAGGACCTGAAAATGTGCAGATCAGCTCTTCTTATGTGGGACAACATCCCGGACAGTTCTCTATCAGTCCTATCTATCTGTTCATGGCAGGACCGCAGGAAGCGGTAATGCAGGTGGCATTGAAAGAAGATTACAAAGTGAATATGGATCAGTTGAAAGACAGGATCAGGGCCAAACTGAAAGAAGTGGCTCCGGATGTACAACCTTCTTTCGAACCGATTGAGCTGACAGATAAGATCCTGAGCCAGGGCTCCCCTACGCCTGTGGAAGTAAGAATATCCGGAAGGAATAAAAAACTGAATGAGGAATATGCACAGAAAGTGATCGATAAGCTGAAAAAGATTTCTTACCTCCGTGATGTGCAACTGGGACAGTCTACCAAATACCCTGCATTAAAGGTAACGATAGACCGTGTGCGTGCTGCGCAACTGGGTGTTGATCTGAATGATGTATCCCGTTCACTGACGGCATCCACCTCATCTTCCCGTTATACGGATAAAAATATCTGGATAGATGAAAAGTCTAACCTGAGTTATAGTGTGCAGGTGGAAATTCCTGAGAACAAAATGACTAGCATTGAGTCCATGCAGGAAATTCCTTTACTGAGAAATTCCGCCCGTCCTGTTCTGGGAGATATAGCCACTATCACACGTGATACAACCTACGGTGAAGCAGATAACTTAGGTGCCTTACCTGTACTCTCCGTTACGGCAAACACCAACAATATAGACTTAGGTACTGCCACCAAAGATGTGAATAAGGCAATTGCCTCCATTGGCGAATTACCACGTGGTTTGAATGTGGAAATGATTGGATTAAGCCAAACGCTGACAGATACACTGAATAGCTTGCAGGATGGGTTACTGGTAGCAATTATCGTTATCTTCCTGATGCTGGCAGCTAACTTCCAGTCCTTCAAAGTATCTATGGTAGTATTGACTTCTGTACCGGCAGTATTGTTAGGCTCCCTTTTATTGCTCACGATCACCGGCTCTACCCTGAACCTGCAATCCTACATGGGTATCATTATGTCTGTGGGCGTATCAATTTCCAACGCGGTATTACTGATTACCAATGCAGAACATTTACGCCTGCATAACGGCGATGCTTTATTATCTGCAAAAGAATCAGTAGCATTACGTCTGCGTCCCATCTTAATGACCAGTCTTGCAATGGTAGCAGGTATGATCCCAATGGCCAGTGGCCTTGGTGAATCCGGCGACCAGACCTCACCGCTGGGACGTGCTGTAATAGGTGGTCTTATCGCATCTACCTTCAGCACCCTCTTCATTTTACCACTGGTATTTGCGTGGGCACAAGGCAAAACAACTACCCAATCCGTATCTCTTGATCCGGAAGATAAAGAAAGTAAAAACTATGTACCATCTTTGTATGAATAGTATGAACAACAAAAAAGCACTGGCCATCACAATAGTGTGCAGCCTACAGGCAGTACTGCTTTTAAGCGGCTGCGGACATTCAGAAGGAAAGGCAGATAAAGGTGAAAATACATCCGCGCAGGAAGTTATTTCAGTGCCTGCCATTACCATCTCAAAGGGTAAGCTTTCTTCTACCCTGCAAATACCGGGAGAACTCGTAGCCTTTCAACAGGTGGACATATATGCCAAAGTGAGCAGCTTTGTAAAAAAGCTGCATGTGGATGTTGGTTCTGAAGTGACAACTGGTCAGTTGCTAGCCACTATGGAAGCGCCGGAAATCACTTCCCAGTTATCAGGCGCTGAGTCCCGGCTAAAATCGCAGGAAGCAGTGTACCTGGCCAGTAAAGCCAATTACGATCGTTTGTATGAAACCAGCAAAACACCGGGTACTGTTTCAAAGAACGACCTGGATATTGCACAGGCACGTCAGAAATCCGATCAGGCACAATTAGAATCTGCAAAAGCAGCCTATAAAGAAATCACTGACAACAGGAATTATCTTGAAATCAGGGCACCTTTCAGCGGTATCGTAAGCGCCAGAAATGTAAGTGCCGGCGCCTATGTAGGCCCAACAGGTAAAGGATCTGAATTCCCTTTATTCACGCTGCAGGAACAGAAGAAATTACGCCTTGTTATTTCAGTACCTGAAGCATATACCAGCTACCTGGGAAATAACAGTGAGGTGAATTTTTCAGTGAAAGCTTATACTGGTAAAACATTCACGGCAAAGGTAAACCGCCTTTCCGGTGTAATGGATACCCGCCTGCGTTCACAACGGATAGAAATGGATGTAATCAACAACGACAAGAAATTAATGCCGGGTATGATTGCAGAAGTAAAGATCCCGATGAATACGGCAGACAGTGCATTCATTGTACCTAAAAGTGCGGTTGTTAATTCAACAGTGAATGTGTTTGTAATAAGAGTAGTAAATGGCAAGAGTGAGAGAGTGTTGGTACAAACAGGACGTGAAGCAGATGGTAAAATAGAAGTCTATGGCAATTTAAATCCTGGTGATACGATTGTATCAGTAGCATCGGAAGAAATAAGAGATGGCGCAGAACTTAAGCATCTGAAATTTGACAAATAAGATTGGAATTATTATAATGGGCCAGCAGACAAAATCTGCTGGCCCATTTTTATTTACACTTATTTTTTGTCCTCCTTTATGCTCACATAGATAGTAATTATACCGATGCAGATTGTTACTGATCAGTGGATTGTTATTGATCAATAAATACACCTTATCTGCCGTGATGTTTAGGTGAAGTATAATAAAGATCTAATCTACAATCTTATTCCAAAGCTCAATTAAGAAACTAAACAGGCAGATGCAGTGTATTTATTGATCAATAACAATGATGACGGCTCAACACACGCCGGTGTAGGTTGTTATTGATCAATAACAATGATAACAGCTCTACACACACCGGTGTAGGTTGTTATTGATCAGTGGATTGTTATTGATCAATAAATACACCTTGTCTGCTGTGATGTTTAGGTGAAGTATAATAAAGATCTAATCTGCAATCTTATTCCAAAGCCCAATTAATAAACTAAACAGGCAGACGCAGTGTATTTATTGATCAATAACAATGATGACAGCTCTATACGCCGCAGGTACATGAGTAAAACAAGTAAGGGGCCTTGAAAGGCCCCCTCTGATTAAACTATTCCTAACTATTCATATATCCTATTACTGTATTAATACTTTTTTGGTGTATTTATTAGTTCCGTTTGTAACAATCAGAATATAAACTCCGCTGGAAGCTTTGCCAGTAGAGAGTGTTACAGTTTTAGCATTTGCCTTTTTGTAACTTACTACATGTTTGTTAAGATCTACCAGCTGTATCTGTACCGCTGCTGTCGCATCATACTTAGGTACATTCACTGTAATGATACCATCCTTACTCACCGGGTTCGGATATAATACCAGTTCTTCATTATTTTTCACTTCAGTAGTAGTAGCAGCTGTTGTTGCAACTGTAGCAGCAGTTGCGGCCAGTTTAGTTATTCTAATCCAATTCAGATTAAAGCCACCTGACTGTGCATACACACCTACATTATAAGTACCGGCAGTAACGGTTACAACATGAGAAATGGTTGTCCAGCTCTGCCAGCCACCTGTAAATGGTACATCCAGGGAACCCAGTACGGTAGCACCTGCATTCAGGTCGAGTGACAATTTGCCTCCGCCATTTGAACTTGCTACACGGTATTCAACTCTATAGGTACCTGTAGTAGGGAAGTTAATGTCGTAATAAGACATCCAGTCGGCATTGTCAATAGAACCTACATTAGAACCGCCATTTACATCAGTAGTACCTTCTGTACTGACACCAGACATAGCGCTATAGCTTTCAGCCTGGATCACTGTACTCGTTCCGGTGGTAGGCAATGCACTGATGACGAGGGAGGATACTTTATCATTCCAGGTACCTGCATTCAGCAAAGACACATCGCCGGTAATGGTTGTACTTGCACCTGTGAAATTATCATCTGCGTATAATACAGCTTTGTAGCCGCCAGCCACTTTCATGGAAGTGATATCATCATTCTTTGCACCATATGCACGCAGTTTAGCCAATGTATAACTACCTACAGGCAATGACACACCATATCCGCCATAGTTGGAATCCTCAAATGCCCTTACTACAACAGGCAATGGCACATTGTAAGTAAAAGGAAACGCTGCCTGCGCCGCTACGAATTGTGCTTCATATTCCGAAGTCCAGCCGAAGGCGGTAGTAGCGAGTGATTTCAGGTTTACACCGGCAGCACCGCTCCAGAAATGAACGAATTCACCCATGTTCATACGACGGGAGTAATCATTACCATTTTTAGGGAAGTACAATGCCAGCTGAATAAAATAACGGTTCAATACCTGACTACCCCCATGCCTGCTGTAGATGGGGTAGAACCAGTTTTTAAACCATTTGGTCCCTGCTCTAGGGAAATCATCGCCGTCACTGTTATTATAGTCATCATAAGCCTGGGCAGCATCATCGGTCCTGCCTAATGCCTTGTAAACATCATAATTAAATATTTCTGCCCATTTGCTATCTCCCCATATACCAAAGGCTGGTGAGCTATGTGAGTTCTTTGAATTACCTTCTACAACGTGTGCTACTTCGTGTGTCAAAAGGCCACGATCACCATGTGTAGCACTGGTCCATGGTCCGGCACCGGCATCAATTACATTCCTGTTGTCATGACTTGGATCGAAGTAACCTGATGGATGGCCTCCGCTGTACTTATTGGTATGCAAAACCGCAAACAAATGTGGGTCATCACCAAAAGAGCCGTATGTACGTTTTGTATACCGCCATACGTCTCCCAGGTATTGTTGGGTCCACGTTACAGAGCGACTTACATCATTGTCATAGTACAACGCAAGGTCATTGTCATAAAAAACACGGGATAGTAACTGGTTGTGTTCAAACCAATGTTCCTGCCAGGTAGCTGGCGGGGTCTGGGCTTTTAAGGCCGTTGTTGAAAAGGTACCGGCAAGCAGCAAAAGAAGTAGATTTTTCTTTTTCATTGCATATAGATTAGAGTGAATAAATGACTATTCTGAGGGTAAGAACTAACCCGGAAACGCCGCCAGGAATTGTATACCTGTTTATCGTTTCCGGGATTAGTACTTAGTGTTTATTGTATGATCACTTTCTTCGTATAACTGCTGCTACCGTTTTTAACAACAAGTATATAGAAGCCTGCAGACAGTTTATCTGTAGCTACAGTAACTGTTTTTGCACTTGCTTTCTGGTATGCTACTACCTTCTTGTTAATATCCAGTATAGATACCTGAACAGATGTACCCGCATTATAATGCTGAATACTTACTGTTAAAGGAGTACCCTTTGTAACAGGATTTGGATACAATAACAATTCATGACCTGCTTCAACACTAACTGCTTTATCCTGTACAGCAGATGCTGCAATTCTTGCAGCACCAACAGTACCAAAGTTGAATGCTTCCCAGCCACTTGCAGTAGTTCTGGTACAGGTCATTGCCTTTGTTCCATTTTCAGAAGAAATATACAGGCCATTATTGCCTCTCAGGAATACCTGTGTACCATTAACAGGTATCCAGTCGAAGGCCTCCCAGCCCTGGATAGAAGTCCTGTTACAGGTAATGGATTTTGTTCCGTTCTCTGAAGAAACATATTTACCATTATTCTGTAAAGCAATCTTTCCATTACCGGCATCTACTACCAGGAACTGTTCCCAACCCTGTACAGCAGCTCTGTTACAGTTCATACCAGCGGTATCACCGTCTTCAGAAGAAACATACATGTTGTTGAAACCTTTCAGCCAGATAGTCTTACCAATTGGAGCCGGTGAAGTTGGAGGATTCGTTGTTGTATCACCTCCTCTGGCTACTACTACCTCGTGGATAGCGCTTACCAGTGAGTTTGCACCGGTTCCTTCATCGTTGGACAGTTCCCACATCATAATACCTGCACCACGATCATAAGCCAGGTTGGTTTTAGCTTTGATAGTAGTAATACCATTATAACCGTACTTATTATTAAATACGTCTGCATAAGGATCAGCACCCATTTTCAGCAGATCCTTGTAGGCAACATAATCAGGATGTGCGTAAAAAGGAACACCGAGAACGGCTTTCTCTTTAGGCAATCCGCGACCCAGCCAGTAGTTCATACACTGTACAGCCAGTGAATAAGTAGAGTGCTGGAAATCGTTGTCATCATATGCCATGATGTTGAGAAAGTCTGCGATAGGGAACAGTGTACTCAGGAAGCTATCATCACCATAATCTCCGATCACTGCTGCAGTTACCAATTTACCCTGCGGATGAAATGCGTTAGCCAACTGTTGCATCAGGGTCACAAAACCCTGTGCCTGTGCACCTGCATTAGGATATTCCCAGTCAAGGTCAACGCCGTCCAGGTTGTACTGGTTACAGAAGTTCACCATGTTAGTAACGAAGTTTGCACGATAAGTAGCATTCACCGCTGTTGTTCTGAACCCTACATCACCACCGCCACCACCAACAGAGATAATCACTTTAACACCTTTAGCATGTGCTGCTGTAACAAGCGCTTTCAACCTTCCCGGATCATCTGGTTCATTATAACCACCGTCATTTTTAGGGATGAGGAATGCGTAGTTTATATGTGTTAGTTTATCGAATTGAACATTACTTATAGTACCGCCCCAGGTAGGGAGGTAACCAATTACCTTAAACTGTGCGGATGATTGCAGGGATACAACAATCAACAACAACAGAAAGGCAATGTTTCTGAAGAGTTTTTGTGTCATAAAAACAGGTTTTCCTGGATTATTTTTAAATGGTTAATCTAAGGAAAGAGGCTGACCGGAAAGCCATAAACAGTTTACTCCTGACGGAGCTCCCCGGTCAGTCTCTCTATACTCTTATTGTATTATTACTTTCTTAGTATAGCTGTTCTTTCCATTGGTAATAACCATGATATAGAAACCGCTGGCTGTATTACCAGTAGCAACTGTAACAACTGGCGCATTCGCCTTCTTATAGGTTACTACTTTTTTGTTTACATCAACCAAAGCTACCTGTACAGGTGCAGTAGCATCATATTTCTGTACGTTTACAGTGATAGTACTACCCTTGATTACCGGGTTAGGATAAACAAGTACACCTGTATTCGTTTCGAGGCTAACACCAGCTTTGGCAGCTACAGCCGGAGCTGCAACTTTAGCCGCTGCAACAGTTGCGAAATTGAATGCTTCCCATCCGGCAGGTGTTGTTCTTGTGCAGGTCATTGCTTTTGTACCATTCTCAGAGGAGATATACAGACCATTATTTCCTTTCAGAAATACCTGGCCGGCATTAGTACTAACAGGGATCCAGTCGAACTTTTCCCAATCCTGGATAGTTGTTCTGTTACATGTAATGGATTTAGTACCGTTTTCAGAAGATACATATTTACCATTGTTCTGTAAAGCGATCTTACCGTTACCGGCATCTACTACCAGGAACTGTTCCCAGCCCTGTACAGTTGCCCTGTTGCAATTCATACCGGCAGTGTCTCCATCTTCAGAAGAAACAAACATACCATTGAATCCTTTCAGAGAGATTGTTTGACCGATAGGAGCCTTTGTTGTAGTATCAGGAGGATTAGTAGTACCACCTCTTGAAACAACTACATCATGAATAGCACTTACCAGTGAGTTAGCACCGGTACCTTCATCGCCAGATAATTCCCAGATCATGATACCACCGCCGTTATCGAATGCGAGGTTTGTCTTGCTTTTGATAGTAGGGATACCATTGTAACCATTGTTATTCCATACATCAGCATTAGGACTGGCACCTTTATTCAGCAGTACATTGTAGTTATCCCAGCTTGGACGAGCATAGAAAGGAACACCTAAAATTGCTTTCTCTTTAGGTAATCCACGGCCTACCCAATAATTGAGAGACTGTTGTGCGTAAGCATAAGTAGAATGCTGGAAGTCGTTGTAATCGTATGCCATCAGGTTGAGGAAGTCAACCTGTGCAAATACAGGATTCAGGATGCTTGCACCATCAGTACCTACTACGGCAGCTGTTAACAGTTTGCCTTTTGCATGTAAAGCAGTAGCTAACTGTGTCATCAGTGCAACATAGTTGTTTGCAGAAGCACCGGTATTAGGATATTCCCAATCGATATCAGCACCATCCAGACCGTATTGATCGATCAGGCTTACTACCTTATTTGTAAAATTCGTACGGTAAGAACTGTTAGCTGCAAATGCTTCAAAAGCACCATCATTACCATTATTCCATCCACCGATAGAAATTTCTACCTTCACACCGTTAGCATGCGCTTTGGTGATCAGGTTACGTAATTTGGCAGCATCTTCAACAGCTGTTAAGTCACCAGTATTTGTAGGTAAAATAAATGCATAGTTGATATGTGTGAGTTTGCTATATTGAACAGCATCTACACTACCAGCCCATGAAGGCATGTAACCCACCACTTTGAAATCAGCGGCAGCAATGGCAGCAGCAGCTACTTTAGCAGCGGCAGCAGGTGTTCCTTCACCAAAAGAGAATGCTTCCCATCCACTTGGAGTAGCACGGGTGCAGGTCATTGGAGCCGTACCATTTTCAGAAGATACATACAGACCATTGCTACCTCTCAGGAATACCTGACCATTACCAACAGGTACCCAGTCAAAAGCTTCCCAACCTTGTATAGATGTTCTGTTACAGGTAATAGGCTGTTCACCATTTTCAGATGATACATATTTACCATTGTTCTGTAAAGCTATTTTACCGTTACCGGCATCTACTACCAGGAACTGTTCCCAGCCCTGTACAGTAGGTCTGTTACAATTCATACCGGTGGTAGCACCATCTTCGGAAGAAACATACTGGTTGTTGAATCCTTTCAGCCAGATCGTTTTACCTATAGGTGCATTACCAGGAGGCAACGGAGTACCGGGAGCAACAGCTGCTATTGTACTTGTATTTTTTACGTTATTGGCAAACTTGATATTATTTAATACAGCAGCCATATTTCCTGCGCCATCCATCAGTGTGGGAGGATTAATACGCAGTAATGCAGGACTTTCACCGGAAGTTGTACGTTTGTAAGTCCAATGACACCAGCCAATACCCAGGCTGTTCATTGCAGCAATGTTTGCACTTAGCCAGCTATTATTGTTCTCTCCTGTTTCACCTACCCATACAGGCGCATTGTTGGTGTTGCGGAAGTTCACAATATTTCCCAGATCACTGATCTGGTTAATATCGCCATTTGTAGCTGTAGTGGAAGTAGAGTTACCATAACGGTGAGCGTTGTACACTAAGTTGGTTCTGTTAGTGAACGTGAACGGCTCCATGTAATTGTAATTGTTACCGTAAGCGTTTCCTTCTATCATCAGCAGGTGGGTATCACCTAAAGCACGAATAGAATTGATCAGCCTTTCAAACATATCATGGATAGTCTGATTAGCAGGTACACCATTAGGTTCATTGATCAGGTCATAAAAAGCAACTGCATCATTATTGGTATAATGAGCAGATAACTTTTGCCAGAGGCGGTTGGTGATGTCGCGATAAATGCTTCTTGTCCACAGTCCCTGTTGCTTGCCATCGAAGATGTCTGCAATGTTCTGATCGGAACCCTGGCCACCCGGAGCGGCATGCAGATCCAGTATCACGTACATGTTGTTGGCAGCGGCCCATTTCAGTACACTGTCTGCCAGTCTGAATCCTTCCAGGTTAGGATCGGTGAACAATGTGTTCCCGTTATACCAGCTGGTAAGGGAGCTTACATAACTTTCATAATTGCCGGCATTACGAGCCACGCCGTTGCGTACGGCGCGTTGTGAACTGGTCAGGAACAGGTCGTAATGCATAGGAAGGCGAACGCAATTGAATCCCAGGGAGGCGATATAATCAATATCAGTTTTTGTGATAAAGTTATCGCGCCAGCTCTGGTAGAATGCTTCTACCTGAGCATCGGTCTGGCCCTGATCGTAGAGGCGTTTTTTGATGGACCATTGTGTTCCACCACCAGAATAGCCTTCCTTGATCATATAGCCTTCCTGTAATAACCAGCCACCCAGGCCAACCCCTTTCAGGATCACTTCCTGGCCACTGGCATTTACGATTTTTTTACCATCCGCCCTAAGCCTGGTCAGCTGCGAAAAGGCGGGTGCTATCCCGAGACACAGGGCTAGCAGCAATAGTAAACTGTTGAGAAATGTTTGTCGCGCGTAGCGTGGAATGCCGCGCAACCGGTTTGTGAAATTGGTCATCATAGAGGGTGTTTGTTAAGGTTTTCTAATAAAAAAAGGTAGACAATAATAGTTCGCCGGCATTACTGCCGGTACTAGGAGTCGTTCGAGGTTGCTTATAGTACTAAGCTTATTTTCTCCATAACGCATATTATTTTATTATAAACTGTATATAAATTACCCTTATCCAGTGCAGATTCAGAATTTATGATGGGGGAAGTGCCTGTTAATCAAAATAGTATCATTTACAGGCATAAAAAAAGCGGCCTGTTTCCAGGCCGCCAGATAATTCATCACAATTACCTTATTTATTAAAAATCTCTGCCAGTTTCTGGTCCAGTGCCTCTCCCCTCAGGTTCTTTGCCACCACTTTCCCATCTTTATCCAGCAGGAAACTGGAGGGAACACTTTTAACACCATACATTTCAGCAGCTGTATTCTTCCATCCTTTCAGATCTGATACATGCATCCACGTAAGACCATCTGCATTAATTGCTTTTTCCCAGGGTTCCTTTTTACTATCCAGTGATACTCCCAGGATTTCGAATCCTTTATCGTGATATGCTTTATACACCTTTACCACATTCGGGTTTTCTTTGCGGCAAGGTCCACACCAGCTAGCCCAGAAATCTACCAGTACATATTTACCACGCAGGTCTGAGAGTTTAACCGCTTTACCGGTAGTATCTGCCATACTGAAATCCGGAGCTACTACACCGATAGCAGTTTTAGCATCCAGGTCCAGGCTGGCCTGGATCTGTTTTCCATAAACGGACTGTTTTACCTTATCACTCATAATAGCAAGCAATTCTTTTGCTCTTTCATGATATGGGTAATTGATAAACCTGTCCTGGATAATGGAAGCTGCTGCTACAGAACCTGTATTTTGTTTTACAAATTCACTTATCACACTATCGTTCAGCGTATCCAGTTTTAAAAATTCCTGATCAAAAGCTTTACTGGTAACTTCATCCAGTTTTACTTTTCCCTTCTGGTTAGCAACATCCAAACGTGTATAGATATCTCCTGCCTTCTGTGTAACAATCTTCCATTTTACATTGTAGAACTCATTGAAGATATCATTCTCCCATGATCCCTTTACCACTGCTTTATATATGGAATCTTTATCTGCCTGAACGGTCATCACTTTATTCTCTACGAAAAAGTTCTTCTGTTGTTTAACGCCGGATATCTTCAATGTATAAATTAAAGGCTCCGGTGTTATACCAGTGAAGATGAAAGAACCATCTTTCACTTTTACAGAATCCGTGATTGTTTTATCCTTCCATTCATGGATCAGATAAGCCGTTCCGGTTGTAATTCCGTTGATAGTTCCTTTGATTGTATATCCTTTACCAGGGCCGGTAGAAGCACTGCATAAAGCGGGTAAGAGCAAAATGGCTGTAAATAGTTTCATGTTTTTCATTTTATTATGGTTGGTAACCAATGTTCTGTTTAAGATTTGTATTAGCATTAATTTCCTGTTGTGGTACAGGCCATAACTGAGCATATGATTTCCAGGTAGCAGGTTTCAGTGCACTTAATACTTCATCTGCTTTATCTGTTCTTTTAAGATCAAACCAGCGATGTCCATATTCCGCAAAAAACTCCAGCCTGTTTTCACGAGCTATTGCAGCAAGCAGGTCTGTCTGATTAATACCTGGATTGGTAACAGACAACAATGGTAAACCAGCCCGGTTACGGATACTATCTACATCCTGTATGGCACCGGTTAGATTACTCTGTTCTGCACGGGCTTCAGCACGCAGAAGATATTGTTCTGCCAAACGGAATACGATTGAATATTCAGTAGATGCTACATTGGCCTGATAGGATTTGTATTTGGCAGGATAATTATATACTGCACTCTGATAAGTAAAAGCACCTATCCAGGCAGCTTTTCTTTTATCTCCTGCTTCAAAATTATTCAGCAGGCTATCTCTCAAAACAAAGGTAGGTGCAGTTGTTGGCGTAAACAATCTTCCTTCCCATGTATTAACTCCTGTGGTGTTTGCAGGCTTCAGTTGCCAGATAGTTTCTGCACTACCTTTCAGGAAAACATTATTCACAGCCGGTTCAAGATTATATGCTCCCTGCATCACCTCAGTAGCTTTTGCTTCAGCAGCAGCCCATTGTTTATTGTACAGATATACTCTTGCCAGCAATGCAGATGCTACATTTTTATTAGGGCGCACTTTTTCTCCACTTGGATAAGCAGCCGTTAAAAGGGATTCTGCCTTTTGCAGATCTGCTATTATCTGGTTGTATACAGTAGCTGCAGCAGTTCTTGGTTGTGTAGCATTTGTTGTATAATCTGTAGAGGTCAGTAAGGGTACATCACCATACAAATTCACCAGGTAGAAGTAACAGAAAGCACGTATAAAATAAACCTCTCCAAGCAATTGTTGTTTGGTAGCTGCAGTTACTTTTGAAGAAGGCGCTTCCATACCAATTATAGCTGCATTGGCGGAATAGATGTAGGTATATGCAGACTTCCACATATAATATACAGCATTGTTACTGGTGAATACAATCCGGTTAGTAGTGTAGTCAGCATATGTCTGAGCAAAATCATACATTTCATCAGCACACAAACCACCCATTGCAGACAGTCCAACACCATTTGCAAGATAAAAAGGATCACTGCCTATGATCATGTTTGAATAGATCCCTGAAACAGCAGACAAGGCTGTATTATCATTTGTAAATACCTCATCACCTGCAATGGCATCATTAGGCAGGCTTGCATCCAACAGCTTATTACAACCGGTATTCAGAAAAAAGAAAGATAGGATGGTCAGATAAATAATACTATATCTCTTAATCATTGTGTTCATTTTTAAAGTGACAATTGTATACCAGCAGTAAACATTCTTAATGGTGGCAGGAATATGCCACGGGTTTCAGGATCAAGCCCTCTGTAGTTACTGATGGTCAGTAAGTTCTGACCCTGCAGGTATACTTTCAGATTTTGCAGTTTAATCCGGGATACAACATTGGCAGGCAGGTTATAAGCCAGGTATACATTTTTAAGACGTACAAAAGAAGCATCTCCCCAGTTAGCCGTACTGGCTATATAGTTATACCAGGCAGTACTGGCTATTGTGGATGGTTTCGCCATACTTACATTATCACCTGGCTGCTTCCAGTAATTTAATACATCTGTATCAAAGTTGGTTAAGCCACCTACAGGCTTAAATATTGAACTCATGTAATTATATCCTTCCTGTTTGGAATATTGTAACAGCACACTCAACTGCCAGTTACCATATTTGAAGTCATTACTGAATCCACCATAATAGGAAGGTTCTGTTTTACCCAATACAATCCTGTCAAGTGCATATTCCAGCAAAGTATTTTTATCCTGGTCTTTAAATGTTGCGGTACCGGTAGTTGCATCTACTCCGGTATATTCAAATCCCTTTGAGATGTTCAGTGATTTACCGATCACATAGGTGGTTGCATAACCGGAACCTGCAAGTCCCGGATAACTGATCAGTTTATTTTGCGGAATAGTTATATTGAATGAACTGTTCCAGCTGAACTTCCTGCTTTTGAAATTGGTAGTATTCAGTTCAAATTCCCAGCCCTGGTTCTGCACTACAGCAGGCAGATTATATTGAACACTGGTAAACCCGGTCATTGAAGGTAAAGGATATCCTACCAGCTGATTACTTGTTCTGTTTCTATAAAAGTCTGCATTCAAAAAGATCCTGTCTTTCAGGAAACCTATTTCCAATGCCAGATCCAACTTGTTTACTCTTTCCCATCCATAATCCGGATTACCCAAATTATTTGGAATAAGTGAGGTTATTGACTGATAAGGATAGGCCAGTACTCTCCATTTTTCATAATAAGCGTAATCAGTTATCTGGTCATTACCGGTAGTACCATAACTGGCTCTCAGTTTGGCAAAACTAATGGCCCGGATATGCTGCATAAAGGATTCCTGCGTGATTAACCAGCTGGCACCTACAGCACCAAAGTTACCATAACGATTGCCTGGTCCAAACCGGGAAGAACCGTCTCTTCTCACACTACCATTCAGGATATACTTACCCTTATAGTTATAGTTTGCTCTACCGAAAACGGATACATACCTGTAATCTGTTGTACCATCTGCATATACACTTATATTGGAAGCCCCTGTAAGAGAACCAAGCAATGCTTCTGTGCTATAATTATAAGCATAGATATAGTCAGATTCTATTGTCCTTTTCTGATAGGTGGCACCTGCCAGTAATTGTAATTGTCCGTCGCCCAGTTTTACAGAATAATCCGCCTGTGGTTCTATGATAAAACTCTTTCTTTTAGTATTACCGAATGTTGCATTTGGCAAAGTAGTAGAACCCGGAGCATATGCATTTTTATAGGCTGGATAAAACTGATCAAGGGTATTCATATTATATCCCAGGTTCAATTTAAGGTTCAGATCAGGGATCACCGTATAACGAATGATCGCATTGCTGATAAGGTTATCTGTTTTATTGATATAAAACCTGTATAACTGATATAAAGGATTGGGATTATTGTTTGATAACCCTTTCCAGTTTAATGCACCGGTAGAATCGTAGGGACTCAGGTTAGGGGCTGTGAAAATAGCTGTTGTAAAATCACCACCGTACGATTTATTATTATCATTGGTAAAATCGTTGGTAAGTGAAAAACCGAATTTTTTATCTGAAGAAGTAAAGTCATAAGCCGCATGCAAAGCAATCCTGGTATCCTTTGCATCTCCGATGTAAACTGTTGTTTCCTTACGGTAGCTTCCACTCAACGAAAACAGGTTGTTTGCATTTCCACCACTGATTCCAAGGTCTGCATTAGTAAAGTGTGCAGTATTCCCGATCAGTAATTTCTGCCAGTCTGTTTGTTGCGTCTGGCTCCACAATGTAAGATCCGGAGCATTACCTGTAGTAGGGGTCAAACCATCATTTGCCAATGCCTGTTTGCGAACTTCAAGGTACTGCTGGGTGTTAAGCAATTTCAGCTTTTTAGCCACTTCTCCTACACCTGAATATACATTAGCATTCAATCTTACCTTACCATCTTTACTACGTGCTTTCTTTGTAGTAATAAGAATTACACCGTTAGCACCTCTTGAACCGTAAATAGCACTGGCATCAGCATCTTTCAATACACTAATGCTTTCAATATCATCAGGATTAATACTGTTTAGCGGACTCTGATTACCTACAGGTGGATTACCAATATTTTCAAACTGGTTAAGGGGAGTGGATAAAAATGGAACACCGTCAACAATATATAACGGATCTGTTCCTGCACCGATCGAATTTCGTCCTCTGATAGTAACATTCACATTTGCACCGGGACGTCCACTGGTAGGACTGATCTGTAAACCTGCCACCCTTCCCTGTAATGCCAGCAAGGGATTGGATACAGGCTGCTGTTCAAACACCTGCGCATTTACTTTGGAGATAGATCCTGTATTGAATCTTTTACTGGTTGTACCATATCCTATTACTACCGTTTCATCCAGTTTACCACTGGCAGGTTGCATAGCAAGAGTAGGGTTTTGAGGTATTGTAGATGCTACGGATTCTACAGTCTGATAACCGATAAAGGTAAACTGTACTACTGCTTTACCATCCGGCACTGTAATACTGAACTCTCCTTTGTTATTAGTTGTAGTTCCTTTACTGGTCCCTTTTATACGGACAGAAACCCCTGGCATCGGTGTTCCTTTATCATCCCACACCTTACCATTGATAACAATCGGATCTGGCTGCATCGCATTATTTACAGGAACACGGCTCTGGCTCAGCACCACTGTTTTGTTCTCTACAGAAAATGTAAGTGGCTGATCCTTCAAACTTGCATTCAACACTTCTTCCACACTGGCATTTTTCAGATCAATATTCACCGGCTGTGTTCCCTCCAGCAAATGCTTATCATAGAAAAAAACATACCCGGTTTGCTTTTTTATAACAGCAAACACTTCTTTTAATGGCATGTTTTTCCCGGTAATAGTCACTGTTTGAGAATAACTCTTTGCACTTAGCTGCAAAACGCCCACCAGTAGTAAAATCACAGACAATTTCATAATTCTCCATACTTTAAGGAAAGTAAAAAAATTTCCTCCGGCTGTCGATCCGGTCCTTAGGGATAATAGAGTGCCAATACCACTTTGGCACAAAGCAGTTAAAATCATAATTTTGGTTTGGGCGATTAAGAAATAAGCAACTGACTTAAAACATGATTGTCCATTTTTAGCCGGTAATGTTCACAGCATTACCGGTTCTATACGGACCTGATTCTGGTTGTACTCTACATGAAAAATGGTTGGTTTTTGATGTTTACGAATCTCATTTTATGGCATCACGACCAGCTTCCGTCCCTCTACTCTGAAATTGACATTTGATTTTTTTAATATATTCAACACCTGCGATAATTGCAGATTACGTTCCATTTCTCCATTAAACTGCCTTTGAGGGATATTCCCTTCATACACAACAGTGATATCATACCATCTTTCCAGTTGACGCATAACTTCCTGCAGATCTGCATTAGAAAAGTTAAACAGCCCGTTTTTCCATGCCATAACAGCGTCAAGATCCGCTCCATTGATCACCTGCAGTTGCTCCTGTTTATTTAGCTGTGCCTGTTGCCCTGGCTTTAACAACTGGCTATTATTTTCATGAATCACTTTTACAGCCCCCGTTAACAGGGTAGTTTTCAATTTCACCTCTTCTCCGTAAGCATTAATATTAAAGCTCGTACCAAGTACTTCGACAGCATTCCCTCCTGCTATTATTACCCTGAACGGAGCGTCTGCTTTAAGAGCTACTTCAAAATATACCTCTCCTGTAATTGTCACTTCCCGCTTATTACCGGTAAAGGCAGCTGGGAAGCGGATAGAAGAAGAAGCATTTAGCCACACTTTGCTGCCATCGGACAAGGTAAGCTGATACTGCCCGCCTCTTGGAGTGGAAAGTGTATTAAATACATTTTCGGCAACGCCTCCTTGTGCCTGATATAAAAGCTCCCCGTTGGCTCCATTCCTGACCAGCGCAGCACCCTGGGTGGGCAAAGTATGCTGTGCACTGTCAAGTGTAACCACACTGCCATCTGCCAGGGTTAATATTGCCTTATTCCCTCCTGGTGCTATATCTGCCGGTTTATTGCTCACAGTAATAACATGTTCCTTACGGGGTAAGAAAAAGTAGACAGTGCCTGCCACCAATATGGCAACAGCGGCAGCTACCAGCCATTTCTTCATGGTATATACCGGCCTTTTACCGCTTTTAAGAACCTTTTGCAATACATGTTGCCATCTGTGCGCTTCCAAAGGGGCCACAGGAGTTGTATTACGAAGGTCCTCCACCAGGTAATCTACCAGTGCTTCTTCCCGGAAATTTTCCAGGAGTTGAAACAATTCCCTTTCCTGAGCCGGAGTTGCCCGGTCAGCTTCAAATAATTCAAATAACTCTTTGATCCGTTCAATACTCATTGGTGGTGGGTATTTTGATATCGAATGATTGCCCCTTGTTTATTGATAAACGAATGAAAGAAAGAAATGGACTATGGAGATCTGAAAAAAATTCAATAATTCTTCCAAAGGCTGAATAAAACGAGAATAGAAATGCCTTTTTCCTGAATAAATGTACGAATAAACTGCATTGCGCTTACCAGCTGGTTGCGTACTGTATTGGGGGATATGCCTAATTTTTCTGCTATTTCCGAGTAACTGAGCCCTTCCTGACGAAGTAAATAAATGGTTTGTCTTTGTGAAGGAAGCTGTTGAATGGCCTCTTCAACTGCTTTGCGGGTTTCATTATAATAGATACTCTTTTCAGGATCTTCCGCCTGTTCGGGGGTTTTATCGATATACCTATCGAGGAAATGCTGCTCCCTGGCCTGTTTTCTTAAATAATCCAGGGTACGGTTGGCGGCTATCCGGAAAAGATAGCCGTCGGGCGACTCAAGTAAAGCAATATGCTCCCGCCCCGTCCATAGTTTTAAAAAGGTATCCTGAATGATTTCTTCTGCAATGGTTTCAGATCTGACCTTTTGCAATACAAAGGGATAAATTAAACGGTTATAGTGATAAAAAAGCGTTGTAAACGCCATTTCATCACCAGCCGCGCAGCGGTGCCATAGTTCCTTTTCATTATGTAGAGTGTCCAGCATGCTGCCCGATCCCGTCCCCACTGTAATAGAATTAATTTATTCGTTTTCTTCCAGTTTGATCCCTGTCTGGGTGAAAGTGATCTTTCTTTGCTTGTATAAGCTGCCGGTAGTCATCTTAAAGGTCTTTTTGCTCATACTAAAGAAATCATAGATCTCCTGGGGATCGGATTTATCATGATAAGGCAGGTAACCATCGTTTTCTTTCAGCAGTCGCAGGATCTTTTCTCCCTCATTTTCAACACGGTTGTAACCTGGCTGCCCTGTTACCACATCTATCTTATCACCTTTAACAGACTTTATAAATCCCTTTAACTTATCTCCAATATCTACGGGACCAAATGCTTCGTTGAAATGAAGGATGCCCGTATGCTGCTGGTTGATGATTACCACAAATCCGATATCAGTGCGGCGGTAAATGATCAGGTCTACCACATCTAACTCTTTCAGTGTCAGGTTCTCATTGCTGAGGTAAACGTCCAGCTTTTCAGTAGCGGCCACCCTGCCTGTTTGTTCATCAATGTAGATCTTTACCAGGTAACTCTGTCCCGGATGCATGGTAGTCAGTTGCTTGGAAGCAGGTACAAACAAATCTTTCATCAGGCCCCAGTCCAGAAAAGCGCCTTGTTCCGTAGCTCCGTTACACTTCAGGTTCACAATATCTCCCACCACCCCATAAGGCTCCTGTGTGGTAGCCGTCAGGCGGTTTTCACCATCATGATAGATGAATACTTTTAATTCATCGCCACGTTTTGCCCCGGCAGGAACAAAACGATTTGGCATTAAAATCTCCTGTTCCCCCCCATCCAGGAATAACCCGAAATCACTATCCTTTTTTACTCTTAACAGGTTGTATTCACCTACTTTATACATGTACTACGTTATTTAGACAGCAGTAAAGGTACACAATTGAAAAACGAAAAGTAGATTTGCCCTGTAAAACCACTTATTGTATGCCTTTGCTTAAACGCATCAATCCATTTCTAAAGACGAATGAAGATACCGGGTTCAGTACCACCATCAGCAGTTATGGGGGCCGGTTCGTGAACAAAGACGGCACTTTTAACCTCCGCAAAGAAGGCCGGTCATTGCTGGACAGGTACAGCATTTACCAAACCATGCTCAATCTGCCTGTATGGCAATTTACCTGTATGCTGGTTCTGATATTTATAATTTTAAACCTGTTGTACACCAGCATTTACCTGATGATTGGCACCAATGAGCTGCAGGGAATTGCCACACGTTCTACCTGGGGAACTTTCAAAGAAGTGTATTTTTTTAGCACGGAAACGTTTACGACTGTCGGTTACGGGCGGGTAAACCCAATTGGAGACGGTGCTAATTTCGTGGCATCTATAGAGGCTATGAGCGGATTTTTATCCTTTGCACTGGCTACTGGTCTTATTTACGGACGGTTTGCGCGTCCCAAAGCCTATCTGGCTTTTAGTGATCATGCCGTAATAGCACCCTTCAAGCAAGGAACTGCTTTGATGTTCCGCTTTGCCTGTTATAAAAATCATCATGCGTTAACGGATGTGAACGTCCAGGTAAATATTGCTATGCTGACTCAGGAGAATGGTCATTCAGCCTATAAATATTTCGATCTCAAACTGGAACGCAGTAAAATTGAAAGTCTGCCAATGAACTGGACAGTAGTGCATCCTTTAAATGAAGAAAGTCCTTTGTCAGGACTCAGTGCTGAAGATATGCAAACGGCAGATGTAGAGATTTATGTATTGATCCGGGGCTTCAGTGATATTTATTCGAGCATTGTACAGCAGCGTACTTCTTACACTTACCAGGAAATCAGGTTCAACAAAAAGTTTGTGCCTATGTACCGGGAGAGTGGAAACGGAACTGTACTGGAATTACAGAAACTGAATAAGTCAGTCGCATCAGGTGCCTCTGTTTGACCGGATCATTGTAGGGTAATCCCATTTCCTGGCCATCGCAGTCACAGCCTGTGCAATACGTTTAGCCTTAGTAGGTTCTGTTTTTGCACTCTCTATCCATTTCATAAAATAATTACGATGCCCTTTGGGCAGTGTATTAAAATAAGCCAGTGCTTCCGGTTCATCCCGGAGGCACTCCATAAATTCAGGAGATGATACCGGATCCGGATTATTGTCTACAGTCAGCTGTACATCCAGTTTAGCCCCTACCCTTTTAGCAATACCTTTCCGGATATCTGCATTCAGCGCCATAATAAAACTACCATCGCCCATAGGCAATAACGCAACACCCTCAATTTTTAAATTATCAAGTTTCCCTTTTACACGAAAAGACTGCTTATGTCCCGGTTTTAATTCCTCTGCCACATCTGCCGGTATAACGATATAGGTCCAGCCAGTCTTTTCGCCCATTTTATCAAACTTTAATATTGTAGTTGCGTATTTAACCATCGGCGTTTTTTGCTAAATTTAGGTTTTAGAAATCATCTGTTGAAATAAAATCTATGCCGATTTGTAAAACCGAACGCCTGATCATTTCCGAGCTAACCATTCAGGATGCGCCTTTTGTGCTAACACTTTTGAATACACCTACATGGATTCAGTATATTGGAGACAGGGGTATAAAAAATATTGATGAAGCCCGTAACTACCTGTTAAATGGCCCTATAGCAAGTTATAAGCAGCGGGGATTCGGATTATATCTCATTAAACTTAAAGAGGGCAATATACCTATAGGGATGAGCGGGCTCATTAAGCGAGAGGGACTGGACAATGTGGATATAGGCTTTGCATTACATCCCGATTACGCCAGGAAGGGATATGCATTTGAATGCGCGGATGCAATTATGAAATATGCCCGTGAAGTTTTAAAAATTCCGGTTATTGTAGCGATTACAACAGAAGATAATGCATCCTCTATTTCGTTGCTCAAAAAAATTGGGTTGCAATATAAAGAAATGGTGATCCTGCCGGGTAACCCAAAAGAATATATGTTATTTAGTACATGATTGTATGTTGCAGTAATACTATATCACACCTTCCTTCCACCAATTTTTTCCAGCTTTTGACATAGTAATAACTTTTCCGGGTTAAGAACCTAATCCTTTCTGCAAAAACCCTGCACAGTTTGTTTTACAGTAATAATCGCATATTCATGATCTCATTCCCGTCATTATGTAGAATTAGCGCCGCATAAATTCCACATTATCAATACACCCCGGCTATATGCATTGTGGCATATTATTTTCACTACTACATAATGAGAGATGAATATCCTTTTGCTGGGGTTGCCATAAGTGGTGAATTTAGTGTTTGGGGAACCATCTGTCCGGCATGGACCGGACTCAATAGAAGTCCATCTTCAAAGAACCATATCATTACAACCACTATCGGCAGTCATTTATGAAATCTTACAGGCCTCCATCAGCGACATACCGTTTACAATTTCATGCAGGATTTACCTTTCAGCAATTGCTGACTATCCTGGATTACCTGCATGATCTTGGTATTTCAACGATCTATGCATCTCCTGTATTTAAAACTGCTCCCGGCAATGAGAATGGGTATAATATAACAGATCCTCATCAAATCAATCCTGCCATTGGTACAATAGAAGAGTTACGAACCATTCATCAGCAACTGCAGCAAAAACAGATGACATGGCTACAGGACATCGTACCCAATCACATGGCATATCATACTACAAATACACGGTTGTACGATGTAATGGAAAGAGGTCCCCTCTCCCCTTATTACGAATACTTCGACATCGACTGGCATCATCCGGATCTTTCACTGGCAGGGAAAGTTATGGCTCCCTTTCTGGGTAAAACGCTGAAAGAATGTGTGAAAGATGGGGAGATAAAATTGGCTGTAACAACGAATGGTTTTACCATCAATTATTTCGAACAGGTATTTCCATTATCTGTTGCTGCATACGATGTATTGCTCACAACCGTTATCAGCAGTGATGCACTCCCCTTCAACAAACTGATCACATCTCTTTATCAGCAGGCCACAATAGGGACTTCTACTGTTGAATGGACTAAGAATAAACAAAAATTACTCACTCCTCTATCAGATCTTTTATATGGTATAATAGAACGGGTGAATAATAATCCTACACTACTGCTACAGATAATACAACAACAGTATTACCAGTTAACAAAATGGAATGAAGCGGACAGTCAGATTAATTATCGTCGCTTTTTCATCATAAATGAATTAATCACTCTGCGGATGGAAGCGCAGCCGGTATTTGACGAATATCATACCTTCCTGCACAGTCTTTACAGGCAGGAACTCATTCAAGGCTTACGCATAGATCATATAGACGGGCTCAAAGATCCCGCAGCTTATATCCATCAACTACGCCAGATGTTTGGCAGCAGTTGCTATATCATAGCGGAAAAGATCCTGGAAAGCCATGAATCTTTTCCTTCGGACTGGTCTCTGCAAGGTACCAGCGGTTATGAATTCTTATCATACACCAATCACCTCCTGAGCAACAACAAAGGTGCAGCACAACTACGCCGCTTTTACAAGGAACTGTTGCCTTCCATGCACGACTACAAACAAACTGTATATGAGAAGAAACGGCTCATCCTGGAAAAGTACATGGCCGG
Source organism: Chitinophaga sp. CF118 (assembly GCF_900112615.1). Classification (GTDB taxonomy): domain Bacteria; phylum Bacteroidota; class Bacteroidia; order Chitinophagales; family Chitinophagaceae; genus Chitinophaga. The sequence continues at coordinate 23,551 of NZ_FOMK01000006.1, read as the reverse complement.
TGAATGGGAAAACCTTGTGCGTTACTGTTATACATTAAAACTGGCGGATGCACACATTAATCACGACAAGCTAAAGGAAGCCCTGGGTTTATTCATGATCTGCCTGCCTGTATATCGCCTCTACCCTGCTGCCGCCAGTCCCCTGGAAGACTATACGCTGGATATTGTGCGGCAAACTTTTGAACTTGCACGGGCAAAGAATCGTAATGTGGAAACAGAGATGGCATTACTGGAATCATGCTGGGAAGAGATTCCTGAAAAAGGGAAAGCCCGCTCCCGCATGTTATTCATCCAGCGGTTAATGCAATTCACTGGCCCCCTGACGGCTAAAGGTGTGGAAGATACCGCCTTCTATGTATACAATCCTTTATTGTCATTCAATGAGGTAGGTGATAGTCCTGATACTACTGATTTCTCATTAGACACCTTTCATAAGCGGCTGCAGACCCGTCAGCAGTATACTCCTCAATCATTGAATACTACGGCTACTCATGATACCAAAAGAGGGGAAGATGCCCGTATCAGGATTAATATGTTAACACTGCTGCCCCGCGAATGGAAGAAAAAGGTGAATGAGTGGAGAGAGATGAATGGCTCTCCTCTCGAACTCAACGATGAATACTTCATATACCAGTCCATCATAGCAGGCTTTCCATCTTCCGGTGTTGTTACGTCCACTTATATTGAGCGGTTGCAACAGTATTTTATCAAGGCGGCACGTGAAGCGAAGATTTCAACAAGCTGGTCCAATCCTTCTTCATCGTATGAGGATGCGGGTACCAAATTTATACATCGCATTCTTTCTGATAAGGCTTTCCTTGACGGCTTACAACCCTTCCTCGCTTTAGTAGATGAACATGCTTTTACCAATTCACTGGTACAGGTACTTATAAAGATCACTGCCCCAGGTATCCCGGATATCTACCAGGGATGCGAACTATGGGACTATAGCTATGTAGACCCTGATAACCGCCGGCCGGTAGATTATACAATCCGCAAATCAGCACTGGCTGCTATACGTCAAAAGGAACAGGAAGGTTCCCTCTTTCCATATCTGACAGCCGGACGTTCGCAAGGGTTGCAGAAGCTATTTACTACCTGGAAAGCATTACACTGCCGCAAAGAACATGCAGACCTGTTCATAGAAGGTGATTACCTCCCCCTGCAAAGTAGTACCGACCAGATATTAGCATACGCACGGACTTACCGGAAACAATGGGCAGTGATAATAACTCCACTCCCTGGATCTGATTTTTGTGGTACCATATTATTACCCACTGGTGCCCCCTCCCGCTGGAGGAACATTTTCACTGGCGAAATCTTTACTGGAGGAGCTTTGATAGTAGCAGATGTATTGAAACAATTCCCGGTTGCGCTATTGGTTCAATAAAAATTTGTTCGTTTTAAAAAAGTGTTTACATTTGCAACCCTAACGAGATGCCCAGATGGCGAAATTGGTAGACGCACTGTGTTCAGGTCGCAGCGTTCGCAAGGATGTGCTGGTTCGAATCCAGTTCTGGGCACTTCATAGCTCTGTAAGTCATTGATTTACAGAGCTTTTTTATTCCCCGAATGTCATAAAATCACGCTTTTTCTTGGGGGATTAGGAATCTAGGCATAGATTTTAGCTAGTCTGTAAAGAAAAAATTCCACATCTCTCACTCCCCGCAAAGCATTTCTGAAGGCTTTAATCTTGGCATTGAATGATTCCGCAGCGGCATTTGTACTTCTGTTATCGAAAAAATTCAGAATGCCTAAATAGTGTTGTTGTATAGTCTTATCAAGGTTTTTTTCTGCTATCACCACTAAAAATGAAATGCTATGAACATTGGAGAAAAGACAAATAAAGCAGGAGATAAAACCTATTTCTTTTACGATCTCGGACGTGGAGCTGGTCAACGTCCTTCTACTGGCATCTTTATTTATACCCGGCCTAAAAACCAGGAACAGAAAAATTTTAATAAAGAAGCACTGAAAATACTGGAAACAAAGAAAAGCCAACTTACAATAGAACAACAAGCTATAGGTACTCCTATTATTCCGGCTCATAAGTTCAAGACTAATTTCGTAGAATATTTCCAGGATTTCATTGCACTGAATAAACGGGAAGGAAACCGGCATTTAGTATACTGTCTGTCAAAATTTAAGACCTTCATAAAAAGGGATTCAATTGCACCCGTTGATATCACAGAGAACTTTTGCAAACGCTTTAGACAATATTTGCTGGATACGCTGACAGGTGAAACACCTGCCAACTATTACGCCCGGTTCAAATGGGTAGTAAAAGCCGCTACTAAAGATGGTTATTACAGGATAAATCCTACCGAAGATATTCCTGCTCTTAAAAATGCCAGTATTGCCTTAAAGGAACACCTGGAAGCAGAAGAATATATTTCCCTGCTGAATACTCCCTGTTTTAATCAACAGGTAAAGCTGGCGTTTCTGTTTAGCTGCTATACTGGTCTAAGATGGGTGGATGTCAAAAGGCTGGAATGGAAAGACATTCAAGGAGCAATACTGATCACCCGGATTATCCAAAAGAAAACCGGAAAACCTGTTACGTTAACTTTGCACCCTATTTCATTAGCCATTCTCGAAGAAATGAAAAGGTTATCATTGGGCAAATATATAGCCAATAACAAAGTGTTTGCTTTGCCAACAGCTAATGGAGCAAATAAAGTCCTGGATGAATGGGTGAACAGGGCAAAAATCGATAAGAACATTACCTGGTCTTGTGCCCGTTTAAGTTTTTCTATTCTGCTAAAAGATAAGAATGTGGATGATGTCACCATTGCTTATCTTATGGGCCATACCACTACAAGGCAGGTGCAGCAAACATACAAGAGGCATAAACCTAAAGATCAATCTGAGGCAATTAGTCATCTGCCCTATTCTGATATAACTTCGTTTGTGTAAGTACTGTTAAAACAACAAAGGCCATTCTGTACTGAGAATGGCCTTTTGTTGCTATGCGACTTTCAACTTGTGCTTCGGAACAGACAAAGAAGGTGATAACGTTTCACCGGACAACATTTTATCAATTTCTTCGCGTCTGAAATACCCGTTGTCATTCTTATAAACTCCAGATTCCTCGCACTTCTTAGCAAATTGAGTTCTTCCTAAATTGCAGTAAATCAATGCTTCTTCTGGTTTTAAGAATGGTTTGAAACAAATAGCAATTGCCCGCATTATAATCAATTCATCATGCTTTATCATATCAGTTTGTTTTTGGGTTAATACTTCATTGGATGGATCAAATTTATAATATTATTCTCATGGGTCCATCCGGTACAGGAAAAACATTCATCTCAGCAGGATTATGCGTAGAAGCTGTGAAAAAAGGCTATAAGGCCTACTTCAGGACGATTGATAGCCTGATCAATACACTGAAAATGAAAGAAATTACCAACACCGCTAAAGCGGAATACAAGCGGTTGCTACAAGCTCATCTTGTTGTTATTGATGATATCATGCTATTCCCGGTAGAGAAAAAGGAAGCGGTGAGCCTGTTTAATTTTATTAATCAGATTTATGAAAAGACTTCATTCATTATTACGACCAACAAAAAACCGGCAGAATGGGCACAGATGCTGGGCGACGAGGTACTAGCAACAGCTTTACTGGATAGATTACTGTTCCAGTGCGAGGTCATAAGCCTTAGTGGGAAGAGCTACCGTCTGGAAAATAGGAAAACAATTTTTGAAGACTAACTCAACTCTCTTACTTTTGGTACATGCTCTGCACTCTTGTTGCCATTTATTGTGTAGTCATTGTTGCCAAATGTTCTGCACTCCTGATTGCCAAAAACTCTGCACTTTAGATTACCGATTACAGCATAAGCCTAAAGATCAATCTGGGACAATTAGTCATCTGCCGTATTCTGATAAAACTTCATTTGTATAAATCTTGTAAATAAAGGTTATTCTCCTCCGACGAAAGTTGGAGGCTTTTATTTTGACGGGTATTTTATCAAGATCAGGGAGATAAGTGCTAAATATGTAATATAGCGTTGAAGATAAATAGCAAGCAAGAAAGACCAGTCAAATATTGAAAAAAGAACCAGACAATGTAACCCAAATGATTGTGAACTTTCAGTTTATCAAGATCTATCTTCAATGCAAAGAATATAAAAGCCGTATAAATAAAAACAATCTTGACTTTCTTTAATCGCATATTTAGATCATTATAATAGCAATTTTCAATAAACAATATCGGATATGTCAGCTGTACACCATTCCATTTACAGTAGTTAATAAAGGTGAATAATATCAATAATCCTATTACCCATAAGAAGACAAGATATTTCTTATAACTATAATACCACCAATATTTATCTATTAAGTGAACAATCTTCGATTGCTCAATAGTTCTAGCTTGTAAATCTACTCGTTGGTAACTATCTTTCTTTCCGCCGAATTTATACTTTGCAAGTAGACTTTCGAAGGTATTACCAATGACGTCTCGATTATCAGACGAATCGAAAACAAGCCTTAACCCGTTGTTCCATACAATTTCAATATTTTCAATATCTGAGTTCACTAGTCTGAGTTGACTCTGGATATTGTGTTCTCTAAAGCCTATGCTCACTTTTTCTCTTAGATCTCTACAATTGATAAAATCTATACGATCAACAACCATATCCGACAGATATGCGTCAGGACCGAACGTGCACCTATCGAATACAATCTTAGCATCTGGATCTCTTTGAAAAAAGGTAAAATCCGAATTAATATGGCATGCTCGGAAATTATATATATGCTTAAAAGACCCACCAAAAGTGTATGGTGAGTTTAGCGAATCTTCATTAGTTAGGAAGGTTACATTATCAATAGTATCATTTGCAAAATAATAATACTGAGTTTTCGTCCGATCTGCAGAATGAAATGAGACATTTTTAATGCTTGAACTTATAACTCTGAAAACAGATGAATCGACAAAATTAACATCATAGAAATGTAAATCTACATTCGTTGAATTTTTTATTATTACAGCATATTTTACATTACAAAAAGATAGTTTTAATTCTGAATTCGATCCCGAATCAAGTGAAATAACACCAATATTACTATGGAATACATCCAGCAGACCAAAATTTCTCTTCAAATGAAGGTATTTAACATTGGAACTATCAATTACTACAGATTTTCTGACTATGTTTGAATATACAACATCAGGCTTATTGTTTATTATATTAAAGCTGCACTTTATAAAATATATTGGGTTAGAAAGCGATTTTAGTTGAATAAAATAAAATAAGCTAGGTTCACTACTCATATATGGAACGATAAAAGCTTTGTTCCTTATATAAAATCCACCTTCCTGAAAATTACCGAACTTACTTGCAGGAACTGGCTTGTTTAAAATAAGAGTATCTATGGCGTACAATACAGGTAAAAAAGAAAGTAGGCAGCAAATCAAAATTATCAAAATTCGGGTTGTCGAGTTCATGGCATTTATTATTCTATGAAATGTAACAAGTTTTTGGTTTGTAGAAAGTTGCAATTGGTGCATTAATCAGCTGTAATTACATTATGTATTCTTGTGCCTATCCAAGTTTTCCCATTCTGATAAAATAAAATTCGGTCAAGCCCGATATTAGTTGATAGCAGTACAGAAGCCGATTTTTGTTCCATCCGCCAGCCTTGCGGCAAACCTTTTGTTGTGGCAGTGCGGCTTGTTTAATTAAAGTTTTGAATTTGTCTTAATCATTCCGTCAATTACTTTTTCCCATATTTGGAAGTCTTCGTATGACGGAATTTTCTTTGTTCTATAATCTATGTAAATATTTTTCTTATCACAATCTAACTTCCAAAATTCAATAAAAACAACCATTTCATAGTTGGTCCCCTTGCATTCAACAGAGTTTTTGAATCCTCCATGATTCCTATCAATTCGCACTTTATATTTTGGAATAAATAAAAAACTTTTAGGCTCCTTTATTTTTCTTAATTCATTCATTACATCAGTACAGACTTTTGTAGCACTTTGCCAATCATTATGAGGCTCGTTGGAATCTTTGAAAACATGCGTTTTGCCTAAATATTCTATTTGAATTTCTGTTATTTGGCAATAATCATAAATGCTCATGAGAATGTCGTTTTTGTAAAAATTTATCTTTAATCAGTTCAAATGCTATGTCAAATATTATAAACAATAGAATAAGTAATGCAAACCCTTTAATAAAGAAAAGCCAACATAAAAGGCCCCATCTGATTCCTGTGAATAAATTTCTTACTAAAACTCTTTCCAAAGTGTATGAATATGGAGCTTCAGAAAATCTATCGACATTTGCATCTCCGTATCTTCCATGTGCTAGAATTTCTAAAGTATGAGCATTTAAAGGATTATTATCAATATTAAATGCATGTAACTGCACTTGCTTATGTTTATCTAGATTTGCATATTTCATAAGTTCTCTATTTTCTACAACCCCCTTAAAAAATCTAACTATAGCGATTAGTAAAACAAACCAAAAACTAGTACCCTCGCTAAAATAATCTGGCCATATGAAATACTTCGATAGATTTATTCCTGAAGCATTTAAAGAAATTTGATCTTCTACTCTAGCTCCAGAGAGGGATATCGCAACTTGTATAGGAGGAATAATAATTGCAATATCAATTATAAAATTGACGATAACATTTAATAGAGCTACTACATTTGGTCGTTTAGTTATACCGGAAAATATACTTTTAAATAGATATTTTAATAGGCTTCTAACTAAATAAACTAATAAAACGGATAACAAAAATGAAACCCACCAGCCTTTAAAATATTTTGATGTGAATAAACTAATCTTTAGTAAAGGTTTTAAAACGTCATTACTATAGAAACTTTCTGAAGGAGTGCCAAGTTCCTCTATTTCAAGGATAATTTCCTGTGTTATACTATTATAAATCATGCTCTGAAAAAATGATTTATTGTATATTTTAGGTATTTCCTTTGATAAGTGAGTTACCATGTTAATTAGAGCTTGGTTCAGTCCAATAGTTTTTGCTGAATTTTGTATCTTGGAATATGTTTGTCCAGAAATAATTCCTCCAAAATATGCTTGAATAAATAGCTCTTTTGAAACTCGGACTTGTACTAAAGATTCTCTTTTGGAAACTAGAAGATAAACTGCCCTTTTTTTAAATTCTTCTTTATCACTATTACTGCTTATTATAGAATCAGCCATTTTATCTGCCAAAGACCCAATATTAAGCTTGTCAAGAGAATCTACTACTTGAATAATATATTTAATACCAGGAGTTGTGAAAGAGCTTTCGAGTTCTTTTAGTTTTTCTGTGGTTATAAATTTTGAGGAGTCAATTATTAAAGGTGAGTAAACTAATTGATTTAATCTTTTATAAGAACAACTAGTAAATAGGAAGAAAATAAGCATAGCTAAAATGCCACATCTATGGAGCTTAAAAGGAAAATTAAATTGTGGTATATTTTTATAATTACTATTGTGCATAAAGTAATTCTAAAGCTCTTATTTCTATTAAACCTTCTTCCGCTTAGGAGGGGAGGGTCGAAAGCTCTCAGTTTTCAATACTGCTATATTTTCCCAAACAATTAATTTATTGCCTACCTTTAAAACAGCGCGAATATCTCCATCCTGTGAAATTACGAATCCAAGGCTTCCTGCATGGCTATTACAATACGAGAACATACTTTGGTGACGTGTACCTAGTTCTTTAGCGTCTATTTCTTTCAAGCTCTCAGCTGTCGGAGTTAAAGTATTGGATAGGTATATTTTTTCTGGAGGTTGAACTTTTTCAATTACAACTCCAAATCCATTGACTGTACCTGTTTTGTCCATTAAAATAAGGCCATCTACGCCTGCCAACGAGCCGATAAATCTGATGGCACCTTTTATCTCCTTCGAAATAGACTTCTTACTATCTAAAATCTTCCAAAGTTCCTCCGTTAAAGAGGTTCTTTCCTCTTCGTTATCCTGCTGGTACATGGCCTCCTTACTCGCGTTTAGGCAGTATTTTTTGATAGCATCCTTTAATCGAGGATACTTAAGTGGATACTTGATTCGAAGAGAGTCATTTTTCTTTACATCTGTAATCAACAATGCTCCTCCATGATTGTAACTTCTTATCCTGTTGAGCAAACGTTTCAAGGAATTTCTATACAGAATTGTACTTGAAACGCGATATTCATCATATTCAGATAAGTCGGCCTCGTCTTTTATCAAATCATCATACAACTCATCATCAGTATTACTACTTATTTCTTTGACAACTTCAGCTACAGATCCATTGGTAATGACATTCTTAAACTTTGTCAATAGGGAACCTCTCTTAAGGGTTGCTATTTGCCCTGAAGCAGAGCGGACGCCAATATTTCCAATGCCCATAATAGATACTTGGAAAATACCAGGGTGCTCCTGTTTCGTTTCACCTTCAAAATTAATAAAGCTCTCCAAATGAATAGCTTGGTCTATCATTCCTTTTATCCAAAGCTTACTCGCAGAATCATGAGATACTGCCAGAGAGCTACTCCAAGGGTCCGCCCCATTTGATAATTTAACCAAGTTACGCTTATCTAATACAATTGGTTTCTCAAAGGGTACAAAAGACCAATTCTCATGCACCTGCACTTTCTGAGACTTAGATGAATCGCTTAAACTACTTGGATCGTAATAGGTAATCGTAACGTGTATATGTTTCCCTTCCTCAGTTTCCATACTCGCATGAAAAACTGTATCAAATAATAACATTATCACCTCAATTGGTATGTTGGACGAATTTATTTCTTTGTATACATATTCTGCAAGATCATCGGTATCATCAAAACTAGATTTCTTTCTTAGAATGCTCATTGGAGTATCTATTTAGATTAGGTGTAGGTAATATCAGGTAAGTTTTATTCCATTTCCCATTTGGATAATGGCATCTACCAACTTGAATCCATTAGAAGTAAAATGATTAGTGATTATCAAGGAGTCTTTGATTATATCATTTGTTAATACCGGAAAAGAGTTCACAACAGGACCATTTTCCACTGGATATTCAGTATCAATGCCGTTAAAACTTTTAGAGATAGTTGTCTCCGTTTCATTAATACTTTATGAAGGTCTACATTAATATAATATTTCAATTTTATATTAATGAAAATAAAGTTATTACTGCTTGGGATAGACTGTTTGCTGATAACATTATATATGAGATTATTTTTAATTTTTATAAAATTTCAATTATGTAAGAAGCATTTTCTATCCAATCTGGTTATCTACTGCAACTAAACCAACTTAACAACCATTAATACCATTTGGTTCAATATGATAATAAGCAGTAACTAGTCCGAGAAGGCGCCTCTACTATGAACGGCAGGAAACATCATATATATTATATCCAACGTCTTGTTTGCAATTGAGTTTAAGTCCCCTAGACCCAAATTGTACCTTTGCAGCAGTCATGTTTCATAACAAAACACTTTGCGGATGTAATGCGATAGGCAGGATCGTGCAAGGATTTGACATAGGTGAAACAACGGTTTTCCTGGCCTCTGATGATTCTTAATTTTTACTTGGTGCTGAACTCGTTGTTGATGGTGGCCTAACCTATTTGTCTAAATAATGATTCTACGCCGGATGTAGGCACCGTACCCCCCAATTGAAAATCTTGATTATCCTCAACAGATTTACTACCTTATTTCTAGATTTGTGGGAATGTTAATTTTCAATAGATGACGTTCAACGAATTATTGTTTCAATTTATGTATATTCTGGACAAAGTGGCTCTTCGTCACTTTGGTGGTTTTAATTCAATGATAGTCAATAAACCTATTGTGTAAATTGTTGAATCCTAAAAAGGGTCCTATCAAATTTAATAACGGCACCTTGGGCAATCTTTATCTGGTTACGCCGATATACAACAGACATTTCAAAAAAAACATACCAGCAAATCCTCATATAAAGAATAGCATCTTAGAGCGATGATAGGGATATATTTTGCCGGATGTAACTAAAAGATTAATTTTCAATATACTATCAGATTTATCTTAAACCTCATTTTTTACCTAATAATTAGAATTATGAATGTACTATTTGTAGGTTTCTCAACTACCGGAAAATCTACACTATTGAAAGAATTGAAAGGTATACTTCCAGATCAATTCCAAGATATAGATTCTGACACATGGATATCAAAGAATTATGATGAACATATCTATAGCCTTTTTTTGAAGAACTATGACGCCAAAGATCCGGTCAATCGCAGTTCAATAATGAATTGCATTAGAGATGGCGAGAATGATTTCATTATACATCTAAAACAGAATACAGGCGTTTACATTGCTGCAATTGGTCCCAATGTTCATACTAGAGTATCCTGGGAAGACTACTTACACACAATTAAACCCCATGTAATCTATCTAAAAGCAGAGGTGGACACCGTTTATGAAGGGCTAAAAAATCGCGAAAACAATTTGCATGAGGACATTAAAAATAGTAAAGGATTCGGCGTGTGGAACCTGGGCGTGACAAGGGCATACGATCCAATTACCCAAAAGTATGTAAACCTTCCTAAAGATGAAGCTAAAAATAACATCCGTGCTTTGATTAATGTAAATGAGGCGAAATACGAAAAAATGGCGGACGATAGGTTTGAAGCAACCTCACTATTTAGCAAGCACCCTGCCTATAAAGAAACAGAAAAAGTGAGATTATTTGAATTAGTGAAAGCCTGTATCAATCAGAAAACCAGAGCATAGCATAAGTCATCAGCTATGAGCGATTTACAAAAATATATTTAACGCTGAGCATCATTAATGGAGTATACTCCATTAATAAATTTAGCAACGCTGCATTAGAGAAGACAGGATGGCGATTTATTCGGTAATTTCTCGAAGAGATTTAACCTCTTTAACAACAAAAGGAGTATTTAGTTTAAATGAATTTGGACCATTAAATGTATTATAAAGTGCGATACAATCGTTATTTGTATAAGCTTCAAGATAATCCAAGTTTAAACGTTCTTTCCATTCAAATACAATATGTTGAATTTTTTTAGGTTCGATGTCTATTGATTCGGATTCCACCGGACGTGTGATAGTAGGACTATAAAATATTGAAACATTGCTTCCGGGTTGGTTTAACATTGGATGTAGTATGGAACCGAATTTTAAAGATAATCCCCAAATAGGTTGAGCAATAGTGCTTTTATTTTGTATGATTATTTTAACATAAAATTTCACAGCTCCTTGTTCACTGTCAATTTTTTGTAACTCAACTGAAGAACTCACGACATCAATATTAATTCCTTTCCTTTCGTCCAACCAATCTTTAAACCAAGTTCCTCCAAATCCCAAAATAGCTCCAATGACTGTACCTCCAAGGGTGCCAACTACGCCTAACATGGCATCTGTCATAACCATATTTTTTGCCAATATAAGTTAAATTTAGAATTTACGCCCCTTTACATAGGTTGGTTGATCCTTAGTAATAAACATCAGAATTTAAATCATTGTTCGTTAATTAAAAGTAACTTCTCATTATTACTATCGACATAGATTACTAAATATTAAACATATTTGGTTCGAAAATGCTCCGCTACTGGGCACTAAAAGTAAAAGAGCCTCAAGTCGTTGAACTTGAGGCTCTTTGTCCACTGCTAATCTATTTAATTTCTTAGAACTAGCATATACACCTATAAGCAATTACGACTTTTCGATTGTAAAACGTGACAACGTAATAAAGGAGTATACAAACTCTGGCAAACTCTACATGATTGTTCAACGTCCCATGCTTACTTTTGAAAATATAACAATGGATAATTCAGACCAACCAACTGATCAAAATTACCCCATCCATAAATTCTATCATTAGCCTCATCGGGAGTTATATCTTTACGAAGAATAAATTTAAAACATCGGCATCGCCGAACACTTTCCGTTCCTTATCGGTCTTTAGATAATCCTACATTATTATCACCCTGCCTATCAAATCTTCATCAGCAACTATCTCAATTGGAAAATCTTCAGGCACAGGAACTCTGGTAATGAAAAACTATATAACAATAAAAGTAATTTCAATATTTCATATCCTTTAAGGCAGACTTAAGATAATTAATAGGAATGCATCCGCTTACACCTATAGACATACTACTCATCGCATTTGCCAAAATCGACGTATTTCTAAACATATCATTTCCTTGTATTACGTTCATACTTGAATTCAGTATTGCATTAGTGTAAATAAGCCCTGAACTTTGATTTGAAGAATTAATTATTTGATCAGCTAAACTTCCTAATGGATTTACCACAAAGTCTGCAATTCCAATAACGATGTCTTCATTAGATGAATTTCCTAAAGCAACAATAGCCCCGCCTGAATTACCTCTATTTAATGTTAAATCTAATAATGCTTCATTTCTAGGAAAGGCCATGGTCACTTTGTTAGTTATGATAGAATTATTGTTATTTAGATATTTTGTAGATATTATTCCTTTAGAAATGAACTGTATTTGGGAGCCCAGAGGATAGCCACATGAAAAAATTTCTTGTCCCTCATTCACGCTATTAAAATCGCCTAATCGCATATATGGAGTTGGTTTATCAAGTTTCCTTTTAGGGCAAAGAATACAAAAATCATATCCAACAGCATTTCTATTTCCAATAGAGTTATTAAAGAAAAATTTTTCTATTTGCATCTCTACCGTATCTTTATTTCTTAACTCGATATATATTTTACCATTTTTTTCAAGAGATGGAAATATAACATGCCAACATGTGGCGATACTGCCTTTTTCATCTATAAAAAATCCAGAGCCACTTGATAAACCATCGGCAATGATTATTCTAACAGTAGATGATTTTATCCATTCAACTCTTTCTTGAGATAAGGATTGAGATAACGATTTAGAAAATGAAAGAACTAAAAGTATAAGCAGAACTTGATATTTCATGATTGATATCATTAATTATTTTTTAATTAGGCATTTTGTTACTTTGATATTTTTCATTTTTTTTAACTCGTTACTTCTTCACATCATCATGCTTAGTAAGTAAAGTTGCAGGTCGCGGATTATAAATACAGGATACAGTTGCAAATAAGAATAAGGAAGAGCTTAGCAGTTGCTCTTTAGTTATCATAATTTATCCTTACTATAGTTAAGGATCATTTCATCGAATTTAGTCCAACTCATTTTAATTGGACTCTGCTTTTTACCTTGAAAATATTCGACCCCACCTTTGGATATTGAAATCTTCCCAATTTGCTTGCCATCCTTTTGTATTACAAAAGTTGCATTTGAATTGCCCACTTCTATTCCGGGTAAATCTAGTATAACTTTGTGCGCCATTGTATTATAATATTAACCCTAATGATATTTATTTCAGGGGGAGAGAACCCTGTATCAGTCATAATAAACACCTAGGTGAAGAAATTGTTTAATTTTTATGTATCGAGGTACTGAAGTATTCGAAGTAAAGATTAATGTAAGAAAAAAAAACTTTTACGACTTTAATGGTCCTATTCACACAACTCACTAAATATCAATACTAACTGGTTCCGGGTAGAGCGGTTCGTTACCTTCCCGCTCCCCCACAGTCCCGTGCGAGCAGATTTCCTGCACACGTTTCCTCTATTTATGGCTTTGCTAATTGATGACTGTGATAGATTTTTGGTCTTACAAGAGTATCCATTCTGTAGTCAGCTTTGCTATTTTATTCCATGTCCAGACATGTTTGCCTTCACGATAGTTGAGCCATTTATGGAGCAAATGTTTTGTCCGTTTATAGTATGTGCGTAGCTTTCTATAGTTGAAGGTTATACCGAAATAAGCATAATGGCCGCGTAGCTTTGGGTTCAGTTCTCCTATAAGCTTAAATCGTAGCTATTTCATATAAGCCGGGACCAAGTTGGTGATGGAATCGGCTACTGTTGGCAGGAAGTCCTGACTCCAGCAAACCCGTGAGAGAGAATGGTGCCACCGCCGTTGGAAGCGACATATCCTTCGAAGCTGACAGAGTCTGAAGAAGTATTTAGTACGGGAGAAATGATGACATCCGGGATTGCTATCATAATTTTCTTTTATCGGACTTACAGGAGTATAGAGAAGTAGCAATAATCGTTACAAACAGCCCAAGGGCTTACTTAAATGACATATGTTGTCCTTTAATCTTAAAATTGAAAGTAATGCAAGGTAGAAAAGTCGTATGTAGTTTAAAGTATATAAGTAGCTTTCCCCCATGACTAATAACAGTGAATACCATATATGCTCATTTGAAAATCCCCTTAATACCGAATTAACAATTCAAAAGAAACTAAAATGTATACTTGCAAGTGACGTTTATAGTTTATATTTTAGGTTTGGAAGAAGGGAATAAAAATAATGTTATTCCTATAATTCCAGTATCGATTATAAAAGACTAATTTAAGAATATATAAACCCAGTACCTTGTCTGATAATAAATTTACAGGCCCAAGACTTCTTGCTGCTGCAAAAGATTTTAATATTGGTAAAAAAACATTAATAGACTTTCTTCATTCTAAGGGGTTTGACATGTCAAATCATGGTTCTCCTAATGCAAGACTGAACGAGAAAATGTATAATGCTCTTAAAGCTGAGTTTCCCCAAGACCGGGTTAGGTATTCCGACAAACCGGCTAATATAGAGAGAGCATTAAGAATTATTGAGCAATGCCAAATCGAACAGGAAGCAATTTTAGATTTAGGGAATTGTGGTCTGGTCGATAACGATTTTATTGAAGATGGAGCACTGGATAAAAAACTACAGTCATGTAGTCATGTTAAGAAGTTTATCTTATCATCGATATGGCGGAAGCCCAATTCAAACCTGGAAAAAGAGAAAAGTAGAAATGTGGGCAGACCCAATAAAATGTCTAAACTTCCAAACTGTGTTTTACACTTTATAAAATTAGAATCTATCATTTGCTGTGGTACATCAGACCAACCGTGGGATATTACAGACCTTTCCCTATTACAGAAATTACCCTATTTATCGCATATTGACTTTTCATATAACAAAATTGAAAGCCTTTATTTTATAAAACATAATTCAGCTCTTAAAAAAAATAATTTTGAAGCCAATAACCTATCTTCTCTGGATGGAATTGAAAATTTAAAGTCATTAGAATATCTGAGTGCCGAAGAAAATAATATTGAAAGTGTATTTCAGCTTGAAAATACACCAAATTTAAATTGGGTTAATCTTGGCAACAACAACATTTCAGACACAAAATGGTTAGGCAAATTACATGCACTAGTTACACTTTTTCTAAATGATAATAGAATAGAGAATACCGCTTATTTTGCGGATAATAAAAACTTAAAGTATCTTGACTTAAGTAATAATATTATTGATAAAATAGATGACTTTCCGGGTTTAATTAATCTGGGAGTTCTAGATCTAAAGGGAAATTTAATTGAAAATATATTTCAAGACGATTCCAAATCGGCATGGGACACCAATGGTTTACCAAAATTAACTATCCTTGATTTAAGTAATAATATGATTCGCAAGATTCGTCGCAGGATGAATCTTAGTCAACTAAAAAGATTATTACTAACTAACAATTCTTTGATTTCATTGGATGGATTACAGAATTTAAAAACGTTACATACCCTTCATGTTGAAGAGAATAATCTGGATGAAGAAGAAGCACTGAATAACATTCTGAACATCGAAAGCCTGGTGCACGTCTATTTATCTGGTAATAAAGTATTTAATGACCTGCCTGAAGAAGTCGTCGCAGCTGGATGGAGAGCTATAAGAGATCGTCTTAAGGCGGGTAAACTGGTTAGCTTTAATGAAGTAAAAGTTCTGCTGCTAGGGAACCCTAATGTAGGAAAATCAAACCTGCTGGAATACCTTGAAACAAAAGCGCCACCTAGAAACAACGAAACCACCTTCGGGATACAATATAAAGAGTTGTGTATTGGTGAAAGCAACATCACTATGCACTTTTGGGATTTTGGCGGCCAGGAATACTTCCATGCCACCCACCAACTTTTTTTTAGCCCAGGAGGCCTACACATCGTACTTTATAGTAGGGAAGATGTACAAAGAGATAAAGACAATCCTGACATCTGCTTTGATTTATCTTACTGGATCAGATGTGTTGAGCGTCTCATTCCAAATGATGCGAGAAATAAAATTGAAGTCATTGTTGCCGAAAACAAAATTGATTTGAATGATTATCGTATAACAGCACTTAATCAACTTGCATATACAGAGAAATACCCTAACCTCAATTTTGAGTTTACCAGCTTTAGTGTGCTTCATCTAAAAAGATTAAGAGGTTTTTTAGATCTTCTGGAAGAAAGTGGCAAAAAATTAGTACGAACACATCCTTCTTCTTATTTAAACTACCATGATAAAATAAAAAAAGCTACTACCTCATCTGTTCCCATAAGTTACATCGCCGATTCTCAAGAAGAAGAGGAGGTAGTAAAAACTGCAATGCTCGTATTCAGGAATATGGGATTGTTACTTTATTTCGACAAAATTATCCCTGACAGAGTATTTGTAAAACCACAAGTACTTTTAGATTTGCTTTACAAAAATATCCTTGGTGAGCAGAAAAGTATGGAACTCACCAAAGAGGAGATTGAACAAAAGGTGAAAGACAATGATTTAGGTATTACAACCAACGAAGTAATCGATCTGTTAATTAATTTCGACCTGGTATTTCAAATTCCTGATTGTTCCAATATTTACTTTGTACCACAATACCTAAAACCACCCCATACCTTAGTTAACTTCTTTAAGCAGCACCAATTCCTATTCCCGGATATATTCATTGAATCAGATAATTTCTTGATGAATGTTGCCATGCTCAAAATCTTCAGCCATTACGGTAAATATGTTCAGGGCAAATATGTCAAACAGTATTTATTCTGGAAAGATGGAATCGTGCTTGAAAAAGATGAAATGATCTTAATGATCAATTTCAACAGGCAAATGGAACGTATTGAATTGTACTCAGATGTTAAAAGTAAAAACTTCCAATTACAAAAAGAAGTAATTGATTTCATACTACACCTGCGCCTTGACAAGCATAAAACAATACACGAAGAACACACAGAAAAGCCGGATTTTGATGATGAGGGTATTGACTGGTCCAGTGACTATTTCTCCGTTTATATAAGCCTTGACGGTGTTTTTTATACAAGTTGGAGTAAACTGATAGAAAATGTAGATAACGACATCCTGCAAATAAAACTATCGTCTGTACACAGAACTAGCGAAATACCAGAAAACATAATCCTTACTAAAACCACATCTGTCTTTGACTTCAATAAATTTTTACCTAAAAAATCAAAAGGCCAAATGAAAAAAATATTCATCTCTTATTCCAAAGAGGATTTAAGAATGGTCAATAAATTCCAGGAACATTTATCTGCCTTAAAGCTGGATGGGAAAGTGACGACCTGGTACTGCACCGAACTGAGTGCCGGAGGCGAATGGAATTTCGAAATTCAAAGTCATTTTGATGATGCGGATATTGTATGTTTCATGGTAAGCCCTAATTTCATGAAAACTAAATACATTCATGAATATGAGATAAAGAAAGCATTCAAACGTAAAAGTGAAAATCCGGACTTTATGATTGTTCCTATTATTTTGGATTTCTGCCGATGGACAACCAATCATAACAATCTTGGAGATTATAGTGCATTGCCCTATTCTGCCAAACCGGTCGCAGATTTTAGTAATCAGAACATGGCATGGTATATCGTACAGGAATGTTTAAGGTTTATTATAGATAATAAAGACAGTAATAGAGGAGATGCGCTATACAATAATCCAGGATTACCAAAGGATGTATTACAAATTTTTGAGCGTATCATGGAGCATAAAGTTGATAATAATAGCAACTGATAATCTCCATTGAAGCTGTCCCATAATAAATAAGATGGCTTCTTTGATTTGATTTAATAAATAGTAGAAATTACAAGTTAATGCTATTTAAATAACGCTAATTCACTAACTATCAATACCATTTGGTTCGAAAACGTTCCGTTACTGGGCACATAAAAATAATAAACCCGCTCTAGGAGCTACCGTGTGGACACATTTCTAAAAAGAATCCAGCCTTGCATGACTGCTGTAAATTTTTGCAGCCCCATCCAAAAGGTAGTGATACCTGGTTTTCGTTCTGAGAGATAGCCTTTCCAGCCACCTAATCTTGCTATAGCCCATATATATCTTTTCAAATCGGAGGATGTATATGGGTTCTTTAATTTTTCGGTTTTACCTTCCAGCTGTTCAATTTGCGATTCCAAACATTCTATCTCCTCCTGGGAGAAGCAACTTTGCGGACATGATTCCTCTGGTATCGCGTATGCTATCAGCATGCCATGATAGTCGATCTTTTCAAACTCACCATTTGTGGCAGCTTCTATAACAAGCAGCAGCTCCTGATGTATCTTTCTAAAGGCCTGGTCAGCACTCGTCAGATTGGCTCCTTTTACTTTCCTCCAGGAATACACGTCATCGTGCAGGAATTTACCTTTTCTTTCCTCTGGATCCGCGCGACGAAAAACGCCGAATTTCTCAGAAGTATTACCGTGTATACTTCCCAATGGCCTTGTTCGTCTCTCCACCCAATAGCAAAAAGTATCATGGTCCTCAACAGAGACATATTCATCCAGGCTCATATTCGTGACTCTCTCTGGTGGCCACTTATCCAAGAACTCATCCAGGCATTTTCTGGCTTTTAAGATATCTCTTTCCATTTACTGTTATCTTATGATCGAGGATTATACATTGAATACCTGCTTGAAGGACATCGTATTAATAATATGGTGATAAAGTGTATACTGGTTATTGGCAAAATTTAGTTTGTTAATATGCGCCGGTGTTGTACCGTTTAATCGTCCTCCATAATAAATGAAGATCTCATCTGGACCACCATTGTCGACGATCGCAATGATCTCTGGCTCTGTCAATGACGTGCGATGATTGGTGATGATTATGAGGTCATTTGGAGGAATAGCGAGGCCTGCTGCTTGCTGCAGGACTGTGATGTGTCTAAAGCCCATTTTTCTTAGTAGTTTTTCCGTGTCATCGCCTTCATGTAGATCTCCGCAAATGACGACAAGCTTCTTAGTCCCCTTCATTTGATTCTCAATACTCTGTGAATGGATCAACTGTTGTATAGTGGCGGTTTGACCAGCTACAATATTTTCAACTGCTTGCCTGATTATTTTAATAACCCAAACCCGCCCGGCGGTAAGTCCACCTAACAAACCCAGCCCCAGAATTACGCCGATAGTAGTCACAATCATATTATGAGTCTTGATTGTATCGTCGATTTCATCTTTTGCATCATGTAATTCGTCTGATATTTTTCTGTCGATATGCTGATCAACATCATTCAATTGCCTTTGTATTTGTGCAATGGAGTCTCCGATGTTACTTAACCGATTACGGATGGCCGAATCCAGCGCTTGAGCGAAATGTCCAGTAGCAACGAAAAAAAATACAATTAATAGTATTCTACAAACGAGCATATGAAGTAAGATTTTGGTTTAAATAAATATAAAAGCACTCATTGATCTGCCGGCCGTCATAGCCGATGATCAATAATATCGGTGTCTTGATTCTGATGTTTGGATTGTTTGCGATACGACACATGGCCTTGAGATCAGTTGTACTCGGAAAGGGCGCTGCATTCGGATGCGTATGCCACTCGCCAATGTAGTACAATTGCCCATTGGATCGCCGGTGGATCTGTTTCAAGCGCCAATTGAAATACCAGGCAATTCGGCGGAACAGCACGGTCGTATTCACAAACCATTTTGACACAATGATGTCCTCGACCATCGCAGTGTCTGTATTCGAGTTAATGCTACCATAAAATATGCCTCCAAACTCCTTTGGATAATGTCTGACGCAGTGTTCTTGAATCTTCTTGAAAACTTCTTCAGATAGTTGTATTCGCAACCCATCTGTTGTTTCGTATTTTCTATAGGTCATAGGTGAGTTCATATGCAAGTGAATGATTCATCTCCTCACGTACAATCATAAAGCTGGCTATGATCAATTGCTTCTCTAAACGATAGTTCAGTTCGTTAATTACATAGTGGAGTGGAGCAGCGATGTCGCTATTGGAGGCTTCAAACGTAGGACTCCAGCATCCGGTTTCCGGATAAAATGGCTCTCTTTTGTCCGGGCTGATCTTATTGTAAATTCTATTCTTTAAAACATGGATCTGAGATACTCCTGTAATTACCACCATATGCCGGGCCATGTTAGAAATCGATAGGTTGATAATTCGACCTGGCAGCTGCATGCCATCCAGCATGATAGACAGATGCTTGTTTGTCGTGCAGTCAAATATGAAGTCGTACTTTGAAAAATACATTTTCAGCTTCTCATAACCTTTGTTTGAATCTAATATCGGTTCTATTGCGATATTAAACTGCATCTCTAGGTGTGGTGATATGCCGACTAATTGATTAAATAACTCCTGGACTTTGGGGATGTCCGTTTTAACAAACGTATATGCTGAACGGCAGATGTTACCTGGTTCTATCTTATCACTGTCGCTAATGTCAATATAACGACAACCACCTCGTACTAATGAATGGGCCAGTTGGCTGCCGACGGCACCTACACCCATAACGAGAATTTTTGAGCTAGTTAGTTCAGAGCATAGCCTTCCACGACCAAACATCCTTTCATAAGAAGCATTGATACCTTTGCACCAATGGATCCTGCTTACAGAACTGGGTCGTACTATTATTTCGTCTGTGATCGGATCCCTTTTCAAAGGATACTCCTGTAATGAAATAAAAAAGGGTTCCCATCGTAACTCTTGCAGACCTGATTGCAGGGACGGAATTTCGTAGCCAACTATTACAATGCAGCCTGTCTGATAACCTGACCTAATTGAAATTGATGCCGCAGTCGAAAAAAAGTATCCCTTTTGCTCTTCAGTCAATAATAAAAGCAAATCCTCATATTCAGTAAGCCCTTGGTTTACATTAATCATTGGTGGCCTAGATAGAAGGAAATACAGCCCCTCGTAAGTAGGTTGATGAAACGACATAAAGGTGGCAGAAAAACGTGACGGGGTATCGCCAATACCAGTGACTAACCAAACCCTTTCATCACTGATTTCTTGTTGGCGAAGGCTTGTATAACTAAAGCGACCGCAGCAGTGAGCAGGCCTTGTCTTTTGCCCATCCTCTTCAAACACAAAC
The DNA here is from genome assembly GCF_900112615.1 of Chitinophaga sp. CF118. Lineage (GTDB taxonomy): Bacteria > Bacteroidota > Bacteroidia > Chitinophagales > Chitinophagaceae > Chitinophaga. The sequence continues at coordinate 2,379 of NZ_FOMK01000006.1, read as the reverse complement.
GTTATCTTTGGATCAGCATCAAATATGTAATACTCGAAATGAGCATCCTGCTTTCCACTTTCATAGTAGTCCATCATCCAAGTTCGTAGTTTACTAAAGTGTTCTTGCAACTCGCCGGCAAGGTTACCTGCTGGGGCTACGTTCAGGCATAGCAGCCCATTCGGCATCAGGTGTGGATAGCCAGTTATTCCAATACACATGAACTGGATACCCTTTAGCGGGAAATCCTGAGGAATGGTGATCATTATCTCGACATCTCCCTTAAAACTTTGAATAACTATTTTTCCTACATAGTTATCCTCGACAAGCGTGTCGTTTACACTCTCGATAATCGTCAGCCAGGGAAGTGAGGCTATATACTCATTTATAAAGTCGCGCGCATCCTTATCCAAAGTCTTCGTTATTTAAGGTATCAGCTCTGGTATTATCGTTTACTACATAAGCACTCCTTTTAGGTTCGCATGGATACTTTGTATTTACCGCGAAATACACTTTGAGAAGCGCTTCGTCTGACTCGATCTGCTGGAGAACATTGGAAAACCTACTTGCAATTGCTTCTTTTTGGATAGCGCTAAGCGAATCGCTTACTATATTATTCTGATTTCCGGGGTCGACCAATCTGGCGGTAGTCATATAATCTTTGAAATAAGTCATTGTATGCTTCAGTTTCGACCAGATATTGCCGTCTCCTTTGTACCCGATAAGCGCCCTCACAACCATCAGCTCGATCACAAAGGACTTAATCGCCTCATTGTTCTGTCTTTTGTAAACCTTTAAAAGTTTAATGACATCTCTCGCTTCGCTATTGCCACTGATATTATCAATTTGCTTCTGGATATTGGTCTTCAGTGTTGCCCCCTTCTCACCGTTAATATTGTTTAAATAAAGGTTAAGATCTCCATCCTTTTCGTAGTCACCAATCTCGCGGCCGGGCACAATATCCAGATCTAGTATCTCTCCGTCAACATAAAATTCAAGCCCAATAGCTACTTTCTGCCTTTTTACAGACCGCAGTGAACTGTCTATTTTCCCGTACTCTTCGTTGAAATAAGTGAATAACTCGTTATATAGTTCCTCCAGGGTACCTGCTTCGTTTCTCCTAAAAGGAATTACCAGGTCCATATCAAATTTGATGTTGATACCCGTAAACTTCTTATAGGAGCCGGAATGTAACACCCTATAAATCCTTCCTGCATATTTGGCCTTTAATTGCTCTCTTACTTCGTCCCTTTTAGCACGATAGGCAATCATCAGCGTTTCATTGTTCTCGATTTTATGGGACTTTAGCACGCAATCCAAGTGCTCATTTTTATACTTACTCATAAGAGGAATTTAGTTAGGAAGCCTAACGACAACCTTTATGCCTTATTAAAATTTCTTTAAACTCTACAGATTGAGCTGTATAAATGACAGATATTTAATCTGTTGTAATATAAACTGCCACCAACTGCCGTTATGGCATACTATTTGACAAATCCTGTCAAACTTAGCGAGGAGACTCCATAAAGTTTTGGCATTAAATGCATTGAAAACTTAAACAAACTAATGGAGCCAGAGAGCATTCATTTATCATTGTTGGCTAATAGGTCTTTCTATTCAGCAAAGTCTTACAATAATAATTTTTATTAATCATAGGTCTGAGGCACTTAATTACTGACAATCAACGTTATTTGGTTAGAAAATATACCATAGTAGGCATAGAAAACGCTTGTAAACAATGTATTTACAAGCTTTTTTAAAATTTTGGAAATAAGCTATGAATTACTCCATTGATTTTGTCTCATGGCATGTACGTTGAGATTTGTTCATATGTATGTGGAGAATGCTCGAATAATGAAAAACTAAAATTATTGGATCATACTTAAATTTGGAATAAGAGTAAAATGATTTTAATAATTTATTGAATGATGATTGATTTTCAGTACATTTAAGTTTACACTTAAACAATAATAATACAACTCGAAAAGTGCTTTTACATTCAATAGAAACACTCGATCCAGATAATATCATTGATACAATGAATCGTCCTATTGTGGTAAATTCCTCCGATATGAATTTATACTTTTGCAAGTATAATCGATTGGCAGCCCGGGCTTATAGATTGTATAAGGAATATTTAATTGCATCCTTTTTGCCTATATGGGGTTTTAACTCAAATCCTATTAATTTAATAAAGATTAATGATGAGCATATTCCGAGTGGTTTAGGAATAAAAAGAAGTTGTTTTGAAAGTCCATGTTTTGGATTACAAATGATTGAGTCGTCTAATGAGTTAGATAAACACTATGGTGTACCCAATTGTTAGGACCAGCAGTTGGTATTTCTTCGCTTTGAGAGGTGCCAATTGATTGGATGAGTTTACTCATCTAAGCAATTGGT
>NZ_FOMK01000008.1:2010-267573 GCF_900112615.1 Chitinophaga sp. CF118 | reverse complement strand
TAAATTTACGTCTGCTCTTTTTTGTCATTATGTAGGCAATTTAAGATTAAAATTTTTTATCTTAACTGCCGGTCCTTTTTTCGGGGTCCATTATACACAATACTGAACTTTTAATTACAAGGCGTTTATCAAAACGTTTTAAAGATGATTTTTTAAAACTGTCGTTTTTCGATATATGGATTGCAAATGAAGATCGATCACATAATAACTACAACATTCTTTTGGCAATTAGGGACGGTCGTTACGAGTTATTTCCAATAGATCATGAAGCCTGCTTTAATCATGGTGAATTGATCTCAGAGTTATATCCTATAACATATGAAGAATCATTGGTTTACAGTGAGGCATTCAATACACTCTTTAAAAAAAGTGATTTTACTCGATCTAATATTGCGCTATTAAAGGATAAGTATTATGTTTGCGTTGAAAGTTGTAAAGATAGAGTTAAAGAAGTTTTGAATGAAATACCACCAAGCTGGGGAATTGATGTCCAACAGGAACAGCAAATTTTAAATACATTTCTATTTGATGATCTATGGTTTGAAACTGTTTGGACTACATTTCAATCATACATACAATTCTTTTTGAACTAATAAGTAAATTATGTCTTCTCATTACAGTATTATATTTGCGTCTCTTCGTAAAGTAACCCAAGAAAAAATTTCTTTGGGGCTTATACTATTTGATGACGATATAGTCTATTGTAAATTTTCAAGGAAGAAGCTTAATGCGTTAAGGCATCTGTTATCTAAAGATGATTATAAAGTAATCTTTGACTCTATATCTATCTTGGAGAAAAAGTTTAGCCAATCAAGTAAAGTAGTATTGCATAATTCTCAACAACTGTTCAAAGTTGAAGATTTCTCTTTTTCTATTGATTATATAAGTTATTTAAGTAGATATAAAAATAATCTTGTTACCTATCTATTGCCCAAGCCTATTAGTATAGAAGCTACAGAGGAAAATACTTTGAAGTTGTTTGATAATCTTATTGGTGCGGAGCTTCCTCCTGAATATGGTATCAAAAAATTGAGTCCATTTGATCTTCTTAATGAACGTTTTGACGGAAGAATTCAGAATCATTTTATAATTAACCATACAATAACTTATCGAGACGTACCGGGTTTATTAGTACCTGTAAAAGTTGACTTAATTGGTAAAAATGGAATAGATGTTTTTGTTCAGTCTATAGATATGACATCGAACCAGAGCCAAATAATTAATGAGATATCTACATTTTACTTATTAAAAGATACATATAAAAGAAATAAGAAAGACTGTAAAAATTTTATTCTTTCTCAAGAGCCACCAAAAGAATATAAGAAACAACATGAAATTTGGAATCAGCTAGTAGATTCAGATGAATTTAATTATGTGGATGTAACAGAAAGTGAAAAAATCATGGAATATGCTGAGATCAATAATGTAAAGCCTATATTTGGATCTATTGATCAGTCTGATATTAATGAGTTACCCTTCTAACCTTATATAAGGTGATTGTTCTATATCCCTCTTATCTCTAATATTTTAAATCAGACTTATTAACCCGACGTTCTAAATCTTCACGCAATTAATTGAGACAATCACTTTCCTGTCTTAACGCTGTAATTCCACTATTTGGTTGCTCACAGTTCCATACGAAACCTCCCGGATTATGGAGATGTAAGCCTCCGAGCAATTGCATGTTTTCTATAATCTTGAATATAGCTAGTTTTGGTACATTATGAATGTAGAATAACCAAAGCATCCATCCGGCTCCTGCAAAAATAGAGACATTCCATATTAAAATCTCTTTATTGTCTAGAAGAAACTTTCATTCCCTTTTCGTGCAATGCGTAATTGTTTGGAATCAAGTTAACGGCCCTACTAATCTAAAGTACCCTTGCTCAAACAGAAAGATACAGATGATTTAGAACAGCTGACTAGGCGAATACAATATTTCACTTAAATACAACATCCTAATAATCAACACCAATTTGTTCCGGGAAGGGCGGTTCGTTAACTGCCCGCTCCCATACAGACCCGTGAGGATGCCAAGACTGCCTTCGTCCTTCTCATTACCTTCAATCTCTCTCGGTTCTGATACCTCGCGATATCGCCTTTTCTTTGCGCATAACAAGGTGGCGATATGTACCCTGCAAACCTGGATGGATCGTTGAAGTTTTATCTTTTTCCGAGCTACAGTAATCGCTGGTATTGCCAGATACAAATGCGGTTGCGGGGAGAGTCTCATCATTTGTTCGCATTCGGTTGAAATAGTCTATTGCGCCAAACAGGATTGCAGCATCGGCGGCACTACTGTTGCTTTTGTCACCTTTAAAGGGTGCTTTTTTTCGTATCGACCATTTGGTAACTTAACTTGTGTGTCGGCGTCGTCACCTAATTCCTTATTCAACTTCTTCAAATTGGTAATTGTCTCTGATCGCTGCCGCTTTATCTTTTCGATTAGATCATGTGCATGACCTTTATTCCGAGTCCATTCCTCTAATATTAAGTCCATCTTCCACAACGTTATTTCCCGGGCTTCCACCATCTCTAATATCTTTTCCAGTAATTTGAAGTGTTGACCAGGCTGCTGATTACCTGAATGTGGGTCTAGCGCATTATTTAGATAAACCCATTGATTTGTATCTAGAATTAAATTCACCATATTTTCAGGAGTTCTTTCTTAAACAAGTTGGTAAATACGACTTTTACACCTTCTATTTGGAATATTTTGCATAATACGTTTCTAGATCATGATCCTTACATTGCTGAAAATCCATCTTCATTTCAAGCAGTTGGGGGTAATTTTGCAAAATTACTTCAGCATGATTCCAAGCCAGCTCTTCGCGAATAATGTCCGTATCCTCAGCTATTCTTGGGCCAGATAAATGATGACCGTACTCATGTAATAATCGCCATACCACTGTTAAGGGTTGACGTACCCATAAAAGACTTACTCTAATAATGGGCTCTTGCCCCATAGGAGATGTATAAGATGATGCAGTACGGGAATGATCCGTATAAACCTTGCAACCGTCTGCTTCAATCATTATTACAATTTCAGTAACCACTGTGCGATAATCCTGTAGATGTGCAGTTTCACAAATCTCATCAATCAATCTTTCTCTTTTAGACTTTAGTATCATTATGAAATCTTTTAAATATTAACTTCAATAACATATGTTTCAGTAAGCAAAGCAGAACAGCCCCAATTATTTTCTCTCTTCATCCCCCAGTTTACTTAGGTTGGTAAAACTCAAACCCGATTTATCTACCGATAAAATCCTGATCACGATCAAGTTTTTCCCGAAGTACACATTTTCTATAATATTCAATACTTTTCCTTGCCCAATCCCTGATATTACTATTATGATGATCTACAAAGTGATTCATAAGTTGAATATAGCCCTCATGATAGGCTATGGCGGAATAATTGTAACTAGAATAACTATCAATATTAGCAGATATCTCCCCCAATAATTTTTCAATATGTCCAAATTCTTCTATAAACCGCAAAGCAAATGGATGCCATTCCAGCTTACCATCAATATCTATTTGTGTAGGCATCAAATAAGCAATTCGCTTAGGCCCTTTAGGTTGATTATTTCGGCACCAGCCAATTAAAGTATCGAAGCTTTCCAATTCCCCCGAGAATAAAATACCATTATGTCCATTACTCCCATTTTGCACACCAAGTAGAAATTTCAAATTCAGATAATCGGACTTTTCGTTGATGAAAGCATCTGAAATTTCCATCCAGAAAATGTCAAAATAATTCTGAACTAAATAACTACATAAATTGCCTAAATAGCTATTATAATTATTGAAATCATATTCTAAGCTCGCTTTATAAATACTCACTGACACTCCCTTAACCAAATTTGTGTCAGATTTGTCATCATTAAGAATTCGAGTAATACACTGCGTCATTTGAAATATATCCATTGACCGCATTGACTGCTTGGATGAAAAAAAGTTATGTTTTAATATCAATGCTCGTATAGTCGTCTTACATACTTTCCATTTATCATCACTTTGATGAACATACTGGCCCAAAATCTTAAAAGCGGTAGCTGGTCCATCCCCCGGGTAGGATTCCACTTTCGAAGTAAATTTCAGTACATCATCTGTTTCAAAATGATCCAAAACCCTTCCATATATAAAAGTTTCAAAAACATTAATATTGGCCTTACCTGAATCAACGAGTTCAAACAAGTTAAACAAATCAACAATTGTCGGCTTGGAGATCCTGGTTAATTCAAAGGAATGATGGTACAAATCGTTATCAGAAATAATTGCCGACAAAAATGCTGATCTTTTATCATCATCAACCGCCGATAATAATCCAGCAATAACAGAGGCATTTTGCTCTTCCTTTTTTATAGATCTTAGCGCGTTCAATAAATCAAAAAACAGTTGATCCTGATCTGAGACTAAAGTAGCAAGCTTATATCCAAAAGGAAGACCCTGCCTTTGCTCTCCTCGCAAAATATTATAAAAGTATGGTTCGTACTTAACAAGGTTCTCAGCTACCTCTAAGGCAAATTTTTCTGCATTACTCTTACCTACTTCGTTGTAATCAGTAAAATCATGACCAAAGTCAATATCCAATATAGGGGAACTAACAAATATCTTAAACTTACCAGCAGTGTCTTTAGGCTGTAATTGATGTACTATGGTTTCTACTGAAATGATTTCTTCGGGTAGTAATCTATCCTTATCAAACCTCAAAACATCTGAAAATGACTCTAATGCCTTATCCCATATGCGGCCATTAAACTCAATGACCTGATGTAATATCTTGAACAGATTTACTGATTGACTATTGGGTAAAAGACCCCTGATATTAGCGGCAAGGATACCTTGTGCTATTTCACGGACATTTTCATCTTCACCCGTAGCAAACCGAGCCAAGTAATCTAGGGCAGTGTTCCAATAAACATATACCTCTTCCCAAACCTTTGGTTTATAATCAATCATTTGTTGGAATCCACCTTGGAACTCAGCACCACCAATACGTCTAAAATCCTGTGCTTTTAAGCAATGGCCCAATGCCTTTAGACCCATTAAATTATATTCCTTATTCTCATGACCAATTGCCCATGTCAACAGAGACATTCTTTCTTTTAAATCAGCCTCAGTGCCCGGTAATAAATAATGAAATAATTGCAGAACCTGACTTGTAGCATTGTTATTTATATCTTCATTTTCCGCTATCGCGACTTTGAATAGAATTTTACCGGCACGCAAAAAATACTCCTTTCTAAATACAATTTTTTCAAGTGCCCAAACTATATTTCGTCTCCCGGCTTTGAAATTTATTCTAAGCCCCTCCAGATCATACGATTCGAAGAACGCTTCCAATGACTCTAAGGTAGCCGTGGGATTCACTTCAACTACTGAGCGGAAGAGGCGTGATCCCAACTTTGAGTTGATCGCTTCCGCTGTCGCGAAAGGGCCGTTTGGCCCCCAAATTTTGGCAACTAATTTTTTTGCAGATTCACTTTGATCCAGCAATTTAAGACGCTCCGTAAGAGGAACAAGGAGCTGACAGTCTTCCATCTGTTTAAGCAGATCCTTGACAGACGCAAAATCCATACTATCCCACCATTCAGCTGCCAAGTGTACGGCAATAGGCTCAGGTATGACTGAATAAAAGAACCCTCGCCTTTCAAATAGGTTACGTTTCTCACTATATTTCTTCCAAAATTTATAAAATGCTCTTCGGGTAGTTTGTGTTTCCACAATGTGAGTAGTTATCAGATCGATTTGCAGATCAGACATGTCTTTTTCTCTCTGCAGAGCAACAACACCATTTTCATCATCTATATAAATAAAATTTGTAAATACTGAACATGCTTTAAGAAGGTCATAATCTAATTTATCTTCGTCGCTACTTCCAAAAACAAACTTTTTAATGAAGTTTTCAGGAATAGTATTAAATACAACATCAGCCGTTTCGGATTGAAACGCCGTTTCAATAAATTGAACCATTTCCGGAAAGCCCTCCGAAATTTTCAGGAAGTGCTCAATCATTGATTCACTAAACCCTGTAAAACAATTTTTAAACATCAGCCTTACGGTTTCCCTTTGTTCGTATCGATTTAGCAGAATAGCCTCTGGGTTATTTTGCTCGAAACTATCATTTATTGTAACAATCTTAAATTTTGTACCAATTTTTACTGTTGATGCATAATGCTCATGGAGTTGATCAGAACAGTTATCAATTATGATTAGCCCCTCCATATCATTATGACTAATTAGAAATTTAGAGAGATCATTTGTTGTTGCTATTGCAATGTCAATATATACTAACTGGCCACTTAAAATACTACCAAGCCCACCTTTACCAGGATTGAATGTCTCTAATACTAGGCGGGTTTTACCAATGCCTTTATGCCCTATAACCCGCACAGACCTATTATCTAAGAGAGAGGATAAAATTTGCTGGGACTTTATGGACAAGTGAGTAGGTTCTTGGTAATCATATTTCCCTTTACTGCCATCAACCAGTTTTTTCCATTCCGTCCAGGTTAAAAAACTATCCAATCGTGTCATATTACGAAACTTCTGCACCAGTGTGACTGCACTTATATATTCATTTGTCCAATTAGCGATTTTGTTTCCATCAATGATTCTGATCTTTGCATTAGCAGCATCGGCATAGTTGGCTTCGCTCAACGCAGAACGTATTTTCTTAATCCTTTCTTCGATTTGGTTGTCGGTAAATGGATGCGAAATGAATATTACATACTCCCCACTTGCATCGAGACATTTTAGGATTTGAGGCTTAATCTCTTTCCGTTTCTTTCTTGATTTAACCAGAATTTCATTCCTAACTTGCGCATTTGATAAATTTTGTGCCTTAGATTGAAAGCAGGTATAGATTTGCTTTATCCATTGTGACTGAACATTTATATCAGTACCTAAATCGAATTCTAACCTTCCATCCTCTCCACCATCTGCCACATTTATTATTTTGGGAACCGATAAGTTACTAATAGTACCAAGCGAAAAATGTTTGGAAACCTCATTATTCAACAGTGATTGCAACAGATCTACTAACTCGTCAGGTTTAAGTAGTTTTATTTCATTGAAAGTAATAGTATTGATCTTCATATAGTCAAGATTTACTGTAATATACTGTAAATGAATCTATTCAGTTCTAAACAGCCAAGCCAATTCTACTTTCTGGTAATCATTGTGCTCGAAAAATAAATTCCAATTACCTCACTTTGACTTCTGATCAGAAGGGATAATTTTTTTTATAAAGCATTGTATTGCCGTCAGTGAAATATGTGGTATAGACACCTGTTCGCCAAAATAAGATCCATAGATAACTTTTGAAGTTGAACCACCTGAAATCCCACTGGCTTCCCCTGTCCATACAGGAGCTTGGAAGCCGGATTTAATGATCTGCCATTCAGCCCTGGTAGGTATAGTACCGCCGAAAGTAAATATCGACCGTGGACTGAACGGCCTATACTCCCTAATTGTAAGCTTGCTGTTCACATATCCTACCTGAGCCACCAGATACATCGGGATTTCCTGTATATATGGGTTAAACTGGGGCACAGAATCAAAGCGGGTTGTTAAGATTACAAAATTACCTTAAAAACGGCCCGCAACCTTTTGTGGAAAAGCAAATTATTAACTACTTTAGTTAGAAGTATCACACCTCAATAGTATATGACTCCAATTAAACAAGGCAAATTATCTCCGAACTATCATAGTTTTAATTTGCAATTAAATGGCTTCCCTTTAACAGATGAACAACGTAACCATTTTTTCAATTGCCTTAAAACTATCAGTCAACAAAGCGAAGCTCTCATTTATAGAGGAGATAAGATCGACAAACTATCAAAGTTATACAATGCAGACCTAAAATCTTATAACCAAAACGGGCTTATTTTCAAAATTTCAAAAGCAGGTGCAAAAGGTAGATACTATACGGAGACAACAAATGACGAACATATCGGAATTGAACTAGGAATGCGATCTGAAAATCCTTTTGATTTGATATTTAAAATGATGAATATCATCCTGACACAAAAGTTTAGTGGCAAAAAGGAAAAATTAATGAATGAATTCAAAATACGGGAAATGTCAGTATTTGATTATTTCACAGACCATCAAAATGCAGAACATTTTTCGGAACAAATCAGCACTTTCGACCCAACTACAAGAACTAAGATAAGAGATTATTATCTTGGGCTTTTGCATAATATCGATCGAAGTGAGTTTTATTTAAGATCCTTTTTTGTTAGTACTACCACTAATCTACGAACAGCTGAAGGGTTTGCTGATGCAAGAACAGGCCGGGCCAATAAAAACTCCTTAGTCTTTCACGGTTGGATACCCAGAGAGTATTCAGGTGTATTACGGGCCCCTAACAACAATATGTTCGAAAGCGTGATAGAAACAAGAAACGTTCATTTACCACGATATAAAAAACTAATCTTTTACAATCAAAATGAGATTGCACTAAAAGGCGCTTTTTCCCCAAACTACATGCTCGGATTTCACTATTGGAATAACTCCGCTATCACAATGGAAATAAATCCGGCAATATTTGATGTAGATGGTAATTGGCCAGGAGATGAACTTCCAATAAATCAAGAGGATTTTCCGGAGGTATTTGAATCAAGTATGTATACACAATTTCTTACCGTAAATGAACAAACAGGCGAATACAGATCCTATAAAAGAGGAGATGATTATGAGTGGATGTTTAATAAAATCTGTTAGTAAACATAGATACTAAAACTAGTTGTTTAACATTATTCACAACAGCAATGATAAACCGATTAAAGTATAACAATGAATTATTAAACGAGAAGGTTAATTTTTTTTGGGATTATTACGACTTATTCATTTCATTAGCTGGTCAGTTATGGAATTTTGAGTTAGAAAATCCCTTATCATTAGTTCAAAAGATTGTCTTTCAACTGGATCATAATATTTTCCATGCCCATAATTATGTTCCAACATATTTCGACAAGCTCGCTAAGTATGATCGTAAATATTTAAACGTTTTTAAAAATATTCCAAATATACATCGGCATCTAAGAGAGTTTAAGAAAATTAACCCTCTTAAACCTAAACAATTACCCGAGTATAGGAAGAAATGGTTTGTTAATAATAGAGCTTCGTTACTTGTAGATTTTGAACTTCTCAATTCTGAGCTACAGAAAAGTATGCTCTACAATTCAGTGAATGGCTTAATCCAATTACTACAATGTTCGCATCCTCTATCAGAACATAAAGAAGACATCAGGTTTCACGCCACCATTATCGGTTCTGAATGTCTTTTTACTAAAAAAGAGCGTAAGCAACCAAAACGGCTTATTTCCTTAATTAACACTAGCGACTACAGACCCTTTCCTTATCCTGAGGGTATTGTCACACAGGAACAACGGAAAAAATATTTTTCGCAGAAGGACTTTAATAAAACATACAAGGGTATACTTGACTTTGTATATGTCCCTACAGACATTCAGTATATCATCTGCAAAGTGGAAAATCTGATTTTCTCAAATAAAGATTTTTTTAAATTCGGCGGGGTCACATTCTGTTCAAAAGACAATAAACTATTGAAAGAGCTACCAGAATTTCTGAAAGAGCATGATTCGGGATTGCCTAAAGCTATTTATAAAAATGTAAATTTTTCACTTGCCGTTGTCGAAGTTGTTCCGCAGGATTTTCCTACAGCAACAAAAATTGCCATTAAAAAGGTGGATAAGGCGCTGTTTTATTTAAATAACGTGCTAGAAACGGCACACACAGTAGATAGAAAAAACATCCTATTTACAAGTGACTTTTCCTGGTATGGGTATAATTTGTCACCCAATGTAAAACAAGATAAACTTACAAAAGATGATCTGGATGAACTTAACGACAACGCTTATTATTTTTTCGAAGATAAAATGTTCTTGTCTAAAGATGCTTTTTTGCAGCATGAAATGGAATTTATCCTCGCAAGAAAGGCTTCCGATATCTATGGGTTATGGAGGTATCTTGAAATCCTTCTTTTTGACAGAACAAAGGAAACAAATAAAATTAAACGATACATAGCTGATGCCTTAGTGCTCTCTGAAAAGAAGTTCTTTGACCGATACTATAACTTTCATTTAAAGACAGCTCTCCAGGATAGCACGCCAGAACAACTAGGAATAACATCTGAAGAACACAAAACCTACTGGGGTAAAAAATATAAAATATCTGGTAAAGAAAATGTCAAAAGCGAGTTCTTCAGAGATCTTTATTCTCAATCTAAAACACATTTCACGCAGAAAACAAGGCAAAAGATTTCTGACTATTACTACACAATACTTACAGAAGCTTATGAACAGCGGAACTCGATTGCTCATAGCGGAATTTCTCAGGAGCGGGCAATAACAAAAATGGAATTTTCTTTTAATAATGTTGTGACCAGATTCAGATGGTTAATTTTCGATTATATGAAAAATAATCAGCGCGCGACGCTCAACGAAATATTTAACATGATCAAATTCGATGCATCGAAGCAGTTTCCTTTCAGAAATTAGAGCTGATTTTAGAATTGAGCTCGTATCGAAATCCAATGAAATTACTGTCTCTTCTTAATAAGATCCATGGTTAAAGTGCTATGATAGATGATAGATTGTCGAAGTAAGGAGCAACGGGTCTAGTATTGCCAATCTCAATATATTTTTTACGAAAGTAACTTAAAATAGCAAAATCAGCTCTAGTAGCGGGTTTTGCTATTTTAATAGTATTCAAAGGTATTTTACAAGTCGCACACTAATAAGGCTTGGTCCTCAAATCTGGAGAGCCCCCTTGATTGGCTGGTAACACCTTCACTGCAGAACTGTTCTCGCCATTTCGGTCAGTTATACCTTTTTTTAATTGATCACACCAACTGGAGATATTGAATAGCGTTTCATTGTCCTGTTATGAACGCCCCACGTCAGCGCAGCTTATAACGTCAGACATCTTCCGCATCTGATCAATCATGCTTATATTTACCTATAACCGATTCAAACTGTTTTATATGAATAATCCGACCTGGCGACATCATTTTACCCCTGAATGTTATCTAAAGAATTTTACCACAGATGGCAAATTGTTTGCGCTGAATGTTACCAACCTCTTAAAAAATTGGAAAGTAGTCCCAGAAGAAAAAACGCCGGCACAGATTAGCTACAGTAAGAACTTTTACTTGGTAAAGCCTGTTGAATTTCCAAATGCATTGACCCTACAAGCTCCCCATGAGTTGTATATTGAACAGGACGTTTTTCGGGAGTTGGAGAATGAGTATGAAGGTATGTATCAGGAGATCATCCAGGAGCCCCAACTGTCACTGGAAGTGGCGAACTTCATCTGTAAGTTCATCGTTCACCTGAAACTGCGGAACCCTTACCACCTAGAGAATACGTTAAAAAAGCAAAAGTCATCCCTTTTGCAACAGGCAATCGATAGTATAGTCACTTCTCTCGAAGGCTCAGAAAGAGCCCATCGGATACCGCCGATCGCGGTAGAATTGGCCAAAGCGCTAGTGTTCGAGGATTATAACAATAACCCCGACACAGCAATGAACATGTTTCAGTCAAGTCTTGCCAATAGATTTCAGGACCCGGATGGATATAAAGTCTTCCAGGATGCGTTACTTAAATGCACCTGGCGTATTTTTAAAGCACCCGCCACAGGCCCGAAATTTCTGACCACCGACAATCCGGGCGTTTCTGTTGGTCGAGATAACAAAATATATAATACACGTTACCATGATGGGTTCATGCTCCTCTTTCCACTCTCCAAGGACTATTGCCTAACCATTGACGATTATGAGATAGACAGTTTTTTTGACACTGCCAATAACTGTAAAACGGTTACACACCTGATCGCTACCGAGTCGATAGTGATGGAAATGAATAACTTTCAGATCCAAAAATACAAAGACCTGTTGATCAGTACGGATGAGAAATATCTGCAACTCCTTGCAGAGGCAAACAAGCCGAAAGGGGAATGATCAGCTGTGAACTTTCCGGTAACAAAAGAAACTTATTCACTTTATAACAAAGCCTTTATTTACCAGCTGTATAAATTTTTAACGCCGTTCCCGGGATAATTACCAGTAAATACAGGTAATCGACGGTAACAACAACAGTTACAAATGTTTAAAGTAAAGAACCTCATCATCAATCACTTTGATGAACTATTGGATAATACATTTGAAAGCGCTCGCAAAACCAAATCCTTATCCGTAGAAGAGTTTGCATCCTTCTTAGAGACCGATAAGGGGCAAGAGACCTTCAATGTCTTGGACAACGTTGTTTCAGACGTGTTCATCAAATCGCTAACGGAAAAAAGCTATCGTAAGATTCGAAAACAGCAGCGAAAAATAGAGGACCATGTCGTGGACGTCAACCTTGACCTGTTCCGTTACTACCAGGCTTTTGCAGATACCACCCAACGGATCTATATAGCCATATTGGAATCTCTTCGTAATGAGACAGGAAAAGTGGACCTGGAGAAGCGCGATTACATTAACCTGCTTTTCTACGGCACCCTCTGCAGAACCGCCGAAGAGGTGGGATTGTTACTACGTAATGGCTACTCGAATGCGGCACTGATCACCTGGCGGAGTTTCCATGAACATGCCGTGATCGCCACCTTCCTCATGGAGAAAGATGCTCCCGAGCTATACCAACGCTTCATTGATGCTGATGTCAACGAGCGGAGAAAGCAGCTGGAAAGTTATGTCAAAAGGCATGTTGATCTCAATTTTCCGCCGCTCGATGAAACGCTAATCAAGGAGACGAAGGAAGAATTTGAGTGCATCAAAAACCAGTATGAAAAAGAATTTTTCAACAATGGTTATAACTGGGCAGTTGGCTATTTGAATGAAAAAGCCAACTTCAATGCCATCGAAGCGGCTATTGACTTTGGAAGATTCCGCCCATACTACATCCTTGCATCCAGCCGCGTACATCCCTCTTATCGGGGAATAGTAGATCTTCCTGCCGACGGCATGGTAAACCTTAGGGCGCTGATAGAGCCTAGTGATCAACTGGAAGATCTGGTTGATCCGGCGCAGTTGATATTGGCGGAGTTTCTTGAGGTCAATGACCGGTTCCTGCATATCTACTCAGCGGACCACGAATATGAAACCAATACCATGATCTTACAAAAGATATATGATAAGTTTCGCGATGCAGCGAGCGAGAATGAGGAAGAATAAAGTGTAAGATAAGAATAGCGCGTTTTTGTTGGGTGTGCCATGCGGACCGCGCTTTCCGTTATATCCCCTGCGGGGAGGATGCCACAGGAATCGCTCATGCGATGTAAAGGAAGACCCCCATACCCAATAAACTTTGACATTCAATAGTAATGCCTTCAACAACCTAACTTATTGATAACCTGAATTAACTGGTTCGAAAACCTACCGGCAGTGGGCACTTATAATTAGCAAGTCCGCTCTAGTAGCGGACTTGCTAATTATAGCCAAATTGAGGTTCTGACTAAGTCATTAATAATCAACTGAAAATGGTTCGATCTGTGAAGGTGATTTTCATTTATTTTGGCAAAGTACTATTGACAACGCACTCATTGTAAAAATTTTCACCTAAATTTTGTTAAGCCCAAAATTCAGCCTTCTTATTTCCTGAAAACTATGAGAGGTTAGCCTTTAGTCTTCCTAATAAGATTTGCTCCCTTTCCATAATGAACTGCTCAAAATTGTCGAAGCAAAGATCTACTTCTTCTGGTATTAATAGTTCGGATCGAATGTTGCTGTTTGATAGGATCTTATGATCGATCCAGACCTTAAGCGGCTGATCCTTTTTTGATTGGTTTGTTTCGGATGCTAAAAAGCCCAAGTTTAGCACGGTGTTGTAGTGTTTGTCATAAAAATCTCTTCTTTCATTAGTGAACCCTATGTAACTTTCCTCTTTGAAGCTCGCAACAGGATGCAAGTGATCGATGTTGGCTTCTTTGAATTGAAAATCAAAAGTGGGATAGAGTAACGCTAGTATGTAAAAGCTATCCAGGTCATTATAGCTCTTCCGTAAAATTGCTTTTAGGCGGTCCTCATCGATTTGAAAGCTTTTGGGAGGTTCAGTAAACTCCCGACGAAAATCATCCAGCGGAAAGTCCCCCTGACAGCAATTGATAATGTGGCGTAGCTTAGAAAGCACTCCGTCTGCACTGCCGCTAAAGAGTTTGTTGAGTAGGCTGATATGTAAGTATTGCCTAATAACTTTCTTATTTGAAAAATGCTTGTTCTCTTTATTGATATCGACGTAGTACCCGGTGTTGAATAAATAAAGGGCAACTGGAATGATTGCGTTTTTCGAACGCAGAGAAAAGTCATTAAAAGATAAAGACTTAGCCAACTTGAATGCCTCAAGGATAGATTGAGTTATCTTTCCCCAATTTTCGCCAATTTTTATTATGGTAAGGGAACCGAAATTTTGCAACGAGAAGCGAATATTACTTGATACGATTACCAAACAAGTTTTAAGGATGAAGTCATAATCTATGGAGAAACCAATACTTAATACTAGCCTGACAAGGCTATCTATTTCTTCCCTCGCCCCTTTTGTGTTGCCATTTCTATCCCAAGATGCGGTGATGATCGACATTAAAAGATCGGCAAAGGATAGTTTGGTCCCACCGGAGTTCGTCCGCACAAATTCATGTAGAATTTTATCAAAATCCTGCTCTTTCTCTAAGTAATAATTCAAAATATCCTCTTTTCTAATCCTTGAGTACAATTTAAGCAGGTTTTCAAGAGGAACTCCGTCAGCCAGCCCATTTTTTAACAGAAAGGACAACACCTCAGACTCGTCTCTCCACGTAAGTATGGTACCGACTTCGAACCAGAAGCAAGGTTTAGTTATTTTGCTGCCGTCGGATAATTCTATGATCTTAGTATTTTCCTCACCCTCTTTGACATGCTCGTTTTTTATTAAGAACCGAAAATCATACATTTTTCGCATTTCATCGTCTTCTAGGTTCGACAACAGGTCAAGATAAAGTACTCGAGAGGGATAATGATGCTCGTCCTCCAAGTATTTTTTCTTATATCTCTGATGTTTTCTATAAGCGAAGCTTCCCTTCAGCCCAAGATAAAGGCTATTGAGCCGCTGTTGCCCATCAATAATCGCGTAGAAGTCTGTATAACTTGCATTTACTGATCGCTGAGGGTTGTTGCCGCCGTTGTATTCCTTGAACTCCCTAAGAAACTCGTAAAACCGAAAATTATTTTTTATGTCGGCACCGGTTACATGCCACATCATCATGGTATTTATGGGATAACCCTGCATAATAGAATCAAACAGCATTTCTATCTGTTCCGTACCCCAAACAAAACGGCGTTGAATAGAAGGTAATAGATACTTGTTGCTATCAATCTCCGAGATTGCCTCCGAGATCTTAATTGCCTTTTCTAATTGATTAGCCATAGCTAGTATTTACGGGTTTAGCTGCGGGAAATGGCCGACCATGATCTCAATAGTTACTTCTCCATCAGGGTCACCTGGTAGGGAAAATACATGCGATTTGGACGCGCGATTCGTTACCTCACCAGACCGCTTGTAATTCATGTGAGTGATTATGGCTTCGTCTATCCTGTTCAGCACAGTAGTTATATCAGCTCGATCCACAAATAAAAGCAACGCGGCTTTATTGTCCCGATAAGTTAGATAGCCCATGAGCTGATTTACAGCTGCCAACATGCCTGCTTGGCCCGTCCAGTTTTTGCACTCAGCAACGAAAAGATTATTGCCACTAGCGTGGCGGACTAAAATATCTGTACGGCCCGCCCTATTGAACGATTCGCGTGTGGCAGTTGTATTTTGAAAAGTATGTTCTAACAGACCAATTAGATAATCCCTCATTTGCTCTTCTCCCATCACACTATAAAGGTCTGGCTTTTGCTCCAAGCTAAGGATCGCTCTTCTAAGTGTTTGCAGAATAATTTGGTAATTATTGTAGGACATTACCGGATCCGCGGGCGCCACAGCACGAATTGTCTCATCACCACCATCACCGAACATACGCTTAAGTTCAGTCAATCTGTCGTTTGTAAATGTGCCCAATTCCGCAAAAATGGCTTTGTAAGCAGCTACTCGCTCTGCTTCAGGAACATTGTCAAGGATTTCCTGATAATATAACCGTCTGCTGGTAGATTGCTTTTGATTTGTTCTCGTTTCGATATATCGGCTATAATTCTGAGGAAAATTATAGCTTATACCTTTTAGGGTGTTGATAAACTTAGATCCGGTAAAATATTGCGGAGCTTCCTTATTGCCATCCGCATCTATGATATCAAATAAGCGGTGATAAGCTTGTTCCCAATTTATCGGCATTTGTTACAGTTTATTGTTTAGGTTAGGAATGACTAAATATATGAATTTGAAAAGAGGTTACCAAATTCACGGTTGTTTGGGTAAAATAAAGAAAGCAACTTCAATCGAGTTTTGAAAGCGACAACAAAGGTTACATATTATGTCTATTCTTATGAAGCCGGTTCTCCTTGGCAGACATTTATCCTTAGATAGCAGAATTACAAAATCATCAAGGTATCTCCAACAATATATTGAGGCCTAAAATCGCTTGCATAAAATATGCGTGATTTACAAAAATCTGTTTAACAATTAGTATTGTTAATGAAGTATACTCCATTAATAAATTTAGCAACGCTGCATTCGATAGGACGGGATGGTAATTTATTCGGTAATTTCGCTGAGAGATTTAACCTCTTTAACAACAAAAGGTGTATTTAGCTTGAATGATTTGAGACCATTAAATGTATTATAATTTGCGATACAATCGTTCATTGTATAGGCATCAAGATGATCTAAGTATAAACGTTCTTCCCATTCAAATACAATATATTGAATTTTCTTAGGTTCGATGTCTAGTGGTTCGGATTCCACCGGACGTGTGATAGTTGGGCTACAGAATATTGAAACATTGCTTCCGGGTTGGTTGAACATAGGATGGAGAATGGAACCGAATTTCAAAGATAATCCCCAAATAGGTTGAGCAATAGTGCTTTTATTTTGTATGACTATTTTAATATAAAATTTTATGGCTCCTTGTTCGCCGTTAATTTTTTGCAACTCAACTGACGAACTCACGACATCAATATTTACTCCTTTCCTTTCGTCCAACCAATCTTTAAACCAAGTTCCTCCAAATCCCAAGATAGCTCCAATGACTGTACCTCCAAGTGTGCCAACTACGCCTAACAAAGCATCTGTCATAACTATATTTCTTGCCAATATAAGTGAAAAAAGGGATTTTTGGCCCCTTACATAAGTTGATTGATCCCTAGCCATCAACATCAGGATTTAAATTTCTGTTCATTTAGTAAAAGTAACTTCTCATTATCACTATCGACATAGTTTACTAAATATCAAACATATTTGGTTCGAAAACCTACCGCTACTGGGCACCAAAAAAGCAAAACCCGCTCTAAGAGCGGGTTTTGTTGTTTTAATCAATTCACCGTCGTTCATAATTCATTCGTATTCAACTTATTAATATAAGATTGAGTTCGATTCCAGTAAAGGTTAACCATCAAATACATAGCCTTATACTATGTGATATCCGGAATCATCTTGCAAACCTGCTAAATCTCTTATACTATAGAAGATATCAAACTCCATAGTAATATGCGTAACTTTCAGCATATTACTATGCTTGACATCATGGCAAAAAGAACGTTTGTTATTGGGGATATACATGGAGCTTTAAGAGCATTAAAACAATTACTGTTAAAAATTGATCTCCGTGAGGACGACAAAATTATATTTTTAGGAGATTATGTAGATGGCTGGTCCGAATCCGCACAGGTTATTGAATATCTCATAGAATCAGATACTATCTATAATTGTATTTTTATAAAAGGTAACCATGATATTTCATGTGAGTCATGGCTTAATGAAACTATACTTGATCCAAACTGGAAACTAAAAAGTGGTAAGTTGACGATTCAAAGTTATGAGTCTTTCAGCTCAGAAAGAAAGGCAGCACATTTAGATTTCTTTTCCAGAATGAAATATTATCATGTAGATGAGTACAATAGGTTATTTGTTCATGGTGGTTTTACAGCTAGTAATGGTCCCCAGTCTGAACAATCTAAAAATAATCTTACTACAGATAGAACGTTATGGGAAATAGCTATTATGATGGATAGCAGGATAAAGAAACATTCAGTACTATATCCTAAAAAGCTTTTACTATTCAATGAAATCTGTATTGGGCATACGCCAACATTAACTTATAATTCTGACTTACCTATGTGTGCCTGTAATGTTTGGAATATTGATACAGGTGCAGGATTTACCGGAAGGCTGTCTGCATTAAATATTGACACAAAAGAAATTCTACAAAGCGATAAAGTTCTTTTTTTATATCCGCATGAAAATGGAAGAAATTAATAAGCGCTGTAGAAATCAGCAGACAATACAAACTATTAAACCATTAAAGAAATGTCAAAAGCATTGAAAATTATTGCAGAAGAAATTGACATGATAATAAGAAGCAAAGGTCTATGGTTTGATTTCCATGTATATAGATATGAGAGCAATAAGTTAATAATTGCAGGAAGTGTTGACCTATGCTATTATCATCAATTAGAAATAATCTTTGAAAATATTCAAGCCTTTCACGGATTCTTCAGCGAATGGCATTCTGATACAACAAAAGTAGTATTCGATAAATTAGAAGAAAGAAATGAATTCAATGGTCCTCTTGAAATTGAACAAGGATATTCTGTATTCCGATTTAAAACGGAAGATTATCAGAACGATGTCATAATTGCTGCAGAAAAGATATCTTTTAACACTGATACTGTTTTCTATTATGAGAGAGATGACTTAAAAGAAAACGAGCGAATCGCCTACTTTATTAAACGATCATAATAAGTTTCAAAAGCACATAAATTATTAATAATCAATACCATTTGACTCGATAATCTACCGCTACTGGGCACCACAACAGAAAATCCGCTCTAGCAGCGGATTTTCTGTTTTTAACTGATAGCGTACATTACATAAGTAATTGATATTAAAATAGTTATAGGTTAGATTCCGGCTAGTGTATTCATTTCTTTTAGACTTACCATTTACCACAATTACTACGCATTTGCTTCTTAGACAAAATCTTATCTAATCTGGATTACTGGATCAACAAATGCCGAATAATGATGGAGGATCAGTTTATGAAATCCACGACCTTAAGCTCTTATAAATATGCCATCTACCGTTTGATTTCTCTATAAGAAGTAGCTCGCCCTTCCCACATAATCTACCACATTGGAACTCATAATAAAGCACTCCCTTATTCCTCTCTTCATTAAGAAAAAGCTTAGATAGACTTATTTTTCCTATTATGCAATTGGAAGATTTTTTATAAGCATCTCCAATTGATACAATCCTGGATGAGCAAAGCGAGAAATTAGCAGACGAGTATTTTGTTTGTCTCTCATTTAAACTATCAATGATAGCTTGCTTATTATTCGAAATTAGCGAAATGATATTTGTAAATTGCGTGCTATATTCTCCGGTATCAGTTTCATAATACTTTAAATTTTCAAAGCCAGGCCTTAATATTGTGTCCAGATAAAGTGTGCAAAACCTTGATGTATCTCCATAAATTTCATTCTGAAGCCCGATAATTTCCGCTTGGAGCCTAGCCGTATCTGCCGGTTTTTCCACATAAGCCTTAAAAACTCTCTCCTCGTCTTTTCCCAAATAAAAGTTATAAAAGCGCCTTTCAACTAATTCATTAATTACATCGTTATAGGCTCTCAATTTCTCATCTGTTGTTCCACAGTTACAATACTTATATTCATGGACGCACGACGCTAAACCCAGAAGAAGAAACATCAAAAAGAGAAAGACTCTCATATTAAAATATGTTGTTCATATCCTAAGATTCAAACATCAAAAAAATCCATACGATGAAGGATGCTAAAAGGTATGAAGCTGTCGAATTTGGATAAACATCGGCAACAAACAGATCCCTGTCAGTGAGAAATTCCACGAGGATTTATGAACGTGATCAATAAATAGAAGTTCTGACTACCAGCAATTGCTGCATATGGCCGGCATGTTACCGCATAACAATACCACCAGTGCCATCTTGCTCCGGATATAATTTCACATATGTTGAAAAAACAATAACCTGAACTTACCACTGCTGGAATCCGGCATACGTTATCAAACATTTTTTAATTAATTAAATATGTTATTCCAAATGTCACGTCCATTTACGTACAACAGTAAACTATATAACACAACCATTCCCACTACCTGTGAATACTTCAGAAATTTCTCACCCGGTTTGTGGCTGGTAACAATTTCATACAGTAGGAATAGTACATACCATCCATCCATAGGGGGAATCGGCAGCATGTTTATGAAAGCCATGACAATGGAAAACAAAGCTGTCATTTCCCAGAAAGCCATCCAGTCCCAATGTGCGGGAAATAAACTGCCGATACTTACGAAGCCTCCCAGGGATTCCGTTTCGTTCACCTCTTTGGGAACAATGATCAGCCACAACTGTTGGAAATATTTACCGAATGTTCTTTTAAACTTTTTAAACCCGGCGGGGATCGCTTCTGAGAAGGTATAACCAGTGGTAGCAAATTTAAATTCCTTCACAGGATCACCGCCGCTGATTCCTAATATACCCGTTTCTGGTATCTGTGTGATTAATTGCAGGGTATCTTCGTTACGCAATACCTGAACAGGAACCGTTTTGTTCTTATAAAGTTGTATTGCCTTTTTGAATTCATGGATATAATAAGCGGGCACACCATTGATAGTAAGCAACTGGTCACCTTTAAGTAAGCCAGCTTTCTGAGCTGCAGAATTTGGCACTATTGAATCAATATTGAAAGGGATACGTACATTCATCAATGTTGCCTTTGACCTGATCATCTCCCGGAAAAACCCCGCCGGAATAGCAATATTTAACGGCTTACCATCACGCTTAACCTGTATGCTCGTTGCTTCCCGTAAGAGAAGCTCTGCAGGTATTGCGCGAAAATTCTCTACCGGAGCGTTATTAACGGAGAGCACCATATCTCCGTCACGTAAACCAATGCTTTCAGCCAGGGAATCCACTGCAATACCGTAAGTCAAATTTTTCGTAGGGAGATAACTCTCATTAGCATTCCAGCACATCATTACGTAGATAAAGAACGCTAGGGTAAGATTTACCGTTACTCCCCCAATCATAATGATCAGTCTCTGCCAGGCTGGTTTAGAACGAAACTCCCAGGGCTGAGCTGCTGTATCTCCTTTCTTTTTCTTAAAAAAGGAAAACAAGGGGTCTAAGAATAGATAAAAAATTTCAACCCGTGTTTTGAACAATCTGGCAGGGATGTAATGTCCAAGCCCATGCAAGACTGCTACTATGGACAATGAGAGTGGCAACTGTAACGTTCTTAACAAAACTTCTGTTGTCATGTATTGGTTTAATTTTTTCTATGCTTTTTCTTCACACCACTCCTGACGCGCTGCAGCTACCCAAGCAATGTAATCATCCCCGGTTATCTGTCGTTATTTATCTTGCTTTTCAGTGAGGCAAACAACAGACTGAAATATACATGGTAAAAATAGATAATAAAATATAAAAAAGACAGCCAAACTTTACATTGGCAAATGAACTACATAAATTTGGTCAAGCATACCTGGCTAAGTAGCTATGAATGCAAGGTTTTGTATTTAACCGATATGCTTTATATTGTTGCATAATTCGAACCCAATGTCCCTACTCAGCAAATTATTCAAAAAGAAAACAGATATACCTGCCACACCACCGCTGGAAGAAAATCCATTACCCTGGATCGAACCTGAAAGCAATGCCTGGCATGTGAAGTTATTAGATCTGAGACCTATCACTGAAACAATGATTTCCACTTCGACAGATATGCTGATGGCGCAGAATGCTGTTTCCTATAACTCAGAAGATGGTATTGTATTTCTAGGACAAGCTCCGGTAAAAGCGGTGGGAATACAGGCAAATCTCACATTTCCAGTAGATGGGAAATTATATCCGGGCGTATTATTTATTCCGCAGGCCATGGAACATAAGTGGGCTATTTACTTCCATAACGATACGCTGATATTTGTGAGAAGCTGGATGCGTCAGGTATACGTGACAGCACATACAAGACAGGTAAACGGTATGCTCATTGTGGAAAGCATTCAGGGTAGCTTTGGTGAAGAATCGTCTGCACACACCCTTTCGATCCTGCAATTCCTGATGACAGGCTATGTGCGGAATCAAATTGTACCCGTTCCTTTACCCGAAGACATGATAGATAATACACAAGCGGCAGCGATGTGGAGCTTCTCTATATTTGGCAATCTGGCGAAGGTCGGGGTGTTTGATGAGCAATTTAAGGCGCAATCTGAAATACCTGTACGTTCGCATACACTGCTGCATATAGCCACCGCAAATGGAGATCTGGCAGCTATTACAAGTCTGCACCAGAAAGGTTACAATCTTGATGCCCGTGCCGGTGATGGTTTGACGGTGTTGCAATGGAGTTTAGCCACGGAGGATCCAACGGTCATGGAACATTTATTGGCATTAGGCGCTCGTCCTGATGGGCGTTCCGCAGATGGCGCTACTGCATTGATGAATGCTGTGCAATCCAACAGGCTAAATGCGCTGCAACTATTGATAAAAGCAGGTGCGGACGTAAATGCACAGGATGATCGTGGATTCACAGCCTTGCATCGTGCGGCTGAAATGGGACATCTGGAAATAGCGAAAGCATTGCTGGCAGCTGGTGCTGACAGGCACGTCGTCGCACAAGGCCATACGCCTGTTTCACTGGCAGCAGCCCGTCAGGAGGCTGCGATGATACAGTTATTGCAATAGGTTATCCGGCGCATGCCAATGCCAGCAGTTAAACAATTCAAAAACTTAATCTTCTTATAATCAACATAATTTGGTTCGATAACCTACCGCTACTGGGCACCAAAAAAAGAAAAGGCTTTAAGTCGTTGGACTTGAGGCCTTTTTAGTTTACGCTAATTTTGTTTTTATGGACAAAATATTTAAGCCCTTACAATAGAATAGCTTGCGTAGTTCGATTCCTGACAAGGGGAACGTAAAGTTTGGTGACGTCTGAATGAAGAATAGAATGCTCTCAAATGTGGAAGTAACGTTCATTTGTCAGTAGTCGCTTTGCCTCATTGATACTGTCTTTTTTTAATGGTATACCCATTATTAAAACTGTGTTTGTTACTTCGTTAATTGCGTTTTTGTATATCATTGGTTTTAATTCTAATTCGTCTGATGGATAACAAAGGAACCCATATTTAAAGTCTGTCTTACTAAAAGAAGTATAGGCCATAATTTGATGTAAGTCGTGTCTATGGTCTTCTTTTAGCATTTCGCTCTGGTCAAACTTATTGTAAAGGTTTGATTTGTACTTGGCGTCGATAAAAACTAACAGATTTTCTTTCTGAAAAATTGCATCCGGTTCTATGTGTTTCAATTCCCACGAGTAATGTTTAGAGGTCTTAGAGTGGAATTTGAAGTTCGTATAAAGTCGTCCACCAGTTTCCTTTGCTGCTTCTTTAAAAACATGTTGAATGAATTTTTCAAATACATCTGAAAAGTCAACACGCCAAGCGGTGCTATCAACAAGGTTAAAGTTTAGAATTTTATTCGCTTGTTCTTTACAAGCTTTGACAGTCGGACTGTCTGAAAATCGTATTGCAATTTCAGTTGTGACTTTCGGTTTATGATGATACAAACGTTCTTCAAGAAAACTTAACTTGCTTCGTAGAGTGTTCTTTATTCTTTGTGGAGTATTTGCTGAAAGAAGTTCACTTTTACAAATGTCAAACACAAACCTGATTTCAGCATATTCACTATGAAACTCACTTAAAACATTGATTCTTGCAGGAAACTTTAATCGGTTTTCTACTTTGTATTCGCTGTTGATATATTTTGTCCAATTGATTTGACCAGTCGGCTGACTTGTAACTTTTTCAAAACTGTCAAACTTTCGCCAAGGCCTTATTGTCAGTTTTTCAAGAGAGCCAATAAATTTTACCGCCTCTAAATATAATGGTGGCCTAAAGTTTTTACCTGATGCTAGAGGTAAACTATCAATAACTTCTGGACTGATTTCTGTTCCAAGTAGGTTTAGGATTTCAATATAGTCTTCAAATCTGTCTCGCCCGGTAAATCTGGGCATTACTACGAAATCACCAATTTGCTTACCTGTATCAGACGCTCTTAATGGAATAGACCCAATAAAACCAGAAGAACGAAATGCAAGTGCGGTATTTTGGTCTGTTCCTAAAATGTAAGGCTGAACACCAAGAAATTTAAATTGCTCAGAATTGTAGTCAATGAATTTTTGAAGGTATTGCCCAATAATTCTTTTGTCAGCCGACTTGAACCATTTTTTTTGCAAAGCAATTCCCCCTAATTGTTTGGATTGTTCAGTTAAGCAAGGAATTTCGAAAAAAACATCTAACGGCTTTGTCATTCGAAAAGTGATAGGTTTATTCTCGTCAAAAAATAGTTATTGAACTCTTCTTTAGCATTCCGCAATAGTCCTTCTTGTAAATATTCTTTAATCAAAGGAAATATTTCGTAACGAATACGATTTTTCATTTCGTCTTCGGAGTTTGCAATAAAATAGCCTTGGCCAGGTTGCAAAGTGAGCTCGGTACTAGAAGCATACCAATCAAATATTTCTTGTATTCTACTAAAATCTTCCTCGATAAACTGTCTTGAATTTATCGTCTTTGGCTTAAGCGTATACCAGGCAAAACGTCTTCTTAGTGCAAAGTCAACAACGGCCAAACTTCTGTCGGCTGTGTTCATAGTTGCAATGACGAAAAAGTTATCGGGCAGTTTCTTTACCTTGAAATTGGGAGAAATTTCAATTTCTACATTTGAAACATCCATCTTATGTTCGAAAAGGTAAAAAATTGGCCCTAATACATTTGAAAGATTAGCCCTATTTATTTCGTCAATGATTAAAATGACCTTTTCAGTGTTATGCTCAACTGCATACTTTAAGGCCTCGGTAAAACTACCCAAATATTCTTTATATCGAAGTTCTTGGTTTGTAGTGTCAGGGCGAATACCAAAAATAAAATCGGAAAAACTGGTCTCTGCGTGAAATTGAGTGAAGAATGTTTTTGCACCAATTTTGTCTGTAACACTTTTCGCTGTTCGTGTTTTACCTGTTCCGGGAGGACCTTGAAGAACAATATATTTTCTCTCGTTTAGGAGATTTTTTACTTCTTCTGTTTCATCAATTGTTTCAATCTTTAGAAAGGGTTCTAAAGATTCGGAAACTGCTTTTCGATGGTCTTTGTTAGAAGGCCATTCTCGAACCTTCGCATAACCCGCGACAAAGGCGGCAATAATTTGTTTTCCCCCTTCGCTTTCAGGATTATCAACGATTTGGCAAGTCGGTAAAAATTTTGTGTAAGTTTTAATTGTGTTTTTTATGTGCTGTAGGTCTGGGCGTCCTGTAATTGATTTAGGCAAGCTGGTTTCTATGTCTGAAAAGTCCGATTTACAAAAGCCCTTTTCGTTTGTTAGCTTTGAAAATAATCGCCTTAAACCAGGATAAGTTGCAAGCTCATAATCATTTTTAAAACCATTAGAGCCAATTCCAAGACAAACCAACCAGGGCTTACCTTGGTCGTTTGGGAAAATAGTTAATGAAAAGTCGTGGAAAGGTCCGGATGTTTCTTCCTCTGGATGTATAAAACCAAAATATGCTCCGTTGTCTTTAAGTGCTTCCTGACCGGTGTTGTTTCTCTCAACATAAGGTTTATTGACTTCGTTGTTTATCTTTGCACCGAATTGTTCCGCTTTTTCCTTTATGAATTGTCTAATATTTTCTATGCTCATTTTTCCTGTTTGAATGTCGTTTTACAATGCCTTGTAACGGTTCTGGCTTTCCTTTACCACTACGATTTTTTCCAACAAAGTAATTTACCTGGCTAAAGTTTTCAATTTAGATATCTTCATGAACTTTTTTAGTTCCTTATATTGATTGATTTAGTGCGTGCATATAGCAGTTATACATTATATAACCGCTATAATGCGTTGTTTTTAACTAATAACATTTTTTGCAATGTATTCTTTTTTAGTTATTTAGCAAAAAAAGTGCAGGAGCGCAAATACAACTTAAGTAGGTTTTCAATCAGCAAAGGATATTCTATATTTGAACAAATCCCTATATTATGAGCTTTTTTCAGAGACTTTTTAACAAAACAACATCTACAGAATATTTAGTTGAGTGTCCAAGATGTCTAGGTAAAGGACATGTAGATTTGGATGATATTAAAAGGCTGAAGAACGAATTAAAATGGATACCTGGCAAATGTGCCTATTGTAATGGAGTCAGTAAAGTAAAACCCGAAATGATCACCGAGGTAGCAGCGAATGATGCTTATTTGACTATAAACATATCAAAGCTGGAAAGAACCCTCTTTATCAATGGGAATCAAGCCGCTATTAAGAGAGGTGAAGCACATAAAGAATATGTTGATCTCATAATACAAAATATCAAAGAACTATATTTTGTCGAGAACCTCGACATAGAAGAAATAGCGGAATTATACCTACAATCCATCCCAGAATGGGATATTAAGCAGAAAAATGAATTGAGTAGCTATATCAAAAAGGTTATTGAACACTCATCAAAAAGTAAGTGACCTAATTACATAGATCCACACTTCTTAATACCTGTCACGTCAGAGTCGGACTTACACGATTGGATGAGTTATTTCTTTGAAAAGAGCATTGATGAGATTAAAAAATAAAATTCCTTAATGAAGAAGATTCTTTTCATAATGCTGGTTTGCTGCTTTCCATTAATATCTATTGCACAAACTTCGTTAAACGGTTTCTACATTGGATTGGAAGAAATGTGTTCAACAGATAGTGCAGGGCTTAAAGAATGTTATACCGATGCCGGACATCCGGAAAGAAAGTGGTATCACCTGACGCAGATGACAATTCATGGCGACAGTATATTCTGGAGTCAAAGCCTCATTTCTGTTTATAAAAAGACACCTTGTATTCAGCATCGGATGGAGCTTTTTATTATTACAAAAGAGTCTTTAACAGGAACAAAGATTTATTAACGATTAATTTCACTGAAATTAGTTGTGATTATTGTGGCATAGAAGTAATAAAGCAAAGCGATGGCACTGAGGTAGAAGTTAAAAGAACAAGACAGCTTGTAGCCACTGTGACAAAATAAAGGAATTCTTATTAACGGGTATTTATTTACTAAGAGAAAGCCTAAACGTTTCCAATAAACAATCCAATGACTGGTAGTCCTGAACATTTTTATAAACTTGAAAAATCGCTTGCACTCAAGTTGGGCCTTGCAGCATTTAAGAGTGGTTCCCAGATAATAAGAAATGAACGCGGCTGGCGTGAAAATGATATTTCAATCGACTATATCTGGATGGTAACAGTAGACCATTTATATTCCGGGAATGGCGGGATTTTTGCCATTAAATATAATGAAAGCAGATTTCGTGAAAAGGTAAATCCAGGAGGGCTGGTACAGGGGATTTTCATTTATAAAGATGAAATTAGTCAAATCTACACTGAACCCGGTATTACTGATTTAAGGGGTATTTTCAACTTAAATTTATTTGAAGGCAGCAAAGGAATAACTTTAGACGGAGTAAGTTATACTGTAAGAATATCAGGGCATAATATTGATACATTTATTAGCCTCAATAACCCTGATACTGATTCCTGGAAAAAATGGGAAGCAGAGATATGGGCGCTTGGCAACAGGATGGCCGCAGCATCTGAAAACAAAGAGATGATTGATTTATTCCAATAAATAAATTAATCTAATTCCTATATAACATCTTTATAATCAACAACATTTGGTTCGATAACCTACCGCTACTGGGCACTGAAATAGCAAGACTCGCTCTTAGAGCGGGTCTTGCTATTTCTACATAATCTATTTATACTCTAACTTATTCATTTCCAATATCATTTAGGTTCGATTGTGGACATGTAAATAATTGTACTGTACAATGTAATTCTTTCAGAATTACCTGGAATTTCCGAAGTTTGCCCCTCATTAAAGCTTACACACGTTGCATACAGCATTTGGTAACTTATTCCCAGAGATCGCCGATAAGGAAACCAGGGTGATAACTATAATAGATCAAGAATTCACTGGGCTTCCGCTGGGAACTTATGCACTAATCGACCTTTATTGCACCGACCTGGATTGTGATTGTCGAAATGTATACATTAATGTAGTTAATCAAGCATTCGACAAACCTTTAGCCACAATTACCTATGGTTGGGAGAGTCTTCATTTCTATAAGGAGTGGATGGGAGGTGATGATGAAATGCTTGTCGAATTAAAAGGCCCCGCATTAGCAACATTTGCCAGTCAATCCCAATTTGCCCCAAAATGGCTCGAAATTTTAAAAGATATCCTGAATACTGACCCAGCATATGCCAAACGGTTGCAACGACATTATGAGCTGGTGAAAGCTTCGATTGAAGAAAAACAGGCGCGAAAATGATCTACCAATTTCATATTACATTAAAGGGAAGTGATCCCTTAGTATGGAGAAGGATTGCAGTTCCTTCTGATTATACCTTGTACCAATTGCACATGGCTATTCAGGGTGCATTCGGATGGGAAAATAGCCATCTGTTTCAGTTCTCCCCAACAGGCCTTATGGATAAGATTTGTTATGGCTACCCAGGGGATGATATTGATCCGGAAATAACGACTATAGATGCCCGAAAAACAAAGGTAAGCCTCATATTTAAAAAAGAAGGTCAGACCTATTGCTATATCTATGATTTTGGAGATGACTGGGACCATCAGATTATCCTGGAAAAAACACTAGCGAAGGATTTAAATGGCCCCTATTGCCTCGATGGAGGAGGTGCGTGTCCACCGGAAGATGTTGGTGGATTATTTCGTTATTACGAAATGGTGAAGATATTAAACAGAAAAAATCATCCGGAAAAAGCCGAATATATACAATGGCTTGGTCTCGTCGCTGGAGAAAAATGGAATGCAGAATTTTGTAGCATAAGAGAAACAAACAAAAGACTGTTGTTGTTAGCGAAATGATTGGGCTTTAGATTTTGTAAAACAGTATCACTAAAATCGTATGCAGATCCCCTTGAAAGGAGGTTGCTATTATCAATATTGGTTAAATACCTAAAACATTGTTCGTCCTGCCAGGGTTTATCGAAATGCCTGTACATAATGTTAATTTAATAATTTAAAATTGGCTTAATAGTATTTCCGAGACAACAAGAATTTCCTCATTACATGATTATACAAATAATATCCATTTCTGTTAATGCTTTGGTTAATTAAAAGTACTTAACTTCATAGCCAAACTATAAAACATCCATTATTCAAAAGGACATGTAATGTTTTTGAGAGTAGTTAATTAATAAAAAATGGCTAAGGAAAAAAACATACAATCAATAAATAATTCTCTGTTTAATGAGCTTTCACAGCTTATACAACAAAGCCAAAGTCAGTTCGTGATACAGGCTAATAGTTCACTTACCACACTTTTCTGGCATATTGGTACCCGCATTAACAAAGAAATTCTTCAAAGTAAACGAGCCGAATACGCAAAACAAATTGTGTCGACAGTGTCGACACAATTGAAAGCCAAATATGGAAGAAATTTTGAATTAAGGAATTTAAGGCGAATGATGCAATTTGCTGAACAATTCACAGACATTGAGACCATAATACCGCTGGCAAAACATTTGAGCTGGTCACATTTTGTTGAATTATTGCCGTTAAAAAATCAGGAAGCAAAGCTATTTTATGCACACGCTGCCGCCAATCATGCATTAGGTATAAGAGATTTACGAAAACAGATTTCAACCAAAACTTTTGAACGTACTGATATCGCGAATTCACAAAATACCAGCAACCATCCTGCTATTCACAACAATTTCAAGGATCCATACTTTTGGGACTTTTTAGGACTTCCACCCTATAGCTGATCGCCATGCCTGGCACATAAAAATAATAAACCCGCTCTAGAGCGGGTTTATTATTTTTATTCAATTTTCATTTATTACATAATATGTTAACCATCAACTTACCTAAGTTTGATTCCAGCTCTGCCATAACCTTAAATTCCATAACACTTATTCCTCTTTTATATTTATTTGGGTATTTATGGGTAAAATTATGGATAACTTACAATTATATGGGTATTTTTGGTTTGACCCTATCAAAATGAATATTCCACAAATGAATATCCGGCCGGTAATGCAACTGGTTATTACTGTCCGTGAGTAGTACAGAACACCGCATCTTTTTTAATTTTAAATGGTACATTCTGGAATAGGCTTCAGTCGAACTTTTCTTAAGATATTCCTCTGCCAAGAGTGAAACAAAACGTAATGAAAAAAATGAATACGGATGCGATAACGATCAGGTTTGCCTTTAGTTCGTAATTATTGGATTTCGGTTGTGTACCTCGGTTAATAAATAGAATAGGTAATGATCCTAACATTTCGAGCAGCCCTTCAAACGCAGCCTGTATTCTATCAGGTTTAAAAAATAAGCCGGTAATAATTGCTGCTATTACTGCGGCAAGGTAGGAACAGACAATACTTTGTCTCAATGAGAATTCTGAGAAAATAATCCCGGCTTTATTTATATGCAACCGGACAATTTTTATGGAAAGAAAATAAGCGATAACACCAGCCATTACAAGAACAGGTTTCCCAAATATTCCGATTTTCAATTCTTTTATTGCATAAGTCCAGTCACCAGCGTTACTAAAGCCAGACTGTAATATGGTCCCCGAAAACCAGAATAAGTTGTAAGCCAGTATATGCAGCAGAAAAAGAGTGGGAAGAAGAGAAAGGCTTTTTCGTCTTGCAAGAAAAGTATGTATCAATAAACCAAATAATAAGTTAGCTACCGGACCGCCGATATCCGTAAGAAAACTGCCAGGGCTACTTTTGAAATAGACAGAAGTGATGAGATCAATCTTGTTCCCAATGATCAGACAGGTGCCGCCATGTCCTGCAACTTCATGAAAGATGTCTGCAAGTACATAAGCGGCTACTCCTACAAAAGATAAAATTATTATCGATTTAGCTTTCATCAGCTTCGCTTTGCTCCTTTGCTTTTTCCTCCTTAGCAAGATCATCCATCTTTATCACAGTATCCTTCACCTTTTCCATAGAAGCAAGCAGATTTTTACCATGACACTGACTATATGATTTCAGGCTTCCGCAATAACAGGTGCTTCCCAGCTTCGCTCCCGCCCTGAAAAAGAGCAATGCATTATTGAATAAGGTGTCATAGTGATTATAGATATTTCCCGTAAATGTGCTGAAATGATGCTCTTCATTACCTACCCGGGTAGCAAACTTTAGCAGGAAGTCTTTCATTCCGGCGAATAAAATAATATGCTCTGCCAGGGGGTTATCTACAACGCTGTTCCTGATACTCCCGATATGCTTCCCTTCATACATAAATCTGTCATCAGGAACAAACAATATTTTGTCTATCGGTATACGTGGAGGTGTGATATCAACCAGATTCCCATCTTCATCTTCCCATACCGCATGGTGCTCTCCCTCGCATATGATATCACTCAACCAAATGGCCCATCCATAGACTAGTTTTCCGCCATCTTTAGCCACTTTATCCTGTACATTAAAATAACAATTCCCAGGAGTAGTCGTCGGATCCGGCTTTATAAGGACGATTTCATATTCATATTCCGACCCTATTTTGTCAATTAGTTTCCGGACCGGAGCATTCATCTCAATTGGACTTGTCATACTTATTAAAAAACATTAAAATGATGTAAAAGTGCAGCTTATACCCAAATAGACTCATCTATACTGCTGTACATGATCAAAATTAGTGAAGTCGGCTGAATAATCAAGATCCTTGGAATAGATGAGGTTAACCATTGTCGACATGTTTGGGCTAAATTGTTCAGGATATCGTTACGATCTGATTATTTCCGGTAGAGTATCAGCAATGCATAACCGCCAGTGCTATAAAATCAATCCGTCACAAAATGCATCCCCGCACCGTCAGCATGAATTCACGAGGATTTGATGGACCCGGTATATATGGAGGCTTTCGTCATTGCCGATATAGAAAAGAAAATATTGGGTTACTGGTCATGGCACATGGAGATGGAGACTTCTGTGATGCGTTATTATCAGTCCGCCCTGAAGGGAAAATGGCCCGGCTGGCAAGTGGTCCATCTAGCCAATAATATGTACGATGCGGAACCTTTAATGGGAATCGATTATGTAGCCCTGCAGCAATCCCCCAAGCCTGACGTGCTGGACGCTAATTTGATCACCGGTGATCCGGTTAATGATGAATGGCCGAACGGTTTGTTTGTGATTAAGGAACATGGAAAAATTTACGTAGTAGAATCGCATAATGTAACGGTAGAAGATGTAATTCGTTATGGAGAAGCTGCAATATCACAATTGAAAGCCAGACCAGCTATACCATTACCAATAGAAGGGGAAACGCGCACTTTAGACCACCTGTTGATTGATGTTGATAATAAAATACTGATCCTGGACACCAGCGAGTTTGGCTTATACAAACACGCAGATCGTCAATGGCCTAACTATATCTTCAAAATGGGAAAGATTGGATACCTGGCCATGTTGGAGGCAGGAGACATTTCGACTGTAGGACTCGAAATGCCTCAGCAAAAGATCATCGATTCTTTCAACCATATTAGTAACGCTAGAAAAGACGATGCTGCCGAAATACTGAATGTGGAAGCCAAAGTAGCGCATAGCGTTTTTTATGACGTAACGCCTACTGATACATTTCTACCGAAAAAAGCCGAACCGAAACCAGTTGCCATCCAGGAACGTTTATCCGATGCAGCGCCAACGACGATTGGTAAACCGAAGCGGCCTGCTGATAAGACATCGTTCGCTCAAAAAATCATCCAATGGTGGAAGCGCCTTACCAACTAACTCATGAGCCATACAGGCAATGATCCGCAAGTATTATCATTGTTATAGCATTAAGTTGTTGATTATCTGTATAATTTGATTCGAAAACTTACCGGTAGCGGGCACGATACAACCCTGTAAGTCATTGATTTACAGTTTTTTTTTATTTCTGAAACTCTCTAAATATTATGGTATAAAGTTATTTAAACAGCAGATTATTATGTAATTTAGATATCCAAACGGAAAAATATGATACCTCGTGTTTTGCAAAAAGCTATTCAGGAACGTTTATTCAAAGGCAAAGCGATATTGATTTTCGGCCCTCGTCAATGTGGAAAATCAACGCTGGTTGAAGCCGTACTTAAAGATAAAGAATACTTACATCTTAGCGGTGATGATAGTAATGTCAGGGATGCGCTATCAAATACCAGTTTGCCAACTCTAAAAACAGTAATTGGGAAAAACAAGATATTGTTTATTGATGAGGCACAACGCATAACTAACATTGGCCTTACCCTTAAGCTAATTACAGATCAAATAAAAGATGTCCAGGTTATTGCTACAGGTTCATCTGCCTTTGAATTATCCAGCCAGGTAAATGAGCCGCTTACAGGCAGGAAGTATGAATTTATGCTCTATCCCTTAAGTTTTGGCGAAATGGTAGATCATCATGGATTTTTAACAGAAAGAAAATTAATTGAATATCGTTTAATCTATGGTTATTACCCTGAGATAGTTTCAAAACAAGGTGAGGAAAAGGAACTATTAAAATTATTGGCAGGAAGTTACTTGTACAAAGACCTGTTAATGTTGGAACAAGTTAAAAAGCCCGTACTTCTTGAAAAATTATTAAAAGCATTGGCACTGCAATTAGGTAGTGAAGTAAGTTATAATGAGCTTGCTCAGACAATTGGTGCGAATAAACAGACGGTTGAAAAATACATAGATCTTTTGGAAAAGGCTTATGTGGTATTTGTTCTGCCAGCTCTTAATCGCAACGTTAGAAATGAGATTAAAAAAGGTAAGAAAATCTTTTTCTATGATTGTGGAATTCGCAATGCGATAATAAACAATTTCAAACCTATGACCTCAAGAACTGATGTTGGAATGTTGTGGGAAAACTATGTAATCTCTGAAAGAATGAAATTCCTGCACTATAATAATTTAGATGCTAAACAATATTTCTGGCGTACTACTCAGCAACAGGAAATTGATCTTATAGAAGAACATGAAGGCGACCTCCTAAAAGCATTTGAATTTAAATGGGGCAAAAATGATAAAATCCGTTTCTCTCAAACTTTCACAGAGAACTATCCCGGCACAGAAACTTTTGTGATTTCCCCTGATAATATCCAGGATTTCTTACTGGGATAAAGATTCATTATGCTATGGTTTCTGTAACTTATTAAATATCAATACTATTTGGTTCGAGAAGTTACCGCTACTGGGCACAATACAACCCCGTAAGTCATTGATTTACAGTGTTTTTTTTATTTCTCCGAGTGCCATAAAATCACGCTTTTTAGCCCTTTCTACAATACTCAAATGACACTCGCAATGGCACTCAGTTTTGCAGGAATCCAATATAACTTGCTGCCAAAATGTCAATTACAGATTAGCTCGTTGAAATACAGCTATAATTACATTAATTAAATTTTCACCTTAAAACCTCCATTTATCTGGTCTTCCTTATCCTGGTTGATAAGGACGTATTAATGATAATGCCATCTGTTCAACTAGTAAAGCTGCTTATGCCGGGTATTGCTTATATTGTGGTAGAACCTATGTGGATCTAGTATAGTGATGATAAACCTGCCAACTGACAATTTACGGAATGGCAATTTGATTAAGTTAAATGAATAAAATAGCATCCCTTTTATTATTCCTGCTTGTGTTGAACAATACTTATGGCCAAACCACAGATCTGAAACTACAAGAAAAAATTGACACAATAATCAACAGGTATATAAAAGCCACTAATATAGTTGGTATTTCAATTGGCATCATCCGCAACAATAAGTCATATTACACAAAGGGATATGGAACAATAAAATTGCAAACCAACAAACCGGTGGATTCCCTCACGAATTTTCATGCGGCGTCCATTTCAAAGCTGTTTACAGCAACCGCTATCATGCAGTTAGTGGAACAGAGTAAACTGGATATCAATAACAAATTGATTTATTATTTGCCCGCATTTAAAATGAAAGACGAACGGGTAAAAGATATCACCCTCAAACAGCTACTTAATCATACTTCCGGCATACCGGATATTACTGATTATAACTGGGAACACCCCAACAATAGTAAGACTGCGCTTAAGCATTTTGTGTTGCCATCAAGGTTTTCAACACTAAGCTTCACACCAGGAATTGATATCCACTACAGTAATCCAGCCTTTGATATTTTAGGTTACATAGTAGAAAGAACAGCGAATCAAAGTTTTGAGGATTATGAATACGAAAAGGTTTTGAAGCCCTCCGGAATGACCCATAGTAGTTTTGATTTGGCTAAAATAGAACCTGCCAGGAAAAGCACTCCACATATCATAGATAGTACTTCAAAAAATGTACAAATATCAAACGTATACCCTTTCAATAAAGAGCATAGTCCCTGTGGCACGTTAAACACTTGTTCCTCTGATCTGTCAAAATGGATGCTTGAAATGCTGGCTATCTATAAC
This sequence comes from Chitinophaga sp. CF118, assembly GCF_900112615.1. Lineage (GTDB taxonomy): Bacteria > Bacteroidota > Bacteroidia > Chitinophagales > Chitinophagaceae > Chitinophaga. The sequence goes on along the minus strand of NZ_FOMK01000008.1, from coordinate 231,911 downwards.
GACAGTACAAACAGTTATCGTGGCGTAATAAAACGGGAAACACTGCTTCAAATGTGGACCCCGACACATAATATTGCGTATCCCGGTCTGTTTCTTTGTTTGGCCTGGTGGAAAAGAGAATCAAAAGAATATGGTAATTACTTTTTCCACGTAGGAGTTGATGTTGGCTATTCATGCAGCCTCACGCTGTTTCCTGATAAGGGATTAGGCATCGTAGTATTATGTAACGGCGATTATCCAGGCCTGCCTGTTTACAGGGATATTCCTCTTGAAATAGCGAGGCTTTTAACTGAAAAGCCTCGCTAAATTGTATGCCGCATTGTACTCAACGATTTACTCAATAGACTTATGATATCCGTTGATATGATTTGACAGGTTGAAAATTAAAAAAGCCTGTAAATGAGAAACATTTACAATTAAGCACTGAGCCCGCTTTTTTGCCAAGCGCTTGTTAGCGGTTCGTTGTTTTATTTCAATGTCTATTGTCACAATTTATCTGAACGTATTTGTTTTATGAATTTACGAATATAATACCTGGACATCCAAACGAAACCCATTCAAATCCAAATATAACTTCGGGTTTGTCTGCCAGGTTACAAAAATTAATTTGAAGTTTCTTTTTCTCACCTTTTCACAGGAACTCCCGTTTGCTCTTAGACGTTATTCCAACAGGGTATTTTTTTATTGGCATGGCACATTCATTGAGCCTCTCTGCTGTCACCATTAAAAAAGCACTTTTATAAACATTGGAGAAAAGCTAAACAAGAAAGGAGATAAAATTCATTTCTTTTATGACCTTGGACGTGGACCGGGACAACGGTCTTCTACCGGTATCTTTATTTATGCCAGGCCCAATGGTCAGGAACAGAAGAACTTCAACAAAGAGGCGCTGAAAATCCTGGAAGCAAAGAAAAGCCAATGGAGAAGTAATTTTTAATGGGAAAAGAACCGAAATATTTTATCACGATCAACAATATAAGCAAATATCGCAAGGTCCGTCTCCTTTCACTGATGACAGCGAAGTATTCGATACCCCGTAAAGGCAAAATTTGAACCCCTGATCATGAATGAAGAGCCCACATTATGAAAAGAAACATACCTTAAAGAAATTGTCTTTATAGAAAATCAACATCGTCTTTAATTTTTCACATAAATCACGACACACAGTACTATGAAACTCAAATTAACCGTTGCCTCATTCTGTATTTTATTTGCAGGTATTCTCGTGCCCTGTAAAAAGGACGCCGATGTTAAGGACAATAACCCACCTGCTGTCAGTTCCTCTATTAAAGTGGAGGATGGTATACTGCATTTTGAATCTTTAAAGGTCACCGGGTAAATTGACATATTATCAAGTTGAACATATACGAGCTTTCTACCTCATTAGGCATGGCCGGCAATACCAGAGCACTTTACCTCACAATGATCTGTTATTGGTTTAATATCGCTTTCAGCGGCGGATAGTTTTTAAACTCAGCTAACGCCTTTTCAGATAGTATCTGGTCTTTCATTATTTGAATGTCGTTGTATTTGTAATTAATAGCCTGGTTGTAACATTGCAATGCCTTGTCAAACTCATTCATTTCAACATACAAACACAATGCATTAAAGAAAATAGCCGGATTACCAGATCCATACGGCAGGCACTTTGCCAGGAACTTCTCATTAAGGACTTTATCAACCGGAAGGCCGGTATTGTCGTGTTGCAAAATCCACAGGGCATTGCAGTATACTTTCAACCTTAATTTACAAGGTTCGGGTGGTTGTATATCCAATGCTATTTCGTACAAACGCCTGGCTTGAATAAAAGCATCTTTATTATCTTTATAATGAAATTTGTAAGCATATGCCCCGATATTACTGGCATAATCACAAGAGGCACAATTACCGGAAGAACTGGTTAATCCGTACTGCCGGCTAGAAAGTTGTCGAACCAGCCTGTCTATCAGGGGTTGGTTGTTCTCCATAATAGCAGCAAAAGCAATTTTATCTACATGTGGCAACATAAAAGGATAATCCGGGGTATTAGCGTCGAGCACTTCTTCGGCCAACCGGTTCAATTTGGCATATTCCTTTTGAATATCGAGGTTTATAACCAATTGTTCTGCTGACCTGTTCACTTTTTCGTTTTTTCTATGCTTCCGGTAAAATGCCAATGTTTTCGATATGTCAGGATTGTCAAAAAGTTTTGCCAATAAGAATTCCGGAAACAGGTATTCTATCAGGGGCTCGGATGGAGTTTCAAAATCTAGTTGTCCATAATGAAAGATCGTTTTCACTGCCAACCTAAACTGCTCCAGTTCCTCTTCATTTTGTTGATAAGTGCCAGGGTCCTGTTCCCATTTTTGAAGCAACCCAGGTATAGCTTCCAGGCTGGTATGATGCCAGTTAGATAATCTGGTGCCACCAGCCTCCTCAATTTCAGTGCGATACGCAAACTCAATGGGGCAAAAGGCATGTATTTGCAATAACCAGCGTTCAATATCATCTTCAAAAGCATCCAGGGATTTTCTGCTGGCGGTAAACACTGACATATCTTCGTCGTAATCATCAAACTTACCGGACTCAATTTCTCCCTCCTCTATAGCTGTGGGGTCATATGCTTCCTGAATATTCGTATGCAGTACATTCCACCCGCTGCTGAACGCCGCCAGCATCTGGCCTTCGAATCCTCTGGGATGAGGCTTAATAGGTGGCGGGGCCAGTTTAATGATCTTTTCTATCTGGTCGTCATCGGGCCTGGTAACAAAGCGAACGTCTACCCCAGTCCAATTGTTGTAGTTTGCATAACCTGCTCCTATAAACGGAAATGGGAATGTTTGGTTGTTGATTAATGTAACGTGTTGATTCATATTGTTGGGTATAATTAAGAAATAAGGCGATGCAGCGGTAAAGGAACTGTATTAAACATAGCTTTTGCGTGTGTGGTCACGTGCAACCGGGGGTTATGCTCATCAAGCAAATCGAGGATAGCATTTACTCCCTGTTGTTTTTTCAAGGCATACTCCGCATCGGTGAGGAAAGTATGCCAAATATTGATTGCCTTGTCAAATTTGGATCATTTAAGCGGATTTCCCCCCATTCTTACTACTACAAATGATCTACATTACCTATAATTTCTCTTTCCGCATTTATTTACAATCACTAAATTCAGGGTTTACGAATAGAAATAATGAAAATAACGACTTAAAGGTGCCTAACCACCTTTGAGAAGATCGATAGAGAAAAGATGACGGAAACTAATTGACACTATTAATTCCGCACTGAAGGATAAATAGACAAGGGCATTAAACAAAAACTCAACAAAGCCAGGAAGAACTGGTCTGCTACTAGTTTTTGAGAAAAATTTGTATTTTGGCTCCCTTAATCAGAATCAGGTGTGAAATCCTTAACCTTCATGCCCCTAACACAAACTCAAATATGAAAAGACGTAATCTTATTTCCCCATTAGTCCTGCTGTCTGGACTATTGTTTGTTATGTTCATGATATCCTGCGGTAAAGATGGCGCTACGGGACCCGCTGGTCCTGCTGGTCCTGCTGGTCCTGCTGGTCCTGCTGGTGATACCACCGCCGGCACTGTGATTTATTCCGGATGGCTGGATGTGTCGTATAAGCCCGACACCTTACATAATTCAGACGGTAGTATTGATACGGTAGGCTTCTATGCCATTATTGACGTACCTAAACTCACCCAGGCACTGCTGAGTACCGCAGATGTAAAAGTATATATCAACACTAAGTATGCAAGTGATCCTGTCATTTATCCGTTGCCTTATAATGCCAGCTCCGGTCTTTACATCAATGTCACGGCTTACACGCAGAAGATTCAGCTGTATTCCAATGCGAACGTGGGTACCGCATTGGCCAATGATGGTACAAAGTATCAACAATACCGGTACATGATCATACCCGGCAATACAGCGGCAAGATCGGCAGCTCCGGTAAACTGGTCCGATTATACCAAGGTAAAAGCGTATCTCGGGTTAAAAGATTAAAAAGAAAGAGGTTCACGGCGCCCAGCAGCATCATGGTACGGAATCTAAGTTTATAGCACAGCCACCATTGTTGCTCAGGAGCAATTTTAATATTGAGGGCTTAGGACCGTTTTGTCCAGTTGAGGAAGCTATCAGAACTGCATTAGGTTTCTGGTAAGGGTACTGTTATTCTAGCATAAGTTTACTGATAGTCAACACCAGTTGGTTCGAAAACCTACCACTACTGGGCACTTAGAGAAATGGCAAAACGCCGGAGGTATTACCTCTGGCGTTTTGCCATTTCCATTAATAACATACCCCAACAATTGACTAATTTTTCATAAATCATCTGATCTAGTTTTTACAAGTGGTAGTGCCAAAAAGGCAAGAGCAACAATTTGCTAATATTTTCTCTCTTCTACAATTTCATCTTCTATTCGCTGCCTTATGTCGATTTTGGCGCCCGTAAAAAGGAAAATTGTTGTTCGATATTCTCTTGCATTCGGATTGGTGATAGAATCAGCTGCCACCCCGGTATGGAAATAAGCACCTGTTTGTTGCAGTTCATCATCCCTGTCATAATAGTCTTTCACTCTGATCAGGTTTTCATACCGCTCATTCAGTACAAACCAATTGATATAATCGGCATTAAATGAGACTGCTTGTATACCTTTTTCAGAATAATAATTTATGGCGCCTGCCTGTCCATAATTATCACAAAGCACCAGGGTCTTGCTCCAGGTAGGAAGCTGCGCATAGATACTATCCACTTTGTGTGCCAGTTCCTTCCATCCAAGCATGTCTGCAAAGTCCTGCGGTAAAGCATGGTTTTTACCATCCTCCCAGCGAAGACGTCCTAATCTTTTATATTGCTGCTGGTGTTTCAAGATATATTCGGGACCATTATTAGGAAAAGCAACCTTGTACATTGGAAAGAAGACAAGCAAGGGGATAATAATTACAAAAGGACGTAAATATCTTTTCCAGTCTCCTGACAATGTCCTTGAAAGAAAAACAGCGCCCAAAGCCATGTAAATCGGATATACTCCCATGGCATAATAATCTTTTGCCTTAAAGTAAATGAAAATAGATAAGGTTAAGATGAATGTCCAGAAGAAGAGCCTGTATTTTTGAAACGGCCTGTATAATACCAAAGCACCTAATCCAGATAAAATTACAACAGCTGCACCAAAAAAGAATAGCAACTGGGATTTTAAAAAACTTTCCCTGCTTACATTCACCAATTGGTAGCGCGATAACTCTTTCATGTGGCGAACAACCGGAAAATCGTTGTTGTATTGCCATAGCAAATTCGGAAAAATAAGTAATAATACAAGTAAAACTGCCAGATAGAATCCCTTACGGGTAAATACTTTTCGTTGAGGTGATAGTACAAGTGCTGGAAGAAACCCAAGGAGCAGGAATATTATGTTGTATTTATTCAGGAATCCAACGGCGAAAACAATGGCGGCAAGCAACAGCCATTTCTGCTTTTCGGAATTTATATACTTTATGATGCAGAAATAAAAGGCCGTCCAGCTCAGAACATCTAATGAATTAGGCTGATAGAGGGTATTTAAAGCCAATATGGCTGAAAATAATACACAGACTGCTCCTGTAGTTAAGGCAAACAGATCTCCGTCTAATTCTTCAATTGCCTTCCATACAATCAGGATAGTCAAGGCTCCAAATAGCGCAGGAAAGAACTTAATCCAGAAGATTGAATTTCCTAGTAGCAGAATCAGAAAGGAAATCCAAGAAGTCACGGGAGGTACCGATAAATAGCCCCATGCCAGGTGGTGTGCCTGATCAAGATGTAAATATTCATCCCGTTGTAAATCGTATTCAGGGCTTATTAAAATATATTGCAATAAGAATTTTAATATTATGAATCCTATTAAAACTATTGTTCTTTTTTTCATAAGCAATTCATTAATACGAGTTTGTAATAAAACGACATTTATTACAATTGTCATGTGAGCATTTTATAAAAATTTGAAAACTAATTATTCCGATACTGATACGGAATTTTATTCCAAAACTGGTGCGTTTCATACACTAAGTTTGGGTTGCTCAAAAATCATTGCATTTCTCTTTGTGAAAGTCCAATTGAAATGCAACGGAACATCTCGGCAGATATTCAGTATCATGTTGTACCAACGTCAGAACAAAAATATTGCATAAATGCATTTTCAGCGCAGGTCAAAGAATTTAACTATATATAATTTATATAGCTAACAATCCAGGAATTTGCGCACACATTTTACGTAATTCCTCAACTGTAAGATTTTTTGCTTCCTTTAAAAAAAAGGATTTGATTTCAATAGTTTCTCTTAAGGAAATTTTGACAACAATAGCTTGATATTACCTAAAACAAGTTCAGGCTCCTCCAGTTGAATATAATGTCCGGAATTTACTGTCGTAATATGCGTAAAGTCAGTCAACCCAACCTTAAGGGATTCTACAGACTCGTATCGTAATTGCATCTCTGCTGCATCATGATTTGCTTCAATTTTCATACTTGTTATTGCAATAACCGGAACGTCAGGCAAATTAGGTAATCCTGCCATGTATTTAAAATCCTCAATTAATTGCAGGGTTTCTGATGCTATACCTGAATTTGCACCATAAGCAGTTTTAGAAGTGTTATAAGAAGAGTCTATCAGGCCTTGCGAAGGACGACCGTACTTTTCATGAGAAGTATCAACAAATAGTAAACCGGCAACTTTTTTAGGATTTCTTATAGCATAATCTCTAATAATAAAGCCTCCTAATGAATGTCCTACAAGCAATACTTTTCTGCCGTTTGCAAATATATCTACCACTTTTTCAAGCTCTCCCGATAATTTACTTATATTTCTCGGTTCAGTGTTAAATCCTGATTTTCCATAACCAGCTCTATCATACAGCAAAACATCAGAATTTAAGAAAGTAGATATGGATAGAATTTCCGTAGATTTTCCGGTGCTATACCAGGCCGTATGATCGTTCCCAAGACCTGATTCAAAAACAACTAAATATTTTGATTGTTTTGATACCGTATACGCCATCAATTTATGAGTTCCCAGTTCTACTAAAGTTCCCGGGTATTCCGGAGTAATAACTTTTTTATGGCAAGAGACGAGAAAGACTGCCGAAATAGTAAGTATAAAATGGCATAATAGTCTAATTATGCTGGCTTTGTTCAGGTTTAAACTTTCTGGTGTTTTTTTACAGATCATTATTGCTTTTTTAGGATTTTAAGTAAATTCGATACAAACATCAGCATTACTTAGCATCCTAAAGTTCTGATTTATGAATCCGAACCTATTTTCAAAGAATCAAAACATAATAACAACAGTTACTCCGGGGGGCGAATTGCTTTTTTAAATTCGGAAGGCGTTTGATTGGTAATTTTCTTGAAAGTAGTGTTGAAGACTGTTTTGGAATTGAAACCAACTTCAAAAGCAATTCCCATCAAACTTAAATGTTCCATGTTAGGATCCTGAATCATTTTTTTTGCTTCTTCTATTCGATACCTATTAATAAATTGATAAAAATTTTCATTACAGCCGTTATTTATGATGTAAGAAAGCAGATGAGATGAAATATCTAATTGGGAAGCTAATTTAAATAGGCTCAATTCAACATCCAAAAAAGGTTTTTTGTTGTCCATTACTTGAATTAACTTGAATTTCATTTCTTTTAATTCATCATCAGACATCAGTTTTTTTCGGGTTCCTTCCAAACTTGCATTTTCAATTATAATGGAGTCAATTTCTTTTTTTTCTTGTTTACTAAGCTGAAAAACTTCTTTTTGTTTTAAAGAGAAATAGGCAATAAAAAAAATCGCGCCAAGATAAATCAGACTAGCGAAATTGTCAAAAAAGACATTGTTTTTTGCTAGTTTAAAAGAAATATCAGTTAACCAAAGACCAGTTATAATCAATACACAAACCACCACTTGCTTTAACCATTCCAAATTAATTGCACCCATATTTGAAGTGTAGAGAAACAAATTCTTTTGATAGGCGGTGATTTCCCTATAGGCCATAATACTATAAGAAATAACTTGAAAACAAAAAATTACGTTAAAAACAGTAATGAATACAACGGCATTTTTTTTATCGGTATCTGTTAGTGGTTGTTTTACCTCAATTAGTAGTGATATCAAGAGTAAAACTAATATTATAAAAGCAAATGCAAAATGAAAATTATCCCGTACGCGCCATTTCCTGTCGGGTTTGACAAAATGAGCCACACTAAAATAAAAAACCGGGGCTACAATTAAATCCGTTATACCCAGAAAATCATTTATAGGCATTCTCGTTCTCAAAAACTCAGTTTTTTCTAATAGATCATTAAACTGAATAAGGAAAACACATAAGATGAAGGAACCAAACCATCGATTAACCCTACTTTTTACCTTATTAAGATTTGCAAAGATTAAAAATGCCAGTAATAAAGTTGGTCCCGCAACAAGGGAACTGACTAGTTGCTCCATCAAAATATTTTTCAATACTATATATAATGATAAAATTACTAAATATTACCAGCATTTTGACCTTAACCCCCAATATTCAACTGATTACGATTGAGTTCTCTGAAATTGGACTGTGTTTGTTTATCAAAAAGCCAGCATTCTATTACCTTCGATATTTGTATAGTATTGCGATCGGAGCGTTGCTGATGCTCTTTCTCTTCTCTGATGTGACTGAATTCGATGCACCAACGAAAATCCTGAAGGGATTACATATCATAATAACATCCGGCCCGGTGAGTTCCCAGCCCGGATGTTAATTCTATTATGTAAGCTTCTTTGAATTATTTACCGTATATGCTTCTTAAAAAATCTTTTAAAGATATCGGACTTCTGCCTAGTAATTGTTTGACATCACTTTTATTGGTGTCGAACTCTCCTCTGGCAATCGCCTCACCGAACCTTGCCAAATATGCTGAATCATCTTCAGGAAATCCGTTCTGCACAAGCCGCGCAATGTATGAATCTACCTCAGGTTGATAATAAGTTACCCTTTTCCCTAAAATGTCTGATAATAGGTCAGCGATTTCAGCGAAAGAAAAAGCAGCGTCTGCAGCGATGACATATTCTTTGTTTTCATGCCCAGGAGTAGTCAGTACAACAGCTATAGCTTCAGCCATTTCTGTTATCGGTAAAAAAGGTGTTTTACCATTTCCGGCAGGGATGGAAATACCTTCATCCAATATATTATTTCCGGAAATAATGGGAATCATGTCAGCATACAGTGTATTATCCATCAAAGTATAATGTACAGCTATCTGTTTTAGATAATCACTTGTGTCTGCATGGTATTGAACATCTCCAACCATTATACTTCGACGCAGATCTTTCATATCAAAACTGGTATAAATGATATGACTAACACCAGTTTCCCTGGCAGCATTAATTACGTTTTTATGCTGCTCAAACCTGTGAGCTATTTCCGATGAAGAAGATATCAGCAGTAGCTTGTCCACATCTTGGAACGCACTTTTTAAAGATTCAAAATTCTGATAGTCGCCAATCCGCACCTGAATGCCTTTTGATTTAAATTCTGCCGATTTGGATTCATCTCTTACCAATGCTGCAATATTGTTTGCGGATATGCCTTTATTCAATAAAGAATTAATGGTGGCCTTGCCTAAATTACCGGTTGCACCAGTTATTAAAATCATCGTTTTTTTTTAAGATAAATAATTAATTACTTTTGTTAGGCAAAGAAACTGAAATCGAATCTATAAAATACCTTATCCCGTTGTTAACAAAATAAAAAGTGGTAACCTAAAAGTGACTAATGAAGAATAAAATAGACTATGCTGACTGTCCTGTTACGGAAATTATAGCTTTGTTTGGAGGACGGTGGAAATTAATTATTTTAAAAGTGCTTTCTAAGCATGCCAGGCGATTTGGAGAAATCAGTGTTCGGATACCTGCTATTTCAAAAAAAGTTTTAACTGACCAATTGAAAGAACTTGAAGCTGATGGCTTAATTAGCAGGAAACAGTTCGGGGAGTTTCCCCCTCGCGTAGAGTATGCGCTCACAGAATATGGGGAAAGCCTTTGCCCATTGTTAGCTTATATAGCAGCATGGAAAAAAGAAAAAGTTTAGGATGATTAACTCAAAATACTATAATAATCTCCGATTAAATGCACATTTAGCGACCTGTAAGCACTTTGAACGCTTTCTTCTATTAATTTCACTTGGAAATTAAGAATAATCACTCTCTTCTCCGGTAGTAAATTATCAAGATTAATAACATTTGCAGGTTGTTTTTAGGCGCCGGAAACCTAAACTGTTGTGAACTTCGCTGATAGTTTTAAAGTGAATAGGCGTTTTACCATCCATGACCGAAATCAATCTGTGTTGTAGAAAATCTCATCGTAAGCAAGTTATTTCCCAATAACTTGCTTACGATGTTTGTCTCCCCAGTTTTTCAATTCAATGACCAATTTCTGCTACCCTTTACCAGTTAATCTTGACTCCAAATAAATTTCGCAAACAATAACCAGGGCTATAAATACAGCAAAGGACCAAAATGTTATTGTGAGATATTGAGGGCTTTTCTTAATTGAATAACTTATTTGCGCTATTATTAGTGCGAGGGCGATAAAAGCAACTATAAACTCATAAATATAGAATTGAACCATTGACAAATTGTAATACAGATAATAACTACCATTCAGTCCGGGTCTTTCAGTTAAGGTAGCATAGCCTGCCCAGCCGTATGTGACCAGAATAAGCAGACAAATGGGAATAAAAATAATTGGAAGTATAGAATGATACCGCTTTAGTTCTTCTTGCATTTTGTTAAATCAATAGGTTAGAGTTAATGTATGTGCAAAGATTGAGAAAATAAATTTCTGCCCCAATTGTCTGAATACCAATTGGACTTTTGTCTGATATTAATTGGAACAGATAATTAGCGATATTTCACTAAATGCCTGATAATAAGAAATATTTGGTTCGAGTATGCTCCACTACTGGGCACAAAAACAGAAAGGTCGGAGATATTCTCCGGCCTTTTCTTTTTCCTCTTCTTCGGAACCCAAAATTTATGGATCAAATTTATCGAGGAAAATAAGAACGATCTCTTTATTGGATTATACTTAAATGTAGGGCAGAAAAAACCAAAAAAACAACCCGGAGAAGTGACCTTTATTATATTTCCTTGTGGGGAGGTCCCACCTGCGGCAACAAAGTAGATAATATGTATTTTTACACAAATATTGCATTGAATGAAATCAAAACTTCTAATCTCCTTTTTAGTAATTATTTTCAGTGTTACATGTAAGGCGCAGACCAAAGCAGCTCCGGATCAGAACATTAGTATGTTAAAGCAGTTTTATACCAGTTATATTACTCAAGTCGCAAGCAGCGAGGGTACGGAGCAAAAACTGGATATAATCAAAAAGCGGTATTGTACAGCTAAATTGTTAAATAAAATAGATAAGGAAGAGCTGGATAGTGATCCTTTTATAGATGCACAGGATGCTGATATTGATTGGGTAAGGACATTGTTTGTAGGTAAGGATGTCCAAAAGCACGACGTATATATTGTATCTTATATGGACAATTACAACAAGAAGCGAACTGTGATTAAATTACAGGTAATAAATGCTAAAATAACTGCAATTCTGTAGATAAAAGTAAATATTGAAAAACGGCCAGGGTGTTATAGATATTCTCAGTGATGGATTTGTAACGTGTTTTAAAATACAAATAAGCACTGAGCCCGCTTTTTTTGCCAAGCGCCTGTTAGCGGTTCGTTGTTTTATTTCAATGTCTATTGTCACAATTTATCTGAACGTATTTGTTTTGTGAATTTACGAATATAATACCTGGACATCCAAACGAAACCCATTCAAATCCAAATATAACTTCGGGTTTGTCTTTGAAAAGTTTTCCTATCCATTGTTCTTTCAAGTCAGGATAATTGGTATTGTTTATTCCAAAATTCAACGGTGTTACGCTTGTTCCTTCACTATTGTTGAAAATTGTTTCATTAACCACATTATCAGATTGCTTATCTATTATAATTAAATGTCGGTCTTGAACCTGAATAAGATTATTTGGCTCTATATAATCTTGAATGAAAATTTGGTGAGTTTTTGTTTCATATAAATATGCTTGTCCTTTTATTGTATTTTTATGTTTATATTCTTTTTGCTTTTCGGTCAAATTGCTTTTTCCTAATGGAAATTTTTCAGCTTTGATTTTTTGCCAAACAATGGCTTTCATTTGTCCGTGCGTAAAAGGATTTTCTTTACCAATAAAAACCAGGGCTTTACTAAAATATTTCCCTAGCCCTATTAAATAATTTTTTGTCACTTCAAATCCAATCATATAGTCGGATTGACTGCAAGGACAATCTTTTATGTCCATATAATCATTTAAATAGGCAACTACATTAAGTTCTCTAACAGGAAAAGAGAGTAGTACATCTGTAGAGTAATCGTAAATAAACAGACTATCTGTTTCTGAAATGTTAGTTTTTGAAAGAAATCTCTTTCTATACGATGCATTTAATTTAAAATATTGAAGACTGTTTTCTTGATTTGGAATAGCTAAAGAGTCTGGATGTTCGCTCAATGGATAAATGTCAGACAAGGATACAAAACCAATTTTTTTGTTTGCGTTCTCTTCTAAATCGCGTATCAAAAATAAGTCAAGCTCTTTGGTGTATGTTGTTTGGCTATCTAAGTCAGAATAATTATTGGAATTAAGTGTGTCTGAAGTTTCGGGTTTCGCATTTTTGGTTTCAGTTTTATTTTCGTTTTCTATCTCAATAGCATTTGTTTTTGTAGTTCCTGATTTATTCTCGCTACACGATAAAATAGTGAAGATTGTTATCACTAAAATTGTAAATATTCGTTTCATTCCTTTCAATGTTTGTCGCTGGTTGTGTCGTTTTACAATGACCGTTAACACATAAATATATGCCGTTAACCGGCCTTGGCCTAAAAAAAATTCAGCATTGATAATCAAAGTAGTAGTATTCGCCTTTTTCATTTTTACGGCGCAAATACAAAATACATATTATTACCGTTCAACCTATCCGCTACGCCACAAATCATCAAAAGACTCTCAATATTAATGAGTGCCTTTTTAGTAGTGGAAAGGTCGGAGAATTCTCCGACCTTTCTTTTTAATGTTTCGCCATTTGAATCCCCGGGTCTGGTAGCAAGAGTTTAGCTATACGAAAATATCAATGGCAAGACCCCGGGCAGACATGAAATCCATGAATGTTAATCTGAGTTTTCAACATCCACCCTTGCTGGGTATGGCATAGATCACGTTGCCTGAAACAAATAAATTGAAGACCTTATCTTTTACAGAAGGAAGTAATAATTTCCATGTTTTCCCCTTGTCTGATGATCTGAAAATGCCGTCAGGATGAGTACAAAAAAAGTTTTCACCAACCTGGGTAATTGAAGTCTGGAAGGCTTGCAAGCGAGGGCGATCATTCCAGGTCCGTCTTATTGAATCAATAACAACTTTGTCCTGAGGGCTGGAATAAATGGACTGCCAGGTTTTACCACTGTCGAAGGATGTCATTAACCCCCTGGGATTCGACGCTGAAGTGGAAGTCATAGCAGCGAATCCACCTTTGATCTGTTTTACATCCCAAACCACACTGTCCTCACTGGTCACAAACTCCCAGTTTTCGCCATTATCGGTCGATCTTATTATCCTTTTCGTACTGATCGCCACCAGTACGCCATCCGACTCTGCCAAATGCCCTACCAGGCTTCCGGCATGGACATGTTTCCAGGTTTTTCCATTGTCAGCAGTTTTAAAAAAGCCTCTGTCGATGCCGATGAAAATTGAACCTCCGGCAGTTTCAAAAGTGCTGCGTATTCGTGGCTCCAGTAAAAGTTCGAATATCGGTGACCATATACTCGTTCCGTTTGTTTTTTTCAAATTTATACCCCAGTAATTGTAGAACTTACCGGGGGCAATGCTGCTATGTTCGTCAGGGGAGATCTCTTTGGTCCAAAAAGGAGCTGTGGCATTTGGTGTACTGTGATAGAGTCCGTTTCCAGTCCTTAAAAACAGCCCTTTATCATTTGCAAAGAAGCTATTTCCCTTGATACTATCTTTCAGCAAATTTTCGGGCAACCCTTTGCTGATGTCCTGCCAGGTTTGTCCGCCATCTGTAGATTTAAAAACGGTGTTTACAAGCCCTGATTTATTTCTAATTACTTTGGCCGCATCCTTTTCTTTTAGCACAAAAGAATTTAATAGAAATGCTACCAGGAGGATAGCCGGGACAAACACAAATAATCTTTTCATTTTTTTTATAATTTATTTACTCAGCAACCGCCTTTGCGGGGAACACGTTTAAAAATTACTTTACTATCTTGTTCTACATAGTCGCACGATACTATTGGATATGAATACTTAGGCGCGTGCGATACGTTATGGCTTCTTATAATTATTTTGTCGTTAACTTTCAGGCTATGCAATTGCTCAAGTTGAGACTTTTCCGGCTCAAATTTTACAATATAATCGTCATCATTAATCCTGACCATCACTCCGAAACCTAATCTTGAGCCTGGCGGAAGAGAAAGAGAGGTTACAACTCCCTCCATATTGGTATAATCTTTAATATGCTTCCTTATTTTAGCTTCAGCGGCATACACTTTTTTACCTGCGGGAGACGCTTCCCATTTTTTGTACATTATACCAGCAGGGGTAGCCTCCCATTTTTTCAATTCGGCATTCCTTTCAGCAGCAGAAAGCGGCTTGGGGGACGGCTTCTTAGTTTCATTCTTGATTTCACGATTAGCAAATACTGGTCCGCTCACCACAACCAGTGATAACATCAGTGCATAAATTACTTTTTTCATAATTTTTGTCGGTTTATTAAATTACATATAGATTCTCTTGATATCAAATCGGATAAGACATACTTTTATTTTTCATATGCTATCAAAGTTGATTCAGCAAAATTACTTTGATATCTTCCAGTGCGGGAATTTGGATTGTAAATAGAATTGTAAACTTTGTAAATAAATACTTGACAATATGCGTCTTAGTCAAAATCTCCTCTCCGGAAAACGCAAATACCTGTTAGGATTGATACTATTCGTATTTATCTCTGTCATCTGCGTGGCTTTCAGTATGGAGTACAGTGACGATTTTAATATCTCCAGAAGGGAAGTTTTACTTCGCAGGATCGGACATGAACTACTTTTACAGTCGGGCGACAGTACGTCAAGGGTGCTACCGGTAAAAAAGATTGCTAAAAATGAATATCAAATCGGGTTTGAGCATGATTTTACTTTCCAACCCGACTTTTTAGTAAATACTACCCAGCGTTTGTTAGCCAAAGACCCGCTTGCAAGTGATTACGTTGTTAACGTACTTAACTGTGCCAATGCCAGTGTAGCCTATGGATATGCGATATCAAAAAATAAGAAAGATGATATTATAACCTGTAGAGGAAGAAGGCAACCCATAGCATGTTATATGATTAACATTAAATTTAAACCAACGGGTATAACTACAGCAAAGAATGGATATTTTTTGGGCGCCCTGTTATTGGTAGCATTTGCTGGATTTATTTTTTTGAGATCTGTCAAGCCGCAGAGGACCTTACCTGACAGTCAGCATACAGGTATGATCACTTTGGGGTCGATGTCGTTCGACGCGGAGACCCGTACACTTATGATGAATGGAAAGACCACAGATCTGACCAGAACTGAAACCCGTGTATTAAGCATTTTCGCATCGTCTCCTAACGAGGCTATCGAGCGAAGCCGGCTACAAAAAGAGATATGGGAAGATGAAGGTGTTATAGTAGGCCGCAGTCTGGATATGTTCATCTCAAAACTTAGAAAAAAACTTGAATTTGATCCGAATATCAAAATTGTGGTGATACGCGGCAAAGGATATAAGCTTGAAATTAACTCTTAAGAAAAATCCCCAACCCAAAAACTGTGTAATTTACACGAAATACTATAAACGAATAAAGGAACACATCAGTGCTCCTTTACATTTGTCAGGACGACTGGATTCGAGTCACCCCTGCTAATTATATTATTTCCAGGTAGTTACACCGTTTTCCATATTATAAACTCACGGAATGCAATTTTAAAGAACATTAAAACGCGGATGTAGCGATTTTCAATTATTCCCGCATCCCCAGGGCTTTCATGACCTCTGTTTTATATTGGCGGCCAATCGGAAGCTCCAGGTCCCCCACCTCAATAACAGAGGTACTAAATGATTTGATTTTATCTGTTGCAATGATATATGCCCGATGGATACGCAAGAATTGTATGTCAGGCAACTTTTCCTCCAGGTAACCGATCCGCTGGTAGGTAATTATTTCCTGAGCGGATGTTTTTACTTTGATATAATCTTTCAGGCTTTCGATGTAAAAGATGTCTTTCAAAAAGACCTTAACCATCTTCTTATCTGACTTAAGATAAATAAACTGTTCGCCAGGTGTTCCGCTATCCTGAGGAATTAAAATTTGCGGTAAAGGATTTGATGACTCATTTGCGGAATGGTATTTATTAATTGCTACCAGGAACCGTTCGAAAGGAATAGGTTTGAGCAGATAATCCAGGACATTGAGCTCAAAACCTTCCAGCGCATACTCCCGGAATGCGGTAGTAAAAATTACTTTCGGCCTGTTGGATAGCGTTTTCAGGAAATCGATACCTGTCAGTTTCGGCATCTGGATATCAAGGAACAATAAGTCCACTTTATTCTTTTGCAAAAATAGCAATGCCTCAATGGCATTGTCACATTTGCCCACCAGGGTCAAAGTTTCCAATTGGCCGATATAATCCTCCAGGATAGCTATTGCCAGGGGTTCATCATCTACAACCAGGCACCTGATTTTGCTTGCTGCCATCGAATTATTGCAATTTTATTTTAAGGTCAACAGTATAATATTCCGGTTCCTTTTGTAAGATCAATCTATGCGTGTCCGGATATAGCAGGTCAAGCCTTCGCTTTACATTAAGCAGCCCAATCCCGCCCCCATGGGTAACGTTATCTGTCGGGCTGCTATCCGTCCCCGTATGACTGTTCTCGACCTTTACGCTTAACCACTCATCTTTTACTTTGAGATCAATAGTAACCCATACGTTGTCTGTTTCATGGCTTACTCCATGTTTAAAGGCATTTTCCACGAACGGGATCAAGAGCAAAGGTGCTATTTTTTTACCTTCAATTTCACCGGATACATTAAGTGAAACATCAAGCCTGTTGCCGTAACGGAGTTTTTCCAGTTCGATATAATTTCTGATATGCGCTATTTCTTTATCAAGCGAAATGCCTTCCGATTGTGATTCATAAAGCATATAGCGCATCAGCCCCGATAATTTCAGCACTACTTTTGGGGCATCGGTGGAAGATTGGAGTGTAAGGGCATAAAGATTGTTCAGGGTATTAAACAGGAAATGTGGATGTACCTGGGCTTTCAGATAATTCAATTCCGCTTCCAGTTTTTCATGTAGCGTATCCTGGTGGATCCGTTCCTGGTCAAACCAATGTTCCAGAACTTTAATCAGAAGAGTAAACAAAAGTACAGGCGCCAGAAACCAAAGCATCACTTTGAAAATCAAATACCATACAAAGATGGCTTCATAGTAGGTTGTATCCGGAAAAAAGGTGGGCTCGATAAACCGTTCCAGTAATATGCGGTCCAACAGAGAAGCCACAAACAGGAGCGCTATCGCAGATGTAGCATAAGCGATATATCTTTTTTGCTTAAAGAGGTGGGGAAACAATACATAAATGTTAATATAGGTTACCAACATTGCTGCCGGCAACCTTTGTAATTCACTCAGGAAATAATTGAAAAGGCCGTCTTCCCCATCCGCATGTACACTGGTGTACACCAAAAGATAGCCGAGCCAGAAAAGGATATGGGTAAGTAACCGGTTCCCCGCTATATAAAAACGTTTCGTCATTACTGTTATTAGTCTGTTCGCGTAACTTTTTTATCAAACCAAAATTAGTGTTTTGACATTTTACATTGCAACTTTTCGACAAACAACCGTTTTTGAACCGTTTTCAGCACATTTTCATACTGTATTCAAAAAAAAACGGTTCAACCAGGCTTTATAGGGTTTGCAATTTGTTGTTTGGCAAAATCCTGTGAAGCGGCTGTTTTAATGGTGTTCATTTGCATTGAAACATTCCAGAACAACTATGTCCACCTTATACCCTGCAAACAAGTGTTCCCGGATCGGGCAAAGGCTTTATCCAATTATATCCGGAAAGACAATTCAGACTTTCCTTTTGATTATAGGTATGACCACATACATTTATCCTTTTGCCCTTTATGGGCAGCAGCCATCAATCGCCGGCCAGGGCAACCCGGGTAAAAGTTCTATTTCAGGCAAAGTGATGAACGAAAAGACAGGAGAGCCTGTAATTTATGCCCCGGTGATAGTTAAAGACAGTGCAGGAAAAACAATAGTGGCCTCATTGACCGGCCAGAACGGGTATTTTAAAATCGATTCATTGCCACCGGCCAATTATGTATTGGAAATTACTTACATGGGGTACCAGGCGTATACACAATCACTAACGGTGACTGGCATAACGGCAAAGTTGGAATTGGGCACGCTACCTATGAAAGAAGGTACTGCCTCTCTCAACGAGGTGGTAGTGACCGGCGAAAAATCCGGACTGGAGCTGAGGCCTGACAAGAAAGTATATTTGATCGGTAAAGACATATTGTCCCAAAGTGGCTCAGCTGGTGACATTTTGAACGGCATACCTTCAGTTGCGGTTGAACCAGGCGGCGCTGTCAGGCTGAGGGGCAACAGCAACGTAACTGTCCTGATAAACGGGAGACGCTCGGGGCTTACACTCGGCAATGTGATGACACAAATTCCAGCTGCCAGTATTGCAAAGATAGAAATTATAACCAGCCCCTCTGCCCGTTATGATGCTGCCGGCTCTGCCGGGATTATCAATATTGTGCTCAAAAAAAATATAAAAGAAGGGCTTAGCGGCCAGGCCAGGTTGGTATTAGGTGTTCCCAACGATTATAACCTGAATGCTAACCTGAACTACAAAACAGGCAAACTGAACCTGTTTGCTACGTTGGGCGGCCGCTATTCGGATTATGTAGGGTTGTATACCACGAAACAAACGACAACAGGTATTACGGCTGCCTCGCTCAGCAAGGTGCAACATGAAAACAGGCATGATGATGGCAGGCTTGTTTATTTCGGAGGGGACTACTTCATTAATCCGCGGAACACCTTTACATTGGCATTCTTTAGAAATGCCACAAAGGATATAGACGGGACAACCCTGGATTATGATTTTGGGAGTACGGGCATCGACAGCAGCATAACCCGGAACGGGAGATCCAAAGAAGTCCGCAGTTATAATCAACTGGAATCAAACTATACGAGGACTTTTGATAAAGAGGGCAAAAAGTTCACGATTGATCTGCAATACGACTTCTGGAACAGTGATAAAACCTGGAACCTGTTGACCCAAAAAACATTTCCTGTAGTTACCGGTTTGCATCCCATCAGAACAACTTCTATCGGGGCCAGCAAAGACCTGGTCATACAGTCGGATATAGTAAACCCTTTTAAAAATAAATCGATTCTGGAATTAGGCCTTAAAGGAGAAAACAGATCTGTGTCAAGCGATTTCAGGGCGGAGCAAGGCCTTGACAAGGATTGGGTAACATTTGATAATATCGACAATAAGCTGAATTATAATGAAAGCATCTGGAGCGCCTATGCGCAATACCGGAGCAAATCTGGCCAGTTCAATTACCTTCTGGGCTTAAGATACGAATGGACGCAAATCGGAATCCGGGACAGGGGAGGCATTTTTAATAAAGGGAAGTATTATGGCAGGATATTCGCAACCATAAATCTGAGCTATGCAATAGGTAAAGAATCGACTCTTCAAATGAGTTATGCAAAGCGGATCAACCGGCCGGAATTATGGTATTTATACCCCTTCAATGAACTAACGGATTTCAATGCACAATTTGTTGGGAACCCTGACTTAAACCCTTCTTACACCAATGTCATTGAACTTGCATTATTGAGGCAATGGGATAAGTTTACTTTCAACCCGACGATATATGCACATTTCACGACAGCACCCATTGAGCAGTACACCTATCATAACGATAAAGGCACCTTTATAACAATGCCGTTCAATCTGGACAAGGAAAACCGTTACGGTTTTGAGTTATCCGCTATTTATGATCCTGTAAAATGGTTAACCCTTAACGGCCAGTTCGGCGTTTACGGGTTCAGGCAAACTGGTTACTATAAAGAAACTGATTTTGATTTTACAAACACTTCCTGGAATGGCAGGATCAATATACGTGTTAAGCTACCCTGGAGATTAGCGTTTCAGGCCAGGTATGATTTGCAGGGCCCTGGCAACAATGCACAAAGACATACAAGACCTTACCACTACCTCTCATTAGGGTTAAGCAAAAACGTGCTCAAAGATAAGGGGACGCTAACCCTGGACGGAACCAACGTTTTGAACTCCCGCAAGATAAGGTCAGTGGCTACCGGGGAAAATTACATCATAGACCAAACCGACAATTTTAATGCTACAAGGTTCAGGCTTAGCTTTAGTTACAAATTTACCCGGAAGGAAGGCCAGGTTTTCAGAAGCCGGAAAGAGGGAAATCGCGATTGATAGAGATTTAAAAAGCCATCTCACTACGTGCCATCGCAACAGGGCTTCTCAGCTTTATTGTATCGAAGATTTTAACCGAAGTATTATGAGATGGAATGGTGTAAATTGATATATTCCCACCTGTTGATATCATAAAAGTTTTAATTAAGACATTACAATTATTTGCTCGATTCTTTCGTAAAAGAAGCTCGAAAACCATTTGTATGATTGATGGTATTTGCAGGCTCCTATAAGATAAAATGGTTGGATAAATTCGATATATATGCATTAAAAGCCTTAATTTAGTATCATCAACCTTGTAAACCCAGCATATGCATATTAATTTTCTGTGCTCCCTAGTCTTAACCTTGACTGTTGCCTGTAAAAAGCCAAACATTACAACAATGAAAGTGCTGCCACAGCCAGATACAACAGTTATTAAAAGTTCTTATTCGCTTATAACAGCCGTAAGTACTATTTCACCGGAATCCGGGACTTCATACAAAATTGCTTTAGTACAATATGCTTCTTTCTTCAAATTTGACAGAAGTGTAGCATATGGAGATCTGTACTATGAGGCAATACTGGAAAGCCAAAAGCACTTCATTCCCCTCAAGTTCTTCATACAGAATAATGGAAGTGGACAGATCACAGCAGTAGCAACTGCTTCGGAAGCTGAGATTGCGACATTCAGAAAGGCCTGGCAAAAATAATCCCATATTATAAAATACACCACATGAAAAACAACAGAATGCCAACAAGAAAGCTTTTTTATCTGCCACTGATATTTATTGCGCTTGTTTTTGCGGCACCCGGATGCCATAAATCCAATCAAACTCCCTGCGAGAATAACGAAGCCCCCCCGGTTCAGGTAGGGTTGATATTTCTGGATAAACAAACAGGAGAGAATATTCTTATATCAAAAAACATTGAAAGCGGAACAATAAAGATTACTCAGGGTTCATCAGAGGTGCCTGAGACAACAGGTACTATTGTAACAAACGCCGGTAGCGATTTGTATGGATCTTTAAAGTTCCATATTGAAGATCTTAAAAAAGGTGAATTTAAATATACCGTCAGCATCCCTGATGTAACAACAACAACACTGTCATACAACAACACAGAAGAAAAAACAGATAACAGATGTAAGCCATATGTTATCAAAGTACAGGATCCTGTGATTGCAGAACATCAGTATACAGTTCAAAAGTCGGGCACCAACATCATTATAAAAATAACGTTATAAAAAAAGCCTGTATCGAAGTGATACAGGCTTTTTTATTTTAATGCTAGTATCTTCTAACAATATTTGGATAAAGCTTAAAGCCCTGTTGGAAAGTAGCAAATCCTGTCTCAAACCTGTTATCTCCCATCAGGTAATAACCATTATATGTTTCACCAAGCCCCATGTTTACATGTACAAAATTGAAATCGGGTGAAACAGTTCCTGTAATACGGGTCACCATCGCACCATCTATCAACCACCAGTGACCTTGTGATTGCGCCGTTTGTCCATACATCAATACAAGTTTGAGGTCGGCAATGGAACTTCTGATAGCCGGGAAATTATAAGTTGTTTCTGTACCCAGGGTTACCTCTTTGGCATTCAGGTAGTTTCTTACAGTAGTGATATTTGTTGAACTGCCTGTGCAGGTATAGGTGATACCTGCTTCTGCTGTTACCCCACGCATGAGTTCTGCTACCATGTTCCGTCTTAAAAGCGGATCCTGGACATAAGCACCAAAATAATCGGTTTCTTCCCATATTTCTTTATTTTCTGTGAGGTAATACCAGTCCATGTTATAACCATACATTGTTATTGGCACCTCATAAAAGGCCAGCACCTGAGCAATAGCAATACTGGCGGAACTGATAGCATAACGGTAATCCCATAACCAGTTATCAGGACAGCTCTGTGGCATCGTCCTGTTATATGGCATACCCTGGCCCCATGCAGTTAGCATGATGGGCATATAATTGGCAAAAATCGTGTGACTTGGCCGCGTGCTGATAGGATTTTTCTCCAACGTTGCTTTTGTTGCCGGGTTTCCTGCTATTGCAATCCGGCTTTTCACCTGCGCAAGATTTACTTCTGATTCAGTTACTGCCAGAGAAGCTGCTATCTTTCCGGTAGCTGCGACTTTCAACGAATCTGTAACCTTATCTGCCTGTTTTTGATAATCCTCGTAAGCCAGCAGCGATGAGTTCAACAGCATTTTTACAGCTTCCGGTGTTTCGGGTGCATTCAGATTCTTACCTCCGTTTACAAAAGCAATGATTTGCGGACATCTTGCGTAAGCTGAAATTACTGCAACGCTCGTGTCACCGGTGTTACTAACGGTGGTTACATTATAAAGTGGTGCAGCAGAACGGGCAGTTGATTTCGTAGGTATTGCAAAAGGTTTAACAGAAACATTCTTTATTGTAACTGTTGACTTCGTGCCTACCTTTTTCTTTGTGTTGTTTAAAAAGTCACTTACAAGGGAAATAACCTGGTCTTCCGGAATTTCTTTCAGACTATCATAGTAAAGACTTTTATATTCCGGCTCACTTAATGTGATCTTATTGTTGGGTGTAACATTGTTGACGTCTGCATTCTGTTTATTACATGCAAATAAACCGGCAGTTGCTACTGACATTAAAAGGAGTGTTTTTTTCATGATAACATAGGTTTAAAATATCTACTGAAAAAGCAGATACCAGTCACTGGCTGATGACCAGTTTAGTGTGGTGTAATAGTTTGTATATGGATCATTCGCTGTAGGAGAATAGATGCTTAATCCGCAATAACTTTTTATCGGAACATCAAAGAATTTGTCTGTATGATCTTTATAAAGTACAACTTTTGCAAGTTGTTCTTTCAAGGCCAGCAGGTCAGATTCCTCATAATTATTTTCCAGGAAGTCCATGAAATCGTATGTTACAAGTCCGCCTTCATCAAAGTCCATGACCTGAACATTATCAAGGCTATAAGGGAATACAGGTCTTTTCCTATCCAGCAGTTCTTTCGTTAGCGCAGCCATCCTCTCTACTTCCTTCGGGTTGATGAGGGCTACCGTTGCCGAAGCATACAGATCTGATTGTTCTTTGTAATAACCGATAAATTTACTGGCAACGGTTTTAAGCCCTTCCTCCTGTTCGAAGAGGTGAGGCAAAATTCTGTCATATGGGAAACTGCTACTTAGCACTTCTGACGGGGATGCCAGTATATATTTGGATTTTCCCTTCAGCTCATATACGACTTCTACTGAAGACATGGAACAGGCGTCAAACATAATATACTCCCAGTCATCAGGCAAGGCATCCTTTAAATCTTTGATATCCATTTCCCTGAAGTCGTCTGATCCGAATGATTCGGTATGCACTTTGTCTGCTGGTTCCCATCCAGTCGCATGCGACCATAGTACAAGACCGTATGATCTGGCTGGCGCGCTCACTCTTGCATCCTGAATTACTTTACGCATAAAATCCGGATCTGAAGAATTGCCTGAGGCGTATTGCTTTATCGTATCAATCCGCACATTTGATTTGCCTGTACCTATCTTCAGGAGGCAGGAATTGAATTGTGTTTTTAAATAAACAACCAGGCTACCGCCGGTAACAGATTTTGCCCCCTCAACTATATGCTCCATAGTTATCAGGGCATCGTCGTGCAGGTTGTTATTTGCACCGATATAAATCAAAACGGATCGTTCAGGAATAGCGGGTTCCGGATCTGCAGTCTCTTTTTTACAAGCGTAAAAAAACACTAACAATAAAGAAATCAGGGCCAGTTTTAAGTGAAAGACTGTATTCATCCTAAATAATTTATGATGTGCAAGAACCGGCTGAAAAAGCCGGCTCCTGTTATTATTCAAAAAGTAATTTACCAGCTACATGCACCTGGAAGCGAGAAACATCCACCACTATAACCAGCATATGCATTTAATGTACATTGTGTTTTTGAATAATTGTTATCTCTGGCGATAGAGCCATTCGTTGCCCTGTTATAAACATAAGGTTGTGCCAGGAATGTAGAGCCTATGTTAGCACCAGGGAAACAGCTGCTTTTGCATGCTGCGAACCATTGGTCCTTGGTCACAGGAGTTGAAAACAGGGATGGATCAAATATGCGGACCTGCGCTACACCGGATGCATCATAGAATCTTACCAATGGTGCAACATGGAAGCTCCAGGTTTGACAGCAGGATGACGAAACACTTACTGCCAATGGGCTTGAAGAAGCATAGATAAACAGTTTTCCGCAGGCGTATCCGTTATCTTCCAGCACTTTGCGCATTTCATGTGCCCTGGCATAACAACCGTCTGCTTTATAGGCAAATGTTTGAACAGGATCACTTTGACAGGCAGTGAACATCAGGTTCATTAATGCCTCAGTGGGAATTGGTACAATATCTTCTTCCTTGCTGATCAGCAGGGGTTTCTTCGGCGAGTAGTCAACGGCAAATTTTTCAAGCGCCTGGAGCGGAGCATCTTTAACACCTGCTATTTCCAGCATACTTCCTATACCACCATGTTTATAAATAGAAATGGCTACAGGTATGTCTTTCTTAATAGCGGTATTGATCAGGTCGAGATACTGCTTGCTGCCTTTTTCTCTGAGATCCAGGGTAAATACCAGCGGAGTTTGGACAAAATAGATATTTGCCCGGTTGTTGCTAACATTTACTGTTGTTGGGGTTAAACTTCCAAAGTCGCGTGTGGAATCAGTTCTGACAATGGTTTCAACGGGCGTTTCACTTTTATTTTCTTTGTTACAGGCTACAAACGTGTAGCCAATTCCCATTAGTAAAACGAACAAATAGGTGAGAGTTTTTTTCATAATGATTTTTTTGAGATTAGATGATGGACTATAGTTTAGTGAGGTTGTGGTAGTATTTGATGTTGAGATTATATTCACGACCAACATAGGGTTCATAAGTCAAATAACCAGCTGCGTCCTTTCCTACCAGGTAGTAACCGGTTCCGCCGCCACCCCAGCCGAGGTTACAATGAACATACATGTTGTAACGCTGCCATACGGCATTTCCCACAATTGATTCACCTGGTTTTAACCGGGTTACTGCGTATCCGTCTATCACCCACGCATGGCCAACGGTGCCACCACCGGTAGCCTGCCTGTGTCCTGTAACCAGTACCAGTTTTAACTGGTCCAGTGAGCTTTTTACATCGGTCATACTTGTGGTCGTGCCCACACTCATTGTTTGTTTGAGATAGTTGATACCCTTGGTATCGGTTGTTGATGAGCCTTCACAATTGTAGGTAGTCTCGCAGGCAGCGAAAACGTGCTTGATAAATGCAGTGAGATGATTGCTGCTAAGGTCTCCACCCCAGGGATCAACCAGAATAGGATCCCATTGAATAGGCACTACGTTACCTAAGTAATTTATATTCAGGGCCGGGCGATAGTAGGCCTGTATCTGAGCCGCCGCAACTACAAAACAGCCGGCGGGATATCGTTCACCCGGATAATCGCAATTTCCGACATCCATCAGCTGGTTGAATGGATCGGTTTGATCCCATTCGGTCATTGTTAATGGACCTATCTGCGATATAATTCCGGATAATGCGCCGATTTCCTTTCTGCTCTTGGTTCCGGGAATGGCATGTTTAGAAACAATTTTGTTCTTAACATATTCATATACATGCTTATCGGGAAGTGTTCCGAATTCCTGCTGTAATTTTTTGATGGTAGGTGTGTATAGAGAATCTACCAGCTTTTCAACTTCTTTTACCTTTTCGATGAGGGCCAGACGCGAGATTGCCAGCAAAGGATCATCCTGTTTTATCTGGCCTGTATAGGCAATGACCACAGGCATTCGTTCGTCACCGGATACAACAGCAACACGGGTTTTCCTGCCGCTGTTTATAGCAACATTAAAAACAGGGATGGTGGTAGCATCCGCACTTTTAGTGGATAATGCAATGCTCCGGCCTTTTGCATCGAAATATGATTTGCCGGTAATCTTAAATGTGGGTTGAGAAGTACCTTTCGAAAGTGGGGTTTTAGAGATGGAGTCCTCGAAATTGCGGGCAATTGTAAGCACCATTTCCGGGGTTAATTCTTTAGGTTCAGCAAAGGCAATACTGGCTATCTCGTCGTCGGATAATGCCAACAGTCCTTCAGCAGGGGTTGAAATGCCTTGCTTGTTGTCAGCATCCTTTTTGCAGGATACAACTGGCATGATTGCTATCAGTAACAGGACATAGAAAGCAGTGGTTATTTTTTTCATAAATAAACGGGGATTGTTCGTGGGTTTAGGAAAATAAGCATCCATCCAGCATTCTGCTGCTGGTACGTCATAAATAAATGGAATAAGCTAATGGGCTATAGTTGATGCTACAGAATAAAGTTCGCTTGTTGATACTACAGGGTCTATCTATCGTTCGGTTGAAACATAAGAGTTGAACTAACTATCAAGGTTGATGTTATTAGTTAGTAGCAATAAAAATTAATTTTTGTTTTTTGGGAATCAGGGTAATGTCGAGATGTCCAGAAATACGGGTTATTAATCATTTAAGTTGTGACAAATATAATGGTTAAAAAAATTAAGATTTTCACTCCCCATTCGTATTAACATTTTTTTAACATATCTTAAAAACATTCATAGGCTTGAAAAATTTTATTTCTGTTTTGGGCGGTCAGTGGCAAACTAAGCAGTGATAGCCATACATAGAAATTGATAAGTTTTTTCATTATTGCCCTATACCGGTAGTTGTGTAAATAATAGGATACCAGGTATACCCCTTCCCGGTTTTACGAATATGTCCAATACCTGGGAATGATAAATGATCTCCTGCCACCCAGTATTTTTCTTTAGCAGCTTCCAGAAATGCTTTTTTTCGCATTGCTGCAGCCGCCTGAGGGTCTACGTCAAAAGCGATGGTAACATCAGGGTTAGCAAACTGTATTGGCCCAGCATGCATAATATCGCCCCAGAACATAATTTTCTCTCTTTTACTTGATACCTGATAGAATGTATGACCAGGCGTATGTCCCGGGCTTGCAACAGGTAATATACCTGGGAAAAGTTCTGCACCATAATCAAATGTTTTTACTTTGCCTGCCTTTACATAGGGTGTCATTTTTAAACGGGCTTCATCGAAGTACTTCTTTAATCTGGCAGGCGCATTGGCATAGTTTTCCTCACTCAGCCAATAGTCAGCTTCTTTTTTGCTTACGTACAATGTAGCATTTGGGAATACCATTTTATCTCCATCCATTAAACCTCCTGTATGATCAGTGTGAATATGGGTAATTAATATGGCATCTATCTGTTCAGGATCATAACCTGCTTTAATAAGATTTGCAGGCAGATATCCGAGCGCTGGCCCGTAAAGCTCTGCAGTGCCTGCATCCACCAAAATTAATTTAGCGTCCATTTTGATGAGATAGGCATTGACGGAAGCTTCTATCACCGGTGTCTGGAAATTGTTATTAGTCAACTTCTCAATTTCAGCAGGAGTTGTATTTGTCAGTACCTTATTAAGATCCAGTGGAATACTACCATCTGAAAATGCAATAATTTCAATATTGCCAAGTAACATGTGATAGCTGCTGGGTTGAGTAAATACTTTTGGTTGATCCTGTGCAGCAGTAGCATATGCAAGGAACATACAACTAATTATTAGTTTTATTTTTTTCATTGTTTAATTTTTTAATGAATACAAAGCTATGTGCTTCGTACATCGCTGGCAAGTACGTACTTCATTATAGCATAGGGTTAAAATTATCCCTATAGCTTAATATGGTTTTAATGCTTAATTTTATTCTACAAATCGGTATTGTATGAGTGATAGAAAAATTCCTAAAGACCTGAATTGTGGGATGGCTATGATTATGGAAATTATTGGTGGCAAATGGAAACCGTGTTTGATCCATAACATTTCGCGCGGATACAAAAGGCCAGGTGAACTACAGCGGTTAAATCCGAATGCTACCCGTAGAGTTTTGTATCAACAGCTTACGGAGCTGGAAGAACATGGAATTATCGAGAAAGTAATTTATCCGGTACTACCTCCTAAAGTTGAATATTCCTTAACCAGTTTAGGGATGTCTTTACTTCCTGTTATTAAAGTAATGGACGATTGGGGAACACAGTATCTTGAAAATCCTGGTCAGCACCCTACATTACAAACAGCCTGATGAAAATTTATGTGCATTATCCGAGGATAGTATTCAACATGGACGACGTGATTATTACAAAATCAGTCTGAAACAAGGTTCGATTCAATGGCAGCCGTCATTAAGCTATAAGCCAGCAAGGTGTTAAACAAGATAAGCCAGATTTTGCTTTTGCAATAGTATCTTTGTCTATCCCTTATACGATCAGAAAACCCGGTCAGCATGTTTCAGAACATCACCCTTTTTTCAAAACAGAATAATATCATCTCAGGTCCCGGTCCACACTGGACCCGTAAAGTAAAGATTTATTGTACCTGTGACCTGGACATAGGCTTTGGCTCAATACTCAGATGGACGCATAAAAATCCTATCAAACTGACCGCTATGATCAGCTTCTATAAACACCTGTCAAAGTCGCCTCGCGGTATAGACGGAACACCCTGTTCCTTCAAATTCGACTCATCAGTAACCGTCAAATGGGGAAGTGCCCCTGGCAGGGGCACCCTCATAGAGGTATTTGCCTGGGATAACAATTTTGGAGGCAGAGAAGAAAAATTATTGATAGCAAAGCCCATATTAGCTTGGGCTATCCGCGACCACAGCGATGCCTTTTTCAATACTGTAATGCGCACCCTTACAATGGCAAATGCCGACGAGATGAGCATCTATTTTGCACAATTAATATACGGAGAAAAAAAATTTCCGGATGCAGAATTTGAGTTCGGTCAGCGGGTATCAACCATCATCGGACCTAATGTTAAAACGTTACGTACCGGACATGTTATATCCAGCATCTACCATGAGAAGTACAAAACTAATATGTATTTTCTGATGGTGGATGGCGAGATACGGAAAAAACGTTATTTCCCCGGCGACCTCCGGCCAGCGTAACCATTCATGAACCGATATTCAGAAAAAAAGCGCCCGGTAGACAACAGATCTACCGGGCGCTTCTATAAATAACACTTGCTTTCTTATCTCGCTATGATCACCTGCTGGGTGTCAAATGTTTTTCCATTCCCCGTTTGCAGGATGTAAACATCCGGTTTCAGTCCTTCCACATTAATCGTGGCGCGGGAAGTACCTGCAGGGAACAACTGTTTACGCAGCAAATTCCCCATTTTATCGCTGAGCCTCACTTCGCGGATATCCCATCCATCGCTGGCAGCTTGTTTTTTCGCAGCGCCAGATGTAGGTGCTGTACTTACTACCAGTGTACTGGACGCCGGGTTAGGCGATACCACTACTTTGGCGGCGCCTGATAAACCCGTCGAACCATCAAAACGGTACATCATCTTTTTCATCCTCCGGTGGCAGTGGAAATTCAAGCTGAAAGTGATCATCCGCTTCCCGTTTTTTAATGTATTTCACCTCTTTATCTTTTGCATCAGTAATTATCGGGTCTGTGAATTGCTGTATAGACAGGTTTTTATTGAGAGGAATAGTTGCCAGATCTCCATTTCTATGTTTAGCAATTTTAATCTCGATGCCATTTCTAAGAGCAGGGTCCACCTCTGCAGACTCCTGCTGATAATCCGGTCGGGAAAGGAACATCACCATATCTGCATCCTGCTCAATTGCACCAGACTCACGGAGATCGCTCAACATAGCCCCCCTGTTATCTTTTCGCTTTTCGATATCACGACTCAACTGTGACAACGCAATGACAGGGATGTTTAATTCCTTGGCCAATGCTTTCAGATCCCGGGAAATCTTACTGATCTCCTGCTCTCTCAATCCCCCACCCTTTGCGATCTCCGTTACACTCATCAGCTGCAGGTAATCAATGATGATCAACCCTACACCGTGGTTGTGTACGAGCCTCCGGGCTTTGGCACGTAATTCAAAAGTGGTTAACGCCGGCGTATCGTCAAAGAAGATATTATCCAGCCAGCTGTCGATCTCACACTTTACCCTTAATTCCGCCAGTTCCCAGTCGGCAATCCTGCCTCTTTGCAGATTATCCAACCTTACTCCGCTTTCTGAGGAAATCATCCTGAGCACCACTTGTCCTGTTGACATCTCCAGTGTAAACAGGGCCGCCTTGGTAGGTTTGATAGTGTTTAGCACTGCATTGCGGGCAAGGTTCAATGCAAAGGCAGTCTTTCCAACGGAGGGACGTGCTGCGAGAATGATCAGATCCGTAGGCTGCCACCCTTTCGTCATCCTGTCCAAAGAAGGAAAGCCAGCAGGAACACCGGTGATTTCCTGCTTACTAACCATTCTGTCTTTGATTTCGGCTAACACCTTCTGGTAAGCAGCACGCATAGGCTTAAAGTCTTTCCTCATATTGCCGGCAGTGATGTTAAATAGTGCTGTTTCTGCCCTGTCCAGGCATTCAAAAACATCAGTTGTGTCCTGAAAGCTATCATTTACGATCCCGCCCCCAATGTGGATCAGCTCACGCAGCATGTATTTCTGCTTAATAATGAGAGCATGTGCCACAACATTTGCAGATGATACCACCTGGTTAGTAAGTTTAACGATGTTAACTGAACCACCCGCTTTTTCCAGATCACCTGATGACTTTAGCTGTTCTACGACCGTTAGTATATCGATTGGCTGATTATCAGCAGATAGCTGCTGCATAGCCTCAAAAACTGTCTTATGGGCTTCTACATAGAAGCATTCGGGATGCAGAATATCGGTAAGCAGGTCAAATGTCCCTTTTCCCATCATACAGGCGCCCAAAACGGCGGTTTCCATCTCTTTGGCCTGTGGAGGTACCTTACCGTAAGCAAAGGTCGTAAAATCACTCCTCTGCGCGTTTCCTGACCTGTTCTGCCAGGCGTTCCCTTTCTTTGAGGTATTGTTCGGTTGCAGATGTTGCATTGTTTGTTGTTTTAAGCTGGTTAAAATCGCGTTTTGCCCAATTGATGACTGTCAGGTAGGCAGACTCATTTTTCTTCGTTAAAGGGGCGTAATTGCCCATTCTTTGTAGCAGGTCTTTGATCTGGTCTACCGGCAATTTCTCCCGGAGCCTGATGTACTGGTCTATGGTGAAGGGCTGGTTCATCTCTGCCACCCTGGGAGCGTTTTCCAAAATCCACGTTTCAAACCGGCTGAACCCAGCCTGATCTTCCTGTGAATGTGTAGGTGCAGCAGCACCGGAAAACCTATTCTTTACTTTATTTTCTTTATTAACTATATTAGTTTTGTCCTTTCTTTGTCTTTTTTGTGTTTTCCTTTTGTTGGGTTCTGCGTTTGTCGCATTGTCTGTTTCGCTTTGCGCTGGCTCTTCTACCTGTTCTTTTTGTATTTTCCTATTGTATAGCTCATAGTTTGTTAATGAGAGAACAGTAAGTCCATTCACCTTCGATCGTTCTATCATTTTCAACTTTTGTAATAGCTTTAAGAAATCATTCACTTTACTCTTACTCCATTTCCAACGTTCAGATAAATAACGAAGTGTTGCAGGTAATTGACCTCTGGTCCAGGAAAGCTCCACGTTGCCTATAATTCCTGTTGCGGCTGAATCTTCAAATCTCGCTGACGCAATAAGATCCAACCAGGCTTCCGCCCTCGAATACGATCTTTCATCTTTCCAAAATGGATGATCAAAGAATTTACGGCTGACAGGTAAAAAGTAGCTGAGTATCTCGTTTTTCATGTGTGCGTAGTTTTTTGTTGAATAAATGGATTTTTAACGTGGTCGTACCCGTAGAGTAGTAATCCTCCAAAATCATTTTGCATTTTTGAATATTATTTTGACGCAAACAAAATGAAAATAAACATACAAGAACAGTTGCAGGGGGTTGCACAACCCCCTTAATCTATTTGATATTCAATGTCTTGTAAAAAAAAATATTTTTAAAAGATTTTTTTTAATACACGGTCATCTGTTGGAGAAAGGGAGATATGCCCTACCGTTTTGATTTTCAATAATAAAAAAAATGCCTTCATTGCTGAAGGCATTTTTTGATTACGGCATATCTACTCTCGCCATAGTGACGGCATTTGCACTGCCATTGTTTAACGGGTAAAACCGACCATTGAATTTCTGGTAAAATTCAATTCCAAGGACGATCATTATATGATCCATAGAGTTTAGCGATAACTGCTGCACCAGGTTAATAGCCGGCTGCAATTGCAAGCCGAGCTCAATTTCCGGAGTGGTTATACTTGTTCTCAGGACAGATCCCGACTCGAAGTTAATCTCAGCAGCAGCACTAAACAGCTTAAAATGGGTAGCGCCATCAGGTACATTGATACTCTTCGCGGGGATGAACGCCTTTGTATCTACAGTGGCTAAACCTTTTGCCCGGTCAACGTCCGCCAGAAACTCCGCCATAAATGTTGCGCTGAACGGACTTTTATCGTTGAATTCGAATTGCTCCAGTAAACTGGCATTACCGGTTATGATATTGCGCTTTCCGCGTTCACTTTCAGTATCCTCGTTCTGTGCAAATTTCACGGCTTGTACTAATCTGCTGGTCATGCGATTATCTGCAATCTGTGATAACACGCTGCTGAATGCAGATCTTATCAACTTTCCTGCTTTAGCTGCTCTTCCGAATTCCTGTCCGTTTTCCCTTGTACGCGCATACGCCGGATCTGTTGCAATACGATCAGCACTCACTGTTGATTTTAGTTTCGCCATTAATCCATCACGCGATCTGTAAAACGTAATATCTCCGAGCGTACCCTGAATTTTACCTGTTCCTATTTGTCTGGCCATAGTAAATGTGTTAAATTTGATGCGCAACGTTTGTACTGGCACGTTGCACTTAAGCCATTCCCTTTTAACAAACAATGTCTGCAGCTACTGTCGTTTTCGGGATGTGTTTAACAATATTACAGACCAGTGCAATGCTAAAAAAATGTAGTGACCATATCTTACACATTTTGCCCGTATTGTCCAATTTGACCGTTTATGACGCATGCTATTCCACCAAGAGTAGTGATCTATGTAAAAGACGTAGAGAATATTACAGGCCTGAAGAACCGTACTGCCAGAAGATTTTTACAGAAAGTAAAAGAACACCTGGGCAAAGCAGATCTCGAACTTGTAACCGTACAGGATTTTTGTAAGGTGACAAGTATTCCGGAAGATGTGGTACGATCTTATTTAGTCGATTAATTAAAATTGCTTAACTCCAAAGCAGGATTGAATTTCGTTTCCTTCTTCACATTTATTCTGGTATGGTTTAACATGGTTTTAAGGTATATTCTTCCATGTATAAAAAAGAAATATGCAGTAATTTCTTGTCTGTATTTCATGGTAATTTCATGTATGGCTACTGTATATACAATCCCTATATAAGCCCTCTATAAGCCCTCTACAACACCTCTATAACACCTCCTTATATAAGGAGGGATTATAGAGGTGTTGTATTTGTTTCAATACTGTTTTTTATGTAAATTGTAGTACTAATAAAATACTATATGGCCAGACTTAAAGGAGCGATAGATTTAGCCGGAAAACTTGGAGGCTTATCTATTTTCAAGAGAATAGATATGGATGGATCAATTGTCCGAATGCCAGGAGGGGCAACCAAAAATAAAATAAAAAATGATAAGAATTTCGCAAGAACACGGGAGAACAATCTCGAATGGAAAGGTGTTGGAAAAGCTGCAGGTAACATCAGGAAGGCAGTGATACATGTGAAACACCTCGCAGACCATAACATTACGAATGATTTTTCAACATTATGCAAAAAGATACAACTGCAGGATACCGAAAATGAGCGCGGTAAAAGATCTATTTTGCTATCCAAGCACAGAGATTTACTGGAAGGATATCACATTACCCGAATTAATTCTTTTGATGGAGTGGTAAGGCTTCCATTGAAATATGAGATTGATAAACAAACAGGTAGTGCCTGGGTACAATTCCCTAATCTCACACCGGAAATAAACCTGTTTATCCCATGGCAATATCCGGTATTTAGGTTTATCATTTCTCTACAAGCTGTCAGAGATCTGCACCATGACTATGCTAACAATGACACAATGGCCGCTCCGGTAGTTTATACCGCGTGGAAACCTACCGCACAAAATTATACAGGAGAGCGTATTGCAGTCCAATTTGAAGAAGGATGGGAAATGGATGACTCCTGGACGCTTATACTTTCTGTAGGGCTGGAAATAGGAAACCCTATTAGTAATAATTATACAGCTATAGCGAAACGTGCAGGTTCTGCGAAGATATTGGCGTTAGCGTGATACCAAACAGAGAAAACTTTTCACCGTTCTATTCCAATCAGACAGATTTTACTGCGGTGCAGTCTAAAAGTGTTTTTAATGTCGCTGTATTAATAGACATACCGATACTGAATTTCATTAATCGTCCCTTTAACTTTAACACAAAAAAATAAAGAGAGCTATCAGGGCTGGCGCAAGCACTACTCCGTAGCAAAACAGAGACCGTTGTATTTTTCGTAAGCCCATTGATTGTATATCTGCACACCGACGGTATGTAACCTTAACTTTCAACTCTTTGCCGGCCTCCGAAAAAGGACTGTGGGACAGGCAGTGAAAAACTCCGGGCTGTTATATGATAATGGAGATGCCAGCTATCTGGATCGGCTTACGACACCATCTTTAATAATTGTCTTGTCGGTTAGAAAGTTTTTATAATTGTCAAAAGGGCTATTGTTCCAAATAAGGAGATCGGCTTTCTTTCCTTTTTCAATCGAGCCATATTTATCATCGATGCCCAAAGCAGTTGCACCATTTATAGTTGAGATCTGTAGAATTGAAGGAACTGTAAATCCATATTCAGCTAACAATAACTGCTCGGAGATCATTGCCTTGCCGCCATTAGGCCAGTCAGTGCCCATTCGGAGTATTATTCCTTTGTCAAATGCTTGTTTGACGTAGCCCATAAATACTTTAAAATTCTCCCGGCACCTGGCTAATTGTGCTTCGGATAACGAGGTATCCATCTTGTTAGTAAAATAGGCTAACCCATACGGCTCGGCCATCAGGTGGATCGATGTAGAAAATGTCGCATTGCTTTTTGAAAGCTTGCTGATCAAAGTATCTATCGTTGCCGGCTTTTTGTCGTGGATAAATCGAAACATTTCTAACCTCTCTAACTGGCCGTTTGCATGGCCCGGGCCATAATATTTTTTCATATCCAGACTGAATTCTTCGCGATCGTTTTGCATATACAGAACGCTGTTCACCAACGTTAATAAATGTTCATAGTTGTGCAAGCCAATAGCTAATGCAGTATCTATAAACATGATATTCTGGTCAACATGCCCGTAAACTTTCATTCCCAGGCTATCAGCCGTCTTAAACGCCGCTTCAAATTCCGGTCTGCGCAGCTTCCAATAAAGCTTGATATGCCTGATGCCCAACTGTTGGTAGGAGATCACCTTTTGTTTTGCAGCCCAGGGAGATTCCACAATAACATGATTAATATAAGGCTTGCGGCCTTCGTTTGAAATGAATGCCCCGCCTACGGTATAGATATCCAGCAAATTTGGTTGCGGATCATTATGCCAGTTAATTATCTGCGGCAACCATTTTTCAGATTGTCCCATGATCATTGCGCTGGTCACCCCATAAGGCAAATAAGTATCGGAAAGTCGTTTTCTATAAACTTCTAAAGAATCTTTGGAAAAATACTCAGGTAAGGGGCCATAGCTGCGATAAACATCAGTGGGATGAATATGCGTATCTACAAATCCCGGAGTTACCAGTTTCCCCTGGGCATCGATCGTATTCATAGCAGTAAAGATTTTTTTACCGCCGGTTACGTTCGAAATAATGCCACCTTTGATGAGGATCGTTTGGTTTGATACGATGGCCCCTGTTCTGCTGTCAAACACTTTCGCATTCTTTATGACCAGGTCAAATCTTTTTGCCTGCCCAAAGGAAGTAAGTGTGACAAGAAAAGCCAGTGTAAACGTAAATAATTTCATAATCGTGAAGTGGGTCTAAAGTTGCTCAAAATGGGTGGAAATATAAATTTAGTGAATTTTACTAATATGAAAAGGTTGGCGTTAAGTTTAATTTGAAAATCAAAAACTTCAGCATTAACTTGTTAAACTCACCTGAAATATAAAGCCATTTGGCCTTTGACACATCTTCTCAAAAGATTATAGTCATCCATGCCACTCTATGCCCGGTTATCAGCACAACAATTGTTCAAAATATTTGCCTCCTGTTAAAATATCCAAACACCTGATTCGTCAATAAACTTATATGAAAAAATTAATCAGGATAACTATCAAATGCCTGAAGATAGCATTTGCGTTACTACTATTATTGATAATCACTGTTTTAATATATATGAGACATCCACTATTCGGGGTAAAGCCTTCAGGAAAGAGATTAGAATTAATCAAACAATCGCCACATTATAAAGACGGGCAGTTCCAGAACATTCACAATACACCGCAACTTTCAGAGGGGTATAGCATGGGAGGCGTTTTATATGACTTTATGTTCAAAAAACGTTTGCGTTTGCGTCCGGTAGATTCATTACCCTCTGTAAAAACTGATCTGTTGGCGGTTGCACCTGATCAGGATGTATTGGTTTGGTTTGGTCATTCATCTTATTTTATACAGGCAGGAGGAAAACGTTTCCTTGCAGATCCAGTGTTTTCTGGCAGCGCTTCACCTCTGCCCGGGGGAACTAAGGCATTTAAAGGTGCTGATATTTACACAACTGATGATTTCCCTGTAATAGATTACCTGTTCATATCACATGACCATTATGATCATTTGGATTATAAGACCATGCTCGCACTAAAGAGCAAGGTGGGTAAAGTGATCTGTGGTCTGGGAGTTGGAGGGCACCTGGAAAGATGGGGCTATAAGCCTGACCAGATCATAGAAACAGATTGGTGGCAGGATGTGGATCTGGGAGATGGATTTGTTGTACACACAGCACCTACCCGTCACTTTTCAGGCAGAAGTTTTTCCCGGAATAATACGCTATGGCAATCTTATATATTGCAAACACCGGCCATGAAGATCTATATAGGAGGTGATAGCGGTTATGATACTCATTTTGCTGAAATAGGAAAAAAATTCGGTCCGATAGATTTCGCCATTCTTGAAAATGGCCAGTATGATCTTGCATGGAAGTACATTCATATGCAGCCGGAAGAGGTCCTGCAGGCTGCAAAAGACCTGAAGGCAAAAAGACTGCTGCCGGTCCACTCCTCCAAATTCACGCTGGGCAATCACCCCTGGGATGAGCCTTTACAGAGATTAACAGCAATGGCAAACATTCCGTTGGCTACACCTATGATAGGCCAGCTCGTGGACCTGCGCAATGATAAACAGATATTTAAGGACTGGTGGAAAGGAGTAAACTAATATGTAATAGTTCCAATTCGTGCTTTCAGTCAGGTACATCTAAACAATTCTCTGAAACAAAATGCTCCGTATTTAGGAATTCAACCCGGTTAACTTTATCATAATCAATACCATTTGGTTCGAAAACGCTCCTATTCCGGACACATAAAACAGCAAAGAAGCCGTCTTCAAAAATAATTGAGACGGCTTCTTTAATTTTTCCTGCGGGGCTACCGGAAACGAAGTTCAAACCGATATGATGCATGGCAAATAAAGAGACAACGAACCTGGAATCACTAAGGCCTGTCAAAATTTAATCCTAAGTTTCAGTGAAACAAGTTTATCATCTTTATAATACTCAAAATACCATTCATCGTTTTTACTAAAAACAACACCTTTTTCTACACCATTATCTGCAATAAAATAGTTTGGCATTGAAGTTTTCAGTAATGTCATTACCTTTTTAGGGGAGGTATCAATCAATTGGTAGCCAATGGCATTAGGCTGTGCATATAAAACATCCTTATTCTCAGTAATCATAGTGGGCGTGGCAGCAGCTTGCACAGGTATAGTACTCTCAGTCGATTGTGTAGCCTGAATAGCCCCGGTACTATCGTATCTGTAATGTGCATCTCTTAGAGACACAAATGCATTTTTTAACGCCTCTGTATACGCTGTATTCCACTCCTTCTCCCTGCTTATCCCTTCCTCGCTTTTATAGATAATTTGGCCCTGACAATCTT
Source organism: Chitinophaga sp. CF118 (assembly GCF_900112615.1). Taxonomy (GTDB): domain Bacteria; phylum Bacteroidota; class Bacteroidia; order Chitinophagales; family Chitinophagaceae; genus Chitinophaga. The sequence goes on along the minus strand of NZ_FOMK01000008.1, from coordinate 193,173 downwards.
TTAACACCAGGCTTAAATCAGTGGCTAAGAATTTCTTTTTCGCTACAAGGTCCGCCCTTAATGCATTGCACTTATTGTTGGCAATATCCGCCGGCAGTACATCATTAGTCATGAAACACTTAAACCCTACACTTTCCAGCAAAAATTTCGTAAGCGTGTTTATCCCATACTGATCATCCTGTTTAAAAATATCAAATCGTTCAGGTACTAAAACATACTTGTAATTATTAATGGTATTCTGTGAACGGGCTACAATGGAAAAAACCATTGCCAGCAATAAGGTAATTACTTTCATATGTATGAATTATTTACGTATTGTAACGAAGATAAGCAAAACGTCAGTAAGAAAATGAAGGCCACACCTGAGAGATTCACTTAATACGATTGAATATGTTTAATTAAAACGGGATAGAATTAAATTAATTCTATCCCGTCAGCTTCAAAATCTTAATAACTTAGTTTTTAACGAATTTCTTAACGATCGTTTTACCGCCTTTATTGATAGTAATAATATATACGCCTGGTTCAAGCTTAGATACATCAATGCTGTTCGCAGTAATAACGGTGCTTATCACACGATTTCCTGCTACGTTTACTACACTAACTCTGGCACCGGCGAGTTCGCGGGAAGTGAAGTAAATAGTTTCAGTAGCCGGATTGGGATAAAGCGTTAATTCACTTTCCGCACTGCTTGTCGTTTTCTGTACAGTGGCTATTTTCGCTGTTGGTATTATCAGTTTCCATTGTCCGCATGTCTGGTTATTATTACCCCACTGACGAACATTTGCACCATTGGCCGAGCTTGCATTTTCTACTTCTACTACTTTGCCACTATGTTTAGGAATAATTTTATAGTATCCATCGCCGGTAGACTGCATTACAAAATGCTGGTTAAAAGTGCCAAAATAATCCCATTGGAACACATTTGCACCCTCGTTCTTACTTATACCATCCACGTCTACTACCTTGCCGCTTGCAACTACACTGATCTTATAAGTCCCATCACCCAGATGTGTAAACTGAAACTTCTGATTATTGCCTCCGGCATACTCCCACTGCTGAATGTTTCCGCCATTCTCAGATGCATGTTCTGCTGCAAGGTCCATATATTTGCCACTGTTGCGATTTTGAATAAACCAGGTACCATCTAAACCGGTTGTTCCGGTTGTGCGTATACGTAGTGATGTAACTTTATCATTTAATCCATCAGCTACCAGGCAACTAACATTTCCTCTGTATGTTTTAGAGGCACCGCTGAAATTTATGTCATCAAAAAGTGTTACTTCAAATCCTTCTGCAACTGTCAAACTTGATAATACATCGTTGTCGATACCTAAAGACTGTAGTCTGTCTAAATTATAGTCGCCTGCCTCCAGTCCATTAGCAAAACCTAAATAGTTACAGTCGTTGTAAAAGTTGGCAACTTCCTGCTGATTTTTGGTACGGATACCAAAGATCGTGTTCACTCTGTTTGCAAGATCCTTCAGGTTAATATTATTGTCGTTATACACCCAGTAAAATCCGCCTTTGGAATTACAATTATTTTTAGCGCTGGTCATTTTATTGGCTACTGTAGTTCCATTTTCATAATTCAGATCGCCGGTGTGCAACTGAATACCGTTTATGTTCCAATCACATGGATTGTTACCAGCTCCTCCTTCATACCATTGTAAATATACCTTGTCAACTGCGCCACTCCGTTGATTGTTGACATTAGTAGCCAGGCTCTGCCAGTATGCCTTATTCATGTAAGGTGCAAGCGTTGTTTTATAACCTATATCCGCTAACATAACATGAAAAGCGGTCGCAGAATTGACGTCATATGCTTCCTCATCATCGTTATTGATTGCATCGATGGAAGGTATGGCCGTCTTCAACGCCCTAAAATTACGGTAAAGGATACTTCCGGTACCGATACCCTGACTAGCAACCAGGTTTCTGATATTCGTGTAAGAGTGACTGCCCCAGCCACCGATACATGTTTCTACTCTGTTGATGGAAGTAACGCCGGTTTTAAGCGAAGTTACGTCAGCGACATAGTTTGGATTGGTAGAACCAAAGACATAGGTTCCGTTTGAGCAGATAGTTTGTCCGTCAGTTGTTAAATCACCATTTGCCTGAACAGTGACATCAAATAGGATCACATAGGTAAATCCGGAGGCTTTTAAGTCTGTAATGGTATGATTTCTTTCTCTACGGAAATGTCCGCCCACATAAATGCCCGATTGAGCAGAAACATACTCACTAATTAAAAGCAGGATAACACATAAAAGTTTAGATTTCATTTTCATAACGATACCAGTTATTAGAGGGTTTAAAATTGATTTATTAGTGTGGTTGACACAATTTCTTCAGGCTAACAGCTCATGGTATCGGGTTTAGGTATAGACTTTTTAAAGATACACAAACTAGTTCTAAAAAGTGTACTCAAAAAGTGCAGGAAATACCCAAAAAAATGACGGTAAGACATCTTTCCTAGTTTTAGGCCGTCTAAGTCCGCTCTGGGCCTGGTTATTTCATGGGAGTTTTTGTAATATTGTGATATGTTCGAATTCTTCCGCAAATATCTCGAAGATAAGATTAGCATTGCTGAGGCCGATTATCAACTGATTGAGTCGGTCTGTATTTTTAAAAAACTCCGGAAGCATCAATTTCTCCTGAACGAAGGAGATGTTTGTACCCATAGCGGCTTTGTGTGTAAAGGATTTCTACGCAAGTATAGCGTAAACGATAATGGTATTGAACACACGGTATATTTTGCGACTGAGAATTGGTGGATTTCCGATCGGCAAAGTTTAATGAATTGTACACCTTCCAGTTACAATATTGATGCAATTGAGGATGCAGTTGTTTTACTCATCAGTAAATCAAATATTGAAATGCTGAGTGAAAAGATCCCTGCCTTTAAGGATATGGTAAACCTGATCTTACAACGTAGTTTAAATGCTACTCAGGAACGAATTAATTACGCTCTCCGGTCAACGGCTGAAGAAAGATATAGCCAATTTTTAAAATCATTTCCATCCCTGGTTCACCGGGCTCCCCGCCATATGGTGGCATCTTATCTGGGTATTACTCCTGAAACTTTAAGTCGCATCCGAAAACAGATCTCCTCTAAATAATTCACTTCTCTTGATATTTATCAAGAATTTTTGAAGCAAATATCAATTTTATTCTGAATGGTGTGGCAGAACTTTGTTGCAGCGTTTAAAAGTTATGCCATCGATGCCATGCTCTCAACAAAAAGTAGAAACATCCTGGTATTACAGAAATAAGGCTGTGCTGACATGGGACGGTCTGGAGATCTATTCACAATTATATCTAATCAAAATGGAATTATCAAAACAAAGTCAGGAGACAAAATTGGTGCTGGACGGATTTTTTCAGGGCACAGGTAACAATGATACGGATGCTATTTCGGCTTTTTTAGCAGAAGATATAAGCTTTTATATAGCTGAATCCCCTTATATGCCCTGGACAGGAAAGAAAAATGGTAAACAGCAAGTTATTACAGCTTTACAACAGCTGATTGCAGCTCATAAAACTGAAGATGATGATTTTGAAATGGATCATATATTTATTGATGAAACAGAAGCTGCTGTTTTTGGAAAGGCAGGCAGAACAGTCAGGGCAACGGGTAAAAAATTTAAGGAACCATTCGTGATGCGGTTTACTGTGAAAGATCAGTTAATTACTAAATTCCTGATGCTGGAAGATTCACATAAGATAGAAAAAGCTTTTATTCAATAATTAGTGTAAACTGAGTACGGGCAAATTACCAATTATACCAGAAAAGAGAGATGAATTAAAATTGAAGCCGATATAATTTACCGAATATAAAACATATTTGGTTCGAAATTGCTCCGGTAGTGGGCACCAAAATATAGAACCCGCTCTAGTAGCGGGTTCTATATTTTAATTTGATTGCAGAACTAATACAACATAGATGAAAGAACACTTGTCCATTTTTCTTTTTGTGTAGGCATTATATTTATATCAAATATCAACTTCCCTGCGTTTAATAAATGAAAGTTATTAAATGAGTTTTAATAGCAGATAAAATGAAATAACCCAATTCCCTAAATCATTGTTATGAAGACCATTTCTATGAACCCTATGCCCTGGGCTTTCCGCCTTCTAAAAAGTAAAAGATCCCTGTTAACTGTACTATTATTAAGTGTATTGCTGTATTCCCTGCCAACTAACAGCCAGGTTATTAATCCCCGTACGCTTCCCCAGGATGACGGTATTGGAGATCCTTACATCCTTAGATTCAGAGGTAAATACTATTTATACTGCAGCTCAGGCGGTTACGGTGTTAAATGCTGGAGTACATGGAACCTTGCTGACTGGAACTATGAAGGGTTATGTGTACCCGTAACTGAGACCGCCATCAACGCAGCCTATGCTCCCGAAGTTATTTACAGGAACGGTACATTTTATATGTATACATCTCCGGGGGGTAATGGTCACTACATTCTGTCTTCTGCCAGCCCTACCGGGCCATTCTCCGTACAAACAGGAAACCTGGGCCACAGTATCGACGGTTCTGTATTTACAGACGATAATGCACAAATGTACTTTACTCATGCAGGTGGTGGCGGAATAGATGCCGCTACTATGCCCAGTCCCTTGTCCATCAGCACAGGAAGTACATTAACCGGTACATCGCTCAACGGCTGGACAGAAGGCCCCACCATTTTTAAACGCAATGGCGTTTATTACATTACCTATACTGGAAACCATGTTCAAAGCAAGGGATACCGGGTTAACTATTCCACAGCAGCAACAGCATTAGGCAGCTATAGTTCAGGCGCTAACAACCCTCTTTTGCTAAGTTCAGAGGGCAGTTTCTTTGGTCTGGGTCATAGCAGCTCTTTTATCGGTCCTGACCTGGATACCTGGTACATGACCTATCATAACCTGACAGCAGTCTACAACAGACAACTTAATATCGATCCTATGGGTTTTAATGGGGACAGGTTACTTGTATATGGCCCCACAAACTGGACGCAGCCCGCTCCTTTATTACCCACTTTTTATGACCGCTTTGACCGGGAAACTATCGGTAGCAACTGGACAAATGTCAATGGTGGTGTTTGGGGTATGTACAACAAGGAATTGATGTGGCAGGATACCAGAACAACGACACAATGGTACCGTCAGATTACAACGGCTATTTCCGCCGCTAACTATACGGCAGAATTTAACATGAAGGAAATGGAGAGAGGAGGAAACGCAGCCCGCTTTGGAGCCGTGTTTTCCTATATCGACGAAAATACTTTTGGTTCGGCATTGATCAGCAGTTTTAGTAATACACTCGAAACAGATATTAAAGTAAACGGAGTATCTATAGGTGTAAGTTCCACTCCACTACCCGCCGGATGGGATTATCTGAAATGGCATGTTATAAGAGTAGAAAAAGAAGGGACCACTTTCAAATTCTATCTCGATGGGATGCTGAAGTCTACCCGTACTGCAAACATTACTTCAGGCGGTAAGATCGGTGTAACTACTTATAATGATCATGCTGATTTTGGATACACTGCTTTCAGTAACCGGGTAAATGGAAGCGGTGTATTTAGTTTTTATAAACCTATTCCCGGAACCATCCCCGCAGTCCATTACAATGAAGGTGGTGAAGGTGTGGGATATCACGATCTTACAAGCGGAAACGCCGGTGGTAAATACCGCTCAGATATGGTGGATATACGTGATACCGAAGAAGGAGGAGAAAATATTGGATGGAACCAAAGCGGTGAATGGTATCAGTACAACGTAAATGTGCAATTAGCAGGTCCATATCATCTTGGTTTGAGATATGCTACCACTTACACTGCCTGCAAAGTACGTATTTACTGTGATGGGGCAGATGTTTCCGGCATCGTTGCTATCCCTGCAACAACAAGCTGGTCTGTCTGGCGTACAGCTGTCTTAAAAAACTTAAATCTTCCCGCAGGGAATCACACCATCCGTTTAGAAACCGTAGAGGGTGAATTTGATTTCTCCACACTGAAATTTGAATCGGGGACTACCACTGCTCCCGGTGGTTCAGATAACTTCGATTCCGGTAGCTTCTCAGGTTTATGGAATTTTAGCAACGGAGATTTCTCTATCTCATCCGGCCGGGCCACTATTAATGGTTTGGGCAAAAAGACAATGGGCAATGTTGGTTGGACGGATTATACGGTAGAAGCAGATGTGCTATGTCCTTCAGGGGGAAACGGAGGATTGATATTTCGTGTACGTAACCCTGCCGCAGGGGAATTGGGCATCTCTAATGTCGTTAGTTCTGATTACCTCCAGGGCTATTATGCGGGTATAGAAACAGGTGGTATTGTATTGGGTAAACAAAACTATAACTGGACCACACTTTCCTACAAGACACAAGCGCTTACCCCCGGACAGTCCTATAAACTCAGAGCCGTATTGAATGGTGCTAATATAAAGATCTATCTGAATGACATGACAACACCGGTCATCGACTATACAGATCCCGCCCCGGTAATGAGCGGTAAAGCTGGTATTCGGGTACATTCGGCTAATATGTCCTTTGATAACTTCCTGATCTCCGCAAGCACAGCAGCAACAACATCTCTGGAGCCTGTCAATTGCAAAATTACCCCGTTTGATAAATAAGTAAAAAGAGGGCGTCAAAAGTAATTGAGGCGCCCTTTTCTATTTTCTGTTTTTCAGGTCAGTTTATCCACAATTGATCTGAATAAAAAGGGGGTGTTGGCTTAACCATGGGACCTGAATCCTGGTCGGGCAATATTTTTAATTAATTTTTCAACTCAAATAAAATGGACTACTGACATAGGGTTGTCACCCGGGCACATTTATTTTGTGTCTATTAAAATCAACACAATGAATCTTTCCTCAATTCGTATTATTACTGCCGACATTAAGCGGCTTGTTCAGTTTTATGAAATCGCCACCGGAATGCCATTTACATGGTACACTGATGATTTTGCTGAAATGCGAACGTCCTCAGGAGCTTTAGCTATAGGAAGTACCCGCACTTTGGCTTTTTTTGGCGGTGATGATGTTGCCAGTGCCGCCAGTAATAAGTCCGTTATTATTGAGTTCCTGGTTGATGATATGGATAACAAATACCAGCGATTATCTAACATAACTGGTATAGACATTGTACAAGAGCCAACAACAATGCCATGGGGAAATCGTTCGATTTTATTCAGAGATCCTGACGGTAATCTGGTCAATTTCTTTACACCTATGTCACAAGAAGCCCAAAAAAGGTTTCATGAAAAATAACATGACGGGAGTCTTTTCTTGATCGGAGATGTTTCTCCGGTCTTTTGTTTTATAGTCATCTGTGCCATCTATCGCTACCAATCCAACAGTGATTATGACGGCAGAAAAAATTGCTGACCAAATCATTAAAACACTTCGGTATCGTATCCCTAACGTATAAAGCTATATAGCGACGAGACCGTTTCCTTTTTGACACAGCTCACTTATCTTTACATTTAACGCAACTGAAGCTATACTTATGGACGTTACCGAAATAATAGACCTGTTTAAAGAAAAAGCAGATACCAGGTATCACGAAGGTATGCTGCGCTTTGGTATTGATAATGAAAAAGCGTTGGGCGTTAGAATACCCGAAGTCAGGAAACTGGCCAAACTGATAAAAAAGGAGCATGAATTGGCCCTGCAACTATGGGATACCGGCATACACGAGGCACGTATCCTGGCATCATTAGTTGCCGACCCAAAGCAGGTTACTCCTCAATTAATTGACAGCTGGACAAAGGATTTTACAAGCTGGGATATATGCGACCAGGCATGCGGCAACCTGTTTGATCGTACTCCCTACGCTGTAGAAAAGGCACTGGAGTTTAGTAAGCATGAAGAAGAATTTATTAAACGCGCCGGTTTCGTACTGATGGCCGAATTAGCAGTACATGACAAAAAAGCCGATGAGATGATTTTTATTCAATTCTTCCCTGTCATAGAACGCGAGGCATGGGACAAGCGCAACTTTGTAAAGAAGGCTATTAACTGGGCATTACGGCAAATTGGCAAGCGCAACCAAATATTGCTACCCTTAGCTATACAATGTGCAGAGCGTATTTTATTGCAGGATAGCACAACTGCTAAATGGATAGCGGAGGATGCATTAAGAGAATTAACCTCTCTCAAATCTTCCCGTAAGAAAAGGCTTTAAGATTGCACCCCGGCAAAAAACGCGAAAAGTTATCTTTTTTTCCTTTTGAAAATATTTTTCACTTTACACCACATGGTATGGTGATGACCATTTATTACACTTATAGCGCCTCCCCGCGATTCTCTATGAATAGTAGAGTTAGAAGCAACCACATCGATGCCTGCAAGATTACGTTGAACTGGTACCAGTCGAATAATTGGAGTGGTAGATAACTTTTCAAATTCATAACGGACTTCCTGCGTCTCATATCCCATAAAGCTATATTTCAGATTAAGTGATTGTCCCCTGAAGCTCCCGGGTATATTTAAATGGAATCTTCCATACTCGTCAGTGATTGTTCCCTGACTAGTTCCAACAAGCATCACGGTTGCTCCCAATATCACATCCCCGGTATAAGCGTCAAGTATCCTTCCCTCAAAGAAATCTGGTTCCTGTAATTTCGATGAATCATTGACGGACCGACTGATCGTTGCTGGAAGCGACGTAGCTTTACTTTTATCTGGCAGGAGAATTGTCAATAAAGATGTTAACATGGCTGCCGGAAGCCAGTTTCGCTTATGAGGAACAGCGAGCTCACGGTCCAACTGAGTAGGCAAAAAATTTCCGCAGATCTTTTCATCCTTATGATTTTCAATAAATAACACAATCTGCTGGTCGGAGAATACTGAAAAATCAACCACCTTCTTGTTACAATTCATACAGAACCGACCATTTCCTTCAGCTGTCATTTCATGCCAGGGCTGGTCACATAGGTTGGGAATACTTACTTTCAATGACTTCTTTTTAATACTCATATGAAAATAATAAATAATTCTGATTTAAATAAACGGCGCCTCACTTTAGGAATGTTATTGAATAGCAAATCATTCTTAAATTATTCTACACAAAAATCAGTTACTAAATACTGGTGGGTACCTGACCAAGATATATCTAAACAGGGTGCTTATTTTTCTTCGTATAAGCAAAAAAATCCCCGAATTGTTTAGTAAACAATTCAGGGATCATTTATAATAAAGTGATACTAGCTTTTTGCGCTATGCGTCATTTTACCAACATACGTACCGGTAACGGTATGCTTGCTATATTTAAGATTGTAACTTACTCCGTAGCCATCATCTGTCTTTTTAACAGTAACAACGCCACTCACCAGCTTATCTAATATAGCTCCCGACTGCGGACTAGCTACACCATTTTTATAAGTATATCCAAGATATACAGCTGCGTATTTGAAGTTTTTAATTGGATTGTATCCTACAGAGTCTGTGCTGGAATAGGTATAAGTCTGGCCATCTGCCAGTATCATTGAGTCAAGATGAATATATACCTGACTTGCAGTACCTGTAAAATTGCTTGTTACAGCATCTGAAAAGATAAATCCATTTGAATATTCACTTCCGAGAGTAGTAAGTATGGTGGTATCACCCTTGCCTTCACCCATAGTGAATGAACTTACAGAGGCAAGTGTTGCTTTGTCATTTTTTTTGCATGCAACTAAAAGCAAGGTTGCTGAAAGCAAACCAAGTCCTAATTTTTTCATAGGTTTTGTGTTGTTTGAATTGTGATTTACGGTTTTCTGATATGGTATAAAATATTTGGCCGGTTAACTATAATTATAGTTTTTTGCTAATTGCGATGCAAATGTATGATAAATTTGTAATCTGTATTCGGTTGCTTAGTAATTAAAATATTTTTGTTTTTAAATTATTTCCTTAATATCCGACCTGGTGGCAAAATTTCTAAATGCCTCATTACTAAACAAAAAGCACACATGCTGACAGAACAGAAAGTTATTATTATCCAGCAGGAACTTCGGCAACGGGTGATATACGATGAATTGCCAGCTATTATAAATGTCATTGCCTGTGTTGATGTAGAATACGCCAAAGAAACTTGTATATTTTCTTTATTTACCCGAGGGAGAAAAAGATGAATAAAAAGGGATGCCGTCCAAATTGAACAGTCATCCCTTTTTATTTCTGAGATTCACAGACATCGTTTCACTAACTACCGATTGTGGTGATCCTATTAATTTTAGTTTATATTTCGTTATTGTTCTGTTCGATCAGTGCCACCATCTTTGAATTAAAGGTTGTTAGATCTGTTCCCAACTTGTTAAAAAAATCCAGATCGACAGTTTCTACACAGATAATGGCTTTTTGCAGTACCATTTCTCCATCCGGGGTCAGTTTGATAGTCTTCGCCCTGGTATCTGTCGGGTGCTCATGGCGGGTGATGAATTTCTTCTCTTCCAGTGTCCTCAATACTTTTGATACCATCATCCTGTCCGCATTGCCCTGATTGGCTATATCAACCTGCGTAACCTTATCACTTTCCCTGGATAACCAGGCTAGTGCACAGAGCAGTGCGAACTGGGTATGCGTCAGGTCCAAAGGATCTAAGACACGCTTTTGTTTCCTCTGCCATAACATGGTCAACTGTCCCAGAAGATAACCCGGACTGTCTTCGGGCTTTTTAAAATGAAATTCAATTTTCTTGGGCATAGTCTTTTTGCAGCATTTGTGAAGAAATCAGTTCAAAGTCATGCCGGTTGATCAAATCATCCTTACGCATCCTTTTCAAAGGCGATGCCTTTCCATGGCAGGTCTGGACAATCCCTTCTGTAATCCCGGTTTTGACATGGTCCTTCGATGCCACGATGATCCAGTATTTTGTATCCCTGGTCATATCGATATAATTAGTTTGATTTCAGAAAGGTGATGTTATATCCGTCGGGGTCTTTGGCAATAAGGATTTTCCCGAAAGGTGTTGCCTGGACCGGTCCCAACAGATTCACATTCTTTGCTAATAACTGGGTCTGCAGGTCCTCTATTTCCCCATCGATTGCGAACCAGAGCGAGGTACCAATGCCCAGTTCTTTTCCCTCCAGGTTACTGATGGGCGTTCTAATGGCAAAACTTGCCTCACCCTTGTTGTATCGAAAAATACATGCTCCGGGGGTAGGTATTCCAGCTTCCTCAAACCCTAGTTTTGTGGTGTAAAATTCTTTCGAGGTTTCAAGATCCCTAACTTGAAGGGATGCAAATTCTAATTTTCTCATCGAGCATATTCTTTTGTTGTCGCAAATATAATATACGCGACAACAATAGCCTAATGTTTTATTAATTATTTTACAAACTACCCTTTCCTGGTTTTAAATTGCTATTCCATACTTCGTTGTCAAATGATTGTATATTTATAGTAACTATTATGATAGATTTAGCTCATGCTGAGAATCAAATTCGCTGTGTCACGAATTTTCAGGACCTTGTTTCTACGCCATTTAATGGAGAAATTAATGCGATTTGTTGGACTCGTAAACTACCAGGTGATTTTTCTGAGATTGTTAAAAAGGTAGCGCTAAGCGGAAATATAACGGCAATTGAACAAGAGGAACTTCGTGAACTTCAGTTGAGTGAACAAGGGCAACTTGCCCGTGAAATTCTTTTAAATGACCTGAAGGTATTGAAAGCTCATGGCGCATCGCCAGTCCTTAATGTGATCAAATACTATGATCGGGATGATGCCTACCCTTTTTTTCCAACCGATGTTTATTCTTTTCATGTAGATCGCTCTCCTATACCAATCGATACCTTTTTATGCACTTACTATGGCGAGCCGAGTGAAATATTGCCAAATTCACAAGGCAAAAAGAAAGTACTTATTCCAGAAATACGTGATGAACTCAAAAAACTATATCATGGAGCAGATGAAGGTTTTGAATCATTCTTAAGTGAACATTTCTTTGATCTGCATTATCAAGCTGAACCTAATGCACATCCAATAAACTTAGGCCTTGGTAACCTATGGAGGTTGGCGGTTGATCATCCTGAAAGTCAGGTTCCTCCTTGTCTTCACCGTGCGCCAAAGGAAAAATCCGGACAAAATAGGTTGTTGATGATCTGTTGAACACAAATCCTTAATATCAAGACGATAAAATTTAAACGTAAAAACTGTTGACTGCCCTCCCCTCTCCATTTTTTAATATCTTCTCGATTATACTAATACCGGAGCATTAAGTCCGGCTTACGATTTGCTGAATCTTAACCTTTTATTTCCCAAGGACGAGTAAGAAATGTAGTTGTTGCTAATGGGAAAAAGAATATTGAATTAATTTGTCAGATTCAAAATTGTCCTTATCTTTAGTGTACAACATATCTACTACACTATGATACTTCTTAATAAATTTTGCTTTGGATACAAAGCAAACAGTTTATTATACGATAATCTACAGCTTTCCCTTGAAACAGGAAGGATCTATGGATTACTCGGAAAAAATGGAGCGGGTAAGTCAACATTGTTAAAAAACCTGATAGGCCTGCTTTATCCGTCATCTGGCACCGTCTCTGTGAATGGTTTTAATCCTTCTGACCGCCGGCCATCCTTTTTAAGGACTATCTACTTTATCCCGGAAGAAGTATACGTACCTGCATTGACAATTAACAGTTATGTAAAAATTTTCGCTCCGTTTTATCCTGCTTTTGACCGTACAATGCTCAATACATATCTTGAAAAGCTGGACGTACAAACTGATAAGAAACTAAATACACTATCCTTCGGGCAGCAAAAGAAATTCATTATTGCCTTTGCACTGGCCTGTAATACAAGTGTATTGATTATGGATGAACCTACGAATGGTCTCGATATCCCTTCCAAGAGAAGATTTCGGAAACTAATATCTTCTTCCATGCATGATGATAGAATCATTTTTATATCTACTCATCAAACGCGTGACCTCGAAAATCTTATCGATCAGGTTGTTATTGTAGATAATGGTGAGTTGGTGCTGAATGCGCCGGTAGAGGTTATTAGTCAAAAACTTTCATTTAAAATAGTGGAAGAAAATTATAACGGGCAACCCATCTTTTATGAAGAAGAATTATTGAAGGGACGTGCTGTTATTATAGAAAATACTGATGGTATAGAAAGCCAGATCAATCTTGAACAACTCTTTAATGCAGCAACGGAGAACCCTGTAATGGTAAAAGCTGTTTTTAATAAATAACACATTTCGATCTTATGAATGACATACTTAACTTAAGCCGTTTTGGATGGCTTATGCGGAAAATTTTTCTTGAAAAAACTGCATCGGTTTTAGGATCCATGTTGTTGTGTTTCATTGTTACTTTTATATTCTATGGTATGACAATGCTTCTGCAGGGAATTTCTGAAGCGCAAAATGATGCCTTCCTGGTTGGGCTTACATTGGGAGGAGCGCTGATAGCATCAGTTGTATTTGGCTATTTCAACAATGATGCAGCAGGAGTTTCCTTTCTAACCTTACCAGCTTCTGTGTTAGAAAAATGGTTATCAGGTATAATGATTATCGGGCTTTACTTTTTCCTTTTCCTTGTTTATTTCCGTTTGATAGACCTGGCATTTGTTGCACAATATCATCACAATTTAAATACTCATTCGCCTTATTACAAGGAGCAATACGAATTGGTAAACATTATACCCTTTACAGGTTCTACAGCCGCTCAAAACTTTATGATGTTTTTTAATTTTACGGGTATCATGATGCTGGGTGCTTTGTTCTTTAATAAAGCGGCTTTTATTAAAACAGCCCTGGTGATCTGTTCTATTCTGGTCGTAGCTTTTTTACTCAATCTGTTAATTATAAACTTACTTATTAAGAATGTGCAGACTGCTTTCCCCTTTACTGTAGTATGGATATGGGTAGGAAAAGAACGTGCCCGGCTGGAACTTTTTCCGGAAAATGCAGATAAAGTAAAAATCATTTTTAGGTTTGTGCTTCCTGCTGTACTTTGGGCACTTTCTTTACTCAGATTAAAAGAAAAAGAATTTTAAAACATTATAATGGTTTTTAAAGACAGTCCTGCCATATACATCCAGATTGCATTGTATATGTGCGAACAGATTCTGCTGAAGAAATGGAAGTCAGAAGAAAAAATTATAAGCATCCGTGATTTAGGTGAATTGGTTGAGATAAGTCCTAATACAGTACAGCGGGCATATGATTTTTTACAGCAACGAAATATTATTGCTAATAAACGGGGTGTTGGTTTCTTTATTGATCCGGCAGCAGAAGAAAACATCTTATCCTTTCGCCGGGAACAATTCCTGGAGTATGAACTGCCTGACATGTTACGCAACATGTACTTGTTAAAAATTGATATAAAGCAGGTAGAAAAATTATACGAAAAATTTGTAAAGAATAATTTTCAAAACAAGAAATAATGAAATGGACTAAAAAAATCCTTATCGGGATCATGCTGGTATTATGCTGTAGCATGGTGGTTTCTGCCTTCATGTTAAAAAAGGAATACGACAAAAATGATAAAGGAGAAATATATTTCCTTTACGGAACAATCCTCGAACAACCATTCAGGCATCTTGTAATTACGGGAGGCAATATTTCCAATATTATCTATGAACCATCCGCCAAACCTTCTGTGCGCGTATTCAAGCAATGGTGGGGTTATCATGATAAAAGAGTAACTACGATGGTGCGAAATGATACACTATACCTGTATTTTCCTGACAAATACAAAGACCTGTATGAAAAAAATCAAATTAAAAATGGTAACATGGTGCGCATTTTTTCTCCTGAGTTAATATCCGTTACCGGTTCAAATACTAACTTAAGATTGCTGAAGCTCAATCAACAGGACCTAACCGTTAATATTTCAGGAAAATCAAATTTTGAAGTAGAGAGCTTGTCCTATAATTTTGGTAATATTTCAATCAAAGCTTCCGATACAACAGCCGTAGTTTTTGAAATTTCACCCACTTTAAAAAAGGCAGGAACAGAAAATGAAAATGAAATTCCTGCTGATGTAAAAGGATGGGATGCTTTTCATATTAAAAATCTTATTGCCGAAGTGTCTGGTAATTCGTTTGTAGATGTTGGGCATGCACAAATCGATTCAATTGATTTCAAAGTTTCTGATACTTCAGCAATTGTTCTTTCAGGTGGTACGATCAAAAAACATTTTCCTGGTAACAGATAAATGAGGGGCTGGCGGGCTTCTTATTTTCAACAGCTCCCAACCACATGGCATCAGAGCTAATAATAGCGGAGACAAAGTACGCATTGCCCAATATATTTTCCCCGCTACCGGGTACAGAAAACAATAAACCTGCTACTATAGCGGCTTTATTGTTTTCTGTGCATTACCTTTTTCCTATAACCTAAGAAGATCATTTATATCTGTACAAACAGTTCTTCTTTCGGTCTTCTGAATTTCTTCCTTGCTGATGCCGGGTCATCACTATGCCGGTAGCCAATCGCTGCAATGACACAGGCATTTAACCCTTGTTCGTTCAATCCCAGAATTTCGTTGAATTTGCCGGCTTGAAATCCTTCCATCGGACACGCATCTATTTTAAGTTCGGCAGCTCCGGCTATTAAATTAGCAAGTGCAATATAAGTCTGGCTTTTCAACCAGCTCGTTCTTTCAGCGGGGCTTTTTCCAGTAAGTTCGTTTTTTATGAAATCTCCATACTCCACGACGGTTGAACGGCTTACCTGCAGTGTATCAGCTAAGCGGGTGATAAATCCATCCACGTCGTCATTCGTAAAGGAAGTATAATTACAAATGACGAATAGATGTGAGCAGTCAAGGATTTGGTGCTGATTCGCATAGGAAAACAGTTCTTCTTTGATCCTCTGATTTTCAATGATCAGTACCTTGTACCATTGCAGGCCATAAGAAGATGCAGACAACTGAATAACATCTTTCAATTGTTCCAATGCTTCCGGTGGAATCTTTTTAACAGGATCAAATTTCTTTGTTGCATACCGCCAGTTCAGGTGTTCGATGAGTTCCACGATATTATTTATTAGACCTTAGTGTATAGTTAGTGAACAGAAAATCGTCTGTAAATCCCAGCCGGGCATAAATACCTTTTCCCAGGGCGGAAGCTTGCAGAACACAATGGGAGGCATTGTTGTCTATGGCAGTGTTGATGAGCGTTTTCATGATCTCTTCAGCAAACCCCATTTTACGCATTTCGGGCATTATGCCTACTGCATGGATACCTGCAATACCTTCATGAATATGAAGCAAGGCAGTTCCGATGACAGTGTTTCCCAGAAAGGCCAGATAGAACTGCACTTTATCGCAGCATCGTGCAACTATGTCTTCATTGATCTGATAACCAAATGGAATTGCAAAGGTGTCAACCCACTGTTTGCTTTGTTCCCTGTTTTTTACTGGTATCAGCTGCAGCCTGTTTTCGTATACAGCTTTTTCCTTCATATAAAGTGACATACCTGTCAATTGGGATCGCTGCTCCATCCCTTTGGAAACAAACATGTCATAATTGTCGCCCCAATAAGAGATCATGAGCTTTTCTTTCCCATTATGTATTTCATTGATAACGTCGTCCAGTACCTCCGGAGTGAAATCGTGCGACCATAATCTGTTTGGCCAGTCAGAGAAGGGGATATAGCAATAACTATAGCTTCCTTTGTTATAATTAGTATTAAAAGGCTCATTTACCTTCGTCCATAGTGAAAGGATGTTCTCAATGTTTTTTTCTTTCAGATTCATAGCTCACTTTATATTGATTAATAATATTCCTGCCATCAGACATGCTACGCCTGCAATTTGTTTCAGGGTAACAGGTTCGGGCGGCAGGTTCAGCCAGCCCAGGTGCCCGGCAAAGAGGGAGAACAACAATTGTCCGCACAGCCCTATAGATACCACCGTTGATATGCCCAGTCTCGGGATCGTATAGTAATAGAGACTGATACCGATGACACTGAATAGACCGCCTATAAACCACAGGTAAAAAGGAATGGTCCTTAACGCTGATATACCGGGGTAGTGCCTGGTCGTAGTGGTAACATATAAGACGGCAAATACAAAGCTGAAGGCTGATGCTGAAATAGCTGCCAGTAAGGGGCTTTTAAGGAGCATGCCTAGCCTGGAATTAAATCCGGCCTGTACCGCAAGAAATATGCCCCCTGCAAAGGCTATTACCGAAAATAGTATCCTCTCCATTGCTGATATGCTTTGTTCTGCACAAAGTTGACTTATTCGGACTAAATACGCCTTTACATATGTTGATTGAAGCAGTTTTATTTTAATTCTTTCCTGATCCTGCTTAGTTGGGTGGGAGTAATACCAAGATGGGAAGCTATGTCCCGTAAAGGGACTCTTTTATCGATATCGGGTGATTTTTCCAGCAATTTTAAATATCTGGTGGAGGCTGTTTCTGTTACGATGGATACTTCTCTTTGTTCCTTTTCTATGATCCACTGTTTTTCAAGGTAGGCGATATAGAAGTTCTTCAGATCATCGTGTTTATAGATCAGTTTTTTAAATTCCACATAGTCAAAGGTGATCAAAATACAGTCTTCCAGGGTTTGTAATGTAAATTCGGAAGGAGTTCTACGCAATAACGACACAGTTGAGCCAACCAGGTTACCTTCAGTAAAGAGATTCTTATTATAGGTGACTCCGGTGTCACTGATGAAATAAGCCTTTATAACACCTTTACAAAGTAAATGAATGTTACGGGCTATCTGTCCCTGCCCTACAATAATGGCATCCCGGGAGAAATTTTCAATAGCCAGAATGTCAATCAGGTGCTGAAATGACTGTTCGGTGATGTCAGGGTAATGCGCCCGAAATGTAGTCTTCAGCAGGCCAATGTATTGTTGTTCTCTATTTACATCATCCATCGCCTGCAAATATAATATTTTATCCTTGCCAGTTTAATGGATGGAGGCTATAGGCGCCAGTCACATGGTCAGCTTATCTGACTGCGACATTGTTTACCTGCTATCACGTTTTGATGTTTTGATTTTTGCGCATCAATGATATAACATGTGGTTACTCCCCCAATACTTTTATATGATTACCTTCAGTAATTAAAATACCCCTGGCACCTCCTGCCGGGCACACTAGTGGAAGAGGAGGTTCAATTACTTTTGACGCTCTGAGTAATGATCCACTATCGGGCTCCCCTTTTTGCATTTCGAACAATCTACTATTAGCTTTTATCAATTCACTATTAGGTTGGTTGTTATTTTTTTGATACTTTGGTAATCATCATCTTGAATTCCAGTTATTGATTAACCCAGCAGACTTCCACGATGAAACAGGACTCCTGAAAGGATTGTCCACCGGCGATCAGGCAGCTTTTAAAGCGCTGTATGATAAATACCATCATGGGCTGTACCGTAAAACTTTCCAGATACTTCATTCCTCTCCGGAAACGGAAGATATAATCCAGGAGGCATTCATTACACTCTGGGAAAAACGCAAAGAGATTGATATAACCAGACCATTAGGTCCCTGGCTTTTTACCATTACATTTAACCGTGCAATTAATCATCTCAAAAAGAAGTTGCGTGAAAAAAGCAAAGCGGCGAAAGCCTGCCTGCAACCTATTATCGATAATGATTTCCTGACTGTCGAAAAACAGTGGAAGTTACTGGAAACTGCCATCAGCCAGTTATCTCCGCAAAAAAGACGCGTATTTGAGCTTTGTAAGATGGAAGGCCGCACATATGAAGAGACCTCACAGCTGATGGGTATTTCCAGACACACCGTAAAGGAATACCTGGGAGAAGTTATGCATATATTAAGGGAGTATATACGTAAGCATGTGAGTTATGATACTCCCCTGCTTCTTTTCCTGCTGATGGAAATTCTTTGAAAAAATCCCCTCTTCTACCCCCCCCTTTATTATTACCAGTTGTATTAATATAAATAAAGGTACCCTGACATTTGAAAAGCGATCAACAAAGATTAAAAGAGATTCTGTCGTCGCCGCACCGCAGTACGGAAGATGAACAATGGCTGCAATCATACCTGGAATCTACAGATGCTGCGGAACTCCGGGAGCAGGCTGCAGACATTTTTCAGGAAAACCTGCAGCAGGGTAACCGTTTGCCACAGGATACTTCCATGCGTATGTGGGATAAGATCCAGCAGCGGGTTGATGCTATAGAAAAACGCCATTACCGGAAATACTGGTGGCTTGCAGCAGCCGTGCTTGTGCTTGCAGTTATAACTTATCCATTGCTGCAAAAACAGCAGCCAAAGCCCCTGGCTGTGGTCACATCTGTAATAAAGCCTGGCGGCAACAAAGCAGTATTGACACTTGCAGATGGCTCCAAAGTAGTATTAACTGATACTGCCAACCAGGTGATTAAAACCGGTAACATAGCTATTCGGCAAAAGCAGGGTGAATTGCAGTATGAGAGCCAGGGTAATGAAGCTAATGCATTTAATGAGCTTACGACGCCTCGTGGTGGCGTGTTCCAGGTAAACCTTTCTGATGGCAGCCATGTATGGCTCAATGCGGCATCATCTCTTAAATACCCATTAAAGTTTAAGGATAATCGAACAGTAATACTGAACGGACAAGCATACTTTGAAATTGCACACAATGCTAAGCAACCCTTCATTGTAAAAGCAGGTGAAATGGAAGTACAGGTATTGGGAACCAGTTTTGACATTATGGCCTATAAAGACGAAGAGGTAGTGAACACTACCCTGATAGAAGGAGCGATAAAAGTATCACAGGGAAGTGCATCTGCCTTACTGCAAACCGGACAACAATCAAAACTGAACCCTGCCACCGGAAAAATGGAAGTACAGACTGTTAACCTGGAAAATGTACTGGCCTGGCGCAATGGAAAATTTGAACTGGAAAATACCGACTTGCCAACCTTCCTGCGGCAACTGGCACGATGGTATGATATAGAAATCGCCATCGAGGCTCCGGCAAGGGAGGTAGCCCTTAAGAAATTCGGTGGCCAGATAGGCAGAGATATGAATCTGCAGGACCTACTAACAATACTGCATCTGTACGGAGTTGAGTGCAAACTTGAAAACAGAAAGCTTACTGTGCTCTCCGTTCATTCCTAAACAACCAAAATTACCGGCACCCAATGTAAAATCAACTATAGTCCATCACACAATTCCACTAATCTATGCATCCATATTACTTCACCGGAGCATCGCGTACAGCGGTGCCCAGGACATTGCCATCCCATAACCGGCAATCGATTGCTGATAAACATGGCCACGAAAAACATACAAAATCATCCAGGATTATGCGCATTACTTCTATCCTCTTACTGCTGACAATGATGAATATCTATGCAAGCGGCATTTCCCAGAATATTACTATTACTGTTAAAAATGAACAGTTAAAAACTGTGCTGAAAAAAATTGCTAAACAGGCAGGCGTATATGTTGTGTATGAAGAAAAAGAGCTGGTTACTGTTACTATTGCACCTGTATCGTTACAGGTAAAAGATGTTTCACTAAAGCAGGTACTGGACCTGTGTTTCAAAGATCAGCCACTGAGCTATAGCATCATCGGCAAAACGGTAGTGGTAAAGAAAAAGGAGTTTATCAAAGACAGCTTTTCCAACGTGCCTCCTCCGCAGGAAAAGCTTCTCAGAGTTCTGGGACGTGTCCTGGAAGCTAAAGATCCACCCGGGCCCCTGGTAGGTGCTACCATTAAAGTGAAAGGCAGTAGCAAAGGTGTCACCGCAGATAATGACGGGGTTTTTGAACTACATGTACCCAAAGGCAGCACACTGGAAATCTCCATGATCGGCTATAAGCCACAGGAATACATCGTGAATGCAGAGCAGGCAAACCTGATCATCTCCCTGAGAGAAGATCTTAAAACCTTAGACCAGGTAGTAGTAACAGGCTTTGGTACACAGAAGGTAAAAAATATAGCCAGCTCTGTTAGTATCGTTAATATGGGGAATGTGAAAAACAAACCTGTTGTGCAACTCTCCCAGGCACTTCAGGGTGGCGGCACTGGCATTGTGGTGTCTCAAACCACCGGGCTGGTAGGTGGCGACCAGGCAAACATCCGGATACGTGGAGTAGGCACACTCCTCAATTCATCACCACTGGTACTCGTGGATGGTGTACCATTTGACATGAATAACCTGGACCCTAATACCGTTGAAAGTATTACAGTATTGAAAGATGCAGCTGCCGCTTCTATGTATGGCGCCAGGGCTGCCAATGGCGTAATTATCATCACCACCAAACGTGGCGTTGCCGGGGTTCCAAATATTGAATACAACGGATACTATGGTATTCAACAACCTCAATATATGCCCCACTTCGTAGATGCTGCCACCTGGATGCAAATGAACAATGAAGCGATGAAAAATTCCGGCGGCAATCCAATTTACAGTGACTCAACCATACTCATGACGCGAAACGGCAGCGATCCGGTTAAGTACCCTAACACCAACTGGCCCGATCTGGTATTACGCAATGCCATTCCAATACAGCAACATTCCATCCTGGTTTCCGGCGGTAATACCGCGGCAAGGTTCTCCCTCTCCATCAATCAAACATGGCAGCAGGGGCATGTAAAAAACTCCGATTACAGTCGTACTACAGTACGTGCCAATACTACCGTAGACCTGATGAAGAACTTCTTCATTTATATGGACCTTTTTGCTTCACGCAATGTTCAAAATCAACCCTATGCGACTAATAGGTATACCACCGATATCTACCGGCGCATCTACACCATACCACCAAATATCATTTCAAAGTATCCGGGGAAAGAGGAAAATCCTGATTACACTTACTACGGCATTTATGGCGAGAGCTGGAACCCTGTAGCTATGCTGGAAAAAGGTGGTACCCTGAGCAAAACACGGGATGAGGCTTTACTCAACATACGCCCGCAATGGAATATCCTGCCAGGGTTGAGCCTGAAAGGACAAGCCAGCTATCGCATAGCTTCCGGTATAGACAAGGCAGATCAGGAATCTTATATCTTCTTTGACTACTATACCAATCGTACTGCCGGTGTAAACTATCCAACGGTTAAAACCGCCACGCTTACAGCCAGAGAAAGTTATCTGTACTTTGGGGGCAACCTGGACTACAACCACGATTTTGGCAAACACAATGTAAATGCTATCGCTGGTTATACACAGGAACTACGCACTTACGACTCGTGGAAAGATGTGGCACTGCGTTCCATATTTGCAAAAGTATTTTATACCTACGACGACCGTTACCTGTTTGAAGCCGGCTTACGCCGCGACGGTTCTTCCCTGTTCGGCGATGGTAAAAAATGGGGCATATTCCCTTCTGTTGCTGCAGGCTGGAATATTGACAAGGAAAATTTCTTCCATGTTAAGTTCCTTGATGCCTGGAAACTTAGAGGTTCCTGGGGAGTGCTGGGTAATAATAACGTAGATCCATATCTCTACCAAACAACCATCGAAGCAGGTAATGGTACAGAAACAGTAATTGGAAACCCCAACCTGAGCTGGGAAAAAGTAAAGGAACTGAATGTTGGTACAGACATACATTTCAAAGCAGGTATCAGTATCACTGCTGAATGGTATAACAAACTGACTACCGACATGATCATCACACCACAGCCTAACTACACGGCTGGTACTGGTATTGGCACCGACAACAACGGAGCCCCTGTTAACGTAGGTAGCGTGAGAAACCGCGGACAGGAGATCAAGATATCTTACCATAAATCATTTGGCAATAACTTCATCTTTGACGCAGGCATAGGTTACAGCAAGAACAAAAGTCAGATCATTCATCTTACCAACAATGGTCAGCCAATCATCAGCAGCAATACCATCATGCATGAGGGTGGCGCCTTAAGAGAGTACTATGGTTATGCCACGCAAGGATTACTGCAGCAGACTGATATCGATAACCCTAAGATTCTTAAAATAAATGGTCAGGCAGCTGGTGATGTTCACTTTATAAATACCAATGGAGATACCATCATCAACAATCTAGACCGGGTATCACTGGGCAATACAGAACCTACTGATATCTTCTTCTTCAACCTTGGTTTCAATTTTAAAGATATAGACTTCCAGACTTTATTATCGGGAGAATCCGGCGCCCCCTTATTTTACAGCGGCAACCTGGCCATACCATTGAATATTGGTGGAGAAAGCGGCACCCCACAAAAATCACAGATGGATTACTGGACGCCACAGAACACAGGCGCCTCACGTCCGCGGCTGACACCCACACCAGGCACCAACGCCAACTTCTCTGATTTCTGGCGTGTAAGCGGCAAATACGTGCGTGTTCGTTATATACAACTGGGTTATACGCTGCCTGCACCTTTAGTCAGAAAAATAAGGGCTAAAATGCTGCGTGTGTACTTCAATGCACAAAATGTACTCACCTTCTCGAAAGTAAAATTGTTTGATCCTGAAAGTGGTGGTAATCAGAATACAGTGCCATTGCTGAAGACATACACTTTCGGTCTTAACCTTAAATTCTAAAAAAACAGGATCATGAAACATATTCATAAAAAAATATTTACCTCTCTGTTTGTGTTAGTCCTGCTTTGGGGCTGTTCCAAAGATTACCTCAACAGGGACAATCCTACTGCTACCACCGATGAAAAATGGTGGCGGCTGGAGTCCGACCTTTTCAATTACCTGGAAGTAATCTATAATAATCAGATGTCGCCCGGAGCCTTGATCACTTCTTCTTCCTACCAGGCAAACTGTCGCATACATATGAGCGGCATTACAGACGAATCAGTATTCCGGGCCAATTTCGGTAGCTGGAATAGTTATCCGCTGGGGGCAGTTACATCGACAGATAGTTATCTTTCCGATATTTATCGTCAGAATTATAAAGACATACGTAATGCTTCCCGTATATTGGAAAACTACTCACGCATTTACATGGAAAACGCGGTAGTGAAAGAGCAACGTGCTGCAGAGGCAAGGGCACTGCGGGCAAGGGCACACCTTAACCTGTTTCTTTTCTATGGCCCTATACCTATTGTGAGTAAAAGCCTGGACCCGGAAGAAGGTGCGTCTGTGCCACGCAATACGCAGGAGGAAGTAGTAAATTTCATTGCTGCCGAATTAGATTCTGCCGCGGGAATACTACCTGCATCCTATCCTACCAGTGATGCTTACCGCATTTCAAAAGGAGCCTGTTATGCCATGCAGGTACAATTATTTCTCAGCATAAAAAATTATGCAAAGGCGATCGAATATGCCAGGAAACTTATTAGCCTGGGAGTATATGACTTGCACTACAGTACCGCCCCTGGAGTTAACAGTTATGCTCAATTATTTACCTATGATGCATTGGAAAACAAGGAACGCATTCTCTTCCGCCGTACCGGTAACTCCGGTGCATTTTTCAGACTGGCACCCAAAAGCCTGTCCGGGCAAGCCTGTAACGGCCCTACCGCTGCCATGGTAAATACTTACGAAACGCTGCAAGGCCAAACATTGCAAGAGCTGGGAGCCGACAGCCTGACCTATTACTGGAGAAATCCCTTGTACAAAAATAACAGAGATCCGAGGTTGGCGGCCAGTATTCTTTTCCCGGGGCAAACGTTTGTAAACCGTCTGCTGGACCCCTTCACCGCAGGATCAGTGGACCAGATCGGGGCAACACAATCTACACAAACTGGTTTCTGGGTAAAGAAATACGTCGATGCCAAAGATGTGTCCCGCAATAATGCCGGTACATTAAACTTTATGATTATCCGCTACGCTGAAATATTACTGAGTTATGTAGAAGCACTGGTAGAATCAGACGACTGGCAAAATCCGGATGTGTTGCTGTATCTCAACAAGATCCGCAAAAGGGCAGGCATGCCTGATGTAAATACTGTAGTGTATAATACACAGGAAAAAATGCGTGAATTATACCGCCGGGAAAGAAAAGTAGAACTGGCATTTGAGGGCACCCGCCTGTTTGATATACGCCGTTGGAAGATAGGAGAAGAAGTGTTGAAAGGGCAAGCAATGGGCGCTATCAATCCCAACACAAACCAGCCGGTAATTGTGGAAAACAGAATATTCGATCCTGAACGCGATTACCTCTGGCCTATTCCACTGGTAGAAATCAATGGCAATCCGGCAATGAAGCAAAATCCAAAATGGTAATTTTCATATAACATCTTTATAATCCAGGCTATTTGATTCGAAAATCTACCAGCAGTTGTTACTTTGTTACACCGATGTTACCATTACTTTTCGATACAAAGTCACTAAAAGCATGCTGATTATTCCTAAAAGTGCTGCCGGGATGTCCCGGCAGCACTTTTGGACATGAATACTTATTAATTTGACTTGATGAATTTATAAGACAAATCCAGTTTCTTATCATCCTTGATCTGTAATATGTACGTCCCCCCTGCAAGATTACTGATATCAATATTTTTTTGAATAGACGTGATGCTACCCAGATAATAAGTTCCCTTTATTTGCCCATTGCTGCTAAAGATCCTGGCTACAATTGTAGCGGCTGCATTCAGCGTGAGTTTTAAATGCAGTATACTCTCCACCGGATTTGGATAAATCTGTATACCGGACACATTCATAACAGCAACATCTAACATTTTCGCACTTATTTTTACAGCTGTTTTCGCACCTATATTACCTGCAATGATGGTTACATCATCGGTAGCAGTATTGTTATTCGTATCTGTTACTTTCAAACGAAACACATAAGTACCTGCTGCCTGTAATTTAACAACCGTCATTGGGGCTGCTGCATTCAGGAAGATTTCTCCTGCAGGACCGCTTACTTTTGTCCAGGCATAATAAGAGATATACCCGTTATTAATTGCATAGGACTGAGAACCATCCAGTACCGCTTTTGTGACAGACACATAATCAATAGTTTGATCAATTCCCGCTTTGGCCAATAACAAATTGGCGGGATTAGGTTTTACAAATACAGACAGATCAGCCGTACTTTCAACACCTTTATCGTTAGTAACTGTTAGACGGAATATGTAGGTGCCTACACTGGTCAGTTGATTCAAGTCAGTCTTCAACTCGGTGGGTGAAGCGATGGAAGCTTTAGTAGGCCCGGAAACCTGTGTCCAGTTATACTTTGTTATACTTCTATCACTGTCTGCAATGACCATACCTGTGGCATCACTACTATTACACGGTTGTATAATGGTTTTATTTCCATCAACATTTGCCACAGGTATTTCTGCTAATAAAATAACACTTACTACGTTGCTGGAAGCAGCTCCCTTATTATCAGTTACTATCAGCTCAAAAACATAAGTACCTGCAGTAGACATCAGATTTATTACCGGCTTAGCAGTGGTTGCTGAAGTAATGGTAGCTGCAACAGGGCCAGATAACTGTTTCCAGACATATGAAACGATGTTGCCATCCGCATCTGATGAACCAGCACCATCCAGTGTGATTATTGAAACCGGTAATGTTATGGTTGTATCATCACCAGCAACTGACACCGGTACCCGGTTTTCTATCGTACCGGAAGCATATTCATCTGCACCTATATCATAAGCAGTAGTCAGAGATCTTATATCTCCATCAATATCTATCTTAAAATACGCACTCAGGTCTTTGCCTTTATCAATGGCAGGTGATCCTGATGCCAGGTGGAAATCCTTATCTGCTGCATTAGAAAATTTAACAACATTGATATCTGAATAAGTAAGATTATTTGAAGCAGTATAATCTATTCCCGTCTTTATATTCAGGTACCCTAAACCTGGATTTATCAGTAAGTTATTGAAGAATAGATTTCCTTTTGCCACAGTACCAAAACTATTCAAATACCGGATAGCATCCCGTCCTGAATTAATGATAGTGTTATTAAATACATTTACACGTAACGGAATAAAATTGTTTTTAACAGGCCTGTCATCAATAAATAGTGCATCTTGTTTTGTAGCAGTGCCATCAACACCAGCATCACTAATAATATTGTTATACACATAACAAAGTCCGATACCTAATATTTGTATACCGCTGCCAGTACCTTTGATAATGCTGTTGTTATATATCTTTCCATTGGTTTCCTCTCCAAGGATAATACCAGCCTGTTGATTCTCCACATTCTGAATACCATAATTCGATACTGAATTATTATAAATTTCAACATCTTCAGGTGCAGATACCACCTGTATACCATCCAGGCCCGTATTGGCAGTTATTATATTATAGATTCTCAGATTATAGAAATGTGGAGGCAATACAATTTTCATCGTAGCATCAGTGCACGTTACTGTTTTACTATTCAGTGCAGGGTTTCCTATATACATTCCTTCTCCTGTTACATCATGGATATAAATGTCATGAAATTTCACATTACGTATAGCAAAATAAGGATACTGATTATTGGTATCACAGTCAGGATTCACTTTGGCCATTACGCCCACATCACTTCCAGTGATTTCAAATCCAGCTGCTTCATAGTCACTACAACCTTTACCCATAGCCAAACCTACATTTAGTTTGGTGGTAACACTGTTGATACTAAAGCCATATTTATCGCTGCTACCGGTGCCGGTAACCTTAAAGTATTTAACGTTATTAAAGATAAATCCATAGCTACCACCATTCCCTATTTTTACCTGACCACCACAGTTGATAAACACAATTGGTTCTGCCGCGGTGCCGGTAAAATTCAAGAACTGGATATATTTATAATTACCTGATTGGATACAAACGGTATCTCCAGGTTGCACTTTCATGTTGGCACCATTAATATAGGCACCACCATCAGTACCAGGTGTGATCAGGAATTTACAGTAAGAGCAGGTTGTCGGCGTTGTAGCCGGAGGTATAATAATCACAGCAGGATTCACCAATACAGTTGCCTGTTTGCTGTTTGTTCCACCAGCTGCATTTTTCACAGTCAGGTTAAACGTGTATGTTCCTTTAATAAGGCTGCTCACCATAGAAGCGGCTGTACTGGTACTACTGAATGTGGGTGTAGACGGTCCTGATACCAGACTCCATGCATAACTGACAATCGTACTGCCGGGTGCTGTGGATCCGGATCCATCCATTGTAGTACTGCTTACCGGAAGTGTAATAGAAACACTGGTAGCTGCAATAGCAGCTATCGGGGCAGGGATCACTGTTGCTGCCGTCACGACTACTGTTACCTGTTCACTGTTACTGGTGCCGGCTGCATTTTTTACCGTCAGGTTAAATACATAACTACCTGCTATAAGGTTGCTCACCATAACCTTTGCAGTACTCGTGCTGCTGAAGGTAGGGGTAGATGGCCCTGATACAAGGTTCCATGCATAACTGGCAATGGTGCTGCCGGGTGCTGTGGAAGATGATCCATCCAATGTAGTACTACTTACAGGAATCGTAATGTTCGTTGCCGTTGCAGATGCTACCGGATCAGGAATAATGATGGGTGAACTGCCTTTGCTGTATTGCAGCATCCATTCGTAAATATTAGGAGACTGATAAGTATGTGTTGCATCATATGCTTTATCCCACACATTATCACTGTGTGTACCACCTGCATAGGAAGTACTGATCACAGGATACTTAGGATTACAATCATTAATCTTAGCAACATATGTTTTCTGAATATCAATAAAACCGTCATAGCTTCCGCAAAGAAACCAGGTAGCAATGTTACTGCTGGCAATATTACAAAGTCCCGGAATCTTAACGCCATCTATAGCTGATGTAGATACTGGTACAATTGCTGCCAGGTTATTTGAATAATTGGTACCTGAAGCTACATAGTTCAAGACCCCATACCCACCGGCACTCAATCCGGTAAGATAAATACGGGAAGCATCAACACGATATTTTGATTTAACATCATCAAGAATACTTTGGATCATATCCTCACTGGCCCAGCCATTGGAGAATTGAGGCGAAACAGTAATGAATTTGAATAGTTTTCCGCCAACCGTAAATTGCATTTTTGCACCCCGGGAAATGATTTTTGGTACACCATGTGCAAGCACAACATTAAGATTCGTACCACCTTCACCTATTCCATGAATAAAAATAATGAGAGGATAATTGGTAGATGTACTGCTGTAATCATCGGGTAAATGTAGCCAGGCTCCTGTTGTTGTACCGGGGGCTATATTGACTGAAATTTTTGTTTGATCTCCCTGTGCAAAACTTTGGAAGGAATAAAACATGCTCATGGTAAAACAGGCAGATAGTAATAACCTGCTCATGGTTAAATTTTTCAAATTCCTTTAATTTTTAGTGGTTTTTTCAATAAATCTTAACATTTTCTTCTACGTTCTTTAACAGCTAACAGCCGCTTCAAGACCTTCATTACATTTTTCTCATAAGGGAATGGCTGAATTATCAGAAATGTATTATTCCAAAAGTTCCTGCAAACATTATAACAGTTTGTAGGGCAAAGACTATCTGAATTAACAGAAGTAAAATGAGGATAGGCAGCTGCAACGTTGGTTTAAATTAACCAGGGACTACCTTTTTAGTCATTGCCAGTAGGATAGCATATAGGAGACATAACAAACAATAGAGAAAGCAAAAGCAGAAAGATAGGACGTTTGTAATTAAAGCGCTATAATATACAGTAGTAATGTCCTATTGTAATTACTTGCACGTGATATAACATCCAATGCAACAGGAATGTTTAATAATTTAAAAATTATGGGCTGGCATCATAAAAGGACGTTCCCGCTGCAAATGCAGACAAGGAATTGACACCACTGTTATTTTATGACTGAAACAGCCCTGATGATTGTCCCAATTGGCCATTGTTCAAGTCAGATGCAGGTCGTAAGTTTGCTTGTAAATAAATTATAATTAACCTATAACCAGGAGCGTATGCGTAAACTTGTTTCGTTTTTTCATGTTTCTTTGGATGGATATGTGGCCGGTCTCAATGGCGAAATGGATTGGATAAAAGTTGATGATGAGATATTTGAACATGTTGGTGAGCGCGTCAATGATAGTGATACCGCATTGTATGGCCGCGTTACCTGGCAAATGATGGAAGGTTATTGGCCTACCGCTGCAGACCAACCCAATGCCAGCAAGCACGACATTGAGCATGCCGCCTGGTATAAGAAAGCAGAAAAAATTGTACTGTCTAAGAGCATGCAGGGCGAGCAGTTCCCCAATACTGTTTTCATTAGTGAAGAAGTAGAACACCGCATAAAAGCATTAAAGCAACAGGCCGGTAAGGAGATACTTATATTTGGCAGCCCTTCAGCAACACACTCATTGTTGCAATACGATTTAATAGATGAATTCTGGCTGTTTGTAAACCCTGTTCTGCTGGGCAAGGGTATGCCTCTTTTCAAAAATGTATCCAAAACAACACAGCTCACACTGGTAAGCTCGAAGACCTTCGCCAATGGGGTTGTATGTATGCATTATAAGAAGGCTTTATAAAAGAGCGCTGAACAGGAAATTCACTTGCTACCCTTTTTCACGAGAAGATGGATGGAAATACACAATTTTCACTGATACTGCAGATTATCAGGCATAATGAAACAGCCCGCCTGTAATGGCGGGCTGTTTCATTAATTACGCTGACAACCTTATCAGTCACCTATCGGAATGGGGATGTTAACACCTGTTGCTCCGGCTACGCCAAAGTTTGGTGATCCATCTGCATTCCAGGTTAGTTTTTGCATTCTTGGCGCTCTGCCTCCGTTTGTAGTGGCGGCTACACTGCGCGCATGATATACAAACCAGTTTTCGGTATGCACCACATCGTTTGCGTCGGTATAACTACTGGTAAAAAAGCCGTTGTGCCCTGGTCCATAAACACCGTTAGCATCATTTCTCACAAACACCTGCTTCTTATTTATCCAATCGGCCGCAACAGTGGGATTACCTCCGCTTTTTAACTGTATCTGCCCCAGGCAATAATTGTCACTTGTATAACGGCTTGCTGAAAATATAATGAATACCGGGCTGCTGTCATCTTTCTGCAGCATGATGGGACCTTCATTAACGCCAACCCCTATTGAATTGGGCTCATATTTTTCCCAGGTATTGGTAGGCGATGATATTTTCACCCTGGTACCGTTGAGGGTCCATGGGTTATGCATGGAAGCAATGTATATATATTGTTTATATTTGGAAGCTACACTCTCCCAACCCGACCATATGAAGTAATGTTTTGTATTAACGGTCAGTACCGAACCATCAATAGCCAATTGATCAGTTGAATCAGATATCTTTCCTTTGAATGTCCATGTTCCGGTTGTTGGATCAGCATTGGGATTCTCCAGCACGAACATACGGTGAGTATCACTCGATACTCCATCATCAGCAGTGAAATAAATATACCACTTGCCTGAGAGGAAATATAATTCAGGCGCCCATATATTAGATGAATACGCTGTACCTGTGGGAGGAGTCCAGACGGTGGTTTCAGGTACGGTCGCCAGTAATGATATAGACTTAGTTTTCGCAATGGTTATCCTATTGCCTTTAGTACACAGGAAATAATAATATCCATCTTTTTGCGCTATGAAGGGATCAGGACGGCTGTTAGTACTTAAAGGATTCTGAAAATTGAGGTTACGAAATTCAAAGAGATCCTGTGTGCCTGTTACACTACTTTTCTGTTTGATTTTTCTGCCCGGTACAGTATCTTCAGGATCAACAACCATTTTCATGCCTGTTTCCTTGTTGGTCAGTGAAAAAATATTGTTACTGCCGGAATAGGCAATTGCCCAACGTTGTGCATCAGAGCCATCATCAGTTCCCTGTTGTAATACCTCGCCCGAAGTTGCCGATGGCGACTGGAGACATTTACTACTGGTAACATTGATCAGCTTATAATACGTGGCATCGGTTTTTATAAGTTTCCATTTCTGTCCGTTATTGGGAAACCATCCCCATTGCTGAATTTTTGCACCATCAGCAGTTGAGTTTCCGGTTACTTCAACTACCGGGCCGGCTGGTAATGAAGAGAAACTCCTGATGCGATAGATACCACTATCCACCAGTGTGCCCAATGCAGGTGCAACGCCGAGCGTCGTAGGGGGACTCAACTGAGCAATACTCTCCGATTGCTTTTTTTGACAACCCGCTGCCAACAATGCGATGGCAACAGCAGTTGTAGTAAATAACTCTTTTTTCATAGGAAATTGTGGTTAAGTGATTTGATTTAGTGCCATTCAAAATAAACGAATAGATAGTGCATAATCTGTTCAACTTTTTGTCGATTCATCTCAACCCATTTACAAATAATTGATTTTCATATACAGGAGCAGCAAGGTAAATTCGTTCATTTCCCAAACCGGACATTTGTTTATATTTGAATTAACGTTATGCGATTATTCCCTCATACCATTTTTGTAAGCCTGATATTACAGCTTGCCACACTATCCTGTTGTGGACAATATTATTTTACACACTATCAGGTTGATGATGGATTGGTACACAACTCTGTGATATCCATTTTACAGGATAGTAAAGGTTTGATGTGGATTGGTACCAGAGGAGGATTAAACCGTTTTGACGGTTATACATTTAAAACTTACAAAAACGAAAAGAACAAATTTGGCAGTATAGGCAATAATGTGATAACCGTTATCTCCGAAGATAAAAACGGTATGTTATGGATTGGTACAGGTAAGGGTATTTATATGTATAATCCCCGTAACGAAGCTTTTACGCCACTTGACATCGCCCCGTCAACATACATCAGCCATCTTGTGATTGACAGCGACAATAATTTATGGTTCCTGGCTAATTATTCACTCTACAAATATGATCAGAGACAAAAAAAAGTTGACGATTTAAAGCTACATGCCTCCTGCGTGGCTATTGACAGCAGCAGGAATTTGTGGGTGGGCAATGACGATGGCGTCATCAGCATCTATTCACACCAAAAGATGGCCAATGTTCGGATAATTGATCTGCGTATACCTGCAAATATGCGATCTATCAGCAAAATATGTCCCGTTAGTGATAAAGAAATTTTGATAGGGTGTTTTAAACAGGGATTAAAAAGTTATAACACTAAAACAGGAACAATCACATCATTACCCCTTCGCAACAATGATAATACTGATGTATATGTACGTGATATTACTGCCGCCAGTAATCAGCATTACTGGATAGCCACTGAATCAGGTATATATGTATACGACCGGGCCACCAACACAAGCCAGAATTTACGAAAACAGATCAGTGATCCTTATTCTCTTGCAGATAACGCTGTCTATACAATATGCAAAGACAATCGGGGAGGTATGTGGGCAGGTACTTTTTTTGGTGGCTTAAATTATTATTCGGCAGAGAATGCCCGGTTTGAAAAATATTATCCCCTGCAAGGCACTAACTCCATATCAGGCAACGCTGTGGGAACAATTTGTCCTGATACCAGGGGTAACTTATGGATTGGTACCGAAGATGCAGGTATCAATAAGTTCAATGTAAAAACAGGAAAATTTACCAGTTATGCTGCAACGGGAAAAAAGGGTGCTATCTCCTACCCCAATATCCACGGTCTTTTAACATTAGGTGATCAGTTATTCATCGGCCCGTTTTTACATGGTATGGAAATAATGGACACGCGCACCGGAACAGTGACTGACCGCTTTCAATTTATTGGTGACAAAAACGACAAGGTGAGTGATTTTGTACTCCGTTTCTATCTCACAATGGATAGCACCTTACTGGTTGGTACTGCATATAATGGCTCAGGATTATTTCTTTATGACAGGAAGCACAAAACATTCAGCCGTGTTAAACAGATACCCTATAACTCGTATGTTTTTGACATCACTGAAGACGAACAGGGAAATATCTGGACTGGCAGCGTATCGCAAGGTGCTTTTTACTATAATCGTAAAACCGGCAAACATGGTAATTTCCGTTTTGGCGACAAGCAGCACAACGAAATTATCAATGAATTTCCGGTGTATAATATTTTTGAAGACAGCAATCACTCACTGTGGTTTGCAACTGCCGGCGGTGGCCTCATAAAGTTAAATCCAGATCGGAAAACCATTAAAAAATTTACGATAGAAAACGGCTTACCCAGTAATGCTGTGTTCTGTATTCTGGAAGATAATTCAAAACGCTTATGGATAAGTTCACTCAGAGGTCTTATCTGTTTTGATTTACACACTGAACAGTGTAAGACTTATACGCAATCGAACGGGCTCATAACAGATCAGTTTAATTACAATTCAGCCTACAAAGACGCTACCGGCAAAATGTATTTCGGATCTGTGAAAGGAATGATCGCCTTTAACCCCGCCGATTTCGGCACCAAAGATGTATCTCCGCCAACTTACATTACCGGGTTTCAGATAAACAATAAAGATGACCCACACACCAGATCAATTCTATTTACAGATACCATTGTGCTCACCCATGATCAGAATAATTTCAGTATTGAGTTTGCTGCGCTGAATTACTCTTCGGCCAGGGCCACCAGGTATAAATATTTCATGACCGGAGTAAATAAAGACTGGACATATCTTAACACCAACAGAAACGCCTATTTTACAAACCTGGCACCGGGGAACTATACGTTTACAGTGCGTGCAGAAAGTAATGTCGGCAACTGGACAGGTAAAGAACGGCGCCTGTTTATCAGCATTTCACCCCCCTCCTGGAAAAGCAATACTGCGTACTTTTTATATGTGCTGATTTCAGGAACCATTTTGTTCCTTTTGATCCGCTATTATCATAGTTACCTGAACAGTAAAAACCTGATTAAACTCCAACTATTTGAACACGAAAAAACGAAAGAAATCTATCAGTTTAAAATTGATTTTTTCACCAACATTGCGCACGAAATCCAAACACCCCTAACCCTGATTGTAGGGCCAGTAGAAAGATTGATAAAAATGGCAGAGGACCAGCCGAATATTAAAAAGAGCCTGTTGATGGTGCAGAAGAATGCAAATCGACTGACAGACCTTACCGGGCAGTTGCTGGATTTCAGGCAGACCGAAATAGAACAGTTCGGATTAAACTTTGTAAACGCAAACATTAATAAACTGCTCATAGAACAAACAGATTCATTCAGAGAACTTGCTAAAGAGAGCAAAATAAGTTTACATACAGATTTTCCTGAAATCCATATTATGGCATTTGTAGACCGGGAAGCACTGATTAAAATATGCGGTAACCTGATCTCCAATGCCATTAAGTATGCAGCATGCTGCGCTACTATAAAGATGCCCCCCCTCAATGCCGGCGACGAAAAATTTACAATTATTTTCAGTAACGATGGGAAAGGGATACCAGCCGGATTTCAGGAAAAAATATTTGAACCGTTTTTCAGGCTGAACAACAAGGAAAAGCCAGGAACAGGCATTGGATTGCCTCTGGCCAGGTCATTAACAGAATTACATAATGGATCTTTAGAGTTGGTTTCGGGTAGTATCAATGAAATCGTTTTTGTATTAACATTACCGGTACATCAAAAATTCGAGTTTAATCTGAGTAGCTGGAAAAAAATATAATAACTATGACTGAAAGCATTTTAATTATAGATGATAACCAGGATATCCTGGAATTTCTATCAGAAGTTTTAGGTGATACTTATAAAGTACATCTGGCAGAAAATGCTGAAAACGCGCTGCTGGTTCTAAATACCGAAATGATACATCTCATTGTATTAGACATTATGATGCCGGGGATGGATGGTTTTGAACTATGTCAGGTGGTCAAATCAAACGTTGAATACTGCCATATTCCTATCATATTACTGACATCCAAAAACACCCATCTGTCACATATAAAAGGACTGGAGGCTGGCGCCGACGCTTATATTAAAAAACCTTTTTCTCCCAGATTCCTTCAAATACAAATTACCAATTTGCTTAATAACCGCTTAAAGATAAAAACTCATTTTGCGAGTTCGCCATTTGAAGATGTGCGGGTGATGGCTCACTCAAAAACGGACGAAATTTTTCTAAAAAAACTGAATGATTATATTCGTAAAAATATCCGGGATACTCAAATGGATATTGATACGCTGGCTGAACATATGAATATGAGCCGGCCCACTTTCTATCGGAAAATTAAATCTCTTTCTGCTTTATCACCCAAAGAATTGATTGATATCACCCGACTCAGAAAGGCAGCTTGTCTTATTGCTGAAAATGAGTTTAGTCTGGCTGAGATCGCCAGGATGGTTGGTTACAGTACTCACAGTCTTTTTAGCAGGAATTTTCAAAAGCACTTTAACGCATCTCCTCAGGAATACATGAATTCGCTGCCCCGGATTTCCACACAATAGATGTTACTTCTTTGCTAAATTACCTTTTGCAATGAAACATGGAACGCCAGAATCACAGCCTGGTCTTGTTAAATCGCGTTTATACCTGGAAGGCCGCGAACATCTCTGGGAAGTGACTGCTATGTTAAAAGTTGGATTTTAACGGGCAAGATTTATATTTACAGTAAATATTTACGCTCACTCTATGGAAGACGTTTTTTATTTGACCCGTGGCTGGAGGAATGCCACTTACATCATGTTCGGCGCCTTGATATGTGTATTTGTTAGCCTGCTGATCTACTTATTCTTCGATCCTTTTCTCAGGAAAGGCATCTTCTTCATTTTACCTGTATCGCTTATTGCTATTGGCGCTTCTATGTGCGGTATTTTACAGGTGGATGAAAAGATCTTTTGGGATAATCATAGTGTCCGTAAAGTATCCAGACTTGTTAACAGGGAGATCCTGCTGGAAGACGTAAAAGGATACAAGTTTGCCTGGAATTATCTGCATATCGTTCCTCACAAGGGAAAGGGTAAAAGGATCCTGGTGTCTACATATGTATGTGGTATGCGCCTTTTGCACGAGGAACTGGTTTCCCGTTATCCTGACCTGAAACAGCAGAAGTGACAGAAGATGTCTGGGCACGATATGAAAAGGCCAGAGATTATCTCCGGCCTTCCTTTTTGAACTAGGTTTTTACGATGACGGGGTAAATGAAATATCAACCGGTAGTCCTTTGGGCGGTCGTATTTTTTTGGAAGCAGACAAAGGACTTCAAAATCCTGCAGGTCTTTATGGCGGGAGGAGCCAAAATGGTAAATACGAAATATGGTTGAATCGTAAGCAACTATTAGAACCTGAAAGTTTGGTTGCTACGCTGGCTCACGAAATGGCTAAAAAAAATCATATAGTATTCCTTTTCTACGTTTTAATGTTAATCTCCCTTTGGATATTATATTCAGGAAGACCAGATTTCAAAAGTAATTGAGCCACCTTCTTCAAGGACTCTTTTAAATAAATAGTATCCTGGTAAATGTTAAGTTATAGTTTGATAAACCGTATCGTCTTGGGCGCACCCGTTTTACGCTTCAGCACCGCCACATAAAAACCTTTGTTCAATGTAGCGATATTAATATTCAGACTGGTTTTTCCTTCAATATTATAAACACCAAGGTTCTGCGCACCATCCATACTTCTTATCTCCATCGTTACCCATCCATCATTGAGATCAAGATCATTCACCGTCAGATTATCTGTAACAGGATTGGGATATAATCTTCCGGAAGGTTCATCAGGAGAAGATGCTCTTTCAGGTGTACGTTTGGAAACAATCACAGAAATGGTATCACTGACCGCCATTAATGTGCAACCATCAATACTGTATCCGTATAATCGTATAAAATATTTTTTTACGCCGGCCACACTATCTGCATTACTGACAGTAAAAGTAAGACTGGCTGTATCAATATCATATACATACCTATAAGGAGAATAAGCAGACCCGTTAATACTCTGAAATACGGTAAGCGATGACCCGGGGCGAATATTACTGGTATCAGCAGTAATAACAAATGGCTCATTCACAAGTACACTGTCTTTAGCAGTAATATTTATTACCGGTAGTGTAACCAGATGTACATTCATGATGATGATATTACTGGTATCATTCATGTGCTGAGAACAGATGGCGTTACTGTATACCACCGCTGAGACACTGTCCCCGTTTTCCAGCGTGCTGCTATAGTATTTGAGCCCGATACTATCCGTTGGCAAACCATTGATCAGCCATCGGAATGAAGGTGCATTACCGGCATCTTTATAAGTGGCAGAAAATTCTACCGGTGTACCTACGCAAATATTGTTCATGTCTATACTGATCTTTATATCTGGTATTGTCACCGTATCTATCTTCAGCGTAAACACCTGCTCATTCTTATTATCCACCAGACAACGATACAGGTAGTTCTGATAAGATGACTGCACATTCCGGATGGTCAGCCGGGCACTATTACTACCTGTGTAAATACTATCATCTGTGACAGGAATAAACCCTTGCCCCGTATCAATCTGCCACTGGTAGATGTTTCCTGATAATGGAGACGTAAGCGCAGTATCTGTACCGACACATACATGTACATTTGTATTCGGCTTTATCTCATTTTTAAAAATAACAATCAGATCACCGGTCTGACAAGCCATCATTTCAGGTTTACCATCTCCATCCAGATCTCCGGTCAGATTCATATAATTATAGCCATCAAAGATAGTAGCAACCTGGTATTTCACCGGTGCTGCAAACTGCACGTTATTACTGTCGCTGATATTTTTAAACACAGACATACTGGACCCGGAATAGTTATTGGTAACCAGGTCCTTTTTACCATCTCCATCCAGATCGTTGACAGATAACCAATCCAGCGTCTCGTCCGTTTTGAAATAAAGAGGTGGCGCAAAAGCCATGTCTCCGTACGCTGGTCTGTTCAGGAAAACGGAGACACTATTGCTACCTCCATTAGACGTCAGCAGATCTGCTTTGCCATCCTGATCTATATCGACACTAACTACATTTAAATCACTGACTACGGGTCCTCTGTCTGTAAGATCGATATTCAATGGATTGCGGAACCAATAACCGAAATACTCGACATTTTTGAATACCTGCAGATATTCACCATACCCACACATAGCCATATCCTTTTTTCCGTCTCCATCATAATCTGCAAATGCCAGATTA
Organism: Chitinophaga sp. CF118; assembly: GCF_900112615.1. Lineage (GTDB taxonomy): Bacteria > Bacteroidota > Bacteroidia > Chitinophagales > Chitinophagaceae > Chitinophaga. The sequence goes on along the minus strand of NZ_FOMK01000008.1, from coordinate 154,315 downwards.
TAAGGAATAATAGCAATATCATTATTATAAATCGACCAAAGCTGAAAAGACATATGCCCCGGCGTACTGTTATTTTTAAACCGGTATACCTCTTTCAGAATACTGCTGCAAAGAAACAGATCCGCCTTCCCGGTATTGTCAACGTCTGATATAACCAAACTAAAGAATTGTGATTCGACCGTTAAGGGCACCTGAATGGTATCACTCAGGCCATTACCTGTATTACGGAAGATAACGATATGGTTACCGGGATAAGAAACGGATGCTACATCCGTTTTTCCATCTCCATCCAGATCTGCTGCTGCAATACTATTCAGGGCATCCATTTTATAGACTTCCGGATCAGCAAAACTGATATTCCCAACGGTACTTGTATTACGTACTAAAGCCAGACCGTAGTTATCCCTGTACAGCAGATCCAGTTTACCATCATTATTAATATCAGCTAATGCGGCAATGGAATTTCCTTTCAGTTCTATCTTCGTTCCAAAAGAGGAAGGTCTGAACTTTTCGTTGTTCACCGGAAAAGTAAGTGTAACCCTTACTTCAGACCATGCCGTGAGATTATTACAGGTAACCGACACAGGGTCACTGCCAATACCCGCAGGTATCTTTGCCTTCAGCACAGTACTGCCTGCCGATATCACCTGCGCCTTTATATTCCCGATATAGACGATATTTTCAGCGGTGGTAGCTACGAAATTCTTACCGGTAATAGTGATCGTGTCACCTACCGCACCACTGACCGGAGAAACAGATGAGATAGATGGAGGAGATACCTGTGCCCAAACAGGTACTGGCATACAAAAAAAGAGAATACAGAGCAAATGTTTACTCCTCAAAGATTGGTACATTGATATACAATATAATAGGTAAAGGGGTATCCCAAAAATTGTCCCACTTTATTAAAGATACTCAAAATATAAATGAAGAAGGTGCCGCAAAAATAATTTCCTGATAATGGCCATTGTCCTTCCTGGATCAGTTGGGCGCTATATTCAAGACTAATATATCAGTAATCAAGCAACCGCCTGTGGTAATTTACCTGTCCCAAATGATAGCTTAAATGCGTTGCGAGATGGACGAGAAAATATTCAGTTAATACTTTACCATCAAAAACTGACTGAGGGTATTCGCTTTTTAATTGGTCTTCAGTGAGCGAACCGAGTGTAACGTCAAGCACTTCGATGGTACGCTCTATTTTACTGATCAATTCTTGCCTGGGGACATTGTTCAGTGAAAATTCTTCAGGCCTGTTCCTTATATAACCGGTATTCCCCAGTTCAGCACCGATATAGGTGTTCAGGTTTCCTATCAAATGAAGGCTAAGATTTCCCGCAGAATTTAAAATATTCTTGTCAACGCGCCAGATGTTATCTTCGCTGTTATATAACTCCAGTTCCTGTTTTAATTTAGCAAGGTCCCTGCTGTAAAGTATTTTTAAGGTATCGGTAAGCATTGTAATTATCCTGTTTAATCTCAAATTAGCAATATTATTTTTATCAATAAAATTACTGTCGAGCCACTTATCCTTTAACTTTGATCCATGCAATCGGAACTTCAGCAACTTTACGGAAATATAGACATTTACCTTTTCGACCAACTGCTTAAAGGTACTTATGATAATTGTAATAATGTGCTCGACGCAGGCTGCGGAGGCGGGCGTAACCTGATTTACTTCTTAAGAAACGGCTATGAGGTGTATGGTATTGATCCTAATCCCAATGCGATATCAGCCGTTAAACAATTATCACAAACGTTGGCCCATGCGAACTCTATAGAGAATTTTGTAGTTGCTTCGACTGAAAACCTACCTTTTGATGATAATTATTTTGACCTGGTGATCAGCAGCGCGGTATTGCACTTCGCCAACAATCCCGATCATTTTGATAATATGATCCACTCAATGTGGCGGGTGCTGAAACCCGGCGGATATTTATTTGCAAGACTTGCGTCGGATATCGGGATTGAAACGCTGGTGCAGAACCTGGGCAATGGTCGTTATCTTTTGCCCGATGGCAGCGAACGTTTTTTGGTTAACCAGCAATTACTGCTTCAATATACCGAAAGCCTCAACGCCCGGCTACACGAACCTGTAAAAACCACCAATGTGCAAAACTTACGGTGCATGACCACCTGGTGTTTGCAGAAAGTTTAACAGTTATCTCTGTCTGGTCTATTACTTTAGTTTTTTAAAACGACACCATCTTTAATAATTGTCTTGTCGACTAGAAAGTTTTTATAATTGTCAAAAGGGCTATTGTTCCAAATAAGGAGATCGGCTTTCTTTCCTTTTTCAATTGAGCAGTATTTATCATCAATGCTCAAAGCAGTTGCACCATTTATAGTTGAGATCTGTAGAATTGAAAGGACTGTAAATCCATATTCAGCTAACAGTAGCTGCTCGGGCCGTTCTTCCGTTCACATCAATTAACCGTATCTGCATCATTCGCGTATAACTACGCAGTATTTCAGGTAATTCCTACCTATTCGCATAACATAGTGCATCGTAGTTTTGACAACATCAACCTAATTATTAAGTAACTCCAAAACAACCTTAACATGTCTAAAGAAAAGAACAACCCGGCAATGGCGGGTGAAAATCAAACGTTAACAGATGTCTCCAACATCCGTGCGCAGATAAACGGCGACAGGACCGTTTTCAACATGGAAGCAATAGGGCGCCAGTACAAACTGAATGATGCCTATAAGGATGTGCGTAACCTGGAACTCGTAGACAGAGATAATATACGCCTGAAAACTTACGGCGATTATGTATTGCAGCACAACAACTTCCTGCAACTCGTTCCACTGATTGAAGAACAACCCCGCCCCGCCCATCCTTCCGGTGAAAGCTATCTGAACACCTACAATTTATTCCGCTTTCCGAAAGGAAAAGTGCTGGTACTGGTACATAAAGATGTGTATCAGGCAGTAAAAAGCCGCGTAGAACGTTATGTGCTGGACCTTGGCCACGATGGCTACTGGGCAACGGTACACGTTGTAAAAGGAGGCAAACCTGCTTATATCCGCAACTACATCCGTAGTAAATCGCCTAAAGGCGTGGTGATGGTAGGCGCTATTCCGGTAGCCTGGTTTGAAATGGATAACGATTTTCACGATGCTCATTCCGAGTTCCCCTGTGATCTGTTCTATATGGATACAAATGGTACCTGGACTGATGCTGACGGTGATGGTAAATACAATGCAGTGACTGGAAATGTTACACCGGAAATATGGTTAGGTCGTATCTGGACACCTACCGCCGATGGTAATGATGCAGCGTTAATCAATAACTATTTCGATCGCAATCACCAGTTCCGTGTTGGGGAATTAGGTCATTCCCGCTCTGCACTCGCTTACGTGGACGATGACTGGGAACACTTCGATGATTGCGAAATGGACCTGATGACACCCGCATCCTACATCACTAAATATACCAATCCCAATACAACAGATGCCGACCTGTATAAAGTGGAAATTAATAAGACCCGTTCCTTCGTACAGGTATGTGCTCACTCCTCCCCACACGTGCATTCTTTCCGTGTACCATCACAAGGTAACACTGAATTGATCAATACCGCATACTTCCGCGATCAGCGCTGTCCAAATGCGAACTTCTTTAACCTGTTCTGTTGCAGTACTGCCCGCTTTACTGAAAACGACTATTTGGGTGGCTGGTATATCTTCGACAAAGCTGGTGGGGAAATCAATCGTGGACTGACAGCTGTAGGTAGCACCAAAACAGGTTCTATGCTGTTTTTTGCAGACTTTTATGAACCCATCGGTAAAGGAAAATGTATCGGTGATGCCTTGGCTGAATGGTGGCAGGCACGTGGTGCAGATCATGACCTGGGTGAAAGAAGATGGTTCTATGGTATGAGTATACTGGGCGATCCTACCCTGACATGGTGGAAGGGTGCAGTGCCTACCCTGCTCGATCCAGATGAAGGCACAGTGTTCAATCATTATCCACGTAAAATGACGTTTAAATGGACACCGGTAAATATCACTGGCGCCACTTATTCACTCGAAGTTGATGCCTTTGGCGCTGTCAATGCCGGACAGTGGGCAGCACAGTCATTCCGCAGTTTTGCTGTATATCATAATCTGACCAGCACAAGCTTCAATCATAACTTTGTAGGTGCACAGCCAGGCCGCTGGCGCGTAAGAGCCAAAGTAGGTGATCGCTATTGCTCATGGTCAAACTGGAGATACTTCCGCTTTACTGTGTAAATAATATTCAGGATATCTTTCAACGCGATGTGCCACTGAAGAGCACATACACAAACAAAAGAGGCTGCATACTTTGATGCAGCCTTTTTTGTTTGTGTACCTGATGAAGACAAGTAGTTATTTAAGAGAAACATCTGTCTGATCTGAGAAATTTTGTGGCAACCAATCAGGTTGTCAATCGTTTGAATTGTACATAGGAGAGACAACGAGCTTATCATCCTGTGATTCATGGCCGCTGTCATTTGCCGTGGTTTCACTTGTGAGGTACTTCATCGCTGACATCAAGAAAACCGGGGATCATAGCCATCAGCAAATCCGTTTTTTGCGTTAGTGTAGTGTGCATGGTTCCTGGCAATATGGCTAGTTGGGAGGTGGGCATTGACAATTCACCTAAGCTTCCGCCACCGAATAATTTATACAACGCTACGGTGTGTTCATGCTGAATGATATCTGTGTCACCTGCTATAATCAGGGCGGGGGCTGCAATCCCACTGATTTCCTCCGCCGGCCAGTCCTGCACTTCCTGTTCAAAAGCTCTTACTTTAGCGAGCTGTTTCGGCCAGTCTTCAGGTCTTGGGGCCGTGCTAAGGTACTCTGCTTCATATGGGGAACCTTTCAGCGCTTGCTCCATGAATTCTGAGCTAAACAGGGTACTGAGATCTGGATGCCGCCCGATGCTCTTATAGCTAACCGAGGCCAGTACGAGTTTTCTTACTACGTCAGGCCTGCGGATAGCTATCAGCAAAGCCACCCCTGCGCCCGTACTATACCCGAAAATATCGGTTTTCGGTATATTCAAAACATGGAGTAGTTCAATAACATCATTTGCAAGCAGTTCATAAGAGAGCGGGCGTTCCTGGATATCGGCTGTATGGCCATATCCCTGAAATTCAACAGCAATAACCTGCCTTTTTATTGCGAGCAGGGGGATTAACTTCCCGAATGCGGTGCCGATTCCCGAAAGTGCCCCGGGTAGGAGTAGCAGCGGTTCTCCCTTGCCATGTACTTCATAATATAGCTGTAATCCATTAATGTTGGCATAGTTTCCACGATTTTCCATAGTTGTATTTGCTTTGTGCTTATTTGTTGACAAAGATCGAAACTCCTGGAGAAACAAATCTTGGTCTACACCAAGATCAAAATTTAACATTGTTGAACAGCTTACTGAAATTGGTGGGGTCTATACCCAGATAGGAAGCAATGTATTTGTGCGGTACAAGTTGAAGCAGGTGTGGACTTTTCCGGCAAAACTCTTTGTACCGTTCTTCGATATTCATCGCGCGCAGTTCGATATGCAGATCAATCATGCCAGCAAACATGGCTTCGGTCATCCGTCTGAAGAGCCTTTCTATTTGCTGTGATTGATCCACCAGCTTCTGTAAATTTTCATGGGTGATATAATCCAATTCACTGTCTGTTAAACAAATTAAATGGTATTTCGAAGGTACCTGAAACGAAAAAGATTCAGCGATGGCACATAAATACGGGAAATAGGTGAAGGCAAGTGTGTAGATTTTGTCGCCCTTTTCAAAGTAAGACATTTGAACGCCGCTTTTTACAAAAAAAAGTTCCCGCTGGATTTGCCCTGGGACGGTGATGAAATCTCCTTTCCTGAACGACCTGGTTTTAAGGCAATCTGTCAACAAATAATAGTCGGCTAGACTGATGTCGTGGAATTGTTTGAAAAATTCATAACGCTCCATAAAGTCAAAACTCTGTTTTGCCAAATATCGGCAACTTCTCTGATGCCCTGATCACCTGGTTGGGTATTTCAGTGAAAATAGCCACTCGTTCCGCTTCAAGTGGCTTTTGTTTATTTACTCCAGTGGATTATAAAAAGAAGAACTATAATAATAGTAGATACTGTCTTCCAACTGAGCACATTATAATAAATAGATTTATTTTTTTAATATATTAATTAAAAAGTGTATTATTATGCCGAAATTAAATTTCAGGATATCTCCCTAAAAGTTAACAACCTATAAATAACATAATAATTTAAATTAGCATGATTTCCTTAACTCGTTCAATTTTTATCGCTTTACTAGTTGTGTTTTCTTCAACAGCTGTTTTTGCAAAAGCCAGAATTCCTTTAGGAGAAAGAGAAGTATTAAACAAAGTACTTGACTTACCTGATACAGATGAATTTAAATTAAAAGACGGCAATTTTTTTGATCTGGCTACACTTCATAAAGAATTCAACATTGCTTATTTGCTTCCGTTATACATCACTGAAGAACCAAAATTGGTTGGCTTTGATGAACAAACAGAGACCTATTATGATATACCTCAAAACGAGATAGATGCAATTTTAGCATCACAAAAGCGAAATAAAGAAGAACTCAATAAATTACCTTTTTATACAAGATATGGAGGTAAAATAGTTGCGCTATTGATTATTGGTTTATTAATCTGGGGCGTTATTCCTTCGAAAAAAGAAAAGGTGACTCCTGAGAACATATAAATTAAACCTTAAATTCAATGTTGTTTAGTTAAGCTCCGTATTTGTAGCAACATAATAGGCTCCGTTAGGAGCTTAACTAAATGACTTAAACTACTTTTATAAATTATGAACCCCTTATTTATCATCCCGGTAGTATTAGTTATTGCTATTGCAGGCATAGTGTTTATGGTAATAATGAATAAACGTTACAAATCTGCAAAAACTGAAATAAATATTGATCAGGAACGCGGAAATTATTCATCCTACAAAAATGAGTTATTAAATCAGGATTTTTCTTTTCTTAAAAATTGGATGGATGGTAAAGTAATTGATGCTTTCAGTTCTGCGTCTATACCTCAAAGCACAGCAAATAAAGTTCAAAACTTAATAGGTGATGGTCTGAAAAATGTAGCATTGTCTAGTGTTGGGGTAAGACTTCGGCGTATAGAAACCGATGCTTTCTGGGTTTTAAGTGGTAAAGATTTGCATTTTTTCACAACTGATACTGCAGGTGAATTAGAAGAGCATTTAATCTTTGATAATTTTCGCATAGAAAAAGCCCAATTACGAGATGGCGGATTATTAAAAGCTCAATTGGGATTTTATGCAAAACAAGCAGAAGAATATCTGCCAAAAGTTCATGTGATCACGTTTGATATTGATGGACAACAATTATCGCTTGAAATTCACGATAGATTAAGATATGTTGTAAATCCTACGGATATATTGAATCTAAAAAAACAACTTCAAATCAGAGCAAAGTATCAGGTGGTTGGAGAGCAACTTGTAGAGGAATTAAAGTCCAGATTTTCTAATTTAAGATCTGTCTGATATTTTATGAGTTTTCTTAAGAAAATATTCAGGGCTTTTTCAGATTTCAGACTTAATAATACTCAACCTCTATACGGACAACAACTAGATCATATATTGGTGGGCTCTATGTATGCATCTCAACAATCGGCATATTTAAACTCTTTTGTTACGGGTTTAAGTAAAAATGAAATTAAGAAATTATTGCAGGATTATTGGGACATTTATAGTAGTGAAGATGCGAAGGAAATACTGAGCAGTTTGATAGAAAGGAATAATGATACTTATATTTCTGTTGTATATGAAGCATATGGAAATAAGGAAAACTACGTTGAAATATTAAAATCCGGATTGCCGGATGACGAAAGCATATTTCAGCAATATCTTCAGATCTATAGAAAATTAGGTAATGTAATTCCGGAAGTTACAGCTCAGGGGTTGTTTGAAAACTATTCTGCACTGGAAAAAATAAAAGATGCAGGATGGAATTATGGTAGAGCTTCATTCATAGCAAGGTGTTGTTTTGAAATGGATTATTTATCAGAAAATGAACTTAAACAATACCTGGAAGCAAGCTATGATGGGTTGAAAAAATTCTGTAAAACCTGGAGAGAATACACTTCAAGTTATGTGTATGGAAGAGCTTTATGGGGCGGTTCTCATAATGGAGGTATGATATCTATTGCAGAGGATTTGTTGAACAATAAAGACAGTCCTTTAAAAGCTAAAAAATACATTTAACAGCAGTCTAAAGCCGCAATCAGCAATTGGATGGAAGACGACGCCGATTTCACCTGAGAACTACTTTAAAGTAATGCCGGGATCGTATCTCCGGCATTTTGTTTTTAAGTCTTCCCAGGATAGATGCTACCTCTGTACTCTTTTTTGTTGCATATCCTCGTCAAAAGTAGTATACTTGACGTCAACGTTTTTTAATAACCGAATCTATGCAGTCAGCTTCAGCAAAAACCTTCAGCGTTAATTTTCCTTCAATATATGAGCACATACTGACAGTCCGGGAGCATGTCATGGGAGAACATCGGAAGGGCGATGAGTGTCTGTCCTATGTCTCTATCAGTTTGCAGGAGCTGAGCTCTTATGATGAGTATAAAGGCGATGACCTCCTTGCCCGGTTTCAGGAAAGCTGCCTCGAAGAACGTGGGGCCGTTGAAGTAATAGCGGATAAAACATTACAGGTGGCGGGTCTCAGGTCCGATATAAGAACTGCCGGATCCCCTAAAGGAGATTTTTATTATTTTGGTCTGTTGCCTGTCAGCAGCGAATATGGTTACGTCTTTATTGGCGATTGCAAGAGCGATTCACGGGAATTCTATGAACCGCTGTTTGACGAAATATTGCAAAGTCTCCAGTATTTGGGAGATCTTGCTGAAACCCTGCAGGAAGGTGAGGAAGCTTTTAAAAGTCTTATCGACGATGCAATAGAGGATAATAGAAATATTACGCCTTTTTCCGTTCCGGCTGACGGTCAGGAATGCTGGCAAATCGGGAGCCATATGTTTGTGCTTAGCGGGGAAAGACTATGTTACATCTCTGATGGGGGCGGTGACCTGTATGTTAAAATTGAAGCACAGGCGCCTGAGTATATAGATCTGGAACAAAGCGACATCATCAACGACTATAATGATAGAAAGGTATATCTGCAATTCTGCTTTAAGGGTATCTATCATTCCGGTATTCCCACAGGCAAATTCCGCATTGAGAAGAGTAAAGACAGCAGTTACCTGTCCTCTTTTTGGAAAGACGGATTTCATTACTTACAGGACCTTACTGCGGAGGTAAGTCTCGAAGCAGGTTGGCTGGGTATTAATGGATTCTTCAACCAATATCCGGTAAAAGTGGCGGTTAAGCTGCCCATAGAAAATCTGGTATGGGAGCGCTACAGCTTCCTGAGTGAACAGGAGGTGAGCACGGCTGCACCGGATATTGTACGTCGGCTTTTGCTTACAGATCCTTATCCTGGCACGTTGGAGGAAACCATTCGGTCGTTAACACAGCTGGAGGTATTATCAATTTATTTTCGGGATAGCCAACGGGCGGCTGATTTCAAGGCTGTTCCTAAAGCAGTGAAAGGCCTGAAGGAACTGCGAAAGCTCTCACTGACGGGTGTATCTGCGTTGGATAGCCTGCCGCAATGGCTGGGCGACCTCAAAAAGCTGGAAACAATCCACTTGTCTGGCAGCAAGGTAGAGGGTATTCATCCTTATATATTACAACTGCCTGTCGTAAAGGAACTTTATCTCTCCGGCAATCAGTTGCAATCTATTCACCCTGCCTTGCCGGAAAAACTGGAAACGCTGGTCCTCGCAAACAACCGGCTTACTTCTGTGCCCGGGTCTGTGACCCGGCTTCAATATCTGGATATCGAGAAAAACCCGCTGCAGCAACTACCTGCGGAACTGGAAAAGATCCCCAGACTTAAACTGGAACTGGAAAAGAAAATGGCGCTGCTGGACTATACTTATAAAGGTGCGGATGGCCAGGGGATGGTTCCTTATGATGATCGCCGCTTCTTCGCAAAATATGACCCGGAGCTGTTGCAAACGCTGGAAACCCAGATAAATGCTGCCAGATTAGAGAAGTTTAAGGAGGGATTGATCAACTGCTCCCGTAAATCGGTGGCGCTGGAAACAACTGAACAAGATACCTATCTGGAAAAAGGGAATCACCGCTTCGGCGGTTTGCCAGACCTGCCTCCCGGCCTGAACTATCCATCCTTTATTGTCGGGAACGAACAGGTAAGAGGCTTTCAGTTCATTGCTCAAATCAATTGCGCCGCTATTGCTCACCTGCAGGAATACCTTCCCAGAACAGGCATCCTTTATTTCTTCGTTAATGACCTGGAACAAATGGAGCCAAAAGTGTTGTATTACGATGGAGATAGCAGCGATCTGCAATCGGCGAAAGACCTGGATATTGAAACAGCATTCACATATGATGACGACGATATATACACTCCCTTCCGGGTAGCGTCTGGGAAATATCCCAACATACCTACTATGTATAATGCCGTTAGTCTGTATCCCGAACTGACAGACCTGGAAGAGATGTCTGATGAAGCGGAGCAACTGAAAAACGGCTTAGAGGCCTGTTCAGTTAGTCCGGTTCATAGTATGAACTCTTATGTATTCAAGCAGCATGGAACACCGGAGATGGAGGCTGTAAATGAAAAGAAAGGCAACCCGGAAGATTGGATGGTGCTGTTGAGGGTTAGCTCTGATGATAATCCCGGTTTTTGCTTCTGGGATGCTGGTGAACTTTATTTTGTGATCCATAAGAGTGATCTTGAGAAGAAAGATTTTTCGAATGTGTATTGCGGATTGGAAAGTAGCTAAAAGCGGAGTTTCTGAAATGAGAAATACCAACCAGTTTGATAAATTGCTGTTGATTTACCGATTCCTGATGAAGCGCCTGTAACCAAGACTATTTTTGCCATTCTCTTTGTTTGAAATTTAGCGAATAATATCCGCCCCGGCAGATAAAATGAGTTAGAAAGCGTTAAAATAACAGAGAATGCCTCATTAATTTATGAGACATTCTCAGGTTTCTAACTTATTTATAATCCGCTGTTGCCTGTAGGGAATATTTGCGCGGTACCACTAATTATTGATCCTCCGTCAAAATAGAATTTTATACCAGTAATTGAAGTACCATAGTTAATAGTTCCTCCTCTTGTTATAAAACATCCTAATGACTTGTAGGTAGAAGGGGCATACAATTGTGCAATAATTTAGAATTGTACAAATTGTCCGATACCTCAAATATATAAAAGTACTTTGAACTACAAAGCAAATGGAAATTATTTTGCCCCAATGTGAATTTTGGCAGTTGTACTGCTACCAAAAGCATACTCCTATAACAATATCTATCACTGCTTCAAATAACGAAGTGCAACACATCCTGACTCAAAGATCTTCGACTCAATAAGTTTTAATTGTAATTTTTCCTGCAGGATGGTACTTTCTAATAACCGTCTCCCTTCTCCAACAACTTCTGGATGCACAACAATACAATATTCATCAACTAGTCCCAGCTCTATAAGTTGTGAAGGAAGTGTTACACCTCCTAATAAAATACTTTTGCCCTCTTCTTCTTTCAATCTCAGTATTTCCTCCTGAAGATCTGTACGAACAATTCTCGTATTTTTTTCTTTACCAGCTTCTAATGATTGCGAGAAAACAACCTTGTCGATGGAGTCAAATATTTGAGCAAATTCGTTCATTGCCTTTGTCTGTCCAGATTGTTTTTTTGCGACATCGGGCCAAAAAGGAACCATCAATTGATAGGTTTTACGTCCGTAAACGAGCAGGTCAACCTCTTGCATGAGGTGTGTAAAATATTCATGTACTTCTTCATTCCCAGTTAATTTGGTGTGATCGCAGCAACCATCTATGCTAAGGTTGATGGCGAAGATTACATTTCTCATTTGATTGATGTTAATTTTTATGTTCCTCAATTTAATTAAAATCCCCGAGGGCTATAGAAGAGGCTGAACAACTGAAAGAAATAAATCGTAACCATGAAAATTAAACTATTCGAAGCAGAGCTTGTTATTGGAAGATAAAATAAGAAATATCTCAATATTACTGCTGTGCCCGCAGGTTTCCTCATCAGCACAGATGGGAAGATTATAGAAAATGATTTAAGAGGAGATAAACCGAATTCAAAACTGGCAGAATTGCCGGGACAAAAATAAAGGACTTGTACAATAAAAAACCTGTTTGTTAAGACGGTTTTTCTATTGTATAATTCAACGGCTTTATAAAGACTTAACGTAACATTCGTTAAATTTAAGTCATGCAGAAAGCACCACTCTTTCCCATTTTACTGGTTACGTTCATTAATGCACTTGGTTTCAGTATTGTAATTCCCTTTATGGTTATTATCGTGTTAAAACTGGGCGGACATGAAATCGTGTATGGATTACTAAGCGCCACCTTTTCTTTCTTCCAACTGATTGGCTCCCCTATTCTTGGTGACTGGTCTGATAAATTTGGACGTAAAAAAATCCTGCTGCTAAGTGTAGGTGGTACCTTCATTGCCTGGGTGATATTTCTTATTGGCCTCTTATTACCTAATCAACCAACATCCCTCTTCAGTATCCCCCTGTTCTTTATCTTTTTAGGCAGAGCCATAGACGGAATCACCGGTGGTAATATTTCGGTAGCGAATGCTTATGTAGCAGATATTTCTGCCCATGAAGACCGTAAAAAGAACTTCGGGAAAATGGCGGCTGCATCGAACCTGGGCATTATATTCGGGCCATTACTGGCAGGTATATTAGGCGCTACTCCAATGGGAAACACATTGCCTGTTATTGCTACTGCCCTCACTTCGCTCGTGGCTGTTTTTGTGATTTACTTCCGTATACATGAAGATAAACATACTGATCAGAAAGCAATCCCAACAGTAAAATTAAATCATCTTTCCACCGTCTTAAAATTACCATACGTACCCTATTTTCTGATCTTATACTTCCTGATATTTTTAGGATTCAATTTCTTTTATGTAGGATTCCCTGTATATGCTGCCGGGGCGCTTCACTGGAGCGTGTTACAACTGGGTATCTTCTTTGCCTTTTTAAGTGGGATGATGGTATTGGTTGAAGGTCCTGTACTAACATTCCTGGCAAAGAAATTCTCAGGAGCCTCTCTGGTCATTACAGGCAGTATTATTCTCTGCATCTGTTTTGTATTACTGAAATTCAATAACATCGTCTTAATTTATGCTGGTGCATTGTTCTTTGCTATTGGAAATGGTATCATGTGGCCTTCCTTTGTAGCCTTACTCTCTAATACCGGCAATGAACATGTACAGGGTATGATCCAGGGTTTTGCCGGCAGCGCTGGTAGCCTGGCAAGTATCATAGGACTCATTAGCGGGGCTTTCTTATACCATATAGTTGGGTCAGGGTTATTTGTTATAACAGCTACTTTCATGTTATTGATCGCTTTTGCAGCTATCCCCCTCATTAAAATTGAAAAAAGCACCACTCCCTGAAATAAATACCTGGAGCATTAAGTTTACTAAAGCATTAAAAAAAATCTTCTACTTCAAAGCTGATTTTTTCTTTGGTTTTAGGGTGTATAAATTCGAGATAAGCGGCATGCAGGTACATCCTTTCAGATGCACTACCATATAGATCATCTCCAACAATTGGTGCATTAAGTCCAAGTTCATGAGCTGAGTGCATACGTAACTGATGGGTTCTTCCGGTAAGCGGCCAAAAATTAACTTTGGTTGTATCCTTGTATCTATTAATTACCTTCCACCTTGTGACGCTTTTTTTTCCGGCTTTAAAGCAAACCAGTTGTCTTGGCCGGTTGAACAAATCGGCGCACAATGGAAGATCGATCTCACCTTCTGATTGATCAATCACTTTAGAAAGTAGTGCCGTATAACATTTACTTACTTTACGTTGCAAAAATTGCCTTTGAATATGCTTATGTACTTCCCTGTTTTTCGCTACCACTAAAAGTCCCGAGGTATCCATATCCAGCCGGTGAATAATAAGTGGTTCATTATTTACCAGGACATCTTTTAGCCTGGTGTAAACCGAATCCTGGATATCAACTCCAGGAACAGAACGTAATCCTGCTGGTTTATTGACTACAATAAAACTTTCATCTTCATAAACTATTTCAAGCATGCTATTCTTTTCCGGGGTACGTAATAATGGATTTTCGTCAACAGGCATTCCTTCAAGCATATGTGCCAAAATAGGTTTGCACTTACCTGTACAGGCCGGATAAAAATGTTTATGTTTTCTAATCTCCGATTTTGGTGCAGCTCCCCACCAGAACTCAGCCATAGCAAGTGGCTTATAGCCTCTCGAAAATGCAAACTGCAATAGTTTAGGTGCCGCACATTCACCTGCTGCTGCAGGTGGTTTCCCCAAAGGAGTCTGGCTAAAAATCTCATGCAAACTTTTCAGTTTACCGTCTTTGTTCAAAAATACATATTGCTCAAAAAGTTGTTGTTGCAAAGCGGCCGATCTTTCCTTGCGTTCATTTTTTAAGGTTTCAATATTAGTCTCAAATTGAGTCAGTCTCGTTTGCATTTCTTCCAGAAGCTGTGCCCACTTGTTTGTAAGAGTCCTAAGCTGGTACTTGTCATGCAAACTCTGCCTGACAAGCTGGGCCTCTGCTATAATATAATCCTGCTCATTTAGACTGTTCTTTTGGCTTTCACGGAGCTTCTTCCGGTCTTCCTTATTGTTTTTTAATTGTTTTTTTAAAGCTGATATTTCCAGTAAAGATTCGGCTGATAATCGTTTAATATCCTGTTTTAGACGCAGGTAATTTTCGTTCGACCATATTCCTTCAATCTGCGCATTAATAGTGTTAATGATCTCCTGCTCTTTGAGAAAAAAGCTATTCTCAACCAGCATATCAAAAACAGGTGGAACAAATTTGGGATGATCATTTGAGCCTGCCAGTTTACCAGAGAAGGCTGATAGATAACCCAGTTTCCCTTCGGTATCCTTCACCACCAAAATGCCAAACATTTTCCCAATGGGAGTTCCCTCTATATCAGCTCTCAGTCCAAAATTATGTTCAAGCTCAGTTTGAGTTTCCAGATAATGCTCTAATTCAGCGGCAGCTATTTTTGCTAACGGATGTGGCTCATAATAAAAAGGGAAAGTAAACCGTTCGGGTAATGCAATTTCATTTATTGACTTATCAGAAAAATAGGAAATCCTACTTTGACTATTGTATACCAATTTTTTCTCTTTGTTTGATCCGCAAAAATACCATTTTCTGTTTTGATTCCTTCTGAAAATTGACAATTGTCTAACCAGAAAGGCGGAGCTGTTATATTTTTCCGCCTGTTATAGTTTCATGAGAATTACAAAAAGAAAAGGGATAGGTTCAATGCTTCACTATCAGTCCCTGCTCCGGCACATACTTGTCATATTCCATATGTTTGGCAATACGTAACGCTTCTGCTTCTCCCTTTAGCTTTGCCACCAGGTGCAACGCACCGTCTATGCCTGCAGAGATACCAGCGGTAGTGATGATACGCCCATTGTCTACATAACGTACATTGGCCAGCACTTTGGCAGAAGGAACGACCTTCTGCAATGATTTGATGCTGTTGTGAAAGGTCGTCACCGTGAGGTTGTCCAGCAAACCGGCGTTGCCCAGCACAAATGCACCTGTGCACACAGAGAAATAAACTTTCGTACTGGCATCCCGGCTTTTAATCCAGTTGATCACTTCCGGATCATTGGCAGCCACACCATCATCTCCACCGAATATTGCAAAGATATCTGCCGGTGGCGCATCCTGTATGCTGTAGTCGGGATTTACTTTTAATATCCCCTGCACGGTTACAGGCGCCTTCGTTTTACCCACAGTAAATATTTTAAAACCCGCATAGGAAAATACTTCCAGTGGCCCCGCGAAATCAAGTACTTCCGTACCATCATACAGGTAGAAGCAGATGCTGTACGGCTGTGGTATCTTTGACGTATCACGGAGCACCAGCGTCATGCCGCAATGGGAACATAGGCCCGGCTTATGATATACGATAGAGTCGCACTGGCCACAAGGTGGACAAACATAGTCTGCTTCTTGTTGTGCCATTCCCCATAGAGGGATAAACAGCAGTAAAATGAATAAATGTTTCATATGGTATTATTGTACGCGCAAATTAGGCCGGCGGTACCGTGTAAAGAAGGACAATTAACCTGCCAATCAGGCCATTTTAGCTGCGAGACCTGCCTTCTTCGCCAGTTGACCCAGTTGGCGTGTGCTGCCAATGCCGCAGGTTTTGGCCACCCACTCCAGCTTCTGACCCTCCTTCAGCAATTGTGTGGCCTTTTCTTCGCGCAGGTTACGGATATAATCTCCAATGGTAATACCCGTGGTAGATTTGAAGAGGCGGGTAAGATTCCGCGGCGACATATATACCATCGCTGCCAGTTCGGTAATCGTCAGTTTTGTTTGCAGATGATGGGTGATGTAATCCTGTACTTTGTGTATCTGGTGGTTGATGTGCTGCCGGTGCTGCAGATGGATGCTATGCTGTGAGGCCGTCCCATCGCGGCGGATGTATATCACCATGTCTTTGGCTACCGTATATGCGAAAGTAGGACCGTAATGTTCTTCCACAAGGAACAGTGCCAGGTCTATACCGGTGGAGATGCCTGCGCTGGTGTAAATATTGTCGCTCTTTACGAATAATCTGTTCTCTATCACCTCTAACTTTGGAAAGTGTTGCTGTAATTCAGCTGTATAGGCCCAATGCGTAGTGCAGCTACGGCCATCGAGCAGTCCGGCCACCGCCAGTGCAAATGCAGCTGTGCAAACAGAACATACAGTAGCACCCACTGTAGCAGCATGTTGCAGCCAGGGTATCCATACACCATCATCTGTATGGTCCCACTTCGACAGGTCCATACCGGCTACGATCACTATATCGTCGGGTTGAATGCTGACGGCATCCAGCGTCTCCACGCGACTGAATCCCAATCCTGAAGAGGTGCCCGGCGCCGTATAGGGCGACACATATCGCAATTCATACGGATGGCCGCAACATCCCGCCTCATAAAAAACAGTGACTGCACCCGCCAGATCCATCAGATGTACATGGTCAAAAAGAAAAAACACAACACGCTTCTTTTCCATGATACTAAGATAACAAAGCCGGTGCATTACTCAACCACTGTTCTGCGCTCCGATAATTTCCTTTCGGTGTGCTATTCCCCAATCCGTCAGATTTTCAACTATGGTTTTTAACGTTAGGCCGTGTTCCGTAAGTTCATACTGAACAGTTACAGGTTGCGTGTCTAAAACTGTTCGTTTGATCAGTTTGTTTACTTCCAGTTCCTTTAATTCCTTGCTTAACATTTTGTTGGAAATACCGACTACATCATCCAAAATGTCAGAAAACCTTCTTTTGTTGTAATGGCAGATAGATGAGATGATATAGATCTTCCATTTCCCGCTCAGCACGTCCATAGCATCATGCACAGCCATCATTTCTTTTTTGCGATCTCTTTGAAAATCTTTTTTACACTCCATATGTTACTTTGTTACCTGCAGGTTACTGTTACTTTTAGATACAAAGTTACTAAAGCAAACCCAAGCATCATAACTTTGCAGCTCACACATCAAATAATTAGAAAATGAACAAAGTAGCCAAATGAAAGCAAGTTGTCCTAAAGAAAGTTGTTTTTGAAAAGTTGAAAGGCCGGAGAAATTCTGCGACCTTTCAACTTTTGTGTTCGTATGAGTCCACCCGGGGCTTTAACTGCTGATATTTCCTGCAATTGTCTGAAAATAGTATATTTGGAAATGCAGGGGGTTACACTATATGATCATAATTCACTATCAAAAGAACTTAGACTTCAATTAGCAAGCCTCGATTATTTTTTGTACGAATTCTCCCAATATGAACGGATTAATTTTGAACCTCATCGCACCAAAGCTTATGCTATATGCCTTCTTAGTAAAGGTGAATTGAAAGTAGAAACAGACCTTTTTTATAATCATATTGTAGCTCCTGCCATTTTTATTATCGGCCCCAGTGTCATTAGGCATTTTTTACCTACAACAGGGGAGTTTGAAGCACAAACTATTTTCTTTGATAAAAACTTCTTCCTGGAAAATCAGGCCAATATTGCTTATCTGGAGCAATATGAGTTTCTCTATTCCAAAGACAAGCATGTGATTGGCTTAAACAACATACAACATCAAAAACTAAGTACTTATTTTCTACTTTTCAAGCAAACAGCCCAGGAATCATTTGCGAAAACACCAGCTATTGCCCGTAGTCTTATTTATATTATTTTAGATGAAATAGCCACCGTACTGGAAGTACAGGAAGCACAGGATGTGCAATCCCATATACCGCGTACGCGCAATCAACAGCTGCTTTTTGAATTTAAGAAACAATTGGTCAGCGATTTTATAAGACATCGTAATGTCAGCTATTATGCACAAAAACTATTTGTTTCGCCAAAATATTTTACCACTGTAGTAAAAGAAGAGAGTGGAAAAACTGCTGGTGAATGGATTGATGAAATGGTGCTATTGGAAGCGAAGATACTATTGCAAAATAAAGAATTAACTATTGCTCAGGTGGCGGATCAACTGAACTTTAATGACCAGTCCACTTTTGGAAAGTTCTTTAAAAACCTGACCAGCCACTCCCCTCTTGATTATCGGAAGCAGTTATCCCGATCTAATTAGGTTAATTAATTCGTGCTCCTCAAAGATTACTTTTTCATGAAAGCGTGCCCATTGCTGATTGCTGAATACGGTGTAATCCAGTGGATCAAATGTTTTCAGATACTGTTGAACTAGCTGATCAGCTGCAGTAAGCTGTTTCAACTGTTGCTGCATACTGGCAATCTCTTGTTTAGATTGTGCCTTTACTGTTAAAGTATTTATGCTCATTACTAGATTTATCACGAATGTGAATATGGACATTCTAATTATGGAATTATGGAAATTATATTGTTAGGTTTGCCCACTCTTTTCTGAATAAATAACTAGATTCGGGTAAGCATTCCTAATTATTTTATTAAATAAAATATTAAAAAACAATAAAATGAGACAAACATTATCATCCTTTATTTTACTCCTTACATTGGCAGCATGTGGTGGTCCGTCACAGGATCATGCAAAAACTGAAGAAAAAAAAGAAGCTGCAGCAACCACTGGTAGCGCCTACACAATTGACACAACAGCCACATCTGTTCAGTGGCGTGCTACTCACAAAGGTGGATTTGCACCACGATTCGGAAACATTAAGGTAGCTGATGGAAGTCTTAATATTGAAAATGGTACACTTACTGGTGGAAGTTTCGAAGTGAATATGAATACACTTGTCACAGATCCTGCTTCCGTTACCGAGAAAGATAAAAAATCAACTGAGCTTGATAAGCACTTGAAAAGCCCTGACTTTTTTGATGTAGCCAAATATCCTAACGCCAAATTCGTTATCACCGGCGTAGCACCTTATGACAGTGTAAAGGGAAAAAGCCTCCTGGCAGGTGCTACTCATCTTATAAGTGGTAATCTGACATTAAAAGATAGTACCCTGAACATTACTTTTCCGGCGCAGATCGCGGTTAATGAGAATGATGTTACCGCAAATGCAAAATTTGTGATTGACAGGACTGCGTGGGGCATTAACTACAAAACTGAAGGTAGTCCTGAAAATTGGATGATCAGCAAAGAGATCGAAATTGGTTTTCAACTAAAAGCTGTCAAATAATAAATATAGACGTTCGAGTATCAAATAGGGTGTTTAAGCCCTATTTGATACTCAAAATGACAACCACCACCGGAGGTATAGCCATAATATAACCTTTGATTGGTTGATGTTGTTAAAGTCGAAGGTATTCCTATATAAGTTTGTAAATAAATTCTTCTATTTCTGCCTGTCGGGCATTTGCAAAACCCTTGTCTGTTCCTACTTTTATAAAACTGCATTTCTCTAATACTTTCTGCGAACCCAAATTATCAAATGCTACTCGTCCAAAAATGGGTCTGGTATTTTCGATGGTTAGAAAGTCTTTAAGTGCTTTTGTTGCAATACCTTTTGCCCAAAATTTCTTGTCAATCCAATATGTAATTTCTGCATCGCCTTCCATTTCAAACTTTGCTATACTTCCTGCAATAATGCTGTTCACCATTATTGTCCACATATTTATAGTTGGGTCATTAAGCAATTTTGTGTATTTCTGAAGATATGCTGTTTTGTCTGCCGGGTCTTTTGAAGTAAAAGCGGCCAAATAGTTTGCTTCTTTGTCAAGCTGAAAGATAAAAAAAAACTCTAAATCGGTAATTTCTGTTTTTCGCAATATTATTTCGTTGTCGGTAACCATTTCTCTGAATTAAATTTTTGTTTATGATAATTTTAAAAAGTCAAAGAAGACTGGGCAATTGTCGAACTGGTATTTCGAAGATATAATTATTATTAACAGATTTAAGCATGAATATTCAATCATCTCATTATTCGCTGTACTGCCACTATTACGCCAATTTCAGGAGTAGCCTTTTAATAATATTTCTACGGTTTTTCAATTAATTTTAGTAGCTTCACTAGCAGCACTTTAACACGTGATTGGAAAGACAGAATCGTCAAACGTTACTCCAAAAAATAATCTGTCAGATAATACCATCTATTGCATTGTCCTTTTTAAATTATCGGCTATTCTCAAACACTACCGGATGAAGTCAGGCATTACCCTGTACAGAAAAATAACTTTATCAGGTCAAAATACAGTACAATGAAAAAGCTTCTCCTACCAGTGATTGTTTTCTTATTGAGCAATCCGTTATTTAGTCAACAGAATAGCCTCAACGCAGTAGCATCCCTGCTATTCAAAGATATTAAGACTACACTAACGCCAGCAGATAAAAATCAGATTGCTACCAAACTGAACTTTGTACTTTCCGGACATCAAAACGAACCATTCGCGCAGGATAAAGATAGTAAGGAATATCCCTTTACTGCGACTGTTTACCCTACAGACCTCAATAAAGATAGTAAGGACGAAATCTTTATTGTATTTGGAAATTCTTACACCTCCGGAGCGACAGGATCAAGTGTCGCCCTGTTCATTAAAAATGCCGCCGGAGTCTACACAGATAATCTTGGCTTTCCTGGGATGGCGCCAGATATACTTTCCACCACTTACCAGGGATATCCTGATTTGCTGATAGGAGGACCTGGCTTTGAATTTCCCGTATGGAGATGGAATGGTAAAACATATACCTTTTATAAAATGGTAAAAGAGGCAACATATATCAAGCTCAAGAAAATGACGCTTGAAGAAGTAAGTAAGTCCGGTAAACAATAAACCTCCTATTCAATTGTAATTTCCTGTTAAGGTTTGTTTAACTTTCTAAAAACCAGCACCAACTGGTTCCGGTTAGAGCGGTTCGTTACCACCCCTCTCCCACTACTTCATAAGTTCCAACCGAAGCCTTTCAATCTTTTGGAGTATTAAAAAGGTATCATAGCATAGATAAATAGTAAAAGCCGGGATAAGACTATCCCGGCTACCACTTATACCTACAACTAACGTTTGTACTATTGGCTATTTATGAACTACGGTATCATAACACTCTTCATGTCCACTGTATGAGCCGAAAATATGCCCAATGCTCCATTAGAAATATTACTTGGCGGATTATTTGGTGCAGTGCCCCCGCCAGGGCCGTTATCAGCCATCAGGGCCAGTGTAGTGTAAAATAATGCCACTTTTTTATCTATACATTGCATTTTTATAGAGAGTTCATCTCCGCGCTTCAGCTTTAAGTCATCATCATTTATTTCCAGCTTGAGGATATTTACATTGCCATTCCTTACTTCATCATTCAGGACCAGGTGCTGATTGATGAGTTTATTGTTTACTGACAACACAAACCGGTAATTATTACCTTTTGTAATTGGATCTTTGTATACAGGTATTAAATTTCGTTCAGTATCACCGGCAAAAAGAACTTGCTCCACCTTAATAGAATCAAATGTAACATGTTGTGGCATGGTGCTTTGTGCAGTGTACACCTCGTTTTCTACTTGTACAGTCAGTGTATAGGTTCTCCCCTCTTCCCCAATCAATGCATTAGTACGGTACATTCCATTTTGTTGCGGAGTAAGAATTTCGTTGTATCCTGCATCATCGCTGATGGTAACTATGGCGTTATCAATGGCAGGATAAGTGCCGGTGTCCGGCAAACTGATGGACTTTGTGATTCTTACAAAATACGGCCCGGCCTCATTGGTAATGTTGCCTTCTATAATGATTCTGGATTGATTTCCTTTGTATTTCAATTCCACTACTTTTTCGCAACTTGTGAGAACTAAAGCGATGAATATTATCCTAACAATATTTTTCATTTTTACTTTTTTAGAAATTGAAATTATAACTCACACTGGGTACCCATTGAAACAGTGACGTTTGTACAGCGTCTATTTTTTTCGGATCAGACTTGTTTTCTTTAAAAGTTATGCTGTATGGATTGCGACGGCCATATACGTTGTAAAGCCCAAAACTCCAGGAGCTATGTAATTTCCCTTTGGAAGGTCTATCGTAAGTAGCACTAACATCTAATCTGTGGGTGGCGGGCATCCTATCGGCATTTCGGTTGGCATATTGGTATATCACCATATCATTCAAAACATATTTTCCCGTAGGGAATGATACAGCATTTCCTGTGGTGTATATAAATGTACCGGACAATGTCCATTTTGAGGAAAGCGTATAAATGCCTACTATTGATAAGTCATGAGTACGGTCCTGCTTCGCATTATACCATTGTCCGTTATTAATGCCGTTTATTTTCCTTTCAGTTTTAGAAATGGTGTAACCAACCCATCCCGTAAGGGTTCCTTTTTTCTTTTTCAATAAAATTTCCAACCCATAAGATCGGCCTTTGCCGAAAAGCAATTCGCTTTCTATATCCGGTACCGTATTTATATCAGCACCATCTCTGTAATCAATTTGGTGCTGCATAGTTTTATAATACGCTTCTGTATTCAATTCAAATGCATTGTCGTTTAAATTTTTACTAAACCCGGCACTCACCTGGTCGGCTACCTCGGGCTTTATGTTGTAACTGTTTCCAATCCATTGGTCGGTAGGGCTGCCGCCTGTAGAATTGCTCATCAGGTGCAGATTTTGAGTGTTACGGGCATAACCAATTTTTATACTAGCGTTATTGCTCACCCTGTAGTTCACAGATAATCGTGGTTCCCAATTGGAATAAGTCTCGCCGATTTTTCCTTTTTCTAAATGTATGGTATGAATGAGTTGATTATCCTTGTAAATATTATATGCATCGCCACCTAAAACATTGTAAAACGAAAACCGAATTCCATAGTCGAGATTAATTTTGTCAGATGCTTTCCAGGAATTGCTTACATATACCGCATTTTCTAATCCCTTACGACTTTCTTTATTACTTACAATATCTGTTCCTACTGCTTTTGTGGGAGTAATGGTATGGTGTATCACATTAAAGCCAAAGCGTACCGTATTATTAGCATTTGCATAAAGAGTAAAATCCTGCTTCAGGTTCAGATCTTTGATATGGGAATTAAAATTTGTTTCACTACCACCGCTTTTGAAACCAACATTGAAATCATAATTACTGTAAATGAATGAAGTATTGGAAAACAGTTTGCTGCTCAATACACTGTTCCATCTTAATGTACCTGTAGCATTGCCCCATTTACTTCCGAAAATTGAAGATACAGACAGTACATCTTTGCCAAAATAGCCGGAGAAAAATATTTTATTCTTATCATTGATTGCCAGGTTTGCCTTTACATTCAGGTCATAGAAATACAATTTAATGTCTTTCAGATCTGATGAAAGTCTTGCGAAAATATCTGCATAAGTCCTTCTGCCCGAAATAATAAACGATGATTTTTCCTTTTGAATAGGGCCTTCTACTGTCAACCTGCTGCTGATCAATCCCAGTCCGCCACTTACCTTGTAGTTCTTGTTATTACCTTCCTTCATTTTCACATCCAGTACCGATGAAAGACGGCCACCAAACTGTGCCGGACTATTACCTTTAATAATAGTAGCATCTTTGATGGCATCGCTATTGAAGGTGCTGAAAATACCTAACATGTGCGATGCGTTATATACAGGTGCCTCATCCAGCAATATCAGGTTTTGATCAGTAGCGCCACCTCTTACAGAAAAGCCATTGCTTCCTTCACCGTTAGATTTTACACCTGGCATCAGCTGAATGGTTTTTACCAAATCTTTCTCACCAAATACTACCGGTAGTTTTGCAGCCATTTGCATATTCAGCACCTCAGTGCCCATGGTAGCTTTGGTAAGATTATCATTGTCTTTTTTTGTGCTTATTACTACTTCCTGCATACTGGTTTCGTTAGCCAGGTTGATGCTTACCGTAACATTTGATTCCAGTGAAACCGGAATCAATTCCTGCTTGTATCCAATATATGAAATACGCAATGTGTACTTGCCTTTGGGAAGCGAAAGGGAATAAAAACCATACTCATTAGTGACTACACCAACATTGATTTTTTCTACTACCGCTACGCTTGCTCCTATAAGAGTTTCTCCCGATGATTTTTGTTTCACTGTTCCGCTTACAGTGAATTTTGATTGTGCCAGCAATAGCGTTGTACTAAATAAAAGAACGAAGTTTATTATTAGTGTTTTCTTATGCATAGTTGTGAATTAGAATAATGGTTTTTGATTTCATATTTGCATTCGTGAATCATTTTTATGATTAACGATACAAATATGAAATCAAAAAACGCTTTATAAAAAATTATGAGAAGAAGGGAAAGAATTAAGCGAAGAATGTATATGAATCTCCCGGTAGTTATCGGAACATCACCAAAAGAGAAGATTATTAAGAAGAATAGCGGTTAAAAAACTCATCGGTGTAAGTTCTTCCAATAGGAAACTCCTGGTCGCCGATAAAAATAGTAGTCCCTCTCACAGCCTCTATTTTGCTGAATGGCAAAATGAAACTTCGATGCACACGAATGAAATCAGTCGAAGGTAGTTTCTCCATCATGTCTTTCATAGGTATCCGGGCTACAATAGTTTTACGGTCTTTAATAAAAATTTTGAGATAATCAGCCAATCCTTCAATGTATAGAATATCAGCTAAAGGAATTTTTACCAAACTAAAATCGGCACGAATAAAAATATTTCTATCCGTACTTTGGTCTTTTTTATTGATATAGTCAAAATATTCCTGAGCCTTAGTAATGGATTGCGTAAAGCGTTTCTGATTGATGGGTTTAAGCAGATAGTCAATGGCGTTTAGTTCGTAACTAACGGCCGCGTATTCACTGAAAGCGGTAGTAAAAATCACCATTGTTTTTTGCGGCAAAGACTTTACTAAATTAATTCCTGTCATGGAAGGCATTTGTATATCGCAAAAAATTAAGTCGACAGGGAATTTGCGTAAATACTTTAATGCTTCGCTTGGTTGGGTAAAAGTTTTTTGCAAATTTATACTCCCACTTTTATCGCACAAGGATTGAATCACTGTAAGTGCTAATGGTTCATCATCTATGGCAATAGCGTTTATCATTGTAAGTTGATATGCAAAGAAACAAAAAAATCTTTTTCAGTATCATTAATTACCAGCAAATGTTTTGATGGGTAAATTAAATTAAGGCGATGTTTTGTATTCTCAATTCCCAATCCGCTTTTTTCAGAAATATCCCGCTGAACAGTCACTTTATTATTCACCACACTTAACTGAAATTCTGTTTTATTCATTGTAATTTCGATTCTGATGTGGCTTTTTTGTTCTGAGTTTACGCCATGTTTAAATGCATTTTCAATAAAAGGAATAAGCAGCATCGGAGCAATTCGTAAAGCGGGGATATTTTCCAAATGCTGATATTCGAGTTTCACACTTCTGTCCAATCGCATTTTTTGCAATTCAATAAAATTGCTGATGTAAGCTATTTCATCTTCCAGCAAAACAAAATCCAGCTGTGTATCTTTCATGGTGTAGCGCATCATCTCTGAAAGCTTGTCAACCATATCTGCTGTTTGGGGCGAGGTATCAATAGCTGTAGCATAAATGTTGTTTAAAGTATTAAACAGAAAGTGGGGGTTGATTTGTGACTTGAGTGAAGCAATTTGCGCCGAAAGCTTCTCGTTCTCAGTTTGCTTTAATTTGTTGTAAACCGTCCACAAAATAGATGACACAATTGATAAGAGCCACAATAAAAGAGCATTCACTATAATAACAGGAAAAACTTTTTCAATAGAAGGATTTGTTTGGGGTAATATTTCCGGGTTGAAATCGGACCAAAAAAATATAACGCCGGAAAGTAAAAATACCAGTATTATCGCCAGCAATAGTGAAGAAAAATAAAACCAGTATTTCTCTGCAAGCAGATATTTAGGTATAAGAAAAAAGTAATTGAAGTAAAAAATTATTATCAATACTGCACTTAATGCAAGACAAAGCAATAGATACTTATTGTCAGAAGAAGGGTCTAACGCATTGAAAACCTGATCGGTTGAAACGTAAGGAATGACCAGCAACATTACCCAAACTAAGGTATGTGTGGCAATGGTGAAACGTCTAATTCTCATAATTACATTGAAAATAATACCCAAAGCAAAGGTATGTTTCTTTCTCCTCAAAAAATATGAGAAGAAGGACGGTTATTTGTAGAAGTATGAGTTTTATTTTATTGCACTTTTATACTTACTTGGAGTTATACCTGTATGTTTCTTGAAAAACTTACTGAAGAAAAACTGATCACTAAACTGTAGTTGTTCCGCAACAGTGGCAACTGACAGTCCGAGATCATCCAGCATTATTTTCGCCTCCATAATCACAATTTCATCAATCATTTCACCACAGGTTTTATTAGTGATTTCTTTCACCATTTTAGTGAGGTGCTTAGGTGTTATACAGAGTGCATCTGCATAGAATTGCACCCCACGTTCTTCCCTGAAGTGCTGAAAAAGTAACTTTACAAATGATGTTAATATCTCTTCTTTCCTGGTTATTTTTACCTGTTCATCCGGTCGGTACTTTTTAAATAAAGCAGCTACTTCAAACATAAAAATATTAAAGCCATGATGTATTATTTCCGTCTTAAATGGATGCTCATATGACGGCTCCTCCATTTTACTTAACATTTTTATAATTCCCTGTAATGCCTCAGTTTCTTCTTTCTGCAACATTAAATAAGGATTATTTTGCGGGGAGAAGAAACCAAAGGAAGGTAAATGTTTTTCGCCAAACCGGGCCTGTCCAATAAATTTATGTGAAAAGATAACCACTACCACAATGGATTCATCATTATGATTTTGAAACTGGTGTATCACATTGGAAGGGATAATTATAAGGCCGTTCTTTTTTATATGGTAATTAACCAGGTTAATTTGTATTTCCACTTCCCCCTCAATTATCAGCGCAATTGAAAAATGATCTGAACGTAAAGGCCGTCCTAATATCTCCTCTTTAGGTATTAATTCATCACTCCTGAAAATGAGAAAATCTTTAGCAGTATCCTTTCGGCCAGCATCAGCACTGACATCACTTATCGTATAATTATGAATGGAAGGGGGATTGGCTTTCATAAACTTAACATGACAATTGACACGAATGAAAGATCAATTTAATTAAATTAAGCCAGATTCTGTATTCTTCTCAATCCCTATTTATGAAACTTAACAGACATTTAAGTATATTTCAATAAGTTGAGCACCAATAAAGCGATAACGACAACCTACGTTCTTGAAGATGGTCTGATGATCATACGTAATACCTGGTCTTTTGTAAAATAAGCCAGCATCCAGTTATAAAAAGTTTTAACACGGTTACGATGATTGGCTAAATAGGTTAAATGTATAAACAGCCACACCACCCAGGCAATAAATCCATTAAAATGCATTTTTTGTTTTGGCATATCTGCCACCGCCATTTTACTGCCAATAATAGCCATCGATCCTTTATCAAAATAAGTAAATGGTTTAAGGGGGTTATTACTATTTATAGCCATTAAATTATGGGCAAGGTTTTTACCCTGCTGCATAGCAACCTGTGCTACCTGCGGATGGCCTTTGCTATAGTTTGGGTCGCTGGTTAGCAGAGCAATATCACCAATAGCAAAAATGTTAGAAAATCCACTTACAGTATTGTGAGCATCCACCCTTAAACGGTTCCCATTTCCATATGTACTTTGAGGAATACCCGGAAATACCTCTCCTATAACACCTGCTGCCCATATTAAAATTTTAGCAGGTATAATTTCACCCGTAGATAACATTAACGAATCATCTACATAATCTGTTACGCGTGCGCCAAGCTTGATATTTACCCCCATATCCTGTAATTTATTATAAGTATAGGCTTGTGAAGTCTCACTCATTGCAGATAATAAGGAATCATGACTATCTACTAAATAGATACCTCCAGCATGATCAATCAATTCAGGATAATCTTTGGGCAAAATACCTTTTGTCATTTCGGCAAGCATACCGGCTATTTCTATCCCTGTTGGCCCGCCACCTACAATAACAATAGTAGTTAACTTTTTCTTTTCGGCAATATCTGGTACCCTGGTGGCTGTTTCAATTTGCTGAAGCAAATAATTACGCATATTGATAGCGTCATCTAATGTTTTCATGGGTAACGCATTTGCCTCGATGTTTTTCAGATTTAAATAATTGCTTTTAGTACCGGTAGCTAAAACCAGGTAGTCATATTCCATCTCCCCTACATCCAGCAATACCTTATTCTCTGTTGGCAAAATTTCAACCATCCGCCCTAAATAGAAGTTAATGTTCTTTTTACCCTGCAACAATTTCCGGTATGGATAGCTTATACTGGAAGCCTCTAAAAAGCCCGTTGCCACCTGGTATAACAGCGGCTGAAAAAAATTATAATTATTTCTATCAATCAATGTAATATGATAACCCGGTTTTTTTTGTAGATTTTTAGCCAGGTTTAACCCTGCAAAGCCACCACCTACAATTACTACCTTCTTTTGCTTGTGCTCCATAATTTAATTATTGATTAATGATCATTGTGCATCCATTGAAACAGCGCGTCTTTACCTTTTGTATTGCCATCGTATAGATCCAGTATTAGTGCTCCCAGCTCATCCGGATGGACATAATTATTTTGAACCTTGCTTTTTTTCTCCTTAGGATCTACATACAAATGATAGTATTCCATATTCGTATCCTTTATTTCTTCGAAAAACATTTTTGCCATTTCCTTTTGCATGCCTAGCGATAATCGGGTAAGTTTGGCCTGCTCTGTTTTTAAAGTATGATCAGTGAAATCGATACTGATGAACATACCTTGCCGGGATTTTTTTATACCAATAAAGGATAACCTGGCAGCCACAAAAAAAGCTGTTATATTTTGTTCAATAGTGCGCTCCCAATCTGTAATTTCCACCTGGTTAAGAGGTTTAGTGAGTGTAGAATTTTCAAAACAGGCAATACTTAAATCTATTTTCCCAAAACGTTCAATGATATCGTCTGTCATTTGTTCCGCCTTATAAAAATCAGGATAATCGGCCAGCATGGTGATGATTGAACCGCTGCCGGTAACTGCTTCAATTTGTTTGATCCATAACAGATCTTTTGCGCTTTGCGCGAGTACTATAACAATTGCATTTTCTTTCAACAGCATTTTTGCAATGCTTATAGCTATTGCACCTGTACTCCCCGCTAAAATCGCGACTTTATTTTTTAATGACATGTTATAAAGATTAACTGCTTGTAAAAACAATACAAATATTGGTATTAAAAAGGGATGTATCCATGTCTGAAAGTAGTAACAATATGTCTAAATGGCTCATTGAAATGCAAGCAAAATGTTAATGCGACATATACACATACTTTCACTCCTTACGGACATTTTTTTTCGATTGTCCGATCCTCAACTTTGTGCCATCAATTCAAAGAATACACGCTAAATAATCTCATCAATTAATGCACACAAGTATGAAAATGTCAATAACAACGAACACAGTACTATTACTCTTTCAATTGTCAACAGCGTTGGTAGTGTTAACTTCATGCGGAGGAAAACCCGCAGCAGGCGGCCAGGGCGCAGCTGGACAAGGAGGCCCAACCGGGCCTGCACCTTATCAATCTGCAGAAGTATACTCAGGACCAGCTACCATGTTTTACAGTTATCCTGCTACTGTACAAGGTGAACAGAATGTTGAAATACGCCCTAAAGTTGATGGCTTTATCCAAAACATATTTGTAGATGAAGGCGCCACTGTACATAAAGGTGAGCCATTATTTGAATTACGGAACCCACAATACGAAGCCGCTGTAAGAACCGCTGTTGCAGCTGTTAAAATAGCAGAAGCCGACGTTCAGACTGCAGAAATGGACGTAGAAAAGGTTAGACCCCTGGTAGAAAGAAAGATCATCAGCGATTATGAGTTAAAATCAAAGCAGTATACCTTAAATTCTAAAAAAGCCTCCCTGGCATCGGCACAAGCCGATCTGGTTAACGCTAAAGTAAATGTAGGTTATACCTATTTAACAAGCCCGTCCAACGGTGTTATAGGGACCATACCCTATAAGGTTGGCAGTTTGGTAAGCAGCACATCTGCAAACCCACTTACCACAGTTTACAACACAAATAATATTTACGTATACTTTTCTTTAAATGAAAAACAACTGCTTGAATTTTCAAGAAGGGTAAAAGGCGCAACGCTTAAAGAAAAACTGGCCACAATGGACGATGTATCATTAATACTTGCAGATGGCACTGAGTATCCGGAAAAAGGAAGAATAGTTACAGCCAGTGGTCTGATCAGTACAGAAACAGGATCAGTAAGTTTCAGAGCTAATTTCCCAAACAAGGTTGGCTTAATACGCAGCGGAAGTAGCGCCACAATTAAAATACCCGTTCAAATGGAGAATGCTTTGCTGATTCCTCAAAATGCCACTTATGATATGCAGGGCCAAAAGTTTGTTTATACACTAAGCGATAAAGATAGTACTGTAAATACCAGTGTAAGCGTATCTGCAAACCCTATAGGAAATCTATATGTGGTGGAAAGCGGTCTGAAAAAAGGTGATAAGCTTGTAGTAGAAGGTGTAGGTAATTTAAAGCCGGGTATGGCTATTAAACCGCTGCCTTCTAATGCCGACAGCTTATACGCTGATGCGGGCAAACATAAGTAGACCAATTTACTGTTAAGTTTCACACAAAACTTTTAAATATTATGCTTAAAATATTCATAAAAAGACCGGTTTTATCTACTGTAATATCGGTAATTATAGTAATACTGGGGGTATTAGCTTATTTAGGGCTACCAGTTACCCAATACCCCGAAATCGCCCCACCTACTGTTAAGGTATCAGCTACTTATACCGGTGCCGGCGCAGATGTAATTCAAAGAAACGTTATTATACCATTGGAAGAGCAGATAAATGGTGTAGAGGGAATGACCTACATGACATCTACCGCCACCAATGATGGTGATGCTACCATAACCGTGTACTTTAAACTGGGTACAAACTCTGATATAAATGCCGTAAATGTGCAGAACAGGGTTCAAAGGGCTACTAATTTACTTCCTGCTGAGGTAACCAAAGCAGGTGTAACTGTAGAGAAGCAGCAAAGTAGTAACCTGCTCATCTTTGCGCTTAAAAGTGATAATCCATCGTACGACCAGACATTTTTAAGCAATTATGCCAACATAAATCTTATACCGGAAATTAAACGTATAAACGGCGTAGGCAGCGTAGTTTCATTTGGCACAAAAGATTATTCAATGCGTGTTTGGCTGAAGCCGGATGTAATGGCGACCTATGGCATAACTCCTGCAGATGTAAACGACGCGCTTGCAGAACAAAATTTTGATGCTGCACCAGGTAAATTTGGAGAAAACAGTAACCAGGTTTTTCAGTACACCATTAAATATACCGGCCGGTTGATAGATACCACGCAGTTTGGCAACATTATTATGCGTTCCAAAACTAACGGCCAGTTATTACGCTTAAAGGATATTGCCAGGCTGGAAATGGGTTCGCTCACTTATTCATCCACTATGAATACAGACGACCAGCCCGCAACCGTTATAGCTATAAGCCAAACCGCCGGTTCCAATGCCCAGGCCATTATTAAGGAAGCCATTGCTACACTTGATAAAGCTTCCACATCTTTTCCCAAAGGTGTAAGTTATGTGTCCTTATTGAACGCGAATGACTTTTTAAGTGCATCCATAGAAAAAGTGGTGCATACTTTAATAGAAGCCTATATTTTGGTTTTCATTGTCGTTTTTCTCTTTCTTCAGGATTTTCGCTCAACCCTGATACCAGGTATATCAGTATTGGTGTCCATCATCGGTACGTTTGCCTGTCTCAGTCTGTTTGGCTTCACAATTAACCTGCTTACTCTTTTTGCATTGGTGCTGGCAATTGGTATTGTGGTAGATGATGCGATAGTAGTAGTGGAGGCGGTACATGCCAAGCTTGATGAAGGGTATAAATCAGCATATAATGCATCTGTTGATGCAATGTCTGAATTGGGCGGAACTATTGTAGCTATCACATTGGTAATGGCTGCTGTGTTTGTTCCGGTTTCGTTTATCAGCGGTAGCTCTGGCGTGTTTTTTAAACAGTTTGGTTTAACGTTAGCTTCGGCAATTATTATTTCGGCTATCAATGCCTTAACATTAAGTCCTGCATTGTGTGCCTTGTTTTTGAAACCGCATGAAGAACATGATGGAACCAGGAAAAACCTGTTACAAAGGTTTTATACTGCTTTTAATACCGGCTTTGATGCCTTAAAGGGTAAATACCAAAAGTCAATAGGCTTCTTAAGCCGCAAAAAATGGATCATTCCATCTGCAGTAGTTTTATTTACCGCATTACTGGTTTTCTTTATGAAAACATCGCCAGGTGGTTTTGTGCCCAATGAAGATCAGGGTACTATTTTCGCTGATATCAGCTTACCTCCGGGTACCTCTCTTGAAAAAACGATGCAGGTTGCCAATATGGTAGACAATATGGCGAAGCAAATACCAGTTGTTGCTAACCGGGCAAAAATAACCGGGCAAAGCATTATCAATGGTACAGGTAGCAATTTTGGGTTGCTTGTATTTAAGCTAAAACCGTGGGATGAAAGAAAGGGTATAAAAGTAGATGATGTAATTGGTCAGCTATTTGGAATGACAGCCGGAATAAAAGATGCAAAAATCATCTTCTTTGCCCCCCCAACTGTACCAGGCTTTGGTAATTCCAGCGGTTTTTCCATTGAATTACAGGATAAAACAGGTGGTAGTATAGAAAACTTCAGTAAAGTAGCCGGTGGCTTCCTGGGTGCAATAAACCAACGCCCCGAAATTTTATACGGTGCTACAGGGTTTAACCCCAACTACCCTCAATATTTAATGAATATAAACGTAGCCAAAACAAAAGAGGCTGGCATTTTAACCAGTGATCTGATGGCAACTATGCAGGGGTATTACGGTGGTATATATGCATCTAACTTTAACCAGTTTGGTAAACAATACCGCGTTATGGTACAAGCCGATGCTAAATACCGGAGCAATTCAGAGAGCCTCAATAATGTGTATGTTAGGAATGCTGCCGGTAACATGGCACCTGTATCCGAATTTGTGAACCTTACGGCTGTTAACGGGCCGCAAAGTTTGTCAAGGTTCAACTTATATAATAATATATCCGTCATTGGTAGTCCCAAACCCGGGTTTAGCAGTGGCGATGCGCTTGCTGCTGTGAGAGAAACCGCGGCTAAAACTCTGCCTGCCGGTTATAGCTTTGACTACTCGGGGTTATCGCGTGAGGAGGTAAATTCTGGTGGACAAACAGTATTCATCTATATACTTTGTATCGTGTTTGTATTCTTTTTGCTGAGCGCTCTTTATGAAAGTTACATTATACCATTTGCTGTTCTGTTCTCCCTGCCTGTGGGCTTGTTTGGCACTTACCTTTTTGCCAGGATAATGGGTATAGATAACAACATATACATGCAAATATCTGTAGTGATGCTGATTGGCTTACTCGCTAAAAATGCCATCCTGATAGTTGAGTATGCAGTTGCAAGGCGAGAGAAAGGTATGACAATTGTAGATGCTGCAATTGAGGCCGCCACAGCCCGTTTACGTCCTATATTAATGACGTCTCTTGCGTTTATTGTGGGCTTAATGCCACTTATGTTATCATCTGGTGTTGGTGCTGCCGGTAACCGTTCTATCGGCACCGGTGCTGTAGGTGGGATGTTGACAGGAACAATATTCGGTGTATTTATTATCCCTGTTCTGTACATCATTTTTCAAACATTACAGGAAAAATTCAGCGGAAAAAAGAAGCCTGATGAAACGACCGTTCATCCGGTAACTCCTGCATTGGATTAATGATCATTAATTAAATTAAGCAACATGAACTTAAAATATTTTACACATACAGCTGCTGTAATTGCAGTCGCTGTACTGATATTGCCCGCATGTAAACTAAGACAGACTTACGTACGCCCTGCTGTTGAAACAGATAGTCTGTATCGCGCCGGATATACCACAGATACTACCACCATCGCAAATTTATCCTGGAAACAAATGTTTAAGGATGACAAATTGCAGACTTTGATACAGGAAGGCATTACCAATAACTACGATTTAAAAATAGCCGTTGCCCGCATCAAACAAGCCGAAGCCAATTTGCGCCAAACCAAAGCAGCGTTCCTTCCAACGTTAAGTGTGGGGCCGCAATACACCAGGCAAAAAGTTGCTGCCACACAAGGTGGAAACCTGGGTTTTACACCAGAAAACGTTTACGCGGTAATAGGCAATGCCAGTTGGGAAATAGATTTGTGGGGTAAATTAAGCAGTGCCAAAAAAGGTTCACTGGCACTGCTTCTGCAGAGTTATGCCTACCAACGGTCTGTTCAAACGAAACTGATTGCCGACATTGCTACCAATTATTATAACCTGTTGGCTTACGATAAACAACTGGTTATAACAATGCAAACTGTAGATAACCGTAAAGAAGATGTAGAAACTAATAAAGCATTAAAGATAGCTAACCGTGTAAATGAAGCATCAGTTGCACAAAGTGAAGCCAACCGTTATGCAGCCGAGGTTACCATACCCGATCTGCAAAACAGTATTCGCCAAACTGAAAATGCACTGTGCGTTTTGACAGGAAGACATCCCGGTGCAATTCAAAGAAACTTACTTGAGGCGCAACAGGTAGACACTACATTACAAACGGGTGTGCCCGCACAATTGCTAAGCAACCGCCCCGATGTACAACAGGCGGAGTATAACGTCAGGTACTATTTTGAGCAGATCAATGTAGCCCGCGCTTACTTTTATCCTACCCTTAATATTACTGCCCAGGGTGGGTGGCAATCAGCAACCGTGGGCGATTTGTTTAAAAGTGCTACCATTTTTGGCAATGTTGTAGGAGGTTTAACACAGCCTATATTTAACAAAGGCCTGAACAAACAGCGGATGCAACTTGCCAAAGCTCAATACGAGGAGAATGTTGCAACCTTTCAACAAACCGTACTTGATGCCGGTCGCGAAGTTTCTGACGCGTTATACAACTACAAGGCAGTTGAAGATAAATCCTTAACCCGTAAGCTGCAACTTGATGCCTGGTTCAGATCTGTGGATTACAACCGCGAACTGCTTAAAAATGGTTATGTCACCTATACCGATGTATTAACATCTGAGCAAGGTTATTTATCTGCACAGTTAAGCAGCATAAACGACCGGTTGCAACAACTCACATCATTAGTAACACTATACAGAAGCTTAGGAGGAGGATGGAAATAAGCTTTGTTTGCTGACCGGGCATCATCAGCAGGGATTTTTAACAAAAGATCGCTAACCCTGCCTGGGGTTTTATAGGCAATACCTAAAATTAATTTTAAAAATAGCAGATGCCGTGCATGATAAAAGATCATGCACGGCATCTGCATGGATGAAATCGCAAGTAGTTAATCAGGCAGTAACCACCTGGTTCGCCTGTGCCATTTCGCCAGGGAAGGCTACACCGCAGCATCTGTATTTTGGGTGTTTTAGCCTAATAATTTTTGTGTAAATTCGGTTATGAATATAAGTTTTTTTTGTTACCTATTGCTACCACTTGTTGTTGCCTGTAAAAAACAAAGTACTGTGACTACATTAAATCTGCCTGACCCATATATAGCTATTATTGACAACTCTTATCCTCTTGTAACTGCAGCCAGTAGTATATCGTTGAACACCGGAACCATATACAGGCTTGGCCTGGTACAATATGCATCTTTTTTTAAATTTGACCGGAGTGTAAAAAACGGTGACTTATACTTTGAAGCAATTCAGGAAAGCATCATCTTTTACCTTGAAAAATGTTCTTGTTGATATCATATGTTCAAGTTTAACATTATCATTACATAATTGCACTAAAACACGTAGTTGATTAATATGTTTCTTTCTGCTAAATCCCCATCTGCAATGGCTCTATAAGTTGCTCTACTTCTGCAATAGAAATATTTAACCCTTTAGAAATTAATTCCACATCACATCCAAGTTCTTTTAGCCTGATAGCTGTTTCTACTTTCCCTTCTACTTTCCCTTCTACTTTCCCTTCCGCTATTCCCTCCTCTTTCCCTATCTGATAAAAAGCATCATCTTTTACCTTAAAAAATGTTCTTGTTGATATCATATGTTTAAATTTATGTTTAACATTGTCATTACGTAATTGAACTAAGACACGCAGCTGATTATTATGCTTCTCTTTTGCTAAATCCCCATCAGAAGCGGTACTGACCTCATTCAAAATTCTGTCTAAAGCCGTCTCTGTATCATCATTTCCGAAGTTAGCTAAAATTGCAAATACTTTTACTTCAGGATCTTCTGATTGCAGAAAAAATTTATAATCAATTTCTTTCAGCGGAATTATCTTATACCAGAATCTTAAATTTTTATGCTTAATAGTCGTTTTCATAGTGACAGCATCCTGCCCCATGAAAATAACATATTGCTTTACTGGTATGCGGTATTTACGATACAACATCACAGCATATTCCGCCATGCGATATGCCATATTTTTATCATTCTGAGACTGCCATTCTATATGGCAGATAAACGTGCGGTTATTCCGGTCCGTTATTCTCTTAAGTACATCTGGCTTCCTTTCCTTTGTGTACTGCAGATCATCAGGAATTTCCCTGCTTTCAGAAATATCTAAATTCAATACCCCCTTCATAAAAACAGGCAATACAGATTCCATATTTTCCTTTACAATCCGATCATATTTGTTAGCCTGTTTCAGGCCAATAACATCTTTTTCCATTTAAAATAAATGAATGATTAACAAATTAGCACCTAACTTTTAACAGGGGAGAATATGAAATGATTGGGTAACAAAAAAAAGCAGCCATGATGTTGATCACCAAGCCTGCTCCATTAGTTTTTCTAATTCTGATTTCGTTTAACGAATTTAAGGAAATAATAAATTCAATTACAAATTTTTTTTATCGTACGAGTATAGGTCTTGTTTTCTTACTAAAATATAATCGTTTGGCAAGGGCTTTTTTATTCTTTGATGGACTGGACTTTTGCATTGACAATGAAAGCGTCCATAACAGATATAATGAGGGTCCTGTCGGCTGGAGATAGCTGCTCGAATTTGGCTAACGTTGGCTTTAATCTTCCGGGAATTTCATCTTGTAATTTTTCACTATTTTCTTCAGTAAGACCTACCAGGTAATGCAGAAAAAAAATGCATAGGGACTGTAAGTCCGGGGAATAATTCCGACGACTCCAGATTCAGGGGCAATTGCACAAAGATCTCTCCACGCATTTTATCTAAAGAAAGCGAGTCCATTGGGAAAGCTTAGGGATGCAGTAAAGCATTCTTGTCAGGTTTATATGCATATAGCAATACTGTACAATAAAGCTGGATATCTTCTTTAAGATCGCATCATTTTTATAGTAAATAGGCCTCCTAATTAAAATTAACAAAACGTAAACAATCAAAAAAATATCTTGCGAGAAACCCGGCAACACATATACCTATTAAAAAAGAAGCCTTATTATGTACAAAAAAATTGGCGTATTGGTCCTGCTTTTCTCCACGATAGCAGTTAAACAAACCCTTGCCCAGCGAAAGTATACGATCAATGGTATCATTAGTGATAAAACTACCGGTGAAACCCTAATAGGTGCATCTATACGCGTTCTCCCACAATTAAAGTACAGCAGCAGCAGTAACAACTACGGTTTCTATGCTATTCTTTTTCCGGAAGGCCAGTATACCCTGGTGGTCAGTTACACGGGATATAAGCAGGACACTATATCCATTTCATTAACTAAAAATCTTACACGGAACGTTGCACTTATCCCTACCACTGATAATCTATCAGAAGTAATTATTAGAGCAGAAAGTGCCCATGACGAACTTAAAAAACCACAGATGGGATTACAGAAACTCAACACAAATGAAGTTGCAAAGATTCCGGTATTTCTTGGAGAAAAGGATATTATTAAAACAATACAACTACTTCCCGGTATAAAGTCCGCTGGTGAAGGTAGCGGAGGATTTTATGTTCGCGGTGGCAATATGGACGAGAACCTGTTGTTATTGGATGAAGCACCTATATATAATGCTACGCACCTGCTGGGCTTCTTTTCCACATTTAATTCTGATGCCATCAAAGATCTTACTCTCTATAAAGGTGCCATGCCAGCTGGATATGGAGGTCGTCTTTCTTCTGTAGTAGATATCAGAACTAAAGATGGTAATAACAAGGAGTTCCATGGTAGCGGAGGTATCGGTATTATTGCATCACGCTTAAACTTCGAAGGCCCTATTGTAAAAGATAAAGGTTCTTTCATAGTCAGTGCCCGCCGTACCTACGCCGATCTTTTAACAAAATTATCTTCCAATGAAGACGCGAAAAATTCCAGTCTTTACTTTTATGATATTAATGCGAAGGTCAATTATAATCTGAATGATCATAACAGGATCTTCTTTTCATTCTATAATGGTAAAGACAACCTGGAACTATCGAATCAATCGGCACTGTACTATGGGCATACAACCGGTACATTCAGATGGAACCATAACTTCAATAGCCATCTGTTCTCTAACATGACGCTCTTATATAGTGATTATAACAATAACATACAAATCGCAAACAATTCAAGCAATGTGAAGATAATATCCGAAATTAAAGATCTATCATTGAAAGAAGATCTTCAGTATTTCATGACGGGCAATGATAAATTGAACTTTGGCTTTACCACCACACACCATAATATCAACCCTGGTTTGATGGATGCTAATGAGTCTTCTAACTATAATTCAGAAGCATTAACTAAGAAGTATGCACTTGAAAGTGCTGCCTACATTGACCATGAAAAACGTATAGGCACCCGATGGGAAGTAGATTATGGCCTGCGACTCTCAGTCTTCAATGTATTTGGCCCGGGACAATTTTATAAATATAATATTGCAGGAGATATTATCGATTCTACACATTATTCCGGCGGACAAGTGGTAAAGACCTACTTAAACCTGGAGCCACGTGCCTCGGCAAGCTACCAGATGGACACCAGCAGTTCTATAAAATTTGCATATACCCGGAATACTCAAAATGTTCATCTGATCAGTAATTCTGCCTCAACCAGCCCAGCCGATCTCTGGATTCTGAGTAGCCCTAATGTAAAACCAGAAATCGCAGACCAGCTATCTGTTGGGTATTACCACAATCTCAGCAATGGCCGTTATGAACTTTCTTCTGAAGTTTATTATAAGCATATGCAAAACCAGATTGAATTTAAAAACGGAGCAGCATTAGAAGCAAACGATAATGTAGAATCTCAGCTAATATATGGAAAAGGCAGGGCTTATGGACTGGAACTCTTTGCAAAGAAAAAAAATGGTAATCTGACAGGATGGATTAGTTATACACTATCTCACACAGAGAGACAAATAGATGGCATCAATAATGCCAGTTGGTATCCTGCCCACCAGGACCAGACACATAATATTGCCATAGTAGCCATTTACCAGCTTACCAGGAAGGTATCACTTTCTGCTAATTGGGTATATAATACAGGCAATGCAGTTACTTATCCCAGCGGTAAATACGAGATCAATAATAAAACAGTATTCCTGTATACAGAACGGAATGGCTACCGTATGCCAGCTTATCACCGTTTAGATGTAGGAGTTACCCTGGATGGCAAAAAAAAGAAACGGTGGAATAGCAGCTGGAACTTTTCTGTATATAATGCTTATGGGAGGGAAAACCCTTACACCATAGAATTCAAAAATGATCCAGCGAATCCTGCACGTACCATCGCTGTGCAAACTGCTCTTTTCCGCTGGGTTCCTTCTATTACTTATAATTTCGCCTTTTAGTATGAAAACCATCTTTATAGCAATATCAACAATCATATTCCTGACCGGCTGTACCAAAACTATTGATGTACAACTCAGATCAGTTCCTCCTCAAATTGTTATCCAGGGGAACATTACGAATGCAGGAGGTCCTTATTATATAACAATAAATCAAACCGTGCCTTTCGATGCACAAAATACTTACCCGCCTATTTCCAATGCTCAGGTTATCGTGCTGGATAGCAACGATAATGTATTGGATAAATTCACGGAAACAACTCCCGGCAATTATATATCTCATAACCTGATTGGGCAGGTTGGCCATACATACAAGCTTTCGGTGATTATTGACGGGAAGGAATATACCGCGAGTTCTACCATGCCGAAACATGTAGCAATGACGTTTCTCTCATTTTCACGTCAAAAAATATTCAATGAGACAAGAAATCTGCCGCAGGTGAATTTCCAGGATCCGCCTGATGTCACTAATTATTACGTCTTTACTGTTCTGGTAAATAATGTTCCTTACAAAGCATTTTATGCAATGGACGACAGGCTCAGTGATGGGAAGTTCATCAGAAAAGAGCTGTATATGGATAGTGCCTACATACAGGCACGGGATAATGTTACAGTAATTATGGCTAATGTTGATAAGAATATTTACAATTATTTCTATGTACTACAATCCAATAGCGGGAATTCAACAGTTACGCCATCAAATCCACCTTCTAATATATCGAATAATGCATTGGGATATTTTGGCGCAGAAAGTGTTGATATTAAATCTGAAGTGTTCTGAAAAATACTAATCCCGATGGAAAGCAGCTAATTGAATTACCTGTCATCGTGAACCTGGAGCTTTAAGGATATCAATCTTTCAAAGTTGGTCCATGTACCACTAACTTACCGTCCTTACTAACCTCCATCCTGTCTATAAACACTAGTCTTTGGTGTCCTGTAGCTTTGGTACGTCCATGATATACACAAAGCATTTCCTTACCATCTGGCGTGTGGGTAATACTATTGTGGCCAGTTCCTGTTATCTCACCATTTTTTTGTAAAACAGGATTATTCGCCGCTTTTTTAAATGGTCCCAGTGGACTTTTTGAAGTCGCATATCCTATTGCATAGTTCTGCCCGTCAAAGTTGTTTGCCGAGTACATCATGTAATAAATTTCTCCTTTTTTGAAAATATATGATCCTTCGGTCCATCTCCTGTTAACTTCCCTGGATGTTACTGAACGGCTTTCCCATTCATCTTTCAAGTCTCCCATTTTAACCGGTGGCCGGAGTAACAGAACAGGCTCTCCTATTATGGCTGAAAAATCAGACTTCAGCTCTACACCATATACCCAACTTTCTTCCACCTCATCATACCATCCTTTTGTCTTTGCCCACTGCGCTACTTCACTTTTTACAGGGTGTTTATAGCAGCATCTGGAATAGTATAAATAGGTTTTACCATTTTCAAACCACAGATTAGCGTCTATGACAGGATATTCAGGATTAAAAATAGGGCGGTTATTTATATCTATGAAAGGGCCGGTTGGTTTATCTGAAACGGCCACCCCAATTTTGAAATTTTCTTTTTCTTTTGTAGGGTTGTGCTTCCACTGGGCGCTGTAGAACATATAATATTTACCATTTCTATTATAAACTTCCGGAGCCCAGAACGAATGTACACCCCATCCATTCTTATTGTTGTGATAATAAACCTGACCCTCAAACTTCCAGTCTTTTAAATTGCCTGATGAATAGGCTCCAAACCCATCTTTAACATCTCCTCCGGTACCGTACATATAGTATTTTCCGTTATCATACAGCACATAAGGATCTCCAAAAGGTATGGGCAATGGGTTTCCGGTGGATATCTGGGCTTTCACACTAAAAACAGTCATGAGCAGGCACAATAAACTAAAATATATCTTTTTCATAGTCTTATTTGATACTAAATTCATAATACTAATATTGTGATGGTTATGCTACAATCCCATCACTGGTATCCATTTCGCAGTACTTGTTGAGGTAGTATTAAAAATAGCATCTTCACTACTCCCGCTATCTGTAATAGAGAAGTTAACAAGTAGCTGCCCTGATTTAATATTTAATTTTGAACGCGGAATTGCCAGTTCAACAACATAGCCATGATCTATATCCTGATTTTGGGAGATAGTGCCCCGATAAGCTGCTTTTACTACTGCTTCTACACTATCATTTGTCCAGCCGCCATTATAAATGTAAGAATCTCTCATTCCATCGTATGATACTTTTATTCGGCAGGCTTCGTTGCCCAATGTATCGTTGCTTGTAACAGGGCTTATAAAAATTGTTGCATAATCATCGCTCGAAATAACATCATCAAGCACTTCGATAAGAAAATATACATTATCCTTGTCAACTGCAGACCTGAGCGTTGCCTGCGCCTGTGATTTTTCGCCTACAAAAAGTGCTTCGTCCGTATCTTTCCATTCTGAATTGTCACCGTCTACTGTAACGTTTCGTTGCGTAGCGTTAATCCTATGGTTAAGTATAAACCTGGACAGCATAACCTCGCCATTGCCGGTGTTTGGCATTACTCCTATAATCTGATGGTTATCTACAAGCTCCAATGCGCCCCAATATCCACCGGAAAAAGGAGTATAAGCTTCGCCAAAGTGACGGGCTTTTGCATCGCCTACCTTCAGATGAAATTTGGAAGACAAGTTATAGGAAAGCACCGTTTCTCCTGATAAAAATTGTCTGATATATGGCGCACTTCCCAGAAAAGCAAGGTCATTGCGGTCTTCGGGTCCCTCTTCAGTCACAGCAAGATGTGTCCATTCACCATCCTCTCCGGAGTACGCAAACGAGATATTGTAATTGCCGATGTTAGCTTCAAGGGCGGCAGCCAGTTCGTTGCTGTTATTGAGTTTTATAACCGAGGGCATTTGGTTATTGAAGTATGTATTCCCATTCTTCACATGTTTTGTACGCAACACATAAAAGGGGGATGCTCCAAAAGAAGGAGTCCAATTATTACCATTATCATCGGATACCACCATTGCGGTACCGGTGTCTGTTCCTTCTATTAAGGTACGGTCACTATCTGTGAAATAACAATGGATTTCGCCAGAAGGAAGCTGTAACAGATATGGTTCCCAGTTAACACCCTGATAGATTTCTATGGGATCGCTCCAGGTATTGCCATTGTCTTTACTTCGCCTCAGCACAAGACCGGCATCGAGAGGTCTTTCCCGGTATCCTATATTGGCCCGGTATGATGCTACTGCTAAGATGTCGCCATTGGACAGCACCACTGCATCACAAGTTGAAAACCGGCGCTCATTTGCGCCCCCTTTACTATCGGTAATTGCATAATTTTTGTAGATTTTACCTTTAGGGCTCCATGTTTTTAAGTCTGCGCTTATAGCATAGTCGCAACTCGCGCCAATCTGGTTGTTATGGTAAAACATAATGTAACTACCATTTGCCATCTTTTTTATACGGGGGTAATTAGGCTTAGTGACTCCGAGCGCACTCTGACCTAAACCCACATAACTTCGAAAATTCATTTTCAGAGATGAGCGTGAGGTAACATCAACGTGGGAATTGATGTTTGCTGTACCCTGATTGAGGTTTTCGATGGGTGTAATCTGAAGAAGGGTTAGTTTGTGCAGTTCCGGTTTATTACCGTTGTCCGGATTATTCTTTTTTTTACAGGCCGAAAACAGACAACATACCGTTGTTAGTAAAGCGACCATTTTCGTGGAATTTTCTTTCAGATTCATTGTTTAACTTTTTGATGTTATACAAACCGGACCAGTCAACACTATAGTTAACAGACCCGCAAAAGGCAATTTTAGTTACTCGTTTGCTTCTTTTAATTTCTTTATTATATAATCTCCATGTACTTTTTTTCCACTCTCGTTCGGATGTAATCCGTCGCGTAAATATTGTTTACTATTTTCCTGTGTAATACCACTTTCTGCATAACAATCAAAATACGGTACCAACGTTCCATCGCATATTTTCTTTATTATGCCTATCTTTTTCAGATTGTCTTTATTTCTATTCACGCTTTCGGCTTGTAAGGGCAGCGATACATATAATTTCGCATCAGGAAACTTGGTTTTAAGCGTTTTAATGCACCATTTTACAGCTCCGGCTATTGTATTCAGATCAAGACTATCCAGATTTTCTTCCCGCAATACTGCTGCTGTATCTCCCAATACAGCAGCACTGCTAAGGTCATTCGTTCCGTACGAAAGAATTATAAAATCCGGGGTTGGGGCTGTTGTGTCGCTTAAATATTTCTGTATATGTA
Source organism: Chitinophaga sp. CF118 (assembly GCF_900112615.1). Classification (GTDB taxonomy): domain Bacteria; phylum Bacteroidota; class Bacteroidia; order Chitinophagales; family Chitinophagaceae; genus Chitinophaga. The sequence goes on along the minus strand of NZ_FOMK01000008.1, from coordinate 109,669 downwards.
CTATCGCACAATTGTTGATACGTTTCTGGTACTCTAAGTCATCCGGATTTGCGGCATTGCTGCTGCTTATGCCTGCAAAATCAGGATCATTATAATTTTGTGTCCTTATCGTTTTACCGCTGGCAGTGGTTCTTTTTCTTTTGCTCCAGATAGAACCACCTATAGCACCATTATATAAATTCTTAAATTTTAATTCATTGAAAAGCTGATAAGCCCAGCTATTTTCTGCAGCTGTTATACTGTTTCCAAAAGTCGCCAGGTTCTTACCTTCAAATACCGATGTGTCGGGCACTTCCGCTATCTTCTTCCATTCATCTCTCATCTTCCGTTCATCTCCAACTCCAACCTTTGAGCAGCCTAAAAAAACGAAAATTGAAAAAACTAATACTGAGAATGTCTTTTTCATCTGTTTATAATTTTTTTTTAGGTTAAGCCGTTGGTGTCATGGCCTTTTCACGTAGCCTTCAACACCAACGGCGGTTAAAAACTACCCAACTATTTCCCTAAAAGAGCAGCCGCACACCAGAGATAAGGCGCCTGCCCATGAAGGTCTCCCGCATTACGTGGACGGTCATGGTAATACTCTTTATCGTTCTTTTTGCCTGTTCCGATACAAACTTCTGTTACATTGTTACGTTCGTCAACGTATGAAACCATAGCTAACCATGCTTTTCGGGCTGCCGGGGCATAATCCGCAGCATCAAGCCATCCTTCCCGCACACCAACGATAAACGCATATGTGAACATCGCTGTGCCAGATGTTTCTGCCCAGAAATCAGGTTCGTCAATGAGCTGGTTCCACATACCACCCGGCCTTTGGTATGCTTTCAGACTTTTCATCATGGTAAGGTAACCTTGCATAATGCGCGGGCGGTCTTTGTGGTCTTTAGGTAACTCACGAAGCAGATCGGGCATACCTACTGCCATCCAGCCGGCTCCTCTTGCCCAATAATATGGAACGTCCGGGGCATGGTAGAATAGTCCGTTCGGGCGTTGCAGTTCATCCAGATAGCGTACCATTTCTTTTGCCGCCCGATCGATATATTTGCGGTCGCCGGTTACTTTATAGGCCTCTTTTTGTAACACGGTAATCATATACATGTCATCGATCCACAGGCGTGTTTGCCAGGAAAAACCTTTATCTGCCCAGGCCTTCTCCTCTGGGTTTGCATTCTGGGGCAATTCCCATTGTGTATCTGCATAAGCCAGGCCCATTTTCCGATAGCGTTCATCTTTTGTTATCTGGTAAAGTTTTAGCGCCAGGCTACCGAACATGTTGTAATCCACATGGTTCATAGGAGGTAACAGCGGTTTTTCGATTGTAAAAAATGGTTCAAATTTATCCTGCAGGAGTTTGATAAGCTTCCCGTCCCGGGCTTTCAATGCATAATCCAATGCACCATTCCAGCTACATACTCCGGCGTAATGAATGTACCTGCCGGCATAAAGATCATGCCTGCTGTTTACAAAATGATAGGCCAGGCGCTTGCCCACTTCCTGGGGCGTTGATCCTTTAGGAAAGCTAGTCAGCTCTTCGTGCTGGGCAAACGATAATTGAAAAGCAAATACTGCGAGCAGCGATAAGAATAGTCTCTTATACATAGTAGGTTATTTTGAACTTGTTTTAATTTAATTACGGGATTGGTTAATTACAGAACCATTCTTAGTTCTTGTTCTCATCAGCTACTGCATCCTGCCACCTGGTCCACATCTCAACACCTGGATCATAACCGCTATAGCCGGCATTCTGGCTCAATTTTCCATATAGATTAGAGTTTATTGCATTTTGAGGAATTGGCCAGTAAATATTATGCGGCGCTATGGTGTAGCTTCTATTCCTTACGGTCACTTTGTTTTTATTGTAATAATCATTGTAATGTTCAATACGCTGATACCAGTAGTTGTTGTTTGACAGGGTGTTTACATTATAGCTATTACCCCATTCATCCGTTTTGCCACTTAAAGCCAGGCTATACGATATTCTGCTCAGTTCCATGTGTCTCCATTCTTCCATATACAATTCGCGGGCACGTTCATTTACAATATCGCCAATGGTTACGATCGTATAGAGCTGGCTACACCTGGCTCTCCTTCTCACTGCGTTTACATCTTCAGTTGCCGCCCCAACATTTCCCTTATAAAATTGCGCTTCTGCCCTCAGTAAATAGGTTTCTGCCAAACGATAGCAATACCAGTCGGCAGCTCCGCCATCGTTTCTATTGGAGGTGGGAGTTGCGAGAAATACAGGGTCTTCTATAAATATTTTATAATGCGGCCAGTTGAACCAGCTGCGGATTGTATCTGTACACAAAAGCGTGGAGCCATTGTACAGTCGCAGGTTTTGTCCGTAATAAGGATCTGTAGGATCGTTATATTTAAGCATTTCCATACGGGCCCAGTTTCCTACAGTGCTGCTGTGGCGCAGATCGGTAGTATCGTCCAACCCGTTAACGGACCAAAGGCCGTATTGTGCAAAATGGGTAGGCCTGATCATACCCAGCCCTCTTCCTACAGCACCGTTAATATCATATTCGGCTCTGTATCTGGAATCGGTCCTGGCCACCGATAGCAGCACCTTTCCTCCGGGTGATTTCAATGCATTCTGGTTCCACATAGGCCCCCAGTTGCGCATCGATTTATATCTGATAGTAGCATCTGTACCCTCGCGGTTAGGCATTACCAGAATGGCTTCCTTATTGGCTGCAATAGCTTTATTTGCCGGCCGGTGCAAATCCCATATTACGTTGCGGATAACAGGCCAGGCAACCGGTGAGGGGTTGTCAAATGCACCGAAGCTTGCGTTCATTAACGTGTAGCCTGAGAAGTTAATCAGGGTATCTGCCTGGGCAATGGCCTTATCCCACTGGCCAGTGGCCAGGTAGCATTTTATCAGCAACTGACGGCAAGCCCCCCTGTTGATCATACCGATATAAGCCATTTGCGATTGTTCGGGCACCCACACTACTGCTTTCTCCATATCGGAGGTGATCATTTCCAGAATGGCCTCGCGGCTGGTGGTCTTATAGTTCTGTTTAGGTACAGATAATATTTTGGTTACCAGCGGCACATCCTTAAACTGAAAGCAAAGCGCCAGATAACGGAAAGACCTGTGAAAATAAGCCCGCCCAAGGAACTCTTGCTTAGTAGCCTGGTCCAAACCCTGTACATTATCAATAAAGCTGGTAATCGTATTGGCATACTTAATACCGTTAAAGGTTTCGCCCCAAAAGAAAGATATCATGTTTACATCATTGTTATGCATACCGTCTGTAGGGGTAAGACGCGTAGCCACATCGGCAAAAATATTACCATCATCTGTTTTACCCGAAACAGCCATATCTGATAGCATATATTCAGTACTAATGGGTACAGATATATCCCTTGTTGTCAAATGGCTCCAATAGGTACGTAAGTGCCGGTCCAGCATCGAGGTGGTTGCCTCAAGACCCGAACGGGTTGAAAATGTAACTTCAGGCTCGTAAAACGAGAGTGGATCCGGGTTCAAAAAACCCTTCGAGCATCCTGAAAAGAAAGTAACAGACACTATGCCGATTACAGAAAGAACCGATATATAAAAATTATTCGTTTTCATCCTTAATTCGTTTAAAAATTCAGATTTAAACCAAGTGTAAATATTCTTGGTGCCATTTGGGTAGTCTCAATATCCCAGTAACGCCAGTTCTTATCTTTATTCCATACGGCTACATTGCGTATAGAAGCAAAAACTTTTAATTTTTCTATATTAATGGAGGAGGTTAATTTATTGGGCAATGTATATCCCAGGGTTACATTATCAAGCCTGATAAAGGAACGGTCAAATACCCTCTGGGGATCATTAAGACCCGCTGGCCCTTTTGATTCTAAGCGAGCCCAGAAATTGCCTGGGTTCCCTGGTGTCCAGTACGGTTTTTCATACGTATTAGCAAGGCCCTGGCTAATCGTCGAAGTTCCGTTATCCTGGTTCAGATAAGCTCTGTTAAGACTCTTATGCCCCCAGTAGGAATAGAGGCTGAAAGAAAAGTTAAAGTTTTTATACACAAAATCATTGCGTAATGACCACATGATGGGTGCCTGCGTTTGACCCAGAAACTCCTTGTCTTTATCGTTGTAAACAGGCTTAATATTTCCACTGGCATCAGTTATATCATCTGCGGTATAGTTGTTGGCCACTTTAGGATCGCCGGGACGCTGCCCGTACCTGGCCGCTTCATCAATTTCATTAACCTGCCAGATGCCTGTTACCTTGTAATTCCAGATGGAGCTGATGGGCTGACCAATGAACCATTCATTTCCAATATCATCAACCTCTTTACTTCCCACCACATTGCCGTTTGCATCCAGCACATCCACATACTGGTAATAAAGGTGCCTGATCGTATTTTTATATTTTGAAAACCCTATGGTGGTGCTCCAGTTAAAGTTTTTTTGTGTAATATTCTGCGAGGTTACCGATAGTTCAAGTCCTTTGTTCTGCACCTCACCTAAATTGGTAGTAATGCTGCTAAATCCTGAAAAATCCGGCAAGGACTGGTTCATGATCATATCGGTAGTAGACATCTGAAAATAATCCAGTGTTGTTGTAATGCGATTATCAAGAAAACCCAGATCTAAACCAACATTAAAAGAGGCTGTTTTTTCCCATTGCAAATGCTTGTTAGCCATGCGATCTATTCGCAGGTATTGAAATTGTATATAGTCGCCGTTTGTATTTATATAACCCTGGGTACCTGCCCCACTGGCAAGATTTGCCAATGCAACATAGGGGTCATCGAGTGAGCGGTTTCCGTTCTGGCCGTAAGACAATCGCAGTTTACCATTGCTCAATGGATTCCACTTAAAGAATTTTTCGTTGGTAAAGGTCCAGCCTACAGCAACAGACAGGAATGTGGCGCGTGGATTGGATGCGCCAAATGCCGAGTACCCGTCGCGGCGTATAGAAGTGGTAAGCATATACCTGTCGTCATAAGAATAGAACAGGCGGGCCAGCATACCATCTGCCGTATGGCGGCCATCACTTGTATTAAACTCACTCAATAACTTGTCGCCACCCTTAGTTTCATGAAAACCTAAGGCATCGGTAGGCGTTATATCCCAGGCTTCAATATTATCCGACCAGGACTGGCGTTCTTCTGCCTCCTGCACCAGCGTTACATTTACACGGTGTTTTGTAGCGAAGGTGTGCTCCCAGTTGATGGTATTATTGAGCGACCAGTCAAAACGTTTACTGTTTTCGCGGTTTACTCCTGCCTTTTTTGAACCCGGTCTCCAATCAGGATGTGCTGATGATGTAAAATAGCGTTTAAAGAACCATTGATACCGGGGCGAAACGTTAAATGAATAGGTTATATTAAAAGGCAGTTTTACTTTAGCCGTAAAAATAGAGTTCAAAACAGTATAGCCGCTTTCAAGATCCTGAAACTGCTTGTTATAATCATAATTATAGCCTCTTACAAGACCAGTAAGCGTTGATCCCTGCGGGTATATCTCAAGGTTTCCTTTCTCATCTCTGTAAGAGGCAAAAGGGCTGTTAAAAGTAATTGCACTACCCCAGTCTGTAGCTATATTTCCATCTGAGCGATCCTGGAAATTTATATTAGCACCAATGTTTAGCCAGTTTGTTACTTTGCCGTCTACTTTAAGGTTAGAACGTACAGCCTTGTAATTATCTCCTACAATAACCCCCTGGTTAGAAAGGTACCCGAAAGACATATAATAATTTATCTTATCACTGGCACCGGAAACGCTGAGGTTATAATCCTGGTTGATACCTTTGCGGAAACTATGATCGTACCAGTCAAAGGTTTTTCCGGCAAGGAAATTATTCAAAACGTTGTGCCCAAGCCCTATACGTTTTGCATATATCTGATCATCAGAAGCACCCGCCTCGTTAACAGAATAAGCTCTCCAGTCTGCCCCGGTTATGCCATATTTAGACAACACATCCTCCGTTGGTTTTTCGTAAAACCCCGGCTTACCGGCAGACTCTCCAGCTACATAGGGCTCATAATTACCGGTACCCGGATTGGTGCCGTAAGAGGCTCCCATGTACCAGTCCTGCCTGTATTTTAAATATCCTTCCGGACCAAAAACCCGCCGGTTGGCCGCCATGGTTGAAAGCCCCACATTTGAGGTAAAGCTGATCCTGGGCTTACCCTGTTTTCCCTTTTTAGTGGTAATAATAATTACTCCATTGGCAGACTGTGCACCATAAATGGCTGCGGCCGAAGCGTCTTTGAGTATATCCATTTGTTCAATATCGTCAGGATTGATTTCGGATAACTCGCCGTAGAAGATCATCCCGTCCAGGATAAACAATGGGGAATTATGGTTGCCAGCAGTATAAACAGAACGCTGCCCGCGCATGTTGATGGTACCGCCATTTTTTGCCGATGCATCCAGCCCGATAGTCAAACCGGGCGTACCCCTTAGAATATCCTGAACCGTCCGGGGATTTTCATCGGCAATTTTATCAGGCTTAATCTGTGTAATAGCACCGGTGAGGTCTTTCTTCCTGGCCGTACCGTAGCCGATCACCATTACTTCATTCAGCGCACTAATGGTGCGCCTCAATCTAATATTTCCCATATCCGCAGCCACATTAACTTCCATGTTCTCATAGCCGATATAGCTGATAACCAGTTTATCACTCCCGTCAACATTTGCCAGATAAAAATCACCATTCTGATCAGTCTTTACCGATCTGTCTTTCCCCTTTATTGCTACGGTAGCTCCGGCCATTGGCTGATCATTTTCACCCAGAATCTTACCCCTGACATCAATAGCAGGAAACTTAACAATAGGGTTGTCCGGAAAGGAGGCTTTCACTTTCTTCTTAATGGTTATATCTTTATCAACAATCACGTAAGTAAATGGCAAATCTTTCAGCACAGTTTTTAATGCCTCATCAACTGTCACATTATTCAGCTTTACATTTTTCAGCTCCTCATCAGAAATAATCCCACCCTCATAATAAAAATCATAACCACTCTGTTTTCTGATTTCTTTAAAGACAGATTTTAATGTAATGCGGTTCTGCTCAATAGTGATTCGCTGGCCTAAAGTAGCAGCACTCACGTGCATTAGGGATGCTATTAGTATGACGGTGGTTAATCGCATAATTAGCCATATTTTAGGGTATAACGCGCTCGTTATACTAGGGTTAGTATAAATTTGATACATTTGATCAGTTTTGGTTCTAAAGCAGCCTGCCTCCGGCGGTCGAAAACTGTTGGCATTCTGCGTTAACACTTTTAGTTTTAATAATGGTTCCAAACGCAACCAGGAGTGCCACACACTTCTGGTTTTCTTATTTTATTGATGTTCTACCTGCAGATATTTTCTCATTTTCTTTCAATTTTAATGGCTTTACCAATCTTGTTAATTCTATTTGGCTACATACACTTTTCTTCCTTCAACTTTAAAATGTAACTGACCGGATGATTCAATAAGCCTCAACACTGCAGACAAGCTCCTCTTCCTGGAAATCCAACCTCCGGATTTAATGTTCTCCGGTACAGAAGCCTCGTAAATAACATCTACATTATACCAGCGGGCTATTTTACGCATCGCTACTCTGAAATCAAGTTCGTCCAGATTGAAATCACCATTTTTCCAATCTATCACGTTCTCCGTGTTTACCTCATTTACTTTGATGCTATTGCCATTATTTACGGCCTGCTCACCTGGTTTGATCACCTGTCTTAAATTGCCTGCAATCACACTAACAGAGCCTTCTATCAGCGTAGTGGACACCATCGTTTCATTAGGATAGCTGTTGATATTGAAATGCGTACCCAAAACTTCCACGTTCTGTTTGTCTGTAGCCACTACAAATGGATGGGACTTATCTTTAGCAATTTCAAAATAGCCCTCACCCTGGAGTTTTACAGTACGTTTTCCATTTTCAACAAGCCTTGAAGAGTATGTTAAACTCGAAGCTGAGTTCAGCCAAACGTAGGAGCCATCAGGCAAACGCAACTTATAGGTCTCCCCGTTTGCCGTAGATAATGTATTGAGTTTACCCGGTTCATCTGAATCACCTTTCCCCTCATAAACAACTTCTCCGCTTTCAGATTTGGTGATCATCACGCCTGCTTCTTTAGCCACTTCACCATTTTGCGCATCACTCAGCCTTATTTTCTTCCCGTTGGAAAGTGTTAAGGTAGCTCCGGATATCCCGGGAGCAACATCATTTGTGTAAACAAGCTGGTTGGAATGCTGCTGATTAATACGAGGGTAATAAAATAGTAAGGCTCCAGAAATGACCGTAACCAGGGCAACTGCAACCGCTATACGCGGCCATAAGCGAACCAGCTTTGGCGTTTTGATTTTATGCTTTCCTACTATTGTCTGGAAAATCCTTTCCCTGGCATCAGTACTTAAACTGTTGAGTACTTCAGGATGCTCATAGCTGCCGGAAATCAGTTCCTCAATAAACTCGGTATAAGCAGAGTTCCGCACATAGGTCAAAAATTCAAGCCGCTGTTCCCCGGTGATCTCTTTAGATACATACTTATTATACAGTTCTGTAAGACGGTCGTGGTCATTCGTCATGTGTATATTGGTTAACTTTTTTAAGGTTACGTTTAACCTTACTTTCTATATTGACACTTCAGGAATGTTAGAGGGTAGTCATTTTTGAAATTAATTTAAAAAAATCATGAACAGCCCCGGATAAACCAGTGCATGCCGCTTAAAATGTTCACGGATCGTTGCCAGTGCCAGTTTCATGTGGTAATGTACCGTATCAGGAGAAATATTTAATTGAGCGGCCACCTCATCATATTTCAACCCTTCATGATGGCACAATGTGTAGACTCTGCGTTGCTGCTCAGGCAGCCGGCTCACCACGTCATCCAGGAGTTCTCTGGTTTCCTTATAGTCCAGTGCCTGTTGTGTGCCAAGATCATTGTCACTGCTGTTTAGTCCCATTTCAGTTTTCACCTTACTAACTATTGCCTCATGACGCAACAGGTTGAAAGCATGGTTACGCACCAGCCTGTTCAGGTAAGCACCAAAATTCTCAATGGCCGGCAATTGATTACGGTTAAACCAGACTTTTAAAAAGATATCCTGTACTATTTCTTCCGCATCTGAACCCGAGCGCGTAATTTTCTGAGCAAAAGTGAATACATAACGCTGATAGTAGTCAAAAACTTCTCTGAACGCACATTCGTCCCCCCCGGCGATTCTCGCCAGCAGCACGGTCTCGTTCAACAGGTTTTCACCCCTCATTTTATTATAGGTTGCTTATCATATTAATAAAAAAACTAGCACCAATGATAAGTAAAATTTGGCATTTTCCTATTAAACCGCTAAAAAAGGTCTTTCACGTAGAGATTCTTTGATCTTGTAGCACTTGAAATGGGAATCCCCATCAGCAACACAGTTGTAAACACAGCGAAATATGCAGGTTGTGCCAGGATATTGGCATTAGGATAATTAAAAAACCACAGGGTCCCTTAACATATCGTATAACGATTGTATTAAGAGACCCTGCGGGGGCGGAATTTATCAGATGTATTTTATCGTTTATTGTAATATTGCTCGGCTTCTTCCCTATCTTTCTCAAGTATTGGATAGACAGACCATACCGATTCGTTATTTGTACCGTAGTATCGGAGTCGCTTTATTTTATTATCATATTTAATAATCAAATCATCTTGTAATGCTCGTCTGCTTTTAAATAGATAAGGTATGGTTCCAATTTCTACCGGCAATATGCGAACAGTATCTCTGACGAAAATCTTCTCTCCATTATATAAATACTCATAATCTATAGTATACTTTTCGCCTGCATAAGAAAGCGCATCTTCTCCCCTGTCAAATGTAACAAGGTAACCGGGGGTATTAAATCAACAACACCATTTGAAATAAAATTATCACTTTTTTTAACATTGCTGAGTTCCGGCTAATTAATCCCCCTATTTATTGATTCACTTCACATTTTTCCTGCCAGTCGAAATTTCCTATTCTCTTAGCGATCAGCCAACGGTTGTTCTCGCGTACGAAATCGTCCTGGTAAATAGCCCCGATAGTAGTCTTCATTTTTTTACCGTTCTCAGTGCCGATCAATGTTACCAGACAATAAGACGTTCCTGTAGCGTTATCGCCATTTATAGTCACCTTCTGCTGGCCATTTAAATGGTAAACGGTTTCAAAGTTTTTAAGGAAATTCCCAAATGCTTCTTCCATTTCTTTTCGGCCTTTCAGTTTTAAAAATGACGTACCTCCTACAAAAGTTTCTGACATTGCATTTTCAGAAAATAACTGCATTTGGGTGTGTACATCTTTCTTATCTGCCAGAATGGAAACGGTATCAACTAGTTCTTTGAGGGAAGCCCTATCCGCTAATTCTACAATGTTCATGTTGTTGTTGAAAATTGAAGTAATAAATATCTTGTCCGGGTTCTTCCTCACACAACCGTGAGTACGATTTTGCCCTGGATGTGCCCACGGGCAGCTCGTTCGTGCGCCTTTTGTGCGTCCGCAAGCGGGAACGTGCTGTCGATGGCCACGCGAACCGTCCCGGCATCGAGCAGGTGCCCAAATTCTGCCAGTTGCGGGCCGTTCGAGCGTACTTGGGTCATAGATACCGTGACGCCCAGTTTCGCGGCCTCCTCAGCGTCGGAGAAGCCTAAGAACACAGGGAACAAAGCGCCGCCACGCTTAAGCGTGCGCAAGAAACGACCGGTGGTGGGACCGCCGAGGGTATCGAGAACGAGATCAACGTCATGTACAACGTCTTCGGGAGGTGTCTTTTTGTAGTCGATGAATTCGTCGGCACCCAGCTCCCGCAGGAACGACTCATGCTTGCCCGATGCCACCGCGATAACGTACGCACCCTTCCATTTAGCCAGCTGCACCGCGAGGTGCCCTACGCCTCCTGCAGCACCATTGACGAGCACCCTCTTGCCTTTGAGTGGCACCGGGCGATGCATCTCCGGTTGAAGCGGGTTCTGTACATCGTGCCCTAGTTCGAGCAGGAACTGCCACGCGGTGAGACCTGCCATTGGCGCTGCTGCTGCGTGCACGTGATTGATACCAGCAGGTTTATGTGCCAGGTCCGACGCTGGCGCAGTGACGTATTCGGCATAGGCAGCGCTTTCTCCAAAGCTAGGAAAGCGAATCATACCGAAAACTTCATCGCCCACGGAGAAGCCCTGCACATCCCCGGCAATAGCCTCGACAACGCCCGACACGTCCGACCCCGGAATAACGGGCAAAGGCACTGGCGGTCTCCACTCAGGAGGAAGCATTTTATAGCCGTCGCGCAGGTACCAATCAGGAGGATTGATGCCTACCGCGTGAACACGAATGAGCACTTCACCCGGCTTCAGCCCGGGAAGCGGAGCCTCCTCATATTGCAACACCTCAGCACCACCAAACTTGTGCAGCCGGATTGCCTTCATCACCTGTGTACTGTCTATTTTGTTTTCAAATTGATTCCTTTTATTATGCTGAGTTACAGCATCCTCATTTTCTGATTTCATACTATAATGATTAAGAATTACGATGTAAATCTCAGCAATAAATATATTTTGCCTGTAGCCAAACTACGGAATTCTGTAGTCGCTCTTAATCATTGATGCGGATGGAGAATTTCTTAATGCCGGATGAAACGTTGTCTATACTCCAAAGGTGAGCAGCCCACTTTTTTCTTGAATAACTTACTAAAGGACTGTGAATGTTGATAGCCCATGTGAAAAGCAATTTCACCTGCGGAAAGTGTAGTTGTTGTAATAAGTTCTTTTGCTTTCTCAATAACATTTATAGCAATATGCTCACTTGCACTCTTGCCCGTATTTTCTTTCAGCAGGTCGCTGAGATGATTTGGCGATACACTCAATGCGTGGGCTAAATAGTTCACTGTTGGCAAACCATTTAACTCTAGCTGTTCACTGTTCAGATAGTTAATTAGCAACTCCTCTACTTTTTCCAGCAAACCCTTCCTATCCTCCTTCTTTTTAGTGAATTGCCGGTGATAGAAACGATTAGCATAAGTTAACAGAACTTCCAGCTGAGAGATAACAACGTCATGACTAAACTGGTCAATGGTACCATTAGTTTCTTTTTGAATACTGTTTAATATAGCTCCAATGGCAAGCTCTTCCTCCTGTGTTACGCCCAATGCCTGATCTGTAGAATAGGAAAAAAAATCATACTGCCTGATTGTTTTGGCTAATGGATAACCCTTTAATAAATCAGGATGAAAAATCAGGCCCCATCCCCCGGTGTGACGATGATTATGGGGATATAGCACTTGTCCCGGCGACATGAATACCAACGTTCCATGCGCAAAATCTATCTGGCCTTCTCCATAACCTAAATAGCCATTCACCCCTTTTTTCATCCAGATAGAGAAGAGATTTAAAACAAGAGGTCCCTGATTATCAGCACAATCGCGTTCCTGCAGGTCAATAATATTGATTAGTGCATGCGGTGTTTGAACAATGCCAAAGTTTTGATTTAATTCGGATATTGAATTAATAACTACAGGATGTACAACCTTCTTTCTCAAATCTCAATATTTTTTTATGACAAACAAGTCCAGATGCGAAATAATGTAACAAAATTAGACTTTAATAAGATAAGGTGCGTCTTATGTTTTTGCCCCAAATTATTTACCTATTTGTTTCTGCAGCTTGACTACATTATTCTGCCATATAAAGCAACCTATTGAGAAAACGGCAATTGCCACTATCAGCCATATTGCATATTGGTACGCGCCGGCAATAAGCCCAGTGATGAAATTTGGTACACCTGTACAGCGCTCCACAATCCATGCAATGGAAACAATACCAGCGGCCACCGCTGCCGTGGTACGAAACCGGCTGTACATAGGTGTTTGGCTTAATAATAATAACCAGGGAATGATAAGTGCAACAATGAAAAGCTGCATCAGTTCGATTCCCAGGTTGAAACCGAGTATGCTTAATGCCAGTGTGCGTGTGCCCAATCCCATACCAGACAACACAGTGGCAAATGCCATTCCGTGGATCAGTCCAAAGCCACCGGCTACAAAATACTCTTTGCCGGGAAAAATGGGGCGTAAAGCATGAATAGCAGAAACCAGGATCGACACAGCTATCAGTACTTCAATAGGCTGCGCTGGTGGCCGGAACCAGCCCAATGCACCTATCAGCAAAGTAATGGAATGCCCAACAGTAAATGCGCTAACTATTTTAAACAACCGGGTAAGGCTGTATTTTGTACCGGCATATTTTGCCCATTTTTTATTCCTTACCATTAGCGTTGCAGGCAGCAGCAATACAATTAAAAACAATAAATGGTCGGTTCCTTCTTTAATATGTTGCATTCCCAGATCCAGCATATTTTCAAACCCTTTCCACCAGCTACCATTTTCAAGGTTGACGGTGAGGGGTTCAAATTTTCCGATCTTAAAATTGGTTGCAATTACCCCCAATGGTTCTCCTGCATTTTCCGAATGCAGGCCACTCTTCCAGTCATTTTTCAGATATACCAATATGCTGTGTGTTATGATCTGGTGAACGATAACATCGTAGTCAAACAAAAATTTCCTGAGGTTACCCCCTTTTGGCGGGACCATTGTAAACCATACAATCACTTCACGATAGTTTCCCACATTTACATCTACATTATCTTCCGTACCTATGCTGTCGATAGTAGTTGCCCATAGTTCCTGCCCGTTGTATGATTTGATATGCTGGCGAAAATACTCTTTGAAAAATGGGGTATTTATATCAAGGTTATTGTTTGCCTCCATTTTCAGGGCACCTTCAACATCAAGCAAAGGCATTTTCGCTTCGCCCGTAATGCTGTTCTCCAGGACAGACAGGGTGACAACCGAGCTTGGCATTGGGTGTGCAAATGAGCAAAAGCCTGATAATAACAGCAATGCGTTTAAAATATACCGCTTCATAAAAGATCAAATTAAATCACAGATAAACATAACTGCGCCTGTTTCCCAGGCGCAGTTATTCATACCCACTATAAAACCTATAGCCTCTAATTAATTTTTAGTTCCTCCGTAGTCGTATGATTTATCTCTCCAAACTGAATGCGGATGTGTATAGCTTGGTAATACTACCCCACCCCCAACGGAGTATTCGATCCATACGTGAGGTCCATCGATCCTTATATAGTCATACTTTGTTTTTAGGCCTGTACTGCCTGAATAAGCTATATATGTGCTAGACAGCTCATTGGTATAGGTAGTAATGAAAGATGAAGAATCTGCGATGTCATCTACATACGTTTTAATCGCAGTTAACAATAATGTTTTTTCAGACGATGATAAGCTGCTACCTGCAACACCTATTGAAGTGGATGGGAAGCTCCAGTCCTTTTGCGGACCGCAAACCAGATCACTGTAAGTGCTGCTTTGCAGAGCAGATGCTAAATTGCTGCTGCTAAGTCCGGTAAGCAGGGCCGATAATGCTGTTCCTTCCTGATCCATAGGTACAATGCTTGTACCATTGTAAGTGAAAGTTGTACCAGCGCTATAGCCACATGGTTCTACACCTCTGAAAGAAGGAGTACCGCCTACCAGCGTTCCATTTATATAAGTGTTGGAAAGCTGTGTGTGGTGACCGCCAAAATAAATTTCAAAAGTACCGCTTGTAGAGGGTGTACCCAAAATACAAATATGGAAATTAGCCTGGCCATAATCGCTACCACCGCCATTAGCGCTCAGGTAATTGTCGGCAGCAAGCAATTGCATCAGCTCACTGAAGCCCTCATTTGTACTGGTTCCGGATACTGCTTTTAATAATGAATCTGCCAGAGCGATCTGCGCGGATGACATATTGCCAAACGTCAAACCTATCCTGTTGCCATAAATAGCATCAGGGAAGTTAGACCATCTTATTGCGTAAGAATAAGCATAGCTGGTTTGCAAAGATGCCAGCTGTGTAGAACTGAGTGATGCCTCAAGATTACTTATAAGGCAAAGCACCTTGTCAATACCGGTCTTTGAAGAACAGTCAGTAGTAGTAGCAGTCGTAGTTCCAGAGTCCACAGCTAATGCCAGTGTGCAGCTTTGACCTCCGAAACTGATAGCGAAGGAGGCTGTACCACTGTCCGATGGCGTACCGCTGATGGTGTAGCTAAGATTGCCGGAGCCGCTGGCCAATGTTCCTGCCGCTAAAGTAGCTGTAAGCCCTGTAACACCTGTTGAACTAATAGCAGTACCTGCACTGTAAGTCGCCCCATTTCCGCCGGAATAAGGCACGGTAGCTGTACCGGTGTATGCCGTACCTGCTGTAGCCGAATCAGAAAATGTAACCGAAGAACAACTTAATGCAGTAATCGAAGCCGATGTGGTACTACTATCATTTGTATCCTTCTTGCAGGCATTAATAACTACCGTAGTTAATAATGCGGTAGCAAAGAGCAATAAAAAGTTTTTTTTCATTTTTGTTGGTTTAAGTAATAATATCTGGTTACAGGGTGATACCGGGCTGGTTGAATTACACCCGGTATGCTATAATTTCTGATTTGGTTCATAGACGCAGAAACCCAACAAAGGTTTAGTTAAGAAAGAGCAATTGGGGTAAAGTGTAATAAGCTTGGGGTGAAATGAAATGCAGGTGTAATTAATAGCAGTGCTACAGCGACAGGCAAGGATATATTTCTATGGTGATAATCACACCCATCGTGTTTATTATCCGGTAATTCTCTAACTGACAACTTCTTCTACAATAAAAGAAAGAAATGGCGCATTTTAAAAACATTCTTTTATATCTTTCCAATACTTTTTATTATTTGATTTGCTGATCACTATTTCCCCGCATTGATTGAACTTAGCAAATGCTTTAATTGCATCCCCAATTTTGACTATTTCCTGTTTGCTTAGTTTTAGCGGTTCGAAATGGAGGTTGTGAATGATTAAGATGCGTTTCTTCCGGTCGGCCTTTGAATCCATGCGGGCAACAAAGGTATCGCCTACCAATACAGGTAATGAAAAATAACCGTATTTGCGTTTAGGCTCGGGCACAAAACATTCTATCTGGTAATCGAAATCAAAAAAATCCTTTAACCTATGCCGAAACACATTCAGGGGATCAAATGGCGAAAGAATAAACACATCATCCTTCAGTTCAATTTTTTTGTTCTTATAAACTGGCAGCATGTATAGGGGAGCTGTTTTTAATCCTTCGATGGATACCTGGCAAACCTCCCCTTCAGCAACCATCTTCATTATCTCCTGTTTCACTAAGTTTTTCTTTACCCTGCGGGCGCGCCAGTTTATTTCTTTCACATAGGCAATTCCCATCGATTTGAGACAACGTCTTATCACGTGCCGGGCAAACTCCTCTGGTGTAGGCATAGTAATATCCACATCATCCGGCAATAGATTTAAAGGCAGGTCGTATATTTTATTGAAGTCCTTCTTTCGTGTGGTCATCAGGCTGCCATCCATGTATAATCGTTCCAGGGCAATCTTGGATGGGCGCCAGTCCCACCATCCGGTACTTGCTTCCCGTCGGTCATTATCAAAATCTTTTACGGTCAGTGGTCCGTCCCGTTCTATTCTGTCCAGCACATTATTCATTAAATTGCTCTCGGCCTGTGTCAAAAGTGGTCTCTTTAACCTGAAGTTTTCCTTTACCAGTAAAGAAAAGCGAAAGTCATGCATTGGCATATAACTTGCGTCGGAAATGAAGAATTCAAAGATTCTGCCATCTGCCTGCAGTTCTTCCAGCCATTCCTGTTTATAATCAGGCGTACGGGCGGCAATAATAAGGTGATGCCCACGCTCCACAACATAGTTTGCATCTATCTGTACAAAGCCCAGATGATCGATAAGTTTGTAAACAGACTCAGGGCCTTTTCCAAATTGCCCACGTTTAGATAGTCCTGCGGCATGGAGAATAATCTTTCGGGCTTGAGAGGGAGAGAGAATAAGCTGGCTCATAAGTCTAAGATAAATAAAAAATTGCTGTCCCTGATGACAGCCCCTTTTTCCTTTAGAGTTAATAGCATCTGCTCTTTTCTGATTTGTATATCATCACCTGTCCCGATGCAGTCTCTTATAAGAATTACAGAGTATTCCGTTCCTGGAATGCAAATAGAGATTCCCTGCTGAAATTGATCTTAAAACAAACGGTAGAGTACAGGGAACAAGAATGCCTGCACTCTACCGTTTATCAATAATTATTTCATGAGGCTGATATTTGTCATACCTCCGTCTGAAAGGATTTCAGTTCCTACAATAAAGGAAGAATCGTCAGAGGCAAGGAAAGCAGCGGCTTTCCCCATCTCAGAGGGCAGCCCCATTCTGCCTACGGGAATTAAGTCTTTCCAAACTTGTTTAACCTGTTCTACCTGTTCCTGCGGTACTATTTTTCCAAATACTGGTGTATCAATAGAACCGGGCGACAATGTGTTTACTCTAATTTTTCTTTCTAACAAATCAAGTGATAAACCTTTAGCCAATGATATAACCGCAGCTTTAGCTGCTCCATATATTGTCATTCCCGGTGCTGCACGGTGTGCTGCGCTGGAACCAATGAGAATGATGGATGCCCCATCGTTCAGATATGGAAGTGCTTTTTGAACAGTAAAGTAAGAACTCTTCAAATTTAAGTTCATATACTGGTCATAGTTATCTTCTGTAACATCAGTAATGGCTGCCATTGGGCTGCCATCTACTATACCGCCAGCATTGACCACTACCGTATCAATCTTACCGAACCTATCAAAGGTATCTTTGAAAATCCGTTCCAGATCTTCCATCTTTGTTACATCGCCTTTGATGCCTATAAAACCTGTTCCAAGTTCCTTAGCGGATTGGTCAAGTGTTACCTGATTTCTTCCTGTGATAGTACCGGTTGCACCTTCATTTTTGAGAGCTTCTGCAATACCGAATCCAATGCCACTATTGCCTCCCGTTATTACTGCTACTTTGTTCTTTAATTTATTCATTTTCTCTGTTTATTTAATTCCTGCCAGCAAAGTTAGATCAGCAAAGTATATCTCAGTAACTTTATATCAAAAAGTAACAGTAACCTAGAAGTAACAAAGTAACTTATGGAGTGCAAAAAAGAATTTCAAGAGGATCGCAAAAAAGAAACAAAAAAGAGCAAGGATATTGTCGCAGGCTTTTTGATGTTAAATTATATTTCTCAATTTGTTTCTTTATTCTAATTTTATAATTATGAGACTAATATTTAGCCTGATGGCATTCCTGTCAGCTTTACCATGCCACGCACAGAAAGCCAATGTATGGAATCACAAACAATGCGCTGTGGTATTAACCTATGACGATGCAATTGATGCAGATCTGGATAATGCGTTGCCTGTATTGGACTCATTGGGTTTAAAAGCTACTTTCTACCTGATCGGCTCCTCTCCTGTTGTAGCAAACCGGATGGAGTTGTGGCGGAAAGCAGCCCTTCACGGCCATGAACTGGGAAATCATTCTTTATTTCACCCCTGCGATGGCAGTTTGCCAGGACGCAGTTTTGTACAAGCCGATTATGACCTTAGCAAGTATACCGTTAACAGAGCTGTCGCGGAAATCAGGATAAACAATACCCTGCTACAAGCAATCGACGGCAAAACAAAGCGAACATTTGCTTATCCCTGTGGCGATCTCACCATCAAAGACTCTTTTTTCTATGCAGGGTTGCGCAATGATTTTGTTGCCGCCAGAGGTGTTCGCTCTGCCCTGGACTCTATTGAAAAAGTAAACCTCGATAATATTGACTGTTTTGGCATAAATGGCCAGACGGCGGAGCAAATGATCGCCCTTGTACAGAAAGCCATGAGTACCCATACCCTACTCGTCTTTCTTTTTCATGGTGTGGGCGGAGGGCACGCCCTCAATGTAGGGCTGAAAGAACATAGTCTTTTACTCCATTTCCTGAAAGATCATGAACGGGAAATTTGGATTGCCCCAATGGTAGAAGTAGCAGAATATATCAACACCTACAGAATTCTTCCTTAAACTTCATCTGTAATATAGCCATACCCGTTTACCAATGAGCAAAAAAACAACATCCATTCCTGTAAATCATTTTAGTAACGAGTACAATTTAGGTATTGCCATTGAAAATATATCAGTTGAAGACTTACACACGTTCAAGGAAGCAAAACAAGCACATCGGCATGACTATCATTCATTCTTCTTTCTTGAAACCGGAACAGTTTCCATTGAAATTGATTTTCAAAAGTATAACATTAAGGCTCCGTCTGTTATCTACATGCATCCGAATCAGGTACATCGTACAATAGCATTTAAAAATGTAACTGTCAGCACTTGTGCAATCAATAATGAAAATCTGAATCCTGAATATCTGAAATTGATGGAAAGCATCACACCTGCAAAACCGTTAGTGTTAAAGAAAGAATCGTTTTCCATTATTTCCGAAGCAGTATCA
Organism: Chitinophaga sp. CF118; assembly: GCF_900112615.1. Lineage (GTDB taxonomy): Bacteria > Bacteroidota > Bacteroidia > Chitinophagales > Chitinophagaceae > Chitinophaga. The sequence goes on along the minus strand of NZ_FOMK01000008.1, from coordinate 90,302 downwards.
CTTTGTAAAAAAATTTCTGAAAGGAAACATGATAAGTTATATCATTCCTTACTAAAAGACAGTTGCAACGCATTGGTGGCATTAGCTATTTCACAATTTATAGAGCAATCAAAATCCACAGACAAAATTTCACGATTTGGAACTGTTACAAAAGCTTTCAACGAAATATTAGAACTTAATTACGCCATGGCCAAACGCCCGGCAGAGTATGCGAAAAAACTCAACATATCTACTCCTTACCTGAACGAATGTGTAAAAAACACAACAGGGAATTCAGTTTCATATCACATACAGCAGCGTATTATTTTAGAAGCAAAACGCTTGCTTTATCATTCCAATAAATCGGTAAAAGAAATTGCAATAGAATTGGGCTATGATGATTACCATTATTTTTCACGGCTGTTTACCAGAGTTGCAGGGATGCCCCCTTTGACCTTTCGCAACAAAAACCTCGATTAGTCCAACGCTTACTCTGTTTCAACATTGTTTGCCCCATTTATGCGATGTTCCTTTGCACCAACAAAAACTCGTATAAAAAAATGGAATCATTAAAAGAAAAAAAAGTACTCATTTCGGGTGCTAGTATGGCCGGACTTTCAACTGCTTATTGGATGAACAAGTTAGGTTACAAAGTAACTGTTGTGGAAATTGCAAATGAACCCCGAACTGCAGGTGCGGCTGTTGATATAAAGGGAACTGCCTCAGACGCAGCTAAACGTATGGGGGTTTTTGAGCAATTAAAATCACACAGGTTGAATGTGGAAATGATAGAATTCAAAAATGCCGAAGATATTACGGAAGGCTCAATATCACTGACCAGCGAGGGTGCGGAACCTCCCGATGATGACATCGAAATTGAACGGGATAAATTTGTGAGTATTTTTATTGACAAGCTCAAAAATGATGTTGAATTTATTTTCAACAACAGCATCGCAGCCTTAAACGAAACAAAAGACGATATACAAGTTACGTTCAAAAATGGTTCGCAACAGGCATTTGACCTGGTGCTTGGCTGCGACGGCATACATTCGGCAGTTAGAAAGCTTTGGTTTGGTGACGAATCTGAATACTCTCATTTTCTGAAAGGCTATTTTTCTATCATCATCGTAAACAAGTTGCTGGTAAAACAAAAAACAATGCAAATGTATAATGTGCCAGACAAGGGCATTGTGCTTAATGCTTACAAAAATAAAACTGATATAATTTTTTGTTTCTTTTCAGAAAAAGAAATTCCTTACAATTACCGTGATGAGGAGCAACAAAGAAAAATTATTTTGGACCTGTTTGAGGGACAAGGCTGGAGAACCGCAGAAATATTGGAAGAAGTGCAGCGTTCGAAAAGTTTTTACTTCGATAAATTCTGTCAGATAAAAATGCCATCTTGGACAAAAGGCAGAGTGGCACTGGTGGGCGATGCAGCCTATTGTGCTTCCCCAGCTGCAGGAATGGGTGCATCGCTGGCAATAAATGGAGCTACCGCATTAGCTGATGCTTTAGAAAAACACAAGGGGAATTTTGAATTAGCATTTCAGGATTATAACAAAAATTTGCGGCCATTTATTGAAGATGTGCAGGCCACAGCCGAATTAAATGTACAAGAAATGTTTAATCTAAGAACAGAAGAAGCTATTCGTAAAAGAAACACACAAAAAACCAGTTTTTAGTATTTATACACTTAGTAAGTGGAGTGATGAAATTTACTTCAAAACCCCTAAGTGCCTGAAGATGGAAAAACTGTCGGTGCAACTTATTGCTACCAACTTTCTATTTAGTTATACTATTGCCTCTGGCCGCCTTTATTTTATTTATAACTGCAAAAAATAAAAGCATTACGAAAATAATAGCCATTAATATAGCAGCAACTAAAAAAATAGCCCTAATCGTCAATAACTGGCTTTGGATACCTGAAGATTTCGCTATCAGCATATTTGAAATACCTGTAGCTTCGCCCGGAGTATATCCTTTTGATACCAGAAGTCCTTTATATAATTCCTGCCTTTGCGAAAGGATTTCACTCCCGGGGACAAGCTTACCCAGAAAACTTTCCTTGAATCGTTGGTTATAATTTAATTGCAAGGTATAAAATCCGGCAATTGAATTAAGCGAAGCTATAAAGCGGGCGTAGGTACAGATAATAATTCCGGTCATTCCTGTACTTTGGGGAATAGCTGCCATGCAAAAGATGGTAATAGGAACAAATAATAACCCACAGGCAAAACCCTGAAAGAATATAGGGATACAAAGTTCCTTGAACGATAAGTCCGGGGTAATATACACGTATACCCATAAATGATAAAAGAACATTACAGCAAAACCTGCTAATAAAAGTAGTGGCAGGTTTTGCTTTTTCGCCAGAATTACCTTTACCGCGATAAGCGTTGCTATTATTACTCCGGCAATGTTAAACAGCCCTGAATTCACTACATCTGCCGAACTCCAGCCAAGTACTGTAGCTGAATAACCATAGATTAAATTTATGGTATCCTTAATTCCAAAAAACAGCAGCATGAGAAGAAGCCCCAAAATAAATTTACCGAACCTAAAGACGCTCAGATCAATCAATGGCCTTTTAAGGGTTGCTTGCCTAAAGAAGAAAATAACTAAAATTACGACCGCTGAAATCGTTGTATATCTAATTGTAGGATCGGCCATCCAGTAGCGTTTTGGCCCATATATCATTACGAATGTGGTCGCTACTGCTCCAAACATAAATAAAATACATCCAAACCAGTCAATTTGATATAAAGGGTAAGGCTTTATAGCCGGCTTAGACTTAAAAATTAAGATACAGAGCAGAATTGCCATTATCTGCAAGCCTATCAAACCGTAATATACGGCTGTCCAGTTCGTTCTTAGTACTACCCAGGATGCTCCTATGCCAACTATAAGTCCGCAAGTAAGGATTAATGAAAAAAACAGGGAAATCCCAACAAGCATTCTTTTAAATTCAGGCAGTGTAGAAAAAATAACTATGAGCATACCGCCCGCAACTATACAGGTGATTACTCCGGTTAAAAACCGTAGAATCGAGAACAGAACGAGGTCATGTATGAACAAGCATCCAATATTCAGAAGAATCCCTATTAAAAAAGCTGTTAAAAGATAACTCCGGGTATTAAAGTATCTTATCATCCTGAATTGTATCGGCAAGGTTGTGACAATCCCAGCATAAGCAATTTGTAAAGCAAAAGAAATGTCTTCAGGTTGAGCGCCATAAAAAGAAACTACATGTGCCTGAATAAGACCGAATGAGGCGAACTGGGCAATTGCTGCAAACAATATCAAAACCAGCGAAGCCCTGACGAAACCCAGATACTGGCTTATCCAGCTGTTAAAATAAATTGTCTGCACCATGTTCGTTTATTTTGTTGCTTTTTTTACTATAACCTTTACGTTCATCCCCGCTTTGAGTTCTTCCACGTTATGTTCATTTAATATTATTTTAACTGGAATACGTTGAATGATCTTTACAAAATTTCCGGTTGAATTATCAGCTGGCAACAATGAAAATTTTGAACCGGTGGAAGCAGATATTGTTTCAATTTTCCCCTGAAATGTTTTACCCGGAATCGCATCCGCTTTAATCTGAACAGGCTGCCCTACATACATTCCATAGACCTGAGTTTCTTTAAAATTTGCCATAACCCATTTATCATCTGTATTGACAACGGACACTAATGGCTGTCCTGCCTGTACCTGCTGACCTTCAAGAATGGTTTTTCTTCCTGTATATCCACTGTAAGGAGAAGTTATAACCGTATAACTCAGATTAAGTCTTGCCAGATCAAGTAATGCCTCGGCGCGTTTGCGTGCTGCAAAAAGCGAGTTGTACCTGGCCTGCAACTCCCGTACCTTACTATCTCCGGTTTTTAAACCATTTATTGCAGCACTATAGTCACTTTTAGATACATCATATCTTGTTTGAACCTGCTCGAAATCAGATAATGTCACAGCTTCCTCATTCAACAGGTTCCTGAATCTTTTCACGTCCTGTTCCTGTTGCCAGAGTCTTGCTTTGGCAGAGTTAATTTGATCTCTGTTAAGCAACGTAGAGGTTTGAGCTGATTTTATACCGGCGTCTAATATTTCCTGTTGCGCTCTGGTATCTTCCAGCATGGCCTCGGCTTCCTTTACCCTCTGGATATACTCCCTGTTGTCAAGAATAACCAGTGTATCCCCTTGCTTTATCGGTTGATATTCGTCGAATAACACTTCCTTTATAAAACCGCCTGCCCTGGCAGAAACAGGATTAATAAAGGACTCTACCTGTGCATTATTGGTATCTTCATAATCACCTGTATATATAAGATATCGAACGAAATAAATAAGCGCGATCACGACAACCAATATTGCGGTACCTACAGTAAGCCTATTCATAAAGCCTGCTCGTTTATTTTTTTTTGTTTCCATAATATTTTTTTTAAAGCTTTCCGGTAATAAAAAGTAAACGGTAGTATATTGATAAGGCGGCAATATTGGCCTGTACGTAATTAAATCTGGACTCCTGGTAAAGATTATCGGCTTCCAGGAGGTCGGTGAGCAAGCTTAGCTGGTTAGAATATTTGGTGTTTTGTATGTTATAGTTTATTTCTGCCTGCTCAATGGATTTTTTGATTACAAGTATCCGGTTAACAGCTTCATTATATTTAATTGCCAAAGCTTTGGCCTCTTGTTGAACATTATCCTCTATCCAATCCTTCTGTTGTTTTAGTTCTGTCTCTCTCAGACGGGCTGATTTAATCTTGTTTTTATTCTGATACAACGATGATATATCATAAGTGAGTCTCACTCCTGCCATGCCTACAGCAAAAGTTTGTGCCACAGGTGGAAAAATAAGTGTGTTTGGATAGTTGAAACCATAACCTCCAAATAAGGTCACAGAGGGACGATTGAAGGATTTGGCCAGCTTTGTCCGGTTTTCCTGAAGCTCAATATTCTTCCGGGCTTTTAAAATTGCATAGGACCCAGAATAATCCTCCAGTAATCTTTCGAATTCCAAACTGTCTGCAAGGTTCAACGATGTAGTATCGACAGGAATTATTTTTGTAAACTCATCCAGATTTAAAAGAGTATTTAGTTTTTGATTGCTTATCAGATAATCATTTTTATTTGCGGTTTCACTCAACAGAATGTTAGATAATAAAACATCAGCTCTTAGTACATCGCTTTTAGTTACTTTACCATTAGCATAAAAAGCGTTGATATTCTCCGAACGTGTCCGGGCCCTTACTACCTGATCTTTTATAAGACGTTCCTGAAAATAAAACCTGATCATATCCAGGTACTGAAGTGCAACTTGTAATCCAATATTTACTTCCTGCTCCTTTGTATTTATTGAAGCCAGCTCACCTTTACGCTTAAGATCTGTGATTACAGATTGCTGTCTGCCGCCTGAGTATAAATTGAAAGATGCTTCCAAACCTAAAGCTCCGGCATTGGCATTTGGTGGCTTCGTAATCTGACGTGAATCACCTAAAACGCCCTCATAAAGGGTTATCTTACTGTAACGCTGATAAGATGCATTACTTAGAATACGGGGTAAAGCTCCCATTTTTGCATCATCTAAATCTAATTGCGTAGCGCTTTCCTCGGTCTTCAGAACTCCAATTAGTTTGTTTGACTCTTTTGCATAACGAACGGCCTCATTTAACGAAAGTCTAATGGTCGTACTATCTACAGTCTGCGCTTTAAGGCTAAATACCGATACCCAGAAGAATAAGGGAAAAATGCCAAGCTTTAATATAACACTGAATGTTTTCATTATTTTCAGTATTAATGTTAGTCAATGAGTAAAAAGACAAATCCCTGGTACCATTCCTGTGTAGCTGATCAGTTTCGCAGGATTTTCATATGGTACCAGGGATTCGTCGTTCAATTCAGCCCCGAAATAAAGTGCATGCTTATCTATTACCGGTTGACAAGACTGTCACCCGTCATATTCGTTTTAACAGACAGCAGACCAAAAAACTCTTAGGCTTTTTGGGGTTGATTATGCAGCCATTTTTCATAGCTGATAACCCCCAGCTTTACAGGTCCGCCTAACGGCACCAGCGCATTATTAGGAATTTCGCCGCCATAATATTGGGAATGGCTATTGACAACTACCTTGCGTGGGTCGTTCGTGTCTTGCAGGTATCGGATGATGAACTCCGGCATGCTTAAGCGCTCCGGACCTGCTATCTCTATGATACCATTGTCAGGTGCTGTCACCGCCGCTTCGGATACAAAGGCCGCTACATTGTCAGCAGCTATAGGTTGGAATTGAACATCCGAAATATGTACCACATTTCCATCAGTAGCCTGATTCGCGATGCCAGGCAGGAAATCCAGGAACTGCGTGCTTCGAACAATAGTATAAGGAACCCCAGAACGTTTGATCAGGTCTTCCTGAACCATTTTGGCACGCATATAACCCAGGTTCTGCATAAGGTCGACACCTACAATAGAAAGTGCCAGGTGATGCTTTACGCCGGCTTTGATCTCTGCTGCCAGTAAATTGCGGCCCGCTGTCTCAAAGAATTCCATGACAGCCTTATCTTCAAAAGAGGGCGAGTTAGCCAGGTCAATAACAACATCTGTATTGTTCATGGCTTCAGCTAAGCCTTCCCCGGTAATAGTATTGATGCCTGTGGCAGGAGAAGCGGCGATCACGTCGTGACCCAATTGACGAAGATTGGCAACTACTTTGCTTCCGATGAGGCCAGTGCCTCCAATAACTACGATTTTCATAATTTGACTTTTTAGGATTGTTGATTTGCCTTTATAGAGGCCAACGAAATGCCAATTTGCCAAACAAATGATTATCAAACACATAAGCAAATTCGGGGTAACTTTTCTTCACTATATATAGTGAAAGCGCGAAAAGTTTCACTATATAAGAAGACTATCTGCAAAACTGCTTCCTGGTATATTTTTTTTGATGGGGATAATGCTGATAAAAACTTGAAAATTGGGATTCAGTGATAATTATATGCCTGATGTTCAAACCTGGTCTATGTGAAAAATACCTGTAATGGCCCCACCGGGGCGGAGCCATTACAGGTATTTTATCTAAGGAATGAGATATACTACTTTCCGTTAGTATCTGTGTCAGACGTTCTATTGTCCGGCAACAGGAATTTCCCGGCATGAGGGCCATCTGCCCATTTGTTATTAGTCCAGCTGTTGCCATCGGCTGTATAGTCCGGAATAGACTGGCTGGGATTATGATATACTGCATTCGTATAGTTCTCGTCCTGTGCCGCAGTGCTCCATGTCCAGAGGTTACCAGTAACGCTCATATTGGTGACCGGCACCGCCAACGGTGCATGCAGGGCAACACCATATGCACTCAGGATTAAGTAATTGTCCGATACTATTACATGATCGTAGCCGTCGTTCTGTGTACCGTCCGAATACATGCCTATCAGCGCGGAAAGGCCATAGGGTGCTGTATGCGGCGGATTGAACTCCATATGGTTGCGGGAGAAGTTCAGGTAACGCTGTCCGCCCCAGGTTTGTATCCCGTCAATATGTTCTGTTCCAACCGTGTCGGGATCGGGAGCGATCCAGGATTCTGCTATAGTAACGTTATCCGCATACACATTCTCCAGTCCACTATGCGGGAAGTAGCAACGGTACACGACAGATGATGCTGGTTGCCGCCCGTCTTTAATGTGGCCTGCAGTAAAGTAGATTAGCTGGGAGAATAGGGCCGCTCCACCTCCGCCGTCACCGACAGGATTAGCTAGAAGTATACCACCTTTACAGCCTCGCAGTACCAACCATCCGCTGGTAACGGTAATATCTGAACTAATATCAGCTCCCTGCAGTACTACTGTGCCGGCCGGGAACCAATAGCCATCAATGATTTCTCCGCCAGTGCCTACTGTGCGCGCTGCGTTGCCCCATCCGCTCAGTGCTGCGCCCCTGAATACGCCACCTGGCACGGTGGTGAAAGTATTGATGCCAATAGCCTGTGGCCCTACCATAGCCGTGGTAAGCTGGGAGCCATGTGTGATGCCGCTGGTATTCGGTGTTGTAAAGTCTGCCAGCTTACTGGCAGCAGAGCGATTACCAAATGCATCTCTTGCTTTTACATAAAAGCTGTAAAGCCCTCCTGTATTTAGGTTAGAGACGGTTACAGTGGTTCCTTGCAAAGTGTTAATGAGCATACCGTTACGGTATAATTCATAAGCGGTAACACCAATATTGTCTGTAGCAGCAGGCCAGCTCAGCGTGGCGCCGTTGGCAGTGATATTAGAAGCATTGAGGCTGGCTGGTGCAGCAGGTGGCACCGGATCGTCCTGCGTTGGTACAAATTCAATATCCCGGAAGTAGTTATTGTTGTTGTACGTGCTTGTCGGGAAACCGCCGGTTGTGTAGTTATATACACCGTTATTGCCGGCAATGCTACTCAGTGGACCAACGTTGATTGCAGTGCCCAGTCCTTGCGGAGTGGCAGCATAATGGCTCCGGGAATTTACCGCAATGACATATACAGTATTCGCGCTGATAGAATAAGGCGTATCCAGCGTAACAGTTTGCCAGCCGGTATCTGTTTCCGCAGGGAAAAGAGCCGTTTTCAGGAGGCTGCCATCGGCAGACCATAAACGCCCGGTATGCGTGCCTGCTTCCCCGGCTACCTTATAGTACCTGAATTTGGTAATAGTACCAGGTGTGGATGCTTTGAACTTCATACCCAGCTCCACTGAGCTTTCGGCCACAGGAGGAAGTGTTGGCCGTTCTGTTGTCAGCACCGTATAAGCGCCGGTGCTAAGCATAGCAGACTTTACTTTTTCTTCGGGTAGTAGTTCTCTTTTACATGAGGTCAGCCATGACCCCATCAATGTGGCAGCAACCAGTACAGTGCTACAGGTAAGATGGTTTTTTCTCATAAGGATATGGGTTTGGTTATTTCGAATATAGATATATACGAATATAACGATTTACCCTCATCGGATGGTATAAGGCAGAAAAATTATATAACCAATATAGATTTTGAAGGGGCCAGGATAGGATACTTGGTAACATCGTTTGATTATTGGCTAAAATAGGCTAATAGGAACGTAGGTATTCTTCATAGTTTCACAGCGAATTATCAAATAATGGCTTATCCATTTATTATATTGGTTTACGGATGTTTGTACCATTACAAAGGGATATAAGGTTATTGATGAAAATTATGCAAATATGAAAATGTATAAAGTATTCGTGCATGTAATCCTGTTTTTTACTGCTTTGACCCAGGGAATCAACAGCGCTCATGCACAAAATGGAGACCAGATATTGGATGGTATCGGTGAAACGGGAATGATTGCGCGCTATGTTTTTGATGGAGATCTCAAAGACTGGTCGCGAAATAATCTGCACGCCAAATCCCAAAGCGATGAAGTTAGATTTGTCAATGACGATCGGTTTGGAAAGGTGTTGTCTCTCCCCGGAAACAGCAATGCTTTTGTTACGATCCCAGGAGAAGCATTATCAGATATAGAATCGCTCAGTATATCCGGATGGATATACTTGCGTTCGAAGCAACCTGGCCAGCGTTTTTTTGATTTCGGACAGGATGTAACCAGACATTTTTTTGTAGCCCCTGTTGGAACAAATATGCAGGAAGGCTATCAGGCGCTGGTAACAGCAGAAAAAGGTAATAAAAACGGAGCGATTGCTCCGGCAATAGAAGTGAATAAATGGGTCCATCTTGCCATAGTGATAGATGTTCCTTCCAAATCTATGATTACATATGTCGATAGTAAACCTGTGGGTGAAACTAAAGATATTCCATCGGAGTTAACAGCGGTATTCGGTCAGCAACCAGGAGAGAAAAAACTGCTTTATATTGGGAAGTCGCTATCAGGAGATCCTTATCTCAACGCTATGATACATGATTTTCGTATTTACCGTGTAGCCCTGAGTAACACACAGATTGCCGGAATTTATAAAAATTCACGGAGAGGCATCAATGAAGGTTCGGTGAATACAACAGGTAAGGTTGAAGATGATCTTCCTCATTTTTCTCAAACCGAAGCACAGCTGTATAATACTTATTTAGTTCATGTATCCGATGTGGAAGTGGAAACAGAAGCGGGAAATTTGCCACGATTACCAAGTTACGTACAGGGAACTTATCAGAATGGTATGAAAGGTCCAAAAGTACGTGTACTGTGGCCTTCTGCAATCAACAACAGCGATGCCATTAACCCCGGACGCTATACCGTAACGGGGCGGGTTGCAGGAACAGATTTTCAGCCAAAGGCATTCGTCACAGTAAAAAAGTCCAACAGATCAGCTACACCGGTTTTAAAGCTGGAGGCGTTTGATTTAAGCCAGGTTTCTCTAAAAACCGATTCTCATGGCCACGAAACCCAATTTATCGAAAATCGCGATAAGTTTATAAGAACATTAGCCACAACCGATCCTAACTCCTTTCTCTATATGTTCCGCCATGCTTTTGGCCAGAAACAACCTGACGGCGCAAAACCTTTGGACGTATGGGACAGTAAGGACACCAAATTAAGGGGGCATGCTACGGGTCACTATCTTACGGCAATAGCACAAGCCTATGCCAGTACCGGATATGACAAGGCACTTCAGGCTAATTTCTCCGAAAAAATGGAGTATATGGTAAATACTCTCTACGAGTTATCACAATTATCCGGAAGGCCGAAGGAAGCAGGTGTTACATATGTGTCCGATCCTACGGCCGTACCACATGGTCCCGGGAAATCAAATTATGATTCAGATCTTAGCGATGAGGGTATCCGTACCGATTATTGGAACTGGGGAAAAGGATTTATCAGTGCTTATCCTCCGGATCAGTTTATTATGTTGGAACATGGAGCCAGGTATGGAGGACAGAAAAACCAGGTTTGGGCACCGTATTATACATTGCATAAAATTCTGGCTGGCTTAATGGATGTTTATGAAGTGAGTGGCAATAAAAAAGCCCTTGAAGTAGCCAGTGGCATGAGTGATTGGGTATATGCCCGCCTGAGCCGGTTGCCAAAGGATACGCTCATAAAGATGTGGAATACATACATTGCCGGAGAGTACGGAGGTATGAATGAAGCAATGGCCCGTTTGTACAGGATTACCGGTGAACCGAAGTACCTGAAAACAGCACAATTATTTGATAATATCCGGGTGTTCTTTGGGGATACAGCGCATACCCACGGGTTGGCCAGGAATGTAGATATTTTCCGTGGATTGCATGCCAATCAACATATACCTCAGATTGTAGGGAGTATCGAAATGTACCGTGTATCCAATAATCCGGAATATTACAAAGTGGCCGATAACTTCTGGTATAAGGCTGTCAATGATTATATGTACTCCATTGGAGGAGTTGCAGGCGCACGTAATCCTGCCAATGCGGAATGTTTTATCAGTCAGCCGGCAACATTGTATGAAAACGGCTTCTCCTCCGGCGGACAGAATGAAACCTGTGCTACATACAATATGCTAAAATTGACCAGTGACCTGTTCCTCTTCGATCAACGGGCAGAGTTAATGGACTATTACGAACGTGCATTGTACAACCATATTCTCGCTTCTGTAGCTAAAGATAACCCTGCTAATACCTATCACGTACCCCTCAGACCAGGATCTGTAAAACAATTTGGCAATGCGGATATGACAGGCTTTACGTGTTGTAATGGTACTGCATTAGAGAGTAATACCAAGCTACAAAATTCAATTTACTTTAAAAGTAAGGATGACCAGGCGCTTTATGTCAATCTATACATACCCTCAACACTACAATGGACAGAGCGCCAGGTAACGGTGGAGCAGACAACAAATTTTCCAAATGAAGACAATACCCGCCTGACCATTAAGGGTACTGGAAAATTTGATATCAATGTGCGTGTGCCAGGCTGGGCTACCAAAGGTTTCTTTGTGAAGATCAACGGTAAAGAACAAGCACTTCAGGCTAAACCAGGCAGTTATCTGAAAATAAGTCGCACGTGGAAAGATGGCGATATTATAGAATTGAAAATGCCCTTTCAATTTCACCTGGATCCGGTTATGGACCAGCCGAATATAGCCAGTCTGTTTTACGGACCCATATTACTGGCCGCCCAGGAACCTGAAGCTAGAAAAGAATGGCGTAAAATAACGCTGGATGCTGAAGATATAAGCAAGTCAATTAAAGGTGATCCTCAGCAGTTACAATTCACGATTGATGATGTGGTTTTTAAACCATTTTATGAAACATATGGGCGTCATTCTGTGTACCTGGATGTTAAGTTAAAATAGTTCCTGATGTCAAATTTATAAAGGGAAACTATAAGAAAAGCCATCAAATGTGTATAAACAAAAACGCTTCAAGTCTTTAAACTTGAAGCGTTTTCTTTCTCTGTAACTCCCATTAGGACAATTTCCGAACTGGTTTTATGAATATTTGAAGGTTCTTTATGGATTAAATATGTTGATATCCAAATTTTCATAACCCTTGTTAACAAGAAATATTAAGAAAATACCTGAGCCTATACTGTACGAATTCGTCTGATGCCAAGCTATAAATAAAATAGCAGAAAACAAACTCACAGCTAATATATACTATCAATATACCTCTTTACTTTATTAAATTTCCCATTGCCCATAAAACTAAATCTCGCAGCAAAGCTAAATCCGCTATGAGAACTCACACTACCAATATATGGTGAATAATTACTTGAAATTTGGTAACCCGAAATAAATTCGGCGCCTATTACTCTTCCAATGCATTGAAATATTCCGAATCCCAATTTAGAAGTAAAGGGTGTTTGCTTATACAAGGAAACAGCTATCTCACTCTGGTTACCCCGGACCCTTACCAGGTTAGTAAAGGTCAGCCCTGCCGCAGCCATTATAAAAAAAGAGGGCCGGTTATTTGCCTGTCCACCCTTTAATTCTTCCGCTGTTTTGTTCATGACGCCGCCAAAAAGATCTCTCTTCATATATGCTAAAACAGGGATATTCATACCTCCTCCTCCCTTTATATATGTACTATTCTGATCAAATTCAATTTTCTGAGGAAGCTTCTGCCATCCTGCTTCTATTCCAACTCTTGTTATATTAGTAATGTAATATTCTAATGACAACATATAGAACGAATGCTTGCTCCGCATATTCACACCCGTCTTATAATCCTTTTCTGCTGAAGTATATCCCGGCATATATAGTCCACCGAATGAAAAACCAACAGACCATCTATGCCTGTAGATTAACTTCAGGGAATCCATGCTGAATTTCAACTTCTTTTCATATCGTTCAAATTTAAAAAGTTCCCATTCCTTATCTGTATTAACCTTGTTTTGCGAATGTAATCTGGTTACACAGAAGGTTGTCATGCAATAAAAGATACCAATAGCAGCCTGTTTAATTCCAAATGACATTTTATGTTGTTTAAAGGAAACACGGTGGATTATTTTCCCAATTTAAAATTGTATACTAAATGAAATATTCAGCACACTAATCAAAGCGGGAGGGCCGGCCTGACAATAATATCATGCTGCCGGCACACTCCTCACTTCTACCCTGCCTATTTTTGCCCCCAAATTTTAATATCCGCACAATTAATTCAGGATGTTTATAATTTGATTTCTTAAATAGTAATTATTGAATAACAATTGTTTTACTACTTACAGTAAAATAGACCTGTCAGTATAAATAGTGAAGGAAGGCAAAGCCTTTTCTAATTTTCATTTAAAAGTATTTTCTGAATGATGTACCAAATATGCGGTATATACAGAAAACAAACCATGTAAGCTTCGCTGAAATGGACAAAATGAAATCTTAAAGGACAACAAGCATAATACAAGGGAGAAATACCTGGTTAAGCAGTGTTGATTATGCAGTTCTAACACACGGCAATTTTTCTACTCTTTACCCTCTTTCATCCCACAATTTGTCCCTTCTGGCCTACATTCAATTGCGGCATACACGATATATATAAATCTTGGTGATAGAATTCTTTTTTAAGATTATCCATCTTGTCATAACTCACTATTATATGTTACAAAGGCTTTTGATTAAAGTAATAACAGGTATTGTACTGGCCTGCATAATCACGCTAAATGCGTATAATTATGGATCTGCTGTTGTTTATATTGAAGCAACATCTGAAAATGGGAACATGAAGAAAATATACAAAGATTTACGGGCGCAACTATCATTTAAAATGATACAGAATGTGAGTTATATTGATACAACTAATAACTGCATTACACTTACTTTTATTGTTTATAATGATATGATATTGGAACGTTGCGAAGAAGTACTGCACTTCATGGCAAAAAACAAGGATTGCAGCAGGATAGGTTATTATATTGTTTATTAATTTTATAGCCTTTTACAAAATAAAAAAACACCCATGCAAGAATACATGGGTGTATACTTAAACCTACAACTGAAGCCACTCATGTCCCGCTAAAGACTGGCGCTCGAATGAAACTATACTATTACAAATTCTTCATTTTCAATAAAAGACTGGTTATTCAATAAGTTAAATAAATATAGCTGGTTGTTAATGATGAGCCACCTGCAGGTTAGTCTCATCATGAGCACGTCCAAACTTATTCTTCCACCGTAGTTTTATCATATCCACCACATAATATACCATAGGCACTACGAATACGGTCAATACCAAACTAGAACTCAATCCGCCTATCAACACCCATCCCAGACCATTTTTCCATTCAGAGCCTGCACCTTTCGCTATAGCAATGGGAAACATTCCCGCCACCATCGCCACGGTTGTCATCAGGATGGGCCTAAGTCTTGTTTTACCAGCATCAATTAATGCATCAAAGGTAGATTCACCCTCTTCCTTCCGGTGATTCGCAAAGTCAACGATCAGGATGGCATTCTTAGCTACCAGGCCAAACAACATAATGATGCCCAACATTGTAAACATACTCATGGAAGACTTGGCAAGATTTAATGCCAGGAAGGCTCCAATAAAAGAAACCGGGATAGAAAACAATACCACGAATGGATATACAAAACTGTCATAAAGTGCTACCATTACAAGGTACATCAGCACAAGTGCCGCAAGCATCGCAAGCGCCAATGCCCCCATAGACTCATCCTGCTTCTCCGCATCTCCACTCCATTTAAGATCTACTGCAGCTGGAATAGGCTTTTTTACCAACGATTCTTTAATCATGTCACTCACTATACCAGATGTAACTCCAAGTACATTACTCTTAACAGTTACCGCCGTTCTCCTGTTCTTTCTTTCCAATACACTAGGTCCGCTACCTTGTACAATGGCCGCAAACTGAGACAGCTTCACCTGTTGGTTTGATGAATTCACAAAAGTCAGATTCTCAACATCAGACACATTTCGCCTGTCAAAGTCGTCAAACTTTACATTAATATCATATTCCTTATTACCTACCCTGAATTTTGCATCCGTATTTCCGGCATATGCATTTTTCAAGGCAGCACCAACAGTATTGATGTCAAGTCCCAGTTGTGACATTTTATCCCTGTCAATATTTACTTCCACCTGCGGGTTCCCATCCTCCACACTCAAAGAAATATCGTTCGTTCCAGGTAATGAATCAATACGGCGCTTCAGATCATTTGCTGTTTTCATCAGCAGATCATAATTCTCAGAACTTAACACAATTTGAATAGGATCCCCCATACTTACCATACCTACAACACTGGAACGGATCTTTACACCTGGGAATTTCACTTCCAGTTCATGACTCTTACGGATCATATATTGTTCCGTCGAAAGGGAACGTTCCTGTTTATCAACTAACTTAACGGTTAATTCTGACTTATATTCGCTCCCCACCGCCGCGGTTGATTCAAGCCCTGTAGTAGATGGTCCGGCTACATTGGAAAACACAGAAACTACTTCCGGTTGAGAAAGTAAATAATCTTCTATCCTTTTTGTATAGAGATTATTCTGTATCACAGTTGTATTCTTATCATATTCCAGTTTCAGCTGAATTTTCCCCTGATCCCCGGTAGCTACTAATTCGCTACCCAGTATTCCCATATTCATTACCAGGGCAATGCCAATGAAGAGACTGATGACAATAGCCGTCAGGATCAATTTATGCTTAAGTACCCATTTTAATGCATTTGCGTACCAGTCTGTTAACCTCTCTATAAGCGTTTCAAAACCAATCAAAATTTTATGAGCCCAGTTCTTCTGGTTCAGCACAGTAATTTTGCCAAACCTTGATGCAAGCCAGGGCGTAAGCGTATAACACACCAGCAGGCTAAACAGCGTTGCCGTTACAATAGTGAGTGAATATTGCCTGAGCATAGGAGCAATGGTAGTATTGACCAATGCAATAGGACCGAATACAACGACATCTACCATTGTAATTGCCAACGCTGAAAATCCGATCTCCATTCTTCCCTCCAAAGCTGCCTGGCGCTTCGGCTTACCCATATGCAGATGCCTGTGAATATTTTCCAGTACCACTATCGAGTCATCCACCAATATCCCTATCACAAGTGATAATGCAAGTAATGTCATAAGGTTAAGAGAATACCCCAACAGATACATCACAGAAAAAGTAGATAAAAGAGAGGCCGGAATAGCCACAAGTACAATCAATGAATCCCGCAAACTATGTAAGAAAAGCAACATGATTGCAGCAACAAGTACGATAGCAATGATCAGGTCATGCTGCACAGCCTCCGCCGATTCCATAGTAAAATCTGCTGTATCATCAGCAATCGTGAATTTCACATTTTGTGTGGAATATTTCTGTTGCAACTGTACTAAACGTCGTTTCACCTCTTTACTTATCTCCACCGCATTTGCACCACTTTGCTTTTTTATAAGTATACCTATGCCATTTACATCGTTATAACGGCTTACAGCACTCACATCTTTCACAATGTCACTGATACTGGCTACTTCCTTCAATTTCACCACACTTCCTCTCTCTGGCTGTGCCACCACAAGTTCTGAAATTTCCGGAACGGAGGTGAATTTTCCTGTTACACGGACCGTCATCTGCTCCTGCCGGGTCTTTACTTTTCCCGTTGGAAATTCTGTATTTCCCCTGTTGATCGCGTCAATGACCTGGGCAATAGATATCCCGTAATATTCCAGCTTTTCCCTGTTAACATTAATTTGAATTTCACGTTCCTGGCCGCCTATCAGGGTTATCTCACCAACACCCGCAATCTGCTGAAACTGTGGCTTAATCTCGTCCTTAACAATATCATAAAATTTTGCATTGTCCATCGATGAGGTAGCCGTTAACTGCATAATAGGCTGATCACTGGGTGATACTTTTGAAATACCCGGTGTTTTAACATCATCTGGCAAATCAGACAAAATGTTATTAATCTTACGCTGCAGCTCCTGTTGTTTGTCATCAATATCAGTACCCATGGTAAATTCCGCCTGGATAACCGAGTTGCCCTCCATAGATTGGGAAGTCATAGATTTTAACCTATCCACACCACTCACCACATCTTCTATTTTCTTGGTCACGGTTTGCTCCACATTGGTAGGAGTAGCACCAGGATAAGAAGTAGATATTATCAACGTAGGTTGGGAAATATCCGGCATCAGCTCATAGTTCAATTTGGTGTAACAAAACAATCCTCCACCTATCAGGATTGTAAAAATTACAATGATCAGAGACGGTCTGTTAATAGCTATTTTTGTTATTGACATAATTCTTTTTTTGATGATTATTTCGCAATAGACACGTTAGCCCCTTCAAAGAGATTCACAAGTCCGCCCGTGGCGATGACCTCTCCCTGTTTTAATCCACCTTTAACCTCAACTTTATATTCGTTGCCCTCTCCACTTTCAATTGCTCTTACATGTGCTACACCATTTTCAATAACAAAAACTTTAGGTTCTTTTGATGATCCAATCAATGCAGACCGGGGAACTGAAATAACATTGCTTTGAAGAGCTTCAGTAAGCTGAATACGGCCATACATTCCGGCCTTCAATAATTTTTCACCATTATTTACAAGGATCTTCAATACATAATTATGCGATGCATCAGCTTTAGTCCCTACCATGTCTACAATACCATTAAAGGTTTTATCAGCATATACATCAGTTACAACTGGTATAGACTGTCCATTCTTAAAGCCGGAAATATTACCTTCCGGAACATTCACCTCCAATTTTAACTGATCTATATTAGTCAGCTGAGCCATCTGAGATCCGGTTGCCACTACTGCCCCCAGTTCAAAACTTTTGGATGTTATTATACCACTGAACGGAGCTTTAACAGTACACATCCTTATCTGCTTTTCATATTGCTCTACCTGTGCCTTATTTATTAAAACCTGGGTGCTGGCATTATCCATCTGCAATTTTGTGACGCCACTCGCAGCTCCTTCATATCGCTTCAGGGTCGAAACCGCATTTTCATAATTAGCCTTTGCAGAAGCCAACTGAGCCCTTAAAAGATCAGTATCCAGCTGTGCGATTATAGCTCCGGCGCTTACCGTTGACCCTTCTTTAATTTTTATTGACACCACCTTCCCGGTAGTTTCAGAAGAAATGGTCACCTCCCGGACAGGTGCAAAAGCACCCAGGAATGAAGTGCTTTGATTCATTGGTGCAGAATGAACAGTATCTGCCTGAATGGTTACTTTCCGGTTAGGATCCTTCTTGTATACTTTTTCCTCAACCTCTTCCTTATTCCCTCTTAACTTGACCACTATAAGACCTAACAGGCCAAGTATAATCACCCCCGTTATTACATATCGTATATTAATCTTCATAAATTTTATTTTTATTGTTATTTCAATAAGGTTCCCTGTGCTTTTTTAAGATCTAATTCTGCCTGTTTAATGTTTATCAAAGCATTTATATAATTATTTTGCGCAGTGTGCAGCTCACTCTGTGAGTTGATAACATCCGTCATCATCGCAATCCCATTTTGGTATTGAAGCTTAAGATCATCAAGTACTTTCTGAGCAAGATCGAGGCTTCTGCGCTTACTCTGCAGGGTGAGGAAATTGCTTTTTAGATCCGCATTGGCATTGGCAACATTTTTCAAACTTTGTTGCTTCAATTGTTCCGCCTGAACATCATATTTTTTAATCTCAATTACCTTGTTTTGAATCTTGTACTTCTTATTGAATCCATCAAAAATTGGGACGTTCAATGCAAGTTTGACATATGATGAAGAGTACCATTTATTATTTAAATTTTTAAACGGGTCTGCATTAGAATAGTATCCGGACAAACCATAGTTTGCGCTAAGTGTCAAAGAAGGGAGGTAACCGGCTTTAATATTTTTTCTTTCCAGGTCTGCTATACGTCTATTTTCCAGTACCTGCAGATAATCTGTTTTTTTCATGATATCAAAAGCAGGTGATTCCAGCGGCATTACTTCGCCTGACAGTTCATAATCAAGTACAGCTACATTATTCTCCAGCGGAACATTCATTAATAACTTAAGCAGGTTGTATTCTTTTTCAAGACTATTACGGGATGATTCCAGGTTTGCTTTACTATTATCTCTTGATACACTTAAGCGGTCTACATCTGTTTCAGTAGCCAGCCCTGCTATATACTGATCATTTGTTGACTGCAAAAGTTCCTCTGTATTCTGCAGGTTTTTACTGGTCAGTTCAATTTGTTTCAATATGGTTTGAATATTATAATAAGTAGCTGAAACATTGTAAACGAGATCTTCTTTAGAGCTCTGTATCTGCAACTGGTTCAGGTTAATAGCCACCTTCGCTGCTTTAAGAGCGATCAGTGAAGAAGCATTAAAAATTGTCTGACTGAGGTCCACAGAAGCAGATTTAGTCTGAGGCACACTAAACTGGGCCACCTGGTAAGTTCCGGCAGTACCCCCGAACAAATCTGCAGGTACCACTTGCACAGGTACTTTGAACTGATATTGATAAGATCCACTGGCACTTACTGAAGGAAGCAGGCTACTATAGGCCTCGCCAATAGATGCTTTTGTTTTGTCCAGGTCATAGTTGTCTGACTTTAACTGAAGACTATTCCTTAAAGCGGTATCGATACATTGCTGTAGTGTATACATGTTTTGTCCTGATAATTTATTTACCAACAAAAATGCGGATGCTACCAGCAGTGAAAATCGAATACCTTTCCATTTTTTATTTATCATTTTTGCTAATTTAATAATCTAAAAAACGGCACATCATGTGCCCATAGCCTGTTTTATTTTAGCATTATTGCTAATTAAAAGTTAAAAAAATGGTACCGCCGGGTACCTTTAATTCAACTAAATATATTCGGTGCTAGTCGCGAAACAGTACCTTAAGTATAAGCTGCTTTCTATCCTTCACCAATGCCAGGTATCCCTTTTCATCCAGTTGCATTAATTCTTTTAATAGTGGCTTTGATAATATAGGATAGACACAAAGAGAAATCATGTTGATTATAAATTGCCTGGCAGACATCTGAGGCACTGATCCTTTTCTAATCTCCTCTTTAAGTTCTCCTTCTATACTTGCAGTTAATTTGGTTATCTGTGCTTTTTCCTGATGAGGCACATGATGGCCAACATTCACTTCTGTAATCAGAAAGATCTCCAGGTAAGGGTATTTCAAATTATTATCTATAAAAAATTCAATGAACTGTCCCATTTTCTCCCTGAACTCCAGTTTACTTGAAAAAAACAACTCTTTTATACGATTCTGAACCACTGACATAGCTTCCGTAAATACCACGTCAAACAGGTGGTCTCTATTTTTAAAATAGTAATAGATGAGTCCCCTGTTCACTCCTGCCGCGTCTGCTATTTCCTGTGTTTTGGCATGGATATTTCCCTCCACAAAGAAAATCCGCATAGCTGTATCTTTGATAAGCTTTTCTGTTTGAGCATCCTTTACTGGCATCTAAACTTATTTAATTTCCGATGCAAAGATAAAGCTGCATTTTTAATTAAAAAGTTTATTTTAGCAATTTTGATAAAAATAGAAATTGCTTTGAATCAATATCATTCGGCCTACATCAACAAGTGCTTTCTAAATGATATTCCAAAAGTAAAGCTTATACAGAAAACGACATATGTAAACATCGCTGTAATGGACAAAATGCTGCCCTAAAAGGCCAATCATCATGAAACGTGGGACAATTACCTGATTAAACAGTGTTTTCATTACATCCTGTTAATTTCACTATTATTTAATTTTGGGGGAACATGGAAAGAAATTTATTAAAAAGATTCATCAGGACTGCTATCATTTCATCTCCGATAATTGCCTTATACGGGGTAACTCCCTTTTACATCTTCAATAAAGTCCAACCCTCATATATTCTATTTGCAGGTCTTATCATTACCATTAATGTGTTTATATTCTGGACCATTAATATTTCTATCATCCGATATGCCAGAACAGCAAAAAATTGGAAATGGTATATTTATAGTTATGCCTTTGTAGGTACTTTCCATATTATAATTGTCGCTTTCAGAAAAATGTTGAAGCCACCGGACTTTATCGCACAAGGAGAATTGGCATTTGGAAGGGATATTTTAATGGTATATCCATTTATTTCGTTGCTGGCTATAAACACCATCATTTTAATCATCTGCAACTCCATATTAGCCACTCAAAAAAACAAGGATGCTGAAATTGAAATCCAGGAACTTAAAGTAAGTAATCTTGAAGCACAGAAACAAGTACTGCTACAACAGCTCCAGCCTCATTTCCTGTTTAATACACTTAGCGTACTAAAATCTTTGATAAAAGCGGAACCGGAAGAAGCTGAGAATTATTCAATAAAGCTGTCAAATTTTCTGCGCTATTCCCTGGAAGTCCATAATTGCGACCTGGTATCGGTAGAACAGGAATTAAAATTCACCAAAGATTACATTGATTTACAAAAAACACGTTTTGAAAGCTCCGTTATCTTTAATGTAAATATTCCGCATGAGATATACAACATGCAGATGCCCGCGTATGCTCTTCAAACATTGGTAGAGAATGCTATTAAACATAACTCATTTACAGAAAGAAGGCCGTTAATGATCGGAATAAATTACATAGAGAAGGATACCATTTTGGTTTGTAACAATAAATTACCTGCAAGGGCTGTGGATACTACAGGCACTGGGCTAAAAAATCTGAATCAGCGATATAGAATTATCACACATAAAGAGATAGAGATCACTGACACCAAAGATGAATTTAGTGTTAAGGTCTACTTGTTAAACAACCAGCATATATGAAAATAGTAATTATTGAAGATGAGAAAGTTACTGCAAAGGATTTAAAAAGAACTATTCTTGAAGTAGAACCTGATATAGAAATTGGCGCATTATTACATTCAGTAGAAGAGGCTATTGAATACTTTGCAAAGCACGAAGATACAGATCTCATTTTCTCAGACATCGAATTGGGCGACGGTCTGAGTTTTGAGATATTCAAGCTAATGGAGAACCAGGTTCCGATCATTTTTTGTACTGCCTACAATAGTTATTTTTCTGAAGCTTTTGAAACAACCGGAATTGATTATCTCTTAAAACCCTTTAACAAGGACACTATAGAAAAAGCATTATCAAAATATATTACACTTGAGAAAACATTTTCAAGAAATAATGAAAAATATAAAGAACAGCTCACCGCACTTGAACTAAAAGTGACCCCGCAAAAAAATGCAGTGATCATCAGGCAAGCCAATAAAATTATCCCGCTGGAAGCCAATACCATAGTGCTATTTTTTATTGATAACAGATATACTTATGCTTATACATTTAAGCAGGAAAAGTTTATTGTAAACGAAAATCTTGAAGACCTTGAAAAAGCTTTTTCCCCCTCCTTTTTCAGGGCCAACCGTCAATTCCTTATAAATCGAAAGGCGGTAAAGGATGCCACGCAATATTTTAACCGTAAGATAATAGTGAACCTTTCTGTACCTTTTAAAGATCAGATACTGGTAGGAAAATTAAAGATCTCCTCATTTATAGAATGGCTTTCCCAACACTAAACTAACTCTCTTAAGGCTTCCTTTTATCCGGTACAGGCAGATAATCTTTGCCTGCTATCTGGTTATATATTTCTGTTTGTGCGGTTGTGCATGTGAATAACAATTGCCATTGTTTGTATCATTTTCCTTTCAGTTTCTATTTTGTCCATCTTAGGCTACAATCAATTGCAGCATACAGAATATATCCAAATCTTTGGGTCACAATAAATGCATATGAAATCATCAGTTAAACATTCGGGCATTATGATTGCCTTTCTTTTTTGTGGATTGTCAGCTTTAGGCCAAACACCTGGGAATATTACCGGCAACTGGAAAAGTGAGATCAAGGATAAACCCCTTGAAATGGAAATATACGTGGCCGCAGATAGTGCGTATTACGGCAAAATAATAAATGACAAAAATAATCCTTCAAAAAACGGGACACTTACCCTGAAGAAACTTAAGTACGATAAAGCATCTCAAACCTTTACCGGCACCATGCGGCCTCCTGATGCAAATATGGAAGTAGATGTAACTGCTTCAATAATAGATAATGATCGGTTAAAGCTGATCGTGAGGAAGCTATTTATAACCAGGACGGTGTACTTAACAAGAATAAAAAACAACAAATGAAGATTACTATTTGGCTAATAATTATTTCTCTCTTTTGCTCCGGTACGGTTCAATCGCAAAAGATCTTTACATCTGTAGATTCACTTTTGAGTTATTCTACATCAAAAAGCATTTCTATTCAATCTGGCTATATCCGGATAGATCAGGCAAAGAAAGCAAAGCTGGCTGCCCTCCTTAGTATCCCGGATCCAACCGGAAATACCTCACTAAGCTATACGCATAATACCAAATTGCCCGTCTCCCTCTTCCCTGCGGAAATATTTGGAGGTGAGGCCGGTACTTATAAAGAAGTGAAGTCAGGTGTTCCTTATGTAACAAATTTTACCCAGGATATAGAAATAAAATTGCTTAACGTAAATGGTTGGTTAAATCTGAAGTTGGCTAAGCTAAATATAGAAAGCAGCACTTCAGAAAATAAGATTACGATAAAAGAACTTTGGGAAAATATTGCTACCACTTACTGTAACATTGTATCTCTACAGGAAGAACTTGCCAGTACCCTTGAAAATTTAAACACTTCCGACAGCTTATTGAAAATTACCCAAAACAAACTGAATGAAGGTGTTATAAAGCAGCAGGACGTAAATGATGCAAACATAAATTTTCTGACTACCAAAGAGAATAAAAACCAGATTGAGTATCTTATAAAACAGCAATACTTAGCACTCAAAATCCTCTGTGATATTCCGGAGCAGGAAGATATAGAAATTGTAAATAAAACTTCGCTGACTGAATTCATTCTCAACCCAACTATAGAAGCCAATAACATTGCATTAGCCAACAGCATGCTAAAAGAACAAATAGCTTTAGCATCCTGGAAACAGGAAAAGTGTACAAAATATCCAACAATTTCCTTTTTCCAGAGTAATACCAGTCAGCAAAATAATACACGTGGTAAGCTCTTTGACAACAGTGTAAAATGGAATTCCAGCAGTTATTTGGGCTTTAAAATAAAGGTTCCAATGCCTTCGGCCTCTACCATGAGCGAGACTACAAAAGCCAAATATGATTATTTACTGGCCAAGAAAAATACCGAGCAGGAAAAGATAAAGTCAGAATTAACAATACAGCAGCTCATTACAAATTATAACAAAGCATTAAGCCAGGCTACAGCCAACAAAGAAATATTCTTATTAAAGAAAGAGAATTATGAGAAATACCTGGACCTGTATAAGGAAGATCTGGTAAGTTTTGATCGAGCCCTCGATAGTTATAATGCCATGGTAAACAGCAATTATACCCTTGTTTCATCGCAGGTATCAGTGCTGGCTGCCAAAACAAAAATTGATATAAATAACAGAATAAAATGAAGCCACAACTCAATAGGATAATGCTGTTTTTACTTCCTGCTTTTCTTTTTTATTCCTGCGGAAAAAAAACAGAAAAAACTAAACCGATCAGGAAAGATGTGACCGAGACAGTATTTGCATCCGGCATTCTTGAAGCAGACGCTACCTATGACCTTACTGCCCAGGCAGATGGTTACCTTACACAGGTAAATTTTAAAGAAGGAGATCTTGTTGATCCGCAACAGGAATTAGCAGTTGTAAATAATAAAGAAGCCTTCTTTAATGAAGAAAGTGCGAATGAACTGTATAATATTGCGCATCAAAACACAATGAGTAATGCCCCCGCTTTGCAGCAGGCCCAGAATACCATTATCATCGACAAACAGAAAATGGACCTGGACTTAATTAATATGCAGCGATATCAAAAATTATGGGAAAAGAACAGTGTTGCCAAATTAGACCTGGACAATGCGGAACTTCAATATAAAACCTCAAAGTCGAATTATGAAAGTGCTTTGGAGAACCACAGGATTTTAAAACAACAGGCCGATCAACAGGTTATCAGCACTGAAGCAACAAAAAAGATAAACGAAGTAGTAACTGGGAAAAACAAAATAAACGCTTTAGTTGCCGGGAAAATTTTAAAGGTATATAAAAAACTGGGAGATTACGTAAAACGAGGAGAAACTATTGCATTAATTGGCAATCCCGAGTATATATATGCCAAAGTAAATATTGATGAGGGCAATATTAGCAAAGTGAAGGTTGGGCAGGAAGCATTCATACAATTAAACACGAATAAGGACAAGATCTACAAAGGCAGTGTAAAGGAAATTTATCCTTCTTTTGATGAGAGCAGCCAATCCTTCATCTGTAAATTAGTCTTTTCTGACAGTTTAGATTTTACTATTGTCAACACCCAATTGCAAAGCAATATTGTTGTGGCTATTACAAAGAAAGCGCTGCTAATTCCCAGAAGATACCTTGACTTTGGAGGCTATGTACAGGTGGAAGGCAAAAAGGAAAAATTAAAAGTTGTTACAAAGTTTGTAAGTAATGAATGGGTGGAAATATTAAGTGGTATAGATGATAATACGGTATTAATTACAGACAACCTGGATGCCAATAAAACAAATATATCTGAGGCGGGAGCACAATTACAACGATAATTTATGAAAAAAAGCATAAATACGGACATTGCATTTACACATATCATTACCAGGAAAAGGCAAACACTGGTAGCAGCATTAGGTGTTACGATTGGTGTTGGGGTGTATTTGTTTATGAATTCCCTTTCATCAGGTTTTGGTACCTTTTCAAAAGGTGAAATGTTTAAAAACAGTCCTCATATCAAGATCTATAAAGCCGACGAATTGAGCCTGCCCTTGATATCATCCGATTCAGGACATAAGGCCGTTATCATAAATCCTCAAATTACAACAAACTCAAAAAAAATAATTAACCCGGAAGAACTGCTATCAAGGATTAAACAACAGCCATATGTTGTGAATGCTATTGCACAGGTAAGCTTTGACGCATTTTATAACCGGGGTAAAGCACAGCTGCGGGGAAATGGGTATGGTATAAATATACTTGAATATGACGCTATGTTTAAAACAGGGAAATACATAGTGGCGGGTAGTTTGAACAGACTCTCAGGTAATCTGAATGGCATCATCATCGGAAGCGGAATTGCAGAGAAATTAAACCTCGGCGTAAATGACAACATTACGGTAACTTCATCATACAATGTAGTAAAAGTAATGAAGATAGTAGGCATTTATTCTAGTGGCAATAGCTTAACCGACAATGCAAAATCCTACATGAACATCAGTGCAGCACAGCAATTTATAAAAGAAGGGCCTTCTTATGTAAGCGATATTTTCATAAACGTGCCTGATGCTGACAATAGTGAGAAGTATGCAGCGATGCTCCAGCACTTAACAGCTTATAAAGTAGAAGACTGGAAAACCACGAATGCAGATGTATTAGCTACAGAAAAGACAAGAGGTACCTTAATGGGAGCTATATCTCTATCCATATTAGTAGTAGCAGCATTTGGCATATACAATATTCTTAGTTCAACAATAGCACAAAAAATAAATGACATTGCTATTCTAAAAGCAACCGGGTTTGCAGGAAAAGATGTAATCAGGATATTCCTGATGGAAGCACTTATAATGGGATTCATTGGTACACTAATGGGCCTGATGGTTGGAAGTATCCTTATTGCGATCATGTCTACCATATACATGGGTGGACCGGTAGGTTATTTTCCTATACATTTTGAACCTGCGCTTTTTGCAAAAAGCACTGTGCTGGGCTTGTTTATTACATTATGCGCCGGGTACTTTCCTGCAAGAAAAGCAGCAAAAGTTGATCCGGTTGAAATTTTTAGAAAATAATCTGAGTATGAAAAATAGAGAAGTTATTCTAAGCACCAGGTCTTTAGGAAAATATTTTTACGACCCGATTAAGTTTAAGGTGTTAGACAACATCAGTTTCGAAGCATACAAAGGTGAGTTTTTAACATTAGTAGGTAAAAGCGGCTCAGGAAAATCAACATTACTTTACTGCCTCAGTACAATGGATACCTCCTATGAAGGAGAATTATTTATTAATAATGAAATAATAACAGGAAAGAAAATTAATGAATTAGCTGCTTTGAGGAACAAGAGTATTGGATTTATATTCCAGTTTCATTACCTGTTACCTGAGTTTACTTGTCTGAAAAACGTGATGATCCCGGCATTAAAGCTGGGGAAATATTCCTATAAGGAAGTGGAGGAAAGAGCATATAACAAGCTTGATATTTTAGGCATTAAGGAACAGGCATTAAAACCGGCTTCAAAACTAAGTGGCGGTCAGCAGCAACGGGTAGCTATAGCCAGGGCACTAATCAACGATCCTGCAATTATTATGTGCGATGAACCAACCGGAAACCTGGACAGTAAGAATGCCCAGATTGTATTTGACACTTTTAAACAAATAGCCCATGAGTTCGGGCAAACCATTATTGCGGTTACACATGATAATGATTTTTCCCAGAGCAGTGACCGGACGATTGAGCTGGCGGATGGTAAAATAATCAGCCACGAAAAAAAAAATAATTGAAATTTTCAGGATGCTAAAATCTTCCTGATCTCCAGCATAAAGCGTTCGATCTGCTGCGTATTTTTGAAAGTAGATGCCCGTAGAACATTGTTTTTCTTGCCAGTGGCTTCAAAGAGCATATTGATATCTGTGCCGGAGTAAACACCGTTATAGGTTTTACGCACTGTTTGGAAATTGACAAAGCTGTCGAAGCTAAACTGGCGATTGCCTATGCCGATAGGGCTCTTCCTTTCTATGATACGGCTAGGCGTATTGAAAATTAGCCTGGTATAAGCCGCAGCGATAAACACCACTCCCAATGCGATCTGGAAGACGGTCATCAATAGTTTACCTGCTATATTGAGGTCTGTTATCCAGGCATCGGGGGTACATTCATGAATTCCGAGGGCCAGGAAGATGCTACCAAACACGAGGAGACCAGCTTTCTTTACCTTGAGGGTGTAGATGCCATCAGCTTCGGTGAAATATTCGTAGTTGGTGATCTCTGTGTTTTCTGGTTTTAATGGCGCTACAGCATCCAGGTATTGATGGATCAGGGGAATGACTTCATTACTGAATGCTACCGCGTTTGGATCGGTATCTTTACCGTAGTGGGAACTTATCATGGTGCCCCTTCCATACTTATTTGCCTTGGTATAGATGCGGAAGTTAAAACCGCCTGAGCCCTGGGTAACTATGTTTACCTGGTACAGTTTCTCGAAAGGAACGTTCCTGATAGGAAGAAAGCCAAACAGCATCTTTTTCATACGGCTGGCGTTGCGGTCGAAGATCACATACGTAAAACCACCCAGTACAAAGGGTAGCCAAACGAGCGCCATTACTACTACCAGGGGGACCATATGGCCAGGGCTTTCTTTTTGGACTAACAAGAACAATGCAATAAAGACAACAGCCAATACGCTGGCAAGGATGAATACAATGCGGTGAGGGCGAATAATGACTCTGTCAGATTCGATTTCCCATTGAGTTTTTGAGATCGACATGTATAAGCGTTTATGAATATGTGAAGATATGATTATTGTTCAAGAAACGCTAGCCATGCCCGTTAAAGAATCAGGACAAAGCCCCTTTTTAAATTTAAGACCGGCTATATTGTTTCGGCTTCATCCCTGTATGTTCTTTAAAGACTCTTGAAAAATGGCTTAAGTTGGTAAAGCCCAGTTGATAACCCACATCTGAAACAGATAACTTTTCATCTTTCAACAAAAGGGCGGCTTCTTTCATCCTGAATTCCTGATAATAACTGAAAATGCTGTTGCCGAAAATTTGCTTGAATAAACGTTTCAGTTTGGATGGACTCATACTGGCACAAACAGCCAATTCTTTAATAACTGGCGGAGTTTCCAGATGTTCAAGCATTTGCTCTTTTACTTTGTAAATGGTTTCTATATCACGAATGTTTAAATCATAAAGATGTTTTTCATCCCGCTTTTCCAATTCCATTAGTAGTCTGCAAATCAATTCTTCTGCCTTTACCCTCCGAAAAAATAGTGCAAAAGTTTCATCAACAGATTCAGACACTATTTCATCCACAATTTTCTGTAAAGAAGGATAAATTATTTGTTCGAATAGCAGGGGCTGCGTATTCTGTAACAGACTTTGTAAAACCGGCGATTTTTCTGACAAGTCAAATAGTCCTTTCAGATAGTTTGCATCCACTTCTATATTAATAGCCGCAGTATTTGTATGGATTGAAATAACGGCGTCGGTATTCACACTACTGGTTGTAATTAAAACTGAAGGTATTGCCTTTAACTGCTTTCCGGTTGATAATGTTTCTGTTTTAGGGAAAATGTTTTGAAACTTAAAAAGTATCATTCTCATAGGAGAATTGATGTCAGGATTTTCAAGAACCAAATCCTTATTTAATTCGTAATTCATGATTAGCATTCGTATATGCTCATTAAAAACGAATCCGGTACAATAACCTTTGCCAAACTTTTCAGGGATTTCTAATCTCCTGTTTTTTACATCCGTCCCTAATAAATGAGCAAACCTTTTTAGAACATTCGGCTCTGTTTGCTGTTTGTCTTTTCCCATAAAAAAGTCTTTTACGACTATTTTTGTGGCTAATGTAGTTATTTTACCTCTAACATACTCAACATCTTTGCATTGTAATTAAACAATGCAAAATTATGATACTGAAGAATAAAAAGATAGCCATCATAGGTGCGGGACCAGTTGGTTTAACAATGGCAAAATTATTACAGCAAAAAGGCATAGATGTAACTGTTTACGAAAGAGACAAAGACCCACAAGCAAGAATCTGGGGCGGCACGCTTGACCTGCATGAACATTCGGGGCAACCTGCAATGAAAAAAGCAGGATTACTGGAAAGTTATTATGCTATGGCGAAA
This sequence comes from Chitinophaga sp. CF118, assembly GCF_900112615.1. Lineage (GTDB taxonomy): Bacteria > Bacteroidota > Bacteroidia > Chitinophagales > Chitinophagaceae > Chitinophaga. The sequence continues at coordinate 60,039 of NZ_FOMK01000008.1, read as the reverse complement.
CCTATGGGAAGAACCCTGGCCGACGAACAAGGCAAAGTGTTGTTCTCTGTAAAACCTCAATATGACTGTCCTGAGATAAACAGAAACGATTTAAGAAAAATATTGCTTGACAGTTTAACAAGCAATACAGTTGTTTGGGATAGAAAATTTACAGAACTTGAAGAACACAATGGAAAGTGGCTTTTGCATTTTGAAAATAAACCGGATGTGATCACAGATTTTGTAATCGGAGCTAACGGAGGGATATCTAAGGTAAGAAAATATGTTACGGATACAGAAGTGGAATACACCGGAACTTTTATTATACAGGGCGAAGTATTTCAACCGGAAATAAAATGTACGGAGTTCTACCACCTTTGCGACAATAACATACTAATGATCGCAGGCAAAGGCATTAACCTGGTTGCAAGCCCCAATAACAATGGTGCATTGACCTACAATGTAACTTTTAGAAAGCCTGAAGAATGGATTCCTGAAAATGGATTAAACTTTCAAAATACAGAAAGCGTAATTACGTTCCTTTCAAATATGTTCGCTCATTGGCACGAATGTTACAAACAATTATTCCGTTCAACATCTTTTTTTGTTGGATTACCGACTAGAAAAATCCCGCTGGATAAACCCTGGAAAAATGATCGCCCTTTGCCTATAACGCTTATTGGAGATGCTGCACATGTAATGCCACCCTTTGCAGGCCAGGGAGTGAATACCGGACTGATGGACGCATCAATTTTATCCGGTAACCTGACTAACGGAAAATTTGAAACTATAGAAGCAGCTATCAGCGATTATGAACAAAAAATGTTCGGTTATGCGAAAGAAGCACAGCTTGAAACAAGCAGGAACGAAATAGAGATGCATCATCCCAATTTTTCATTCCAAAAAAGATTTATCAATTAAGTTACGCAATGGTTTAGCGAGGCGCCGTTGACGCAATCATAGTAAGAAAATTCAGCAGCAACCTCCAACCATACATGCTGTACAAACATACTGGCAACTATGTATGCAGACTATGTTTGTTTTTTCTCCTTTTTTTGTAAAGATCTATTTAATACCAGCACCCAACCGAAGTTAGTTCTGATTATTCAGTAGCTTGATTAACACTAAATATTTGTGCATGGGATTACTTCACACGCTGTATGACGAACTGATAGGATTCATGGGACTGCGCGCTCTGCTAGAGATGTACCAAACAGGTAACTACAACGTGCTGCTTACTTTAAACGGCTTACTGGGAGCCGTTTCCCCGGTACTTCCTTTTCTGCTGGTGATTGAAATTATACGTGCCGTTACATACAGGCGGTTTAAGATAGAAGACTACCGTATGCCCTTTATTATCTTTGTAATAAACCGGACCATCGGTCGCTTCTTTTCTATTGCAGCTGTAGCGTTTTGTATCGGGGTATTTGAAAAGTATGCGCTATTCACAACTTCATTCACGTGGTACTGGCTAATCTATGGCTATATAATCTGGGAACTGGGGCATTTTCTTTATCATTACTGGGCACACACGGTGCGTTTGTTCTGGTGCCTGCATGCTACGCACCACATGCCCCAAAGCATGAATCTTTCCGTTAGTTATGCCCACTTCTTCCTGGAAGGTGCTTATGCCGATGTGATCCGTACTACAGTATGTATACTGGCCGGTGTAAATCCACCGCTGTTGTTTTTTATTATGTTCATTGATGGCTTCTGGGGTGGCTTTATTCATGTGGGAGAAAACGTGATCAGGGACGGGCGCCTGGGGTTTTTAAACAAATGGATCTTAACCCCCTCCCATCATCGTGTGCATCATGCGAAGAACCCATTGTATATGGATACCAATTTCTGTAACCTGCTCAACATTTGGGATAAAGTGTTTGGAACTTTTCAATACGAAGACGCCAAAGTGCATATTGAATACGGCATATCGCGTGATGTGAACAACCATAATTTTTTTGACATCTACTTTGGCGAGTTTTATTACCTGGCGCTGGATGTATGGAAGGCCCCCGGTATCATGAACAAGATCCGCTACATTTTTATGCCTCCCGGCTGGAGCCATACCGGCATACACAAAACGGCCCTTGTAGTAAAACGCGCCTACCTTGAATCGTTAAAACAGGAGCAGCCCGCTGCCCCAACAACCACGTTATATGAAACAGAACAGCAATCAACAACCCGCTAAATTGCTGATAACTCTCTAAAAAATTATGATGAATAGCGGCAGCCGGGAATATATTCTCCGGCTGCTTTTTTATGTTATGCCGCAGTGTTTGACGCCCATACCCTCAAAAAAGCGAAAAAAGTATAGGTATTGGAGAAAATCATGAGATCTATTTACGCTACTTTCGTATCTGGTAACATGATCACAGCTCGTCAGTAACCCGAATCACAGATTTTACGGCACATTAACCTATTTTCCACGTTAAAAACACATACTTGTATGCAAACGTTTGCATTACTGTTAACTATTACCCTCTGACTTCTTTCCTCCTGCAATTACTTATCTGAATAAATATGTTTTTCATCACTTAAATCCATACGTTATGATTAATGCTTATAAACCCCGCATCAGACTGCTACTTCTGTGCGTTACACTTTTTTTCGCCTGGCTGACTACCGCAAATGCACAGGTCAGGACAATAGCCGGAACTGTGTTCCGGGACAGCGACAGGCAGCCTGTTCCCGGAGCCACTGTAAGAGTAAAAGGATCCAACATCGGGACGTCTACAAACGATAAAGGCCGTTATACCCTGGCCAATGTACCCGCTAACGCAATACTGATTATTACCGTTCTCGGTTTTCAGACACAGGAAATTCCCATAAATGACCGGCAGAAAATAGACATCACGCTCACAGAAAACAGTAAAGGTTTGAACGAAGTACTGATAGTAGGTTATGGTACACAGAAAAAGGCAGACCTGACCGGAGCGATTGCTACAGTAAACGGGGCAGAACTGAATAAAAGGATAGCCACGGATCCCGTACAACTGTTACAGGGAAAACTACCCGGATTATCCCTTACACAAGGCTCTGGTGAAGCCGGTAACGAAGGTTCCGTACTGCGGGTAAGAGGGCTGGGCACCTATAGCTCTGCAGGCAGCAGCCCTCTGGTTATTGTAGACGGTTTGCCGGGAAGCCTCACCGTGCTGGACCCACAAAATATTGAATCTGTTACGCTGCTGAAAGATGCCGCATCTGCCGCTATTTATGGTACAAGGGCCGCCAATGGCGTAATACTGGTAACTACCAAACAGGGGAAAAACGGACGGTTCCAGCTGTCGTACGATTACAGCATGGGCATCACAAAGCCTTCTGCCCTGCCTGATAACCTGATCTATAACTCTGCACAGTATATGCAGTTGTTTAATAAGGCAGCTGTCAACTCCGGCTATCCTAACCGGTTTACCCCGGAAATGATCGCGGCCTATACCAACCCTACCGATCACGCCCGGTATCCCAATTTCAACTGGATGGATGCTGTTATGAGAACCGTACAGGTACAAACGCATCATATCGGAATGACAGGAGGCAATAACGGAACTCTTTACAATATCGGTCTTGGCTATGTAGACCAGCCGGATATTATGATCGGCTTTTCCTATAAAAAATACAACCTGCAGTTTAACCTGAATTCCAAAATTAATGACTGGGCCACTTTCGGTTCCAGCGTTACACTCAATTACGGTAAAAGAATATATGCCTCCAGGGGCAGCCAGGATATGTTCCTGTCCACGTTCTCTCAATCTCCTATGTATGGGCCTAAATTGCCTGATGGTAGCGGACGTTATGTAAACTCCGTGTATCCCAGTGTGCAAACGCCTAATAAGAACCCTGTGGCTATTGCAGAGAATGCGCTTGTTACTAGTAACGACTACTATTTGCAAAGCAGCTTTTTCCTGAATATACGCCTTTTGAAAGGGCTGGAATGGAGAACAAGCGGAGGGCTTAACTTCAACTTCAACAAGGTTGAAGACTTTAAACCTGTGATCAACCAGTATAACTGGTTCGCAAAACCCAATGATGCGCCCGAGCGTACGCTGGACGTGAACGGACAAGGATTGGTAGTGACAGACACTAATATGGTTTACCCGGTTGGGTATACCCAGCTCACCTATACGAAATCATTTAACCAGCACAATCTAAAACTGTTGGCCGGTACCCAGGTGGAGTATAACAAAACACAACGACTCGTAGGTAACCGTAATACGCCTTTTCCCAGCAATAACCTGCATGAGTTGAACGCCGGTCCTGCAGGCTCTCAGATAGCCACTGGCACCTCGTCAGTATGGGCCTTACGCTCTTATTACGGTAGATTTAACTATGATTACAATGAAAAATACCTGCTTGAAGTCAATGCCCGTTATGATGCTTCTTCCCGTTTTCCGCAAAATAACCGGGGGGCGCTTTTCCCGTCTGTTTCGGCTGGCTGGATGCTTACACGCGAGCAGTTCCTCAGCGGTATTTCCTGGCTGAACAATTTAAAGGTACGTGGTTCATGGGGTAAACTAGGCAATCAGAATATAGGCAACTATCCTTACCAGGATGTGTACACCAGCCAGAACTCATACAATACCAACACCGGCTATGCCTATTCATTTTCTGGTAATACGCTGAACTCAGGCGTTGCGCAGAACGGACTGGTAGACGGTAATATAAAATGGGAAACCACCCGCATTTTTGATGTTGGTGCAGATGTTTCCCTGTTCAGTAAACTGGATATTTCAGTTGACTGGTATAATAAACTGACGTATGATATCCTGTATACGCCTTTAATTCCGGCATACCTGGGCTTAAATGCACCCACCCTCAACCAGGGTAAAATGAAGAATACAGGAGTGGAAGCTTCTTTTCAGTATACGGATAACATAGGCAGCGTAAGATTTTCTGCTGGCGGTACTTTTCAAACCAATAAAAACACCGTCATTAAGTTTGGAGCTCCATCTATCAACACCACCAATAATACGATCATTAAGGAAGGGCTGCCCTACGGAAGCTTTTATCTGTATGAGTACGCAGGTATCTTCCAGTCTGCCGATGAAATTACCAGATCTCCTGTACAGCAATACAATCCTCAACCGGGATATCTGAAGTTCAAAGACGTATCGGGCAACGATACTGTTAATGCCAATGACCGGGTTATTGTACCGGGTGTTTTTCCTAAGTTCGATTATTCCTTTAATGCAAGCGCCTCCTGGAAGAATTTTGATATCTCTGTTTTCTTCTATGGCTCCTACGGACAGAAACTCTTTGTAAATGGATGGGGCGTTCAACCATTCAACCAGGGATCCCCTCCTACTGCAGACTGGGTGAATGCCTGGACTCCGGAACATCCCAGTACTACCATGCCACTGATATACATTACCGGCCAGGGTAATGCCAGCAGCAATATAAGCACCGCATCCACCTATTATTTGAAAGGGGCCTCTTTTTTAAGGCTCAAAAATCTGCAGATAGGATACACACTTCCTGCATCCCTGGTGAAACGGGTGTCATTGAGCAGCTTACGTGTCTTTTTTGCAGGAGATAACCTGCTCACCTTCACAGGGTTTAAAGGACTTGATCCGGAAAGGGTATCTAATAATACAAGGTTTGCGGTGCACCCGCAGAATCAGGTGTTTGCTTTTGGTGTTAAAGCGGCTTTTTAAACATTTTAATCTTTAAAAAATGAAGTACAACATAAAACATTTAATCATCCTGCTGCCGGTAATGATCATGCTGTATAGCTGTGGAAAGGATTTTCTGAACCGGAACCCGCTGGACCAGCAATCTTCCGGCACTTTCTGGAAAACGAAAGCAGATGCAGACCAGGCGTTGACCGCTATTTACAGCTTCCTGATACAGGGATATAATTATACAAACGCTAACAATACCGGTCAGGGTTGGGGCGCGGGTACACCGTATTGGGAAACGCTGACGGACAATGCCTATAGCGGTGCCTTTTCCAATGTTGCTACAGGAGCTATAGAAGCTACTACAGGTACTATCCAGTCAGATGCATACAACACATCATACAAGGCTATAGAAGCCTGTAATATATTCCTGGCCAATATTGCCAATGTATCAATGGACGATACGGAAAGGAACACCGACATAGCAGAAGTCAGATTTATACGTGGATATTATTATTTTCTGCTGACCCAGCTTTATGGAGATGTTGTGCTGTCCTTTCAGCCATTAGGAAAAGAACCTGCTTCTTATCAACTTGGGAGAGCACCTAAAGCAGTGGTATTAGACTCTGTATTGAGCGACTTCCGTTATGCAGCTGCAAATCTTCCCAATACCGCCTACAAGGGACATGTGGTAAGAGGTACTGCCCTGGGATATATAACTAAGGTATTCCTCGTTGTCCGCAACTTTCAGGAAGCGGCGACTACAGCCAAAACGATCATGACAGAAGGCCGGTTCAGCATATATACAGGCGGTTATCGCAAATTATTCCTGAAACCCGGACAGGATAACAATCCGGAGATCCTGTTCTCCGGGCGTTACCAGGTGCCAAATGCATACAGTCCTGCCGATTATCTGTATACTTACAGCTCCAGCCTTCAGCCGCTGAGTTACCTGGTAAATGACTATGAATGCACAGATGGGCAGCCTATTACTACTTCTCCGTTATACGACCCCACTAAACCGTATACTAACAGGGACCCACGATTACTGGCTACCATATTGGTGCCTGGCGTATTATACAAGGGAGGTATCGTTTTTGATCCTGCTGCTATTGGGGCTTCATCTGGCTTTCTGAATAAGAAAGGCGTTGATTCTACCCGCGCAACCGTAATTGGTACGCAAAGCGACCAGGATTGGGTATATCTGCGTTATGCTGATGTACTGCTCATGTACGCAGAAGCACAGAATGAAATTGCGGGGCCAGATGCAGGCGTATATGATGCGGTGAATGCTATACGCACCCGTCCCGGCGTGAATATGCCCGTTCTACCGGCAGGGCTTTCCCGTGATGCCATGCGTACTGCTATCCGTCATGAAAGAAGGATCGAGCTGGCAATGGAAGGGCAACGATATTTTGATCTGAAACGCTGGGAAACTGACAGGATAATTATCCCTGCTATAAAAGATCCCAGCGGCGCTTCGAGAACCTTTCCATTGCGCGATACCTTGTGGCCGGTGCCTCAGTCGGAAATGGATATAGCCGCCGCTTATAGCAACAGTATATTCAGGCAAACGCCTGGCTGGCAATAAACTCTATTTTAACAGAGCCCCCTTTGTGGGGCTCTTATTTATTTTCATCCCCGGATAAATAATCACTCAAGTAACAATATCAAATCCCCTCCTTAAAAACTATAATTATACCCCACCGTTGCCGTCACATTACTCGTCGTGCCCCTGGGGGTCCATCGCGTTTGGTGTACAGCATTCATACTCAGATTATGTTTTTTCATTAACATGTATGCACCATTCATACGGAAATTCAGCACCTGCCCCTGTTGCTGCCCATTGTTTGCGCTGGTATTGTACGAGCTGGTAAAGCCAGCTGTCACCTTTTTATTAAATAACCGCGCATTCACGCCAAAAGTAGGACCCAGCGTAAGAAAGTCGTCCCTCCCAATGGTATTATAGCTCAGGTTAAACGCGCTGGTAAAGCTCATTTGCCGCGGTATCAGTAACAAGGTATACGCGGTGCTGGTGTTATAGAACCGCGACCCATTGCCTTTCCAAAGTACATTATTCTGGATGTCTGCCGCATCCTGCACGCTTAGGTTCAGGTTGATGTTGTGGGTTTTGGTCTTATTAGCCTTTAACATATAGGTAAGCGTTAGCCCGGCATTCTGCGATATCTGTTTAAAGTTCAGTGTATCCATATTCTCATAGGGATTCGTCTGGTTAATATACTCAAACTGCGGTTTTATATGTGTGTAGGTCTGGAAGTTGGAATACGTCAAGTTAGCATTCCACTTTTCATTAGGCATATAATTCGCGTTTACTGCGCTAACCATGCGGAAAGTGGAGCCAGCTTTAATATGATTCAGGTCGTCGCGCTGGTAACCCACGTTACCGGATATGGTGGCCTTATTATTCAGCAGGGGTTGCGACAGGTTCAAGGTAATGTTTTCCAGATCATTGTTCATATAATAGGTGCCCAGCGTTTGATAGCCAGGGTCTATACGCTCATAGCCTACACCTATCACACTCTTATGGAATGCGTAGTTCATCCCCGCTTTAATGGCTTTAAGGTATTGCGTATTCCGGGCCTCATACATAAATACGTTTTCCAGCAGATTACCACCACCTGTTTTGATGGCGCTGGAATAATCCCGTTTATCCAGTTTCATGGCGCTGTTGGCGTATTCAAAGGTAAACTCCAGCCCTTTGGCGGGGCGCACCATACTGCTAATGCTCACGGCAAGATTCTCTTTAGGGTAGATGTGCAAAGTATCCGGCAGGTATTGCATAGGGTCTTTGAAATCTTTGGCCCGCACGAAGCTGAGGGACAGCGTATAGTCTTGCTCTATTAAGGCAAGTTTAGCACCATAACCCATACGCCGGTACGTAGGCAGTACGCTTCGGTTGGTGCTGTCGTAATTTACTGCGCGAAACAGCCGCCCGTACATCACACTAACGCTCCAGCCCTGCTGGGGTGCTATATCCAGCCCTACGCCCGTAAACTGGTGACCGTTTAAGGTGTAGGGAGAGAACGACATGGCTACATCCCCTATATGGGCAGTCACCCCTTTATAACTGGGATGCAGGCTCAGACGGTTAGGCATTGTAGGGTACGAGTAACCTGCACCGGCATTGGTCAGGTTAAACGAAAAGGGCAGGCTGATCCGGCCCAGTATATTGGTATTCACGCTGCCGTTAAGGAACCAGCTGAAAGGTTGCCGGCCGCCACCGCTGCCGCTGTTGAATACGGTGCTGGCATTTAGCCCGCCGTTCACTTTAAGGGGTTTGCCCTTGCCAAACATGTCCCGGATATTGAAATGTTCCAGGTCTATCTGCTGCGCAGATGATAGTAAAGGCAGCAGTAAGGTAGCAGTACACAGGTATAGGATACAGGATCTATTCATATTTCTGTACTTTAATATCCGCCATTATATAGGCTGTGCTGCCTTCCAGCACATACTCCTTTATCTTAATGGCGCCTTTACGGCCATCTGCCGTCTGGAATAATATAATACGGGGTAATACTGCCTGGTCAAATTGCAGGGCGCCGTTAGCCCCGGCAGGCAGTTGCAGGGCTTGTAAAGGGGCGTCGTTCAGCATATTGTCAAAATCGCTTACGCTGAATGATACGCCACAATTGCATTGTTCCTGCTTGTTGATAAACCGCGTCACCGTAGCACCGGGTATAGCGGGGAAGGTATAGCTGGTGGCAGAATCCGGCGATACAAATTTGTTATAGGTAAAGCTGCGGCTCAGTCCAAAAAATACGAGGTCTATCTCTTTCCCATCGATTGTCAGGTCATCAGTTTTACGATACACCTTGCGCAGCCGGGTAGAATAAAAGCAACCAATATCTGCATGGGCGGTGCTGATACCCAGTTTTACATCCGTGATCGTACGCAGGCGCGAATTAGCTTTTACTGTGATGGTTTTATCCACCGTTTGCGATCCCTTCCCATTGGTATTCGTGAGCGTAATGGTATAGGTGCCAGGGTTGGCAAAGTACACGGTATTGGCAGCCGCTGTATCGCTGGCCAGCACACCGCCGGCGCACTGCCACTGCTGCGTAAGATAGCTCACGCTTTTACCACCCAGTACCGCTGTTAGCGGGGCTTCAAAATCATCGTCGAAAGAGCCGGGATTTAGGGTAAAATCCGTGTGTAAAGGAGGCTTTACGGTGATGGTTTTGCTGGCAGTGAACTGTTGCCCGCCATTACTCACCTTCAGGGTAATAGTATGTGGCCCGGGTGTGGTAAAAGTAACCACCGGCGGTATGGCGGTGTTGGCGCTGGCAGGGTCGCCGTCCTGGAAGGTCCAGTTATAACTGCTGGCCCCTTCGGTATGGTCAGTGAGTTTTACCTGTACGGGCGAAAAATCATTCACCTGTATCTCCGCATCAAAGGCTACCTGTACTGCGCTGTCCAGCTGCAGGATGATGGTCTTACTATTCCGGGTATCCGCATTCCAGGCTTCCAGCGTGATCTTGTGCGGGCCGGCCTGCGCGAAGGAAATTGTCCCCGGGTTCTCGTAGTCTGAGGTGGCGGGTTCCCCGCCCTCGAAGGTCCATTTAAAACCGGAGGCGCCTGTGCTGCGATTGGTGATGTTTACAGATATAGGCACGGTATGCGAGCTGTCTGCCAGCACATAGGCGAAATCTATGGTCAGCGGCCGGTTGACTTCTTTGTAGCAAGCGGCCAGCAACAGTAACAAACAGCATAAGGTATAGAGAATAGGTTTGATCATAGATTGTAATAAATCAGCTTCGTTTAAAAATATGCAGCACGTCAAGTTGATCTGTAACAAATAAATTATTGTCAGTCACCGTTATGCCAGTCAGCCAATCTGCTTTTGTATCCACTTTATGCGACCATTCAATACGCCCTGTTTCAATATTCAGTATATGTACAGATTTGTTGTAAGTGGCTGCTATATACAGATAAGCGCCTTGTTTGGCAAGATGATAGTGATCTGACAACCTGAAGGAACGTCGGGTGAGTTCCTCTGTAAGGTCAAGGTCCTTTAGAATGTTCCCTGTTTTTGTGTCTATGATAAGAAGCCGCCCTTCCAAAGGGGGCTTCGTCAGGTAGTAGTATACATATATATTTCCATCAATAAAGGTCATATCCGGCATATAGTCCCGGTGTTGCCAAAGCATGGTTCCGGTGGCTGCGTCGAGACCTGTCAGGTAGTTAGCGTTATCTGTAAACGGAGACCTGAGTATTACCACCTCATTTTTTATTGAAAAATATTTGTCGCGTAGAGTGATTTTCCTTATCAGTTGCTCATCGTTTTCCACCTTCCATATTGGAACTTGGTCCTGCAGAGAAAAGCAACTCATATGCGGATACATGTGATACTGTTTGCCATTCCACACCCCATTGGGAATGCTTTTTATTTTATAGCTGCCTGTCGGTTGTAAATGTTCGTCAAATTCAAACAGTAGGTTTCTACCAGGAAGATAACACTGCATGTTATCTTCCTGGTAATTGTAGAGGAAGAACCTGCCCTTAATAGTACCGACAGCCGATTGCAGCTCGTCTAGCCGCTGGTAATAAACGGAGCTGCCGCTCTCTTTCTGAAACAGGAGGTGGTTATTAAATATGCAAGCATAATCAGGAGAAATACTGCTAAGTTTAATCAGTGAATCCTCGTTGTACATTACAATTCCTCCTTTTCCCGAACCGATGACAAGGTTATTCCTGTAGTATAATACAGACTTTATGTTTGTTAATATGTTATATAGCGTAAACATTATTTTTTTACTTGAAATATTTCGTCAAACCACTTATCGTTTTTACCCGAAATGAATGCACGTATTTGCCTTTTGTTAGTGATCGGTTGGGTATATCCTATTTCTTTTGCTATATCCTCGAACATTGCTCTTATTTTTGGAACATTGAGTTGTGTGAGGTTGTTATCCAACAAGAACTCTTCTTTGATCCGTCCATATACTGCATCCCGGTCTGTTTTATTTCCATCAAATATCCATTTTAACTGCGAGTAATGATCCACATCGTCCCTTAACATATCTTTTATAATCTGTTCAGCAAATTTACTGCTACGCAGGCTGGACGTTTTATAACTTTTGAACTCGTAATACGTAATAACTCCGTTATTGCGCAGGGAGAGGTCGCAAATACGTTTCTCGTCATCATCAAAAACCGTGGACGACTCAAACCGTATATCGGTAGCATTTATAAATTCATCACTGTGGTTTTGCATGTATTTTAATACCCAGTTTGCCCCCACCACACTGTATAACGGGGAGGGGTTCTGGAGGTTCGATTTTATCCCGGTAAAGTCGCCGATTCTAAAGTGCTTGTTGGCAAATCCATCCAGGTTTAGGAATACTTCGTTGTCTACTTCTACGGCCTGTGTTCCTTGTTTGCCGCAGGCAAAAGCAATTTTACTAAAGTTTTCGTCAGTCAGAGAGTATGGTGCGGCGCTGAGCGTGGAATTCTCCATGGCTTTTAGCAGTTTTGTCAAGTGCGGAGGACTTACACGTAGGCAGTGCCGTGGTGCATTCCGGAATATCCGCCAGGCCTTAATGATACCGGGAGTGAGTGACCGTATATTTTGCGTCAGGTAACTAGTGATGGGGGTGCAGTTATAACCAGGAGGAGTATTGACTAACAGGTCGCTAAGGAAAGTGTCTAACTCATCCTGAGTCAACGTCAGGAGCATTGTGCATACCGGGTTTAACTGTGGAGCGGGTAGTTGCGCACACAGATCGCTAAGCGCTTTTACCTTAAACTCATATCTGGATATGTCCCTGAGAGAACATATCAATGGTTCAACATTACATAGCGAGCACGGGTTCTGATTTTGTGTCTGGGTACCGGTTTGAGTACCTGTTTGTGTACCTGTCTGGGGACTGGTTTGTGTACCTGTTTGTGTTCCTGCTTGATTTTTTGCCAGCGCTTCTACCAGCTGTTGGGCTTCACCCTTGGCATATAATACATAACTTTCACTGCTCTGGACATCATCAACCAGCAGGACCAGCAGCGAGCCTTTTGCTGCGTTTTCATAGAACCTGATTTTGGCCAACTTTGTAACTTGCTGTGCAATTCCGGCAGTGGCGCCGGCCCGATTTATTACTGTATAAGTCGCATTGGCGACACCAGTTTCTGCAGCCACGTTTTGTAACGCTTGTGTTGCCAGCATTCTTACCATGGAGGTGGCGGGTTTAGTGTTGACTACGTCAAGCACCGCTGTACCTCCTGAATTGCCAATAGGTGGCCGATAACCTATCCCCTCAGCGCCCCAGGAACCCGATTTCACCTGGCACTCCGCCCAAAGTGAGCCAGTGGCAGGACTGGTTTCAGCAACATTAAATGGAATCCCGCGGTTTGAAAACGCTTCCAATGGCTTTACCAGTTCACTCTCTTTGGCAGCCAGTTCAAGCAAATTGGCAGCGCCAAATTCCGAATTTCCCAGCAAGGCTTGTAATCGCTTGAATATTTCCGGGTGAGACAGGCGCAGTTTCGCAAGAAAATCGGGATGGGTCTTGACAGCTTCCAGTAAAGATCTATTCAGCTCCTGCAAGGCGGCATAATTCCCCTTGCCTAGTGCAACCATTCCTCTGCCGGCAGAAAAGATGACTACCCCCATTTCAGCCGCTTTGAATAACGCACAACCCCGATCTCCCAGATTATCACGCAGAAATTTATTGAATCCGTCGTATTCTCCAGCTATGTAAGTAAGGTTGAATAACAATTCTACTCCGGCAAGTAGCTTGGCGCCCCAGGTAGCACCATTCATAATGGCGCCAACGCCAGTGTACGTCAAAAACCCCGACAACGCAAGGTTCTCAAAATCTTTGATCTGTTGATTCCGGCGCGCTTTTAAATACCATGGTAGGACCAATGCTGGTATAATATTGATCTTACCTGCATCAAGCTTTAAGCCGGTATGGTAGTCAATAGCCTCACTGGGTATAACCATGATCAGCGCAAATGGATCGATCTGCTCCGTACCCTGTGGGTCGTCATAAACGTCTGGGTAATTTTCCGTAATTTTTACCCTCCCTGTTGCGTCCCTGGTTTCAATAATGCCTACAGGAAACCGGGCCAGCGATATTCCCGTTTTCTTGTCATAGTTTGGCTGGTATACAAAGGATGAAAAGTAATTCGAGATGTTGCCTTGACTATTAGTAGAGGACATTCCTGTATTCTTATATGTAGTACTTTTCAAGTGCCCCTGTTCATCCCAGATATATATTCTGTTATTCTCATATATCGATTGAAAATCCCTGTCGTTCGCATTGGCTACAACAGCACCCGCCAGATATGCCGTTAGTATGGAATAGTTCGAGCTTCCCACAGGACCATTATCTATTTTGTAGACGATGTCTTTCAATAACTGATATTTTCCGTCTGTGCCTTTCAGGGCCGCAAGCAAGGCTGGTTGGTGAGGGGCAGGGGTGGTAATTATCAGCATGGTCATTAAAGCCTCTTCATTGATTGTTTCAGGCATTGAAAGACCGGGATTGACAGTTTTTAGTACAACACTTGCCAACTGCCATGTAGCGGCGTCAATAAGCTCCGAATATTCATTCAGCTTGTTGATAGCTTTAATGCGATCTTCATCGCTGAGAGTACTCATTTCAGTTAGCGTAAGTGCATTCAGCGTTTTTAAAATTTCACCGGGAGTACTGGCTTTTCTTATTTCTTCACTGGTCTTTTTATATTTTTCATTAAAATCATTCAAGCTTTTATAGAAACTTGTGAATACACTGGCTTCAAATCCACCTGCATTCTTCTTACCGACAAGATATGTGTTATATAAATCATACCCCATTTCATTGATCAATAGGGCCAACTTTTTTACGACCAGCTTGTCCTTGCAATAAGGATCGTAATCAGCAAAAAATTTCCTTCCCAGGCAATCCTTAGGCAATTGGGCAAACAACTCGTTCACTCGCTTTAATTCCTCATTAAATTGCCCTATAGCAGTAGCCGCCTGATTTACCGTCTGCAGAAGAAAATTCAGCCGTTTCTCATTAACGTCATCGGTTCCAGTATTATGATTAAATACATGATCTGAAGTGTTTACTTTGAATCCATTGTTGAGCAGGGAAGCAGCACCTGAATATATACAGCGGTGAGTGACGGTATATTTCCCATTTTCAACAGAAAAAAAGCTAATAACATATATTGCGGTAACGCCCTCCGGCAGTTTGACGCGAGTTTGGATATTAGGGATAATGTTTTTAATCAGTGATTTATCCTCGAGATACTTCTTAACATCGTATTTCCCTTTCTCTTTTATACTGCTCCAATCCGGATCGCTGATCTTCTCCGGGTTGTCAAAATTATAAATGGATGCCAGCACAACATATAATTGGCTTCCACCAGTAAGCAACTGAGCATCGTTCACAGCCTTCCTGACCAGCTTTTCCTGTTCAGAATCTTTTTGAAACCAGAAATATTCTCCATTATTCCGAAAGTCTGAAAGAAAGAAATCTTTGTTATCATACGTCACCAGGAAATCCTTTTCATGAGTGGTGGTATTATCACTGATCCTCTGATGCAGAGTGCTGTCGAGGCCCCGTACGTACTTTTCCGTTACAGAGTCTGCCGGCAGGTAAGCGGCAAAAACCGGTATGTACAATAACAGTGCACTCAGGGATATTATTATGCGGTGAAGAAAGCTCCTCATTCTTCTATTATTTAAATAAGTTGGCAATTTTTTCCTTTAAATATGTGGCTGCATATTTGATCATGTCCTCCTTGCTACTTCTGGCGGTATGCATTTCCATGATAGATCGGATCAGTATTTTACCTTCCAGCGCCAGGTCCTTTTTCAGTTCTGTACTCAGCGTGTTAGCATCTTTATAATAATCTGACAGAGAGAAGATCAAACGCAACGCAAGCAATGCCTGCTGTTTTTCATTATAGTCCTTTGCCAACTGTGCAAATGCACGGGCAGAAGGCGACAGCTCATCTTCTTTCAGGATCTCCTGGAGTCCACCCAGATCTTCAATGTCCTGAACTGTCACCGCCGAGTCGAGGCCTTGTTTATCATACACTTCCGCCTTCATAAGTTTCTGTTGTTGTGAATATGCATCTGCGGCGCCGTTTTCCGATTTCTGCGCGTCTTCTTTCACAGCTTTAATGGCGGCTAACATCACGTCTGTTACACCTTTCAATAACTCCGCCTTCTCCGCGGTAACCGCTTTCACTTCCTCCTTCGCATCGTCAAATTTCTTCTCGGCATCTTTCACCTTTTTCTCCGCCGCAGCTTTCTCTTCAGGCGTCTTCGCATCAGCCAGTTCCTTCTTCGCCTCATTATATTCCTCTTTTGCCTGTACCAGGTTATCTGCAGCCTTAGTAATACGTGTTTTCAGCTCTTCCGGCAACTCCTCTTCCGCCAACTGCTTTATTTGCTCTGCCATCTCTTTTACGGCCAGGTAATCTGCATCCAGCGTCAAGTGTGCCAGGTCATTGATTACACTGGCGAGGTCGGCAAACACCTGTATCACCGTGTCAATATTCGTTCCCTGCAGTTTTGTTGAATCAAACGTCGTCATCAGCATTCCCTTCATCAACTGCCGGTCTGTATTCACCTGTATGTTGTCAAACTTCACCTTCACACGGTTATACCCCAGGAAGGGGATTGTGATATAACCCGTACCACTGTACGAATCCCCACTGTTCTTTAAAGTCATGAACCGCACCGGGAAATCGCCCGCCATGATCTGATCATCCGGTTGCAGCGTTTTTAAGGCGGTGTCGTTGGCCAGCTTAATATCTGATAAGAGCCCACAGGAACCGCTATCCACGGCATCTCCAGGCATCTCAAAAGCATGTAATTCTCCGAGCGTTTTACTGCCAAGGCTACAGGAGCCGCCTACACGGTATTCATATTTATGACCAGGTATAGCATCGCGAATCACTGCCCTGGGGTCGTTGCTTTTTACGTTAAACCATGTTGCCTTGTCATTATCCTGCTCCCGGTATTCTACCAGGTATTCAAACATCTTTGGCTGGGGCGCCCAGGTAATGGTAGCTTCGCCATTGGCTATGGTGGCAGCTACCTGTTGAGGGGGCTGACAATCTTCCTGCAGGGAGAAGTAGAAGATCTCGCTAAAACCATGATTGGTGAATATTTCAAATTCATCGACACCTTGTTTGGCTATCGCGCGTATCCGCCAGCTATAGCGTTTACCGGGTAGCAGAGGTGGTTCGGCCGGGCCGTATAATAAAGTAGTGGCGTTCGTGGTGGTCTGGTACAATGGCGGCATGGTGCCAAAACCGGCTTCCGGTAAAATGGTCGTATCCCATAATTCCACCATTGTAAACTCGTATTCCGTCAGGAAAGCGGCATTGGGGCTGCCCAAATGCCGGGGTGTCCAGTTGAACACAATGTTTAACGGTTCGCGGAAGGCCACGGCTTCTCCTTTACGTGGCAGGTTCAGCAAAGGTGGATCGCTGGTGGCGATCCATGCTGGAGGGGAGCAGCTCTGCTTTTCATTGCTTACCAGTCGTCCGCTGCTGGCCTCCACCACATCCACGCAAAAGGTGTAAAAACCATCCGGTAGTTTGCCGCTCTGTTGTATCTGCGAACCAGGTATGCCGGATATTTCCATGTTGTTCAGGTCAAAATAGGGCGCCAGATCGTTCAGCGACAGCTGTACCGGCAACCCGGCGTCCAGCTGTAACAAAGGATAGGAACCATAGTCGCGGTTGCGCAAGGCCACCGTAGTACCCTTTATGTTCAGTCGCAACCGCACGTTCATCGTTGGCTGTTGCAAATCGGTATTCAGCAGGGTAACGATCATCCTGGCCTGTGAGCCGTTATACAGGTTGCTGAGCTGTGCGGATACCGGCTGCAGGGTCTGTACCTGCACTTTCACAGGATATTGCTGTGCGGCAAGCGGGTGGCATATTATGCATAATAATATGCCCACGACTATTTGTATACTGCGTTTCGCTGTCAACTTCAATGATTATTGGGTGATGATGATCTTCCTTATCGCACTGCCCAGAGGCGTTTCCAGCAATAGCACATAGGTGCCTGCCGTTATATTCAGCTGGTACGGTATGTTGAATTGTGAGGCTGAGTTTTCCTTACGGTCATTCACCATCTGGTTACTAATGATGTTGAACATGCGCAGCCTTATCTCCGCCGCTTTATCCAATGTCACACGTACGCTGAATTGCCCGGTATTAGGGTTGGGCGATACTTCAAATGTGGTGATGAACGGCTGCTGTGCACCTCCGGGAGCCGGCAGGGATTGTGGTTCCAGCACGGCAATATCTTTGGTAAACACCTGTTCACATTCGCCGGTATAGGAATGCAGGCGGATGCGATACACACCCGTGTCCGCAAAGCGCAGCTCTGCCAGTAGCGCTGTGTTCTGTAACATGGTAATGTTCTGGTTGGTTGGTATTTCCCATTCGGTACGCTCCGGCAGAGGAGTGCTGATATTGATCAGCGATACATCGTCATTGCGGAATACCTGTGTGGATACCACAAATTTGGCCGCTATATCCGTTTTCACCTGTTGTATACTGATGGTATCACGGCCTATACAGCCTTTACCGTCCATAACGCTTACCCAGTACTGCCCGCTATTACTGAACGTAACCTGTGGCGTAGCCGCCTGGAAGGCGGGCTCGCCACCCCAGGTATAAGTAGCTGCGGGATCTGTTATAGCAGCATTTAACGTATAACTCTGATCGTTACAGAGGGTTTTGTCGGCCCCCAGCCTCACCTGGAGCGGCGGTGGGTCTGGCAGGTTAAAGGATTGCACACGTTTACAATTGTTGGCGTCCAGGATGGTAAGGGTATATTTGCCCGCACACAGCTGGTCTATTCTATTGCTGATGGCACCATTACTCCACTCATACTGATAGGGTGGAATGCCCCCGCTGATCAGCGTGTTAATAGCGCCGTCGCAATTACCCGCACAGATAGGCGATATGATGTCTGCATTTACCACCATGCCATTGGGTATAAATACATCTGCGTTGTTTTGTGCTTCGCAGCCGCGTACGTCTTTTACAAACACCAGGTAAGAACCTTCTATTAAGTTGCTGATATTACTGGTGGTTTCGCCATTGGTCCATTCATAACGGAAAGGGGCAGTGCCACCGGTAACCGTGGTGGTTACCGCACCATCCTGTCCGCTGGCGCAGGTTACCGGTGTGGTGGCCAGTTGTACCTGCAGCAGGTCCGGCTCAACGAGCAGGAATGAGTCGGATGTTTTATTAATATTATTTGCGTCTGTAATGATCACTTTATAAGTACCGGTTGTTAACGCGCTGGCTGTGGGCATCGTTTGTCCGATGGCGTTATACATACCATTAACCAGTTTGTACCAGGCAAAGCGGTAGGGCAGCGGACCGTATATGTGCACGCCACCGTTGGCGGTAGCTGTCAGCATACCATCCGCGGCTCCTTTGCAGGATACATAACGTTGTTCTGCAACGGTTACCTGTAACGGAGCTGGTTCGTCTAATTTGAAATCTACCGTTAACGTACAACCCTCCATATTAAGGTCAGGACCGGTATATTGAGCGTCTGTAATGGTAACGGTATAATTACCGGCTGGTATACCAGAAAGCACATTTTCATAACCGCCAGCCACTACCTGACCTGTACCATTGCCCATCAGTGTACCGTTCGCCCTTTTCCAGCTCACATTGTAGCTGCCGTCAGCTTTAGCGGTACCACCTTGCAACAGTATTTTAATGCTACCATCTGAGTAGCCATAGGCAAGTGGCTGGGTCAATAATCGCTGCGCCACCTGTATCGGAGCTGCCGGTTGTTCTACTGCGGAGTCGCCCGATACCGGACAACTGTGGTAGTCAATTATATTCACCGTATATGTGCCGGCATGCAGACCCGTATTATAAGCCGCCTGGCTGCTGTTGCTCCAGTTATACTTGTACGGTGTTGTACCACCGCTTACCAGGGCTTTCAGCGCACCATTGCTGCCATCGTAACAGGTGGCTGGCGTGGTGTTGAATTGCACTTGTAACGGGGCCGGATCTATCAGGTCAGTAGTATCGGATAATATCGTGATACCATTGGCGTCTGTAGCTTTTACCAGGTATTGGCCGGCAGGCAGGTCAACTGCGGTGCTATCTGTTTGTCCGATAGGCACGGTTGCACCGTTAACTACCTGGTACCATTCGTAGGTATAATGAGGCGCTGTTTTAAATGGTATACCGCCGCTTATTATTGCAGTAAGCGTACCATCGGCCTTGCCGGTACAGCTAACGCTGTCCGCAATCTGTATATTGGCGACTAGTAGTGGTGGTTGTGTTAGTGTAAATGTATTGTTAAGCGCACAGCCTGTTCTGCTGTCGGTGGCAGCGGCGTAATAGTTGCCATCTGTGACTATCAGGGTATAATCACCGTCAGGCTGGTTGCTGATGGTAGTGGTATAGATGCCATTGCCATCTACAGTATTTACGGGTGTTAACAAGGTGCCGTCTGCCTTCCGCCATTCAACATCGTAGGAACCGTCCGGCTTGGGCGTACCGCCCTTCAGATGGACGGTAATGCTGCCATCGGAATAACCAAATGCTTTAGGATCTATGATGGAAGTAGCATCCACTGCAAGCGGTGCATCCGGTTGTTTAACGCTGAAGCTTATTTCCTCATCGCCGGCAGCTGTATGACCGGAACAACCGTTCTGGTCTTTTACCTTTATCAGGTAGTCTCTCTTGGCCAGGCCTGTTATGGTGTTCTGGGTGAACGGTTGTGTGAGATAATCATTATCCGTAACCCCTTTATACGACGCTACATAACCACCTGCACCTCCACTAATGTTAAGGTTGATACCGCCATCGCTGCCATCGTAACATTTTGCAGCAATAGGCGCGGGTGTAGAGAAGGTGACCGGTGTAGGTTCATCTAACTGGAACTCGAACGTACTTGCGTCGCTGTAACTGTTGGTGTTATTAATATTCCCGGTTACTTTTACCTGGAAGTTGCTGGCGAAAAGTGTATTTGAAGGCCAGGTATACGTCTGATTTGGTCCCATCGTAACACCTATCTGATTAGGTAGGGTGCCGCCAATAACGTTTTTCAGGTCCTTGACTTCTACATTTATCGTCTCACCGGTATATGCCGGACGGTCAAAGATGACTGTAAAACCGCCGTCACTGGCGCCGTTACAGGATATTTTCTTAGGAATGATGTTTGTAATGTGCGGCGATTCCAACCGGTAGTCCAATGTAATAGTACCGGATTCCCGGTCCTGCGCGCAAACCGGTAACATTCTAACCCGTATCTGTTTCGTGAGATACTTTTCCCAGTCATTCCCCAGAAGGCTTTTACCGGAGACCTGAAGCACATTAGATCCCGGCTTGTTGTCAGGGGCTTTCGTCCAGGGGCCGTTATCAGCCGAGTATTGCCAGAGATATTGCTGGTTTGGTATCCCTGGGGTACCAATGATCCTGATCTCAGCGTCTGTAGGTAATATATTGGGGCTTGTTCCGTCGTACACCAGGTCATTCATGACTTTTCTATAGGTCACATGAATTTTACTGCTCGGGTCCATCGACGAGACAAACGGATTATTAATATCTCCGGTAAAGTCCTGCCCCGTATGACTGACAGGGAAGGTCGCCGACCGTTTTACATCGGTCCATGGGAAGCTTCGAACCCATGTACTGTTAACTTCTATGGATGTTATTTGTTTGGGGGAGCTATGTATGACGCTGCCTGTCCGGTTGATGACATCCCATGCCGAAGGAAGCGCAGTCGATACAAACGCAAATATCTCGTTCTGCGTGCCATCTGTATAATGAGCAATCACGTTATAGTCTAGCTGCAGACTACTGGGATATACCTCGGTTGTCTGCATCTGCAATTCATATGCATTAGACACAGGCTTAATATCTATAAACAGAGTAGATTCAGAATGATAGCCAGCAAACATGCCACCCACCCTGGTACTAAAACAGGTATGATCGCCGGGCGGGAACATGTAGTCTAATTCCTTTGACTCCTGGGTTTTGTTGCAGCTGGATTTCCGCTTGCCATATACTGCAATCCCTTTTACCGGATTGTCTGACGTAAAGGTGATCGTCTTGGCTGGAAAATACCATGGCTCGCCATCTCCGATACCGTCCAGGGATCCGGAGGAGATAAGCCTTGAACCACCGTGGTCCATAATGGCATATACTTCATAGAGACTGCCGCAAGTTGCTGTGCCGAAGCCCATGATGTCGCATTTCACGGTCAGTTCGTACACCGCCGTCGGGTTCTGCGCGGCTAGCCTGATGGTAAACACCAACAGGGGAAGGAATAACAAGAATAGGGCTCTTTTTATCATTGGTCGCATAGGTAAAAAGTATGCAGGGATTTAACTTGTTTTAACTTTTTTGAGCGGACCTGCTCAGACCGTCTTTGTTCACAGCACGTACGTCATACTCAAAAACGGTGTTGAATCTTCAGCGATTCTTCTTCAGTCGTTTTCACGTTTGCCGGAACTACTTTCAGCAACTAAGCGGCTGTTCACCAGCCGCTTAGTATAACCGGTACTAGTTTATTCCGACGTTATTATCTTTCCCGGTATAATTCAATGTTCCGCTTTCGGAGAACTGTATAGGGTGCTGCCTGTCCTGTTGATGTTGATGACATCCCCGTTGGCAGGAGTTGCAGTCGATATGGACGCAGGTTTAATAGATATATGCATATTAGACTCAAGGTTATAGCCAGTAAATAAACCGCCAACGTTCACATCAAACCAGGTAATATTGCCCACCGGAAGTAAGTAATCTATTTCGCCAGCAGCCGCGGTTTTGCTACAGCTGGTTTTCCGTTTGCTCCATACTGCAATCCGTATTACAGGGTTGTCTGAGGTAAAGGTGATAGTCTGAGGAGGAAAAAACCACACCTCGCCATCGTTGAGACCATCCAGAGATCCGGAGGCGATAAGGTTCGTACTGCCATTCTGCATAATAGCATTTATTTCATAGTTGCTCTCGCAGGTTGCTATACGGCCGAAGCCCATGATGGCGTAATCTACGGTCAGTTCGTACGCCGCTGTGTTCTGCGCGGACAGCCTGCTTGTAAACGCCAGCAGGGGAAGGAATAACAACAATAGGACTCTTTGTGTCATGGTTTTCATAAATAAAAGGTATTTAGGTGTTAATAACTTGTTTTAACTTTTTTGAGCGGGCCGCTCAGACCGTTTTTGTTCACGGCGCGTACGCCGTACTCATAAACAGTATTGATCTTCAGCGATTCGTCTACAATCTTTTTCACGTTTGCCGGAACTACTTTCCAGAGACTCAGCGGTTGACCGCCTGCTCCTTTATACAACTGGTATTCGTTTACACCAGTGTTGCTATCCTTCCAGGATAGTTCAATGTAGCGCCCCTCCTGGTTCACATACGCATTCAATGTTTTCACGCTGATGGCATTCGGGTCTGAAGGTATTGTTACGGTAATAGGCTGGGTAGGCGGCGACTCAAGGCCACTGCTATCCTTCGCCATCAGGATATAAGTATAGGTTTGTCCACCTTCAATCAGCTGATCCGCATAATACTGCGTGTGGTCACTGAATGTCTGAAGCAATAACCACTTATGGCTGGAATCTGCGCGGTTCTTCCGGTATAGCAGGTGCGCGGCAACATCTTCATCTCCACTGTTCACCCAGGATAATTGTACCTGGCCATCTACTACCTTATAAGCACTGAACACCGGCGAAGTAGGTGGTATCACATCCGGTTTCTTCAGCTCCAGGATAGCGGAATAATCGGATTGATTATAACGTTTATCCAATGCTGCTACCGCATAGTATACTTTTCTGTTCAGGAATTTTATAGGAACAGTGTCTTTGTAAACAGTCTTCATATAGATAGAGTCTACCAGGGGAGACAATTCTTCATTCAGTTTGCCGGCGCGGAACACTTTGTACCCCAACATATCCTTTTCCATATTGGCTTTCCAGGTGAGGATTACCACACCATTACTGTCAACAGTGCCTGCCAGTCCTACAGGAGGTGCAGGTGGAGTAGAATCTACCGGTTGCACCAGCACAGGAAATGAGGTCGTCGATTCGCCTTCTTTGGCAATAGCCGTAATGGTGAAATAGTTGGAAGGTAATAGTTGGTCGTATTGCAGGCTGCGCTGATCAGGAGCAATATTGGCAAGTGCGGTTTTGTAAGGTCCTCCCTCACTTGCTGCCTGGTTCAATGCAAACCCCTTAATCAGTGGATTACCTGCTGCTTCAAAATCCCAGGTAAGCGTCATTTTTCCCTGCGCCGAGATCTTGTTGCTGCGGATGTTGGGCACATATATCAATACGTGCCTGCCTTTGCCGGTAGTTAGTGCAGAAGGTGGCCCCTTTTCACCGAATGCGGAAATACCTCTTACCCTGAACTGGTATACCGTATTGTTGTCCTCCAGCGAGTCAAGAAAATACATGCGGGAAGAAGGCCTGTTCTCTTTTTCATTCAGGTTGGTCACCGGCAGCGAACGGGCCGGCTCAAAGGTCTTACCGCCATCTTTAGAGCGTTCTACTATCCACGAAGTATAGTAGTGTTTCAAAACGCTGTAATCCCAGCTAAGTGCTACCTGTTTATCGCCAAACACAGCCCCTACATCACCCGGTACAGGCAATGGTGCATAGTCCTGTATTCCAATGAATACACCTCCGGAATCGACAACCAGGCGCTCTTTTGGCGCCAGCGAATTAACCCGGTACAGGTATTTCTCATTGGGACGGGCGTCTTTGTCTTCCCAGCCCCACCCTGCCATCACAGCGGCTTCAAAGCTATTGTCTGCAGCATACAGGGAGAGGGAAAAACGCTGCTCCTGTTCGGCAGATTGTGCCATGATACTTGCAATACCCTTATTACCGGCACTACCTACTTCAAAGTCCTTACCATACAATGCCTGTGCAATGATGGCGGCATATTGGTCCTGCTGTACTATTTTTTCCCATTCATCTAATGGTTTAGGTCGCAGCGGTTGCGTATTCAATACTTTAACCTCTGGTGACGACAACAACTTCCCATCGCGGGTAACGGTATAACGGGTAAGTTGAAAACCATATTGATTACCGAACTTCCAGGCACGGGATGTGGTCATGCCCCATCGCAGCAATATGCTGTGCTGGCGGGCCCTGGCGGTAACCGCTATCCTGGCGCTGTCTTTATGCTGAGCATGTAGCGGCAATGCAGCGGTAAAGCATAAAAGTATAAGCAGTATAGAAGATAGCCTGCGCATTGTATACATTAGAAGCCGGTGGTTTTAAATGGATTATGATAATTGAATATCGCGCTGCTGGTTTTAGTCCCGTCAGGCAGCACATACTGGTATTTTACTTTGTAAGCGCCATACCGTATGAAAGGGAAATGCCCATTTATCAGGTAGGCGTATTTCGGCGCTTCCTCTGTACCCATGAACCTGTTCACTACTTTGTATTGCAGCTCGTTGAAGTCCAGGCTGTATACCTGTGGAAGATCGTACAGATACGGCAGCCTTGTCTTTATCCAGCTGGTCACCTTGCCGGTAGATGCTTCTGCCAGGTAAGTAGGCATCAGGATAAACGCCTTGCTTGGCGTCACGCCAAATTCATCCGTATTACGTTTATTAATGAATATCTCGTTATTGATAGGGTAGTTGGCATACAACAGCGGGTTAATGTCGTTGGTAAAATACGCATCATCCATTACCGCTTCCACATTCACCATCGGTTTATAACCGGTGTAATTGTTACCAGTCATTTCCACTACTTCAAAGCCTTCATAGTCGCCTACGTCGGCCAGCAGGCGTACTACATCTGTCGAAACTGTTTCACCAATGCCGTCTTTCAAACGCAGCGACTGCATCTTCTCTCCAAACGTGTTGAATTTGCTGGTACGGAATCCGTAATGCAGTAATGATTTGGCTACGTCCCCTCTGGAAACTGTCTGTGCCTGGTTGTTGGCAACAGCATAGCTGCCGTCTTCGCCCGCATCCTGTTGTTGCTGGTAAGCCACTACTTCATCGGTACTTTGTGCGCCTGGAGGAATGGCTATTACGTCGAACTGATAGACTGTATTCGCCTTCAGACCCGTTGGTGTAAAATGAATCGTCTGTGAAGGGACGTCATAGGTCATATCCAATTTAGTTGTCTGACCAGCGGCATCTTTGAAATTGATCGCATACTGCCATTTGGCGTCGAACAGGTAAGCCTGTCCCATACTCAGGTTAATGATGCCTTTATCAGATTCATCTTTGTAATAGTATTGCTGGTTCACTACCGGGTACGCATATGCGATGTTCTGCATCGGGATATAGTCCGGCGCAGTACCGGTAGTGAAGGTCACCGTTTCAATCTCTTCGCCCGGTTTGCCATCTACATAGGCTGTCTGCCAGGTTACGCCCACCCGCTCTTCAAATGCCACCTTCACCGTAGCCGTCAGCTGTTTTTGAGAAGGCAGTACCTCCTTGGAGTAGAAGGAAACACCATCATTGTTGGCATTCCATTCCAGGCGACCAGGTATCGGCTGACCATTATCCATAACGGTAAAGGATGCCAGTCTCGCGCGGTAGGTCTTTGTCCCCTGGTCGTCATCTACATCGAACTGCTGACCCATACGCATATTAAAGGCGGCTTGCGGTGCAGTGAATACATCCACTGCGTCGGCATTCGCTGCTGGTTTTACGTCTGATATGATCTTCACATCTACCGGGCTGTTACCATTCATTACGATCTCACACTCATCACCGATAACAACCTTCATGCGCATATTACCTTTTACAAGGCCGTTTAACACGCTGAATTTAACGGCCATATATCCCCTTACCCAGGTAGGATTGGGCAGTTTAGCCTGCATCAGCATAGCGGCTGCGCCGGATATGAGTGGTATGCGGGCCTTTATGATTCTCAGGTTTACTTTCACACCTAACTCACCCTGCAGATATACATATGCCTGGCCGTTAGCGTACCAGCCATCTATACCGATTTTCTCTGTACTACCAACGCAATGCGCATCTCCATAATCTTTCAGCATGATGTCAAAACCTAAGCCTGCCTTAAAGTTGGCATATAGTATCAGAAAAGTGATATCGCCGGTTTCCACACTAAGGTTGGCACCAAATGCAAATCCTCGGCCATCACCCAGCGCATTGGCGTCGCGCATATAATCCAGCTCCTCCATATCTACGCCCAGGATATCTGCCACCTCCTGGGGCGGTGGTGGAGAGCCGGGTATCTTATCACCCACCATCAGGTAGGCCCCTGATTTAATAGAGAGACCACCTATAGAGAACTTGGTACCTAAACGATTGGTAGGCGTTCCCATATGCAGGTACCACTCGCTGGGTGAAATATGGATCACTGCCCAGCCCGCGCGGTTGCCGCTGGAGTTGCCCGTCAGCATGCCGTTGGCTACGTTCATGTACATATCAAAGTTGCCGTGCAACGTAGAAGTCGTGAAGTCATATTGTATACCTACATAGGCGGTTATGCCCACTTCGGCAGATAGATTCTGATCGCCCGCCAGAAGGGAGGCAGCACTTGAAGGATCGGATACTTTCAATTCCTCCAGTTTCTGGCCTGTGGACCCCAGTTTGGCGATCGCCTTCTGTTCCTGTTCCTGTATTTTGGCAAATTGTCTGCTTAATTTCCCTGTGATATTGCCCATCGGCACCGTGGCCAATATTTTAGCATAGCCATACAGGCCCATGAAGTTGATACCGCCGCTACGGTTAAACGCCACTTCAAAAGATACCTCCCCATGCACTACCTCGTCTTTCACCATATCAAACAACACAGCCGCTTTAATGCCCAGTCCTGCGGTGGAATCCGGCACGTACTTTACGCCGGTTGGGGAAGCAATGGTATCAATACCTTCTTTTTTCATCCGGTAATAGGCGCCGCCGCCGAAACCTGAGATTTTCAGGGGCGGCGCTATTGCGATGCCCGGCTTAAATTCAGCCTTGCCATCCACATACCAGTAGCGGAAATTCTTAGCGCCAAACATAGCACGGGTTCTTACCTTTATTTTTCCCTTCATGAAGCTCGCGTTTACCTCGCCACTCAGTGCATCTCCATATACAGCGTCATCATCATATACTTTTAGCAGGCCGGATATCGACATAGCTTCGCTCAGATCAGCATGGAGCGAAATCGAGTCCAGCTTTATCTTCTGAAATTTCCAGGTCTGTATTCCTTTGCTGTTATCAAACTTTCCAACCAGCGCGAGCCGCGTATCACCACCAAATTTCCCTTGCATCAGGTTAAAGCGTACGTCAATATTGAGGTTGGCGGTAGTACTATCCTTGGTTTCCAGGGCGATTTCCTTAATAGCCACCGGGAAATTGGAAATTGTATTCTCATCCCTGTATCCAAAATACTCGGCGGTGAGATAAGGTGCTTTGGTCTGCAGGTGCAATCCCTGGAACATGATACCTTTAAATTTGGCTACAGGATTACCGTTGTCGTCTACTTTCAGAGACGATGCCACGATCAGGTAGCCATTTAGCATGGCTTCCGGCTCAAAGCGACCATTAGCCAGTTTTAACTGTACCCAGGAGTTCGGGTTTATCTGGGCTTTTGCCCGCCACACCATAAAATCCAGTGTGTCAAGATTGCTCAGCTTCAGTATATATTCATTATCAGCGGTAATAACGGCAGAATAGCCCAGCGGTGCATTGCACATGGGAATGCCCAGCATACCGTTGAATGCTGCCCCTGTGAGATGGTTGGCCTCCAGATCTATGTCGAAATGATCTACTGAAAAACGCCAACCGGCTGCACTGCCAGCCGATAATACATTATTGCCAAAGAAGTTGCCGGTGATGCCGTTATTATCGATGATCAGGTTTTTGCCGCCAAACGAAACACGTTTGTCAGGTCGGTCAGCCCGTGCAAATTGTTTAGGCAAGGTTACTTCCAGGTCCGACACATAAACTCCCCGCCATAAGTTCGGGTCATCCTGAGGCAGGTAACGCTCCTGGTATTTTGCAGGGTATACCACATCAGGAGAGTTACGCAGGTCACTGCCATCATATACAGCTTTGCCTATACGGAACCCTACGCCTTTAAGGGGTGTTATCTCAAATGCAGGCAAGTCTACGCTTACGAGTATATCATTCCAGTCGCGTACTACCGTATTGAATGAAGCCTTTACCTGCGAGCTGTCTGTAGTTCTTTCTCCGTCTGGTTTCAAAGGCACCAGCATGCTCCGCGGGAACATCAGGTCTGCACTAAGTCCCAATTCCTTAAAACCGTTACAATCTATTGTTACATAAGTAAGGTCAAGCCCCTGGCCGGTCTGCATATCCATGCCGCCCTTCAGTACCAGCGCTGCTGTACCGCCGCCCAGCCGTATAGGTACATCACCCAGCAATACCAGTTTGGCATCGCCCAATATGCCGCCCTTGTACGATAGTTTAAGCCCTTTCAGACCAAAAAAGATCTCACGTGGCTCCTGTGGTATCTGCACTTTGGCATATACGGTAAGCTCTGCGTAGGTAGAGTAAAAAATGGCATTGCTTACGGCAATCGTTACAGTAGTATTGCCAACGTTCTTAAAAAGCCCTATGGGCAGCTCATTCAGATCGTCTGGCGAGAGGGAGGCTGTATAGCGGTTATCCTTGTCTATTTTCTCGAATTCTGCCCTGGCTATGTCACGGTATACATGGACATTACTGTCAGTGTCATATATACTTTGCAGGCCGGCATCGGAGAATAAACCAGCTTCGGGCGCTATCAGCGTTTCTGCTACCAGCTTTTTATCTATATCTGGAAAGTTGCGGCTTTCCATCATACTGGTGGCCATGACATTGGCCGCCGGTAAACGGGTCTTAACATAATCACTGTCTGCCGCATGCACGGCAACAGTTTGACCAGCAATTAATAGCGCTAACAGGCTAATGTAACGGCAACAGAATGTTCGTAGGTAAGGTTTTACCATAGGTTGATATATAGGTATAGGTTGTAGGGGATAGCTCAGCTAACAACGATCAATTACTACAGAGAACAACAGGTTATTTTCATATGCCCCAAACTTTCCCGGATGCAAATCCAACGTAATATTAGTAATTTTTTAATATCGTCAAAAATATTTATTTGTCAATTAGATAAAATTGTGGCGAGGCATGTATTTACTTTGTTAAAAAGGTTGAATACTGATTAAGGCCGGTGACATTGTTGATAGGAATGTTGTTCAATCTGGAATTTCTTATTCACATAAATCATAAAATTTATTTGTAAGGTACCGGTGATATGATGAGTTAATTTTTATATTCTGAGAGAGGGAAATGCTCCTCATAAATTGGGTATATTTATGATAATACAGTAAAATACTTAAATACGGAAACTATCCATGAATCAGTCCTGATGAAACCCTTTTCTAAATTTTAATTTCAACCCTCAAAGTATGAAAAATCTATTAAGCGTATTTCCCGGACAGCTATTGTCTGTAGCCCTTATGACAGTTTTAATGCTAAGCTGTAAAACAGAAGAAGATAACATTATTAAAAAGGAACTGGCTGTGGCTGCGGCACCTCAGATATCACTGACGTCGGTTATTACTTCCGGTTTAAGTGCTCCTATGCAGTTTGTGCATGCAGGTGATGGCCGTAAGCGTATTTTTATTGTGCAGAAAGCAGGCACTATAAGAGTATATGATTCTACGTTTAATTTTCTTTCTGTATTTGGCACCGTATCAAATGTGAGTACCAGTGGTGAAAGAGGTTTGCTCAGTATGGCCTTTCACCCTAACTATTCAACGAATGGGTTTGTTTATGTTTATTATACCAATACGGCAGGCAACCTTGAACTTGCGAGGTATCATGTAAACAGTGGTAGTCCGAATACGCTGGACGCTGCATCAAAAGTGATCGTACTAACCATCCCGCATCCTACCAATTCAAACCACAATGGAGGAGAGCTTCACTTCGGTATTGATGGATACCTGTATTTATCTACCGGTGATGGTGGCGGTAGTGGTGATGTACCCAACAATGCGCAGAATACTTCTGTGTTGCTGGGTAAAATATTACGTTTGGCTGTTAATACATCTACCTCTGCTCCATATTATACTATTCCTGCGGGTAATCCTTTTTCAAATGAAGTATATGCTTACGGGCTGCGTAACCCCTACCGCTGGAGCTTTGATAAAGCCACCCAGGATATGTGGATTGGTGATGTAGGGCAGGATTCGTGGGAAGAAATTAATTTCCGCTCGGCAGCTGCCACTTCAGGAACTAATTACGGATGGCGCTGTTATGAAGGTAACGCCACATATAACTCTTCGGGATGTACGGGAACAAATTATATCTTCCCTGTGCATGCTTATGCCACACAGAATCCTGCTGCGAGTATTACAGGAGGAGTGGTTTACAGGGGCACCACATACCCGGCTTTGCAGGGCTGTTACCTGAGTGCCGATTTCTATTCAGGTATTTTTTATAAGATTGTTCCTAATGGCTCCGGATGGAGTGTTACTACTCAAACACTTTCTCCGACAGGAATAGTGGATTTCGGGGAAACTGAAAGCGGAGAAGTGTACGTTGTATCCAATACCGGGAACAGTGTATACCGTGTTACATCAAACTAAATGCTGCATTTAATACATCAGGACTGTATTTAAAAGGGGCTGACCAAAAAGGTCGGCTCCTTTTTTATATGCCCTTCCGGGATGTTATCATTGACAGCCATTGCAGATTACAACCCGGACTGGCCCAACCATTTTTTCAATTGGTTCGATTTTTCCCTGCTCAACACTACACTTTCATCTAAAGCTGGAGAAAGTTCAATTTTTAGTTGACCATTAAAAGTTTGATGGATATTCCTGATAGATTTTAAAGAAACAATAACCTGGCGGCTTACCCTGAAAAAAACTTCGGGGTCAAGTTCTTTCTCTAGTATTTCTAAAGTCTGGTCTACCATAAATCGCTGAGAGGTATATGTTGTAAGAAATGTTGCTTTATTTTCTGAAGTGAAATAAGCAATATCCTCCCCCATTATCAGAATATGCCTGTCGCGATATGCAATTAAAAAACGTGTGCGATATATTTGTTGTTTTGCCTGCATGTTTTTAATAAGCTGCAATATACTGGCATCACTTCCGGCCCCAATAATGGACTTTGCTTTGCGGAGGCTCTTTGCCAACTTATCAGCTTCCAATGGTTTCAGCAGATAATCAACACCATTTACTTCAAAAGCCTTAAGCGCATATTCATCATAAGCAGTCACGAATATGACAGGGACTGTGATTGTAACATGATTAAAAATTTCAAAGCTTAACCCATCAGTAAGCATGATATCCATAAAGATAACATCTGGCTGTTGATGCTCTTTCAACCATTTGATACTATCCTGCACTGTTTGAAGTTTTGCCGTAATAGTAATTTCACTGTCTAAAAGTGAAAGCATCTTTTCAAGCCTTATAATATTAGGAAGCTCATCTTCTATGATTAAAACACTTGTCATACGCGCTTTATTAAATAGTTATTCGACAGTTATCAATGAAATCTCTACCTTGAAAAAGTGTTCATCATCCAATATAACTGGTGCTTTTTGGTTCATCAAATGGTATCGTTCCCTGATATTTTTAAGTCCCATGTTCGTACCCGGTTCCTTCATCATTTTGGGCATTTTATTATTTTCTACTACCATTGATTTTTCGTCCGGAAAATATATATGAATGTTAAGGGGCGACTCCGTGCTAAACACATTATGCTTAATGGCATTTTCAATCAGCAACTGTAATGTTAAAGGTGGAAGACCTAAACGGAATGCCTCCTTATTTTCCTCAATATTAACTTTAATACCTTCTCCATACCTGATCTCATACAAAAACAGATACGCTTTAATAAATTCCAGTTCTTCTGTTACAGGAATCACATTCTGCATTCTGTTTGTGAGCATATACCGGTAGATGGATGATAGTTTGGCAATGTAGGAAACTGCTGTTGCTGGCTGGTCTTCTATCAATGCGGTAACAATGCTAAGGTTGTTAAACAGGAAATGCGGATCAAGCTGTAACTTGAGCGCTTCAAGCTGTGCCTGCGTGGTATGCTGTGCCATTTCCAGGGATTGCAGGTTGGCATCGTTCCATTTGTGAAAGAAATATTCCGCAGCAAAAACAGCCGTTATCAGTATGGCGAATATGATACCAATAATAACGGTCTGTCTTAACATTAGTTCATCGTAATCAAAATGAGCCGGGAACTGGAATTTAAAAAACAAGTTCAGTATAATATAAATAATAGTAATGTGCAATAAAAACTGAATACCAAACCTGCTTTTAATGCGATTCCCCCAGGGATACCATTTATTGAGTAGCGCTGTTAGCTGGATACCTGTTTCAAATAATAATGTTGAATAAGCAACACTAAATGAAAATTCCAGGACAAAATCGGGCATGGTATAAAAGCGCCAGCTATTATAAACGCGCTCGTATGGATTAATCAGTACCATGATCAGGTACAGTACTACCCCAAATCCTGGATAACCATACAACCGGAATAACCTGTAGCTATGTTTATGCATCTGCTAAAATAAATAACTTTAGTTACTTTACCCTTTTCCATGTTTCGTTAAAACTCAAAAATCCCCATTTTACTTTTAGCTCAACTTCTGTTCCGGCCTCATTTATAATAAAGCGGCCTTTGTATGTTTTATTGTCTTTGGGGTCAATGATCGTTCCTTCAAAAACCAGCGGGCCGGTAGCTTTAAGCGCTGTGGCTATAATTTTATTATTGTTCTTTTTGTCCTTTTCCGTTTCTGTGCTGATCTGCTTGCCGGTAATCGTTTGTCCTTCGATATAAAATTCTATTTTATCCTTATCGGGAGTTAGCCACTTGCCAACTAAGGCAGGCTGTTGTGCCCAGGTGTTAATGCTGAAAAATACTAAAACTGCTGTGGTAATAAGAAAATGTTTAAACATGATATTTGATTTTAACTATAAAGTGATTTTAATATTTACAAGTGCACTGATACCGGTAAGGTTTGCACTTGGTTTTTGAGGAAGATTGAGTATAGTCGATGTTTGTAATTCGAACACAAGGATGACCGATTTTGATAGATAGTAATTCACCCCCGCACCTGCATTCATATATAGTTGCATACTCGAATTGGTAGTGTAACGTGCGGTATTGGTATCCACATCATATGTCATAGCAGGTATAGTAACATAGGATGGGCCTGCACCTGCATAAACAAGTGGTTGCCATTTACGTAACCTGGACTGGTATCCGATATCCAGTGCCAGGTTAAGGCTGTTTGTATTGGAATTAATTTCTGATTTTAAGGATCCGAGAGTAGTTTTATATTTAAAGTCGGCAGATAGTTCCCCAAACTGTAACCGGGCAAAAAAGTGTCTTTTATAATTGAACTGTATTGAAGTTGTCGAATTAGTACCAATTAACATTTCTTCACCGTTTACCTGGTTGAACGGGATAAAAAGCCCTACTGAACCCCCAAAGTCTATAACCCAATTTGAACTGTCACTTTGTGTTTGTGCTTTAGCTATAAGCGAAGTACCAATACAAAGGAATGTAATAAGAAATTTGTTTTTCATTATCATATAGTTATTCAATGATGCTTGCTTTCCATCACTGCCATATTAAAATTCACTCTGTTCCTATGTTAATTACTTTGTTTGACCCGCCAGATTTCTAAGTGCTGCAATGGCCAGTACCTTCGACAACTGTGCCGCATATAGATCTGCTTCGGCCTCGGCCAGTTGCGACTTTGCTTCCAGCAGAACGGTTTTCATATCCAGCCCGGTTGCCTGCCTGTCCTGCTGTTCTTTGAGCACCTCCTTGCGGTAGCCTGCCAGTTTTTGAGCTGCGATTATCATGGCATCCGATTGTTTCACCTTGCGCCATGCTTTATCAATATCGCTTTCTACCTGTTGTTGTGTATAGGCGATGGTTTCTTCGGCCTGTTTTAGCTGGTATTGTCTTTGATTCTGCACCTGCTTATTGGAAAAAAGGTCTTGTATATTCCATTTCATGCTAAGGCCCACATAGGGGCTGTTACCTGGCAATACAGCGCTGCCTTTCTGCACATAGTAGCCCGCTATCACACCAAAATCCGGCAGGTTACTTTGCTTGGCTGCTTTTATTCCCAGAAGGGCTTTCTCTTTATACAGACGTGCTATTTCCATATCAGGATTGCTAATGGCTGCAAGCTTATACTCATCCACAGGGTTAACCATCATATTGCCTGGTTCTGCGGCTTGTAGTTTTAAAACATGAAGGTTGGTAAGCCTTCCCAGTTCCGTTAAATAGTCCTCTACCTGAATGTCGAGTTTTAACAGGTTTTGCTCTTCGCCGGATATGCCTGCCCGCAAGCCGGAAAGGTTTACTCCTGTAGTTTTTCCCGCTGCCAGTGCACTTTCAGCATCGTACAGTCTGGCCTGTACCAGTTCCAGTCTTGCCATTGTACCTTCGATCTGCTTTTGGGCAATGAGTGCCCCGTAATACAATTGCTCAATGGCCAGTTGCATCTGCAATGCCGTTTTTTCTTTTTCTTTTTGCCCCAGTTTTATATCAGTTCTATCAATAGACAGCCCCGTATTCATTTTAAATTGCTGTGTGATGGGCTGATAAATATTGAACCCTACATTGTAAGTACTCTTTTCGCCCACAGTAAATTTTCTATCTTCTGAAGGCAGCAACGGATTACCCGTTTCTATTGTTCCGGCAGGTATGGTTATTTCAGGCAGACTGAAATTATATTGATAACTCCCGTCCAGAGTGGCGGAAGGATATCTTTTAATTTCATCTTCTTTTAGCTTACTCATTTTTTCCTGCACCTGGTATTCTCTGATGGAAAGCAGGTGGCTATTATTCATCGCAGCATCTATCAACTGTTGCAAAGAATATCCGGAGCTTGTCTGAGCCGACAAGCGGGAAAATCCCGGAAGAATGAAGGCCAATAACAGTAACCCGCTTTTTATACTAAGCTTCATGCAGAACAATTTTTTTTGTGCTTTTTAAAATGTCTTTTTTGTCCTTATTGTTGATTATACCTATGTACATAACAGGTACAGTAAGCAGGGCCATGATCATGCTCCACACTACCCCAAAGGCCAGTACGCTTGCCAATGGCGCCCACATGGGCGATCTGGAAATAATCATGGGCAATACACCCACTGCCGCCGCCATAGCAGTAAGAAAAATGGGACGCAGCCTGCGCTTTGCTGCTTCTATAGCTGCAGTTTTTATATCCATGCCCTGCTTTAGCAGGATATTGGTATAATCTATCAGGATAATAGCGTTTCGCACTACGATACCGGACAGCGAGATAAGCCCGATGAATGCAGTGAAGCTGAAGTTGTTGCCAGTAACCGCAAGGCCCAGTATGGCACCAAACAAACTCAATGGAATGGTGGCCATTATAATCAATGCCTCTTTTAAGTTTTTAAACTGAAATAACAGGATAAAGAATATCAGTGCCAGGCTTATCGATAAAGCAGTTACCATATCATTTTCTACATCTTCCTTTCCGCCCTCTTCACCACCATATTCTATACGGTAGCCGCTGGGCAGTTTCAGCTTGTTTATGGCCGGCCTTACTTCTTCAAGCAGTTCTGCCGGCAATACATGGGGCCTGGTTTCGCTTTGCACGGTTAATGTTTTTACACCGTTGCGGTGAATTATTTTTCCACTCTGCCATTGCGGTATCAATTCTGCTATTTGCCTTAGCGGTATTTCGGCATTGTTCACTGGCGATGTGAGGTATACGTTTTGCAGGTCCGATGTACTTCTACGGGCGTTCTCGTTTAAACGAAATACAATATTTACAGGACTGCTGCCTTCGTATATAGTGGAGATGGTGTTGCCGCTAAAACCTGTGTACACCGACTGGGCAATGTCTGCGCTGGTAAAGCCGAGTCGTCCGGCATCTTCTCTGGGAGTTATCTGCAACCCATAGTAATCCTCACCAAAATCACTGCGTACCTGGCAGCTGCCTTTGGCCTTCTTTAAAATATCACCTACCTGAGTGGCTATGCTTTTTAATTGGGCAACATCCTCTCCAATGATACGTACTTCTACCGGTGCTTTTAAGTCTGTCCCCTGCTGCATTAGCTTTACAAAGAATGTTCCATCAGGTGCCAGCCCTTTTACCTTGCCGGTAAGTTCTTCAGCCATTTCTTCGGTGGTTTCATCGGTAGTGGTGTTTATCAGAATCAGTGCGTAATTGCTGGTAGGTACCTCGGGCGAAAAATTGTAGTAAAATCTTGGAGCCGATGTACCGGTAAACGTAGCGTAAGAAGTGACCCTTTTATCACCCTTTACCAACTGCTCTGCTTTTAAAATAGCTGCATTGGTCTTTTCCAGCCTGGTACCTGTGGGCATCCATAATTCTACTATAAACTGGTTACGCTCTGCAGGGGGAAAGAACAATTCACGTACACCCAGCTTAAACACCAGACCTGTGAGCAGCACAAATGCAACACTGGTAAGTATGGTAAGTGCAGGGTGCTTTATGCACCAGCCCAGGGCAGCGTTATAACCATCCTGCATATAGGTAAGGATCGATTTTTTTTCTTTGGATAAGGTATGTCCATCCGTTTGAGGGTGTAATCCTTTTTTAATGAAAGTATAACAAAGCAAAGGCGTGAGGAACAAAGCCACAAAGTATGATGCAATAAGCGCAACGGCCACCGTAATTGGCAATGTCAATATAAACTCGCCGGTAGAGCCTTTAATAAGCACCATGGGCATAAATGAGGCTATAATGGTAACAGTAGCGGCCAGCACAGGAATAAGCAGATCATGTGCGCTGCGCCATGCCGCCGTCCAGCGGTCCACCCCTTCATCAAGCAGTTCCACATAGTTATCAGCAATTACAATGGCATCATCTACCACCATACCCAGCACCAGTATAAGTCCTGCTAGCGATACCTGGTGTAACTCAATACCCAGCACGTTTAAAATGGCAAAGGTTAAGGCCACCGTCATAGGTATCGCCATTGCCGCTACTGATGCTATGCGGAAAGGCAATAGCAGGATAACCACTACAATAACTGATAGTATCGCCAGTAAAAATTCTTTAATAAAGTGCGATATATTATCGTTTACCAGTGTGGGCTGCGATACCAACGTGGTAATTTTTACATTTGATGGTATCAGTTTCTTTGCATCTGCTATCTTTTTTTCAACCTCTTTGCCAAAATCTACGATGTTATTACCTTCATGCATTTGTATAGACAACAGCATAGCCTTATTGCCATTTACAGTAATGATGCTTTCCGGTGCTGCATAATCTCTTTTCAGTGTAGCCACATCACCCAGTTTTACCGGTGAGCCGGCAGGCGATGTACCTACAATCTGGTTGGCTAGTTCGGTTTCGGTTTGAAAATAACCATTGGTGTACAGGGGCGTTTTACTACTGCTGGTCTTTACTTCACCGGTAGCATTAATACTATTCTGCGATTGCAGTACCTGTGTTACCTGCCCTACATTAATACCATATTGGGATAGCTTTCCCGATGTAGACGATACAACCACTTCTTCCTGCTGCTCACCGACACGTTTCACTTTAGAAGCCTCTTTCATGGTCCGGATCTGCTCTTCTACCTTTTCACTATAACCTTTCAATTCTTCGTAGCTGGCATCGTTACTTTCCAGGGCTATCACCATGGCTTCGGTATCGCCAAAGTCAGAATCCACTATTGGCCCCTGTACACCCTGCGGCAGATCCACTTCTTTGGACACCAGTAGCTGGTGCCTCAGTTTGCTCCAGAAAATATCGGGCTGTTTCACACTTTCAGCCAGTTCCACATTGATGACTACCACACCATCTTTAGAGGTAGAATAAGTTTTGGTTTTATCGACCTCTTCATATTGAAAAAGATACTGTTCCAGCTTTTTGGTAACCTGTTCTTCTACCTGTGTAGATGATGCACCCGGGAATGTAGCCATCACCAGGCCTGTCCTGATGGTGATTTTAGGATCCTCACGACGGGGCATATTCAGAAGCGAGTTGACTCCCACCGTAAAAAGCATAAACAGAACGGCCAGTGTTAGTTGTTTATATTTAAGTGCTGCTTCTATAAAATTCATATTGATTAGTACTTTACGATTGTGATTAAAGAACCATCAGAAAGCTTGGTTTGGCCAGATGTAATAACCTCTTCGCCAAGGGATAAACCTGATAGGATTTCGATTTTGTTAGCCATCATTTTACCCAGGCTCACTCTACGTTTGAAAGCTTTATGACTTACTTTATCAACTACGTATACATAACGTTGGTTACCCAATTCATTTATAATGCATTCTGCCGGCAACTGTATGCCTGTTTTTTGACTACTAATGGCAATGTTGATTTCGGCAACCATACCGGGACGTACCTGCAGGTCAGCATTATCTACTTCTATTTTTACCATAAAAGCCCTTGATGCAGCATCTGCCACTGCCCCTACTTCGGTTATTTTACCTGTAATAGTTTTATCCAATGCCGTAATGTTAACATTGGCATCCTGCCCTATATGCAATCCATTCAGTTCACCTTCGGGTATAAATGCCAACACCTTTACTTTGCGGATATCTGCCACCACAAACAGTGGCGTGCCTGCGCTAATAATTTCGCCTACTTCGGCCTGTTTGCTCAGTAATACACCACCAATCGGTGCATAAAGTCTGGTATCGTTCAGGTTTTTTAATTCAAGCTTTTGTTTCAGTTGCGCGCTTTGTAGTGAAAAGCCTGTTTTTGTAAAATCGCTTTCGCTAAGGCTCCCCCTGCCATGCAGGAGTTTCAAACGGCTGTATTCATCGTTTGCTTCATTTAGCTGCAAATCCGCAAGCTGCTTGTTAAGCGCATAATTGGTAGGATCAAGGCTGGCGATTAGCTGGCCCCGGGTCACAAACTGTCCTGTTTTACCTGATATAAGATTTATTTTGCCCGGCACCATAAAGCCAAGCTTTACAGTCGTACTGCCTTCTATAGTACCGCTAACGGTTATTTCGCTGGTGAATGGTGTACCCGTTAGAATTTCTGTTTGTACTGCGATGGTAGTATCTGTATCTTCTCCGGAGGACTTTTGCCCGTTGCTGCAAGCCGCCAAAAATAATAGTATGGCTAACGCCGGAAGAAGATTTCCTTTAAAGTATTTACTGTTTTTATGCTGGCCCATTTGCTGGTATTTTGATGCAAAAATGGCCGCTGTAAACGCTTTATTCTTATTGAACTGACTGAACTGACAAAAATGAGAACTGAGTATATAGTAGCGGGGACTGAGCTATGGCGCTAAAAAGAAATGGCCCGCTTTCACGGGCCACATAAATTTGTCTGCTCTGTTATGTTGTTATTCTTCCGGGAGATATAAAATAAAAGAGGAGAGCAAATTGCTCCCCTCTTTTTTATTTTCAGTAGAAGAGGGCTGGACATATTCGAGTCAACTTATCCCAATCCTCTCTAACATTTAGAATGAAATATCATCCGCTACATTCCCACCCTGAGCATCTGCAAATTGTTTGCGATACTTTTCCTGGTAGGCAGCCTGTCTCTCATTATGAGCATCAAAGTCTTCCCGGAGGTCTTTATGGATTTGGTCCATCCAGGCTACAGCAGCCATCTGGAAGTCGCCGAGAGAAATACCGTATTCATCAACTATCCATTGCGCGCCGTCTATACCATATTCATATGCTATCTGGCGGGCCACTTCAAGTTCCTCATAAAAGGCTTTATCATTTTTGATACGTTCGGTGTTTCCGGCATTCCCTGCGGAAGCACCGGCATGTAAACTACCGAGTTTAGGATGTTGCTCTGCTGAACCGAAGTGCTGGCCGAACAATGTCATAATATGATAGGTTTCATCCTGTTTCATACGTTCGGGCCAAAGCAGGGATGCTTCCTGCCATACAGGCAATTCTACGCCCAGCGCCTGCGCCACAGCGTCTTCACTCACGCCGTTGGCAATCTTTGCACAGGCGGCCCCATAGTCTTCCAGTGCAATACCGTGAATGGGAGCTAATAATGGATTCTCTGACATAATGAATAATTATTAATGATGATAGTTTTCCTGATCTTTTAACAGGCGTTCGTGGAACTTTTCGTTCTCCTCTGCCATATCGGGTACAATGCTGTTCCACTCATTAAACATGGCCCGAAGGTATTGCCGGTATAAAACAGGGTCTTTAGGATCACCTGATTCATATTCTTTCAGTAACGC
Source organism: Chitinophaga sp. CF118 (assembly GCF_900112615.1). Classification (GTDB taxonomy): domain Bacteria; phylum Bacteroidota; class Bacteroidia; order Chitinophagales; family Chitinophagaceae; genus Chitinophaga. The sequence goes on along the minus strand of NZ_FOMK01000008.1, from coordinate 19,336 downwards.
CGCTGTACGCTGCTCAGCCAGGCTGCGTGCGTTGTGCAGTACCATCTGTGCTTCTGTGGATGGGTGAAATGTATTTTGCGTTTGGCAATGCGGGCAGGTAACATAGGTGGCAATCACGAACAATTTGGGAATGGTGATATTGCCACTGCATTGCGAACATACAAAACGGTCCTTTGTCTTCTCAAATTCCTCAAGCAGTTTCCTGTAGGGAGTTTCAAGATCCGGTTCCCCTGCAGCTTTCTGCAGCAGGTCTTCATACCGCATTACATTTTCTTCAAACACTCTATGCCTCTCGTAACAAGCCTCCTTGAATTTGTACAGCATATTATAGTAACTACTGCCCCCGGGGGAAGTAATAGAGGGGAATGAAGCTTCTGCAGCATGGGTAAAATCGATAATTTTCTGTTCCCTTACTTCGTTTGCTTTAGAGCGCATTTGTCTTACCTGGCCAAGCAAGCCAGCCAGCATCCGTCCATGCGCGCGTTTATAGGGGTCGGTATCTTCTTCAAATATTTCTTTCAACTGAGGAATCGCTGCTTCACATACTTCTTCCATACGTTCTTCCAGCTTTTGTAAAAAAACAAACCAACGTTCCTGGGTTTCCCTCATTTCTTCGGCCAGCATCGGGTTGTCATACTTCTTTTTAAAAAAGTCGAACATACATTAAGAGTTATTTTCTTTTTTTATATAGACACCATCTGTAAGTTTTACCTGAATAAATGTAAAACCGCAGTATCCACAGTTGGTCAAACCGTCCCTGTAAGCCCTGCCGGCTCCGCAATTAGGGCAGTCACGTGCCGCTACCTTTGCGTCTTCCATGTTAACCTCTCCCCCATAGTTTTTCTGCTCAATGGCTTTTTGTCGAAGCTTTTCAAGATAACTCAGCGTCTTATTCTTATTATCATCGCTCATAGTTCCTATAGGTTTATCAGAGCAACCGGAGCAACTCTTCTTTTTTGGTAATGTATTCAGCTTCGGTGATCAATTCTGCTTCAAAAAGGCCTTTTAGCTTTTTAAGCCGGGAGGTAATGTCTTCCTGCTGTATTTGTTCAGGTTGTGCAGCTGCAGCAGGTTTTATCTGATTCAACATTACACTTAAAGCAACAGCCTGCTGGGCAGCATCTGCTACTTTGTTGTTGTCTTTGTCCATGGCATTGGCTATGTTAAATTGTGTAAATTTATCCATATCCGTGACCATATTCATGCCCGTAACATTATCATAATGTTTGAGAACTTCTTCGGGCAATGTAGCACTGGTAACCGTAAAGCGGGTCACTTCCAGCCCCAGGTCAGTAAAATTGGGTTGTATTAAGGGTTGTATTTTTTCATTCAAAACAGAAATGTTCCCGGCGATATCCAATACCGAAATATCTGCCTGTGCAAGTACTTCACCGAATTTAGGGGCAATAAAATCGCGCAGCTGCAATTCCAGTTCCACGATGCCCAGTCTTGGGTATGTACCAGCATATTCCTTAAAGAACTTCCCAACATCGGTTATCCTCACATTATATGTTCCGAATGCCCTCACTCTCACTTGTCCGAACTTATTGTCCCGCATCAGCACCGGTGCTGGTGTTCCCCATTTCAGGTTAACAAACTGGAAAGTATTAAAGAAATAAATATCTGCCTTAAAAGGGCTTTTAAATCCATATTTCCAGCCTTTCAAACGGGTCAGCAACGGAATATTTTCAGTTTCCAGCACATGCTTTCCAGCAGTAAATACATCAGCCTGCTGTCCTTCATTCAGGAATAATACGGATTGGCTTTCTCTTACAGTTAACACTGCACCGTTCTTGATCTCCTTGTCTGCGTCTGCGAATTTCCACATGAGCAGATTGGGATCAGGGGTAATTTCTTCAATAACTTCGATAAATGGTAATGCCATTTGCATTTGTTTTTATATCCTTCAAAAGTAATTACGGAAAGTTAATATTACGAAGAATTATCGTCTACAAACCGTCTACAACTTAAGTAAATGCTTACTACAGAAGGTCTACTGTATATACTTTGAGATGGCTATAGCCTACAACGCTCTCATAGGTTTGACACCAAACAAAAAAGGCCTGCATTTCTGCAAGCCTTTTTTGTTTCTCTCTCTCTCTGATTTACAGATGTCGAGCCAGCTTTCAAATATCAGATTATTTTATAAAGGCTTTATTAATCGTTGTTCCTTCCAGTTTGATTTCGTACGGCCATTGTTCATCATTGCTGTCGTTATTATCATTTAAATGTTCCCAGTGCTCAATGGGAGCACCACTAACTACCAACCACAGAAACGTGGTATTTCCTGGCACTGTAAAGTTTACATCTCCTGTGGAACTGCTATAGGTATCACCATACACACGGGAACCGTCTGCTTTCACAGCTATAAAACCATATCTCCAGCCTGCCTTATCAACTTTGATACTCCGGAACCCCGACTGACCGGCAATGCCTTTGAACTGCAATCTGATATTGGTACCGGTAGCTGGCACGTTCAGCCTGATAGCATTGTAGCCATAGTTTTGGGGACATACATCAGGACTGATCCTATACCATCCATCAGCAGACAAATTCAACGTAGATATATGTTGGTTAGCATATTGCTTTGCTACAACTTCTATTCTGGGCATATCCCAGGTAACGAATCTCCTATAGGCATCGAACAACTCATCATTGAACATCTTTTGATCTGTCTGAGTAATCCTCTTATAGGTTGCAACCACATCTTCTCCACGCCGGGCACCTTTCCAGAGCTTTGCAACAAAATCCTTTCCTCGTTTACCGGACCAATACTCCAATACAAAAGGGGAATGATATTGGTTTATCTCATGAAGAAAGGCATAATTGGTATACTTCATAAATGCCTGCAAATGGTAATTCTCAAAAGTTAACCAGGTAGGGTATACCTGCCAGAGCATATATTGGGAAGTCATTTCAAATATGGTTTGACCATTACTTCCTTGTGGAGAACTGGTATATCCCCAGCTACCATCTGCCTGAACATAATACTGGAACACATGCCCCAGTTCATGAGCCACAGCACCAAATGGCTGGGTATTGATACGTGGAGGAGTAACCCAGAGTATCCCTACCTTATTCTCAGCACCGCCACCATAAGCGGTACCATCAGTAGAGTTAGTTACATATATAAGCGCTTTCAGGCTATCGGAAACAGATCTTCCCTTTTCAACAAATTTTAATGTATCTGTATAGTATTGAAAAAATCTTTCACACTCCTGAAGGATTAGCGCAATATCAAATCGTTTATTGGGATCCGTATTAGTAGCTGGAGTAGCGCCAAAGTCCTTTGCCCAAAAAGCTACAAAATCGTCAGACTCAGCTCTTCGCTTATTACTGTAAAGGCTTGCATCATTATTGTAGTCATTATTATTCGGAACGTTCCAAATGTTTTTTGGAACATACACTTTTTTAGCTAAAGAAAGTTTTTTAACCGATAGTTCGTTTTTAAGCAGTGGTTCGTAAATTTCTTTTTTATCACAGGAATAAAAAGTTACACTGATAGCTACAGTCAGGTATTGGATAAATTTTGTCATTTTGAGTTGGGTTAATGAATATTATAATTTCAATCTGACACTAAGATAACCTTAATCAGGAGTTAACATTTCGTTGTATTTAACTAAGTATATTCAGATATTGATCTTTTTACGAATGGCACTTGCAGTAAGTTATTTTTGCTTTCATTGGGACAGAGAATAATCTGAAGAACGTATTGTATCTTCTCAGCATTGAATATTTTGAATGTAGTACTTCTTTTATGGAGGAAGCTAAAGTGTTTATAAGTGGAACTCTTACCACCGCAGAAAGATGGATATCTATGAATGGTTAAGGATTAGTTTACAAAATCTTCGAAACGACTAAGGACAAATTATATGGCTTAACTCGCGGACCAAGTAAGTAGCATGAAAAATACTTGCAAAAAATAGATATAGCAACCGTCTGGCTACTAAAAATGATCTACATTTCTAAATAGTAGCATGCGATATGGATATTCTCCATTCAAAAAAAATATTCTCTTGTACATTTTCTTTGCCCTATCTTAATCAGTCATAGACGTGCCTGTAAAAACGTGTGTATAATTGACAATCATTGCTTCCTCATATGAAAAAACTGCATGCTTTAAAAGTTCCTATTCTGACAGCGTTGCTCTTTTCCGCGACCTGCCTTCCTGCCTGTAAACAAGATACCGGACCAGCGGACAAGCGCATCAAACGGATGAATACCGCCCTTACGGCCCATCTGGCAGACTCCATTGGCGGGATAGTGAAACCCGAGCTGGCGGATAGCCTTTCCCTTACCCTCTGGGGCATCGATTCACTCGTAATATCTCCCATCGCTATTGATGTAGATGACCAGGGAAGAGTGTATTACACTACCACAGACCGGCAGAAACATTCTGAATTTGATATACGCGGGCACCGGGACTGGGAGATACCATCCATCAGCCTGCAAACGGTGGAAGATCGACGTGCATTCCTGCATAAGGAGCTGTCCCCTGAGAATAGCCAAAAGAATGAGTGGCTGGAAGACCTGAACGGCGACAGCTCTCACGACTGGCGGGACCTGACCATAGAAAAGGAACACGTATATCGTGTGGATGATATATCAGGAGATGGTGTAGCAGACCAGACGCAATTGGTCGTGGATGACTTTCATGATGAGGTGACCGATGTTGCTGGCGGGGTCCTGACCGAAGGCGATGACCTGTACGTGGCCGTAGCACCGGACCTCTGGCGCATAAAGGATAAGAACCACGACGGCATTGCAGATGAAAAAACGTCTATCTCACACGGATACGGCATCCACGTGGGCTTTAGCGGTCATGGCATGTCCGGCGTGGAGATGGGCCCTGATGGGCGCATCTACTGGCAAATAGGTGATATCGGCTTTAATGGTAAAGGGCCGGACGGACAGCAATGGTCCTTTCCCAATTGCGGTGTACTGGCCCGCTCCAACCCAGATGGCAGCGACTTTGAAATATATGCCTACGGCATCCGTAATACGCATGAATTTGCGTTTGATGCATACGGTAACATCATCAGCGAAGACAATGACGGGGACCATCCCGGTGAAAAGGAACGCCTCGTATACCTTGTGAATGGTGGTGACCAGGGCTGGCGCAGCAACTGGCAATACGGTAAATACCGCGACCCGGACAATAATACCTACAAGGTTTGGATGGATGAAAAGATGTACCTGCCCCGTTTTGAAGGACAGGCCGCTTACATCACCCCATGTATCAGCAACTTCGTAAACGGTCCTGCAGGTTTTGTATACAATCCGGGCACCGCTTTAGGCACCGCTTATAAGAATACTTTCTTTGTGGCGGAGTTTGTAGGCAATCCTTCCAACTCCGGCATACATGCATTTAAATTGAATCCCAAAGGGGCCACCTTTGAGCTGGGTGAACATAAGAAAGTACTGAACGGTATACTGGCCACGGGCATTGACTTTGGACCAGATGGTGCACTATATATAGCCGACTGGATAGACGGCTGGGATACGCATAACTACGGTCGTATCTGGAAGCTGGATGATAAAAGGGAGGCCGGTACACCGGAACGTAAAACTACCAGGGCCTTACTGGCGGAGGATTTTAGCAAACGTAAGGAAGTTGAGCTGGCCGGACTGCTGAAGAACCCGGATATGCGTGTACGCATGAAAGCCCAGTTTGAGCTGGTGAAGCGTAAAGAAAAAGGCGCTCCTCTGTTTGAGCAGACATTAAAACAAACAGACAACCAACTGGCAAGGGTACACGCAATATGGGGCCTGAGCCAGCTGGCACGGCAAGATAAACAGTATGCCAAAATATTGCTGCCCCTGTTAAAGGACAGTGATCCCGAGATACGGGCTCAGGCAGCCAAATGGCTGGGCGATATCCGCTATAAGGAAGCAGGACCAATGCTGGTGCCAGTGTTAAAGGATACTGCCAGCCGCACACGCTTCTTTGCGGCAGAAGCTCTTGGCAGGATACAGTACACCCCCGCAATACAACCGCTGATCGCCTTCCTGGAAGCGAATAACGATGAAGATGCCTATCAGCGGCATGCAGGTGCCCTGGCACTGTCCCGCATAGGTCAGGCGGAACCGCTGATCGCTTTGGCGAACAGCCCTTCCCGTGCGCTGCGTATAGCCGCCGTAGTAGCCCTGAGAAGAATGAGCCATCCGGGCATCGCCACATTCCTTAATGATAAAGATGAATTTGTGGTAACAGAAACAGCCCGCGCTATCAATGATGATTTGTCTGTTAAAGAGGCATTACCCTCTTTGGCCAACCTGCTGGGCACTACGACATTCAAAAATGAAGCGCTGATCCGCCGTGCCATCAATGCCAACCTGCGGGTAGGTACTGACAACGCCCTTCATAACCTGGTGGCCTATGCACAAAAAGCAGGCAGCCCCTCACCTATGCGGGCGGAAGCAATAGACGCTTTAAGTGTATGGGCTAAACCATCTGTGCTGGACCGTGTAGACGGCAGACTGCGCGGCGAAGTAAAAAGGAACCCTGCGCCGGTAGTGAATCTTTCCACGGCACCACTCACTGCCCTGTTAAAAGATAAGGAGCTACCTGTACGCATCAGCGCCGCCAAAGCCATTGCCAAACTGCAGATCAAACAGGCAGGTCCACAGCTGCTGGCCGCCGTAAAAACGGACCGGGATGCAGCTATGCGGGTAGCTTCATTGGAAGCACTGGCAGACCTGCAGGATACCGGTGTGGAGCAAGGGATCACCACTGCATTGGCTGACCGGGAAAAGACAGTGCGCGTAGCCGGACTGGACCTCCTGGGGAAAATGCATATATCCGAAAGTGTAATGGTGAACCTGCTCACAGGGGTAATTGCCAACAAAACCATGGAGGAAAAACAAGCGGCCCTTCTAACGCTGGGTAAACTACCGCTGAAGTATACAGAAAAGCCGCTGACCGACCTGCTGAACAAGATGGCTGCCGGTCAACTGGATCCGGACATATATCTTGAGCTGGGCGAGGCGATTGATAGCAGCCGCTCTACCCAACTGGCCGCCCGATACAAAGCGGTGAACAGTAAACTGTCGCCCGACGAGCTGATGGCCTCCTACAGCAGCTGCCTGCTGGGTGGTGATCCCGGGCGGGGCAGGCAGATATTTTTCAACAACCAGAACTCCCAGTGCATGCGCTGCCACTCTTATGATGACCGTGGCGGTAACGCAGGCCCCCGGCTAAACGGTGTTGCCGGCCGCATTACAAGGGAACAGATATTGCAGGCACTTATCTCTCCTAGCGCCCGACTGGCACCAGGATTCGGTATGGTGATACTGGAACTGAAAAATGGCAAAAAACTGAGTGGCATTCTGAAGGGAGAAACCGCAACCGGGTTAACGATCAAAGAAGGAGATGCCGAACGTACCATTGCAGCAGACCAGATAGTGCACAAAGAGTATGCTCCATCCAGCATGCCGGATATGAAACAATTGCTGTCCAAAAAAGAAATAAGGGATGTAGTAAGCTTTTTGGCAGAGCAGAAAACGAATAATTAATGCTCATATCAGCTATATAAATAAAGCCTGTATCATAATTACGATACAGGCTTTATTTATTTTTGTAATTATACCATTTTGCATATCTGTTGGGGTAACGAAAATTCCTCTATTCTTTTCTCAGGCTTTTCACCGGGTTTACTAATGCCGCTCTGATAGACTGATAACTTACAGTTAATATTGCAATTGCTACTGATAAGAAACACGCAACCGCGAATACCCACCAATGAATACTAACACGATACTGATAATCCTGCAACCATTTATACATACTCCAATATGATAATGGCGCTGCTATTAAAAATGAAATAATGACCAGCTTTACAAAATCTTTGGATAGTAAAGTTGTAATGCTGGTTACGGATGCTCCCAACACTTTCCGCACACCAATTTCCTTTATCCTGCTTTCTGCCATATATGTAGCAAGACCAAATAAACCAAGGCATGAAATAAAAATAGTAAGTCCTGCAAATAAAGCGGCTAAAGTCCCCTGGCGTTGTTCATTATCGAATTTCTTCGCATAGGCATCGTCTATGAACTTATATTCAAATGGATAATCCGGATTGTATTTCCTGAAAATAGCTTCCACATTTTTCAGGTTTTTAGTAGTAGCGTTTTTTCCGTTTAGTTTTATCTGCATCACTTTGAAAGTCATGAAGCTACTCTTCGCACCGCATATCAATATCGGTCTTGTTGGTTCATAAGGGCTGGTAAGAATAAAATCTTTAATAACCCCTACAATATGCCAGTCAATGCCAAGGTCATTTACTACTTTACCAAGCGGGTCTTTGAACTTCATTACTTTCAGCGATGATTCATTTACAATCAGTCCTGTTGAATCGGTAGGGAATTTCTTTAAATCGAAATCACGGCCTTGTATAAATTGTAACCCCGCAGTAGCACCCAACCCTTCATCAGATAAATACCGGTCGAAAGATGTTTGATCATTCGGATCCTTTCCTTCCCAACTCTGGCCCCATCCATTACTCCACCTTTCAGTAAGCGGAGAGTTTGTTTTTGTAACTGATTTCGCAATGCCAGATTCAATCAATTCATTCTTTATCAATGTGTAGTTCTTAGGTATATCGCCCGTCATGAAATGGTAAACAAGATTATCTTTGTTATATCCTGTTTCCCGGTCGCGGGCATAGTCTATCTGTTGTTTTACGATAATAGTACAGATGATAAGAATGGTGGCACATGTGAACTGCAATACAACCAGCGCTTTTCTTGGTGTTACTAATGCATTTACTTTATTAAATGTCCCTTTTAATACCTTAACAGGCTGGAAAGATGAAAGAAAGAATGCGGGGTAACTGCCAGCCAGTAAACCGGTGAACAGGATAAACCCGATAAATGCAATCCATGTATAGATACTTCCAAAATTTATAAATAATTTTTTATCCGTAAGCTGGTTGTAGCTGGGTAAACTTATCAGAACAATAATGATTGCTACAATGCCTGCCAGAAAAGCAATAAAAACAGATTCCCCGATGAACTGGCTGATGAGAGAACTTTTCTTTGCACCCACTACTTTTCGTATCCCTACTTCCTTCGCCCGCTTTTCACTTCGTGCGGTACTCAGGTTCATAAAATTGATACATGCAATCAATAATATTAATCCTGCGATGATGCTAAAAATTTTCACGAATGTGCTACGCCCCCCATTGTCTTCCACACCATTAGTGAAACTTGAATATAGGCGCCAGCGACTAAGAGGGTAAATAAACAGCTCCCATTTCATCGTTTTCGCTTCATCATTGTAATGCTGTTTCAATTCTTTTATTTTAGGAGCGATAGTAGCATAGTTTACATTTGACTTCAGCATCACATAAGTAGGAGTGCTGTTATCGTTCCAGCCCAAATCCCCTTCCACCCTGTATTTTAAAGATGACCAGGGCAGTAAGTATTCAAAATCGAATCTTGTATTGCCAGGCAAATCTTTCAGGATACCAGTAACAGTGAAATTATCTCTATTTTCAATTTTAATAATTTTCCCCATTGCCTCTTCATTGCCGAATAAACTTTTAGCTGTTTTTTCAGTAAGCACCACCGAATGCAGATCATTCAATGCTGTAGATGGATTTCCTTTCAGCATCGGGAAGCTGAACATTTGGAGAAAACCGGTATCAACCGTAATTCCCGATTTCATTATTTTTTTATCCCCAACTGAAAAAAGAAAATTATCATTCGAATTTACCCTTACGGCACGCTCTATCTCAGGCAAATCCTTTTCCACGGCCCGGGCCGTTAAAGCGGATACAGTATTCCAGCAGGCGATCTTACCATCAAATGGTACACGATTCCATACCTCGTATATTCTGCCTTTATTCTCATGAAACCCGTCGTAGCTTTTCTCGTCTTGTATCCACAGCAAAATAAGTATTGCGGCAGCCATGCCTACTGCAAGACCTATAATGTTAATTGCAGAAAATCCTTTATTACGAAGAAGATTCCGGAAAACCACTTTGAAGAAATTTCTAATCATATCAATAATTAGTTTAAATGTAACGAACAGGGTTTGCTGGGACTGTATGCCAAGACAATGCCGAATACTCATATAATTGATTTACAATGCAGTATTTATATTATAAAAGCCGGCTTGTTCGTTTTCAATACAAAAACCGTCCGCTTCCGAACACCGTTTGGACGAAAATAAAATCTTATGTAACAGGCTTGTATTTAAGAGAATGTGTATCAGTACGAAAACTGGAATAATCAATGACCATTCGTAACATGAGAAACTTGGCCATACAAAGAACCAGGTAGGCTATAAAGGATTGTAGTATGCGGAAGAAAACGGACACACTTCAAAATACATATAAACTATCTGATCTCCTAACCAATAGGATACGAATGATAAATAACCATTTCCAGGCCCTGCTGAACTGGTTCTGTTTGTTACAGACAAGAATGCTGAAGCATTTAAAGACGAAAGGTAGGCAAACGAAAACGAGGCACAGGCAATGATTTATACCTGGGCCCCATTCCATAATATAGTTTTAAAGTTACAATTGCATACCGCCGGATATCTCTATGCGTTGTCCATTGACCCAACGCGCTTCTTCTGTACATAAGAATGCAACCACACTGCCAATATCTTCTGCTACACCTGGCCTACCCAACGCAGTGATGTTGCTCACAAACTGTTGCAGCTGTTCACTGTTTCTAAGATGTCCTCCTCCAAAATCAGTCAATATGGCGCCGGGGGCTATGGTGTTTGCCCTTATACCCCGTACACCCAATTCTTTGGCCAGGTAATGTGTGAATATCTCCGTTGCTCCCTTCATACAGGCATAAGCGGAAGAACCGGGCACTGAGATACGGGTGAGACCGGAAGATACATTAACGATGCCACCACCATCGTTAATAAATGACAGCATTTTTTGCGTTAAGAAGTAAACACCTTTAAAATGGATATTCAGCAATTCATCAAACATGTCTTCGCTTACGTCAGCAATAGGGGAATACCCGCCAATGCCTGCGTTATTAACAAGATAATCGAAATGAGTAGCATCAAATCTATTCTTCAAAACATCTTGCAGCTGCGCGGTAAAAGAACCAAAACTTTTTATATCGCCGGTATTGAGTTGAAGTGTTGCGGCTTTTTGCCCATCCTGCTGTATCTGCGCTACTACTTCTTGTGCATTCTGCGCCTGGCTATTGTATGTGATGATAACATCAATTCCTCTTTCCGCAAGACGCAAAGCCATGTCTTTGCCCAGCCCTCTGCTACCGCCGGTAACAAGAGCTATTTTACTTTTCTGTTCCATCGTGTATTGTTTTTTATAATGCAAAGGTAGCGGGCAAAAACAGACTGCTGTTTGTGGCAATCAATCCATTATTTATAAAAATCAAATTATTGATGACAATTAACGATGCCCGTTCTTTCTGAAAGAGAAAGGCGCCCCGGGATTACCCCGGGACGCCTTTCTCCTATTTGTACTTTACACTTCTTATCTTATAACTGTAATTTCTCCTTTCACTACATTCACAGATCCACCCATCAGTTTCTTGTAGCTCAGCATCCATACATAAGTACCGTTCTCCACGAGTCTGCCCTGATATTTACCATTCCATCCGGTCTTGGAATCTTTACTGATAAAGATCATTTCACCCCAACGGTTGTAGATACGTAAGTCATAATCGTACATCGGACCTTGTACTATAGGTTTGAAGGTATCGTTATGACCGTCTCCATTCGGAGTGAAGGCATTCGGGAATTGTGGTTTAGGATCACAATCTTTAAATGCTATCGTAATCTGATCTGTTACAGTACCGCAACTGTTGTACACAACTACAGAGTATGTACCTGGTATTGTTACCGTGTAAGTTGGGGAGATAGAACCATCCTGCCAACGGATACCAGTAGCTTCACCCATTGTTGGGGTCAGTACCAGCGGCATACCACGGCACCAGGTAGTATCATTACCCAGCAGGGTAGTTGGTAAACCGGTTACACTAACTGTTACACTATCCATCGTTATCTGAGAACAGAATTTATCCATTACTGAGATGATGTATTTACCTGGTTCTGTGATTTCTTTCACAGGATCGGTAGTACCATCATTCCAGAGGTAGGAGATCGCATCAGGATTTGTTCCATCCAATACTACGCGTCCACCTGTACAAATGTCTCTGTCTGGACCCAGGTCAACTGTGATAGCAGATTTCAATCCTACTTTCACGGTGTCGTTCACTACGCAACCATTGCGTGTTACAGTCACCCAGTAATCGCCTGGTTTAGATACCACAATTGAGTTAGTGGTTTCTCCGCTTAACCACTGTACAGTACCACCGTCAGGATCTACTGTAAGCATCAGCGTTTCATCAGGACAGATATCAGTATCAGGTGTTAATGTAACATTTGGCGCAGGGTTTACTGTTACCGTTACAGTATCTGAAGCAACGCAACCACCTAAGGTTACATCCACCCAGTACATGTTCGATGTATTTACAGTGATTGACGGACCAGTATCGCCTGTGTTCCATACATAGGAAGCTCCCTGTACGTAAGCATTCAGTTTTACTGACTGGCCATCGCAGATATTAGCATCCGGAATGTTCACCACCGGAGGATTGGTGATTTTAACCTTGATGGAATCTGTTGTAGAACAACCACTATTTGTAACTGTTGCAGTATAAGTACCTGCAGCTGCTACACTGATCGTTTGTGAAGTTTCACCGGTAGACCAGCGGATGGTATAAGCTGCATTAGCAGTACCTGCATCCAGGGTAAGGGTGTTGCCTTTACAGATAGCGGTATCATTACCCAGGTTCACTACTGGTTTGGCAGTGTACTGCAGATTGTAAGTAACCGGATCGGATACACAACCTGTAACACCGTCTGTTACTGTGAAGGTAGCCTGAGTAGCACCTTTCAGGTCGAATACGTTGCTGGTTTGTGTAAGCGGAGTTGTTACCGCAGTAGCTGGTACAATACTTACCAGGGTGAATTTAGGTTTGCTTACTTTGTTTTTCAGCAGGATAGCAAATTTGGTATTGTTAGAACAGTTTACAGGCAGGGTAGGATCCAGTTCCGGTTTAGGACATGGATTAACCGTGATGCGCTGTACACGTTCTATTGCCTGGTTACCGCAAGCATCTGCAATCGTCCATCTTCTGATAATTACATATCCGGCACAAACATCTTTTGTGTAAGGATCTTCCTTCATCGTTGCCTTTTTCGGGAAGGTATTATCACAATTATCACGGGCATACAGGGTAGCAGCTATCTGGATAGATCCGCCACATTCCACTGTAATATCTGCAGGAGCCGGATCAATAACCGGTTTGGTTGTATCTACTACGGTGATCGTCTGGCGAATCACGGTGCTGTTACCACATTCATCTTTCGCTGTCCAGGTACGGATCAGTTTATAATTGCTGGCACATGCACCCGCAATATCCTGACGGGTCTGAGAGTAAGAGATTTTTACATTGCTGGTAGCGCTGCAATTATCTGTTGCTTTCAGGGTTGTAGAAGGACTTGGAATAGCATCACAACTGATGGTTGTATCTGCCGGAGGTATTACTGTGAATACTGGTCTGGTAGTATCCTGTACAATAATCACCTGAGACATCATGTTGGTGTTACCACATTCGTCTTTCGCCGTCCAGGTACGTGTTAATTTATAATTGTTAGAACATATTGTGGACAGGAATTCTTTTTTCTGACCAACGGTTACTGTTACAGTAGCTGAACAGTTGTCTGTAGCGGTCACTGTTGGAAGAGCAGGTACCTTATCACAATCTACTGTTACGTTAGCAGGTTGTGGGATAGAGAACACTGGTCTTGAAGTATCCTGAACAGTAATTGTTTGTCTGAGGATGGTTGTGTTACCACACATATCAGTAGCTGTCCATTTACGGATGATACGATAGTTCTGCGCACATGCACCAGCGATGGTGGCAATGGAATCAACCGGTGTTACAGTGATAGTACCAGGCGTACAATTGTCTGTAGCGGTGAGGTCTGTTTTAGCAGGGATCTTATCGCAATCCACAGAGATGTTGGCTGGTTGTGTTGCGGTGAACACAGGAGGTGTTAAGTCTCTAACTGTAATCGTCTGTTTAAGTGTTAAACTTTGATTACCGCAAGCATCTGAAACTACCCATGTACGTATCAGCTGATAATTGCTGGTACATGCACCAGGCTGGTCTACTCTAACCTCAGTAGGAGCTACCGTCATAAGACCGGCGCAATCATCTTTGGCAGTGAGGTTTACAGCAGCAGGTACCGCATCACAATTAACGGTTACGTTAGCCGGAGCAGAGGTTGTAAATACAGGAGCCGTTTTATCTACCACTGTAATAGTCTGCTGCGCAGAAGTTGTTAATCCGCAACGGTCAGTAGCAGTCCAGGTACGTCTGATCGTCTTCGTACATGCGTCTACCTGTGTAGAATCATCAACAAAAGTTATTGTTAACGTTTCATTGGTGTACGGCGCATGACTGAAGGTTGGCGTACCAAACATGGTTCCGTAATCTTTACCTGAGATACAATCAGTAGTGATTGCTGCTGGTACAGTTACTACAACCGGTGGTTTGGTAAGGAGCGACAGTTTAATCGCTTTGCTTGTATCAGGAATACATCCTCCTGAGGTTACTACACGTTTGAACCATGTATTCTGGCTAATTACACCAGGTGCATAAGTTGCACCCGTAGCACCAACTACGTTAGTGTAGCTAAGGCTGTCTATACTATAGATCCACTGGTAAGTATAAGTACCCTTACCACCACTTACTGCACCACCTAATAATGGAGCTGGTGTTTGAGTAGCACACAACAACTGGTCGGCGGTGATGGTGTTACCCAGGATCGGACCGAAGTTAGTGAGTGTAACGCTGGAAGATGTAGAACATGTACCGTTTGTAATTGTCCATGCAAGTGTTGCAGTAACACCAACTGGTACATTTACAATAGCATTTGGTTTATGAATTTCAGTAGCCGCGATGGTCACAGAAGCTGGCGATATAACTGTCCAGGTACCAACTGCTGTTGGAAGATTTGGAGTGTTACCTGCCAGTGTGAAGATAGCGGACCCACATTGTTCCTGAGCAGGACCTGCGTTAGCAGCAACTGCCTGTGGATAGTTCTTAAGTATAACAGTATCTGTAGAGATACAGGTACCGTTTGTAATAGTCCATACCAGGTAAGCAGAGTCGCCAGCGGCCACAGTTGCTCCAGAGGTTGGACTGGATGGTGCTGTGATAGTACCCGTTCCCTTTACTAATGACCACTGACCAGTTCCGATAACCGGAGTGTTGGCAGCCAGTGTAAAGTTAGGTGTCGTGCAATGGTTCTGGTCAGGCCCAGCAGCAGCTGTTGTTGGCAATGCATTGTTGGTCAGCACAACTGTTGTCTGTGAAGGCGGACATGTTCCGTTGGAAATGGTCCATGCCAGCGTAGCAGTGTTACCTGCTGGTACATTAACAGTTGTTGTTGGACTGGTTGCTGTATTGATAGTAGCAGTACCAGAAACCACGGTCCATAAACCTGTTCCTACTGTTGGTGCGTTAGCAGCCATAGTGAACAGTGCGTCATTACAATGTGTTTGAGCAGGGCCGGCAACAGAAGGTGTTGGTGTAGCGTAGTTCGTTAACACCACATCATCTGTTGTTACACAGGTTCCGTTTGTGATGGTCCAGCGCAGCGTAGCAGTACTTCCTGTTGGAACTGTTACTGCTGAAGTAGCGCTGTTTGTTGTTGTGATAGTTGCCGTACCTGAAACCACTGTCCATAAACCTGTTCCCGGGGTTGGTGAGTTACCAGCCAGGGTGAAAGCAGGATTAGCACAATTGTTCTGGTCAGGACCGGCAGCAGCCACAATATTCAGATTGTTGGTCAGTACAACATCATCTGTTAATACGCAGGTACCGTTAGTGATGGTCCAGCGCAGGGTAGCTGTATTACCAGCTAATACTGTAACTGTAGTTGTTGGACTGTTTGTTGTAGCGATAGTAGCAGTACCTGAAACGATTGTCCATACACCTGTTCCTACACTTGCAGGCGTAGCTGCCATTGTAAACAGTGCAACATTACAATGTTCCTGGTCTGGCGCTGGTGTGATGGGCGTTGGCGCTGCATAATTGGTCAGTACAACAGTACTTGATGAAGCCGGACATGTTCCGTTAGAAATGGTCCATGCCAGGGTAGCAGTGTTACCTGCTAATACAGTGACTGTCGTTGTTGGACTGGTTGGTGTTGCGATAGTAGCAGTACCAGAAACCACTGTCCATAAACCTGTTCCTACTGTTGGTGCATTAGCAGCCATCGTAAACAGATCGTTGGCACATTGTGATTGAGCAGGACCAGCAACAGAAGGTGTTGGTGTAGCATAGTTTGTTAACACTACATCATCTGTTGTGGAGCAAAGTCCGTCTGTGATCGTCCATCTCAGTGTAGCAGTGCTTCCTGTTGGAACTGTTACTGCTGAAGTCTCACTGTTTGCCGTTGTGATAGTAGCAGTACCGGAAACCACTGTCCATAAACCTGTTCCTGCACCAGGGTTGTTACCAGCCAGGGTGAAAGCAGGATTAGCACAATTGTTCTGGTCAGGACCGGCAGCGGCTATAACATTTTGACTATTTGTGAGAACGATAGTCGTCTGTGAAGGCGGACATGTTCCGTTTGTAATAGTCCATGCCAGCGTAGCAGTGTTACCTGCTGGTACATTGACTGTCGTTGTTGGACTGGTTGCTAGTGTGATAGTAGCAGTACCGGAAACCACTGTCCATAAACCTGTTCCTACTGTTGGTGTGTTAGCAGCCATCGTAAACAGCGCATCATTACAATGTGCCTGAGCAGGACCGGCAACAGAAGGTGTTGGTACATCGTAGTTTGTTAATACTACATCGTCTGTTGTTACGCAGGTACCGTTGGTGATGGTCCAGCGCAGCGTAGCAGTGCTTCCTGTTGGAACTGTTACTGCTGAAGTGGGATTGGTGTCATCTGTTATAGTAGCAGTACCTGAAACCACTGTCCATAAACCTGATCCGGTAGCCGGAGTGTTAGCAGCCAGGGTGAAAGCAGGATTAGCACAATTGTTCTGGTCAGGACCGGCAGCGGCCAGGATATTTACATTATTTGTAAGTACAACATCATCTGTTAATACGCAGGTACCATTAGTGATGGTCCAGCGCAGGGTAGCTGTATTACCAGCTAATACCGTAACTGTAGTTGTTGGACTGTTTGTTGTAGCGATAGTAGCAGTACCTGAAACGATTGTCCATACACCTGTTCCTACACTTGCAGGCGTAGCTGCCATTGTAAACAGTGCAACATTACAATGTTCCTGGTCTGGCGCCG
>NZ_FOMK01000008.1:0-1668 GCF_900112615.1 Chitinophaga sp. CF118 | reverse complement strand
ACCGGCAACAGAAGGTGTTGGTGTAGCGTAGTTAGTTAATACTACATCATCTGTAGTTACGCAGGTACCATTTGTAATGGTCCATCTCAGTGTAGCAGTGCTTCCTGTTGGAACTGTTACCGCTGAAGTTGGACTGGTAGGTAATGCGATAGTTGCTGAACCTGAAACGATTGTCCATAAACCTGTTCCAGCACCAGTATTGTTACCGGCGAGGGTGAAGGCAGTGTTCGCACAATTGTTCTGGTCAGGACCAGCAGCGGCCAAAACATTAGCAGCGTTGCTAAGGATGATCGTGTCTTTTACTACGCAGACATTATTAGTAACTGTCCATACCAGGCTGGCAGTGTTATCGGCCACAACATTGACTGTTGTGGTTGGACTGGTTGGATCTGTGATAGTAGCAGAACCTGAAAGCACTGTCCATAAACCGGTACCTATAGTTGGAGTAGTAGCTACCATTGTAAACACAGGGTCTGCACAATGTGCGAGATCAGGGCCTACATCTGGTTTGGCAGGTTTCTGAAATACTGTTACAACTCCACTTGCGCAGGCAGTGGTTCCACAAGGACCTTCTGCTCTTACATAATAAGTGGTTGTAGTGGTAATGGTATCTACAGTAATAGTAGCACCACTATCGATAGGAGTACCACCACATGCATCTTTATACCACATCCATTTGGCATTATCAGTAATACCATCTGCTTGTTTACCAAGGCTACCACCCACTACTGTGAGAGTAGTAACACCGGTATCACAGATATTTGGTGTACCAACTGTAACACCGGTAGGATCGGTAGGACCAGATGTCAGGTTTAAAACAAAAGGAATATCTGTAGTACATCCCAGGTTACCGGTTCTAACGGTGAGGATGAAATTATAAACACCCGGAGCTGGTACTGGAGTTGTTGGATAAGTAACCGTGATTGGCCATGTCAGTGGCTGATCTGTTACTGTTACAAAACCAGGCAGCGGAGAAGTTCCTGCTCTAAGTGAGAAAGTATCAGGAGCGTTTACTGTTGATAATGAATCAATATTAAACGTTCCGGCAGTGTTACAGATCGTAATCGGCGTATTTAATACGGCAGTAGGAGGAAGCGCTTTATGTAAGATAACCGTATCTACATTACCTCCGCAACCTGCAGCATTTACAATAGACCATGTGAGTTTAACATCCTGCACACTCGTTACGGTTACTTTCGTATTATATGCATGGATATCATCAATAGTAGCAGTACCAGAAATCAGCGTCCAAGTACCTGTTTCAGCAGCAGGACCTGTAAGTGTAGCATCTGGAGGCAAAGCATTCATGAAGAAATCATCGAAGTTGCCACAATGTGTTGAATCCTCACCAGCTTCACTGTTGGTAGGGTCGTTCACCAGCATCAGTGTATCAAGTGATGTTAACGTACACGAAGTATTGCTCAATGCTTTCGCGGTCCATCCCAATACGACAGTGCTACCAAATGGTATACTCACTTTCGTACCCATCTTTGCCGGAGTGTATATTTTAATATAGTCGTCAATTGTTTCACCCGCAGCCACATCAATTCCTGTATAGGAAACAACAGACCATGAACCGATCTCTCCATCGTGTGGAGCTACCAGGGAAGAATCTGGCATTATAAATACACCGGTAGTATTAACACTGGAGCAATTAATAATAGGAGG
>NZ_FOMK01000009.1 GCF_900112615.1 Chitinophaga sp. CF118 | reverse complement strand
CACGACACCCTTGCTTTTGGCTAACCCTCCTTACTGCAAAGCGGGTTCGGGACTTCCACCCTATAGCTGATCGCCATGCCTGGCGCACTAAAAAGAGTCTGTACTTATGATACAGACTCCTGAATTTTATAATATCTATGTTGATCTCTTACTAATAATTAATATTCAGCAAACGTAATTTATTATACAACGTTTTACGGTCTATATTCAATAATTGCGCAGCTTTTGTTTTGTTATACTTTACCTCTTTGAGCACGTTAATGATCTTATTATATTCTGCCTGCAGTGCAACCGTTTTAAGATCGTTCTCATTTGTAATGGAAATAAGTTCACCCGTCATATTCACCTGGTGATCGTCGTCATAAGAAGGAGGAGAAAAAGATTCTTTCATTTCCAGTGGCAGAGTAGATAATGTAATATCTTCATGTTCAGGTGTAAGCAGGCATGCACGACGGATTACATTTTTCAATTCACGGATATTACCCGGCCAGTTATATTTATTGAAACATTCCCACACATCATTATCAATTTTACCACAATTCTTTTGCAGCTCTCTTTCTACCTGTCTTATAAAAGCATTTACAAATAATGGAAGATCGCCGACTCTCTCACGCAATGGTGGAATATAAATAGTAAACTCATTGAAGCGATGGAAAAGATCTTCACGGAAACGTCCACGCTGTACGGACTCGGATAGTTTCTCATTAGATGCTACAATGATGCGCACATCAATAGGAATCTCTTTCAGGCTCCCCACACGGCGTATCACTTTTTCCTGGATCACGCGCAATAATGCTACCTGAATATCATAAGAAAGATTTGATACCTCATCGAGGAACAATGTACCTCCATGAGCTTGTTCGAATGCACCAATCTTGGTATTAATGGCCCCCGTAAAAGAACCCTTTTCATGACCAAACAATTCACTCGCTGCCAGTTCTTTGGAAAGGCTACCGCAATCCAACGCCACGAAAGGCTGGGATTGTCTTTTACTATGATGATGGATTAGGTGGGCTACAGATTCTTTACCTGTTCCCGTTTCTCCAAAAATGATAACACTGTAATCAGTGGGAGCAACCAGTTTAATCTGACGTAACAACTCCTTTGCACCGGGAGTTTCTCCATACACATACTTATGGTTTTTATCCAGCGCTTCACTTCCGATATCTTCTGGTTCCTGTGTATCATCACTACCAGCAGTAGCATTATTTACTGAACGCATTGGCATGGATGATTCCCTTTCCCGCTCAGAATCCATATGTGCGAAAGCCTTATGTACCAGGTTCAGGATCTCATCCGGGTACAACGGTTTAGAGAGGTAATCATACGCCCCGTTCTTCACCATTTCTACGGCAACTCTTACATCAGTATAACCTGTGATAATAATTACTATTGTACGCGGACTGATCAATCGTATATCCTGTAATAGCTGAGCGCCGTCAGTATCTTTTAAACGATAATCACACAACACCAGATCAAAGGTTTTTTCCTTCATCATTTTCAGCGCTGTAGCACCGCTCATGGTAGTATCTACCTTAAAGCCGTGTTTACCTAAGAACTTACTTAATAACGTACAAATATTGATCTCATCATCAATTATCAGAATATTTCTCATAATATTTATATGTGGTGTTAGACAACAGCTTTTTAAATTTACAATAATAGAATTACTTCTTACTTAACATTATACTCATCAACTCATCAAGGTTCTTGACATTAAAAGGTTTAGCCAGGAAGTAACTGGCTCCGGCTTTTAATGCTTTTTGTTTCTCCATACCATTGTCATACGCACTAATAGTTATTACAGGCAGGGCCGGACATTTCATTTTTATATCTGGTATAGCTTCCAGGCCAGATCCGTCTGGCAGATGAATATCCAGAAAGAGGATATCCGGCTGTTGATGCTGTTGTAAATACTGCATTCCTTCTGTGAGAGCGTGAACATATTTTACACTATATCCATGTTTTACCAGGCTTAACTGTAATAACCTACAGATATCAGGTTCATCATCGATAATCAGAATAAATGGCCCCTTCTTCCCCCTGTTTGCTAATACTGTGTCGGACGGGAGTTCCACATCCGGTTTTATATCTTGTGACATGCTTACACTTATTCCATTAAAAAAAATTGATTACCAAGCAATTACGAGTACACCTCCATTACCTTACGCAGATATACTATCGTAAGTACCTGCAACTATAGTTTTCTTTCAAATATCAATCCATTATAAATATATTGATTTCCATATGGCCCATTCCGGAAGCTGTGGAATTTCTTCCACAGTCATTATAAAAACTCCACAAAGACAGGCTCATGTAAGAGAAATTAACCCTGCCTAATTGATGGTATAGTAATTGACGACTGATTAATTGTCGTAGAAATTTTTTTCATTCATAGCTGTTGTTTTAGTTATTCGTCCCGGGCATAACCCGGGACATTTTTTACTATTAACATTTCATTCACATATTTCTTATTATTAGCCGCTACATTTGAATCAACAATCTTTTAGATTTCCATTTTACCGTCTATACTTATAGAAAATATGCCATAGTATCATTCTTTCTATATATCTACCCCCTAATAAGCCTCATCATGCAATTCTAAAACCGAGTCATTATGCGTACACTTGCTTGTACTTTTCTTATCAATGGAGTAAATACAAAAGTAGCTTTAAGAAAAAGAGGTCGGGAAAAGAGGTTCCAGGTAGTTATTAAGGGAGATGTACTTGAATATACCTGCACCGAACAGAACGATATACAACAGGTAAGCGGCCCCGAACTCATCGAAAGTGCCCTCTTGCCACACATTGAATGGATGATAAGACACTACTTTACAGATACAAAAAAAGAGCAATAACAGGTCCTTACTGTGATCACTTTTGTGTAGCACCCGGAACTCCCGTACTTTTGCCTAAATGCAAAACGAATCATACTCTCTGAACAAGATCCTCTCTGCTTTAAAAATTGATACGCTGAATGAGATGCAACTGGCATCTGTGGAAGCGAATAAGCAGTCAGACAACGTAGTACTTCTCTCTGCCACCGGCTCGGGAAAAACATTAGGTTTCCTATTGCCAATACTCGATCTGCTGGATAATAACATCACCGAGACACAGGCACTCATAGTTGTTCCCTCCAGAGAACTGGCGCTACAGATAGAACAGGTCTTCAAAAGCATGGGAACAGGTTTTAAAGTTACCTGCTGCTATGGAGGACACCTGAGAGAAACAGAAGAAAACAATCTGATAGAAGCTCCTGCACTGATTATAGGTACACCAGGCCGCTTGTGTGACCACCTCCGCAGAGAAAATATCCATACAGAAGGTATTCATACGCTAGTACTCGACGAGTTCGACAAATCCCTGGAATTAGGCTTCCAGGAAGAATTGTCTTTCATTATTGAGTCTCTCAAATCTCTGAGGAAAAGGATCCTGACATCTGCAACCTCTTCTGTTGAGATCCCTGAATTTGTAGGATTGACGGCCCCGGTTGAGCTAAACTTCATTTCAGAAGATACTCCTAAAGCACTCGCCATTCAATACCTGGAAAGTGATGGTAAGGATAAACTCGATACCCTATTCCGCCTCATCTGTATGTTGGGAAACAGATCTACCATCGTATTCTGTAATCATAGAGAAGCCGTAGAACGGACCAATACCCTGCTTAAAGAAAATGGCCTGGTAAGCGTATTCTATCATGGCGCTATGGAACAACAGGAAAGAGATGCCGCCCTGAATAAATTCAGAAATGGCTCCTCCAATATTCTGGTTACCACAGATCTTGCCGCAAGAGGGCTGGATATTCCACACATCCGATACATTATCCATTACCATCTGCCTAATACGGAAGAGACATTCACACACCGTAATGGCAGAACAGCCCGTATGGATGCCAGCGGTACCGCCATTCTGATCATAGGACCAGAAGAGAAACTGCCGTCTTACATTAACGGAGATGCTACCGCTATCACCTTACCAGATGAGATTGAATTGCCGGAAAAACCCAAATGGACCACCTTCTTTATTAGTGCCGGCAAAAAAGATAAAGTGAATAAAGTGGATATCGTGGGCTTTTTCACAAATAAAGGACAACTAAAGAAGGAAGAAATTGGGTTAATAGAGGTAAAAGATTTCTTCTCTTTTGTAGCCATCCGTAAATCAAAGGCCAGCCAAACGCTTCAGCTTATACAAAATGAGAAGATTAAAAATAAGAAAGTGAAGATTGATATTGCTAAGTAAACTCTTATGCGACGGTTATTTCCACGCATGACTTTATGCAGGATGTACTGATCTGATTTGAAACATAAACAATAAAAGAGCCTCTATGCTAAGTGCGATAGAGGCTCTTTTAGTAATTTATATAAAGAAATCTTGCTTAAATAAATCCTTTTTCCAAAGCGAGGAAAGCTTCCCGCGAATTCTCATGTTCCCATAAAATGGTATATACCGCCTGTGCCACCGGCATATAAGCACCCACTTCCTTATTCATTTCAAACAGACATTTACTTGCATAGTAACCTTCTGCTATCATATTAAGTTCCAATTGTGCAGCCTTTACGCTATACCCCTTCCCGATCATATTACCAAAGGTACGGTTACGGCTATGCAGTGAATAACAGGTCACCAGCAGATCTCCAAGATAAGCACTGGCATTGTAATTATGCTCTGAACCGGCATCTGTATGTTCCTGTCCGTAAGCTTCCAGGAAGTGTTGCATTTCCCTGAAGCAATTGGTAATATATACACTCAAAAAATTGTCTCCATATTCAAGGCCATGTGCAATACCGGCACCCAATGCGTAGATATTTTTTAACACAGCAGCCAGTTGCACCCCGATCACATCTTTATTAACGATGGTTTGCAGATAACTATTGGCAAACATGTTTGCAATAATCTGTGCAGGTTCTTCCTCCAGTCCGGAAAATGTAAGGTAAGACAGCTTCTCATTAGCAACTTCCTCTGCATGACAAGGCCCAGTAATAGTAAAATACTGTTCCAGTGGCAGATCAAACATTTCAGAGAGGTAATCATTAATCAGTAAGTTATTGCCGGGCACCAATCCTTTAATGGCAGAAAGTACCTTTTTCCCGTTCAACGCACCGGGAGGTAACAACAGCAATACTTCTTCCAGGAATGCTGAAGGTACCGCCAGGATCAGCAGATCACTGGTTGCTACTACTTCTTCCAGATTACGGCTTAACCGCAACAGGTTAGTATCAAAATATACTGATGTTAAATAATGCTTGTTATGATGGCGCTGCTGCATATACCGGATGGTATCTTCATTTCTTATCCACCATGCAATCTGCTCTCCGTTATCCGTTAATATTTTGGCTAATGCTGTAGCCCAGCTGCCGCTTCCGATGATGCCTGCTTTCAAGTATCTCTTTTTCCTGCAAAGTAAGGAATTTTACTTGCTAATATTACCATATGGGATGATGGTAATGATGAGGATGTGAATCAATTAAAGATGTATTGCCGGGACAGGGAAATAATATTAAGAGCAGCGGATGTTTCAACCACTTCTGCTGCTCTTAGCTATAATTATTTTTTCTCAGTATCTGGAGTTGCAGCTACCTTCTTAGTAGCCTCTTTCGTTTTTTTGGCAGCCTTCTTTTTTACCGTCACTACCTTCTTTTTTGTTTTATCTAATCCTTTGCTCAGCAATTTTGCAGCCTTCTTTACCCTGTTATTGAATTTAGTATCTCCCAATTCTTTCT
The DNA here is from genome assembly GCF_900112615.1 of Chitinophaga sp. CF118. GTDB lineage: Bacteria > Bacteroidota > Bacteroidia > Chitinophagales > Chitinophagaceae > Chitinophaga. Next base: position 256,352 of record NZ_FOMK01000009.1, on the reverse strand, counting down.
TAAGATCAACTAAAAGGAGGTTCAACTTTTCTTCAATAGTGTTGCGGGCATCCTTACGGGAAGCTTTATCTGCTTTCGGAGCATTTGTAGTAGCCATAATTTTAACGAGAGTTGTTTAATGTGATAACATAAATTTAATGTTAAATTAACATAGACAATGTTAAGTTTTGACAAATCTCATTCAATTAATTGAAAATCAATACATTAATCCAATGTTAAATATATAGGACTGTTGTATTATGTTGTTGTTTCGATATAAAGATGAGTCTTCTCTCTTCGTAATGATTTTAGGACTTTCACAGGATCTCTTAAAGCAAAAAGAGCCCCTGCATTTATGCAGGAAGCTCTTTTCTATTTAGCTTGCCATATTGTTCTTATTTCTTGGCTGGTCCTTCAAACAGCTCCTTCTTGGGGACCACAATCACTTTCTTCTTCTCATCAAGGTCTTTGGATACCGCCGCATAAGGCGCACTTATTACCTGATCACCAACTTTCAGGCCGGAAAGAATTTCTATATTCACATCGTCCTGCACACCTGTGGTTACTTGCACCATTTTAACCGTTTGGTCTGGCTGCAATACAAACACTACTTCTTTCGTCACTTTATTACCCGCTTCAGATACTGTTCCATCACTATTTTCATTCTTTGCTTCTCCTACTTTCCGGTTTGATACAGTAGAAGTACTGTCTGCAATATCCCGGGTGGTTACTGCATTGATGGGCACAGCCAGTACATTATTTTTACGCCGGGTCTGGATATCTACGCTTGCACTCATACCCGGACGGAAAGGGAAATTCTTCGGATTCTTCGGATCAATGAGATCCTGGTAGCTTTCCTGCAAAATCCGGATATGTACAATATAACTGGTTACCTGTTCTGCAGAAGATGATGTAGAAGATGTAGCGGTAGCTGATCCCTTACTGGAACTGGCAATCTGTGTTACAATTCCTTTGAACTTACGGTTATTATAGGCATCTACCTCTACAACAGCTGTATCATTATATTTTACACGGGGAATATCATTTTCTCCAACATCCACCTGTACTTCCATTACATTCAGATCTGCAATACGCATAATCTCTGTACCTGACATCTGTCCTGTACCTACCACTCTTTCACCCTTCTTTACAGGCAGCAGGGATACTACGCCATTCATGGGTGAAGAAATAGTAGTGCGTCGCAGGTTGGTATTCGCCTCTGTTAATCCGGCTTTGGCATTCTGTACAGCAAAGCGGTTACTGTTCACTAACTCTGCAGCGGCATTATAATCTGCCAGGGCTGCGCGGTAAGTACCTTCAGCGGTTTCAAACTCACTTTTGGATACTACTTTCTGAGCCAGTAATTCCTTATTACGTTCATAAGCAGCTTTGTTCTGTTCCAGACGAGCCTTGTATGCATTGAGAGATGCAGTTGCATTGGCCTGTTGTGCCTGCGCCTGACTTAAAGAGGCATTGGCCTTGTCGCGTACAGAACCGTAAACATCTGCATAGATTTTTACCAGTACCTGCCCCTTTGTTACAGAGTCTCCTTCCAGTACAGGAAGGTCTGTGATTTCGCCAGATACGTCGGAGCTTACTTTTACTTCTGTTTCAGGATAGATCTTCCCGCTGGCAGATACTACTTCAATAATATTCTTTTCAGTAGCTTTATCTACAGCTACCTTAACGCCTTCTTTTTTGTTGGCTTTGAAAGCGTATATAATAAGAAAAACTACAACAAGAATTCCTAGAATCCAGAAAAGTCTCTTTTTGTTCATACTGGTTAATTTCAAAAGGGAGGGAGTGGCTTACAGTGTGATCTTCTGATCCCTGTAAAACTCCAGCAACTTCATTTTAAATATATAATCGTATTGGGCTGATACCTTATCAATTTGCGCCTTAAACAGGTTACTCTGAGTCGTAATATAATCAATAGTATTCATCAATCCCAGGTCAAAACGTTTGGTGGCAAAATCATACGCTTTCTGTGAAGCTGTTACCCCTTTTGATGAGGCGGCAAACTTCTGGATAGCAGCTACAGCATTCGCGTGGGCAGTATAAATGTCCTGTCTTAGTTTCTGATTATCCTTATCACGTGTCAATTGCTGGGTAGTAATATTCAGTTTCGCTTTCTGCACATTTGTGCGGGCCTGCCAACCGTTGAGAATAGGGATAGTCAATGATAATCCTACTGACTGCCGGAAGTTATTATTTAACTGATCTCCCAGAGGAATTGTTTTATATCCCTTTACGTCCACAGGGGTTGTTACCGAATAAGTGATTCCATTTACTACCACACTTCCTACCGGCACTATAAGTTGCCCTGTTACGAAGTCATTTTTTGCAGTATTGGAGTAACTCGTATTCAGATTACCGGATGCCGTCAGTTTGGGATATAGCTGCCCTTTGGAAGAGACATAAGAGCGTTCCATTGATTTTATCAACAGTTCATCTGCTTTGATCAGGGGATTAGTGCTTAATGCTGCATTAAATACCATTTCAGGGTCTACCTGGTCCAGTTGCGGCAAAGGAATATCTGCAATCTTTTCAGGAATCTCTGGTATATATGGTACTTCAAATCCGAGATTCAACAAGGCCTTCATTTGTAAAGTAGACAGTATCACCTGGTTTTGGGCATTGATCAGTGTCACACTGTCGCTGGCCAGTTTTGATTCAAGGTCTGCCTGGTTACTTTCAGGAACAGAACCGGCAATTACCAGCTTTTTAGTGTTTTCCAGTTGGGAGGTGGTTAGTTTCACCTGAAGCTCACTGATATGTACCTGTTCATTATTCAGCAGAATCTGCAGAAAGGCACTGGCGACATTAAACGCCACATCATTCCTGGCCTTTTCCAACAGGCGGTCTTGTGCCTGTGACTGGTATTTATTGGATGCAATCAGATTCCTCTGGGAAAACCAGTTGAAGATTGTAGCCCCAGCGGTAACACCCGTACTGGCATTAAAATAATTCTGGGTGATGATACTATTGGTGTAAGGATCAATGTTACGACCGGAGCCATAAGTTCCGTCAGCGCCCAAATTGAGGGTTGGGACCTGAGATAACTGGCTCTGTTTGAATGTGAGGGCGGCCAAACGTTTTTGTACATCCTGTTGCTTAATATCTATATTATTAGCCAATGCGTAATCTACAGAACGTTGCAGGCTCCAAGTATCCTGTGCCTTTACAGTAATTACGTTAGCAAACAATAAATAAATGGCCAGTACAAACCCTGGCATCTTGGATAATTTCATGGCGTTCCAAAAATATAATAATTGTGATGATAACATAAATATTTTCTTTAAGAAAAGAGAAAAATAACATCTGGCATATGGTATTGGCTTTTATTTTTGAGGTTTGATCTCTACGGATAGCCCGTATTGATCAAACCTCAAACTTAAATCATCAAAACCGGAAATAGAAATTATGCGATTTTCCCGTCCCGAATTTGTATGATTCTGTGGCCGTAAGTTGCGTTTAGTTCGGAATGTGTTACCTGGATAATGGTGATCTTATCCTTCTCATTCAAATGTTTGAAAAGTTCCATGATCTCCCTTGCCTGGTCAGAATGCAGGTTACCCGTAGGTTCATCTGCTAATATTACACGAGGTTCAGCCACAATAGCACGGGCAATACCTACCAGTTGCTGTTGCCCGCCAGATAACTGATTTGGGAACAGATCTTTTTTAGCAACAATATTAAACCTATCTAGTACGTCCGCTACACGGCTTTTACGTTCAGATGCTGATAGTTTTTTATACAACAGCGGTGTTTCTATATTCTCATACACGGTTAGTTCATCTATCAGGTGATACGCCTGAAATACAAATCCGATGGTTCCTCTGTGCAACTGCGTGCGTCTTTTCTCATTCATCTTATATACAGACTCGCCTTCAAAAAGGTAATCTCCCTGGGAAGGTTCTTCCAGCAAACCCAGGAGATTTAATAGTGTTGACTTACCCGAGCCTGAAGGTCCCATTATAGACACAAACTCACCTTCAAATATTGTAAGGTCGATATCCTTTAATATTTCATTTTTCCCAAATCCTACCGGATAATGCTTTGAAATGTGCTTGAGTTGTATCATTTGTTATGCTGTTTTTTTAAAGATAGTTCCGGGATTCCCCATGCTATCTTAAAATATGTAAATTTTATATTTGTTAGTCCCAAATTTCGTAACTTAAAAGTGTGGGCTGGTAGATACCAGCCCCAGTATCATCTTTCACTTGTCATTTTAAAACGTAACGATTTATTATAGAATTATTCTGATTTCAATGATCTCACCGGATTGATGAATGCAGCTTTTACTGTTTGAAGACTCACCGTTATGATAGCAATGATAACAGCTACCGCTCCCGCCAATACGAATACCCACCATTCAATGCTGATCCGGTATGCAAAATCCTGCAACCAGTGATACATAACATACCAGGCCAACGGTGTTGCTATCAGTAATGCAACAATTACAAGTGTCAGAAAGTCTTTGGATAAAAGGAAAAGGATGTTGCTGACAGAAGCGCCCAGGATTTTACGGATCCCTATCTCCTTTGTACGTTGTACTACGATGTAGGAAATCAGTCCCAACAAACCCAGAGTGGCCAGTATAATAGCCAGTACCACTGCGGTAAGTACCAGGCGGCCAAAACGGTATTCTCCCCTGTATTCCTTATCAAAAGCCTCATCCAGGAAATAAGAATTAAACGGTGTATTGGGAGCATATTCACGATATACCTTTTCTAATCCTGCCATCGTTTTTGTAAGATCTCCGGCACTTACATTAACCGATAACTTCGAGAATGCTCCCGGTTCAATCCTCATTGTCAATGGTGACACTTCCTTTTTCAATGAATGATAATTGAAGTTCTGAATTACACCAATGATCTTTCCCTCACGCCCCCACTGAGAATAACGCTTTCCGATAATATCCTCCGGCTTACTGTATCCCATGGAAGATACCACTGACTCATTCACCAGCATAGCCTGCGTACTGTCAGAAGCCATATCCGAAGAGAAACCACGTCCTGCCAATATTTTTAACTGGTACTGTTTTACAAAGTCAAAGTCTACAAAATACAGATTGATATTACTGGCTTGCATATCACCGCTCTTTGTTTCCAGATTGGAATAAGCAGAATTTTCAAATCCCCCTGGAACCGCAGAAGAAAAGGCAGCACTTTTCACACCCGGTTGCTGAGATATTTGTTGCTTAATGGCCATAAATTTATCCTTTATGTTCTCCACTCTTTCGAAATCAATCACCATTACCTGATCTTTTTTAAAACCAAGTTTATGATTCTGCAAATAGGAAAGCTGATTGTAGATAATGATGACGCCGGCTATTAAGAAAATAGTGATCACAAACTGAAAAACGACCAGCCCACTTCTTAACAACAGTCCTTTGGTACTACTGTGAAAGGCACCCTTTAAGACTACAACAGGTTTGTAAGAGGATAATACAGCTGCCGGATAAATTCCCGCCACTAACCCCACACCGATTGCAATAACAAGGAACCATAACACATCCGTATTCTTAAAAATATTATGTGCTATTTCTTTTCCTGCCAGCACATTGAATGCCGGTAATAACAGCTGACACAGAATGAGAGACAAAACAAATGCAATCAGACTAAGCACAACCGTTTCGTACAGAAACTGGATTTTCAGCTGTGTATCATATGCACCTACGGCTTTTCTCACACCTACTTCCCTTGCCCTTTCAGTAGCTCTTGCTGTAGCAAGGTTTACAAAATTGATCATGGCTATCAGCAATATAAAAGCAGCGATGATTGAAAAGATGTACGTATTTGTGGTACTTCCTTTTACAGGAGCAGGTCTTTTAGATTTCATGTATACGTCCTTCAACGCTTCCAGGTGTAGGGTGTAAAACATTTTTTGCGTTTTCATCCTGGTGCCGATATGACTTTCCATAAACGCGGACAATTTCTTTTCCAGCTTTGCAGCATCATACCCGGCAGGCAGCAATACGTAGGTGTGCATACCAAAATTGCCCCAATTATTGTCCAACCCATTCTTAAGTCCTATTGTAGCCGTAGTCATGGAGAAAATCATATTAAAAGGCAGGTGGGAATTCTCAGGAACATCCTTTATAATACCCGTTACTTTAACGGTATATTTGTTTCCCTCTATCTGTAATGCCTGACCTAAGGGATCTGCATTTCCAAAGTATTTACGGGCTGCAGATTCAGTGAGCACAACACTAAATGGTTCTTTTAATGCAGTTGCTTCATTTCCACGGATCAGCGGAAAACTGAATACTTTAAAAAAAGTTGAATCAGCAGATATTACATTTGCCTCCTCGAATGCATTCCCATCTTTCTGCACCAGCATAGTCATTGGGTCTACTCTCACCATGTTCAGCACTTCCGGAAAATCAGTTTTCATATTCGGCCCCATAGGACCTGATGTGATCTCTCCTTCAATCAGTTCCGTAGGCGTTTTCACATCCGTTACAACCCGGTAAATCTGGGGCCCACGTTTATGAAACGTATCATAACTCTGTTCAAAACGCACATACATGAATATCAGGAAACAACAGGTCATCCCAATTGTTAACCCCAGAATATTCAGGGTAGAATAAAACTTTTGTTTCCTGATATTACGCCATGTAACCTTGAAATAATTTTTGAACATTGAGTAGGTTTTATTCTGTTTTAAGAGAACGTACAGGGTTCATTAGTGCAGCCTTTACCGATTGAAAACTAATGGTAAGCAATGCAATGAAAATAGAAATAATGCCTGCCATTAATAACATCCACCATTCCACATTAATGCGGTTAGCAAAATTCTCCAGCCATTTATTCATAACAAACCAGGCCAGCGGAGTAGCCAGTATAATAGCCACTCCAATCAGTTTCATAAAGTCTTTGGATAACAGGGTGGTAATCCCCAGTACAGAAGCTCCCAGCACTTTACGGATGCCTATCTCCTTCATACGCTGACGTGATATCAGGATAGATAATCCAAACAATCCCATACAGGCAATAAAAATAGATAACAGGGAAAAGACACCAAATAACTTAGCCACTCTTCCGGCTTCCACATACTGTTTAGCCAGATCATCTGCTACAAAAGAAGTCTCAAAAGGATAAGCAGGAACAATCCCTTTCCAGATCTTTTCCAGTTCTGCCATTTGTTTTGGTACATCTCCTGCATTCAACCGGATATTGAGAACTAGAACATTTTGTGGCGCGATAAAACAAATAGCAGGAGACACCGGTTCCAATAAAGTCTGATAATTAAAATCCTTCACTACACCAATGATCTCTCCTTTGCGGACTGTTCCTCCAGGCTCCCATTTTATCACAGTGCCTATCGGGTCTTTTAAACCCATAGCTCTTACAAAAGCCTGGTTAACAATAAAAGTATTGTTGCTGTCTGTAGACAAAGCGGGAGAGAAATCCCGTCCTTTCGACAGCTTAATGTCCATTGTTTTTAACAGATCAAAGTCTCCTGTAATAATACTGGTAGTAACAGATTTATCATCTGTATCTCCATCCTTTACTACCGGGTTCATAGAGTTGGTAAGCCCCATGGCTATATTCGACAGCGTAGCACTTTTTACATAATGCGACCGGAGTATTTCTGCTTTTAATACAGTCGCTACTTTCCTGCTTTCATTGTATTTCAGATAAACATTCAGCAAACGTTCCTTATCAAATCCAAGATCTTTGTGCTGCCAGTAACGGAGCTGGGATTCTGTTACAATAGTAGCAATGATCAATACAACCGTTACAAAGAACTGCGCGATCACTAATCCCTTACGCATCCATACCCTGCTACCGGAAGATTTAAAGTTTCCTTTCAGCACTGCTATTGGTAGAAATCCTGACAAATAAAATGCAGGATAACTGCCCGCTATTACACCTACCAGCAAAGACACTAATAGTAATCCTCCCAGCATGGGCAACTGTTGCCAACCAAACAGGTGCAGACTTTTATCTGCAAATGCATTGAAGAATGGCAGTATCAAAAATGACAGCAATACAGCAATTATAAAAGACAATATACTTAACAATATAGATTCTGACAGGAACTGCGCAATCAGCGTTTTACGCGCCCCACCCATTACTTTCCGTAACCCTACTTCCAAGGCCCTTTCATTTGCCCTTGCAGTAACCAGGTTCATAAAATTGAAACAGGCTATCAATAGTATAAACGCAGCGATGATCATGTAGAAATAAATGAGCCTTGATGCAGCACTCACATCTTTATCTCCCCTCTGGCGTAAATGCGTATGTAACAAAGGTTGCAACTCATATTCAAATCCTAAGCCCAGGCTTTTTGCAATTTTGTCGATGTGCCGGGTCCGTAGCTTTACCAGTTCCCTGTTGGCTCTTGCAATACTGGCATGTTCGTTCAACTGCACATAGGTAGTTGTATTTGAAAAGAAAAACCAACTATCCTCTTCCAGGTTATTTCCATCCGCAGCTGCCATTTGTTTATAAGTAGCAAAAGAGATGATGACATCATGTTTTACATCAGAATTCAACAGCATGTCCTGCGCTACACCAGTTATCTGGCAATCAAACTTGGTACCCACCCGCATTACTTTTCCTACCGGTTCTTCTGATCCAAAATATTTCTTAGCAATCTTTTCTGTGATCACCATTGTATAAGGTGCTTTCAAAACTTTAGCAGGGTTACCTTCCTTCAAAGGGAAACTGAACATTTTGAAATAGTCCTCATCTGCATACACAACATCTTCTGTAATTTGTTTATCCTTATAGGAAAGCAGTGTCTGTCCCTCCTGCTGGATGCGCACCGCCCTTTTAACATCTACCAGTTCTGCTTTCAAAGCAGGTGCTGCTGCAAACTGTGTCATAGGAATACGGTTGGCCTCATTATCCTTTATGATAGCACTGTTTAACCGGTAAATGCTATTCGCATTTACATGGAAGGTATCATAACTGCGTTCATCTTTTACAAACAGGATAATCAGTATACAACAGGCCATACCAATTGATAACCCTGCGATATTAATCGCCGTGATTACTTTCTGTTGCCGCAGGTGACGGATTGCTATTTTCAAATAATGTTTCAGCATATAGGATCTATTCTGATTTGAGTGATTTTACCGGGTTCACTATTGCAGCTTTAACCGCCTGGAAGCTAACAGTGAATAATGCTATTATTACAGCTATACTACCTGCCAATACAAATACCTTCCAGTCAATACCCACCCGGTAAGCATAATCTTCCAGCCATTTATGCATAACCAACCAGGCAATAGGAATAGATAACAGGATTGCAATGAATACAGTTTTCAGAAAATCTGAAGACAGCAGTGTTACTATATTTGTAACAGAAGCTCCCAGTACTTTACGAATGCCTATCTCCTTCACTCTTTGTGCCGTAGCAAAAGTGGCCAGTCCGAAAAGTCCGAGGCAACTGATAAAGATGGCAATAAAGGCAAAGTAGTTAAACAAACGACCGGTACGCTGGTCTGTACGATATATTTTGTCCAGTTCTGCATCCATGAAAGAATATTCAAAAGGATGGTTCCCGTTATAACGTGCATATATTTTTGCGGCAGCAGCTATTGCCTTCTGGGCATCTTTACCACTGGTTTTTATATACATCCTGTATCCCGTTGGTACATGGGTAGCCCCTCCATAATAAAATACCAGCGGCGCAATTTTTTCATGCAGTGATGCAAAGTGAAAATCCTTTACCACACCAATAATAATCCCCTCATTCCCCCATAACTTGAACCGTTTACCAACTGCATCCTTCATTCCCATTATCTTCGCAGCCGTTTCATTAACGATATAATGTCCTGAATCCGCTTTAGAATCAGTAAAATTAGCCCCACTGGCCAGCTTGAAATTCATGACTTCGAGAAATGCCATGTCACTACCTATTGCATGGACTACCATAGATTGATCATCTGTTTTTCCATCCCAATAAGTATCCCCTGTACTACTGCTTATCTCCAGCAAATCCTGAGTGGCGCCGGCAACCCCATGTACACCCGGCATAGCAGCTATCTCCGGCCTCAAACTGGCAAAATGCGGTTCCCCATTTCCCAGATTAAACTGGAATATATTCTCCTTATCATAACCTAATGCTTTCGATCTGATATATTGCAACTGCTGACCAACGATCAGTGTACTGATGATCAATACTGTGGCAATCACAAATTGCAATACCACCAGCGCCTTACGGAAAGAGATATTACTTCCGCCCAGCGTAATGCGACCTTTTAATGTTTTTAAAGGATCAAAAGATGATAACAGTATTGCGGGATAAATCCCTGCTACCAGCAGTGTCAGTAACATAGCCCCCCCAATAGCTATGATCATCTGCATATTATTTATACTTAGAGAAAGCTGTTTGTTAGTAAGATCATTGTAGAATGGAATAACCAACAGCATAATCAATAGCGCCAATGCTAATGCTATTAAAAACACCAGTGCAGATTCCCATAAGAACTGCAGGAATAACTGGCGGCGGGCTGCCCCTACCATCTTCCTGATACCTATTTCACCTGCACGTTGTATAGCTCTTGCAGTGGAAAGATTTACATAATTTACACAAGCGATAAGCAGTATTACAATAGCTATGATCAGAAAAATGCGAACTATTTTAATACCAGCTTCGCTCTGATCAAGATTATATAAATGCACATTATATAAAGGCTGTACATTATATTTAACGTTCGCATCAGGTTTACTTTCAGGGCGTAATAATGCAAGCTGTTGCGAAACTTTGGCAGGTTCGGTATTGGGAGCTAACTGAAGATAGGTATCATAATAAAAATCCCCCCAGTCTTCATCCAGGGACTTCCAGTTATCTCCTACCCCGAAATTCTTTCTAAGAATATCAAAAGGGAAAAGGAAATCATATCGAATACTTGAATTCAGTGGGAAATCTTCCATTACACCACTGACAGTGTAATTGTCTTTCTGGTTAGCCTGGATCATTTTACCCACAGCGTCTTCAGTACCAAAATATCTTTTAGCTGCGCTGCGGGTAATTACAATAGATTGATTATTTGAAAACAGGTTTCCCTTCAATAATCGGAAACTGAACATCGAGAAAAAGGTAGGATCTACATAGGCACCTTTAATATTGTAAAAATCTTTGTTGCCATAAGTAAACTGGGATATCTGCCATACTTCACTTATTCTTACTGCACTCTCTACTCCTGCAATCCTTTTTACAGAAACAGGTGCAATAGGACCTGGCATCGCACCCCATGTTTGTACATCATTGCCCGATTTGAATGTAACACTCAGCTTGTATATACTTTTCCCATTCTTATGAAACCTGTCAAAACTCAATTCATCCTGTACCCAGATCAGTAATAAGATTCCAACCGCAAGACCGAGTGCCAGTCCTCCTATATTAATCCCGCTATACAGTTTATGACGTTTGATGTTACGCCAGCCGATACGCAAATAATTACTGATCATGGTTATTCATTTTAAATTGACAAGTAAATACACATCTAAATATGGAACTGCTCCTTGATATTTTCAGTTACCACTCTACCATCAAACAGATTGATGATGCGATGAGCAAATCCGGCATCGTAAGGGCTATGCGTTACCATAATCATGGTGGTACCCGCTTCATTCAGCTCCTGCAACAGCTTCATTACTTCTTCCCCATTAGTAGAGTCCAGATTACCTGTAGGCTCATCCGCCAAAATCATTTTAGGCTTGGCCACCACCGCACGGGCAATCGCCACACGCTGCTGCTGACCACCGGAAAGTTGTTGAGGGAAGTGATTACGGCGATGCATGATATTCATACGTTCCAGCACGGCTTCTACCTTTGTTTTGCGTTCACTGGCAGGCACCTTAAGATATAACAGTGGTAACTCAACATTCTCGAACACGGTCAGTTCATCTATCAGGTTAAAGCTCTGGAATACAAATCCGATAGATCCCTTACGCAATTGCGCACGCTGGCGCTCACTCATCCGGGCTACTTCATGCTCCCAGAAATGGTATTCTCCCCCGCTTGGATTATCCAGCAATCCCAGGATATTTAGTAAGGTAGACTTTCCACAACCGGATGGTCCCATGATAGCTACAAACTCTCCATCTTTCACTTCCATGTTAATGCCATTCAGTGCAGAAGTTTCAATTTCTTCTGTGGTAAATATTTTTTGCAGATTTACGGTGCGTATCATTAATTTAAGTTTAAGATTAAATGCAGATTTATCAGGGTGGCCTCCGCTCACCTTCGTCCGCAGACGAAGGATGGGCGAGGACTAAAACAACTGTACGTTTAAAATACTAAAACTTCTTTGTCTCCGAAATTCTCATAAGAAGACGTGATCACCTGCTCACCCTCCTGTAACCCTTCCAGTACTTCAAAGAACTGCGGGTTCTTTTGTCCCAGGGAAATGGTACGTTTCACTGCACGCTTGCCACCCTTGTCCACTACGTATACCCAATTACCACCGGTGTCCGAGAAGAAACCTCCCACAGGAAGCAATACGGCTGCAGAAGATTTACCCAATTCAAGGCGGATAGGAGAAGACTGACCACGGCGTATACCATCAGGTGTTTCCGTTTCAAATTTCAGATCAACATTGAAACGACCATTCTTTACCTCAGGATATACCTTAATAATAACTAATCCATAATTCTTATTGTTGAACTCAAAAGAAGCCTTCAGTCCTGCAAAAACACGGGATATATAATGTTCATCCACTTCAGCACGCATTTTAAAACCATTCAGGTCGTCTATCTGCCCAATGTTCTGCCCAGCAGTAATACTTCCCCCAACTTCAGCGTCAACAGAAGAGAGCTGACCATCTATAGGAGCTCTTAAAACAAGGTTGTTCAGGTTATCCTTCATCATCTGAAGGTTGCGTTGCGTGCGGGCAATTGTTGACTCTAGCCGTTCTATCTGGATCTTCGCATTTTCTTCCTGAAAACGCTGGCTCTCTATTTCGATCTGTTTCTGTTTAACCAGCCGCTCGTAATCAATTTTGTTCTTGTTAAACTCCTGGCGGGATACAATCTTTTCATCTACCAGTTGTTTTGTACGGTCATACAGGTCTTTCGCCTGCTCTATCTGGTAATCCAGAGTGGCTACTGTAGCCTGCATGGTATATTTATTCTGTTTCAGTGACTGCCTGGTGTTCTGCAATTCATTGATCAGGCGGTAGATTTCCGTTTCGTGGTTCACGAAGTCCATCATCAGGTTCTGATTTTCCAGTCGCAGAATGCTGTCTCCTTTCTTTACATTACTTCCCCCTTCCAGGTATTTCTGGCTTACATAACCACCCACAATAGCATCCAGCCGGATGGTTTTCAGAGGGAGTACAACCGCAGTTACTGCTATATACTGATCAAAGGTTCCCTTTGTAACAGTAGAGATTGTGATCTTATCTTTCTCCACATTCAGCTTGGAACGATGGTCTGCAAATATGAGATTGTAGGCAAGTAGTATCACTACTATTGCACCACCACCAATCAGTGATATCCGCTTTTTAGACCAATACTTTTTTTCTATTTTCTTGTCCATAGGTTATAATACTAACTTTGCTTCTGTGGTTAGGCAACCTGTATGCCAAAGCACGAAAACCGCTACTGTAAACGAATTGCAGGTATTACCCCCAGTTTAAATCGTCCTGAACCGCACACCGCACGTCCATTTCCGGACACTTTCCAGAAGCCGGAATATCCTTCCGGATAAAACCGAAATCTTTTTATAATATTGCCTGTGGCCGTATTCACCACCGGCAGGTATCTCTTCCATTTGTCGGGAACGTTGTTTGCGGATGTCTTTACAAATTATATATAAGAAGTTATTATGACCACAACACTGCCTGGAAAAATTCTGATTGTAGATGATGATATGGATGTGCTCCGTGCCGCCCGGCTATTATTAAAAAGGCATTTCGGGCAAGTGGACTTTGAGCGCAATCCGCAAAAGATCCCATATCTCGTATCGAACTTTGAATATGACGTGATCCTGCTGGACATGAATTTTACCCGTGATCTTAGCAGTGGTAAAGAAGGTTTTGAATGGCTGGACCGCATTCTGGATCTTCAGCCCACAGCAGCTGTAGTCATGTTTACCGCATATGGAGATGTTGAAATGGCAGTGCGTGCTATCAAAGCTGGCGCGGCAGACTTTGTTCTAAAACCCTGGGAAAATGAAAAGCTGCTGGCTACAATGCAGGCCGCTTACAACAAAAAGAACAGGAACCAGGAAAAAATAGCGCCTACCCCCACATCACAAACATCCTCTTCAATTATAGGCAGCAGCCCCGGTATGCTACAGGTATTGGATACCGCACAACGGGTAGCTGCTACAGATGCCAATATCCTGATCCTGGGAGAGAATGGTACCGGCAAGGATATGCTGGCACGCCATATTCATCAGCTATCACATCGCACGGCCCAACCTTTTGTAAGTGTAGACCTTGGAGCTATCAGCGAAACACTTTTTGAAAGTGAATTATTCGGGCATGTAAAGGGCGCGTTTACAGATGCCCGTGACGACCGCAGTGGCCGTTTTGAAGAAGCTTCTGGTGGGAGCATTTTCCTTGATGAGATTGGGAACATCTCCCTGCCCTTTCAGGCAAAACTGCTCACCGTATTGCAAAACAGAGCAGTGACCCGGGTAGGGAGCAACAAAGCCATTCCCCTGGATGTACGCCTGATCTGTGCAACCAACCGTAATGTGGAACAGATGGCTGCACAACACCAGTTCCGGCAAGATTTGCTCTATCGTATTAACACTATAGAAATACATCTCCCTGCGCTTCGCGAACGTGTAGAAGATATCATTCCGCTAGCGGAACATTTCCTCCAATTGTACCGCGAGCGATACAAACGTTCCGCTATCAGCCTTCACGAATCACTGGTACAACAGCTACAACAGTATGAATGGCCGGGCAATATCCGGGAACTGCAGCATGCCATGGAAAGAGCCGTGATCCTTTCGCAGGGAAAAGTACTGATGCCTAAAGATGTATTCTTAAAATCACCCGCACAGGATCAGCAGTTGAATACCGGTTATAACCTGGAAGAAATGGAACGTAATATCATTACCCAGGCCATGAAAAAGGTGAATGGCAACATCACAGAAGCCGCTAAAGAACTGGGCCTTAGCAGAGCCGCACTATACAGAAGACTGGAAAAATACAATATCTAGCCCCATCATGAACAGATTCAGTATTACTATTTTCCTTCGTATCATATTGCTGACTGCTACTACCATAGCAGGTGTATGGGTATGGTATAAACTGGGTACGCTTTCCGGGCTGGTTATTGTCATACTGATGTGCCTCCAGATCTATGGCATGTATTATTACATCAACAGGGTGAACCGCAAACTCACGCTGTTTCTTGAATCTATCCGTTATGAAGATTTTTCCATCCGTTTCAGTGCAGATAACAAAATGGGAAAAAGTTTCCAGGCATTGAACCACCAGTTCAATGAAGTGCTGGAAGCCTTTCGTCAAACGCGTGCAGAAAAGGAAGCGAATCTGAAATACATCGACACCATTGTTCAGCATATCAGCATTGGTGTGTTGTCATTTGATACAGAAGGAAGAATAGAACTGATTAACCCCGCAGCTTTTCGTTTATTAGGTATTTACCGCCTGCGCAATATTTCGGAACTCAAAAATGTACATCCAGGCTTACCTGAGTTATTGCTACAAGTACATTCAGGGAATAAGATTTTATACCGCACTCACCAGGAGCAACAACTGTCGATCCATGCAGCTACAGTAAGACTGCAGGGACGACTGGTGAAGCTGTTGTCTATTCAGAACATCCATGCAGAATTACAGGAAAAAGAACTGGAGGCATGGCAGAACCTGACAAAAATACTACGGCATGAGATCATGAACTCAGTTACGCCGATCGTGTCTCTTATTAGTACCATGCAGGATATTGTGGAGCAGGATATCTTACCGGAAACGCAGCAGCAGGAAGCCATCACAGACTTACGGGAAGCATTGGAAACTATCAAGAGCCGCAGTAAAGGCATCATGAATTTTGTGAATGCCTACCGGGACTATACCACACTTCCAAAACCCCAGTTCACAAATATTAACATTAAAGAACTGATCACGGGTGTTAGCCAGTTATTACTTCCTGAAATGAAACAGGCAGGCATCTATTATCATTATCAGGTAGAATCCGTTAGTACAGAAATCCATGTTGATGTAGCTCAGTTGCAAATGGTGCTGATCAATCTTATTAAAAATGCAATGGATGCATTGGAACAGGTGCAACAACCTGCCATTGGCGTAACCGTCAGCCTGAGTAATAACAGTCAGGTAAGCATAGAGATCACAGATAATGGTCCGGGCATCGATACAGACGCAATGGACAAGATCTTTATCCCTTTCTATACAACCAAGAAAAAGGGCAGTGGAATCGGCCTTAGCCTTTCACAACAAATTATCCAGTTACATGGAGGACAACTCAAAGTAAGTCATACGAACAATAATGGTACTACCTTCCATATATTACTCCCGGTAGTGTGACTTATATCCTGGAGCAATAGAAACTATGCACCTGGTATTTACAGATCCGGGTAGGCTATGCCCCTCGAAACATAAGAACAAATTAAAACGTACATTTGGTTCTTGCTAAAGTAACTATGCAACAGACAGACTTCTTAGTGATTGGTTCGGGTATTGCGGGCCTAACATATGCCTTAAAGGTGGCAGCAGAGTGCCCTGATAAAAAAATTACAATTATTACCAAAACCCGCGAAGACGAAACCAATACGAAATATGCTCAGGGTGGTGTAGCCGTGGTGAACGACCTGGAGAATGACAGCTTTGAAAAACATATTGATGATACCCTCATTGCCGGCGATGGTCTTTGCAATAAACAAATTGTTGAGATAGTTGTAAAGGAAGGCCCGGAACGCGTAAATGAGATTATTGAATGGGGAGCCAACTTTGATAAGAATGATACCGGCACCTTTTCCCTTGGTCGTGAAGGCGGACATTCTGAGTTTAGGGTTATCCACTATAAAGATGTTACGGGAAAGGAAATTGAACGCGCTTTGCTGGATGCTATTCACAAAAACCCGAATATAGAACTGATTACCCATTGCTTTGTAGTAGATCTTATTACACAGCATCACCTGGGTTATCTGATCACTAAATCAACACCGGATATTGAATGCTACGGCGTATACGTCCTAAACCTTCTCACCAATAAGATCGAAAAGATCCTGAGTCGCATTACATTAGTTGCTACTGGTGGCAATGGACAGGTATACCGCAGTACTACCAATCCTCCAATCGCAACAGGCGATGGGGTAGCAATGGTATACCGTGCAAAGGGCCGGATTGAGAACATGGAATTTATCCAGTTCCATCCTACTGCTTTATATCAACCCGGTGTAAATAATGCCTTCCTGATTACTGAAGCGGTGCGTGGCGATGGAGGCATTTTGCGAAATATTCATGGAGAAGAGTTTATGCACAAGTATGATGCACGACTCTCTCTTGCTCCCCGTGATATTGTTGCCCGCGCGATAGACAGTGAAATGAAGATAGACGGTACAGAATTTGTGTATCTCGATTGCCGGCATATGGATATGGAAAAGTTTGTACACCACTTTCCAAACATCTATGAGAAATGTCTTTCTGCAGGTATTGATGTAAAGAAAGATATGATCCCCGTATCACCAGCAGCACACTATAGTTGTGGTGGTATTAAAGTAAATGAATGGGGACGTACTTCTATCAACAATCTGTATGCATGTGGAGAATGTTCAAGTACTGGACTGCATGGTGCAAACCGACTGGCCTCCAATTCGCTGCTGGAAGCAATGGTATTTGCTCACCGCTGTTATATAGATGCCGTTAAAAGGATTGCTTCCATTCCATTAAAGAATGATGTACCAGACTGGAATGCGGCCGGTACTACTGCACCCAAGGAGATGATCCTGATTACACAAAGCTTGAAAGAGCTGAAACAGATCATGAGCGACTACCTGGGTATTGTACGCACAAACGAACGTTTGCAACGTGCTATACGCAGACTGGATATCTTGCATGAAGAAACAGAAGCGCTATACGAAAGAACAGAAGTTTCACCTCAGCTTTGTGAATTGCGTAATCTCATTACAGTTGGTTATCTGATAGTGAAGAGCGCCTCCTTCCGTAAAGAAAGCCGTGGTTTACATTTTAATACTGATTATCCGCAGAAGAGCGCATTGGTACAGAATATTGTGTTATAGAAATCGTAGCTGACATGTATTATTTTTTGCTGGCATTCACATATGGAATTTCCATATTGCCATTATGGTTGTTATACTTCATCAGTGACGGATTATATCTGATCATTTACTACGTCGTGGGCTATCGTAAAAAGGTAGTGTTCGAAAACCTGCGGCAGGCTTTCCCCGATAAAACAAACAAGGAGATCACACTGCTCGCTAAAAAGTACTACCTGAATCTGACGGATATGATGGTAGAAACACTCAAGCTGTTAACCATCCGCCCCAAAGAACTGGAACGTCGTTTTATCTGTGATCTTACTGTATTACATGAACTCTATGCAAAAGGCAAAAGCTGCCAACTGCATCTGGGCCATAATTTTAACTGGGAATGGGCAAACCAGTTTTGTATGCAGGGTGTTCAGTTTCCTTTCCTGGTAGTATATATGCCGCTTACTAATAAAGCTGCAGACAGGCTCTTTCGCCATTTCCGTGAAAGGTCCGGAAGTATTCTCCTTCCGGCGAATGATATTAAGGAGAGTATACAGCCCTGGCTGAGCAAACAATATCTCATTGCGCTGGTAGCAGATCAGAATCCTGGAAATCCCCGTCGTTGTTATTGGTATCCCTTTTTGAACAAAATGACGGCTTTTTATAAGGGACCTGAAATGACCGCAAAAAGAAATGATATCCCTGTAGTATTTGCAGACATCCGCAAAACGAAACGTGGTTATTATCATGCTACACTCAAACTCGCTTTCGAAGAACCCCTGCAGGCACCTGATGGTGCTATCACAGAAGCATTTGTGCAATTCCTGGAGAAGAATATCCGTGAACAACCGGAAGTATGGGTTTGGAGCCACCGAAGATGGAAACATGAATATAAAGCATCAACTAAATAGACAACACATTTAAACTAGTTATTAATGTTTACAGCACTGATAACTAGTTTAAATAACGACTCCGCCTACAGATTAACCGCAGACGGAGTAGCTTTTAGATAATGCATTCTTTATTTCACAGTCAGTTTATTGTTCACTTTCTTAGCTTTAGCATCTTCTGCAGTTTTCACGATCTTCTTTACATCTGCTTTCTTTGCATTTCCTTCAAGTGTAACTTCTCCATTGTTAACAGCGACAGTAATCTCTGCATAACCATCTGCTTTATAAGCAGAGTCTAATGTGTTCTTCAGCATATCGTCAGGGCTCAGTGCTGCTGCTGGCGGTGGAGTAGGTGTTGGAACAGCTGCCTGTACCATCACATTGTTAGTTACAGATTTTACTCCGCTCACACTCTTTACAGATTCTTCGGCAGATGTTTTTGCAGCATCATCACTTACCTCTCCGCTTAATGTTACTACACCACTACTTACTTCGCCGGTGATACCTGGAGTACTGGCAAGTTTTTCATTTACCCCTTGTTGAATTGTACTGTCGCTTGGTTGACAGGAAAATAGGCTTACCGCTGTGAATAATAAGCCTGCCATCAATAAATATCTGTTTCTCATGGTTAAAAGTTTAATTGAGTTTTACAAATAACATGCTAGAATAGAAAATTGTTTTAACATAATTAATTGCTAATCAATTAAAACAGATAAATATCAACCATTATCCGCAAATCCTGGATACAACGTCATTCCTCCATCAATGAATAATGTTATACCAGTTACATAGTCGCTTTCGTCACTGGCCAGCCATACTGCCGCCTTTGCAACATCTTCAGCTTCTCCTATCCTTTCATATGGAATCAGTTCCAGCAATTTCTTTTCATCTTCAGGTGTATCCCACGCATCTTTATTGATTCGGGTTTTGATAGCTCCTGGAGCCAGACTATTTACTCTTATTTTAAGTGGTGCCAGTTCCTGCGCCATGGATTGCATCAACAGTTTTACACCACCTTTACTTGCAGCGTAATTAACATGGCCGGCCCAGGGGATAACTTCATGTACACTGCTCATACAAATGATCTTGCCAGCAGCTTTTGACCGTTCCCGTTTTACACCCCGGCGTTTAAACTCTTTTGCCGCCTCCCTTGCACACAGAAATTGCCCTGTAAGATTAGTACTAATTACGGCATTCCATTGTTCCAATGTCATTTCAAGAAATGGGGCATCTTGTTGAATACCTGCATTGGTTACTACAATATCTATTGTTCCAAAACGGGCAAGAATTTCCGCAAACATCTCTTTCACTTCTCGTTCTATACTGATATTACATTGGAAAACTATACCACCACTACCTGCCGATTTAATCTTTACAAGTACCTCTTCCGCACTTTTTCGACTTTTATCACTATGATAATTCACAATTACCGTGGCCCCTGCCTCCCCCAATGCGATGGCAATGCCTGCGCCTATACCACTGCTGCTTCCGGTAACAAGTGCTATTTGCCCTTCCAGTTGTTTTCCCATAGAAATCTTTACTGGTAAAGTTCAAAAAGCATACCTGTGGAACAGAAAAAGGAGAAAAGCTTTGCGGCCTTTCTCCTTCACATTTTTATATCTTTCTGAAAACTAGTTCAGCACATTCTTTTCCTGCATAATCTCCAATCCCTTTGTACTCTTCATGCTGTTATACCCACCCTCTACATTACGGAGGTTATGAATCCCTTCTCTTTTCAGTATAGAACAGGCAATGATACTGCGGTATCCACCCTGGCAATGTACATACAGGTTATGATTGTCATCAAAATCTGCCATGGTACCAGGATCTACCATATCACTCAGAGTAAGATTGATTGCGTCTTTAATATGTCCGTCTGCATATTCTGCCTGTTTACGCACATCCAGTATGATCAGATTTGGATCATGAGGAATATCCATTGCCAGTTCATCGGGTTCTACAGTAATAATCATATCCAGTTTTTCTCCAGCGGCTATCCAGGCCTCATAACCACCCTTCAGGTAACCATCCACATGATCAAACCCAACGCGGGCCAGGCGAACAATCGTTTCTTCTTCTTTACCAGCTTCTGTTACCAGCAGGATATTTTCATCAAATGGCAATAAGCTGCCTGCCCATTCAGCAAAACGACCTTCCAGTCCAATACTAATGGAGCTGGGTACAAAACCTTCGGCAAAGGTCGCTGCGGGACGGGTGTCAAGCACAAGCATTCCTTCTTTGATCTTCTGCTTAAAATCTGCAACAGACAGTGGTACATTGCTTTTCTCCATGACGGCTTTCAATGTGTCATACCCTTCCTTGTTTATCTTAGCGTTGATTGGGAAATAAGAAGGAGGGGTAGAGAGTCCGTCTGTTACTTCTTTGATAAATTGATTTTTATCGGTAGCGAGCAAGGCATAGTTAGTACTCTTTTCATCTGCCAGGGTACTGGATGTATTAGGACCCAGGTTCTTACCACAGGAGGAACCGGGACCATGCGCCGGATATACTGTTACGTTATCCGGTAATGTTTTTATCTTATTATTTAGAGAATCGAATAGCATAGCAGCCAGTTCTTCTTTGGTATGGTTACCGCTGAAAAGGTCCGGGCGACCAACATCTCCTACAAAGAGAGTATCTCCGGTAAACAGACTGGAGGCTACCCCATTCTCATCATACAATAAATAGCAGGTAGACTCCATAGTATGACCTGGTGTATGCAATACTTCAAGTGTCAGTTTACCTATAGAGAATTTCTCAGCATCTTTTGCCAGGTAGATCGGAAAATTGGTAACGGCTTCCGGTCCGAAAACAATAGGAGCTTTTGTGGCTGCAGCAAGGTCGAGATGGCCTGATACAAAATCTGCATGAAAGTGTGTTTCGAAAATATACTTAATGGTAGCATTCCGTTCTTTAGCCAGGTCAAGGTAAGCTTCGATATCCCGTAGGGGATCTATCACGACAGCTTCACCTTCAGACTCTATAAAGTAGGCAGCTTCTGATAAGCAATTCGTATAAAGTTGCTTGACGAACATCGGTTTTTGATTTCGGACAAATTTACAACTTTATAAGTGGAGGAATGTATGAGAGAAGTCATAATATGATATGTCTTTTAACACCATTTTAGCATGGGCATACCATCATTTTACCTGTTATTATATATAACGGGAATTACGCAGGTAATAAAATACTACTCATTTGAGTAATATAATTCACTTCAATTGTAACCTTGGTACGTCAAAATTAGAGCCTAACTAAAAGTTTAAATGCGACTCTCAGTTAGGCCCGAATATTTTTTGTACTCTGTTGACGAGTCAACTAAAACCAGATTTAGCCTACCAGCTCTTCTACAAATTTGGCAACTTCAGCTATACGTTGTTTGTTGATTGTATAGTGAATGAATTTGCCATCTCTCTCTGTAATCACAATGCCGGCACGACGCAGGATAGCCAGGTGCTGTGAGGCAACAGACTGCTCCAGGCGAAGCTTAACGTAGATTTCAGTAACTGTCATTTTTTTGTGATCTTCCAGCAACTTAATCATCTGCTGGCGCAGCTTATGGTTTATTGCACGCAATACCATCGCAGCCTTCTTAACAGCAATGTAATCCAATTTAATTTGGTCTTTTTCATTGGTACCTCTAGAAATAATAAGAGTATTAGAAGAGGTAGTTAATAATGTTTTTTCCATCGCATAATAGTTTTTAAAGTAATGATGAAATGAAAGGGATCAACGGACAGTAAACCCACACATTGTTAGAAAACAATAACCGGGTATCGATTTATACAAAAATATAATATTAGTCGTAATAAAAAAAACTTCTATACCTTATTTTTTAATATATAGATGGTCATTACTTGCCAATTAAACATAATTTGACAGTTCTGTGACACAACTAAGAAAAAGATACCGGAAAATGGCTATTTTTTGTTATTGAAATGGAAGGGTTTGAGGTAAAAAGGACTAAAATATGCTACATCAACGAACTCCTGACGGCTAAAAGCAGCATTAGAAAGTGCTGACAAATGAGCGGCACTTATTTTATAAGGTACAAACAAAGCATTATGATGATTTGGCAAAAGCTGCTGCCATTTTTCACTACCATCTCCAAAAAAGTAAGTTTTATGCTGATTAAGCTGCTCCCTAAATGCATCAGGTGTAAGGATAAGAGCTTCTGGCGGGATAATAGTTGACAGATCTCCCTTATATAGGGCGGTATATACTTCCATACGACGGGCATCCAGCATGGGGCAATAAAACGCGGTTGTATCCTGCAACTGCTGTTGCATTCCCTGAGCCATCATCTGTAAAGTAGAAACAGCTATCAATGGCTTGCCCCAGGCATAACATAATCCTTTGGCAGTAGCTACTCCCACCCGCAAACCAGTGTAAGACCCCGGCCCGGCGCTTACGGCCACAGCATCCAGTTGTGCAGAGGTGATCTTCTGGGTTTTCATTATTTCCTGAACGAAAAGGATCATGGTTGCGGCATGATCCCGCTGCTGGTCATTTACCAGTGTTTGTAAAGGCTTTCCGTCCTTTGAAAGGCAAACAGAACCTGTTGCTGTAGCAGTATCTATATTGAGTATTAAAGACAATCTATTTTACATTTGATGTTTGTGCCTCCCTCGCCAGCAAAGGGCTAACTTTATATCTTTCATTTCCAGTAGCAGCTGATATTGCTGATAAAACCTCCGCCACATGTTTTACCCCTATCTTTTCGCACCATTCAAATGGCCCCAGCGGGTAGTTTGTTCCCAGTCGCATAGCCGTATTGATATCTGCTCTGGATGCGATCTCTTCTTCTGCGGCCATATATGCTTCATTGATAATCATGCACACCACGCGGGGAGTAACCATTCCCACACTATCCTTTACCACTTCAAACTGCCAGCCCAGCTGTCTCATTAGATCCTGAAGCAATGGTTGCTGTTCATCATCCATGAGCGAGACTTCTGTTACCGGCATCTCAATAAATCCTGGTAACCAGTTACATCCTACCAGGTTAAATCCCTGACTGAATGCATAGTTGTTCATAACTGCTGCAAGGGAAGTTTTTACAATACCTGCCAGTACCGGTATCTCCGGGAACTTTGCATATAAGGCTGCATGCTCAGGATGATCGTCAAAAATCAGATCTATCACCAGCTGATAAGATGCCAGTGATTCAACCCTCTCCAGCGTAGCCACCTGCTGTATCTGTTGCCCGTTAAAACCACCTTTCAGCAGCAGAGCATTATAACGTTGCGCATCTCCTACTATAAGGATCTTCATGTGCAAAATTTTCGCAAACCTATTAATTAATAACTAATAATGACGTATTAATCGTGAGCAATGATAATTAAATCATTAACAATGATGAATTAAAAATTCGCCGTAATCGATTCTTCCATAATTTTACAACTATGGATAAACAGATAATCAATACTTCAAATGCTCCCGCCCCTATCGGCCCTTACAGTCAGGCAGTAAAAGCAGGCAATATGTTGTTTGTTTCCGGACAGATAGCCCTTCATCCGGAAAGCAGCCAGCTTATGACGGAGGATATTACAACCGAAACACATCAGGTAATGCAAAATCTGAAGAACATCCTGGCGGCGGCCGCTATGGATTTTAACGATGTACTAAAGACAACCATCTTTATTACAGACATGAAGAATTTCTCACAGATCAATGAAGTGTATGGTAAATACTTCCTGGGATATTTTCCTGCCCGTGAAACTGTAGAAGTATCAGGGCTGCCCAAAGGTGTTAATGTGGAAATATCAGTGGTCGCATGTAAATAATAAATACATCCAATAAACCGGTAGCTTCTATGGAACAGGAGTTATTGGTTTAACATTTTTCCGGCATTCTAAAGGAAAAACGCTTAACGCTACATGCAATTGGCATGTAGCGTTAAGCGTTTTCTATTAAGCAGTAAATTATAATTTAATTTCTTCGTCGTTGGCGTCAAAAAAGCGGTACTCGGTAAGGTGGTAATTAGAATCTGCTTTTACCTTCACCCATTTCTTATACTGGAAATACCATTTCCATTGGCGGGAAGTAAGGAAACCTTTAGCAAGGAAAGCATAGAATACCGGATGTACCCTGATAGAGAGTCCTTTATGCTGATGATTTATCAGGTATTGGAGATTCTTTTCAACCTCGTCTATAATTAATACGGAGGCGCCTATCTTACCAGTGCCATGACATGTTGGGCAATCTTCTGCCACTGAAATAGTTACTTCCGGTTTAACACGCTGACGGGTTATCTGCATCAGTCCAAACTTAGAGATCGGCAGAATAGTATGCTTGGCTCTGTCCTGCGACATGAATTTCTCCATTGCTTCGTATACTACCTTTTTGTTCTCGGGCAATTTCATATCAATGAAGTCAATGATAATGATACCACCGAGATCGCGCAATCTTAGTTGTCGGGCTATTTCCCCTGCAGCTTCCAGATTAGAAGCCAGCGCATTCTGTTCCTGGTTGTTACTGGAGCTTTTATAGCCACTGTTCACGTCTATTACGTGCAGGGCTTCCGTAGCTTCTATGATCAGGTATACACCACTGTCGAGGTTCACTGTTTTACCAAATGACGCCTTCACCTGCCGGGTAATACCATAGTGATCAAAGATCGGAGCACCATTATGATAGTGATGAACGATGTCCTGTTTTTCCGGGGCTATCTTTCCGATATAGGCCCTGGTATCAGTGTACATGTTCTTATCATTGATGACTATACGGTTAAAGCTCTCATTCAGAAGATCTCTTAATATACTGGTGGTTTTGGCCTGTTCACTCAGGATCTTTTGCGGAGGGGTCCCCCCACGAAGATTTGACTGAATGTTTCTCCAGGTTTCTACCAATGTAGTCAGATCTTCATGCAACTCTGCTGTTTTCTTTCCTTCTGCGGCAGTGCGGACAATAACACCAAAATTGGGTGTTTTGATAGCTTCCACAATCTTCTGCAATCTTTTTCTTTCTTCGGAAGAGTGTATCTTTTTAGATACCGCTACAATGTCGTTAAAGGGTGTTAACACAATAAACCTTCCGGGTAATGAAATTTCGCAACTCAGACGTGGGCCTTTGGAAGAGATCGGTTCTTTCAGTATTTGCACAAGAATGTTGGGCTTTCCGCCTAACACATCAGTAATTTTGCCGGTTTTTACAATTTCCGGCTCATTCTTAAATTTTGTAAAATCAAACCCTTCTGGGGTTTTGTCGGTGATTGCCTGCTGTGTAAATTTAAGTATGGATCGGATGTAAGGGCTTAGATCTGTATAATGCAAAAAAGCATCCTTTTCAAAGCCAACATCCACAAACGCTGCATTGAGACCTGGAATGAGTTTTTTAACTCTCCCCAGGTATAGATCCCCGACTGAGAAATTGGGATTACCACTTTCGTGGTGTAATTCAACCAACTTCTTGTCTTCCAGCAACGCTATTTCCACACCAGTAGGTGCCGCATTTATAATAAGTTCCTTGTTCAAGCGTCCAATATTTTAACCATTATAACTTCACCTTAGTGTTATGCACGACTATTAAATAACAGCTTACTGCATACCAGATTACAACTAACGAAATGTTAGTATACGTGATGATGGATTGCTTAAGGGTTTAGCGATCTGCAGGTAATATCCGGAATACTAAGCGGGATTTGTGGAAAAACCTGCATGACTTCAGCAATTTAAGAATAATCGCTAAAATCATGCAGGATATATAAAAAAATTTATCCGATCACCGCGCCGTAAATAAAACCTGGTTAGTATAAATGGCGGGAAACAGAAGAAAACTATTTTTTACCTTTCTTATGCCGGTTCTTTCTCAAGCGCTTTTTACGTTTATGAGTGGCAATCTTATGTCTTTTTCTTTTCTTACCGCAAGGCATACGCTAAAACGTTTTAAAGTTTAAAAATGAAATATTATCTAATGCTTTTAATATAGTTGTCGATTTCCGCTTTTAGCGATGGATCCTTGAGTAGCTTTTTACATTGCTCAAATAATTCAACCGCTTTCTTGACATCACCTTTGCTGCGGTAAGCCTCTGCCATGACAAATATAGCTTTAGCTTCGTCAGGATGTTTCTGTAGAAACGTTTCCATCCTTTCGATAGCCTTGTCGTTCTGGCCAGATTGAATAGCCAAATTTGCCAAAGTTAACTGAGCTTCAACATTATCAGGATTGGTTGCCACTACCTCCTTGAGTTTTGCCACACCCGTCATAGGCTCGCCGGTATTCATATACAGCAGCGCCTGTTTTATTTTCAGGGAATCATTACCGGGACTAAGCTGAAGGGCCTGATCGAGTAAGGTAATAGCCTGCAAGCTTTCCCATTTCGATACAGCAGGATCCTGTGCGTGTTCCAGGTGTTCTAAAAATAAATTGGCTGCAAAGGTGAGACTTTTTTCGGAATTTTCCAACTTGGCTGCTTCGCCAAGATAATAAGCAGCAATGGGTAATTGATTCAGGCTATCCCAGGTAGCATACAATTCTTTATAAGCGGCTATTTGCTGATTCTTAACATCACCTCTCACAACCTTGTTTTCCAAAGTTGTGATAGAGAGCAATTTTGATGCGGGTACTTTTTGCTTGGCTGCTGCCAGCAATTCGTTGAAGGCAATAGGTTGTCCCTCCTGACCACCACTATGCATGTGTGTGTCAGTTGGCATCGCTTTTTTGTCCGAATGTGGTATGGTGCGGCCGAAGGCTACCAATACTATAAGTAATGCCGCAGCGGCACCAACCAGGAGAACTTGTTTTTTTTGCACGCCTTTAAGATTAGGCTGCGAAATTAAGAACTTTTAAGCTTCTTTACTTCTGCAACGAATTCTTTTGACGGCTTAAAGGCCGGAATAAAGTGCTCTGGAATTTCAACTGCAACATTTTTCTTTATGTTACGGCCGATCTTCGCAGCCCTTTTCTTGGTAATAAAGCTACCGAATCCCCTTATATAGATATGCTCGCCATTAGCCAACGCTTCTTTGACCTCCTTAAACATGGCCTCTAGTGTTACTAACACATCTACTTTAGGTATGCCGGTTTTTTCAGCAATATTGTTAATTAAGTCAGCTTTTCTCATAATTGAAGCGAAGGATTACTTGTCCCAAAATTATCTATTTTTTTTTAATTGCTGAATTTTAAGCAAATAAATTTTATCTTTTTTTCTTATACCTTACTTTTTCTTAATATTTCCGGATGCAAGTCATTAACTATTAACTACTAGGCAAAATGTTGGACAATTGGGACGAAGGAATAATTTCATTACTATTGACCAGTACATGTTCACTTTTATAGGTATGACATACAAATTTTCACTAAACCACTCATTAACGAATATACAAAAAATAATATTCATTTCACCTTTTTTTTCTGCACTTAAGGACCAAATATGTGTCCTAAATAGCTGAAATCAATACTCAAATGCTACATTTATATAACGCATATCTTAACATATTCGTCTATTTCCCAATAAGTTCTGTTATAAAACTATTCGTTTCAGTATCCCGGACAGTACCAGAAAAGGCTCTAAATAGTATAATCCAGGGTTATTCTCCAGGACAGAAATCGATGTCATCAAACACAATCTACCTTCCTGGCCCTTGAAAAAATTTCATAAAATCTTACCTCTAAGGTCATTAGTTGTCCCTTTTATCCCTATCCACCCATTATATTTGTAATAAAATTCCAAGTCGCTTCCACACAGGAGCGTCCCGTTTATAACTAATGAAGCAATTCTTTCCCCCGGCCCTCCTCCAATGGAACAGCAATGATAATTCACGCTCCATGCCCTGGAAAGGTGAGAAGGATCCCTACCGGATATGGCTGTCTGAAATTATCCTGCAACAAACCCGTGTAGAACAGGGATGGGCATATTATGAGAACTTCATCCAGGCCTATCCCACCGTTCAGGATCTGGCTGCTGCTCCGGAAGAAGCCGTTTTCCGTCTCTGGCAGGGACTGGGATATTATGCCCGTTGTAAAAATATGCTGGCTGCTGCCAGACAGATTGTGGAACAGTTCCACGGTCATTTTCCCAATACATACGAATCCATACAATCTCTCAAGGGGGTAGGTCCATACACTGCGGCAGCTATTGCTTCTTTTGCCTTTAATCTGCCACATGCAGTATTAGATGGGAATGTATTCCGCGTATTATCCAGGTTTTTTGATATTGATACCCCGATTGATAGTACTGCCGGCAAAAAACAATTCACAACACTTGCACAGGAATTGCTACCACATGCTCAGTCGGCAGTCTATAACCAGAGCATCATGGACTTCGGGGCAGTGATCTGTAAGCCCCAGCAGCCTGCCTGTAACATTTGTCCGCTGGCCAAAAAATGTAAAGCTCTGCAACTTAACCTTACTACCCTCTTACCGGTAAAATCAAAAAAACTGGTGGTAAAAAAAAGATACTTTAACTACCTGGTGCTACAATACAAAGACAAACTCTATATTCGCAAACGTATAGAAAACGACATCTGGCAGAACCTGCACGAATTCATATTAGTAGAAACACAACAACCAGCAGATATTTCCACGTTACGGACAATGCCCGTCTTTAAAAATACATTGGGTGATATGCGTTACAACATAGAAGGCATGTCTGCTGCATTCAAGCAGCAGCTTACACATCAGAAAATTTATAGTCAGTTCATTTATCTGTCAGTATCAAAACAACCGGAAATGCCCGGCTACATTGCAGTTCCACGTAAACAACTGGATGATTTCGCCTTTCCGAAAACCATTACAGATTTTCTTAAAAGCGGAGAGTTAAGCCTGTTTTGATCTAATAATTCCGGGCGGGATAATTGCTCTTAACTTGCTGCGGCAAGGTATTTGAAGCTAAAAGTATGCCTTAAAATTTTCCCTGTCGATTGGAAAAAAATATTAACTTTAAGAAGGTTGTTTTATTTAAGAAGAATATATTTTCAATAGTTTAAATCAATAGATTAAAACCTGCAACAATGAGAGGTGTTAATAAAGTAATCCTGATTGGCAACTTGGGTAGAGATCCGGATGTACAATTTTTAGAAGGTAATATTGCAGTAGCTAAGTTTTCGCTTGCTACTACAGAAACATTTAAGGACAGGGCCGGTAAACTGATATCCCAAACAGAATGGCATACCGTTGTATTATGGCGCGGACTCGCAGAACTGGCACAGAAATACCTGCACAAAGGTAGCCTTGTATACATTGAAGGCCGCTTACGTACCCGTAGCTGGGAAGATAAGGAAGGAAATAAAAAATTTGCTACAGAAGTTGTAGGTGATAATTTAGTTATGTTGGACAAACGGATGGATCTCAACAATACTGAAAGCGCTATCCATCATAGTAATACAGGTAGCTCTACAGGAGATAACTTCCCCAACATGGAAATCCCACCCCAAATGAACGACGCTGCGGACGATCTGCCCTTTTAACTATTCAAATAAAAATATTAATTCTTTTTAATTGATAATCCCGTAATGGGACATTACTTATATTTGCATATAGGGAAAGCGATTCAATTTAATACCTGAATTTCTTTCCCATTTTTTTGGAACCTGCTTTGTAGTGTAAAGTCTCAGGTTTAATATTTATCACGTCAAAGTTGAACAATTTGGACACCTATCCGGCAAGCATTCTATTCGGTAAGCTTACCACATTACAAGCAGCAGTACCAATTGCCACCCCTAATGTGGTGATTTACCTCCTTGTAATATTTATATTGTTATTACTTGCCTTCATCGTATCTGGCGCAGAAGTAGCCTTCTTCTCGCTGAACTATAAAGATTTAAATGCCCTTAAAACGAGGCAGAACACCAGCGGCAAGCTGATTACGAAACTACTGGAAAAGCCACGGTCCCTCCTGGCATCCCTCCAGATAGCCGGCATTCTCCTTTCCCTGGCTTTTATCCTGGTTACCAACTACCTCATTACCCAAATGGAAGACCTTCAAACCCTGCCGGTCGTATCATTTGTAGTGCGGATTGCAATCATTACTTTCGTCCTCCTCTTCTTCGGCCAGGTACTTCCCCGTGTATGGGCTGCCCAGAATAATATCCGCTTCGCTACCTACTTCGCCTGGTTTGTCAGCATTATACATGCTACCCTGGAACCGGTAAGCGACTTCTATGTAAGCGTAAGCGAAAGCATTGAGGCGAAATTCTTCCACAGAGGCAGCGGCGCAGTGAACTACCAGGAAATAGATGAAGCCATCGAAATGAGTGTAGACCCTACCGCCTCCCAGGAAGAGAAAAACATACTCAAAGGAATCCTCAAATTTGGTAATATCACCGTAAAACAGATCATGCATACCCGTCTGGATGTGTCTGGTATTGAATATGATGATCCCTTCCCCTCCGTTGTAAAACATGTGGCAGATCTGCATTATTCCCGTTTACCGGTATATAAAGGCAATCTTGACAATATTGTAGGGGTAATCCATACAAAAGACCTCCTGCCCCACCTCGATAAAGGAACTGCATTTGATTGGCATACCGTTATGCGGCAACCATTCTTCGTGCATGGTCATAAACTGATTGAAGATCTCCTCTCCGAATTTCAGACAAGACGAATGCACTTTGCTGTAGTAGTGGACGAGTTTGGTGGCACTTCCGGGATCGTGACCCTGGAAGACATCGTAGAGGAAGTGATAGGTGATATCAAAGATGAGTTTGATGAAGAAGAGTTCAATTACAGCAAGGTGGACAACTTTACCTACGTATTTGAAGGTAAAACCATGCTCAATGACGTTTGCCGAATCATGAACATCCCTCCGGATACTTTTGAAGTAATAAAAGGAGAGAGTGATTCCATCGGCGGCCTGATCCTGGAACTCGCAGGGAAATTCCCAGAAGAGAATAGCGTGATCAGCCACGAGCAATATGACTTTACCGTACTGGAAGTAAGTAAAATGCGTATCCAGAAAGTACAGATAAGCATCCGCCAAAATGCAGAAGAAGAATAAAACAGCAGTGACCATAACAACCAGCTTGTGATGATATCTAAAAGGAACAAGATCTACCTTATACTACCTGCTTATAGCTGGTTATTTACACTATTATTATTCATAACTGCCTGTGAACAAACATATACGCCTAAACCACGTGGATATTTTGAGATAAAATTTCCCAAAAGAGAATACCGGCTTTTTGATAAACCGGGATATCCTTACACATTCGAATATCCCGTTTACGCAAATATTGTAAAAGATAGCCTGTTCTTTGGCCAGAAAACTGAAAATCCGTACTGGATCAATGTAGAGTTCCCTTCCCTCAACGGTAAAATCTACATGAGCTATAAAGAAATAGGCAAATCACAGAATGACTTTCAGCAACTAATCAATGATGCATTCAAAATGACCTATAAACACACTTATAAGGCTGAATACATTGATGAAAAAACAATTGCTACCCCTAACAATGTAAATGGTCTTTTTTACGAAGTAGGGGGTAATGCTGCCTCTGCCAAACAATTCTTCGTGACAGATTCTGTCCGTCATTTCCTTCGAGGCGCACTCTATTTTGATGCTGCACCCAATGCAGATTCTCTTGCGCCTGTAAACCAGTTCCTTCAACAGGATATGCTACACCTGGTGGAGACCCTAAAGTGGAGATAATAAATAGTTTATGGGTAACGGCATTCTCTGCATTAAACATACAACATGTTGTTTATGCAAACCAGCTGGATTGTTGTAATTTCGCGGGTATTAGAACACGTGTAAGTATTGATGCTAACTAACAATGATCATAATAGACGATAAATATATCAGCGATGAAGTGATTGAGGAACAATTCGTTTGCAATCTGGGTGCCTGTAAAGGGGCATGCTGTGTTGCCGGGGATTGTGGTGCACCGCTGGAAAAAGATGAAGTAAAGATCCTCAAAAAAATCTACCCTAAAATAGCTTCATACCTGCGGCCAGAGGGTATTGCAGAAATAGAAAAAACAGGTACCAATACCATAGATGACGAATATGGGTATGTTACTCCCATTGTAAACAAGGGAATCTGTGCCTATGCAACCATAGATGATTATGGTACGGTGGGATGTGGCATAGAGAAGGCATATAATGATGGCATAGTGGATTTCAAAAAACCAGTGTCCTGCCATCTGTATCCTATCCGGGTAACGAAATACGAAGCTTTTGAAGCGGTAAATTATGACCGCTGGGACATATGCAAACCTGCCTGTAAAAACGGTAAATCATTACGTGTACCGGTATACCGTTTCCTGCGCGATGCGATTATCCGCAAATACGGAAAGGAATTTTACGAGGTATTGGATAAAATAGCATTAAAGAAGTACAAAGCAGAGTAGACAAACGAGCTCATCCTATCCTTTCAATTCCCTATCTTTACCAACAGTTGTTAAGCAAAGCCCAAATACCGTAAAGCGGTACGGCTTTTGTAATTCGGAACTACGAATTCAATAACGTATGCATCAGAACGCGTCCACTTTTTTGGCAGATAGCGAAAAGAAAGTGGCCGACCTCGGCCACCGACAGACCATCAATCATAATATTGGTAAATATAACACGGCTGTTAAAGCCGGTAAACACCAGTTTGCCGACCTTACAACAGCGCGTGAACGGGCCAAGAATATCAAGTGGAGAGCACTGGAGCACCTTGATAAACATCTGGAAGATTTTGAATCCAACTTTACACGCCGGGGCGGGAAAGTGATTTGGGCAGAGAATGCACAGCAGGTTCTGGACGAAATCCTGGCCATCTGTGAAGCGAAACAATGTAAAAGCATTGTGAAAAGTAAATCTATGGCCACCGAAGAGGTTCATCTGAACAGCTTCCTGGCAAAACATGGGATAGAATGTGTGGAAACGGACCTGGGAGAATATATCCAACAGCTGGACGGGGAACCGCCTTACCACATCGTTACACCAGCCATGCATAAAAGTAAGGAAGATGTAGCCCGCCTGTTTGAAGAAAAGCTGGGCACAGCACCAAACCTTACTCCCCAGGAGCTTACACTGGTAGCCCGCGAAAAATTACGCCAGAAATACCTGGATGCAGAGATAGGCATCACCGGTGCCAACTTCATCCTGGCAGATATCGGGGCCGTTGCTGTTACTGAAAATGAAGGGAATGCACGATTGAGCACAGCCTTCCCCAAAACACATATCGTACTGGTAGGCATAGAAAAGATGTTACCATCCATCAATGACCTGGCACTTTTCTGGCCGCTTCTGGCTACTTATGGTACCGGACAGCAGGTAACCGTCTACAATTCTATTTTCAGCGGTCCACGGCAGGAAGGCGAAACGGATGGTCCGGAAGAAATGTATGTGATCCTGATGGATAATGGACGTACCAACATTTTAAAAGATACGGAAATGCGGGAAAGCTTGTACTGCATCCGTTGTGGTGCCTGCCTCAATGCATGCCCCGTATATAAAAATATAGGAGGCCATACCTATGGTACTACCTACAGCGGACCTATTGGTTCCGTCATTACTCCACACTTAAAAGGGATGGAAGAAAATATGCATCTCAGCTATGCCTCTTCCCTTTGTGGTAACTGTACCGAAGTGTGCCCGGTACGCATCAATATTCATGAACTGCTGCTGAACAACCGGCATAAAGCGGTGGAGGATAACCTGACTTCAGGTGGAGAAAAAATGTCCTGGTTTGGCTGGAAACAAGCTAGCCTAAGCCGCCGTATGATGAACCTTGTAGGCGGTAATACCAAGAATTTCTTTATGAAGAAGTTTTTTGCAGGTGCCTGGGGGGATAACAGGGAATTACCTGTTTTTGCACCTAAATCCTTTAATCAGCTATGGAAAGAGCGAAAAAAATAGTATCTTATTTTTACAACTCTTACTATTAATTCTTAAACCGTTATGCTATGATGCTGATAGCAATCCTTTTACCCTGGCTATCTTTCTTTCTAAGAGGTAAACTTTTAACAGGTATCGTTTGCCTGCTTTTGCAGATTACATTAATTGGGTGGCTCCCTGCCGCAATATGGGCTGCGTTTTCACTGAATGACAGTCGTGAAAACAGACGGAATAGAAAACTGATAAGGGCTATAAAACAAAATAGAGTATAATAGTCGCCCAAAAAAGAAAATCAACATCATAAGGTTGAAAAACAAAGCAGCGTATAATACTTTGAGCAATCACAGAGCATTATAGTCTGGGTTGCCAACTATAAAGTAGCATATAATACTCAGGGGGCAAAAGGAACATCTACCTGCACACGCGTAGATTTACCATCAGATGCGGGAATCCAGGCCGGCCCCTCTTTAATTACACGGATAGCCTCTGTATCGCAATCTGGCTGCAGCTTCCGGAGCACTCTAAAATTTTCCAGCCTACCATCTGCTTTTACCGTAAAAGCAACGCGGACTTTTCCAGTTATATTTTGTGCTGATGAAGGATACCGGACATTCTTTGCGATGTATTTTTCATAGCTCTCAAATCCTTCTCCGGGAGACGGTACCTGATAGGCTGCTTTTTTACGCCTGCTCTTTTCACTATCCATCTCCTGCATCTCCTGCCTGTGAATGTCCTTAGAAGTTATAGTAGCCTGAGCACTGGTTACAACGCTCTTCTTTTGGACTCCGTAGCCAACTACAGTCACTTCATTCAAACTATTATTCTGTTGGGCAATAGCAATATTGAGATTGTTCTCTTCATTTCCAATTGCCAGTTTCTTACTCATAAAGCCGACGGCATTTACACTTAACTGTACCTTTTCAGTACTGTCCACAGAAACAGCAAAATTTCCATCCTTGTCTGTAATCGCCCCCTTGCTGGTGCCAATAACCGCAACAGTAGCACCCGGCATACCAGAGTTATCATTCTCACTAATCACCCTTCCCCTAAGCATTCTCGTCCTGGCGGGTGCTAAAGCCGGGGCCGGAGCTGTGGGCTGGCGGCTTATATTAACACCAGCAACCTTACCACTAAGGACTGAAGGTGCTGCTTCCACTTCTTTCGCCACTTCCATATCTTTTGCGGGAGCCGCGGGCTCTCCCTGTATATTAGCATACCAACCCTGAGTAGTGGTATCACTTTGCAGCATTGCCTTCTTCTTTGCCATGACAGGTTCGGCAGGAGGAGTAGCTGATAATGGTTTAGGGACATCTGAAGCTCCTATACCCGGCTTTTTATCTGTCAGGTTGGCTGAAGCTTGCCCACTTTCATTCATAATTGCAGCAGGTGCTGTGGTATCCTGTGGAACTATCACTTTTGCCATTTCATGCTTTTCCGGCAACTGCCACATCTTTATTACACCTATGCCTGCCAGCAACAGAACTATTGCAGCGGCAGTCCAGCGATAATATACCGGCAGTTTCCGCATCTGTTTACGTGCTACCCTTTGTTCCAGGCGGTTGTTAAGATCCTCCAGGTTGGTTTGCTGATCAGGTGCATAGGCGGCCAACCCATCCAGCGCTTCGGCAAGAAATGGATCATCCAGCGCCTGCTTCTCCAGCAGGTGCATAGCTTTGTCATCCAGCTCGCCGGCCAGGTAACGGCGGATCAGTTCAGGATCCACCCCGTGTTTAATATCGTTATGCTTGTGAGGCATGTTGTTGTTCCATACAAATTTTCAGGTTCCGCTTTCCGTTTTGAATATAGCTTTTTACCTTATTCATATCGTACCCTGTCATATCAGCAACTTCCCGGTAACTCTTTTCCTTCAGATAAAATAGGTCTACACTCCGCTTTTGTTCTTCCGGCAGCGTTTCCAGGCACTTCTCCATATCCTGTAAATGAGCTTCTACGCTCATTCCATTTTCATGATGTACAAATGAATCGTTTTCCATAACAGGCAATCCATCCAGGGAGATTTCCCTGCCCTCCCTGTTTTTCAGTGACCGCAACCTCATCAGGCAATAGTTACGGGTAAGTACATGCAACCAGCTTTTAAAGTTCTGTACTTCATGCTGTTTCAGTTTCACAATCAGTTCTTCAAAAATCTGCATCACGGCATCCTTACTTGCTTCTTCATCAAAAAAACGCAGACACACCCCATATACCAGGTTCATATAGCGCTGATACAGCGCTGCCAGATAGTCCAGCTTGCCGGAGCGTTTATACTCCTGCATCAAAGCTGCATCATCTGCATCCTTCATGATATTGTGATGTAAAAAAGCCATAGTTGCAGCCTGCAAGTTATAAAAAAAGCACCGGCCAATGACCGATGCTCTCAATATTATAGTTTGTTAAATACTAATGTCTGAAATGACGCATACCTGTCATTACCATTACCATATTATTCTGTTTGCAGAATTCAACAGAGTCATTATCACGGACAGAACCTCCTGGCTGAATCACGGCTACGATTCCTTCTTCATGTGCAATACGTACACAGTCGTCAAATGGGAAGAATGCATCTGAAGCCATGGCAGCACCTTTAAGATCAAAATTAAATTGGTTGGCTTTTTCAATGGCATGACGCAAAGCATCTATACGGGATGTTTGTCCACAACCTTTGCCTATCAGCTGCCTGTCTTTTACCAGAGCAATTGCATTTGATTTTAAGTGTTTACATACCAGGTTTGCAAATTCAAGATCCGCTTTTTCATTAACAGTTGCCGGTCTTGCCCCTGTATCATTCCACTCTTTAAAGCTGCCTTTATCGGCTTCCTGTATCAGCACACCGTTCAACACATTCTTATAAACATAAGAGGCTTTAACCGGTTGTAACTGCTGTAACAGAATCCTGTTCTTTTTAGCTTGTAATACAGTAAGGGCATCTGGCTCAAAACCAGGTGCTATAAGGATTTCAAAGAATATTTCACTGATAGATTCTGCTGTAGTCTTGTCTACTACCGCATTACAAACCAGTACGCCCCCGAAAGCACTCTCTTTATCCCCTGCCAGTGCGGCATCCCAGGCTTCTTTCAGTGTAGCACGACTGGCAATACCACATACGTTAGTATGTTTAATCACCGCAAATGTAGTATCAGTAAACTCCTGGATCAGCTGGCAGGCAGCATCAACATCCACGAGATTATTATAAGACAATTCCTTGCCATGTAGTTTGTTGAATATTTCAGACAGATCTCCGTAGAATACACCTTTCTGATGAGGGTTTTCTCCATAACGCATTACCTGTCCTTCCGGGGCAGATACCTGGAAGTAGGCAGAAGGTTCGTTATGCAGGAAGTACTGAGCAATCGCTACATCATAATGAGCGCACACTTCAAATGCTTTTGCAGCAAATGATCTGCGATCTTCGATAGTGGTAGCACCGTTATTATCAACCAGCACTTTTTCCAGATCTGCATATTGATCTTTAGAGGCTACAATCACTACATCTTTGTAGTTCTTGCCAGCGGCTCTGATCAGTGATACACCACCAATGTCGATCTTCTCAATAATAGTCTGTTCTTCTGTAGTACTCTTTACTGTTTCCTCAAACGGATACAGGTCAACGATTACCAGGTCCAGCTCAGGAATCTCGTACTGCTTCAGCTGTTCAAGGTCCTGTGCATTTTCACGGCGGGCCAGTATGCCACCAAATACTTTAGGGTGTAATGTTTTTACACGGCCACCCAGAATAGAAGGATACGCGGTCAGTTCTTCCACAGCCACACACTTTACGCCCAACTCTTCAATAAACTTTTGTGTACCACCCGTTGAATAAATGGTTACGCCCTGCTCACCTAATTTTCTAACGATGTTCTCCAGATTATCTTTATAGAAAACGGAGATCAATGCTGATTTGATTTGCTTTTGCATGTATGGAAAAAATTAGAATTTTACGACATAAGCTCCCTGATCCGGAACCGAAAAGAAGCGCAAAGTTAGCGCGTAACAATCACTTTTCCATTGTTCAATACTCTTTCGTTTGTTTGAAGCATCAAAAATTATGAGCCCCGCATCAAATAATGCATCCAATTGTTTGATATCCACATGTGGATTATGTGAAAGTAAAAGATAATCTATCCTGATTTTTTTTCCTGTAGCAGCTACCTGTAATGCGCCGTCGATCACCAGCAGCCGTTTATTCCCCACAGTAAGATAGTGTGAAGGCGTACGGCAACTCCGGAGAATTTTAAAGGATGCTCTTGATGGTTGCAGGTAAAGATCTAAGAAAGCATCTCCAAAAAAACGTACACTACGTCCGTCTATTACATCAACAGCTGTATGTGCCGGAATGTTGTACACCACCAATTGATGCTGCTGGTGTGCCTGCAAACTGTCGGCCATATTCCACACAGCCCATATCAGACAACTCCAGAGTGCCGTTATCAATCCTCTCGTCCAACGGCACAACCACCACACCAAGATCCCTGCGACCATTATATAACAGCAAATGGTACCATATAATGTGATATAGATTTCCCGGATCAATGCTCCCGGCAGGTGTCCGATTTCTGCAATTCCTTTATTCATCCAGACCATCAGCCATTGTAGACAGGTGCCCATATAATGAGCCGGTATGTTGAATTTGCCCAGCATTAATAGCAGAATCTCTCCATAGAGGATTATAGTAGATAAAGGCACGGCCAGCAGATTCGCTGGCAGAAAGTACAAAGGAAACTGATGAAAGTAGTATAGGCAAACAGGCAAAGTAAGTAACTGAGCAGCCAGTGTAAGGGCGATGGCTTCCCAAATCTTGTCCAGCCAGCGATTGCGCAAATAGAGCAAACTATAGAGCGGTTTGAAACAAATAAGAATACTTAATACTGCCAGATATGATAACTGGAATCCCGCATCTGTAAGCAAACCGGGATCATAACATAATAACAGGAAGGCAGAAGCCGCCAGTGTATTGTATACATTGGTATAACGATCAAGTACAAACTTTCCCACCGTGATAAAAGTGAACATCACACTTGCCCGCAGTACTGATGCAGACGCGCCGGTGAGCAAGGTAAAAGCCCACAGGAGAAAAATGATAAGCAGCGCTTTCAACATGTTAGTAAACCGGTGAGCAGGCCACCACTGCAGCAACCATAACAGGCTACCGTAAATAAGAGCCAGATGCATTCCGGAAATAGCAATGATATGTACAATCCCCGTATTGGTATAATCCTGTACCATTTCTTTGTCCAGATCATACCGGTAGCCTATGAGCAGTGCTGCTGCCAATCCGGCCTCCTTTCCTCCTATATACTGATTGAGGATACGCAAACAGTAATTCCTGGCAGATAATAAAATATCTCCTTTATTCCGCTTATTTAACTGCCACTCTCCCGTTTGCAGATATGCCTGCTGATAAATCTGATGAGCTGCACAGTACCTGCGGTAATCAAATGCACCCGGATTACCACTATTGGATACTGCATTCAATTTATTACACAGCAACAACCGGTCTCCACACTGCAAAGCAGTAACAGCGGTATCTTTCTGCAGATACAAAAGCAGAGATCCTTTTACGGGTAGCATGCTATCCCTGCGGACAATAGCTGTTACCTGCACTGTGGTACGATAAGAACGGGCCTTTTCCTGTAATGGCTCTTTTACAATAACAAGCAGGAAATCTGTTGATCGCAAAACATGACCATAGTAATATTGGTTGTGCCGTACATCTGAGTAATATGTCAGGAGATAGCCAGCACAAATAATCAGGAGGTGTAGAATTACACCCATTGTCCAACCATATACATATCTGATCCAGACAGACAGGCGGGATAACAGGAATAGCAGCAGCAATAACAGTCCGCAACCGGCCCAGATAATTCCAGGGAATAATGGCAGATATGGTTGTAAAACAATGCCTATGGCTAATGGGAAGATCAGACGCACGAAAGGTGCGCGTTTCAAAAAGGCAACAAACATGGTTTTATATTTTGAGGTACACAAAGATCCCAAATATCCCTACGAAATTCTCCGGGGATTACCTTCATCTTCATCTTTACCTATGATACGCAAATATGCAAAATATTAGCACCAGACCCGTCT
Source organism: Chitinophaga sp. CF118 (assembly GCF_900112615.1). Classification (GTDB taxonomy): domain Bacteria; phylum Bacteroidota; class Bacteroidia; order Chitinophagales; family Chitinophagaceae; genus Chitinophaga. Next base: position 215,466 of record NZ_FOMK01000009.1, on the reverse strand, counting down.
TTAAATTTTGAACGCTCGATAAGTTTTTAGGGCAAAATATATTTCTGCAATAAGATCAATTTTAAATATCTATATATTTAATAATTAATATTGTATTGATAAATAGTTATTTAATAATAACGGTTTTCTTAATCTGTTATTGATTAGTTAACATCTTTTTAATATTTAATATTTATAGTAAACTGCACTACCGGTCACGCTATTTATGCAAATAAATAGACGTGTCTTTAATGGTTATTTTGAGGGAAAAGAAAGAGCCTGATCTTCATCAGGCTCTGATTTTTTTATACCACACCGCGATATTATTGCTCTGCAAACAGACTAAAAATAAAAGCAAAACGCCTTCCAAAATGGAAGGCGTTTTGCTTTATAAGATATTGTATACTGCGCTATTTGCTCAGGTACATACTTTTCTCTTTGTATAATGTTCTAAAGTAAGGATCACGCAGATCTTTGATAAAGCGGATGGCCTCACCGGTAGATTTCATTTCAGGTCCTAACTCTTTGTTCACACCGGGGAACTTGTTAAAAGAGAACACTGGTTCTTTGATAGCAAAACCTTTCAGGTTCTTCTCTATCGTGAAATCTTTCAGTTTCTTGGCACCCAGCATTACTTTGGTAGCGATATTCAGATATGGCACCTGGTATGCTTTGGCGATGAAAGGAGTGGTACGTGAGGCACGTGGATTCGCTTCGATCACGAACACCTGTCCGTTTTTGATAGCAAACTGAATGTTGATCAGTCCGCGGATATTCAGTGCGCGTGCAATCTTCTCTGCATAAAACTCCATGGTAGTTACTTCCAGCGGAGTGAGATTGAATGATGGCAATAACGCATTGCTGTCTCCACTATGAATACCGGCAGGTTCAATATGTTCCATCACTCCCATCACATGGAAATCTTCTCCGTCGAAGATACCATCTATCTCTGCCTCCTGGCAACGATCCAGGAAGTGGTCAATCAGGATCTTATTACCTGGTAAGTGCTTCAGCAGGCTTAATACGGATGTTTCCAGTTCTTCCTCATTAATCACGATTCTCATACGCTGGCCACCCAGTACATATGAAGGACGAACCAATACAGGATATCCTACTTCTTTTGCTACTTCGATAGCGTCATCTGTATTATAAGCGGTACCGTAATTGGGGTAAGGAATGCCCAGATCTTTCAGCAGATCGGAGAAACGGCCACGATCTTCGGCAATGTCCATGTTATCGAAAGAAGTACCGATAATTTTGATACCTTTTTCTTCCAGACGTTTCGCCAGCTTCAGCGCTGTTTGTCCACCCAATTGTACAATCACCCCTTCTGGTTTTTCCAGCTCTATGATTTCCCAGAGGTGTTCCCAGAATACAGGCTCGAAGTACAGCTTGTCTGCCATGTCGAAGTCCGTAGATACTGTTTCAGGGTTACAGTTCACCATGATGGCGTCATAACCGCACTCCTGGATAGCCTGCAGGCCATGGGTGCAACAGTAATCGAATTCGATACCCTGACCGATACGGTTAGGACCGGAGCCCAGTACAATCACTTTCTTCTTTTCAGAAGGCTTGCTTTCATTCTCGGTATCAAAAGTAGAATAGAAATAAGGCGTTTTAGCTTCAAACTCCGCAGCGCAGGTATCTACCATTTTATAGGTACGGGTAATGCCCAGCGATTTACGCTTTTCATATACCTCTTCTTCTTCACAGTTACCAAGTAAGTGGGTCAGCTGCATATCAGAGAAGCCCATCTTTTTGGCATCGTGCAGCATGTCCTTGGGCACAGTGTTAAGGTCATACTCCAGCAATTGCTTTTCCAGCGTAACGATATCATTGATCTGGTTCAGGAACCATTTATCTATATAGGTAAGCTGATGTAAATGCTTCACAGAAACACCTTCCATCAGGGCATCCTTGATACGGAAGATCCTGTCCCAGGTAGGCGTTTTCATTCTTTCCAGCAATTGCTCGCTCTTCATGAGTGATTTGCCGTAATATCCTAATCCAAGCGCATCATTTTCCAGACTCTGACAGGCTTTCTGCAGCGCTTCAGGGAAAGTACGGCCGATGGCCATTACCTCACCCACTGATTTCATCTGCAATCCAAGAGTCTGATCTGCACCTTTGAATTTATCAAAGTTCCAGCGTGGCATTTTTACTATTACGTAGTCCAGTGCCGGCTCAAAGAAAGCGGAAGTGGTTTTGGTGATCTGGTTTTCCAGTTCATCCAGTGTATAACCGATAGCCAGTTTAGCAGCTATTTTCGCAATAGGATAACCCGTTGCCTTGGAAGCCAGGGCAGAAGAGCGGCTTACGCGGGGATTGATCTCGATAGCGATCAGTTCCTCATTCTCAGGGTTCAGGGAGAACTGTACATTACAACCTCCGGCAAAGTTGCCAAGGTCGCGCATCATCATAATTGCTTTGTTACGCATGTCCTGGAAAGCGGTATCGCTCAGGGTCATGGCAGGAGCCACTGTAATGGAGTCGCCAGTATGGATCCCCATAGGGTCCAGGTTCTCTACAGTACAGATGATCACCACGTTATCATTACTATCGCGTAGTAATTCCAGTTCGAATTCCTTCCAGCCCAGTACTGCTTTTTCTACCAGTACTTCGTGGATGGGAGATGCCTGTAATCCGCGTTGAAGTGCTTCATCCAGTTCATCTTTACTGTGTACAAAACCGCCACCGGTACCACCCAGGGTAAAGGATGGACGGATTACCAGCGGGAAACCGATTTCCTGGGCAAATTCTTTTCCTTCAAGGAAAGAGTTGGCTGTTCTGGCAGGAGCTACGGGCACACCAAGAGCAATCATCCACTGGCGGAACTGTTCACGGTCTTCTGCTTTATCGATCGCTTTAATATCCACACCAATCAGGCGTACATTATATTTCTGCCATATTCCCAGCTCATCCACTTCTTTACAGAGATTCAGTGCTGTTTGTCCACCCATGGTTGGCAATACGGCATCTATCTGATGCTCTTCCAGGATCTGTTCTATACTTTCTACCGTGAGGGGCAACAAGTATACCTTGTCGGCCATCATAGGATCCGTCATGATAGTAGCCGGATTCGAATTTATCAGAACCACCTTAATTCCTTCTTCGCGCAGCGAACGTGCCGCCTGGGAACCGGAATAGTCAAATTCACAAGCCTGACCAATAATAATAGGACCAGAACCAATAATAAGAACAGATTTGATAGAGGAGTCTTTAGGCATTTGCGTTTTCTATTGTAAAATTAAAAACCTGACGATTTTAATACCATTCACCAGACAAAAAAATCGTGCAAAAGTACGGTTTTCAAAGCGTATTGTTAGAATAAAAATTTTCCTCTTCAATAAGCTTTCAGTCTTAACCCTTTACTGACAAGAGAAAAAAGAAACGAATAGTAATTATACATATATCATAACTTAAAGATGGCGTATCAAATAAATGATACGCCATCTTTATAATTAATTCCAGGCCCTTGATTTATTTCCTCGCTTTTTAGTTCTTTAACTTCCCACTCATCAAAGCGATACACATTCCCATTACTGCTATAATAGAAAACGAAATTCGTAAACTGGTTGCCTGTGCCACAAACCCGATAAGCGGTGGGCCCAACAGGAAACCCAGGTAACCAATGGTAGATACTGCTGCCAGGGCCATACCGGGAGAGAATGTTTTACTCCGTCCTGCGGTGCTATATACTAAGGGCACCACAGAAGACACACCCGCTCCTACCAGCAGAAATCCGAAGATAGCAGTGGGAAAATAAGGTAATGCTACAGCAATGATCAACCCCGCGGCAGTAAGACCTCCGCTTAACTGCAACATCCGCTTTACACCAAAACGGGTGGTGAGTGCATCTGCAATGAAACGGAATGCCGCCATCGTACTCATAAATGCGGTATATCCAATTCCGGCAATGCCTTCTGGAGAATGAATCACTTTTTTGAAATATACCCCGCTCCAGTCAAACATTGTCCCTTCACAGATCATAGAGCAAAAAGCAATGATGCCAAGGATTACAATTACCTTCAATACACTCCATTTCCGTTTTACCAGGTGCACCAGGTATTGTCTTACTCTTTTTATTTTTAGCAGCATTACTCTCCTTATCAGTCTGGCAAGCTTTGCATCAATGCTTCTGTCTGTTTTTGCAAGAATGTCTTCTTCTATTTTCACATCATGGCGAACTACTGATCGGATACTTACTCCTACAATAATAATAGCGATTACCATGATGATCAGGAAATGCTGATAAGGAACAATCCCTCCGGCAGCCATCCCTGTTCCTATAGCCGCTCCAGTAAAGCCTGCCAGGCTCCACAAGCCATGAAAAGAGGCCATAATAGAACGTCCATACATTGCCTCTACGAGTACGGCCTGTGTATTTACGGCAATGTTTGCCATGTTTCCACAGAAGCCAAATAACATCAGGCAGCCAAATAACTGCCAGGAATGTTCTACCAATCCCAGTGTAGGCAAAACCCCACCGTAGAGTAATCCAGCCACCATGAGCACCTGCCGGCTTCCAAATTTGCCAACCAGCCATCCTGCCACCGGCATAGAGATCATAGAGCCTATTGGCAACGCGAGCAGCATACCGCCAAGTTCCCCTTCACTCATATGCAGTTTCTGCTGAATGGCAGGGATACGGGAAGCCCAGCTGGCAAAGCAGAGTCCTGTTAAGAAGAACAATGCACTTACCGCAATACGTGCGGTTTTTTTGTGAGGATAGTCTAAAGTTAGTTCCTGTAACATATTAAATCACTTTTATGCCCAATTGCAGGTAAGGAGTTGCCATTGCAAGTCCTGCTGCATCAGTAATGATGGTATCCATCTCTGTAATATCACAAACCTTATACGGTTCGGCTGTACCCATTTTATCACTGGTAACAAGGGCGATGACCCTGTTGGCGGATTGTACCATCACATTCTTCACTGCGGCTTCTTCCATATCCGGGCCCGTTACCCCTACTTCTGTATGCAGGCTGCATACTCCCATGAAACATATATCGGCACGTACCTTTTCCAGCATCCGGATAGTATCCAGTCCTGCTGTAACCTGTGAGCTTTTAAAAATACGCCCTCCTGTCAGGATCACTTCTATTCCAGGATGTTCCATCAATTGCATAGCAATGGGGATGCTGGGGGTAATAACTGTAAGTTTTAAGGAGGGTGGGAATAACTTTACGAGAGCATAGGTAGATGTTCCTCCATCTATAATTACCGTTTGCCCGTCATGTAAAAAAGACAATGCTTTACCCGCAATTGCTTTTTTAGAGTCTTCATGAATACCAATACGTTCGTTAAAAGTGTAAGGATGAGGAGAATGCGGGATAGCCCCGCCTCTTACTTTAATTAACAAGCCATTTTGCGCCAGAGTTTCCAAATCGCGACGTACAGTATCTTCAGATACCTGCAAGTCATTACTCAACTCGGTGTGCAATACTTTATGGTCTGCTTTTAATTTTTTGAGGATATAATCAAACCGCTCCTCTTTCAGCATGTTCTTGCAATTTTATGCAATATTATGAAATAATTTGCAATAAATGCATAACTTTGCAAAAAACAGCAGGATATGGCAAGAATAGCAATAGACATGGACGGCGTAATGGCAGATACTACTCAACAGTTTATCGACTATTATGCAAAAAAATATGGCGTGGAAGTAAACAGGGAGACGTTGAACGGGCAGCCTGAAGCAAGTGGTTTTCCGCATGACAAGGAAATTATCCGTAGTTTTTTATTTGAACCGGGATTTTTCAGGACCAAGGTGGTGATCAAAGACAGCCAGGAAATAATTAAGGCCTTGTGTGAGAAACATGAGGTGTTCATTGTGTCTGCAGCAATAGAATTTCCTACTTCATTAAACGAGAAACTGGAATGGCTGGAGGAACACTATCCTTTTATAAGCTGGCAGAATATTGTTTTCTGTGGATCTAAAACTATTGTACAGGCTGATTATATGATTGATGATCATGTAAAGAACCTGCAACATTTCAAAGGAGAAGCCATCATGTTTACAGCACCACATAATATAAACGTAACAGGCTACAAACGTGTAGACACCTGGCAAGAAGTAGGCGCTCTGTTATTATAGATCAATCCCTGCTACGTTATTGATACTATTAAATTCGTAGAATCCGGGATCAGTGGCATATCCTTTTGTAACAGGCTGGTAAAGCAGATCATAAGCACACCTTTCAAAGGCAACTGCATCAATGATCAGTTCCTGTGTAAGATTATGCCAGTTACAGGTAACACCATCTATCCCTCCGCTATCTTCCAGTTCCCTGGCGGTTGCATCCCTGAATACTGGCCACCACATTTCCAGTGTTAATGCTACTTCACGTATAATCAGATGGATGGTATCCGGTAGAATAGTGTACTCTTCTACCTTTATTAAGGCATTACGCTGATCACGGTTCAATCGTTTTGCCAGTATCTCACGATTCTGTTTTTGTGTAAGCAATTCGCTGGCACCGTTAATCTGCATTCCTATATACCATATGGGGGAATCAAATGCATTTGGCAGAAAATCCATATGAAGCAGATTTATAATTATCAGAAAATTAGTGTACAGTATTGATCTTATCAATATCCTGATGGTAACGTTAGTGAAATTATAATAATTTTATGATACAATAAAAAAGGAAAGGTCAATTTTCATAGGCTACAGAATAATAAAATAACTCGTGGAACTACAATAGATAACAATATGTTCTGGCTGATAAACTTATTATTCAAATCAGGATCCTTTTTTGGAACGGACCTGTTTGCGCAACTGGATAATATCTTTCTTGGCCAACTCCAGGCCTTCTTTAAGAGAGGAATAGTTTTTCAATAACTGATTGTGCTCTTCCAGTAATTTATAATACTTTTCCCGCATCGCCAGCATTTCATCATTATCAGCCTGTCGCGCATCGTCCAGAGCTCCGGGATACAGGAAACCAGCGGTAGTCATTTCAAGTGCCCTTGCTACACGCTCTAATTCTTCTGTACCAAAAAGTTCTTTCTCGAACAAATTATACATCGTTCTGCGGCTCATTCCCAAACGTTTTGCCAGCCTGGTTTTGTTCAATCCCCGCTCTCCTATAAGCTCCATTAAACGACTACCATGATGCAAAATGGTATGCTCCCCGGCTTTATCGCCACTGCTTACCGTAACACTGTTCCATTCATAAAATTCTTCCGGTGTAATATTTATTAACTCACAGAATTTCTCCAGCGTACTCCGCTTCATGTCACTTTTACGTAAATGGTAGTGGGCTATCTGGTTTGTAAAACCTGCCAGATCGGCAAAGTCGACTATCTTGATTTTCTTCTGCTTTAAAATTTGCTTCAGGCGCTGGCCCATGTGGATTAACCTGGACATGTATACTTTAGATTAGTTGATAGCTTCAGTGTGTGCAACCCATACAATATAATAATAATTTCCATTTCATTTTATCAAATGGAAATTTCATATAGACAATATGGTTATTATACTGCGAAGGAACTAAAAAATCAGTTATTAAAAAAAATAACCGTTACACAATTTGCTAAAACGAAAAAGTTGACATTTTCAGACACATATTAAAACTATCTATCTCAAAACCCTTTGCCACAGGGCGTTTCAAGAATAAATATATTCTTAAAAATATATGTGCAAAATTTGGGACAATAAAATAATTATAAATACATTTGCTTACATGTAACCATAAATAGATATAACGATTATCGCATTCCCAATAAATTAATGTTTCCCAAATTTTAAAAACAACAACTACTGATATGAAAAAATCCATGCCTTCTACACCACAACCTGTTAATGTATTACAGGATGTGCATTCCAGAATGATCAATCTTCCCATATATTTCCGGGAACGGGTATGTGAGGAATGCGCCTGGAGTGTGCCTACTTTTTATCGCAAGATGCGTAATGCAAACAAAGCCGGCGGTATTGCCAAAGACAAGATCATTCCTTCTCTCAGCAATGCCGAAACAGAAAAGATTATTGCTGTAATGGACGAAGTATACCAGAACTTCTGGAATTACTGCGAAAAATACCGCAAAAAACCAGGCAAGTAAACACTAAGCTGCGAATACTTCTCTCAAAACTCTGATTTCAACCCCTGTGTTTTCCCTCTCCTGATTCTCCTCTTTTAAAGATTTTCTTCTCCTCATTATCGATAGTATATCACTATTACTATTGACTATTGCTCATTTTTATTAAATTTAAGCCGCATTGACATCACGTTATTCACTTAATGACCAACAAAACTGATTGCAGATATGGCTTATCCGTACCAGATTAAAAGCTTAGAAGAGTATCAACAGAACTATCAGCAAAGCGTAATGGACCCGGAAGGCTTCTGGGCAAACGTTGCCGATCACTTTTACTGGCGCCGGAAATGGGACAAAGTATTAGAATGGAACTTTAAAGACCCCGATGTTAAATGGTTTGTTGGCGGCAAACTGAATATCACAGAGAATTGCCTTGACAGACATCTGGGTACATTAGGAAATACTCCTGCCATTATCTGGGAACCAAATGATCCCGAAGAACGTCACCGTGTTATTACCTATCGCGATCTATATAATAAGGTATGCCAGTTTGCAAACGTGCTCAAAAACAATGGCGTTAAAAAAGGAGATCGTGTATGTATCTATATGGGTATGATACCCGAACTGGCTATTTCCGTGCTGGCCTGCGCCCGCATCGGTGCCATCCATTCTGTAGTATTTGGTGGCTTCAGTGCCCAATCTATTGCAGACAGGATCCAGGATGCCCAATGTAACCTCGTTATTACCTGCGATGGGGCATTTCGCGGCAACAAAGACATTCCCCTGAAATCTGTGATCGATGATGCCCTGGTTTCCTGCCCTTCAGTTAAAAAAGTAATTGTATCTACCCGCACCCGCACTCCGGTGAGTATGATCAAAGGACGCGATCTCTGGTGGGAAGATGAAATCAAACAAGTGGAAACAATGGGCAACCCTCCCTGCCCGGCAGAAGAAATGGATGCTGAAGACATGCTCTTTATCCTCTACACTTCCGGATCCACCGGTAAACCAAAAGGCGTTGTACACACTTGCGGCGGCTATATGGTATACGCCAATTATACATTCGTAAATACCTTCCAGTACCAACCTGGTGAAGTATATTTCTGTACTGCAGACGTGGGTTGGATCACTGGCCATAGTTATATCATCTACGGTCCGCTGAGCGCGGGTGCTACCACACTCATGTTTGAAGGGGTACCTACCTATCCCGATGCCGGACGCCTTTGGTCTATCACTGATAAGTTCCGTGTAAACACACTATATACTGCGCCTACGGCTATCAGAAGCTTAATGAGCTATGGCCTTGGTCCGGTAAATCATAAAGATCTCAGCTCCCTGAAAAAACTGGGTAGTGTGGGTGAACCCATCAATGAAGAAGCATGGCATTGGTTTAAAGATAATATCGGGAAAGGACGCTGCCCTATAGTAGATACCTGGTGGCAAACAGAAACCGGGGGGATCATGATCACCCCAATAGCGGGTATTACTCCGGAAAAACCGGGCTATGCCACCTTACCTCTCCCCGGCATACAACCTATCCTTGTAGATGAAACCGGTAAAGAAGTAACAGGGAACAATGTGAACGGCAACCTCTGTATCAAGTTCCCTTGGCCAGGTATGTTACGTACTACCTATGGTGATCATGAACGCTGCCGTACCACCTATTTTGCTACATACGATAATCTTTATTTTACGGGTGATGGCTGCCTCCGCGATGAAGATGGTTACTACCGCATTACCGGCCGTGTGGATGATGTACTAAACGTGAGCGGTCACCGTATTGGTACTGCTGAAGTGGAAAATGCCATCAATATGCACTCTGGTGTGGTAGAAAGCGCTGTTGTGGGATACCCTCATGATATCAAAGGACAAGGTATTTATGCTTATGTGATCACAGACCGCATGACACACGATCCTGAACTTACTAAAAAAGATATCCTGCAAACTGTATCCCGGATCATTGGCCCTATTGCCAAACCAGATAAGATCCAGTTTGTAAGCGGATTGCCTAAAACCCGCTCCGGCAAAATCATGCGCCGCATCCTGCGTAAAATAGCAGAAGGCGAAACGGATAATCTCGGCGATACCAGCACATTACTTGATCCTTCTATTGTAGAAGAGATCAAACGTGGTAAAATATAAATGATAAAAAGAGAGCGTTCAATACGCTCTCTTTTTATTCCAGTTCCCAATGGAGTTAAGCGAATCCTAAGCCCTTTTATTTATTTTTCTTACCGCGTACTTTTTTGTTACATGAAGTTTTTTAAACGCCTCCTATATCTTCTTTTAGTACTCTTCCTTCTACTGAATGTAATTACAGCATTTCATGCATGGAAATTTACTCATTTCTACCCCGCCGGTTTATATAAAAACAAAAAACCGGAACAAATGAATGCATGGGAAAAAGCAAAAACTGTTCTTCTTGGCGTACGATTATCAAAATCTGTAGTCCGTATAAAACCAGATACTCCTTTTGAAACAGTGCTGCTCCATACTGCCAGCGGCCTTAAACTGGAAGCATGGTGGATCCCTTCTCCTAAAGCCATCGGCACCGTTATATTATTTCATGGCTATGGCGGTTGTAAAGATGGTACTCTTGCAGAAGCCAGTTACTTCCGGCAACTGGGCTACAATACTTTCCTGCTGGACTTCCGGGGCAATGGTAACAGTGACGGCTATACCTGTACCGTTGGCTTCAAAGAAGCAGAAGATGTAAAACTGGCTTATAACTATGTACAGCAAAGGGGAGAAAAACATATCATTCTCTGGGGAATGAGCATGGGGGCTGCGGCAATCTTAAAAGCAGTTCCTGAATATAAACTGCAACCAGACAAAGTGATCCTGGAATGCCCTTTTGCTACGCTGACGGATGCCGTGAAGGCAAGGATGAGGGCAGTACATGTTCCCGGTACGCCATTCTCCCAGGTACTTACCTTTTGGGGTGGAGTGGAACATGGTTTCTGGGGGGCCGGTTATAAACCAGAGGCATATGCCAGGGAAATAAAAATGCCGGCGCTCGTATGCTGGGGCGCACTGGATTTCCGGGTTACCCGGCATGAAACCGATCTTATTTATCAGCATTTAAACAGTAAGAAAAAACAGCTGGTTGTATTTAATGAGTCTTACCATCAATCTTTTTGTCGTAAAGAACCTCTTAAATGGAAAACCGCTGTTAAGAAATTTCTGCAATAAAAAACACGCTTCACAGAATGAAGCGTGCCCTTCACAAAGCCAATACCCGCTTATGATAATTCATGATACCAGCTACGCGCTGATATCACTACAAATGCTCTGCTTTCGATAGCAGCATTGATCCTTATCAATAAGGTAATGAGATTGGAGATTAACAGTCTTCAAAGATAACAGCGGAGACTGCAACAGGAATGCTATTATTAACGCCTGATTACTACAGGTGTTCCTACTTTTATGATTTCATACAGTTCTGCTACATCCATCGTTTTCATACTGATGCAACCCAGCGTCCAGTTGATCCGGCTTTCTACATAATTATCCCGGATGCCGGATTCGTATTCCACACCATGAATACCAATACCGCCGCCAATAGTTGCATTGGAAGGTAAAATCCCTTCAGATTGCAGCTGATGAAACTTTGTCCAGGAGGTTTCATTGGGGTAATCAAGTAACATGAAACGACTCCAGCTTTTATCAAAACGTTTACTCTGAATATGGAAAGTTCCTTCCGGTGTACGACGGTCTCCTTCCAGTTGCTTGTCCGACTGGTCACGGTTTCCGAATACAACTTTGTACACTTTGCGCAAGGTTACATCTTCATACAGATACAACCTGTAATCACTCTTATCTATCAGCAGAAATACTTTATCCGGATCAATATTATCACGAGTAACTTTCACATTATACAGGTCTTCAACTCTTCCGGCATTTAACCCTGTTACTGACACAAGTAACAGGAATAATATCAAACTATAACAACGCATCTTCACAAGGTATTAGCTTAATCTTAACGTTGGCCTTCAACTCTTTATTGTGAAATAAAAATGAAAAGGGAGGAAGAGCAAGCTGCCCTTTCTCCCTTTCATTTTACATTTATCAAAGATTAATATCCAAAGATCTCTTCGAGTGATAATTTTTTTACATCACCATATTTTTTCAGATTATCCAGACTAATCTTCTTTTCAGAAGCCAGGATACAATAAGTATAAGGCTTACCTGAAAGATTCTGATTATGGAATAATTTCACATTATCAAAAGTAATCTTATCAATATTCTCATATACAGTTTTACGGTAGTCGGTATTTAAACCAAGCTTTTTAGCAGCGAGGTAAGTAAAAATGATTCCGTCCTGTGTAATACGTTCTGTTTCGATATCCTGTTTCTGACTCATTTTAGATGTTTCAAACAATTTGTCAGAACGGGGTATCTCATTCAGTAACTCATTCATACCGGTAATGGCATCATCCATTTTATCTGCCTGGCTACCTACATAAGCAACTGCAGAATAACGCTCATCCTTTTTATCCGGAGAGGCATAATACGCATAAGTAGAATAAGCCAGTGCTTTGGATTCACGGATGGTCTGGAACACAATAGATCCCATACCACCACCGAAATAATTATTGAACAGGCTGAGAAGCGCTGTATTTTCAGGATTATATACAGTTGTATTCCTTACCCAGTCAACTTCCGACTGTACCATATCATAATCAGCAAACAATACTTTGTTCTTGTCCTGATTTTCTTTCACAAACTTCACTGCAGCAGGAGTTTCTTTAAAGACAGCAGGTAAAACATGCTGTTTTTTAACAGCAGCTACCGCTGATGCCAGTGGCTGAGGACCATAATAAATAATAGTATGTTTATACTCTGGCAATGTATGCAGCAATGCCACAAGGTCTTTGGCAGTAACAGCATCCAGATCTGCCTGGCTTAACTGATTATTGAAAGGGTTTCTTGGGCCATACATTCCATAACTTACCAGTCCTTTCAGGATTGCCCCTTTATTCAGCTTGTTATCTGCACGGCCTTTCAGTATACGCCCTTTTAATGTGGCCAGTACTTCATCGTTAGGCTGACAATTCTTTAGCAGATGTTCGAACAATGATACCGCTTTATCAAAATTTTCCTGTAAACCGGAAATAGTGATAGAAGTTGCATCTGTTCCTGAATTCACATTGAAATTACAGGCTATGTTGTAAAACTCTTTGCTGATCTGCTCTGTAGTATATTTATCAGTACCCAGGAATTGCAGGTACTGTGCTGCCAGAGGCAACAGTTTATTATTCCAGCTTCCCATATCAAAACGGTAGTAAAGACGGAATAAACCATTATCCTTATTCTGGACATACAATACATCTGCCAGTCCTACTTTTCCTTTCTGGATATCTTTATCGAAATCGAGCCACTGTGGTTTTACAGGTGTAGCAGGAATAGCATTTATTTTTGTGATGAAAGCCGACTGTGCTTCGCGGTTTACTTCTACAGGTGTGATGACTGGTTTTTCTACCTTTTCGATATTTTTATCTTCACCTTTCCGTTTGTACAGTAATACGTAGTTGTTCTTCAGATATTTATCCGCAAAATCTACGATTTCCTGTTTGGTCACTTTACCCATATCATCCACAAAAGACACATCTGTAAGCCAGTTTTGACCTCTGTGCTTAATGAAACCATCCATCAGCGAATTAGCACGGTTGTTATTATCTTCCAGTCCCTGCAGTTCTGCCAGTTTAGCATTGTTAACGATCGCTTTTACCAGTGTTTCATCAAACTCACCCTTTTTCAGGATCTCCAGTTGTCCCAGCAGCAGATCTTTCACCTCTTCAAGGGTCTGGCCCTGTTTTGCTTTACCTGCCAATGTGAAAACGGTATAATCCTTCCATTGCATCAGCCCGGCACTTGCGCCCAGCACTTTCTGCTGTTTGTTGATATTAAGATCCAGCAGGCCGGCTTTACCATTGTTCAATACCTGGGAAACCACGCTGAGCAAGGTAGAAGATTTTGTATCCAGCGCTCCCGGCATACGGAATGCAATTGTTACATTTTCTGCATCAGGACCGAGTACTTCTTTTACGATAGGGGCAGTAATAGGAGCCTCTACAGGAGCTTTATATTCAGGTACCGGCTTGGATTGCATATAAGCAAAACTATTGTCTATACTTTTGATCACATAATCAGGATCAAAATCGCCTGCCATTACAATAGCCATATTGTTTGGCACATAATAGGTTTCATAAAACTTGCGGATAGCCTTCAAATTGGGATTTTTCAGGTGTTCCACTGTACCGATGGTGCTCTGTTGTCCATAATTATGAGTAGGGAACAGCGCATTCAGCATCAGCTCGTAAGATTTACGGCCGTCGTTATCCAGGCCCCTGTTCTTTTCTTCATATACGGCTTCCAGCTCTGTATGGAACAGGCGGAAAACGGGATCTTTAAAACGTTCTGATTGTACTGCCAGGAATTTATCTACAGCATTGGAAGGGATATCTTCTTCATAGATCGTTTCTTCCGTCCATGTGTGAGCGTTTGTACCCTGTGCGCCCATTCCAGACATCAGCTTATCGTATTCATTGGCGATAGCATATTTTGCTGCCAGTCCGGATACACTATCTATCTGGTGATAAATGGTTTTCCGTGCAGATGCATCGGTAGTCAGATTGTAGGTGTCATACAATCCTTCGATGTTGTCCAGGTAAGGCTTTTCCTTTGCCCAGTCAAGGGAACCAAACTGCTGGGTTCCTTTAAACAGGAGGTGCTCCAGGTAGTGAGCCAACCCTGTGTGATCACTTGGATCATTGTCACTTCCGGCCCTTGTTCCAATAAGGGTTTGAATCCGTGGATCTTTTTTGTTCACACTGAGAATTACAGTAAGGCCGTTCTTTAACGTGTAAAAACGTGCCTTCATTGGGTCGTTGGAGATATACCGATATTTGTAGCCTCCGGACTCTCCCTCCTTCCATTCATACTTCTGCTGTGCTCCTGCTGTATTGATAAGGGCACAGGTTAACAGCAATAAACAGATTGCGTTCTTAATGAGGTTCATGTGTTGGTGGTGGTTTTTGAAAAATAAAAAAACATTACCAAATATAATGGTAATGTCCGGATGTGATACAACAGGAAAATGTTAAATGGGGCAATAGAATGAGCAGCGGGAGCAATCTTTCATTAGTCAGTGTATAATTCTTATAACACTGATAGTAACTGCATTAAGTTAATTATCAATCAGGATATACTCTTCTGGCGCTGACGTTTATTGTATCCAGATAAACGGTACGGATATAATGTGCAAATAATACTGGTTTTGCATGTACCAGATCTGGAACCGATGGTTCGGGTCTGTAAACAGGCCCGGGAACTGGTTCATGAGCATAAGCTTTTACCCCCACAATTCTTGTATCACACGAATGAGCCCAGACTATAAATCCGGTGCAGGCTAAAAAAGCAACAACAGAACGCATAAATATATTATATTATATTCTACCCAAAAACGTTAAAACCCGTTAAAACGTATACCAATGGAAAATGGATATTGTTCAAGACCGTAGTCATGTAATGGCGTAAGCGCAAAATTACCGTACAATTTTAATGGTCCGTAGCCGATATCTCCGGTGAGACTAACCTTCCATTTGTTGAGGTTAAACTCATCAGTATTCTTCACTTTGCCACGTTCTTTGCTGATCTGTTTGGTACGGGCTTTTACAAGATACCCGCCCATAACACCCATACTCATTTTAAAAGCTCTTGACGGACGCGCCGGATTACTATTAAAATTTAACATGAGCGGTATGCTCAGGTATTCAGCAAAAAGTTTATTCTTTGAAAAACTGATAGTATCACGTAAAATTTCTGTAGGATAACCGGGTACATAGGTAATATTCCTTGCAAAGCGATAGTTATTCATTTCTATCCCCAATGCGTATACCATGTTCAGTTTATGCCTGTAGATATTTAAACGTTGCTGGAACAACCAGATATTTACATTGAGCGATTTTCCAGTTATCAGCTTGAATTCTGATGGTGTTAAAGGCGCACTCCCTGTGCGGGGAGCCAATGTATTAAGGCCTTGTGCAGAATAGGTATAAGATCTGTTCAGATCGGCCAGGTAAGCATTCGTAGGTGTATAATAGGCCTGGGAAACAGCTCCTGAATAATCACTCCGGTCTATATAGTTATTAAAGCCCAGGTCTATCACCAGCCACTTGGTTTGCAGGTTTTTCCTCAGTCTGGCACGTGCATAAGCAGTGTCATTATAGACTTTAAAAATACGCTTACCCTTAATATCTTTTCCCTGCAAAATAATCAATCCTTTCACCTGGATAGTATCCGTGGTCTGGGCTTGTGCACCCACACCTGCAATAAGCAGTAATAATAGCCAGCGTAAAACTTTACACTTCATAGAATATATTTTCAATCATACTGCCGGATCCTACATCCGGCATAACTGTTACTTCTTTCTTTTTGAAAAGAACCTTGCCACATTAGCAACACCGTTCAATAACTTACTGTCTCCGTTCATAGACACAGATACTACCAGTTCTCCCTGTACAGGGGCTGCTACTACCTCAGCTACTTTATTGCTATTATTGGCAGTCGTTGTGGCATTCGCCAGTACCGGAGCTTTCTCTACCGGGTTGCTAATGACTGCTGCCGCAACCTGTTCCTGTTGTTCATTGATCTTATCATGCAGTTGTTGTACAACTTCTCCGGAAGTAGTTACCGGCTGTGCCAGCTTTGTCAATCCCGGATTACTGTTATCGGTGGCCTCCTTCTGAGTACTAATCACATTTGCAGCAGCTATCTGCTGATTTCCGGAGGGCAATTTTTTATTTGAGGATGGCTGTTTCTCTGTTTGTTGTGTATTAGCAGCCAGTTGTGGTTGCTGACGATCTGTTACCGCTGCAGTTACTGTTTCCTGCTGATGATCAGCCACAGGCGTATTTGCAGGCTGTGGAACAGTTGTACCGGATGCTTTTACAGCAGGCTGATTAACAGCTACCTGCAAAGATTTCTCAGATTGATTACCGGGTAATGCTGGTAATAATAAAATGGCAACTCCGGCAACGACTGCTGCGGCAGAACTCCACCACCAGATAGGATGCACTTTCCTGCGATTCTGCCTGTAAAGAGATGTTTTGTTCCCAAATTGAAGGGATAGATCAGGTTGTAACCTCGTCTTTTGTAATATGTTAAGCTCCTGCAATAAATGAGGCTGTTGCTGAATCAATTGTTCCAGTGCCTGCTTTTCAGGCCCATGCAGCTCATTATCTATATAGTTTAGTAAGTGACTTTCATAATTTATAGCAGACTGTTTATATAACAGTTCCCTGGCATCAAACCGTATCTCCGTATCTGGTGTAAGCCTGGCAGATTTCAGCAATGCCAGTTCTTCCCGGATATGCGGATACTGTTGCAGGAACAGCTCAAGAGCCGCCATTTCGTTTCCGCTCAGTTCACCATCTACGGCACTCAGCAGATACTCTTCATAGTTCGATATGTTGATTTTCAGATCCAAAACTGCTTATTCATTGTTAAATAACATTCTCCATTTTTACGAGATACTGCTTCAGTGCCAACCTTGCCCTGTGCAGGTAAACCTTCACCTGGGAGGGGTTCAGTTTCATGATTTCCCCTATTTCTTCATAGCTGTATCCTTCATAATCCTTTAATAAAATCAGCGCACGTTGTACTTCTGTTAATCTTTCCAACGCTCTTTCAAGCACCTTTTTCGCATCATGCGTCCGTTGTTCCGATATTCTTACTTCCTCTTTAAACTCATCAACCAGCGTTATCCGCTTTATTTTCCGGACATGATCTATCATATTATGGTACCCTACAGTAAACAGGTATGACTTTGCCTTCTCGAAAGGCACGTCCATACAATGTTTCCACAATATTTCAAACGCATTCTGTACTACATCTCTAGCATCTTCTGTGTGGTCTAGGTTTTTAACTATAAACCGGAAGAGATTATCCGCGTACAGATCCACGCATTTGTTGTACTCCTTTTCGGTCATCCGGGTTCTGCGTGATTTTAGTGCTAATGTCCGACAATTACTTTTTATAACGTAATATCTCTCCGTCTCTTATACTCCCCCCATCTACTACCTGTACAATATTCCTGTTTTTATGATCCGGTTGATAAATTTTCACCTTTCCGATCCTATTAACACAAAACCCAGGGTCCAGACATTACTATGACGCAGACCTACTGTCAAATGTTACACCCCGGTCAAACTTTTTACATGATTCCTATAAAAGCCTCTCCAGCTGCCCGAATCGTAATACATTTAATCATATAACTTTGAACAAGGTTACAAAATCTGTATTATGAACGAAAAATTCATTACCCGTCTGCAACAGGAACTGGAAGAGATCCGTACTGCGGGCCTTTTTAAGAAGGAAAGAATTATTACTTCCGAACAAGGAGCCGAAATTCAGGTTGGAGGAAACACCGTTATTAACTTTTGCGCTAATAACTATCTCGGTTTGTCCAGCAATCCTGATGTGGTAAAGGCAGCCAAAGATGCTATAGATACCCACGGCTATGGTATGAGCAGCGTTCGCTTCATCTGTGGTACCCAGGATATTCACAGGGAGCTGGAACAGAAACTGGCACAATTCCTTGGTACAGAAGATACTATCTTATATGCGGCAGCTTTTGATGCAAATGGCGGTGTATTTGAGCCCCTGTTCAGTGAGCAGGATGCCATTATCTCAGATGCCCTTAATCATGCCTCCATTATTGACGGGGTACGCTTGTGTAAAGCACAACGCCTTCGTTATGAGCACAATAATATGGCCGATCTGGAAACCAAACTCCAGGAATCTGCCTCCCTCCGCAGCCGGATTATCGTTACTGATGGTTCTTTCAGTATGGACGGAACTATTGCCCAGCTGGACAAGATATGTGATCTGGCAGATAAATACGATGCTATTGTGATGATAGATGAGAGCCATTCCTCCGGATTTTTGGGTAAAACCGGTCGCGGTACTCATGAATACCGCAACGTAATGGGCCGTATAGATATCATAACCGGTACCCTGGGTAAAGCTTTGGGTGGTGCCTCCGGTGGTTTCACCAGCGGACGTAAAGAGATTATAGATATGTTACGCCAGCGCAGCCGGCCTTACCTGTTCTCCAATTCCGTAGCTCCCAGTATTGTAGGAGCCTCTATAGCCGTACTGGATATGCTGAGCGCTGCCACCACCCTGCGGGACAAACTTGAATATAACACACAATATTTCCGCAATAAAATGACTGCCGCAGGTTTTGACATCAAACCCGGAGATCATCCTATTGTTCCTGTAATGCTTTATGATGCTCTACTTAGTCAGCAGTTTGCCGATAAACTACTACAGGAAGGTATTTACGTAATCGGGTTCTTCTACCCTGTGGTGGCCAAAGGACAGGCCAGGATCCGTGTTCAGCTGAGTGCTGCGCATGAACAAGCCCATCTTGACAAAGCCATTACTGCCTTTACAAAAGTAGGTAAAGAGCTGGGGGTGATTAAATAACCACATTTTATTAAAATAAATAAGGCGATTAAAAAGTTCCGATGGGCTTTTTAATCGCCTTATTTATTTTATACATTATACATAATGCATTATTGATCACTATTAAAAAAGCTCCTTCATATCTATACCATATCATAATCTATTGATATCCAACCCTCTCAGTAGTATAACCCCTATATAACCCCTATCTAACTCCTATTTATCGCTTATATAAGTCCCACCTATTAAGATAGGGCTTATATAGGCATTATATTCCCTTTAATTAGATTTTTTCGTACTCACTCAAGAGGGACACCACTCTTTAAACAGAGGAACTTCTATGATTGAAAAGAGGGATGGCCTTAACATTCAAAATGGCTACTTTTGCAGCATCAAAAAATGATCTTCAATGAAACAGCCCGGCTGGATACTACTCCTCGTAGCCATATTGGCAAATGCCTGTGCACCGAATAATGTTAAGAATGAACCGAATTGGGAAAAATATTTTGCCGAATACAAGGTAGAGGGATGCTTTATGCTCTTCGATAATGGTAAGGGTACTTTCCGTGTTTATAATATAGACAGGGCAAAAGAACGCTTCCTGCCTGCATCAACATTCAAGATCTTCAATTCTCTTGTAGGACTGGAAACCGGCGTGATCAAGGATACTTCTATGGTGATTCCCTGGGATGGCGTTGTGCGCTCCCGCGCAGAATGGAACCAGCCCCTCAGTATGCAGCACGCTTTCCATGTTTCTTCCGTTCCTTATTTCCAGGAAGTAGCCCGCCGCATTACAAAACCAGTAATGCAGAAATGGCTGGATTCCATTAAATACGGCAATATGAAGATCAGCAGGATTGATACTTTCTGGCTGGACAATTCCCTGCAAATCTCTCCAGATGAAGAATTGGGCTTTGTCAAAAAACTCTACTTTGACCAGTTACCTTTTCATAAACTCACTATGCAATGGGTAAGAGGTGTAATGCTGATGGAAAAAACACCTAAATATGAACTCAGTTATAAAACCGGCTGGGGAATAGTGGGGAAAAAACAAATTGGCTGGGTAACTGGCTGGATAGAGAAAAATGGCCTCCCCACCTTTTTCGTCCTGAACATAGAATCTGAAAATCCGGATATCGATATGCGAACTATACGTAAGAACATCCTGACGAATATTCTGAAAGATGGCGGATATATAGAATAAAGCAAATAATATAGCCTGGCCCATAGTTGCACAAGTCTTTTTCTTGTTCTGCTATGGGCTATTCTTTTGATCCTAAGTACCTTAATCTGTTAATTGATCCCCAATTCAGGTAAAAGAACCAATTTTATCTGCCAACTACGTTAAAAAACTCCTAAATCCCACCCTTTACATAGCGTAAAATGTACTAAAAAATTTATATTTGATCTTTGTGTCCATTACCATAGCTTTAGACACATTTGAAACCTGAATTGCATGATGTTACGTTTTCAGCATAGCGAATATTTATGGGCACTGGCATTGTTGCTGGTATTACAACTTGCATTTATCAGTATTTCCTGGTGGAAACGCCGCTCCGTTCGCAAACTGGGAGACCCTATACTGGTAGAAAAACTCTTTACAGGATATTCACGCAAGCGTTTTACGCTTCGCTTCCTGCTCGTTTTCATTGCTTTCTTCTTTGGTGTACTGGGATTGGCCAATATGCAAAAGGGAAGCCGTATGGAAAAGATCACCCGCAAGGGCGTGGATGTAGTGATTGCCCTGGACGTGAGTAAAAGTATGCTGGCCGCGGATGTTAAACCAGACCGCCTTACCAGGGCTAAACAACTCATTTCCAAACTAGTGGACAAATTGGATAATGATCGTGTTGGTCTCGTTGTGTTTGCGGGCAATGCCTATCTGCAGATGCCACTGACAATCGATTATTCTGCCGCCAAAATGTACCTGACCACTGTAGGCCCCGAAATGATCCCTACACAGGGTACAGCAATCGGTCAGGCCATCCAGATCAGTGATGAGGCCTTTAATAAGAAGGAACGTAAACATAAATCACTCATTATCATCTCTGATGGGGAAGATCATGACGAAGCTGCTATCTCAAAGGCAAATGCTGCTTTTGATAATGGGGTAGTAATCAATACTATTGGTATTGGTTCTCCTACCGGTTCTCCGTTACCTGATCCGGAAACAGGCACCTTCAAAAAGGATAAGGAGGGAAATACCATTATCTCCAAACTGAATGAAGAGGAACTGAAATCTATTGCCTCAGCAGGCAGAGGGATCTACGAACACCTGGATAACAATACAGAAGAAGTAGTGAATTCACTGATCCGTAAAATAGATAGTATGGAACAGAAAGAATTCGGTGAAAATATCTTTACAGACTATAACAGCTACTACCAGTATTTCCTGGCAATAAGCGTACTCTTACTGGTAGCAGAATTCTTTATTCCTGAAATCAGACGCAGAACCCGTGTAAATGTTGTTACCGCTACAGAAAAACCATGAGAAAACTACACTTAACATATAAGACCTTACTAGCAGGCACTTTAATATGCCTCAGCAGCAGTGCTTTTGCGCAAACCGGTAATAAATTTATCCGGAAAGGGAACGAACTGTACAAACAGAAACAATATACCGACGCAGAAGCCAACTACAAAAAAGCACTGGAAGTAAACCAGAAATCGGTTGAAGGACAGTACAACCTGGGCAATTCCCTGTACGAACAAAAACGCTACGACGATGCCCGTACCCAGTACGCTAACAGCTTTAAACTGTCGCCTAATAAAACTGAAAAGGCAGATGCCAGTTATAATATAGGCAACACCTTCATGGAAGGAAAGAAGTGGGAAGAGAGCATCAAAGCCTATAAAGAGGCGCTGAAAATGAACCCTTCTGACGAGCAGGCCCGCTATAACCTGGCTTATGCACAGGCTATGCTGAAAAAACAGCAAGGCGGTGGTGGTGATAATAAGGACAACAAAGACAAGAACAAGGACCAGAAGGATAAGGATAAGAAAGAAAACAAGGATAACAAAGACCAGAACAAACAGGACCAGAACAAAAATAAAGATCAGAACAAGGATAAGCAGGACCAGGATAAGAACAAAGATCAGAATAAAGAAAAAAATAAAGACCAGCAGGACGAGAAACCAGAGCCTCAGCAAAGCAAATTAAACAAACAGGAAGCTGAACGTTTATTGCAGGCGCTTGGCCAGGAAGAAAATAAACTGCAGGATAAAATGAAAAAGGCCAAAGGCCAGGCTGTACAGGTAGAGAAAGATTGGTAATTCCGCTTTCGAGATTCAATTCGTTACCTTTGCTCCATATAATTTTCGAACATTTTTATGCAGCTATATTGTAATTCATTGACGGAGTATAAACGGTTGGCCACTTTAGAAGTAAAGGTAGGTGATCTGCTCATAGGCAATTTTAATCCTGTACGTATACAAACCATGACCACTACGGATACCATGAACACTCAGGGTACCGTGGAACAAGCTATCCGCTGTATTGAGGCGGGAGCTGAGCTGGTTCGTATTACCGCTCCAAGTAAAAAAGAGGCAGAAAACCTGCTCCCCATCCGTAACGAACTGCGCAAAAGAGGTTATACCACTCCCCTCGTGGCAGATATCCATTTTACTCCTAATGCAGCTGAAATAGCCGCCCGCATTGTGGAGAAAGTAAGGATCAACCCGGGCAATTACGTTGATAAAAAGAAATTCGAAACACTCACTTATACAGATAGTGAATACCTGGAAGAAATTGAAAGGATTCATAAACAATTCACTCCACTGGTAAAAATATGCCAGCAGTATGGTACTGCTATGCGTATTGGTACAAATCATGGTTCTCTGAGTGATCGTATTATGAGCCGCTATGGCGATACTCCGATGGGGATGGTGGAAAGCGCAATGGAATTTCTGCGTATAGCAGAAGCGCTCAACTACCGTAACATTATCCTGAGTATGAAGTCCAGCAATCCACAGGTGATGGTACAGGCTTATCGCCTGCTTATTCATACCATGCAGGAAGAACTGGGTCATGCCTATCCGCTGCACCTTGGTGTTACAGAAGCTGGTGATGGCGAAGATGGACGTATCAAATCGGCCGTAGGTATAGGCACTCTGCTGGAAGATGGTATTGGAGATACTATTCGTGTATCCCTTACCGAAGATCCGGAGTTTGAACTGCCTGTATGCAGGGATCTTGTAAAAAGATATACTACCCGTGAAGAGCATATGCCCATCCCTCCGGTAGAAGAAGTGCCTTACTCACCCTTTGCTTATAAACGCCGCGAAACACTTGCGGTAAACAATATTGGTGGCAAACAGGTGCCTGTGGTAGTGGCCGATCTCAGCGACCAGGAGAACATTACACCTGATCATCTGAAGGCAATTGGTTACACTTATAATGCAGCTACCGACAAATGGAACATCGCCGACGCTGCCGCTGATTACCTTTTTACATACGAACTCTTAACCTTCGCATTGCCCGGTACTCTAAAGGTTATTGTGCCTTTTACTATCTGGCAAACATCTGAGGATAAGGAGAAATACATGCCTATCCTTTCTCCTGTAGAATATGTAAGGGAAAAGGACAAATCAGCCATTCTCAATTTCATTGACTTTAATACTGCCGTTGCATTACCGGAAGAGATCCTGTCACAACTGAAAACGGATACTACAGCAGTCCTCTGCCTGAACTCCTTCAATGCGCATGCCATGCCGGAAATCCGTCGTGCTTTCATTACATTGCAGGACAACAATATACAAACTCCCTGTATCCTGAAATGTTTTGCATCAGATGAAACGGCAGGCGAACAACTGATTCATGCAGCTACCGAAACCGGCGCTTTATTGCTGGATGGTTTTGGAGATGGTCTCTGGCTGGTAAATACAGCAAACGGAACGGAAAACACTGATTACAACTTACTCAATAATATCGCTTTCGGAATTTTACAGGCTACCCGTACCCGCATTTCTAAAACAGAATATATTTCCTGCCCTTCCTGCGGCCGCACCTTGTTCGACTTACAGGAAACTACTGCAAAGATCCGGGCTGTCACCAATCACCTGAAAGGCGTTAAGATCGCCATTATGGGATGTATTGTGAATGGCCCCGGTGAAATGGCGGATGCCGATTTCGGTTACGTTGGCAGTGGTGTGGGAAAAATCACATTGTATAGGGGAAAAGAAGTGGTGAAACGTGGACTAAGCAGTGACGTAGCTGTAAATGAGCTGATTGATCTGATCAAAGAAAATGGTATGTGGGTAGAAACTCTAAGTACAGCAGAATAAACTCACTCTTTAAAATAAATGAAGGGCCTTAGGGCCTAAATAAGAAGAGCCTGTACTTGGAATACAGGCTCTTTTTCTATGTGATTATTATATGTAAGTGAGGAGAGATAACTTTTGATAAAGGAAAAAAAGAAGGCTGTTCTTTTAACAGCCTTCCGCAGCAGATGTGCCATTTGAGGTTAACGGACGACTAATGATTCAATAAAGGGGTTATATATTTTCAGACATTCGAATTGAAAAGTTTAAAACCAAAAACACATTCAGAAATGTCATTCTCTAATTGTGCGACACAAAGATACATCCAGATATGAGTTCCTGTCAAGCGTATAAATACGTAATTATATTGCGGGATCCACTGTAAACCAATCCATTGTAACTCTACTATAAATACTGCGTATTAGTAACAATTATCTTCAAAAAAATCATTAATTTTTCAGCAAAATCAATTGATTATGAAAAAGTTCCTTACGGGAATCCTCGCATTGTTGATATTCGCCTCTGCATCTATGGCGCAAGCACCTGCCACTGCAAAACCAACTAAGAAGGAGAAAGCCAAGACTGAGCAGAAAGCCGAAGCAACTCCGGCTGCCACAGCAAAACCATTGAAAAAAGATGGTACGCCCGACAAACGTTTCAAAGAAAACAAACCAACTGAAGGTCCAAAGAAAAAAGACGGTACGCCTGATAAACGCTACAAAGCGAATAAGGACGCGGCACCTAAACAATAATTTTCTTTCGTGAAGAGAATGCTGAAAGCATTAATGAGGGTGCATCATATCTTTGAGGCACCCTCATTCAATTTTCCCATCTTCATTATTTCGTACATTTAACGCATGTTGGATTTCAGGCTAAAAGTTTTCTATACGGTTGCCAGGCGACTCAGCTTCACCAAAGCTGCAGAAGAATTATTTATCTCCCAGCCTGCTGTTACCAAACATATTCATGAACTGGAGCAACAGCTGGGTATGGCTTTGTTTGAAAGGATCGGTAACCGGATCAAAATTACACGTGCCGGGCAAATCCTTCTCAAACATGCAGATGATATCTTTACCAGCTACCGCAACCTGGAATATGAGATCAATCAATTAAAACATGCCCAGGGAGGCCTGCTTCCTCTAGGTGCCAGTACAACCATTGCACAGTACTTTATACCGCCGGTATTGGCACAGTTTAACCTGCGTTATACAGATATAACTGCCTCACTGATGAGCGGAAATACGGAACAGATAGAACAGGCACTGTTTGATAAAACGATCCAGTTAGGCCTGATAGAAGGGCGCTCTAAAAATCCTGTTTTAAAGTATGTAGAGTTTGCCAAAGACGAGATCGCACTGATCGGTAATGTAAATTATACATACGGAGATAATATGCCGTTAACTGCCGCAACATTAAAAACTATTCCCCTGCTGATGCGGGAACAGGGCTCAGGTACACTGGAAGTGATCACAGATGAATTGAAACGGCTTAAACTTAAATTAACAGACTTGCACATAGCCATGTATATGGGCAGTACTGAAAGTATTAAATCGTATCTGCATCATGCACCCTGTGCTGCTTTTTTATCTTTGCAGGCAGTAAAAAGGGAACTTGAAGCGGGTGAGTTTAAAATCTTGCCAGTGAAGAATTTCCGGTTGGTGCGCAAGTTTCATTTTATCCATCTCCAGGGTCAGCAGGATAAATTAGCTCAGCTCTTTATGCGTTTTGCCCGGCAAAATGCAGGCACTATAACGCAAAACGCTTAATGTCGCATGCATTTGCATGAAACATTAAGCGCTTAACATTTTGCTTATTTTATTAGCTACGTTGTAATGTATAGATAAGGTAGCCGTTCTTGCCTTCATAATATACAGCTGCTCTCCACTCCATAGTCGTATTGCTCAGTGAGCTGATTTCTACTCTGTAACCATCTGTTACATTTTTTGCTTTCAGACCTGTACCTACTTTCTTGAACTGGAACTGATCTATCCCGTTCTGTTTGTATAATGACCATACAATAGGCTGTGTGGCAGTACTGCAACCATCATCAGTAGAAGATAAAGTATAAGAGCCATTGGCGTTGGAAGGTAATACCCACTGGCTTCCTTTAAAACAACTGAAAGATGCCTGATCAAAAACAGTCACTTTAGAATGTGCGGGAATGCCTTCAAACCGGATATCGGTAACAATCCAGTTTCCTTTCACGGCTCCTTTAGTAATACTTTGTGTAGTGCTGGCTCCGGATTGAGTTTTGCAGGATATAGTAAAAATTGTTGCCACCAGGCATAATGCAGCAAGTGTAAGATGTTTCATGTACAAATAATTTAACGTTAAGATGTCAGTAACACAACCGTTTACCGGCGCAAGATGAGGAAAGACAAGAAATGTACCAAAATAGACTTTCAATTATTTACTCATTGGCGGCATTACAGGTTGAGAGAGAGGATGTAAATGCAGTAAGCGCTGCTCCAGCCGGGAATATTTCTGATAAAAATAAACATTACTGGCCATCAGGGCCACCACTAATATACACAGCATGATGAAAACACAACGCCACCAGATACTGGTAGTCTTTCCATCGTTCTGAGGTTGTAAAACATATGTGAAACCGTTAGGGGCAGGTTTTCTGC
Organism: Chitinophaga sp. CF118; assembly: GCF_900112615.1. Taxonomy (GTDB): domain Bacteria; phylum Bacteroidota; class Bacteroidia; order Chitinophagales; family Chitinophagaceae; genus Chitinophaga. The sequence continues at coordinate 188,083 of NZ_FOMK01000009.1, read as the reverse complement.
TGGTAATATCCTCCCATTGAATTCTTTCTGCTATCCTGTTCCACACCTGTGCAGGAGGAGCCATGCCGCCCTCTTCTCCTATTTTTTGCAGTTTATATTCAACAGTAGCTATCTCCCCATTCAATTGGGGATAAATATTCCGCATACGTTCAAACATCACTACCTCATCGCGGGTAGCAAGGCCAAGCAAATAGCTTTCTATAATGCCACTTTCTATGTAATCGTCAAGGTCCAAGATAGTATTCGTAATAAATGGTTATGATTTTGAGTATCAAGGTCAACACTTCCTTAGTAGTAATCCGACTTTCAAATGTCAAATTAACTTAATTCATTTCCAAATAAAACCAAACATTATTATAACAGGCTTTTTATCAGCTTGATAATGAATAGATTATTGTTACAACAAATAAATATTAGTAGCTGTTTTCCGGCATTCTGAGGTTATTTTACCGGAATATGCTGTTCTACATGGGGCGTTTTCTTCTCTTTTGACTGCTGATATTTAAGGTAGAAGTAAATAGCAGCAAACAGGCACACTTTAGAGACTATGAATGTCATGATAAAGAAGAGTTTCCACCATTTGTGTACGGTAATATAGTCCCGGTTTTTTGATTCTATATTTATAAAAGTCAGGCTGGGGTTACCTTTTTCAGTGTTTCTATCTTGCTGCTCCCAGTCAATACGCTGAAATATTCTGTCTTTCAGTCTTACAGGAAGCATTACACCTTCTGTTAAAGCCACCATTTCTAACCTGCGCTCAACCATCCGTATTTCGGTGTTCAACTCCGGATACAGCTTTCTCATATGCTGCAATTCTTCTATTTCGCTCATGGTAGCGAGTCCGAGAGCATAACTTTCTATAATACCGCTTTCTATGTAATGATGAAGTTTCAATTAACTATTTAAGAATTTTCTGAATGCAATCATCACTTCCTTTAACTGACAAACTACCTCATCCGTATGCAATCCAAGCATACGGGCTACAGCTTCTTTTGATAATCCTTTGTAATAGCAAAGACGGAATATGGTTTGCATTCCTTCAGGCAAACCCATTGTAAAACGAAGTAATAAACTACGGTTCTTTAACATCAATCCATTTTCTCCCGGCACCTCTGCTCCTGTGTACTTCAGGGCCATTTGCCGTGATAGTCGCATCATCCAGCCAAACAGGGTAATATCACCAGATTCCCTGTATGCGATGCAATCGCTGAAAATATATACGAAAAGCTGGATAAGAACGTTTTCTGCTTTTTCATTATCAGCAGTAACCTGGAGGATAATATTAAATAAGGCAGGACCGTAATGATCATATATAAATTCCCTGGCGCCGGGATCGCCGGCTATCAGGCGCTCAGTTAGTATATCATCGTCGATATGAACAGCTGTGTCCTGCAAATGTTATAGGTTTAACCTGAACTAAGATAGATATTAAATCATGAATGGTCAACTCTTTTGCCAGCCGGCAAAGGGCGGATTATCTGAACATCAGTGCTGACATTTAACAAGGTACTAATACTGTAAACGATATATTTTCCCATAACTTTATATTTCGTCTGCCAAGGCTTATATCTTCAAATATAATCATGTCCCATAATTCTTTAAGTGAAGCTCATATCAAATTACTAAAACAGCCGCTTGTACGTAAAATACTGACTATCATGCGGTACCTGGCAGCAGAACTGGATACATCCCATAGTGGAGATGAACTCCTTTTCTATATTCTGCATTACGATTTTTACAATATCCCCACTGCAGAAGTGATTAAAGTAAGCCGTCGGGTAGCGGAAAAAGGTTACAGAGATAAAGTATCTCTCCGGCAGTATCTCCGGGAATGGCATCATTCCCAGGCACTTACACTGTTTACCCCGGCAGCGGAACAAGCTATGATGGAACTGAGCCCATTACTGGAATACTGGATTAAAGAAGCAGCCCATCTGCCACTGCCACAACTGTTCAGCCTCATTATAAATGAGGAACGTATACTTAAATTGCCGGAAAAAGAATTGCTTTCTGAGCTTACTGCTTTAATCAATGAAAACTCAGATCTTACCCTTGCTTCCTTTATTGACAAAGTAGATCTGGTCGACCGCTACGAACTACCTGATGCAGTGAAATTGCTGGCACCTGAAATTGCCGCTATGGACCCGCTGTTCATAGACAAACTGGTGTCCGGCTTTGTGATGAATGTAACGGCACTCAATAACTATCTCGATTGCCCGCTGGGATTTTTCTACAAAAGCCTGATACGTGTACCTGCCGGGCGCTCTGAAAGTATGGAGTTTGGTTCCGCAATACATTATGCTGTAGAAAAGCTGTTTCAGAAAATGCAGGACAACGCACTTAATGAGTTTCCATCAATAGAGGAATTTATAGCAGACTTTATTGAGAGCATGACCCGTAACAGGGAATACTTTACCCGGGAAGCTTTTGAATACAGAATAGCGCATGGCAGGAATATCCTTACCAATTATTACAACACATACATTCATACATGGAACAAGGTTGTGAGCGTGGAACGCAATATCCGTAATGTTTCAGTAAGCGGAGTTCCCCTGAAAGGGAAGTTGGATAAGCTTGAATTTGACGGGAACAAAGTGAACCTGGTGGATTACAAAAGTGGTAGTTATGAAAAGGCAGTTAAAAAATATCACAAACTTGACCCACCCGGGGAGTATAATCCCCAAGGGGGCGATTATTGGAGACAGGCAGTATTTTACAAGATTTTGCTGGATAATTACCAGCAAAAGAACTGGCAGGTAGTTAGCACGGAATTCGACTTTATTGAACCTGACGCTGAGAATGTATATCATAAAGAAAAGGTGATTATTACAGCCGCCGATGTTACTACTGTTACCCAGCAGATTATAACTACCTGGGATAAGATCCGGCAAAAAGACTTTTATACAGGATGTGGGAAGGAGAACTGTCGCTGGTGCAACTTTGTGAAAGAGAATGATTTGCATGTAAATAAATAAGTGTTTGGCCTTGTGAGCTTCGCTCATACATTTGAAAAGATGTGAGAGGCTTTTAGGGACAGTATTTATAGGGATGAGTTTGAGTCGGTCCCATAGATAAAGGCTTTGACGTACCCTTGCAGGGAATTTGGATTTTACTGTTTGGAATTTGATCTTTGGTGCCGGTTTTCGGAATAATAAAATGAAAATGAATCAAAACTTTCGTGGCTGGGCTTCCTGGCTGTTAATAATAGGTAGCTGCATACTTTTATTCCCCCGCTGTGCCAACATAGTACCACCTAGCGGTGGGCCCAAGGATACAACAGCTCCCAGAATAGTAAGTGCCAATCCACTGGATTCAACCCTGCATTTCAAAAGCAAGAAAGTAGTGCTCACCTTTGATGAGTATGTGGAGTTGGATAATATTTTTGAGAAACTGATTGTATCACCCACGCTCAAACGTACGCCTACAGTAACATCCAAGCTGCACACCGTAACGATGGTGATCAAGGATACACTGGAAGCCAATACTACTTATACCTTTAACTTCTCTGATGCCATCAGAGATATCAATGAGCGTAATCCTATCAAGGAATACTCGTATGTAGTATCTACAGGCGATTATCTTGATTCCCTCCAGGTAAAGGGATTTATTATTGATGCTGAAACAGGAAAACCGGACAGTAATGTATCGGTGATGATGTATCGGCATAGTCAGGACTCTGTAGTATCTAAGGAAAAACCGGTATATTATGCCCGTTCTAAAGGGAACGGCGGTTTTTGGTTCAAAAATCTGGCTCCCGGCGATTATAAGCTGTTTGCATTGAAAGAAGAAGATAAAGACCTTCAATACAATCAGCCTGCAGAGCTGATCGCCTTTGCAGACAGCCTGGTGCGGATCCGGGAAAAGAATATCAACGACCTCCCATTGTTGTTATTCCTGGAACAGGACAGCACGCTGAAAAAGCCGGGAGAGATGGGGAATGAACCACCACCGGAAGAAGATAATAAAGAGAAAGAAAAAGAGAAGGAGAAGGAGAAAAAGAAGAAACGCCGGCTGACTGTTACTCCAGTGCTCGTAGACGCACATCAGGAACTTGGACAGCCTCTGCTTATTACCTTCAACGAACGGATAACGAAATTTGATAGTACTACCTTCCAGTTAACACAGGATACAATCAATACACCAGTCAAATTTGTGACATCTTTCGATTCCACACGTACAAAACTTTCTATTGCGTATGACTGGAAAGAAGGCACTCCTTATAGGCTGATCATCCCGAAAGAATCCCTTTCGGACAGCACGGGATTACAATTAACCAAAGCGGATACAATCAAATTCGTATCAAAGAAAGAATCTGATTATGGCAAAGCTATGGTAACGCTTCAGCTAAGCGACAGCACCAAAGCTGCGGTGAGTGATACGATGCATTATGTAGCAGAACTGATCAAGGATAAAGAGGTTAAATATTCAGGGAAGCTCGTGAATGGCGGCTGGACACAGAAAAGGATCCAGCCCGGGGAGTATGAAGTATGGATCCTGCTGGATACCAATAATAATGGAAAGTGGGATCGTGGTGTGTATTACGGAACGCCTAAAAAGCAACCGGAAAGAGTAGTGAGCTTTCCTAAAAAAGAAAATATAAAAGCTAACTGGGGTGTACCTATACGCCTCACTCTCTAACAGCCGGAAAGGCTAGAAATGTGCTGCTGTATCATACATCAGCACATTTTTTTAACTTTGTGATATGATCTTTTCTTCAGCCCTGATAGAAAATGCGGTAAATGAATTTGCCCGGTTGCCGGGCATTGGCAAGAAAACAGCATTACGGCTTGTATTACATCTTTTGAAACAGGATCCCGGCCAGGTGAAATTATTTGGCGAAGTGGTTACCCGCATGCGGCAGCAGATCAAATTCTGCAAGGTATGTCATAACGTATCCGACGAAGAGGTGTGCAGTATCTGCGCCAGTCCTTCACGGAACAAGGCAATGGTATGCGTGGTAGAAACTATACGCGACGTAATGGCCATAGAAAGTACCCAGCAGTTTAACGGAGTATATCATGTATTAGGAGGCATCATCTCTCCTATTGATGGCATTGGTCCGGAGCAACTGAATATTTATTCTCTGGTAGAAAGGGTACAGCAGCAAGGTGTAGAAGAAGTGATAATGGCACTGAGCCCAACAATAGAAGGAGATACTACAATTTATTATCTCTCAAAAAAACTGAAAGAATCACCTGTAAAGATTACTACTATTGCCCGTGGTATTGCCTTTGGCGGTGAGCTGGAATATGCAGATGAAATGACCCTGGCCAGGTCTATCTCCAACAGGCTACCGCTGGAAAATTACGTGCAGAAATAGTCAGATAGTAATAAGCTGAATGCTTAATACATTTCCTGTATTATTCATTCAGCTTAAAGAATAATACGGGTGTTAAATAACACCCGTTTGTGTTTAACCTGTAATTCCACGTTATGAAAAAGGTAATGGCTGGTTTCTAGTTTTTGTTTTTTAATGGTAATAATTCATTGTGATTGTCTTTGCGCTCATTTAATTCTTTCCAGCGCTGCATCTCGTTATGGTTTAGAAAACATATCTTAAAAATTGCAGACTCTTCATCTGTATTCTTTTCCGGTACCTGGTATAATCCAAATTGCGCGAGATGTTTCTGTAAGCTCTTTACATGCTTAGAGATACTCATAGTTATTAATGAATTTAAAATAAACTAATCGGGCAATGGTGGGTGCTCTTTAATATTACATCCTGTATAAACACATGATATATGCTGGCTGTGTACACGAGGTAGCGGAACAGCTTACTGATTGTTGAACCTTTTTTTCCATAGTAATTTTCATTGCGGAAGATTAACTTCCTATTACCCTACAAATATAGTAGACTTTTAGTTTCTAAACAAAATTTTAGTTTTTTCTCTGATAATTGTAAAATGCAGATGCTAACAGGCTATGATGGGCTATACTCCTAGTTTATAGACAATTATTAACTACCTTTGCAATGCTTCCGCAGGTGGATTTGTTTATTGTTCGACCTTCGGTACATCAACTGTAACTAATAAACGCATTAAAAATATGAAATCATTATCCCAGTGCGCAGCAGAGCGCATTTTGATTATTGATGGGGCCATGGGTACCATGATTCAGCGCTACAAGCTGGAAGAAGAGGACTATAGGGGAGACCGCTTCAAAAACCATCACTCCGATGTGAAAGGTAATAATGACCTGCTCTGTCTTACACAACCCCAGATTATCGAAGATATCCATAAGGAATACCTGGAGGCAGGCGCGGATATTATTGAAACCAATACCTTCAGCAGCACCGTGATTGCTATGGCAGACTATGACATGCAGCACCTTGCGTTTGAAATGAATGTAGCCGCCGCCCGGATTGCAAAAAAAGCAGCAGCAGAATATACTCTTAAAACGCCCGACAAGCCCCGGTTTGTGGCAGGTGCTATAGGGCCAATGAATAAAACATTGTCTCTTTCTCCGGATGTGAACAATCCCGGATTCCGCTCTGTTTATTTTGATGAGGTTGAAAGTGCCTATTATGAGCAGGTCAAAGGACTTCATGAAGGTGGCGTAGATATCCTGTTGATTGAAACGATCTTCGATACACTCAATAGCAAAGCTGCTATTCATGCTATCAAGAAATACTTCCGCGATATTAACCAGCCGGAACTGCCCGTAATGATCTCCGGTACTATCACGGATGCATCCGGCAGAACACTGAGCGGGCAAACACTGGAAGCCTTCTATATTTCAGTAATGCATGTAAAACCTTTCTCAGTAGGGCTTAACTGTGCATTGGGTGGTGAACAGATGCGACCTTATATAGAAGAATTGTCACAGATTGCCGCATGTAATGTAAGCTGCTACCCTAATGCCGGCTTACCTAATGCCTTCGGTGAATATGACGAAACTCCCGATCAGACAGCACATATTATACAGGATTTTGCACAGGAAGGTTTTGTAAATATTGTAGGTGGCTGCTGTGGAACCACACCAGATCACATACGTCATATGGCCGAACATGTTAAAACAATACGACCAAGAAAGTTGCCCGTGCTTGTAGCCGGACTTGCGTAAACACTGTCCCCGGCTGAGATTGCCGGCAGTAAACTGTTTAATAGGAGAACTCCTCTAATTACCACAGCAACAAATGAGTGAAACAATAACTACCGAAGATATTTTGCAGGACGATAAAAAAATCATCAGACCTTACCTGCGACTAAGTGGGCTGGAACCACTGGTGGTAAGGCCGGAAACCAATTTCCTGAATATAGGCGAACGTACCAACGTTACTGGTTCTAAAAAATTTGCCCGCCTGATAAGGGAAGGCTTATATGAAGAAGCATTGTCCGTGGCCCGCCAACAGGTAGAAAACGGCGCGCAGATCCTGGATGTGAATATGGACGACGCCCTCCTCGACGGAGAAGTGGCCATGACCACCTTCCTTAACCTGCTGGCTTCAGAACCGGATATCTCCAGGATTCCGGTAATGATCGATTCCAGTAAATTCAGCATCATTGAAGCCGGACTTAAATGCTTGCAGGGTAAATGTATCGTGAACTCCATCAGCCTGAAAGAAGGAGAAGCGAAGTTCATTGAACAGGCTTACATCTGTAAAAGCTTTGGTGCTGCCGTAGTGGTAATGGCTTTTGACGAATACGGACAGGCAGATACCGAAGAGAAAAAAGTGAGTTTCTGTCACCGCGCTTATAAAATCCTTACAGAAGTAGTGGGTTACGATCCACAGGATATCATCTTCGATCCTAACATATTTGCCATTGCTACCGGTATAGAAGAACATAATAACTATGCGGTAGACTTCATTAACGCTACCCGCAGAATAAAGGAACTGATGCCACTCACCAGCGTAAGCGGTGGGGTAAGTAACATATCCTTTTCCTTCCGTGGTAATGATGTGGTACGCGAAGCCATGCACTCCGTATTCCTTTATTATGCCATTAAAGAAGGTATGAACATGGGGATTGTGAATGCCGGGATGCTCCAGATCTATGATGAGATAGAGCCTACACTGCGTGAGCTTTGTAATGATGCTATCCTCAACCGCCGCGAAGATGCCACTGAACGTTTGATTGCTTATGCCGAAACCGTAAAGGCAAAAGGTAAAGTGATTGAGAAAGATGAAACCTGGCGTCTCGGTACTGTGCAGGAACGGCTGAGCCATGCATTGGTAAACGGTATTACAGATTATATTGATGCTGATACCGAAGAAGCCCGTCTGCAATACGCCCGCCCGCTGGATGTGATAGAAGGCCCCCTTATGGATGGGATGAACATTGTGGGAGACCTCTTTGGAAGTGGTAAGATGTTCCTGCCACAGGTAGTAAAGAGCGCCCGTGTAATGAAAAAGTCCGTAGCCGTATTAACCCCTTTCATTGAGGAAGAAAAACTCAGAATGGTGGCCGAAAACGGTGGAGTAGTAAAAGCTGCAGGTAAAATATTACTGGCAACAGTAAAAGGAGATGTACACGATATAGGAAAAAATATTGTGGGCGTCGTATTAGGCTGTAACGGTTATGACATTATAGATATGGGCGTAATGGTCCCTGCAGACAAAATTCTGCAAACTGCCCGCCTGGAAAACGTGGACATTATTGGCCTGAGTGGTCTTATCACTCCCAGCCTGGATGAAATGGTACACGTGGCCCGGGAAATGAAACGTCAGAATTTTAATGTGCCTTTATTAATAGGTGGTGCCACTACTTCCCGTATGCATACTGCTGTGAAAATAGCTTCTGAATACGAACACGGAGTAGTACACGTACTGGATGCATCCCGTAGCGTAACTGTTACCGGTAGCCTGCTCAATAAAGCACTTAAAAAGAACTTCCTCTCAGAAGTAACTTCAGAATACGAAAAACTGAATGAGGGCTTCCGGAATAAGAAATCGACCAAGCAGTTTCTTTCTGTTGCCGATGCCCGTAAGAATAAAGCAATCACAGACTGGACTGGTTTTGTGCCTGTAAAGCCTAAAAAAATGGGTATACAGGTATTTCATGCATACGATCTGGCAGAGATTGCAGAGTATATTGACTGGCAGCCATTCTTCATCTCGTGGGAATTGCACGGTAAATTTCCGCAGATCCTGACGGATAAGATAGTAGGCGTAGAAGCAACACGCCTTTACAGTGATGCAAAGGATATGCTGAAACGCATTATTGAAGAAAAATGGCTTACCGCCAATGCAGTAATAGGACTGTTCCCCGCCAGCAGAACCGCAGATGATACTATTACAGTAGAATCTCCACAGCCAGGCGGAGGTAAAGTAAACCTGGAATGCGTGAGACAACAGGTGAAGAAAGCTCCGGGACAACCAAACTTTTCGCTGGCCGATTTCATTGCTCCTGCAGAATCCGGGATCCAGGACTATATGGGGGGCTTTGCTGTAACAACCGGCAATGACATTGAAATATGGCTGGAGAAATTCAAACAGGACCATGATGATTATAGCAGCATTATGCTGAAAGCCCTGGCAGACCGGCTGGTAGAAGCATTTGCAGAACTTATGCATGAACGTGTAAGGAAAGAATGGTGGGGATATGCTACTGAAGAACATCTTTCCAAAGAAGATCTGATCAAGGAAGAATATCTTGGTATACGCCCGGCTCCCGGTTATCCGGCCTGCCCTGAACATACTGAGAAGTATAAGTTGTTCGATTTACTGGATGCTACCAATAATACAGGCATCACATTAACGGAATCACTTGCTATGATGCCCGCTTCCAGTGTGAGTGGCTGGTATTTCGCAAACCCTGCGTCCAAATATTTCGGGATTGGTAAAATCGAAAAAGACCAGGTAGTGGATTATGCGGAACGCAAAGGCTGGACTGTGGAAGAGGCGGAAAAGTGGTTACGGCCTGTACTGGAATATGATATGTAGACCATTTATTAATATTGATCATGAGAATTGTTTCCTATAACGTTAATGGTCTGCGCTCTGCCATGACCAAAGGTTTTACTGACTGGTTGCGTACAGATCCTGCTGATATTATATGCCTGCAGGAGATCAAAGCGCATAAAGACAATGTAGATCATCAACAGTTCGACGAACTTGGTTATGAGCATTACTGGTATCCTGCGCAGAAGAAAGGCTACAGCGGTGTGGCTGTTCTAACCAAAATAAAGCCTACCCATGTACAATATGGGAATGGTTTTATGCAAAGTGATGCAGAAGGAAGGGTAATACGCCTGGATTTTGGAGATATTACCCTGATCAATACTTATATTCCTTCCGGTACCAGTGGCGATGAACGCCAGGGCTATAAGTATCAGTGGCTGGATGAATTTTACGGATACCTTGAACAGTTAAGGGTTACAAGACCTAACCTGATAGTTTGCGGGGATTATAATATCTGCCATAAGCCTATTGATATTCATGATCCTGTAGGTAATAAGAATTCCACCGGCTTTCTGCCAGAAGAAAGGGCCTGGATGGATAAGCTTTTTAATAATGGATTTGTAGACACATTCCGGCACTTTAATCCCGAACCACATCAATACAGCTGGTGGAGCTTCCGGGCTAATGCAAGGGCCAATAATAAAGGTTGGCGGATTGATTATATTAATGTCACAGCTCCTTTACAGCCACGCCTTCAGGCAGCCAGAATCTGGCAGGACGTGAAACATTCGGATCATTGCCCTGTTTTCCTGCATATAGGAGAGTAAAGCATTTATCATTCATCATCATGATTATCTATAACGTCACTACAAAAGTAACCAACAATATCAATGAAGCATGGCTCCAGTGGATGAAACAGGAGCATATTCCGGCAATAATGGCTACTGGTCTTTTTCATGATTACCGCATCAGCAGGCTGCTGGAGCAGGATGATAATGATGGCCCTACCTACTCAATACAGTACTTTACGGATACCCTGGAAAACTATCAAACCTATCTCGCAGAACATGCTCCAAGGTTGCGACAACTGTCGTATCAGCTGTTCGGGAGCCAGTTTGTGTCATTCAGAACCGTTATGCAGGTTGTATAACTGTTAAACTTATCCACAGGAAATCCACTGTTTATAAGGGATTTAGACTTTGGTACAATACTTGAACATATACAGCGTTTATTAGAAATACCATGGTAAACACTCTATAGTGGCCAGTTTCAGAATATGAAGGTGTAATACCCAACGTTGTCAACACAATGGTGAATCTTCTGTAACCGTTACCTGTAGGCGCTTTCAGCCGATAGTTTTTTGCTTAAAAAAAATTCAAAAAATTTGGTAATCTGATAAAACGCGCTATATTTGCTCACATCAAACATTTTAATTAACTAGTTAAATCTTACTAGCTATGAACAAAGCCGAATTAATCGACAAGCTGGCGAAAGACGCCGCAATCACAAAGACCCAGGCTAATGAAGCTCTGGATTCTTTTACTAAAGCAGTTGCTGATACCTTGAAAAAAGGTGGCAAAGTAACTTTAGTAGGTTTTGGTACTTTCTCCGTTTCTAAACGTGCTGCACGTAACGGTAGAAACCCGCAAACTGGTCAGATCATCAAGATCAAAGCTAAGAAAGTTGCTAAATTCAAAGCTGGTAAGGCTCTGTCCGACAAGCTTTAGTCTGTTAGCTTAACTTATTCAAGCAAGGAACACTTCTGTTTCTTGCTTTTTTTTTGCCTGTATCTTATGCTAAATTTGGGTGCAGATTACCATGAATTACGCGAATTAGCGTAATTTGCAGCAAATTAGTGGAGTTACATCCACACAATACTTTAAAAAATCAAACTGTTTACAATGGGTAGAGGTGATATCAAAACCAAAAAAGGTAAAATTTTCAGTGGCTCTTTCGGTAAGTCAAGACCTGCTAAGCCAGCTAAAGCAGCAGCAGCGAAGGCAGCAGCAGCAGCTAAGAAAGCCTAAAACATCATTATTATGAATGACCAATTACTGCTTACGAAACGTATTCAGTAATTGGTCATTCGTAATTTATAAGAGCCTCTGGCCACGAATCGTCCCATCTCTTATTCAGTAGAGATTATTATGGTCCCCGTCTCTTTTTCTATAGTATAAAACAATATAGGAGATCAGGGAGCCAACCGTTCAATCTTCCAGCCACTTCCCTCCTGGCTATATAATAAACGATCATGCAGGCGGTTACTACGTCCTTGCCAGAACTCTATTTTCACCGGTTTTACAACGTACCCACCCCAATATTCAGGACGCACCGGCTCAATCAACACATATTTCTCTGCCAATAGCTGCACCTGTTCTTCCAGAAAACTGCGATGCGGCACTACCCTGCTCTGCGGTGAAACAATAGCACTGAGGCGGCTTCCCGGAGGGCGGCTGTTATAATATTCATCACTCATCGCTGCGGAAACCTTACTAACAACACCGTCTATACGCACCTGTCGTTCCAGCTCACGCCAGAAGAACAGCAATGATACCTGCGGATTAGCAGCCATTTCCTGTCCCTTGCGACTCTCATAATTTGTAAAAAAAACAAAACCGTTTGTATCAAAGTGCTTCAGCAATACAATACGTGCTGAAGGATACCCATCCGGTGTGCTCGTTGCCAATGTCATTGCATTGAATTCATCAACTTCGCTCTTGATAGCATCTTTCCACCAATGCTCAAATTGTACTAAGGGATCCCGGGCTACATCATTCTCATCCAGGGAGGCCAGGCGGTAATCTTTACGCAGGTCTGCAACTTGTTTATTCAACATGGGCCTATATTTTTCTATTCCGCAAAGATAGGAGAAGCAATGCAATTGTACCGGTACGCAGCCGGGTTGAAAATATGATTATCATCAGTAAAGACACTTTAACCGGATACTAATATTTAGTACTTTTATCACATGAGAACTCTTCTATTTGCTATCACCTGTTGTATTCTTGTTTCCTGCGGCAGGCAAACCAGACATAGTACTTCAGTTACGGTACCAAACCTTACAACTACCCCTTATTTTTATGTGCATCTCACCGGTACGATCGGAGATCAGCCGGTTACGATGGACCTGGTAAAGTCTGGTCCCTGGATGTACAAGGGTTATTATATGTATGATAAAATCGGCGAACCTATTTTAATATGGGGTAGCCCGGACAATAGTAAAAGAATAGTGCTGAATGAAAATACAGATCGCAATGAAGAAAGATTCTTTACAGGGCAGCTTGATAGTGCGGGCACTTTTAAGGGCGTTTGGCGGGGCAAAGGCACTTCATATCCATTTACCTTAAAAGCTAATTTTGATGGCGCTATAGCCCTTGATGTGTATTATGCAGCAGACTCTTTGAAGTTGTTTCCCAATCATCCTGCATCACCTACCGGAGAAGCAAGCAACAGTATCGTATGGCCTTCTGCTGAGGTTACTGATGAACCTACCGCAGATTTTATCAGGAAAAGTATTACAGGAGGAAAATCAGTAAATAATGTGCACCAGTTTATAAAAAGAGATATCGACTCTTTCCTTCTTACTTATAAAACCGCTGCTGTAGATATGGATACCACAGAAGGAATTCCGCTTACATCAAACTGGGCTGCTGATGCAGATATGAAAGTGGTGTGGAATCACTATCCGCTACTCTCATTGGAATACTTTAGTTACGAATACACAGGTGGAGCACATGGCAATTACGGCGCCAATTACATGGTATTGGACCTGGAAAAGAAGAAGATCCTTACACTGGATGATATCTTTAAACCCGAGTATAAAACTGTGCTGATCCCGGAACTGGAAAAGTCATTCCGTAAAGCGTTCAAGGTAGAAGAAGATGAATCTATAGAAGGAATGTTGCTGCAAAAAGAGATCAAGCCTAATAATAACTTTTACCTTACAGATAAAGGTGTGGTATTTAGTTATACTCCTTATGAAATTGGACCTTATGCATTAGGGCAGGTTTCCTTATTCATTCCTTTTAAGGATATTAAACCGGTGTTGAAATAACTATCATGGGTTATTATTCCATGAATGAAAAGCCATTATTTAGAGCATTAAATCATTAATAAAAAGCCTGGAGATTACTTAAACAAGTATACTTTTTCATCGGGAAAGAGGCCTAAATAAAAAGGAAGGGGTAGTATCAAAAATAAACGAAAGAACTAAGGATCGTTTACGACCATAGGTACCAAATGAAAAAGGTTGTACCATACTTTGATACAACCTCTTCCTTAATAATTTATCGTAAAGTTCATCCGGTTACCAATGTACCCACATTTTTACCCATGATCACCTGCAAAAGATTGCCCACTCTGTTCATATCGAACACAATGATGGGCAGTTTGTTTTCCTGGCAAAGAGTAAACGCTGTCATGTCCATTACATTTAAAGACTTCTGATATACTTCTGAGAAAGTAATGGATTCATAACGGGTAGCGGTAGGATCTTTTTCAGGATCTGCGGTGTAGATACCATCTACACGTGTACCTTTCAGAATCACATCTGCCTGGATTTCGATAGCGCGAAGGGATGCTGCCGTATCTGTAGTAAAGTAAGGGTTACCGGTACCCGCTCCAAAGATTACCACACGTCCTTTTTCAAGGTGGCGGATAGCCCGGCGACGGATATAAGGTTCTGCTATCTGTTCCATTTTAATAGCAGATTGAAGGCGTGTATAAAGCCCGGCCTTCTCCAGTCCGCTTTGCATAGCCATACCATTGATCACTGTTGCAAGCATGCCCATGTAGTCTCCCTGTGCCCTTTCAATACCAGTTTCTGCTTCATTCATCCCCCTGTAGATATTACCACCGCCAATAACGATGGCTACCTGTACGCCCAGGTCTGTTGCGGCTTTGATATCGTATGCATACTGCGAGATCACTTTGTGATCGATACCATAATTACCATCTCCCATCAGGGATTCCCCACTCAGTTTGAGTAAAATACGTTTATACTTTGGCAACATGATTATTGAAAAATGATATTGAGATTGTAGTTAGAGAATAGATTACTAGGCCCGAAGATACAAAAAATGCGGAACGCTGCATTCTTATTACATGCTGTCCATATAGGCACAAAAAAAAGGAGAGAACTAAAAGTCTCTCCTTTCTTACAGGTAAATAAATTACCCTAATGCGATCCTGGTGAATCCGGTTACCTTCAGGTCTGCGCTTACAGATTTCAGGTAATCAGCTACAGACTTGTTGCTATCCTTAACAAAAGCCTGCTGTAACAGGGTACTATCTTTATAGAACTTATTGATCTTGCCTTGTGCGATCTTTTCAGCCATTTCAGCTGGCTTACCTTCAGCTTTGATCTGATCGATAGCGATCTCTCTTTCGCGAGCTACCAGTTCAGCTGGTACGCCGTCTGCATCAACTGCAATCGGGTTCATAGCTGCGATCTGCATAGCGATATCTTTACCAACTTCTTCAGAAACTGGAGCAGTGAAGCCTACCAGTACACCCATACGGTAGTTACCGTGGATATAAGAAGTAACGGAAGCAGCAGTGATTTTTTCGAACTTAGCCAGGGTGATTTTTTCACCGATCTTAGCTACCTGATCATTCACTTTATCTGCCACTGTAGCACCATCCAGAGATGCTGCTGCCAGTTCTTCTACTGTATTTGCACCGATGCTGATAGCGAGATCAACGATAGACTGAGCAAATTTTACGAAATCTTCGTTTTTTGCAACGAAGTCAGTTTCACAACCCAGAGCTACAACTACACCAGATTTACCATCTGCTGCGGTTTTAGCAATGATTACACCTTCTTTGGTTTCACGGTCGGAACGCAGAGCTGCTACTTTCTGTCCTTTCTTACGCAGATAATCTACTGCTTTTTCGAAATCGCCATCACTTTCAACCAGTGCTTTTCTGCAATCCATCATACCTGCTCCGGTTTGCTGACGCAGTTTATTCACATCAGCGGCTGTAATTGTTGCTGCCATAACTTATAATGAGTTTAAATGAATTAAGATTTATAGTTTATCCATCACTAATGATCAATTGCGAATCACGGATCAAAGAATGTCCACGATTCGCAATTGATATTATTAGATTAATCAGTGTTTATCTTGCACCACCGGGTCTAGGACCGCCACCGGAACCAGCTGGGCGACGTTGTCCGCCTGCACCACCGCCACCGGGTCTGCTACCGCCACCACCGGGACCACGGCCAGGACCACCAGGTCTGTTACCGCCACCACCACCGGGCCTGTTACCACCGCCGCCAGCTCCACCAGGACCGCGACCACCTGGTCCACCAGGACCACGGCCACCGCCACCAGGACCGCCACGACCAGGACCACCTGGTTTACGACCTCTTTCACCACGATCATCGCCACCTTCCAGTTCGAATTTCAGCGCCTGGTTGTCAGCTTCTTCCTCTTCTATAACGTCGTCAGTTTTTTCGCTAGCTCTTTCAGACAACCCTTCTGCAATTGCTGCAGCGATGTAGTTGGTGATAATTGCTATTGATTTGGTAGCGTCGTCATTTGCAGGAACTGCGAAGTCAACTTTAGTAGGATCTGAGTTAGTATCTACCATACCGAAGGTAGAAACACCCAGGCGACGAGCTTCTGCCAGTGCAATGTGCTCATGGCTGATGTCAACCAGGAACAATGCAGCAGGAACACGGGCCAGCTGAGCGATACCACCCAGAACTTTCTCCATTTTCTCCTTATCGCGGGTTAAAGTCAGACGTTCTTTCTTGGTAATGCTATCGAAAGTACCGTCAGTCAGCATTTTTTCGATGCTCTGCATCTTCTTAACGCTCTTACGGATAGTAGCGAAGTTAGTTAACATACCACCTAACCACCTTTCGGTAACGTAAGGCATGTTTACACGCTTAGCAGCTTCTGCTACGATTTCTTTAGCTTGTTTTTTTGTTGCCACAAACATGATCTTCTTACCACTCTTCGCGATAGATTTAAGGGCAGCTGCTGCTTCCTCTAAACCTTCAACTGTTTTGTTAAGATCTATGATGTGAATACCTTTCTTTTCTGCGAAAATATAAGGCAGCATTTTAGGATTCCACTTCTTCTTCAGGTGACCGAAGTGTACACCTGCCTCCAGTAACTGCTGCTGTAATGAGGTATTATTTTCCATGTTATTATGCTCTGTTATAAAGGATCAATGTTAATAATCTGCAATCAGCGGTTAAGCTTATGCATTCACCACAATTAGCGTTTAGAGAACTGGAAGCTTCTTCTAGCCTTACGTTTACCTGGTTTCTTACGCTCAACGCCTCTTGGATCACGTTTCAGTAAACCAGCCGCCTTCAATGCAGGACGGAACTCTATGTTCACTTCACATAATGCACGTGCGATACCCAGTTTCACGGCTTCTGCCTGACCTTTGATACCACCACCGGCAGCATTAACCTTTATATCAAATTTATCCAGTACATCTACTGTTTTCAACGGAAGTTCAACCTGGTTCTGCAGGTAAACTAACGAGAAGTATGTTTTATAGTCCTTGTCGTTGATGATAACGTTACCGGTACCCTTGCTGATATAGATACGGGCAACAGCTTCCTTACGACGACCAATGGTATTTTTTTGCTTTTCCATGTATCAGAGACGAATTAGAAAGTTAAGGATTTAGGTTTCTGCGCTGTGTGCGGATGTTCAGCACCGGCATATACGAACAATTTCTTGTACATAGCACGTCCCAGGCGGTTTTTAGGCAACATACCCTTTACAGCCCTTTCTATTACTACTTCTGGTCTGCGGCGGATCAGTTCTTTAGCAGTTTCTGCCTTCTGACCACCCGGATAACCGGAATAAGTAAGATATTCCTTATCATTCCATTTGTTACCTGTTAATGCTACTTTTTCAGCATTGATAACAATAATGAAATCACCACAGTCTGTATGAGGTGTATAGTAAGGTTTGTTCTTACCTCTTAAAATGGACGCAATCTTAGCGCTCATCCTGCCTAATGTCAGGTTGGTAGCGTCTACAATGTGCCAGTCACGCGTTACTGTTGCGTCGTTGGCCGATTTAGTCTTGAAGCTTAAAGTATTCATTATAGTATATAATAAAATTTTTACGTCTTATAACTATCCCAAACAATTTGGGAGTGCAAAGCTAACTTTCTTCCTTTGAATAACCATACATTTTGAAGACTTTTTTACATAGCACCCTTGCAAGTTACTGATTATCAATAAATATTTTGACGATTAGTTATTAACACCGATACCCATGATTTAATATCAGCGTTTTTTACATTGATAAATAGGTCGTAATACATTTATTGTATATTATATGCATCTCCAAAATAGTTACCTCATTATTCCCATGACAATTAAAGGGCAAAAAAAACTGGCTGAGAAGATCGTAGCCTGATAATCAGCTCTACTTCTTCCCAGCCAGCAACTTCCTGGTATATATAATATTGAATTGATCAGCCTCCCCTTCTCTGCCGCACTTGTCAAAACCTGGTTTCTATCTCTTAATCACGGTTCCGGACTCCGGCATATATTAATATATATTGCAAAAGTGTTACCACTGAAGCCACCGCAGCCACCACATAGGTCATGGCTGCCCACCATAAAGCATCCTTAGCTTTATCGTGCTCATCTCTTTGCATCAGATTCGTATTATCCAGCCAGGCTAAAGCCCTCCGGGATGCGTCAAACTCAACGGGTAGCGTGATCAGCGAAAAGACGGTTGTTACACCAAACAGTACAATTCCTCCCAGCAACAGAGCGGGAAATACATTGATCAACAGGATACCTCCCAACAGTACCCACTGGACCAGGCTGGAACTGATCTGAACGGCAGGTACCAGCCGGGAACGCATTGATAACCAGGGATATGCCCGGGCATGCTGTACGGCATGGCCGCACTCATGCGCTGCAACAGCTGCTGCTGCCACGTTTGCCCCACTATATACTTCAGGACTAAGATTTACTGTTTTGTTGGCCGGATCATAGTGATCGGACAAAAAGCCATCCACGGAAACTACCTGCACGCCAGATACGCCGTTCTCTCTGAGCATCTTCTCAGCCACCTGCTTACCCGTTAGGCCGGAAGAGGTCGGCACATTGATGTATTCCCTGAATTTGCTTTTCAATCGCAAACTAACCAACATGCTGATACCGATAAATATCAGCGATATGATCATAATTCCAGGTGTCATAATTATAGAATAAAGGTTTATTGTTTACAAAATTACACCTACTTCCATCAAATAAGCATCCAACAGCCCCTTCTGCTCATGATTTAGGATTTCCTTAAGAAACCGGCTTAAAACTCCCATTTTTTCCTGCCAATCATGAAAATTAACACTGCCATTATGTCTACAATAAAAAAATTTCAGCCTATTTTCAGCCGTTCTGACAGATATAAATTATCAAACTATTAGCGATTTTTCATATATAAATTAGGGCGGCATCGTTCCTATTTATCAACCTTTTACGAGCTTTAATTGAACGTATTATTAAATGCTTTTCTCCTCTGAAACATGCTATGGGAGCCGATCTGTCACCCCCTCCCAACCCATCAAAAGTTATTCACATCTATTAAATAAACTTTTTTATTCTGTAGCCATTTAGTAATTTACACGTGAATTTAATGGGTTAGTAAGTAGAAAGAGTCAGCAGAAACTTCTGTTGGCTCTTTTCTTTTTTACAACATTTTCCCCGTTGCTCTTTTTCAAGAGATCTCACTTAAAATTTCACACCTGCATTTCTCTTTTCACATATTTTTTCATCGATAAATGATGTTCTCTGATAATTTTTTTCAACAGACTTCTTACATCGATAACTTGTTGTTTACAATTAATTGCTTCTCGCTAAAAACTTAACTTCGCCACATGAAAATAAAAACCGCTTTTTTTTGTCAGCATTGCGGATACGAATCAGCTAAGTGGACAGGTAAATGTCCCAGTTGCGGACAATGGAATACTTTCGTAGAAGAGAAAGTACAAAAAGATGTTCCGTTACGTAATATCAGCTGGCAGGAAGAAAAAGATAACAGCCGTTCTAATAACTTTGTAACCCTTTCGGAAGTAAGCGGTATTGAAGAAGAAAGATTGTTAACTCCTGATGGAGAACTAAATCGTGTATTAGGCGGAGGTATCGTTCCAGGCTCTCTGGTGCTGGTTGGCGGCGAACCTGGTATTGGTAAGAGCACACTCTTCCTCCAGAACGCACTACAGCTTAAAAATATTACTACCCTCTATATAAGTGGCGAAGAAAGCGCACAACAAATAAAGATGCGCGCAGATAGATTGCAGATCAAAAATGATCAGTTCTACCTGCTTACTGAAACATCTACACAAACCATTTTTCAGGAAATAAAAAAACTCCGTCCGCAACTAGTTATTATAGATTCTATACAAACATTACAGTCTCCTTTAATAGAGTCCGCTCCCGGAAGTGTATCACAAATAAGAGAAACGGCAGCAGAGATGCAACGCTTTGCTAAAGAAAGTCATACACCAGTATTTCTTATTGGTCATATCACAAAAGATGGCTCAATTGCCGGCCCTAAAATATTGGAACACATGGTAGATACAGTGTTACAATTTGAAGGTGATCAACACTATGCATATCGCATTTTACGCACTATAAAGAACCGCTTTGGCTCCACCGCAGAGTTGGGCATTTATGAAATGACCGGGCAGGGGCTCAGGCAGGTGACCAACCCTTCCGAGATACTGATATCACAGCGGGAAGACATGCTCAGTGGCGTGGCGATTGCTTCTACCATGGAAGGAATGCGCCCGATGCTGGTAGAAGTACAGGCACTTGTAACGCAATCTGTTTACGGTACTCCTCAACGTACCGTTACCGGTTTTGATCTCCGCAGGTTACAACTCCTGCTTGCAGTATTGGAAAAACGCGGTGGATTTCATTTTGGGATGAAAGATGTATTCCTGAATATTGCTGGTGGAATTCGTGTTGAAGACCCTTCTATAGATCTCTCTGTATTATGTGCCCTGCTTTCTTCTTACGAAGATATTGCTATTGGAAGCAACATCTGCTTTGCAGGAGAAGTGGGATTAAGCGGAGAAATACGTGCCGTTAACCGGATAGAGCAACGTATTGCAGAAGCAGAGAAACTGGGCTTCGAAAAAATATTCGTTAGCCGGTATAACAAAAAAGGTGTTGACTTCAGCAAGTTCAATATAGAAGTGATCGCTGTAGGCAGAGTAGACGAAGTATACAAAGGATTATTCTGATGATATATTAATCCGTATTTTCAGCATGTTAACCAATCCATTTCTAAAAATGAGAACACTGCTGTCGTCCCTCCTCCATTTATTCTATCCACATACCTGTGATGGGTGCGGTAATGATCTTACACGATCAGAAGAAGTGCTTTGCCTGCACTGTAAGCAGCAATTGCCATACACCAGATTTCAATACCACGCCGGTAACCCGGTAGAGAAAATTTTCTGGGGGAGAGTAGATGTACGTCATGCAATGGCTGCTTATTATTATAAAAAGACGTCTCTTTTACAGTCACTCATACATCAGTTCAAATATCATAACCGTAAGGATATTGCGCTATACCTGGGGCGACAAACAGGAAACATACTTTTGCAATGTGAATGGTTACACGAAATAAGCTGCATCATCCCGGTACCGCTAAACAGTTCCCGGGAAAGACGCCGTGGTTATAATCAGGCTACATTACTGGCAAACGGTATTTCTTCTGTTATAAAAAAACCTGTGATCTCCCATGTGCTTACCAGGGAAAATTATCTTTCTTCACAAACAAAGAAGAACAGGGAACTGAGATGGGAAAATGTGGAAGCTGCCTTCTCTCTTAAGCATGCTGCCGATATCAGAGATAAACATGTGCTGCTGGTAGATGATGTAATCACTACCGGAGCTACAACAGAAGCCTGCTGCCAGGCACTGCGGCAGGAAAAAACAGAGATCAGTATATGTAGCCTTGCTTATGCCAGCCATTGACTATTTTATACCTACCGCTGGTCCTAACTTAACATCCTGTATACATTTATTTACTTAATTTTATCATCCGACACATAAATCTTCAATCAACAATAAAATTTATCCATATGTTAAAAACATTGCTCATTTCAATGCTGATATTCATGAAAGCAGGTGCTATTTACGACTTTAAAGTGGATGCTGTTGACGGTGGCAAGATCAACTTTGCTGATTATAAAGGCAAAAAAATCCTGATCGTAAACACTGCTTCAATGTGCGGAAATACCCCACAATATGCGGAGCTGGAAAAACTCTATAAAAAATATGATGGCAAGCTGGTAATTATTGGTTTCCCGGCAAATAACTTTGGTTCTCAGGAGCCTGGATCCAACCAGGAAATCCATGAGTTCTGCACCAAAAAATACGCTGTTACCTTCCCAATGGCTGCAAAGATCTCTGTAAAAGGATCTGATATTCATCCTATCTATAAATGGTTACTGGAAGAAAGTAAAGCCAAACATTTCGAACCTGCTGAAGTGACCTGGAATTTCCAGAAATACCTGTTGGATGAAAAAGGAAACCTGGTAACCGTGTTTTCACCCAAAACACAGCCTTCTGCTCCGGAGGTTATCGCCGCTATCGAGAAGAAGTACAATTAATATAAGATAAAACTCAAGATATAAAAGCAATTATGGGCATCCCCCGTAATTGCTTTTTTCATTTCTCCTTTTCTCCGTTAATTTGCACCTATGCTTTTTTCCAACATCATAGGCCAGGAGGATATTAAGGAACAACTGATCAAATCAGTAGTGCAGAACCGTATGAGCCACGCCATCGTGTTACTGGCTCCAGAAGGAACCGGCGGCCTGCCATTGGGATTAGCCTTTGCTCAATACCTGGTATGTGAAGAGAAACAACCCGATGGTGCTTGTGGAAAGTGCCAGGCCTGCGTTAAATCAGGTAAATACCTCCATCCGGACATCCATTTCTCTTATCCGGTGATTCCCCGTAAACCAGGCGATAAGCCTGTAAGTACCGATTACGCTGCTGAATGGCGGGAATTCATTGCTTCCAATCCTTATGGCAATGCTTATGACTGGTTACAGTTTATAGGTGCAGAAAACAAGCAGGGTAATATCACAGCTACCGAATGTCAGGATATTATTCACAAGCTGAGCCTGAAGAGTTTCGAAAGTCAGTATAAAATCCTGTTGATGTGGATGCCCGAATATCTGGGTAATGAAGGTAACCGCCTGTTAAAGCTCATCGAAGAGCCGCCGGCAAATACCCTCTTTCTGCTGATCGCAGAAAACCAGGAACAAATCCTTGCCACTATCCTGTCCCGTACACATCTTATAAAAGTAAATCCATTGCCCAAGGAGGTAATGATAGAAGCATTGATATCACGGAATCAGACTCCTCCGGCAAAAGCCCGTCAAGCAGCAACCATTGCTGCCGGTAATTACCGCGAGGCCCTGTATCTGCTTCAAAACTCAGACGACGACTATCACGAACTGTTACGTAACTGGCTCAACTATATCTTTACCGGTAACCGGGGTGCATTACAGGAATGGATTGATGGCGTTGCTAAAATGGGTCGTGAAAACCAGAAACAGTTTCTCCGCTACTTCATTAATCTGCTGGAACACACCCTTCGTCTTAAATACATAGATAAAAGTCTGCTGGCATTCTCTGAAGAAGAAACTGACTTTGCTGCTAAACTGCAGAAACTGGCCAATCTGCAACAAATGGAGCTGATTATGCAGGAGTTAGACAGCGCCTGCTATTACGTTGAACGTAATGCGAATGCCAAGCTGTTATTTCATGCACTCTCTATCAAGCTGCAATACATCTTTAAAAAGAGACCTATTCCTATGATGTAATGACGTGCCTTTTGCAGTCCACAGCAACACATCCGCACTTTAGCACAATTTCCGCTATCTTTGTCAACTACGTCCTTTTTGTATTACAAGGGGAAATACGTAGTTTAAAGCGGCCGGGACTAATACCGGATGCATATTCATTTAATAATTAAACTAATTAATATGGCTTGTGCCGGATGTGGTACAGGTGCAGAGGGGAAGCCGTCAGGATGCAAAAGCAATGGAGGTTGCAGTACTGGAGGTTGCAACAGGCTTAATGTATTTGACTGGCTAGCCAATATTCCCTTAAGTGACAGCTTAGCACCATTTGAAATTATTGAAGTAAGTTTTAACAACGGTAGCCGCAAAGATTTTTACCGTAACGTTACCAAGCAGTTCCTGGATAAAGGAGAAATGGTCACAGTTGAAGGAGTTAGCGGTTTTGATGTTGGGCAGGTAAGCCTTACGGGTGAACTGGTAAAACTCCAAATGAAGAAACGCCGCACAGAAGATACTCCCGAAGTAAAAAAAGTGCTGCGTCGCTCCACAAATGAAGATCTTAGTCGTATGGGCGATAACAAAGCCCGCGAAAAAGAAGCACTGATCAAAGCAAGAGCAATGGCCCGCAGTATAGGCCTTGAAATGAAACTTACCGAAGTTGAAATTCAGGCAGACGGCCGTAAAGCTACTTTCTTCTACACCGCCGATGATAGGGTGGATTTCCGCGAACTAATAAAGTTATATGCCGGCGAATTCAGGGTGAAGGTGGAAATGCGCCAGATAGGTGCCCGCCAGGAAGCCGGAAAAGTAGGTGGTATTGGTAGCTGTGGCAGAGAACTTTGCTGCTCTACCTGGTTAACAGACTTCAAAAGCGTAAACACAACTGCTGCCCGTTACCAGAACTTATCTATTAACCAGGCTAAACTTTCCGGTCAGTGTGGACGACTGAAATGTTGTCTTAACTACGAACTGGATACTTACCTGGATGCATTGAAAGATTTTCCGGAAGATGCAGACAGTATCGAAACTACCAATGGCGTAGCTTCCCTCCAGAAAAGAGATATCTTCAAGAACCTGATGTGGTATTCCTACGGAGATAGTAACAAACAATACCCGCTTACTATTACCCGTGTAAAGGAAATACGCCAGCTTAACAGGCAGGGCATTAAACCTGAAGATCTCAAACCGGTAGAAGTTGTTGCCGGTAAACCTAAGGAAACAGATCTTGGCTTTGCAGATGTGGTTGGCCAGATAAGCCTCCGCTCTCTCGAAAAGACTTCGCAGAAACGCAAGCATAAAGACAAGGAGAAACAAAAACACAAACAGAAATCACAGGATCAGCCGCAGCAACAACAGCAGCAACCTGGGAAAAAAGCTGATGGTAAGCCAGATGCCCGTCCGCAACAACAACGGCAGCAGGAAAACAGGCAACAACAACCACAGAAGCCTAAACAGGAGCAGCGGAATAATCCAAGACCAAACGGACCTGGTAACAATCCTAATCAGAGTGGACCAAGGCCACAGGGAGGAAATAATCGTCCGCCTAAACCAAGGCATAAACAGAATAACACATCGGGACGTCCTGAAAAGGATTAACCCATGAAGGCATAAAAAAAGGCCCTGGTTGAAATCAACCAGGGCCTTTTTTATGAAAATATATTCCAAATAGTTGTAAATCAGCAAATTGAGAGACTAATTAAATACCGGTTTTCAGGCCTGGATGTAATCTCTTCCTCTCACCCTTCATTTATCATCTTTTCTTATAACAAGCTTTGGGATGGATCTTTTATGCCCCAAAGTGTAATAGCAATTCAGGACTTGTACAAATTACCTGTGTCTTTGGGGAGAGTTCGGAGTGAGTTGATATTTGCTTCATACTTTGGACATTCGTTGGACAATCTTTGAACAGGTATACCTGTTCAAAGATTGTCCAACGAATGTCCAAAGATTGTTCAACAGATGTTCAACATATAGACTCACTATTATGTCTCTGCGAACTCTCCTAAACCAGTATGGGTTATACTATTAAATATAATAAAGGGATGGATTCCGGCCAAACAAAAAGGCCGTCCGAAAGAACAGCCTTTGTTTAACAATTGGTTTTTGCTTATGAAAAAAGAGATTATTCGATTACGTTTCGGTTTCAAAAAGTAGCTTGTAATAGGACATATTCGTAGCCTCATCAAATCCGCGCTCTATCATTTCCCGGTCGCCATGAATATAAATATGAAAATTCCTGTCCAGTTTTAATACACTCTTGAAAACCTTTTGCTGCTTTTTAACTGCTGGTGTAGAAATGTCAAACTCGTCAGGGATCTGCTGCTGAGATTCATTCTGGAAGTGATCACGATACTCCTTAAATGATGCAATTGCATCCGGATTACCTAATACTTCCTGTGCAAAATCATCCAGCTGAAACTGTTCCTTTTCCTTAAAATAGGCGGCTGACTTATTGAGCAGATCTACCTGATCCACCCGGCTTATTTCATATTCACTTGGCAATTTATCGTGGATAAACTGCTTACACATGTTCACTGCCAGTTCCGTCTGATGATAACTGTCATCTCTCCGCTGTACCTGTAAAAAGGAGTCCTTCCAGTATACAGCCTCATTTTGTTTGCTTATGCTGTCGATTACGCTGACTTTGTACCCATTCTCTTCTTCGGTATTATACACAAGGCACCCTTTATCCAGCTTGTTTATATTGATCCCATCCTCATAGTTCACCTGATAGCTTTCATCGGCTAAGAATACTTTCAGATAGGTATCTCTCGTTTCAGATTTAAAAATACCGAGTGCTTCTACGTCTTCTCCATCCACCTGACATTTACTAAAATAAGCTATGTATAGTTCTCCCCCTTTTATCTTCGGGTGAGTGGAATGTTTATAGAGATGCTTTGCTATATTAATCGACTGCTCATGAAAATTGTCCCTGTTTTCAAATATACGACGGCAATACTGAAATATTTCATTTAATTGTAAGTCCGCCTCATGAAAAAACCGGAAATATTCCGCGCTATTAGTAAACGGCTGTATAAAATAGCTTAAAAGTAACTGGCTGATGGTTTCGTCCTGTAATTCGAGCGGAGCCTGTGAGCATATCAGGGCTTCTTCCTGTGAGGAGTTACCTACCTTATGTATAGATAGTAACTCAAGATCTTTAAATTCTGAAACATGTATCATGGCGCGGCGAAAATACAGATTCCCTCAAAACTTTTCTTAACTTGATACCTTAATGTCAACAATCATTTTTATGAAACAATATATCTGTTTATTACTGGCTATAACTGCAGGTTATGCAGGAATGGCACAGGTAAAGACACCAGCACTGTACAAGACACAGGATCTGACAAAAGAACAAATGTTCTCCGTGAACATTGAAGGCCCCAACGTTGACAAAGCAGGCAGGCTGTATGTAGTGAACTTTCAACGGGATGGAACCATTGGCAGGATCAATCTGAAGGACGGTAGTGGAGAACTGTTTGTTAGCTTGCCGGACAGCAGTGTCGGGAATGGAATCCAGTTCAACAGTAAAGGCAATATGTATCTGCCGGACTTCAAAGGCCACAACATATTGGAGGTGGATCCCCGCACAAAAAAAATAAGTGTATACGTACATTCTGATAAATTTCACCAGCCCAACGATCTCTGTGTCAACAGTCGCGACCAGGTGTATGCATCAGATCCTGACTGGAAAAATAACGGTGGTCAGCTATGGCGCATTGATAAAGGTGGGAAAATGGTACTCCTGGAAGGCAACATGGGTACTACCAATGGGATAGAACTCAGCCCGGACGAGAAAACCTTTTATGTGAACGAAAGCATGCAGCGGAAAATCTGGAAATATGATGTGGACAAGGCCGGCAATATCAGCAACAAAAAACTGTTTGCAGAATATCCTGATTTCGGATTTGACGGAATGAAGTGCGATAAAGCAGGCAACCTTTATGTAGCCCGCTGGGGTAAAGGGACTATAGTTGTACTCTCCCCCGTCGGTAAAGAGATCCGTGAAATTCCGCTCACAGGTAAGCAGTGCAGCAACCTGACCTTTGGCGGTAAAGATGGTAAAACCGTATTTGTAACGTTACAGGACAGGAAGTGTATGGAAATGTTCAGAGTAGCAATAGCAGGAAAACGATTTTAAGAAGGTATAATAAAAAGGCTTGTCTCAAAAGTATGAGACAAGCCTTTTTATTATCTTATAAATAATTTTAGATGTTCAATCCACCGCAGGTACTTACTACCTGGCCTGTTACATAACTGCTCATGTCAGATGCCAGAAACAGGCATACATTGGCGATATCTTCAGCCGTACCAAAACGACCCAAAGGAATCTTTTCAATATAACCTTTAGCACCTTCTCCATCTTTCAGATAACTTGTCATATCTGTTTCTACAAAACCCGGTGCAACTGCATTACAACGAATGTTCCGGCTACCCAGTTCCTTTGCTATAGACTTCGTGAATCCGATGATCCCAGCTTTGGAAGCAGCATAACTACTTTGTCCTGCATTACCGGTGATCCCGATAATTGAACTCATATTAATAATAGCACCACTCTTAGCTTTCATCATAGGGCGTATTACATGTTTCGTCATGTTGAAAACGCTCTTCAGATTAATATCCATCACATCATCCCACTGTTCAGCACTCATGCGTAACAGGAGATTATCTTTTGAAATACCTGCATTGTTCACGCAGATATCAACTGCTCCGAATTCCTTTATCACATCATTCACCAACGCTTCGCATTCTTCGTATATTCCGGCATTGGATTTAACGGCTTTCGCCTTTACACCCATTACCTGCAGCTTCTGCTCCAGCGCTTTGGCCTTTTCTTCTGAACTGAGATATGTAAAGACTACATGCGCGCCATGTTCTGCAAATTTTAATGCAATGGCTTCACCTATACCACGGCTGGCGCCCGTTACAATAGCTACTTTGTTCTCCAGTAATTTCATATAAGCGTGATAGTTGTTAGTTTACGAATCATTTTCCACCAGTTACTCCGGCAAATTTCAGAATATCTTCTACGTACTGCCGTTCATTATTCAAACGGGGTACTTTATGTTGTCCTCCAAGTTTCCCTTTACTCTTTAACCATTCGGTAAAGGTTCCTTTTGGTAATACATGCATTACAGGGCGACAAAGTGCCATATCCTTATAACGCTTGGCTTCGTAATCTGAATTAATGGATTTAAGTGTACTATCCAGTACATCTATAAAATGCTCCACATTATCCGGCATCACATCAAAATCAAGCAACCACTCATGCCCTCCTGATTTATTTTCACTAAAATAAATAGGAGCAGCTGTATAATCATTTACTACAGCCCCTGTCTGTTCACAGGCTTTGGCAATAGCCATATCTGAGTTTTCTACTATCAGTTCTTCTCCAAAAGCATTGATGAAAGATTTAGTACGGCCGCTTACCCTTACACGGTAAGGAGCCAGTGATACGAATTGGATGGTATCACCTACCAGGTAACGCCATAGTCCTCCGTTGGTACTTATAATCAGTGCATAGTTTTTACCCATTTCCACATCCTGCAATTGCAGGGTTTGCGGATTTTCCTTTCCGTATTCCTCAATTGGCATGAACTCATAAAAGATCCCATGATTCAGGAATAACAGTAGTCCTTCCTCTCCTATAACGTCCTGCGCGGCAAAGAATCCTTCAGAAGCGTTATATGTTTCCTGGTAAAACATGTCCGGTTTGCGGATCAGGTTTCTGAACCTTTCGCGGTAAGGCATAAAGCTAACACCGCCATGCATATATAGTTCCAGGTTAGGCCAAACGTCTGCCAGGTTATCTTTTCCTGTAATTTCAAAAATACGTTTTATGAGTACCAGTGTCCAGGTAGGTACCCCGGCTATGGATGTTACATTTTCATGTATCACAGCATTGGCCATACGTTCAATCTTCTCTTCCCACTCATCCATAAGGGCAATGGAAAGATCTGGAGTACGTACCAGATTCCCATAGAAAGGCATGTTCTGTAACATCACCGCACTGAGATCTCCAAAATAGGAATCACTTTCCGGCGCCAGTTTATTTACCTGATGACTGCCGCCAATAACCAGCGACTTTCCAGTAAGTAAACGTGATTCCGGGAAGTTATTATAATAAAGAGACAGTACATCGCGGCCTGCACGGTAATGACACTCGTCCAGGCTTTCTACTGATACGGGAATAAATTTACTTTTATCTGCCGTAGTACCACTTGACTTTGCAAACCATTTTATGGGTGTATTCCACAAAATGTTCTGCTGCCCTTCCATTAATCTTTGAATGTAGGGTTTAAGTGTATCATAATTATGTATGGGTACCCGCTGCTTGAACTCCTCTATCTTATAGATCTGTGAAAAGCTATATTGCTTGCCAAACTCGGTGTACTGAGCTGCGCTGATAAGGTTTTGGAATACCTGCTGCTGCACCTGCAGGGGATATTGCATAAAATACTCTATGCGTCCCATGCGCAAACGCGCCAATTGTGATATTGCAGGACTTAATATTCTCATAATAGGATTAGGAACGTAGTAGTTTATTGTTGCTTTGCTGCTTCGTCCAGGTAATTTTTACGGCGTAAAATGAAATTCTGGCCAAGATACACTTTTCTTACTTGTTCATCTTCAGCTAACTCTTCCGCTGTACCGGCTTTTAGTATTTTACCTTCAAACAGCAGGTAAGCTCTGTCAGTAATCGATAATGTTTCCTGTACGTTGTGGTCTGTGATCAGGATACCGATGTTTTTATATTTCAATCGGGCAACTATAGATTGGATATCTTCTACCGCGATGGGGTCAATACCTGCAAAAGGTTCATCCAAAAGGATAAACTTAGGGTCAACTGCCAGGGCACGGGCTATTTCTGTACGACGCCGCTCTCCTCCACTTAATACATCTCCGGGACTTTTACGTACATGGGTAAGGTGGAATTCTTCAAGCAGGCTTTCCAGCTTCTCTTTCTGAGCGGCCTTTTTAAGCCCGGTCATTTCAAGTACTGCCGAAATATTATCCTCCACGCTCAGCTTACGGAATACCGAAGCTTCCTGTGGCAGATAACCAATACCCATCTTTGCTCTCTTGTACATGGGCAGTTTGGTTATATTCACCTCATTAAGGAACACCTGTCCTTCATCAGGTTTAATTAACCCCACTACCATATAAAAAGTAGTTGTCTTTCCGGCACCATTCGGGCCCAGTAATCCTACAATCTCTCCCTGCGTAACTTCTACAGATACGTGATTCACTACGGTTCTGCTTCCGTAACGCTTAACCAACTGATCTGTATGTATTTTTAATGCCATATGTTTAAACTTAGCAAAAATAAGCAATTCATTTAGCTTTCAATAGATAACTATCCATTCTTGCCGGTTTTGTCCTTTAAGCTATGGATTTTTTCTGCCAATAGTGGACTGTGGGATACAATTTAACGGACTATCAACTAAAAAATAGATGATAATACTAAGAGATATACTATTTTTGCTCCGCGCAAACTTAAGCCACTTTTATTTAATTTATGAAAGTCACAGAACATATAGCACAGGCAAAAGATACACTTATATCTTTTGAAATCCTTCCCCCATTAAAAGGAAAGAGTATTGAATCTATATATGAGCATCTGGACCCGTTAATGGAATTCAAACCTGCTTATATTAATGTAACCTACCACAGAAGTGAGCATATGTTCAAAAAGAAAAGTGATGGTTCCTTTGAAAAAGTGGAGATCCGCAAACGTCCCGGTACTGTGGCTATTTGTGCAGCAGTAATGAATCACTATAATGTGGATGCAGTACCACACCTTATCTGCGGTGGATTTAGCCGGGAAGAAACGGAGAACGCATTGATAGATCTTAATTTCCTTGGTGTAGATAATGTACTGGTATTACGTGGTGATGCTCCAAAAAATGAAGCCTCCTTCGAACCAGAGCCTAATGGACACCGTTATGCAGATGAATTACTGCAACAGGTTGTTCATATGAATAATGGTATTTACCTGGAAGAAGATCTTCAGGGTGGTGTTAAAACAAAATTCTGTATCGGTGTTGCAGGTTATCCGGAAAAACATTTCGAAGCGCCTAATATGCAAACGGATTTGAATTATCTGAAGCGTAAGGTGGAGAATGGAGCTGATTACATTGTTACTCAGATGTTTTTTGATAATCAGAAGTTCTTTGACTTCGTAGCCAAATGCCGTGAAGCAGGTATCACCGTGCCTATCATTCCGGGATTAAAACCAATTACTACTCGCAAGCAGATGAACATTCTGCCCCGCACTTTCCATGTAGATATTCCGGCAGACTTCTCTAACGAGATTTTAAAATGTAAATCCGATAAAGATGTAGAAGAACTGGGTGCACAATGGCTTATCCAGCAATCCAAAGAGCTGAAAGCATTTGGTGTTCCTATTATTCACTACTATACTTTAGGTAAACCTAACGTGATCCTGAAAGCTATCCAGGCAATATCCTGAGGATGCATAAAATAATGCCACCACGTGGAAACGTAATGGCATGTCCGAATAACTGTCACACTTTGTGCTTTAATAGCCTAAGTTGTTATTAAGACGGTAATAGGTATTGTCACCCCTATCGGGCATAAAAAAAGAGGTTGTATGGTACAACCTCTTTTTTTATGCCCGATAGGCAATATGATTTGTATGCTAATAATCTTCCCTGCTCAGTAATACTCCCACACTAATACCCACATAACTGTTCTTCACTTTATATGCGGCAGAATTATCCAGATTTATCATACCCTGGCTATAATTAACCCCTATATTCACCAGGTTATTGAGTTCAAGACCTATGGTGGTATTGATCCCTCCATCCCAGCGATCCAGGTACAATCCCGGAGATATTACATTATCTGCATTTTCAAATCCGAGAGAACGCTTTTCATGACTCACTATTTTACCATTGTCGATAATGTCCGTACGGTAATTTCCTCCCAGTGCATACGCGATATAAGGTCCGGCACCTACTGCCAGCTTAAACCCTGGAAACTGGAATTTGTATAACAGGTTTACTGGCATTTCAAGATATCGAATCGCGATCCTGTTGCCGGATTCTCCACTTGCTGTTGCCTGCTGCTGGGCCAAAGGTTCAAAGTAGGTTCCTTTTGTAATATATCTGAGTACCGGTTGAAGATGAAACCCTCCATACAAGGGTACATTCAGTAAAAGATCCGCATGTAGGCTCTTTAATTGGTTATCATTACTTATTCCCCCACTCTTTTGCCCGGAGGAAGTTTCAAATTTCATGGCAGTTACACTAAACCCTCCACGTATGCCTAAACTTACCTGGGCATAGAGATATTGGGATGTGAATAAAGAAAATAAAAACAGAAGTAGAAATTTCCTCATGCATTAGGTGTTAAATAACAATAAAAATTAAATTATCCCTCTTAAAAACAAACTTAAGTACAAGCTCCCAGCGGATTTCAACGTTAAATTAACGTACTAATTTGGTAAATGGATTTATTAATTATGACTTATTTAATAAATAGGAGATAATACCTAAAAAAAAGATGAATGACAATTCTAATTACTTAGATTATCATTCATCTTTTCAATATGTGCTTATGTCTCTTAGAACTTATATCCTAAGGAAACACCAAATGAGGTGTTTTTAAGACTACGGTCGTTATCGGTATTATCGTATATATTTACCAGTCCCAGGTCTGCATTCAGCCCCATATATAAACCGCTGTTCAGTTCATATCCGGCTACAACGCCGATACCGGCATCAAAGCGTTTCAGTTTCTGATTGATGACTTTTGATTCATCATCAAACGCATTGTAATCTATAACCAGATTGTTAAGTGTGCCTTTATGCTTTCCGCCAAGACCATAAGCAACATAAGGACCCGCTCCCAGATTAAGTTTTCCTGAACCTACTTCTGGTTTAAACAAAAAGTTAACAGGTACCTGTAAGTAAGACAAGGTCGTTTTAAAATTCCCATTGTCTTTATTCTTACCACCTTTACCTGCATATAACAATCCTGTTCCTATATAAAATTCATCGGCCAGATGCAGATCTGCAGTGACACCAGCTCTAACTCCTACAAGCAGATCACTGGTTTCCTTCCCACTGTTTAAAGAAGTATTCTTTGAGGTAATACTGGAAAAACTGGGGCCTGCCAGAATACCAAATTTAGTCTGACCAAATGTTACACCAGCCGTTAAAATAGCTGCACAGAATAATAATATCTTTTTCATATCAGTTTTTTAATACTGGTATAGTATCCTGCAGGCATTTGGATACTATACCCTTTTAATACTTTTTTTTAATCTGAGCGTTGCCTGCCTACGCATCTTTACTTGTATTTATATACAAAATGGATGAGAAACATTTTTAAAACAGAAATCCTGCGGAAAGGCTAAATACACGGTTCTTATTCTTGTCGTTATTATTATCACTTGAACCGGAATTGATCTTAGCAAGGCCTAATCCATACTGCGCAGAAAGAATTAAACCGCGAATTTCTGCACCTACCAACAGATTACCGCCATAGTCAAACCTTTTGTATTTGTCAAAACCCTGGTTAGCATCGCCGGAATTGAAAGGGGTATCATCATCCCATTTGATGTTGGATTCTGTGCTGGTAGTTACACCTGCCACTGTTGATGATACTTTGTTCTTGCCTGCTACGCCAAATGCAATGTAGGGCCCCAGACCTGCAAATAGGTTTGTGCCAGGTCCTACTGGAATTTTACCCACAAAGTTTAAAGGAATTTCAATGTATGAAGGGGTAGTAGTATACTTCCTGTATACAGATCCGGAATTGTTCTTATCCCCGGATTCAAGTTTTGCGCCTTTTGTAGTATAAAATACACCAGGCTGGAATGACAGGATCTTTGGTACTAAAGGAAAATCTGCAATTAAACCAATATTGAATCCTGATAATGATTTATCCTTATCAACGGAACCATTATTATCAACTGAAATAGATGAAAGGTTCCATCCCCCTTTAACACCAACACGAGCCTGAGACATCGCACCAAATGAAATCGCGAGGGCAGTAAACGAAAGAATAGTCTTCTTTATCATAACCTAAATGTTTTGATACACCAGGAACTTTTCAAAGACTATGCCAAAGGCTTACACAGCAATCTTATCTATTTGATAATAAATAAGTTATAACACGGTTTATATTTTATATATGATGCTTAATTATGAACACTGCTGCTACGTGCCTCCATTTTTTCAATGAATTCATTCAGTTGTTCCACTCCAAGTCTTTTTGCAACAATCTTCTTTTTTTCATCCAGCAGGTATACTACCGGTGTACTGTAAACATCATAGAGTCTGCGGTAATTACTCTGTGTATCAGGATCCCATGCATGAATCCAACCAGTAAGGTTATATTTCTTAATGAACTCTCTCCATTCATCTTTAGTACCTTCTGTTTTAAATCCGATCATTGTTACGCCCTTACTCTTCCAGCTGGCTTTGTAGGCAGAGTCTAAACGGGGAATTTCAATTTTACAATGTCCACAGGTGGGATCCCAGAAAACGAGTACTGTATATTTAGCCTTCGTAGTATAAAGAGAAATAGGTTTTAAAGCAGAATCTTTTACTTCAAGTGGTGGTGCCTGTTGACCTATAAGATTTGGCGCAATTGCATAAGCACGCGTAATAACTTTATTCAGCTGTTCATCATTAAGCCAGAATGCATCTCCTGCTACGTAATACTTTTCTACAAGGTGCACAAATACCGCATCCATACCCATATACTGGGATGTTTCGTAATTGTAGGTAAGCCACCACACCACATACTTGAACACCTCTTTATTTTTACGTGTCTGGGCTATCAGCAGATCACACTCTATGTTCACGGAATCAGGATGAGGAGGAACAAGTTGTGTAAAGTATTTATGTAATTTATTATCAAGAATGGGTGTATATACCAGCCTGTCATCAGTCAGATCTATATTTTCCCAGTAATGTGCTTTATAATAACGGTAGCCGAAAGTAGAATCTTCTGATGCGGGCTTTGTGGGCACTTCGGGTTCTTTTAATGCCTTGAACATACTGCTGAGTAAACTCTGTGGATGTTTTGTTACCACATCATTACGATAATCCTGCAATTTTTTGCGCAGGGTTGTTTCCAGCGTCCTGGCACCCGCACTATCCGCAGCAGTATGGGCAGCTGCCAGTTTTGCCTGTAGTTCGTTATTTATGGGCCCTATTTCCTGTGACAGGAATTTATTATATCCGAAGAAAAGATCATTCTCCGGAGAGTTTTTAAAGGTTGTCTTTGCAATCAGGTCGGAAGTATCAGCACTAATACTGAACTGCTGCTGCTTTCTATCCAGCAATATTTCAAAATAACGCTGTTTACCAGGTAATAAGATGATGTAAATTCCTCCGGGCAGAGCTTCTTTTCCTTTTAATATGGCTACCCCCTCTGGATTAAGTACGGCAGAATCCGACATGTATTTATTATTACCCATGTAATGGGCCAGGTAAAGCTGTCCGCTTTTATATTGCTTTAATTGAACGGTGATCTGGTATCCCTGAGCCAGGAGTTGTAACTGGGATAAAAGACAGGCTAAAATGATAATAAGTCTTTGCATAGGACATCGGTTAGTGTAAATGTAGCAAGGAAATGGGAAAATTTAAAATCTCAGGGGGCAGGAACCTACCGGAAAACTCACTAAAACCCTACCTTTGCATCCGTGAGGAAAAAAAATGTTATTCTGGAAAAAGTACCGGTGAGCGCTTATGCCGCAGAAGGGAAAGCACTGGCCCGTATTGACGGTAAAGTGATCTTTATAGAAGGAGGCGTGGTGCCCGGAGATGTGGTGGATGTAAGGCTCGGTAAGAACAAAAAAGACTGGGCAGAGGGTAAGGCCGTTCACATCCATAGCTATGCGGAAAATCGTGTGGCCCCTTTTTGTGAACATTTTGGAAGCTGTGGAGGCTGCAAGTGGCAGATGTTGCCCTACTCCCAGCAGCTGGAATACAAACAACAGCAGGTGGCAGACAATCTGCAACGTATTGGTAAACTGGAATTACCTCCCATGCAACCTATTATGGGGTCCCGCTTCAGTACTCATTACCGCAATAAACTGGAATTTACTTTTAGTAACAAGGCTTATCTGCTGGCAAATGAGATCGGAGAAGATGGTGTTATCCCCAGACGCAATGCACTGGGCTTTCATGTACCCAAATTATTTGACAAAGTTCTGGATATAAATACCTGCTACCTGCAGGCAGAGCCCGTTAATGCTATCCGTAACACTATTAAGGCATATGCGCTGGAAAATGAGCTTTCCTTTTACGACATTCGTGCACAGGAAGGATGGCTGCGCAACCTGGTAGTAAGGATCTGCACCACTGGCGAAGTTATGGTGAACCTGGTGATTCACCATGAGAACAAAAAGGACAGAGAAGCCTTGCTGGATCACCTGCTGGCTACCGTGCCCGGTATTACCACCGTACTGTATACCATCAATCCGAAAGGGAATGATACCATCTTTGACCTGGATCCAAAAATTTATTATGGAAAAGGATATGTAGAGGAAAAACTGGAAGATTTTGTATTTAAGATTGGTCCAAAATCATTTTTCCAGACCAATACTTACCAGGGAGAAGCCTTATATCAGGTAACAAGAGAGTTTGCCGGATTAACGGGAACAGAAATTGTTTATGATTTATACTGTGGAACAGGTAGTATTGGTATTTTTGTATCCCCGCAGGCAGGAAAAGTAGTTGGCATAGAATTGATAAAAGAAGCTATAGACGATGCCATTGAGAATGCCGCTATGAACGGTGTAAACAATGCTACGTTTTTTGCAGGCGATGTGGTTGATATTTGTAACGATGCATTCTTTGCTCAACATGGGCAACCGGATGTTGTGATTACAGACCCACCACGGGCAGGGATGCATGAAAAGCTGGTAAATAAATTACTGGAAATAGCAGCTCCCCGCATTGTATATGTAAGTTGTAATCCGGCTACACAGGCAAGAGATCTTGCTTTGCTGGATCAGTTGTATGTTGTAAAAAAGATACAACCCGTTGATATGTTTCCGCACACCCATCATATAGAGAATGTGGTGTTGCTTGAGAAACGAAATTAATCATGAAAGAATCATTAATTAAATGAGTGAGTTCAGGCCCAGCAGATTTCAAATTCTTCCTACCGTAATCAAAAATTTACTGATCATTAACGGTTTGATATTCCTTGCACAATACACGCTGGGTGATAGCTTGGGAGGGCATAAACTGGAAGATTTCTTTGCTTTGCATTACTGGGGTTCAGACCTCTTTAAACCTCATCAGCTGGTTACACACCTGTTCATGCACGGTTCTTTCGAGCACCTGTTTATGAATATGTTCACATTGTGGATGTTTGGTGCTACGCTGGAAAATATATGGGGACCTAAACGATTCATTATATTTTATATTGTTTGCGGACTGGGTGCGGCACTCTGCCACATGGGCGTACTTACTTATGAGAATATCACACTAAACAGAGACGTACAGGCATTCCTTACGGCCCCTTCAGCCAGCAATTTTGCCATTCTGCAACAGAAGTATGATCTCTCCTTTGGTCAATACGAACTAAGCTATCCCAATACACCAGGGCAGATGAATGATGCGAAAGTGTTTCTGCAGCAATATGTGAGTGCATATCGCGATACAGCTACACTTGGAGCTTCAGGAGCGGTGTTTGGACTACTGTTCGCATTCGGATACCTCTTTCCGAACAACCTTATATACCTCTACTTTTTATTCCCTATAAAAGCCAAATATTTCATTGGCTTCCTTATAGTGCTTGAGCTTATATCCGGTGTCCAGAATTCGGCAGGAGACAATGTGGCCCACTTTGCCCACCTTGGGGGAGTGCTCTTTGGTTACCTCTTACTAAAGATCTGGAACAGAACTAACCGTCGGCATTTTTATTAACATAAACACTTTGTGCCATGCATCAGGAGGAAAAAGGACGATTAATACAGCTCTCACTGGGTGAACGGAGAAATATGGTTACCCAGCTGCTGCTGGTAAACATCACCGTGTTTATGCTGCTGTTCTTTACAGAGATCATTTACAATATTGAAGGTAATACCACCGAAAGATTTAACCAGGAAGTACTCAGCAGGGTAACACTGCCGGCAAGCATACCAAAATTGCTACATAGCCCCTGGACCATCATTACCTCCCTTTTTGCGCACAACAGCTTCTGGATGATAGTCAGTAACATGATCTGGTTATGGTGCTTTGGTACTTTATTACAAGGCCTTGCCGGACACAGACGGATACTCCCCCTTTATCTCTACAGCGGCCTTTGTGGGATCGTATTTTATTTGCTGGGCATGCAGTTTATTCCTGCACTTCACGCCCAACAATCATATTCGGCAATGACAGGTGCATCTGCAAGTATTATGGCGCTGGCAATAGGTGCCACTACCATTGCACCAAATTACCGCATTTACCCGCTGTTATCCGGAGGTATTCCTCTCTGGGTAATCACCATCATTTTTATAATTATAAACGTGGGCACCCACGCCTACTCTCAAAATGATATCACGGTGTTGCCGGCCTTACTGGGTGGCGGTCTTACCGGTTTCTTTTATATGAAGCAATGGAATAAGGGTAATGATTGGGGAGCCGGCCTTAACCGGCTTATTTATAAGATCACTCATTTTTCCCACCCCAAAGGTCCCAGCAACCTGAATATTGTAAGATAAATTATACAGAAAAACATCCGGTGAAGACAAAATTTCCCGGATGTTTTTTATTTTACTTTTATTAAACCCCAATATTGTGCTTATAAAGTCCCCATTTATCCGTCGCGTTCCGTTTTATATTAATGTGCTGATAACACTTACTCTTATTCTCACTGCCTGGTTACCATTCATCAATCCTCAAAAGTGCTGGCCCTGTGGCTTTATGGGTTTATTCTTTCCGCTATGCTGGTGTTTGAATCTATTATTCATCCCACTCTGGATTATATATAAAAAACAATATTTCTGGTTACCTGTGATTGGCATTCTGCTATCCTTCAAAGCCAGCTACAACAGTTGGGGCATGCATCCTGCAGCAGGATCTTCCAATAGCAGCAGTCAACAGTTCACACTAATGACCTTTAATAGCAGCAGTATGGGGCTGAAAGATTATAAAGAAGATCCTGCTTTAAGAAGTCATATTTATCAAACCTTACAAACAGCATCTCCGGATATACTTTGTTTGCAGGAGTTTTATACAAATACCCGGAAGGATCTTACCGATCATATAGCCAAACTGCAGGAAAATCTGCATTATCCCTATTATTATTTTACGAAAGATAAAACAAGCTGGAATACCTGGCATTATGGTATCATTCTCTTTTCCCGGTTTCCTATAATACAAACACTGAAAATTCCCTGTGGGCACAGTGCGGTGGGCAGTGGAAGCAGTATTCTGCAGGCCGACGTATTAGTGGCTGGCGATACTGTACGTATTTTTACGGCGCAGCTGCAATCTTACATGTTCAAATCAGATGATTATTCTTTTCTTCATTTAAAGGATCCTGGTGATGTAGATGAAGGCAAACATCTGACAGGAAAGATGCGCCGTACTATAAATAAAAGAGCAGAACAATCGAGGTTGCTGGCATCGCTGGTGGCTGCAAGTCCTTATCCGGCCATTGTTTGCGGCGACTTTAATGATGTACCCGTATCCTATACCTATAACACTATTAGTTCTGGTTTGCAGGATGCTTTTCTTGCCAAAGGATGGGGAATAGGACGTACATTGTCCTTTTTATCTCCTACCCTGCGTATTGATTATATTCTAACACAACCTTCCTTTATTATTCACAACTACAAAACTTTCAGAGAGAAAGGCTTTGAACATTTTCCTGTTATGTCCGGCTTATCTCTAAAAAGAAATTAATTTCTCGCTTTCTACTATCTTTAAGTATAAAGCAATAGCAGTTGAGATTCTTGAGGCTTTTTACAAAAGGTTTTTTTCTGACAGTGAACGTCATTGTATTGTTACTATTTTTAGTGGCATGCCTGGCTCCTTATGTGTCACCTGAGCAATGGTGGCCTATCAGTTTTATCACCCTGCTGTTCCCTTTATTACTGATTTCATTGTTACTTTTTTTTGCCTGTTGGCTGTTATTCGATTTCAAGTATTGCCTGCTCTCGTTAATGGCAATCGTGATAGGCTGGAAATCTATTGCAGCTTTCATTGCATTCAACTATCCATCCAGTCAGAAACAGTTCGCCAATCCTCCTGGCAGCCTGCATGTAATGAGCTATAATGTATCCCAGTTCGGGTTATATAAGGAGAAGGACAGTAAATATAACCGTCAGGCGATGTTTGCACTAATCAAGAAACAGGAACTGGATGTAGTTTGCTTCCAGGATTTTTATACTTCGGAGAAGAAAAATGACTTCAATAACCGGGAAGATATTTCCCGGGAAATGAACTTTCCTTTCCGCTATTTTTCCAGCGACTTTAACCGGGATGGTATGCAGCACTGGGGTTCTATTATCTACTCCCGCTATCCAATTCTCAAATCAGACAAGCTAAAAATGTCTACCGGCCCATTAAGTGAAAGCCTGATCTATGCAGATATTTTACTCGATGACGATACTATACGGGTTATCAACATGCACCTGGCTTCATATCGGTTCAATCAGCGGGATTACCGTTTCATCGAAAAAATAAAGAACCAGGAAGATACCGGCCTGATAGCTACCCGCAACATCATGCAAAAGATGAAGGACGCGTATGTGGGCCGCAGCCGGCAGGCAGATATTGTTGCTGCTTTTATCAAAACCAGCCCTTACCCGGTAATCGTATGCGGAGACTTTAATGATACTCCTGCATCGTACACCTACTTTACTATCAGGGGCAGCCTGCAGGACGCCTTTCTCCAGAAAGGTAGTGGCATAGGCCGTACCTTTGCCGGATTAGCTCCTACCCTTCGTATAGATTATATATTCGCAGATAACCAATTCACTATCAATTCATTCCGGAAAATAAATTCAGACCTGTCTGACCACTACCCAGTTATTGCAAACCTGACGCTGCAATAAGAATATGCTTTTTCAACGGTAATGCCACTGACAAAACAATAATTATCTTTGCAATCCAAACAAAACGAGAAAGGTTGTTGCCTTTCGAAATTATCTGATATGTCTGAGCTTAAAATATACAATTCGCTACAACGGCAAAAGGAAGTATTTACATCTCTGTATCCCGGTCATGTTGGTATGTATGTATGTGGACCTACCGTATCCGGTGAGTCTCATCTGGGTCATGCCCGCCCTTATATCACATTTGATGTTGTATACCGGTACCTTCAGCACCTGGGGTATAAAGTGCGTTATGTACGAAACATTACAGATGCCGGCCATTTTGAGGAAGAGGGCCGTGAAGCTGAAGACAAAATAGCTAAGAGGGCAGTACTGGAAAAACTGGAGCCTATGGAACTGGTACAGAAATATACGAACCTGTACCATTGGGCCATGCACCAGTTTAACTGTCTGGAACCAAGTATTGAGCCTACGGCTACCGGTCATATTATTGAACAGATTGAAATGATCAAGAATATCATGGGTAAAGGATATGCCTATGAACGAAACGGCTCCGTATACTTCGATGTGAAAAAATATGCAGAAACCCATGAATATGGAATTCTGAGTGGCCGTGTGCTGGAAGATATGCTGGAAACCACCCGCGAACTGGAAGGACAGGATGAGAAAAATAATAAAGTGGATTTCGCTTTATGGAAGAAGGCTCCTCCTGAACACCTGATGCGTTGGCCCAGCCCCTGGAGCGATGGCTTTCCCGGCTGGCACATTGAATGTTCTGCAATGAGCAACAAATACCTGGGCAAACAGTTTGATATTCACGGTGGTGGTATGGACCTTCAATTTCCTCATCATGAGTGTGAGATTGCCCAAAGTGAAATAGCTCATGGAGAAATGATGTCCCGTTACTGGATGCATAACAACATGATCACTATTAATGGCCGTAAAATGGGTAAGGCCTATAACAATACGATCAAACTCACGGAACTGTTCTCCGGCAGCCATCCTATATTGGAAAAGGCCTACAGCCCCATGACTATCCGCTTCTTCGTTTTGCAGACGCATTATCGCGGTACACTGGACTTTTCCAATGAAGCCTTACAGGCCGCGGAAAAAGGCTTGCAACGCCTGTGGGCTGCTTACGAAGTATTGTTAAAGCTGAATTACAGTGATGCTGGTAGTGGTCTTATCAATGAAGAGCTGGACAAACAAGTACGTGAATGGTGCCACGAATGCAAAGAATTCATGAATGATGACTTCAACACTGCGAAGGTGCTGGCAAATCTTTTTGAACTGGCGCCAGTGATCAACTCATTCAAAGGTGGACAAGTTAAAATGCATGAGATCAGTGAAGAAACTTTCCAGCTCATGCTTAAAACATGGAAAACTTATCTTATCGAAATTCTGGCTCTTATACCGGAAACACTCGCTACAGATAACAATACCCTGGATGGTGTTATGCAGTTACTTATCGATATGAGGAAGGAAGCGAAAAGCCGTAAAGACTATGCTACTTCCGACAAGATCCGCAATCAGCTGCTGGCCGTTGGCATACAGCTGAAAGATGAGAAAGACGGTGGTGTTAGTTATACTATCCAGTAAAGCAATAATCATAAACAGTACTCATTTTTATATGAATAAATTGATTAGCATCGTTACGGGTATGGCATTATTTGCATGCGCTTGTAATGAGTCCACAAAAAATAATCAAAACAAAGGTGCAGATAGTTCAAGCGTGCAGGCAACTGTAAGCGTAAAGGTACCCGTTTTCAATGCCGACAGTGCTTATGCTTTCACTGCAAAACAGGTGAGTTTTGGTCCGCGTATTGCCAACACACCGGCACAACCCAAATGTGCAGAATGGCTGATACAACAATTAAAACCACTCGCAGATACAATTTACATACAGCGTACTACTGTAATGGGTCCTAAGCATCAACCACTGCCTTGTATAAATATCATTGCTACTTTCAATCCTGAAGCAAAACAGCGCATCCTTTTGTTATCACATTGGGATACTCGTCCACATGCTGATCAGGATGCATTTGATAAGACGAAAAAACTGGATGGTGCAGATGATGGTGCCAGTGGTGTGGGTGTACT
Organism: Chitinophaga sp. CF118; assembly: GCF_900112615.1. GTDB lineage: Bacteria > Bacteroidota > Bacteroidia > Chitinophagales > Chitinophagaceae > Chitinophaga. The sequence goes on along the minus strand of NZ_FOMK01000009.1, from coordinate 144,278 downwards.
CATTGAAACAGCAAGAGCCTTGCACGAGCAAAAACAATCTGTTGGTGTAGACCTTTTATTAACTGATGTGGAAGATTATGGCATCTCTGAAGAAGAGAACAGCTTTTGCCTGGGTACACAGTACTGGGCAAAAAATCCACATGTAAAAGGATACAAAGCTAACTACGGTATTCTCCTGGATATGGTTGGTGCCCGCGGTTCACAATTCTTTATGGAAGGAGGTTCCCAGCAATATGCCTACGGCCCGATGAAGATGTTCTGGGATGTGGCTAACCGCCTGGGATATTCAGATTACTTCCGCTATGAGAATAATGGTTCCACAATTACAGACGATCACGTATATGTGAACACCATGGCGAATATTCCCACCTTCGATATTATTGCCCTTCAACCCAACGGGAACTTTGCTCCACATTGGCATACTCAAAACGATAATATGAGTGTGATTGATAGACGTACACTGCAAGCTGTCGGACAAACAATCCTCCAGGTGATCTACGCACAGCCTTTCGATTACTAGATAATATGTCTCTATAATGATGCTCCTGACGAAGTGAATATTCCTATTTTTGCTTTATCAGGAGCATCCTTTTTATACCCTTGTTATGGCTCAAACTTCCGATATTTATCTGCTGCATCTGGGTAAGGACAAAAGATTAGTGCCTATCATGGTAGATCCATTGCCCGTCCTGCCTATTCGTGAAAATATTGCACTCCGGCTGATAGGTTCTATTATGAGCCAGCAGTTAAGTGTTAAAGTAGCCGATGTTATTTATAAGCGCTTCCTTACATTATACGGAGATAAAGAACCTTCTGCACAGCAGATTCTGGACACTCCTCCTGAAACATTGCGCAGCATTGGTTTGTCTAATGCCAAAGTGAGTTATGTACATAATGTAGCCCGTTTTACTGTTGATGAAAAACTGACCGATAAGAAGTTGCAGAAGATGGAAAATGAGGATGTGATTACATATCTCACACAAATAAAAGGAGTGGGTCGCTGGACTGTAGAGATGTTGCTGATGTTCTATCTGGGTCGTGAAGATGTATTTGCCGTAGATGATTTGGGGATTCAGCAAGCGATGATAAAATTGTACAAACTTGATAAGACTGATAAGAAAGCTTTCCGGGAAAAGTTATTGAAAATATCTGCGAAGTGGTCTCCTTATCGAACGCATGCCTGCCGTTATTTGTGGGCATGGAAAGACATGAAACCGACGGCGTAATCTGATTTAACCGCTTATATCTAACCTATTCTGGTCCTCTACTTTCAAGGTTAAAAAGGATAATCCCAGTATTGAAGAAATTCGTTATACTCCTATTCAATACAGCAAAATAAAATCCCCACCTTGAAAAAGGCGGGGATATAGGTAATACTAACTAACCCAATTGCTTATATCTAAAACTAAAACAACTCTTTTTTAAGAAGCGGCTTCCAGCTGTTGTGCTGCAATTTTCGCTTTGATTTTCCCTTCAATTTCCGTTGCTACTTCCGGATTGTCCATTAACAGCTGCTTCACGGCATCGCGGCCCTGGCCCAGCTTGTTGGTATCATAACTGAACCAGCTGCCGCTTTTCTGAACGATGCCATATTCAACACCCATATCAATGATCTCACCTACTTTGGAAATTCCATGTCCGTAGATGATATCAAACTCAGCCTGGCGGAAGGGAGGTGCTACTTTATTTTTTACCACTTTTACTTTTACGCGGTTACCAACAGCCTCATCACCATCTTTGATCTGAGCCATACGACGGATATCCAGGCGCACAGAAGCGTAAAACTTAAGGGCATTACCACCGGTAGTGGTTTCCGGGTTACCGAACATTACGCCTATTTTTTCACGCAGCTGATTAATAAATATGCAGCAGCAGTTTGTTTTTGAAATTGTAGCGGTCAGCTTACGAAGTGCCTGAGACATCAGACGAGCCTGCAAACCCATTTTGCTATCGCCCATCTCGCCTTCCAGTTCCCCTTTTGGTACCAGTGCTGCCACGGAGTCAATTACTACCACATCTACCGCACCGGATAAAATCAGACGGTCTGCTATTTCCAGCCCCTGCTCTCCATGATCTGGCTGGGAGATCAGCAATGAATCAACATCTACACCCAGTTTCTGGGCATAAGTACTGTCAAACGCATGCTCCGCATCTATAATGGCGCAGATACCGCCTTTCTTTTGCGCTTCTGCAATAGTATGTATCGCTAAGGTTGTTTTACCAGAAGATTCCGGACCGTATATCTCTACAATCCTGCCTTTGGGAAGACCGCCAATACCCAGCGCAATATCCAGACCCAGAGAGCCGGTAGATATTACCTCCATGGCAACCACCCCTTTTTCCCCCATCATCATTACGGATCCTTTACCGAAATCCTTATCGATCTTGTCCATTGTAAGGCGCAGTGCCTTCAATTTATCTGCATTAGCTGTAGACATATTAGTAAGTGTTTTTTACAAATTTAATGGTGTGCTAAGTTATGATCTAATTTTTAACTTTCCCAAATTTTTTAGCATTTTAATCAAAATGCTAAATCCTATAGCAAAATCCCAACCTTTCACCAAATTATTTTATAATTAAAAAAAGTTTAAGGGTTAACTCACAACGGTGCATATGTCAATGTTCAAATAACACTACAAAGATGCACCGCCAATACGCAGTGAATGTGCGTAGCGAAAAAAGATGTAGAAATTTCTTTATTACAGGCTGCTTAGCCTACAATTCCATATGCAATCCATTGTGAAAGAATACCAATAATAAAACCAGCGTATATTTCTGCGGGAGTATGCGCAGAAAGGATTAAACGGGCAGTTGCTACAATACCTGCTACCAGAAAAGTTACTACCAGAGGAAAGCTCACATTCATATGCATTCCGGTCATCAACATCAATAAAAGACCAATCACCCCGCCCCAGCCTGTTGTATGCATACTAATCTTCGCATAGGTATTTGCTACCATTGCAAGCACAACAGCTATGAATACTCCCAGGAAAAACGCATTAAAAAAAGGAGGTGTTACCCCTTCCCGTTTGAATGCATAAAAAGCCCAAAAGTAATAAATAGTGCAGGCTACATAAGGAATGATGCGGTCACGCTGAGTGTGCATCTGGATAGAATCTACAAACTTCAGCGAGCGGGCCAGCAGTAACGTGAGTACGGGGAAAAAGATGCTGATGCTTAATACCCTGATATACAGCATGTCGAATGGGAAACGCCTGCTGCCGTGAACAAAAGCAACAAAATATTCCGGCAACGCCTTTACCACCAGAATTGTAATAATTAACGGTATAAATAACGGATGCGTGATATAAGAAATAACCGTTGCTACCGCACGCAGTACTGGCGAAAATACCGGCCCTTCCTGCGGATGGTTGCCTGTTGTGGATAAAGTTGTTTGTTCCATTAATTTTTATTGCCTGCCCCCTGTTAATATTAAAATTTAAAGCTCTTTCCGAAGCCTTGCTACTGGTATATTCAATTGCTCCCTGTACTTGGCTACTGTACGACGGGCAATATTGTATCCTTTATCCTGGAGCATTTTAGTAAGATTCTCATCACTGAGCGGCTTACGTTTATTCTCCCCTTCTATCAGATCTGATAAGATCTTCTTCACTTCACGGGTAGAAACTTCTTCTCCACTGTCTGTTGATAACGATTCACTGAAAAAGAACTTGAGCTTAAAGGTTCCGAACTCCGTCTGTACATATTTACTGTTAGCTACACGGCTTACCGTAGAAATATCCAGTTGGGTGATATCTGCTATATCCTTCAGAATCATTGGCCTCATCGTAGTTTCATCCCCTGTCAGGAAAAACTCCCGCTGATATCCCATAATAGACTCCATCGTTGATAGCAGCGTATGCTGCCTTTGCTTAATGGCATCAATGAACCATTTGGCGGCATCAATTTTCTGCTTGATAAACAGGACAGCTTCTTTCTGACGCTTGTCCTTCTTATCGCCACGGTCATAATCCTTCAGCATATCCCTGTAACCTTCCGAGATTCTCAGGTCAGGTGCATTCTTGGAATTCAGTGATAATTCCAGTTTACCATTATTATTGAGGATGAAAAAGTCAGGTATTACATAGCTTTCGGCCTTATTCAGAGTGGCATAATTACCTCCTGGTTTTGGCGTGAGCCGTATGATCTGTCCGATAGCTTCTTTCAACGCTTCATCACTCATATTCAATCCCTTCTGGATCTTCTCGTAGTGCTTCTTGGTAAACTCATCGAAATAATTCTCGAGGATCTGGTAAGCACCCATCACACCCGGATCGTCCTGGATCTTGCGCTTCAGTTGCAATAACAGGCACTCTTTCAGGTCGGTGGCACAAATACCGGGGGGATCAAACTCCTGAATCTTTTTGATAAGGTCTTTGATCTCCTCTTCGTCTGTAGATACATTCTGAGAAAAGGAAAGGTCATCTACAATAGCACTGATTTCTCTTCTCAGGTAACCATCATCATCAATACTACCGATGATCTGCTCGGCAATGCTGGTTTGCCTTTCGTCCAGCGCCAGCATACCCAGCTGTGCCAGCAGGTGCTCGTGAAAGGAAGTTTCTACCCTTACCGGGATGGTTTTGTTTTCATCCGGGTCCGGATAGTTATCATCCCGCAACCTGTAATCAGCTATATCATCATCTCCCTCACTTACGTACTCGGAGATGTCAATGTTATCATATTCATTCTCACTTCCATCAGGCTCAAATTCATCCTCCTCTTCCGGGGTAGTAAATTCTTCCTGTGTTTCCTTAAATTCATCCTCCTGCGCTTCCTCTCCATACTCCAGTGCAGGATTTTCTTCCAGCTCTTCCTTGATACGTTCTTCAAGAACAGCCGTAGGTACCTGCAGCAGCTTCATTAACTGAATCTGCTGAGGTGACAATTTTTGTAATAGCTTCTGCTGTTGTGTCTGCTTTAACATAGTCTAATCCTATCCAAGGGCAAAAATAATAACAATAGTTTTAAGTATCTACTTCCACAGACGGGAAGCTTTATTCCACAGGTTCGTTGGCAAAATCCAATTCAATCTGTGCTGGTAATAACCGGAAAGTCTTACGGTGATAAGGCGTGTCCCCATGCTTCCGGATAGCATTCCGGTGAAACACCGTAGGGTAACCTTTATTTTCCTGCCAGCCAAATTGTGGAAATTGTTCATGCAGTTGCTGCATATACTCATCCCGATAAGTCTTGGCCAATATGGAAGCTGCTGCTATTGAAGCATAGATTCCATCCCCTTTTATAATACAGGCATGAGGGACGTTTTCATAAGGAACAAATCGGTTTCCATCTACCAGGATGTAACCCGGTTTTTGCTGCAGCTTTTCCAGTGCCAGGTGCATGGCTTTGAAAGATGCCTGCAGAATGTTAATCCTGTCTATCTCCTCATTATCTACACTGGCAACAGCATAACAGACTGCTTCTCTTTCTATTACCACCCGGAGGGTATCCCGTTCTGAAGCCTTCAGTTGTTTGGAATCGTTCAGGAGTTTATGCCGGAACTTTACCGGCAATATTACAGCCGCTGCAAATACAGGCCCTGCCAGACAGCCTCTTCCGGCCTCATCGCAGCCCGCTTCAAACGCAATTTCCTTTTGATGATATGAAAGTAACACAGCGCTATAATGATTGTTGCCTGGTAAAGTTAGTTATTTTAGGTTAGCCCCCGCAGAGCGCTGCAAATCTTAATTTAATGGAATAATTCCTTAAACTCCTGTTTGAACTCGGTCCATTCTCTGTCTGATTTTTTCAGCAAAGAATCTACATCTTTACGGGTACTGTCCCAGGTAGATGCACTGCTATGTTTTACCTCATTCAGTTTATAATCAATCTGCTCTCTCAGTACTCTCAGTTTCTTACGTGCTTCCAGATTTTTTTCAGAACCATCCTTTTTGAGATCCTTCATTTTCAAATCTATTTGCTGTTTACGTTCTTCCAGGTCGTCTTCCATCGTTTTGCGCTGCTCTTCCAGATAATCTTTTGCATCCACGGCAGTTTCCTTGACATCTTGTCCAAGTTTTTCTACACCTTCTTTTATTTCATCCTTCTTCTCCTGCTCCTTCCTATTTTCCTGACAGGCAAGAAACGTAACAGCAGCCAACAGATACAGTAATCTTCTCATAAGTAGGCTTTTAAAATGATTATCAATGCTAATGAAGTAATAATTAACTCCCCTTACAAATGTCATTCCAACTTTATAAGATGCGCATCTGTGCTTCACTACAACCATTTAACACAGTCAATATGGCGCTTAATGAAAAATCAGGTAGTTTTGAGGTCCTTTAAAAATTAGAATATAGTTATGAAGAAAAATGTATTACTCCTCCTTTTACTGCTGACCGTTCAATTTGCCAAAGCAGATGAAGGTATGTGGCTGCCTTATTTATTAGGACAGCAGGTATACAACGACATGGTTAAAAAAGGTCTGAAACTAACCAAAGAACAGTTGTACAGTATTAATAATGCATCTTTGAAAGATGCCATCATTATATTCGGAGGAGGTTGTACAGGAGAAATAGTAAGTAACCAGGGATTAATATTCACTAACCACCACTGCGGCTATGATGCAATTGCCACTGCCAGTTCTGTAGAACATAACTACCTGAAAAACGGCTTTTATGCATTAAGCAAACCACAGGAGATCCCCTCAAAATCATTATCAGTACAGTTCCTGGTAAGAGTCGAAGACGTAACCACTAAAGTTGAAGAAGCTTTAAAGGGACTTACCGGACAGGAAAGGGTACAGCAACAACAAAAAATCACAGCAGATATTATAAGCCAGGTAATTGCCGGCACCAACTATGAGGCAAAAGTATTGCCCATGTTTAAAGGCAATCAGTTCCTCCTATTTGTATACGAACGCTATAAAGATATTCGCCTGGTAGGCGCACCACCTGAAAGCATCGGAAAATTTGGTGGAGATACTGATAACTGGGAATGGCCCCGCCATACGGGTGACTTCTCCATATTCCGCGTATATACAGGCAAAGATGGTAAACCGGCAGAATATGCGGCTGATAACGTACCCCTGAAACCAAAATACTTTTTACCCGTATCCATAAAAGGGGTAAAAGAAAACGACTATGCTATGATCTTCGGGTATCCCGGTGGTACCAACAGATATGAAAGTTCCGAAGGAGTAAAACTCAAGATCTCCGTCGAAAATCCTTCCGTGGTGGCCCTCCGTGCTGTACGTCTCAAATTAATGTTTGAGCAGATGAAAAAAGATCCTGCCATTAAGCTGAAACTGGCCTCCTCCTACGCCGGCATTGCGAATTACTGGAAGTTCTTTGACGGGGAAACACAACAATTGCTGAAATACAAGGTGCTGGAACAGAAAAAGGAACAGGAAGCGGCCTTCGTAAATTGGGCACAGGGCAAACCTGAATTTGAACATATTTTTACCGATTACGAAAAAGCCTATAAAGAGTGGGCTCCATATGCCAAACAGCGCATTTATATGAATGAGGGCATCTTAGGTTCTCCTATTGCTGCTTTTGCCGCCAGCCTGCAGGCTGTGGAAAAAGCACTGGTAACAGCAGGGACCACACAGGATGCAATTAAACAAAGTATCCAGGCGGCCGATAAAGCCCGTACTGCTTTCCTTGCCCAGGAAGATAAAACCAGCGATCAGAAAATTCTGGCTGCTACCTGCCGTCTTTTCTATACAGATATTCCAACGGCACAACATCCTATCGGTTTTTACGATGCCGTGAAAGCGAAATTCGGCGCACTGGATGATGATAATACCTATCGTTTATGGTCTGCTGCTTTAATGTCTGGTACTATGCTCATGAATGATGCCCGCTGGAAAGCATTCATCGCAAATCCGGATGCAGTGACCCTGCAGACAGATCCTGCATTTGCTTATTCCAATGCTTTTATAAAAAACTATGTGGGTAAATACCTCCCTGTCTATAACCAGTTCGTTACACAGAATAATGACCTGGGCCGCATTTACCTGAAAGGAGTATTACAAATGGAGCCTAATAAAAAATGGTATCCTGATGCTAATTTCTCTATGCGCCTTAGCTACGGACAAGTGAAATCTTACAATCCCCGGGATGCTGTTTCGTATGATTACGTGTGCACCATGAAAGGTGTTATGGAGAAATACAAACCAGGGGATTATGAATTTGATCTACCGGATAACTACCTTGAACTATATAAGAAAAAAGACTTCGGTCAATATAAAGATCTTCGTAAGAATGATATCGTTACCTGTTTCATTACCACCAACGACATTACCGGCGGTAACTCAGGTTCTCCGGTATTGAATGCTAACGGGGAATTAATAGGTCTCGCTTTTGATGGTAATTATGAAGCCTTAAGTCATAAGATCCAGTTTGATCCAGTGTATAACCGGACTATCTGTGTGGATGTACGTTATGTGCTCTGGTGTATTGATAAACTGGGTGGTGCGCCGAATATTGTTAATGAGCTGAAACTGATTAAATAATCCTTCATAATAAGATTCTAATGATCAATCGAAGAACTCTGATGTCCTTCATTTATTTTTGAGTCCTCTTTTTATTATGAATGATACAAACAAAAAGCCCAATGGTTCCACCATTGGGCTTTTTGTTTAAAGTACGGTAAACGGATATTACTTCTCGTCCTTCCCTTGCGCACCGAACATTAAAATAATTTTACTGCTATCATAAAGTTGCAATGTCTGATCTGCTACATCAAATGTATACGTATGATCTGATAGCAGGCGCAATATGTCTGTCTCCCTTTCATTTGCCTTCTGATCCAAACAAGCCATCAGTGTACTCTGCACCTTCTGAAAAGTGATAACATCGCCGGCCACAGTAAAAGCTCCTGCCAGTTTATTACAACCTCCATTACCACTAAAGCGATGCGTCGTTGTATCAAACTCCAGCCACATAGAGGGAGATGGCTCCTGCATTTTGCCTTGCATCTGAATCAGCTTCCATCTTTTTTGCTGGATATAATGCCATACACTACCTGTTGTATTGGCTTGTACGACTACCGGCGATGATTCTTTTTTAACCGGAGGATGATTACAAGTGTTGGCTAACAGTACCGCCAAAGTGAGCGTGAGTTTATAGAACATAATTATAGGTTTTGCTGCTTTTATCGTTCAAAAATCAAACCACCGGGTTATAACTGTCTGATCCGCCGGATCACTTCTCCATAATAAGTTCGTTTATCCGGGGCTTCAATATCAATCACTTTCACATCATTGGCGGTGAGCATGTCCAGCTTAAATTTGGCACCTTTAACGAATTCGGCCGGAATGTAATAATACAGCGCATTCTCTACCGGGATAGTATTCTTCTGGAACTTTTGACGGGCCCGGTAAGTTAACAACCACCACAGATCCGTTTCTACAAAGTCGAGCGACAGCCCGAAGATATGAATATCTCTTGTAAAGAACAGGTCCAGCCATGAGTGCTCAAGCACCGGCTGTTTCAGGTGAATGCGCCGTACCAGGGATATTTTGGGAGCCTGCAAACTGGAATAAGTGGTGCCGGATACCACATAGTTTCGCATCTGTTGAAGTTGCCCTCCATAATGTTCAAAGCCCAGGTTAATACTTAAAGGATTCTGACAATCGCCATGAATATGCCAGTAATTAATATTGCCTACTATGTATTTTCTGAAAATACTGAATACCCGTTCTGTGATAATACCGTCATACTGCCCGGGGATAATACCTTCCAGGGTAAATTCATAATTGGTAGTGAGAATATGTGCCGGTGAAAGGCTTCGGATTTCTTCATGGATTTCATTGGGCTGTATGGCCAGAGTTTTTTCTGCGATGAACGATTTCAGTTCTGCCTCCTTTATATGTGCCTGCCTTATTGCCGTCAGGAAAATTTCTTCATATAATAATGGGAAAGGCTTCCTGTCATCCAGTTGTACACAACCGTCGGGCAAACAGAAATTCACGATATCCTGCAGGAGTTCTTTCCAGCTCTGCCCTTTGGAAATATTGTTAATATCATTGCCTACCAATAATATCGGGTTCTTCATATTTTAAGGTTTTGGTGTTAACAGTTTTTCAATTGAACGTTAAGCAAATTTAGGGATTGAGTGCGCATCCAATATACGCAGGCTGGAGAAAATAAAAAACCGTTCCGGCGGGTGCCGGAACGGTTATATCTTAGTTTGTGAAGATGACTTACGCTACGCCGTCAGCCTTCATTACTTTTTGTTGTTTTTTACGCTCTTCTTCATCCAGGATGGTTTTACGCATACGGATGTGGTTTGGCGTTACCTCGATACACTCATCATGCTGGATATACTCCATACATTCTTCAAGTGTCATCAGGGTTTTAGGAGCGATATTGGTAGCACCATCGGTACCACTTGCACGCATGTTGGTCAGTTTCTTTCCTTCATTAGGATTCACTACCAGGTCACCAGGTTTGTTGTTCTCTCCGATGATCATACCTTTATACACTTCCTCTCCCGGATCTACGAAGAAAAATCCTCTGTCCTGCAGTTTATCCAAAGAGTAACCTGTTGTAGTACCACCTTCTTTAGCGATCAGTACACCATTGTTACGGCCTGGGATAGGTCCTTTCCATGGTTTGTAATCATTGAAACGGTGCGCCATTACAGCTTCACCGGCAGTACCAGTCAGCATCTGTGTACGCAAACCGATCAAACCACGTGAAGGAATTTCGAATTCCAGATGCTGCATGTCACCTTTAGTTTCCATGATCAGCATTTCACCTTTACGACGGGTAACCAGGTCAATTACTTTACTTGCGAATTCCTGAGGTACATCTACCACCAGTGTTTCATAAGGTTCACATTTCTTACCATCTACCTGTTTCAGGATTACCTGAGGCTGACCTACAGTCAACTCATATCCTTCACGACGCATAGTTTCTATCAATACCCCTAAGTGCAGGATACCACGGCCATAAACCATGAAGCTATCCGCGCTGTCAGTATCCAGCACACGCAGTGCAAGGTTCTTTTCAGTTTCCTTCATCAGGCGGTCACGCAGGTGACGGGATGTAACGAACTTACCATCTTTTGCAAAGAAAGGTGAGTTGTTAATGCTGAACAACATGTTCATTGTTGGTTCATCCACCGGAATGATAGGCAATGCTTCTGGTTCGTCGAAATCAGCAATGGTATCACCAATACCGAAATCTTCAATACCTACTACTGCACAAATATCTCCTGCTAAAACTTCTGTTACTCTCTTTTTACCCAACGCTTCAAACACATATAATTCGCGTACACGGGTCTTTTTAATAGAACCATCCGCCTTCATTAATGAAATCGGCTGGTTTTCACTGATAGAACCACGAGCTACTCTTCCGATAGCGATACGGCCAAGGAATGTAGAGTAATCCAGTGAGGTGATCTGCAACTGCAGGGTACCGTCAGCGATCTGAGGTTCCGGAATGTGTTTCAGGATACCATCAATCAGCGGGGTAATATCTTCACTCTGTTCTAATGTATCATTAAACCAGCCATTCTTACCTGAACCATAGTAGGTTGGGAAATTCAGCTGCTCTTCCGAAGCATCCAGGTTAAAGAACAATTCGAATACCGCATCATGTACTTCGTCAGGACGACAGTTAGCCTTATCCACTTTGTTAATAACAACAATTGGTTTCAGGTTAAGCGCCAGTGCTTTCTGCAACACGAAACGTGTCTGCGGCATTGGTCCTTCAAAGGCATCCACCAGCAATATTACGCCGTCAGCCATTTTCAACACCCTTTCAACCTCTCCGCCGAAGTCGGCGTGACCAGGGGTGTCTATCACGTTGATCTTCACACCTTTGTATTCAACAGAGGCGTTTTTACTGAGGATCGTGATACCACGTTCTCTTTCCAGGTCGTTACTGTCCATGATCAGCTCACCGGTTTCCTGGTTAGCCCGGAAAACGTTGGTGTGATGGAGGATCTTATCAACCAGGGTAGTCTTACCGTGGTCTACGTGCGCAATAATTGCTATGTTACGGATATTCATAAATCTTGTTAAAGTGTTTCTGGCTTTTGACGACACGTCAGGCCAAAAGAAGGCGCAAAGTTACAACAAAATGTGGAAAAAAGGGGGATAAGATCTTAAATAATTGTGATCAATCTGTTAAGGTTGTCTTTTATAGCTTAAAATGCTGATTATAAATTAATTACAGAAGTGGTTTCTCTACCAGTTCCGCCCGGTTCAGCTTTTATTTTTGGTGTTTGAGGATGGTTGGAAACCCTTGATTGTGAATGATCATAAATACACTACATCTGCCTGTTCAGTTTTTTAATCTGGCTTTAGAATAAGATTTTAGATTTATTCCCGATTATACTTCACCTGATCATCACGGCAGATAAGGTGTATTTATTGATCATTCACAATCACACTCTAACAGCAGCTCTACACTACTTTTAGCCTCTTATTCTATTATTTATTAACTTTCTGATAGTTAATTAAATGCATCACACTATCAAATGCTGTCCGGTTGGCCGGATTATCTAAAGCCCCTGCAATGTCAATCTTCTCGCGGGAAGTTAGATGCAGGCTCAGTGCGGCGGCTCTATCTTCTTTCTGTGGTACATACTGAAAAATGACGCGATGGAATTTTCCAGGGAAATAACCTTCCAGGTAATTCAGTTCAGCGTCCTGTACAAAATCCTGCATGGCACTCCAGTGTTGTTGCATGGTAAATAACGGGTCAAATGCCATATCGCTCAATTCCATAGATTGCTGAATGCCTTTGATATCATTTTTACGGGTATCCCTGATCTGTAAAAAGATGACTCCGCTGGTATTCTCATTTATCCATTCCCGGAAAATATGCAGGAAACGCATAGAGGTTTCCTGTCCGAAGTTATCCCGGATACCTGCATCCATAACATCTACAATAGGGTTGCTGGGCAGGAAAACGTTTGGCAGCACATAAGGGAAAGTAGCACACATCCGGATGGCGCTGGTAACCTTCATGTTCATAGCTCCCTGTCTGGCAAAATATTGCCCGAAATCCACCCCGTCCACATCCTGGAATCCAGGCATGGATGGACTATACTCAGGTGAACATAAATAACTTACCGGTTGAGGAGAGATAAGGAGTTTTCGACCATCTGCATTGATAGTAGCACTCCATATTAACATTGGGATCTGCGCTTTCAGCTCTGGGTCCTGATAGTATTTTAGTGTTTTATCCAGCACATTATCCGTGTTGGCATTCAATTGCATTTCAAATGTATATCCCCTGTCTTTGGCATAAACGTCATTGCCAATGCGGAAACTCCGGAAAGGTGTAATAAAATCGTTCACCGCCATGGAAGTGAATACTGAGTTCAGTAAATCCCTGGCTATCCGTTCTGTATAAACACTATCATGCAGATTAATCAGCATGCCCTGTTGTTTTTCCAGATAAAGTGCGCGGAAGTAAGATGCGCCAATCATTCCTCCGGATGCGCCCGTCATAAGAAAAGTATGGTCCATCAGTTCCCCTTTCATCAGGGTGTCCAGCCGTTGCAGTACATTCATACTCCAGGTAGCGGCACGAAGGCCTCCACCGCTGAAATTGACTACAATCAGTTTTGGCTTTTCACCCTCGGGGAACTTTGCCTTCCAGTTTTCAAGGATCTGTAGTGTTTGTTCCTTATCGTTTCTGGCCCGGGCTTCCGTAAAGAACTGCTGCAGAGCTGATACACTATATTGAGGCCGGGCATCCCGTTCATGGTAATTAAGCCCGTATCCTTTATTACGATTATCTACCAGGTTATGTTCTACCATCCAGTTAAGGCCAATTGTCATTAACAGTAACACAGGTATAGCCCAGCTTTGCAGCATATAAGCATATGCTCCTGCCACTCCTATCAGGAAGGCAAAAAAGATCATTACGCTTGCTCCTGCAGGAATCCTGAAAACGGAAAAGTCCATCATATATGAAAGGAAAACAAGGAACACCAACGCACAGCCTACTGTGATCATGGCTGCAAAGTGATGCTGTTTCAGGATACTATCCAGGTAGCGTTTGTTATAGTGATCTACATTACGCGCCCGCCTCAGTTTCCAGGGCGAATTAAAATAATTATGCACTGGCAGGGCGTTCTCATCTTTATCCTGTGTGGGCTTAAATACTGTGCGTACAAAGTTGCGCGTATTCCCAAACTGTTTACCGAGCCTGCGGCCTATATTCTTATCTGCGTTAAAGAAATAAAAGAAGGAAAAGAAGATGACAAACAGGTATCCACATATAAACCCTTCACTCAGTAGTAATATTTCCGGTACGGTGCTCAACTGTTGATAACGTTGATATTCCCATCCGCGAAACAGCAGGTTGATGATGAAGGCCAATGGAAAAATGGAGTTATTCAAGCAATATTTAAAGAACGGCTGGGAAGTTGTTGCCAGGAATTTGAAGCGGCCGGTATGCAGGATGAAAGTGGTAATATTCCAGCTCATGGCAAACAGACCGGTGGCCAGCCCCAGGATAGTAGTGCTGTAAAAATTTACTTTACCCAGGTACTCCGGTGCCAGAAAGAGCGCATCCCCTCCAAACACTTTAGCAAAATTTCCGTTGACAGTACTAAAAAGTACTGCCCAGAAAACGACCAATATCTGGTACTTGCGAAAATGCAGCAATAACAGTTGTATCGGAAAAGAATAATAGATTTTTACCGGCAGAAATTTCACTTTCATCTGTATCGCAATTACAATTAAACTTACGAAAAAGTTTAATATGCCCTATGCGCTTATTTCCTTGCCCCTGCTAAGGAATAATGTCCATAAGAGTGCCAGTAGCAGCATCATGCCGGTAAACTGATGTAAAATTGCGAGTGACAACGGAATTTTCACCTGGCTGCCCAACAACGTCAGTACACCCAGCATTACCTGTAACAGAACCAACAGTAAAGGGATGTAGCGGATGCGGTGTAACAGGCTATCTTCCGGAGTTTCAGCGGCCTTCCACCACCAGATGGTAACAAAAATGGCAATCAGATAAGCCAGGCCACGGTGAATAAATTGTATAGTGATCTCGTTATGGGTAATATCCGACGGGAAACTGCCCTGCGTGAACATACTGGCGGGAAACCACATTCCATTGATATCCGGCCAGGTACTGGCAGCAAGGGCGGCATGCAATCCAGCCATAAAAGCGCCATAGATCAGTTGCAGGGTAAGTAATACCAGCAACCAGATATTCAGGCTGGCTAATCTTTTTACAGGTAATATTTCTTTATCGGGAGTACTCAGTTTTAAAGCAAACCACAAAACATAACAGCCTAAGATAAGGGCTGAGATAAAGTGAATAGCAAGCCGGATATGATTTACATAAAGATTGTCTACGTTCAGCCCACTCTTCACCATGATCCAGCCAATTGCACCCTGTAATCCTCCAAGAAGAAACAGGATGATCATCGGTTTTACCATAGTACGGTCAATCTTTTTCTTAATCAGGAACCAGACAAATGGTACGGCAAATACAACACCCATCAGCCTTGCCCAGTCGCGGTGCAACCATTCCCAAAAATAAATAGCCTTGAAATCGGAAAGGGTGAAATGACTATTTACATACTTCGACTGTCCTATCTCTTTATAATGGTCAAAAGCCGTTTGCCAGGCCTGCTGGTTCATGGGAGGCAATGCTCCCAGCAGGGGTTGCCATTCTGTAATAGATAAACCAGAACCGGTAAGCCGGGTGATGCCACCCAGTAATACCTGAATAATGATCATCCCCACTCCTGTATAAAGCCATATAGCTACGGGCCGTTGCTGTTGTAATGTTGATTTTTCCATAAACGCCAACAAAGGTAGGGAATGTCAATTAATCCTTTCTTAACGTGCCGGTAATATTCAGTTAACCTGGTGCATAGATCTTTGCGGCGAAATAAGGAACCATTGTATTAGCTAATACGAACCCTAATTGAAATCATCATCAAAAAAAACTTTGTATGAAACACATACTGGTATTAGCAGCTATTCTGCTTAACCTCTCATCCGTTAACGCCCAGAATAACATTTACGCGTTTAACAAAACAAGCATTGTCAATAATAATAACAATGATGAAATGCCTGTTACAACAACTTCTTTCAAACTGGAAGTTTCCCAGATCCATGACGACCTGGTATTCCGTGTAACTGTTGAAAATCCTGGATCAGAGAAAGTGATCCTCAGCATAAAAGATGCAAACAATGTGGTTCTTCACCAGGAAACCCTGCCGGTTACCCTTCTTTATAAGGCTAAATTCAACCTCCAGGGACTGGAAGACGGTAATTATACTTTTGAGATCAGAAAAGGAAAGACCAGAGTGGCAGAAAAAACAGTAGATATCCGGACAGAAACAAGCATCAACAGAACAGTATCAGTACAGTAATATGGTAATTATACCATAGGAACTACATCAAGAGAACAGTATCCGTTATACTACTGGATCAACAGAAAATATCCATACAGTAATCAGATATTATTAAAAAAATAGTGCCAGATGAATGGCCTTACGGCATACTTCATCTGGCACTATTGACTAATTACCTTCCCTATTTGCCATTCTCCATCGCTTCATACAGCGTTTCCATCATATTCTGCCGCACATGCATCGTACCTAACTTAGGATTATCCCCGTCAGGACATACCCTGTTACTCAGGAAAATGAATACCAGCTTAGATTGAGGATCCACCCAGATACAGGTTCCTGTAAATCCGGTATGACCATACGTTAATGGCGATGCACTCTTACATGGGTATGCATCTTCACTCTTACTCTTTTTACTTTTACCCTTTTTCTTTTTACCCTTAACTTCTTCCTTACTATTATCTTTTTCAGGTTTGTCGAATCCCAGCCCGCGACGACTTACATTACTATTATAGCTGGTGAACAACTGCAACGTTTCAGATTTGATATACTGCTTTCCGTTATACGTTCCCCCATTGAGTAACATCTGCATTAATATTGCAAGATCTTCTGCATTTGAAAACAATCCGGCATGACCTGCTACACCACCAAACATGGCAGCTCCCGGATCATGTACATCTCCACGAATCCATTGCCTCCTGAAAGTGCGCTCATTTTCTGTAGGTGCCAGTTGTGAGAGGGAGAACCGTTCTCTTGGTTTAAAACCGGTGGTGGTCATTCCCAATGGTTCGTAAAATGTTTCCCTCACATAATGGTTCAACTTCTTACCTGTGATCTGTTCCACAATTTCTCCCAGCAGGATAAAATCATTGTCACTGTATACATAACCCGGTGAAGGCTTCAGCGGACTTTCAACAATCCGGCGGAACAGCGTATCAGTATATGTGCTCTTCAGATACAAATGTTCTGCTACCCTTACAGAATATAAAGAATCTGCGTAGCTATGGTAAAGAGCGGTATCGGGGACACCCTTATCCATAAGCGTTTCTTTATAGAATGGAATAAAAGGAACCAGGCCGGCCTGATGCAATAATATATCCCGGATCCGCAAGCCGGCTTTATTACTACCCACTACCCAGGGCAAATAATCTCCAAGTGTGGCATCCAGTTTCAATTTACCCTCATCGTACAACCGCATTACCGACATAGTGGTGGCACATACTTTTGTTACTGAGGCCAGATCATAAATGGATTGAGAAGTAACAGCCTCCCTTTTACTATAGTCATAAGCCCCGAAGTTTTTATCATATACAATCTTTCCATCTTTCATTACCACTATCTGACAGCCGGGGGCAGCTTTCTTTTTGATCATTTCATTCGCCAGTACATCAAGATGTTGTAAGGTTTGACTGTTCATCCCAACAGATTCCGGTTTCACATGTGATAATTCCAGCGGCGCAGCTAGCTTGGGCAATGGCTCAGGAACGATTCCTGTTCCGTAAGGGAAATTAGAACATACTGTAACCGGCAGTTTTCCTTTAGGTTGTAACTGTCCGAACAGCTGTCTGGCAGCAGCCCGTTGTGTATTATCATCATCTTCATAAGCAGCAATGATAGTAGGTGCCTCACAGAAATACTGAATAGCATATGGATTCCCAAATACCACTGTAACAGAAGGCATTTCCAGTTGCAACTGCTGGATCAGCAGCCTTTCTGCCGTGCTGAGACCAAAACTGTTGGCCGGACGGCGGCCATAATTATGCAATCCTATGATTACCGCCTGGTAATCATGTTTAAGGCGTTCCACTACCTGCCCCACCTGGTTCACATCTTGCCGGGAAGTGAAGATATAACTGGTTACATCCGGCCGTATTGCTTTTATCGTTTGTACAAATGCATTATTCACATCCGCCCCCACTGCTATTACAGCCACTTTACCAGGTGTATGCTGATTGAAGGGGATCAGGTGATTATCATTCTTCAGTAAGGTCAGCGCGTTTTCAGAAATCCTTCTTGTTAAAGAATCGGAAGCGGCATTCAGATCACTGGTGAGATTGTTGAGATCTATTACCTGTGGTTTATATAAGCCCATCTGGTATTTAGCGTGCAGCACTTTTTTCACCCGCAGGTTCACTTCATCCCAGGAAATCAGGTCTTTTCTGATAGCGCGTTTGATTGCATCTACGCTTCCTTCTGCCGTAGAAGGCAGCATCATCATATCATTGCCGGCCAGCAGTGATTGTGCGGCTTCCTCTCCGTTGGTATAGAATTTTGCGATGCCTTTCATTTCCAGAGCATCTGTAATAATGATACCCTTATATCCCAACTCCTGTTTCAGCAATCCTGTTACTGCTTTATAGGAAATGGAAGTAGGAGTATTAGGTGTACTATCAATAGCGGGAATATACAGATGAGCTATCATGATTCCGCCTACACCCGCCGCAATGGCCTCTCTGAAAGGGTAAAGTTCCAGAGAATCCAGCTGTGCCCTTGATTTGCGGATGGTTGGGAGGTCCAGATGAGAGTCTACATCAGTATCTCCATGACCGGGAAAGTGTTTGGCACAAGCCATTACGCCTTGATCCTGCATACCTTTAATTGTTTGTATGCCCAGTCTTGCCACCTGATATTTATCCTGCCCGAAAGAGCGGTCGTTGATAACAGGGTTGTTAGGATTGTTGTTCACATCCATGTCCGGAGCATAGTCCATGTGAATTCCCAGTCTACGGCATTGTTGCCCCAGGATTCTACCATAGTCATATGCCAGTGTGCTGTCTTTTACCGCTCCCAACATCAGGTTACGGGGCAGGGCAATTACACTGTCCAGGCGCATTCCCAGTCCCCATTCGCCGTCTATTGCTATCATGAGCGGAGTTTTGGAAATGGACTGGTAATAATTGGTAAGCAGAGCTTGCCTTACCGGGCCTCCCTGGAAAAAGATCAGTCCACCTACTTTATTATCCTTTATATCATTTACTATTTTATTTACGTGATCTATACCCAGATTGGAATGGGCTCTGATCATAATCAGCTGAGCGATGCGTTCATCTGCATTCAGCGATTCAAAAACACTATCCACCCAATGATCTTCCGGGCTTTCTCTTCTAAGTACCGGTATTTTGTTTTCATGACGTGGTTTATCAGGTCCTGCCTTGTCCGGATTACTGGGATTTATCCTGGTCGATGTTCCCGGAGCACTGCCCGCCAGGAATAATCCGGCGAACCCTAGAATCAGTAATTGCTTCATAATCATTGGCTAAACTTACGAATTAATTATTTTTTGTACGAGATACTCATATGAAAAATACTACTCTTTACACTTTTCCGGTTGATATAATCTGGCAGTGTAAATACCTATATTTACTAAAAGTTCATAACATTCTTCACATATCTGTACCTATGGATCTATTGAAAGGCGCTTAAAAATAATCCACTAATTACAGCATATCATTGAATGATATCTATCAAATTTCTTAAATATTTCACATTATTCAAGCAATAGTAATTTTAGTTACCTATACATTCAATTGTTTGTTATATTTGTGGTCTTGCTAAAGATTTAATAAAAACATGGTCAATATCATTTTATTTGGCCCTCCCGGCAGCGGTAAGGGCACACAAAGTGCTAATCTTATTGATAAATACGGCCTTATCCACCTCTCTACCGGAGATTTACTACGCAGTGAAATAGCGGAGAAAACGCCCCTGGGCATGGAAGCTAAAAAAGTAATCGATCAGGGACTTCTGGTTCCGGATGAGGTTGTGATCGGTATGATCAGTTCTAAACTCGATGCAAACCCGGAAGCAAGGGGATTTATATTTGATGGTTTTCCGCGTACTAATGCCCAGGCAGAAGCGTTGGATAAACTCCTGACACTGAAAAAAACGGCTATTTCCAATGTATTGGCACTGGAAGTACCTGAAGATCAGTTGATAGCCCGCCTGCTTAACAGAGGTGCTACTTCCGGACGCAGTGATGATGCCAACGAAGACGTAATACGTGCACGTATTGTGGAATATCACAACAAAACGGCTCCTGTTGCAGATCATTATGCCAAATATGGCAAGTTTAAAAAGATTAAAGGAGAAGGGTCTGTTGAGGAAATATTTGACCGTTTAAGTAAAGAAATCGATAGTCTGATAGAAGAAAGAGTATAACAGGCAACGTATATATTTTAAACGCAAAGATTGTAAGTATGTATTTTACTTAGTAAAATGCCTGAACTTAACGATCTTTGCGTTTTTACGTTTAATACGAAGCGCTGAAAATGGCGCATAAATTACAGACAAATTGGAAAGAGGTAATTTCGTTGATTATATAAGGATATCTGCCAAATCTGGTAAAGGCGGGGCCGGAAGTGCGCACTTTATGCGTACCAAATACAACCCTGAAGCGGGACCGGATGGTGGTGACGGAGGTCGTGGCGGACATATCATTTTAAAGGGCAATTCCCAGTTATGGACATTGCTGCATCTGCGCTGGTATAAAAATGTAGTGGCTGAGGATGGTGCAAATGGCCGGGATAATAACAGTACCGGTCACAACGGAGCCGATGTAATCATTGAAGTTCCCCTGGGCACTCAGGCCTTTGATGAAGAAACCGGGGAAATGGAAGTTGAGATCCTTCATGACGGACAGGAAGTAATATGGGTACCAGGCGGACAAGGTGGCCGCGGTAACAATTACTTTAAGTCGGCAACCAACCAGGCTCCTGAATATGCACAACCAGGGATGCCGGGACGTGAAGGCTGGAAAGCACTTGAACTGAAAATGCTGGCCGACGTAGGTCTGGTAGGCTTCCCAAATGCCGGTAAATCTACCCTGCTGTCTACCATTACTGCTGCCAAACCTAAAATTGCTGACTACGCTTTTACCACACTTACTCCTAACCTGGGTATGGTGGCTTACCGTAACGACCGCTCTTTCTGTATAGCGGATCTGCCGGGGATTATTGAAGGTGCCCATGAAGGTAAAGGCCTGGGACACCGTTTCCTGCGACATATAGAACGCAATCCTGTATTGTTGTTCCTTATACCGGCCGACAGCCAGGATCACCGTAAAGATTTCGATATCCTGTTAAACGAACTGGAACAGTATAATTCAGAACTGCTGGATAAAAAGTTTGTGCTGGCTATTAGTAAAAGTGATATGCTGGATGAAGAACTGAAAGTTGCTATTGCGGAAGAATTACCTCCACATGTACCTCATGTGTTCATTTCTTCCGTTACTCAACAGGGGCTGCCAGATCTGAAAGATCTGTTATGGCAGGCGTTGAATTCAAAGTAGATAGCTGCTTATAGTTGACATTGAACTCAAACAATACTGTTAAAATAATATTACAAGGGCGAAGATACATTCTGTGTCTTCGCCTTATTTTTTCACTATATTAAATGCTGATTATCAGTGTAAAAAGGAGTCAGATCCAATAGAAACCCGGTAGAGATTCGCTCATCCTTCGTTCATCCTTCGTTTAAAAACGTAGGATGAACGAAGGATGAGCCTTTTCCTACCCTGTTTAATTCCTCTTTATTTCCTGTTTATGCTTTATTCCAGGACTTGTAATAGTACTATTTTACCCTTGGGGATCGGCAAACTGTCAATAAACATTCTACAGAATATTTTATTATTTTACGAAAATTTTTATCCTGTGAAATATATTATCGGCGCATGTTTCTGCATCTTCCTATTCAGTGAATGTTCTTCTTCAGGCAATACTCAAACTCCTGCAACAACAGATTCTACTACCGTCGTAGTTCCCCAAACAGTATCGATACAGGGTACCTATAAAGGTGATTTTGGCGGAAGTCCTATTTATATCACTATCAACTATATAAGCGGTAAACATATTGCAGGCTACAATGTGCACAAAGGACTGCGTCGTAACCTGAGCGGTACCATACAGCAAGCAGGAGATGGCTGGGAATTATTACTAAATGAACCAGGAGATCATGCTTTTGACGGTAAATTCAAACTCTTATTTGATGCAGATTATGCTACCGCAAAAGGTCAGTGGAATCCGTTAAATACGCCTTCTTCATTAAAAGAAAAGAAGTTTACTCTTAGCAGGGAAAAAGTCCAGAGCTATGATGATGCAGATTTCATGGCTGATATTACCTATCAGGCAGATCATGCAGATATAAAATTTAACAGCGACGGCAGCTGCATATTTAATTATTACGACAAGATTTCTGACTCCGCTTTTGCACAGCAAATGAATACAGTAAGAGGTACATGGGAAAGAAAGGCTTCAAATATTATGATAAACTGGCAGAAAAATGAACATATCAGTAAGCCAAGCAGCGTTTTTGAAATCATTTATGAAGATTATGAAGGTAAACAGGTGATGAGTAATATTCAAGGTGAGGGATTTGAATTCAGGATGGCATTCTAATATGATTAAACGGATCGTTCTTTTTTTACTGGCAGGTTTAATACTATATGCCTCCTGGCTTATGCTTTTATTAAGCCTGCCCTACACTTCCTTTGACCGGCATGTGGATTTCCTCATGACCAAGCAACTGGTATATCATATCCGGCACTGGCGGGTCAGCTTTTATACGCATGTATTTGTCAGCATAATTGTACTACTCACAGGACTCCTGCAATTCAGCTGGTATCTCTTAAAAAAATATCCCGGACTGCATCGCATGTCCGGGAAGATTTATGTATTGGTGGTGTTATTGTTCAGTGGGCCCAGTGGCCTTATCATGGGCTTTTATGCTAATGGTGGCATACCTGCCCGGATCAGTTTTGTGATCCTTGCAATGCTCTGGATAGCCAGTACTTTTATGGGATGGCGGTATGCCCTTCAGCGCAACTGGCAGAAACATGCAGCCATGATGGTTCGCAGTTATGCCCTCACATTATCTGCTATCAGCCTGCGATTCTATGCTTTTCTGATCGGTACATTTCATCTCCCTCTTCATCCGGTAACAAAGTACATCCTTATCTCCTGGCTTAGCTGGACATTAAACCTGCTGATTGCGGAAGCCATTATAAAATGGGGCTTCCAAAAGATTAGTCGTTCATACTCAGCAAAGCCTGCTGCTTAACGAAATGACCATCTGACGAAATAGTATAGTTTTCTTTATCCAGTTCTTTTGATTCCAGCAGTTTATTATCATCATATCCTGCGCTCTCCGGATCTTTCTCATATACCTGCTTAAACAGTCCTACCTGTATAGTTCCGTTCTCCGCCAGAGTAGCTACTTTAAATGGTTCATCCAGTTTTAACTGGCCAGCAATCAGTAATTTATCAATCAGTTTACCCTGCTTGTCAAAACTCACAATGTAATAGGCAGGAGGTGCCATTTCACTCATCATTACTTCCCTTATCGCATAGATCAACGTTTTTACACTATCACTGTTTTTTACGAGACCTACATGATAATATTCACTGCCTACTTCGCGGGAAAACTGACCATCCCTCATTTCAGGAACAAAACGTTCATAGTCATATGAAATATAATCCTCACCAAGATTAGCTCCATATTTCATATCCAGTACTAATGGAAACTCTAGTGGTTTGAACTCATGCCAGAAAAGATTCCACTGTAATTTCTCCGGGTCAGTTGCACCGCTTAGTGCAGCATTTACATAATTATTAAAATCTCCCTTTGAACGCAGATAAGCCAGATCTTCATCTGCATAAATATTTTTCACATTGCTGTACCCAAATTCTATGGCAGAAATGAGGCAGTATCTTGCAGAAGTCGCATCCCCTGCAATAGAATACACACAAGCCATATTATACAATACTTTATGCAATGGCTTATAATCCAGTAGTTCCGCTATAACATATGCCTGCATAGCTTCCTTCAGCTTTTTCATATCAAAGAGGGCGTTTCCCAACTCATAATATGATTTAGCCTGTGGCTTCAGTACAATAGATTGCTTAAATAATTTAATACTACCTGCGGGGTTTTTCTTATTCCTGTAACTGTCTATCGCATTCAGGAACAGCTTGTCGGCGTCATTGTTTTTACCAGTAGTTTCATGGACTACCAGCAAAACAGTATCCTTATTGTATAGATTATCGGCTGTTAAGTGAATGGAAGTAGTAGTCTTCTTTGAGGAAGGAGTACATGCAAACAAACAGGCGCTGGCAATAAAGGGAAATAGATATCGCATGCTTAAAGATAATACCAATTATTATAATGTGTATGCCGCCGCTCAGGAACATAAAAAAAGCATTCATAACGATGTTACAAATGCTTAATAATGAGCCAACCAAGGGGCTCGAACCCTCGACCTGCAATTTACGAAACTGCTGCTCTGCCAGCTGAGCTAGGTTGGCGTTATTCATATAAAAATAACACAGCCTCCCTCATGTATAGCCGCAGTGCCAGATTATTGCAGGTGTTAAAACAGTCCGCCAAGACCGCCCATCATACCACCGGCAACGCCTTTCATTTCAGCTTCCCAGGCATTTTCAGCATTTTTCAAGGCACGGTTCAACGCTGTGATCATAAGATCTTCCAGCTCTTCTTTGTTATCTTTTTCAAGTAACCGTTCAGCAATATCAATGCTTTTCACTTCACGATTTCCGGTTACCGTTACTTTAACAGCCCCATCGCCGGCTTCACCGTCTACAGTAATCTGTGCCAGGCGAACCTTGCTGTCTTTCATTTTTTCCTGCGCTTCCTGCAGCTTGCCAAAAAGATCTCCAAACATGGTGTATTGATTTAAAGCCGCGAAGATATTCCACTTTTCTTTATCTTAACGCTTTAATCGCATTATAGGATGTTAGAAACCAAAGTATGTATTGTTGGAGCAGGGCCTGCCGGAACTGCAGCCGCTCTTCAACTGGCCCAGTTAAATATTGAGTGCATTATTGTTGATAAAGCAGTATTTCCGCGCGACAAAGTTTGTGGCGATGGATTAAGCGGAAAAGTGATCACGGCCCTCAATCGTATAGACCCGGCTATTGCAACCCGTCTGAAACAAGCCGATTTCAAGGTAAACAGCTGGGGTGTTACGTTTGTATCTCCTGCCCGTCATAGTCTGGATGTGGGTTACCGCCCGGATTATAACAGCAAGGAAACCAGTCATAAGGAAACTCCAATTGGCTATGTGTGCAAACGTATGGACTTTGACAATTTCCTGGTAGATGAAGTAAAACGCCGTCCGGAAATTAAACTGCACGAAAGCGTTACCATAGAGAGCTACGAACTCACTAAAGATGGATATATTGTTACCGGCAATAAAGGCAGCTTCCAGGTGAAAGCACAACTGCTCATCATTGCCAATGGTGCTCACTCCTCTTTCACAAAGGAAGTGGCCAATATCACCATGGAACCCAAACATTATGTGGCAGGCATCCGTGCCTATTACAAAAATGTGAGTGGCAATAACCCGGACAATTTTATAGAACTGCACTTCCTGAAAAGCCTGTTACCAGGATATTTCTGGATCTTCCCGCTGCCAAACGGAGAGGCAAATGTGGGCGTGGGTGTACTGAGCGAAGCTGTACGTAAAAAGAAAATGAATCTGAAAAAATCAATGCTGGAAATCATTGAGAACGACCCTGTTTTCAAGGAGCGTTTCAAAAATGCAGAACTTACCAGCAGCATTGAAGGATACGGATTACCACTGGGTAGTAAAAAGCGGGTTATTTCCGGCGAACGTTATATGCTGGTAGGTGATGCTGCCTATCTCATCGATCCTTTCACTGGTGAAGGTATCGGCAATGGGTTGTATAGTGGCCGTATAGCCGCATTAGAGGCTGCGGAAGCGCTGAAAGCCAATGATTTCTCTGCGGCAAAACTGGCCCACTACGATTCAGAAGTATACCGCATTATGGGTCCGGAATTGAAATTAAGTCACCGGCTGCAAAAATTAGTTAACTTCCCATGGCTGTTTAATACCCTCATGAAAGTGAGTAGCCGTAATAAACAACTGCAGGAATTATTATCCTGTATGTTTTATGAAGTAGATCTGAGGAAAAAACTGGCCAAACCATCCTTCTATCTGAAATTACTTTTTAACAGATAATCTGTGAAAATAATCGTTCCATTATCCCTGCTAATCTGTTCTCTTATGCCTTCTGCATTTGCTCAACAGCCACTTTATACGCACAATAATACCGGCAACCTGGAACTAACAGTAGCTGGTGCGGCTCATCTTGCCCAGCTGCCACTGAGGTGTATGCAACAGGAGTTCCCTTATAAAACAGGGGTGGTATTTTCGGATTCCTCCCTGGTAACAAATCCCAGGAACTATCACCCGGCATTTTATGGTTGTTTCGACTGGCATAGCAGCGTACATGGACACTGGATGCTGGTACGCCTCCTGAAATCATTCTCTGCCTTACCTCAAAATCAGGAAATCAGAACCAAACTGTCCCAGAACCTGACGGCAGCGCATATCCAGGAGGAACAACAGTTATTCAGCAACAGAGAAAATAAAGGATTTGAACGTATTTACGGATGGAGCTGGCTTCTGCAATTGCAACGTGAACTGCTCACATGGAATGATCCTCTGGGTAAAGAACTGGCAGCTAATGTGCAACCACTGGCTACTCAATTCTCAAGAGCATATATAGATTTCCTCAGTAGACTGATGTACCCTATCCGCGTGGGAGAACATACTAACCTTGCCTTTGGCCTCCGCCTGGCATGGGACTATGCAGAAACAGTAAAGGATACGGCCTTACAAACAGCCATCCGGCAGGCGGCTACCCGGTTTTATGCGGCAGACAAAGACTGTCCGGCATCCTGGGAACCCGGTGGATATGATTTCCTTTCTCCCTGTCTTGAAGAAGCAGATCTCATGTGGCGCATTCTTCCAAAACAGGAATACCAGGTGTGGGTAAAAGCATTTTTACCAGACCTGTTTAAGAAAGACACCCACATCTTCAAAGTAGCTCTGGTAAAAGATTATACCGATGGGAAACTGGTTCACCTTAACGGACTTAATCTGAGTCGCGCATGGTGCCTGTACGGTATTGCCAGACATAGTACTGAAAATAAACAAGCTATTCTGCAAATGGCGAATGAACACCTGGAAGCTGCAATTCCTCATGTGGCAAGTGGCGACTACGCCGGGGAACACTGGCTGGCATCTTTTGCAGTGTATGCATTGACTACAGAAAATAATTAGCAAAAAAAGGCCGGCATTACGCCGGCTTTTTTTATGCTTAAATAGTTTCCGAATCAAAGATCACTACCTTTTCCCACAGATGTTTGCAGTTTTCTACAAAAGCCAGGTGCACAGGTGCTTTCTGATAAATATTATGTCCTTCTTCATCATTGAAAACCGTCAGCTCGCAATAGCTGTAACTTCTGTCAATAACCGGGCGATCGGTAGATGCGGGTTTACCAACATTAAATAACACCAGCGATTCAATACTGCTCAGAGAATTAACGCCGTCTTCAAATTTCTTGATATCAGCTTCTGAAAGCCCGGCTTTCAGATAAAAATTAACAACATGTACAAACATCCTTCAATATTTAATAAGTATTAAAAACTAACTCACCTCTCCTACATATTTCCGCACATTCAGCTGGTTCACCAGGTACACCAGTAATAATACCAGCACCGCCGCGCCAAACGTTACAAGAGACAACATAGGATCTATAAACATTTTATTTGCGGCCAGTACATTGGAGGCCCACCACTGCAATCCGGCTAATATCAGTAAAGCAACGATACCCGTTATTACATACAACGGAATAAATTGCCACATCAGATAACGACGCAACTGACGGGGCGCTGTTCCCAGCGTTACCAGCAACTGAATTTCCCGCTTGCAGCTTACTACTACCAACTGTATGAACATACTGAACACTAACAGTGCAAACAGGAATAATATCACACCAAAGAATCCGATAACAGATACGATCGTTTGAACGATCAGGATAGTCATACTATGTTTAATCTTATCCTGGTTTGTGGTATAGCCTTTATCATTCAGGTATTTTACCAATACCGGATTGGAAGGATCTTTTGTTTTGATGATTACCCGGGAAGGTGCTGTAACAGTACCATCACCAAATTTATGATTGGCCCATTCCATAAAATTCCCTGGTACAAGGATAGAAGAAATACGGTCGGAGAAACCAACAATACGACCGGAAAACTCCTGTACATCCAGACCTTTGGAAATGGTAATCTTCATAGGCAGTGCTTTCACTGTTTCCTGCGAAATTTGTGGTAGTCCCTGGCTTAACGCAAATCCAAAATTATAGAGGTTCAGGAAATCATTGGGTAAGATGATGGGGATTGTATTATCGCCGGTGTTCCATTTCCAGTCTTCATTTTTTACATCAATAAATGCGTCTGGCACAGATTCAAAGAACATGTCTGTATAAAAATGCAGATCGCCGGGAGCTGCAGCTGTTACCTTAAACTTGTTGGAGGTGATAAAACCAAACGCTTCTACGAAAGGTTGTTTTTGTATATCGGCTATCTCTTCAGGGGTAAACTCACTTTTAGCGGATTCGCCCATCATGGCATTAGTAATCTGTTTATTGATCAGCAGGAAATCGGCAGTTTCATTCTGGTTCTTCCTGCTATACAATAACTGGTTTGAATCCGTATGAACCTGTATAGCCAGTAACATTAACAACATGGCAATCCCAAATCCCACGGTAGCCATTATCAGGCGGGTTCTGCCAATGCCGGTTTGTATGATCTTCTTGATTAAGCCGAAAAAAGGTCGCATCATAAATTATAGTGTGTGTCATACGCAAACCTGCTATCATGATCCAGGTCTGTTAAAATAAATCCGGCCCCACGGGTACGGCATTCTTCTGCGATCAGGTCTGCAGCTCGCTGTGCATTCTCATCATCCAGGTGACTGAAGGGTTCGTCCATAATCAGCCACTGAAATGGCTGTGACAGCGCCCGGAGAATAGCTATACGCTGCCGCTCTCCATAAGAGAGGGTTTTGCCGCTTTGTGCCAGCACATGTGTTACATTGAGGCGGGCTGCCATTTCCCTGATCTTTTCTGTGGTACAATATGGCTGAGGGATCATCACCCTTTTCAATTCAATGTTCTCTTCAGCAGTGAGTTGTTCAAAAATGCGCAAATCCTGGAAGATCACACTTACCTGTTGCTGCCGCATGGTAGCAATTAATTCTTTATTGTACGACTGCCACAACTTTCCGTTTATCAGCACCTTGCCCGTATAATCATACCTGATATGATACAGGTAATGTATCAGCGTGGTTTTACCGGTACCGGAAGGTGCTTTTATCTTTACAAAGCTACCGGGTGTAAAGGAGACCTCCTTGTTCCAGATGTCTGACGATCGCTGCAATACTTTATCCTTTAGGGGGATCGGTACCAGGTTCTCTAACTGTATCTGCATGGCTGTAATGTATAAAAAACCCGGCTTCTTACGAAGCCGGGCTCTATTAAAAGTGTGTAATTATTATTGTACAGGAACAGCAGCGGTATCAGGTACTGCTGCACCTTCCCATCCCTGATGCTCTTTTTCCTTATGCTCCTTATAATACTTCGCAGCACTTGTACCCAGGTTTACTAATTGTACCAGGCTATTCTCATTTTCGTTCTTAAAGTTCAGCACCATTTCTGAATGCTGGATCTTACCATCAAACTTATTTGTGAGTATAGTAGCATCCTTTAACAGGTTCTTAACCTGGCCGGCCAGTTCCTTACTATCTGCCGGAATTTCTTCATCCGGAATATTGTTTACGATCTTTTCGATGTTCACATAACCGCCTAAAGGATTTCCTTTTATTTTGCTTATGAAGCTGTTATCCAGTCCGCCGGCTTTCCCTTTACCAGCCTGGTATTGTTCCAGGAAGGCGTTGTCAGAAGCAGTCACTACAAGTTTGTCGGTAATAGATACTGCAGGCATACCCGGCATACCTTCCTGCATTACGTAATGGTCGCCTTGTTTGGTGAACATATTCTTCAACATTGGAGAAGTCATCACTTTATCAAAAGCAGCCTTATCTCCTACTTTCATCGCAAAGATCCATTTAGCATCTGATTTGGTGATGCTATCTTCCGGGAAGTAAGGATTAGGTTTCTTAGAAACTGAGAAATCGGAAGCGGCGAATACCATCTGGCCTTTAAAGGCATTCAGGATATCATCCAGTGTAAGTCCTGAACTATGCAGGCCCATATTGGCAATACCATCCAGACCTGTGCTTTTCACGATGTCGCCGATAATACGGAAATCAAAACCGTATACAAGGAAACCGGTAATGTTATCTGAAGGATATTTCTCCAGCATTTCCAGGTCAGCATCCTGTGAATCGTATTTTTTGTAAATAGCTGCCAGGTCTTTACCTATATAAGAAGAACCTTCTACTACTACTTTTCCTTTCTCGAAGTTTATGGAACCGGTGTAAAAATTACCCGCGATCAGATTCTTCAGATTCGCCGGGATCATTGATGAGATAGAGGAACCCTGTGCAGTATAAATAGGTTCCGGATTCACGTATACACTCAGATCCGCATTATCTTTCAGCAGATCTTTGAAAGCGTCGATAGTACCAGCGGTTTCATCTTTTTTCAGATGGAACAGGTGATCTACTTCCGCTACCCATGTATCTTCCAGAGAGCTGGCATCAGATGTTACCAGGGCTGCTGGCTGAGCAACGGCAGAATCTGCTACTGCGGCCTCTTCAGAATCAGAATCGGGATTATCGGAAGGCATCATACCTTTGTTTTTCAGATCCTTAGTATCTACGCCACGTACATAGATTACCGTTTCCTTATTCCATCCGATCACGGCTTTCTGGTCTTCCTGCCATACATATTGGAAATCGTTTTTCTTTTTCAGTGAAAAGTTCGGGATGTTCTTTTTCAGATATTCCTCAAACTTGCCAGCATCCTTTAATCCGCCGGTCATACTTACATATGATTGCTCGCTGCTGTTAAAAACAACAGATACAAAGAAGTTCCCCTGCAGGTCTATTCCTGAGTTTTCAGCATCTTTCCATGCTTTCATTGCAGGGTTGGAGGTGTCTTTATCCTGTACGGCAGCAAACATTTTATCCATGGTAATACCATTGGTAACCAGCTTTTTACTGATCTGTTTACTGTTAATACTCAGTACTACACCTGCCGTTTTGGGGATATATTTGCTTTGTTCCGGCAACTTGGAACATGCAGAGAATACGACCGCTGCTGTTACAGCGGTTAACAAAACTTTGGAAATGTTTTTTCTCATAATAAGGTATCAGAATTAATAATGAAATATTATACGCTAAAATAGTTTGTTTTTCGTTAGTACAATAGAGATCTCATTGATTAAATTAGTCTTTTCCTGCATATATTACGTGTAGCCATCACAATTTGTTAATATACTATCAGAATAAGGGCAATAGCCTAATTTCTAATGATTTATTAAAAAATTTAAAGCTGCAATAGTTTTATACCTTTGTAAAAATCGAGGTCTGGTTATGATTCTAAATCCTATTATTGAAGCGCTACTATGTACTTAATCATGTTACAATATATCCGTCCCGTGGCTGCCATAGAACATTATATGGATCAGCACAGAGCCTTTCTTGACAAGTTCTATAAAAGTGGACAATTCATTCTTGCGGGACGCAGAAAGCCAAAATCAGGAGGAGTAATTCTATGCAAAGCCTCCAGCCGGAAAGAAGTAGAACAAATTATGAGTGAAGATCCGCTGGATAAATATCAGCTGGCGCTTTATGAGATTATTGAGTTTGAGCCGACTTCCTATGTAAACGAATTGCAAGCCTACCTTTCATAAATGAGGAAAGACAAATTACCGGGATATTACTCTCTGCAATTCGTCTTTCCTGATTATTTTCCCTCTTAGTGTTTCTCCTTATAATGTTTATCTGCATTCTGTGCCTTGTCAAAGTCCAGGATCACAGAATTAATGCAATAACGTAACCCTGTAGGTGGCGGACCATCGTCAAATACGTGCCCCAGGTGTGCCTTACAACGTCCGCACATTACTTCCGTCCGTTGCATGCCATGTTCATTATCCGGTGCATATATCACACTTCCCTTTGTAATGGGTTCAAAAAAACTTGGCCAGCCACAGCTGCTTTCAAACTTGGCATCTGAAACAAATAAAGGATTCCCACATGCGGCACAGTAGTAAGTGCCTTTTTCCTTGCTATTCCAGTATTTACCTGAAAATGCATACTCAGTACCCTTGTTACGGGCAATGTTATACACCTCGGGCGATAACTGCTCTTTCCATTTGTCGTTAGATAAGCTCACTTTGCCGGTGTCTGTCCGGGAGTAAACTTCACTTCTTTTACCTTGTTCCATAGTCTTATTTTTTGCTCCCTCCTGTGAATATGTACAGTTGCTGACCAATATAGCTAAGCTCAAAATTATCAGATTTCTCCACGTCATAGTAACAATTATTAACGATCCCGTTTAGTTTTTACCTTTCCGTCTCTTTTTAAAGTTACGAATTGTATAGTATCCCGGTTTCATATGTAAGGGCTTCCAACTCTATTTAACATTTTCACAGCATCTTTATCAACCATTAAACTTTCCTAACTTTACAGCAAAAGGCACAAAATATAGTGGCGGACATAATCAATCTATTACCAGACAACATAGCCAACCAGATAGCAGCAGGGGAAGTGATCCAACGGCCGGCATCGGCAGTGAAAGAACTGCTTGAAAATGCTGTGGATGCAGGTGCATCAGAAATACAATTGATTATCAAAGATGCGGGTAAAGAACTGGTGCAGGTAATTGATAATGGAAAGGGAATGAGTGAGACTGATGCCCGTATGTCTTTTGAAAGACATGCTACTTCCAAAATAAAGACCATTGAAGATCTTTTTCATATCCGTACCATGGGCTTCCGTGGGGAAGCACTGGCTTCCATAGCCGCTGTATCACAGGTGGAACTGAAAACCCGCCTGCGTGGTACTGACCTCGGGTCCTATATAGAAATAGATAACAGCGCCATAAGAAAACAGGAACCCTGCCAAACAGCAGAAGGTACCAGCATTGCCATGAAGAACCTGTTCTTTAATGTGCCTGCCCGTCGTAACTTCCTGAAAAGCAACGCGGCAGAAATGCGCCATATAGTGGATGAGTTCATCCGGGTGTCAATGGCCTACCCCCAGGTTCAGTTCACCCTTACCAATAATACACAGCAACTGTTCTATCTGGAAAAGGGCTCTCTGAAACAAAGGATCATCGCAATTCTTGGTCAGCATTATAATGCCCGGCTGGTATCAGTGAAGGAAACCACAGACTATATGGATGTAAACGGTTTCGTTGGTAAACCGGAAACGGCCAAGAAAACCCGGGGGGATCAGTTCTTTTTCGTCAACAACCGTTTTATCAAAAGCCCTTACCTGAACCATGCTATCATGAACGCTTTTGCTGAAATGATCCCGGCAGACAGTTATCCTTTATACGTATTATTTATAGATCTTGATCCTGAACATATTGATATCAACGTTCATCCTACCAAACAGGAAATAAAGTTTGATGATGATAAACTGATGTATGCTTTTGTACAATCTGCGGTAAAACATGCACTGGCACAATTCAGTATCACGCCTACTCTCGACTTTGAACTGGATCCCGGCATTCAGCACCTGGATGCAGTGAGCAAACCTTTTACAGAACAACAACAGGCCCAATCCGCAAACAGTTCATTATATAAAACCTTTACACAAGCTAATCAGGCCCATGTTATTGATAACAATAGCAACCTTAAACACTGGAAGGATCTCTACGATATAGGAAAGTCTACACCGGATACTGGTATCCGGGCTACACGGGAGGAACAGCCTTCTGCCTTTGGGGCCGGTTTTGAAAGCCGTTTTTCCGCTTCTGTTATAGATGAACGCTGGCAGGATACTACAATAGATCATAAAGTACCCGTACAGGTACATCTGCAATATATCCTTTCCCAGATAAAATCAGGCTTCATCCTGATAGATCAGCAGTCGGCACATGAAAGGATTCTTTATGAAAGATACCAGCGTGCATTGCTGGATAGTCCCGTACCCGTTCAGCAAAGCCTGTTTCCGCAAACATTACCATTGCTGCCGGCAGATGCGGCACTAATCTCTGAAATGCTGCCAGACCTTCAGGTGTTGGGCTACGATCTGGAACCTTTTGGCAATAATACTTTCGTAGTTCGTGGTACACCGGCAGATATACAGACCGGCAACGAACAGGCCAGCATAGAAGGATTGCTGGAGCAATTCAAACACTTTAGCAATGACCTTAAAGTGAACCGCCGCGAACAACTTGTGCGCTCTATGGCACACAATAATTCAATTCCTGCAGGGAAATCACTGAGTACCCGTGAGATGCAAAATATTATCGATGAGTTGTTTGCGTGTGCGATGCCAACTTCTTCACCAGGTGGGAAGTATACCTATATCTCTTTTAAACTGTCTGATATTGCAAAGATGTTCGGATAGTTTATTTTAGGATGGAGTTTTGTTTATTATGAATAGTGAGGATGGGTTATTGTTTATTATTAATTGCGACGACGGATTGTTGTTTGTCATGATGACAACGGATTGTTGTTAATCATAAATATACTGCATCTGCCTGTTCAGTTTCTTAATTAAACTTTAGAATAAGATTTTAGGCTAGTTTTTCAATTATACTTCACCTGTTCATCACAGCAGATAAGGTATATTTATGATCAACAACTCCCCTCCCTTTATATAGGCACCGTATTTTCTATTTCTATCTATCATTGAGAGGTAATGAAAAAGACCTTGTTATATCTCCTTTTATATCTCCCGGAACACCTCTTTTAATGCGCCATATAATTTTTTATAAACCGTATATGCTACACGATAAGTTTCTGCATGGGAGGCATCTGGTATAAATACCTTCACCGGCTGTACTGCTTCAATTCCTGGTGTGATGTTCAGTGCCTGGAATCCCAGCAGGATGGCTCCCATAGCAGAAGCATCTCCCTCCCGCTGTAAATGCATTGGGCGCTGAAACAAATCGGCCAGCATTTGCACCCATCCGGCTGAAGCAGTAAATCCACCACTTACAGAAATCTTATTAATTGCTCCGGCGGTTTCCTCCAGTGCTTCTGTAATGCTCAGCAACCCATAACCCATTCCTTCCAACAAAGCTCTCATAAAATGCCAGGCATTATGTTGTGGTAATACACCAATAAATGCTCCTTTAGTATGCCCATCCCAAACTGGGGCCCGCTCTCCATGCAAATATGGCAAACACAATAATCCCTCTGTCCCCGGCGCTATGGCTAATGCCTGTTGTAACGCATTATCTACCTGCATCTTCTTTTCCGCCACGGCCTGTACAAATGCTTCAAGAAACCATTGCACTAATACTCCTCCATTATTAGAAGCTCCTCCCGTGATGAAATGCCCTGGTGTTAACACATAGGTGAACAGTCTGCCCTGCACATCGGTCACTGGCTTGCTCACAGCCATGCGCACAGCTCCACTTGTGCCTATCGTTAAGGTGGCATGACCGGCATCCAATGCATGGCTACCCAGTTGTGCCAGGCAACCGTCGCTGCCTCCCGCAATGAATGTTGTAGTATCCGGTATGCCCATTTCTGCGGCTACCGCCGTGGCTAATCCTGTAATAATTCTTGTGCAGGGCACTGCTTCCGGTAATTGTGCCGGAGTGATTCCTGCTAGTTCCAGTGATAATGTATTCCATTCCAGCTGATGAATATTGAATAAGCCGGTCGCAGATGCTATTGAATGGTCTGTGATATATCGCTCGAAGAAATGGAAAAAAATGTATTCTTTGATCCCGATGAACCGCGCTGCTGCCGTAAAGATTTCCGGTGCCTGCTCCTTCCACCAGATGATTTTGCACAATGGCGACATCGGGTGAACCGGTACGCCCGTTTGCTGATATAACATAACCCCTTCGGAAGAGGCATGGATTCTGTCTGCTATCTGCTGGCTGCGGTTATCAGCCCAGATAATAAGTGGAGTTAATGCCTGGTGATCTTTATCCACAGCCATTACACTATGCATGGCACAGCTGAATGAGATGGCGGCAGGATCTTGTTTCAGCAATCCGGCAACACTTCGGATCCCACTTTTTACCGTCTTCAGAATTTCTTCGGGGTCCTGTTCACTATAACCGGGTTGAGGCTGCCGGGTGGGGTAATCCTGTTGGTGATGGGCTATCACTTTCCCGTCCTGCTGTACTGCTATTACCTTCGTGCTGCTGGTTCCTATATCCACGCCTATCAAATATGTTGCCTCCATAGTTAACTTATATTTATAAAAACTCTCCGTTCCTACTATTTCCCTTTTATCCCTTAAAAATAATTTATAGTTTTAAAAGACACTTAAAGTTCACTCAAATAATCCACGATATGGCATTTCAGATTAAGCAAAAAGGACCGGTGTATGACGTATGTATTGTTGGCTCCGGAGCAGGTGGTGGTATGGCAGCAAAGATTTTATCAGAGGCTGGTTTAAAGATTGCACTCCTGGAAGCGGGACCCAAATATGATCCCGCCAATCCCGAACAGATGACCCAACTGAAATGGCCATATGAATCACCCCGGCGCGGCGCCAGTACTACACGCCCATTTGGGGATTTTGATGCAGCCTACGGCGGATGGGAAATTGAAGGGGAACCTTACACTACCAAACAGGGTACGAAATTCGATTGGTTCCGCTCACGTATGGTGGGTGGGCGTACCAATCACTGGGGACGGATCTCATTACGTTTTGGTCCCCGCGACTTTAAACACAAAAGTTATGATGGCTTGGGGGATGACTGGCCAATAAGTTATGAAGAAGTAGCCCCCTTCTATGATCGTGTAGATAAAATGATTGGAGTATTTGGAACAAAAGAAGGAATGCCCAACGAACCGGATGGCTATTTCCTGCCTCCTCCCAAACCCAGGCTCCATGAACTCATGATAAAAAAGGCGGGCGATAAATTGAAAATACCGGTAATACCGGCGCGGATGTCCATGCTTACCCGTTCTGTAAATAAAGACCGTAGCCCCTGTTTCTATTGTGGACAGTGTGGGCGTGGTTGTTCCGTATATGCAGACTTCTCCTCTTCTTCCGTACTGGTAAATCCTGCTGTGAAAAGCGGGCATGTAGATCTGTATGATAATGCAATGGCAAGGGAAGTACTGACAGATAATGAAGGCAAAGCCACTGGTGTAGCATATGTTGATAAAACAGATCTGGAAGAATATGTAGTGAAAGCAAAAGTTATTGTACTCGCTGCCAGTGCTGGAGAATCTGCTCGTTTGCTGCTCAACTCAAAATCTTCCCGCTTCCCTAACGGACTCGCAAATTCCAGCGGTATTGTGGGTAAGTATCTGCATGACTCTACCGGCTCTTCCCGTGCTGCTTTCTTACCTCATCTTATGGACCGTAAGCGTTACAATGAAGATGGTGTTGGAGGAATGCACATGTATATTCCGTGGTGGGGTGATAACAAAAAACTGGACTTTGCCCGTGGTTATCATATGGAATTTGGAGGTGGCCTGCGCATGCCTTCCTATGGTTTTATGAACGCCATTGAAAACATGAATGGCAAATACCCCGGCCGTGACGGGAAACTTAAA
This sequence comes from Chitinophaga sp. CF118, assembly GCF_900112615.1. Classification (GTDB taxonomy): domain Bacteria; phylum Bacteroidota; class Bacteroidia; order Chitinophagales; family Chitinophagaceae; genus Chitinophaga. Next base: position 106,486 of record NZ_FOMK01000009.1, on the reverse strand, counting down.
TCAGCAGGTGGTTACGGGGCATCTCTTAAAGATGATTACCGTCGCTTTTATGGAGCTACTATTGGGCTTGCGGGGAGAGGCGAATCTATTGCCCGTGAAGATAATTACTGTGAAATAGATCCTAGTGTTGTGGATAAGTGGGGCATTCCTGTATTACGATTCAACTATACCTGGAGTGATCATGAAATCAAACAGGCTAAACACATGCAGGATACTTTTGAACAACTCATTCATGAAATGGGAGGTGTTGCGCTGGGAACTAAACCAGGTGCAGAAACCATGTATGGATTGGAAAATCCAGGCAGGATTATTCATGAAGTAGGTACTACCCGCATGGGGGATGATCCTAAAAAATCCGTATTAAACAAATACAACCAGGCACATGATGTAAAGAATTTGTTTGTTGCAGATGGCGGACCATTTGTATCACAGGCAGACAAGAATCCTACCTGGACCATTCTCGCACTGTCTATACGTGCTTCAGAATACATTATGAATGAGTTTAAAAAACAAAATCTTTAACAATGGATAGAAGAGAAACCCTCAGAGCCCTGGCAGTCGGGTCTTTATCTGTTAGCGCCTTTCTTACCGGCTGTGATCCTAAGAAATCTAAAGAAGTAGGTGAAGGCGTTAAAGCGCCTGTGTATGGACGAACTGACGTGGAGAAAAAACGGGATGCCGCACTGGAAAGTGAAAAGTTTTTTACGCCGGCAGAAATGAAAACAATTACTGTACTCGCAGATATTATCATTCCGGCAGATGAGCATTCCGGCAGTGCTTCGGAAGCTAATGTGCCGGAGTTCATTGAATTCATCGTAAAAGACATGCCTAAATATAAAACGCCAATGCGTGGTGGCCTGCGATGGCTGGACATTCACAGTACCCGGCTGTATAACAACGGTTTTACTGATTGCAGCAGTCAGCAGCAACTGGCGTTGATAGACCAGATTGCCTATCCTGAAAAAGCGACTCCGGAAATGAGTCAGGGCGTGGCTTTCTTTAGCCTGATGAGAGACTTTACAGCCAATGCTTTCTTCACCAGTAAAATAGGAATTAAAGATCTCGGCTACATGGGTAACACACCTAATGAATGGGATGGTGTACCTGCCGATGTTTTAAAACAATATGGACTGGCATATGACGAAAAGATGCTGGCAGAATGTCTGAAAGTAGAAGACCGGGGCAAGCTGATGACATGGGATTAATCCATCTTTACAACACACTTTTCTTTTATAATAATCGGTAAATCTATTGTTACTATGGTCCAGGAAAAAAATAACCAGGGAAGTCATGTCTCCCGCAGATCATTTTTAAAGAACGGAGCCTTAACCGCTGCCGGATTTATGATCGTTCCACGTCATGTATTAGGAGGTAAAGGCTTCATCGCACCGAGTGATCGTTTACGCGTAGCCGGTATTGGTGTAGGAGGTAAAGGAGAAAGCGATCTTTCAGAAATTGCAAAAGGCCCTTCAGACATTGCATATCTCTGTGATGTGGATTCCCGTCGTGCTGCAGCTTCTGTGGCCCGTTTCCCTAAAGCAAAATTTTATAAGGATTTCAGGGAAATGCTGGATAAAGAGCACAAAAATATTGATGCTGTAACTGTATCCACTCCAGACCATCAGCATGCTGTTGCCGCGATGGCAGCCATGCAATTAGGCAAACATGTGTATGTACAGAAACCGCTTACGCATGATATTTACGAGGCCCGTATGTTATCTGCGGCGGCAAAACGTTACAACGTGGTTACCCAAATGGGCAACCAGGGCGCTTCAGGAGACGGGGTACGCCAGATGATGGAATGGTATAATGCCGGTACTATCGGTGATGTACATACGGTGTATTGCTGGACAGATCGTCCCGTATGGCCACAGGGTATTCCCTGGTCATCCATGAAAGCAGAAGTGCCGAAAGAACTGGACTGGGATCTGTGGCTGGGTACAGCACCTTACAAAGATTACATTAATAAACTGGTGCCTTTCAACTGGCGCGGCTGGTGGGATTATGGTACCGGTGCATTGGGCGATATGGGATGCCATATTATAGAACCGCCTTTCCGAATCCTGGGACTGGGCTACCCTACATCTGTTGAGTGTAGCGTGGGTAGTGTATATGTGGATGAATTTAAACGCGGCTATTTCCCTGAAAGCTGTCCTCCATCTTCTCACGTGATCCTAAAGTTTGCCGGTAAGAATGGAAAAGAAGTAACGTTCCACTGGATGGATGGCGGTATCCAGCCTGAACGTCCGGAAGAACTGGGACCTAATGAAATAATGGGTGATGGCGGTAACGGTGCCATCCTTATTGGTACAAAAGGTAAAATGATGTGTGGCACCTATGGTATGAATCCTACTCTGCTACCTACCAGTCGTACAAAGGAAGTGAATATTGCTAAAACGATTGAACGTGTGCCGGAAGGACATTATGTTCAGTGGGTGAATGCTGCGATTGCCGGATATAACAGTCCGAAAAATAAGCTGATCAGTTCTCCGTTCTCTATTGCGGGTCCGCTTACAGAAAGTCTGCTCATGGCGAATCTGGCTATCAGAAGTTATGATATCCGCAAGGAAAAAGAAGGCAAAACTTCTTATCCCGGACGTTATATCAAACTGCTGTGGGATGGTCCGAATATGAAAGTAACCAACTTTGATGATGCAAATCAGTTTGTAAAACGTACCTATCGGCAGGGATGGAGCCTGGGTGTTTAGTTATACTTTGTAAAATGTTTTTTTTATACCCGTACAAATTGCAAGAGATGGAGCCCGGACATTGTGTTTTATACTTTGTAAAACGTACACGCAACCAGGGATGAATCTGCCATTTAGTTTTATACACCGTCTTATCTGAAACGGGATCAGTAGCCAGGGGTTACTGATCCCGTTTCTCTTTGTTAATCAATCTTTTATGTCCTACATTTACAACAACTTCATTACCCCCCAAAATTATCCCGCAGAATGAAATTGTTAAGATTATCACGTGTTTTTTTGTTTGCTGTGCCAGCATTTACCATATGGGCATGTCAGAAAAATAAGTCAGGCGAAATAGGTGCCCCCGTAATAGAAACAGTTCAAACAAGTGTACAGGGCCGCGTGCTGGACCAGCATCTGTTACCGCTGAAAGGTGCAACTGTTGTATGTGGAGGGAAAACTACAACCACCAGCGTGAATGGTACTTTTTTACTGGAAAAAGTAAGTGTTAATAAGGATGCCGCTGTGGTAATTGTTTCAAAGAACCAATATCTTACAGGGATCCGTACGTTGATAGTGAACGAAAACGACCTTCATTATGTGCAGATCATGCTGCACGAACGTGAAGTAGCGGCTACCTTCAGTGGCGCCAACGGTGGTATAGTGAGCCTGCCGTATGGTAAATTAACAATACCCCCTAATGCTGTGCTCCTGAAAGATAGTACGCTTTATAATGGGATTGTAGACGTTAACTTCAGATATCTCAATCCGGCAGATGATCATTTTGCTGACCTGATGGCCGGCGACCTGCGGGGCATTACATGGGAGAATATCCAGAAAGGGTTGTGGTCTTATGGGATGTTTACACTGGAACTATCCGGTCAGAATGGGGAAATCCTCCATCTGGATAATAACAACCCTACTACTCTACAGATAGTCATTCCCGGTCCCCTGCAAGGCAGCGCACCTGCCCAGATTCCTTTATGGTTTTTTAATATTACTTCCGGTTATTGGGAGGAAAAAGGCACAGCCACAAAACAGGGGGATACTTACATAGCCACTATAAAAAGTACCGGCTTCTGGCATTATGCCGTTCCCTACGATCTGGTAAGCCTGAGAACAACAATTATTGATCAGCACAATGCACCTGTGCCAAACATGCAGGTAACAATTCTGAGAAAGCTTGATTTCATACCCGTTTACAGTTATACAGATGCTGCCGGCAGGTTTACCGGTAAAGTACCTGTCAATGCCCAACTCATTTTCACACTTACAGATCCCTGCAGGGATATATTCTACCACCAGGAAACCGGCCCTTTTGCTGCCGCCAGTAGTATTAATGCCCTTACCATTACACTACCATCTGATAATACGCTGATGATAGATGGGATAGCAAATAACTGCGCGAATGAACCTGTACAAGGGGGAATTGTAAACATGCTCGTTGATGGCCTATATTATAAAGCGGCTGTAACTAAGGGGCATTTTAAATCAACCATACTGCGTTGCAATAGTTCTTCCACAGATGTTGTACTAACAGCTACAGATACAACTGCAAGTATTAGCACAATGACCACTATCAACGCCAATAATGGCATAATTACTCCTACATTGGTGGTTTGCACTCCATAAAAAACTAAACATTTGATAATCAAGAACATACTGACAATCAAGAAAAATATGGCACTTGAGAAATGTTTAAATGACTGCATGTACGGAATTCACAAATGGGAATGAACGTTTGGGGGAATTGGGAGTGAGTCTATATGTTGAACGCACGTTAGACATTCGTTGGACATTCGTTGGACAATCTTTGATCACAAATAAGTGTTCAATCATTCTCCAATGTATGTTTTACGTACGCCCAAACCCAAAAGTCACTCCATATACCCCATTATACTGCTTTTCAACCTGTATAATCTTTGCTAATTATTAATATTGCTCCCAGATTTGCGTCAGGAAACTTTCTACTGTTCTTCTTACATTGCTTGCACTGTTATTGTGGTTATTCACAAGTACACTGAATACCAGCGTTTTCTTTTTACGGGTTATAAGGTATCCGCTTAATGCAACACAACCAGATAAGGTGCCTGTTTTGGCGTGTACAAACTGTTGTTTATAGTAATTTTTAAGGGTTCCTTTTCCTCCTGTTGGAAAGATGCTGTACAGTCTTGCAGTATCGTATGTTTTATACATGTCTGTCAATACACTTACGAAGTCGCGCGGCGTGAACAGGTTATAACGGGAGAGACCGGAACCATCTACCCATCGCGGAGTATCAGGGAGTTTAGACAGGTAAGTCTGTTCCATAAATTCTATCATCCGGGAGGTACTGATTGTATCCCATAAACGGGAGGCACACATCATCAATGTCTGTTCAGCAAAGAAGTTATCACTACGGTTCATCATAGGTGTAAAGAGCGAATCAACCGGAATACTGTTTAACATCGTAAAGCCGGTGATTTTTTTATCAGGAGCAACCGTGACAGACCGGTGGAGGGTATCCTGTAAGCGTATGGCCAGATCCTGCGTGTTACCGGTAATGAAAGGCACTTCTGTCTCTTGTAAATTTTTGTTACGGCTATTGAATGATACATTAAACCGGTTGCTTAATTCCTCTCTTACTCCCAATAACTCCTTCAGTGTATCATTCTGCTGGTAAGAAAAATGCGCTGCATCATTAAACATTTTTGGTGTTATCTGATTGGTATCCCCATGATGCCTGATATGGGCAACATTTCCATATACCGGCCATTCGCTTAATTCCGGCTGATAATAATCTGCATAATCACTCCATGCCCATCCGGAACCAAACCGTTTGTTCTCATTTACCACTGGAACCACTTCAATTCGTTTACCTGTTTGTTGTAATAACTGAAAAGCTGGTTGCAGAGTGTAATCGGGATGTAGGAAAGAAGGATCTCCTGTACCCTTTACATATAATACAGAGTCTGTATTGAGGTAACGGAGCGCTGGCAAAGAATCTCCCAGGAAACGTAACCCGGTATACAATGAAAAGATTTTCGTGTTGGATGCCGGAGTGAAATATCTGTCGTCCTGATAGCGGTACCAATACTTACCGGTAGCCGGTTCGTAGATGCATATCCCGGTATGTGCCTGCCGTAAAGCAACACTATTCAGCAATTCCGTTTCTGCCCATTTTTGAATATCCTTAAACTGGGCTAAAGCACCAGGTTGCAGACAAAGCAAAACACTACACAATAAGACAAATCTTTTCATACTCCTTCTTTCATTATAAAATGGGCTGATGGTTACTTATTATATTTGAACCAACTCCTGATCGGGAGCTGATTCAAATATAATAAGATTGGATATGCTGTATTTAACCTACACGATACTCCTTATATCAAGGCCCATTGAATGTAGCAAAAAATATTGCGCTTATTGTTCCGGAGCCTGTTGAATGCAACAAAATTGAATACTCCAATTTAGCTTGTAAAATATAAATTGTATCAGAGTCTGTTGAAATACGGTACCATATATTAAGCCTTAACTAAAATAACGTGTAATACCCGGTTTTGCATGTGGATAATTACCATCAGCATCTGGCATTACCGGAGGGTTTGCATTAAATGCATACGTTGTTGGTTGCAGGTTCAAGCCGGAATTAAGAGCCTTATCAAATGGGATTACTTGTCCGGAGTATGTTGCCAGTCGGCCAATAATAGCTGTTAGCGTAGTTTTGGCAGCCCGTTCCGCATCCCAGAATTTATATTCACCTTTTGCTATAGCAGCAAATAATTCATCGTGTTCTGCCTGGTAAGGCTGGTTTTCCGTTTTCTTATCAAACTGGAAAAGCACTTTTCCTTTATGGTCCTGGATCAATCCCCTATCGCAGATAATGCGTCCTTTTGTTCCCACCAGTTCTTCATCTACACGACTGGTACTATCTTTCCAGTGGCGACATTGGCTGTTCATCACCACCCCATTGCCATAGCGGTATTCCACATAATGGTGATCATAGATTTCCCCTGCCTCTTTACCCGTACGTATAGCACGGCCCCCCATTCCGGATGCTGTTACAGGATAGTCTTTCATGAACCAGTTACCCACATCTATATTATGAATATGCTGCTCTACGATATGATCTCCGCACAACCAGTTAAAGTAATACCAGTTACGCATCTGGTATTCCATTTCCGTATACTGTGGTAGTCTTGGCTTTACCCACAGTGCCCCCTGATTCCACCATACCTGTATAGATAAAAGATTACCGATTATGCCATCATTGAACCGTTTGAATAATTCGCGGTAAGATGTCTGGTAGCGGCGCTGTAATCCTACCACCACATTCAGCTTCTTTGATTTCGCTATTTCTGCGGCATCCAATACTCTTTTAATCCCGGCAGGGTCTGTCGCCACCGGTTTTTCCATGAAAATATGTTTACCCTGCTTTACCGCTTCTTCAAAATGGATTGGACGGAAGCCCGGCGGAGTAGCCAGAATCACCACATCTGCCAGTGCAATGGCTTTCTGGTAAGCATCGAAGCCAATGAACTTATGTTCTTCCTTTACATTTACCCGGCTGGCATTTTCTCCCAGCTCTTCCTTAATACTTTCATAACTACTATTCAGCCTGTCTGCAAAAGCATCAGCCATTGCTACCAGTTGTACATTCTGTTTAGTCCTTAATGCTTGTACCGCAGCGCCGGTACCACGGCCACCGCAACCAATGAGCGCTATTTTGATAATAGTATCTGCACCGGAAAAGAAGTTGGCCTGGGATAACATAGGCATTGCCAGCAAGCCGCCGGCCAGCATAGACGATTGTTTTACGAAGTCACGCCTGCTGTTTGAGTGGAATTCGTTTTGTTCTTCTTGCATGATAGAATGTGTGTTTAATTGTTAATTGTGGGATATATACCTGTAACATTTTTAATTTTCGTGGTTTAGTAGGTAGCATTATACTCATGCTTTTATCTCGCACCCAGATATTTATCAACTACATCTGCAAAAAACTGCTCCACTTCTTCCTTTGTAGGCTGCAGTACAGGTCGGATGATTCTAAATCCGATAAATGGTGAATCTGCATTCCACCATTTACTTTTAGGGATTTGTGGATCACGCCGGTTCCAGTCAGTATTAGATTTCAGACGACTGGCACTACGCAGATGTGTTGCATCATCCTGATAATTTCCTCCTTTTATGGTACGCGGCGTTTTGGTGGTAGGTTTATTCCAGGGGTCCACAGCTGTTGCACTTTCCAGGAATTTTGGGTCATACTGATCAAGGGTCCATTCTGCCACATTTCCCAGCATATCATATAGCCCCCAGGCGTTAGGTCGCAACTCTCCTACTTTATGATATTTATTCTCACTGTTTGCAGCATACCAGGCATAGTCTTTTAATTGTGCCGCATCATTCCCAAAAGGATAAGCGGTAACAGCTCCCGCCCTGCAGGCATATTCCCATTCGGCCTCTGTGGGCAGGCGGTAAAACACACCGGTTTTTGCATATAGCCAGCGGCAATACATCAATGCTCCATACTGGCTCATACTATTGGCAGGAAAACCTCCCAATTTACCCATTCCCAATGTAAGATCTATATATGGTGGACTAGGGCGCGTCATCCCATCAGGAACAGGTGTTTTATCCTTTTCCGCATCTGCATAAATATCATATTCGTCAAATGTAACCTCATGAGCCCCCATCCAGAAAGCTGCAATCTTTATTTTTTTCTGTGGTCCTTCATCTTCACCCCTGCCTTTTTCTCCGGCCGGGCTGCCCATGGAGAACTCTCCTGCCGGAATGGGCATCATTTTAAATGTTAAAGCCGTTCCCGGCAATTTTTCTTCGTAAGCTGCAAATGGTTGATTGGCAGCGCCCTGTCCAAAAGCTGTACCTGTAAGCATGCTTCCCAGCGACAACGCCAAAAGTCTGTTTTTCATAACAATCATTGTGATATAATACCAGTGAATTTATTAAATCAATTTTTGGGATGCAACGTTTTTTACATGAATGTTTAAACAACCCTGTTTTACCGTTTTTAACGTATTGCATTTACGCATAAAAGCCACTACTTTTAGTGTTCATGCAATTAACTTGTTAACGTTATGGAAAGAAGACAATTCCTCCAACAAGGCTCTCTCGCAGGGCTTTCTACGCTGGCCTTCGGCAGTGTTACCGCAGCGGCAAAAAGCAATCAACCTCTTACAGCTGCAGATGGGAAAACATTTAATTTGAATTATGCCCCGCACGATGGTATGTTTAAAAACCATGCCGGTGCGAATATTCTGGACCAGATAAAGTTTATGTACGATCAAGGCTTCCGTGCTCTTGAAGATAACGGGATGATGAAGCGCGATGTGGCAGAACAAGAAAAGATTGGCAACCTGCTCGCCAAGTTGGGCATGCATATGGGCGTATTTGTAATTGATGGAGGTGATAACTGGAAAGTATCTCTTACTACCGGCAAGCAGGAGTTCAAAGATAACTTTGTAAACACCTGCCGCAAGTCACTCGAAACCGCTAAACGTTGTAATGCAAAATGGGCCACTTTCGTGCCCGGCTATTTTGAAAGAAACCTCCCGATAGGTATTCAAACGGCAAATGTAATAGAGGCACTGCGACTGGGTGCACAAATACTGGAACCACAGGGCCTGATCATGGTATTGGAACCTCTCAGTGATAATCCGGATCTGTTCCTTCGCACAGCAGAACAAAGCTATATGGTATGTAAAGCAGTAAATAGCCCAAGTGTGAAAATCCTGTACGACATTTATCATATGCAACGCAATAGCGGCAACCTGATTCCTAATATGGATCTGTGCTGGAGTGAAATCGCCTACCTCCAGATCGGTGATAATCCAGGACGGAAAGAACCCACTTCGGGAGAAATCAACTATAAGAACATTTTTAAACACGTTCATGCCAAGGGATTCAAGGGCGTACTCGGTATGGAACATGGAAATGCCAACCCGGGAAAAGAAGGAGAATTAGCCCTTATTAAAGCTTACCGCGATGGCGATGACTTTCTTTAAGCTGGTATAATACCAAATCAGTACCTTCCACTTAAATTTGTCGCCATGAATTTTATAATCCGCATGCTGGTTACCGCATTGGCTGCAATGGTTACCGCATATCTGTTACCCGGAGTCAGAATCAAAGATTTTGCCACAGCCATTATCCTGGCCCTGGTACTATCTCTCTTGAATTTCCTGATAAAACCGATCCTGATAATTCTTACGCTTCCAGTAACTATTATTACGCTGGGGCTTTTTCTGTTCGTAATTAATGCGATCATTATTTTACTGGCATCAAAACTAGTCTCCGGCTTTAAGGTAGATGGCTTTTTCTGGGCCCTGGTTTTCAGCCTTGTATTGTCACTGGTTAGTTATATAATGGAGAGCATTGCGGGGACTAACGACTGAGTTTAAATACCATGTACTTTGACCGCACACATATCAGTGATGAACAGCTGCTGAACTTTTACAAAGCACTACTGTTCCCCCGGCTGGTAGAAGAGAAAATGCTCTTACTACTGCGCCAGGGAAAGGTAAGTAAATGGTTTTCCGGCATCGGCCAGGAAGCCATTGCTGTGGGCGCAACACTTGCTCTGGATGCGGATGAGTGGATCCTGCCGCTGCATCGTAACCTGGGAGTATTCACAGCTCGCAAAATGCCGCTGCAACAACTCTTCCACCAATGGCAGGGAAGCCCCCTGGGCTTTAGTAAAGGCCGTGAGCGTTCTTTTCATTTCGGTAGCCAGCAGCATCATATCTGTGGCATGATTTCACACCTGGGGCCTCAGCTTTCCGTGGCAGACGGCATCGCCCTGGCACATAAGCTGAAAGGTGAAAACAAAGTGTCTCTTGCTTTTACCGGAGAAGGGGGCACCAGTGAAGGAGAATTTCATGAAGCCCTCAATGTGGCTGCTGTATGGGATCTTCCTGTGATTTTCATGATAGAGAACAATGGGTATGGCCTAAGTACCCCCGTAGAAGAACAGTATCGCTGTGAACAGCTGGTGCAGCGAGCCGCAGGATATGGTATGCGGGGAATGCGTATCGATGGCAACAATCTGCTGGAGGTTTATCATGCTGTCAGGGAAGCGAAAAAACATGCCCTCCAGGAACAGCAACCCGTGCTGATAGAAGCCGTCACCTTCCGGATGCGGGGCCATGAAGAAGCCAGCGGCACAAAGTATGTCCCTCCTGCTTTGTTGGAAGAATGGGCGAAACAAGATCCGATTCATCATTTTGAAGATTTCCTCCAATACCTGGAGCTGCTGGATCCAAAACGGATCAGCACTATCCGGGAAGCTTTGAAACACGAAATAGATGCTGATATAACAGCGGCATTGACGGAAACCGTAATCCACGCAGATACAACCATAGAACTGGCGGACGTTTATGCCCCCCTGCCCGAAGAACAACCCGATATATCCGGAGCTATCAGAGAAAAACGCTTTATCAATGCCATCTCAGATGCCCTGCATCTGGCCATGGATAAATATCCAAATCTGGTATTAATGGGACAGGATATAGCGGAATATGGCGGTGCTTTTAAAATCACTGAAGGATTTGTTGAGCTGTTTGGGAAAGCCAGAGTGCGTAATACGCCACTCTGTGAAAGCGCCATTATCGGCACAGCTTTAGGTTTGTCGGTAAAAGGGTTCAAAAGCATGGTGGAAATGCAGTTTGCAGATTTTGTTACCTGCGGATTTAACCAGATTGTGAACAACCTTGCCAAAATTCATTACCGTTGGGGACAGGCTGCGGATGTGGTGATCCGCCTTCCCACAGGTGCAGGAGTAGGCGCAGGTCCATTTCATTCCCAAAGCAATGAGGCCTGGTTTACGCATACTCCCGGACTGAAAGTCGTATATCCTTCCACACCTGAAGATGCCAAAGGTCTTTTACTGGCGGCGTTTGCAGACCCCAACCCAGTACTTTACTTTGAGCATAAAGCGCTTTATAGAAGTATCAATGGTCCGGTACCGGATGGATTATATACCATAGAGATAGGCAAAGCGAAACTAGTGCAGGCTGGTGAGGATATCAGCATTATCACCTACGGGAGTGGTGTACACTGGGCATTGGAATATGCACAGCAGCATCCTGATATCTCCCTTCATATTCTGGATCTTCGTACCCTGCTGCCACTGGACTATGCGGCAATACAGTTTGCAGTGGCCCAAACCGGCAAGGTGCTGATTCTTCACGAAGATACACTGACCGGCGGCTTAGGGGGAGAAATTGCAGCCTGGATAGCAGAACACTGCTTCCATCTACTGGATGCTCCCGTTATGCGATGTGCCAGTCTGGATACTCCTATCCCGTTTGCTGCATCATTGGAGAAAAATTTTCTCGCCAAAACACGTCTGCATCAATATATACAGCAACTCACTGCATACTAATAACATTGTGGTGTTGGGATTTTTAAACGGAATGCGCTAACTTGCACAGCAGATCACTAAACGTCTTTTTATGTTGCTTTCAATCGTTAATAATGTAGAGGTTACAGATTTTTACAGAACAGGAGATAAGATCGCTCATTATCTTACTATTGGTGTTATTGTCCTGTTTGCTGCTATGTTCCTGTTTGCAGCTGTGAAATACGCAAAACGCTAATTATTACCTTATTAAGATATTATCTGGCTGTTCTACAATGTAGAACAGCTTTTTTTATTCTCCCTTGCCTCGTTAATTCCTGGTCAATTCCTGGTTAATCTTTGCTCTATCCCGGCAGTCGACCAGAGCTCTCCCCGAAAACACTAAAGCATATCTCAGTCAAATCTGCCATCTGTTAATCCTGAATATACCAGCCTGACCTCCTGTTACACAAACAAATTCACACATTCAATGTACTGAGCATGTGTTGTTTATAATTAACTTTGCATTATGGATAAGTTGCCGGGAAGAATTTACTCCTTCCACTTTATCATGCTATGCCTTAGCAACGCCCTTTTTTCTGCCAGTTTTAATATGTTGCTGCCAGACCTGCCAGATTACCTGAGTAATATGGGAGGAGCACAATACAAAGGATATATCCTTGCTCTTTTTACCCTGATGGCCGGATTATCCCGCCCTTTCAGCGGAAAACTCACTGATACAATTGGCAGGGTACCTGTAATGATCTTTGGTTCCGTTGTATGCGTGATCTGCAGTCTCCTATACCCATTAGTGGGCAGTGTGGCGGCCTTTCTGCTTTTACGCTTTTTTCATGGCTTTTCTACCGGATTCAAACCTACCGGTACAGCCGCATACATATCAGATATTGTTCCCTCCACCCGACGGGCGGAAGCTATGGGAATGGTAGGATTATTCAGTACCATCGGAATGGCTCTTGGCCCTGCTATTGGAGGATATATTACTCCTCACTGGGGTATTACAATTATGTTCCAGGTATCAGCAGTATTTGCACTACTATCGGTAGTTATACTGGTGGGTGGCATGAAAGAAACCTTGCAGAATAAGCAGGGTTTCCGCCTTTCGACTTTAAAGATTTCAAAGAATGAAATATTTGAACCGTTGGTACTTGCGCCGGTAATTATTACTTTTCTGACTTACCTCAGTTATGGCGTTCTGTTTACAATCATCCCGGATTTCAGTGCCCATCTGGGCATTCAGAATAAAGGGCTGTTTTATGCATTCTTCACAGCGAGTTCTATTGGTATACGATTGCTGGCAGGGAAAGTCTCCGACAAATACGGACGGTTACCGATATTAAAGATTTCTACACTTACCATGGCTTTCGGGGTATTCATTCTGGCCATTGCCACCACACCAGCCATGATGTTCACGGCAGCAGTGATATATGGAATTTCTGTAGGCCTTAATTCTCCTGCTATCACGGCATGGACCGTAGACCTTGGGAATCCTCTCTATAAGGGCCGTGCACTGGCATCTATGTATATTGCCATGGAAGCTGGTATTGGATTAGGGGCTTATATCTCTGTCTTCATCTATCATAATGATGCTCAGTATTTTCCAATAACATTTTACGCTACAGCTGCTGTGACTTTACTTGCTTCCTTTTACCTGATGTTCATTTATAATAACCATCGTCTGCAAGTCATGCGACGTTTTGTAAATATGCGGATAAAGTTTTAGCTGAATGTAAAAGAGTGGGTATCCAATAATAAAGGGTTTGAAGATCGCTTAAACAGAACATTTTTTTTCAGGAGGTCTCAAAATTAAAAGAGGTGCATCAAAAGTATGATGCACCTCTTTTAATTTTTTATCAGATTTACTATTATAGTTGTTCGTATAAAGCACGCAGGCGTTCACGGGGCATCTGCTGTTTCCAGTCTTTACCCAGCGCATTCTCCCATAACGGAGCCATTCCCAGAGATACATCTATCATGATGTTAAACTGCTCATCTGTCAGCCCCTTGGTAATGTTCTGCGGAATGTCAATGTTGTGCTTCTTCACCATCTGCTTGAATTCCTTTACCCCATCAGGATAAAATTCTTCCAGCTTATCAAACACAATGCAATTACCAATACCATGTTTGGTTCCTAATAAATAGGCCAAACCATAACTTACCGCATGTGCCACGCCTACCTGAGAATAAGCTATACTCATACCACCAGCGTAAGAAGCCATCATCAGTTTTTCATCCGCATCATCATCCCATTTTTCTTTCTCCAGGAAAATCTCCTGACACAAACGAAGGGATTCTTCTCCATAAGAGCGGCTGAAGGCATTCAGATAAGTACCTGTCAGCGACTCAATACAGTGAATGTAGCAGTCCATCGCAGTGTAGAACAACTGGTTAGTTGGTACACCTTTTATTAACTCAGGATCCAGTACTATCTGGTCGAAAGGAGTAAAGTCTGAATTCATACCCAATTTACGGGTGGGGCCAGTCAGTACACAGGTACGGCTTACTTCCGCTCCAGTACCGGAAATGGTGGGAATCCCTGCTTTATATACACCTGGAAACTTCACCAGGTCCCAGCCCTGATAGTCCGCAGAGGAACCAGGATTGGTCATCATCAATGCCACTGCTTTCGCCATATCCATCACAGAACCACCACCAATACCAATGATACCACTTACCTCTCCAAATTCCGCTTTCAGTTCATCACGAACTTTATCCACATATTTTGTCTTCGGCTCATCAGTTACATCGATATATACAATCTTATCTTTCCCCTTTGCCGGTATGCGGGCCGCAAAGGCTGGCTTATCCTGGAAAAAATGATCTACAAAGTATATCATGGGCGCATCGCCTTTACGTTGCGGTTCCAATATTTCATCTAACTGGTCAAATGCGCCGCGGCCAAATACCACATAGTCGACCATCTTAAAATTCCTGAATTTCATCTTAGCCAATTAAGTTATTTACTAAAGTAATTTCTCCGCTTTCAGCAAATCTTCCGGAGTATCAATTTCCACCCCCATATATTCTGTTACCACCATCTTCAACGGAATTCCGTTTTCGAGATAACGCAGGCATTCAATCTTTTCTGCAGCTTCCAGCGGACTTACCGGCATTTGGGTAAAGTCCAGTAAGGTTTGTCTGCGAAAAGCATAGATACCGATATGTTCGTAGTAGATAGTAGGTACTGACTTATCGCGTGGATAAGGAATTACTGAACGGGAAAAGAAAAGCGCATTAAACTGTTTATCCACAGCCACCTTCACATAGTTAGGGTCTTCAATGGCTTTCCAGTCTTTCAGCTCCTGCATTAGGGATGCCACCTCTACTTTCTTACCAGCTTCACCTTCAAATACCTGTAACAGTTTTTCCAGCGGTTCCTTTTGGGTAAAAGGTTCATCCCCCTGTACATTCACAACAATGTCGATATCAGTTCTGTCGGCAATGGCCTCTGCAATACGGTCTGTTCCACATTCGTGCTCCTTTTTGCTCATAACAGCTTTACCGCCATTATTTACAATTTCGTTGTAAATGATATCACTGTCACATACCACCATCACTTCATCAAATACTCCTGTGTTCACAGTGCTTTCATACGTACGCAGAATCACTGATTTGCCTCCCAGTTTTGCCATGAGTTTACCCGGAAAACGGGTAGCTCCATAACGGGCAGGAATTAAGGCTATCTTTTTCATGATTGGATTATAAAGCACTCTTTATTGCATTCACCAATTTCTCTGCACGCTGTTTCACTTCTTCTTCACTCCATCCCAGGTTGATGGGAGTGCAGATACAACGGCTCATCAGGGCATCAGACACTGGGAATTGTTTTACTTTATACAGTTCCATTGCCTGTTGCAATCCTGGAGCAAACCGGCTCATTACAGAGCTTTGCTTAAAGTGCTCCCAGTTGCGGATATAATGCCAGTTGTTATCAAACCAGTAGAAAGCAGCCAGGCCGGCAGCTTTCATAGCAGCAGCAGCAGCCCGTGCCTGACCTTCTTCCGGAAGGAAAAAGCCAAGAAAGGTAGCACTGTCGCCGGATGGATCCGGTAAACGGCGGAAGCTCACTTCTGGTATGGTAGCCAATGCATCTTTGAAAATCTTCTTTGTTTTGCGCTGTATTTCCAGGAAGGTATCCAGCTTGCGTACCTGGGCAAGGCCCACCGCCGCGTGCAGTTCGGAAATACGGTAGTTGTATCCTATATAAGGATGCAGATCTGCTCCACGATCTACACCAAGGTGATCATGTCCATGATCTGCATAAGCATCACATTTGGTATATACATCAGGATCATTTGTAACGATGGCTCCACCTTCGGCACAGGTTATCGTTTTTACAAAGTCAAAAGAGAATGCACCAGCATGCCCGATCGTTCCCAATGCTTTGCCTTTATAAGAAGCACCGAATGACTGGCAGGCATCTTCCAGCAATATCAGATTGTGTTTGTCGCAGATCGCTTTTAATGCATCCAGATCTGCCATGGCACCGCACATATGAACGGGCATGATAGCTTTGGTACGAGGTGTGATAGCTGCTTCCACCGCCTTAGGGTCCAGGGTCAGTGTATCGTCCACATCTACCAGCACAGGTGTAGCACCAACAGAAAAAATACATTCAAAGCTGGCCACAAAGGTGAAGGTGGGCATAATCACTTCATCACCCGCCCCGATACCCAATGCCGCCATTGCAGTAGTAAGGGCTGAAGTACCGCTGGACACCAGGTGCGTATAAGAAACGTTCAGTTTCTCTGATATAGCCTGTTCAAGCTCTTTCGCTTTCCAGATGCCTTTACGTGGGCCGTCAAAGCCATAGCGCATAAAAATTCCGGTTTCCAGCACATCATTTACCTCTTTTCGTTCTTCCGGTCCAAAAAATTCATATCCGGGCATAAGTCGTAGATTTTTGCAAAGGTAGTATAATCATGTTGCCTTACATCGCAAAAACTGTTTATCTTTTACTAAAAATTAACATGCGTTTTGTCTTGTATCTTATCCTGTTGGTCGCTCCGGTAACAGTCCTGCGGGCACAACAGCCCGAGGCGGCCATTAAAGCACTTTTACAGCAACAGACGGATAGCTGGAACAAGGGTAATCTCGAAACATTTATGCAAACATATTGGCAGTCAGATTCCCTTATATTTATTGGTAAGCGCGGACCTACATATGGATGGCAGGCCACATTGGATGGGTATAAGAAATCCTACCCGGACACCACCGCAATGGGCAAACTGAATTTTAATTTACTGGAGATCAGGCCATTATCTGCACAGGTATATTTTGTAGTAGGCAAATGGCATTTACAACGTAGTGCCGGTGACCTGGAAGGTCATTTCTCCCTTCTCATTAAGAAAATCGGAAAAGCCTGGAAAATTATTGCAGACCATAGTAGTTAAAAAGAAAACCATCCCATGAATGGGACGGCCTGCTATACACCACAACATTAAAGAAGAACATTCCAAATAATATTGAGCGTTATTCAATATATAAATGGTAATATTTTAGTCTTTTCTTTTTGAGATCTGATTTCGCACTGCTTTATTCTCATCTTCCGGTTTTCCCGAAAGATTTCCATGAAGAGGATTACGACCATTACCTGCTTGATCTGTTTTTAAGATCTTAACCTGTTTCTGCAGTTTCTGATTATACTCTTCGGATTCTTTGTGCTTACCAGATGATTTATCATGTAGCATATGTTTCCGTTTTAATTAGTAAAATGCTTCGGTTAATAGTCAGAATATACTTTGCAAAGTTTATTCCATGCTGGAAATGCCAGCCAATAGTACATTACATAGAATTACTGAGTAATAGCCTCCACAGATTGCGCAACAAAACATTCTAATTGATGTCCCGCATGCTCCACAAGCAGAAGCAGAAGAGTCAGGTGCAATAGATTGCATTTTTGAGTTTCTCTTAAACTTCATCGTTTTTCATGTCTATTTTACATAGCCTTGCTAAACATTTTACTCCAAGATCCTTTACTGCAAAGAATTACAGACGATGAATCACAGCCGTTAGCATACTATCGTCGGCTGTCTGATGGCATAGATGTTGAGTAATATCTAATCCAGCCGTGATGTTTAACCGCTGCAATTAATTCGGGATAAACAATTGAATAACAACTAAATAATCAGTCTATGAACATCCGAGGGTATCAGTGGTCAGTACTAAAAAACCTGCTGAAGCAACGCTTCACACAACTTTCAGATGAAGATCTGATTTTCGAAAGTGGTAAGGAACTAGAACTGTTTGTGCGTCTGGAAAGAAAAATTGGCAAGCCAAAGGAAGACGTAGCCCGTATTATCAAAGGTATGCAACAATGTTATCTACAGCGATCACTGCTGTAATAAAAATCCTGTTACGTTTAAGCCAGTTACAATAGGTAACGTTGTAATTGGCTTTTTTATTTGTAGTTGTCCTGTACTGGTTTCTTTTTCCTCCACATCCTGAACACCAGGTACAGATAGCCTCCAAGGCTTATTACAAACCAGCTGTAAAAAAAGATCATTCTACCCTGGGTTGATTCTTCCGGAATGCCAAACCCCAGGTACAATCCCAGGAACACATTTATAATTCCCCAGAAAAATCCAATGAACAGGGTACGCATAATCCTGACAAAATATGCCACGATTCCCATATCAAATGGTTCCTTTTGATCATGCTGTTCCTGTGATTCCATTTTCCAGGTATTATTCCGATGTTAAGGTATGCATAACTTTCTCAGGGCAAGGCTATCTCCGCTAAAAACATTAAAATCCACTGTAGTACTAATCCCATTTACACGTCCCATATCATTATGCTGCCAGAAGATCCACTTTCGGTTGGTGGAGGGTCTCTCCTGCTGATAATAATGGGCAACCCAAAGCGGATAACTATCAAACTCATCACCAAGATAAGTATCGTAAAAGTGCATATTGGTATAAATAATCGGTTTTACACCATAAGCCTTTTCCATTTCTTCCAGCCATATCCTGGCTGTACTTCTTATTACTGCAGCAGGTTGATTATTATGTACTTCTATATCCAATACGGGAGGAAGATCGCCAGGTTCAAGCTGTACCACATTCTGGAAATTGATGACCTGCTTTAAAGGGTCGCGGGTGGAGTAAAAAAAATGATAGGCTCCTCTAATAATACCGGCCTTTTTTGCCTTCTGCCAATTTTGACGGAAAGCTGCATCCTGTCGCGTAATCCCTTCTGTTGCTTTTATAAACGCAAAGGATACATGGATATTATCCACCTGCATCTGCTCTACAGCAGACCAGTTAATATTTTTCTGAAACTTGGATACATCTATCCCGTGGATTGAGTAGTTCACTGGCATATCTATTCCAAACTCCTCATACCGCACAAAGTTAAGTGCATCTTCTCTTTGTTGCCACCAATACCACGCTCCCACTGCTACACACATCAGTAACACCAGGATAAATGGCAAACGGGATGCTTTTCTGATTCTTACTTTAGCTACCTTTTTGTTATTCCGCATTTCGCTTTTCTGTATAGGCCCGAACACTACCCTTGTCCCCTCAATTTTACAGCAAGTATAATATTATTTATACATAACCGGTATAGTTATCTTATTTTTACAACAACAAGTATTGAGAAATATGCCGGATTTCAATTTGAATGATACACTCAACCTTTTCTCCAAGTTTACCCTGCGCCGTGCCTGGAATGCCGGCAAAGTGCTCAGTGGTTACTTTGTAAGTAAATGGATGAACAAACCTACCCAATGGGGATACCCTATTTCGGTATCATTTGAACCAACCACATCCTGCAACCTGCGTTGTCCGGAATGCCCCAGTGGATTGCGTGCCTTTACGCGGCCTACAGGTATGCTTCAGCAGGACCTTTTCAAGAAAACAATCGACGAAATCTCCAAAGAGCTTTTATATCTTATTTTTTACTTCCAGGGTGAGCCATACCTGAATCCCAGTTTCCTGGATATGGTGAAATATGCTCATGGCAAGGGAATTTATACTGCCACTTCCACTAACGCACATTATCTTACAGATGATAATGCACGCAAAACAGTAGAAAGCGGGTTAGACCGGCTGATCATTTCTATTGATGGTACTACTCAGGATGTATATACTCAATATCGTATAGGCGGCAACCTGGAAAAAGTAATTCAGGGAGCAAAGAACATTGTGAAGTGGAAAAAGGAATTAAAATCAAAGACGCCCTTTGTTTTCTTTCAGTTCCTGGTAGTAAAACCGAACGAACACCAAATTGAAGATATTAAACTGCTGGCGAAAGAAATAGGTGTGGACCAGGTACGTTTTAAAACAGCACAGGTATATGATTATGAAGAAGGTAACCGCCTTATTCCTACCATTGATAAATACAGCCGCTACCAACGTAAAGAAGATGGTACCTATAAGATCAAAAATAAAATGGGGAACCATTGCTGGCGACTGTCACATGCGCCGGTAATTACTTTTGACGGACTGGTAGTACCCTGCTGCTTTGATAAAGATGCACAACACAAACTGGGTGATCTGAAGAAACAATCCTTTAAGGAACTCTGGCACAATGACCAATACGTAAAGTTCCGCACTCAATTGAAAGAAGGACGTAAGAATATAGATATTTGTGCTAACTGCAGTGAAGGAACAAAAGTCTGGGGATAAGTATTAATCCTCTTCTGACTCAGCTGCTTTTGCCTTTTTCTTCTTACTACGGGTTTTCCGGAATTTGTCAAACAGGTTGATGCCCAACCTCACACCCGCAAATTCCAATGCGGTCATGATAGCACTGGTAGCAAACGATTTGAACGTCCCGCTTTCCCATGCAACTTTGGCCACACGCCCGGCAATACTAAAGATGCCGGAATGTTTGGCGCTACCTGGTATAACAGAATTCAAAGCCATCTTTTTATAATTCCCCTTAAAAAAGTCTATACGGTCTCCCAATTCGCCTTCAAGTCTGCGGGAGCGTTTTTTAAGGCGGGCTATTTCCTGTTCCAGTTTTTCTGTAGTGGTGACTTTCACCTTAGGCATGTGTAGAAGTTTATCATTTTTTGTGTACTATATCAGAGTTGTTCATATGCCTCTTCTTCTTCCTCTTCCTTCTTACTGATTACTTCATCGTCATCATTATCATCTGGATTTATCTCACTCATCAATTCTACAATAAGCATATTAGAAAGAGGCCTTTGTATAAGAGGTTTTTTGAACAATAGAATAATGACCAGTAAAAACACAAACAATCCTGCAGAGCAGGAAAACCCAATGGTATAACTATGTGTCATTTCGCCAATCCAGAATCCTACCACCATGCCAAGGAAAACAATGACAAAGAAGAACAACAGGAAAGCTAAGAGCAAAGAGAAAAAAAGAGATAACGCTTTGGA
The DNA here is from genome assembly GCF_900112615.1 of Chitinophaga sp. CF118. Classification (GTDB taxonomy): domain Bacteria; phylum Bacteroidota; class Bacteroidia; order Chitinophagales; family Chitinophagaceae; genus Chitinophaga. Next base: position 85,095 of record NZ_FOMK01000009.1, on the reverse strand, counting down.
TAACTTTCCTGCTGCCTGAAGCTTAATCAGGTCCAGACGGGTCTCCAAATATTCTTTGGCAACCTTACCTGTCTGATTGAAATAATTGCTGAAATTATCTTCCATGCAAATGTTTTTAGTGCAATAAAAGATTAAGCCAGCTCATTTTCAAGAGCGTCCTCATATTGCCCTTTCTTCTTGTTAAACTTGTCTTTTAATTTGTCTGCCTGATATTTCAGTTTATCAACCCACTCATCCTTTTTGTCTGAATTCAGGAAATATCCTACTGCTACACCTACTGCAGCACCTACAATGAATGATACAACTGCTTTTGAACTGTTGCTTGCCATAAAATAAGTTTTAAAATATTAACATTTATAATACCATGATTCGGTCTCCTAGTAGTTACAAACACTATTCCAATAATTACCAATTAAGTAAATCTATGTGTTAAATTGTAGTGAACGGTATCTTTTTTGTAACATTACTAATATCACCTGACATATTAACATTAACCTCATGAGTGTAATCGACAACCAGCGCCTTAAACAGATCAGTTTTTTGTTACTCATTGTTCTATTAGCAGCTCTTCTTTTTTCTGAATTGTATATCTTTTTCCCCGGCTTTCTGGGGGCCGTTACCCTTTACATCATTGCCCGGAAATATATGTTCCGCCTGGTAGAAGAGCGAAAGTGGAATAACAATCTGGCCGCTGCTACACTTATGTTACTATCGTTTATCATAGTACTCCTGCCCTTTGGCCTGATGATCAATATGCTGACAGATAAAATCGCGTATGCTGTTTCACACACATCGGAAATGATGAATAGCATCCGCACTGTCAACTATCGCATTTACTCTTCCACCCGCATAGATATCCTGTCGCAGGTACGGCTGCAAAAACTGCAGGAGTATATGACAGGGGCGCTACCAATGTTGCTGGGTGCTACTTTCAACACATTAACGGCTATCGCCATCCTATATTTTATCCTGTATTTTATGTTGGTCAATGGCCGGATACTGGAAGCACGACTGTACGAATATATTCCCCTGAAAGATGAAAATGTACACCGGTTGGGTAATGAATTTCGCAAACTGGTGATTGCCAATGCCGTAGGAATTCCCCTTATTGCTATTATACAGGGCATTATATCCCTGATAGGTTATTTTATTTTCGGTGTACCTCAACCTTTTTTCTGGTTTACGGTTACCTGCTTCACTGCCATGTTGCCGGTAGTAGGCGCGGCAGCGGTATATGTACCCCTGGGTATTTACCTGATAGCTGCCGGTAACACCTGGCAGGGAGTAGGTGTACTCGTTTACGGCTTTGCCATAGTAGGTACTTCGGATAATATCTCGCGGTTTATGCTGGCTAAAAAAATTGGAGATGTACATCCTCTTATTACTGTATTTGGCGTACTGATAGGCGTGAATCTTTTCGGATTTATCGGGTTGATATTCGGGCCTCTGCTTATTTCCATGTTCATTCTGCTTCTGCAAATATATTCAAACGAATTCCTTACAAAGAAAAGAGAAGTTCAGATAAAGAGATAGATATTACAAACACAAAACCGGAACAGGATTATGTGTTACAGCACATTTTGCTTTCCCAAACAGCATTAAATTATTTATAATAATTGTTCTCTGCGATATAGGCAGCTACATTTTCCGGTACCAGGTAGCGGATAGACTTTCCTTCTTTGATCCACTGCCGGATACTTGTAGAAGAAATATCCAGCAAGGGAGCTTTCAGGATTTCCACCTGTGCGCCATACGTTTCTGTAATCTGATGCCCGGGACGTTCATAGACATAAATGGGATAATGTTTGATCAGTTGCTGGTAATTTTTCCAACGGGTAATATTCTGGAAACTATCACTTCCCATGATTACCGTGAACTCCTGTGTAGGAAATTTTTCTGACAGATAAGTTAATGTATCAATGGTATAAGAAGGGCGGGGTAATGTGAATTCAATATTACTTGCCCTTAACTTAGATTCGCCCGTTACGCCGAGTTCAACCAGGTGCAGACGGTTATGCTCATTTAATAATGATGCGGATGGCTTTAATGGGTTATGTGGTGATACCACCAGCCATACTTTATCCAGGTCTGTATTGTATGCCATATAGTTGGCAATAATGAGATGTCCGGTATGTATAGGATTAAAGGACCCAAAGTACAAGCCTATCTTCATGCCCCTGTTTTTTTTGAGCGTGAAAGTAAACAATAATGTGCAGATGTGATAAATGAAAGGTTATGACAGGGGCTTAAATTGCTCGAACATCATCCCGCAATTTTTGCAGAAGTGTATAGCCCGGCAAAGAGTTGAGCCAAAGGGTGATCGCAGATAAGTGTTCTCACTTCCACAATGCGGACAGGTTGTATGGATTAAGAGATCCATTTCAACTTCTCCATTGTGGTGCTGTGGCGGAGCTATTCTAAAATTGCGCAGTTTTTCCTTTGCAGTTTCGGTCAACCGGTTGCTGTTCCATTGCACTTCTTTATCTACAGATACCTGTACGGGTATCTGCAGATCTTTTTCCAATGTTGTTTTAATATTCTTTTTGATGATTTCTACTGCCGGGCAGGCAGCGAAAGTGGGAATCATTTTTATAAGAAGATATTCATCCTCCATAATAACCTCCGTGATCATTCCGAGTTCCAATACATTTAATACCGGGATTTCCGGGTCCATTACCTGTTCCAGGGAAGTATATACGGCTTGTATCGTAATTGTGCTGTCCATATGTGTTTTCTTTCTACCAGATTGCTTCAGGATTTAGCCTGAATACTTCTCCCATCTCATTCAGTAAGGGTTGCAGGTGTTTTGTGTGTTTACCGGAACGTCCTCCAAACACAGGTTGTTTTCTTTCGGGCAGGTCAAGGGCTGCTTTTGTGAGCACCGGGGAAATATGTTCTATCCATTGTTCATACAATACTTCTTCTCCCGGATAAATATTTTCGGCTGCCAGCATTGCATCATTAGGTCCAGGTTCAAAAATGCCACATGCCAGTTGAAAACAATTGTTCAATGCCTCTTGCATCTTCAGATAACTTTCCTCTCCTGCCTTACAGAGTTGTATTATCCATGCATCTGCATGCAGGGTATGATATTTTAACTCTCCCCTTACCTTTCTTGCCAACAGCTGTAATGGAGTAAAGCTACTTTGAAGCAGGCTGTTGTAACGCACAGCTTCTGCATGGTCAAACAGAAAATGACGCATGAGGCTAAAGTCATAAGACCCTATGGGCATCTCTGTGAGATGACAACATTTGAAATCCTTTTCACTGCGCATAAAAGCAAACTGGTCGGGGTTCTCCCCTCCCAGCTCTTCATGCAGGATACGGTATAGAGCCCAGGCATGACCGATTTTATCTTGTGCCATAGAAGAAAAAGCAATATCCTCTTCCATTACAGGGCCTAATCCTGTCCATTCAGAATTACGATGACCTATAATCAGTTCATCATCGCCCATTTTTGTAATAAGCTCTTTGAGTAATTGATCTACTAACATTGGGGAGATATTTGTCGTTTGCTTATTTAGCCTTTGCTTTAAATTTATTGATCTTCTCCATTACCTTAAACCCACTGGCATCCCTGTACGTTTTTTCAAGGTTATTGGCGAACATATCTTCATCTTCCTGGTTAAATGCCAGTATATCTGCACTGCGCACTACCCACAGGTTTACACATTTTTTACGGCGGCCATATTGTTCTTTGGCAAATACGAGTGCCAGTCCGGCATCCGGTGCATGTACACAACCAACATGTTCATGGTGAGCGCCTCTTTTTTCCTGGTGGAATACTTCAAATACGTTCCAGTTTTCCCCTTCTTCTACTTTAAAGGGATCGTCTGTTTTATTCAGCGTAAGCCTGTTTACACGTGGATCTAATGAGTCATTCATATTCGTGTGAATTTATACTTTCGGGGTGCTGTTCTCTAAGCTACCGGTAATGCCTGTCGTTCAAAAGTTCCCGGTTTCATCAGGGCTTTCCTGATCCAACGTCCGTGTTCTTCCGCCCATTTCCTTACATCCAGCCTTTCCTTATTACAAGGGCCGTTTCCTTTTATTACTTCGAAAAAAAGATCCCAGTCAGGATCTGAGTATTCCCATCTACCGGTTTCCTCATTCTTTTTCAATAATGGATCGGGCAGGGTTAATCCCAACTCCTGGATCTTAGGCACATATGCGTCCAGAAATTGGTTACGCATATCATCATTACTCGCCATTTTCACCTTCCATTGCATCAGCTTTTCGCTATGACTGGAAGCCTTATCTGGCGGACCGAAGAAGTGCATGATAGGCTGCCACCAGCGATTGAGAGCATCCTGTAACATTGCTTTTTGGTCCGGAGTTCCTGTGGCCAGTTCGATAAAAGCATCATGTCCCTGTTTCAGGTGGAAACTTTCTTCATAACAAATGCGATCCAGAGCCCGGCAATATGGGCCGTAGGAACCTTTTGCATTAGCTACCTGGTTCACAATGGCTGCAGCATCTATCAGGAAACCAATTACGGTTACATCTGCCCAGGTTTCTGCCGGGTAGTTAAATACATTGGAGTATTTGGATTTCCCGCTCAGCAGATCATTGATCATTGCTTCCCGGGATTTACCCAGCGTTTCCGCGGCATTATAAAGCAATTGCCCGTGACCGATCTCATCCTGTACCTTGGCAATGAGTGCCAGTTTACGCTTGAAGCCGGGAGCCCGGGTAATCCAGGTACCTTCGGGTAATGCCCCAATAATTTCGGAATGTGCATGTTGTTCTATCAGCCGGATCAGCTGTCTGCGATATTCTGCCGGCATCCAGTCGCCAGGCTCTATTTTTTCCCCGTTTGCAATACGCATCTCAAATGCGGCAAGCTTTTCAGGATCATCATGCAACTGCTCTTCCCGCTGTTGCACCCTGTTGGGTTCGTCGAAAATATATCCGCCACCGTACATAGTGCGATTGTTTTGGTAAGTCGTAAGTTACGAAAAATGTACCTTTAAATACATTTGGAAGATATGTTTTTACTCCGGGTCATATGGTGTTGCTGTCTGTTATCGGTATCCCCGGTAACAGGGCCATTCCATACCAAACCTGTTATAAAAATAGTATTCACACCAGACAGACGGCCAGAGAATCCCTTATCAGACAGTCTTTTTTATAAGGTTAACAGGAAATTACGCTGGTCTGATTTCAAAGCTACCCCTCCCATACAAAGTAAAAGCGCAGCCGTTAGTTATACAAGTTTTGCATACGAAGGGAACAGCCTTCATAAAAAGGATACCTTATTGCTCAACCTTACCCTCCAGGTCTTTTTCGTGAAGAGTGCGTCCTGGGCAAAACCCATTGCTATGGATGCCTCCGGACTGGCTCATGAGCAACTGCACTTTGACATAACCTGGCTGGTGGCACTCCGCTTTCAGCAACGGATTAAAGCAATGTTACTTACCATAGAAGATTATGATAGCATTATCCAATATCAATACTTGGAGTCTTTCAGGGAAATGAACCGCCTTCAGGAGGCCTATGATAGTGAAACCAATCATGGCCAGTCTCCCGCTGCTCAGTTAAAATGGCAACAGACAATAGCAGAGGCGCTTACAGCAATAACAGTGGAAGGAGCACTTACCGGGTCAGATTCCTTTATCAGCAGCCTGGAGCACTTTTAAAACATGCTGAACGGCCTGGTAATAAAAAGATGGTTGTATATGTTCAAACTCATCTGATAGCTGATGGTAGTCGGGATGATCTTCTACTCCAAAGTATAAAAAGGGAATCTTTAGTTTATAAAATTCATAGTGATCACTCTGGTTGATCCAGTTCTGCGCCCCATCTTCCTTACGGTCATGCCCGGAAAGCAGTTTCACTTTACTCTGGCCTGCCGTGGCTGCATCTACATAACTTTTCAGCCGTGGGAATGGGGTTAGCCCGCAGACGTACAATTCATTCTTATCATTGCGGCTCAGCATATCCATATTGATATTCAGCATTATCAAACTGGCAGATACCGGTGGCTGCTTTACAAAAGCTTTGGCTCCCTGCAATCCTTCTTCTTCACCATCAAATGAAACAAAGAGTAGTGTATGTTCCGGGGGATGTTTTTTGAAATAAGTGGCAATCGATAATAGTCCACCCACTCCGGAAGCATTATCATCTGCACCATTATATATACTGTCTTTACCCGCCTGGCCTTTTTTGATTCCCAGATGATCATAATGAGCAGACACTACGATAACGGAATCTGACTTGCCTTTTATATAACCAAAGAGGTTGGTTCCCATTGTCTGCTTATCCCCATCCTGGAAATAAAAGGGATACTCAAATGTGTTGTGGTATGGCTGGATGCCTATCTCTTTAAAGCGGTCTCTCAGGTAAAACTGTGCCATGCGACTTCCCTTACTGCCTGCGCGGCGGCCTTCAAATTTATCCAGAGACAATGTCCGGATATCCTTTATCAATTGCAGGGAATCTATAGAAGATTGGGCTTGTGCAGTCAATCCCAGAAAAAGGGATAAACAAACGGATAATATTTTCATGCCTTAATATCTTGTTTCACAATATAAGATATTTCGCAGCTTCCTCCTTTTTCCATACCTATTTAAACAGCTGGAAAGCGATAAAGCTGAAAACGTAAGCCAGGGCTGTCATATATACAAACTGGATAGCAGGATATTTCCAGGATTTCGTTTCCCGTTTCACAATAGCCAGTGTGCTCATACACTGCATGGCAAAAGCATAGAACAGCATTAGCGCCAATCCGCTGGCAAGCGTATATACCGGCCGGCCATCACGCCAGGTAGCGGAATTCATTTTTTCGCGCAGCGTTGCATCATTATCATCCGGATTTTCGCCCACACTATATAATGTAGCCATTGTACCTACAAATACCTCCCGTGCTGCAAAGGAGGTGATCAACGCAATTCCTATTTTCCAGTCAAATCCAAGAGGACGAATAACTGGTTCAATAGCATGTCCTAAGATACCTGCGTATGAATTAGCCAGCTTTTCTGATTCTTTTTCCCGGCTCAGCTCATCCTTTTGTGCAGGGTTGGCCGAGATCAGTTGTTCATATCTCGTATTTACGGCATGCATTTTTTCACTGGGACCATAACTTGCCAGGAACCACAGAATGATGGAAATGACCATGATTACCTTACCGGCATCTGTGATAAAGATTTTTGCTTTCTGCAGCATAGTGGTACCCACATTTTTCCAGCGGGGAGCTCTGTACACCGGCAGCTCCATGATGAAGTAGCTCTTTTCTTTTATGGCGATAAAGAACTTCATAATGGCCGCAATGATGAGAGCCATTACAAACCCCAGCAGATATAATCCCATCATAACCAATCCCTGTAGGTTCAGGATGCCCAGGAATGGCTTATTGGGAATGACCAGCGCAATCATAATGGTATAGATTGGCAGGCGGGCAGAGCAACTCATCAGGGGGGTGATCATGATGGTGATCAGGCGCTCCTTACGATTTTCAATGTTACGCGTAGCCATAATAGCAGGTACGGCGCATGCTACCCCGCTAATCAGAGGCATGACGGATTTACCATTTAGTCCAACCTGTCGCATCAGCCTGTCTGTCAGGAAACTGATGCGGGCCATATATCCGGTATCTTCCAGGATGGTGATAAACCCGAACAGGATCATGATCTGTGGAACGAATACTGCAATTCCTCCCAGCCCTGCTATTACACCATTGATCAGGATATCTGTCAACTGGCTTTCCGGCAGGATCTCTGTCAGCTTTCCGCTTAACGAGCCAAAAACGGCTTCAATCCAGTCCATTGGATAAGATGCCAGCCAGAAGATGCTCTGGAACATAATGAACATAATGCCCAGCAGGATGGCATATCCCCAGAAGCGGTGCAGCAGGATGTTATCCAGCTTTTCTGTTTGTAATTGTTTCTGCAGCGGATCGGCTTCCACGACCGCTGTTTTCATAATATGTTTAATGCGGGCATATCGCTGCATGATCTCTTCTGCCTGCACTTTGGTTTTATTAAACTGGTATTGCTGGATGGCATTGGTAATGGCCAGTTTCTGACCACCATTCAGGAAGTGCAGCTCCAGGTAGTTCACTGCTATATGGAGGGCTGCATAATCACTACGGGTTGGTACAAATTGTTTTACCACCTGCACGACTTCAGGTGCCAGAGTGCGGCTATCTATAAAATCACGGGGAGGAGATACATGTTTCTCTTTTGCCAGCAGCTCAATCATTTTTTTAAGCTCTGCCATTCCCTTATTCCTGCGGGGGTTGATGCTTACCACAGGAACACCGAGTTCTCTTTCCAGTCCGGCTTCATCTATTTCCACTCCCTTTTTCCGGGCAATGTCCATCATTGTGAGGCCAATGATTACCGGGATTTTAAGGTCTATGATCTGGGAACAAAAGAGCAGGTTACGTTTCAGGTTTGCCGCATCGGCAATGATAAGGATCATGTCTGGCAATTCTCCTTTAGGATTTACCAGCACATCGTAAGTTACAAATTCGTCGGCACTTTTGGGATACAGGCTGTAAGTACCTGGCAGGTCAATGATATTGGCATGCAGACTGGCAGAGATGTTGGCACTACCTGTTTTTTTATCAACTGTAACTCCCGGGAAATTACCTACTTTCTGATTGAGCCCCGTTAATGCATTAAACAGCGAACTTTTCCCACTATTCGGATTTCCTACCAGCGCAATATTGATCGATGCGTTTTTTGTTGCCTGCATTCCTTATCCTTATCCTGATAAAACGATTAAAAAGACAAAACTATGAATTAATACGGGAGGGCAGTGATCGTATCCGGAAAAAGTTGTCCTAACATTCTTTTAAATGAAAAACCACGGTAAATACCGTGGTAATTTTCATTTCTTTAACTATTGAACTTATTGTGATAAAAATGTTTGATCAGCTTTTTGACTCAATCCATCGCATCACTTTGCCAAATGATATAAGCTGTAAAGAATAACATCAATACCTATTTCGGCCTTCGTTGCCGGTTGGGTATGTTCTCCACTATCCTCTACAGGAGTAGTATTCTTCTTTTTGCTATTTTCATAGCGGTAATTATTTTCCAGAGAATCCTTATCAGTATGGTTGTCCGGTTTCTTCTCTGTATGGATATTATTCAGCCCCTCCGTTGTCATTTCCAGCTCTTCCAGATCATCATCAGTATCATTCCATCTGTCATTGTCTCTCCAGTTGTATCCAAAATCATAGTGATTACGCACATCGCTATCAACATTTATGTGCTTCCCTACGGGAACTTTAATAATCACCAACACACGCTGATTTCTATATTTGGAATTCCTGGGGATAGAAAACCCTGATGGCAGGTAGAGTACTGAATCCTGTTGTGTAATCTGGAAGCTGATTTCCTGTGCAAGCCTTCTTGCTTCTGCAAAAGTCCGGCCGCGGGAACTGCGTTGTACTTCTACCTGGAAGCTGTCATTTGAACTTTTCTCCAGCCTTACGCGCAGGTCTCCAATAATTACAGTGTCATCTGTCATACGGAGTCCCCCATCAAAAAAACCAATCTCGTCCATATCACTAATATCTTCTGCCCTCTTAATGACGAGTGTTTTCCCGGAAGGTTGCATCACTGAAATTTTTTCTTTTACAGGCATAGCAGGACCAGCTCTGAAATCATTTCCTATAGAAGTAATTACCATTAAGGCTAAAATCACTCCTACGAAAAAGAAAAAGCTAAGGGTATATCCTACATAACGGTTGGTTTCTTTTATTCCTGTCAGTTTACGGATGAGGAATATCACCAATCCAACAATCGGGATACCAATTATAAGGATCAAAGCCGGCCAGAAAAGCAGATTTTGTATAGTGCCTGACAGTAACAGGTCTTTCAGCGGGAAAAGGACCGGGGAAGCAACTGCAATTCCGATACCTGTACAAAACAGTACCAGCAGGATAATTGCAGCAAAGAAATAGAAAAACCCTTTAGTTAGTAATACGAACACTTTTACCAATCCTCCAACGAGGTTGCGGACAAAGCGCTCTATATCATTACCAACCTGTCTTCCACGGCCCTGAGAAAAATTTCGCACATCATCCCCTACATTTTTAAGATGACCTTTCATTGCCTGGATTTCGTCCTGCACAGTTGCCTTTATATTATTAACATCTATGCGTTCTCCTCTCATTTCCAGTTTTTCTGTAGCAGTAGTGGCTTCCGGAGTAGCAACCCATATGATGAAGTAAATTAGGATTCCTGTGCCGAAACCACCGATAGCTAATAAGGCAAAGATGATACGGAATACCACAGGGTCTACATTCAGGTAAGCTCCCAGGCCACCACATACGCCACCCAGTACTTTACTGTCCGGATCACGGTACAGGCGTTTACGCGGACGGATTTTATCAAATAAGGTCTCTTGTGCAGCTCCCTGCTCCTGAGTACCCGATTCTGTACCACCGTCAAACTGTTCAGGTGTGCCCATGGCAGACTTCATTGCCTGTACATCCTCATCGGTAATACAATGAGCTCCTTTTTTAAGTTTATCCTGGAATAATTCTGCTATGCGACTTTCTATATCACTCACAATTTCATCCGCCCCTTCTTCACGTGCAAAGTATCGCTTCAGACTATCCAGGTACTGCCGCAATATTTCATATGCGCTATCCTCAATGGGAATAAGGCGGCTGGCCAGGTTTATATTTATAATCTTTTTCATTTGCTGATCACTTTAATTTTAGGTTTTGGTTATGTGGATGGACTAATCTTTATTACTTGTGAGTTGATGCACTGCATTTGCTAACTCATTCCAGGTTGTTTCCAGTTCTTTATAGAAGCTTTCGCCCTTTTCAGTCATGGAAAAATATTTTCGAGGGGGGCCCGAGCTACTTTCTACCCATCTGTATGTAAGCAGTTCCGCATTTTTCAACCTTGTTAGTAGCGGGTAAAGGGTGCCCTCAAGGGTGTCGAGCTTTGCTTCTTTCATTTTTTCAATAATGTCTGAAGGATAAGCTTCACCTTGCTTGATGATTGAAAGGATGCAGAACTCAAGCACACCCTTTCTCATCTGTGATTGTGTGTTATCTATGTTCATGGCAAGTGAGCTTTAATAAAAACATGTGACTCTCATTTTTAAACATTGGTTTTTGATAATTACAATACAAAGATAGAGAAAACATACTACTATGCAATACACAATACCATAGAAAGCAAAATAACATGCTTAGAATATTACTCATCTGGATAAGATAAAAGCGCCACTGGTTTCATTTTCATTGTTCATCCTGAGATGCAGGCGCATTGAAGCGATTGTGATGAACGGTCATATAACGTGATGAAATTAAGTTATCTAGGATATGTAAAGCTGTTTTAACATTTATTTATTACGTATATTTATGAAAATGAATCCTGCTTAATTACTTTTGTAGCAATATGAAAAAGGTTTTAGGAATAGTTCTTCTGCTGCTGATGAGCACACAACTCCTTCCAATAAAGGAGATGGGAAGACTATTGTTTAATAACCAGATTGTGGAAGAACATCCGGTAGATGGATGTACTGACCTCGTTAAGTTAGCTAAAGAACTAAAGTTCCTTAAGCAGTTCGATGCATCTCTTCAATATTCTCCATATTTATTTTTAACCAGCAGGCATTATAATTTCTTCGAAGAAATTCCTCAGGGCCCTGCAAGAGAAATACACTGCCCTCCACCCAATTGTTAATTTGTTTATAGCCACTTTACAGTTTCTGTCATGTGCATGCCTATGCATGTTTAAATGATTTGCCTGTTTGTAAGCTATAGACCTCCGCATGCCGGTACATGCAGTTATGTTATAACTGTGCGTGCCCCTTTCCTATTCGTTTTATTATCTATTAATCAATTAGTGTCCGCAGGGCTTTTGCCATACCACGTTAGCGAACAGGTATTGCTATGCCCTGCCGGATCAGCCAATTATTAGTTACAAATCCTTTGTACTATGAGTAAGTCGTCTGTTTTTTCAAATATAAAAAGTGATTTTTCATCAGGTCTCGTTGTATTCCTGATCGCAGTTCCATTATGTTTGGGTATTGCCCTCGCCTCCGGCGCTCCTCTGTTCTCCGGAATGATTTCCGGAATAGTAGGAGGTATCATAATAGGATCACTAAGCGGATCTCAATTGAGTGTAAGCGGTCCTGCAGCTGGTCTTACAGCCGTTGTACTTACTGCCATCACCAAGTTGGGGGCCTTTGACGTATTCCTGCTTGCACTAGTAATAGGAGGTGCATTGCAATTACTTCTCGGAGTATTAAAAGCAGGTACCGTTGCCAATTACTTCCCTTCCAATGTGATTAAGGGGATGCTTTCCGCTATTGGTATCATCATTATATTAAAACAACTTCCTCATGCATTTGGATATGATGCTGGGGGAGGCATGACCGATGATGATAATAACCAGATGGCCTTGTTATCCTTCTTGAACCATGTTCATCCGGGAGCAATATTAATCACAGCGATCTCCATACTGATCATCCTTTACTGGAGCAAAATACCCAAAGTAGGTGTTATACCATCTGCACTGGTTGCTGTAATCGTGGGTGCCGGATTGAACGCGCTATTTATTGAGATGAACAGTCCGCTGGCAATTGCATCATCTCATCTTGTGAGTCTGCCAATACCGGACAGCTTCGGAAGTTTTATAGGACAGTTCACCACACCTGATTTCAGCGCGATTAGTAACAAAGAAGTCTGGATCACCGCTGGTACTATTGCTATCGTGGCTTCAGTGGAGACACTGCTGAATGTTGAGGCAACAGATAAACTCGATCCACTGAAAAGGTATACTTCACCAAACAGGGAACTGAATGCACAAGGTATCGGTAATATCGTGAGTGGATTGATAGGAGGCCTGCCAATTACATCTGTGATTGTACGCTCTTCGGCTAATATTAATGCGGGTGGTAAATCCAAACTGGCGACCATCGTACATGGTTCATTGCTGTTGATTTGTACCGCGCTGATCCCGGTATTACTGAATAAGATACCACTGGCCACCCTGGCGGCGGTGTTATTGGTAACCGGCTATAAACTGTGTAAGATTTCCATATTCACCGAAATGTTTAAAAACGGTAAGTATCAATGGATCCCATTCGTGGTGACAGTAGTAGCCATAGTAGCTACAGACCTGCTGATCGGAATCGGACTGGGTATGGCGGTAAGTGTGTTATTCATTTTACGTGGTAACATTAAGAGCTCTTACTTTTTCCGGAAAGAGAAATATCACAATGGAGATAGCATCCGCCTGGAACTGGCAGAGGAAGTTTCTTTCTTGAATAAAGCCAGCATCCTGCTTACGCTGGATCATATGCCGGAAAATACAACAGTTATCATTGATGCCGGGAAAACTACCTATATAGATTTCGATGTGCTGGAAAGTATCCGGGAGTTTAATGACGTAAAAGCACCACAGAAAAATATTCTTGTTGTGCTGAAAGGATTCAAAGAAGCGTATAAAATTGCGAACACTGACGATGCAGGACAACAGGCTGCATTAACAGGAAAAGTTCACACGATTTCTTCAGGTAATCACAAACAATTGCTGAAAGAGTTGCAGTTAAACTAAACTCAAGCAATGATCATTCACTTCTTAAAAATGAAAAAATTGAAAACATTAAATAAAATATCACAGACATCTCTGTCTCCGGCAGATGCCCTGAGCCTCCTCAAAAAAGGGAATGCCCGTTTTGTAGATAACCTGCAGTTGCACCGCAATCTGCTGGAACAGGTAAATAATACCCGTGATGGGCAATGGCCAATGGCCGCCATCGTGAGCTGCATGGACTCCCGCACCTCCGCGGAACTCATCTTTGATCAGGGACTGGGAGACATTTTCAGCATCCGCTTAGCTGGTGCTGTTATTTCGGATAACGTTCTGGGAAGCCTGGAATATGCCTGTAAAATTGCAGGATCCAAGTTCATCGTGGTGCTGGGACATAGCAAATGTGGAGCAATCAAAGGTGCATGCGATAAAGTAGAATTAGGTAACCTGACCGGTTTGCTGAACAAGATCACCCCTTCTGTATATGCAGAATCAACAATCAAACATAACAGGACTTCAGACAATCCTGCATTTGTAGAGGCAGTAACACATATTCATACGGAACGTTCCGTGCAGGCTATTATGGAACAAAGCCATATTTTACGTGATATGATTCTGAGTGGTGAAATAGGAATCATTGGCGCCTTATATGATGTAGAAACCGGTGTGGTAAATTTCCTGGATGATACCCTGGTAATAGGAAGAGAGAACTTCAGGGAACTCCATGAAGCAGAAGCTGTTACAGTTTAAAGTGAACAAACTTACAGGCCTTGCTTGTAGTCATATACAAAGGATGAGCCGCTCCATTTCTGGGGCGGCTTTTTCATGTTATCTAATATCCGGAATGTTTTTTACATCAGATCTTCCGGAGTCTTTCTACCGCACTTTCGAGCGTTTCTGTTTTCTTCGCAAAACAGAAGCGTACCACATGATCGTCTTTCCCTTCCTGATAAAATGCAGATACCGGTATGCTGGCTACACCAAATTCTTTTGTGATCCGGGTAGCAAAATCTTTATCTCCTTCATCAGAAATACGATCATAACGCATCAGCTGAAAATAGCTGCCGGAAGATTTCAATGGGGTGAACCTGGTGTCTGCCATCATTTGCAGGAAGTGATCTCGTTTTTGTTGGAAGAATGCGGGCAGGGACAGATAGTGCTCCGGCGTTTGCAGGAACCCTGCTATTCCATACTGCATGGGCGTATTCACAGAAAAGCATAGATACTGGTGTACTTTACGGTACTCCTGCATCAGGTGGGCCGGTGCTATACAATAGCCCATTTTCCATCCCGTAATATGAAATACCTTTCCAAAAGAGAATGTCACAAAGCTATTGCGGAATAAAGCCGGATAACGTAGAATGCTCAAATGCTCCGCCCCATCATATACCAGGTGCTCATAAACCTCATCAGATAATATCAGCAGATTAAATTCCGCTACCAGCTTTTCCAGTTCCTGTATATCTGTTTCTTTTAAAATACTACCGGTTGGATTGTGAGGTGTATTTAGCATGATCATTTTAGTGCGGGAGGTAATCTTACTCCGCACCAGTTCCCAGTCAATATGATAATCGGGGTATGAAAGCGGGATCAATACCGGTACGCCACCATTTACCAACACATTTGGTATATAACTATCGTAAGCCGGTTCGAAAATTATCACCTCATCGCCAGGACCAATGCAAGTAGCAATAGCCGTAAAAATAGCATAAGTACCGCCGGGGGTAATTGTGATTTCTGTATCCGGGTGTATGTTTTGTCCGTAAAGATTACTGATTTTCCGGGCTATTGCCTCCCGCAATGGCATGATCCCAGGCATAGGAGCGTATTGGTTATGCCCTTGTTCCATCGCATCATTTACCAGTTGCTTTAATATGTCACTGCAATCAAAATCGGGAAAGCCCTGAGAGAGGTTAATGGCCTTATGTTGCGCTGCCAGCGCAGACATTACAGTGAAGATGGTGGTTCCTACATTCGGTAATTTAGACATATGATCAGTTGCGAATTATTGAATCTGTTTTCTGAAATTAAAACAAGTAATCAGTAATTCGCAACTAATCTGCCGTAATTATAAATACTTTTCTCCTTTATTCCTTTTTACTTCTGCCACATATTCTTTGATCTGCTGCTCGTTTTCTTTTTTACAGATCAGCAATACATCCGGAGTATCTACTACGATGAATTCGTCTAATCCCTGTACTACCAGTAATTTTTCCTGGGGCGCTTTTATCATGCAATTGGTAGCGTCTACCAGCATCACATTCTTTCCCTGTACAGCGTTACCGGAATCGTCGCGTTCCAGATTCTCATAGGCAGAAGCCCAGGTTCCAAGATCGCTCCACCCGAAGTTGGAGGGTATCACATACACATTGTCTGCCTTTTCCATGATACCATAATCAATGGAAATACTGGAACACTGTGGATAAATTTTTTCTATTGCTTTCTTTTCTTCTGGTGTGTTTAATACAGGTAAACTCTGTTCAAACAGTTCATCTATTTCCGGCAGATACTGTTTAAATGCAGCAAGTATTGAATTTACATTCCATACAAAGATTCCTGCATTCCAGAGGAAGTCTCCACTTTGCAGAAATGTTCTTGCCAGTTCCAGGTTAGGCTTTTCGGTAAAGGTTTTTACCGGGTATACATTATCTGCAACTTGTTGTGTTTCATGCTGAATATATCCATAACCGGTATCCGGGCGTGTAGGCTTTATACCCAGGGTAACCAGGGCTCTATGCTTCTGCACAAACATGAGTGCATTCAGGCAGGTAGTGGTAAAAGCCATTGGGTCCATGATCAGGTGATCTGCAGGAGCACAAATGATATTCGCCTTTGGATCTTCCTTATGGATCTTATGAGAAATGTAAGCAATACAGGGAGCCGTGTTTTTACGTGATGGCTCACTCACAATATTTTCTACCGGCAAATCAGGAAGTTGTTCCTGTACCTTTGAGATATAATGCTGGTGTGTTACTATATAAATATTTTCCTGTGGAATGAACTGCAAAAACCTTTCGAAGGTCCATTGTAATAATGTTTTTCCCGTGTTGAGAATATCCAGGAACTGTTTGGGGTAATCTGTACGGCTATAGGGCCAGAAACGGCTGCCTATTCCCCCGGCCATGATGGCCACATAAAAATGCTTGTTCACATTTGTCATCTCAAATAATTCCTTCCCTGATTAAATCATGTAAATGAATGATACCAATATATCGTTTATCTTCCAAAACTAATAGTTGCGTAATATCATGCTCCCGCATCATTTCCAGCGCATTAATGGCCAGTTCATCCTTCTGGATCGTTTTTGGATGTTTGGACATGATATTTTTTGCTGTTCCGCTTTCTGCCGGAATTTCCTTTTCCAGCATTCGACGCAGGTCTCCATCTGTGATAATTCCCGCCAGTGCACCCTCTTTATCCAGTACAGCTGTTACACCCAACATTCCTGAGGAAATGTTTACGATGACCTCTTTCAATGTACTATCCAGCTGCACATGTGGTGCCGGATGCTGCCGGCTAAGATCTCCTACTTTCAAATATAACTTTTTACCCAGAGTTCCACCCGGATGGAACTTGGCAAAGTCGCCCGCAGTGAAGCCATGCCATTCTATCAGGCATACTGCCAGCGCATCCCCCATCGCCAGTTGTGCCGTGGTGCTGGTTGTAGGCGCCAGGTTATTGGGACAAGCCTCCTGTGCAACAGTAGTATCCAGAATCAGATCTGCCTCCTGTGCAAGATAGGAAGATGCATTTCCCACCATAGCAATCAGTTTATTGCCAAAGTTCTTTACCAGCGGCACTAACACTTTGATTTCCGGAGAGTTACCACTTTTAGAGATGCAGAGAATGATATCCTCATCCTGGATCATTCCCAGATCTCCATGAATTGCATCTGCTGCGTGCATAAAAGATGCCGGAGTTCCTGTGGAATTAAGCGTAGCCACTATTTTCTGACCAATGATGGCACTTTTTCCTATCCCAGTGATTACAAGACGGCCGGAGCATTGTGCAATCAGTTCTACCGCCTGCTCAAAGTCACCATTGATGTACTGTTGCAAATCATCTATCGCCGCTGCTTCCAGCTGGAGGGTCCGTTTTGCTACCTGGGCTATATTTATGACCGTTCTGTTTTTCATTAGCGCTTACAAAGTTAACTAGGTTTCAGGAGATTAAATCCAATACATACTTAAATATTATCATGAATCCCCTTCTTTCTGTTACATGGGAAAACAAAAGTACTCCGGTAGTTGTAATTAGACAAACGCGGCTTTCTACCTTCGGGGAAAACCAGGTCAATTACGGCAAAGACGTCCATTCGGGATAAATTAATTGCGGGACAGCGCATTTTTAGTTAACTTCGTGTCCCCTAAAAAACACATAAACAATATCCATAATTTGTTACTTTTCTTTAGAGTTTGTTGTTTAAATATTGAATGCAATGGCTGTTGTAAAGGTAAGTTTGAATGATGCATTAAAGGAACATTTTGGGTTTGATTCCTTCAAAGGAAATCAGGAAATCATCATCAAGAATATTCTTGCAGGTAAAGATACTTTTGTTATTATGCCAACGGGCGGTGGTAAATCTTTATGTTACCAATTACCGGCATTAATGAGTCCTGGTTGTGCACTGATTGTTTCTCCGCTGATAGCTTTAATGAAAAACCAGGTAGACCTGGTTCGTTCATATAGCAGCAAGGACAATGTGGCACACTTTTTAAATTCAACCCTGTCCAAAGCTCAGATAAAAAAGGTACGGACCGACCTGATATCCGGTAAAACGAAGATGCTCTACGTAGCACCTGAAACTCTTACCAAACAGGAAAACCTGGACTTTTTCCGCGAACTGGAGATTTCATTTATCGCCGTGGATGAGGCACACTGTATTTCAGAATGGGGACATGATTTCCGTCCTGAATACCGTCGTTTAAGGGAAATGATACAGCAGATCAATGATAATCTGCCCATCATCGCCCTTACCGCCACCGCTACCCCCAAGGTACAAAGCGATATTGTAAAGAACCTGGAACTACGAAATCCTGAGATCTATCTGTCTTCGTTTAACAGGGCAAACCTGTTCTACGAGATCCGTCCCAAGCGCAAGAAAGATCAGACCATCCGTGAAATTGTCAAATTCATTCATTCGCATAAAGGTAAAAGCGGTATAATATATACCCTGAACCGGAAAACGACTGAAGAACTGGCAGATATGCTGATGGCCAATAACATCAAAGCGGTTGCCTACCATGCCGGACTGGATGCCAATACCCGGGCCATGCGCCAGGATCAGTTTCTGCATGAAGATGTAGACGTGATAGTGGCTACTATCGCCTTTGGTATGGGAATAGATAAACCGGATGTACGCTTTGTAATCCACTACAACATTCCTAAAAGCCTGGAGAATTATTACCAGGAAACAGGGCGTGCCGGTCGTGATGGTCTTGAAGGCATCTGTGTTTGCTTCTACTCCTATAAGGATGTGCAGAAACTGGAACATCTCATGCGCGATAAGCCATTGAGTGAACGGGAAATGGGCGCACAACTGATTAATGAAACTGTTGCCTATGCAGAAAGTTCTGCCTGCCGCAGAAAAGTGATCCTTCATTATTTTGGAGAGAAGTATGACGATAGCAGCTGTAATGGCGCTTGTGATAACTGCCGTAATCCAAAAGAAAAGATAGAAGTCAAGAACCGTGTAGTAATTGTCCTGAAAGCGATCCGCTCCCTGGAAGAACGCTTTGGCAGTGACTATGTAGTGAACGTAATAACAGGTAAAGCCAATCCGCAGATAGCTACTTTCCAGCATAACCAGCTGGAAGTATTCGGAGAAGGAAAAGAGTTTGATGCTCACTTCTGGAACTCCCTGATCCGCCAGATGATGCTGGAAGATCTGATAGAAAAGGATATCGAAGAATATGGCCTGCTCAAGATTACGGAAAAAGGTCACACCTTCCTGAAGGAGCCTTACAATATAATGGTATCGCTGAATCACCAGTTTGATGAAGAGGCTACTGAAGAGGAAGAAGTGGCAGCAGAGGCACAGGCTTCTGTGGATACCGTACTGGTAGAGATGCTAAAGGAACTGCGGAAGAAGGTAGCGAAAGAAAAGAACCTCCCTCCTTTTGTAATTTTCCTGGAAACATCCCTGGAAGATATGGCAACCCAATACCCAACTACCGTACAGGAACTGGAAAAGATTCAGGGGGTAAGTAAAGGTAAAGCCACCCGTTACGGTAAGCAGTTTGTTGATGTCATCTCCAAATACGTAGAGGAAAATGATATCGTAAAGCCGGACGACTTTGTGATGAAGAGCGTGGTGAACAAGAGCGGCATGAAAGTATTTATCATTCAGAACATCGATAGAAAGATGCCACTGGAAACCATTGCCAAAAACAAGGAATTATCTATTTCCCAGTTGCTGGATGAGATGGAAACCATTGTGGCCAGCGGTACCAAATTAAACCTGGATTACTGCCTGGATGAGGAACTGGATGATTATGCACAGGAAGAGATCATGGAATATTTCAAAGGCTGTGAAACATCCAGCCTGGCACTGGCTCGCGAAGAATTATCTGATGGGGACTATACGCTTGAACAACTGAAACTGATGCGAATTAAGTTCCTGGTTGTATATGGCAACTAAGGACATGTGATTTATATTTTTTTGATGGAAGGGATAGAACAAATTAAAAATACAATAGCACCTGTAAGGGACACCATTGTACAACATCCGCTATACAGCCACATGCAACGCATGGATGATATCAGACTGTTTATGCAATATCATGTATATGCCGTTTGGGATTTTATGTCCTTATTAAAATCCTTGCAGCAACACCTTACCTGTACCAACATTCCGTGGGTACCAGTTGGTAGTGCTGCCACCCGTTTCCTGATCAACGAGATCGTTACCGGAGAAGAAAGTGATATAGATCCTCAGGGTACAAGGGTAAGTCATTTTGAACTCTACCTTCAGGCTATGAAACAAGTGGGTGCCGATACACAGGATATTAACAACTCCCTGGATCTGATCCGGCAGGGTCAGCCTTTAGCTACAGCCATTCAATCGATACCACCGGCAGCAAGACCATTTGTGCAATACACCTTTGATCTGATTGCCAATGCACCTGTACATGTCCAGGCCGCTGTATTTACTTTTGGCCGGGAAGATCTGATTCCCGATATGTTCCTTGCACTTGTTAATGACCTGGATAAACAATTTCCCGGACAGATCAGCCTGTTCAAATATTACCTGGAAAGGCACATTGAAGTGGATGGTGATCATCATAGTCACCTGGGTATGCAAATGGTACAGGAACTCTGTGGAAATGATGCTAAAAAATGGGCCGAAGCTGCACAGGCTTCCAGGATTGCACTGGAAAAACGACAGGCTTTATGGAATGGCATTCTTGAAGAAATTACTGCAGTTGAAATAATTTAATTGAAGAATATTTGGAAGTTAATATTGAATTTTATTATCTTTGCAATCCCTTCACAGGAAGGGTATACAAATAAAAGATGGTGCGGTAGCTCAGTCGGTAGAGCAAAGGACTGAAAATCCTTGTGTCGGCGGTTCGATCCCGCCTCACACCACAGAAGCGGGAAAATTGATGTTAAAGTCGATTTTCCCGCTTTCTTTTTGCCCTAAAACCCGCGACTGTTGGGCCATTGAGAGAAAGACCGAGTTAGATTTGCATGTTCGATATTCTGCATTTTCATAATCATACAAAACGCCTTCCGGGAACAGCAATGTTTGCAATCCCTGTTTCAGACTAAAATCACCACTTCCCCACATGGTATTGAGTTTAGAGGCTAATTTTACAGAATAATTGACAAAATTCCCTACGTTCGATAATTGTAAATCTACTTTCCGCAATTCATTATTAATTACATTCTGTTCTTCCAAATACTTACTCTTTACTTTCCGGAAAACTTCTTCTTCTATTTTTCCTAATGCAAATCTTTCCTCAATTGTATTAATGTTTCCTTCCACTTCACGTAGTTGCTTATAAATTTGAGCTTTTACACCTTCATTACCTTTATTCATATCCTGAAAGGTCATGGATAACTGCAATTTTAGCGGACCTGTATATTTTTCTCCAATCATATAATCAGAAAGGAAAGTTTTAAAATCCCCATGTATTATATCTGCATTCCTATTACATTTGCAGCCTTTGGTATTACATTTATAATAGGTTGCCTTTCTTCCCTTTACTGTATAGCCGACATATTTAACACCACATTTAGCACAGGTTATAAATCTTTTCAACGGGAATAGATTATCTGTTGGCCTTGCCTCAAAGTTTTGAGGGTACAGAATATCAGCACCGTTGATTTTCAGGAACAACTCTTCACTAACTAATGGTTCATGCTTCCCTTTTACCAGCTCATCACCTATTATCTTATTGCGGATATAGCCACAATAAAACACGTTCATGAACATCTCTGAAAGGCGTTTAGGGTCAATATAACGTCCCATAGCCTTACATTGTGATGCAACATCGTCTATACTCACCCCCTGCCCTCTCAACGCAAATGCTTGCCTTACGATAGGCCCTGATTCCTCGTCAATAACAATCTTCTGCCTTTCGTTTGTAAGTAGGTGTTTATATCCTAACGGAGCGCGACCAGACCTATATCCTTCCTTTAAAAGTTCCTTCATTCCGGAAACGCATTTTTCCCGTCTTATCATATTGTCGTACTCACTAAAAATAAACTGGATGTTCTGTTGAAGCTGACCTCCTGAAGTTGTCGTATCGACTTGCTGAGTACAGGAGAGAATATGTACATCTATTTCCCTAAGCTCTTTTGCTATATAAGCAGCATTTACGCCTGAGCGGGAAAACCTATCTACACTGTAAACAATAATGTAATTGATTGATTCCTTGGACTTTTTTATAAAGTCCAACATTTTTGTAAATTCCTTCCGTTCATCTGTCTTGGCACTTTCATACGTCCCTCCGAAATAACTAACTATTTTATAACCATATTTTTGTGCAAACTCCACGCAATATTTCCGCTGAGTTTCCAATGAATTATTATTATCCGCTTGTTCTTTGGTTGACACGCGGGTATAGATTACCGCATTTTTATCTTTCATCACTTTCACACTACCTGCCCCTTTAAACATGTTCTTTAACTGTTGTTGCGTATCCATGTACTATTGGTTTTGATGAAAAAATCTATATGCTAATACTGAAAACTGGTATAGTGTATTGATAATGGCTTGTCCTTCTTGTTCTGTTATATTTTCAAATCCTGCAAATTGACGTAATTGTTCTAAAGTGATTATTGGCATTTATTATTGTCATAAAAGGTCTTTGTTGATGGTTCATAATCGAATTGAAATACCTGAGTATTTCTCTAACATAATTGTACTAATGAATTCTTGCACTGCTGATTCTCCCGGTTTAATTATAATTTCCGGCTTATTCTCTACCCTAATACCTATTTCAGCTTTAGGATTGTTATACAGCACTTCCAAAGCTTGAATCTCTCTGTCTTCTAGCAATCCGTTCTCCTTTATGTAGGGTAAGAACTGTTTCACGCACAAAAACTCTCGTACAAATCGATAAACGTTTGTCTGGGTATATAATCCATCATGATCATTAAAGAGTATACTTGCTATCCCTTCTACATCATATTTCACATCAAATTCCCCATTCAGGCCAAAGAAAAGCAACACGGGAGCATTGCGAACAGTCAAAGCAGTAATCACTGCTTTTTCAAAGGCTAACATTCGCAAGTCCTCTTCCTGTTTCGTAAATACCGATTTAGCGTTTTCCTTTAGAATATCGTTATCATAATTAAGTTCCTTTAACCTCCTTATAACCAATATCCAAATGAACTCATAAAAACTAAATTTAACCCAGTTGGAAGAGTTGTCGTTTTCATCAGGAGCATGATTACCAACAAGGTTTAAAGAAATCCAGTAATGCAACGGCCGTGATCCCTTTGGATCAATAAATTTAATATCCTTTATAGCAAAGGACTTTTCACTTAACGCAGCATGTAACTTTGCAATTTTTTCCGGTAGTTTTGAAGGTTTGGCCATATTATTAATTGAACAATACAAAGGTAATATGAAGTTTTAAATTTAACAAGTTTTGATAAATTAATAATCATCATTTTACAATAAAATGATATAAAATGTAAATCGATCATATAAAAGTTATTTAGGGATTTTAGGGGAGTAAAATGAACAACAGGCGTTCAAAACAGCTATCAATGAAAGAGAGATTAATTATTTTGATTTGTAAAAGGGGCAACTGAAGTGCAATTAACCTATTGGTCAGATTAGCCTTTAAATAGTAGTTGGTGTTACTGTCATGCTACAGATAAAATTCAGTAGATAACCATTGAGCAAAATGAAGTGCTACATCTTCATGCATCCATGTTGTTTGATCTTCTGCATAATTACCACCCCTTGTTGATTATAATCAACTTATCACCGATATTCACATCTGAATATCGATTGATTTTCAATGTGATAAGGTAATCCTACGTGAATCTTAAACGTGTATAGTTTCCTACAGGTTTGCCAAATGGCTTGGCCATTTCAGTCGCGTTAATGTAGGTTATACCCAACATTCTATAAGGATGGATATGTTGGTTATACTCGACATTCTAAACGATGTAGGTTATATTCAACATTGAAAAATGAAAACAGTTCAAAGAAGAGATAGGAAAGGAACGACTATTTAAGGGCCTTATACCTCAAAGAGGCAACATGTTGTCGAGAAGCACATTAACAAAGAGTGATCTATAGCTTAGGTTTGGTAGACACAAATAGCTCTCTCAAATTTATATCAAGCAATACAGCAATATTATAAAATGTTTCGACTGAAGGTTGTTTGTCATTCGTTACCCACCGAGAAACTGTTGTCTCCGCAACCCCTAACTTCTGAGCCAATACACGATTGGTCATGTTCTTTTCAGCTAACACAATTTTTAATCTATTGATTACAATTTTAGCCATTAGGGTAAAATATTTGCTGTTTCATGCAAATATAATTACTTGAAAATAAGTGATTAATGTACAAATATGGCTATTGTATTGTTTATAATATCAATTGTATTATCTTTAAGGTAATACTTTAGGCAATTTTAGACACAATAAGAATTGATCAAATACTTTAAATGGCTTATAATTTACGATTTAATATATTAAAACTATTTTTGCGCCCTCCATAGTATTTCACTTAAGGTGCAAAATATTAAGGCATTAGGCTAAAAATATCCGTAACAGCAAACGTCGGAAATTTGAATCGTACACGGGTTAAGTTTAGCAAAATGCTCACCTAAAGGTGGGCTTTTGCTTGCTTATGTGTACAAGGGATTCCGACCCCGGCTGTTACTAAGCAATGTCAAAAGTCCACTTTTTTATTTTGAACCTTGCCGTTGTCTGGCTTTACTGCCAGATTATAATATCCCCTCCCATTAAACAACCTCGCAATGCTTAAATCCTTATTTCCTCGAAGCGCAGAGCTTCAGAGGCTGGAAAACTCATTCCAAAAATTGCACGATGACATTATCCAAATAGAAGCAAAATATTCAACAGCCCAAACACCAGAAGAGAAAGGCAAACTCGATTGGGAGTTAATTCTATTAGCTCATTTTGCCTATCAGGAAATTAGTACCCGGATAACCAGAAACCGATGGGATACGTTAAAGAAGACCGTTTCGCTCAATGTATATGGCACTATCCCTATCGATGCTGCCTACCAGTTTACAGTCTTTAGACTTCTTAAAAACGGCCATCAGGCGGGTGTGAATGCAATCATAAATCGAATATTCATTAAACATTAATTCAATTAAAAATGGACACTCCAATCATCAATGAACAATTCAGTTCTCCAATCTCTTACGCACTGAAGCAATTTTTAGACGTTATCCCTGTAAGGAGATTTAGTAATAATCTTCGGGATTTAATTCTACACCTAATCCAACTGAACAAAGAACAAGGAGAACTTGCAAACTGGCTGGAATTAACAGAGGATTTTGCATCGTTGTTCCTGCTTCTTGATGCCTTAGAAGAAGAACAACATCCTGATACTGTAGAAAGTCTAGTCAAAGAACGCATAGAAGAAGAAAAAGCCCATCTACAGCGATACAATGATAGTATAAGTGGATTAAACAATCCATTACTCTAAGCCATTGCTAACATAATCTACGTTCTATATTTTTAACCTAATCACAGTAATAAATGAGGAAAAGGACCTTACTAATTGAGACTAACATGCTGCATGAAATGCACGCACAGACTATTAAATTGAGTAATCTGTTTCGTGATATTGTATGCCGTGAGTGCGGCTACTCAGTTCCAACATACTACAGGAAAGCAAGGCCTAGTGATACTAAGCTGAGCAATGCGGAGAAAGAGAAAATAGCAGAATGCTTCGATTCCTCAATCGACAAAATAAGGGATTCGATGAAGAAATACCTCAAATACCGCTTTTAGGATTAAGAATGTTTGAAACTGTCAACGGGGAACGTTAATATCAGCGTTTCCCGTTTTTATTATCGAATAACTCCACTACTAGCCAAAATCTGAATGTTTATACCCTATTACCGATTCAATTGCTTTCGAACACCAAATTATTGTTTGTACTAGGGCTTCTGAACGTCATTATGAGAAATGATGATAGATAGTCGGTTTAATTCAACATCAATGCATCGTCCCTTTGAATGTGTTAGGTACAAGGGGAAAAGACTTACATTGATGTAAACTTGAAACGATGAATTTATGAATGTGACGTTTGTAAACGATGAAATAACATCGATGTAACAACAACACATATTTTAACCCTCCGTAAATCCCGTAAAAATATAGGGTACTCCCTACACTCAAATTAACTTCCCCTACTACCCGTACTAATTACAAGTTGAAGTGTTTTGAAGTGAATATTACTATTCACCAATCCCATTATACATGGGGTGTTGCGCTAAACAAACGCCAAGACGTAGTTGCACCGCGTCATATCATTGTTTTTCTTGACGGTGTATCCTTAATTCTTCAATAAAGAAAAAGTGAACTGCAAACATACAAAAAATATTTGGCTCTTTCAATAATTATCACTATGGAATGTGATATATAACACTATTTTAACAATTATATATGAATGCTTTTTATACAGATGAAATAAGGATTAATAAAGATTTTAAACGGCCAATAAGAACTTCATATTATTTGATTATGATTTTCATAAATATTCATGATAAACGTCACTGAATATTTTGAATAAATGCCCTCATGCTTTGTCTTAGAACTGATTAAGGCATCATTGAATATGTACACGCACCCTGAAACCCACCACTAACTACACCCCTTCCCTATATGGATATGTCGGTTATCCCCCCGTATTCGTTACAACTTTAATTTCAAATTTAATTATGAGCCTTTCGGAGAAGTCTAGGACTAATGGAGTCTATTTTAATGGTAAAAGGGCGCTAACAAAGCTAGCACCCTTCTATATAGAATATTGTGTTTCCATTTGCACCTACCTTTCATAAGGTAGATATACTTCCTTATTCTTTAACTTCCAACCATCAAAATATAAATGTAAAATTGGGGTTTCTACTTCATGTCCTTCCATTACAGCGTTAAAGAAATCGTATAAAACCTCCCATTCGGACTCATCCTCATTTGGAAGCCTTAATTCTCTGATCTGAGATGCCAGCTCATACCCATTTTCGAAATCGTCCGAGGTTAACACTTGGCTTTTATACAGTGACATTTGTTTTTCAATAACAGATTCCAAATCTTCATTTCCATCAAATAAAAGATAAAATGCTATATCGTATTTTGAAATTTCGCTAATATCCCTATTAATATTACTTTGAAACATATCATCGAGGATCAAATTATGGGGCACATCTTCATACACTTCTTTTAAGGATGCAGCTTGGGATTTAATTTGGTTTACAAACTCTTTATTCATAGTATCTTTTTTATGGATAAATAATTACTCAATTAAAGAAAAATTACGTTTTCTAAATATAAATAACTTTGAAAATAAACCGAATAACTATTTTTTAATAGTAAGCGATCTCTATAATTGTTTAATAAGCGGCCCTAAAATGGCAAAAGGGTGCAGATCATAACCACACCCTTAAATAATTTACTCAACTAGTAAAGCGCCTTTATCTGTTCCTTGTATCTGTCAATAAACGTTTCCACCGCCAAAATATCAGATACTAGAATGTTCGATAAGCTAGGCATACAGTCCACCTTAGCGGGAACAGTACAGTAAAATGTATTGTTCCCGTTTTCTTTTTCCCCCAAGACCTGCACCAGATCAGCCATTTGGCGAAACACTTCATTCACTCGCGGAGTTCGACACTCGTCATTTTTACGATTATATAAAATCCCTTCGGGAAAGATTGAAAACTGCAGCTTCTGCTTTTCTGCATATCCGCCTAAACTCCATGTAGTAGTAAGTTTTGAAGCATAATTAATTATTTCATCTACGCATTTTTCAAGGTTCGACACCCTATTTCCACCTTGGGCCAATTTCTCTGCTATCGCAACGCGTTCTTCCTGAAATTTCGCCTTGTATTCCTCATACATTTCTCTGTCTATTTCTTCAGTAGCGTGGCGATCTCTGAGACGACGGATTTTTTTGTCGATCTCTGCTAACTGCAATTCTACCTCTTTTTCCTGCTCGCGACTTTCTTCTGTCAGCTGGTTGTAGGTAGCAATGGTTTGTATCTTTAACAATTGGCGATAATCCTCATTTACATCCAATGTATAACCTGCCAGCAATTCCTTAAAAGCCTCATGTAAGCTATCGGCCCTTTTATTGCATTTACAACCTGGAGTATTACACTTATAATAGTACTCCTGATTTTTGTAGGCTTTGTAGGCCCGCAGATAATTACCACAGTTATCACATTTAAGGAACCGCTTTAATGGGACTATATCATTCTCCGGTTTAAGATTATACCCCTGATGACGGTTAGAAAGGATTCCATTCACTTTCAGGAATACCTCTTTTGATACTACTTTTTCCTGTATACCCTCAACGACCTTACCTTCCAGTGCATTATGCACAATCAAACCGCAATAAAATGGATTTCGTAAAAAATCAGATACCCGCTGATTACTGAGCTTTAATCCATGATCAGCCAGCCGTAACCTGACCCCTTCATTAGAAATTCCCTCTGCTTTCCAGAGGAACCCCTTCCCTATTAACTTACCCTTTTTATTGATCACAAACTCTTTCCTCCCCTCCCTTTTTACAATATCATAACCCAATGGCGGAGGTGCGCACCAAATCCCGATCAACAATTTCTCTTTTACCCCATCCATACATTTCTCCCTGCGCAATTGGTTATCATATTCACTGAAAATGAACTGGATATTCTGCTGCAATGTGCCACTGGCCGTAGATGCATCTGTCGGCTGGGTAACAGAATATACAATTATTCCTTGTTTTTTCAGCTGAGCAGCAATATACATGGCATTGGCACCGGAACGGCTGAAACGATCTACGCTGTAGACTATGATATAGGCTATTCGCTCTTTACTTTTCTTTACGAAAGCTAACATCTTATTAAACTCCCGCCGTTCATCTGTCTTGGCACTTTCATAAGTACCTCCGAAATATCCATTAATTTGTAATCCTACTTTGTTGGCGTGTTGCTCACATGTCTTACGTTGTGTCCCCAGGCTCATATTATTGTCTGCCTGTTCTTTAGTTGAAACACGGGTATAGATCACACAATTGTTTCTAAGGGTATGCTCTGTCTTCTTCCCTTTAGCAAAGGAATCAAAAAGTGATAGTGCGCGGTTCATGCTGCTTTCTGTTTGTGTTTGATACTTAATATGTCTATTACTTTCCCGGTTTCAAGCTGCTTCATGAAAACGGTGTACCCCAATAGGGTAAATGCTTTTATTGTGTGAATGAGTTGTTCTATTTCTTCCGTCGAATAGTCTTTAAAACTGTTCAATGCTCTGACCTCTTCTACTGTTATGTCGTGTAGTCTATTGGTTGAAATCTGTCCTTTCATGTTAATGGATATGATAGTGAATGAACATTAAATAGAAACAGGAATGAGCGCATTTAATGCACTCATTCCTGTAAACAAGGCTATTCATCGTCGTCATCATCATCGTCCTCACTGTTATCTGCTATCAGATCCTCTATTTGGTGAATCACCTCCCGGTCCTGCTTGGAATATTGTATTTCAAGACTGATCGTATCTGCATCCTCGTCTACCTCCACGATTGCATGTTGTAGCTCATGTTCGCAAATCAATCCGCATACTTCTAACATAATGCCGGACGGTACATCAAATTGTTCTTTTGTAAGTTTAATCATGTTGATATGTTTTATGCATATCAAAACTACGATGGCGCAAAAAATCACTTTAACACTTATGCTCAAACGTTTACAAGAATGTCAAACATTTCCAAATTGTGTCAAAGAATGTTATTTTAGGCAATCATTTTGGCTAAGAAAATGAACACAATCAGATTATTTACAATATATCAACCGGTTTATAAAATCAAACTCTGTGCTATCGCCTACCTATCGACCGCATGTCGATTACACATTGCCCACCTATTGAAAATCTTTAAATTTATTTGCGTTCCATTCAATCTTATTCGAGAACCAGTTAAAATAGTATTATAACTTTATTCACACGATACTATATCTATTATATTCACTTCATAGTATCTGCAAAGCCGGAGTAATCTTGATAGACAAAGGTTATCATATTGCCCCTTTTCCACTTTACTAATTATGCCGGTGGACATTCTTGTAGCCTTCGCAACCATCTTTATGCTTTTATTACGGCTTTTCCGCAATTCAAACATTTTGCTCCCTATACATTGCAGGTAACGATCCAATTTCTGTGCAAGATTATTCTTGTTGATTTCAGGCTGGCTCATTTGCTACGTTTAATGGGAATAAGATAGGTTGGCTGTTTTTCAGGCTAAGTAATTTCTCCTCATAAAGCCTTTGTGCGAGAGTTAATAAATTGGCCACCCGCTCCATTAATATCTGAACTGTCTCCGCAGATACTGTGTATTTCTCATTATACCGGGCCTCTGAATATGCTCTGTTTAATGTATTAAAAAGATCGGTTTCCTCCTCTGTCAAACAAGGGAAAATAGCTATCGGTTGATAAGAGAAAGTGGTGATTAACGCTAGTAACCGGGAAAGGTTATGTGTATTAGACCGGTAACCGGAAAAAGCCTTCAGCATTGCCATGCAGGTATGTTGTGCTGACTGATGCAAGTCAAAAGTAGCTTGTTCATACCATCCATTGTCAAAACAATAGGTTGCTGTCTTGAAAAAGCATTGTGCAATCCCAAAACATTTATTCCAGTTCGTTTCTATTCTGTTTCTTAAAATAGCTATATCTGGTTCCTCTGGAGGTATTGTTAACGGTAAGCCATCACCGTCATATACCAATACCCCTTTACGATAAACGGTAGAAATAAACCGGCTGCCATTTTCCAATGCTTTATTAGCTGCGCCTAGTTGTTGTACAATAACTGTTACCTCACAACCCAATGGGGTTGCTTGTTGTTCTGCTATCTGGACAGTTTCATGATCGGCTCGTTTTTCACCATCATTGGTTAAGATCAGGAAGTCATACGTGGGATGTATTACAGTCTTACAAGTATCTTCTTCCAGGAAAGAATTCCAACCCTGCATGGTCGTAATACGATTACCATAGCAAATAACTTTGTTAGGGCGGATGGCTCGTACTATCTTTTGTACTAATTGTATAAGCTGGGGTAATTGTCCTTGTGGCAAGTATTGGAACGTAGTCAGCATATTTATAGATTAATAGTTTGTAGTTTGATTAGCAATAAGACTTTGGAATAATCAGGCATCAGCCTGGGTTGCTATCAGCAATAAAAATGTGGTTCCCCTTTCATCATTACTACCAAGCATAATATCACCTCCTAAGGAGGTTGCATATAGCTTACTGATGTATAAACCTAACCCTGTTCCGGCAAGCCCCTGATCTAATAGCTGGAATGGCTGGAATAGCAGGTGAGTCTTATCCTCAGGAATACCCCTTCCCTGGTCTGCTATCATAAACAGAAGACGATCTCCTCCTAAAGCATTAAGATAAATGGAGATACTTGTCCCGGTTGGCGCAGATTTTAAAGCGTTGTCTATTAGATTTTTCAGTATCTGGCCGAGCTTTATAACATCTGTGGTAATATATTCCGGCACTGTACGGCGAGCCATAGTCTTGATCTTTATTGATCTGGAGGCTGTAATCAGGTCATACTGGTGGATATGAGATTTTAACCATTTGCGGATATGGATGCTTGTTTGCATTGGCTTTATATCCAGCTTACCGTCAACAACAGTTGTCGATGCCATCATATTATTTAAGACATGCAATACATTTAGGCTCATAGAGTTAATATATGAAAGATAGAAGCCCTTATTCTTTGTACTACCTTTCTCTTGTAATAACATGTTACTGGCGGTACAGATACCCGCTATTTGTGTGCGCATCTCATGGGCGAGCATTCCCATAAAGGTTTGCATTGTTTCTGTATCAGTTTGTGGGATTGATTCGGATGGGGGATTTGTTGCTACTAACATAATAGATGTTTTGAGAGTTAATGACATAGAGAGCTATATCCTATTGGGAATAGCATTGTAGTAATGATTAACATAAATATTTAAGCAAGAGAATTGCAGCAAGAGCAGAGGGGGAAATATAAAAAAAGACGCAGAACTCAACTTGCCATCTGCGACCCGTAGGAAGGTTTGGGAATGGTCAAGAAGAGCCCGCGCCATAGCTTGGGCTTTAACTTCCTGATCTCATCCCATTTGAATTTCCTACGTTCGCAGGTGAGAATCTAAGAAGCAAGCTTCAAATACGTTGAAGATTGCAAAAGTAGTTTTACTAACTGATTTATACCATAGGTGAATATTTAATTCTTATCTGTTATAACGCTTAAAGGCTTTGTAATAATTCCAGTAGAATCTATTTAAATCCTATTAGAATCAAAAATAAAATAAATAAACGAAAAAACAACCTTTTAGAATTAAATATAGTTCCAAATGAATCATTTATCATTCTTTTTGAACTAATTGGTTTAAAGTCAATGCTTTATTCTTTTGCTATATTTAGATTATAAGAGACTTCATTAGAAATGAACAAACCTAAATACAATAGAATTAAAGCCGTTTTAGCTGAAAAAGGAGTTTCGAATAAAGAGTTGGCGGAAGACCTTGGCGTAACAGAAGGCACTGTTTCTACTTGGTGTCGGAATTTTAAACAGCCCAAAATAGAGACCCTTTTTGAAATTGCTAAACATTTGAACGTTGAAGCAATAGATTTGTTAAGTTCAATGAAAAACTATAAGTCATAAAAAGCAGACCTTTTATCCATCCCTTATTATAACTATTTTCATTTTTAATACAAAATGACTTAAAATTGAACTAATATTACTAATAATTTTAGCAATTCATGTTACGCGAGGGGATAATTTAAAATATACTTTATGCCTGATTTTAAATTCAGATTACCTTCTATAAATGATTTAACTGATTTGCAACAGGTTGCCTATTACGATCGCCGTCCGATGCTTATAACTGGAGGCCCGGGTAGTGGCAAAACGGTAGTATCTCTATTCCGGTTCCTACGCCAGATAATGGAAGACCAAAACGCAATTTTTTTTACATTTAATCGAACATTAATGTCTGCGGTTCGTGGCACATTACGTCAGCAAGCGGATATAAGGCTACCACTTTTAAAGCAGCATGAAATAGAAGAGATTATTAACACTAAAGTTGCTTCCGTATTTGAATGGTATGGAGCGAATTTTCATGAGCAATTAACAGCAGAAATTGATGAGGCTATCAAACTTAATTTTCAAAATTTTTCTGTTTTACACCTTGCCGGTAAAAAATATAGCGAGCTATTTATAGATGAATCTCAAGATTTGAGGCCAGGAATACTAGCAGCATCCTATGAGCTGGCGAATAAAGTGTCCTGTGGTGCAGATCGTTCCCAAGATTTACAAGGCCATTATGTTGGCCCTGCTGATGATGTAATTTTCAACCTATTATATGAGCAAGAACGAACAATTCGTCAAGGCTTAACATCAAATTTTAGAAACACAAAAGAAATATTTGATTTTGCTAGAAATTTTGTCCCTGAGGATGATAATGTTCAACAAATAGATATTGACGAGCTTCCTGTTGGTGAAAAACCTGAGATTATGGGCAATTTGTCAGAACAAAAACAGTTATCAACTATCCTTCAAATAATACAACAAAATCCTAATAGTAATATTGGAATACTAGTACACACTAGTCCTCAAATTAAAATTATAAAAGAGTTTTTGGAGAGTAATAATTACTCGTGTGCAGATAATACTCCGGACGATCGCTCCTTCTCTTACTATTATAGCAACATGCCTCATGCGGATAAAATTATTGTAGAAACAAGATTAAAAACGCCTTTTATTCTAACCTTTGAGTCATGCAAAGGATTAGAATTTGATATAGTTATCATGCCATTATTTGAAAAATCTGATTGGGCATTAAACAACTATAAACCTAACAATAGCAACCCGGATAAAGACGCGAAAGGTAATGCTAAAACATGGTCTACACCAAATCATTACTATGTGGGGTGTACGAGAGCAAGGAGTTTGCTATATGTGCTTTATAATCAAAAACCTAGGATTCTTGGTTTTCTATGATTTTAGAGCCCCCTTTGGATAATATATTAGATGATCTGCCTTTCTAATTTCAAAAATACTTGATCATGGCAAAAGATAGAAATAAGATGAATATTAAGAAAAAAAAGAGTGAAAAAGATATTACAGAACTGGCATTCGATACTGAAAAGGCCAATATTACAGAGAATCAAGATATTGATTCAAAAACAACTGACATAAAAGAAGGGGTAATTACCGAACCCGAAAAGGATAAGGATATTACGAGCGAAAATAGCAATATTTCTGAGACAGCATTCTCTTCCTTTACTTTCGAAAAACCAGTATACTTACAGATTCACGTAGGCAATATTTATTCAATTTTCGGTTCTGGTATAGTTGCTCCTGCTGAATATATTTCAAATAGAGCATTTGTGGATGTTCAAACAATAATACCAAATGGTTTTATTCTTTCTAATAGCTACATTGAAAATCTCGGTAATTCTGTTCTCCTTCTTGATATAAATTTTGCCCGTGAAGAATACTCTGATCTTACCATAGAAAATGATCATGCATATTACTTTAGGCCTATTCCAATTTCTCGCATTAAATGCATGTATGCGTCCGACACAAAAGTGAAAAATGATATTATTTTAACAGCATTATCTAATGATGGAGGCATAATTCCCGATTCATTGGTTGTTGAGCATTTTCCCGCAGGTTTGCAAGCAGTGCAATTTCATAATTTTTCTGGAGAACAATCTAAGATAGATTATAGCAGCCAATTGCTAAAATATGATAAAGTATTAGGCACATTTGCTTTTTTGAAAAATTATTCACTACTGCTATCGAACAGAACAAATGCCCTCTCTCCCATTCCAGATCATTATTTATATGCAATACAAGCTCTAAATGATGCAATGCCATTAAAGACGGTTAAAAATGATAGAATAGTTTCATTCTATGAGCAATTATTTAATGTAAACAATAGTATTGAGAACCCGTTATTAAATTGGCTCTTTCAACGAGTGGCTCTATCCAAAAATTTTTCTGATGAAGACATTCAGGAGTTTCAAGAATTGTTAATCAATTTCTCTAAAAATCAAGAGTTTACAAAGGCATCAATAAACATCTTACAATCTCTTTCCAAAAGCTTGGAAAGAAAAAATGTTTTATCTAAAATTCTATCTCAAAATGACGCAGATAAATTTTCACTATATCTATTTGCTTTATTGAGAAGCTACGCTAATATAAATTCTGAAAATAAGTCTATCTCACGTCTAGATATGCCTGGATTTATTGCACTTATTTATGGTGAGTATGTTTTTGCTTTATTAGGATATTTTTTTGGCTATAAAACCTTAAGGAACCATGAGGATAGGATTTCAATATCTGACCCCGTGTTTGCACGATATATCGACTCTCCCAAACGTGTTCCTATGAAATTTGAAATGACAACTATGTTAGATTATGTTGTCATTGAATCCATTTTCCGGAATTGCTTTTCATCTTTCTCGTCAGTAATTGATACTTCATTTATTGAAGCCCATAGTATAAAAAAAGAATGGATTAAAAAACCGGAGCAATTACCTAATGGATACACTTTTAAGGCTGAAGAGATTTTTGGTAAATATTTATATTTATTAAAAAAGGAGTCCGTATTAGATCAATACAATGATATATTTAGCAAGCTACCCTCTAATATTCCTGTAGTATCAGAAGTTGGCATATTTTGCTTTAGAAATGGTATAAATAGACATTATGGTAACTTCGGCGAAATCATACTGAATCCTAAAATGATAATATATTTTATCCAATTTAAGAAAGAGGATGTAATAGAAGCCGCCCAATCAAACAAACTTAACATTAAAGAACTAATCCAAAGAATTGAGTTAAGCAATCAACATAAAGAATGGTAAATGAAACCAGAAGACCTATTAGAAAATGTAGTTTTACTTGATAGTGACAATCTTATACGTTTCGTTACCGATAACGAAAATGGAATGCGTTTATGTTTTTTGCAGGCCCATCCATCGACAGAGACAAATAAAATCTTTCAAAGAGTAATAAGCTCATTAGCACAGAAGTCCCTTGCTGATTGGGAAATTAACACTCCTGAAATACAGTCTCTTTATACACATCTTGCTTTTTTCTTCAAAAAGGCAAATAAATGGCAATACGTTGATACATGCACTACAAATATAGAAGGAAACATTTTTAAAAGACGCTTGTCAGCATGGTTGCATTATAAAAGATATAATACATATCAATTACATCTTGATGAGTTTGAGAATTATTTAAGCAAATTAAGTCTTGCCCTTGATGATGGAGACGATGATTATACTTATGAAATATTAAGCGATTTACATGAGTATAAAACTATTAGCATCGGAAATTTACCCGAAAAATATAAAACAGCAGTAATTGCGCTATTTGAGGATAATGTACTAAATGAAAAATATCCACTTTTAAAACAGCACAAAGCTGAAGAATTAAGTAAACTACCTGATATTGATGTTGTTAAAGACAATGGTAAAATACATATACCAACATTATTTGCACAATCAATTTTCTTAGAGACGTTTATCACTTACGTTAAAGACAACGATTTGTTTGGATATTCTATACAACAGGCTGCTGAAGAAGTAATTAAAAAGGGTCAAGCAAATTTCGATCTTGGATATCAAACATTAACGTCTACACAAGTAGTAAAATTATATTGCTATTGTAATATGAGGATGCATTATTTTTCCTCATTAAGCATTTTTGAGCGAAGCAAGCTATTGGATCTTTTTTACAAGACAAATGGCAAAATTAAATTTATTGATATTGGATGTGGTCCTGCAACCTCTGGCCTGGCATTTGTTGAGTATATATATGCAAGAACAGGCTTACCGAGTATATTTGATTACTTCGGAATAGATATATCTATCACTATGCAGCAGCAAGGAAAAGAAATGATGACAAATGTTGCATTTCCTAGTACAAATACAATAGAATTTTGTACAGACATAGAACAAATAGACGAGTTTTATCTAGAAAACTCCTCCTGTATAATTTTAAATGCGTGCTATGTATTTGCAAGCGAGCACTTGCCAATAGATAAAATAATTACTTATATTAACAGAATAAAAATACGATTTCCCTATACTCCTAAATACTTGTTATTTCAGAATCCGGTATATGAGCCTTTGAATCGACGATACCTCGAGTTTAAAGCTTCCTTAGTAGAAAAAGAGGTTATTTATACAAACAAAGAGAGAATATTCTATTATAATCAGCGTAATCAGTATGGCGAACCGAAGTATAGAGATGTTTTTTTTGAAATTTTAAAATTATAAAGCCATGTACGATTTATTTAATCCAATTCCAGAAGTAACACTGAATGATTCTAACGATTTATCTATTGTTCAGGGTCTTACGTACATACCAAATTATATTACAAAACAGGAAGGGAATAATTTAATTAATGCTATAAATGGAGAAATATGGTTATCTGATATAAAAAGAAGGGTTCAGCATTATGGCTATAAATATGATTATAAGGCACGATCTATTGACTATGCAATGTATTTAGGAGCACTTCCACATTGGGTTTTGCCGATATCAAAAAGATTATATGCTGAAAATCACATAGAACATGAACCTGACCAATTAATCATCAACGAATATCATCCCGGACAAGGAATTGCTAACCATGTAGATTGTGAACCTTGTTTTGGTGAAACAATAATTTCTCTTAGCTTAAGTTCTTACTGTATAATGGACTTTATACATCTGAAAACAAAAGAGAAAGTAGAGGTCATGTTAGAACCATGTAGCCTGGTGGTAATAAATGGAGATGCACGACATAATTGGTCTCATGGCATTGCACAACGTAAAACTGATATTCATAATAATCAAAAAATCAATCGAACATTGCGTATTTCAATGACCTTTAGAAAAGTATTATTAAAACAATGAATGTGAATTACGTCTTCATACAAAAGCCTGTGTAACTAACTCATTGACCGAGCTTCAGGAAAACAAACCTATTAATCTTGTTCCAACCCGATGAAGAGATTGATATCTTACCTGCAAGGCGAACCCTACCTTCGAAAACGGATGGTCGACAATCAAAATGGTGAATCAAGGACTAAAAGAATTGACTATCTCAAGAATATCACTACAAGCAATTGATATTTAATGTTTTGTAGGATTAACTTGAAAACAATATATTAGCAGTACTAATTTGCTTTAATTTGCCACCAAAACCTCTTAAAAAAGATAATGAACTCCGAGATGCTGCTCAAGGATCAATCGCAGGATTCATTTTCCAATTCCAGTATGCGTTAGTCCTTCTATCTGACCTGACCACATCGGGACAGAGCATCTCAATCGAAAAAGTAGATGACGTGGGCGTTCACAATTCCGACGGAACTGTAATCCTAACGGTTCAGGCAAAGCATTCTATCGCAGTTAACGGCGCGACATTCAGAGATACAGGTCGATCCCTTTGGAGAACTATCGAGATTTGGATTAAAAAACTGAAAACCGGTGTATTCTCAAAGGAAACAAAGTTTCGCTGTACAACTAATAAAGGTATTTCTACAACCAGTCTTCTTTATAAGATGACTACGCAATCTTTTGATAATGTTATAACGGAGATCGCAAGATTGATGAAAACGCAAGAAGACAAGCTTGCGAAGGCTGAGGCTAGTGGAAAAAGCGGCCTAAGTCTATCTGAAGGTATTGGATTAATGAAGTTCGCCCTCGAAAACAAAGATGAGCTAAAATTAATAGTGAGTAACCTACAGTTAGATAGTCCAGTGGACGCAAAAAATGCCTTCTTAAACAAGATCTACACCAATACTAAGTATGTTTCTGACGAAGGCCGAGATCAAATTTATCAGTCATTCTATGGATGGATTTTAGATCGTTCTAATGCATTATGGCTACATTTTAAAGACGCCATTTTTACTAAGGAGCAGTTTGATGATAAGCATCATCTAATTGTTCACGCTCATTCTATAGTAAATGCGATATTTAGAACAAAACAGAATTTGGGTTCAATCACCGAGAACGAAATAGTCGGGAAGCATGGAAATATCTTTGTTAAACAGCTTGAGGATATGAACTGGAGAGAGGATGTGAAAGAAAGAAGGATTAAAGAAGCCATTTTAGACTTTATCTGCCACGATATCGAACTTGAGCATGTTGTAGAGAACGGTGATTTCACGAAAACTGATTTTGAACAATTTCTGACAAACTGTACAAAAGCATGGCAAAAGGTTTTCGATAGACATTTTAGTTATGAATTACATAAGTACAACGAAGATGAGAGAAATAAAATCGCTGACTCAGTTTACAATGACGTAATGGATGGGCTAAAAGTTGAGTTTAGCGGAGGATTCTGTTTCAGCACCGAAAATGAATATGTCCGCAACGGTGCATTTTATAAACTCTCAGATGTTCCCTCTATTGGGTGGCATCCTGAATGGGAAGACAAATATAGAAAATGAAACAACAGAACCTCTTCGAATTGCTACAGAATACAGTTCTCGGAACTATTGCACTCCATTCATTTACTCTCGGCTTTCATATGGTCGCCAAAGATAAGAATCCGGATAACCCATACCCTACACTAAACTACTTCTTCTATGTCCTTCCTATCGTTTACAATAAGAAGGCAATGGAAACAGTTAAGGGTTCGAGAGAGCTTTATTCTGTTTTGCTTAAAGATAATTCAATCATCTTGGAGTTGCAGGAAAGAGCTAACAAGATGACTACTATGACTTTCGATTGTTTAAATATGGCATTTAGCAAGGATCTCCTTTACCTAAATTGCGACACAAAGATGATTGAACTCGGGGAACGATTTAAGTCAAAAAGATTGCCGCTACCAGCAAGTCTCAATAACCAAGATAACAGTGTCAAGAAAATTCAAGAATGTGCGGTAAAGCTTGGGGCTATCTTTGCGAAAAGGGATATTAAAAATATTCAGTTCGAATTAAATATCACGTTGTAATGTTCTTAAAAATCAAACATATAATTCTTTTCCCAAAGAATGTAGAGCTTGCGCCTAGAGTAATAGAATTCAAAGAGGATAAAGTAAATGTCATAACCGGTTACAGCCAAAGGGGCAAATCTGCCCTAATCCATATAATTGATTATTGCCTCGGAAGTTCAGATTGCAATATTCCTATCGGCAAAATTCGATCAAACGTACAAAGATGCGCTATTAACATTCGACTTGGCGATAGATACATGTTCATTGCGAGAGATTTACCTGAAGGATCGAAAGATACATTCATATACTATGAAATGTACACAAAAGAAGAAGGTCGGGTGTTTAAATTTGATCGCTGGATTGATAATGCTGATGGCTTTAAAACTAATCGTAACGATTTAAAGGGAATGCTAGGTAAGATTGCTGGTTTCGAAAACATCCTGGAGAAAGATGATTCTGACAAGTCATTAAGCCCTTTCGATTATCCCGCTAGCTTTAGAGATACTGCAGCATTTCAATTTCAACCGCAGAATATTATCGCTAACCCAACAACCATATTTTTCAAGACCGATACTTTTGAACATTTGAAGCGACTGAAAAACATGTTTCCTCTGGTTTTAGGTTATAAATCATTTGAGATACTTCGTACAGAACGTGAGATTGAGATTTTAGAGAAAGAAGAGCGGGGAGTCTCAAATAGGTATGAAGAGGTTAAACTTATGTATGAAAATTGGCAGTCTGACGTATATCAACTTTATTCAAAAGCGGTACAATTGGGATTGTCTATCGCGGATATAAATATTGAAACTTCCAGTGTAGAACAAATTAATCAGGAATTGTCGTCAATACTTCTAAACATTAAAAACAGAGATTATTTTAAGGAAGGGTCAACGTTTCGTTACACTGAAAACGTGGAGGAATTAGACAATCGGAGATTAGAACTTATGCGTTCTCTTGATAGTCTTAGAGCTGATCTGTTAAAGATTGAAAATTTTGATCGGGCAAAGGAAAAATATGTTAATAAAGTAGCTAGTGAAGTTGATGTAAGACTTAGACCAATTGATTGGTTTCTAACCTTGAAGGGAAACAATACCTGCCCTTTTTGTGAATCAGAAACAAGCAAATCAATATATGACCTATTAGATTTAAAAGATAAGCAAGTCGAGAATGCTCAAGCTTTATCTGCCGCTAAGGTTGTTTCTTTTGAAGAGGAAAGGACACAATATAAAAGTAAAATAAGGGAAACCGAAGGAGCTATAAAAAAGATCCAGCTAAATATCGACATTCTTATCGCAGAAAATAAGGAATACTATGCTCGCTATCAAGATATTTTCGAATATGCCGGAATGCTTGAAAATGTACTTGATAATTTGAACAAGATAAAACCTTCTGGTCAATTAGCAATCGATCTTGAAGAGATACGTGGTAAGTTACTAGATAAGAAAAAGAAGCTCAATAGGTTATTGCAGAAATTCGATATGAAACAATGTCTTCGCAAGGTCACAAATTCAATCGATACCTACATTAAGATCCTTCCAATTGAGGAAAATACGAAAAGACGTGTGTTGCTTGATCCGGAAAAAAGTGTAAGTATTAAGATAGAAGATACCGAATCGAAAAATATCACCTTCTTATCAAAGTTAGGCAGTGGTGCGAATCACATGGGTTATCACCTTGCTACTATGCTTGGGTTGCACGAATATTTCTTGAAGTTACCTGCGGAAGGGAAAATCAATTATGTACCATCATTTTTAGTTCTTGACCAGCCAAGCCAGGTGTATTTTCCTGAGAAATTTCCTGACCCTTTAGCCGAAGGGAACATCCCTGATAGCGGAGATAAAAAGACCTCGGAGGATATCGAAAACACCACAGCTATTTTTAAAGCCTGTTCTGAGTTTATGAAACGAACAGAGTGCAAAGGCCAAATTATCATTTTGGAGCACGCTCCTGAATCCACCTGGACTGGAATTGAACATATGCATTTGGTTGCCGAGTGGAGAGGTAATTTAGATACCCCTGAAAGTAAATTTGATGCACTGATACCTGCTAACTGGTTAATCGATTGATAACCATTCAGCTACTTATCAAGTTGGCATTCATTTCTCTGAGCATCTACAGTTGTTCGAAATAGGCTAAATCTCGAATTTAAGCAAATCGATTACTACAATTTCAATTATCTTGTATCATCAGGGGTTAACATTTGGGCGACTATTTATAAAAACAATCCATTTTTTCGTGTACATATTCCCACTTATCTTGGGGTTTTGATGCAGCGATTAGCGAAACTTGAAAACTGGTGCTCGTACCACTTTCTAGTTGAACCCAGTGCACAGCGCGAGCAACAATGTTGCCTTGATATTTCATATAAAACCATATCTGATTACATCGTATGGTCTTAGAGCCTGTATTTGTAACTGTCACTTGTAGCGTGGTACAAAATCTTCCACTAGCATCGTCACAAAAGCTAATTGCCTTAGTCTTCACGACCATAAATTCCATAGCATTGACTTCCCTTAAAGGATCTTGTTGTGGTGGAACTTGTGGAGGGGCGGACCTTTCAATACTGTCAACTGCTTTACAAGCAGGAATCGCGATCCAGTCGGTCTGAAGATCTTGTACTCCCGATTTTTTCTTGATTCGTAACCGCATTTGTGTCTCTACAGAAGAGTTAGGCACCCTCTCAATTGTGTAACCAGGCCCATCTCGTACTATGGATAAGATTGCTTGAGGATTTGATAGATCATAAGTAACACTATAAGTACTGGTGTCAAATTTTGAAAGATCAAG
This sequence comes from Chitinophaga sp. CF118, assembly GCF_900112615.1. Lineage (GTDB taxonomy): Bacteria > Bacteroidota > Bacteroidia > Chitinophagales > Chitinophagaceae > Chitinophaga. The sequence continues at coordinate 42,161 of NZ_FOMK01000009.1, read as the reverse complement.
TTCTCCAACACCCCACTGGCTGAATCTAACATTGTAACGACAGTTTGGTTTTCCGACGATTAATACTTTAAAAGAATCAATTTTATTCAGCTGCCAGCCGATTGGCAAGTACTCTACTATTAAATCTCTTTTGACTAACTCCTCGGGATTAATGATTATCACCCTAAATTTATCAGGACCAAGACGTTCAACCTTGAAAGCCTTTTCCGGTTGAACCTCAAACGCATATTCATTGGTGGCACCTGGCACAATCATATCGAAAGTGCGATCACGAAGTTTTGACACTTCTGAGAAAGGCGTTTTTTGAATAGTCTCTTTAAGAATAGCCCAGCCTTGAGGATCATTCCATGAGACTACTGCTGCCTGAAGCATTGCAAATAGGCAAATAATAGATGAGCTATATGTCATAAGCTTAAAAATTAATATTACTTTGACCCGTAAATATTTTCATGATGAGCTAGGCAACTGTAATCTCGGTAAGTGCAAGATTATAAACTGTTGCAAAAGTTTTGTACTTAATCGGTTATGATTAAATTTCTATACTTGCTGATTTGTAAACATCTATTACTTGTATAACAATCAAATAGCATTTAAATAATCTATTTAACTAATCACACCGTATTGGATTATAATGTGTATGCTCCTCTCACAATATAGTTTATACCGCATAACAGCAATTTCTTTGTAGAAGATGACGGAATTAGCTAATAAGGTATCGTATTGCTGCATAAATCGAGGTTACATATCTTAAAAAGGAGCTATTTCTAAATCTTTACGTTGTATTATCATGAAATTGGGATTAAGATCCTATGTAATATAACGATTTAAATACAGTATCGTCAGACTGAAATAAATTAATGCGGCAAAAAAGAGGGCACCCCCAATAGCTTTTATCCTTGGGTTCTGGCACCATACATATGACTTTGAATAAAGATGGAAATTTATCCTGGTCAGCCGGTTTTGGAGCAAAAACTAAATATTTCTGATTAGTTAAAACGCTAGCCTTTACCTGTCTTCTGAATATAATAACTTCATAAGCCTAAATGTGCGTATAACCGGATGAAATCCTCCACAAAATACTTCGACATCTCCCCGTCCCTCTCCACCTTCGCGGGAACAGTACAGTCAAATGTATTGTTCCCGTTTTCTTTTTCCCCCAAGACCCGCACCAGATCAGCCATTTGGCGAAACACTTCATTCACTCTCGGGGTTCGACACTCATCATTTTTACGATTATATAAAATTCCTTCAGGAAAGATTGAAAACTGTAACTTCTGCTTTTCTGCATATCCACCTAAAGCCCATGTAGTAGCGAGTTACTGGTACTTAATTCCCATTTACCTTCAGATTGTCTAGAACGGAGGCCATTGGGCCATCGATTTCGGTGATACTGGGCCACCCATTTCGGGAATCATTGGGCCAAAATTAAACGATCTATTTCGGAGGTCATTGGGCCAAATTGCACAACCGTAAAACGGAGGTCACTGGGCCAATTATCCATACTTATCCGGAAACGGAAGTCATCGAGCCGCTAAGACTGGGATGGTCGTAAAACGGAGGTCATTGGGCCACTTTCCATGATTTTATAATAGCCTTGTATCTGAAACACCAAAATCCAGATACCATGGCAGGTCAACGAATTGAAATCATGGAAATACGCAATTTGATCTCACTAAAAGCCAAAGGGCTGAGCAACCGTAAAATTGCAGATCTGTTAAAGATCAACCGTAAAACAGTCGATTCTTATATCAGCCGATTCTCTTTTCTGAAGCTCAGTAGCGAAGACTTGCTGGGGCTCGAGGAAGCAGATTTACGGGATCTGTTTACAGAAGATAGCCAGACGGAAAAGGCACGCTATGAGTCTTTATCCGGTTATTTCTCTTATTTTGAAAAGGAACTTTGTAAGCCTGGTTGTACCCTCCAGGCACTATGGAAGGAATATATTACCAGACATCCAGATGGCTATAAATACACCCAATTCACCTGGCATTACAGACGCTGGCGTAAGCTTAATAACTACAGCGGTAAACTGGAACACAAGGCAGCAGAAAAACTCTTTGTTGATTTCTGTGGAAATAAACTTTCTTATGTTGAAAGGTCTACCGGTGAGCAGATTGAAGTAGAAGTATTTATCGCTGTACTGCCTTGCAGCCAATATACGTTTGTGAAGGCGGTACCATCCCAGCAACGGGAAGATGTGATCGACTGTTTGGCAGCTTGTCTGCATTGGTTGGGCGGAGTTCCTCAGGCTATTGTATCTGATAATCTCAAAGCGGCTGTTAGCAAAGGATGTAAGTATGCCCCCATCATCAATAAAACACTGGCAGATTTTTCACTTCATTATGGTTGCGCAGTCGATCCCGCCCGTCCTTATCATCCGCAGGATAAAGCCCTTGTTGAACGAAGTGTAGAGATCGTTTATCAGCGCATCTATTATCCATTGAGTAAACAGATCTTCTTTGATATCTCCTCATTAAATAAAGCCATCAGCAGCCTTTTACAAGAGTATAACGACTACCTGTTCTCTCACGGGAATGGTACCAGGCGGAGCCATTTTATAGACCTGGAACAAGCATATCTGCACCCATTGCCATCTGGTTCATATACTATCCGCCACTTCAGACGGGCTAAAGTACAGAAGACTGCACATATATACATGAGCGAAGATCACAGTTATTATAGCGTTCCATACCGCTTTACCGGCATGCATGTAGAAGTACAATACAATCAGGAGGTAGTGGAGATATTTTACAACCATGAGCGCATTGCCTTGCATAAACGCAGCCATAAAGCAGGACATTACACAACTATCTCAGATCATATGCCCTCTACTCATCGGGCTTATGGACAGTGGAGCCCTGAATACTTTGAAAACCGGGCAGTGCAGGTTGGGCCTTGTACACTGGAATATATCCGCAGGCTCCTCGCCCAATATAGTTATCCGGAAATTGCCTATAAGCAATCGCATGGCATCTTATCTTTTGTAAAATCTTATAACAAAGAGCGCCTGGAAGGCGCTTGTAAGCGTGCCTTGGAATACCACAGAGCATCTTATCATACCATCGCTAATATTCTGAAAAGTGGATTGGATATGGAACCAATACCAACAGATCCTGTCATTGATATTGGTGATCACGATAACATCCGGGGAGCCGCCAATTACAAATAGAACTCCACTCACTATTAGAAATACTTACCTAAACTACATGTATTATGAATGAACACAACACCGTAGAAAAGATGCGCAGAATGCGCATGAATGCCATGGCTAACCTTTACCATCGCAGCGTAACTGAACACCTTTATCAGGACTACACCCTGGATGATTTTTTAGCGCTGATGGTGGATACAGAATGGGAGAACCGGCAGAGTCGTAACATTGAGAATCTGGTTCAGCGAGCTGGTTTTAAACAGGCGGCTTCCGCCGCTGATATTGACTATCAGACTCGCAGAAATCTGGATAAAACTACCCTGGAACGACTGTTAGGTCTAAACTTTATGCATAACAAGGAAAACCTGATTATCACCGGCCCCACTGGTTCGGGGAAAAGCTTCCTCGCCCAATGCATAGGGGTTAAAGCCTGTCAAATGCTCAGCAAAACCATATACTATAATACCGCCCGGTTCTTTGACCTTGCCAAGCTGGCGCGCTTGGAAGGAACTTATGCTAAACTGATCAAACGGATACAAAAAGCACAACTACTCATCCTTGATGACTTTGGCCTGGTCGCAATCGACCAGGCTGCACGGAATGTATTGCTGGATATAATCGAAGAAAGGTATGATAAGGCTTCTACTATTATTGCTACGCAAATACCTGTAGCCAAATGGCACGGCCTGATTGGGGAAAATACAATTGCAGATGCTATACTTGATAGGATCGTATTCTCCTCTCACAGAATCGAACTTGAAGGAGAATCTTTAAGAAAGAAAAAACAGTTAAACTGATTAACTAAAACCTTATTATTGCATATGGAAAGTGGCCCAATGACTCCCGAAATACCTGGCCCAGTATCAGCCGTTTTCACTGGCCCATCATCACCGTTATAGACATCAGATAAAGGCAGATAATTATATTCTAATCGCACCAGATGCAGTAGTGCAGGAATCTTAACTCTTGAATTTTCATTGAATGCCATCTACCAGTTTTTATTGGGTTATTATATGGTACCAATAATAAAATGCTTCGGGATTAGACTTTTTGAGTTTATTTAGCTTGTTGAAGGCTGGATCCTCAATGTTAAATTCCTTTATTTCTGAAACATTATTGCTATATCTATTGAATTGTCCATCACCCTTACTTATCCAATTGGCTAAGTAAGCAGCTTTGGCTGCCGCTGTAATGGCCTTATCTAAATGAAACGTTTCAGCGAATATAAACCGCGATACTCTTTGTATCCCATCCTGTAATTGCGAGTAATTTCCTGCTCCTAAAACTCCTCTTGAACAAATTGTAAGAGATGTGTCTATAATATCTTTATAAACATCCTCAATGCTTTTGTCGGTATGATTTCTATATTGTAACTCTACTTGAGCAATATTTGAAAAGCTGTTACGGACTTCTTCCATATTACTTGAAATATCAAATAGGTTGCTAATGTCATATAGCTGTTTGATAATTTCCATAGTCATACTATCGCCATTCTTTTCATACGGGATACCTGTGGTGTTAGGGGCAAAAGCAGTTAACTTGTCGCCCAACAGTCCCTCACAAATAGGAGCCACTACCATTATCTCTTCCCCTTCTAATTGAAGAAAGGATGACTTAATAGGATATTTTGTAAGCGATGGGTAATGGTTGGCTTCAAACAGAATATCTAATAAAATATACTCTTCCTCTTTATTTGTTTTATGTATAGGAGTATAAAAAAACTTATAGTGTGCTTTTTCAATTGTTGACGATTTCTTTCTTGCTTGCTCTTCCCACCTAATAAAATTTGTGTCTGAAGCTATTTGGGTAAAAAGCGCTTCCAAATCAATAGCATGATTATTCAAAATAATATCTATATCAATGGATAGTCTTTTAGGATGTTCAAAGAGTAAAAGAAGGGAAGTACCCCCTTTAAATACAAAATCCAGCTTATTTATTACTAGAGCCTGTAATAAGGCTAACGCTCTTATAGCCTTCTCAATTAGAATAGGATCCGCATTACGGTGGTTACGAGATACGTTCTTTATCCATTCTATTGTATAAGTATCCTTTTTTATCATACTATAAAACGGCACTTTTTTCAAAAAGATGCCAAAAATTAGTTCTGGTTTTTATGTATTCAAGAAACGCTTCCTTTTTCTTCCGTCTCATTGCATATCTCAATAACTTATTGATATTCAAAGTATAAGTAGAAAGAATACTATTATAAATGTTTTTTAGTTCGGTTCCTTGCTGCGCGTTAAATACAATTTCATCACAGAACACGTCTACCATAACCTTTTCTATTGAAGGAGTACTAATTTCAATGTCATTATGTAGCGTCGCTTGAATAGGCGCTTCTGAAACTAATGGAAGAATTAAGATTACACCTGGTTTATTTTTAGAATATCGCTCCAATATTTCCCGATCTGGTTGTAAAAATGAATCGGGAAATCCCTCTTGAATAATATGGAAAGCAGATTCTAAAACGTCTTTCTCAACCTCAACTATATTATAAAAATAGGCGGGTTGGTGAATCATCCATTGGTTAAAAACAGCAGTATTCCATAAACAAGTCTTTGCAAAAGGCAATTGATCTATAAGAATCTTATTAATATTTAACAGTATATCATTAATTTCCGGATGATATTCTATAGAAGTACCAAGAGCATAAAGTCCCCGGCCTAGCCTTTTCATTATACCTTGGTTAACGAGGACATGTATTCTCCAGTTTAATGTTGATTTAGTGATATCTGGAGCTTTATCAAGATAAAAACTCATCAATTCCGAATTAGAAAAAGCACTGTGGTCTTTAAAATGCTTTTTTAACTCATTAATGTAGAGTGACTTTTGCAAGTTAAAAGAGGTTTGCTCAAAAATACTAATTTTTGGCACAAAAAAAGGAAAGTGCCAAAAATTAGAGATAATCGGACATGTAAGTCCTTAACAACAATAGAATCCAGGTTAGAGTTCATAGCCTATTAAAAAGCCGACATTTATGAAGAGTAAAATGCTGTATAACACTTGGACGACGTGAGAACCTATACAACATTTCTTATTTTGTAACCAAATCAGCTACTTGGTTGCGCAATTTCAATTTAATGATAATGAACCAGTTATTAATAAATCTACTTTATAGCAGCCATTTAAACCAGTCAAAAATTACTGATGAATCCCACTGAAATAGAATCATTTACTTCCCTTTTTAAAGGCCGGAATGATGTTTTTGCTTTACACTGGGAAAAGGGCGCAAAATCTGGATACATGCCCGCCTATCATTTTGACCCTTACCGATATAAGGTGCATAAAATGAAAGGCGGTACGCTTAGTAATTTCCCCGAAAAGACTTATCAACACTTAACAGAAGAGCAGATAAAGCGACATTTACAAGGAACCCAGCTTATTGGCCTTTATCCTCTTTTAACAGATAATACATCGTGGTTTATCGCAGCAGATTTTGATGAAGAGAACTGGACTGATGACAGCCGTAAGTTTCTGGCTCTTTGCCAACAAAAAGGCATTCCTGCTTACCTTGAACGTTCCCGTTCCGGAAATGGCGCACACGTCTGGGTTTTCTTTCAACAGCCCTACCCGGCAATGAAGAGCCGGAAAATACTACTTTCATTACTAACAGAAGCCCGTATCATTTCAACATTCGATAAGAATTCCAGTTTTGACAGGCTGTTTCCCAACCAGGATACACTTTCCGGAAAAGGCTTAGGCAACCTGATAGCCCTGCCTTTTCATAAACCAGCTATGGATAATGGGAATAGTTGCTTTCTTGCCCCCGAAACTATGGAAGCCTATCCCGACCAATGGCACTTCCTTACAACCATACAAAAAGCACAGGGATCTACCTTAGATAATCTATATGAGAAGTTAGGCCATATTGCATTATCAATAAATACTAAGCCTAATCAAGGCTTAACCATAATATTAAATAATGTTATCGCAATAGCCAGAAATGGCTTACCCATCATTCTGATTAATTATTTGAGAGAAGAGCTGAATTTTGCTAATACAGAATTCTTCATCCGGCAGAAGACAGGCAAAAGTACCTATGGAAGCAAACGCTATTTCAGATTTATTGAAGAAACAAACGATTATACTATTATTCCCCGTGGATTTACTGGACGGCTTCTTCGGTTTTGCAAGGAAAACAATATTACTTACAAACTAGAAGATCAACGAGACAAAAAGCCTAATCAGCTTTTCCGGTTTCATGCGACATTGCGGGATTATCAGCAAATAGGAGTTTCCGCAACAGAAAAAAAAGATATAGGAGTAATAGTAGCACCTCCTGGTTCCGGCAAAACTTTGATAGGGTTAAAAATAATTTCGGCTAAACAACAGCCAGCACTTATTGTAGTGCATAGGAAACAGCTGATGGAACAGTGGGCAGAACGCATTGCTACTTTTCTCGGAATTCCTGCTGCTGAAATAGGTAGAATAGGTCAGGGGAAGTATAAGCCCGGAGCGATGGTGACACTGGCTACTATTCAAAGCCTGGCAAAAGCTATAGCCAATCAATCTAATAACGACCTTACCAGCTCATTCGGAACTATATTAATTGATGAATGCCACCATATCCCTGCTGAAACTTACCGCAGTACCATCCAGCAGTTCAATAGCTATTACCAGTATGGTCTTACTGCAACTCCATTTCGTAAATACAATGATGGCAAACTCATCTTCATCCATTTGGGTGACGTTATTGCAGAAATAACTAACCAACAGGTAACCAAGTCTTCTCAGGCAACAATAATTATACGAGACACCTCTCTGGATGTACCATTTAACCAGAAAACAGATCGATTTGAAACCTTGTCTAAAATTCTGGTACATGATTCAACGAGAAACATTCTGATTCTTAAAGATATAATAAAGGAACTCAGTAGCGGAAAGCGTGTCGTTGTTCTAACCGAACGTAAGGAACATATTGATTCACTGTACCAATACCTGAAACAGTCCTATGAAGCCATTACTTTAAGCGGAGATGATAGTACTGCCAGCCGTGATGCCAAATGGAAGCTGCTACAATCAGGTAATTACCAGGTATTGATCACCACAGGTCAGTTTTTTGGAGAAGGGACTGATCTGGACAATGCTACCTGCCTGTTCCTTGTTTATCCATTCTCATTTGAAGGAAAACTCATCCAGTATATAGGCCGGGTACAACGATCAGAAATAGCACCTGTCATTTATGACTACCGCGATATTAAGATTGATTACCTGAACAAATTGTTTTTAAAGCGAAATACCTATTACAGGAAGTTAATCCGCCAAAGATCGTTGTTTGATGACCCGGTAGAAGAAATTACGCCTGTTGCCATAAGTGACATACTTACCATAGAAAAAGAGATTAAAGTTCCGCTGGAATCCCTTGAATTCAAATACGGTGCGATAGGCTTTTCATATACTTACAAGGAACCGGACGAGAAACTTGAATTTGAAATAGCACATGAAGATATCAGACCGGAGTTTGAGGTTTTGAAGCCTTATTTTATTAAAGTGCTGAAAACCAAAAACATAACTGTTTCTATATATGCGGAACTGGAAAAGGGGATGCTGGTATCCCAATCAGCAGATTCTGCCGATGTAAAGATGATCAATAAAGAAGTCATTGAGGGCGTACGATTCAAATTTGTTACAAAAACAATCCTAGGTAAGTTCCCATTACCTGAACGCAACGTGCTGGACATAACCCAGCTACAAGCAGGACAGCCACTTTATGAAACCGGAGAGGAATTGATTGCAGATATATTGAAGCAGCCACATTTTAAGCATCATCAACAACTTCGCTACCTGGCCGAAAAACATGCCGGACATATTCTTAAAATCCGGTTTGTACTTCAGCCATTCTCTTTTGTATTCCTGACAGAAGGAGAAGAAATGTATCATGTGATATTAGAAACCCTGGATACCGAAGAAGCCAGCTACTTATGGCATTTTGAAAAGCAGCGATCGCTATTACCAGTCTTTTTAAAAGAATTAGACAGGCAGTTGGATATTATCAGAAAGCAAGGCAGGCACGCCTTTATTACTGCCGCACCAGAAAATTTCAGCCGGATTGTTCATGACTACAGCAACGAGCAGAAAGGCTTCATTACCTGGAAATATATGCTTGAAGAGCGGTTGGTATGATAATCAACCAATTAAAGCAGTGCTTAGCCTTTCAAAATCCTCCAAAAATTTCGACATCTCCCCGCCCCTCTCCACCTTCAAAAGAGATCACAGAAATGTGGTCTCTTTTTTTTTATACGATACTGGTAAGCGTACAAAAACCATCATTCGCCGTATTCCTTCTTTATTCCTAATTTTTTCATTTTAGACCTTAATGTTGATGGAGGAAGGTTTAATATCTCTGCAGCACCGGCAGGGCCCCAGATTTTACCGTTGCATTTTTTTAACACCGCCAATATGTGGTCTCTTTCATTTTCATCAATTGTTTTCATTCTGCCTGCAGATATTATATCCGGCTGCTCATTCGATACGAATTTCGGCAGGTTTATATCTTCTATAACAGAAGTTTTGGCAAGCAGGATATGTCGCTCAATTAAATGTTCCAGTTCACGTATGTTGCCAGGCCAGTCATAAGCCATCATTTTTTTCAGCACTTTATCAGCAACGCCGGTTATTTTTTTACCTGCCTTCCTGTTGTAATAATGAATAAAATACTCAATCAGGGCGGGCAGGTCTTCCCTGCGGTCACGCAGTGGAGGCAATAAGACCGGAAAAACATTGAGGCGGTAATACAAATCCAGGCGAAACCTGCCCTCTGCCACCTCCTTTTCCAGATTTCGGTTAGTTGCCGCTATAATACGCACGTTTATCTTAATGGATGACTCGGCACCCACACGCTCAATTTCTTTCTCCTGTAATACACGTAACAGTTTTACCTGTAGTTCAAGGGGTAATTCGCCAATCTCATCCAGGAAAACTGTTCCTTTTTCAGCCCGTTCAAATTTGCCAATCCTTTTCCCGATGGCACCGGTAAAAGCTCCCTTTTCATGGCCAAACAACTCCGATTCTATCAAAGAAGCCGGTAGCGCAGCACAATTTATTTTAACAAATGGCTGCCCTTTCCTGGGAGAAAGTTGATGGATACTATCGGCTATTTTTTCTTTTCCGGTGCCGCTTTCACCCAGTATTAAAACAGAGGTATCTGAAGGTGCCACCTGGTTTATCATATCCATTATATGGAGCAATGCCGGACTGCTACCCACAATATCTTCAAAATACCCCACCCCACTTTTTAATGCCGCTTGTTCCTCCATAGCAGGTTTGTAATTCATGGACAAAGCGCCTCTTTTTTCATCTGTCGCGATACCATTCATCAACGCGCTTAGAGGCTGTTGCAGGCGAAAAAGCCAATCCATTTTTTCCGCACTATAGCCATCCGGAATACGCCTGAAAAAGCTTAATGAGAAAATAAAATTATCGGCAGATAAAAATGGCAATACCAGATTAGAAGCCATTCCAAAGGTATTGGCAAACAAAGCCTTCATTGGATGCGTGGCAAACAGGCTTTTAAAATCATCCCCGTTATACCAGCCTGCCGTATTATCAACAGGGGTATGCATCAATAGCTTCCTTATTTTTTCCGGATCCAGACCGGACATAATGGAAAGCTCCGTAATGCCTATCACCTGGTATTCATCAAAACCAATACGTGATAAAGCAAAACCGGAAAAATGATCTCCCTCCAGAGATTTGAACTTTACAGCCAGGCAGTCGAAAGAAAGATACCGTTGCAAGGCCCTGGCGGTACTCAAAAACTTTTGTGTCCAATTGTCGTTCGTTTTCTCAATTTGTAACAATTCCTTTTTCACCTGCATTTCCGTTTGCCACTTTGCATTAATGCTATGCTCATAGAGGTAAAATGCAATTTCAAGTGAAACCAGCAGATCTTTCTCTCTAAATGGCTTTACTAAAAAGCCATAAGGTTCTGTTGCCTTTGCCGCTGTTAAAATCTCTTCGTTCGAATTAGCCGAGAGATATATAAAAGCGATATGCTCTTCCTTTAATTGCTTTGCCAGATCAATACCTGTAAATTTCCCTTTTAAAAAAATATCCAGTAAAACCAAATTGGGCTGTTCATTCTTTATAATTTCCTGTGCCTCCGCCACCGAGCGGGCAATGGAGCAAACCGGGTAACCAGCTGCGGTCAGCATCATTCGTAAATAATCAGCTTCTATAAACTGGTCTTCTACTATCAGTATTTTTTGCTTCATACATTAAAGTTTGGGTTGGGAGCAGATGAGAAAAAGTCTTTCGACTGGCCAGGATTATAGACAAAGCTTACGGTAACAATGGTACCATTATTACTTTGCATAGTAAAGTTGCCGTCAATATCTTCACTCAATCCTTTCATCAGGTTCAGACCCATGGATGATTGGCTATTGCCATTAAAGGAGGCCGGCAAACCTATTCCGTCATCCTTTACAGTAAGCACCATCCGGTGATCATCATTGCTGTGGTTAAATAAAATGTATACATTCCCTTGCACTTTATCTGGGAAAGCATATTTAAATACATTGGTAATGGCTTCATTCAAAATAAGCCCTACCGGTATTACATAAGTAAGCTCCAGGTTAATACGATCTATCTGCAAATGAAATTGCAAAGAAGCTCTTTTGTCGAATGACTCTTTTAAGGAATCCACCAGTTCATTAATATATCCCGGCATATCAATAGAGGAAAGATTTTCCGACTGATACAGTTTCTGATGAATAAGTGACATGGCATATATACGCTGCTGACTTTCTTTTATCGCAGCTATCGCTTCATCATTTTTAAGATAACCCGATTGTGTGCCCAGCAATCCCATCACGATATGAAAATTATTTTTAACCCGGTGATGAATTTCTTTTACTAGCCATTCTTTTTCATTAACCAGATGTAACAGCGAAATGTTTTTCCTGTTAATCACAACTTGTTGCGCTTCCAGTTTTTTATTGGTTTTCTGTTTAAACCTATAGCGATTATACCCAACTGCCAATAGTAATATCAGCAACACTGCACTTGCTGTTATCCAGTTTCTTATAATATTGGCTTGTTTTAAATTTGCTTGCTGCAACTGGCCTTTTTTTGTTAAATGGCCTATTTCCTGATCTTTTTTCTCCGTTTCGTATTCAATTTGCAACTGGGCTATCTGCCGGCTTTTCTTTTCGTTGAAAATAGAATCTGTAAGGGTTTTGTATTGCTGGAAATATTTGATTGATGCCCGGTAATTACCAGAGGCTGAATCTACCTTAAACATCAAAAATGCTGCGTCAGCTAATACAGATACGTTCATAGAGTTGGGACTTAACAGCAGCATGTTCAGATAAGGACGTGCCTTTTTAAACTGCCTGTGTTTTACATAAAAATGTGCAATATCAAAACGTGCCATTGATACAAATTCATCATCCATAGCATGTACCTGGTTTGCCAGGTTAAAAGTGGCAATCGATTTTAAAAAATATCTTTCGGTGCTGTCATATATATTGTAAGCGTTATAGCAGTACGCCATGTTCTGAAAAAGTGCTGCACTTTCGGCCAATGTTTTCGGCGGCCTTCGTTTTTGCAGGTCTTTTGTGATGGCCATCGCTTCTTTTATTGCGCCGGATTTAATCAACTGAACTATGAGCAAACCATATGTCCGGTATAAACCAAAGGCGGGGTATCCTTCTGCCAATTCTCTTTTACCAATACATTTTTTGTACCACGCAACGCTTTCTGCGGGCTTATCAAGCGCCTGGTATAGTTCTGCCAATTCACCATAACAGTCTCCAATAGCGGAGGAGTCTTTTGTGACTTCTATGCACTTAAGTGCATGCAATGCATATCCCAGCGCTTTATTATAATTAGCCATGTACCGGTTTGCCACAGATAGCTGGTAGTAAATAGTGGGAAGCATGTAAGAGTTGAATTGTTCGCTTTTTTTTATAGCGGCCAGAAATTGTTGCTCCGCTTTATTGTATTCGTCATTACAACCATACAAAGCGCCCAGGTCAAGCGTTTTATCTATGTCCGCCTGTTGATCTTTTATCTCACGATAAATGGATATTGCATTGATATAGGCAGTTTCCGCCTCCTGTTTAAAAGTGCGCATTCTATCATATCTCCAAAATGCTTCCGCATACCATACCCAACTATCCCCCTCCCTTTTCCTGTCACCAGCAAGATGCGCATTTTTAACCAACTCCATAAAAACACTTTTTCCCCTCGCTACCTTGTTATCAAAAACCAGTGCAGCGCCCATCATGTGAAGAACCTGGACTTTCCACCTCACGAAGTTTAAGCCAAGTGAATCACACAATATGATCGCATGTTGTAAGTAGGTGAAAAGTTCATCATACTCCTCCCTGTTCAATTCATTTTTGGATAAGTAGTTTAGTGATACATTAATAAGTAACCGAACCCGGTTAGAATCCGGTTTGCTTTTTTTCAACTGCCCTATTAGTGAATCAACTTTGAGGTAATCAGACACATCCTGGCTGGCGGCTTTAAACGGGATAACTACTAATGCTACAATAAAAAAGTATATGATAAACTTCAAACTGATTTCTTTATACAGTGGGTTCATTTACCAACTTTTGAATACCATTGGGAACAAAAAGGCAAAATGATGTAAAAAACAACCAGAGAAAGATAAAACTAAATTATCATTTTATAAAACAACGGCTTTACCGGGCAGCAAATCTGCCGCCGGGTAAAGCCGTTAATGGTTAGTTTGCTAAAATTTGAGCTGAACTGTGGTAGCCATAAACATTATGTCTTTACCCGGCCCCACCTCTTTCAAAAAAGAGCCGGCTTTAAACCAGGTACACTCGTACCGGAAGTATAGGAAACTGTTGGGAACATATTCGAGATGAGTAGAATACTGCTGTCCAATACTCTTTTTAGTACTGTTTTTTCCAGAGTAAATCATAGCCACATTGGGGCCATATAAACCATCATTCCGGCTATAGCGCGAGAAAATATCACAATCCATATTAAAGAACAACCGCCTGGATAAATCCAATGTAAACGATGGATGAACGTCAAATAAATTAACAGGCCCTATCAAAGATACCAGACCAAAATACCCTCCCCTGGGAAATAACGGATTAAAAGTTTGCAATTTGTTATCGCCAGATGACGCATCACCGCTTATCAATTCCGTTTTTATCCCTATTTCAGGCTTAAGCCTTGTATCGGAAAATTTGTAACCTGTGTTTACAGACAATGTCCATGCATCAATTTTTTTTCCTGCAAAATCACCAAATTGGTAAAGCCCTTCAATATCGTATCGCCAGTACTTTTTGCCAAGCCATATACGGCTACCAATAGAATGCCTTAGCTCCCGCCCTGCCCCATCATCAAACTTTGCACTTTTTTTCTCCAGCCCGAAGTAATACACATCGATATTGCTGAAGAAAGGCACCTGGTTTTTAACCAGGTAAGCGCCCCAGAATCTGGTGTATTTATTAAAGCCGTCATCAAATAACATTTGCCTCGATTGCACAGAATGAGAAAAGAAAACATCGGCTTTCCAACTACGATTGGTATACAGCAACCGGGCTGCGTCAAATGATTGCCGGTTGTTAGGCCCATCACGTACAGCCACTAACCTTTGAGAGCCATATAATAGTTCCTGCCGACCAAGCCTCATAGTCAGTGTTTGCGAATGTTGAAAAGGCAACACCACATCTACAAATGCCTGGTGCAGGTCTAACTGGTTTTCATCCACCGGTGAAGATGGCCCAACCTTCCCATTTGCAAGGCTGCTTTGCAGTTGCACAAATGTTCTGAAATTTTTACCAGCATGAAAATCAGCATGAGCCAGATACCGGGTAAGAATAAATCCATCCTTGTCGGCAGGAGATCCGCCCCAGTTGTCATTATTAAACCACAGGTATTGATACCTGATGTCACCACCTATGCTCAACCAGGTATTTTTATCATCCGAAATAGCACTGAATTTTGTTCTTTTATACCAATTGCTACTGCTATCATTCTTCAGAAAAAAGTAATCCTCATCATACCGTAACTGCTTGAAAGCAGGGAGCGTCTGTGCATCACTATAATAAAACAGCAAAACAAATAAACTTATACCTGCAACACGTCCGATAGTTTTGATCATTCGCGTTTCCATGTCATTTATTTTGATAGCCACCGTAATACCTTAGCGGTAATGTGGTAATACTAATTGGCCATAAAAAAATCAAGCAAGTCTTTCTGCACCTGTTCCGTATTCTCTTGTACAATCCAATGGCCTGCGCCTTTGATATTGGAGCCTTTCACATTTTCAGCAATAAGCTTGCAGTGATCTACAAGGAAGCCCGCACCAAAGTATTCGCCACCCATTGCCAGCAAAGGCATTTTTAATTTGGTCTTCATAAACACCTTATTATCTTTTGTATCCTGTTCAAAAGCGGCAAACCATTGAAATGCTCCTGCCGTTGATCCTTTTGTTGAATAAGCTCTTACAAACTCATTTGTTTCTTCAGTAGTAAATGCATTTTTTACATGGCCAACTACCGGCCAGAAGTTGGTGAGAAATAAGCGTTCTCTGCCTGCCACCAGTTCTCCCGATGCCGGAAAAGAGAAGAAACCAAACCACCACGCAGATGCTTTAACCTGGCTCCAGACAGGCTCAACACCCGGCAGCAATGCATCCATCAATGCCAGCTTTTTTACCTCGCCCGAAAATTGTGCTGCATAGGCATAAGCTATCATCAGGCCTATGTCGTGCCCGGCCAGGTTTATATTATTATAGCCCAATTGCTTTACAAGCCCGTGTATGTAACCGGCTAAGGCTTTTTTATCATAACCACTGTCAGGCTTGCCCGATTCACCCAGGCCCGGAAGATCAGGCGCTATTACGGTAAAATGTTTGGATAATTCGGGTAACAGACGATTCCACATATACCAGTTTTGTCCAAAACCATGTAATAAAACAAGCGGTTCACCCTCCCCGCCAACTACATAATGAATATCAATGCCGTTTACTTTAGCCGATGCATGTTTAAAGTTTGATGGAGGAGAGGCAGGCTCGGTTGTAATGGCGGTACTATCATTTACTGCTGATGTGGACTGCTTGCCGGGATTGGTTTGGCACCCGGCAATCAACATCACCATTAACCATAGTATGGCCGGGTAGTAACTTATTTCTCTAATAGATGTGCGCATAAACATGTTTTGTTGTTTTAATTGTATGTATAATGTTAAATGGTTTGCTTACCTGCCAAATGCTATTGATTACTTATCCATTGAAGTATATAATCAGCATCTTCTTTCCAGGTTGGCTGGCCCAAAACGAAGTGATTCCTGCCCTTGAATTCTTTGTATTCAATAATCGAATCGTTGTTTTTATATTTCAGATAATTAGCATAATTCAGTGAGGCCGGTATGGTGTGGTCGTCGCTGCCGGAGGTTAATAACAATGGAGCATGCGGGTTATCAAAGTTCACTCTGGCTGCTTTGGTGATGGTATCCCTCACAATAAGCTTTGATTCGGGAATGGCAAATTTGTAATATGCTTCTTTCTGCGAATCGCCATCCATCCCATTAGTAAAAGCATATTGCCATTGGCGGAAAGACATGAGGAACGATTTTTTTGCCGGGGTGAAAAGGCCAAGCGGCCCCCAGCCTGCTTTCAAAAAAGAGAACTTAAAAGTGATGATGCCCTGTGGTGGTACAGAATGAATGGCAACTCCCGCCACCCCCAATCCTCTTTGCAGTAAAAGCTGTACAATAAGCCCTCCGATTGAATGCCCAATTAATATCGGCTTTTCAGGGAGCTTCCTTACAGCATCATCGTAGTAATCAGTTAACGCCGCAAGCCTGTTGGACGCTATTGCTATGTTAGGAAGACTGTTGCGCAGTATTTCCGGAGAAACATTTTTGTGCGGCCAGGGAGGGGCGATTGTTTTATAACCCTTGCTTTCAAAATAGGTTCTCCACTCATCCCAGCAACTATGGTGAACAAAAGCACCAGTTATAAATACAATTGTTTTTGATTGCCTTTTTTCCATTACAGATAATTATGGATTCAATGCGCCAATTGGCATACCATCTTCATAAGCACCTGTAAACAAACTATTTATTAACTATAAGGCCGGGGCAATACCGCGATATACAAGGGTTTGATTCTAAATACCGCGAAATATCACGGTTCATTATTTAGCATTGGGGAAGTATGTTTTTCTGATTGTTATTAAAAACACATAAATACTACTCTTCACGCGGTTTAAGAAAGCAGCTAAACGCTTATTAAGTCGGCGACAACCGGATTCGAACTTGCGGATTAACAAAATACTTCGACATCTCCCCGCTCCTCTCCATAAAAAAGCCTCTCGTAAAAAGAGACTTTTTTATTTAACAACTTTATACGTTTGGGAGATTGTATACAAAACTCGAGGAGCTGGATAAAAATTCCGAATAGTTTATCAATTGAATGAAGATCTAAACTCCAGAGGCGTCACATTGGTTTTATTCTTAAATAGCTTGTTAAAGCTTTGCGAATGTTCAAAGCCGAGTTCGTAGGCAATTTCACTAACCGAAAGATTAGTCGTTATCAATCTTTCCTTTGCTTTTTCAATAAGTTTTCCGTGAATAAGTTGTTGAGTGTTTTGCCCGGTTAAGATGCGAGCCATATCACTCAGATATCGCTGAGATACCTGTAATTGTTCGGCTAGATCCTTCACTACAGGCAAGCCGTTGTGTATTGCTTTGTTTTCATCGAAATAGTTACTGAGCAACTGATCCAACCGGCTTAACAAATCGCTGTTGACCAGTTTCCTGGTAATGAATTGCCGTTGATAAAAGCGATTGCAGTAGTTTAAGATTAAGTCAATTTGCGACAATACGATCTCCTGCATTACCGTATCGATATGTTCACACTCCTGTTCTATTTTGCGAAACAGATGCAGTATATCCTGCTCTTCACGAACAGAAAGATGCAAAGCCTCGTTTATGGAATAATCAAAATAACCAAAGGTGAGTATCTTATATGCTAACGGGTTTTGTAACAAAAAATCGGGATGTAGTAATAATACATATCCTGTTCCGAGTTCTTTTTGTTGGACATCCGCCAGCATCACGTGTGACTGTAACTGCCTGGGCGCAGTAAAGCTCATCACGCCTTTGTCAAAATCATAATAGCTTTGGCCATATTTGCCTTTAGCCTGAACATTCCTTTTGAGAGAAATTGTGTAGAAATTCAAAAAGAAACCTTCCCAAACCACATTCTTCACTGGACGTATATCTTCTACATGCACCACGCTTACCAAGGGATGTAGCGGATCAGGCAAAGACAACAGTCTATGAAATTGAGATATAGAATTAATCGTTTGCACAGGTACTAATTTACGCCAAAAGATGTTCTTTATAAAAAGGGATCAATTGTGTCAGCGCCTCCTTCATCGCTTTGGGCTGGTCGTACAAATCGTAATGACTTGCCCCTTTTACTACGTGGATTTTCTTGTTGGCAGAGGCCGCTTTGTTGAACAATTCAAAACCATCACGATATGAACCGAAGGCTCCCACTTTATCACCTACAACCACCATTAATGGTTGTGTAAGTAAAACCTCAGCCAGATGAAAAGCATCAAAAGTAATCAGGTTAGCTAAACTCGTGAAGCGTAATTTATTACACGAGGCAGGATGCTGCCCACGCGGTGTTCTGTAATAGTCGATAGCCTCCAGCATATCCAATTCATCCATACCGGCTTGCTTCGCATCCTCAACCGAGTTAGGTGTCCAGTTCGTAATCAAAATATCAGCTCCATTAGCCTCCGCTGTGCGCTGCCCGGATACGGCTTCAAGCGTTTGCAAAAACGACTGTTCACGAAAAGCACGGCTGACATTGGTAGCTACTACCGTTCCCACGGCTTTGATGCGTCGCTCTGAAAGTGCGGCATTAGTCGCATACCCGCCACCAGCACAAATACCCAACACGCCAATGCGGCTGTTGTCAACATACTCCAAGGTTGTTAGATAATCTACCGCACAACGGATGTCTTCTACGCGAGTGGCCGGATCTTCAAGGTAACGGGGAACTCCTCCGCTTTCCCCTTGAAAGGACGCGTCAAATGCGATGGTTACAAATCCTTCTGCTGCAAGTTTTGCAGCATACAATCCGGATGTCTGTTCTTTAACACTGCTGCCCGGATGTACACACACGATGGCGGCATTATTTTTTGAAACATCCAGATCTTCCGGCAAATAAAGGTTGGCTGCAACCTTCCAATCTCTATTGCTAAACGTTACTTTTTTCATTGTACCTTCTTTAAAAGTTGATAGCACAAAGTTAGAACCACAATATTCTATATCTGTTGCCGATTTGGTAGATCCTGTAGCCGATTTAGTTGGAAATGAAAATAATCCTGGTCAATTTCTGCACTTCGATAAACAGATAGAAATATCAGCAAATCTTATCTTTGGCTGATTATTCATCATGTTGTTGCATACATTAGAAAATATATTCGGAAATACAAGCTTGTCACACGAGGCCGTGGAGCTTCTCAACAAGCATGTTGTCTTTATGGATGTTGCTAAAGGCTCCTTTCTAATAAAGCAGGGGCAGCGTTGTAACCATATCTACATTATTGAAAAAGGGTTTGCACGAATATTTTCTGTTATTAATGGTAAGGAAGTTACCACCTTGTTTGCCAGGGAAAACGATATCATAACATCAACTTATGCACTGTTTACACAAACTGGCAGTAATGAAAATGTAGAAGTACTAGAAGACTCCTTTATATTGAAATTAAATTACGAAGAGTTTGTCAACCTCTGCAAGGAACACCCTAGTCTGTTTAACCTGTTCCGGTTCATAATGGAAAAGTACTATCTCGCTTTGGAAGAAAGAACTTTGTCCCTCCAATTTGACAGCGCTTTAGAACGTTACCGCAAACTGCTTTCGCGGGACCCCTTTATCTTACAAAGAGCATCACTTGCCTCAATTGCTTCCTTTTTGGGTATGTCGCCGGTAACACTGAGCCGTATGCGGGCTCAGGTCTGACAACCTTTCTTTTTAGCATTTGCTAAAAAATCATCTTCTTACTGCATTTAAATTTGCTTTACCAAAACAGTATTGAAATGGTAAAGACTTATTCAGTGCTATTTATGTTATTGCTGTTTACTAATACTTACGCAAAGCCCCCGGGGCTTATAGACAGCAATGAAATTGTTCAAAATACTAATTACTATCACATGGAAAGACCAAGTTTTAAAAGCAAAATTTACCGCGCACTCATCCGAATAATGGGTATAAAAACAAAAATTGAAAAAGAATTCAGGACCGGAGATTTCAGTAAATTCCACAAAGCCGCCAGTATACCAGATAAAGTAAAAAGCCAGTGTGATGTCTTATACCGAAAATCACCCACTGGGAGAACAATCTGGGAGCTGAAGAAAAAGAATAGCATGCCGCAACGCTACATATTTTTCCTGCATGGAGGCGGTTTTGTTGCTAACATTACAAAATACGACTGGTTTTTTCTAAACAAGATTGTACAACATACTGATTTGGGTATTGTGATACCTGACTACCCGCTGGTTCCTGCAAGCAATTACAAAAATGTGTTCGACATGGTAGTACCTGCATATGAAGAGCTACTACAACAAGCAGGCAGAGAAAACGTAGTATTGATGGGGTTCTCCGCAGGTGGGGGACTTGCTTTTTCGCTTGCACAATATGTCCGTAACAATCAGCTTACCCAGCCTTCTCAAATCATTTTACTATCCCCTTTTCTGGATGCTACAATGCAGAATCCTGAAATTCAGATAATTGACAAGTACGACCCCTACATTGATATTAAGGGGTTCAGCAAAGCAATTTCAATTTATGCGGCAAACACCAATATTTCTAACTACATGATAAGTCCGATATATGGCGCTCTGGAAGGATTAGCCCCCATCCATTTATTTGCTGGAACCCACGAGGTGGTATTGCCCGATGCAAGAAGACTAGTAACTCTGGCAAAAGAAAAAAACATAGCCCTTAATTATTATGAATACAAGGAAATGTATCATGCATGGATTTTTTTAAATATGCCTGAGGCTAAAGACGTATTCAATAAATTGATGCATATTTTGAAATAACTAAAATACCTGCCATTAGCTTTTAATGTATTTAAATTAAAGTAGTAATATTCATGGCAGTAACGCTTTTTAACATCTCAGTACCCAAACCTCCGCAGACCAATAGCGAAGTTTATCATTCCACCAGATTTTAGCATTACAATTCCAGGCAGCATAACAGGAGAATAACTCTTATAATGGCTACTCCCGGATATTCTTTGAAGTTCGCAGGTAACCTTATTTCTGGCCTTATTACCGCTTGTAGATCATTTGTAGTGCTCCGTTTTATGAAGATATAAACTGAACTACCGAAATTTGAGATGTATGAATGAAAAGTAAAATGGAAAAACATGCAAAAATTGCTGGGCACGATTCGCTTTATAAAATCTGATCAGGAAAGCTGGGAATTATTGTCAGGAAGCTATGCTGCCAAAAATGACATTGTATGGAGAGCAGAATTTGATTTTATTGAAGAGGGCATTTATAATGCCCAACGCTATTACGACAGGCAGGGCCTGCCCGTAAGTGCAAGAGGTACAAAATTACCCAAACGGCCAGCCTCGGTACCGGAACGGGCTTATTATGAAGACCAAAATAATTCGTTCCATGTGGATGCCCATTGGCAAATGAGTGAAATAGATATTCGAACGAATAAATATACCGGCTACATTGTTATGTGGGACCGGGACGGTGATCTGCTAAGCAAATATAAATATGATACAAGCAACCGCATACGGGAAGAGGAGTACGAATATGAATACGGAAAGATCAGGTATGCCAAATGGAGTGAAGATGGCGTTCGGTATGAAAGTTTTTATCACCGGTTCAAGGACAAATCAATAATCCATAGAAAAATTGTTCATCGCAACGAGGGAAATGATAGTGAACAAACCATCTTCGATAAAACAGGCCAGCAATTGTATGTTGTACGTGATGAAATGGTAACCGGCTTACACCGGCGCAGGTATTACAATAATATCCTGGTGTATGAAAAAGAAGACCCTCGCATTAGTTATTTTTATCCCAATGGTACTATCCTGGTTGACTATTCTCCCAATAGCGATGGAACAGGTAACTGGCAGTTATATGATGAGCAGGGGCAGGTAGTACTAAAAATGCCGGAGAATTATAAGCATAAGCCGTGGGAGGTATTTATGCCAGGCTGGAAGGACTATGGGAAAGAGGAAACGCCCATTACTGCCTGGGACGCCATTACAGCGAATTTCAGGAAGAAGTATAACGAAGTGCTCATCGAAAATAAAATAGCAGCATTGGAAACGCCTGCAAAGTTGCAGGCGGAGTTTGACAAAATAGACATGGACAATACTTTGTTAACTGCCTTTACCGGACTCTTATCAAAAGAGGAGGAAGTTGCTAACGTATGTTCCCGCCGCATCTGGTCTCAATTGGAGTACGAGGAAACGTTGCTTGAAGTTAAGGTAGGTATTATATTGGCGCGGATGCTGCCTTATTATCTAAAGGAGTCCGTGATCAGGCAACGATTATATAAGTTTCTTTGCAGTGTGGTGGCGTTGCCGAATATAAAAGGACTGCATGACCTGTATGCCGAACTGCAGGCTTCCCTGGAGCCCTTGTTGCCATTGTTTTTCGAACAGGCAGGTGGGCCGGATGATGAAATTGCGCGGCAGGCACAATATGTATTGTTAATTGCAGGTAACGAACATCCAGCAACATCAACCCTGTTACTACAGGAATGGAATAATACAACACATACGCGGGTAAGAAGAAGTTATGCTGTTTTTGCATTGGGGGCGATGTATGCCTTCAATGGGGAGACCGAAAAAATGATCACCAGGTTTTCGCCTGCTTTCAATACAGAAACAGATGCATTAGTTCGGTTGATACTGGCTGTTTACCTGGTGGTTGCTACCAAAGAGGAAGCGGATGAACGTTGGCTGGCCACACTATTGACCACCCTTGTCAATGCATCAGCGCTACGCAATGATTTTGATAACATGAAACCATTCAGGGGCGAAAGTTTTTTGGAAGAGTATATACTGGCAGTGCTTCATGATCTGACGCCGGAAGTATTGGCGCAGCATATCGCCTCGATCATCGCGCAATTACCTGCCATCAGCGGGTCAGAACATGCACCGCTTTTTGAGGCAATATGCGCCATACTGTTGAGCGGAGATGCATTGCCTTACATGGAACCTTTAACAAAAAAAGTATTGCTGGCCATTGCCGATATGGTGGAAAAGAATCCTGGTTTTGTAGACAAGGAGGAAAACTGGTTTAAGAGTTATTGTATACCCACGCATGCCGATCATATCAGGGACCTGGCAGCCAGTAAAGATAAATAATAGGAACAGTTTGTCTTCCCAAAAGGAGTGACCTATAATCACGAAAAAGGGGCATTTCTAACCTCTAAAGTAAATTCACCGTTTGAGCCAATTGCGAGTCTGAACAACATTACAGGTGGGGATAAAGAAAAACGAGGCTGTATCAAAAGTATGATACAGCCTCTTTTTATTCGGGTACCTGATGGAGACTTATAGCCATTTAGACGATTCTCAGACCCTTTATTTATTTTTGATACAGCCTCGTCCAATTCAGTCGGGATAACTGGATTCGAACTTTGATGTCCATTCAATTGCAGATTCAAAATCATATTTTCTACAAATCTCCCTTGCTAATATTGTTATTGATGATCATAATAAAACCGGCAACAGCAATAACTGAAAACTTAACACTTGTTGAATGATCTCATTAGCCCAGGAACTTTTCTTTGCCAGTTGAAAATCATCCGTAGCTACCAGTCCATATTTTTCTATTTCCTCCTGTGTGAATAATGAAATAAAAGGAATAAAGTCTGTTTCAAATCCCTGAGCTGTTAGCTTATCTGCATAGTCTTCTCCATAAAAGCGGATATGACCGGGATCCCCGAAAATGAGGGCGCGTTGTTCCGGACTGGTAATACTATCATCTTCATATGTAATCTCCAGCCCTGGCTTGATTGGTACCTGCAGCAATGCAATTCCGCCAGGCCTAAGTACCCTGAATAGCTCACTAATAGCTTTATCATCTTCTTTGATGTATTCCAATACGTGCGAGCAGAGGATCACATCGTACATATTATCCGGGATCTCCGGCATATGAACAATATCGAGGTAAATAGTCTCCGATGGGTAAGTACTTTCAAATGTCAGTGCAAACTTATCTGCAGGTGTGTAATGAAGCCCTTTCATCTTTTTAAAGTATCTGTAAAAGATGCTTTCGGGACCAATATGCAGGAGCTTTTTGCCTGCATTGATGAAGTCAGGATACTTCTCCATGTATAACCATAAGGCCCGGTCCCGCTCATTAGAGCGACAACGGGGACATTGTCCCGGACGCCGGTCTACACCTAGTGGCAGAAACCGGGAAAAGGAACGTTTACAACAGGGACAGGTTACCTTATTCCCTTTGTGATATAGGCCTCGGAATTGCAGATACAGGGGTAACGCTGTTTGTTTCAGAATTCTTTTAATGACGGGTTGCATGATGTGGAAAGTTGGGCTGACAGGCAATTATTACGTATTACTATGATGCAAAGATGGCAAGTAAAGATGAACCCGGCAGTCAAAATTGACAGGTGGTAACGACGAAATAGTAAATCTTTTAAATTGTTTATTGATTGTGTATGTACGTGTCTATTGCTGGCTATTTTATGAGTAGTCTAACGCATCTCCGGTGGCTAAATCCGCTACTGCAGCCGGGTTTCACCGAGTGTCTTTTCAGCTGTTGCCCATCTTATTTAATTATAATATAGCATGGAATCTGCTAAATAATTCAGCTTGCCTGCCAGTTTAAAAGCAAAATCATTTGTCTCATTTTGGGATAAAATCCTTGTCTCTGTCGGGGTAGAAATGAAATAGAAAACACCTTCTTTTTATACACACATTTCTGTTTTCCTGTCATAACTAAAGTAAAAGCCAATTATTTGTTAATATAACTCCTCAAAAATTACGAATCCTCAACCTTCCTTCCTATTTTTATTTATACAACGCTTTCGCCTATGTCAAAACATCTACGTATAGATAAAACCTGTTTGAATTGTGGTAACACAGTTGAGGAAAGATTCTGTACCCATTGCGGTCAGGAAAACCTGGAACTAAAGGAATCCTTCGGACATTTATTCAGACACTTTTTTGAAGACCTTACCCATTATGATTCCAAGTTGTTCACAACAATGAAGGATCTGTTATTTAAACCTGGCTTTTTAACAAAAGAATACCTTGCCGGCAGAAGATCAAAATATCTGCACCCCATACGGATGTATGTATTTATCTCCTTCCTATATTTCCTGGCGCTTTTATCCTTTAATCACGCTGAAGAAAGAATTGAAGAAGCCATTGCAGAACACGCTTCCCTGCAAACAAAAAAACAAATAGCTGCCAACCTGCATGTTATGCTTTTGACTAAAAGCAATGATACGCTTGCGGATAAAACAAAGGAAGCCCTCATCAATACAATAATGGTATCGAACAAGCTCGATTCGCTTCCTCATACATACCAATTTGAAGTACTCATGGGTATCGATTACGAGTATTTAAAACGGTATGATTCCGTGCAAAATTCGCTGCCGGTAAATAAAAGAGCCCACAATCCGGTAAGCTGGATCTATCATCACTGGCTGGAAACGATTGAACACTATGGTGAAGGGGCAGTCCAACAAGTGTCGGCCAAAACACAACATATCATTCCTAAAATGATGTTTGTACTATTGCCACTGTTTGCGTTATTATTAAGACTCTTTTATGACAGGAAGAAATATTTTTACGTTGATCATGCTATCTTTTCATTGCATTTTCATGCTGCCGCTTTTTTAATCTTCCTGTTTTTCTCCATTATTGAAAAAATATTCCCTTCCCTGACATATATTTTCAATAACCTGGAATTATTATTCATCATCCTCTATATCATCGTTGCTTTAAAGACTGTTTATCAGCAATCAGTATTCAAATCCATTTACAAAGGATTTGCACTGATTACACTGTATTCGATCTTTATCGTGTTGGGATTTGTGATAGTTGCGTTAACTGCTTTAATGTAATTAAACGAAGTTGTATCAGAAATAAATGAAGGACTGGAGAATAACCTAAACAACGACAAGCCTTCATCAAGATCCCAAAATAAACGAGCCTGAATCAGAAATTCAGGCTCGTTTTAAATTAAGTTCTACTTGCGGATGTAAAGATATTTATTGCCGCTAAGGGAAATAAATTGATGTAGATAAAACCTTTTTCTCATCCACTGTTTCCTTTTTTTAGAAACCATTTTCCAGTTCGGATAATCACGATTACCTTTTGTAGATGGATAATGGTGCCCGTTATACCGGTAATATCCTGTAGGATTGTAATCCATCCAATAATATGGATAACGTCGCTTTTCATCATAGATACCTGCCAGACGCCTTATACAATTGTATGTATGGCTATCAACAGTTGCATCCATTCTTTTTTTGTTTTTCACTTGTAAACACTTTGGTGCTACAAGGCGTCAAACTCTTTTTTCATATCCTGCAAAAATATAGTTTAATACACAAATGGGATCAACCGCCACGTTTGTTTTTTATAGTCAACATATTCCTGCCCGAAATTAGAAACCAATAACTCCTCCTCTACTTTCATACGATATAAAAAAGCAACTAGTACCGGAACAAAACAAATGAACAACCCAATCCTGTTATTAAGCGCAAAACCATTACCGAAAAAAGAAAATAAAGAACCGAGATAAGAAGGATGACGCAGATATTTATACAATCCTTCTTTTACGATTTTATGATCTGAACGGATCGTTACATTCACAGTAAAATATCTTCCCAGCGTATACACCGCAAAAAATCTGAATAGCATCCCTGCAACAATCATCCCCATTCCTATATAGGACGTTCCCCTATAAGTGCTGATGGGCGCAGGGTACATGGCAGAAATAAATTGTGCTGCAGGCATCACACTCATGATAGTTATCCAGATAATCATGAGTGACTGCCGGTCGGACTTTTGCTTGTCTTCTTTTCCAGCACGTAAGATCCTGTTCAGGAGAATTTCAGAGGTTAGCCAGATGATGCAAATCACCGCATATAACATAGGATATAGCTTTATACTTTTAGATCGCCTTTATCTCTCCATTCTCATACGCAATAATCACCGTTGGTTGTAAGTTCAGGAATAATCCCGTTTCTACAATACCAGTAATCGCTTTCAACTGTTGGTGTAACTGCACAGGATCTTTTATCACACCAAAAGAGCAGTCAATAATATAGTTGCTGTTATCAGTGATATATGGTTTATCTTCTCTTGTACGGAGTGTAGGCTTACCCTGCAATGTTTGCAGCGCTTTAAATACCAGCTCCCATCCAAAGGGAACTATTTCCAGCGGCAATGGAAACTTGCCCAGTGTTTTAACATATTTACGTTCATCTGCTACAATCACTCTCTTTTTGCTGGCATGCGCCACTATTTTTTCCCGCAACAGGGATCCTCCTCCTCCTTTAATAATCTGCAGGTCTTCACTGATTTCATCTGCACCATCAATATCTATATCCAGTTGTTGTATTTCACTGAAAGAAGTAATGGGGATACCTAGTTCCTTCGCCTGCTTTTCCGATGCGAGCGAGGTAGCCACAGCCTGTATATGCAGCCCTTGTTTCACCATCTCTCCTATTTTTTGAATTGCCCAGTAAGCAGTAGAACCAGTACCTAGTCCTACAAGCATTCCAGTATGTACAAGTGATGCTGCTTTCTCTCCTGCTGCCTTCTTGGCTATTGTAATTGCGTCCATGATGATCTATTTTGTAAAATAAAAGCAATATAAGAATTAACAGATTCGTATGTGTAAGACTATTCCTTATTTTTGGTAGCCACCTATAAATATATATGACCACCGCAAACATTGAAAAACACAAATCAAACGATACCGCCTGGCGTATTAAAGCTATTTTTACCGGCTCTATCGGCAACCTGGTTGAATGGTACGATTGGTACGCCTACGCCGCATTTGCGCTCTATTTCGCCCCTGTCTTCTTCCCCAAAGGTAATCCTACGGCTCAACTTCTGGACACTGCTGCTATTTTTGCTGTAGGTTTCCTGATGCGCCCCGTAGGTGGATGGCTGTTTGGCACTATTGCCGACCGCTCAGGCCGGAAAACGGCTATGACCCTGTCTGTATTGCTGATGTCCCTTGGCAGCCTGATGATAGCACTGGCGCCCACTTTTGCCGTGGCCGGGATCTTCTCCCCCATCATTTTATTAACCGCCCGATTATTACAAGGACTGAGTGTTGGTGGTGAATACGGTACCTCCGCTACCTATCTGAGTGAGATATCCACTCCCGGCAGACGCGGCTTTTACTCCAGCTTCCAGTATGTTACCCTCATCGGCGGACAACTCATCGCTCTGGGTATACAAATGTTGCTGCAAAAGGTGTTCCTTACTCCCGAACAACTGCATGCCTGGGGCTGGCGAATTCCATTTGTAATCGGTGCGGCATTGTCATTGTTCGCCATGATCATCCGGCGGCATATGAAGGAAACAATAACTGTGGAAAAAGAGAATACAAAACGTGGTTCTGTACTTATTCTTCTTAAAGAACATCCTCGAGCAGTGCTAACCGTTATTGGTCTTACAATGGGTGGTACGCTTGCCTTTTATACGTACACTACCTACATGCAAAAGTTTCTTGTAAACACCGTACACCTCACCAAAGAACGTTCTACTTTTTTAACGTTCTGGTTAATGGTGATATACGCCTGCATACAGCCACTCTTTGGTTTGTTAAGTGATAAAATAGGACGTAAGCCACTACTGCTGAGCTTCGGCTTACTGGGTACATTACTTACTGTTCCCATTCTTACTGCTATTAGCCATACTACTTCCGAATGGAGCGCTTTTTTCCTCATTCTGGCGGCTCTCATTATTATCAGTGGGTACACTTCTATCAATGCTGTTGTGAAAGCAGAAATGTTTCCTGCTGAAGTAAGAGCGCTCGGAGTAGGACTACCTTATGCTCTTACTGTAGCAATCTTTGGAGGTACCGCAGAATATTTAGCGTTATACTTCAAAAAGGTAGACCATGAATCTCTGTATTACTGGTATATCACTGGCTGCATCTTCATTTCCCTCATAGTATATGCTGTGGTACGCGATACAAAGCATACCTCACATATCGATAAAGAACTAAAATAATGTTTCCCTACCCTAACATGCCATACGGGCTTCCGCCTTCTTACTGTTATCCGTTAACAGAGTTTTTCATGTACCTCCTTTTTATTATTACGCTGTTCAATGCATGGAAAAAAGGTATAGGGCATGTATCCTATTTGCTTGGTGGTGTTGGCTTTGGTCTTTTACTGGAATATGTAAATGTAATGAGTAGCGCAGGCTATAAATATGGGCAGTTCATGCTGATGCTCGGACATGCTCCCGATAATATCCCGGTATGCATAGGTACCAGCTGGGGCATTATTATTTATACCTCCCGGTTAATATCAGATAACAAGGGCTTACCTCTCTGGGCTGCTGCGGCTTTTGATTCCCTGCTGGCTCTCAGTATAGATCTCAGTATGGATGTTGTGGCCTACCGGTTACACATGTGGCACTGGAGCTGGGAGGATAGACAACTTCCTCAAATGGCACTTACAGGAGATTGGTTTGGCATCCCTTATGGTAATTTTTTTGGATGGCTCTGTGTTGTATTCTTTTATTCCTTGTTTGCCCGAACTCTTGAAATTATTCATTTTACCAAAGCAGGAGCCATTCGTGTATGGAAGGCTATCATCCCACTACTATCAATATTAATTTCACAGTTAATATTGTGGTTAACGCTGTTCCCTGTGTCTACATGGCTGAAAGTTCATTTTAATATTGTTAGTAAAGAGAAGCTGATTTTTTTACTGGTGCTCTTTCCCATTATGACCATTGCAGGATTCACGAAGAAACGGGAAGTAACTCCAACCGTATTACCTTTCATTACCTGGCTGGTGCCTGTATGGTTTCATCTTTATTTCTTTGCCTGGTTGTTTATAGGAGGATTTTCAAGAGAGAATAAATTGATGACTTTCTTATGTGTGACTAACCTGTTTATTGTTCTCGTTATCCACTGGTGGATTCACATTCGCAAACCGAACTTAGGCAGATAATATTTTAATACCGAACTTTGTAAAGATGAAGCAGGAAAATAAAAATATAAAGATCAGCCGGATGGCTGCTAAAACAGCTATCAAGATATTCATTATCATATTATTCTTTGGAATACTTCCATTCATTGGAGGGCACCAACCCTGGGATGCACGTGTGGAAACAACACACCTGTATATCCCAAATAAATGGACGTTGGTATTTCCTGCAATACTATTTCTGGGATTCCTGTCATTGCTTATCATCTGCATGAAAAAGAAATACCAGGAACCAGATTTCAACTGGCTCCTGGTATTCAATATATTGATCTTGATTATTTATCTCGTAATGTTATACAGCAGAATTTTCAAAGCTGTTATGGTTTAGTCTTCAGCCATTCACCATCCGGATAAATAATATCCTGTTCAATGCATTGGTCTATGACTGCTGCAAGATCAGTTTTTATATCTTCTGTAACACGGCTCAGTCCTAATGTTTTTGCCACCATTGGTATTGCTGCTAACAGAGAAATTGCTACGGCATCTTCTACTACTTTTTTCACAGCAACGATCACTTCTTCCGGTGCAATGTATGCCAGCCTGCGGGAAGCCGCAGGCAAATTAGCACGACTGCGTAATGATGGTATTTCCATTTGTGCATGCCACAAGAACTCTTCTTTTACAACAATACTCCCTACACTTTCTGCACTGGTAATAGTCTGTTTTACTATTTCCCTGATCCGGCTGCCAACACGGGAAACTCCCGCCGCTTCTATCATTCTGCGAATTACTTCATCCGTATGTACCGGGCTTTCTATCAGCACTATCTCTTCAAGCCAACCCTGCATTTTTTCTGCCGGATGTAAATGCAAATCTTTTGTTGCTATCTCTGCCGGTAACACCGCTAATTCATATAACGGTGTATCTGTTCCATCCTCTTCTTCTGTTTCTCTAACGATCGTATAAACATCATTTTCTTCTTCAACATTTACTACCTGTTGTGATCGTACATTTTCTATTGCATCCAGTAATCTTTTCAATTCCCGTGCAGGATGACGGAACCAGTCTGTACTCCACACTCTGTATATTTCCCAACCCATATCTTCCAGTACCTGCTGCCGTAAACGGTCTCTGTCGCGGGCAGAACGTGCAGTATGATAAGAAGCTCCGTCACATTCTATTCCCAGTAAATACTTCCCGGGATTTTCAGGATCTGTAACAGCTAGATCTATATAAAAACCTTTACTTCCTATTTGCTTATGTACTGTATACCCTGCTGCTGTGAGCTGTGTTGCTACCAGTTCTTCAAAAGGAGCCCGTGCAGGCGTACTTCCTGAAGATGCCACCGGCAATGTTCCATGCTGTGCATAGTAGAGGAAATTCTTTAACGCATGTACTCCTTCACTTTCTGTTTTACTGATATCAATATCATCGGCAGTAAGATTGGTAAATACCTCACACCGTTGTTTCGCACGGGTTATTAACACATTCAAACGGCGTTCTCCACCTTCATTATTCAGCGGACCAAAAGAAAGATTCACGGTTCCTTCCGGTGTACGTCCGTAACCGATACTGATAAAGATCACATCTCTTTCATCTCCCTGCACATTCTCAAGATTCTTTACAAAGAAAGGTTCATGCGGATGCGCTTTAAAAAACATTTCAATATCCGGGATTGTTTTGCGCGCGGTTTCTAACGATTGCTGAATGGCCTGCATCTGTGCAGTACTAAATGCTACAACACCGAGGCTCATTTCAGGATGTTTGCGCACATGTGCTATCACCGCTGCTGTTATTGCGTCTGCCTCTTTTTGATTGGTACGCGTTTTACCACGATCATATGTTGCATCTTTTAAAAGATGATATGCCAATCCCATTTTCTGATCTCCACCGGGACTTGGGAAAATAACTAACTTATTTTCGTAGAACTCGTGATTGGAAAATGTGATGAGTGATTCATGACGACTGCGATAATGCCAGCGTAACATCCGTTGTGGCGCGCCCTGCGCATCACACATGCCTAATATACTTGGCATATCTGCTGTTACATTTTCTTCATCATCCACTTCTTTCAACAAAGAATCAAAAAAGCTGCTGGGGGGTAACTGCTTACTGTCTCCTACTACCACTAATTGTTTTCCACGGAGTAAAGCGCCCAATGCATCTACCGGTCTTACCTGGCTGGCTTCGTCAAATATTACAAGATCGAATTGCAGAGAACCTGGCGGTAAAAAGTTAGCAATAGAAAGAGGGCTCATCATAAATACAGGCTTGATTGCCTGTATTGCCAGTCCGGCTGCCTGCATCAATTTACGGATGGGCATATGTCTTGCTTTTTTATTAAACTCTGTACGCAAAACATTTACCTGCCCTCCTGCTTCCAATGGTGGTACACCATCCCAATGTTTTAAAGCTGCACGCGCCCTGTTATATTGCAGGTTCAGCATATCCAGTTTTACAAACTGTTTCACTGCAGACTCATGACTGGAACGTTCGAATTTACGCAGAGAAGAATGTTCTGTCAGCGCCTGTTCCCATAAATATTCATACCATGTTTTTTGCAATGCTGCTTTCAATCCTTTACTTCCTTCCGGCCAGCGTATAACCGCATTAATCAATGTCTGAAACCCTTCAGCTGCTGCGGTTGCAGAGAGATTATTCCATGAAATTACCTGATGTATTTCCGGTAATCCTGCTGCCCAGGCCTGCAATAAAACAATCTGTTCTTCGTAGGGGCGTTGTAGTAATGGAGTGACGTTACGGAATCGGAGTAATTCATTTAATGCAAGTGCTTTTACTATATTTTCAATAGCAGATCCATGCTGTTGTAAAGTTCTCAACAGTGTATCATAATAATGCTTTGCATTTTCTACCGGTTCGTTTCTTTCCAGGTAGTCTAATATTACTGTAGTGCAGGAACCTATACTTATCTGACGATGTACTTCTGTGAGATAATTTGTTGCCGTTTCCAGTGCTTCCCAATTCGTATAATTTTTCTGCCAGCGCTGACCGAATAATTCTTTTGTCAGTACTTCCTTTTCCTGGATTATTTTATCCAGCCGGCGGGCCTCCAGTATTGCATCTACACAAGATAGTTTTCCGGTAAGATCCTTTGGCAATCCTGCTTTACACAATGCCGCCAGTTGACGTTTACTACGATTATAATCACTGATCACGAATTTGTACCACTTCTCTCCATACGCCAAAAGGTTCTGACGAATTTCAAGCACCTGCTGTTCCCATGCTTCCGGAATCAGTATGGGATCATATATCTCATGCAACTGTCGTAAGCGTTTCCCTGTTTCGAGTACTTCTTTGATCTCTTCTTTTTGCTGAAGCCATGCAGGGTGCTTGATCAGGATACCATTTATATCCGGAGATATGGATGCCAGTTGTACTACAAAAGATAAATCCATGCTATGCTTTCTGCTCAATGGCATGGGCAGTCCTATCTGTCCGGCAATGACAGCACTTTCATGTTGCAGGGTTGTTGTTGTTTTTTCTCCTTCTTTTAAAACAGGCAACAATTGCTCTTCAGCTAATGGTAGTAATACTGTTAACTGGCTTCCCCAGAATAACAGTGCTGAAGGTAATCCTGTTTCTGCAAGGCGTGCTTCGATTCGTGAAGCCATCGCTTCTGCACGTTGCATCTGATTAATATCCCAGGAAGAAATTTCGGGGATCTGAATCCGGGGTAGTTCTGTATTATCAAATTGTTCTTTCAATTGTAACAGGTAGCCCATTACCTGTTGCGGAGTAAGTCCGCTTTGTGCAACCTGTGTATTTATGGACAGACAATAATCATTCAGCTCCCGGCGGTAATCATTCAGTAATGTTACTTCCTGTTGCAGTTGTTGTATTGCTGGTTTACCAAGTTCCAGTGTTCTTCTTAATTCCTGGTGCAGTTCTTTTTTATTGGCTTTATGGCTATGCAATTCCAAACAGGCTTCTCCCAGCTGAATGCTATCCAGTCTGCGTTTCACCACTTCCAGTGCTGCCATTTTTTCTGCTACGAACAATACCTTTTTACCTTCACCTATTGCATTGGCAATAAGATTTGTAATTGTTTGTGATTTACCTGTACCCGGTGGTCCCTGGATAACAAGATTACGTCCTTCCTGCACCGCCAGCATAGCCAATAGTTGGGAACCATCGGCATCTACCACCTGATGCATTTCATGCGCGTCGGTTTCTGTATCTATAAATGCATCTTCCGGTACAGCGGGTTTACCTTCATTAAAGCCTTCTCCAAAAAGGCTTTGCAGAATGGGATGATTTACGGGTTGTTCATCATCAGGCCATAAGTTACTATCCAGATCATGATACAACATCAGTTTACCAAAAGAGAAAAATCCCAGTTCTACCGCATCCGGGATCACTTCCCAGCCGGGCATTCCATGAATAACTTCTGCTAATTCTCCTATGTAATCCATCACGGCTATTTCATCTGCTTCCGGCATATCGGGGAGATGTATTCCGTATTCAGTTTTTATTTTGGTTTGCAGGCTCAGGTTCATTTCCACTTCTCCACCGGTATAGCGTAAACGAAAACGTTCCCTTGCGCTGGATCTTTCGAGAGACACAGGAATCAATACCAACGGGGCCTGCCGCAGTTCTTTACTATTATCTTTTTCATACCATCGCAGCATTCCCAATGTGATGAACAGGATATTCACACCCTGTTCCTCCAAACTGGTACGCGCTGCATAATAAGTATTCAATAACCTGTTTTGTAAACTTGCTACTGTTTCCAGTGTTTGCAAACGGGTGTCGTAAACAACTTCTTCCTGCCCTTGTAAAACAGGATCCGTCACATCAGCTTCGGCTTTTGGCGAAGCTGGCATTGTCAATTCCAATTCCGGAATTTCCTTATTACCGGGTTTCGGTAAAAAAGTCATTGCCTTCCCCTGCTTTACCAATACTTCATAAATATTGGTAGCCTTCTCCTGTTCAATATGTACCCCCCGACTAGCGGGTAAATGATAATTGAGTAAGGGGTTACGTAATCCCAGGTCGAGTAATTCCCGGCGGGAGGCTTCAAGTTTTGTTAGGATTGATTCCTGCATGTACAGCTTGTTGTAACAACAAAAAAAATGATAATTTACGTTAAGAACGATTTATGGGGATAATTTATTCTCGTCAATTTTTTAATAAGACAATATTAACTTGTAATACAACAAGATAAATTACAAGTACCTTTATCCACATAACTATTATTAGTAACCATTGTGTATCAGATATTCTATTTTCTCTGGGGAACAGATTGGCACATTGCACTAAAAATATCAGGCTACGTATTACTTTCTCTTTCTTTTATTGGAGTTGTAAGTAGTATACTGCTTGAAAACCGTAATGCAATAAAGGCGCTCGCTTATATCATGTTACTGGTATTCGTACCTGTTCTTGGATTGATTGTTTATTATTATCTGGGGCGGGACCTTCGCAAGCGCCGGCGATTTACATTGAAAGGTAGTAAAGATGCCACATTGATGCTGCGTTACTGGGAATCTCAGCGTAAAGAAATAGTAGAGTCGCAATTACAATTACGTCATCTTGTAACGAACAAGCAGGAAATTTCTGCTATGTTATTGAATACCAGGCATTCTGTACTTTCTCATAATAACCGGGTAGAATTGTTACTGAATGGAGAAGAGAAATTTCCTGCAGTAATGGAAGCGCTGAGAGCTGCTAAACACCACATCCATATTGAATATTATACGTTTACATCAGATGATGTGGGAAATGCTATTGCAGAGATCCTGGTGGAAAAATTAAAAGAAGGTATAGAAGTCCGGTTTATATATGACGATTTTGGTTCTGGAGACATTGGCGATATCCCTGAGCTACTCGAAGATAATGGTGCGGAGGTATATTCGTTTTCTCCGGTACTGATTAATTTTTACCTGAATGCCAATTACCGCAATCACCGTAAGATTATTGTTATAGATGGAGATGTGGGTTTTACTGGTGGTATCAATATAGATGATCGGTATCTTAATAATGGTAAACATCCGGTTTTCTGGAGAGATACCCATTTACGGTTAGAGGGGGATGCGGTGAATTTATTACAGCTGCAGTTTTTAATGAGTTACCGTTATTGCAGCAAGCAAATCTTTAATTTTGGTGATCCTTATTTTCATCGTTCAGAAATAAAGGGTAATTGTTTTGTTGATGTGGTAGCCAGTGGTCCGGATTCAGATTTTCCGATGACCATGCAAGCGATCCTGATGGCAATAAATGTTGCCACTCGTAGTATCCGGATAAGCAATCCTTATTTTATTCCAAACGAACAACTCCTCACTGCTTTGCAGATGGCCGCGCAGGCAGGTAAAAATGTAGAGCTGCTACTTCCTCTCCGGGGGGATTCCTATTTTGTACAACATGCTGTTCAATCTTATATCAAATCAATGCTGGATGCAGGAGTGAAAGTTTATTTTTATAAGAAGGGATTCATTCATGCGAAAACAATTGTGATTGATGACAATCTCGCTATTGTTGGTACTGTAAACCTGGATAACAGAAGTTTTTATCTGAACAGTGAAATCGCTGTTGTGGTCTATGACAAACCTACTGTACAAAAATTACAATTATCTTTTGAACAGGATTTACAGGATGCAGAGTTGATTGAACGCCGCTCCTGGAAAAACCGTTCAATCTGGCAACGTTTTATGGACGCTGTTTGCAGATTGCTGACGCCTTTATTATAAAGAGTTACTAATCAATATTGTCATTGCTCTCTTCAAGATCTTCATGTCTGTCACCTCCAAGACTATAAAAATTATTTTCCTCATCTTCTTCACCGAGAACTTCTTCATTATCATCAAGTTCTGCTCCGGGTATATCCAGGCTCTCATCAAAATCTGCAGGTTCTATTCCTTTCTCTCTGGCAATTTCATTATTGATTCTGGCCGAACCAGTCACTTTTTCCACATCAAGATCTTCCTGTTCTTCCTGGTTCATAATATCTTCACTTGCCGGGTAAATGGGATACCCTGGAAATTCTTCATTATCTTCTTTATCTTTTTTACCTGAAAGATCTTTTTCCGTTTTAACATCTTTGTTTTTCATAGTCTACTTTTGTAATTGAGTGTAAAAAAGCAATCCCTATAAAAATTCTACAATTTCCGTACCCTAATTACTTCCAATCATTTTAAGACATACCGGTGCGGGTACTTTAGTTTCCTGCTTGACAGGCCTGAGTAATCCTGTAATTTTATCTCTCTTAAAAACAGCTATATTATCTGAATCCTGATTTGCGGCCAGCAGGAAATTCCCGGAAGGAACAATCATAAAGTTTCGTGGTGTTTTACCACCGGAAGGTTGTTGACCTTTTTTTACAAGCAGGCCCTTTTTCTGATCAATACTATAAATCACAATATTATTAAGACTTCCTCTGTTCGATGCGTATAAAAATTTACCATCCGGCGAAGTGTGGATATCTGCCGCGGAAATTTGTCCTTTAAATTGTTCCGGTAATGTGGATATCATTTGAAAAGGGATGAGTGCCCCATTCTTATAATTGAAGGCGGTGATTTTTCCGTCCAACTCATGAATCACATAAACCCATTTCCCATTTGGATGAAAAATGAGATGCCTGGGTCCTGAGCCAGGAGGGAATGATGCAGAACCTGGAGATGC
This sequence comes from Chitinophaga sp. CF118, assembly GCF_900112615.1. Lineage (GTDB taxonomy): Bacteria > Bacteroidota > Bacteroidia > Chitinophagales > Chitinophagaceae > Chitinophaga. The sequence goes on along the minus strand of NZ_FOMK01000009.1, from coordinate 4,221 downwards.
CGGCGTCAATGGTTGAACATCTCCCTGTTTATATGCATAAATCGCTACCTGGTCTATTCCAAGGTCCGCCGCATACAGGAATTGATGATCCGGACTAAATACCACACAATGTACATGTGGTTTTTCCTGACGGGCCTTATTTACACCGGCCCCTGTATGTTCTATTGTTTGTACGGGTGCATCTATTCTTCCATCTTCTTTAACCGGAAGAACAGATAAACTACCTCCTCCATAATTTCCAACTATTACATACTTACCATCCTGATCAATATTTACATAACAGGGTGAATCACCACCGGAAGGTTGCTTGTTCAGAAAGTTGAGCTGTCCGGTAGTAGTGTCCCAGTCGAAAGCGCTAACGGTTGGCGTTTTTCCTTCATTTGTAGCATACACATGTTTTTTATCTGGAGCTATTACCAGGTATTCAGGGTTATCCACATCTTTCACAATACTAACAAAACGGAGTGTTCCTGTCAGATTATTAAAAGCATAAACATTGATTCCCTGCTCTGCATTTTTTGTATAGGTACCAACCAATAAAAAACTTTCATTCGTGGTAGTATCAATTTTTGTTTGTGGAACCGAAGATAATAGTAAGCTGGTGTAGGTAAGTAGTGTATTAAGCATATTGGAAGCTTATTTAGGTAAGAGTAATTTACGAAATAAGGAATAAACAAGGAAAACGTATTTTAAAGCCCTATTTTTCCAATGACCCCTATTTTGAAGCAATGATATTACAACATCTGCGATCGTTCAAATTCAGGGAGATAATGAGGTCGTTTTAATAATTCTTATTTGATTGATTATCAATAATTTAGATCATTTTACTAAAAAACCCAGCCCGAAGAAACGGACCGGGTGTTTTTATACTTCTAATTTAACCTTTCTCTTTAATTCGATGCCTATAAAATATTTTCATTGTGCACCGCAAAATAAAATATGCTAACACCCATTATAAATGGGGAAAATGTTTTTAATCTATTATGTTATTCAAAAGTTGTTTTTATCGTTGTAGAAAATTATCTGACAGATAAACTGGGTTATGCTTTTACAATTTTTATAAGGGTAGTAATTTTCTATTAAATCAGGAATATCTATTTGTTTTGATAAGTATGAAGTTGCTAGTTTACCATTATTAAAAATCAGTTGTGTGTTCAGTTGTTTTCATAACGCTAGTTTTACTATCCTAAAAGAGATTTCGATTTCGGTATAAGACGAATATAAACAAAAAAATACATGCTTATATAAAAGCATGTATTTTTATTTTGGACAAATTATTTTTTTCTACCTACCCATATAAACCATCAGGATCTGAACATCACTTGGATTAACTCCACTTATGCGACTAGCCTGACCTAAAGTTCTTGGGCGAATTCTATTAAATTTCTGTCTTGCTTCGGTACTTAACGATACCAACTTGGTATAATCAAAACTATCAGGAATGATCAGATCTTCTAACTGGCTCATTTTTTTCACCAGTTCATTTTCCTTTTCTATATATACTTCGTACTTCACCTGAATTTCTGCCTGCTCTAAAGTTTCATTATTAAAGCCAGCCAGCGCGTTTTTCATTTTAGCAACATGCTCTTTCATGATAAAAATATCCATTGAAGGACGGAGCAAAATCTGGTATGCACGGATTCGTTGTGTTAATGGAGCAGTATTTTTTTCAATCAACAGCTGATTAATTTCTTCCGGATCTATCGGTAACTCTTTTAAAATCGTTATTATTTTTTCTACTCCTTCCTGTTTTTCTTTCACTTTATCCATTCTCTCCTGACTGGCCAATCCTAAACGGAAACTTTTTTCTGTCAACCGGAGGTCTGCATTATCCTGACGTAACAATGTTCTGAATTCTGCACGGGAAGTAAACATACGGTAAGGTTCATCAGTTCCCTTATTTATGAGGTCATCTATCAACACCCCAATGTATGCTTCACTCCTCTTTAGAACAAATGCCGGCTGACCGAATGCTTTGAGGTGTGCATTAATTCCTGCCATCAAACCCTGACATGCTGCTTCTTCATATCCGGTTGTTCCATTTATTTGTCCTGCAAAAAATAAGTTTTGAACTTGTTTTGTTTCCAGGGAGAATTGTAATTGTGTTGGTGGAAAATAATCGTACTCTATGGCATACCCCGGACGGAACATTTTAACATTCTCAAATCCGGGTACTAACTGCAGAGCTTTATATTGTACATCTTCCGGCAGGGAAGTAGAAAATCCATTCACATAAATTTCCACGGTATTCCAACCCTCGGGTTCTACAAACAACTGGTGTCTTTCTCTTTCGGCAAACCGGTTGATTTTATCTTCTATACTTGGACAGTATCTTGGTCCTATTCCCTGAATTCTTCCCTGGAACATTGGTGAACGATCAAAACCTGTACGTAACATTTCATGTACTTCTTCACTTGTATAAGTGATGTAGCAACTTTTCTGTTGTTCAGGTTTTATCTTTTCAACATCCAGGTAAGAGAATCCGGTAATCACATCATCTCCTTTTTGTTCTTCCATTTTGGAATAGTCCAGGCTTCTGGAATCTACTCTTGGAGGAGTCCCGGTTTTCAAACGGTCACTTTCAAATCCGAGTTCTACCAGTTGTTCGGTAATTCCGGTAGCCGCTCTTTCTGCTACTCTACCTCCACCGAACTGTTTATCTCCAATATGCATCACCCCGTTTAGGAAAGTACCGTTGGTCAGTACAACTGATTTTGATTTTATTTCATGACCCAGTCCAGTGATTACACCATAACATTGCCCGTCTTTTACCAGTAATCCTTTTACCATATCCTGGTAGAAGTCTACATTCGGAGTTTGTTCCAAAGCTTCTCTCCACTTTGTAGCAAACAACATTCTATCGTTTTGCGTTCTTGGACTCCACATAGCAGGTCCCTTAGAACGGTTTAACATTCTGAACTGAATCATTGACTGATCAGTAACTATACCTGAGTATCCACCAAGTGCATCAATCTCTCTTACTATTTGTCCTTTAGCGATACCTCCCATTGCTGGGTTGCAACTCATTTGGGCAATAGTCTGCATATTCATGGTTATCAGTAATACCTTGGAACCCATATTTGCTGCTGCAGCTGCTGCTTCACAACCGGCGTGTCCTGCGCCTACCACTATAACATCGTAAGATGGAAACATAAGTTAGTTTGAATAGGTAGCAAAATTACATAGAAGGAGGGACATAATTGAGATGTTCCACGTGGAACATACAATTAGTTTTGGAGGGGTGCTTTACGATACTAAATCAGATTAAAAATACAGAGCTGGGGTATGCTCAGAAAACTAGAGTATGCAGAAGAATAAGTCCATCTTAAATTAGTTCTATTCTTTGTACCTCCCCCTGGAAGGTAACTACTAATATTACAAATGTAAGGTTCCTCCCCTCTTTATGTTACTTCCACCTAATATTATTTCAGACACAAAGAGTTTATACCCTTATGTTACTTTCCACCCCATTTGTTCTAACCTTCCCCTGTTTCATAACCAAGGAGCATACATCCCTATGTTACTTTCCACTCCATTTGGTTCTAACCAAACCATTGTTTCATACCCAAGAGGTCGATACTCTTATTTTGCTTTCTACTCCCTTTGATTCTAACCTACCATTAAAGAACAATCCATCAATCTTCACTTCATTTTATACCAACCCAAATAAACCATACTCTTCTATTGCAATAGATACAATAGTTATTGATTCCCTTTTAACAATAAATAACCTCCCGTCCTTTTCAGTTTATAATAAGATGATAGAGTAACTAACAATCATTGCCCATTCCTCCCCCAATGAAAATTACTCATGACTCTCCCAAAAAGAATCCATCCATAACTCCAGCATAGGGCAGTGACCCGAAGCATCCTTTATCTTATGGTAATATAAAGGCTGATTGTTCGTCTGTCTTTTTCTTAATATACAGCTCTTGCCCTCAAGCATTTTCTTTCCTTAAAAACCTGGGAAGGAACTCACTTTAATCTAAAAAAAGAATAACTATTCCAAATTAGCTGTAAAAAGGGCAAAACGGGCAAAAATGAATCGGTGGAAAGTCTCTGTCAATAACGCTTCCAGAGAGATAAAGCATATATAAAGCATACATGAAGCATATATAAAGCATAGATGAAGCATACTTCTAGTCACCCAATAAGGGACTGATGTTTCGCTAAAAATAACTTGGAGATCAGAAGAAGGCTGCAGGATTTGAAGATGAGCCG
>NZ_FOMK01000033.1 GCF_900112615.1 Chitinophaga sp. CF118 | reverse complement strand
ATTTTATCGGAAGGGTAAGGAACTGAAGTATTGTTGAAGACTGATAATAATCTTGCTGTTTCTGCTTCACTTAAATATTCCAGTTCTTCAATGGGCAAAGATGGATTCCCGATGATGGCTGACAACAGCTGTTCCAGGTGTTGTGTCAGCCGTTCACCGGTTGCGGGGTCGTAAATATCGCTGTTGTAGGTAATAGTCAGCTGTAATGCATCTGCTTTTTCTACAAAAGTGAACTGCAAATCAAACTTACTGATATGCTGACGTTTCCCGCTGTACTCACTGATCGTTAAACCCGGAATTGATTGCTCATTGAGATGGCTGCTTTCATTGTTCTGCAACACCATCATCACGTCAAACAGGGCATTACGGCTCATATCACGGGGAAGATCCAATTCATCTACCAATGCATCAAAAGGATAGATCTGGTGTTCGTAAGCGCCAAGGCTGACGTTTTTTACGATTTTCAGCAGTTCACGGTAGCTGTTTTTTCCGTTAAAACGTGTCCTCAGCGCTAGTGTATTGACATAAAATCCAATCTGATTTTCCAGTTCTATGTGTTCACGACCTGCAACAGGACTACCAATAATGATATCTTCCTGATTGGTATAACGGTATAATAAGGCATTCACTGCCGCCAGCAATCCCATAAACAAAGTACCACCTTCCTGTTGACTGAGTGTTTTTATACCGGTGCTGATGCTGTTGTTAAAAGTATGGTGAATGATGCCACCGTGATATGTTTTAACAGAAGGACGGAGCTTATCAGATGGCAGTTCCAATACTGGCAACTCACCAGCAAACTGGTTTAACCAATAATTTACGTGCTCTTGTAATGCAGCACCACTCAACTGTTCCTGCTGCCAGGAAGCGTAATCTTTATATTGAATATCAAGCGGAGATAATGGATTCGTTTGTGTATTATAAAACAGCAACAACTCTTTGATGAACACATTCATGGACCAGCCATCACTGATGATGTGATGCATGGTGCAGGTGAAGATCCACTTGTTATCCCCTATCCGGTATAAACCGGCACGCAGCAATGGTCCTGTGCTCAGATCAAAGCCCCCCGCAGTTGCTTCATGTATCAGGTTATTTATATCAGATGATTGCTCTCTTACATCCAGGTTGAAGTTTACTGTATCAAGAATCACTTGGCGCACCTCACCCTGTTCATCTTCCCGGAAGATGGTCCGCAGGCTCTCATGGCGTGCAATCAACTCATCAAAAGCATATTCCAGCAAAGCAAGATCCAACTCACCTTCAAAAACAAATACGCCCGGCATGTTATAAGCTGCACTACC
>NZ_FOMK01000023.1 GCF_900112615.1 Chitinophaga sp. CF118 | reverse complement strand
GGTAGTGCAGCTTATAACATGCCGGGCGTATTTGTTTTTGAAGGTGAGTTGGATCTTGCTTTGCTGGAATATGCTTTTGATGAGTTGATTGCACGTCATGAGAGTCTGCGGACCATCTTCCGGGAAGATGAACAGGGTGAGGTGCGTCAGGTGATCCTGGATACCATGCCGTTTAATATCGCCGGTTATGATATGCAGACTGATGAGGTTACCCTAAAGAGTTTGCTGCAACAGGCTGTTACTGCACCATTTGATCTGAGCACCGGTCCATTATTGCGTGCCGGTTTATACCAGGCAGGGACCAACAAATGGATCTTTACCTGCACGATGCATCACATTATCAGTGATGGCTGGTCCATGAATGTGCTCATTAAAGAGCTGTTATTATTTTACAATACAGCATCAAATCCGTTATCTCCACTTAAAATTCAATATAAGGATTACGCTTCCTGGCAGCAGGATCAGTTGAATAGTGCTGCATTGCAAATACATAAAAATTATTGGTTAGAACAGTTCTCCGGTGAATTACCGGTACTGGAATTACCGTCAGATAAACTTCGTCCTTCCGTTAAGACCTATCATGGCGGTATCATCCATCATACCTTCAGCAAAACGATCAGTGCAGGTATAAAAGCACTTATTCAGCAGGAGGGAGGTACTTTATTTATGGGACTGTTAAGCGCGATTAATACGTTATTATACCATTATACCGGTCAGGAAGATATTATCATCGGTAGCCCTATTGCGGGCCGTGAACATATTGATCTGGAAGAACAGATCGGATTTTATGTTAACACCCTGGCTTTAAGAGCACGATTCAGCGGAAAGGACAGCTACCGTGAGTTGCTGGAAAATGTAAAACAGATCACGCTGGGCGCCTATGAGCATCAGATCTATCCTTTTGATGAACTGGTGGATGCGTTGCCGTTGAAAGTGGATATGAGTCGCAATGCCTTGTTTGATGTGATGGTCGTATTGCAGAATAATGAAGAACATCATCTGGAAGGAGAACAGTCATTAAAGGGTGTGATGATCAGTGAATACAAAGAAGTAGACCAGCATATCAGCAAATTTGACCTGCAGTTCACCTTTGCGGAAAAAGCGGATGCATTACAACTAACTATTACCTACAACAGCGATATTTATGAACATGCCACCGGCGAACGGATGGCTTGCCATCTGGAACAGTTGCTGTGTGCCATCATCGCAGATCCATCCATGGCAATCGATCAGCTGGATTATTTAAGCAATGCGGAGAAAACTCAGTTGCTGGTTGATTTTAATGGTGCTGCAGGATCTTATCCCCGTAATAAAACACTAACAACATTATTTGAAGAACAGGTAACAAAAACTCCTGATGCTATTGCATTGGTGTTTGCGGGTAAGGAGTTTAGTTACCAGTCGTTAAACAGTTATGCTAACCAGTTAGGGGCATATTTAAGGAACCATTACCAGATTCAACCCGATGATTTAATAGGAATAAAATTAGAACGTAGTGAATGGATGATCATCTCCCTGCTGGGAGTATTAAAGTCAGGCGGAGCATATGTACCTATTGATCCGGAGTACCCACAGGAGCGTATAGATTATATGCTTACAGACAGCCAGTGCAAAGTGCTGATAGATGAGGCGGAACTGGAAAAGTTCAGACAGCAGGCATCTCTGTACTCAAAGAATAATCAAGGTATCATCAACAGACCCACAGACCTCGCATATGTAATTTATACATCAGGTTCTACGGGTCAGCCTAAAGGTTGTATGCTGGAGCATCAGGGAGTTATCAACCGGATCGAATGGATGTGGCATCAGTATGAATTTACTGCAGCGGATATCATTCTTCAGAAGACCACCTTCACATTTGATGTATCAGTATGGGAACTTTTCATGCCACTATGCTGGGGTGCGAAGATGGTTTTATGTCAGCGGGAAGATACGGTCTCACCAGACCGGATCTTGTCACTGATCTCGAAAGAGGGGGTTAGCTGCCTTCACTTTGTGCCAGGTATGCTGAATGTTTTTATCACCAGCTTATTTGACGGTGCTGATATAAAAGATGCGTTAA
>NZ_FOMK01000024.1 GCF_900112615.1 Chitinophaga sp. CF118 | reverse complement strand
TTAACGCATCTTTTATATCAGCACCGTCAAATAAGCTGGTGATAAAAACATTCAGCATACCTGGCACAAAGTGAAGGCAGCTAACATGCTCTTTCGAGATCAGTGATAAGATCCGGTCTGGTGAGACTGTATCTTCCCGCTGGCATAAAACCATCTTCGCACCCCAGCATAGTGGCATGAAAAGTTCCCATACTGATACATCAAATGTGAAGGTGGTCTTCTGAAGAATGATATCCGCTGCAGTAAATTCATACTGATACCACATCCATTCGATCCGGTTGATAACTCCCTGATGCTCCAGCATACAACCCTTAGGCTGACCCGTAGAACCTGATGTATAAATTACATATGCGAGGTCTGATGCTTTATTAACGGATACTATATTTCCGTTGCTATAACGGCTTGCCTCCGCTTTGAATTTCTCCAGTTCCTCTTCATCTATCAGCACTTTGCATTGGCTATCAGTAAGCATATAATCTATACGCTCCTGCGGGTACTCCGGATCAATAGGTACATATGCTCCGCCTGACTTTAATACTCCCAGCAGGGAGATGATCATCCATTCACTACGTTCTAATTTTATTCCTATTAAATCATCCGATTGAATCTGATAATGGTTCCTTAAATATGCCCCTAACTGGTTAGCATAACTGTTTAACGACTGGTAAGTAAACTCCTTACCCGCAAACACCAATGCAATAGCATCAGGAGTTTTTGTTACCTGTTCTTCAAATAATGCTGTTAGTGTTTTATTACGGGGATAGGATATTGCAGCACCATTAAAATCAACCAGCAATTGAGTTTTCTCTGTATCGCTTAAATAATCCAGCTGATCGATTTGCATGGATGGATCTGCGATGATGGCACACAGTAACTGTTCCAGATGGCAAGCCATCCGTTCACCGGTAGCTTGTTCATAAATATCACTGTTGTAAGTAATAATCAGTTCCAATGTGTCTGCCTTTTCCATAAAGGTGAATTGCAGATCAAATTTGCTGATGTGCTGTTGCTCTCCCTTATACTCGCTGATCACTAACCCTGTTAATGACTGTTCTCCTTCCAGATGATGTTCTTCATTATTCTGCAATACGACCATCACATCAAACAGCGCATTGCGGCTTATATCACGCGGAAGATTCAGTTTATCTACCAATGTATCAAACGGATAGATCTGGTGATCGTAGGCTCCAAGGGCAATCTGTTTTACGGTTCCCAGCAACTCCCTGTAATTGTTCTTTCCATTGAAGCGGGTTCTTAGTGCCAGTGTATTGATATAAAAACCTATCTGATTTTCCAGATCAATATGTTCCCGACCTGCAATAGGGCTACCGATGATAATATCTTCCTGACCGGTATAACGGTATAATAAGGCATTCACTGCCGCCAGCAATCCCATAAACAAAGTACCACCTTCCTGTTGACTGAGTGTTTTTATACCGGTACTGATGTTGTTGTTAAAAGTATGCTGAATGATGCCACCGTGATATGTTTTAACAGAAGGACGGAGCTTATCGGATGGCAGTTCCAGTACCGGCAATTCACCGGAGAACTGTTCCAACCAATAGTTTTCATATTCCTGTAATGCAATTCCGCTTAGTTGTTGCTGCTGCCAGGAAGCATAATCCTTATATTGAATTTTAAGTGGAGATAACGGATTTGATGCTGTATTGTAAAATAATAACAGCTCTTTAATGAGCACATTCATGGACCAGCCATCACTGATAATGTGATGCATCGTGCAGGTAAAGATCCATTTGTTGGTTCCTACCTGGTATAAACCGGCACGCAATAATGGACCGGTGCTCAGATCAAAGCCCCCCGCAGCTGCTTCATGTATCAGGTTATTTATATCAGATGATTGCTCTCTTATATCCAGGTTGAAGTCTATGCTATCAAGAATCACCTGACGCACCTCACCCTGTTCATCTTCCCGGAAGATGGTCCGCAGGCTCTCATGACGTGCAATCAACTCATCAAAAGCATATTCCAGCAAAGCAAGATCCAACTCACCTTCAAAAACAAATACGCCCGGCATGTTATAAGCTGCACTACC
>NZ_FOMK01000025.1 GCF_900112615.1 Chitinophaga sp. CF118 | reverse complement strand
CTTTTTAGTGCGCCAGGCATGGCGATCAGCTATAGGGTGGAAGTCCCGAACCCGCTTTGCAGTAAGGAGGGTTAGCCAAAAGCAAGGGTGTCGTGGGCGACTGCGAATCTGAAGGAAGCTGGCGGCAAATATGGGAACCTACGAACAGAAACCGTATATAAGGCAGCCATGATGTGGGTGATGTTGCTAAACAAACAAAAGCCCAATACTGCACGGACATCAGGATGTAAATACGGAGGTTACATCCATAGAAAGCAGATCGTCTTACCCTGGGAGATCTGTCTGTAAACTGTCGATGGTATAGGCGAATGCCAAAGAAGAAACAATAGTCAGAATAATAATGACTAACTGGTACAGACAGAAGTCAGCAGAAGCCGTAGTACTGTGAGTTTTTTTTTACAGGAAGGGCAGAATGTTAGAATGACGAAGGAATCAAAAAGTTTATGGCAAGGCGCTAACAACGGAAACACTTAAGAGAACTGACTGTAAGAGGATAAGCCGGAAGCTGAAAGTAAAGTACAGTAGGAGTTGAGCTACGCCATGCAACCAATGAACACAACGTCTGGAACGAGTTTTTTTTTTAGTAGTATGCTTGAAGAAATATTAGACATCCGAAATGTACAAAAAGCCTTTAAGCAGGTAACTGCGAATAAGGGAGCCGGGGGTATTGATGGTATGCAGACCGATGAACTTCGCGACTACCTGAACACCCACTGGTCTACATTACGTGCTGATATTCTGGAAGGCAATTATCATCCCCAAGCCGTCCTAAAGGTAGAAATAACTAAGGACGGTGGAGGGATGAGAATGCTGGGTATCCCCACCGTAATCGACCGGTTATTACAACAGTCGATCTCCCAATGGCTAAGCCCGAAATATGAGGGAGACTTCTCTACCAACAGCTATGGGTTCCGACCAAAGCGGAATGCTCATCAGGCAGTACTCCAGGCGCAAGCAAATCTAAACGCAGGCTACACCTGGATCGTGGAACTAGACCTTGAGAAATTCTTCGACAAGGTCAATCACGACAAGCTAATGAGTTTACTGTCCGCAAAGATAAAAGATAAGCGGATCCTAAAGCTTATCAGAAGTTATCTGACGAGTGGCATTATGGAAAACGGAACGGTCTCTCACCGAGAAGAAGGCACAGTCCAGGGAAGTCCGCTTAGTCCTCTGTTATCGAACATCCTACTCCATGAATTGGACAAAACGCTAGACAAACGAGGTCATCGATACGTAAGATACGCAGATGACTGTAGCGTGTATGTCCGTAGTAAGAAATCGGCCCAACGGCTAATGGAGAGCATGACCAGATATCTGGAGGATAAGTTGAAGCTGAAAGTAAACCGAGAGAAGAGTAAAATAAGCCGGCCGATGCGTAGCTCGCTGCTAGGTTTTTCCTTCTACGGAAGTAAAACGGGTTGGGAAGTGAGGATATCATCTAAATCCTTGTCTACTATTAAAAAGAAGATAAAGGGATGTACTCAACGGAACGACCCGACACCAACAGGTAAAAGAATCGCAAATCTAGAAGGGATGCTTCGGGGCTGGGTAAATTACTTTATCCTATGCAAAGCGAAGAAGCATATGTCAAACCTGGATGAAATGGTTCGAGTCCGATTGCGGATGACCCTGTGGAAAAGTTGGAAGAAGCCCCGCACGCGGATGAAACGTTTGATAGCGTTAGGCATAGAAAAAGGTAAAGCGTACGAATGGTCAAATAGTCGCAAGGGATACTGTAGGATAGCACACAGCCCAATACTGTGTCTGGCACTTAACAACGCTTATTTTACAAAGCTAAAATACACTGGCTTTGCCAACTATTACTACTGGAAAACAACCCACCAAATGAAATTATTCTAACAAACCGCCGTATGCCGAACGGCACGTACGGTGGTGTGAGAGGACAGTGAGGGAAATAATCCCTCACTTCCTACTCGATT
>NZ_FOMK01000026.1 GCF_900112615.1 Chitinophaga sp. CF118 | reverse complement strand
ACCGCTACACTGAGATGGACCATTACAAATGGTACCTGCGTAACTACAGATGATGTAGTATTAACTAACTACGCTACACCAACACCTTCTGTTGCCGGTCCTGCTCAAGTACATTGTGCTATCGATCTGTTTACGATGGCTGCTAACGCACCAACAGTAGGAACAGGTTTATGGACAGTGGTTTCAGGTACTGCTACTATCACAGATGCAACCAATCCGGCAACAACAGTCACTGTATTGGCAGGTAACACTGCTACCCTGGCATGGACCATCACTAACGGAACATGTCCGGCTTCATCAAGTACTGTTGTGCTGACTAATTATGCAGCACCAACGCCCATCACACCAGCGCCCGACCAGGAACATTGCGCAGATCCCCTGTTCACAATGGCAGCTACTCCTGCAAGTGTAGGAACAGGTGTATGGACAATCGTTTCAGGTACTGCTACTATTGCTACAACAAACAGTCCAACAACTACAGTTACGGTATTAGCTGGTAATACAGCTACCCTGCGCTGGACCATCACTAATGGTACCTGCGTATTAACAGATGATGTTGTACTTACAAATAATGTAAATATCCTGGCCGCTGCCGGTCCTGACCAGAACAATTGTGCTAATCCTGCTTTCACCCTGGCTGCTAACACTCCGGCTACAGGATCAGGTTTATGGACAGTGGTTTCAGGTACTGCTACTATAACAGATGACACCAATCCCACTTCAGCAGTAACAGTTCCAACAGGAAGCACTGCTACGCTGCGCTGGACCATCACCAACGGTACCTGCGTAACAACAGACGATGTAGTATTAACAAACTACGATGTACCAACACCTTCTGTTGCCGGTCCAGCTCAGGCACATTGTAATGATGCGCTGTTTACGATGGCTGCTAACACACCAACAGTAGGAACAGGTTTATGGACAGTGGTTTCAGGAACAGCTACTATCACACTAGCAACCAGTCCGACAACGACAGTCAATGTACCAGCAGGTAACACTGCTACGCTGGCATGGACTATTACAAACGGAACATGTCCGCCTTCACAGACAACTATCGTTCTCACAAATAGTCAAAATGTTATAGCCGCTGCCGGTCCTGACCAGAACAATTGTGCTAATCCTGCTTTCACCCTGGCTGGTAACAACCCTGGTGCAGGAACAGGTTTATGGACAGTGGTTTCCGGTACTGCTACTATCACAACGGCAAACAGTGAGACTTCAGCAGTAACAGTTCCAACAGGAAGCACTGCTACACTGAGATGGACGATCACAGACGGACTTTGCTCCACAACAGATGATGTAGTGTTAACTAACTACGCTACACCAACACCTTCTGTTGCCGGTCCAGCTCAATCACAATGTGCTAACGATCTGTTTACGATGGCTGCTAATGCACCAACAGTAGGAACAGGTTTATGGACCGTGGTTTCTGGTACTGCTACTATCACAGATGCAACCAGTCCAACAACGACAGTCACTGTATTAGCAGGTAACACTGCTACCCTGGCATGGACCATTTCTAACGGAACATGTCCGGCTTCATCAAGTACTGTTGTGCTGACTAATTATGCAGCACCAACGCCAATCACACCAGCGCCAGACCAGGAACACTGTAATGTTGCACTGTTTACAATGGCAGCTACTCCTGCAAGTGTAGGAACAGGTGTATGGACAATCGTTTCAGGTACTGCTACTATCGCTACAACAAACAGTCCAACAACTACAGTTACAGTATTAGCTGGTAATACAGCTACCCTGCGCTGGACCATCACTAACGGTACCTGCGTATTAACAGATGATGTTGTACTGACAAATAATGTAAATATCCTGGCCGCTGCCGGTCCTGACCAGAACAATTGTGCTAATCCTGCTTTCACCCTGGCTGCTAACACTCCGGCTAC
>NZ_FOMK01000027.1 GCF_900112615.1 Chitinophaga sp. CF118 | reverse complement strand
AGAGGCTGACTAAAAAGGTCAGTTTCTATAAAAACTAAAAAATATATGGCCCGCCCTGGCGGGTCATATATTTTTTAGTACCTGTTGGTATCAATTTGGTGTTGTAATAATTGGGGAAGGATAATAGGGTAAAAGCGGGTGTTTTTTGGGTAATTTCTCCTTTTAGGATGCTTTTCTTTGCCTTTGTAAGCAGATCTTCCTGATATTATGGGCCATTGCTACCAGGTTAATTTCAGTTTGCACCTTTCTAAGCCCTCTGAGATGGAAGCGACGGAACCCCATATTATGTTTGATGTCTCCAAAGCAGCTTTCGATCTCAACACCCCTTTTCTTCTTTAACCGGGTTCCCTTTTCTGTGCCTAGGTTTTCCCGCGTCTGTTGTTTATAATCTTCCAGTTTTTCATTGATCTGGATACTGCGATGTTGTTGTTTTGTCGCTTTGCAGCATTGATCATAAAAGGGACAGTTATTACAATCAGCACAACTATATTCTTTTATAGTAGATGGGTAGCCTGTGCGTTTATGAGTATGCACATATTTCCGATTAAAGGTTAACAGTCTGCCATCAGGACATTGATAGCTGTCTGTTAAAACATCGTAGGGAAAGTTCTCTTTTAAAAACACATTTTCTTTAAATTTCTTTGTCTGTTCTTTATGATAGAGAGGGAACTTCATGTAGTTCTCTATTTCATATTCTTTCAGCAATTCATAATTCTGTTCTGTTCCGAAAATACTGTCTGCGATAATGTTTTTCGGTTTAAAAGGCTGATGTGGAATGACCTGTTCTAGATGATCTTTAAAACACACCCCATCATTGGTATTCTGATGAACACTTACGCCTGTGATGAACTGTTGTTCACTTCCAGCCATTACATTATATGCAGGCAATACTTCTACTTTGTTTTTCATCCTCATCGCGCTGGCATCTTCATCGGTCGTGTTATACCCACTACGATTGCCTGCAGAGACAATCTGTGCATCATATTTCCCTATTTTACTCTCTGCCTCTGACAGTTTCTTCCTTAAGCTAGTCGCTTTACGCCTTTTCTTGTTGCTGCTAGCTTCTGCTAATTGTTTATCCAGAAGTACCGCCTGTGCCTGAATGTCTTCCGGTGTTATGCTGGAAGCATCCCCTTTTTCCTCCAGATCTCCCTTGCCATACTGACGATCCTCCTCGCTGTTGAGTTGATCTATCTCCTTAAATAATGCACGACATTTCTCTTCGGTCCCTGCTTTATAACGTTCTGCATTCTTTTTCCATACCATTTTATGTTGGTTCGCATCTGCTCGGAATGTACTACCATCACAGAAGTAATTTTCCATCTTAATATAGCTATGCTCCAACAGAAACTCCAGCATTTCTTTAAATAAAACCTCTATAACTTCTTTTGCTTTACTGCTACGGAAATTATTAATGGTGCGAAAATCTGGCCGACTCATCCCACTCAGCCACATAAAGTGAATATCCTGGCTCAGCGCCTGGGCGATCTTACGGCCTGTATAAATCTTAACGCTGTAGGCGTATAAAAGGACCTTTAACAGCATCCGGGGATGATAGGCGCTGGTACCTCCTCCTAAATACTGCTGGATCAAAAGGCTCAGATCCATTCTCTCTACAACCTCATTCACCACTCGAACAAGGTGTTTTGCTCCTATTAATTCTTCTAAGGAAGGGGGGAGTAATAAAGCTTGTTGGGGACTATATGCTTTAAATTTCTGGGAAGTGCTTATTTTTGTCATAGTAATTTTTGAGTGGTATCTAAAATTACTAATCAGCCCTTTATCTTCCAAAAAGAAAAGGGCTGACCTTTTTGGTCAGCCCCT
>NZ_FOMK01000030.1 GCF_900112615.1 Chitinophaga sp. CF118 | reverse complement strand
GCGCCAGACCAGGAACATTGTAATGTTGCACTGTTTACAATGGCAGCTACGCCTGCAAGTGTAGGAACAGGTGTATGGACAATCGTTTCAGGTACTGCTACTATCGCTACAACAAACAGTCCAACAACTACAGTTACGGTATTAGCTGGTAATACAGCTACCCTGCGCTGGACCATCACTAATGGTACCTGCGTATTAACAGATGATGTTGTACTTACAAATAATGTAAATATCCTGGCCGCTGCCGGTCCTGACCAGAACAATTGTGCTAATCCTGCTTTCACCCTGGCTGCTAACACTCCGGCTACCGGATCAGGTTTATGGACAGTGGTTTCAGGTACTGCTACTATAACAGATGACACCAATCCCACTTCAGCAGTAACAGTTCCAACAGGAAGCACTGCTACGCTGCGCTGGACCATCACCAACGGTACCTGCGTAACAACAGACGATGTAGTATTAACAAACTACGATGTACCAACACCTTCTGTTGCCGGTCCTGCTCAGGCACATTGTAATGATGCGCTGTTTACGATGGCTGCTAACACACCAACAGTAGGAACAGGTTTATGGACAGTGGTTTCCGGTACTGCTACTATCACACTAGCAACCAGTCCAACAACGACAGTCAATGTACCAGCAGGTAACACTGCTACGCTGGCATGGACTATTACAAACGGAACATGTCCGCCTTCACAGACGACTATCGTTCTCACAAATAGTCAAAATGTTATAGCCGCTGCCGGTCCTGACCAGAACAATTGTGCTAATCCTGCTTTCACCCTGGCTGGTAACAACCCTGGTGCAGGAACAGGTTTATGGACAGTGGTTTCCGGTACTGCTACTATCACAACGGCAAACAGTGAGACTTCAGCAGTAACAGTTCCAACAGGAAGCACTGCTACACTGAGATGGACGATCACAGACGGACTTTGCTCCACAACAGATGATGTAGTGTTAACAAACTATGCTACACCAACACCTTCTGTTGCTGGTCCTGCTCAATCACAATGTGCCAACGATCTGTTTACGATGGCTGCTAATGCACCAACAGTAGGAACAGGTTTATGGACAGTGGTTTCTGGTACTGCTACTATCGCAACACCAACCAGTCCAACAACGACAGTCACTGTATTAGCAGGTAACACTGCTACCCTGGCATGGACCATTTCTAACGGAACATGTCCGGCTTCATCAAGTACTGTTGTACTGACCAATTATGCAGCGCCAACGCCCATCACACCAGCGCCAGACCAGGAACATTGTAATGTTGCACTGTTTACAATGGCAGCTACGCCTGCAAGTGTAGGAACAGGTGTATGGACAATCGTTTCAGGTACTGCTACTATCGCTACAACAAACAGTCCAACAACTACAGTTACGGTATTAGCTGGTAATACAGCTACCCTGCGCTGGACCATCACTAATGGTACCTGCGTATTAACAGATGATGTTGTACTTACAAATAATGTAAATATCCTGGCCGCTGCCGGTCCTGACCAGAACAATTGTGCTAATCCTGCTTTCACCCTGGCTGCTAACACTCCGGCTAC
>NZ_FOMK01000031.1 GCF_900112615.1 Chitinophaga sp. CF118 | reverse complement strand
TAACCGGGGATCATGTAGGATGGTAAGATCTTGCCCAAGGCTGATCTTATATCCGTTGTATTTAATACTGCCTTACTGACGATATATGCTACCAGTTCTTTTTCTTTACTCCCTTTCGCTGTTACAACCGCTGCATCTATGTCTACAAGCTGCTGCAATGCATTTTCTATCTCTCCCAATTCTATGCGGTAACCACGGATCTTTACCTGGTCATCCTTTCTGCCAATGTACTCTACGTTGCCATCAGGTAACCATCTGCCGAGGTCTCCGGTTTTGTACATCCGCTCGCCAGGTTGGAATGGATCAGCGACAAATTTCTCTGCCGTGAGCTCTGCCCTATTCAGATAACCGCGGGCAATACCTGCGCCACTTATACAAATCTCTCCGGTTATACCTACAGGTAATAAATGACCCGCATCATCAAGGATGTATATTCTGCTATTATTGATTGGACGACCAATAGGTATGGAGGTCCCATTCACAGCGCGTTCGCTTGCGTTGAAAATGGTAGTCGAAATGGTCCCTTCGGTAGGACCGTATTTATTATAAAACGTAACCTTCTCTTTCAGGCTATTCATTAAAGATAATGGGCAATTTTCTCCCGCTGAGATAACCCGTTTTAAGGAATGTGTAATCGTTAATCCTGCCTTTTCAAGTAATGCCGGAACACCATGTAAATGCGTGATACCATGGGTGGCAATAAAATCATTTAACTCACTGCCATCCAGTGATAAAGGATTGCTGATGATATATAAAGCTGCTCCGTTTAACAAACTTCCAAAAATCTGCTCTACGGATGCATCAAATGCAAAATTGGATATCTGTAAAACACGGTCATCTCCTCCTAACCCATACTCCGCATTAATAGCGGTCAGATAATTTACCAGCGAACGCTGTTCAATCATCACGCCTTTAGGCTGACCGGTGGAACCTGAAGTATAGATCACATAAGCAAGGTCTGCCGAAGTGTTGGCAGACAGGAGATTCTCTTTGTTATAGCTATCCTGCTCTTCCCGGAAGTTTACCAGTTCCTCTTCATCTATCAATACTTTGCACTGGCTGTCCGTAAGCATATAATCTATACGTTCCTGTGGGTACGCAGGATCAATAGGTACATATGCACCGCCTGACTTTAATACTCCCAGCAAAGCGATGATCATCCATTCACTACGTTCTAATTTTATTCCTATTAAATCATCTGGTTGTACATCATAATGTTTTCTTAAATAAACACCCAGCTGATTTGCCTTTGCATTTACTTCACTGTAACTCAGCGATTGTCCTTCAAATACCAATGCAACACGATCCGGGGTGCGGTTAACCTGTTCTTCAAATAAACTAATCAGTATTTTATCGGAAGGGTAAGGAACTGAAGTATTGTTGAAGACTGATAATAATCTTGCTGTTTCTGCTTCACTTAAATATTCCAGTTCTTCAATGGG
>NZ_FOMK01000034.1 GCF_900112615.1 Chitinophaga sp. CF118 | reverse complement strand
GGTAGTGCAGCTTATAACATGCCGGGCGTATTTGTTTTTGAAGGTGAGTTGGATCTTGCTTTGCTGGAATATGCTTTTGATGAGTTGATTGCACGTCATGAGAGCCTGCGGACCATCTTCCGGGAAGATGAAGAGGGTGAGGTGCGCCAGGTGATTCTTGATACTATACCGTTTAACATCGCCTGTTATGATATGCAGGCTGATGAGACTATCCTAAAGAGTTTGCTGCAACAGGCTGTTGCCGCACCATTTGAACTGAGTGCAGGACCTTTGCTGCGTGCCGGTTTATACCAGGTAGGAACCAACAAATGGATCTTTACTTTTACCATACACCACATTATCAGTGATGGCTGGTCCATGAATGTGTTTATTAAAGAGCTGTTGCTGTTTTATAATACAGCATCAAATCCATTATCTCCACTTAAAATTCAATATAAAGATTACGCTTTCTGGCAGCAGGAACAACTAAGTGAAGCCGCATTGGAAGAGCATGCAACCTATTGGTTAAATCAGTTTTCAGATGAGTTGCCAGTGTTAGTCTTACCGGCAGATAAGGCCCGTCCTGCCCTGAAGAGCTACAATGGGGGCATTGTTTATAAAACAATTAACCGTGAGTTGACGCGCGGGTTAAAAACCCTGATGCAGGAGCAACAGAGTACGTTGTTCATGGGACTGTTGTGCGCGGTTAATACCTTATTACATCGATACAGCGGCCAGGAAGACATTATCATTGGTAGTCCTGTTGCAGGTCGTGAACATATAGAACTGGAAGATCAGATAGGATTTTATGTCAACACGCTGGTCTTAAGAACACGATTCAGCGGGAAGGACAGCTACCTTGAGCTACTGGAAAACGTAAAACAGATCACGCTGAACGCTTATGAACACCAGGTTTATCCATTCGATACCCTGGTAGATCTTTTGCAGTTACAACGGGATCTGAGTCGTAGTCCTTTATTTGATGTCATGGTGGCGCTGCAGGATAAAAACAGCGGACCATTACAGTTGAATAACTTATCCGTAAGTGAGTATACAGGGCATACGCATACGGTCAGCAAGTTTGACCTCTTATTCAATTTCTCAGAAACAGGAGAGGAGATTACCACCGCAATTACTTACAACAGTGACATCTATACCAAAGAAACGATAGACCGTTTAAGCATTCATTTTGTACAATTGCTGGAAGCCGTCACCAACTATTCATATCAACCCATTGAAGAACTGGAATATTTAAGTGAAGCAGAAACAGCAAGATTATTATCAGTCTTCAACAATACTTCAGTTCCTTACCCTTCCGATAAAAT